>OZ244973.1:240000-4036827 GCA_965222885.1 Terriglobia bacterium
GCCGGATGTCCCGGGCACGGGGCGGGGCGGTCCGGGTAGGAGCTCTCCATGCGTCTTGCATCGTTCATCGCGTCCGCCGTCGGTGGAATCCTGCTGCTCTGTCCCGTCGGTGAGATGGCGGCCCAGAGCGGAGTCGGGAGGCCGTCGCGCTCCGGGTGGTACGTCGGCGGGGGCATCGGATCGAATTGGACGTCCAACCTGGATCAGGAGGGCTCGAATCAGGATACGACCTGCTATCCGACGTTCGCTTGTTTCGCTGCGGACCCCGTTCCCGCAATCGCCGGATACCGCTGGCGTTACGATATCGACGCTGCCGCCGGAGCCGCGTTCGAGGTCTCGGCCGGCCTCCTTTTCAATCGCGCCCGCCTGGAGCTATCGTTCGCGCAGCGGAAGAACGACCTCGACCAGATTTTCCGCAGCATCATCGTTTACGATGGGACGCCCACGGTAGAGGAAGAAAGCGGCAGTACGATCGTAGCCAATGCCCGGTCCTCGATCGACCATCTCACCGTGCGCACCCTCTCCCTCAATGCGTACTACGATTTCCCGTATGCGTATCGCGGGATCTCTCCCTACCTGGGCCTGGGGCTGGGTCCTGCGTTCGTCAAGGTGGCCGGGTTGCATTTCTCCGCCGATTACGAGGACACCTCGGGCAATGCTCGGGCTTACGATCCTCCCCTGTCGTTCTACAACACCCGCCAGGATGCCAACCTGCCCGACACGGTCTTGGCCGGGCACCTGCACGCCGGCGCCGACTACAGCCTGAAAGACAAGATATTGTTGGGACTGAAGCTGACCTACTCGGTGATGGGCGACATCGAAAACATCGGCGGATACTCGCTGCACCCGCTTCACGCGCAGGACCCCGACTTCTCCAACTACAATACGTTCACCGGCCCGCGTTCCTGGACGCTGGCGCTTACCGTAAAATTCCTGTTCGGCAACTGAACGAGTCCACCTGATCGAGTCGGGTGAAGTGGCGCCGGGCCTGGGGCGGGGACTGGCGGAGCGCCTAAAAAGCCGCGTTCCAGAGCTACGATGACCGGTGCCCGTTGTTTCGGGCTGAACTTGTGCATGAGACTACTATGCTTGCACGGTTCTGCAATTTCAGGACAAATAATGTGTCAAATAATATTCCAAATAGCCTGCCTCTTATCGGTTAAGATCAGCCTTGTTGGAAGTTTAATAACATGTATAATAAATACTTAATGGCTGGATTAGAAGGCAAAAACACTGTCAAATAGATCGCCAAATAATGTGTTAATTATGGATTGGGATCGCTTTGGTTTCGAATACAGAATTGAACGCGAGGGCCTATTTCCTTCTCTAGTGCAGATTGAAGCCTACAAGGAGGCTGCCCTCAATCTGGTGCTACCACCCGACTGGCGTAACTGGCTTGATCGCTTGAACCGAATTCGGGTGCTACACGGGACGACGGCCTTGGAGGGCAACCCTCTGTCGGAAGAAGAAGTGGGCAGACAAATCGACATCATCGACCATCCGGATGAAGCCAAGACAAATGCCACGAAGGAACAACGCCAGATTCGGAATGCAGGGATAGCACAGAATTGGGTTAGGCGGCGATTCGCCAAGGATCATAAGCCTTTAGGGGTTCATGACCTTTTACATCTGCATAAGACAGTTACCGAGCAATCCGACGAGCACAACAATATACCGGGGCGCTTCCGGGACTTTTCAGTGAAGGTCGGTACAAAAGAATTGGGCGGTGTTCATCGAGGAGCGCCCCATGAGAGATTGCCGAAGTTGATGGAAGAATATGTCCAGTTTGTTCAGTCGAAACGGATTCAAGATGACCATCCCGTTGTTCGCGCGCTAGTCGCACACTTTTTCCTCGTGACCATACACCCATTCGGCGATGGCAATGGACGGGTATCCAGGCTCGTCGAAGCAGGCATTCTCTTTGAACAAGGATACAACGTGCATGGGTTCTATGGTTTGTCGAATTACTTTTACCGAAACCAGGACGAATACAAAATTCTCTTGCAGCGATCCAGACAGCGATATCCGTTTGATCTGAGTGATTTTGTGCGTTTTGGTATTCGGGGGTTTTCGCAAGAACTCAAGGGCATAAACAACTTTATCAAGACTAAATTGAACCGCGTCATCTACCGAACGATGCTGGCCAGGGCTCGTGAGCAGCGAGTAGGCGCACGGCGACGACTTTTAAATCCAAGGGAATACTCTCTCCTGGACTTTCTTATCTCCGAAACAGAGCCCAATGATCCATTTTCAGACGAGCCCTCCAAGAAACTACAACTTTCGGATTTGATGGCATCGAGATACATTCGAGAGTTGTATCGAGACGTGACCCGCCGAACCTTTGTACGCGAACTCATTCGCCTCCATTCCACGGGATTTATCGGCTTCAATAAAGACGCTGAATCCAAATCCATGATCGTGGAGCTGGATTTCACCGCTATCGGCAAATATTAGTCCGCCGAACCCTTCGCGTCTTTCGCCTTTCCACGCCCCGGGTCCTTAAATCGGGGCTTGGAATCGGGCAGGTGGGTGGCGTATCATGGAGGGGACAACCGCAGAAGCAAATCCATACAGAGAACGGTCACCCGTTATGACGAGCCTTCGAACGTGGGCACTGCTGATAGGGGTAGGGATTGCCGTCATGGGGCTGCGCAGCGTGGCCCGGACTCCTGCTCAAGATGAACAGGGGGCCGCCCGCCGCGTTGATTTCAGCCGGGACATTCGGCCGATTCTTTCCGACAAGTGTTATGCGTGTCACGGTCCGGATGAGGCCACGCGCAAGACAAAGTTGCGGTTCGACACCAAACAGGGAGCTTTCCAAGACCTGGGCGGCTATCGCGCCATCGTACCCGGCAAGCCCGCCGAGAGTCCGATGGTCCGCCGCATCACTGCCGAAGAGGAAGCCTTCCGGATGCCTCCTCCTTATTCCGACCGCAAATTAACGAAAAAGGAGATCGAACTGATCCGCTTGTGGATCGAGCAGGGCGCCCGCTGGCAAACGCATTGGGCCTTTATTCCGCCCCGACGACCGGAACTCCCGCAGGTCGCAAATCGAGCCTGGCCCAAGAACGGAATGGATTCCTTTATTTTGCATCGCCTGCAAAAAGAAGGGCTGGCGCCTTCGCCGGAAGCCACCCGGGCCAAGCTGATCCGGCGTGTGACGCACGATCTGACCGGGCTGCCCCCGACCCCCGAAGAACTTGACCTGTTTCTGGCCGACACATCCCCCCAGGCTTACGAGAAGGTGGTGGATCGCCTGCTTGCGTCTCCGCGCTACGGCGAACGCATGGCAGCCTGGTGGCTGGACGCAGCCCGCTACGCCGACACCAACGGCTACCAAACCGACGGCGATCGCATCATGTGGCGGTGGCGCGATTGGGTCATCGAGGCCTTCAACCGCAATCTTCCTTTCGATCAGTTCACCCTGGAACAACTCGCGGGCGACATGTTGCCCGAGGCAACGCTCGATCAGAAGATCGCCACCGGGTTCAGCCGCAACCATCGCGGAAACGGGGAAGGCGGGATTATTGCCGAAGAGTATGCCGTCGAATACGTAGTGGATCGAGTGAACACGACCTCCACGGTGTGGCTGGGCGTCACTCTGGGTTGTGCCCGCTGTCACGACCATAAGTACGACCCCGTGACGCAAAAAGAGTTCTATCGAGTATTCGCACTGTTCAATAACGTGCCGGAAAATGGCAAAGCGTTCAAGTACGGCAACTCTCCTCCCATCATCAAAGCTCCAACCCGGCAGCAACAGGCCGAGCTGGAAGAGCTCGACCGAAAACTGTCCGCCGCAGAGTTGCACCTCGCCAGGCTCAATCCGGAGGTGGAGGCTTCGCAGGCGAGCTGGGAAAAATCCCTTAAGGGCACCCCGCCGATCCATTGGGCGCCGAGCCGGGGCCTGGCGGCCTACTTCGCGCTGGATGGCACGGCTGCCGGTCAGGGCAGCGGCGCAGGTGGGCAAGCCAACATCCTTGAAAGCAAGTTCGCTGCGGGCGAAGCGGCCTTTGCCGGCGGGCGGATCGGTCAAGCCGCAAGCTTCGATGGCACGCGCTTCCTCAACGCCGGCGACGTGGGCGGGTTCACTTTTTACGATAAGTTTTCCGGTGGCGCCTGGATCTACCCGGAAGGAACCCAGGGAGGGGCCATCCTCTCCCGATCGGAGGAGATCGAACAAGGGAAAGGTTATAGCCTCTCGCTGGTAGCCGGAAAAGTGCAGTTGAACCTGGTCGTGCGGTGGCTGGATGATGCGATTCGAGTGGAAACCGAATCGGCTCTGGCCTCGGGCCGTTGGCACCACGTACTGTTTACCTATGACGGATCGCGGCTCGCCGCAGGAATCAAGATTTACGTCAACGGAAAGCCGGCGAAGCTTGAAGTCCTGCTCGATCAAATGAACCAGGACTTCAAAACCACCGAACCCTTCCGCGTCGGCTCCGGGGGCGGACCGGAAAGCCGATTCCAGGGCCTCATCGACGAGGTCCGCGTTTATCAGGCTGCCCTGACGGCTGACGAGGTCGGATGGATCGCCACCTCCACCCCCATCCATGCGATCGCCGCAACGGCTCCGGATCGGCGGAGCCAACCGGAAGCCGGGAAAATCCGGGCATACTATCTTGAACATCCCGCGCCGCCGAATCTGCGCCAAGCTTGGCAACGGGTCCTCCACCTCCGCAAAGAAAGAGACAAAAGGATCGACCACATCCCCACCACCATGGTGATGCAGGAGATGGAGCCTCCGCGGGAAACCTTCCTCCTGATTCGCGGCTCTTACGACCAGCCCGGAGAGAGGGTCTCGCCGGGAATTCCGGCCAGCCTGGGGATACCGGCGACCGGACCCGTAAAGAATCGTCTCGACTTCGCCCGATGGCTGTTTCACCCGTCGAACCCGCTGACGGCCCGCGTTACGGTCAACCGCCTCTGGCAGATGCTGTTCGGGACCGGGCTGGTCAGGACCGTCGATGACTTCGGTTCGCAAGGGGAAGCCCCCACGCATCCGGAGCTGCTCGATTGGCTCGCTACCGAGTTCATGCGCAATGGATGGGACCTGAAGGCTTTGTTGAAAACTGTGGTCATGAGCGCCACGTATCGACAATCTTCAAGGTCCAGTCCCGGGCTTGTTCAAAAGGACCCCCAAAATCGCCTGCTGGCCCGAGGCCCGCGTTTCCGGCTCTCGGCAGAGATGATCCGCGATCAGGTGCTTGCGGCAAGCGGCCTGCTGGTCGAGAAAATGGGTGGCCCGTCGGTCAGACCCTACCAACCGGCAGGACTGTGGAAAGAACTGACCGTGGACGTCAACTATCAACAAGACCAAGGCGAAGCCCTCTACCGCCGAAGCCTCTATACGTTCTGGAAACGCACGGTACCCCCACCCTCGATGATGACGTTCGATGCCGCAGGCCGGGAGACCTGCATCGTTCGGGAGACGCGAACCAACACCCCGCTCCAGGCCCTGAACCTGATGAATTCAGTAACCTACGTCGAAGCCTCCCGCGTCCTGGCCCAGCGGATTCTGATCGAGGGAAGATCGAGTCCGGAAGACCGCCTCGCACTGGCATTCCGGTTGATGACCGCGCGGCGGCCCACCGCAAGGGAACAGCAGATTCTGCTGGGAAGCTTTCAGCATCACTTGGCCACCTATCGGGATGACCCGGAGGCGGCGGCCAAACTTCTCAGCGAGGGTGAATTCCCCCGCGACGAGGGGCTCGACCCCAGTGAACTGGCGGCCTACACAACGGTTGTCAGCCTCATTTTGAACCTCGACGAAACCATCACCAAGGAGTAAGGGATGCATCCGATGCTTGAGAAGCGCCTGCTGCTTACGCGACGCCATTTCTTCGGCTTGGGTAGCTTCGGATTGGGGACTGCCGCACTGGCCTCCCTGCTGCGGGAAGAACTGCTCGGGCAAGCTCCCCCCTCTGCACCTGCGAAGGCGGCCTTAGGCGGACTGCCGACACTGCCCCATTATGAGCCCAAAGCCAAACGGGTGATTTATCTGTTCCAGTCTGGAGCTCCTTCCCAGATGGATTTATTCGATTACAAGCCCAACCTCCGCGAGCGGCGCGGAACCGAATTGCCCGACTCGATTCGTCAGGGCCAGCGGCTGACGGCTATGACGGCAACGCAGGCCAACTTTCCCGTGGCTCCGTCCCTGTTCAAGTTTGCCCGGCACGGAGAGAGCGGCGCGTGGGTCAGCGAATTGCTCCCGCACACCGCAAAGGTGGCCGATGAGCTGTGCTTCATTAAATCGATGTACACGGAAGCCATCAACCATGACCCGGCGATCACTTTCTTCCAGACGGGCGCGCAACTGGCGGGCCACCCGAGCATCGGAGCCTGGTTGTCCTACGGATTGGGAAGCGACAACCAGGACCTGCCCGCCTTTGTAGTCATGGTATCGCAGGGCACGGGGAGACCCGCCGGCCAGCCGTTGTACGACCGCCTGTGGGGAAGCGGCTTCCTGCCGACCCGATACCAGGGGGTGAAGTTCCGATCGGTGGGCGACTCGGTGCTTTATCTGTCCAACCCGCCGGGGCTCGACCGCGCGACCCGGCGCCGTTTTCTCGACGACCTTGCCCAGCTCAACCAGTTGAAGCTCAATGACTTCGGCGACCCCGAGATTGCCACCCGCGTTGCGCAATATGAGCTCGCTTATCGCATGCAAACCTCGGTTCCCGAGTTGACGGACCTTTCCGGCGAACCGGATAACATCTTTGAACTCTACGGCCCGGATTCACGAAAACCCGGCACGTTTGCCGCCAACTGCCTGCTGGCCCGAAGGCTGGCCGAACGGGGTGTCCGCTTCATTCAACTGTTCCATCGGGGCTGGGACCAACACACGAAATTGCCCAAGGACATTGTCGGCCAGTGCCAGGATACCGACCAGGGGTCGGCGGCACTCATCCAGGACCTGAAACAGCGGGGCATGCTGGAGGACACGCTGGTCGTCTGGGGCGGAGAATTCGGCCGGACGGTCTATTGCCAGGGCAAGCTCACCGCGGACGACTATGGCCGCGACCACCATCCGCGTTGCTTTACCATCTGGCTGGCCGGAGCCGGCATCAAGGCCGGCAGCAGTTACGGCGAAACCGACGACTACTGCTATAACATCGCGCACGATCCGGTCCACGTCCACGACCTGCACGCTACGCTGCTCCATTCCCTGGGCATCGACCACACGCGACTGACCTTCAAGTACCGTGGCCGCCACTTCCGGCTTACCGACGTCCACGGCAATGTGGTGAATAAAATCCTGACTTAACTTCCCCACCACCCTGTCTTCGTCCTGAACCCGTCATCACTTTGGGCCCCAAGAGTCGGATCTGACCGAGTCCGCTCAATCCTCTGCAACCACTCTTTCAGCCGAGACGGCCCGATGAGAGAAAGGGAGCGGGCGCTGGCAGCCGGTTCCGGACGTGCCCGAAGCGCTTGGCCTGAAGGAAGGGATGATGGTAGCCAGCCCAATGAGGGAGGGGAAGTACGGATAGGTAACCTTGGCGGCGTTAAAAGGAAGGTAGGCGAAACCGTGCGCACTGCATAGCTGGCACGACTTACCCTCCCCGGAAAAGTTGTAGAACGACAAGGAGGACACTTAGGAACGCAAACCCTATCCCCATCGTCCATTTCATTGTTTTGACGGATTCGTTCACTGTTGCCACATTGACACTCAGCTCCCGCAACGATTTCGACATTTCAGACAGACTCTGGGTCTCCAAAGTGCGGAGATAGTCTTTATCCACCCGCGGAATGCGCCCTTCTTTTTGTTCTGATCCAGGCATATACGGCTTCTCCACAGGCCGCCCAAGCTGGTGGAATTCGACGGTACAAAACGGCTCCAAGTACTCCAAGATCAGGGTGCGCGGTGAAGCGTTGTAGAGTCCTATGACAAGAATTCCCTCGAAGCCCGGGTCAATTTGCAAACCACTCAGTACAACCAGACCCTTGCGTGTATAGTAAGACTTCACCCCGATGTGGCCCGCCAGATCATTAGAAAGACGAACACCTTCGTGCGTTGTTACCAGCGCGAATTCACCGGCCTTCAGCCCTACACTCTGCCTTTGGGATAGGTCAAACTCCTGCTCTTGGCTGCTGATGAGCAATCGGGCGCCGATCCGCATGTCATAGCTTGCAGCTTGCAGGCTGGGCTCACCAAAGTTATCTATTCGCAGCTTACCCGAGGCCATTGCCGCCCTAATTTCCCCATCCGTCATCAACATCTCTGTCCTCCGAGACCTACCCTTTCGAGGAGAAATTTAGGCGAACTCTAGGGCTAATTATAATTTTCACAGTGCCCGAATTACAAGCAGAATCTTCTTCCCCGTTCTATTTCCGCCCTCAAGGCGTGTAGTGGAATCATACCCTCAGTTGACGCAGAGCCAGGAGGGAGTCTAACATCGATTCCGGTTCTCATGCCGCAGGCGAATTCCAAAAAGAGTGTCATCCTCGGGGTGACCGGGGCCAGCGGGGCCGTCTTTGCGCGCCGGTTTCTGCAGATGCTGGAATCGGACGACCGGGTCGCCAAGATTCATTTGGTGGTCTCCGGGAGCGGCCTCCGGGTGGCACAACATGAGCTGGGCATCGAGGTTGGAGACACGGAGCGGTTGGCGGACCCTTTTGTTTCCGGCCATGCCCCGAAGACCGTATGCCTGCCGGAGACCGATATCGGCGCCAGCATTGCCAGCGGCTCCTATCCGGTCGATTGGATGGCCATTGTGCCCTGCAGCATGGGAACACTGGCCAGGGTGGCCCATGGATTGTCGTCCTCGCTGATCGAGCGCGCCGCCGACGTTACCCTAAAGGAGCGACGTCCCCTGCTTTTGGCCGTTCGAGACGCGCCCTTCAGCCGGATTCACCTGGAAAACATGCTGCGCATGCACCAAGCGGGTGCAACCGTGTTCCCCATTATCCCTGCTTTCTACGACCGTCCGGAAAGCCTTGACGCCCTGGTGACGCAGTACTGCCGGCGCGTATTGGCCCATCTGGGCCTCGAACAAGAAGGGCAGTTCCAGTGGCGGGGCCGGGAATCGGAAGGAACCGCCTATGGGTAAGAGCTGGCTGCAAAAGCTATGGATCACGCTCGAAATGATCAAATTCGAGCACTCCGTCTTCGCGCTGCCGTTCGCCTTGACGGGGGTCCTGTTGGCTTTGCGAGGCTGGCCGAGCGGACGTGATCTTTTCTGGATCATCGTGGCCATGGTGGGAGCTCGAAGCGCGGCCATGACTTTCAATCGCATTGCCGATCTACGCTTCGATGCGGAAAATCCCCGTGCTTCCAACCGAGCCTTGCCGAAACACCGCGTGAGTGTCCGCTTCGCAGCGGGTTTCACGGTCATATTATCTGCGGTGTTTTTCTTGGCGGCTTCCCGGCTCCATCCGCTGGCTTTCAAGCTTTCGCCTCTGGTGCTTGCGATCCTCATCGGTTATTCCTACACCAAGCGGTTCACGTACTGGTCGCATCTGTGGCTGGGCTTCAGCCTGGGGATGGCGCCGGTGGGCGCCGAGGTGGCCCTGACGGGAAGCGTCACGCCCGGGGTGATTCTATTAAGTGTGGCGGTGATGTTTTGGGTAGCCGGATTCGACCTGATATACGCCTGCCAGGACGTGGAGTTCGACCGAGCGGCGGACCTCTATTCTTTTCCCAAAAGTTTCGGTATTCGAGCCGCTCTCAACGTATCGCGGATCCTGCACTTGATCATGCTTGCGGCGTTGGGTGCCGTGGCGTGGAGGGAAGGGCTCGGCTGGCTCAGTTGGGCGGGCTTGATAGTGGTGGGCGCACTGGTTGCCTACGAACATTCCCTGGTGAAGCCCGACGACCTGTCCCGCGTGAACGCCGCCTTCTTTACGGTCAACGGATTCATCAGTGCAGCTCTCTTTCTCTTTTGGGGTGCTGACATTTCACTTTTCAGCCGCATTGAATAATTCCATGCCCTCTTGGGGTAAGGTGCATTGCATTGCATTGCATCGCATAGGTGAAAGCGAGGGAGGATGCTGACCCGATTTCATCCCCTGGTCGCGGAATGGTTCCGAGGTCGGTTTGGGACGCCGACCGAACCGCAGTCGCTGGGCTGGCGGGAAATCCTCGCCCGACGAGACACCCTGATCGCCGCTCCCACCGGCTCCGGCAAGACGCTGGCGGCTTTTCTGGCTGCCCTTGATTCTCTGGTAGGACAGGGGGTGGAAGGCTGCCTTCCCGACCAGACCCAGGTTCTCTACGTCTCGCCGCTCAAAGCTCTCAGCAACGATATTCAAAAGAATCTTCGTCAACCTCTGCGGGAAATCCAAGAGTTGGCGGGCCGCTCCCGGGTGAAACTGCCTGAAATCCGGGTCGCCGTGCGCACCGGCGACACCCCGACCGGGGATCGTCAGCGCATGATCCGCCGCCCGCCTCATATTCTGATTACCACCCCGGAGTCCCTCTTCATCCTGCTTACGGCCGAAAAGAGCCGCCGTATCCTGCGCGACGTCCGCACGGTAATCGTAGATGAAATCCACGCCCTGGCCCGAGATAAACGGGGATCGCATCTGGCCCTTTCTCTGGCACGTTTGGAGGCACTGACCCCCGCCCGCCCAATCCGCATCGGCCTTTCCGCAACCCAGCGTCCCATTGAGGAAATCGCCCGCTTTCTGGTGGGGCAGGGGAATCCTGACGGTGATGGGGAATGGCCTTGCCGGGTGATCGACGTCGGCCATCGCCGCGCGATGGAGTTGGCCGTAGAGGTGCCCCGCAGCGAGCTGGGGGCGGTCACCACCAACGAAATGTGGGAGGAAATCTATAACCGTTTGACGGAGCTGATTCGCGCCCACCGCTCCACCCTGGTCTTTGTCAACACGCGCCGGATGGCCGAGCGAGTGGGGCACCACCTGGCGGAACGTCTGGGTGAAGACGCGGTGTCCACCCACCATGGGAGCCTGTCGCGCAGGATTCGTCTCACCGCCGAGGACCGCCTGAAGCACGGGCAGGCAAAAGCAGTGGTGGCCACGGCTTCCCTGGAGCTCGGCATCGACGTCGGGTCGGTGGACCTTGTCTGCCAGATCGGGTCGCCGCGCTCCATCGCCCTTGGCTTGCAGCGCGTGGGTCGTTCCGGCCACTGGCGCGGCGCGATTCCCAAGGGGCGCCTGTTCGCCACCACGCGGGACGACCTGCTGGAGTGCGCAGCCCTGGTGCGCGCCATTCGGCAAGGCGAATTGGACCGGATCGAGATACGCTGCGCTCCTCTCGACATTCTGTCCCAACACCTGGTGGCTGCGACCGCCTGTGAGGAATGGAACGAAGAGAGTCTGTTCGATCTCTGCCGCCGGGCTTTCCCTTATCGTCATCTAAGCCGGGAGGACTTCCGATCGGTTCTCGAAATTCTTGCCGAGGGATTCTCCACTCGTCGCGGCCGCTCGGGCGCCTATATCCATTGGGATCGGGTCCATCACCGTTTGCGCGGGCGACGCGGGGCTCGATTGGCGGCCATCACCTCCGGGGGCGCCATTCCGGACAACGCCAACTACCTTGTCGTGGCGGATCCGGAAGAGACCGTCGTCGGCAACGTGGACGAGGACTTCGCCGTCGAAAGTCTGGCCGGCGACATCTTCCTGCTGGGCAACACCTCATGGCGCATTCGCCGCGTGGAGGCCGGGCGGGTGCGCGTGGAAGACGCACAAGGCGCGGCTCCCACCATCCCTTTCTGGCGGGGTGAGGCCCCTTCCCGGACCTCTGAACTCTCGGCCTTCGTATCCGACCTGCGCGAAGAGATCGCCCGACAGACAGGGAACCCCAACACCGCATCTTCCTGGCTGGAGGGTGAGTGTGGCCTGAACCGTTCCGGGGCCGAGCAGGCTTTTGCTTACGTGGCCGCGGGGCGGGCTGCGCTGGACGCCATCCCGACACGCCGGCGAATTATAGCCGAGCGGTTTTTCGATGAGGGCGGTGGCATGCAGCTCATTGTCCATTCCCCTCTGGGCGGGCGTCTCAACCGCGCCTGGGGCCTGGCGCTCCGCAAACGATTCTGCCGGACGTTCAATTTTGAACTACAAGCGGCAGCCACGGATAACGGGCTGGTTCTCTCCCTGGGCGAGCAACACAGCTTTCCCCTGGAAACGGTCTCTTCCTTTCTCCATTCGAACACCGTCCGGGACGTCCTGACGCAGGCTCTGCTGGCCTCGCCCATGTTCACCACGCGGTGGCGCTGGAACGCGACGCGGTTCCTGGCCCTGCTTCGATTTTCCCGGGGCCGAAAGGTGCCCATGCCGTTTCAACGGATGCGCGCCGAGGACCTGATGGCGGCCGTGTTTCCGGGCGCTCTGGCGTGTCCTGAGAATCTTGCGGGCGAGATTCCTATTCCCAACCATCCGTTCATCCATGAGACGCTTCACGATTGTTTGACGGAGGCCATGGACCTGGAAGGGCTGACCGTCCTGCTACGCGACCTGGAAGCCGGCCGCATCGAATTTCGCGCCGTCGATACGCCCGAGCCCTCACCCTTCTGCCACGAAATTCTCAACGCCAATCCGTATGCCTTTCTCGATGATGCCCCGCTCGAGGAACGGCGGGCCCGCGCCGTAACCCTGCGGCGGACGCTGCCCGCCGAATTGGGAAGCGAGATGGGGCAGCTTGATCCGGCGGTGATCGAGCAGGTGACCGAAGAGGCATGGGCAAGTCTTCGTAGCGCGGCCAATCCGGATGAGCTCCATGATGGATTGTTGAGCGTGGGATGGTTGCCCGAATCGGTGGGCCGGCCCTGGGAGAATTTCTTCGCGGCGCTGGCCGGGGAAAATCGCGCCACGCGAGCCTCTGCGCTGCTTGACGGTAGCCTCAGAACGGGCTGGGTGGCGGCGGAACGCCTGCTCCTGGTTTGCACTGCCTTTCCCGAGGTTACGTTGAATCCTTCTATTGCGGCGGTTCACTCCCCCGCAGAAAAAATGGAGGCCGAAGAAGCGATCGCGAAAATCGTCTGTGGGTGGCTCGAACACACCGGACCCACCACGGTCGCTGCCCTCGCTGAACTGCTCCCTCTCCGGTCGGAGCAACTGGAAGCGGCCCTGGGTCGGCTTGAGGCTTCCGGGCAGGTGCTTCGCGGACACTTCCGTCCCGGGGTGGGCGAGCTCGAGTGGTGTGACCGGCACTTATTGGCGCGCATCCACCGGATGACCCTGGGCCGCTTGCGCAGAGAAGTCGAGCCGGTTTCCGCGGCTGACTTCCTGCGATTTCTTCTCCGCTGGCAGCACGTCGCTCCGGGCACAAAGCTGCACGGCGAGGCGGGCCTGATGGCCGTCATCCGGCAACTGGGAGGATTCGAAGTCGCTGCCGCCGCCTGGGAAAGCGACATCCTGTCGAACCGCATTGCGGGATACGATCCCCAATGGCTCGACCGCCTGTGCTTGGCGGGGGAGGTAGGTTGGGCCCGCCTTTCACCTCATCCGGCCAGTGTCACCCCGTCGGGACCCGAATCGGGCCTTGGGAGTACGCTGCTCGAGCCCGAGGAAGCCGCCGCGGGTGGCCGCAAGGGCACGGGGCGGCGCATCGTTCCCACACGCCTGGCACCGATCACCCTTTTTGCGCGCGCGGAGATGCCCTGGCTGTTTGCCGGAACCCGAAAAGCACGCCATTCCCGCGATATGCTTTCCCGTTCTCTCAGCCCGCCGGCACAGGATGTCCTCCAGTGCCTCTCCTCGAAAGGCGCATCTTTCTTCAACGACCTGGTTCGCGGCACTGGCCGGCTGAAGGCCGAGGTAGAACAGGCGTTGTGGGAACTGGTGATGGCCGGGCTGGTGACGGCCGACGGATTCGACAATCTGCGTGCGCTGGTGGACGCCAAACGGCGCCGAGCCGAAGGAAGAGGCCGAACGGCCCGCCCTCGCCACAGCACGGGCCGGTGGTCGATTCTCGCCGTTGACGAAGCGCCGCAAAGCAAATCCGAGGTGGTCGAACGTGCCGCGCGACAGTTACTGGACCGTTACGGTGTAGTGTTTCACAAGCTGGTGAGCCGGGAGGCGCTCACACCTTCCTGGCATGATCTTCTTCAGGCCTATCGCCGCTGGGAGGCACAGGGGCGCATCCGGGCCGGACGATTCGTCGCCGGGTTCGCGGGTGAACAGTTCGCGCTGCCGGAAGCCGTGGAGTCGCTCCGCGCCCTGCGACGCGTGCAGCCCGCCGGCGAACAGGTTACTCTGTCCGCCTGCGACCCGCTGAACCTGATCGGCGTGATTCTTCCCGGAGACCGTACCCCGTCACTGCCGGAGAAGTTTATTCGCTTCCGGGACGGTGTTCCCATGACCCTGTCGGCTACCGAAGCGGAAGCCCCCGCCGCTCCCCGCCCCATCTCCCTGGAGCCGGTTCTGGCGCTCGAGCGTCGATATCCTCGCTAAGTGAAAGATAAAGGGGGTTTTTCATGGGTAAGAGGAAAATTTCAAGAAGAGGTTTCCTCAAAGGAACCACGGCGGCGGCAACCGCCGGCTTGGCGACGCCGGTCCCGGGGCGGGGCGACCCCCAACGGCAGGAAGCGGATCCCGGGTCGGTCTGGGAACGGCCGCCCCAACAGAATGGAAACAACCTGAATCTGATCCTTCTGGTAAGCGACACCTTTCGCGCCGACAACCTGGAAAGCTACGGCAGCCAATGGATCGAATGCCCCAACCTGAATCGGTTCGCCCGGGAGTCGATCCTCTTTGAGGATTTCTACCCGGAAGGGCTTCCCACCATCCCCGTCCGCAGGACCCTGGTTACCGGGCGGCGCATTGTCCCCTTCTCTTACCATCGCCAGCATGAGCCGGTACAATTACCAGGATGGCATCACCTTTATAATGAAGATGTCACGCTCAGCGAAACCCTGCTGGAAGCCGGCTACATCCCCGCCCTGATTGCCGACGTTCCTCACCTGCAGAGGCCGGGGCGCAACTTTCATCGGGGGTACCGCCACTACGAGTGGATCCGTGGCCACGAGATGGACTATTACGCAACGGCGCCACACAAACGGCTCGACGCCAGCGACATCGTGCCCGACGACTACCTGCCCGAGTCCGAACGCCTTCGGGAATTCTTGACCCAATACAAGGTGAACCGCCGCCGGTGGCTCGAGCAAGGCGAATCACTCATCGAGTTGACGTCGCAGGCCGCCATCCGCTGGCTGCGGCAGAACCACCTCCAGCGGCCCTTCTTCCTTCACCTCGAGGCCTTCGACCCGCACGAGCCGTGGGACCCGCCGCGACGGTTCCTGGAAAAATACCTGCCGATCCCCAGCGGGCCCACGTGGGTCGAGCCGCCCTATGCCGACATCAAGGTTCCCGACGAAGCCTCCCGTCGATTTCGGGCGAACTACGCGGGTGAAACCTCATGCGTCGATCACTGGCTCGGTAAGGTGTTGGAAACCATCGGCGAGTTGGGACTGTTCGACAACTCCATCGTCGCGTTCCTCTCTGACCACGGCGCGCTGCTCGGCGAGCAGGGCCAATTCCTCAAGGGACCCGAGCGGCTTCGGAAACAGGTGACTCACCTGGCGCTTCTGGTCCGTATGCCCGGAAAACAGTACGCCGGGAAGCGCGTTTCCGGCTTCATTCAAATACCCGATCTGATGCCCACCCTTCTCCGACGGCTCGATCTGAAGCCGCCGTCCCGGGTGACCGGCACCAACTTCTGGCCTTTGGTGACCGGCGAGACGAAAAGTCTGCGCGACCACGTCGTCTCCGCCTACGGATGGATCGGATGCGTCAGAAACCGGGAATGGAATTTCAGCGCAGTATGGAACCCCGGCGCTTACCCAGGAAATTACAAGCCTCAGCTCTACAACCTTGCAAAGGACCCGGAAGAGTTGACCAACGTGGCCGAAAAGTATCCCGACGTGGTGAAGCAGCTCTCGGCCAAATTGCAGGACTACATCCGCTCCGGAGAAGACATCACCCACGGCAGCTTCCACGAAAGGGCAACCGGAGGCAACCCCACCGCCTACGCGCAGGACCTTTGAGGTTCGTATTCAGGCTTATCCGAGGTGAACCGGTTCGCGTTGACTTGTGTCGGCAGGCCGCCTAAGATGGCGGCCTACGGGTAAGTCTTCCCCAAGTTCTCATTTCGAGGTCGATTCATGCATCCTAAAATTACGTGCCTGTTTTCCGTGGACTTCCGTCGGGCGAGGGTTCCGCTCGGATGTTGGGCGTTGGCGGCCATCGTTGCGGTGCAGTTGCTGGGTAACGTCGCCTGTTCTTCCCAGACGGCAGGAGGATACGACCTGGTCATCCGGAACGGACGCGTGATCGACCCGGAAAGCAAGCTCGACGCGGTCCGCAACCTCGGAATCGCAGCGGGTACGGTCCAGGAGATCACCACCCGTCCTCTCGAGGGGGAAAGGGTCATCGACGCCACCGGGCTGGTCGTCTCGCCCGGCTTCATTGACCTGCACGCGCACGGGCAGACGCCGGAAAATTACCGCTTTCAGGCTGGAGACGGGGTGACCTCGGCCCTGGAGCTTGAGATTGGAACCGCCGACATACCCGGCTGGTACGCCGAACGCGAAGGTACGGCTCTGATCCACTACGGCGTCACGGTGGGCCACGTCGGGGTGCGGATGCAAGTGATGAACGACCCGGGAGACTTTCTCCCTTCCGGCGACGCCGCTCACCGGCCGGCCACCGAGGCTGAAATCGAAGCAATCAAACGGAGAGTCGAGGAGGGATTGCATCAGGGTGCGGTGGGGGTAGGCTTCGGCGTGGCTTATACGGAGGCGGCCTCCCATGAGGAGATCCTGGAAGTCTTCCGCGTCGCGGCCCAGGCTGGGGGTATGGCTCACGTACATCTTCGGGAAGGGGAGAGCGGGATCCAAGGTCTGCAGGAGGTGATCGCCGCCGCCGCGATTACCGGAGCCTCGGTTCACGTCGTCCACATCCAAAGCAGTGGGCTGGGTGCCACACCTCGTCTGCTGGAGATGATCGCCGGTGCCCGCGAACGCGGCCTGGATGTGACCACCGAGTGCTACCCCTACACGGCCGGCATGACTCAAATCGAAACGGCGATCTTCGATAGGGGCTGGCGGGCGCGTATGGGCCTGGATTATCCAGACATGCAGTGGGTGGATACAGGCGAACGTCTCACGGCGAAAACCTTCGCACACTACCGGAAAATCGGAGGATTGGTCATCCTGCACACCAACCCGGAAGAGGTCGTAGAAGGTGCCGTTGCGAGTCCCCAGACGATCATCGCCAGCGACGGCTGGCTCCGAGATGGAAAGGGCCACCCGCGAAGCGCAGGCACCTATGCGCGCGTGCTGGGCCGGTACGTCCGCGAGCGGAAGAAGCTGAGCCTGATGGATGCCCTCCGAAAGATGACGCTCATGCCCGCGCGCCGCCTGGAGCACCGCGTTCCCGCCATGCGAAACAAGGGCCGCATTCGCTTGGGTGCTGACGCCGATCTGACGCTGTTTGATGCGGAACGGGTCATCGACACCGCGACGTATGAAGAGCCCGCCCAGTATTCCGAGGGAATCCAATACGTCTTGGTCAACGGAGTTCCGGTGGTGAACGACGGGCAGGTTCAGGAGGGCGTCATGCCCGGAAAGCCCCTCCGTGCTCCGATGCAAAGCTCACCCTAGCCGGGTTGCTGGGGGTATCCGCCCGCCGCCGCGTGCAAGTGGTAAATCGTCATGGGGAGCAAGGATAAAAGGATAACACGAAGCGGGGGTGAAGAGAGGAGGATGCCCCCTTCCGCGTGCGACCCAGCTAAGCTGCACGGGTAAGATGGTTCTAATTCCCAAACTTTTTATTGATCCCAGGCACCCAGCAGGCGGCGCAGCAGGACGAGTTGCCCCAGGTGATAAGCGTTGTGGTCCGCGAGCACTAGAGCTTCCCGCAGAATGGTCGGCCCGTCGCCATGAGGAATTGGGGCGAGCAGGTCCGTGGAGGGGTCGGCCACCAGCTTCTCCATAGCTTTCAGGTCGGCGTGGAAAGCTTTTACGCTCTTGTCCCAAGCGGCCGGGTCGGGCGGAGCCTCATCGGTGGGCCAGTAGCCTGCGGGAAACTCGGGTGAGACAAACTCAGGATCGCGACTAAATTCCAGAATATCCCACTCGGCGATGCGCATGTGCTCCAGAAGCTGCCAGGGTGTGTAGGGCAGGGGGGCGAGCTTGGTTCCTCGTAAGGGCACGGGAAAATCAGACAGGACGTCTTGGGGTTGAATGTGGGCTCCGCCGCCCCGGAGCAGATGGAGAACGTGTTCACGAAACGCTTTATCTTCTTTCTTCATCCTCGATGAACTCCTTTCGGCACCCTCCCAGCCTGATGGTAATAACCCTCCCAAGAGAGCGCAGTCATCTCTGGTCGTGCCTATTGCTATTGGATGTCGGGCGCAAAGCAGCGGCAGGTGCCGGCGGCATTTGCGCCCACCCGAAGGTTCGGTTAATATTCACTAAGTTCCATGATTCCACAAGCTCTCCAGATCAAAGACGCGTCTCTCAATCGGATGGCGGAGAAAGTCCTTGCCGGCGAGCGGCTGAACTTCGAAGACGGATTGGCGCTATACGACTCCGCCGATCTTTTGGCGGTCGGCTGGCTGGCCAACCACGTACGCGAGCAGCGGCATGGCGACGTCACCTATTTCAATGTGAATCGGCACATCAACCCGACGAACGTCTGCGTGGCCAGTTGCCGGCTCTGTGCCTTCGGGCGCAAACCGGACTCTCCCGGAGCCTACACCATGGCCCTGGAGGACGTCTTCCGTACTGCGGCCCAGGGCTGGAGCGAGGCGGTCACGGAATTCCACGTTGTGGGAGGGCTCCACCCGGACCTGCCGTTCGACTACTTCTGCGACCTGATTCGGGGTCTGCGGGAACGCTTCCCGACCGTACACCTGAAGGGATTCACTGCGGTGGAGGTGGCGTATCTGGCGCGGATTGCCAAGCTCTCGGTCCGAGACACCCTGATCCGATTCCAGCAAGCCGGCCTGGGATCGCTGCCCGGTGGCGGAGCGGAAATCTTCGCGCCGCGAGTGCGGCGGGTCATCTGCGACCACAAGATCGGAGCCCATGCCTGGCTTAAGGTGCACCGCATCGCCCATGAGCTGGGACTGAATTCCAATGCCACCATGCTTTACGGTCACATCGAAAGCGCCGAAGACCGCGTGGATCACCTGCTCCAGCTTCGGAAACTTCAGGATGAGGCTCCCGGATTTATGACGTTCATTCCGCTGGCGTTTCACCCGGACAATACCGCCCTGGCACACCTGCCCAAACCCACGGGTTTCATGGACCTCAAGAACATTGCCGTATCCCGTCTGCTGCTCGACAACTTTCCGCATATCAAAGCCTATTGGATCATGCTGACGCCGTCGATGGCGCAAGTGGCGCAACGGTTCGGCGCCAACGACATCGACGGAACCGTGGTGGAGGAAAAAATCTACCACGATGCCGGCGCCACCACTTCGCAATCCCTCACCCGCCCTCAGCTCATGCGGCTGGTCCGCGAGGCCGGACGCGAACCCGTCGAGCGGGACACCCTCTATCGCCGCGTCGCACGCACCGAAACCACCGTCACCGTCCAGGTTTGAGACCGCAACCGGCGCGAACCCGTCCGTAAAGAAACTGCCCTACCCCGAACGCAAACACCGGGCCGTATTCAAGCCAGAGCAGAAACGTGGAATCGCGGTAAATGCCCAGGGCTTGGTACTCGATGACGGGAGCGTATCCGAGCACCGCCGTGACGCTCATCAGCAACCAAGCCGGATGCAAATGGAAACAGAGAAACGGAATGGACCAGGTAAAATACCAGGGAAAGGCATTCGGAGAAAGCAGAACGATGGCAGCGGTCAACAGGAACGCGCTTTTCAGCAGATCCTCACGCCGCCCGAGCAGCATCACCACCAACAGCAAGAGGAAGACTCCTGCCACCAACTGCGCCTGCAGGTGGGAATTTCCACAATAGCGGAGGATGCGGAAAAGACTGTCGTTGTTTTCATAGTGCCGCACGAAGTGGAGCAGGCCGCCAAACAGGCCACCTTCAGCATAAGGCAGATAGGCCAGGACGATGAGAGCGACAAATAGGCCTCCATAGCCGGCGAGCCGCCATGCCGCGGCGGACCCGGACGATTCCGCCTGCCTCCCAGCCGCCGGTGAGGTGGCCCTTTTCAACACGGCCGGCAACAGAAAGACGGCAAAGAACTTGGAGAGAACCGAGAGGGCCAAAAACGCCATTGACAAGGCAGGCCGTCCCCATATAGTGAATAGGAGCGCCCCCAGCAGGGTGAAGATGGCCAAGGAATCGTAGTGGCCCGAGGCGGCAAAAGAAGTCACCACCACCGGGTTCCACGCATAGACGATGACCCGGGAGCCGGGAACGGCGCGAGACCGCAAGAGCAGCAGGAGCAGGGCCACTGAGGCCAGGTCCAAAAACACAAAGAGCCGCTTGTAATCCGGAATCGAGGAGGTCCAGCGGAGATTCCAGGCGAAGACCCTCTCGGCAAGCGGCGGATAGACGGTCGAGAGCTCCGGAGTGCCCATCCGAGGGAACGTTTCATCTCGGAAGCGCTCCAAGTCGGGGGTGGCGGGCGTAACCGTGTAGGGATTGAGGCCCACTTGGTGTACGCGCCCCTGCCAGCGGTAACGGTACAGGTCCTGTGACAGGCTGGGCCAGAGGGGCAGCAGCAGCAGCCGGAACAGCAAGGCTCCGGCCAAGATGATCCCCAACCCCCAACGGCCGGAAGGATAATGTTCATTCACGTAAACGGCCGCTACGTAAACCACCCCGGCCAGGAGGACCCAGGCGATAAATTCCGGCGCGTTTGCCTGCAGGTCACCCATCCGGCAAAAAGCCCGGTAGATCAGAGCGAGGACCAAGAGGCAAAGCAGCAGGGCGCAGCACGCTCCGGCGGGCATGAGAGAACCACGAATGCGCACCATCAAGCCAAGCACTTCTCCTGAGGAATTTCGTTAGGATGCCGCGAGGGGTCGCTCACCGAGGGCGCGGAGTTTTTGCGTCGCTTGCGAGCCGATGACAAGATTCGATGGGACACTGAAAATCCGCATGAGTTCCCCGCGTCGCCGTGATCAGGAACCCTCGCAACCGAAAGCCGCATGGAACTAAAAACGCCGACTTTTCTGCTTTCACATGGCCATCCGATGCTAAACTTTTGGGATCGAATCTTGGGGAAAACCCACTTGGACCACCTTGCATCGGCGGATGGGATTGACCTGGTCGTATTGGTTCCCTATTTCAGCGTATTGATTCTCCTTTCCCTCTACGGGCTCCACCGATACTACCTTATCTATCTCTATCTACGGAACCGACACAAGGCTCCTCGGCCCCGGAAAAAATTCGACCGACTGCCGTCAGTGACCGTCCAATTGCCCCTCTATAACGAACGCTACGTTGTAACCCGCTTATTGGAAGCCGTCACCCGGCTGGATTATCCGCGCGACCGGCTGGAAATCCAGGTGCTCGACGACTCCACCGACCAGACCCAAGAGATTGCCGAAGAGCTTTCCCGCCAATATACCGCGCAGGGATTTCGGGTCCGTTACATTCACCGCCGCATACGGCAGGGTTACAAAGCCGGAGCCCTGGCGGCCGGGCTGCGGGTCGCCAAAGGCGAATTCATCGCCAACTTCGACGCCGATTTTGTACCGCCCAAGGATATTTTGCTACAGATGATCCATTATTTCACCGACCCGCAGGTCGGCATGGTCCAGGGAAGGTGGACTTGGCTGAACCGCGACTATTCGCTGCTGACACGGGTGGAGTCCATCCTTTTGGACGGTCACTTCACCGTTGAGCACGGGGGACGCAACTTCTCGGGTCTCTTCTTCAACTTCAACGGCACCAACGGGATGTGGCGCCGTGCCGCCATTGAATCCGCGGGCGGGTGGGAATCGGACACCCTGACCGAAGACACCGATCTCAGCTATCGCGCCCAACTGCGGGGCTGGAAGTTCATCTATGATCCCCGCATCATCTGTCCCTCGGAACTCCCGGTGGAGATGAACGCTTTCAAACTCCAACAGGCACGCTGGGCGAAGGGGCTACTCCAGAACGCCAAGAAGCTGCTGCCGCGGATTTGGACAGCCCATCTGCCGGTACGGATCAAGGTCGAGTCATTCTTTCACCTCACGGCGAACCTCAGTTACCCGTTGATGGTGATGCTGGCGCACCTGGTGCTTCCGGCGATGATCCTTCGCACGTATCACGGGTGGGTCCAGGTTATTTCGATCGACCTTCCCTTGTTTATGGCGGCCACCGGCTCGGTCACCTCTTTTTATCTCGTGGCCCAACGAGAACTCGACCCGCAAGGATGGACGCGCACGATCAAGTTCATTCCGCCGCTGATGGCAACCGGCATAGGACTTTCGCTCAGTAACGCAAAGGCGGTCGGGGAGGCCCTGCTGGGTTGGGATTCACCTTTTGCCCGGACCCCGAAATACTGCGTCGGGAACCGCAACGACAACTGGACACGCAAAGGGTACTCTTCGGGAGGCGGATGGACGCCCGCAGTGGAACTGGTGCATGGAAGCTACTTCAGCTTTATTCTCTACTATGCCTCAACCGGGCCCAACTTCTACATCGTGCCCTTTTTGGCCCTGTTCGTCACCGGATACTTCTACCTGGGAGGGATGTCGCTGTTGCAGAAGCCCGTGCGCCGCTGGCTGGCCACGCGGATAGGCAGGCGAGAATTGTCAGCATGAATCACCTCCCAAGCATGCCATTACGGATTTGGATGCTGCCGCTCTGCGTGGCACTTTGCGCTGGATGGCTCGCAAGAGGCCAGGAAAGCGGCGACCCTCCGTCCCGGCAACCGGCCGATGTTCTCTCCCATAGGGGCGCTTTCTGGCTTGAACGCGCGGAAAGAGAGGATCTGGAGACTCCCGAGCGGGTCCTCGACGCGCTGAACATCCAGCCGGGAGATGTAATCGCGGACGTGGGCGCAGGATCGGGTTATTTCACCGTCCGGCTGGCTCGCCGGGTCGGAGAGGAAGGGAAGGTTTATGCGGTCGATATCCAGGAGGAGATGCTGAAGTTGATCCGGCAGAAAATCGACCGCTTGCAGCTCAGCAACGTCCAACTCACGCTGGGCGAAACCGCCGATCCAAAGCTGCCTCCCGGCGCCATCGATCTGGTCTTCATCGTGGACGCCTATCACGAATTTCAGAGGCCGATCGCCCTTATGAAGCGCCTGGCGGAATCGCTCAAGCCCAACGGTCGGGCGATGATCATCGAATACAAAGCGGAATATGAGGCCATCCGCGCCCTTCACAAGATGGAGGAATCACAAATCGTGAGCGAATTGAAACTGGCGGGCTTGGTCCTGTTCCGGCGGTTCGACATCCTCGAAAACCAACACATGCTCATCTTCAAGAAGGCCGGCGACATTGCGGGTGCTTCCTAGTCCGGGTGAAAACTCCTCCGTTCCCCAACCCCTTGAATTCCCACCCAGACTCTTCAGCCCCCCACCGATATCGAGAGATAGAACATAGCTCCCCGCCGGTTGACGGTAAGTACGGCTGCCGCTTCCCCCAGACTTGCTGCGATACTCTCGAAATCCGCCAGTGAGCCTACGCGGTTACGATTGATGCCCATGATAATGTCTCCGGGTTGAAGGCCAGCCCAGCCGGCGGGCGCTCCTCGACTCACGCGAGTGACCAGAACACCCGCGACGTCGGGGGACAATCGAAGCTGATTCAGAATCCCCGGATCCAGCTCCCGCACCTCAATTCCCCGCAGGACGCTCTTTTCTTCCAATTCCCTGCCGGACCTCCGACCCCGCCTTGGCGAAGGCTGCTCTCCTACGGTGGCCGTAATCGTGCTCGGGCGACCGTCACGTAGAATTCGCAGTTGGACTTTGGTGCCCGGAGGCGTTGAGGCGACCACGGTACGCCACTGCTCGTCGGTCCGGATGGGGGTTCCCTGGAACTCCAGAACGATGTCGCCGCGGCGAAGTCCCGCGCGCGCGGCCGGGCCCGAGGGTGAAATGCTCGAAACCAGGACCCCCTCCGGGGATGGCGCATCAAATTGCCGGGCCAGGGCCTGGGTCAAGGTCACCACACTCACTCCCAGGAATCCACGCACGACCCGGCCGGTCTCCACCAGACTCTCGAAAACGGATCGGGCCATCACGCTGGGAATGGCGAACCCCACTCCGCTGAAGCCTCCCTGAGTCGTGGCGACGTTGATGCCGATTAACTCCCCCCGCACGTTGACCAGGGCTCCTCCGGAATTCCCCACGTTGATGGCCGCATCGGTTTGTATAAAGTCGCCGTATTGGGCAATCCCCAATCCCGAGCGCCCCACCGCGCTGACCATGCCGCGCGTGACGGTAAAATTGAGCCCGAAAGGATTTCCAAAGGCCAGCACCGTTTCGCCCACCTCAAGATGGGTCGAGTCCCCCCAAGGAACCGTGGGCAGGTCTTCGCCGTCAACCTTAATGACCGCCACGTCGGTGGCGGGGTCCGTTCCCACCACCTCGGCGCTGAATTCCCGACGATCCGCCAATAACACTCTGACCCTGTCCGCCCGAGCGATGACGTGGTTATTGGTTACGATGAATCCCGCGGGCGAGACGATGACCCCGCTTCCCAGAGAGCGCTCCACCCGCTCCCGGGGAATCTGGAAAAAATCGCCGAAAAATTGCCGGAAGAACGGATCCATCGAAAAGGGGGACTCCCGAAACCGCACCGTCTTGGTGGTCCCCACGTTCACCACCGCGGGAGTCACACCCCGGGCGATCGCCGAAAAAGCCCGGTTCTGCGCTTCCAGAACCTCCACCTGTCCCTCACTCAGCACGGGAATCCCGGCCTGCACGGAAGAAGGATAGGTACGCTGCGTGAAATAGATCACACCCGAAAGAACCAGACACGCCACGCCGATCAAAGCGAGGCTAATGCCCAGCAGATTTTCCTTGCATAGAGTTCGGAGGTCCTTCATTTCCAATCCTTCCCTTCGGGAGATGGGCTTTCAAGGTCCGCCTTCTATTTTAATCCAGGAAGGGGTCGAAGCGGGGCTGGAATGGGAGTGATCCGTAAAATCAGGGAATTATATACATAACTATACAAAGGGGCTTTCTACTTATCTCTTCTTGTCACGTTCCTTGCTTGATGGGTATAGCCTTGTTTCTTGAATCCGAGGTAGCCCGTGTTCTGATCGCTCGCTTGGCATCCTTCATTGGGTCCCACCTCCTTCCACGGGGCAAGACGTCTTGAAGTACTTCGGCGTAGCAAAGCCAATCGTCGCGCCGCTACCCGTCACGATCTGGTTGTCCTCGACGATCGCGAGTCGGGGCCAGCTTGTGTACTCGGCGAACTCCGCGCGTGCGGCAATGGGAAGCGTCACTTTCCCCGTGCAGGTCTGATCGTCCAGAGAGATGGAAAAGGTGCATTGCCAAGCGGCGACAAATCGAGAATCAGTGGGTTGAAACCTATTCTCCAGGCGCGTGACGAAGTCGCCGAGCCGGGTGCGAAAGACGCGTGCGCTGCCAGCAATGTAGTGCGCCCTGGGAGAATGCAGCAGTCGGGCCGGCGTAGCCCACGGCAAACCGCTCACAGTAGCGGAGCATACTGTCATACGCAGGGTCGTCCACGTCTGCGGTTTGCAGACCGCACGCTGTCAACGCCATGGCCGCCGCCATTACCCGTGTAAATCGTTTGGCGTTCAAGGCTGTTTCCTGGCTCATGGGTTCCTGCTTTCCCGCTTGGTAAACCCTTCCAACAGACCTTCGAGACGGGCCATGCGGTGATCAAGCCCGGCTATGTAGTCTCTGATCTAGCGCTGAAAGAAACGTTGGCTTGGCACGATTACGGCGACGAGGGCGATGCCGACCGCCAGGATTTCGATGGTTCCCTGCGTCATGGCCTAACCTCTAGCCCGGTACATCCCTACGCATGTGGGGAAAACCCTCCGACAACGTGGAGTCCTTATGCCGTGGGATTCGGGCTGTCAATGGGAAAGTGGCTGTCCAGTCTCTCGGTGGTCTCTTCTATGAGATTCCAAGGGGCCGGGCCGGTTATGGACTTCGTTTCTCCTCGGCAGGCCAAGGGAACGGCGAAGAAGAGACTCGGCCTTATTCCTCTTGCGCCTCTTGCCACTCTTCCAGCCAAGCCATCTGGATGGCCTCGAGCTTGGCTTCGTTGGAATCCTTCGTATCATCGGAAAACCCTTCGAGCTCGATGACCCATCTGTGAAGGTCTGTAAATCGGACGGTGAGAGGATTCGTATCGGGATATTTTTCGAGCAAGCGGATGCCAATCTCTTCGTAGTCGGACCAGGTTAGGGACATGTTCTCCATCTCGCACCAGCAGGAGAGGCCGATTCCGACAACTCGCCGGAGGCGGGCGCGGTCGGCCTACTCTTCCTCTTTCTTGACGCCGGCCAGCACGGACTCGCCTCCTTCGCTCACGTAGTTTCGGTTCCACTCGGGGATTTCAATTACGATTTCGCCGTCCCGTTCGATGACCGATTGGCACCCCAGTCGGGAATCAAGAGTGAGGTCTGCCGCCATATCGAGCCGGTCCTCCTCATCCTCCTCCATCTCGCTCAGGCATTCGGCTCCTTTTCTCGCCACAACGTGGCAGGTGGTACAGGCGCAGCTGCCTCCGCAGGCGTGCTCCAAGTGAATCCCGAAATGGAGCGCGACGTCGAGGAAAGACTTGGGCTTGCCGTGCTCCTTGTAGGGGAGCGACTCCAGATCGAATTCAACCGTCTTGCCCAGGGGTAAGAACGTTACCTTGGCCATTTTTTGAATCGAATAGAAAAATTTGGCGAACCGGCCGGGCCGAGATCCGGGGCCAGCGGGTCCTATTTCACGTCCGAAATCTTTCTTCCCGCCAGAGCGGTTCCCACGGCACGGTCCATCATGACCTCGGCAAAATGGTGCGACACCTGGTTGAAGGCGTCGAGCTTGTCGCGGATGAGCCGATAATCACTGCCCTTCCGAGCTTGGTCGAGTTCCGCAGCGCCTTCACGAATCCGCTGCAACTCCTCCGGGTCCAACTCCGCCGCCACGGCCTCCCGCAGCGCCTTTTCGGCGGCCCGCAGGACGCCGTCGGCTTCGGTCCGTGCCTCAATAATCTGCCTTTCGGTTATATCATCCTCAGCGTGATCGAAGGATTCCTTGAGCATTCGCTCCACTTCTTCGTCCGTGAGGCCGTAGGAGGGTTTCACTTCCACCGATCGCTCCTCGCCGGTCCGCTGGTCACGCGCGGTGACGTTCAGAATGCCGTTGGCATCCGTCAGGAACTTCACCTCAATGCGCGCCATGCCCGCCGGAAGCGGTGGAACCTTCAATTGGAACCGGGCCAAGCTGCGACAGTCGGTGGCCAGCTCGCGCTCCCCCTGGAGGACATGGATATCGACGCCGGTCTGGCCTTCCATGAAGGTGGTGAACATCTCGCTGGCACTGGCCGGAATGGTGGAATTGCGATGAATGATTTTGGCGACCACGCCGCCCATGGTTTCGATGCCCAGCGAGAGGGGAGTCACGTCCAGCAGAAGCATGTCCTGGGTGCCTCCGGCCAGGATATCGGCCTGTATGGCCGCCCCCATCGCCACCACTTCATCCGGGTTCAGTTCGGTATGGGGCTTGCGGCCGAACAACTCTTCCGCCAAGCGGCGTACTAACGGCATCCGGGTGGCGCCGCCCACCAGGACGACTTCGTCGATCTGGTCGGGCCGAAGACGCGCGTCCTCCAGAGCCTGCTGCACCGGACCGAGAGTCCGCTCCACCACGGGCCTCACCATCCCTTCGAACTGCCCCCGCTCCAGGGGAATCTCCACCGCGGTCTCTTTCTCATCCGGGAGGCGGAAACCAACGACGCTGGAATCTTCATCCGTCAGGCGGTGCTTGGCCTCGATCACCGCAAGTCGAATCCGCTGTATGGCAATGTCGTTGTTGGACCAATCCTGGCCCGTCTCCTGCTTCAAGACGGTCAAAACCAGGGAGATCATCCGCGCGTCGAGGTCGTCGCCACCCAAGTGCGTGTCCCCGTTGGTGGCCACCACCTCGAAGATGCCCTCATGCAGCTTTAGAATCGAGATGTCAAAGGTTCCGCCGCCCAAGTCATAAACCGCTACCCGGCCCTGCCGCTGCTGGTCGATTCCGTAGGCGAGCGCCGCCGCCGTCGGCTCATTCAGCAGGCGAAGAACCTCCAATCCGGCGATCTTCCCGGCGTCCTGCGTGGCCTGGCGCTGCGCGTCGTTGAAATAGGCCGGGACGGTAATCACGGCTTGACGGACCGGTTCGGCGAAGAACTTCTCGGCGGCTTCGCGCAAGGCCTGCAAAATATGCGCAGAAATTTCGGGTGGAGTGAGCACTTTTCCCCGCAAACGCATGCGGATCACCTGCCGGCTGTCCGCGGTGACGGGAAAATGGAAAAGCCCGATCTCTTCCTGGGCGTCCCCCATGCCCTTGCCCATGAGCCGCTTGACCGAGAAGACCGTATTCTTGGGATCGGTAACCAGGCGTTCACGGGCCGTTCCCCCAACCACAATCTCTCCGGCTTCGTCCACGGCAAGGATGGAAGGGAAAAGACGCGACCCGTCGGGGCCGGGGATCACCCGGGGAACACCTCGATCCATGTAAGCGATCAGGCTGTTGGTAGTTCCCAGATCAATGCCGACTACCGGGGCGCTCACTTGCTCTTTTTCCTCCCTTCTGGTTGGTGCCGCTACGACGCACCGTCCGCCACAGACCGGGACCCACTTCCCCTAGCAGGAAGCGGCCATCTGCGATCGACGCACGGCTCCGCTACGGTTCAAGACGGCGGTCAAGAGGCTCCAAATCGATTTCATGCCGGTTTCCACGCTCTCGGCCGCGGCCCGCGCCTTTCCGGGAGAAGAGATGGCCTCCTTGAGGATTCGTCTCCATTGCGCGGCATGCCGCCGGTCCAAATCCTCATGGAGCGTGAAATAGCGGGTCGCACGGGCGGAGCGAATCCCATAAAAGCTCCTGAGGCCCTCGGCCTTCGTTGCGGCAATCCGAGGCGTCATGGCCTCATAGGCATAAAGCAGGGCCACGCCCTGGTAGAGCGGCCGATCCGAGCAGATCTTCCGGAACGTGGAGACCACTCGCCGCGCCTCGGGGAAGCTCCTTGCCCCCTGGACCTGCGCACGGTCCATCCCCAAACCCTCGGCGAAACGGAGCCAAAGCTCCGGATGGGTGGGGCTCTTGTACTCCTCATCCACCAAGTTCTCCAAGATCACCCGACGGGTCTTGCTGTCTTCAGCCCGCGCATGCAGGGCGCTGAGATAGGTCGGAAAGGCCGCCACATGGCGGTAATACTGACCCGCGTAAGTCCTTAAAGCCGACTTCGGAAGCCGTCCTTCCGCCCACGACTGGTAAAAAGGGTGGCCCAGCAGGTGATACTGATCGATCTTTCTCTCAATGAGATTCCAATTTGACGGCCAAGTTTGGTATGGCTTGCTCATCGCTCCTCCTCGATGGGTTTCCGGCCGGGCTTTGCAAAAGCACCCCGCCTGCCTCCCGCAAAAGATTCCGTAGATAATTACGCTTGGAGAGCAACTCCGCAAGACGGCGAAGAATCGAGCGGCGCTCGTCTTCCGGTGCTCTCCTCGCGACGATCTGATCCCAGCGCTCTGAGAGTTCCCTCAAGTCTTCATAGAACGCATCCATGCGGTCTTTAAGCTTGGCCTGAGCTTGCTCCAACTGACTGCGCAATTCCTGTAGATGGCCGTGGTCGGTCTGGCTTCCCTCTCCGGCCGTTTTCAGCTCCGCCAGCCATTCGTTCAGCTCGAAGACCTCCTCGAGCAACTCCGCGGGGACCTTTTTATGATTGCCTTCTACCTTTTCTCCTTCGAGCTCCAACAAGTAATGAGCCCGCGCCAGCGGCTCCTTGAGGGTACGGTAGGCGTCATTGAGCACCGCAGACTTTTCCAGGCTGGCCGCTGTTTCGGTTTCCGACGCCCGGTAAAAATTGTCCGGATGCAGCTTCCGGCTGAGGGCGTAAAACCGCTTTTCCAAATCTCCCGCATCCACCTGCAAGTGGCGTGAAAGGCCGAAAAACGAAAAGTAATCCGTCTGTTCACGATGCGGCTGCAACTTCCCGCACGACCGGCAGAAGTGCTCCCCGTCCAACCCCTTACCGCAATGCCAACAAACGGACTGAGCCATATTTACCCCAACCCGAGCAAGTCATCCTGTTTTCGACAGGGCGAATTTCGTGAACCGCGGGCACAAAAAAACCGGCTCACGCGCCATTCCTTCCACGCGGGTTGGGCCGGCCAAGTGGGGATTAGGAAGAAAATGAAGACCCGCAGCCGCAGCTTCGGGTGGCATTCGGGTTCGTAAAAACAAAACCACGGCCATTCAACCCATCGGAAAACTCCAGGGTCATGCCGTTCAGATAAAGATAGCTCTTCGGGTCCACAAAGATTTTGACCCCTTCCAACTCAAAAATCTTATCGCGGGGATGCGACGCGGGATCGAAGCGGAGCGAGTAGCTCAAACCCGAACAACCACCCCCGACCACGCCGACCCTCAGGCCGCCGGAATTCATCTCCTGTTGGGCCATCAACTTGCGAATTTGGCCCGCCGCCTTTTGCGTGACCTCAATCATTCCACATGTCCCTTCCGCCAGAGTCTGCGCCAACGCGATCCATGGCGGGAACCGGTTCCCCGAAGAACCGTTCGCGCTTATCGTTACCCTTGCTGGCCGGCCTTCTTTTTCCAGTCGCTGACGGCGGCTTTAATGGCATCCTCCGCCAGGACCGAGCAGTGAATCTTTACCGGGGGAAGACTGAGCTCATTGACAATTTCAGTATTCTTGATCTGAAAAGCTTCATCCACCGTTTTCCCCTTGACCCACTCGGTGGCCAGGCTGGAGCTGGCAATAGCACTCCCGCATCCGAAGGTCTTAAATTTGGCATCCTCGATGACGGTGGTATCGGGGTTCACCTTCAGTTGCAGCTTCATAACGTCGCCGCACTCGGGAGCCCCTACCATGCCCGTGCCGACGTTCGGGTCCTGCTTGGACAGGCTGCCCACATTGCGAGGATTGTTGTAGTGCTCAATCACTTTATCCGAATATGCCATCGATCCATCTCCTTTTGATCTCTATATGTTGTAAATTCTCAAAATCGTCTTTCCCGGGCTTGGGATTCAGTCGCGCGCCCAGGAAACCTTACTGATATCAATCCCTTCCTTGGCCATCTCGTAGAGCGGGGAAAGCTCCCGCAACCGCTCCACCGTTTCGACCACCCGGTCGGCAACGTAATCCACGTCCTCCTCCGTATTGAAACGGCCCAACCCGAAGCGAATCGAGGTATGCGCCAAATCTTCGCCCACCCCGAGCGCCTTCAACACATAGGAAGGCTCCAAGGTGGCCGAGGTACACGCCGAACCCGAGGACACCGCCACATCGTTAATGCCCATCAGAAGCGATTCTCCTTCCACATAGGCAAAACTCAGGTTCAGGTTATTCGGCAGCCGGTTTTCCAAACTGCCATTCACGTAAACCTCATCCAGACGGGATGAAATCCGTTCGTGGAGCCGATCCCTCAGCTTCCGAAGCCGCGCGGATTCGGCCGGCATCTCCTGATGGCAGAGCTCACAGGCGGCTCCCAGGCCTACGATGCCGGGTACGGCGAGCGTCCCCGAGCGCATACCCCGCTCATGGCCCCCGCCGTCGATGATGGGGGTCACCTTCACTCTGGGACGCTTACGACGCACGTACAAGGCTCCGACGCCCTTCGGTCCGTACATCTTGTGCGCTGAAATGGACATGAGGTCGATGTTCATGGCCTGAACGTCGATGGGAATCTTCCCCACCGCCTGGGTCGCATCGGTGTGGAAAAGCACGCCCTTTTCATGGGCGATCTTGCCGATTTCGGCGATGGGCTGGACCACTCCGATTTCGTTGTTGGCCGCCATGATGGAAATCAGGATGGTCTTATCGGTGATGGCGCCGCGAAGGTCGTCGGGGTCTATCAGCCCTTCGCGGGTGACCGGCAAGTAGGTAACCCGGAACCCATCCTTCTCCAGGCGCTTGCAACAGTCCAGGACGGCCTTATGCTCGGTCGGGAGCGTGATAATGTGATTCCCCTTCTCCCGGTACATCCACGCGACACCCTTGAGAGCCAAATTGTCCGACTCCGTGGCTCCCGAAGTAAAAATAATCTCCTTGGAAGTGGCGTTGATCAGCTTGGCGACCTGCTTCCTCGCCTTGTCCACCCCTTCTTCCGCCAGCCAGCCGAATTCATGATTTCGGCTGGCTGCATTGCCGAATACTTCCGTAAAGTAGGGCAACATTTGCTCCAGAACGCGCGGGTCGGCGGGCGTCGTAGCGTGGTTGTCCATGTAGATCGGCAGTTTCATAAGTTTCATAAGCTTACTCCTTCCATCTGAACAAGACCGGTCGAGGCGCCCGCCATGCCGGAGAGGGTTACCTCCGACAACGCGTGGATAACGCGGTCGTTCACCTTGCCGAGGGGCTCCCGCACGATGCAATGAGCCGACTGGTCACATTCGCCCCGGGTAGTGACACAGGAAGTGATCCGGACCGGCCCGTCAATGGCGTCGATAACGTCAAAAGCCGTAATCTGGGAGGCTGGCTTTGCCAGATAATATCCCCCTCGCGTTCCGTGCTGGGATACCAGAATCCCGTTCTTGGCCAGCCGCTGTAATATCTTGGCCATCAACGGATACGGGATGCCGTAAGCATCCGCAATATCTTTGGCACTGGAACAACTGACGCCCTCGTTGTGGGCCAAGTGCGCCGCGGCGATCAATCCGTAGTCCGCTTTCTTGCTCAACTTAAACATGATGAATACCCGACTATTTTAGTCGGATATATCTTAATTCGGAACAACGCCCCCTGTCAAGGGGTTTTGTTTTGTTTGAACTCCGGGGCAACCCCATTTTTCAAATGGCAAATAACCAAAGGTTCAGTTACCCAGCTACTGAATATGCGACTGATTCCATCGTATATTCCGCCAGTTGCCCACGGCTTGGAAAGAAGAAAACCTTAAATGGTTGAAAGAGTTGGTTAAACGGTGAAATTGGCAGGGAATTCAGGGAACCAGGTCTGTTTCTATGAACTGATATAAAAGGAAGGGGTACCTCGGGTTTTACCGCCGGTATCGACCCCAACCGCCTTTCGCGGGTAATGGTAGGTCAGGGTCAAAATTCTCCCGGCTTCGGTTGACCGCCTTCGAGTTGCTTGACGTAGCCGCGTAAAGCCTTCACCAACTCGTCAGCCAGTTGCTCAGCGCTCATCTTGCGGGTGGAAATTTTCGTTCGCGGGCCGACCGGCGGGGGAGGGTCCTTTTTCTTTCGCTTCTTTCTTGACAAGACTACGTGCCAAAGGCGTTCGCCCGTTACCCAGTCCACCACCGCCATCGAGACGGCTCCCTGTTCTTCCTCGTCCCGGGTTCGCGGGCGGGGGATGCCTTGTCGATCCCGGGCGAATTCCGTATGCCAACGAGGGATATCGGCCTGCCAAACCAGATCCACGCCCTGGGGGTCGCCCGTCACCTCGTATTTTCCCCACCGCCGCAAAAAATCGATGACCCACTCGTCCAGGTTGCCCCGCATCGGCTCCACGTAAATAAGCTTGCCTACCACCAACTCGTTCGGAGTGGCTGGTTCGGTCTCCTGAGCGACGACAGGGAAAACCATTGCACTCAGGCATAAACAGACCATCCATCCATGGCGCAACAACACGGGGTAAATCCTCCTGCGGCCTATTATACTCCCACACCCTCCCAAGAAACAGGGCGTGTACTCGTTCACAGGATGAGTGACACTGTACCGGCCTGACCGGCAGACAGGGCTGGGTGAGGTGGCCCGCATCTACCTGACCGTGTACAGGGCGCATCCCTTCCTATCGACCGGGAAAGCTTGATTTTTTACACCGTCACCTGTAAATTTCGTGGGTTCCTCCGGTTCCGGCTTGACTCTGCGGGCCAAGGGCGCGCTGCACGGCCCAGCTTGTGCGCAGGTTGGGGACGTACCCAAGCGGGAAGATGGTTTCTTCCCGGATCGCTCAAGGGCGACCGAGGCAAGGTGAGCACCAACAGAGAAAAGAACCGCATCCTGGAACTCGGCTGCGGGCAAGTCAAAGCACCCGGCGCCGTTGGTGTCGATTCGAATTTCGACGCCACCGCGGCCGATGTCATCTGCAATTTGAACCGCCCTCTTCCATTTCCGGCCGGCACCTTCGATGAAGTGCGCGCCGTACACGTCATCGAGCACCTGGAGGACGTGATGAAAGCGATATCGGAGATGCATCGGGTCACCCGGCCCGGCGGGAAGATCTTCCTGATCACGCCCCATTACACGGATTTCATCTCCTGGTGCGATCCCACGCATCGCTGGCACCTGAACAGCTATTCCTTTCGCTACTTCGGCGCAATCCACGGCGAACGGCACTGGTACACGCGGCTGAAGCTACGCGAGCTGGCCCTCCACGTCGAACTGGCCCGCCTTTGGAAGTGGCTGGGGGCGGAGTGGCTGGTCAATCGTTTCGTCTGGTTCCGCCGCTTTTGGGAGATGTACCTCTGCTTCCTGGTGCGCGGCAAGCAGATGGAATTCACTTTCGAAGTCATAAAATAGTAAATCCCCGCACTCTGCGCCGGCAACGGGCGGCCCGCCGCGGAGGGTGCAGGGTTGGTCGGGAACTCCTTGCGGAAAGACTACTCAGGCCCGAGCAACTGCTCGATGTCGGGGTGAAAGCTGACGTGGGAGCAATGAAAGGCGTTGACCTGATAGACATCCTGAGACCCGGGCGCTTGGGGTGAGGATGCCCCGGACCGCAGAGACAGCTCCATATATCGGCTGATTTGATAGTCCTCGTCCCATACCGAGAAGACCCCTTCGGTCTCCTCCCTGGTAAGACCGAACCCTGCCAGGGGCACCGGACGGCCGAAAGCCCCGGCTACTTGCAAATACCTTTGGACGGCTTCACCGAGATCCATCGAACTGCGGCTTTCCCTTCGTAGCGGGGAGTGCCTGCTGGAGCGAGAAAATCACCCTTTCCGCTAGGTCAACTGCTGTAGGACTTTCTCAATCTCCTGATTATCCCGTTGCTGAAGGATTTCGTTCACATGAACGTAGCGGACCGTACCTTCCTTGTCAACGACGACCGTGGCCCGGTTGGTAATCCCTTTGTCCTCCAGGTAGAGGCCGAATCGGGAAGCCACATCGCCCCGGGGATGAAAGTCAGCCAGTAAAGGATACCCAATTCCCAGATGTTGGGCGAAGGCCTTGTGAGCAAAGGCGCTGTCCACGCTGACGCCCAGCACCTGCGCATCGAGTTTTTCAAATCCCTTCAGGTCATCCTGGAAGCAGGCGTGTTCTTTGCTGCACACCGGGCTGAAGTCCAATGGGTAAAAGGCTAACACCACATTTTTTTTACCCTGGAAACTGCTGAGGGTAATATCGTTCTGATCCTGATCCTTCAATGTAAAATCAGGCGCTTGCGCGCCCGCGGCAATCGGCTGCCTCATTCTTTCTCCTCCTTTTCATGCGTGTAATGATTGGAATCGTCAGTACTTGGGCATTGTGGGATCGACCTGATCGGCCCAGGCCAGCACGCCGCCCTGCAAGTTGTGGATCTTTCGGAATCCGGCCTTCATCAGCAAATCCACTGCCTGCGCGCTGCGCTGGCCGGACCGGCAGTGGACCACGATCTCATCGGCTGAATTGAGCTCGTTCATTCGGCTGGGCACATCGCCCAGAGGGATGAGCTGCGAGCCCGGGATTTTGCAGATTTGGTATTCGTGAGGCTCCCGAACGTCGATGAGCACGAAAGGCTTGCTGTCATCCATCATCTTCTTAACCTCGGGAGCGGAAAGCTCGGGCACGCGAACCTCCGCTTTCGCCTCCTCGCCGCGAATCCCGCAAAACTCCTCATAATCAATCAATTCCTTGACGGTGGGATGGGTTCCACAGATGGGGCAGTCGGGATTCTTGCGTAGCTTCAGTTCGCGGAACTTCATTTGCACCGCGTCGAAAAGCAGCAGCCGGCCGATCAGGGAAGACCCCTGGCCCAGAATGAGCTTGATGGTTTCCATGGCCTGAAGGCTGCCGATGATGCCGGGCAATACACCCAACACGCCGCCCTCGGCACAACTGGGCACCAAACCCGGTGGAGGCGGCTCCGGGTAGAGGCACCGATAGCAAGGTCCCTTCGCCGCATGAAAAACGGAAGCCTGGCCTTCAAAGCGGAAAATACTTCCGTACACATTCGGCTTACCCAGCAGGACGCAGGCGTCATTGACCAGGTAGCGGGTGGGGAAGTTGTCCGTGCCGTCCACGATGATGTCGAAATCTTGGAAAATTTCCAAGGCGTTCTGAGACGTCAATCTCTCCTCGAATCCCACGACCTCGACATTCGGATTGATGTCGGCGAGGGTATCGGTGGCGGAATGAAGTTTCGGCCGCCCCACGTCATCGGTACCGTGGATGATCTGGCGCTGAAGATTGGTAAAATCCACCACATCAAAATCCACCATGCCCAGCCGGCCGACTCCCGCGGCGGCCAGATAAAGCGCCAGCGGAGAACCCAATCCCCCGGCGCCGATCGTGAGAACCTTGGCTTGCTTCAGCTTGAGCTGCCCATCCATGCCCACCTCAGGCATGATCAGGTGCCGACTGTACCGAAGGATTTCGTCCTTGGAGAGTTGAACCGGGACAGCAGTTGCCGTTGCCATAAAATTTTCCTCATTCGCGGCAGGTCGAGCCTGCGAACCAAGCCGGCTCCCGCCTGCATATTTCTGATTCCTATTCTGGATGCGATTCAGTTCCGCCCGAGCGGTTCCGGCCCTGCCGGGACCTCCGGGCTATCGACAGACGCAGAGACCCAGCCCACCGCCGGCGATGGAGGGAACAATGGAGATCACGTCGTTTTCGTTCAGGGGGGTCTGTTCCTTTTCCAGGTAGCGAATGTCCTCGTCGTTCAGATAGACGTTCACAAAGCTACGCAGTTTCCCCTCGTCGGTAAACAGATGGCGCCGGAGGTCGGAGTATTGGGTGGTCACGCCGGAGAGCGCCTCCGCCACCGTCTTTGCTGTCAACTCGATAGAATCCTGCCGGCCTGCATACTGGCGCAGCGGGGTTGGAATGATAACTTTTACCGCCATCCTGTCTCCTTAGGTGACCCTTGCGAAGATTCCCCTTGGGTCCGCGACCACGATCCGTTTGCGTGCCTCGTCTATTTTGCGCATAGCATGATCGCTGCTCTGATCCCCTGCCTTCATCGCGTTACAGACCCGGCTTCCGTCCTTAGCGGGCGGCGACTCGTCCGGTGATGGCCTCGCGCAATCCTTCCAGCAAGCCTTCCAGGTGTGTCATGCGTTCGCGGAGTTCACCCATCTGGGACTCCAGCGCACTGATCCTCCCATTCAGCCACGCTTCCATCCGCGCCATGTCCTGCCGTATGTCCCGCATGTCCCGCCGCAGCCTGCGAGTCGTGGTGAGGATCACCCCGGCCAAGGCCACGCCCACGGCTACGATGCTGATGAGTTCAACGTTCACGCTTCCTCGCAATCAGTCCGTTCATTCTCCCACGGCCCGCGCGCGGACTAGAAGCTTTCCCACGCTTCCGCATCAAAGGCGGAACGGTCCTCCTTCAACACCCAGCTCGTCATCTCTCCGGGATCGCCTTGAGCTACGCTCAGAATAACATAAGAATACCACGGCCAGCCATGGTCGCGGTCATAGGCAGAGGGCCGGGCGGGGTGGTCGGGGTGCGAATGGTAGTAGCCAAGAACTTCCCATCCCCGCTCCCGCGCCTTTCGCTCCACTCCGATCTGCTCCCGGGGATCAATGAGAAATCGGTTGCGTTCAGACTCGTATTCCGCCGACTGGCGAGGCAGCAGCCGGTCCGCCGCTTCCGGCTCCAGCCGCAGATTGGCCACTTTCGTGGCCTCGATCACTTCCTTGCGATCCCCGTCGGCGGTTCCCACCAGAATACCACAGCATTCATTGGGGTAGGCCTGCTTGCCGTGCAGGCGGATGGAGGCCACCGCCGCCTTGGGTATTCTTAGCACCAATTCCGCCTCCAGGATAGGGGTCCGTCTTTGGGGGGGACTACCGTGTCGCCCGCCATCGAAAAACGAGCGGATCATCCGATCCGGTCAATCGTCTTCCCAGAATCTTTCACTGAGGTACTTATCCCCACCATCGGGGAAAATCGTAACGATGGTCGCCAAAGGCCCTTCCCGGCTCGAGGCAGCCCGTTGGCTGTCCCCAAGACCGGCGGCGACTTTCAGGGCGGCCGCCATCGCCGCTCCGGAGGAGATTCCCACCAGTAACCCTTCTTCCCGAGCCAGGCGGCGCACCATCTTGTGGCCTTCCTCGGTGGCGATCCCCAAGTCCTCATCCGCCACGCCGGCGTCGTAAATCTTGGGTACAATAGACGTCGCCATATGCTTCATCCCTTCGAGCCCATGGAAGGGGGAATCGGGCTGAAAAGAGATGCACCGAATACCGGGGATCAACTCCTTCAGGCGCCGCGCGGTGCCGATAAAGGTCCCGCTGGTCCCAAGTCCCGCCACGAAGTGGGTCACGCGACCTTCCGTCTGCTCGTAGATTTCGGGAGCGGTTGAAGCGTAATGGGCCTGCCAGTTGGCCGCGTTGTCATACTGGTTGGCATAAAAGTAGAGGTTCGGATTCTCGCGATGAAGCTCGCGGGCCTTGCGAATGGCCCCGTCGCTGCCCTCCATCGGGTCGGTAAAGACAACCTCGACACCGTAAGCCTTCAAGATGCGCTTGCGCTCGGGGCTGACGTTCGAGGGGAGACACAGTTTTACCCGGTATCCCCGCGCCGCACCCACCATGGCGTAGGCAATGCCGGTATTGCCGGAGGTGGCATCGAGCAGAACCTTGTCGGGCGTCATCAGTCCGGCTCGCTCCGCCTCACCGATGATATTCAGCGCGGGCCGATCTTTAACCGAGCCTCCCGGATTGCAGCCCTCGATCTTGGCGTAAAATTCGATACCGGGGAAGCCCTCCACGATGCGCCGCAGGGCCACCAAGGGGGTCTTCCCCACCAGAGACAGTACGTCCTGGGGAGGCGATTTTCCTGCACTCTGCCGATATTTTGGCACTTGCTCGCCGGTGTGGGTATTCATCTCGACAACGAACCTACATTTTAAGTAGGATTCTCCAAGAGAGTCAATCCAAGGAAGGTGAACCGCCATGGGGAAGCCCCGATCGGCAGCCCAGAGCGCCCGAAAGACATTTCAGCAAGCCGGCTTCGAGATTTACCAACCCGAGGGCGAAGCGAATCTGCTCGTCATCAGGAAACACCATTGCGGGCTGGCCCTGGACGTCTCCTCCTCCAAGGGTCCCAGGCTGGCCGGGGCTCCCGGATACTGGATCAAGGGGGAAATATGGCGCTTGGAGGACCGGGGATACCAGAAATTCTGGTGGAGAGAGGGGAATCGCCTTCCTGCCCTCGCCGAGCATCTGAAGGCGCTGCATCGTTTCGAAGCCGAAGTACGTTCCCTGCTGGGAATTCCCTCTCTCTACCACGAAGCGCTGGGGACCCGCTGCGCCCGAACCGTCTATGACCGCCTCGATGGCCGTCCCGATTGACGACCGGCCCGCACAGGTCACTTTGTTTAGGGAAGTGTCACTGAAATTCCGGCAGCCGAGGACTCATGCGGCGGGAAGCGCTACGGTTACTTTCTCTTGAACCGGCTCGCTTTTCAACTCCACGTCGGGGGGGAAAGGACGGCCCTCCTCCTCGAGACTTTTGAGGTATAGACGGATGGCGCCCAGAAATGAAAAAGCCCGTTGAAGGTTGACTTTTTTGATTTCCGGTTCGACGGCTTCTCTTTCTAAGACCCTTCCGTCGGGTTCGGAAGATTTTCGGCCCCCTCCGGTCGAGCCTCTGTATCGGGAGAGGGTCCGGGCTGGGGGGAGGTCTCTGTTTGGGGAGTCGTCTCCCCCTCGTTCGGCGTGGATGGGGACGGGATCGGCGTTGCAGCGGCTTGGCGTTCCCTCGGAGCTCGGGACCGGCGAGGGGAGGGACGTCCGCCTTTTGGCGGGCGTCTTGGGGGACGGAAGACAACCTCCATGCGAATTCTACCCAGGTTTTCTGCCTGGAACTCGACCACATGGTCAAACCCTTCGCGACGCACGACCCGGCAGGTTTCCTGAAACTGCTGGTAATGCCGCTCGATGAGGGCGGCACCCACCTGTCGCTCTCGACCGGCATCCCGCGCCAAGCAGGCTTCCAGGGGAAGGTGGAGGAGAAATACCACGCACGGCACACGGCGTTTGTGCGCCAAGGTGAGCAGGTTCTTTCGCGCGTACGGGGTCAGAGCCGTAGAATCCACCACGCTCAGCCGATTCGCACCCAGTCGTTTTTCCACAATGGTATAGAGCAGCGAGAATGCCTGTTCGGTAAACCGCTGGTCCCGATCATCGTCCGAAATCAGGGCGCGGCAATGGTCCGAGGAGACAATCTGCGTGGGACGAAAGTGTTCGGAGGCGAAGGTTGATTTTCCACAGGCGGCCGGCCCGCACAAAAGGACCACGCTCGGTCTTGCCAATCGAATGATCCGATCCACCGGGGCCGGAGAAGAAGCGACAGAACCCTCAACCATAAGCTAAACTCCTTGCCCGGCGTGGAAACGCCCCCGCCGGCCTGGAGGCTGAACCGCCCCTCCCTCGCTGGAAGTGATTCTGTATCAAGGACTTGCTTGAACTCCTCATGTAATCTTCCATAGTGGAGCCAGGGTGGGGATTAGAATACCGCACAACAGAGCAGGTAGTCAGGTATCCGGAGCAGCGAGGCCGCTCCCTTTGCCCAACTCTCACCCGGAAACGCTATTGGCGGAGGAAAAAAGCAATTCAAGATGGGGAACCCGTGATCTCAGAACGTTGGAGATATTCGGGGCAGGGCTAATGAATTTGGGTACCGCTAGTAACGGAATAAATATAACCCGTCATCATCTCGATTTCTTCCGTCTTTTCCCGAAGCTCCTCCTCCTGCAAATCCCGCATCGAAATCAGCCCCAAGAGTCTCTCCTCTACGACCACCGGAAGATGGCGGCATCCGAGTTTTTTCATTTTCCGCCAGCAGCTCCGGTAACTCTCATCGGGATGCGCGGTAACCAGCCGGCGGGTCATCACCTCCGAGACCTGCGTCTGGCGTAGGTCCCTCTGTTCGGCGACGACGCGCATCAAAAGGTCCCGCTCGGTAAAGATCCCCGCCAGCCGCCCTGCTTCGACTACGACCACGCCTCCCACGCGTTTTTCTCGCATGTACAATACCACGCTGTGGATGGACTGATCATGCATCACAGTAAACACCGATCGCCCTTCTACAATGTGCTTGATCGTACGAATCCTTCTCTCTCCTTACAGACAGGTCCCTTTCATCTCTTGATGTGGCGGAGTCTGGTTTTCTTGTTTCCTCCGTAGTTTAACGCACAGAATGCAGGCGGTCAACGGCACAAAATAGATGCGGGTTCTTGGAGTTCGCGGGTGCAGCCAAGGTCAAGGCCGGGGAGCAGATCGGCCTCGCTTATTGCATGGAACAGGTTGGCATCGACTTCCCGGGCCGACGTCAATGGCTGCCGAGGCTCGGGGAGTGGGATGGACATTTTGGGGCGCTGCGGGGCCCCATGGTATGATAAAAGGGGAGGGGGGAGAAAAATGGAAAAGGCAATTCTGGTACTGGTGGACGACCTCTTCTTTGCCGCGAAAATACAGGAGACGGGCAAGCAACTCGGCGTCCGGATTCACACTGTAGGCGGGGAAGAAGCGATGCGCAAAGCGATCGGCGAAGGCGCGGCCTCCGCGTTAATTCTCGATCTCGATTGCCGGTCCACCGACACGGTGCCGTTGATTCGGAGCCTTAAGGCCGATCCCCAGGCCCGGAACCTCCCCCTGGTGGCTTATGTAAGACACACCCACACGGACCTCGTGCGGGAGGCGCAGGCAGCCGGGTGTGACCCTGTCCTTCCCCGCTCCAGCTTTTTCAAGGACTTACCCCAAATGCTGAAGGCCCTACCGGGAGCCCACCCACAGGCTGTCGGATCTCCCTGACGCCGCCTGGGATGAAAGCCCCAAGATGAAAGTGGCGAAATGAGAGGAGGAGGTACTCTATACTGATACTGGGCCTGGAGTTCCGGGGCGGCGGGTGCGCCCAGAGGGCTTGGTGAAATCGGCGATGCTGGAAGGCCACCCATTGCGGCTGCTCTTCGGGGAACTGATACGCAAGAGCTTCTACCACGACCTCCACCTCTACGACCACGAGGTCGCCGGCTACCTGTCCGACCTGTTGATGGAATTCCTCCGCACGGACCGGCTCTACAAGATCCGGAACTCTCGCGGGCAAAGACTGGAAGAAGTCGGAGAAATGCTCATCGAGTCCCACCCCTTGCTGGAGGCCGATTCCTTCGGGCGTGAGCGCGAGGTCCGCAAGCACATTGGGGACTATGTGCTCTTCCTGACCGGCCTGTTCCCCGCCAGCCTCCCGCGGCGACGCCGGTCCGTACGTTTGGACTACTGGGTGGATTATGTGAAGGCGGGGAAAGAATCCTACGGCATTGTCGCGAAATTCGATCAATTCGAGTACCGGAATGTCGCCCCGCTGTTCCGCCGCCTTTCGGAGAATTTCGAACTGTACATTTACGGGCTGAATCGGGTTCGGGATTCGCTGCGGAAAATGGAGAGCCAGCCCTACCAGCAGGCTCGGCAACTCCTGAGTTGATCCCCAACCCCGATCCCTCTGCCCGCTCGCACTAAAAGAATGCTTCCCGAACGAACCCTCCACCTGATAACCTAAACGTATGGCAAAACTGGCGCTTGTTTACGGGATGCGTTTATTTCCGGCCGAGGAGCTGGCGGAGGTCAAGGAAGCTTACGTGGAGTTGAAAAACGGCCGCCGGGCTCGGATCAGCATGCACCTGATTGAAGGAAACCGCAAGGAAATCAACCGTCAATTTCAGGAGAGCATCTCGGCTTTCTTCGATTTCTACCCGGAGATCTGAGGGAATATGTCCGTTGCCGGCCTCTGGGGCCGCTTTACCCCCGACATCCGCTCTTGTGCGGTATAATAGGTGGGGATGTCCCCGACTGCCGTCAGCGTCGCCATCTGTACAGCAATGTCACCTCGCACTTGCACGCTCATAATTTCTGGAATCTGGCCCGGGAATACAGGGGAGCATGAATCCCGACCCCAGCTTGGATGAACCGGCTGTCCGAGAGGCCAATCAGGCCTTCTACACCGCGCTGCAGTTGCTGAGTCTGGAGCAGATGGACACCGTCTGGCACCAGGACGAGGGCGCGCGTTGCGTACATCCCGGGTGGGAAATCCTGCAAGGCTGGGAGGAAATCCGCAAAAGCTGGGAAAATATTTTCCGGAATACCCGTCGGATGGGAGTGCGTCTGAGGGAGGTCAGCGTTCAAGGGGAGGGCGATTTGGCATGGGTTTGTTGCGTCGAGGACATCACTTACGCTTCGGACAAAGGCTTCGGAACGGCTCGGGTGGGAGCCACCAACATTTTCCTGAGACGAAACGGCCGGTGGCTGATGGTACAGCATCATACCTCACCCCTGCCCGCTTCCACCGACGAAAGTCTCTCGGTACAATAGGGGTGCGCCGGGTTGAAGAGGTCCCTATTCTGAGAGTCCTGCGGAGGAGAGTTCCATGAAGAGTCTCGGTTGTTTCTTGATTCTCACCCTGCTGACCTTTCCGGGCTTGGCCGCCATCTCCCCGCAACTTCGTGAGGAGATAAAAAGTCCCGACGAGAAAGTCCGCGCCGAGGCCGCTGAAAAGCTCGGTAAATCGGAGGACGCGGAGGCCGTGCCCGTGCTGGCCGCTGCTCTGGGCGACGCGAGCGAGAAAGTACGGCGCAAAATCGTGATTGCGTTGGACCGGATTCGCCTTCCCGCCACGTTCACGCCTCTGATCCGGGCCACGACAGACCCAAGCCCCGAGGTGGCACGGCTGGCCGTGCTGAGCTTGGTGAACTACTACACGGGCGGCGAACTCAACCTGGGATTGACCGAAAGAGTCAAAACGATCGGCCGCAAGGTCACCCGCTCGTTCGAACCCGATGACACCCGCATCGACCCCGACGTCAAGGTGGCGCCGCAAGTCATCGCGGGGCTGAAAGAGGTCTTGCATCAGGATCGATCCTGGGAAGTGCAGCGCGCTGCCGCCTGGGGTCTCGGCGCCCTCCTCGCCCGCTCGGCGGTCCCGCTTCTGGTGAAGGCGGCTCACAGCTTCGAGGAAACGCTGGCGCGCGAGGCGCTGCACGCGCTGACGAAAATCCTGGACCGCTCCGCCGGCCCGCAGTTGGTGGACCTGTTGCAGTCGGCCCATAAGGAGGTGCGCAAAGATGCTTCCCTTACCGTGGGCGTCCTCCGCACCGAACCGGCCGTCCCCGCCCTGACGACCCTATATCGGAAAGACAAAGACAAGAAGGTCCGCGAAAGGGCACTCGAAGGTCTGGCCTTCATCGGTGATGCCAGAGCTACCCCCCTGTTTGAGGAAGCGCTCCAGCAGCGGAACCCGAATTTCCGCTTGAGCGCCGCCGAAGGATTCGCCCGCGTCGGAGACCGGAAGTGGGCGGAGCCGTTAAAGGTTGCCATGGCCGAGGAGAGTAATGGCAAGGTAAGGTTGGCGATGGCCTTTGCGTTAACCGCCCTGGGAGAATACGATTACGTGGTGGATCTGGTCCAGCAGCTCGGCTCCCGGTTCCGGCGGACCTTCGCGCGCGCCTATCTGATCGAGCTCTCCCGCAAATCCGAGGTCCGCTCCCATCTCCACCCTCACCTGAACCACCATGCCATCGACGTTCGCAAGAACCTTTGCCAGGTGCTGCTGTATCACGGCGACCGTGAAACCCTGGCAGCCCTGGAGCCCCTTACCGATGATCCGGCGAGTGACGTCGCGGTTGAGGCTCTGCGTGCCACCCGAGTCATCCGGGCCAGGGAAATGGCCGCGGGGGACAGACAAGGCACCCCCTGAGACTCCTGCATGGAAACGTTTGCGAACTACAACCCGGGCATGGAAGCCTCCGACCAAGCCTGCCGGCGCTTGGAGGGCGGCGAGATACTCTTTTTCCCCAACCTCCCCTTTGCGTTGCCGGAAGACGACCGGGCCTTCCTGGTGTCACAAAAGCAGACGGATGCCCGCTATCACAAAAACATCAGCTACCGCCCTTCCCAGGACCGCCTGAAGGGGCTTCACGGAACTGAGCCCGCAACCCGCGAACGCATGCGTCAGGTCATGCGTTCCTATTCGGGCCGGGCGACTGCGTTCATGGCGTCGTTTTTCCCGCGCTACGCTCGTCGCTGGCGGGTGGATTACGCCAGTTTCCGCCCGGTGGAGGAAGAGGGTCGCAAAATCTCCTTGCGCTCACGCAATGACCTGATTCACGTGGATTCGTTTCCGACGCGGCCCTCCCAGGGCAAACGCCTGCTGCGCGTCTTTACCAACGTCAATCCCACCCGCGGTCGCGTCTGGATCACCTCCGAGAACTTTGAGCAGTTGGCGCATCGTTATGCACGCCAAGCGGGTCTGCCGGTTCCTCCCGGACTCTGGCGGAAGACGGGGCGCCTCCTGTTAAGGGCTCTCTCCGGCCTGCACCTGCCGGTGAAGCCCCGGTCCGAATACGACCAGTTCATGCTTCGCTTTCACCACTTTTTGAAACAGAACGCCGCCTTTCAGGAACACTGTTGGAAACAGCGCACGGAATTCCCCGCCGGATCCACCTGGATTGCGTTTACCGACACGACCAGTCACGCCTGCCTGAGCGGACAATACATGCTGGAGCAGACTTTCTTTGTGAGTCGTGAGAGTCTGGCCTATCCGGAAAAGGCGCCGGTCGCGATCCTCGAAAGCCTTACCCAGCGAAGTTTGACCGGCTGAGAGTGCCCCACGCAGCCCCCGATCCTCGCGGGGGCGATAGAATGAAGTCTTGCCCGCCTGCGGCTCGGCCGACAGCGGGAAGAACAGAACCCGGAGCGTTGCGTGGAGTCCCTCCACCCCAGCAAGATTCCCTCCTCGGAGAAGCAGTCCGTCGCCCTGACCTCCATCTTCGCCGCTCTCCTCTTGACGGGGTCCAAGGGCCTGGTGGGATGGGCGACCGGAAGCCTGGGGATTCTCTCGGAGGCGGCCCACTCGGGACTCGACCTCGTCGCTGCGATCCTGACCTACGTATCCGTCCGCCTCGCCGACCGTCCCGCCGATGCCAGCCATCCTTTCGGACACGGGAAGTTCGAACATCTCTCCGCGCTGATTCAGATGGTCCTGTTATTGGTCACTTGCACCTGGATCGTGCTGGAAGCCCTCCGCCGCCTGTTTTTCTCGCCGGTCGAGATCGAACCCAGCCTGTGGGCTTTCGGAGTCCTGTTCATTTCCATCACCATTGATACTTTCCGCTCGCGTGCCCTTTTTCGCGTGGCCCGCAAATACGACAGTCAAGCACTCGAAGCGGATGCGGTGCACTTTCAGACCGACGTGTGGAGCTCCAGCGTCGTGGTGCTGGGGTTGGTCCTGGTCTCGCTCTCCGGGGAGTGGGAACTGGCCTGGTTAGGTCACGCCGACCCGATGGCAGCGCTCCTGGTCGCCTGTATCGTGATCTACGTCGGGTTGAGGCTGGGCAAGCGGACCGTCGATGCTCTGCTGGATGCGGCACCGAAGGGCGTGCCCACCGAAATCGCGCAAGCCATTAACGGTGTGCCGGGCGTGGTGGCCGCCGAGCGGGTGCGCGTCAGGAAGAGCGGTAGCCGGCTGTTCGTCGATCTGCGGCTGAAGCTATCGAGCAACATCCCTCTCGAACACGCTCAAACGGTGACGAAGCGGGTCGAATCGCGCGTACACGAGCTCCATCCCGGCGCCGACGTGATGATCCACGCGGAAGCGTACACTCCTCCAGCCGAAGCGCTGATTGAGAAAGTCCTCTCGGCCGCTCATCGTCACAATTTCCCCATCCACGACGTAACTGCCTATTCGATTGACGGAACCGTGCAGGTGGACCTCGACCTGGAGGTGGACCCTTCTCTGACTCTCGAACAGGCGCACGGGGAGGCAACCCGACTGGAAGAAGCCGTCCTGCACGATGTGGCTCGCGTCGGAACCGTTACGGTGCATCTGGAACCGCGCAAGAAGAGCGTGGAAAGCGGCCGGGAAGCGCGGAAGGAACTGCCGGAGATCGAGAATAAGATCCTGCAGATCGCCCAGCAAAGTCCCGGCGTTCACGATTGCCATTCCGTGGCGGCCGGCCGCGTGGGCGAGAACCTCCTAGTCAGCCTCCACTGCACCCTCGACGGGAGCCTCCCCATCGAACAGGTGCACGAGATTACCGAGCAGCTCAAATTGCGTCTTCGCTCCGCCTTCCCCACCATCCTCAAGGTGAACATCCACGCGGAGCCGGCCGAGGACGCACCGCCGCCCTCGAGGGATATTGCGCACACAGGTTGACATCTTATCCGATCTGCACCATCATCAACCAGTCTGAAACGACAAAGTACCGCCTCTCTATGGCTTGGCTTATCCGTTAGGCTGTTGCGGGTTTTCTCAAACACTACCGCAATGAGGAAACACATCTCCCGCTGCGTTTGACCACGACACACCCCGAACGCTGACGCACGTGAATAGGGAGCCTCCGATGCCGCGCAGCGATCTTCCATTCGGCAGCGAGTTCTCGCCCGCGCAGATTGACCTTCCGTTCCTTCTGGAACTGGCGCACAAGCATGGGCCTGACTGGAAAGCCTTTGAGAAAGCTGTTCGCGACCGGTACTTCACCAAGCACAAAACCTCCGACTACAACAAGGGCAAGCTTGCCAACAACACCAAGCTTTCGCTACGCGCCTACGGCCTTATCGGGGCGAAGGACGCCATGCTTAGCGAGATTGGCAAGGAGCTTTACACCCTTCGCAATGACAAGCACGTCCTACACGAAACCTTCGCCCGGCACATCCTGAAGAACCGCCAAGGCATGAACTTTGTCCAGTGCGTTCTCGACATGCACGCCGCCGGAGAAGAGATCGACCTCACCAAGTTGCGCCGCTGGCTTCAGGAACGCGGCATCGCCGTCCCGCGCGGCGGAAAACATATGAGCACGTTGCGCCTGTGGCTCGAAAAGGCCGGCGTCTTCGTTACCAGCTATCGGGTGGACCAGATACGCCTCAAGGAGATTCTCGGCCTCGATATGGAGGAATTCGAGGCACTTGCCACATTCACCCCGGAGCAGCGTGCGTATCTCAAGGCCGTCGCCAATATCGACGGTGGTGGCCCGCATTCCTCGAACGATATCGAGAAGCTCGCCATCGCCACCTATGGCGTCGCTTTCAATGAAAAGAATCTACCCAAGCAGGTTCTCTACCCACTTCGAGATGCCGGATACATCGACCTTGAGCGCGGCACCAGGGAATCCGGTCGTGGCGCAAAGCCGTTTCTGGTCACAGCTACCGAAAAGCTGGCGGCCAAAATAATCACACCGCTGATCGAGCAGCTTGAGCGGCAGACACAAGCTGAACTGCGGCCCTTGCTGCGTAAGCCCCTCAAGGAAATCCGTCAGGAACTGAAATCCAAGAACCGCCACATCCGGGGCCTTGCGCTTGAAGCACTTGCCTTCAAGCTCATGCGCCTCATCGATTTGGCTTATGTCGCGACGCGGCTTCGCGGTAGCGTAACAGGTGGCGCCGAGGTCGATTTGATTTTCGAAAGCTCACGGCTTGTGTTTTCCCGCTGGCAGGTCCAGTGCAAGAACACGGCACGTGTGTCGCTCGACGACGTGGCGAAAGAAGTCGGGCTCACGCATTTCCTCAAGAGCAACGCCATCGTCATGGTCTCGACCGGCCAGATTGGCGGTGAAGCGCGGCGCTATGCCAACAAGATCATGACCGACTCCAATCTCTGCATCGTGATGATTGACGGCAACGACCTTGCCCTGATTGAGGCGCGTCCGGCAGCTATCGTCGATGTGTTTACCCGAGAGGTCCGTCACGCCATGGACCTCAAAAAGCTCGAATTGTAGGAAGCCGACCGTGACAAAGAAAACATCGCCGAGCACCGACCACTTCCACGAAACACCTCTCGGACAGATCATCCACGGTGACAGCATCGATGTGCTCGCGACCTACCCGAACGATTCAGTTGATCTGATCATGACGAGCCCGCCCTTCGGATTGGTGCGCAAGAAGGATTACGGCAATGTTGAGGCGAACGAGTATGTCGATTGGTTCAAGCCGTTTGCCGCTGCGTTCCAGCGCGCCCTCAAGAATAGCGGCAGCTTAGTCATCGACATCGGAGGGGCGTGGAACAAGGGCTATCCCACCCGCAGCCTCTATCACTTCAAGCTTTTGATCATGCTATGCGAAGAGTTCGGATTCCACTTGGCACAGGATTTTTACTGGTGGAACCCGTCCAAGCTTCCGACGCCCGCAGAGTGGGTCACGGTACGCAGAATTCGCGTCAAGGACGCAATCAACACCGTGTGGTGGTTATCCAAAACGCCCTGGCCGAAGGCGAGCAACCGCCGAGTTCTCCAGCCCTACAGCTCAAGCATGCAGGAACTGTTCGCTAAAGGCTACAAGGCCAAGAAGCGCCCCTCCGGCCATGACATCAGCGAAAAGTTCAGCACCAACAACGGCGCTGCGATTCCGCCCAACCTCATTGCGATTCCCAACACCGAGAGCAACAGCTTCTATCTGCGCTACTGCGAGGAAAAAGGCTTCAAGCCGCATCCTGCCCGCTATCCGGCAGAGCTGCCCGAATATTTCATCCGTATGCTGACCGAACCGGGTGACTTTGTGGTCGATCCCTTCGCAGGCAGCTGCGTCACCGGCGAGGTTTGCGAACGAACCAAGCGCCGCTGGACTTGCATTGAGCTTTTGCGAGGCTACTGTGAGGCGGCCCTTGGCCGCTTCGTCCGCGATCCGCAGGAAGTTAAACCTGTCACCGATCCCCAAAACCCGTCTCACTACTACCGGGTTCCACGCCCAAACATCCTGTGGGATGGCGTTCACGGCGGGCCTCTTCCCAAAGACGGCGGCAAGAAACGCCGCCTCAAGCCAAGAAACGCCCCTGCTGCCAAAGCAAACAAGACAGCTTAGCAATCTAATCGCTACCTTATTGTTATTGATTGTTATGGCATTCTCTTGACACATTACGTATCTATACCGTATAATACGGTTTAATAACGTATTAGACAAAGAAAACCGTACGCCCATCAGGAGAAAGCTATGCAGATGAAGACTGAGCGATTTGAAATGCGGATGGACCGCGAAACCCTGGAGAATGTGGATACATGGCGGGCTGATCAGCCCGATCTGCCGTCCCGCGCGGAAGCAGTGCGGCGGCTGGTCGATGCTGGCTTGGCCAGATCGCAGAAGGGGGCAGTAAGGATCAGCGACGGCGAAAAACTGATACTGATGATGCTCTGCGATCTCTACAAGCACCAAGAGGTAGATAGCGATATCGATCCGGAGTTTGTTAGCAAGACGATCGATGGCGGGCATTATTGGGCACTGGAATGGAAGTATTCCGGCTTGTTCCACGGCCACGTCGACCGCCTACGGGTCGTTTACGAAGTCTGTGACGTGCTCGATATGTGGTCTTTTATAGAACGCAGCTATGCGGAGCTCTCGACGCAGGACAAGGAGCGGGTTGCGTCGGAAGCAGAGCCTTTCGGCAAGGACGTTACATTCCGGGGCTTCGATGGGAACAATGAAGCCGGTCACATCCACGTCGCCCACTTTCTGATCAACGACATGGGGCGGTTCAATAGATTCAAGGGACGCGATCTTAATTCGCATGTCCCAAGCATCGATTCTCACAGACGGATGCTGGCGGTCTTCAAACCCATGCAGGAGACCCTTGTAGGTGGTGAACTTTCGGCTTCGCAGATCATCGATATGTTGAGGGCGAGAAAACATCCCGAGACCCCGCTCCCTATCGGCGGTCTCGCAGCACCGTGATGGTGCCGTCGATCACGACAACCGGACATTGACGCTCGACGGGAGCCTCCCCATCGAACAGGTGCACGAGATTACCGAGCAGCTCAAATTGCGTCTTCGCTCCGCTTTCCCCACCATCCTCAAGGTGAACATCCACGCGGAGCCGGCCGAGGACGCACCGCCGCCCTCGAGGAATTGACGAAAGAGGGGACCTAGCTGGATTGGGGATTCGGCTGAGACGACCTCCAGAAGCGTAGCATCGGTCAACCCAGCCGCGCGAACGCGCTGTTGCCCGTGGCGGGCTTCCCAGGGCTTATGGGGTCGCCGCGAAAAAACTGGCTACGTTCTGTTCGGCGTCTTCCCGCTTCTTGGCGGTGCCCAATCCAGATGCCCATTTCCGGCCGGGATGAAGAGTGTCCCACCAACTACGCTGACTATTCCGCCGCCCTTTCCCCGGGTCATGGTCACCGAACCCATCCAAGCACAAGTTCCAGACGGGCTTGTAATAGTCGATCAGAAAGCGTTCCGCCAACGTGATCCAGACGGGAACAACGGCCAGATAACGGCACGAGAAATCGGATACTTCGAGGTTGTCCGCCTCGTCGATTGACTTGGAATGCTCCCTGATCCTGCGTTGGAGCGCCGGACTGCTCTCGTCCACGCGGTCTCCCTTCCGCGATCCGGGGGGAACCGCCTTGCCGACATAGATGGGTCTCTCGCTACCCGATATCGGCCTGTACACAGGAATGCTTCCCGAGTAGAACAACGAATCGATCCCCGGTCCTCCGACGTCTGCGATGGCGTCCAGGCGCACCGGGGCTTGCTTCTCGAAATACAGAACCAGCCCGGCCATGAGGTTGTCATAGGTGAGTGGGTCGTAGAGTTTGACCTTCATGGTCGGCGCAGTTCAACGATGGATTCATAGAGGCGATGGCCATCCACCGCCCCAGCACGAACGCTGGAGTTGACGATGCTGTTTCCTACTCGCGCGTTGCGCGGAACATGGATATCCACGGCCTTCAGGCCATGCGCCTCCGCGATCTTGGCAAGGAAGCGGTCCGTGGGAATGGGGACTCCCTGCAAGATACTGTTCCCGAGCACCACCAAAGCGGTTGCACCGGGCCGGAGACACCATTTGGCGGCCATGACGAATCGTGCACAGTCATTGAAGTACAATGCTGCGTAGTTGGCCCAACCGTGCCCGCCGTAGATCCCCTTCTCGGGTTTCCTTTGGCGCACCTCGGCGAGCGTTTGCAGGATGTCGCGGTCCTCGATTGCCGGATCGAGTTCAACCCGTTCCCGCTCCCGAGCATTCTGCCAGTAAGTGCCGAAGTTCAATGCCTCCAAGCGCTTCAGGTCGCGTGGAGAATCGCAGAAACCCAACCAGTAGAGATGAGGACGGGTGTTCCGATTGTAGTGGTAGTTGTTCAGATAGGGAGGCGACGTGATTATCAAGCCCACGCTTCCTTCCTCGATGTTCCGATATCCATCGAAAAAGGATTGTTGGAGGACGCGCCCATCCCGGCGCCTTCCCATGACGCGGTTGCGCCGATACCAAGCGACATCGTCTGCCATCTGGGACACCTTCTCGCTCAGTGCCTCTTTTACGGGGAAGTCGTCCACTTCGGGACGGCCAACGGTCGCTTTACGGCCTAAACTTGGTTCATAGGAGTAGTTGGAAAAATCGACCATTAACGCCGCGAATGCCAGACGGAAAATATCGGCAACCTCCGCGTCCTGCTGGCTGATGAAGTCCAAAAGCAGCAACACTTTGTGCTGAACCTTCGGACTGTAGAACGGGCTGCGCGTGCGGAAGGCATCGGGGGGAGCCATGCGTGGATGAATCCCCTCTTGGAGCGCCTTGCGCATGAACGCGTTGCAGGCTCGAACCGCTTCCCGTAGTCGATCTGGCACTGCCCGGTGCGCCTTCAACTTCGTTTGCGACGCGAAGGCTGCATAAGGATTGATCTCGAATCCAACGGCCTCGTGCCCAGCAAGGTCAGCCTCAACAAGGGTGGTCCCGACACCCGCGAATGGGTCGAGCACGACGCTTGGGCTGTCCGTGAAGCGAGCGAGGGCATCTTCGACGAAGTGCTTTGAGTATCCGGCGATCCAAGGGACCCAACGATGAACCGGCGCATCGCGGTTGGCCGTAAAAGCGGGATCGCGAAAGGCGCATCTGTTGACCGTCGAGGCGTTCTGGACGCTCACGTCACCAAGTCCCTTTAGGGTAGGCGTTTGACCCATGCGGATTCCCTTCTTGCTCCAATCGGGCCTGCCGATTTTCCCACGACCCCAAGCCAAAACCCACGGAGAAACAAGCCCCACCCCAAAAGGGAGGACTGATGCCCTTTTGCGAGAGGCTCACCTGCCGGACCCTAAGGATCAACTCTATTGTTCTTGTTTGGCTGAGACCAGAGCGGGGGAATCCAGCAAGGAGGGATTTTCGGCCAAAACCAGGCGTCGTCCTTCGGATATGGCAAAGTACCCTTTTTTGGCGCGGACGTTGACGCCTTTACGCCGCACCTTCACTTCAATGGTGCGGTAGGTCCCGTCCAATTCAGGGTTGGTCGGCCGGTAGCCCAGGCTGTACTGCTCTTCGAGTTCTCGCCGGATATCTTCCAGCGATTCAATCATTTGGACGTACCGCTCAGCCGAGTGGATGCCCTGCCCTTTGGAGACGATTCTGTTTTGGGAGGTTCCGGGAAACTGGCTGCCGCTGGAAAGGTAGCCTCTCAGATCGGACCCGTAGGTCTCCCGTAAGGGGAAAAAAGCTTCGCCGCCGGTCTCCACCGCCAGCCTTTTCAGAATTTTGTCTCCCGCATTGTGAAACCCGTAACTGGAGGTTCCAATGGGATAGAGGACCACCTCCGCCAGCCGCGCCATGGATATGGCCTCGTCCAGGGAATGCTCGCTCTGAATATCATTGCCGTCGCTGACGACCACCAAAACGCGCCGCGTTCCTTCGACGGTATAGGCGGGGACCATCTTCTCCTTACAGGCGTAATAGATGGCGTCAAAGAGGGCTTTCCCCCCTCCCGCTTTCAATTCCCGAATGGCCTCTTCCAATTTGTCCCGGTCGTTGGTGAAGTCCATGGCCACTTCGGGAGAAGCGTCGAAGGTCAGCAGAAAGATCTGGTGCTTGCGGCTCTTCTGCAGCAGGACGTAGGCGAATTCACTGGCGGCATCCTTCTCAAAGGGGAGGAACCGCCGGGCGCTGTTGCTGGTGTCGAGAAGGAGTCCGACTCTTAGCGGGAGGTTCGATTCGCGTCGAAAGTAGGTGATCTGTTGACGCTTCCCATCTTCATAAACCGTAAAATGCTCACGGCGCAGGCCATAAACCGGCCGCCCTCGGGAATCGAGCGCCGTCACGGGGACGTTGACCACATCGACTCTGACTTGAATTTCCCCGTCAACCTTCTCGGAGGCCGTGTCCGAGGAGGCGACCTTGGAGGAACCCGTATCCTGTCCGGTCAAGGGTACCCCCCCACTGAACAGAACCAATCCCGCCAAGAGCCGCAGGCAGAAACGAAGGGGAACACGATTTCTGTATTTCACCATGAGTCGGCTCCCTCCCTTGCGATTCCTCCCGAAAGGACCCCAGCGGGTTCCCATCGGTTTCTCAGAAGGAATTCCTTTCGTCTTAGGCACGGCGACGATGCCCGGTCGCCGATTCCCACCGGGAGATGCCTAAAACGGCTTGAGGATCCTTTTTAGAATTCCCCGGCGGCGCTTGTTCCCGCCTTTCTTGGAATTCGCCTCGGCAATCTCTTTTTCTCCGTCGCCGCCCTGCCGGAACACGGCTCCCCCGGAAGCTCCTTCCGCACCCTCATCAGTCCCCTGAGATTCCTGTTTCTCTTGCTCCGGGCCGGTGGAAGGAGCCGTCCCGGAACCCTTGGAGGCGGCCCCCGTATCGCCCCCCGAAGTCTCTATCCCCGGAACGGCCGCCGGCGCTGCGGTTCCGGTGTTCAAGGGCTGAACAACGACGGCGTTACCTGCCGTGCTGCTGCTGCTGGGAAGCGAAGACCCCTTGGCGACCAAGGCACGGGCGGGCTTCGACGGCGTTACGTGGACCGGCCCGCGTCTTGTGGCCGAAAGATTCGGCCGGCTCTTCATAAGGCTGCCAAAACGGGACCGCAAGCCTCTCTTATTCCTCTTCCGGCTCCAACGATCCGACCGATCCCGAATCACCGCCGCACGGGTGGGGGTGGGAATCTCGACCTTCAGGTCTTTCAACCGCTCCTTGGAGTCCGGCACGTAATCGCTAAGCGGAAAATCGGTAATGATACGCGAATAATAGGGGACGCTTTCCGGCTTCTTGCCGACCCTCTCGAGGGTATCGGCCAGCATCCACAGCGATTCGTCCGCCCGGCTGAAGCTGGGGTAATCCTGGGCGATTTCCTCGAGCCGCGAGATCACCGCCTTAGCGGCGCGCTTGCGATAATAATACTTGGCGATGCGAAAATTGGCGTCGGCAATCAGTTCCTGGGATTGCCGCAGTTTTGCCTTAACCTTGCGGACCAGGGGGCTGTCAGGATAGCGAAGTATGAACTCCTTGAATTCAAGCTCGGCCAGGCGCGCCCGCTCCAAGTCACGGCCCGGCTTGCTGATCCGACGGAAATAGGCCAAGCCAATCTTGTATTGAGCCTCGGGCGCTTCCGGCGCCGTGGGGAAGAAGGTGATGAAATCCTTGTATTCGGCCTGGGCCTGCGTGAGTCCCGCCGAGCCCCCTTCCTTGAAGTAGGAATCCGCAATGGCCAGTTTGGCTTTGGCCAAATATTCGCTATCGGGATAGGTGTTGATGAGGGTCTGGAGGGTAAGCCGGCCCACATCGAAGCGGTTGCGCGCAATCTCGTAAAGCGAGCGGTCGAAGAGGATCTTGTCGGGCTGGTCGGCATCGGACATCTTTCTGGCGATCTGCTGGGCCTCGTGAGAGGAACAACCGACCAGCACAATGACCGCGCCAAGAGCGGCCAACCCTCGAATCCGCTGCAAAGCCAGACGGAGTATCATCTCGGAAATCCGCTCCTTATACCCGGTGCGCCTCATGTGCCTCACGGGCCGACCGCACCAACCCGCTCAACACCGCCTCGGGATTCTCGCTTAAGAATATCGCCGAACCCACCACCAATATATCTACGCCGGCTTCCATCAAAGGCCCTAAATTCTTCTCGCTGACGCCCCCATCCACCTCGATGCGAAAATTCAGCCCGCGCTCCGCGCGCAAAAGGCTCAATTCACGGATTTTTTCCAAGGTGCGAGGGATAAAGCTTTGGGCCCCGAACCCCGGATTGACCGACATGACCAGGACGTAGTCCACCTCTTCCAGCACGTCACTCAATACGCTTACCGGCGTGGCCGGGTTGATCGCCACCCCCGCACCGACCCCACGGGTTCGAATGGACTGCAACACCCGGTGCAGATTGGGGGTCGCTTCCTGATGCACCGACACCATGTCGGCCCCCGCCTCAATAAACCGAGGCGCGTAGCGTTCCGGGTCATCGATCATCAGGTGGCAGTCTAACACCAGCTCGGTAGCCCGTCGCAGCGACTCCACCACCGGAGGCCCCAAGGTGAGGTTGGGCACGAAATGCCCGTCCATTACGTCGATATGAGCAATAGAAGCCCCACCCGCCTTCATGATCGCAAAAGCATCCGAAAGACGCGCAAAATCCGCCGAGAGAATGGAAGGCGCGATTTCTGCCATGGGGACCTGCTCCGCAAACCCTTAGACGGAATCAGGATAACACATTCCTGGGGCCGGGCCAACCGGCTGTACTCGTTCACAGGATGGGCGACACCGTACCCGCCCTGGAAATCGGAACGAGATCAGCAACTGGTTCCCACCCCTGTCAAAAGCCCCCCTGCGGCGTCCTACGGCAGCCGTGCGCACTTCTGTCACTTTTCCTGCTTTCCGGGAGCCTTGCCCTGGGCACCGGACGGCTTGTCTGCTGGCGGCTGCGTCCGGTACTTGCGGGGCACGTTGTAGATCCCGCCCATCTTCGGGGTGACTGCAAAAGCAATGCCTGTGAACAGGCCGGTGATAACGAGTACCCCGATATGCGATATGTCACCGGAGACGGACAATGCAGCAGTAATCCCCAGGGTAATCCATCCCTGGTATCGTTTCCAGATCGGGCGGCGGGTGAGTACCTTGCGCACAGCCGACTTCTGAAAGGTGCGCTTCTGCCCATCCTTGCGTACCAGCGTAAGGGAGTCGTCTGTAGCCGAAAGGAAGCGGCCCTTAATCCTCCGGAGTTCCCAAGAAGGGGCTTGGTCTTGGTAGAGAAACACCGTGGTTCGGGTTCCCGGTTTTACTACCTGCACCTTCGACCAGTCAAACCTGGTCTTCCACGCTGCCGCCGCCGCTGGCGGCCAGCCGGCCACAACCAGCAGGAGCACGAGTCCCACGGTTGTACTTCTGCTGAATAGCCTTCCGTGGTTTCCCGTGCGATTCCTCACGGCATCCTCAAGCCAACCCGAAGTTCCTGGTTTGCAGCCGCGACGGGTGCCCCGCCCACGCTCTGCAGCGCGCCCGCAACCGCCGCCACCGCCAGTGGAGCCGCCACCACCGGCCATGCCACGATGCCACGGAGCGGGGGAGGTCCGCAGCGCTCGTTCCGTTTTCTCGCCGCCGCTCCCTCCTCTCGATGCCTTTGCGGCGCCTTCCTTCCTACTACGATGCCAGTATGAGCAAGACGGTTATACGGCTGTCAAGAAAAAACGACATGAAACCAGGACGTGCACAACATCTGGTACTTTTTTTGCATTCCCGACCGGTTTCAGGAGCGACGAGAGCGTCACGCACAGCCATCGGCACGATCACCGCGCAACCGGAAAAGATGCTGAAAGGACTCTGAACTGGGTCAGGTAGGTTCGTCGGAGCCGACTTATGATGTCTCCCCAGCGGCTGGCTTGTTTCGCTTGGAGGATGTCGGCGGATAGGTGAGAGCCGGCAAACGGATTTTGGTGGAGACTTCGGGGGCTATTCCCCGCGCTGAAGGCGCGGGGCCTTCCAGAAAGAGCACCGGCGAGAGAGAGCTTTCCAGACCGCTCCGCTCATGCTACCATGGGCCTAATCATGGCCGCTGAACCCGTTACCAGTGCTATCTTCCGCGCTTTGCGAAGCGTGGACGTGGACCCCGACCTGGCCTACGAAGCCGCCGAGGAAAGCCGCCGCCAAGCCGGGGAGAACGTCATTGCCGTCATCGGAGCCCAAATCGCCGAGTTGAGGGCCGAGGTGAAAGCGCAAGGCGCTCGCATCGATGCCCTGGGGAGCCACATTGATGCCCTGGGGAGCCGCATCGACACCCTGCAAAAGGTGATCTGGCCGCTGATGGTCATCCTGGCGACTTCCGTCTTCGGCCTGCTCTACAAAGCCGTCACCGGCTAGGCGCTTGCAATAGCTCTTTTGCACCCTCGCTCTGCTGATGGTTCTCATGGGCTTGCGCCTGGAGGCGCAGACCCGTTCTGCGGAACCCTGCTTTCACGTTAGAAACGGCCCGTTGGGGACCTCGGTGGCCGGACGGCTGACTTCCTCCTTCAACGCAGCGCAATAAACGGAAGGAAAAATGAAAGAAAGGCTTGGCTGGTTGACAATCCTGCCCAGGACTCCGGCCCAACGGTTGTACTTGGACAGGTAATACAGATGGCTCACCGGCTCGACGCACCCGAAGGCCGACCCGAGCAGGGCGGTCAACTCTTGCGGCTGAAATCCGGCGTGCGCCCCCATCTGGTTCGCCCACCTTCCACGGACTCTCATCCAGAGGTCCTGGCAGTTCCACGCCACCTTCTGCCACAGCGTGGCCCGCCCTCCCAGATACCCCACCAGACGACCCTTGTTCGGAGTCCCTACAAAGGCCACCCCGCCCGGCCGGAGTACCCGGAACATCTCCCAGACCGCTCGGACCGGAGCCAGGACGTGTTCCATCACATGGAAACAATAAACCGCATCAAAGACGCCGTCCCGGAAACAGAGCGTTCCCGCATCGCCTTGGACCAGGAAAGCGCCCGCCGCCGGCTGCCTTCTCCGCTCGTAGCGCAGGTCAACGCCGACCACCTCCGCACGGAGCCGCCCCGCAAGGGTGGTGGGTTCCCGGCCCGACCCGCACCCGATCACCAAAATCCGAAAGGGTCTCACCCGATACCGAGCGAGCAAGTGAGAAAAGAATTCCGCCTCAAACTCGTAGGACATCCGGCACCCTCAGCGAGGGACAGGAACCTGCTTTCCTGCCGATAAAACAGTAGGGGGTACAGGACATCTCGGAACTGCCCCGTACCCCCTAAGATCGCCCAAGTGTGGATCGCCTACCGGACCTTTGCGCTCCAGCACCCGCTACGGCTTAGCTGGCCGCACTTCTACCGGCAACTCGGAGTCGATCCGGTCAAGGCGAGCAACAGGAGCACCGTTGATGACTTTCGCCAGGAGCGCACGGATGAGACTCTCGCCCCGCCCGCTTTCTCCGCATCGTCAGCCATCACACCTGAGTTACGGTTCACTGTCACGCGTCACCGTCACCTCGTAGGCCCCCGTCGTCACCCCATCCTCCGCCGTCACTTGGATCTCGATCGTGTTGCTGCCCACCTGCAGGCCGGCGAACGTAACAATCCTACGCTTGAGGTTACGCATCGTCGCGCCGCCCACCTTCATACTGTTGATGGTCATATTGGTTGCCCGAATTGCCAGGGGCGTTCGGTCCGCTGCCCTGCCGCTTTGCGTGAGCGCCGACGTGTTCCGGCTTAGAACCGCCATCCTGACCGCCGTCACGTTCGAGGGCACGCTTGCTTCATAGGATCTGGTTTGGCGGCTAAAGGCTGGACGCAGTATTCCACCTCCCGTCTTCGAGAGCAGATCGAGACCGAAGAGTCCTGCCGCTCCCGCCAACAGCGTCAGGTCGTGAAGCGTCACGTCGTTGCTCGGCTCCAGTCGAAACACCGCTACGTGGTAGTTCTCCGTCATCGAGTCGTCCTCGGCGGTCGCCCGGACCTCGATCGTGTTCCGACCCACGGTCAAGCCGGAAACTGTCATTTCCTTCACCGCCAGGTCGGTGCCGTCCGACGCGGTGCCGCGCAACTGAACGACCGTCCCGGCTTCCTTCCTCTGGACTGTCACATCGAGAGCGGTAACGCTATAGACCACGCTCATCTCATAGGATTTCGTGTCCCTCGCAAAGGCAGGAGTCAGCCCACTCTCAGATAGATCCAGCGCAGTCAATGTCGCATCGCTCCCCAACGTCGCCGCCCGCGTGACCGTCACGTCGTAGGTCTCCGCGTGCTCCCGATTCCCACGCTCATTCACCGAAATCCGAATCGTGTTCTCCCCCAATTCAAGGCCGTCGAACGACAGGACTCTTAGCCGTCTGGAGCCCTGCCTGGCAGACCAAGCCTTGCTCTTCAGCTTCTTGCCGCCCGACGCGTTGTATCGTTCGACAGTGACTTTGGACGAACGACCGACCCTTGCGATCAGCGTGATTCCTGTCGCGCTGCGAGGGACGCTCACCGCATAGGATGCGGTCCCTTCGGGGTGACTCAACTGCAGCAGGGGTAGTGTTAATGGAAGGGACCTGGGCTTCTCGCCGAGAAACCCGAGATGCGCCTGCAAGGAATTCAGCCCCTGAGCCGCAGACTCCCGGGTTAAGCCACCCACCGACGCGACCACGAACGGCGCCAGTACAAGAAGGCAGGAGAAGATGCGATGCCCCGCTCGCGCCAAAGCTCTCCTGAATGTTCCAGTCGCTCGTCCAGCTCGCGAACCAGGATCAGGCCACCCGTCTGAGGTGACGCGCGATCCTTGGGATTGGGCGTTGAACTCCATGGCATCCTGACTGCGCTTCAGCCCCTATCCATACAGACAGAGGCTGAAGGCCACTACAAAGGCGGGACGCCGGCATCAAATTGGAAATGCGGGCTAAGATGGTTCGATTGGCCCGAGGCGATGCGGAAAGACGGCCTCGGCTTTCTCCCTAGCTCCTGGGTTGGCCGATCTGCACCAACTCCTCCTTGGGCTTATTCAGGACCAGCTCTTCGTAGAGCTTGCGGGCCTCGGCCGCCTGATGGGCCGCACGTCTGCGCGCCCTTTCTTCCTGGGCGGCCGTCTCGGGCCCGTCGTCGGTCCGAACCCGAACCCGGGCCGCATCGTCCTGGTCAATCCGGAGCGAGTGCTCATAGGTTTCGAGATTTACCTCCTTGCCCCGTGCGTAAATCTCGTGCTTGCCGTGGGTCCGATACCACTCGGCCACGGTGGCGTTCTTGTGCATATTCTCGATAATCTTGCGCCATCCGATGCCGGTGTTATAGGCGCAGAAGGAGATCTCCCCCAGTTGCGTCGCATAGGGGATGATGCACATCTCGGTTCGCCGAAAGTCATAGTTGAACAGGTCCTGGAACCACATTCCCGCAACGAAGAGCAGATTCCAGGGGTCCTCACGGCGCTTCATCGTAACTTCCTTGGTGCGCTTGCCGGAGACGTCCCCGTAGTTCTTGCCCGAAAGGCCCCAGGACTTATCGAATTTCTTGAGCATGGCACCCAGAGTCAAGCTCGGCGGAGCCTGGAAGGGCTTGTAGTTCTTGAGCAGAGACAGCCCCATCATGATATTGGAAAACCATTTGCCCCGCCCCGCGTCGGTGATCTTGCGGGTATCGGCAACCAGTCCCGGCACGTTCAGGAACTCCGGCACGGGCACCATCTCATGGGTCTTCTTGTTAATCATCAGGGCCGTGCCCACTCCGCAGTTGGGATGGCACCCGCAACTCACCTGCCCCCAATCCGCCTGCGGACCGTGAACCAAGTCCGAGAAGTCCGCAAACGTGCCCATCAACGACAGAGGGAACCAATCGCGCGTAGGCTCGGTCAGCCCCGTCTGCTTCTTCACGTCATGGGCCAGATGGGAAAGGGTATAGCGCTGCTTGAGCCGCCGCTCCGGAGTGATTTCCTCATCCCGTCCCGTGAAGGAGACCGGCTGGAAGGCCAGGAAGGCGATCTTTCCCGGATTTTCCCGCGCAAAGCGGATGATGGCCCCGACCTGGTCATTATTGATGTTGTTGATAAGCGTGATGACCAGAATGATTTCGATGCCGGCCGCGTGCATATTTTCAATGGCACGCAGCTTTACATCGAACAGGTTGCCCACTTGGCGGTGGCTGTTGGCGTCATTGCCGACGCCGTCGAATTGCAGGTAGGCATAACGGAGTCCTGCCTCGAAGGCCTGGTCGCAATACTCACGGCTCTTGGCGAACTCGATTCCGTTGGTGGCCGCCTGGACGCTGTTGAAGCCGAGCTTGCGGGCGTAGCGAACCGCGTCGATAAAGTAAGGCGACATGGTCGGCTCGCCGCCGGAAAACTGTACCGACATCTGCCGCCGCGGCTTGATCTTCATGGCGTTGTCGAGGATCTCTTTGATGTCCTCCCAGGTCAGTTCGTGGACGAATCCCACCTGATTGGCGTCCATGAAGCACGGGTCGCACATCATGTTGCAACGGTTGGTAAGGTCCACGGTCAAGACGCTGCCCCGCCCGTGCTTGATGGTGCTGCTGCCGTGATTGTGAAGGTCCTTGTCATTATGAGCCGGCAGGTCCCGGCCGGGGAAATTCTGCTCAATCCAGGCCAGAAAGCGTGAATCGATGGCCATAATGTCCTCGAACCGCCCGTGCAGCGGACAATCTTTCACCATCCAGACCTGACCATCCCGCTCGATGATTTCCGCCTTGATCTCGCCCACCTTTTCGTTGAGCAGGGCTTTCCAGTCCTGGTCGCCGCTGAAGATCCGCTCGCGAGCCTCCTTCACACATTCGGGACACAGGGAATCGGTCTGCCGAGGCCACCCCAGGGTCGGCTTGGTTTTCTCCCAGGATTTCAGAAGAGGCTTTTCGGACCACTTGGGAATAAACGTGGCTCCGGGTTGAAATTTATTATTAAAATACTGAATGCTGCCGAAAGTCACCCGCGCGAAAGAACACAGCGCGCTGTCAAAGTACTTCCAAGCTCGATGTCCATTGATGGTTGGCATAGCTCTATCTCCTCTCTTTCCTTAGTAAGTAATGCTTGCGGGAATCCCTCGTTTTGTGGGAAAGGCAGGTCAGCCTAAAGGCGGGGGCGATGATATGAGTCGAAATATACCTTCTATCTGTAAAGCACTAGCCCTTGGCGCCCGTGTAAGCCCACCTGATCCTGTCTGGCACAAAACCGTGGGGGGATCCCACTTTCGTGGCCCGCATCCGAAGGCACGGGCAACTTCTTTAACCTGCTCCATGGGCCATAACTCACTCCGGCCTATGGATATACCACCCCAAAACTACAGAAGTCTATCACAAACCACCGTAAAAGCAACTAAGAGAATTGTGTCGAATGGTAGCCATGGCAGGTCAGATGGGGAATCGGGAAATTGAACGGCGGGGGCAATCTTACTGAAAAACCAAGGGTTGCCGGTAAAAGCAGGCGGGTTTCGCCTCCCCGCTCGGGCTGGGGTCGGATTCCCCGGCGAGGGATTGACCGCGGACAAGCTCCGGCTCCCGCCCAATCGTGGTATCGTGGAAGCGAAATCCACCACGAACGGTAACAGGCCAGAATGGAAACTCTCGCCAGCCTCTTAATCAAGAAGAAGGCCGTTGAGGCCGGATTCGACCTGGTTGGGATTGCGCCGGTTCAAAATCTCCCCGATCTGGAATTTGCACGAAAGTGGACGGAGAAAGGCTACGCCGGGGAGATGCACTATCTGAAAAATCCCAAGCGTGCCGACCCTCGGAAGCTTTTACCCACGCTCCGCTCGGCCATTTGCGTAGGACTGGTTTACAACACGCCGCGACCCTACTTCATCGAATCGTTTCCGGAAAGCTCCAACCCGGTCGTTTCCAAAGCCAAAGAGCATCTTCCCCCTACAGAGTTCAAGCGAAGCCATGAAAGCCGAGGCTGGGTCTCTCGTTACGCCTGGGGTCGAGACTACCATGCGGTCCTGCGCAAAAAACTCAACCAGCTCCGAGGGGATTTGGCGCAGATCGCTCCGGACGCCCAAACGCGCGTTTGCGTGGATACCAGTCCTCTCGTGGAACGCGCTTTCGCCCGGCTGAGTGGTACCGGCCTCGGTTGGATGGGAAAGAATACCTGCCTGATTCACCCGGAGAAGGGGTCGTGGTTCTTTCTGGGAGTCCTGCTTACGAGCCTGGTGCTCGAACCCGACGTCCCGGCCCCTGACCGCTGTGGAAGTTGCACCCGCTGCCTGGAAGCCTGCCCCACCGGAGCGTTCCCCGCGCCTTACCTGATGGATGCCTCGCGCTGCATCTCCTACTTCACCATCGAGTTGCGCGGGGCCGTCCCGGTGGAGTTTCGCGAAGCGGTAGGCTCGCACCTGTTCGGCTGTGATATCTGCCAGGACGTCTGCCCGTGGAATCGGAGAGCCGCCACAACGCAGGAGGAGGCTTTCTTTCCCCTGCCGCTACCCGCGGTTCCCCAACCCAAGGGCACCGGTCAGGGGCAACAGGTCCGTCCAGAAGAAAACGCGACGCTCTGTTCCCCGCCACTCGAACCGTTGGCGTCCCTCACGGAAGATGATTTTCGACGACTGTTTCGGCATTCTCCGGTGCGAAGAGCCAAATTTCGCAGCTGGCGGCGAAATCTCTCGGTTGCCATGGGGAACTCCGGCAACCGAAAGTTCATCCCCTGGTTGGAAAAGTTGGCCAAGGAGGACGACGAGATGTTGCGCGAGCACGCCACCTGGGCCTTGGAAAAACTGCAAGAGTAAACAGGGATGGGCTTCGGCTGCCAACCACCCCGGATCAGGATAGCCCGTTACGGATTCGTCAGCCCCGCACGCACACCTTGCAAGCCGGCCTCGGCCGCGCCCTTCAAAAATGCGAAATCGCTGTGCAGCGTGGGCCATTGCGCGCCGCGTTCGAACCAGGTGAGCGCCTCCCGGGGGGAATGCGCGATGATGCCGAAAGGGACCCTGCGTTTCTTGGCTTTGCGGAGGACTTCCAGGCTGAGCAGCTCCCCCGGATCAGGAACGAACCGGCTCGTTTCGCTCCCCGCTTCCGGAACCCTGCCTGCCTTTTGGGCTTCGCGGATCATCGCGTCTCCGAGCGCCTGCATCCGGGGGCTTTCCTGCAGCGAAAACGTCAAATCAAAAGCTCCCACGAAAATTCCGTCGATCCCCGGCACAGCCGTAATCTTCTCAAAGTCCCGGAGCGCCAGTATATGCTCGACGATGATAAAGACTGCCGTGGAGTCGTTTGCTTCCTGGATATAGTCCGGCGCCGGGCGCCGCTGGGCCGGGAGACGCAGGGGACCGTAACTCCGGGCTCCCATCGGCGGATATTTGGCCGCCCTCACGATATGCTCGGCCTGCTCGACCGTATTCACCAAGGGAGCCAGGATCGCCTGAAAGCCCAAATCCAGAACGCGATTGATGGTCCGATAGTCGTGATGCGGCACTCGCACCACGGGCGTCACCCCACTGCCACGGAAAGCTCCCAGAAGCGTCAGCAGAGGGGTCTCGGTGGCTTCCCCATGCTGCATGTCCACAATCAAAAAATCGTACCCCAATTCCACCATCAGTTCGGTACTGCGAAAGTTGGCCAGATTCAGCCATGACCCGATCATCTTTTCTCCGCTGCGGAGACGCGCCTTGAAAGTCTTTTGGGACGCCATCGAGCTTCACCCACCCCCTTGAGATTGAGTCCCCCGCCAAGGAAGAACTGGTATGTCGAGGAACCCCGCCGAACCTCCGGCGCGTGCCCCGCTATAGTAGTGAATCTCCGCGCCGGCTGCCAGTGAAAATCGTGCCGCCAAATTTGTCGTGACACTCGGGTCGGTCCAGTGTTAGAGTTCAGCCTCGAAACCCAACAAAAGAAAGATTGTTGGTTCGTTTGCCAGGGTGGGCATTCCACCCATCCAGGAGAGGACATCAGCGACGATGAGTACCCAACCCACCGAATCCGCGTCCCGCCGGATGGGGGGACAGATGCCGGCTTGGGAGGTGGCGGAACTTCCCGCGCCGCCCCCGGTAACCTTTCGCAACGTGTTGCGCATGATCGGGCCCGGGACCATCCTGCTGGCAACCTGCATCGGAGGCGGGGAATGGCTCGTGGGACCGGCAGCCGTCGTCAAGTACGGTCCCGCCATCCTCGGGGTGGTGACGATGGCGATCTTCTTTCAGGTGATCTTTAACCTGGAAGCCATCCGGTACACGCTTTACACGGGCGAGCCGATCTACGGCGGCTTCCTGCGTCTCAAGCCCGGCCCGCGTTTCTGGACTCCCTTCTATTGCATCGTTTCCCTGGCGCAACTGGGTTGGCCGGCGCTGGCCGCGGCCGCCGCTTCCACGCTGATTGCAAGCCGGTTCGGCCGTTTGCCCACCGAGGCAGACTCGGACCTGATGCTGTGGCTGGGAGCCCTGCTTCTCCTGCTGGCGGTCCTGATCCTTTCCATCGGCGGCACCATCGAAAGAATGCTGGAGAGAGTTTCGGCGGTGATGCTGGTTTTTGTGCTCACGTTTTTGCTGGTGGTCAATATCTTTTTCGTACCCCTGGAGACTTGGGGGGAAACCCTGCTGGGCTTCTTTCAACTCTCCGCATTCCAGGGGGACGTTGACTGGGTACTTCTGGGGGCTCTGGCGGCTACGGCAGCCTCGGGAGGAATCGGCAACCTGACGATTACCAATTGGGTGCGCGATAAAGGTTTCGGCATGGGAGCTCGAACCGGCGCCATCCCCGCGGCCTTCGGCGGCCGCCAGATTGAGGTCTCTCATTTCGGGAAGGTGTTCGCGGTAAACCCCGCAAGCCTGCGTCGTTGGAAAACCTGGATTCGCTACGTCCACTTCGATCAGGTATGGGTATGGGGTGCGGGGGCCTTTGTGGGGATGTTCTTGAACGTCAACCTGGCGGCGGGTGTGATTCCCCGCGGAACGGAAATGTCGGGGATGGGCGTAGGCATCTATCAGGCCCTGTATATGGCGGAAACTCTCTGGTTCGGCTTTTGGGCCTTGACCCTGTTCAACGGATTCTGGATTCTCTTTTCGACTCAACTGGGCAACACGGATACCTTCGTCAGGACGGTAACGGACCTGGTGTGGATGGGGAGCGGCCGGCTGCGCAATTGGCGGGGAGGGAAGATCCAAACCATCTACTACGTCATCTTGATTCTCTACAGCGGAATCGCTTTTTTTGCCATGCAAGTGGCCACGCCGCTGGTCCTGTTTCAAATTCTGGCCAACGTCGCCGGCTTCGTCATGATCCTGGGAGGATTGCAGATTTTCCTGGTCAACCGCAAGCTGCTGCCGCAACCACTGCGCCCCTCCCGGTGGAGAGAGGCCGCCCTGCTGGGCTGCGTGGTGTTCTACTCGGTTTTTGTAGGCCGTGTGCTTTTAAGCGTCATTCCCAAGCTCTATGGGTGGCTCTGGAATTAGCTGGCTGCCGCAACGGTGGGAATCCTTCCCATAGGGCGGCGCTCCCTCCCAGGGAACCCTAACGAGACCCTGCCCGTTGATCCCGCAAAGCTACCTGCAGATTGCCGTGCGATCTCCCTCAGCCGGCGATCAGGGTCTTGCAGTACATCATCCCTTCCGCAGACTACCCGGAAGAGCCCAGGGGCCCCGATTCCAGCAGCTCGTGGTGCAAAAGGCGGACGGCGCGGTCCGCATCGCCCTCTTTCACCACGAAAGAGAGGTTGATATCGGAGGCGCCGAACGAAATCATCAGGATGTTGATCCGCCGCAGCGTCCCGAAGACGCGGCCGGCCACTTCCTGCTGGTGCAGAAAATTCCGGCCGACCACGCAGATCACCGCCAAGTGCCGGTGAACCTCTACCTGAGAGAAGCCCTCCAGCTCTCGTCGGATGGAGTCCAGGCGTTGAACGTCTTCGACGGTCAAAGAGATGGAGACCTCTGACGTGGCCACCAGATCGACCCCGGTACGGTACTTCTCAAAGACCTGGAAGACCGCCGAGAGGAACCCATACGCCATGAGCATGCGGGGAGCGGTGATGGTAATGCCGGTGATCCCTTTCTTGATGGCAATGGCGCGCAGGGTGCCCTCGGCGCACCCGGTGGCGCTGATGCGGGTGCCGGAAACTTCCGGTTTCAGGGTGTTCAGGATACGGACCGGGATGTCGGCTTCCATGGCTGGCTTGATGGTGCTCGGATGGAGAACCTTGGCACCGAAATAGGCCAACTCCGAGGCTTCGGCAAAGCTGACCTCCCCCAGCAGGCGCGCCTCGGGCACCAGCTTCGGGTCCGCGGTCATCATGCCGTCCACGTCGGTCCAAATCTGGATCTCCTGGGCGCTACCGCAGACGCCCAAAATCGCGGCACTGAAGTCACTTCCGCCGCGGCCCAGCGTGGTGGGCGTTCCCTCGGCGGTGGAGCCGACATAGCCCCCGGTGACGGGAATCCGGTCCTGCTTCAGGGCCGCTGAAAACAGAGAATGGACCCGCTCCCGCACCGATTCCCACAAGGGTTGCGCGCGCTGGTGCTCCTGGCTGGTAATCAGCCAATCCCGAGGATCCATCCAGGCAACGGGAAGTTCCCGCGCCCGGCAGGCACAGGCCATGAGACGAGAGGAAAGGAGCTCTCCCTGGCCCGCCAGAAAATCGGCCACGCGCGGGCTCATCTCCCCGAGCAGCGCAATGCCGCGGTAGATCTCCGCGACTCGTTCGAGAAGCGGCTCCAACTCGTCCCGCACCGATTCCCAACTCTCCCCTCCCCGGGACGCAAGGCTGCGCCCGGCCCGTTGGTGTCTCTCCCTGAGCTCCTCAACCAGGACCTCAACGGCGGAATGATCGCCCTCCAGCGCGAGCCGGCCTCCCCTTAACAGCGAGTCGGTTACACCGGCCAAAGCGGATACCACAACGACCGGCTGCCGGCGCCGTTGATCTCGAACCAACTCCGCGGCTCGCAGCATTCGGTCCGCATCGCGCAGGGAGGTCCCACCGAATTTCATGACGATCATGGCTTCAACCCTCGCGCGGCTCGCTCATCGTCTTTTGATCTTAAGCGGGAAGCCGGTGAATCGCAATTCCCGGTATGCGTTCCCATAATGGGCGACACTGTGCCGGCCTACGGAAGACGCCTTTCCGTCCTGCCTGGACGGCAGGCCGGGCTGGGTGCGGCGTCCCGCATCTATCTGAGCCAGTACATTCCCCGGCGCAAAATTTCGTTACAAGCGAAAGTCCCACCCGCCACTACCCGCGAATTAAAAGGCCGGTTCCATGGGATTCCCCTTGTGTTGGACCGATATCGGGCTATACTTGGGTAATACCCCCAAGGCGGTGAACCATGCGCAGGAACTGGGCTCTAGCGTTTGCAGTGCTTGTTTTGTGGCTGGTCCCACTATTCGGTCAGCAGAAGGAGGGGTCGCCAGGGACGACAACCCGTCCGCAACCCCAAAGGCCCCCCCAACGACAACGAACGCCGGGACAACAGCGGACGAGGACTCCTTTCCCGCCCGAGCAAAGGCAGCTCACGACCGTAATTATCAACGGCCGGGTCCGCGCGGAGGCCGGGCCCATCGCTGAGCAGGTTCGGGTGGAATTTTGGAATCGGGGCCGCGTCATCCGGTCCGTGTTTACCGACGTGCGGGGGAACTTTACCATCACCATCGACGAACGATGGGCACTTTCAACCTCGGGAGCCGCCATCGCCGACGCCAGCGTGGGGAGTGCCCAGACGCAGACTACCCTGGCCGGCTTTGAGAATATCGGGTTCAGGGATTCCCGTGATCGTCTTGCCGCCCTCGTGAGAGGCGGCGAGATTCGGGTTTCCGTCTCCGGCTATTATCCCATCTCCAAGCACTTCATGGGCCCGGTGAACACGATCGGGTTCAACGACGTGGGCACGATCACTCTGCAACGGCTTGCGAAAGTGGACGGCACCTCGATCAGCGCGACCAGCCTTGCCGCCCCCAAGAAAGCCAGGAAAGCGTATTCCAAGGCCGCCAAACTCCTGCAAAAAAATCGACTGGAGGAAGCGGAGACCCGGCTGCTGAAGGCCGTGGAAATCTATCCCCAATACGCGGTGGCCTGGAACACTCTGGGCGGAATTTATCGTCAAAAGAATCAGCCCGAAAAGGCCCTCCAGGCTTTCTCGGAAGCCGTCAAGGCGGACCCGAAATACATCCGGCCCTACCTGGGACGCGCTGAAGTGGAATTGGCCAAGGGCCGCTACCAAGAGGTTGTAAACACCACCGGAACGCTGCTGCGCCTGGACCCCACGTTCGGAATCGCCCACTTCTACAAAGCCGTCGGGCATTATTCCCTGCAACAGCTCAGAGCGGCCGAACAGAGCGCCCGGGCCTCGCTCAAGAGCCTGCACCGACCGCCGCCCGCGATTCACTTTCTCATGGGTACGCTCCTGGCGCGAAAGGGAACCTATCCCGAAGCGGTCCAGGAACTGCAAGCCTTCCTGAAAGTGGAACCGGACTCCCCCCAAGCCGAGCGGGCGCGAAAGCTCCTGGCGGAGCTCGAAGCTCGGCTACCCACCGATTCCAAGATTCAGGCCCGTTCGGATGAAGAAGCGGATTAAATATCCAGATTCTTTACATCCAGCGCGTTTTCTTCGATGAATCTTCTGCGGGGCTCGACCACGTCGCCCATAAGCGTGGTAAAAATTTCGTCCGTCTCGACGGCATCTTCAATGCGCACCTGAAGGAGCACCCGCCCTTCAACGTCCATCGTGGTCTTCCAGAGCTGGTCCGGATTCATCTCGCCCAGCCCTTTGAATCGCTGCACGGTCAATGCCTTTTTGCCGGTATGGATCAGGTAGTCCAGCAGCTCGCGGCGGTCCGCCATTTTTTGCCGAGTGCCGTCGCTTTCAATCACAAAAGGAGGCTTGTCCAGGCTGCGGACCCGCCGGTGAAGGGTCAGCAAGCGCTTATAATCAGCCGAGGAGACTAGGTCCCAATCCACCTTCCCCGCCCGTAACGTCTGTGACTTGAAGCTAAGATAGTAGAGTCTTTCGCTCTCGCTTTGGACGGTCGCCGCAAGCCCCAAGGGCTGCAATAGCTTCGCGAGCTGCTCGAGCCGCAAGGGATGCTCGAAGTCGCTCTTCTTTTCGATTTCCACCTTTAACAGGGCCTCCACGACTCTCCGGTCCGCCACGCGCTTCTCGAGCTTGAAAAGAATTTCCCCGTACTCGTACAAGGCCATCAGAAACTGGGTCAGCTCGCCCCCCTGCAGCTTGGTCTTGCCCTTTCCATCTCCCACCTGAAGAACCTGCTCACCGGTGGCGCGGCGCATCAACTCCCGGCGGAATTCCTTCTCGCCCCGAATGTATCGCGTCTGCTTCCCCCTGCGGATCAGATAGAGGGGCGGCTGGGCAATATAGATATGGCCTTTTTCGACCAGTGCGGGCATCTGGCGGTAAAAGAAGGTCAGCAGGAGGGAGCGAATGTGCGAACCATCCACGTCGGCGTCCGTCATGATAATGACTTTGCTGTAACGCAGCTTCGAGACGTCAAAATCGTCTTTGCCGATTCCGGTGCCGAGCGCGGTGATCAGCGCGCGGATTTCTTCATGGCCCAGCATCTTGTCGAAGCGGGCCTTCTCGACGTTGAGGATCTTGCCCTTCAGGGGCAGGATGGCCTGATAGCTACGGTCCCGCCCTTGCTTGGCTGACCCGCCGGCGGACTCCCCCTCGACCAGAAACAACTCGCAACGCGACGGGTCCCGCTCCTGGCAATCCGCGAGCTTGCCCGGCAATCCGCCGGCATCCAGCGCCCCCTTGCGCCGTGTCAACTCGCGGGCTTTCCGCGCGGCTTCCCGGGCGCGCGCCGCATCGACGGCCTTGGCGCAAATATGCCGACCGACGGCCGGCGTTTCCTCGAAGGCCGCCATCAGCCGTTCGTAAACGAAGCTCGCCACCGCACTCTGAATGTCGCTGTTCAGCTTGCCCTTGGTCTGCCCCTCGAACTGGGGCTGGGACAGCTTCACGCTGATCACTCCCGCCAAGCCTTCCCGAACGTCATCCCCGGTAAGGTTCTCTTTCATATTCTTGAACAGGTTTTCCCGCTGCCCAAAATAGTTGATAGCCCGTGTCAGCGCGGAACGAAAGCCCGACAGGTGGGTGCCTCCATCCACGGTGTTGATATTATTGGCGAAAGTGAAGAGGGTCTCCGCGTAACCGTCATTATACTGGATGGCGAACTCCATATGGAGCCGGTCGCGGGTGGCCTCGGCATAAACGGGACGGGGATGGAGCACGCTTTTATTGCGGTTCAGATGTTTCACGAATTCGGCGATCCCGCCGCTGTATTGAAACTCGTGGGACCTGCCGGTGCGCTCGTCTTGAATGGTGATCTTTAAGCCCCGGGTCAGAAAGGAAAGCTCCCGCAGGCGTTGGGAAAGGGTATCGAAGTGGAACTCCCCCGAATCAAATATCTTGGCGTCCGGGCGAAAGCTGACGCGGGTCCCTTGCCGGGTCGTTTTCCCCGCCTTTTTGAGCGGTCCCAGCGGCACCCCGCGCTTGTACTTCTGCCCGTAGGCCACCCCGTCGCGCCAAATCTCAAGCTCCAACCATTCGGAAAGAGCGTTGACGACGGAAACTCCTACGCCATGCAGGCCGCCGGAAACCTTGTAGCTGTTCGTGTCGAATTTTCCGCCGGCGTGCAGGACCGTCATGACCACTTCCGCCGCCGAACGACCTTCTTCCCGGTGCAGGTCCACCGGGATGCCTCGCCCGTTATCCTCCACCGTCAAAGAGCCGTTGCCCTGGATCGTCACGGCGATGGAGTCACAAAAGCCAGCCAGGGCCTCATCGACCGCATTGTCCACCACCTCGTACACCAAGTGGTGCAACCCCTGCTCTCCGGTGGACCCGATATACATGGCGGGCCGCTTGCGCACGGCCTCCAAATCACCGAGAACCTTGATGCTTTCGGCATCGTAGGATTGACCCGCCGAACGTGCCGCCAACTCTCTGTCTGCCTTCAAAAATCTTCTCTCCTAAGCTAAAAACCGGACCCATACCTTGCGGGCCCGGCGCCTGAACTCTTCTTCCCTGCCATTCGGTCGTCGTTAGGGTCCAACTCCACCTGCACTTAGATTCGCATCGGCATTACGACATATCGGTAATGGTAAGGGTGATCCCCAACGGGCCGGAGTTGGCCCGCAGTGTGCGCGTCTTTCAGCTCGAGCACGATTTGGCCCTCGTCGTTGAGCGCGGCAAAAAATTCCAGCAAGTATTGAAAATTAAATCCGATCTCGAGATTTTCCTGCTTGTAATCCGTCTCGAGCGTCTCCAGCGCCTCTCCATAATCACCGCTGGAAGAGGAAATCTCGATTCGTCCCGCTTCCACCCGGAAGTGAACGGCCTTCGAGCGTTCATCAGCAAGCAGCGCCACCCGCCGGACCGCCGCGGCCAGCCCCGGGGCATCGAATGTCACCACCTTGTCATTTTCCTGGGGAAGAACCGCCTCGTAGTTCGGGAATTGGCCCGTCAACATGCGGGCGGTAAGAAGACGATCCTCAACCCGGAAGAAAAGATGATTCTCATCGCGCGAGAACGCGACCACCGTTTCCTCACTTACCTCGCTAAGGATTTTCTGTAACTCCACCATGGCCTTCTTGGGGATCAGGGCCCGCTGCTCATGATTCAACCCGGCGACGGAAATCGGGTACTCCATGTGCGTCAGCCGGTGTCCGTCGGTCGCCACCATCGTGACCGAATCGGGCTTCAAAATCAGCAGGGCGCCATTCAACGTGTACCGCGACTCTTCATGGGAGATGGCAAACACCGTTTTGTCGATCATTTTCAGCAGCACGCCGGAGGTCAATTCCGCCGACGCGGGCGGGGGTTCCGGAGAACCCGGAAAATTGTCTCTCGCCATCCCGACCAATTTGAACTTCGATCTGGCGCACGTAATCTGTACCCAGTGATTCTCGAGTGCCTTGAATCGAATGTCCGCGTCCGGCAGGGACCGAACAATCTCCCAGAGTCTTCTCGCCGGCACGGTGCAAGAACCTTCCTTCTTTACGTTGGCGAGGCACTGCAGGCGGATGCCCAACTCCAGGTTGGTTCCGCTGATCGCAATCTGCTCTCCTTCCGCTTCGAGAAGAAGATTGGCCAGGATGGGAATCGTGGTCTTTTTTTCAACCACTCCCTGGGTAAGGCCGAGCTCTCTCAGGAGGTTGGCCTTTTGTACGGACAGCTCCATCCTTGTATACTCCGTCTAATCAAGTATCTATATTACAGTATTATCTAAGATAGTAGCAGTAATAGCCAGCCCCCATTGGAAATCCAGTTAAGTTATTGTTTATCTTAAGGATACGGAAGAGCATAGCTGTGGATAAGTTTCACTTTCCCGCGGCGGGCGGTGCAAGAATCACCCTTCGATCTGGATGTCCACAGACCCGACCGGATTGGCCTTGCGGGAAACCGAGTAAGGTCAATTAAGAGAATCAGATACCTTGTTGATGATTCTGTTTAAATCCCGGTCTTCGATCCGCAGGGTCTCCACTTTGTTGATCGAATGGAGGACGGTCGTGTGGTGTTTCCCGCCGAATTCGCGGCCGATCTGCGGCAAGGAGGCCGAGGTCATTTTTTTGGATAAATACATGGCAACCTGGCGAGGGTATGCAATAGCACGGCTGTGGCTTTTGCTCTTCAACTCGGCGAGGGTGAGGTTGAACTCGCGGCAGACCGCGCGCTGGACCTGCTCGATGGTGATGCGCCGATCTTCCAGGTCGAGGATGGTTCTCAGGACCTGTTGGCACATGGGCAGGGTGATCTCGGCACCCGTCAGCGAGGCGTAGGCGATCAGGCGCGTCAGGGCCCCCTCGAGGTCGCGTACGCTCGATTTGATTTTGCTGGCGATGAACAGGACCACCTCATCGGGCAGCGACACCTTTTGGTCCTCGGCCTTTCTCATCAGGATCGCCATCCTCGTCTCGAGATCGGGCGGTTGAATATCCGCCGTCAGACCCCAAGCAAACCGGGACGTCATCCGCTCCTCAAGCCCATTGATCGCCTTCGGCGGGCAGTCGCTGGAGATGACGATCTGCTTCTGGGCTTCGTAAAGGGTGTTGAAGGTATGAAAGAATTCTTCCTGAGTGCGTTCCTTGCCGGCCAGGAACTGGATGTCGTCCATGAGTAAGGTGTCAACGTTGCGATATTTTTCCCGGAAGGAGACCATGCGGTCGAAACGCAGCGAGTTGATAACCTCGTTGGTAAACTTTTCTGAACTTACGTAGGCCAGGCAGGCTTGCCGGCGGCGGCCTTTGATCATGTGCCCCACCGCCTGCATCAGGTGGGTTTTTCCTAATCCCACTCCTCCGTACAGATAGAGGGGGTTATAGGCTTTGGAGGGGGTTTCCGCCACGGCCTGTGCGGCGGCATACGCAAATTGATTGGACGCACCCACGACAAAGCTGTCAAACGTGTATTTGGCATTGAGATTGTGGTCCACGGCAGTGAAGTCGAACCTTTCCTGCCCGGAGGAGGGGACTCTGGGCGGTTCTTTTCCCGAGCCATCCGCAAGATAGCGAATTTTGATCGACCCCAACTGGAGATGGGCAATGGCTTCGCGAACCAGCCCGTCGTATTCGTCCTCCAGCCAACGCTCGAATTCGGCGTTCGGCACTCCTACATAGAGCGTCTCTCCATCCTGGCGGAGCAGAGAGGTGGGACCGAGCCACGTCTGGTAGCTTTGCGTATTGACCCGGGCCTTCAGAAAGGTCAGGATTTTCTGCCAGGCATTCATGCGGTCAGGGAGAGGCTTTCTATCCTGCGCGATGGGTTTGGGAACGCAGGATAAATCCGCGTACGCACCGTTTGAATTGGAGAAGAATGGTCGTTCTAAGGGAACGGCGAAACGAGATCATAACACGAAATCGAGATTCTTCCTAGCCAACTGTCAAATATGATGATGGGGACTTCGGCATCCGGCGTATCCCGGAAATTATGGCTGACTTCGGATACATCAGGTGCCAGGACTTGACACATGGGGTAGGATAATCTTTCCTCCCCTTGGAAGATAATTAGGCCGCATCGAAGCGGGGCAGGAGGCCATGAGAACGGCGATGGAGACCACCGAGCAGGTTCAGTGGATGGAAGAGGATGGATTCCTGCCTCGCCCGGAATTGGAGGCCGCCTTCTTTTATGGTCTCTTTATGCGCGGACACCCGCTGCAGAAATTGCGCGAGGACATTGCGGTGTCCCCTGGGGTGGCCGAGCGGTGGTCCCGATTGGCCGTCCAAGATCCCGGCTACGGTCGCATCGCCGGCCGTTTGCTCAGCTACCGCCAGCACGTCCTGGCGATCTTCGATTCGCTCGTCTTCAAGGAGCTCGATCCGGCTCCCAAAACGCAGTAACCTTCCCGGCTCTGCCTCCAAACCTCATCCGCTAAGAGCTTGATATGCCCCGGCTTATGGCCATCACAACCGCATAAGACTGATGCAAAGACAGCGGAATTCCCAATCAACCGCGCTTAAAAGTTGAGTCGCAGCGAAAACTGGAACTGTCGCGGGTCGAATGCCGAAGTAAACGAGAAAGGCTCGGTCACGGGTCCTCGGCGTCCCTGGAGCGACGCAGGAAGCTCGTCGAGACTCAAGTTACCCACGGTGCCGTTCACGGTCTTGAAATTCGTCCGGTTCAGCAGGTTGAACACTTCCGCCACCACCTCCAGAGCCGGTCCTTCCCCCAGCGGGAACGAGCGTGTCAGCCGCATATCGATCCCGAAAAAGTTGGGACCGATTCCGGTATTGCGGCCAAGACCCCAAGGACGGTGGGTGTCGCTGTGACGGTCGCCAATCGTGTCGAAGCCCGAATTCAGGTTGAACGGGGCAAACGAGCTCGCCGTCACGATTCCGGAAAGCGTGAAGTCAGCCAGCAGGTTGTGTCCGAAGCCACGCCCCCTGGCGGCCTTCCAGGGGGACTGCGCCACGGTGTGCGCCACAAAACGATGTCCACGGTGGTAATGCGATAGCGCCAATTCGTTCCTGGCGTCCCATTGCAGGTGGGGCTCGAAGGACGAATTGTAATCCGTGTTCTCGTCGATCGCCTTGCTCCAGGTGTGATGCGCGGAGATCGTAAAGCCGTCTGAGAAGCGCTTCTTCAACTGCACGATCATGGCGTGATAGTACGAGCGGCCCCAACTTCCGTACACGTTGTCCTGCAGGAGCAGCGGGTTGCGGAAGCCCACGATCGGCCGGCCGAGCTCGTTGATTCCGCGTTGGAAGACGTTCGTGTCCAGCGGACGGATCAGGTGAATACCGCGGTTGTAGTTGTATCCGGCGGATAATGCGTATCCGGAAATTTCCCGTTGAATTTCGAAACTGCCCTGCTGCGAATACGGATTGACGGTGTCCTCGGCGACGCGGAACTGCACGCGGAGCGGCAGCCCGGGGCTGGGATCGATGCCATGGATCGCAAGGTCTTGGGGAGTAATCGTCCGAGTCCCGAGGATGCCCCGGGACACGGCGGTCTGGTAGATTTCCGCGGACGTCAGCGGCTGGCCGGTCAGCGCGCTGTTGATCCCCGGCAGTCCCGTCAAAGGCACAAAAACCTGGAAGATCTGCTGTCTTGCCCCGAGCAGGTCATTGATGTAGCTCACCTGGCCGTCAATTCTTGCATAGAAAATCCCGAATCCTCCGCGAACGACCGTCTTGCTGTTCGGACTCCAGGCGAATCCCGCCCGGGGTCCGATGTTGTTGTAATCGCGTGGAAACCGCGTCTTCAATTCGAGCTCGTGGCGCAGACCCAAGGTGAGCAGGAGACTTGGCGACACGCGGATCGAATCCTCGATAAAGAAGTTGTAGCGATTGGCCCAACCGAGCCAGTTTGGGTCTCCGAATCCCTGCTGATAGATAATCGGCAGGCCCAGGGCGTACGCCTGCAGGGAGGAGATCGGGGCATCGACGGCCCCGGCGAGCTGTGGCAAGCCGGCGCCGAGCAACGTGCCCTTGATCAGTTGCGATACCCCGGGGCCGGCGGTGTTATCGATCAGGTTCGCCAGAGGCACCGCCTCGCCAAAAATAAACCGCCCGGCGAAGAACGTCTCCGACCGTATGGCATCGCGCACGGGATTGACGTCCACCCCAAACTTGAGAGTTTGGCTCCCGGAGACGCGCACAAAGTTCTGCCGCGCCTGCCACGTCCGCTCCACGGCTCGAGTCGGCAGGATAAAGTCTCGACCGAAGTTGCCGAATCCGTTGATATCGATGGAAGGGCCGTACGGATCGGTCGGATAAACCCCGAAGTCGTGGTACGCCACGCCAAGCCGAGTTTCACTGACCCAGCGCGGACTGATCACCAGGGTATCGCCGAGCGCGAGCGCGAAGTCGTTTACGTTGGTATCCCGCCCCCGACTGCGTGCGACCAGGGAGCCGAAGTCCGTGTTCTCTCTCTCTTGCCCGGTCCAGTTTCCCCGGACGAAGAGGTTGTGTCCGTCGCGGATCGTGTGATCGAAGCGCATGACCGTCTGCTGGCGGTTCTCGCCGAAGGGAAACACGCCGCTGTTCTCATCGAAGAGCGAGATGACGTTCGGATGATTGGCCGGCACAAGAGCCGCAGCGAGCTGGCCGACCAGCGGACGGAGCTGCGGCGGTCCCGCGACGCTGAGCGTATCTGCCAGCGCCTGTTGCGAAGGGGTCAGCCGGGTCAGAAACGACCTGTCCGCTAGGAGCGGTACGATCTGCGACTCGTGGCGGTCCAGACGCTCGTACGCCAGATAGTAAAACGTCTTGTTGCGCTTGATCGGGCCCCCCAACGCTGCGCCGCTTTGCGTCCGCGTGTAGGCCGCCTTGCCGGGATCGAAGTAATTCCGGGCTTGGAACCTGCGGTTGCGGAGCACGCCGAAGAGGGTCCCGTGCACCTCATTCGTCCCGCCCTTGGTGACAATGTTGACCGTGGCTCCCGGGGCTCCTCCCTGTTCCGAGGAGAACGAGTTCCGGTTGATCTGAAACTCGTTCACTGCCTCCTGAGCAATCGAGGACCGTACGCTGCCGGAGTTGTAAACATTATCCAAGCCGTCAACCATGAACGTGTTGCCGCGTCCGTTCGTACCTCCGACGCCCAGCCCCGACTGGGGAGTCGGAGCGATGCGGAAGTCCGAGTCGTTGGCGATGTGGTTCGTGTTCACCACTCCCGGGGTCAGCAGAGCCAAGTCCAAATAATCACGGCGATTGATGGGAAGATTCCGAATACTGACGAAATCGATATGATCGGATTGCTGCGTTCTCTCGGGCTCGATAGCCGGCCGTCTTACCTCCGCCGAGACGACGACCCTTTGCTCGGCTGCGGCCAGCTTGAGTTGCGGCGAAAACGACTCCGTCTCGCCGACCCGCACTGCAAAATCTTCGATGAGGAAAGCGGCAAAGTTCGGGGCCTCGAAGCGCAAGGCGTAAACGCCCGGATCGAGATAGCTGAAGATGTATTCTCCGGACTCCGTCGTGTTTGTCCGGCGCTGCACGCCGCGGCTCTGATTGGTTACCGTGACGGTTGCTCCCGGGACAACCGCCCGCGTTTCGTCGTACACGTAGCCGCGAATGTTACCCGTGTTGGTCTGGGCCCGCAGCAGGCCCCCGCCGACAAGCAACAGCACGCACCACAACCCTGGATTGTGAAAACAGCGGCAAAGCATATCGTGAAAACCTCCGAAGTGCATTTAGCCGCGGCTCCCGTTTTGGCCATCACGGCTTGGATAGGGTATCCGACCAACGGCTTGTGCCAGTTCAGTACAAGGGTACTCCATTAGCGTCATCGTGTACAGGGTTCGGTGGGGTCAGAGGTGGTTGTAGAAGTGTTGGTAGCCGGCGCGCCGGATGCGGATGGCGTTGGCTTCGTACACGACCGCGAATCTATCGGATTTCCCACCAAAGAGTGCAATATGTTTCCGGCCTGATGCAGTACATAAGCCGCAAAAGAAAGACCTTGACACCGGGCAATAACCTTGGTGCTATATCTACACCTATGAGCATCATCATCACCGAAGTCTATGAAGCCTTCCTTAGTGCGGGTGCCCCCGAGGCCAAGGCCAAGGCTGCGGCCGCCGCCATCCCCATTGCGAAGGATCTCGCCACCAAGCAAGACCTTGCCGAATTTAAGGCGGCCACCCAGCAAGACCTTGCCAACGTGAAGGCGGAGTTGAAGTCAGACATCGCGGAGTTGAAGTCAGACATCACAGTCCTCAAGTTCGCGGTCTTCACGTTCGGTCCCGTCATCCTTGGCCTGCTGATCAAGCTGGTCTTCTTTCCCTAGATCGCCTCGTCCCGCTTGATGGTAAGCCGTCCTCACTTTATATTTCTTAGGAATTTTTAATCCCGCCTTGCCTTGATAGATTCCGTCATGCAATTTCCGAATCTCTGTTCGGAAGAAAACCAGGTTTCTCCGCCGGTTCTTCTCCATAACCATTACTGACCCGGGCCGTTAGGGCTTTGCGGCCTGCGGGGATTTAGCGGTTCACAACCGGGGAGCTTTTACGTATGATGGGGTTTTCCAGAGTCCACTTTCCAAGTCGATCCCCAAGGCGTTCGGGAGCGGAATCGTTGCCGGAGTGGGGCTGGGCGAATGGGAGCCCCCGTTGGCGGGACACTGGGTACACTATGGATAAAGAAGAGGTTACCGGAAGGAACGGTGCTTGCACGGACGAGAATGGCCATTGCGTTCCCAGGAGGAGACCCATGAAAACGAAAATCGCACTCGGCAGTTGGAATTACATTTTTGGCCCTTATGCCGACAAGCCGATTTCCATTGAGAAGACTTTGGAGAAGCTCTCCACCTCGGGCTATGATGGGGTCGAGCTTTGCGGCTTTAAGCCGCACATTCATCCCACCCTTTATCCCAGCAAGGAGAGCCGGGAGGATCTCAAGGCTCTCCTGGAAAGTCGTCGTTTGGGGGTGTCCGGGGGTGCTCCGGATTTCACGGCGGTGCCGCCGGTGAGCGCTCCCGCCGAAGATTACAAGAAGGTTTTCCGGGAGTTGGCGACGCTCGCCGGAGACCTCGGCATGCCCAAGCTGCGCGTCGATACCGTCAGCGCGCCGGATATAGTCCAGGGCGCCGAAAGGAAAGAGGTTTTCAAGAAGCTCGCGGACCTGTGGCGAGAGTGCGCGAAGATGGCTGCCGACGCCGGAGTGATGTTGGCTTGGGAATTTGAGCCCGGATTTCTGTTTAACAAGCCGAGCGAAATCCTGGGGTTGATTTCCCAGGTGAATCACGACAACTTCACGGCCCTGTTCGACTCCAGCCACGCCCAGATGTGCGCCGTCGTCGGGGCGCGGCAGTACGGCGAGAAGGAAACCCTCCCGGGCGGGGTACTCGAATTCATTCAAAAACTCGCGGGAAAGATCGGCCACATGCACCTGATTGACAGCGACAATACGCTGCACGGCGATGAAACCAGCCGACACGCGCCTTTTGGCGACGGTGTGCTCAATTTCGATGAGATCGTCCCCGCGCTTCTCAAGGCCGGCTATGACGATCAGTGGTGGGTCGTGGACCTCTGTTTTGAACCCAACGCCTGGGAACTGACCGACGACTCCAAGAGATTCATGGATCAATTGCGCGATAAGTACGGGGCGAATTGACGAGAAAGGCGAATCCAATGGCCCGAAAAATCAATGTGGGGATCATCGGCTATGGGTTCATGGGCCGGGCCCATAGTAATGCCTACCGCCAAGTCAGTAAATTTTTCGACACCGGCGTGGAGCTGGAATTGAAAGCGGCCTGCGGCCGCAGCCAGGCGGCCACGGAGGCGTTTGCCGGCAACTGGGGCTGGCAGGAGGTCGAAACCGACTGGAGGAAGCTGGTCGAGAGAAAGGACATCGACCTGATCGACATCTGCAGCCCCAATAACACGCACTACCAGATCGCTATGGCCGCGGCGCAGGTGGGGAAAATGATCGCATGCGAAAAGCCGCTGGCCATGGACGGCAACGAGGCGCGCGAAATGGCCCGGGCGGTGAAGCAGGCCGGCGTTTCCAACATGGTTTGGTACAACTACCGGCGCGTTCCGGCCATTACCCTGGCGCAGCGGATCATTGCCGAGGGCCGGCTGGGACGCATTTTCCACTTCCGCTCCGCCTTTCTGCAAGACTGGACCATCAGCCCGGATGTGCCCATGATTTGGCGCCTCGATAAATACGTGGCCGGCAGCGGTGTCACCGGCGACCTGGTCTCGCATCTGCTCGATACCGCCCGCTACCTGATCGGCGACGTTGCGGCCTTGTCGGCGCTGCTCCGCGTCTTCATCCCCGAGCGTGACTTCGTGGATCCGAAGACGGGCAACAAACAGCGGCGGAAGGTCGAAATCGACGACGCCTGTCTGCTGCTGGCCGAGTTCGCCAATGGAGCCCTGGGAACCTTCGAGGCCACCCGGTACGCTCGCGGGCACAAGGCAACGAATTATTTCGAGGTGAACGGGGAGAAAGGCTCTATCCTCTTCGACCTCGAGGATATGGCCCACCTCAAGTACTTTGACTATACCGACGACAAACACGTCCAGGGATTTCGCAATATCCTGGTGACGGGCGCCGAACATCCCTACATGGCGAAGTGGTGGGTTCCGGGCTTGATTATCGGATATGAGCATACCTTCACCCACCAGTTGGCCGACTTCTTCCAGGGCCTTGCGGACGGGAAGAAGTTCTCGCCGGACTTTGAGGAAGCCGCCAAGTGTCAACTGATTTTGGACGCCATCCTGGAGTCCGCCGAAAGCCAACGTCGGGTTGCGGTGGCCCCCTGGTAGGGAGGCGGGTTCGAATCGGTGATCTTCGCCGGCCCCTCAAGGATTCAGACGGAAAATTGAGGAACTAAGAAATGAAGAAAATTCTTCCTATGGCGGCTTGGCTTTCCCTCGTTCTGCTGATACTGACGCCGGGAGCCTTCCTGGCCGTACACGGTGAAGCTGGGAAGGATTTGCCGCCGGTTGAGAAGTTTCAAACTCCGGAAGGATTTGAGGTGGAAGTAGCGGCCACGCCGGCCCAGACGGGCTCGGTGGTCAATATGACGTTTGACAGCCGCGGCCGGCCTGTTCTGGCGCGAGAGAAGGAAGGCATCTTCGTATTGGAGGACCGCGACCAAGACGGCCGATTCGAAACTTTCCTGACCTTCACCGACCAGGTCCGAAACTCGCACGGACTCTGCTTTGTGGGCCATGACCTCTATGCGGTGGGGGAGGGCCCCCAGGGGACGGCCCTCTATCGAATCGTGGACCACGACGGGGATACCCAAGGTGACCGGGTGGAGCTGGTGGGAAAGTTTCAGGGGAATATCGGGGAACACGGCCCGCACGCCCTTAAGATCGGTCCGGAGGGGCTGCTGTACGTGGTGATCGGCAATCATGCCGGTATTCGTGCCACTCCCCATCCCCTTTCTCCCCACCGGAACTACCAGGAAAACATCCTTTTGCCGCGCTACTTTGATCCCAGCGGCCATGCGCGCCAAATCCGGGCTCCGGGAGGAACCATCTTCCGGGTGGACTTCGAGGGACGGAATTGGGAGTTGTTTGCCGGGGGATTTCGGAATCAGTACGATGCCGCCTTTAACCTGGCCGGGGAACTGTTCACCTTCGACGCGGACATGGAATGGGACCTGGGGCTTCCGTGGTTCCGTCCCGTCCGTACCCACCACGTCGTACCCGGAGGCGAATATGGCTGGAGGAGCGGTACGGGCAAATGGCCGGATTACTTTATCGACAGTCTGCCGAGCATGACCGACGTGGGGCGCGGCTCGCCCGTCGGGATGGAGTTCTACCACCATTACGTTTATCCCGAGAAGTACCACGGCGCATTTCTTCTGGGAGACTGGTCGCGCGGCCGGATCCTGGCAGGGTTCCTGGAACGATCCGGGGCCACCTATAAAGAGATGCAAGAGGACTTGGTGGTGGGGCAGCCCATTAACATCACGGACCTGGAAGTCGGGCCCGATGGCTTTGTTTACTACACGACCGGCGGACGAAACACGCAGGGCGGACTCTACCGGATTGCGTACCGGGGACCTGATGGGAATCGAAAAGTTCCCCAGCAGGGACTTGAGGGAGCTTTACATCAACCGCAACCACGCTCGGCCTGGGGTAGGGCTCGGCTGGCGCAAATGAAAAGCCGACTGGGTCCTCGCTGGGGGGAGGGCCTGCTGGCCAAGGTCACCGATGAGGCTGCCGATCCGGTACTCCGCATTCGCGCCCTCGAACTGCTGCAGGTTTATGGTCCCGCGCCCCCGGAGGCGCTCCTGGTGAAATGGACGGAAGATTCGGCCGTGGAGGTGCGGGCTGCCGCCACGTATTATCTCGGGCTTCATCCCACCTCCGGTTCTCGCAGCGTTCTGCTCAAGAAATTGCAAGATTCCGACGCTTTTGTCCAACGGCGCGCCTGTGAAGCCTTGGTCCGTACCGGCATCAACCGCACGATGAAGCTGGAGGATTCCTTCATCGAGACGTTGTGGCCGCTGCTGGGCCATTCCAGCCGTTGGGTCCGCTATGCTGCCCGCGAATTGATCGAACGAACGGAGCGGAACTTCTGGAAGGACCGCGCGCTTACCGAAAAGGACCCGGTGGCAGCCGTCGAGGGTCTGTTGGGATTGGTGGAAACGGTTGACGGTACATGGGATATGGACCAGATCATGGAGCGGGAAGTGGCCCTGCTGCGCTCGGGCCTTTCGGATCAAGACCTCCTTCGCTTCTTGCGAGTTCTTCAGCTCTCCTTCGTACACGATCGAGGAATCCAGCGCCTGAAAATCACCGACGCAATCGGGCAGTCGCTGCTCGGCCGATTCCCCTCCGGCAACTGGCGAGTCAATCGCGAGATCGCGCGAATCCTGACGTATTTCGAGACCCCGGGGATCGTCGGAAAGCTTCTGGAAGCAATAGCCGCCGAGGAAGGGAACCGCGAGCAGCAGATCTTCTACGCCTACTGTCTGCAGACCATCTCCAACGGGTGGACCGCCGACCAAAAGGATGCCTTCATCGGCTGGTTTGAAAAAACTCAGAAGGAGAACTGGAGAGGAGGATACAGCTTCAAAGGGTTCCTTGAGAAGATGTGGAACACCTGGCTGCAACTCCTTCCCGATAACGAAAAGGAAAAAGCCATGGCGCGGCTGCCGCAGTTGAGCCCGATGGTGGCTGGGGCCGGCAAGAAGCGCATCCCCACGTTTCGTCGTGAAGGGTGGTCGCAACGGCTGAGCGAGCAGGAGCTGACGGAATTTCTGCTCTGGGACCCGATGGCCTATAAGGGTTCGCCCCCGCAGGGAAAAATGGCATACCAGAAGGCCTTTTGTGACCGCTGTCACCGCTTTGGAGAGATGGGTATGGAGGCGGGACCGGACCTGACCACGGTGGGTGGGCGGTTTTCGCGTCAAGATCTGATCGAGGCGATTGTGTTTCCCTCCCGAACCGTCTCTGATCTGTGGCAGGCCGTCGAGGTGACCACGCGGGATGGGAAGTCCTACCTGGGTACGTTGACTTCCGAAGATGGGCGGAATGTGACCTTGCAACAGATGGATGGGTCGAGGATTCAGGTTCTGAAAGCCGATATCGTAAACCGAGATGTCTCTGAAAAATCCCCGATGCCGGAGGGGCTGTTGAATGCTTTGACGCCGGAAGAGGTTTGGGACCTTTTTGCTTTCCTGGAAGACAGATCCAATTAGGCGAGCTTAAGGATGGCTGTCGGGAAACGAGCGGGTCTTGCACGGGGGATGAGGAGGATTGCCATGATGAAGATGCCAAGGATGCCATCGCGGAGGGGGAGAAATTGGGGGTTGGCAACCGTGCTGGCCGTAATGGTTGGTGGGCTGGTCGGGATGCCCGCCGGTGAGGCTCGCGGCGAGTCCGAGTGGCGGACTCTGTTCGACGGCCAGAGTCTGAGCGGATGGCGGGGCCAGCCCGACCTGTGGTCCATCGAGGACGGCGAAATCGTGGGTCGCAGCGACGGCAGGATTCAGCGCAACGAATTCCTGGCCACGGTGGAAACCTTCCGCAACTTCGAGCTGCATCTGAAGGTCCGGTTGGTCGGCAATCGCGGCAACAGCGGGATTCAGTTTCGCAGCGACTACAACGACGGGGCGGTGCGCGGGTATCAGGCCGACGTGGGCGAGGGTTTCTGGGGTCTTCTCTACGAGGAGCGGGGCCGGGGAACGTTGCAGAAGCCCGCTACCGAGAAGCTGAAGGTCCATCGCGATGGCTGGAACCAGTACGAAATCCTGGCCCAGGGGGACCACCTGCGGATTCGCGTCAACGGGCAGGTGACGGTGGACATCCGGGACAGCGCAGCCGCGGAGGGCATTGTCGCTTTCCAGGTTCACCTGGGCCCACCCATGGAAGTGCGATTCACCGATATTCGGATCAAGGTACTCGACTGACCGGTCTGCCCGCCGGGCACGTTTCGGGAGAGTTCGGGATTCTTATGACCCTCTGCAACCGGATTTCCCGCCTCCTGGCTGCTTTCCTGCTTTTGCTCGGTTTGCTGACCGGAAGGGGGATGCGCGCGCAGTCCCCTGCGGCCACCCTGTTCGGCAGCGTCGTGGATGCAAGCGGAGCGCCGGTTGCGGGCGCAACCCTTCGTTTGCTTCAGGTCCATACCGCGATCGAGAGGACCTCGACCACTCAATCCAACGGGTACTTCGTCCTTCCGTTGATTCCTCCTGGCTCCTATACGGCCTCGGCTTCCATGCCGGGCTTCAAGACAGAGGTCGTGAAGGGGCTGTGGCTGAGTGTGGGGGAAAAGGCCACGCTGGATTTCGTTTTGCGGGTCGGGACCGTCCAAGAGGAGATCGTCGTTATAGCGGAGCGCGCCCTGGTCGAGACCCAGACGGCGGCTTTGGGGGCCGTGGTGGACAGCGTGGAGATGACGACGCTGCCCCTGAATCGGAGAGAGTATTTGGAACTTGCGCTTCTCTCGCCGGGCTCGGCCCCGCCCGCGGCGGGTTCCCGCCTCTCCGTGCAGTCCAACAGCGCCGTCAATGTGAACGGTGCCCGGGAAGCCGCCAATAATTTCCTCCTGGATGGGGTTGATAATAACGACCTGTACACGAACCGGATGGTGGTGAATCCTTCGGTGGACGCTATCCAGGAATTCCGGATCCAATCCTCCGGCTATGACGCCGAGTTCGGGCGGGGCGGCGGGGCCCAAATTAACGTGGTCATGAAGTCCGGCACCAACCGGCTGCACGGCTCCCTGTATGAATTCCTGCGCAATTCCCGGCTGGACGCCCGGAACTTTTTTGATGACCCCCAGGAGAATATCCCCCAATTTCAACGCAACCAGTTCGGCGGCACGCTCGGCGGGCCGCTGGCGAAATCCCGCACGTTTTTCTTTCTCAACTTCGAAGGCGTGCGCACGCGGCGGGCGGATAGCCGTTCCGCCAATGTCCCCACGTTGAAGGAAAAGGCCGGGGACTTTTCCGAATCGGGCGTTGTGATTCAGGACCCATTTACAGGGCTCCCCTTCGCGGGCAACCGGATTCCCGAGGATCGGATTCACCCGGTCGGCTTGGCCCTGGCGAGTCTCTATCCTGATCCCAATCGGGGCCTTGCCGGAAGAAATTTCCTGGCGTCGCCGGTGGGCCGCGGCCGGAGGACTCAGTTCGGCCTTCGGGTGGATCATCAATTTACTTCCGGAAACCATCTCTTCGCCCGGTACAACTTTATCGACGGATTTGACTTCAATCCCTTCACCTCGAAAGGGGTGAACCTGCCCGGATTCGGAACTTCGATTTTGGACCGGGGACAGAACGTTGTCCTCGGCGATACCCACCAGATATCCACCGGGATGGTCAACGAATTTCGCTTCGGATTCAATCGGCTGCGGCGGGAAGTGTTTCCGGAAAATCAAGGACACGATGCGTTCAGCGAGTTGGGCATCACAGGGCTGGAGATTCCTGCCCGGGACCTGGGATTTCCCTCGCTGGCGCTGGCCGGTTACGAAACGCTGGGCGATGATCCCAACATTCCCCTCGGCCGAACTATCGGCACCTTTCACTTTACCGACAGCATAAGCCTTCAGCGGGGCGCGCATTTTCTGAAGTTCGGAACCGAGGTGCGCCATTACCGGCAGGAGGGGTTTAACGATCTGTTCTCGCGCGGCCAGTTGAACTTCCAGCCGGTGTTTACCGGAGATGCGCTGGCGGACCTTTTGCTCGGGCTGCCTACGCTGACCCTATCCGCGTTGAATGACAATCCTCAGGCGCTACGGACCACGGCCTACAACCTGTTTTTTCAGGACCATTGGAAAGTTCATCCGCGGCTGGTACTGAGCGCGGGTATGAGGTACGAATACGATGCGCCCGCGGTCGATGCGAGGGACCGCTTGGTGGTTTTCGATCTGGCTTCGCAACAATTGATGCCCGTGGGCCAGGGTGGTGTGCCCCGCGCCGGCTTCGACAAAGACCCGAACAATTTCGCTCCCCGTTTGGGTCTCAGTTGGGACCCCACCGGGCAGGGCCGCACGGTGATCCGATCCGCCTACGGCGTCTTTTACGACAGCGGAACGCTGGTGGAAAATTCGGCCCTCTATTTCAATCCTCCCTTTTTCCAGTTGGACCTTTTCTTCACGGGCGCTCCTTCGCTGCTGACCTTGGACGATCCCTTTCCCTCGGCGCAGGGCTTTTCCCCCTCTCCCAGCCCCATCACACTGGCCCGGGACTTTCGCAATGCGTACGTGCAGCAGTGGACCTTTGGGGTTCAACACCGAGTCGGCAAGGATACCCTTTTCGAAGCCGACTACGTCGGTTCGAAGGGCACCGCCTTGGTAACGAAACGGAATCTGAACCAGCCGGTTCCCGGACCGGGAGAGTTGAGCCTGCGACGCCCTTTTGCCGGTTTCGGCGATATCTTGATGGTGGAATCAGCAGCTTCGTCGGTTTACCATTCCCTCCAGGCCCGCCTCCGAAGGCATTATGCCAACGGGATTTCCTTTTCGGCGGCTTACACCTTTTCGAAAGCGATCGACAACGCCTCCGCTTTTCTGGAAAGCCTGGGCGATGACAACACGCCCCAAGACAGCCGCAACCTGCGGGCGGAGAGGGGACTCGCGAACTTCCACTTGCGGCATCGACTGGCCGTGAGCTTGATCTATGACCTGCCCTTCGGCGCGCAGCGTCGATGGCTTTCCGGCGATAGCGGATTCTGGCCCCATTGGATTCGCGATTGGCAGGTAAGCTCCATCCTCACCGCGCGCTCCGGCCAGCCTTTTACGCCACGGCTGACGCTCGACAATAGCAACACCGGCAACGTGGGAGGATTCTTCGCTCACGACCGGCCCGATTCGCTAGGGGATCCGAAGCTCGAAAACCCGACGCCGGATCGATTCTTCAACGTGGACGCCTTCCGGATTGCAGAACCCTTTCGGTTCGGGAACGCGGGCCGCAACATCCTCACCGGTCCTTCTGCTCAGGTTGTGGACTTGGCCTTGTTGAGGAACTTTCGAGTGGCTGAGGATGTTCGTCTGCAATTTCGAGCGGAGTTTTTCAATCTTCTCAATCGTTCCAACTTCGATCTACCGGAAAGCTTTTTGGACCGGCCCTCCTTCGGCAAAATTCTTTCCGCCGGCCCGGCTCGCCAGATTCAATTCGGCCTGAAGCTGCAGTTTTAATCTCCGCGAGGGCTCGAATTGACACCGGGGCAGCGGTCGGATTGATGCGCGCCCAAGGCATTCCGGCGAAATTTGCAAATGGATTCCAAATCCCGGAAGAGCGCGGGCGGGGGAAGGTTTCCGGTTATCATTGCTGGGCCGAATTTTTTCTGGAGGGCCGGGGATGGATTCCCGTGGACATCTGGGAAGGCTGGAAACACCCGGAGAGGGAGTCTTACTATTTTGGGGCTCACGACGAGAACCAGGTGCTCTTTACCCCCGGTCGAGACCTTCGCCTCTCTCCCGCCCAGACAGGGGGAGAATTGAACTATTTCATCTATCCTTATGTGGAAGTTGACGGCGTAGAATTTACCCAGGTTACCGGCGAGTTTTCCTGCCGGGACTTGCCCGGGTTAGCTCAGGCTATCAGCCTCAACGCAGGCGGGAAAAAGAACGGTCCAAGGTAAAGGAAAGCGTATCGGAGGAAGATTCAAAGTAGGATGCCAACGCTTCCCGGTAGAAATTAACGCTGCGTGCGTGGACCGAGGTCTCAGGTTCACGGGTACGCACCAGGTGGTTGGTTTCATGCAGCATAACGCTGAGAAGGCGAAGCCGAAATTGCCGTTGACGGAACTCCTCCAGGCGGCTGCCGGGAAGAAACCGGGAATCGAAGGCGGTATTCATCAGCGGCCAGGGTTCCCAATCGGCGATACGCCCGTGGGCGATGTCCACCTCACCGACGCCGGAAGGGGTGAAACCGCTAAGGTGCCGGAAGGTGCGTTCGTGGACCCGCAGGTGGCGGTGGCCCAGACACCCGCAGATATTATCCCGCCGAAGCTGGACGACGACCACTTCCGGCATGCTGGCCAGGATGTCTTCGTAATCTTTTCGGCACGCGGCGGGGGTTTCGAACCAGTCCTTTTCCCACGCCACCAGAATTTCCGAGGCCACCTCGGAGTCGCGCACCGAATGGGCCACAATGACCAGCTTTTCGCTCCGCGCTGCCGGATGCGCCAACAGGAACCGCCGGCCGCCAAGCCAGTTTCCGAGGCGTGACTTCAGCGGAAGGGACCGAAGCAGGCGCTCGACGGAACCACGCAATCTTCCTTTCCCTTCCATCCCATCTCTCCTCATCCCTATTCTAACCCCAGGCCGATCGTTTGGGCGAGAATGTGAAAAAGGTCCGTGATCTGAATTCTTCCCAGGGAAGCGCCGCACCGGATGCCCGGCCCTTCCATGAGGAAGGAGCCTTCCATGCCCGGGGTAGAAGGCAGGTGGCCGTGCGCGCCGCGGTCGGGGCCGGGGTCCCGGACCAGCTCGCCTTGAAAGCGGTTGGAATAATAGAAGCTCGGCGCCGCCTCCAGCATCCATTCCGCCTCAGGGTCTGCCCCTAAAGCATTCAGCCGGGTGCGGTCGATGACGGAAGCCACCGCACCCGTATCCGACAGTCTTTGGATCACTCGCTCCAACGCGCGTCTGGCCTGTGCATCGGGTTCGTCAAGCCAATAAATCGCAAAGCACCCGCCCGCATGGATGGTGCCGAGCCGTTTTAGTTGGGGGGAACCGTCGGCATTCACTCCGAACAGCCCCTCCTGCATCAGAGCCATATTGGGGGCCACCTCCTTGGCGACGGGAAGGAATCCGTGGTCAGACAGCACCACCAAGGTTGATGTTTTGGTTGAGGCCAGGACTTTCCGGATTCGCCCCACTTCGGCGTCCATCGCCTCGACCGCAGCCAAGGCTTCCGGGGAGAAGGGGCCGAACCGATGGGCTGCCTGGTCGAATCCGACCCAGTGAGCCAGGAGGAGGTCAGGATGGTATCGGCCGAGGAGATAAACAAGGGCATCCGTGCGGATGGAGTCTGCCGTGGGATCGAGCTTTCTGTTACCCAGAGCGCCGAGGATCTCGGGGAGCAGGCCCGAGGTGGCATGGCGAGCTACGGCGCTCAGATCGCGGTAGGGATCCGGAGCCCGAGGGTCCCACACTTCGGGAAGGTCCCAATCGAGCGAGGCTCCCACGGTAACCGGCCAGCTCAGAGCGCCGACCGTAAGGCCCCGCGCTTTGGCCCTCTCCCAGAGCGTGGGAACTCGAATCGAGGAAGCAGACCAAACCCAGGATCGAGGGTCCTGGGTAGGATCCTGCGAGGCCAGGTGGGAATAGACGCCGTGATCTTTGGGCCTCCTGCCGGTGACGAGGCTTGCGTGCGACGGATAGGTGGTGGAGGGATAGACGCTTTCGACCGCCTCGGCGTAGGTCCCTCCTGCAACCAGGCGGCGCAGGTGCGGAACCTGCAATCGGAATCGGTCGGGTTCCAAGTAAAAGGCAGGGGGCATGCCGTCCACCGACAGAATCACGAGTTGGGATGAGGATGACATGGAAGGACTCTATACTTGGTCGAGCAGGCCGCCCTGCGAGGACCGGGTGAACGCGAGGTGGTTCGCCGGCTCTCTGAGATCGCCGCTACGGTTGAGCCTCCTCGTCGGGTCCTGCCGAAGCCGCCAAGAGTTCAATGCAGTGGGTCTTTCCAAGAGGACTCCTGCCCTCCGGCATGCACCAACACGCCGCCCATTCGGACGCGGATTTCGATATCCTGGGTGCCGCTGGGATTCCAAAACTGGACCTTGCGAAGAAATCCCGCCCCTTGTTGTCCGTTCAAATTGTTTTCGACGTACCCGACGAGGGTGCTGGCTTTGAGATTTCGCACATGCCTCCGGGAAGGCACCGTGACCTCCACACTCCCATAAGTCAGGCGGATCCGTTGATGCCCGCGGAGTCCTTCAATGGTGCCGCCGCGAAAGGGCCGCCAGGGCCGTCGCGGAGGATGTCGGGAACGAATCTGAACCGTCTCGTCATCCGAGCCGACCAGCACTTGAATCCGTTTGAATCTCTTTTGGGCGGATTTTTCCGATCCTGCTCGGACCACCTTTTCCGCTTCCACTCTGACCTGTCTCTTTTCCCAGGCTGCAATGCGGATATCTCCGATGCGGGTATCGATCTCCACCCGGCCGCGAGGATATAAGTCCACCGTGTGGGTAACCGTGCGCCGATACTCCTCCGCCCACGCCGTACACGCAAGACAGCACACCATGCCGAGAAGGCCGGCAATCGCTCTTGGCCGCATCGGTTGCTCCCGCTCCTGTGAACCTGGGGAAAAGCTGTAGTCCGGAAAATAGGGTAGCGATTGGGAGAGCGGAAAGTCAAACCTGGGAGATTCTTGATTCGGGTAAAATTATAGTACATGAAGTGCAGCGTTACGGCAAAGCGAGGGGTTTCAAGCTTATAACTTAAAGACGGGTCTTCGGCAGAGGTTAAAAGCAAGAGGCCCTAGCCGAAGCTAGGGCCTCATTAAATTAGAGTAAAATAGATTAGCTAATATAGTATGGATAGCAATAATGTACGCAGTTTCTGCTACTTGTCAAGTTTTGGTAGTGCATCAGTTTGAACTATTTGGCTTGTAGGGGCCACGTTTCCTAGCCTTCGGTTCTCTCGCATCAATCAGGTCCACAATCCACTCAACGTCTCGGAGCTTGTCTGTAATCTCCGCTGCCATTGCCGGAGAAGTGCGCAACGTCCGGTGAATCCGGCAGAAGTTGTAATAGATCATGTACAAGGCCAGCATATAGAAGTGATTCTCGACCCGCTTCGAGAAAGCGTTTGTCAGCCGTGTAAACCGCCGCATACTCATTCGCATCGTCAGGTTGTGTCGCTCCACGTGCGATGTGCTGATCTTGGAGTAGTCCGGGTTGCCTATAATCCGTTGTCTCTTTGTCCCCGTGCATTCCCCAGGTGAGTATCGGTGATCGTCCGGTGCCGGTCCGTAGAGCTTCACAAGCTGGGCAAAGTCAACGTCATCTCCGAACACACGCTCTACCGCATCAAGATAGACCCTATGGCCGTCCGATGTAAGCTGTACCCGATTCGCCAGCCGGTCCTTCAAATCATCCATGAACGCCATAGCGGTTACACCGGAGCGGTCCCCGACCTCATAGGCCAGGATCATCTTGCTATCGCTGTCGATTGCCGTCCAAGTCCAAACATCGCCCGCGCCATCCGGTGCGGACTTGGCGAAAGGCACGTTCTTTTCCTTGGCGTAGCAGAACGCCCATATCTCATCCACCTGGACACGGCGGGCCGTGACGTTGCGTACCACATTGTCATGGTAGTCGCCACAGGCGTTGCCAGCATCCACCAGTAGCTTAGCAACCGTGTTGAATGAAACGCCGGTGATTCGGGAAATGGATCGCATCGAGGAGCCTTCCACTAACTGGCTCAAGATGCTGATTCTTTTGTCTTTAGTGAGCTTGTTCATACAAAGAAGGATAAACTGAAACACCTTCTCTGTCAAGCATTATGTTCATGTTGCCAATATTCGAACATTACGGTTGCACTAGAATCATAAACATCTTATAATCGGCTCATGGAGAATGAAGACTTCCGAACCCCAGGCCAGCTCATCCAAACCTTACTAGACGAACGCGATTGGACTCAACAGGTATTAGCCCTCGTTCTCGGGGTGCATCCGAGTTCTATCGCCAAGATTATATCGGGGAGAAAGCGTGTCGATGCGAAGATGGCTCTTGCGCTCAATGAAGTCTTCGAAACGCCAGCGGAGCGTTTTCTGAGTATCCAAAAGTCGTACGATTTGGCCCAAGCGAGGATCGTTGCCAGACCGGATCCTGAACGTGCGACCAGGGCGCAGTTGTTCGGGAATCTACCCGTTGCAGAAATGATGAAACGCGGATGGATCGATGCTGACGATATCCGCAACTTCAAACAGGTTGAAGCAGCCCTCGCAAAATTCTTTGGTGTGGCCTCCGCCGATAAAATCGAGATTCTTCCACACGCCGCTAAGAAAACAGAGGGTTCCGGTCCAGTTACTCTCACTCAGCAGGCGTGGCTGCACAGAGTCAAACAAATCGCCGACGATATGCTAGTTCAAAAATACTCGTCCAAGGCTGTCCGGGCCGCTATTCCGAAGCTTCAAAATTTGCTTCTATTGGAGCATGAGGCCAGACATGTTCCACGGATACTGGCCGAGAGTGGTATCAGATTCGTGATCGTAGAGTCGCTCTCATCGGCCAAGATTGATGGTGCATGTTTCTGGTTGAATGATTTTGCGCCTGTAATCGGCATGTCTCTGCGTTTCGACCGTATTGATAATTTTTGGTTTGTCCTCCGGCATGAATTGGAGCACGTCCTTCAGGGACACGGACGGGACATGGCAATGTTAGACGCTGAACTGGATGGCGACAGCGCCGGAACTGGCTTGGCCGTCCGAGAAGAGGAACGGGTAGCAAACCAAGCCGCCGCTCAATTTTGCGTGCCACCGGAAAAGCTACAAAAATTCATCGCTCGAAAGGAACCGTTTTTTGGTGAGCAGGACATACTCGGATTCGCACGCACTCTCCAGCTGCATCCGGGGCTGGTCGCGGGGCAGTTGCAGAGATACACCGGACGTTATGACCGTTTCCGTAAACATCTAGTAAGGATCCGTTCCATCGTCGCGCCGAGCGCGATGGTCGATGGTTGGGGCGATGTTGCACCGGTCGATATCTAAAGGGAGAAGCATGAAAATGTCTACAATGGACCAACGGCTTCAGGGTTTATACCGACTCTACAAGAGAGAGACGGGGATCAAGGCAGTTGATATGCACGAAGTGGCGAAGTGGGCGGAAAAGAAAGGCTTCCCGCTTCCACAGCCGCCTGACCCCATAGACCTGCTAGCCAAAGCGTTCTCAAGGGCAGCTCGACAAGAGACTCGGACAGACGAGGAAACTCGCTTTCCCTATCGCGCCAATCATGCGTTCAAAGTGCAGCATGGACCAAAGCAGTTAATGCTTTGGGTGGACATTGACGAGGCAACACGTCCTCAGATGTGGAAGTCGTCCATCAACCGAAGGGATCAAATGGTAGGGGATGCCTATCATTTGACGCTAGACGTAGATCATTGGAACCGGGTCAATCCAGATGACAAACCAATTCAGGTGCCTCTGGATTTCACTGATGATGTTGAATGGCGGAAGAACACTCCGCTCCTTGAAGAAGCTAGCTAGTCGCTCTTCCTCAACCTAGAGAACCGGGATCGTGCAGCGTTGCTGGCAATCTCAGAACGCCGCTTGGGACTCAGCTTGGTAGCGCGAGCTGGACCGCCGATCTTTCCACCGTTTCGCTTGGCGGATGGTAGAGAATCTTCACTCTCTCCGGTCGCAATCTTAGCCACCTCGACGGCACAGCCGATCACGTCCGCCAGTCTCTTTTGTCCGTCCGGTCCTTTTGGCATATGCGCGTTTATTATACCTTGAGGCTGCCACTGTCAAGCTGTATTCTACAGGTCGGAATTTCAAACTGACCCACTACCAAGTTTTTTTACGTCTTTTTAATCTTAATGATTCTGAATAGCTTATAAGCTATTTCAGAGCATCTTTGACACTCTCGTGTCTCGTGGGCTCGGTCTAATTTTAATGGCGACTATATACTCTAGTATCAAATAATCCTTGACATCGGAACCCCTATTTGATACTATTGTTTCAGGAGGGTTCCGATGATGAAGAAAGAAAACCACAAGGCTCCTGGAAAATCCTACCGAAAAGGCATCACGATTGCAAGTCTTTTAGATGCCTTCCCCGACGACGAAACCGCGCAGAAATGGTTTGAGGAGAACCGCTGGCCCGATGGTCCGGTCTGCCCTTACTGCGAGTCCGACAGTATCCGCCAGGCCAAGCATCCGAATATGGCCTACCGCTGCCGGAAATGCTACAAGTATTTTTCCGTCAAGACCGGAACGGTCATGCAAGGCTCCAACATCAAATACCGAGAGTGGGCTATCGCCATCTACCTGTTCGTCACGGGCCTTAAAGGAACATCCTCCATGAAGCTACACCGCGACCTCGGCATCACGCAAAAGTCGGCGTGGTATATGTCGCATCGGCTGAGGACGGCATTCCAAGGCGGAACCGAACTGTTTGACGGCCCCGTAGAGTACGACGAGACGTACATCGGCGGCAAAGAGCGCAACAAACACGCCAACAAGCGTCTGAATGCTGGACGCGGCTCCGTAGGAAAAACCGCAGTCATCGGAGCCAAAGACCGAGCCACGAACCGCGTCACCGCCAGCGTAGCGTACAGCACCACCCAGCCCGTCCTCCAAGGCTTCGTCATGGCAACGAGCAAGCCAGGAGCCAAAATCTACACCGATGACCACGGCGGATATGAAGGCTTGCCGAACCATGAAGTAGTCCGGCACAGTGTCGGCGAGTACGTCAACGGACAAGCCCATACGAACGGCGTAGAATCGTTCTGGTCGTTAATGAAGCGAGGCTACCACGGCATTTTCCACTCCATGAGCGTCAAGCACTTGAACCGATACGTTGACGAGTTTGCCGGACGCCACAATCAGCGCGAGATCAACACATCCGATCAGATGGGAGACGTTGTGCGAGGAATGGACGGAAAGAGGTTGCGGTATCGGGAGTTGGTGAGGTAAAGTAGGACCTCGCCAGAGCATCTACTGACGAGATCCAACTAGCAATCCACTCTTGACTGATCACAGGTTAACATCCTGATTTTATTTGTCAAGAGGTTTCCATATGGTTACGCAAAAACGCATCCTGTTTGGACCATTGGATATTCTGAGAGTACGAATCGCTTGCAAGGCTTGCGGTGGAGAGATTACGTTTCCAGTTCTACAAAAGAAATTCCGCTTGGCTCCAGAATGCCCACACTGCAACAATGAATGGAATCGTGCCGGGTCCGGGTCTATTTCTACCAGAGCTTATAACAACATCGTTGAAATGATGCGCACTTTTGAGTTTTTAGCGAGCCATTCTGAGGATATTTCTTTTACTGCGCAGTTCGAGATGGAATCCGATATCAAGCCTTAGTGGTTCTCATTTTCTACCGTCTGGTAGGGCGAGTGTCTGCTCGTCATCCATGGCGGATTGTCCGGGCCTCACGACTACCGGCCACTCGCCCTCAAGATAAAGATCATTTCTTAGGATTTTTCGGAGTGAATCCGTCGCCCCGGAGCACTCGCTTTAACAATTCCTGTGGCGTCGTGATTGAGAGAACGCGCAGATTCTCTTTGAACTGCTCGGTTCTAGTCGGCTTGGACATGGCCTCTCCTCTTAGTCTTGGCACCATCATAACACGCTGAAAAACGCTTGACAAAGATAGATTATATAAGTATATAAAATCTCGTTATCGTTCCGCAGTTGATCCGCAAGGAAACAATGAGTGAGAAGACCCAGGAAGAGAAGGATGAAGTCACGCTCTCAAAAGATGCTCTTGTAGGATTCTGCGTTTCAATCTCTCGAACCGTTAAAGAACTAGGAGATAAGTTTCCGAATCTCCCTATTCAAGAGGCTTTCGCTCGCAGATTCTCTTCCATATTGGCTCAACTGGAATCAAGGAAAGAATCTCAGCCAACCGCTCACTCATCTTCTGAATCCTACACTTATCTTCATGACTTAATGATACAGGCTTTGGGAAACCCTCCGCCAACTCCAATACCTCAACAGACGGACTCTGTTCATTAACCATTCCCCCTCCTGATACTAGAGTATATAGTCGCCATTTTAATGCGGTAGTCGGATACTGCCCCCGCGGGTTCGGAACTGGATATTTCTTGAAGACTCCTAACTCCAGCCCGCTGTTGATGACCTCTTGCTCAAACCCGTATTTGTCCCTAGCAAGTTTGAGCGCCACGAACGGATATTTTTCCTCCAGCTCTGCGAATTTCCGGATAATAAGATTCCATTGCGGCTTACCGTCCACAAGGAAGGTGGCTGCGGTTTCAGATCGGCTTACCGGCTCTATACCTAGTGGACTGTCGCAGAGATAGTTTTACCATGGCGGATGCGGCGGGAGGGCCTGGAGTATTTCCAGCGGAAAGGCTTGGCGTCTTTCGAGTAGGCGTTGATGTAGCGGCGGAGTTTGCGGGCGAGATCGGTGGTGGAGGGGAACACGCCGCGGGCAATGACGTCGCGTTGCACCTTAGAAAACCACAACTCGACTTGGTTCAGCCACGACGAGTAAGTCGGCGTGAAGTGTAAGGCGACGTTGGGGTGCCGCTCGAGGAACGCTGCCACCTGCTTGGTCTTGTGAGCCGAGAGGTTGTCGAGGATGAGGTGAATCTCCTGGTCGGGCTCGCAGCGGGCGACGACCTCACCGAGAAACTCGACGAAGTCCTGGCTGGTGTGACGCGCGGCGGTCTTCCCATGCACCTGCCCAGTCTTGGTGTTTAAGGCGGCGTAGAGGGAGAGAGTGCCGTTGCGCTTGTACTCGAAACCATGCCGCTCGGCGCGTCCAGGGGACAGCGGCAAGACGCGGTCGCGACGGTCGAGCGCTTGCATAGCGGTCTTTTCGTCCACGCAGAACACGGCGGCATGGCGCGGCGGATCGAGGTAGAGACCGATGATGTCGGCAGCTTTGCGCTCGAAGTCGGGGTCGTTGGAGGCCATGTAGCGCTCCAACCGATGCGGCTTGAGATCGGCTTCCCGCCAAACACGATGAACCAAGTCTTTGCTGATGCTGAGTTCTTTGGCGAGTTTGCGGCAGGACCAGTGGGTCGAACCGTCGCCAGGCTGGCGGCGGGTGGCATTGAGGATTTTGGCACGCAAGCGGGCGGTGAGTTTCGAGGGTGGTTGCCCGGGACGGTGGGTTTCCAGTCCGTCGAGTCCGTGTTCGAGGAAGCGTTTCTTCCATTTCCCGACGGTCGGTGTGGAGCAATCCAGTTTGTCGGCGACGGCGGCGTAGGAGAGGCCGTCGGCGAGTAACGCGATGATTCGAGCGCGTAAGACAAAGCCGGCGGGCAGCGATTGCGAACGGGCGACCTCCTCGAGTTCGGATCGTTGCTGTTGGCTCAACACGAACGGTTCGCTTTGAAAGGGCATACTGTATAGACGCCCTTTCCATAGATAAAGTTACTTTGCGACAGTCCACTAGTAACGCCTCAATTGAGATTACGTTTTCGGCTCCGACAGCATTTGAAAGCTCCTGCGCGATAGCAGATTGCAGCGCACAGATTTTCACCTTCTTGCCTTGGCTCGCTAGTCTGTGAATCAGGTCTAGACAACCTCGATCTCCAGTTACAAGGACGAATTCGGCTATATCTTCCCTCTCGTACATAGTCTGTTGGGCATCAAGCATAAGCACTGCGTCAGCCGTCTCTTTCCACACAGAGACAATCCCCTTGACCGTCTTCTTTGAGAGAGCGAAAGCTGGCTCGACTCCAGCCTTCTTAAAGTCGGCTTGGGCCCCGTCGAACTCCCGTCTCTCCCAATCGGCGTAAACCTTTTTGATCAGAAGATTGCCGTCTTTTTGTACTTCTTTGTAGAATAAGCGAAATTAGATGATCGACTTGCGGCCTGAAATTGTACTGATTGACAAGCCCCCAATAGACATTTTCATAGTCGACAAAAATGGCCACTTTCATACAAGCTGCCTAGAATGTGTTTCGGCTTGGCAAATCCTTGCATGACTTAGTAAAGACCGTCAAGGTGTTTATTCCGAGTCGACCACCGAGCCTTAGCAGCTTTCTTTGCAATAAGGTGCTCTGCCCATGACGGTGATGACAACCGCCCGAAAGAAGCTCATCGGGGTCGCCATTCCGTGGGAAGCCATCGACGCGGCTTCGTCGCGGGAGAACGCGCGCCGTAACCCCGCCGGGCTTACGGAACAACCTCAAAGCCCATCTGCCGGAAGTGACGGTCCAACGTCAATGCCCGGCGAATTCGCAGTTCTCGCATAAGAACAAAGCTGCAGCAGTCGGTGAAGGAAAAGTCCTTGTCCCGATAGCGGAAGAAGAGCGATCGTGCACGTTCTCCGCGCGCTTCGTCAATGGACTCAATGCGTAGTCGAGTAGAGCCATCGATTTGCAGCCACCAAGCTTCAGCGGCATCAAGACCGAGGTGGAACCGGATGGTGGTCAGAGTCTCGTCGATCACATAGTCGGTCGTCGTCAGCAAGCCGCCGGCCGACAACCATTGATCCCGAGCTTCCTGCACGAACGGGCCTGCGGCGTCGGCGCTGTCGGCGGCCGCAACCCACGCGGCCGTATCCACGAACATAAGCTTCACCGGTACAGAACCTCATCATGCCGCGCGGCAGCGTCCCCCGATTCGGATGAGCCAACGGGCGTTGCCCGGTACAGCGGATCCGATTCCAGTGGCGTGCTTTCGATCGGGGGACTGCCGACCGGTACGATGTCGAAAGCCGGGCGACTTCGGTACAGAACGGTAAAGCGCCCCCCGTGGCTCACTTTCTCTACGACATCCTGCAGTTGCTCTCGGAGCTGTTTAGCGCTGATCATCTTGGGCATCGGAGTCCCTCTTTAAGTTTAACTTAAGATAACCTTTTCTCGAAATCGAGGCAAGTGCCTTGGCTGCACCGGTCGGGACCTTTCGATCCGGATCGCAAGGAGTGAAATGCAAAAACCGGGGGGATCGTGTTAATTCAGGACGCCGGTGCAACTCGAGCCGCTGCCGGCAGTGCAACCGAAGCAGTGGTCACCGGTGCAGATCCGGCGCCGCTGAAGATGCTGGAGATCGAAGTCGCGGATATGTTGGGGCAGACCGGTTCGGAGCGGCAGCTCCAACATCTGATTGAAGTCGCAGTCGTAGAGCTTCCCATCCCAGCCGACGCTGATCAGAGAGCGGCACATCAGGCCCTCGACGGTCGCCGGGTTGAACTTTTCGAGCAGGAGCTCCATGTACCGCTCATAGGCGCCCTGACGCAGGAGGTCTTTCAGAAATCGGCTGATGGGCATATTCGTCAGGGTGTAAAGCCGATTGAATTCGATGCCGAAGCGGTCACGGAGCTGGTCGCGGTAGGCCTGCTCCAGAGATACCTGCGCGGGGGGCAGCGACGGCCCCAACGGGTTGTAAACCAGATTCAGCAGCAAGCCGCTATCGGGACGCCCATAGCCCAAACGGTTCAACCACTGTAAGGCTTGGATGCTTTTGGAGAAGACGCCCTTGCCGCGCTGCTTGTCCACGTTGGTTTCCAGATAGCAGGGCAACGAGGCAATGATCTCCACCCGATGCCGGGCCAAAAACTCCGGCAGATATTCTTTTCCCTCCACGAAAAAGACCGTCAGATTGCACCGGTCCATAACGTGACGCTGAAGGGAGCGGGCCTCCTCGACGAGGAAATCGAAATGGGGGTTGAGCTCGGGGGCGCCTCCGGTGATGTCGAGATTGTGAATCGGATAGCGGTGCAGGACCCCGGCGACCTCTTCCGCAGTCTCCCGCGTCATCACCTCCGTGCGGGTGGGCCCGGCGTCCACGTGGCAATGCCGGCAGGTCTGATTGCACAGCTTGCCCACGTTTACCTGGAGAGTGTCAATCTCCATCGCCCGGAGAGGGGCTTGGCCTACTTGGTGAAGCTTATCTGCAAAGCGGATCATGGGGACGCCTACTTTCGCTGGGTCCGGGCTTTTCCCTCGGCCATGCGGCATCTTTTCGCGGGGACGAGAGGGTGGGGCTTTCATTATTATTGGGGCGGGCGGGAGCTTCGCGCCGCACGTCCCATCCGCCCTGTTTAGAGAAGTCCCGCCCAACCCGGAATGTTACACCAACTGTAACCCCACGGGTGACAGAAAACATACCCCATATAGTAGCCTATCTTTTCAAGTGCTGAAAGGAGAAGCAGGAAAAGGATCATAACCGGCCCTCCTTGCGCCGGATGACCCCCACGCGCCAATCTCATATCATAGCCCGCAGGGGATTTCCGAGGCGACCTTTCGGACTGTTTTGGCATCTGTTCAGGTGGGGGTTATAATCAGGACTGAAATGGTGCGAAAAGGACTGCAATTCCTCCTCATGGCGGCCCTCTGTTGCGTGGGAATGGATTTCCATGCCCAGGAGCCGGCTGAGGACTCGTTTGTTGTGCGCGAGCGGGTGGACTTGGTTATCGTGCCGGTGACGGTAAAGGACCGCAAGGGGAACTCGGTGGATAACCTCACTCGGGACGATTTCAGCATTTTCGAGGATGGGGAGCAGCGGGAGATCCGTTACTTTGCCGTTGAGCCCACGCCTTTGTCGGCGGTCATCCTGCTGGATTTCAAGCTGTCGCAGCGGCACGCGCGGATGATCGAAAATACGCTGGGCTCGTTGAGCCACGCCTTTGTCCCGGAGGATGAACAGGCTCTCTATTTTTTTGACGACACTGTTCGCCTGGGCCACCCTTTTACGCACGAGCCGGACCGGATTTGGAAGGCGGCGCAGGAGAAATTCCCCTCCGGAACGACGCCCTCGGTGGCGGGACCGCCGCTGGCCGGAGTCTCCCGCATCGGCGGCGAGCGGATCGACCCCACCCAGGCGATGAGTTTCCCGGAAAAGCCGTCGGGAAAACGGATTCACGACGCCCTGTTCACCGCCGCGCAACAGCTTCGGGCGCGGTCCCGGGAGCGGAGGCGGGTTGTATTGATCCTCTCGGACGGTATGAACGCTTCCGACAACCAGCTTTCTTATGAAGATGCCGTGAAAGGGCTGGTGCGGGCCAACGTGTCCGTCTATGCCGTCCACTTCAACTTTCGCTGGTCGTGGAAGCGGTTTGATGTTCTGTCTCGCTACGCACGGGAAACCGGCGGGGATGTCTTTAATCCGAAGAAACTTAGCTATCTGGATCAACTCTATTCCCGCATTATCGATCAGGCGCGCAATCCTTACATCCTCGGCTTTTCTCCCGGAGCCTCCGACGGCGAGCTTCACACCCTGCGCGTTCGTGTAAACCGTCCGAAGGTTAAGTTGCTGGCCCGAAACAGTTATCTTTCCCCCGGCGGCAACCGATAGTCCGTTCTGCTTTCCATTCTCGAGCGTGCCGACCCGACGCAGAACTCCCTTCCATGGAATTTTTTCTTGACAACATGGAGATGGGTCTGGGGTTTGATCTTGGGTTCGTGCGAAGCCGGTTGGGTTGCGGCAGAGCAGAGACTCTACCGGGGCACTCTATTTCTTTGACTTGCCTAGAACGACGACGACCTTCCTGAGTCTCTCCAACTTCTGTTCAGCAATCTGCTCGATGATGGTCCCGGGAGAGAGCCGGGAGGCATTTTCGAAAGCCTCGATGGCCTCTTCGAATTTCCGGTCTTCCTCGTAAGCTTGTCCCAAGTAAAAATAATCAGTCGGGTCCGGATTTTCGATCGCGGTGACCGCCATCTTGTACTCGACCTGAGCCTTGTCCAGTTGGCGCCGCTGCAGATGGACCCTCCCCAGCGCCGAATGCAGCAGTCTGGAGAGGGTAGCTTTGTGTGTCTGGAATTCCTCCTCCGCCTGGTCGGGACGTTTCACCAACTTTTCCATCTCGGCCAGACCGCGATTGGCCAATTCCAGGGTACGGGCCAGTTTTTGCGCCTGCTCCAGACCGCTTCCTTTCATCCGTTGCGGGAGCGTATGAGCCAGGACCGACAAGGCCAGCACATTTTCCGGTTCCAATTCCAGGGCCTTCTCGCCGTATTCCAAGCTCTTTTCGTAATCGTTCTTATCCCGGTAGGCGATGGCCACAAGCGAGTACACAAGAGCCCGGAGCTGGCTCTCCGGATAGAGCTGAACGAATTCCTCGCCGGCTTGAATGGTCATGTCCGGGTCCAGTTGGCGAGCGAATTGATTATACGCAACCAGCTCTTCTTCGGACTGTGCTATCGGACCGGTGGCGGGCTGTTCGGCCTGGCCCTCCTGGCTCTCTTGACCTTCTTGAGCCGTTTTCTCGCCCCAAGTTATCCCTGGAATGAAAAGTAAACATGCCAAAATCATGACGAACCGCATTATGTTCGGTCTCCTTGGCTTGAATCGATGGAATGTCTGAACAGTATTGCGAATTAGGAAAATCTTGTCAAATGGACCGTTCGGACTCCGCGGTCATCTGACAAATCTTCTTGAGGCTGCGTGGTGGAACTTGAGTTACACAAGATTCGCAAGGGGCGATACCGCGCCCTAACAAGCGTAGCGGCTTGGAGTCCCCCCCCGGCACAGTCGTTTCCAGGGCGCGTCATTTCCACAGTGCTCAGGCCTCCCCCGGCTCCTCACCGAGCCGGGAGAGGGTGTTTTCCGTAGGCCGGTACAGTATCACCCATCCTGTGGACGAGTGCAGAGGCTTGCCAGCGCCGGTTAAAACCGATAACCTAACAGGTATGCGACAGTTGGCAAGGGGGCCGGTTTTCGTGCTGCACTATCACGAAATCTGGCTGAAGGGCAAGAATCGCCACTTCTTTCGGTCACGCCTGAAGGATAACGTGCGGCGCGCCTTGGAGGACCTGGGAGTGGATGAGATCCGATCGGTTGCCCATCGCATCCTGGTAACTTTGCAGGAAGGTGCCGATGCGGCTTTAGCCGCACAGCGGATAGGCCGAATTCTGGGCTTGGCTTATTTCGCGCCCGTCTTGCAGACTGCGGATGATCTTCAGGAAATTCGTCGGGCTGCCTGGAAGCTATTGGCGGGCAAGAAGTTTTCAAGTTTTGCCGTCCGCGTGAAGGTGGGGGTGACCGGCTTCCTGATGAGCTCGGTCGAGTTGGAGCGTGACCTGGGAACCGTGATTCTTGAGCAGGCGCGGCGCGAGGGGCGTAGTGAAGTTCGCGTCCATCTGAGCAAGCCGGAAGTTACCTGCCGGGTCGAGGTGATTCCGGGTTCGGCGCTCCTCTATGCAACCCGCGTCGAGGGCCCCGGGGGCCTGCCGGCGGCCTCGGGCGGTCACCTGCTTTGCCTGGTTTCAGGAGGCTTCGACTCGGCGGTGGCGGCCTATAAGATGATGCGGCGGGGAGTGCACGTCAGCTTTATCCATTTCTATGGTGTCTCGGCGCAGCCGGGGGAATCCTCTCTCCCCGTGGTGAGAGAGATTGTCGAGAGGCTCACGCCTTTTCAGTTTACCTCCCGCCTCTTTTTGATTCCCTTCGACCCCATCCAGCGGGAAATCGTCGCCCAGGCTCCCCAGCAGTTCCGCATCCTGCTGTACCGCCGCATGATGCTTCGGATTGCCCAGGAAGTCGCCAGGGAAGAGGGAGCGTTGGGGCTGATTACCGGCGACAGTGTATGCCAGGTTGCCTCCCAGACCCTCCACAATATGGCGGCGGTGGACTCGGTGGCTCGCTGCCCCATATATCGTCCGCTTTCCGGGGATGACAAATTGGAAATCCTTCGTATTGCCAGGCAGATCGGAACCTACGAGGTTTCCTGCGAGCCTTTTCAGGATTGCTGTCCCCGGTACATGCCGCGCTCGCCCGCCTTGCATGCTACGGCTGACGAGCTGGACAGGGGGGAGGCTGGATTGGACGTCTTCCGCCTGACCCGACTGGGGTTGGCCTCGGCGCAGGGGCTCTCCATCAAATACGAAAAGGGGAATGTGACCCATAAGTCGTTTCGGGTCCGTGCTCTGGGTCGCCCGCCCAAAAGAGCCGAGGCGGAATGCCACGGCGTGGGGAATGTGCGGGATCCGCGCCTTGGGGTTCCCAGCTCCGCGGAGGCCGTTTGAGCGCTGGAAACCGAGCTCGGCATTCATCTGGGGAGACCCGGACCGGAACGCTTCCCAGCCGACCCACGGATCGATGGGTCTCACGCCGCGCCGCGTTCCTTGGCCCTCTATTTTTCCTCCTCATTGTCGCTTTTCTTTCTCTTTCCTCGGCACGGGCAGAGAAAGACGTTGTTCTGGAAGGAATGCAAGCGGAGCTCAAGCGGTCCCTGGAAGGCTTTCGGGATAGGGCCGAGCCAGTGCCTTATTTTATCGGCTACCAGATCACGGAAAGCCGCAATGGGGAGATTCGCGCTTCCTACGGCGCTCTGGAATCCAGCCGGGAAACGCGCCGGCGGTTCCTCCATGTGTCAGTCCGCGTAGGCGACTATCAACTGGATAACACCCACGGCGTTCGGGGAGAGCCCGGCGTACTCTCGTTGTTTCGCCGCATGGCGTTCGTTCCGGTCAGTCTGGACGACGATCTGGATGCCATTCGGGCCTCCCTTTGGAGGGAGACGGATCGGCAATACCGCATCGCGGTGGAAGACCTGGAAACCGTCCGGGCCAGTCAGGAGATCAAGGTCGAGGAAGGGATAGCAACGGGGGATTTTACGCGGGAAGAGCGGCACGTCTCGATGGGTCCCCGCGCTTGGTACACCTTGGACAAAGACGCAGGGGAGGAACGCGTCAAGGCGTACTCCCGGTTGTTCGAGCGCTATCCGGAAATCCTTACCTCGGAGGTGGCTCTGAATGTCCAGGCCGTAACCAAATACATTGTGAATTCCGAGGGGACTCGGCTCCGCTTCGGGGAGACTCGTCTCCGGTTAAGTCTTACCGGCTCGACGCGCGCGGAAGACGGCATGGACCTTTTTCGTTATGGGGCCTTCCATGCGACCGACTGGAGCGGAATGCCTGCCGAGGAGACCGTCCGCCGGGAAATCCAACGATTGGCTGAGGAGCTGTCGCGGCTGAAATCGGCCCCGACCAGTGAGGCCTACTCCGGCCCGGCCATTCTTTCCGGCCGCGCCGCCGGAGTCTTCTTCCATGAAGTTTTGGGCCACCGCGTAGAGGGTCACCGGCAGCGTGACGAGTTCGAGGGACAGACCTTTACCAAAAAGCTGGGGCAGAAGATTCTTCCCGAATTCATCTCTGTCGATGATGATCCGACGCGCTCCGAATTAGGCGGAATCCCTCTGATGGGGCACTACTCTCACGATGACGAAGGGGTCGCGGCCCAGCCGGTTCCGGTTGTCGAGAACGGGGTCTTGCAGAACTTCCTGCTCTCGCGCCGGCCGATTGAGAATTTCACCCGGTCGAACGGGCACGGAAGGCGCCAACCCGGCGGGGTGGTCACGGCCCGCCAGGGAAATTTGGTCGTCACGGCGGCGCAGGGAATTCCCTATGATCGATTGCGCCGTAGGCTGCGCGAACTGGCCCGCCAGCAGGGGAAAGAGTACGGGCTGCTTTTTGAAGACATCGCAGGGGGATTTACCGAAACGATGCGCTTTGGGCCGCAGACCTTCCAGGTGCTGCCCCTGATGGTTTACCGGGTCTATGCCGATGGTCGTCCGGATGAGCTGGTGCGTGGGTTGGGGATTGTCGGGACGCCTTTAACCGTGCTGGGTAAGGTTGTGGCTGCCTCAGACCGAGGGGAAGTGTTCAACGGGGTCTGTGTGGCCGAATCGGGCGCCATTCCTGTCTCGGCGTCTTCGCCGGCGCTCCTGATTTCCGAGATCGAAGTTCAAAAGCAGCCGAAGGCCTTCGAGCGGCCTCCTCTGCTTCCTGCTCCCGCTCCTGCGAGGTGATTTCGATGTGGAGATCGGCAGGGGAGCACGGCGTAAGGGTCGAAGAGGCCGCCGGCCTGAAATTCAGGTGAATTCATGCCATTTCGTATGAGGAGCAGCGCCATCGGATTTGTCGGCGTCTTCGCCGCCGCTGCGCTGATGTGGGCCAACCCGCTTGCGAGCGGCTCGGGAGATGAACCTCTTTTTAAGGCGATGCAAGACGAGTTGCGCCGGTCCATGACGCAATTGAAGATGGGCGCCCTGGAAAAGCCCTATTATCTGGAGTATTACCTGGAAGATGGCCGCCATTGGAACATTTCTGCCTCCCTGGGAGCGATTGTCCAGAACGATTCCTGGCATGCGAGGCCCTATGGCGTCCGCCTCCGCGTGGGCGATTACGAGTTGGACAACAGCAATTACGATCCCGGACAATTTCCCGGTTCGTTCGGTTCCGGGTTGGCTTCGCCCACCCTTCCCGTGGAGGATGAGTATTGGGCCTTGCGGCGCAGGTTGTGGCTGAGAACGGACCGGGCCTACAAGGAGGCGCTGGGAACCCTGTCCCGCAAACGGGCCTACCTGAAGAACGTGCAAACGCGGGAGAGGATCGAGGATTTCTCCCGTGCCCAACCCGTGGTGGAGATCGCCCCGGCACCCGCCTCGGTACAACCCGGGGAGAAATGGGAACGGGCCTTGCGGAGGCTTTCGGCGCTCCTGAAACCCTTTCCGCGCATTCAACGGTCCTCGGTGGGTCTCCATGTTTACGCGGGGACCCACTATCTGGTGAACAGCGAGGGCTTTCGCTACCGGCAGCCCGAGCAGGTGGTCCGGTTCCATGTCATGGCCGCCCTGCAAGCCGAAGATGGATCTCCGGTAAGGAACGAATCGACGCTACTGGTTCGGACTCTTCGCGGCCTGCCGACACTCGCCGGGCTGGAGCGAGCAGTGGAACGCACGGCCTCGGAGGCGATCCGTTCGGCTGAGGCGCCCTTGGCCGACGATTACTCGGGTCCCGTGCTGTTTTCCCCGGAGGCGGCGGCGCACCTGCTGGCCCATTTGCTGGCACCGCACCTTTCGGGGACCCCTCCCCCGGACAGGCCCGCCGAGAGTTTTGCCATGCTGGTTCCTCAGCCGGGGGGAGCTTGGAGCTCCAAGTGGAAGGCTCGTGTCCTGCCTTCCACTTTCTCGGTAGTGGATGATCCTACCGTGGAAACGTTTGCCGGCTCGCCCTTGCTGGGGTCTTTCCGTGTGGACCGCGAGGGAGTTCGCGCGGAGCGTATCCGGCTCGTTGAGAAAGGAAGACTGGTCAATTTCCTGATGTCCCGGGCGCCCCGAAGCGAACTGCGGCGATCGAACGGGCACGGACGGGCCTTGGGAGCGGCCGGGGTTGTCCAGGCTCGCCCGGGAAACCTTTTCGTGACCTCCTCGGAGAGTGAGTCTCGCCAGCAGTTGGAGACGCGGCTGATCGAGGAAGCAAAGGCGCAAGAAAAAGACTTCGGGATTCTTGTCACGAAGCTCGGGCCGGTTGCTTCCGGGGATCGAGGCTCCTTCGATGAAGGCTTGGCGGCCTCCCCCGGTAATCCTTTCGCCGGCTTCCCCGAAGCTCCCGTGCTTGCCTATCGCGTGTGGGTAAAGGATGGCCGCAAGGAACTGGTGCGGGGCTTTCAATTCTCGGCATTGACGCCCCGTGCGCTGCGCGACGTCGTGGCGGCCGGAAACGAGACGTTCGTTTATAACCACTTGAGCACGGTCGTCTCCGCGGCGGGCATGGAGTTGATTCCCACTACGATTGTTTCCCCGGCACTCCTTTTTGAGGACCTGGACCTGAAAGTGGACCGAGGAAAGACGCGAAAGCAGCCGGTACTTCCCTCACCTTTGGCTGACAATCATTGATGGAGCCTCTTGCCGGGTGGAGACGGCGGGGGGAAGCCGAGCAGCCAGCGTCGGTTGGACTAATCCTTATCGACCCACCTGCTACGGACTCCCTCTTCCCGGAGTTGCTCGAGGATTCTGTGAACCACCGTGTCAAGATCATCCAGGTCGAAGGGCTCGCCTTCGTAATAGACCCTGGGCGGGCTGGCAAAGGGTTCTGCCCAGACCTCGAAGGCGCCCCCTCCGGTGGTAATTTCGAGCGTCGAGCCCTCGCGCAGGCGTTTTCGGACCTCATCGGCCGTCATCGGGTTTTTACTCCTCCCGGTCTTCAGGTATTCGGCTACGATAACACCCGTCTTTGCGGGCTGGCAAGGTAGGAATCGGCAGGTGATTGGACGGCGTCAGGATGTGGCCGGAGGGCCGATCCCGGCGTGGGACCGCTCCGGGAGCCGTAAACTCCTTCCGTTTGGGGTCGAGTACAGGGGGAGGTATGGCCATCGAGGAGGTCCTGTGCGACACCGACAGTATGGAAGTTACGTTGACTTGCCGGGGGACCTATGCTACCAAAGGGGAGTTTATGAATGGCGAATCCATCAACGCGGCATGGCAACTGCTGAAAGAGGCCTATCAGTACCAGATGGGCGAGGACTATGCCATGGCCGAGGAATTGTATAAGCGCTCCATCGCTCTGCATCCTACCGCCGAGGCCTATACGTTTTTGGGTTGGACCTACGACTTTCAGGGAAAGGTGGATGACGCCATTGCAGAATGCAGAAAGGCCATCCAGATCGATCCCGACTTCGGCAACCCCTACAATGACATTGGAGCTTATCTGATCAAGAAGGGCCACGTCGATGAAGCCCTTCCCTGGCTGGAGCGGGCCATTCAATCCCGCCGTTACGAAACCTACCATTTCCCCTACTTCAACCTGGGGCGCGTCTATGTGGCCAAGGAGTTGTTAGGGAAAGCTCGACAGTGCTTTGAGAAAGCCCTCAGCTTGTGCCCCGAGTATTTGCCCGCCAAGGACGCTCTTGAGAAAGTGAAAAAAAAGGTGCAATAGTAGGGTCCCGCAAGTTTGCTACATCTTTAACTACAGAACTACAGATAAATCAGTCCTTTACGATTTCGAGGGTGCAAAGGATATCCTGGGCGGGGAAAATCCAGGCGGCATGCCTCTCATACCAGCCCAGTGACAGCCCCGCAGTCAGTCTTCCCAGCCCATCCAGAAGAAGGCTGTGCCCGAACGAGAGGCGGCATTCCAGGATCCGAAAACGGAACGACGCCCCCGAGAACCGTTCAAAAGGCTGCCCCGTAAAGTATTGGAAGCTCCCGCAGGCCAGCGATCGTCGGTGAGTGGGGTCCGTGTAGGCGTTGTGGGAGCTGAAGTGGGGGGTTGCGATGGAAACCTTCGCGCCGGACCGCCCGATTCGATGCACCTCCTTCATTGCGCGCATCAGGTCGTCGAGGTGTTCGACGACGTGAGAAAGAAAAATCTTCGAGGCTACATTGTCGCGCAAGGGCCAGGGATAGCGATTGAGGTCGCAAACCACGTCGGCGGCAGAATCCGGGCTTTGGTCCAGGCCCAGAGCCGCGGGATCCAGTTTGTTTCTTCCGCATCCAATATCAATAACCATGCTTTCGTCCGCTTTCGGAAAGATCGGCTGACGAACCGGAAACTCTTTTCACCCGCTCCCGACAGCCTGGGCACGGCTGCGGCGAATGGGTTGTCTTATGATAGGATAAAGGAACCCGCTTACGATATTTCCTGCTCTTATGGGAAAGATTCTTCAAAGCCGAACGTTAAGGATGTCCTATGTGGCGATGGTGCAGTGCGTGCGGTGCCGCAGCCGGGGCGCGATTCACGTTGGCCGGGAGGAGTTGGAGGAGCTGAAGACCTCCAAACCTCTGAAGCGGTCTTGCCGGGAATGCCGGCAGGACACCGCTTGGCTGTACCTTCCCTTGGGCGTCAGCCGCTAGATCTCCTTTCGAGATAGACTCTCGGGACCCGTTTCCCAATGGAGCAGAGGACCTCATAGGGCACCGTATCGAGTTGCTCGGCGATTTCGAGGGCAGTCACCGCCGAGGGGCTCGAGCTGCCGATAAAGGTCGCCTCATCGCCAATTTCCACCCCGGAAATCTCCGTAACGTCGAGTAGGGTCAGGTCCATGCTGATGTTCCCGACGATAGGAGCCCGCCGACGTCGCACGATGGCGACCCCGCGATTCGAGAGCCTGCGGCTGATCCCGTCGGCGTACCCGATGGGCACGGTGGCGATGCGGGAGGGCCGTTGGGTGCGAAACGAGCCTCCGTAGCCGAGCGGTGTCCCCACCGGCACGTCTTTTAGAAAGACGACGCGCGATTTCAGTTCCAGCAGCGCTTCGAATTCCCTGGCCACGGCCGGAATCCGCTCGGAGGCAGAGGGAAACGGCGGGCAGAAACCGAACAGCAAGGCCCCGATCCGCACCATATTTTCCGGAACCTGAAGCCCGGCGGCGAGAGCGGCGCTGTTCGAGACGTGCACCATCTCCGGTTCGATGCCGGAGGATTTGAGTGTTTGCAAGGCTGCCCCGAAACGCTGCGTCTGTTGCCGGGTTTGTTGCCCCTGGGCGTGCTCGGCGGAGGCCAGATGAGTCAGCACGCCTTTGAGGATGACGCCCTCCAATTGCCGATAATGTTCCAGGAAGGCTTCCAAGGTTTCGGGAGGCATTCCCAGCCTTCCCATGCCCGTGTCCACTTTCAGATGGAACTCGATGGGCTTACCGAGCCGGCGGGCGCATTCGGCGTAGGTATCCAAGCGAGCCGTGGAGGAGACCGTGGGGGTCAGGTGGTGTTCGATCAGGTGCTCGGGTTGGCTCATGTAGAGCCCCCCCAGCAGCAGAATGGGTTGTCGAATTCGTTGGCGGCGAAGGGCGAGGGCCTCCTCCGCGGTGGCAACGCCGAACCAGTCCACGCCGGCCTCCCCCAGAGCTTGTGCCACCGGCACGGCACCATGGCCGTAGGCGTCCGCCTTCACCACGGCCATGACGCGACGATGGGAACCCGCGAGGCGTCGTACGCGCGCCAGGTTCCGCTCCAGCTTGCCCAGTGAAATTTCGGCCCAGGTGGGACGCAGGAGATTTTCCGAGGGACTTCTCAACGGACTATTCGAAGGGCTCCTCGTCTGAGGTGTAATTTTCAAACAAGGCGTAAGGTTTCAGGAAGACCAGATTCACCCGGCCCGTGGGCCCGTTGCGCTGCTTACCGACAATCAATTCGGTTTTCCCCTCCGGTTCCTCCCCCGCTTGGCGACGGTACATATCGGGGCGGTGGAGGAACAAGACCACGTCGGCATCCTGTTCGATGGACCCCGACTCGCGGAGGTCGGAAAGTTGCGGAAGATGCCCCTGCCGGCCTTCGGGAGCCCGGCTCAGTTGCGAGAGAGCCAGGACGGGAACATTCAACTCCTTGGCGATGCTCTTCAGGCTGCGGGAGATATAGGAGACTTCCTGGGTCCGGTTCTCGAAGCGCCCCCCGCCAGTGATGAGTTGAAGGTAGTCCACCACCAGTAAGTCCAGCCCTCTTTCGGCCGCCTGCCGCCTCGCTTTGGCCCGGATTTGCATCACGCTGAGAGCCGGTGTATCTTCGATGAAGATCGGGCCTTGCGCCAGCCGCCCCAAAGCCTGGGACATTCGCTTCCAATCCTCAGGGCTCGCGAAGCCGGTTCTCAGCTTGTGACTGTCGATACGGCCTTCTCCGCAGAGCAGGCGGATGACCAGGGACTCTTTACTCATCTCCAGTGAGAAGATGCCGACGGACTTCTGGTGCTGAATGGCGGCATGGGCAGCGACGTTGAGAGCCAGGGCGGTTTTTCCCACCGAAGGCCGTGAAGCCAGGATCACCAGTTCCGAGGGCTGAAGCCCCGAGGTCATGTTGTCCAGGTCCCTGAATCCCGTCTCCACGCCGGTGACGCGCTGGCCCCGGTCGAAGAGGACGTCAATGGTGCCGAAGCTGGATTTCACGATGTCCTTGATGCCGAGAAACCCGGACTGAACTTTCTGCGAGGCGATCTCGAACAGCGCTCCCTGCGCCTTGTCGATGACCGACGCCGCGTCATCGCCGTCCTGTTGCGCGTGCGCGATGATATTTTCCGAAATGTTGATCAGACGGCGGAGAAGAGACTTTTCCTTGATGATGCGCGAATATTCGGCGACTATCGCCGCGGTGCCGGCAGGAACCCCGTCGGAGAGCCCGGTAAGCTTCGCCACCCCGCCGACCTTCTCCAGCCACCCTGAACTGGCCAGCTCATCGGAAAGGGTGACCACGTCAATCAGGCGGTTGTTGTCGGAGAGTGCGACCATCTTTTCGAAGATTCTCCGGTGCGATTCCGAAAAGAAGTCCTCGCGGTGGATATGTTCAAGGGCGGGATTGAGGGTGGAATTGTCCAGGAGGATGGAACCCAACAGAGCGCGCTCGGCTTCCAAATTGTGGGGAACCGTTCTTCGGTTGGAGGTATCCGTGGGCACGGAGTGCGACCTCTAGGGATATGTATTTCCAGGGAACGAGGAGGTTGTCGCTATCCTTTCAGGGGGAGTGGCTTGGGTCGGCTTCCGGTTCCACGCGCACCTTCAAAGTGGCCGTCACATTACGGTGCAACTTGACCGATACATTGTACTCGCCAAGAACTTTGATGGGTTCGGGGAGGACGATTTTCCTACGGTCGATCGCATCATGGCCCTGAGAGTGGAGCCACTCCGCGATGTCGAGGCTTGTGACCGAACCGAACAAGGTGTCCTTTTCCCCCGCCTTGCGGGTGATAACGGCAGTCAATTCCTGGAGGGTTGCGGCGACTTTCTCGGCGACGGCCTGGTTTTTCGTGTCCTGGCTCAACAGCTTGGCCCGCCGTTGTCCCCACATCTTCAGGTTTCCCGGGGTGGCGGGCACCGCCATTTTTTTGGGCAGCAAAAAGTTGCGCCCGTATCCGCCCGCCACTTTCGCAATCTGGCCGGCCCCCCCCAATTTTTCTATGTCTTGCAGCAGAATAACTTCCATCGCTTAAAATCCTCTTGAGACGCTTCCGGCAAAACCGATTCCTGGGCTAGGAAACAGGCTTTTTCTTAAACGGAAGCAGGGCGATATTTCGCGCGCGCTTTATGGCCACCGTTAAGCGGCGTTGATGAGGGGAGCAGGTGCCGGTCAGCCGGCGGGGCAGGATCTTGCCGCGCTCGGAAATGAAGGAATGGATGAGGCGAACATCCTTATAGTTGATGTCGTCGATCTTTTCGACGCAGAATTTACAGACTTTCCTGCGTCGGAGATACTGCCGTCGGTAGCTCGGGCGGCCTCCCCGGCCGCTGGGTGCTTTTCTGGGTTCTGGCACAGTCTGAAATTCTCCTTAAGGTTACACGGCTTCGGCCGCCGGGTTGGGGCGCACCTTGGATTTGCGGCGCGCTTCCCGCTTCTCGCGGGCTCGTTTCATTTTTGCAATTTTCTTGTTCGTTTCGTCGATACGAACGGAGAGGTATTTGAGGACGGGCTCAATGACCTTCAGGCGACGTTCAATCTGTTTTACCAATTCCCCTTCTCCCTTGAACTGCAGCAGCACGTAAAAGCCTTCACGGTGCCCCTCAACGCGGTAAGCGAGCTTCCGGGTTCCCATTCTCTCCACACCGACCACCTCGCCTCCGGAGCCCGACACCCACTGCTCGGATTGCCCGATCCATTTTTCCCTTTCCTCCTCGGTCAGGTCCGGTTGCAGGACAAACATAATTTCATATTCTCTTGGCACTCCTCAGCCTCCGTTCTCGTTCTCCTTCGGGCCGGGAGCCACCCGGCGGTTAAACTTGGTCATGGCCTTCTGGGGACCCTCGCGAAGAATCATCTGAACAGCTTCTTGGACCCGGTCCAACAGCGGCGGAATCGCTTCCAATTCCTCGGTTCGATATTTTCCCAGAAGAAAACAGGTCGAGTCGTCGAGCGCACGGTTGGGTTGGGTTCCCATCCGGACGCGAATAAATTGGTCCGTCTTCAGGGCCTCGATGATGGATTTCAGTCCATTATGCCCGCCGGCGGTGCCTCGCTGCCGAATCCGGAGCATACCGAGGGGCAGGTCTAGGTCATCGGTCAGCACCATCATGTCTTGAGGTTCCATGGCATATTTCTTCAGCAATTTCGCGACGGCCACTCCGCTCAGATTCATGTACGTCTGCGGCTTGGCCAGCAAAACTTCCCCTTCCGCCACCTCCGCCCGGCCGGTTAAGGCCTGGGCTTCTCTTTTCCGCACCTTCACACCCCAGGATTCGGCCAGATAATCGATTCCCATGAATCCCAGGTTGTGGGGCGTCAACGTGTATTCGAAGCCCGGATTTCCCAGGCCGACAATAAACTTCAAGCGTGCGGCTCCCATCCGGAACCTTGCGCCAGCACCGGGAGGGGATGCCTCTATTTTTCCGACTCGGCTTCGCCGGTGCCCTCGTCTTCCTCCGCCCTGGGCTTGCGAATCAATTCCGGCTCGGCGGCGGCCTCGGTAACTTCCTCTTCCGCCGGTGCTTCCTCCACGCGCGGCGCCAGAACGTGCAGGACCACCCGGTTCGGGTCCATGGAGAGCTTGACCCGCGATCCGAGGGGGAGATTCCCCGTCCGTACACCCTCGCCGATGTTGAGACCGCTTACATCGACGCGAATCTCTTCCGGAATGTCTTCCGGAAGGCATTCCAATTCGACCTCACGCAAGATGAAGTGGAAGACCCCACCTTGGATTTTAACACCCGTAGGCTCACCCACCGGGTGAATGGGAACCTTCACCTTCAGTTGGGTTTCGGAAGCGATGCGCAGCAGATCGACGTGCAGCAGGCTTCCCTGCACCGGGTGGTACACCCAATCCCGGACCATGGCGCGGCAGGAGGCACCTCCGGTGATTTGCAGCTTGAAGAGGGTGTTGTGGCCGCTGGGGGAATGGAGAATACTCTGCATCTGCTTGGGATCGACCACCAGAGGCAGGGTTTCATCCTTCCCTCCATAAACGACAGCCGGAATCCGGCCCTCGCGGCGTAGCCGACGGGCGGCATTTTTACCACGCTCGGTCCGTGGCTGACCCTCCACGGTAATTGTCTCAACCATAATTCGCTGTCCTATAACGTCTGGGAATCCACCGAGTTACAAAAGTCTAAATAAACAGCCGGCTGACGGAAGTTTCCTCGTGGACCGAACGGATCGCTTCGGAAAGAAGCTTGGCCACGCTCAGAATTTGAATGCGCCCGCAATTTTGGGCTTCCGGAGAGAGTGGAATCGAGTCGGTGGCCACGACGCTGGCCACCGGGGACTTACAGATCTTTTCAATGGCCTTGCCGGCAAAAACCGGGTGCGTGCAACAGGCGTAAACCTGCGCGGCCCCCTTGGAGAGCAAGGCCTCCACGCCTCGAACCAGCGTGCCGCCCGTATCGATCATATCATCCACGATCAGAGCCGTCTTGCCTTCCACGTTTCCGATGACGTTCATGACTTCCACAGCATCGTCGTCCTCACGTCTTTTGTCAATGATGGCGAGCGGGGTCTTTAATCTCTTGGCAAACGCCCGCGCCCTTTCCACTCCACCGGGGTCCGGAGAAACCACCACCACATTCTTCAGTTTCAATTCCCTAAAGTAACCCACCGTGACCGGAGTGGCAAACAGATGGTCCACGGGGATGTTGAAGTATCCTTGGACCTGCCCGGCATGCAGGTCCATGGCCACGACTCTGGATGCGCCCGCTGAAGTCAGCAGGTCGGCGACCAGCTTCGAGGAGATCGGTACCCGGGGGCGGTCTTTTCGATCCTGCCGCGCATACCCGTAGTAGGGCATCACCGCCGTAATCCGGTCAGCGGAAGCCCGCCGCAGGGCATCCAGCATGATGAGCAGTTCCATCAAGTTCTCGTTCACGGGTCGGCAGGTGGGTTGAACCACGAAAACGTCACATCCCCGCACGTTTTCGTGGATTTGTACCTTGACTTCCCCGTCCGGAAATCTCCCCACCAAGGCTTTGCCCAAGGGGACGTTCAGGTGTTGACAAATGTTCTTGGCCAGCTCCCGGTTGGCATTCCCGGCAAAGACCTTCATGCTGTTGTGCTGAGACATTCCCATGCGTCCTTACTCCCCAGGAAGCCACTCCCCCCAGCGCCTCGGATCGGCCCGCGAAAGGTCGGTGGCTTCCGAATTTCATTGAGCCGTGGCTGGGAGGCCTGGATTCGAACCAGGATTCCATGCTCCAAAGGCACGTGTCCTACCTTTGGACGACCTCCCAGGATTCCAGCCCCCTATTCCGGCTGCGAGCTTCCTGGATGGGCAGCAGATGGCCTTCGACGCGGCGTCCCCGAGACCACTTGCGCCTTCTGATAGGAGGCTCGGTTCAGGGTCCGCGTTTTGAAGGTCGGCCAGCCGGAGGGCAGACCTCTCAGTGCCTCTTCCGCACCCGAAGAGGTCTTGAAAATTCCAAAGACCGCCGATCCCGAACCGCTCAGGGAAGCCAGATCGGCACCGGCTCCCTGCAGCGCTTTCTTGATCCGTCGCATCTTCCCACCTTTGGCATAGACGACGGACTCGAAATCATTCTCCACCGGACCCCATTTTTCCAGGGAAAAATGGGAATGCCCGGCAAAAGCGCTCCTACGATTCGTCCCGCTGTCTGCTTCCCACCTGGCGCCAACTCGTCGATAAGCATCTGCGGTGGAGATGCTTGCGCTTGGATATACAATCAGGCAGTAACGAGAAGGCAGATCGGATAGAGGATGGACTTCGTCTCCTCGGCCGACGGCAAACGCCCTCCCTCCCCAATGGAAGAAGGGGACGTCGGAACCCAACTGAGACGCCAGATGTAGCCTTGCCGCCTCGGGCATGCGATCCCCCGTAATCCGCTCAAGACCCAGGATGGTGGCGAAGGCGTCCGTGGAGGCTCCCCCTAACCCGCTTCCCGCCGGGATGGCCTTCTCGATGCGGACTGCAAGCCCCGTACGAAGCCCGCGCCAGCGCCGCCAAAGTTCGCAGGCACGGTAAACCAGGTTATCAGCCCCCTCGGGAAGGCCGGGCGCGTCGCACAGGACTTCGATGCTCCGCGATTGCCGCTTCCGATTCACTTCCAGACGGTCGTGCAGGCTGACCGTCTGCAACACGGTTCGGAGCTCGTGATAGTGATCCGGGCGTCGCCCTATGATCTTTAACCCCAAATTGATCTTGGCGAATGCCCGCATCCGGATGGATGTATCCAAATTTCCCGTCAAGGCCCCGAGGACTCCGAGTATCAGGGAGAAACTCGGCCCCTGATTACCGGCAGTTACTGTTGGGCGGCCTGATCTTCAATATTTTTCAGGCGCTCTCTGATTTTCTGGGCCCGCTGGGCATCAAAATCGTTGCTTTGCGAACCGGGCCACGCTTCGAGAGCCCGCTCCCAGGCGTCCCTGGCCTGTTGCTTGCGGCCGGTTTGGTAATAGAGGTGGCCCAGGTGGTCATGAATGGTGGGGTCCCGCGTAATCCGCTTGGCCGCCGCCTCCAGATGGACTTCCGCCAGATCGAAATTGTTCAGTTTGAAGTAGGCCCATCCCAGGCTGTCCAGGAAAGCTCCATTTTGGGGTTCCATCTGGAGCGCCTTCTGAATATAGCGGACCGACTCCTGCAGGCGAATCCCCCGATCCGCCAGCATGTACCCCAAGTAATTGGCCGCACCGGCGTTGAGCGGATTCACGGCCAAAACTTGTTTGAATTTTTCTTCGGCAAGTTCGTATCTCTTCTGTCTTTCGTAGATGGACCCCAGCATGAACAAGGCGTATTCATTATCCCGGCCATCCTGCGAGGATTCCAACGCTTTAGCAATCCACTGCTCGGCCACCTCGTATTGTCCCGCCTGAAGATAAACCTGGGCAACCTGCAAAGTAATGTCACGATCCATCTGGCCTTCTGGCTGCAATTTCTTCAATTGGGCAACGGCCTCTTCCACCTGACCGTGGATCCCCATCAGGGTGGCCGCTAACACTTGCAGCCGGCGGTCCCGTGGATACTTTCGCGCGGCGGCCCGCGCTGTATCCAACGCCTGCGGAAGCTTCCGGGCGATTCGCAAAGTTTCGATGATCAAGGCCTCGGCCCGAGGGGCTTGGGCGGGTCCCAGCCTCCTCATTTGGCTGAAAGCTTCCCGAGCTTCCTCAAATCTCTCCAGGGTGCGGTAGGCGATCCCCAACCTTTCCTGAAAGATCGCACGGTCGTTGGCTTCCGCTACCGTGTAATTCCCCGCAGGCTTCCGGGTCCTTGCGAGGACTTCCTGGATCACGGCGATGGCTTTTTCTTCCTCGCCCAGAGTCTCTTGCAAGATCACTTCGCTGTAGGCCACCTCGACGCTATCCGGCTGAAGACGCTTGGCTTCTTCCAGCGCCTTCAGCGCCTCCCGGAATTTTCCTTTGCGGCGGTGGATTTCCGAGAGCATGCGGTAGGCGTCGCCGTTCTCGGGGTTGTCCTCGAGAAGGACTTTCAACTGCTTTTCCGCCTCCGCGAAATCCTCGGTTGCCAGCAGGGCGCGGACGTAAACTCGTCGAACCCGATGATTGCCGGGGTCGCGCTGGAGCACCTTGTGGTATTTTCGCCCGGCTTCTTCCAGTTTCCCGTTCTGGTGCAGGGCAAAGGCCAGGGCCGCCAACGACTGGTTATCCAACTCCTCTTCCGGAACCTTGCCCAACAGGTGGACGACCTGTTCGTATTCCCCTTGGTCGGAGTAAAGGCGGGCCAAGCTGCCCAGGGCATTCCGGGAATCCGGCTCGCTTTCCAGGATTTTCTTGAAGGCCGATTCGGCTTCCTCGGTCTGATTGTTCATCCGGTAAAGACGCGCCAACGTGAAAAGAGTATTCGTCTCCTCGGGCTTGTGACGCGCCACGAACTCCAAATGGAGGATGGCCTTGCGAATGTTCTCCTGGGGGAGATTTTCACCCGACTTGCTTCCCAAGGCGTGAAAGTAGAGATTTCCCAGGAGACGATGCGCGTCCACGTTCTCCGGGTCGCTCTCGATCACCTTTTGGCATTCCGCCGTGGCATCCGACCAACGCCCGGCCGTGGCATAAATTTCGGCCAACTCCGTCCGCAGAAACAGGGAGTCCGGGTCGGCTTCGATGGCCTGGCGATACTCGGAGATGGTCCGGTCCACCAATCCCGATCGATTGAATATCTTCGCTAGCTCGCGATAGCGGCGGCCCAGCATGTAGTGGTAATAAGAGGTCGCCCGATCGGTCCTGGGCCTTGCCGGTCCGGTGGAAGCCTCCTGGGTCGCGCTTGGCGGATTTTGCCCCCAGGCGACACCCAGGGCCATAAACAAAATAATTCCCACTCCCGCTTGTTTGACCACAGCCAAAATCATGTTGGTTCGTGCCTTGCCTTCGAAGTTGCGGGTATTATCACACAAGCGGCAAACCCCTGTCAAAAGCGAGCCGTAAGTGGGCCTTGGCGACTTCATTCGCTTCCTGATTTTCTTAGGATTCTCAAATCTCGCCCGCTCATTTCCGGGGGCTGCGGAGCGCCCCAAAGACCCAGAAAGGTGGGGGCAATGTCCCCCAAGGCGCCTCCCGGGTGGAGGTTGGCGGGAGGATCCTGGGCGAAAACAATCAGGGGCACGGGATTGGTGGTGTGAGCCGTGTGGGGATTGCCGGTGGCGGGGTCGCGCATCCGCTCGGCATTACCGTGGTCTGCGGTGATGAGCATGGCGCCGCCTCGCCGCCGGACCGCTTGACAGATTTCTCCCAGGCTTGCGTCCACGGCTTCCACGGCTTGGATCGCGGCCTCCAGTTTGCCGCTGTGGCCGACCATGTCCGCATTGGCGAAGTTCACGACGATCGCGTCCCGGCTCCCCTCCTCCACTGTTTTTACCACGGTCTGGGTGATGCCGGAGGCGCTCATTTCGGGCTTCAGGTCGTAAGTGGCTACTTTGGGGGATGGGACCAGGATGCGATCTTCGCCCGGATAGGCCTTTTCCACTCCCCCGTTGAAGAAATAAGTGACATGGGCGTACTTTTCGGTTTCCGCCACGCGCAGGTTGCGGATTTTCATTTCGGTAAAGACGTTGGCCAGGATGTGGCCCATCGCTTTCGGCCCAAAGACGTAGGGCAGGACGAACTTCTTATCGTATTGCGTCAGGGTGACGTAGAAGAGACGGGCGGGAAAATCGGTGCGGGGAAAGGTGGCAAGATCGGGCTCCCTGAGAGCCCGCGTCAACTGGCGGGCACGGTCGGCTCGGAAGTTAAAGAAGATGACCGCATCGGCTTCCCGAATCGTTGCGATGGGCTCCCCAGAGGGGGTGGTGAAAACAGTCGGGAGGATGAATTCGTCCGTGATCTCTTGGTGATATGACTTTCGCACCGCCTCCTGGGGGTCGCAGGCCTTCCGCCCCTTGCCTGAAACGATGGCCTCATAGGCCTTCTGGGTCCGGTCCCAGCGATTGTCCCGGTCCATGGCGTAGTAGCGGCCCGAAACCGTGGCAATTTGCCCCACCGAGTATTCCTGCATCTTTTGCTGAAGCGCGGCCAGGTACTCGACCCCGTGGGTGGGAGGCGTGTCTCGTCCGTCCATGAACGGGTGCACGAAGACCCGTTCCACCTGGTTCTGCTTGGCCATGCGTAGCAGGGCGTACAAGTGCTCCTGATGCGCATGGACGCCGCCGTCGCCCAGCAGCCCCAGCAGGTGAAGTCGGGACTGGCGGCCGTGCTTCATTGCGTCTCGCAGCAGGGGATGGCGGAAAAATTCACCCTGCAGGATGGAGGCGTTGATGCGTGTGATCTCCTGGTGGACCACACGACCGGCACCGATGTTCAGATGTCCTACCTCGGAGTTGCCCATCAGGCCGTCGGGCAAGCCTACGCGCTCGCCCGAGGTGTGCACCAGCGTGTGGGGGTACTCCTTGAGGAGGCGATCCCAATGCGGCGTGCGGGCCAGCGCAATGGCGTTGTTATCGGACGAGGGGCTGTACCCCCAGCCGTCCAGAATTACCAGCAGGACCGGACGAGGCGGTTTCACAGCAGATAGGTCCCCAGGGCTGCATGATGAGATATCAGTGAGGGAGTCTGGAGTAACGCGTCCCCGTAACGCCTACGGCCTTCATGAAGTTCAGTAGGGAGTCTGTTGTGGTGTTCAAGGAGCATCATCGTAAGGGATTTGAATGTAACCTGTGACCTCTCTCAGGTTACAAATCCGTTCTACCTCCCCTCCTGCGCGCCCTCGTTTGCGGCGAGTGCCCTCGATGCTGGGTGCTCCTGGAGCGCGCTGCCGCAAACGGTGAGCGGTCCGGGGAATGGCTCCCCGCTTCCCTTCGCAGACCCAAGGGTCTGCGCCACCCCCAAATTGGGTTCGGGCCGGCTGGCGCAGACCTTCAGGTCTGCGACGCTTATTTTGAAGGTCGCAGCGCCGATATTCGGGTCGGCTCCGGTTAGGCTATTTGATAGCCCTCAGCGCTGCCCGGCCCAGGAATTCCGCTGCGTGGCCCAGTTGTTCCTCGATGCGGAGAAGTTGATTGTACTTGGCCACGCGGTCGGTGCGGCTGGCCGAGCCGGTTTTGATCTGGCCGGTATGGAGGCCGACGGCGAAATCGGCAATGAAGGTGTCTTCGGTCTCCCCCGAGCGGTGGGAGACGATGGCGGCGTAACCATGTCGCCGGGCCAGTTCGATGGCGGCAATGGTCTCGGTGACGGTCCCGATCTGATTCAGTTTGATGAGAATGGCGTTGCCGGCCCCATCGTCGATTCCTTGTTTCAGGCGCTCGGTGTTGGTCACAAACAGATCGTCGCCGACCAACTGAACTTGATCGCCCAACGTTTGGGTCAGCAGTTTCCAGCCCTCCCAGTCGTCCTCGGCCAAGCCGTCTTCGATGGAGACGATCGGGTACTGTCGAGCCCAGTCCTGCCAGAAGCGGACCATCTGGTCGGCGCTCTTCCGGGATTGATCCGACTTGAAGAAGACGTAGGCTCCGTCACGGTACATTTCGCTGGTGGCCGGGTCGAGCGCCAGCGCCACCTGCTCGCCCGGAGAATAGCCCGCCTTTGCAATGGCTTCGAGAACCAATTCGATCGCTTCTTGGTTCGACTTGAGGCGGGGCGCGAAGCCTCCCTCGTCGCCGACGGCGGTTTCATATCCTTTTCGGCCTAAAACGCCTTTGAGGTGTTGGAAGACCTCGACGCCCATACGCAAGGCTTCCGAGAACCGCTCCGCGCCGACGGGAACAATCATGAACTCCTGAAAATCCACATTGTTGTCGGCATGGGCGCCCCCGTTGAGGATGTTCATCATCGGCAGAGGCAGGAGCCGCGCCGACAGTCCTCCCAGGTATCGGTAGAGGGGCAGGTGCAGCGAGCGCGCCGCCGCGCGGGCCGTAGCCATCGAAACGGCCAGTATGGCATTGGCTCCCAGACGACCTCTGTTTTCCGTTCCGTCAAGCTGAATCATCTTCCAATCCAGTTCCGCCTGGTCACTGGCCTCGGTGCCGGCCACTTCCTGGGAGATCTGGTGGATATTCTCGACGGCTCGGCGGACTCCCTTGCCCAGGTACCGGCTCGTGTCCCCGTCGCGCTGTTCCCGGGCTTCGTGCTCGCCGGTCGAGGCCCCCGAGGGGACCGCGGCGCGCCCCATGCTTCCGTCCCGCAGAAGGACGTCCGCCTCTACGGTGGGATTTCCCCGTGAGTCGAGGATTTCTCGCCCTACAATCAGATCGATTTCAGCCATAACGGTGTCCCCGGGTGAAACAAGCGAGTAACGGACGGAATATCGGATTTTACTCCACATTCCCCGTCTCGACCAGTCCCGTCCCCGTCGGTGATGGGCGCGGGCGATTGCGCCTTCTGGCCGGGTTCGCTATAGTTGCTCTGAGGAGACCCAGGAAAGACCTTGCGATTGGGAAGCAGGTCGGGGGGCTTTCGCATCGCCGGGCAAGGAGGCTTTATGGTTCGCCGTAAGAGGACCGTAGTGAAGACCATTTACAAGGTCATGGCCATCCAGTTCGGGTTGGCCCTTTTGGCCCTGTTGGTCATCGAGGTGGCCGTATTTGCTGTCCTGAAGTACAGAAATCGGATTCGCCCCGATTCAGTGCTGGTGCTGAACGTCCGGGGAGAGGTGTCCGAGGACGCGCCCCGAGGGCTCTGGGGGGGAGCCGCCGGCCGAGTCAGTATCCTCAGCGACCTCCTGGAGGCCATTGACCGCGCGCGCAACGACGACCGAATCAACGGCTTGGTCCTTCGGATGGGTGGATTTTCAATGAACATGGCCAAGCTGCAGGAGCTGCGGGAAAAGATCAAGCAGTTCAATCAGGCCGGAAAATTCAGCGTCACCTTCCTCGAATCTGCCGACAACCGCTCCTACTATTTGGCGACGGCTTGCCAGTCCATCACCTTGGTTCCTCATTCGGTCCTGTTCATCCGCGGCCTGATGGCGGAGACGGACTTTCTGCGGGGCACGCTGGATAAGCTCGGCATTGAGCCCAATTTCATCCATACCGGCAGATACAAAACCGCTGCGAACGCGCTGACGGAGAAAGGATATACACCCGCCCACCGCGAATCCGTGGAAGCGTTATTAAGGGATTGGTACGACGACTTTCTCACCGGCATTGCCGGGGGGAGGGGACTGGAACCTGTCCAGGTGGGGGAACTGGTGGAGCAGGGCCCGTTCACGGCGCAGGAGGCGTTGGCCGCCGGCCTGGTGGACCGGGTCGCTTACCGGGATGAGTTCGATTCGAATGTGGAAGAAAGGAACGCAAAAAGTGAAAATCAGGTGGGTGTCGCGCGATACTTGGGGCAGACTGAGCCGGAGGGCGAAGCGAAGGTTGCCGTTGTCTTTGCCTCCGGCACCATCGTCACCGGGAAGAGTCACGAGGATATGATGCTCGGCCGAATGCTGGGCTCCGACACGGTTTCCCAGCACCTCCGGCAGGTGCGGGAGGATGACTCCTTCAAGGCGGTGATCCTGCGAGTGGACAGTCCGGGCGGCTCGGTGGTGGCCTCGGAGGTCATACGCCGGGAGGTCTCCCTGACCCGTCAGAAGAAGCCGGTGGTGGTTTCCATGTCGGATTTGGCCGCCTCGGGGGGTTATTGGATTTCAATGGGAGTGGACCGCATCGTGGCTCAGCAGGGCACTTTGACCGGCTCCATCGGGGTCATCATCGGCAAGCTCAATGTTCGCGGTCTTTACGAAAAGCTGGGGATGAGCAAGGACTATGTGGCGCTCACCGAGAATGCCACCATCGTCTGGCCCTTCATGAATTTTTCACGCGCGCAGCGAAAGAAAATCGGGACCCTGATACAGGAGACCTACCAAACCTTTAAGGAAGGAGTCTCCGAGGGCCGTGGAATGAAGCTGGAAGAGGTGGAAAAAATAGCCCAGGGCCGAGTCTGGACAGGGAAGAGGGCCGTTCAACTGGGGCTTGTGGACGAACTGGGAGGCGTGGACAAGGCAGCCCAACTGGCCAAGCAGCTCGCGCAAATTGCCCCCGAGGAGAAAGTCCGCCTAGTTTACATCCTGCCTCGCGAAACCCTGTTCGATAGAATTGAGGACCTGCTCGAGCGGTTTGGCGTGTTGAGCCATGCAAATTACCGGGAAGCGGTCCGCGTTAAGATTCCAAGATTGATCGAGGACCCCGTCTGGGCTCTGCTGCCCTTCGTGCCTCAGGTGCGTTGAGTCTTCCCTGGACCCTGCGCGCTCAGAGCATGTCCTTTGACGGCCCTCCGGTGGACTGCATCATAATTTAAGGTATAAGGTCGGTTTTCAATCCCCTGAGAGAAATGGGCCATGGTGGGTTCAGAAAGCAGAAGCCTTTTGGTGGATCTTTATGAACTGACCATGGCCGCCGGGTACTTTCATCACCGGGTCCGGGCGGTGGCGACATTCGAGCTGTTTGTTCGCGAGTTGCCGCCGGAGCGCTCGTTCCTGGTAGCGGCCGGCATCGAGTCCGCGCTGGATTACCTGGCCTCGCTCCGCTTTACGGACTCCGATGTGGAGTTCCTTCGCCATCAGCCGGCGTTTCGAGGCGTCCGCTCCGCATTTTTCGAATTCCTCCAGGAATTTCGTTTTACCGGAAAAGTCCTCGCCGCTCCGGAAGGGACAATTGTCTTTGCCCAAGAGCCGATCGTTCAAGTAACCGCCCCCATCCTGGAAGCTCAGGTTGTTGAGACCTATCTGCTCTCCGTGATCCATTTCGAGACCCTGATTGCGTCCAAAGCCGCCCGGATTGTAGAGGCGGCCAGGGGACGTGGCGTGTTGGAATTCGGCACCCGGCGGGCCCACGGGCCGGAGGCCGGCGTGCGTGCGGCCAGGGCTGCGTACATCGGCGGTTGCACCGCCACTTCCAACGTCTTGGCGGGCCGCCTGTACGGGGTTCCTTTGGCGGGCACGGCGGCGCACTCCTGGACCCTGGCGTTCCCCTCCGAGCGGGAGAGCTTCCAGCGACTACTGGAAATCTTCCCGGAAACGGCCGTTCTTCTGGTGGACACCTATGACTCGCTCCAAGGAACGGAAGCGGCGGCCTCGCTGGGGCGCAAGATTCCCGGGGTCCGATTGGACAGCGGGGATTTGGCCCACACCAGCCGGCAGGTGCGCGGCATCCTCGACCGGCATGGACTCCAGGAAACGAAGATCGTCGCCAGCGGCGATCTGGATGAATACAAAATCCTCGCCCTGGTGGATCAGGGGGCGCCCATCGACCTGTTCGGCGTCGGCACGGAACTGGCAACCTCGCGGGATGCTCCGGCGCTGGGCGTCGTCTATAAGCTCGTTGCGGTTGACCGAAACGGCCGGCTGGAATATAAGGCGAAATTCAGCGAAGGAAAGGTCCACTATCCGGGCCGAAAGCAGGTATTTCGCTTCCTGCGTGACGGCGTCTTCGCCGAAGATTGGGTCGCCTCGGCTGACGAGCGGGTTCCCGAAGCGCGGGCTCTTCTTGAACCCCGAATGCAGGACGGATACCGCTTGGGGTCGAGGCCAGCCAGCGGTGAGCTGCGCTCCCGCGCCCTTGCCAACTTGGCGGAGTTACCCTCTCGCTACAAGCGACTCCACCAGCCGGATGTCTATCCGGTCCGCAAAAGCGCGCGATTGGAAAGTCTTCTTGCCAAGGTGAGGGGGCGGTGAGCGATGAGAGGAAAGACCGTTTTCGTTGACATCGATACGCAAGTGGATTTCATGCTGCCCCACGGCGAGCTCTATGTGCCGCAAGCCGAGCAGATCATCCCCAACCTTCGGCGGCTGATGGGGTGGGCTCAAAACCACGCTCACCTGGTGCTTTCCTCCGCCGACGCCCATCCCCCCGACGACCCTTCTTTCCAAGAGTGGCCTCCCCATTGCGTGGTCGGGACCCCGGGGCAAAAACGCATCCCGGAAACCGAGCTTCCTTCCTCTTGGATTATTCCCAACCGGCCAAACTACTACTCCCGACTTCCCAGTCCGTTGCCGGGTCAGATCGTCTTGGAAAAAATTGAATATGACATCGCGAGCAATCCGAATTTTGCCGCCTTGCTGAACGACCTGGGTAGCCGGGACTATCTTCTTTTCGGGGTTGCCACCGACTTCTGTGTGGTGGCCGCCGGATTGGCGCTTCGCCGCCGAGCCAGGAGGGTGCGGCTTGTCACCGACGCCATTCAGGCGATCACCGCGGAAGGCCGCGCCCGGGCTTTCCAGCAAATGATGCAAGCCGGGGTAACTCTGACCACTACCGACGAAATTCTGGAGCGAAGGTAAATATAAGATAAAAACGGGTTGGGCTTGCCGGTTATAAATGGCCCACCCGGGTATTTAGGTTTTGTAAGACCTTGCCGGATCATTACTCCCTTCGACCGGAATTTGCGGGAGCTTCTTCGGCGGACGAGGTGATGCTGACGCCCCGCCTTACTGGTCAAGGGGTTCGCCTGGTCGGGCTACTGAATCAAGTTGGCTCCGTACGGTATGATGCTGAGGTGCGAGGCAGAAGGAGTTAAGGGATGAGAATCATGGTCAGCGAAGTCTATGAGGCGTTGATTGCGGCCGGTGCACCGGAATCCAAGGCCAAGGCGGCTGCCGAGTCCACTCCGATCAGCCATCAGATAGCTACAAAGTCTGATTTGGCTGACTTGGAAGTTCGTTTACTGAGACACATATATGCAGTTGGGGTGGGAGCGGCTGGAATAACTGTCACCTTGATCAAGCTGATCTAGCCTGAATGGGGTCCGTCAGGTCGTCAGTAGGGTATAGGTGAGGCGCGGCGCTTGCCGACAACTCCACGGCCAGACTTGAGTCTCTTGTTTGGGTGCTTGTTCTGCTTTTTGCCGACCATGTAGATTTCGAAAACTCCGGAGAGATGACCGCTGGTATTCTTGCCGGCTTCCTGAAGACTTTGGCTTGGAAAGTCGAGTTTATAATTCCCTGAATTCACATAAAAGCGACTCGGGACTCTTTGAGTCCCGAGGGTGGCTGTGGTACATTCGACCTGTAAGAACCCGGGGGCGGGTTGTGCCCGAGGAAAATGGTGCGATGCGGAGTGCAACAACCGTCATCCGGATTTCTCCGGCTTTCATGGAGCGAACCTGACCTATGGGTTTCCGAGCACTCTTGAGCATATTTTCTTCGGATTTGGCGATTGACCTGGGAACCGCGAACACCTTGGTTTTTGCGGCGCCCAAGGGCATCGTGGTCAATGAGCCCTCCATTGTGGCTATCAACAAGCACAGTGGTTCCATTGAAGCGGTCGGCGCCGAGGCCAAGGAGATGCTGGGCCGGACCCCCGGCAACATCACCTCCATTCGGCCCATGAGGGATGGCGTCATCGCCGATTTCAAGGTGACCGAGAAGATGCTGGACTATTTCATCCACAAGGCCCATAACCGGCGACTCCTTGTCCACCCCCGCATTGTCATTGGGGTTCCTTCGGAGATCACCCCGGTGGAAAAGCGGGCGGTCCAGGACTCGGCCTACCGCGCCCATGCCAGCGAAGTACACTTGGTCGAGCAGGCCATGATGGCGGCCATCGGTGCGGGTCTCCCGATTACCGAGCCCTCGGGAAGCATGATTGTGGACATCGGCGGCGGCACTACCGATATCGCCGTGATTTCCCTCTCCGGGATTGTCTATAGCCGATCCGTCCGTGTGGCGGGCAACGCCATGGACGAGGCGATTATCGATTACGTGAAAGGAAAATACAATCTCTTGATTGGAGAGAGAACTGCGGAGCTCGTCAAGATGCGAATCGGCTCGGCCAGTCCCCTGGACGAACCCCTGACGATAGAAGTCAGGGGGCGTCACCTGTTGGGTGGGGTCCCCAAGACCGTTACGTTGGACGATACGGAAATCCGCGAGGCTATTGAGAATTCTGTATCGACCATCATGACGGCTGTGCGGGGGGCTTTGGAGCAGACGCCCCCGGAGCTTTCCGCGGACCTCTCGGACCGAGGGATTGTGGTGACCGGCGGAGGGGCCTTGCTAAAAGCCCTCGACAAGCGAATTCGGAAGGAGACAGGACTTCCCGTCACGATCGCCGAAAATGCGTTGGCGTGTGTGGTCTTGGGAACCGGGAAAATGTTGAGTGATTTTGATCTTCTCCGGCGGGTTACCTTTGAGTAAGGATGTGAATGGCGCTGGCCGCCGATTCCGGAAGGGCCGGCTCCGAGCGGACCGCGGCGGGGAACGGATACTCCGGACCGGTGATGCAACCGACTGAGGGAGTCAGCGCGTGGCGGGAGCGTATTCCAAAAAATTCCCCTCGAGACCTGCCGTTGCAGACCCCGATGCGCCCGAGAGGGTGCAACGGTTCATTTCGCAGCACCGGTACTTTTCCCTCTTGGTGGCGGTGCTGGCCGCTCAGATTTTTTTGCTCTCCTTCCAGATCACTCGCGGCCAGGGCACGTTGCTGATTCAGGGTTGGGGGGTTGCACTGCTGGAGCCTTTTCAGCGGGCGGCTCATGCGACCCTCAAGGGGGTCAGCGGGACCTGGAATTATTATTTGCATCTTCGGGATGTGGCGCAGAGGAACCGGGAGTTGGAGCAGGAGCTGGCTTCCACCCACGCAGCCCTGCAGCGGCTGACGGGCCAGGTCGATGAATTGGCGGGTTTACGGGCCCAGCTTGATTTCAAAAAGCAGGCTGAATTTGAGACCGTGGCCGCGGAAGTGATGGCCAGCAGTCCGGGGCTGAACACGCGGGCGGTCTTTCTGGATAAAGGGTCGAATAAGGGATTGGCGGCCGATATGGCCGTGTACACGCCGGAGGGTGCCGTGGGTAAGGTGCTGCACGCCTACCCGCGGTCCTCGCAGGTGCTGCTGGTTACCGGCCGTTACAGTGGTGTCGGCGCGCGGATTGAAGGTTCCAGAATCCAGGGAGTGCTCAAGGGGTACGGCCGCGCCCTGTGTCGCATGGAATACGTGATGAATGAGCAGGAAGTTCGGGTCGGTGATCGTGTGGTTACCTCGGGGCAGGATCGGATTTATCCCAAGGGCCTGCTTGTGGGAACGGTGGTCGAAGCCAAGGAGGGCCACATACATAAGGAAATCTGGGTCAAGCCGGCGGCACGACTGGAGCGGCTGGAATCGGTACTGGTCATCCTTCCTCCCCATGCTGAGGTGTTGGATTCCGTCCCCCCCCCCCCCCCGCTAACCCGTAGAAAATAATTGACGAAACTGTTTTTCAAGGGTACTACTTGTCTTCCGTGCCAAGGTTCAGGTATCCTAGCCACATCCCTGCCGGTTGCCGGCAGGTCCCCTTGCTTCGGTAAGGGGAGTGGAAGGAAAGGCCACAGGCCCCCGCTTGTGGCCTTTCCCCCTCTCGCCATGAGCCAAGAGCTAATTGCCATTATCGGAATCGGGATTGCCCTTGCCGGCCTCCAACTCACCGGCTTGCGGTCCCTACACGGGCGCATAGACAGACTCGAGGGGCGCATGGACAGACTCGAGGCCCGCATAGACCGGATCGAAGCCCGCTTATCTCACCTTGAACAGCGCATGTCTCACCTCGAAGGTCTGCTCGAAGGATTGCGGGAGGCCATTACTGGCAGGGTTGCCAGCTAGAACAGGCTCCCCACCCTGCGCAGAACCCCTCAGCCTCCCCGTGCGGAGGGCGTCGTCGTCGGCGAGGCGAGGCGGCGCCGGTCGCGGAAGGCGTAGGGCAATGCGAGCTCGTTCATGATCGATCGAAACCCTTGACATTTAGTATCACTATTGATATATTCTTCGCAGGACAAACACGGCGGCTAACTTCAAAGCGCTCCGCGAAAACCCGAAAGGCGTTCGGTTCGCGGATCTCGTTCGGGTGTGCGACAAATACTTCGGAGAGCCGCGTCAGAAGGGCACGAGCCATCGGGTTTATCGCACTCCGTGGCCAGGCAACCCGCGAGTGAACGTCCAAAACGACAAAGGCATGGCAAAACCATATCAAGTCCGCCAAGTCATCAAGGCCATCGAGAAATTGGAGAGCACAGAATGAACAACCATTACACCTACCGCATTACGTGGTCCGCCGAAGACAACGAGAACGTTGGTCTATGTGCTGAATTCCCATCGCTAAGCTGGCTCGCGCCTACCCCCGAAAAGGCCTTGTCCGGCATCCGGCGGCTTGTGCTCGACTCTCTCGCGGACATGCAAAACACTGGAGAAACACCGCCAGAGCCAATGGGCGACCGCGCCTATAGCGGTAAGTTTCTTGTCCGCGTGCCGCCGGAGACGCACCGTGCGCTTGCCATCCGCGCGGCAGAGGAAGGCGTGAGCCTGAACCGGCTCGTGAGTGCGCGACTTGCGAATGATCTCCCCTGATTGACCGCGATCAATCATGCCTGCGACGCGCACGGTCAACACCACGAGCTTCAAAGGGCCGCCGAGCGGAAGATGGTTTAGGCATGACCGGAGAAGTATAGGAGCATGGAAGGGTCTCGATCAGGGCAAAGTGCTGTAACTCCTTGATACCGTGCGTGTTCAATAGAAAACCAGGATTGCCGTAGTCCAAGCGGCGTCCTTCCGCCATGGACTCCACCTGCCTTGTTCACGGGGGCACGGTGTGGTATCATCCAGCGTATGACCACCCTCGCCTTCGACACCCACAAGGCCGTGAAGGCCCTCAAACAAGCCGGGTTCGACGACAGCCAAGCCGAGGCCGTGGTCGCCACCGTGGGCGACGCTATCGGCGGCAACGTCGCTACCAAGGCCCACGTCACCGCTGAGATTGCAGCCTTGCGTGCCGACATGTATCGCCTCGTGCTGCTGTCGGCCATTGCGATCATCGGCTTTACGGCCGGGCTCACGGTCGCGCTGGTGAAGCTCATCCCGTAACCTTGCCCCGCTGATAGGTCGTGCCCACGAACGCCACCAGCGCGATGGGTTCGGTGCGCGCATCCTCCGCCTCGGGTTTCTTTCGGGCCTCGGGCCGCTCCAGCCACGGTGCAGATAGGGGGAAAGTTTTGGAAAGAGGGCGAATTGAAAAAGAGAAACAGGCCCGAACCGCGTAGTCGTTTAACCTGCCCAGCTCAACGCAGACAGGATCAATCCTGAATGATAATGCAAGGTCCACTAAAACGGGCGGAAGTGTATGAATTTGCCCCCGTTATTTTCTGGTCCTCGCTTTTGGTGGCCTTTGTAGTACAGGGGCTCCTGCCGGTTCGATTTCCCTTTGGACATTTTTTCGACCTTCCACTGCTATTTCTTATCTATTTTGCCGGCAATCGGAAAAATAAAGCGCTTGGGACTTTTTTGGGGGCCGGAATCGGCCTGATTCAGGATGCGCTTTCAGACGGTTATCTGGGTGTATTCGGGATGAGCAAGTCCGTGGTGGGTTATATGTCCGCCGCCGTGGCCATTCAGTTCAACATGAAGCGGCTCCTGTCCCGGGTTGTTGCGACGGGAGGATTGGTAGGCGTGCACCGATTGGTGTTGTGGCTTCTGGAGCAGACTCTGCTGGAGGGTCCCGGCCGAGTTGTCGCCCTGGATTTCTTGAACAGCATTATGGTGAACACGGCATTAAGCATCGGCCTATATCCGATGTTGAATCGTCTGCGAAAGCGCGGGGGGGGGGGGGAGTGAGGGGAATAGGAGCAGGCTACTTGCCGGCATGTAGCTTCTATTATATGTTTAAGTTATGAAGTTGATCCGCGACTCTATCGGCTGGCTGTTTTTGGCCCCCATGCACCATCACGGGTACTCCAGCTACAAGCTGCTCATGCGGCGCATTACGGTCTTCCAATGTCTGGCATTTGTTTGCTTCCTTTTGATCGGGGTTGGGTATTGGCGGACGCAGATCAGCCACTACCCGCTTTACGCTCGGTTGGCGGAAGGTAACCACGTCAGGGATTTGCCGATTATTGCCCCGCGAGGAAGGATCCTTGACCGTGAGGGAAGGGTTCTGGCCGAGAATGCTCCCTCCTTTACGATCCTGCTTCATAGTGCGTCGCATCCGCTTTCCGACGGTGAGATCGGGCATATCTCCAACGAATTGGGTCTTGACCGGGAAGAACTCAAGCAAGTGATCCGCGCGGGCGTATCCTCGACGATGTTCCGTCCCCAGGTCTTGAAGCGAGCCGCCACGCTGGAAGATATTGCCTTTATCGAATCCCATCGGTGGGAATATCCGGAACTGGACTTGATTCACTATCCGCGGCGGATCTATCCGCAGAGGGATTTTACGACTCATCTTTTGGGGCACGTCGGCGAGGTGAGCGAGAAGATGTTGTCGGAGGCGGACTCCCGATTTCGGGTGGGGGGGCTGGTAGGTCGCTCAGGCATGGAGCTCGCCTACGATGAGGTCCTTGCCGGGAAGGACGGGACTCGCCGGGTCATTGTGGACAACCGAGGAAGGGAGTACGAAGCGGAGACTCTGGTTGAGACCGTAGTGGGTCATGACCTCCGCCTGACGCTGGACTTGGATCTGCAACGCACGGCGGAAGATCAGTTGGGCGAGCACGAAGGAGCGGTGGTGGCCCTGGATCCGAGGACAGGAGAAGTCCTGGCCATGGTGAGCCGGCCCAGCTTTGATCCGGGAATCTTGGCAAGTCGCCTCAGCCCCCAAATATGGAAGAAATTGGTCAATGACCCGGGGAAACCTCTGCTGAACCGGGCCACTCAGGCCCACCTGGCCCCGGGTTCAGTCTTCAAGATGGTGGTGGCGGCGGCGGCACTGGAATCAGGGGTCGTGGACCCGGACTTCAGTCTGTTCTGTAGAGGGAGAGCCACCTACTACGGCCATACCTTCCGGGATTGGGCCCGTAAAGGGCACGGGCGGGTAAACCTGCATCGTGCCATCGTCCGCTCCTGCGATGTCTATTTCTACAAGCTGGGAGCCTTGCTAGGCATCCGCAAGATCGCCCAGTTCGCGCAAGGAATGGGCCTGGGGTCCCCCACGGGGATTGACCTGCCGGGGGAAGCCGCCGGGCTGATCCCTTCCCCGGAATGGGTGGAACGGAGATTCAAGCGCCCCTGGTGGCCGGGAGAGACGATCTCGGTGGCGATCGGGCAGGGTGCGGTCGCCACAACTCCCTTGCAGTTAGCCTGTGTCATGGGAGGAATCGCCTCGGGCGGTGTTTTTCGTCAGCCCCACGTCGTCTTACTGGATCAGTTGGCTCCCTTAGGCCGCCAGGTCCCTGAACTCGAACCGAGGCGGTTTCCTCTCCAGGATTCGACGGTGGAAGCCCTTTGTCGTGGAATGTGGGGGGTCGTGAATGAAGACGGTACGGGCGCAAGAGGCCGTATTCCCGGGTTGGACGTGGCCGGCAAGACCGGTACGGCTCAGGTGGTGAGCAAGGCAACTCGCGCCGCCGCGGGAGGGGATAAGTTCAGGGCGAATGCTTGGTTCGTGGGTTTGTATCCCCACCGGAACCCGGAAATTGTGGTCAGTGTATTGCTGATCGGGGGAGAACACTCTTACGTGGCCGTACCGATGGCGCGCGAGATCATTCGTACTTACCACCAAAAGCAGGTCGGGCGCCAGGTGCAGGCGGAAGAGATGGTCGCCAAGCTCGACGCGACGCCTTGAACTTTGGGAAGTGCTAACCTAGTATAGATAGCAGGAGAAAGCATTGCCAGGTCGGACCCGGTTCGGTGATTTCGATTGGATTCTCTTTGGATTCGCCCTCCTCATTTCGGTTCTGGGCATCATCGAGATTTATAGTGTTACGGTCCAAACCGAGTTGGAAGGCCACCATCTTCTGCAATTGTTGTGGGTTGGTTTGGGCCTCGTGGGAATGTTCGTCCTGAGCCGGCTGGACTACCATGCGATTTTGGATTACATGCCCTGGATATACGTGGGGTCGATTGGGATTCTGATCGCTCTATTGGTGGTTGGCAATCCGGTGGGAGGCACTCGGCGGTGGATGCACTTGGGGGGTCTCAATTTCCAGGTGTCGGAAATCGTAAAAGTGATTATAATTGCAATGTTGGCAAGGTCCTTGGGCAGTATGGAGGATCGGTACCTCAGTTGGAAGGGCTTGTTGAAGATCGGCTTTTTGGTTGCCCTCCCCTTGGTTTTGGTAGCTCTTCAGCCGGACCTGGGCACGGCCTTGACCTTCGCCGTGATTGCTCTGGCAGGGGTTTGGTTGGCGGGCATTCGGGGGCGCCAGGTTCTGGCCTTGGTTGTGGTGGGCGCGCTCTTGGTGCCGGTTGGCTATTCGTTCCTCAAGCCCTATCAAAAAGAACGACTTAAAACGTTTCTGCAACCGGGAGAAGATGTCCGGGACTCGGGATACCAGATCAATCAGTCCAAGATTGCCATCGGCTCGGGAGGATTTTGGGGTAAAGGGTTGCGCCGGGGAACCCAAAACCGATTGGGATTCATCCCTGGAGTACATACCGACTTTATCTTTGCAGCGTTTGCGGAGGAGCATGGATTTGCAGGTACGGTATTCGTTTTGGTACTGTACCTGAGCTTGATAATGCGCTTGGTGCATAGCGCTCAATCGGCGGGTGATCGGACGGGAAGTTTCCTTGTCATGGGCTTTGTGGCGGTGGTTTTCTTTCAGATTGCCCTGAGCACTGCGATGATTATCGGGTTGGCTCCTGTTACGGGGATTCCCTTACCCCTGATGACTTATGGGGGTTCTTCAGTCCTGTCCACTTTTTTGGGGTTGGGCCTGGCGACGAGTGTTCGGATGAGGCGGTTTGTGAACTAGCCGGCCTTCTCCGATGTTTTTGGCGTAAGCCTCCCGGAAGGGGTTTCTCCGGGACGTTGACGCGACGAAAGGCAAGGCCTGAAGGAATCACGAAGGGGCCGGGTGGACCCTATGCGGGATGAGAGATTGTTTCACCCGTAATTCCACCTCAGTTTTATTCGAGTCGAGTCCGGGCGGACTCGACGGGAGAAACCGAAGAGTTGATCTCCTGCGAAGTCGGGATGGATCCTCTTCCCTTTCTCCGGAAGGAGTTTCCATGAAAAAAGAACTGTTTGTGTCGTCGTCTCCCCATGAGACGAAGCTCGCAGTGTCGGAAGACGACAAGGTCGTTGAGGTCTATTTCGAGCGCGAAGCCGACGCGGGCTTGGTGGGGGGTATCTATAAGGGACGCGTGACCCGGGTGCTGCCGGGAATGCAATCGGCGTTTGTGGACATCGGGTTGGAGCGCGATGCCTTTCTGTATGTGTCGGACTTTTACGAGGAATCGGAAGAGTACGAGAAAATGGACACCCCGGTTGAGGAGCGGACGGGCCGAGGCCCGAGTCCGACCGGAGCCGATACATCCGGGGAAGCCCCGGCTCAGGTGGCCACCGGTCCGGAGGGTCCGCCCCCACCCACCCAAGCCCCTCCCCCGGAAAAGTCCGAAGCGGTCCCCGCCAGCGCTCCTTCGCAGGACGCCTCGCCCGCGCCGGAGTCCAAACGCGGCGGGTACCGCCGCCGGGGTCGCGGAGGACCTCCTCGTCGCCGGCGGCCGGAGAGCCGACGGGAGACCGAAAAGCCTAGTGAGAGCGTGGAACCCGCTGAGAGTTTCAACCTCTTGCCCGGAGAATCTCTGGCCCTGCACGGATCGGGAAATATCCCGGAAACGCCTGAGCCGAGCCCTCAGCAAGCTCTCCCTTCCTCCCCTTCCCCCGCAGAGAGTCCGGTTCGGGACTCTGAGCCCGTCACCGAAAGTTCCCCTGCCGTTGACGAGCAGCCGGTGGATGCGGTGCCGGAGGTTGAAGCGAAGTCCTCCGACGGATCGGAGGTAAGTCCTCCGCCCGAGGCGGTCTCGACCGAAGCGGTCCCCGCCAGTCTGGAGGGTGGGACCGCCACCGGAGAAATTACGGAGGTCCCGTCGAAGGAACCACCGCCAATCCCCGCGCCGGTCCCCAAGGACGCCGGGCCTCCCGAGGAGCCTGCCCATGAGACTACGGTTTCGCCTGCACCCCCCGAGGTAAAGCAGGAGGCTCCCGAGCCGACTCCGAAATCCGAGGCGACCGAATCGAAGCCGCCCGAGGTGGAGCGTAAATACACGCTGCGGGAGTCGGACGACCGCCCTCGGTTTTCCGCACCCTCGCAGGTTGGGAAACGGCCTCGCGCCCGCAGGGGCCGGTATGGGAGTGGCCGACAGCGGTCTCGAACCCCGACCCCACCCGTACAGATCTCTAAGGTATTAAAGGAGGGACAAGAAATCCTGGTTCAGATTGCGCGCGAACCCTTGGGGACCAAGGGGGCCAGGATCACCTCCCACATTGCCCTTCCGGGTCGGTATCTGGTTTACATGCCCACCGTGGAACATATCGGCGTGTCACGGAAGATTGCTTCGCAGGAGCAGAGGTTGCGGCTGCGGAATATCATCCTGGACGCGAAGGGGTCCCATACGGGCGGGCTCATCGTCCGAACGGCGGCGGAGGGTCGCCCCGAAGAGGACATCAAGGCGGATGTACGCTATCTCACCTCGCTTTGGAGTGAACTCCGCTCCCGGGCCGAATCTCTCAAGAGTCCGGCCCTGATTCATCAGGATGCCGGATTGCTCGAGCGCGTGCTGCGGGATCTGCTTTCTTCGGATTTCAGGCAGATCTGGGTGGATGCCGAATCCGACTACGAACGCTCGCTGGAGTTTGTGAGCCGAGCCCAACCGACTCTGGTCAAACGGGTCAAGCTCTATCACAAGGAGAATCCTCTTTTCGAGGAGTTCGGAATCCAGCACGAAATTGAGAAGGCGCTTTTGCCGAAGGTGTGGCTGAAGTCCGGCGGCTACATTGTCGTCAATGAGACCGAGGCTCTGGTCGCCATTGATGTGAATACGGGCAAGTATGTAGGCCGCACGAACCGGCTGGAAGACACCATCCTCCGCACCAACATCGACGCGGTCAAAGAGATCGTCCGGCAGATTCGTTTGCGCGACTTGGGGGGGATCATCGTCATCGACTTCATCGACATGGACGAAAAGCGAAACCGCAACAAGGTATTGCAAGCCTTCGAGGAGGCCCTCGGGTTCGACCGGGCACCCTCCAAGGTCCTCTCCTTTAACGATTTCGGGTTGGTGGCGATCACCCGCAAGCGTGTCCGCCAGTCGCTGGACCGAACCCTGTGCACCCCCTGCATCCATTGTGAGGGGTCCGGATGGGTCAAATCCGTGACCACCGTCTGCAACGAGATTTTCACCGAGGTCCAGAAGATGGCGGGAAATATCGACGGGAACTCGCTGACGTTACGCGTCCATCCCGACGTGGCAAAGGGCCTTAAATCCGGGGACGATTCCCGGATTCAACAGATGGAGGAGCTCCTGCACAAAGACGTCATCGTCAAGAGTGATCCCACCGTCCACCAAGCGCGGTTTGAAGTCTTCTAGCCTCTTCGAGGGCTCTCGGAAGCCTACGGACACCCGCTCCGGGATTTCCGATGGGACCGCCCGCCGGCTCCCTCGGAGCCCTGCCCTTTCTCTGCCGGTTGGGTCGGAGGCTGCTTGTCGGGCTTCTCGGCGAGTCGGGCCGGTTGGGTCGGCCGCGCAGGACGCGGCGTTGGGGTATTTTGGGGAAATTATATACCAAAATTGACAAGGCGAGCGAACCCAGTCCCAGCGGCCTTCTATGCGATCTGCTTTCGCTTCCGGGCGGATCGTTTTTCAGTGTGGGCTTTTCCACCCTTGCAGGCTCCCAATGAAAGCCTGACCGGAAGGACAAGGCCCGCTGGTCGGGCACTACTTTGGTATAGAATTCCCTATTTTTGAATCCGTCCGCAACCCCTTATGGCTGATACCGTAAACCCTCCTGTTGAGGCACCTGAAGATTCTCCCTCCCCAAATCCGAAGCGTCGAGTCCGGTTGCCCTGGACCTTGCTGGTCTTATTGATCCTGGTCAATCTGGTAAATTACCTGGACCGCCAGATCATTTTTCCTTTATACGAGGTTTTCAAAGAGGAATTCCAACTTACCGATCTGCGCTTGGGATTGATCGGGACCGTCTTTATGGTGGTCCACTCCTTGGCCTCCTTGCCGTTCGGATTGCTGGCGGACCGGTGGAGCCGGAAAAAGATTATCGGCTGGGGAGTTCTGTTCTGGAGCGGGGCCACCGCGCTGACGGGGCTGGCCGGCTCGTTTCGGGGCCTCCTGGTGGCGAGATCGCTGGTGGGCATCGGTGAGAGTGCCTATGCTCCGGCCGGGACGGCGATGCTCTCGGATGCCTTTCCGTCCTCACTCCGGGCCCGCGTGCAGAGCCTCTTCACGCTGGGAATGTTTGTAGGCGGCATCGCGGGCATGATGCTGAGCGGCGTGCTGGCCGAATCGGTGGGCTGGCGCCCGGCCTTCTTTATCGTCGCGGCTCCGGGAGCCGTGCTGGCGATGTTCTGTTTCCAAGTGCGCGAGCCGAAACGCACCCCGCAGACCCATTCCGGGAATGTATGGGGATTGCTCAAATCTCCCACCTATGTCCTGAACTTGATTGCGGCGGCCCTGATTACCTTTTCTGCTTCCGCGTTTGTGACTTGGACGGCAGCCTTTTCGATTCGTTATCACGGCTTCAGCATCAAAAGCGCCGGAGTTTCGTTGGGGCTGACCACTCTGGTGGGAGGGCTGTTGGGAGTGCTTTTCGGCGGTTGGCTGGCTGACTTGCTGCACAAGCGGTTTCCCTCCGGCCGAGCGCTGTGTATTGCGGTTGGTTTCCTGCTATCGTCTCCTCTTCTGTGGTGGGCCGTAAGGAGTGATTCGCGGCGAGGCTTTCTCGTGGCGATTGTGCTGGCGGCATTTTTTCTCACCTGGTATCACGGCCCGGCTACGGCCCTGGTCCACGATTTAGCTCCTCCCCGGTTGCGGGCGGCGGCCTTCGGACTGTATATGCTGTTCATTCACCTGGTGGGGAATGCGACGGCTCCCACCGTCGTCGGTGCTCTGGCAGACCGGATGGGACTTCGTGCGGCCATGCTGCTTCCCGTGGCGACCACGTTTCTTTCCGCCTTGGGATTCCTCACGGTCGGCTACTTGATTGGGAAGGGAAAGGAAGCTGCGCGGGGTGATTCCGGCCCTTGAAGACGGCTCCCGGAGTTGGGGAGCTATTCAGATGCGGGTTCTTCTCCGGAAAAGAACCGTTTGAGGGTCTCCGTATAGGGCCCTCGTGCCACACCGCGTTCGGTGATAATGGCGCTGACGTACCGGTTGGGAGTGACGTCGAAGGCGGGATGACGGGCCGCCACTCCCGCGGGTGCCGTATGGATGCCTGCGAGTTGGGTCACTTCCTCCGGTGAACGTTCCTCGATGGTTATCTCCTCACCGGAAGCGATGCTGAGGTCCACCGAAGACAGCGGAGCGGCCACGTATAAGGGGAGGCCGTGTTCCTTGGCCAGTACGGCCAGAGTGTAGGTTCCGATTTTGTTGGCCACGTCGCCGTTGGCGGCGACGCGGTCCGCCCCCACGATGACACACTCGATTTTCCCCTCCTTCATAAAATGGCCGGCCATGTTGTCGGTAATCAAAGTAACGGGTATGTTGTCCTTCTGCAATTCCCAGGCCGTGAGACGGGCACCTTGCAGGAAAGGGCGGGTCTCATCGGCGAATACATGGACCGCCTTGCCTTGGGCAACGGCCGCGCGCACGACGCCCAGCGCGGTGCCGTAGCCGCCGGTGGCCAGGGCACCGGCGTTGCAATGGGTCAAGACCTGGCTGCTTGCGCCCAGCAGTTCTGCCCCGTTGCGGCCAATGGCCTCGTTGATGGCGATGTCCTCGGCCAGAATCCGCTGGGCTTCCTGTTCAAGTTCCCTCTGGATGTACCGGATGGTCTCCGGCCCGCTTTCGGTGGTCTGCTCCCGGCATCGGTCGAAGGCTCTTCGCATGCGCCGCAGGGCCCAGGAGAGATTGACAGCCGTAGGGCGAGTCTGGAGCAGAGTTTTGGTGATTTTTTCAAAGTCGCCGACCAGCTCCGGAAGCGTCTGCGCCGAGGATTGATGGATTCCCAGGGCGACCCCCATGGCGGCGGCGACTCCGATGGCCGGCGCCCCTCGGACCACCATAGCGCGGATCGCTTCGGCCACCTCCTCGTAGTCCCGGCAGATATAGGTGGATTCCTCCCGGGGAAGTTTGCGCTGATCCAGGAGCGCAACCCCCTCTGGAGTCCACTCCAGGGTCTTGAAAGTGGCCTGGGGGCCACCTGGGTTCTCAATATCCACCGAGGACCGCAAGTTGTTGAAATCGCTTTGTTTCATCGTACAGAAATAGTGTCATCACCAAGTTGTAGGAGGTGTGCATGAGGATGCTCGGAACCAGTGTCCCCGTCCAGCCCCGCACCATCGACAACGCCAAGCTCACGACGGCAAGAAACAGAAGGTGGTTCCAGGCTTCCCAGTACTGTGGCACGTGAATGAGGGTGAACAGGAAAGCCGTGCCGATCACCGCGGCCCGGATGCCCCACCTGGTCTGCAAAATGGGAAACATGAAGCCTCGAAAGATCAACTCCTCCATGAAGGGGGCCAGTGTGATCGCAAACACACTCACTGCATAGGCCGCCTCTACCGAGGTAAAAAGTTCCTGCAAGGGGAACGTCTCCTTGTCCGGCAGAAGGGTGGGAGCATATCTCACCCCTACCGCCAGCAGAGCCCCGCCTAGAAGGGAAATTCGTGTCAGCCTGGGAGCCAGTCGCTTCATCTGCAAGCTGGCCCAAAATGGGCAGCCGTAGCCCGCGACGGTTCGGCGGTAGATGAAGCTGAACAGCAGCGTATGAATCAAGACCTGGAAGCCCAGCACTACAAAGGTGTTGCGGAAGACCTTTTCCGGTTTCAGCTCCCAGCCGGACCAATCCTGCAGGAGAGCATAGCCGACTCCCGCGCCGACGCCGACAAAAAGGTAGATAGCGACGAAGAAGAGCAGAAACCATCCGAGGTCGCCGAGATTCCAAGGGATGGAGGAGGCGGGGCGGGTTACAGCCCGAGGAGGCTCGAAATCCGTTGACGGGTGGACCGGAGCGGTAGAATCATCCGCATTAGGCCCCGCAACCGGAAACTCGGTCATCTTTTTCCACGACCTTTTTTCCGGTCTGCCGCAATCAGCGCTGCCGCCAGCAGGGGAATCATCAGCTCATGATGGCCCGTAAGGGCATAGCCGCGGCCGGTACGTCCCGGCGGTCTGAGGATGACGTTCTGGGTGGGTCGATAATGCTGAATGAAATCGAAATTGGCGGTCACGATGCGATCCAGCCGGTGCCCCAGATTGCGGGCCAAGCTCACGCACTTCAGGAACACCTCGGGGAGAATCACAGCCGACCCTATGTTCAGATAAACTCCTCCGCCGGCCATCTGGCTGATCAATCCCGCCAGCAGGAGAAAGTCCCGATGGCTGGCCGACCCCAGCGCCGCCGCATCCACGCTGGGGTGGTTCGTGTTGATGTCGGTACCCACCGCCAAATGTGCGGTCGCGGGGATCCGCTGCCGATAGGCCGCAGCCAGAAGGCTGTATTGGGTATATCCGGGACGCTGCCGCGAGGAGGGCCGGTCAGCCAGAACCAGAGACCTGCCGACCGCTTCTCCGGCTCCCATCCCTTCCGCCTCGCCTTCGGTCAGGGCCACGTTGAGGAAGCGGCTCGTTTCGTCCGCCATGCCGAACTGCCCCTCCTCCAGGGCTGCCTCCACGTCCTCTGAGGTCTGCCCCGACCAGGCGACTTCAAAATCATGGATCATCGCCGCGCCGTTCATGGCCAAGCAGGAGATGAATCCGCGCCGCATCAGGTCCAGCAGAACGGGATTGAGACCGCATTTGATGACGTGCCCTCCCAAACCCCAGACGATGGGTTTATGTTCTCGGCGCGCGGCCAGGACGGCTTCCGCCACGGCACGCAGATGGTTGCCGGCAAGAATCTTCGGAAGGGACGCCAAGAAACCCTCCATGCCGGAGCGCGGACGGTAAGCTTGGGCAAAGTCGGTCAACTTTACCTTACTAGGCCGGCTGGCCAACGGGTAGGTCTTTACACCGCTGAGACTTAGAGGTGAGATTCGATAGCGGTTCATGCGAGTTTAGAGGCCATGCGATTTTCCAGCCGTCCGCGAGCCGCGGCGGTTCCCTGGGCGGGTCCTTCTCGCCGGCTTGGCTGCGATCGGTGTTGCGAAGCCGTTCAAAACCTTGGCCAGAGCTTGGCCCGTGTAGGAGTGGTTGACCCGGGCGACCTCATCCGGCCTCCCTTGGGCTACAATTCGTCCTCCCTGCTCTCCTCCTTCGGGACCCAGATCAATGATCCAGTCAGCCTGCTTGATGACATCTAAATGGTGCTCGATGATGATGACGGTGTTGCCGAGGTCTGTCAAGCGATTGAGAACCTCCAGTAGTTTCCGCACGTCGTGGAAGTGGAGGCCGGTGGTCGGCTCGTCCAGCACGTAGAGGGTCCGGCCCGTTTGTCGGCGGCTAAGCTCTCGGGACAATTTGATCCGCTGGGCTTCCCCCCCGGAAAGGGTCGTAGCTGGCTGTCCCAGGTGCAGATATCCTAACCCTACGTCCACCAGGGTTTGCAACTTGGTCCGGATTTGCGGAATGTTTTCAAACACCGGCAGCAAATCCTGAACCGTCGATGCCAACAACTCCGCCACCGAATAACCTTTGTACCTGACCGCCAGGGTTTCCGAGTTATATCGGCTGCTGCGACAAACCTCACAGGAAACGAACACATCGGGGAGAAAATTCATTTCAATGCGGCGCAGCCCTGCTCCCCGGCAGGTTTCGCAACGCCCTCCTTTGACGTTGAAGCTGAAGCGGCCGGCCCGGTACCCGCGTGCGCGTGATTCCGGCAGCAAGGCGAGCAACTCGCGGATTGGCGTAAAAACGCCCGTGTAAGTGGCCGGATTGGAGCGCGGGGTGCGTCCAATAGGAGACTGATCGATGACCACGACTTTATCGATGTGCTCGGCTCCCCGCAGCCCCTTCCGCGGGCCGGGCTCTGCAAGCGCCCGGTACAGGTGCTTGGCCAACGAACGGTAAAGGATGTCATGGATCAAAGTGGATTTCCCCGAGCCGGAGACGCCGGTGACGACCGTCAACAGGCCCACGGGGAAATGGACATCGATGTTTTTCAAATTGTTGGCGCGCGCCCCGAGGACCGAGAGCTTTTTGCGGTTGGGGACCCTGCGCTCGGGGGGGACCGGGATCTTCAGGTTGCCCAGCAGATATTGTCCCGTAAGCGACTCCGAAGACCGCATAACCGAGAGGGGGGTTCCCTGGGCGACCAGATGTCCGCCCTGCCGGCCGGCACCCGGCCCCAGATCGACCACGTAGTCGGCCCGGCGAATCGTTTCCTCGTCGTGCTCCACGATCAGTACCGTATTCCCCAGATCGCGAAGCCGTTCCAGGGCGTTCAGCAATCGTTCGTTGTCGCGGGGATGTAAGCCGATGGAGGGCTCGTCCAATACGTAGAGAACGCCTCGGAGCCGGGAGCCGATCTGGGTGGCGAGACGTATCCGCTGGCTTTCACCGCTCGACAGAGTCGAAGCCGTCCGGTCCAGACTCAGGTAATCGAGCCCTACGGTTTCGAGGAATGTGAGCCGGTCGGAAATTTCACTCAGGATTCGCCCCGCAAGGGTCCTCTCCCGCGGGGTGAGTTGGATATTGCGGATGAATTCGGCGCATCGGGTAACGGGCAGCGCCGTTACGTCCGCTATGGAAAGACCGCCCACCTTCGCGGCCAAGCTTTCCCGCCGGAGGCGCTGTCCCCTGCACTCGGGGCAGGCGGCGGCCGACATGTAGCGTTCCAGCCACTCTAAGATGTTCTCAGACCGGGTTTCCTGGTACTCTTTGCGCAGGTAGGGGACGAGACCCGGGAACCCGGTGCCCCGCAGTCGTTTCCCAGGTTCCTTGCCGTACAGAACCAGGTTCTGAATCTTCCGGGGAAGCCGGTTGAACGCAGTGGCCAAGTCGAATTGGTATTGTTGGGAGACGCGGGTGAGCTCCCGCTTGAGAAAGGTGGAATTCGATCCGGGTCCGAGCCCCCCGGCGAAGAGAGGTCGGCTCCGGTCCACGATGATCTTGGCCGGGTCGAAATCCATCGTATGACCCAGACCCCGGCACGCTGGGCAGGCTCCGTAAGGGCTGTTGAAGGAGAAGGAGCGCGGCTCCAGAACCGGCAGGCTTAACCCGCAGGTAAGGCAGGCTCCTACTTGCGAATAGAGGCGCTCTTCTCCCTCCACGACGGCGATCTGAACGGTCCCCTTCGCCAGCTTGGTCGCGGTGTCAATGGAAGCTGCCAGCCGCCGCTCGACGTCGGGCTTCAGCAGCAGACGGTCCACCACGACCTCGATGGTGTGGTTCCGGCGCCGCTCGAGGTGAATCTCTTCGTCCAAGGGACGCAAGGTTCCGTCCACCCGAACCCGGACGAACCCCTCCTGGGCGAGTTGCTCGAACAGCTTGCGGAATTCCCCTTTCCGGCCTCGCACGACGGGAGCCAGAACCATGATGCGCGGAGCCGTATCGTTGGATTGCCCTTCCGTTCGCAGCGTCATGACGGTTTGGACAATCTGTTGGGTCGATTGGCGGGAGATTGCCTTCTTGCAACGGGGGCAGTGAGGGACGGCGATCGAGGCGTAGAGCAGGCGGAGATAGTCGTAAATCTCGGTAATCGTTCCTACCGTCGAGCGAGGGCCGCGGTGGGTGGTTTTCTGCTCGATCGCGATGGCCGGGCTGAGCCCCTCGACGGCGTCCACGTCGGGCCGCTCCATCTGGTCGAGAAACTGTCTCGCATAGGCGGACAGGGTTTCCACGTAACGGCGCTGGCCCTCGGCATAGAGGATGTCGAACGCCAGGCTGGACTTACCCGAGCCGCTGAGCCCCGTCACGACGGTCAATTGGTTGCGGGGAATCTCCAGGCTGATGTTCTTCAGGTTGTGCTGGCGGGCGCCACGAACCGAAATACGCTCGATCATGGGTTACCGGACCCACAGATTCTATAGTGGGCGCTGGGACACAGTGGGCAATCCTTCATCCTAGCCGAGACGATTTCCCCGGGTCAAGGAGAACTGTGGCTGAGTACACCACCTTGACGGATTCGTAGCGGCTCGGTTATGGTGGAATAGATCAGCCGGCGCGGAGCAAAGGCAATCCCATTCGGGAGTTTCACGGGGTGAAAAGGACTTTTCAACCGAAAAGGCGCAGGCGCGCCAAGACGCACGGCTTTCGCAGCCGCATGCGCACTTCGAGCGGCCGCAATATACTCGCCCGCAGGCGACGGAAGGGCCGAAAGCGACTGGTCCCCTAAAGCCGTGGTGCGACAGTTTGGTTTTCCGAGGCGGCTCCGGCTGCTTTCCTCGCGGGATTTCCGGGCGGTTTACCAACCCGGACGGCGGGCTTCTTCGCGATTGTTCTCCCTCTTCTCGAAACCCAATGCGCGAGGCTACTCCCGATTCGGGATTACCGTAAGCAGGAAATTGGGAAAAGCGGCGCGAAGGAACGGGTTGAAGCGCCGCCTGCGGGAGATCTTTCGGCTGCATCAGCACGAGGTGCCGCCGGGCTGGGACATTGTGGTAAATCCCCGCCACAGCGCTGTCGGTGCCGCCTACGCCCGGTTGGAGCGGGAGTTGACCGGGCTGCTGCCCGCGGACCCTCCTCCGCACTTCCGGGCCCGTGGCAAAGGTTCCTTCTCCAGGGCCGCCGGGAGGAGATGATTCCGGGTGGTCTTTTCCTCGGAGACGACGTCGGTACACCCATTGGTTTCGGGAAGGGTTCGTGCTTGAGAGAGTTCCGTTCTGCCTTAAGGCTTTTCGTGTTGGGACTGATTCGTTTTTACCAACAGTGCCTCTCACCGGTTCTGCCCTCCTTTTGCCGTTATTACCCTTCCTGTTCCCAGTATGCGTGTGAGGCGGTTGAGCGCTGGGGGCCCGGTCGGGGTTTGCACCTCGCGTTGTGCCGGGTCCTGCGGTGCCGGCCATGGGGAGGAATCGGCTATGACCCGGTGCCGGATTCCGGACCGGAGCAGGGTGCGCTTTAATGACCCACCAAAAGAGAGTTCTGCTGGCGTTTGCCTTATCCTTTTTGATGATGATCCTCTGGCGTACTCTCTTTCCTCCCCCTCCGCCGCCGGAGGACCCGGCACCGCCCCCGGAGTCCGCCTCTTCCGCTCCCTCTATCGAGTCTCCGCAGCTTCCCGCACCGTCTCAGCCGGGGTTGCGGGTAGCGCTTCCGCTCCGGCAGGGCTCCCAGGCAAGGGAGATTACGGTAGAAAACGACTTATACCGTATTGTTTTCTCCACCGAAGGCGCCGTGGTCAAGAACTGGATATTGAAAGGTTATTCCCATGGAAACGGCGACCCTCTGGACGTGGTGAATGGCGTCGCCAGCGCGGAGGCCGGCTATCCGCTCCGTCTTTCGCTGGAAAGCGCCGACCTGACCCAAAGGGCGAACCGAGGAGTGTATGTCGCTGCCCCGTCGTTGAGTAAGCTGCGATCGCCTACGGAGTTGACCTTCGAATTCAGTGACGGTGCCGTGCAGGTGAAAAAGGTTCTTTCGTTCGATTCTTCTTATGTCATTGGATTGGATACGCAGGTCTTCGACGGCCGGCTGCAGTTGGCTCACGAAATCCACTGGTCCGGGGGACTCGGGGATCATCAAGTGTCGCCGGATGCGGCCGACGAGTTCAGCCAAATCGTTTACGGCTCCAGTTCCAGCCCCTCTTTCACCTCCCAGGGGTCCGTGGATGAAGCCCAGAGTGTTCCCGGACCTTTTGATTTGGCCGGCATGGCGGACCGTTACTTCGCCGGCATTTTCCTGCCCGCCTCCCGCCGGAGCACCTTCCATTATCGCCGGGCTCCGTGGGAGCCTCCTGATTGGACCGACGAGGATAAACCGGAGGCCTTGGCCGTATCTCTAGCCCGGAGGGATCCCCAGGCCGGCCCTCTGCGGCTATTCGTGGGGCCCAAGGACCTGGCGGTTCTCCGCACGGTGGAGCCTTCCCTCGAGAAGATTGTGGATTTCGGGTGGTTCAGCTTCATTGCACAGCCGCTTTTCCTGATGCTCCGGTTCGCGCACGACCATGTCGTCTCGAATTACGGCTGGGCCATTGTGCTCGTGACCCTGGTCATCAATTTGGCCCTGTTTCCCCTGAAACTCAAGAGTCTGCGGTCCGCTCAGGCGATGCAGAAAGTTTCTCCCCAGGTGAAGGCGATTCAGGAGCGATACAAGCACTACAAGTTTAACGACCCCCGGAAGCAACGCATGAACCAGGAGGTCATGGCTCTCTACAAGCAGCACGGGGTGAACCCCTTTGGGGGGTGCTTGCCCATGCTGGTGCAGATGCCGTTTCTGTTTGGATTCTATAAGGTCCTCTATGTGTCGATCGAGCTTCGCCAGGCTCCCTTTGCCGGCTGGATTCGGGACCTTTCCGTCCCGGACCCCATCTATATCCTGCCGTCGTCCATGATTGTGTCGATGTTCATCTTGCAGAAAATGACGCCCATGACCACGGCTGATCCGGCCCAGCAGAGGATGATGATGTTGATGCCCTTGTTTTTCGGCATCTTCTTTTTCCAGTTCCCCAGCGGCCTGGTGCTGTATTGGTTGGTAGGCAACCTGGTGGGAATCGCCCAGCAGATGTTCATAAACCGACTTTCGCGGACGGCGAAGCCCGCGCCCGTTGCCGGAAAAAAGAGTGCTACCCGCCGGTAGGTGTTATGGAAAATCCTCAAGAGTCGAACTCTCCGCCGGGTGAGGGTGAAATCGACCTCAAGTCCTATGTGGACGGGGCGGAAAAATTTCTTCAGGAGATTCTTCCCTTGACTCGGTTGCATCTGAACTACCAGGTCAAGGCGGGTAGCCATTCACAGGGAGAACTGGAGACGCATGAATACGTCATCCACTTCGAGGGGACAGACGGGGACCTGCTTCTGGAGAACCAGGCGGAATTGTTGGCAACCCTTGAGTACCTGACGCTGAAGGCCGCGCGCGTTCCGGCCAAGGTCTCCCATCGGATCGGATTCGACTGCCAAGACTGGCGCTTCCTGCGGGTACGGGAATTAAAGCTCACGGCCGAGGCCGCCGCCGAACGGGTGCGGCAAACCGGAGTCCGCTTCGTCTTCAACCCCATGCGGGCCCGCGAGAGACGCATCATTCACCTCGCCCTGAAGGAAGACCGTTCCGTCCGCACCGCCAGCGAGGGCCAGTTCGACGAACGCAAGGTGGTCATCTATCCCGCTTCTGCCTCTTCCTAGAATCGTCTGGGTTTATCCGGGCGAATCGTATGATTTCTGAAGACACCATTGCGGCCATATCCACGCCTCCGGGGCGCGGGGGTATCGGCATTGTGCGGCTATCCGGCGTGGATGCGGTTCGGATTGCGCGGGAATTGATTCGTCTGGGTGAACGGCCGCTGGAGGCGCAGCGGGCGCTGGTCGGCGAGTTCATGGACCCGGAAGGGGACGCTGAGCTCGACCAGGTGGTGTGCACCTATTTCCGAAAGCCGAACTCCTACACAGCCGAGGATGTGGTCGAGCTTGCTTGTCACGGCTCACCGGTAGTCTTGGCGCGCCTGCTCGAGTGCTGCCTGTCGAGGGGAGCCCGGGTCGCCGAGCCGGGAGAGTTCACCCTGCGGGCGTTTCTCAACGGGCGCATCGACCTGAGTCAGGCGGAGGCGGTTCGCGATCTGATCGAGGCTCGCACCTTATTTCAAGCCCGCGTGGCTGCTCAGCAGATGGAGGGCGGCGTGGCGCGGCGGCTGACGCCCGCGAAGCAGAAACTTGTCGATCTGATGGCTACCCTCGAGGCGGGCATCGACTTCGCGGAAGACGATGTGGACGTCCTCCCCTGGCAAGAAATCGGGACTCGGATTGCCGCTTGCCTTCAGGACCTGGAGAAGTTATGCGAAGGCTTCGCGGCGGGTAGGATACTCCAGCAAGGACTGAGCCTGGCGATCGTGGGGCGTCCCAACGTCGGCAAATCCAGTCTCTTTAACCGCCTTCTGAAGCAGGACCGGGCTATCGTCACCGCGACGCCGGGCACCACACGGGATATGGTGACGGAAACGGCCAGCCTGGGTGGCGTGCCGCTCCGCTTGGTGGATACGGCGGGAATCCGCTCGGCGCGTGAGGAGGCCGAGTCGATCGGAATTCAAAAATCGCTGCAAGCCATCGCGGAGTCGGAACTGACGCTGGTGGTCTTGGATGGTTCCGGACCGCTCACCGAGGAAGACGGCGCGCTGGTCCGGAAAGTGGCCCCTTTGGGCCGGATGCTGGTCGCCGTCAACAAATCCGACTTGCCCACTCGCTACCAGGACGCGGAGGTCAGAAAACTTTGCACCGCGAACGGCGACTTGCCCGATTCTCAGGGCCCTGCGCCCATTGTTCGCACCTCAGCCCTTACCGGAGAGAGGATGGACCTTTTGCGGGAACAGATTCTCACCGTGGCTCTACCGTTGCGCGAAGGGGAAGCGGACAGCCGGCTCATCACCAATCTGCGTCATCAACAACTGATTCAGAATTCCCTCGCAGCTCTCCGCAAGGGCCGCGCCGCCGCCGAGCAGCAGGTTCCTCACGAAATGATTCTCATCGACCTTTACAATGCGCTGCAAGCGCTGGACGGCATCACCGGGCAGACGACCACCGAGGATATTCTCGGCTTGATCTTCAGCCGATTCTGCATCGGAAAGTGACGGGGTGCTGACCGTTTCTCCTGCGGCCGTGGAGTGAATGACGAGGAGTGATCGTGGCTCGCTCCGGTTCCCTGGGGAATCGGTTTGGAGCCGGCTATTCGGAGCGATGTCCCGCTCGGGGAGCAGTCAAAAAGCGCAGGTACTCTTCCAACTCGCGGATGCGAAGGAGCTTGGCCAGGAGGGGTACCAGAATCAGGCCGGCAAGTCCCGCCGCCAGAAGAGCCGATAGGCTTCCTGCCGGAGTGAACCAGGGAAGGTGACGGTTGATGGCTTCCAATAGGAAGTGTCCCGCTGCTCCCACCGCCACTGCGACTCCCAACATCTTTACGAAGAAAACGACGGTATCCCTGGAGTGGGGATTGGCGATCTTACGGTTCAGGATGAGGAACAATGCCACGGCATAAGCGGTCATACCGATCGAGCTGGCCAGGGCCAGACCTCGGTGCTGCCAATGCTCGGCGAGCCATGCGTACATGGGAAGGCTCAGCAGCGTGATCGAGCTGCCGACCAGGGTGGGCATCCAAGTATCTCTTCGGGCGTAAAAACCCCGAGCCAGTATGGCTTGAGCCGCCCAGGCGAATCCCCCCAGGGAAAAAAAGACGAGCGCGGCGGCGGTGGTTTCCATGTCCAGCAGCGTAAGCTGTGTACGCGAGAAGACCAAATAAGACAACGGCTTGCTGGCCACTATCATCAGCGCGGAGCAGGGCAGGATCAGAAAAAGCACGGCATGCAAGGCGCCCGTCAGCATCCGACTGAATTCCTCCCGCTTTCCTTCCGCGTGCAACTGTGTCAGGAACGGAAAGGATGCGACTCCGGCCGCGTGCCCGACCAGGGCAATCGGGATGCCCTGCAGCGCCTTGGCATAGCTCAGCCAAGTGATGGAAGCGGCGGCCAGGAAGGAACCGAACCACCTTTGCAGCCAATCATCCACGAATACAAGAGAAAAACCCAGCATGATGGGAATGGTCAGCCGCAGGAATTTTCGAAACCCTTCATGATGCCAATCCAGTTGGGGAGCGAAGCGCAGACCCCTGCGCCGAGCACCCCAAATCTGGAGCAGCAGATTCCCCGCAACCGAGCCCGCCAGAACTCCCACCGAGAAGCCCACGATTCCCAGGAAGGGTGAGAGCAGAATGCCACCCAGGATGATCCCGAGGTTGTAAATGAGCGGAGCCAAGGCGGGCACCAGGAAATGGCCCTTGGCGTACTGCACGGCGGTAAGCAGGCCTCCCAGGTAAAAACAGACCTGAGCGGGAAGCATCAGCCGCGTCAGGAATACGACACGGCCCCTCTGTTCAGCGGGGAAGCCGGGAGCGATCATCTCGACAAGCTGCGGGGCCAGGATTTCCGCCACGACTACCAGGACCACCAGCGCCAATCCCATCAGAGTAAAAGTGATGGAGAAGACCCGCCAGCCCTCCTCTTCGCGTTCCTCGGCCAGGTACTTCGAGAAGATCGGGATAAAGGAGATGCTCAGGGCTCCGCCGGCAATGAGGTAGTTGAGGAAATCAGGGAGGACGAAAGCCAGGTAGTAGGCGTCGGTTTCCGTATTGGCGCCGATCTGATGGGCGACCGTCCATTCCCGGAAGAATCCCAGGATGCGGCTGAGCAACACACTGCCCATGACGATGCCGGCCGCCCGAACCATGTGTCTGGTAGGAGCAGCCGTTAACATTGACATGGACCTTTGTTTACTATGAATTTCGAGGACTGAGAAGAAGGAAGAAAGAATTACAAAAATCCACCCAGGAGGGGGAACGCAAAAATCGTCTTCTCAGGCCTTCGGGGACGGACGCGGGGGCGGTGAGGATGCGTTGGCCTCCGCGCCTCCTGGTTCGACGATCTCGGGCCGTGCGGCCAGGACTTCCACCTGGGCCACGATGCGCCGGCGCAACTGCGCGAGGTCTTCATGAATACGATGCCCCGCGCCGCCGCCGAACCAGGCGGAGACTTTGAGGGGTTGACCGCCGATAGCTCTTCTCCACTCGTAGAAGCGCAAGGTAAAGAAAGTAAGCGGTAAGATCGTTACAGCGAAAACGCCCGCCGCGATCCCTCCCAGCCAATGATTGAGGAGCACGCCTTCCAGCCCGTAGGCAAGAGGGTACAGGAACAAGGAATAGAGGATTTTGAAGGTGGCGGCCTGGGCGGCGTCCTGTTTCCTCGTCAGCCGCACCAGGGCGGGGCAGGCGCGGTAGGGCAGCCAATTCAGAAATACTCCCACTGCGGCCAACCCCATCCCCAAGCCGCCCAGAAGGGCACCCCGGAGGGAAGAGGACCTGCCCGAGCGTGAGCGACTTTCGCGGACTTGAAAGGTGCGGGAGAGCCACTTGTATTGCGCCAGCAGGTGGCGGATTCGGTCGATCTGGGCGGGACAGGACTGGCGCAGGCGGGACAATCCCCTCTCGAATTGTTTCATTCGTTCCCACCGGCGGGGCCAATCTGCCCGGGGGTTCTTCTCATAGAATCGCGCCAGCAGCAGCAGCAGCAGCAGCAGCAGCAGCAGTAGTTCCCGGTCGCGGTACGTTTCCGCCTGGAAGACGTGGTGTTCAAGGGTGCGTGCGATCTCTGCGGTGAGCTCTCGCACCGCACCGATCGGGTCGGTCCGGTACATTTCCTCATACGGACGGGTGTCGAGCGGAGGAGCGATGGAGATCAGCACCGAGCTCCGGAAAACCTCTCCCCGTTCATAGTTCAGCCCGACCGGGATCAGCTTCGCGTGGATGCCCTTTGCGCGGGCCAGAAAAAAGATGCGCGCCGGCCCGGTTCGCAGCGGAGCCATAAAGGGCTGAGAAAGGGATACCCCTTCGGGAAAGATGACCAGCCGGTCACCGGTGGCAAGAGTTTCCGCGCAGGTGGCGAAGAACCCGGTGTAGTCCACCTCGCCGGCCGTGTCGATGCGCCGCACCACGGGGATGGCCCGCAGCCGCCTGAGCACCCATCCCAGCACGGGAATCCGAAAAGTCATGATGGCCGCCACGAAGCGAATGGGAAAGGGCAGGGACTTGAATTGCAGCAACATCGGGTCCAGCAGCCCGTTCGGATGGTTCGGGGTGAAGATCAGCGGCCCGTGGAGAGGGAGATTTTCGCTTCCCTCCGTGATGACTTCCCGAAAAAACGTGTTGAGGATCGGTCGAACGATTTGCGCTAACATGCCGGATCGCTCCGGGAATCTCCCCGCAGCCCTGTCGGCCGCGGTTCACCGACTCGTTGCAGGAGAATCAGCCCCACCAGGAAGAAAGCCGCCACCGAAAGGACCGCGACCCGCTGGTTGCCTCCCAGCGCATAGGAAATGCCGCCGAATACCAGAGGTCCGAGCACCGAGGAGGATTTGCCGCAGAAGGCGTAAAAGCCGAACATCTCGGCTTCCTTCCCCGCAGGGGTCAGCACGGACATCAAAGCTCGGCTTGCTGCCTGAACCACCCCCAACCCGGTGCCGGCAAGAACCGCCACGGCGAAGAAAGCCGATTTCGCCTCAATAAAATAGACCGAAATGGCAATCAAAGTCCACAGGATCAGGGAGAGACGAATCACCTGTTTGGGTCCCCAGGAATCGGTGGGTTTGGCCATGACCAAGGCGCCCAAAAGGGCGGACATCTGCACCGCCAGGAAAAGGTAGATCAGTTCTTGCTGCGAGAAGTCGAGGGTCTTTTTGGCATAGATGCCGGCAAAATAGATGGTGGTATTCACTCCGTCAATATAGATGAAGAAGGCCAGGAGAAATCTCCGCAGATTTTTCCGGCCCAGGACGTCGGCGGCGATTTGGCGGAATTCGGTGAGGCCTTCTCGGGCTGCCTGTACGACCCCACGGCTCCCCTGCGAGTCAGCGGGGAGTCCGAGAAAAGTGGGTATCGAGCCCAGGGCGAAGAATAGGGCCACCGCGAGCCAAGCCAGGTCGAACCTCCCTTGCGTGACCAGCGGGAAGGCAATCAGGAGTCCGACAGCCGAACCTGCATACCCTACGCCGAAGCCGAGTCCCGAGGCGAATCCCCGCCGTTCCGGAGGGACGATGTCGGGCAGGTAGGCATTGTAATATACCAGGGCGCCTTCGAACCCGATGTTGGCCAGCGTAGCGAGCAGGAAGCCTCTCCATACCATGCCGGGTTCGATGGTGGGGAACAGGGCGACGCAAGTGATGCAGAGATAAGTATAGGTGAGAAGGAATCTTTTGCGCGCGCCCGCCTTGTCCGCCACCGAACCCAAAACCGGTGAGGTGAGCGCAACGAAAATCATCGAAGCTGAGATGACCCGCCCCCACCAAAGGTCGCCTTGCCCTTCCTCATTTCCCACGATCGTGCTGGCGTAATACACACTGAAGACCGTGGCGGTGATGACCGCGGGATACACTGAATTGGCGAAATCGTAAAGCGCCCAGGCGGCTATGGGTTTCTTGTCCATGAAGCCTCAGAGAGGGTAAGATGGGGCCAGGGAGTCACAGAAATTGCTTCCCAAGCCTTTGCTTTCCTAAAGGAACGGTATCAGCACACTGGAAGGCGATTATGCCGGTTATTCCAGGAGAGGGTCAACCAAGATTCAATCATACCGAGGAGTGAAAGGATTGGAGTTAGGAGTAGGTTGGGTTCTTGCCCCTGCCCGATGCCCCGATGTCGAATCCGGCAGGACTATAATTCTTGACGAGGCCGATGTACACCTCTAAATTAGGATTCTCGAAGGAGATGAACGGATGCAGCTAATTTTTTGCCGCGGGGTCCGGGCGGTCTTTTTAATTCTTTTTCTGTTGGGCGTTCGAACGCCTTTGCCTTCCCAGGAAGCCGGAGAAAAAACCGGCGAGACGGAGGAGAGGGCCTTTTCCCGGATTCTCAATGCCACCCCCGATACGGTCGAATTTGTCCGCAAGCTCGAGCGTCATTTGGAGCGCTTTCCCGACACTCCCCGCCGGCTGCGGATTTACCGTACCCTTCTTACCCGAAGTGCCGAGATCCAGGACTATGAGAAGGCATTGCAATACGGTGAGGCACTTTACCGCGCAACGCCGGAAGACCGTACCCTGCTCCTCAAGCTGATCGAGCTGGCCCAGCGGCGGGGCTGGGAGAATCACGCGAAGGCCATAGAATACGTCGGCATATTGGTCGAGGAAGCCGACCGGATGGCCGGGGAGCGGTCCTCGCCGCATCAAAATTCCGAGGGACCGGAGACGATGTTTGCTTCGGTGGCTTACATGATCCGCGGCCAGGTCTATATGCGGGCGGGTAACAACGAGCAGGCCGAGCAGGATTTTCGCAAGAGCTTTTCCCTGCGTCCCACCCCCGAGGCGGCCGAGAGATTAGGCCGATTGGCTCTGGAGCGGAAGGATTCCCGCGAAGCCTTGCAACAGTTTGCTACCGCCTTTGCCTTGCCTTCCGAATCCCTTAATCCAGCGAAGCGAAGTAGGCTGCGGCAAAAACTGGGCGACCTCTATACCCAACTGTACGGGTCGGAACAGGGACTGGGGGAATTGCTGCTGGCCCGTTATGACGAGATGGCGCGCCGCCTGAGTTCCCGGTTTTCCGCCGACGGGAGACCGAATGCCGGTGTTACGGATCCCTTCGAGTTCCTTCTGAAGCGCTTGGACGGCGGAGGTGTTCGCCTGGCGGATTACGATGGACGAGTCCTGGTATTGGATTTCTGGGCCACCTGGTGCGAACCCTGCCGCACGGAAGGGAAGTTATTGGAACAGGTAAGGGGCCGGCATGCTTCGCAGGAGGACGTCACTTTCCTGGCCGTCAACACGGACGAGGATATAAGCGGAGTGGAGGATTTTGTGCGGGAGGAGGGCTGGGAGATTCCCGTCGTGTATGCTTCCGGCCTGGACACCTTTCTGAACGTCCGTGTGATTCCCACCCTTATGATTTTTGACCGCAACCGCCGGGTCACCTTCCGCCTGGAGGGTTTTCACCCTGCCACCTTTGTCTCAACTCTGGAAAAGAAGATCCAGGAGGCCCTGCAAAGGGGAATTCCCTAGCTTCCCTATCATCTCCGGCAAGGTGGCACGCGACCATGTCCACCGGCTCGTGTCCTATCGTCCAGATAGGCCGATTCGTTCGCTTGCGGGAGGCGAGTGGGTAGTTGGGGGCCAGAACGTCCCGTCACTTTGGATCTTCCTGCTTTCCGGAAGCTTTGCCCTCAGCACCGGACGGCTTGTCTGCTGGCGGCTGTGTCCGGTGCCAACCACAACAGTGAGCCATCTCGACACCGCAGCGTAATGGAAACTGGCCCGCAGGTGTTTCGAGGTCTTGTCTGACCGAGAGGCGCTCTAAAAGATTTCCGTGTCGAAGTCATAGCGGAAGCCGAGGCTGAACGTATTGACCGTTTTCTGCTTTTGAAAATCTCTACGCAGCCATTCGGCAAACACATCCATGCTGCTGTTCAACTCCTTGATCAGCGTAATATTCGAGCCAAGCACTTTTCTCGCATCGGAACCGCCCCTATCGTCATCGTAGGCAAAAAAGCCGGCGATCCCCTTGTAGCCCTTCCCGAGAGAATAGGAGGCCAGCACGTCCAGCGTATACGGGTCACGATGCTCCTCGACAGGCCTCCCGCCCCGCTTCACAAAGTGATGGGCAATGTTCTGATAGGTAAAGGCGAGGTAGAGATTATCGGTCACATCCCAGCTGCCGCCGATGCCAACAATGTCCCGCCTAAGGTCCTCTTCCTTCGCTCCTTCGCCACTTTGCCGCAGGTAGGATACGCCAAGATATGCCGGCCCAGAGCGGTAGCCTATCCCAACAGATGCCGCGTCGAAATGGTTGGGAGCCGTGCTGACGCCGGCGTTGGTGCGGAAAACGCGATCCTGGCCCGCGCCATCCTGCAACTCGCCATTAACCTGCATGCCGACATCCACCTTGAAACCACGGAAATCGTGGGCGTATCTGACTAGGTTGTTGGTGCGGTACGGGCCCTCGTAATCGTAGCCAAAGGGGCTGAAGCGGTGGTAGTACACGTCGGTCACTTTCGCAACGATGTTGTGGTGCGGGTCCCACTGCTTGCCGATGGCAATGAGACCGTAGTCGGCGCTTTGCAAACCCACGTACGCCTGCCGTGCGTCGCCTATGTCGCCATTAGCTTCAAGGTCAACGTCCCATTCACCCTTGAGCAAAGCGGTAACCGAGTCGGTCACCTTGGCTTCCGCGGCGATACCGACCCGCGATAGGGCATCGGTAATGTCGGTGGATGAGCGGCTGCCATCACGGTAGGTCAGCCTCGGCCACAACCTGCCGTACAGGGAGATATGGGCATCGTCGGCCTTTGCCTGGATGGGCGCAGGCTCGACCCTTTCCGCCGGATTCTTGCTCTCCCGCTTCTCCAGCAGCCAGGCGTCTTCCACGGTTTTCTTCCAACTCTTTCCTTTCGTTGCTCTTACACGGTTTTGGGGCGTCTGCTTTCGCTCGCAACGCCTACTCCTAGCCCGCTTGATGGGCGCGTTTTCTGACGGTTTCTTGACGGTAGTTGCTGCCACGGCCATGCTCTAGTGGCTGCGTAGTACGTTGTTGCAGTAATGGTTTTCGAGCTGCAATCGCCCCGCTCACCGTGAGGATATGCTTCGACGAGCCAGGGGACCTACTTTCCCTAGCCACTGCCAGAACCTTCGCGGCGTCCAAGGAAAGGCAAAACGCAGTCTGTTTGCGACAGATAGCGATTATAGTATCCAGATCATTGTGTAGTCATATATCGTTGATCAAGACGCCTGTTTTTATCGACACTTGGCCATGATTCTTCCGGCTCGAAGCCGCTTGATCCATGACTCGTCTTTGACCAAAACAGACCTGCTGGCGATCGTCAAGTGTCGTTGCGCCGCTCGTTAGCTACCATGTTTACCGACAACTACATGGAGCCCTCCGCCCACTGGTGATCTGCGCCCTTGAGGCGCAGATAGAAAACCTGGGGAACATGACCTACTACGTAGTTGCAGTAGGCCTGCTCGGACTGCTCTTCTCCTACGTCATCTTTCCTCATGCCTTTTAGCCGATCAAGAGAAAGTCGGGAGCATCATTGCCAAGGCCATGCTTGCTGGAATAAACTATCAGCAAGCATCAAGCGACCTGATGATACGAAACTGGGCCACCTCATGAATTCTTCATAATATGGCCGCCAAATCCGCAATCGAATGGACTGATGCAACCTGGAACCCTGTGACGGGTTGCACCAAGATCACGCGCGGCTGCAACAATTGCTATGCTGAGCGCTTGGCTGAACGATTCCGCGGCCTACCCGGACATCCATTCAAGAACGGGTTCGATCTCACGCTTCGCCCGGAAAGGTTGTCCCACCCGCTCTCGTGGAAACGCCCACGAAGGGTCTTCGTCAATTCTATGAGCGACCTGTTTCACAAAAAGATACCGACGGAATTCATTGATCGCGTTTTCGATACCATGGAAGCCGCAGACTGGCATATATTTCAGGTACTCACAAAGCGAAGCTCGCTTATGAAGAATTATCTGCAACGCAGATACGGTCGGAGCGCAACGCCGCGACATATCTGGTGTGGAGTGTCCGTTGAAGATCAAATGGCAACCCCTAGAATCCGGCACCTTCAGGCGGCTCCGGTTACAGTTCGTTTTCTTTCTATAGAACCGCTTCTCGGCCCTGTGGGAGATATCGATCTTGAAGGTATATCCTGGGTCATCGTCGGTGGGGAGAGCGGCCCGAATGCACGTCCCATGGAACAGCGCTGGGTCCTTGATATCAGGGATATCTGCGCGCAAAAAGGAGTTGATTTTTTCTTCAAGCAATGGGGTGGCCGGACGCCGAAATCGGGCGGACGCCGGCTCGAAGGCATTGAGCATAATGCTATGCCTGTTTACCTGAGGGAGGAGAGAGACCATACCTTTCAAGTGGCACTCTAGCGACCCTCCGCCCGATATCGAGGAGCACAGCAAGGCTAAGCTCACTGTCTTGCGCAGATATATTCGTGCCTATTTTGATAGGCTGGGCGTCAACCCTGCTCGTGATGAATTCAAGCTCGATCTTGTCGATGGCTTTGCCGGAGGAGGTACGTTTCTGGACGGCCGCAACACCGTATCCGGCACGCCTTTGATCATGCTTGAGGAATCTGAAAGTGCGAGAGACAGGCTGAATCAGGATCGCGCCAAGCCCCTGCATTTCGATTGCAAATACTACTTTGTCGACAAGGAATCCGACCATACGGATCATCTCAAAAGAGTTCTGGATGAACGCGGACACCAAGTCGATGGCGAAAAGATCGTTGTGCGTAACAGCCCATTCGAAGAAGCGGTTGACGACATTATTGCGGAAGTTCGCCGGCGACAACCTCGGGCCGGCCGCGCGATTTTTCTTCTGGACCAGAGCGGATTTTCGCAGGTGTCTGTGATTCTCGTTGCCCGGATTTTTAAACGTCTGCCGGCGGCAGAGGTCATTCTGACGTTTGCTGCAAAGACTCTCATCAATCTTCTTTCGGAGACACCACAATTTGTTCAGGCGGTCGCCCCACTTGAGCTTACGAAATCAAAAATACACGACTTGATACAACTCAGAAATGGCGATGGCGGGAAAGCGCTCGTTCAAAGGGTGATGCGTGAGCACATTCGCTCAGTAACAGGCGTTCCCTACGATACTCCCTTCTTTATTCAACCCGCTCAGTCACGCCGCGCCCTGTGGTTCCTCCATCTGTCAAGGCACCCCACGGCGCGCGACGTTATGATCCAATGCCATTGGGAAAGTTCCAATACGTTCGAGCACTACGGCCCAGGCGACTTCGACATGCTAGGGTGGGACGCTTTGAACACAGGAACACTGCCATTGTTTCATTTTGAAGAGCTTGAAGCACGGCAGATGCAGGAGCAGCTTCTGAACTCAATGCCGAGGGAACTTTTCGGTTTGGCATCTGAAAAACCAGTTACCGTTGACGCGATGCGACATATGCTCGCAAACAGAACGGCTGCTCGATTCTTGGATCTTGACAAAGTCGTCCTGGAACTTGCTAGGGAAAAGGAAATTGAAATTCTGACCCCCGACGGCAAGGTGCGTTCTCGTACTCTGACAAAGCTACTACCTACCGACCGGATCACATTTCCCACCACGTTATTGTTTCCCGGACTTTCTCGCCTTCGCTGAACATAAGAAACAGAAGTCTAGGTCGTCACCAATAGAACCTTTCCTATCCGCCGGGCGGTGTCGGTGAAGTGCTGGACTTCCTCGGGGGAGAGGGGACGTTTGAGGATGGCGCGTTCGCGGTAGGAGAGCCATTTCTTGAGCACCTGGTAGCCGCCCAGCTTGTAGCGCCAGACGGCGGCAGGGACGTTGCGCCAGTAGGCGCGGTCGTTCAGATAGACGTCGAAGGTGGTCTCGCAGAGCGCGGGCAGAGAGTCGCCCAGGGCGGCGCGTTCGACTACCCTGCCCTGGCCGGGCATCACGGCCTCGCCCGACCCGAAATGCCCCCAGCCGGCGGTCAGCGCGAAGTCGTCGCCGGTCATGTTGTACCCGTCGAGGGTGGCGGGAACGGCGACGGCGGCGATCGGGGGGCGTAACTTGCCTTGGGTGACGCCGGGAACGGGCGCGTCCGGGTCGAGCAGCCGGGCCAGTTCGCGCCCGCGCGCCGCTGAGGCTACCAGCGCCTCCGCCGCACCTTTGGCTTCGCCATCCGGCCAACCGGGAAGCGGGAGGCGCGGCCACTCCATGCGGAGCGCCCCGGCGTTGGCCTCGCGGTAGGCGGGGTCGTGCAGCACGGCCAGGACGTGGTGGAACAGGTCTTCAACAGAAGCCCCGATGCGTTCGAGATAGCGTTGCGCGGCGGGCGACAGGTTGGGGTAGCGTCGCAATCCACTGCCGCCAATCCCGAGGCCGCCGGCCTTGCCGGCCGGCAGGTCGTCGCAGAGACACACCGGAATGCAAGTCGCACCGCGGTCCATGAGATCGAGACAACCGATATGCGATATCACTTGTGGCGGCGACCAATCCCGGCGCGGTTTCTGCTGCGAAACCAGCCACAAATTCCCCGCGAACACAGGCGGCCTGTATTCAGGGCGGGGACGATCAAGCAGGCCACTATCCGCCTCCCAATAGAGCCAGCGATTGTCGAAGGGCCGGTAGGCGAAACGGACAAAACCGGCTTCATCCGGGCCACCACGTTTGAGCAGCGCGTCGCGCACTTTGGGGACCTCGAACAACGTCGTCGCCTTCATCGCCCCCGGATAGCGGCGCGCGATTTCTTCATGGCTTAAAGCAGCGTCAAAGTAATCGGCGACGCGAGTTTTGAGACGGTCAAGGTCGGTATCGACGAGAAACCCGTCGCGGCTGGTCTTGACGCCGGGAAACGACTCCGGAAACAGATCGGGCAGCGCCGGCCAGTCGAACCAGCCCTCGCTCATCGCCGTTCGCACGAAAGGCAAGCCGAGCGGCAGCACCGGCTCGATGCCGTCGTAAAGCGCGTCCGGCTCCGCTTCCGATGTTTCCAGCAGGTCCTCGCGCTTGGCCTGTCCCCAGAGATGCCGAAAGCCGACCTTATCCACCGGCGCGTGATCGGCCTTACGCACCAGCGTCGTGATGGCAGTCCCGACCTGGATGCCGACCGGGTCCTCCGGCGTCGAGAAGATGCTGGGGTCGGGCGAGCCGTCCGGCGCGATCTTGCCGGTCTTGTATTTGTCCCCGTTCAGGCAGTCGATGCGGACGGAGTCGAAGGCCTCCAGGTAACGCTCCCGCATCCCCGTAAACGACAGCCCGTCCAGCCAGGAGTAGTTGGAGATGAAGCAGACCACGCCCCGGCCCGTCTTCTCGGCGATGCGCCGTTCGGCCATGCGGAAGAAGCGGACATAGAGATCGTTCAACCCCTGACCCTCGGGCCGACGCACGCGCTGGGTCGTCCGATAGGCTTCCGAAAGTTCCCGTTCCTCATCCACCGCCATGCCGGCGAAGCCGTTGTAGGGCGGGTTGCCGAGGATCACCAAGATGGGCGTCTCCTGCTTCACCCGCTCCGCCCGTTCGCGCTCTTCCTCCAGCTCGGGGAACGGCAAGGGCTTGGTGGTCTTGGGTTCCCAGCCGGTGAGCGCGTTGGTGAGGAAGACGCCGGCGCGCTCGGTCCCGTCTTCGGCCAGCGGCGCGTCAAGTTGCTGCATCGCCAGCCCGACCTGCAAATGGGCGACGACGAAGGGCGCGGGCATGATCTCGAAGCCGAACACGCGCTTCATCGCTGCCTGCTTGACCCGCGCGCCGGTGAGTGCGCCCAAGCCCCGACCTTCCAGATTGGCGGCGATGCGGCGCAGCACCTCGGCCAGATAGGCTCCGGTGCCGCAGCACGGGTCAAGCACATAGACGTTCTCCGACGCCAAGCCGGCGGCGATGCCCAGATCGTCGGTGAGCCCTGTCCACGCGGGCGACCATGTAGCGGACTACTTCGGTCGGCGTGTACCAGACGCCCAACTGCTTGCGCAGGTCGGGGTCGAAGGCCTCCAGGAAAGGCTCGTAGAAATAGGGCACCGCCTCACCCTCGCGGAAGCGGGCGAAGAAGGTGGGTCGGTCCACCCGGTCGAGCGCAGCCGCCGTCCAGTCCAGCACCTCGACTAGGCCGAGCGGTTGCAGGCGGCCAGGATCGGAAAGCTGCTGGAACAGCGCCCGCAACACCGGCGCGCGCAGATGCCACACCGCCTCGCGCCAACTGAACCGCGCAGCACGGTAGCCATCGGCAAACAGCGGCCCGTCGTCAGACTTCGCACCGGCACGTGCCCACAAGACCCAAGCGGAGAAGATGCCGTAGAACAGCGTCTGCACCAGGGTCGAGTGGAAGAAGCGCACTCCCTTCTCGCCCTCAAAGCGGACGCCAAGAGCCTCTTCGAGCGCTAACCGGACCGCCTTGAGTGACGGTGCGGCACCCGCCGCCTCAATCCGCGCGAGGCCGTCGCGGGCATAAGACGCCAGCAGACAAGCCAGGTCCTTCGGCTCGGTAAGCGCCGCCCGATGCGACAACGCCCGGCAGAGATATTCCCCCAGCCTCGCGCCCACGTCGCTGGCAAAGGCGCGCGGTTTCTCAAGACGACGCTCGAACTCCTCGGTGTTTTTCGACAGTCGGAAGGTTTCGAGCTTGGCCGGGCGTCCTGCCTCGTCCTGGCCCACCAGCACGAAGTCGCGCGTGTTGGTCACCAGCACCAGCCGGTAGCGGCCCCAATAGCGGCTTACCTGCTTGCCGTCCGCCGTCAACCAGGCGTCATCCCCGGCGGACTTCACCTCGACCACGCCACGTTCCGGCGTCTGCCCTTCCTTCGGCTGGCCCTTTTGAAGCTGCTTCGCGGCATAAAGCCCTACGTCGGGATGGCCCGCGCCCTGGTTGGCAAGCTCGACGACGCAGAACACCTTCGGCTTGAGCGCGCCGCCGACGGCGTTCAGCAGGTTGGAGAGCGCCGGATAGCTCGACCGCTCCCCGGTCGCGCCGCCCGACGCGCGCACTCGCCCGAGATCGACGAAGTAGGTCTCGACCGCCGACGTCAGCTTCGTGTTTGCTCCTATCATCGCAATATGTGCCAGTTCGAGAAGCTGCTGAACGATGCTGTTGCTTCAACAACCAGCACGGCCAGCAGAAACAGCACAGTCAGTCCCATTGGTCCTAGCCGTAGGCAGCGTACTTTACATCTCAAGTGATCATCTCCGCACGCTCATCAACAAGCCCGACCACAAGGAGGGCTAACACCCTTGAGAAAGACCTAGCGGCTCGGGCCATAGTCCCGCTCCGGCCCGCGCTGCCGCTGCTGCTGCGATGCGCCATCGGAAGTCTTCACCCGCACAATGATACGCCCCGGTGGCACCCCGGTAAAGCGGGCATTGCCCTGGGCCGCGGTCACCGCCCTCCGTCGGAAGGCCAGGGGATGCAGCCAGGAACCCCGCGCAGCATCAGACTACCATCGTCGTCGGTAGTAGGTCTGGGTGTGGATGCCAGCTTCCTTGCACGCCTGCAGCGCGGTCTTCCCATTTGCCATCTGCACTTCGATCTGCCGCAGCACGGTTACAATCTGTTCCGCCTGGTACTTACTGATCGACATCTCCAGCTTCCTCCTTCGTGAGATTCTCTCTCACTTCAGCTGGTACAAAAAGGGCCGGTCAGGCCACCCGTAGCACAGGCGAAGCGGGGTTGTGTTGAGCATTCCGGACCATCCTGAAAACTGATTTCATTCCATCGTGAACACCGATTCCGGGCATCCTAATAGTGAGCCCATGTTTGTTCGTTAGCTAGCCGTGGGCCCGGTCGACGCGACTAGACGCCTAGTCTCCCAAAATCTATCAACCTCTGCTCATGAATGTAGAGTAAAACCAAGCTGCGTACCTTCGTAGTTCATCAAAACAGGCGCTGGTACTGTCGAACGCTGTGGAGGAATACACTACGGTGCCTAGGCCTCGATAGAAATAGTTCGTTAAGTCTCTTTTCTGTGTTTCATAACGCGGAGTCCATCGCATACCCCTCATGTGGAACTGGAGCCGATAGGGAAGCCCTCCGTACAGTTCCATGATGTGCGGCGATGCGGCGTGAACGTAGCCCGAGTATGACTTGTGTAGTGTTCGGATTGTCTCCGATACAATGCTCGGGTCCAATTTTGAACCCGCAACGCTTGCGATAAACTTGGCGTTATAGGCGTGGATCTTCTTTCGCAGAATCGATGGTCGCTTTTGGGTTGATCGGAGCGGGTCTTCTGTATCGAACTCCTCTTCGTAGAAAGCGTCCAGGTACCTCCTATGCAGGACGGTCTGATTCCGGTGGAGATCGCAGTGGGGTCGGCGTTCCTGGACCACACGCTGGTGTATTCCATTTTGGCGGAACCGATACCCATGCCAAACCCGGCATAAGGGGTGAAGTGGCTCCGGTTGGTGAAGTCCACGTACAGGTTCCCGAATAGGTGGTGCCCGACCAGGGAGCCTATGCGGTCCGTCGCCATCCGGATTTCCTGACGAATCTTGTCGCCGGAGGCCCCGGAAGCAAAGGGGACATCGGAGGTCTGGTCGTACCGGGAGGAGCGGTAGAAGTATTCGAACTCCGGCCTAAAGCGGATCCTCATCCCGTCCGGATTGTTCATTCCGGTTCGATACCCAAGCACGAATCCGGACATAAAGCCTCGGGCCCCGTCGAAACTGTTGTTCCAGTCGTCGCCTAACCCGCGGTTCGGACCCGTGCAGTTGTAGTCTTCATACCCGGCAGTCTGTGTCACGGTCGCGTACAGCGGGTTGATATACTCGTCGCACACGCTGGCCCGGTCGTTGCTGTCCCCCGTGATATCGATTCCCGGGACGAAGTTATGGCCCACCTCGAAGCCGATGTATATTCCCTGGCCGTGCACTGGGCCTGGAGCGAAAAGCCACGTTGCAAAGAGAAAAAGAAGTAGATAAAAAAGTTTCATAATGATCCTCTGCGTTCGTCATTTAATTTTCGTAATTATATACTTTGCCCTTCCCTTCATAAAACGGTCCACTTCGAGAGTGAGTTTTCAGGGGCACTGGATCGGCTCAGGGCCAGGGAGGAACCCGAGACCAACGCGACCGGATCGAAGCCTTCCGAAGTCCTGGCGTTCCAGGGTCACGGCGGCCGCCTCCCGTGATGGTGACCGATTTCTGATGTGAGCTGCGAACAGTCACGGGGCGGAACGCGTCGTTTCTGCGGCTAAATTCGCCGTTGATGATCTGGCCTTCGGTGTACTGATGACCTCCGACTTTTGTAATAGGCGTCGATTATCACAGTTAGTGCGCGGTCGATTTCAGCTGTCTCAAATTTAGCGAAAGATTCCTCGTAAAGGTATCTCCAGCGTTGGAACGCCTTACAGTGCGAAGACAAAACCGCGCGAAGTGGGTGCATCCTTGCTCCCAACATGTCTTGTGAGTCTGGGTTCAGGTTCCGAAAGCGTGGTTCCCCTGCCAACACCGAGTGCGGGCTCACTTTCCGCATCCTTGCTTCAAGCATCTCTTGTGTGTCCTGTTTCAAGGATTTGAATAATTTCAGCAAGTCATGAGTTCGGTCAGGGGCTTTTTCTCGCTCCGAACACTGCCAAGCCTTTAGTGCGATCTCTGTCGCGAGCGATAATAGAATTGGACCCGCCAAAACGATACCCTGGAAAAGCCAATTGTCCGATTGCCCGGCTTCGAGCTCGTTCTTTTCCAATTCCTTCGCAACACGCTGCAAAGACTTTGCATTCTCAATCATCGAATCCGCGTCCCAACTTGCGCAATTGTTGTTTTTGTCAGCCATGACAAATCCCTGTATTTGTGGTCCCGTACCCTTGGTGCTTATCTTCAATTAAGCCGGAATCGGCCAGAATCAGACACAGCCCTATCCTACAAGGTTTTCGCAACTAGCCTGACTGGCGCTTTTTCGACTGTCAACGGATTTTCCATCTATGATAGGAGAGATACAGACTGTGGTTTAAGAGCAACGGTTTTATGGCTCATGTCGTCGAAACGACTTCTTGATCATCGTAGCTATTTGTAAGGCACAGTGCTAGAATCGGGTTTTGACCTTCCCCCGAAATTAGGTCCAAGTCGAAAGTGAGTTTTCCGTTAAATTGAGGGGCCCCCATTTTTTGGTCCACCCAGTCTGTGAATTTCTGATGCTCGTTGGGCCTCATCATCCGGTTGAATCAGACGCTTGTTTGGATAGATACTTGACCTATTGGACCTGATCAGCATTGGCCACCACCAAGCCCGATGAATCGCACCAGCGCGCTGTCCACTTCGGCATCAAGCCCAAAACACGATGTCCATTAGCGTCTTCGAGATCTTCAAGATTGGCATCGGACCTTCCAGTTCCCATACGGTAGGGCCCATGCGGGCGGCCCGAGCTTTTCTCCTGGAGCTAGCAGAAATCGGTCTTCTCGAGGAGACAGCCCGGGTCCAATGTGAACTTTTCGGATCCCTGGCGCTCACGGGGCGGGGACACGGAACCGACCGTGCGGTTCTGTTGGGACTCGCAGGTGAAGAACCCGACCGGGTCAAGCCGGGTGGCGTCCAGTCGATGGTGGACCGGATTCGAACCAATGGACGGATTCGACTCCTTGGAAAACACGAGATTGATTTCAAAGAGGAAACTGACCTGGTTTTCCATCCCGAACTGAATCTCCCGGCCCATGCCAACGGGCTCCGCCTGACGGCGCTAGCCGATCGGAAATTACTGTCTTACGACTACTATTCGGTGGGCGGAGGCTCTATCCTCCGCGGGGACGAAATTGAACGCCCGGTCTTTGAAAGCGAGGTCCGAGAGGCTCCGTATCCATTCGAAACCGGAGCGGAATTACTCCAAATGGCTGAACGGACCGGTGGTTCGATTGATGTACTGATGCTCCGTAATGAGGAAACCTGGCAATCCCGCAAGGAAGTGAGAGCGGGGCTGTTGGAGATCTGGAAGGTCATGGAGGAATGCGTGCGACGGGGGTTTGCTGTCGAGGGAGTCCTTCCGGGCGGATTGAACCTGGAACGACGGGCTCCGAAACTCTATCGCGACCTGCTAAACGAACCTGGTCAGAACAATGTTTTGGAGTGGGTGAGCGCCTATGCCCTGGCCGTCAACGAGGAGAACGCCGCCGGAGGGCGGATGGTGACAGCCCCGACCAACGGCGCAGCCGGGATCATCCCCGCGGTCGGACACTACTATCTCAAGTTCTGCAAGGGTGCCAACACCCAGGGGATCATTCGCTATCTGCTGACGGCTGGGGCCATCGCCATCCTCTACAAGAAGAACGCTTCCATCTCGGGCGCTGAGATGGGTTGCCAGGGAGAGGTGGGGGTCGCCTGCTCGATGGCTGCGGCCGGTCTGACCGCGGCGCTGGGAGGCACCAGTCAGCAGATCGAAAACGCCGCCGAGATCGGCATGGAACACAACCTGGGCTTAACCTGTGATCCAATCAAGGGACTGGTGCAGATTCCCTGTATCGAGCGCAATGCGATGGCTTCGGTCAAGGCCGTCAACGCCGCTCGCATAGCACTGCGCGGCGACGGTACGCACCTTGTTTCGCTGGATCAGGTGATCGCGACCATGCGTCAGACCGGGCGGGATATGCAGAGCATCTACAAGGAAACCTCTTTGGGAGGCTTGGCCGTCAACGTCACGGAATGCTAAACGTTGTCCCCATGACGTGGCCAATCTCGATGTCCTTTTGCCTTGACAATGCCTTCGCCCTTATCGATGGTACAAAAATCGGTCTGGTCAGTGCCTCGCCTTCAACTCGACTGTCAACTGTGCTCAATATCGAGTGCTTGAAGGGCTACGGATAAGAACCCTCAATCATCTTGGGATTGGGTAGAGGGTCCTTCACACCGCGAAGTGACCTGCCCCATTGGGGAGGGAGGGAATAGCAGCACGACTCGACGGTTGCGCTCACTGGCTGCCTCAGTATCTTCAACAGGTTCGGTCTCTCCCTTGCCGACTACGGTGCCATTCAGTTGGGCGAACAGTTCTTCTCTGGTGGTGCCACGAAGCGACGACGCATAGTCGATGGCGAGGAGTTTACGAACGATCTGTTGTTGTTTGTCAACGTCTTCCTGAGATTCGTATGCCGGGAGCTGCTTTAAGGCTTCATCGAGGAAGTACAGATAGACACCGAGGGCACGCTGCTCCGAAAGCCACTGGTTGTAATCGTCATCGCCGACGCGGTCGGTGTGGCCCTCATAGCGGACCCTGGCTCCGGGAAAGAGTAACATTCGAATTACCGTGAGCTTGGCGAGGCTTTCACGTGCCGAAGGGCGTAGTTCAAAACTATTGAAATCAAAAAGGATATCTGATGCCAGGGTCAACACCATGCTGCCCCCCTGCTGGGTCAATTGGCCAAGCGAGGCAAGCTGAGTGCGCAATTCATTACAGATTTTCTCTCGATCCTCGCCCAGCTTAACGTTCAAGTCCTGCAAGGCCAGGAGCTGTTGCCGCAAGGAGTCCATCTCCTGACGGAGAACCGCCAGGTCGGCTTCGGCTTTTTCCGCTCGTACTCTGAGTTCGTCTCGGGCGAAGCTTTCCTGCTGCAAAGCCTCTTCGAGTTTCTGAATCTGTGCCGTCCTACGATTGGAATCCTCCCGCAGTTTGGCAAGCACCAACTCGCGTTCGGCTAGATTTTGCTGAATCTTTGCCAACTCCCGCTCAAGTTGCCGCAGGTTGATTCCGCCTACCGCCCCAATTGCCAGAGCGCGAGCGTTTTCTGCAATGTTGGCCGCAGTGCGGGCGAATTGTATCGCTTGCCGCAAACCACCACGGGATTGGTAGGCACTTTCCGCTTGTTGCAGATAACCGCGAGCCTGCCCAAGAGTGGCACGGATACGCAACTCACCAGGCAACGGATCCTCCCCTTCGGGAGTGGGCAGTCCCAGAATGCCCGCCTTTGACGCCAGCTCGATGGCCTTTCGTGCCTGCTGCAATTCATTGGGAGTCACACGGTCAACGGCAGCCGGATTGGTAGAGTATTGTGTGTAATACGTGTAATAGAGCAGCTTGCCGGGGACGTGCAAGGCCTGACTTTGGGAACCCGCCTGACCGATGCTATAAAGCACCACCACCGGGCTGGGATCATTCACCGCGAAGTCGGGCTCCGCTGTGACCAGGAGCCAGAAAGTTTGTATGGGTGTCGTGACGTTGATGCTAACGGGCTGGCCCGACTGAAAAGTGATTTCCCCAAGATTGGATGCCTTCCCATCTACGGAAACGGCCCACAGGACATAGGTGAGGTAATCCTCACCAAAGCGTCGGGCAGGCGGGAGCCGTTTGATGTCGCCGCGATTGATATCGATTTCTACGAATCCACGTCGGCTCTCGACCTTCATCTTGATCGAGGCGGTTGGCTCTATCCGTGTGCCTCTCATCTGGACCACGGTCGAAGCTGCAAGGTGCCGAAAGCTCAAGATCTGACCGCCGGGTTCGTCCACCTCAACGCTGCGGATTTCAGCCGCTGCCGCGACCTTCTGGGTTGCTTGCGCCAGGGACGGCGCCCAGGTACCAACACAACCCATGAATAGGCATATGAGTAAACGACCCTTCTGAGTGACCCCGGCCAAGGTCACTCTCACCGCTAGTACCGCAATCAAGACGCTGATTAGCTCGACACTCATGCTTTCCTCCAATCAATCGACCCATTATCCCACGGCTGTCAGGGTAAGAACCACAAAGAGAAACACCCCAACCACAGGGGGAGAGAGCACTAGCGGCTGGGGCCATCGTCCCGCTCCGGTCCGCGCGGGCGACAGGTTGAGAGGCGAAAGAAAAACCGCTCTGAAGCTATTGCACAAAAGAGCGGCTACACAACGATCAGGAACATCCGTTGAATCGCCCCTGGCCACAGTGAGCACGCTTTCACTAGGGCGATTAGTCGAAGTGGAACTTCAGGTTGAAGCTGATCGCCCAGAATTGGATGTCGCTCGTTGTGGCGGTGTATATCACTCGATCCTCGCGGTCATTGGTGGAGCCGTGACTGCGGAGTTGGTCCCACTCGGCCCCGTCCATGAATTCCGCGAAATCCGCCCAGCGGAACTTGATCCCCACCGAGATCGAGTCATTGACTTTATAATCCCCGCCGCCCAGCACCTGATAACCGAACAACCGATCCGATAACTTGGCCGCGCCGATGGTGGTCGTACCGGCAAGTTTCTGGTTCAGGTCCCGATCCATGAAAGTTGTTATATAGTCCGGATTATCATTCCGTTTCCATCGACTGAAGTAATCCAGCGACACCTGTGCAACCCCTGCTCCGATCCCAACGTAAGGCGTAAACCGTGATTTGGAGGCGAAATCGTAGTAGAGGTTACCGAAGAAGTTGTGCGAGAGTACGTCATCGACCCCGCCTTCCGCGGTTTCGAGTTCCTGATCAACTTTGCCCAGGGACACTTCATCGCCCACGCGTGCGCCGGTCCGCTCATCATAAGTCGTGGTTCGATAGAAATACTCGCCCTCGGCCCTCAGTTTCCCCCAGTCATACCCGAGGGCAATCCCGGTCAGAACCCCGCTGCCGCCGCTGAACTCATTCGACCATGCCGAGGGAGGTGGATGGGTCGCACAATCATTACCCACCTCCAACTCCTGCGGGTTGATGATTCTGTCGCATTTGGTACTCCAATCATTATCCGAGCCGGCCACATTCATGCCGGGAGCGATGGCGATTCCCAGGTCCGTCCCCACGTACAAACCGTTCTGAGCCGGTAGTTGACCGGGTAACAACAAGGCCATACAAATCAGCAAGAGCAGGTACTGTTTACACAGGATGCGATTCATTTCTCTTCTCCTCCTTCAGGTAGCAGGTCTTCAATCTCGGCCCGGAAACTTTCGCATATCCCGCCGGGTCATCGCTGTGGGAGAGCAAGATCGAGCTGGGCGATCATGGTCCCGGGAGCGAAATACGGGCGATAGGAAAAATGGAGGGTCACGGCGTTGTTGCGGAGTGCGGGCAGGAAGTGGGCAAGGACTGGGGTGCAGCGCATGGGGCGGCGGATAAAGGGCGCGCAACGGCAACAGGTCGGTCACTGTCATGTCGGCCCTCCTGGCGAATTCGAACTTAGGGATTTTATCATACTCGACCCGCCCCGCTCCCTGCCGCCAAGCTCCCCAGGCGGCAAGCAGAAACGATGCGCAGCCGGGAGGTTTGGGGATTCGATTTGGATCTCAACACGTCTTTTAGATGGGGAAGGGTTTGGGAAAAGGGTCAGCCGCCAGTGGTGAATTTCAGCGAAGGGCCTGACCTGGGGCGATGGTGCGACCTCTACAATCGCTGGGCCGCCGGAACCGGCGCCGCTCCGCTGGAAACTTCACCCCAAGTTCAGCCCGGCCAAGGTCACTCCCACAGCCAAAATTGCAATGATTTCCCCGTTCATGCTTCCTCCTATTCAGTTCTGGCCCATTCTCCCACGTTTCCCAAGACAAGAACCACACAGAAACAAGCCCGGCCATAAAGGGAAACACTGACGCCACCTGGGCGCCGCTCACCCGGCCCACCAGGAGCACACCGCCAAGTGCCGCCGGAATTCTGAATCGTGAGCGTGCAGCAGCAGGTTGACGTCAGGAATGATCACAGGGCCATCTGTCGAGCCAGTTCATCCGCCTCCAGCTCGTCAACGAGCTTGATTGAGCCGGTCGACATCGACACCCGGCTTGAAGGCGAAGGGGTGGGGATTCACCTTATAGCGAGACCACCGAGGCGGCTTGCCCTGCATCCCCAGCCCGAGCCGTAATGCGTCGTTCACGACGGTTTTCAAGCTCCTGTCAGTGCGTCGGATTTCATGTTGAAGGAGCCCGACATCCCGGAGAGGATCACCCAGCCCACCAACTCGAGATTGCTGCCGTCGGCAGCTCGGGTGCCGTGCCTGATAGTACGTTGACTTCGTATGCATCATTGATGCAGAGTGATGCATATGAGAACAACGTTAAATGTCGATGACACCTTGATTGAGAAGGCGGCTAAGCTGACCGGCACAACTGCAAAGACGACGCTGGTCCGGCGAGGGTTGGAGGCCCTGATTGCGCTGGAGAGCGCCCGGCGTCTGGCAGCATTGGGTGGCACTGAGAAAAATCTCCGGCCGATTCCCCGGCGCCAGCCGCCGGCAGCATGATCACGCTGGTCGATACCTCAGTGTGGATCCACCACCTGAGGAAGGGTAACAACCAACTTGCCACACTGCTCGATCAAGGCGGTGTCTGTTGCCATCGTTTCGTGATCGGCGAATTAGCCTGCGGTAGGCTTCGCAATCGTGATGAGTTGTTGGGTCTATTACGGGCTTTACCAGAAGTGCAGCTTGCTGAACATGAGGAAGTCTTGAACTTCATCGGCGAACGAAAACTCGCGGGGCGCGGTCTGGGATGGATCGACATGCATTTGCTTGCTTCCGCACTACTGGAAAACTGCAAAATATGGACTTTCGATAAAGCCCTCGGAGCAGCAGTAACTGAACTGGGGCTCGGTCCGAATTGAATGCCAGCTAACACCTGGCGGCACCCGCCGGCAGCTGACCGGACCGCCACCTTGCGACGCGGCTGGATTTCCAGCCCGCTAAATACCCAGTGGATTCTGGACCGCCATGAGGTCGAGGACGAGACTCGGTCGCGGGGGAAAGGCCGAACAGCTGAGACCCACCCAGTGGCGACGACCCCAAGCGCCAGAAGCGCGATATTACGCACTTCATTCTGGGTCTTCCTTGTTGCGATCGTGCTGCAACCTACACACGGCCAGCGCCGCGATCCGGGGTCCGGATTCCGAGCCTTCCCGCAGGGATAATTGAGGACGATAGCGACCACCTACGGGCGCGACAAGGCCCTGTGACACAGGGCCGCTGTCGGGGCCGGTAGGGAACCCCCGTTTGGGGAGGGTCGCTATCGTCCTCCCCGGTTTTGCTGTAGCGTTACCGACTAGGCCGATGGGTAGGGGGGAAATACAAAAGAATGAACCAAATACGTCACGACGGAGTTGTGACACCTTTAGCTCGAATCGTGTGTCACCCCCCCCTTCTGAGAGCGTCACAAATTACTACCGGCACTGAGTCACACGAAAAAACACCCTTTTCGGCCCGTTTCATGCGCCTCCATTCTTTGCTGAAAACCGGATAGCGCGAAACGTGCTGTACTCGTCAATCGAGACACCTTCCGTCACCTGGGCTTCGGGCAATCTTTCCAGTTCCGCACCCCTCCGCAACGCCGCATTAAAGCCTCCGTACTCGGCCAGCACCTTCTCGTCTCCGGCACTGAGCGCCATGCCGATTCTCTGGATTTCCTGCTGCAACGTCCGCCCCTGGCTGTACTCGATGGGGGCAGTTGCAGACCACATTTTCAGCACCCGCTCGGTCCGCTCGATGGGGGCATCTTCCGCCGCGATCCCGATCACGCGGACCCGCCGCCCGTTTCTTGGGCGTCAGCCCCCCGCTGGTGTATGCTTACGTGGAGCGAAAGCAGATTCCCCATTACCGCATGATGGGCCGCTCGATCCGCTTCCGATTGTCGGAGCTGGTCGAGTGGCGTCAACAATTTCATGTGAATGATGGAGGAATCGATGAACAAAATAGGTAGACCCAGAAATACATTGGGTAGCCTGTACTCCCGACGTGATTCACGCGTCTGGTGGATGAGCTATCGGGACCAGAACGGAAAGTTCCGACAGGAGTCGACAGGGCAGAGGGAAAAAGGGGAAGCCGAGAAGGTGCTGCGCAAGCTGTTGGTGGCTCGCGACGAGGGGCTGCTGCCGAGCGCCGCGCCGGACGGTGGGATCAGCTTCAACCAGTGGGCGGACTGGTTCCTTGCGAACCGCTCCAAACCACCCTTCCGGAGCGAGCAGACCCATCGGCACAACCTCGGCGCACTGAAGTTCCTCAGGCCCCGGTTCGGTAAGCACAGACTGTCGGACATCACAGTGGAAGAGATCGAAGCGTATCTGATGACGAGATTGAACACCGGCAAGCGGGTGTACACCAAGTCAGGGCTGCAACTTCGCGGCAAGCTCAAACCGGCCACCGTGCATCAGGAACTTCGCATCCTGCGACGCATCCTGAACGTGGCGGTGAAGAAGCGGCGGCTGGCGGTCAATCCGTGCAACGGGGTGGAGTTTCCGGTGGTGTTGGCGGGCACGACGCGCAAGCCGCACTATCTGACCGCTTCGGAGCAGGTAAGGCTGGAAGCCTGCGCCCCGGTGTACTTGCGCAACATCATCGTGATCATGGTGGAGATGGGGCTGCGGCCCTATCGGGAGTTGATCCCGATGCGCAAGGAACAGGTGGATCTGCAGAACGGGATCGTGCATCTGCCGGATTCCAAGACGGTGAATGGCATCGCGGACATGCCGATGACGGAGCGAGCCGGCGAAGCGTTCGCCTCACAGATGAGGCAGAGTGGCGATTCCGACTACCTGTTTCCGAGCCCGAGGGTGGTGTCCAGCAAGCCGCACATCACGAAGGTGGGCAAGCTATGGGACCGGACGCTCCAGCGATCAGGGTTGCCGCATTTTTCGCTGTACGAGTTGCGCCACACGTTTGCCACCCGGCTCAGCGCCGGGGGCGTGGCGGATCATTTCGTGACGCAGATGCTCCGACAGGGTGATTCGCAGGTGTTCAAGCGTTACAGCCAGGCGAAGCTCAACATGATGCGGGAATCGCTGTCGAAGCTGGATCGGCAGGCGAACGAGCACGGCGCGACTTCCTTTACGGTGCTGGCCAACTAGGGCCAGTTTTCTGACGGTTTCTTGACGATACCGTCTTTGGCAATGAGAGGAAAGGCAAAAGGGTGCTGAAAACAAAGAAGTTAAATGGTGACCCAGCCGTTTCTACCCTCCCGGTCGCCTGCTTCTCCAGCGGCTGCTCAAGCATCCGGACGGCCTCGACAATTTTTCTAAGCTCTCTCCGCTCCTGTTCCGACCTCTTCAGCGCCTGCTCAAGTCTGACAATCCGAGCTTCCAGCTCTTCCAGGGTCACCGCATTGGCAACCGTCGGGGACAGCGCTAGAATAACGATACCCGCCCAACGCCCAGTGATCCTTTTCGCCGCACTACAGGTCATGTCATCCCCCCTCCCTCGTCCTGACGCGGATTATAGAGACACTATTTCAAGCCGCATCCTTCTGCGCGTCAAAATACTCGCGCGTAACTTTGAATACCATCGGCGCCAGCAACAGCAAACCTATCAGATTGGGTACGGCCATCAGGCCATTGAGGGTGTCGGACAAATTCCAGACGAAATCCACCTTCACGTTGGCAAAGCTCAATACCGCCGCGACCCACAACACGCGGTAAGCGATCAGGCTCTTTTCGCCGAACAGGTATTGCCAGCATCGCTCGCCGTAATAGGACCAACCCAGAATGGTGGTAAACGCAAAGACAGCCAATGCCACGGTGACGATATAGCGCCCCCCGGTTATGGAGTCGTGAAAGGCCGTGGATGTGAGTACCGCTCCCGTCAGACCGGCTCCATCCGCGCCCGTCGCGGTCCAGGCGCCGGAAGTGAGAATGACCAGCGCAGTCATTGTGCAGACGATGAGAGTATCAATGACGGTCCCGAGCATGGCGATAATGCCCTGCCGTACCGGGCTATTGGTTTTGGCGGCGGCATGGGCTATGGCGGCAGAACCTAAGCCGGACTCATTGGAAAACACCCCGCGGGCCACGCCGAAACGGACGGCTGCCGCCACCGCTGCCCCGGCAAAGCCGCCTGTTGCAGCCGCGGGCGTAAAGGCATATCGGAAAATCAGGCCAAAGGCCGCCGGGATGTCAGCGATATTAACCAGGATGACCAGCAGGGCAGATACGATGTAGAGCACGATCATGGCCGGTACCAGCCTGCCGGCCACTTCGGCAATTCGTCCAATGCCGCCGATGATGACAAATCCCACCAGCACAGCCACCAGGACTCCAGTCAGGAGTTTTGGGACGCTGAAGCTCTCTCCCAGCACGGCCGCCATGGAATTGACCTGAACCGCGTTACCGATTCCAAAGGCGGCTACTGCGCCAAATAGGGCAAAAGCCAGCCCCATCCACTTGCCCAGCTCCGGCGCGAAGGCGCCCACGCCATTGCCCAGGTAGTACATCGGCCCTCCCACATGCTTGCCCGTCTCGTCCACTTCGCGATAAGTCACTGCGCACACGGCTTCGGCGTATTTGGTGGCCATGCCAAACAGTGCGATAAGCCACATGTAAAAGATCGCCCCTGGACCGCCGAGAGCTATGGCAGTGGCCACGCCAGCAATATTCCCGGTACCCACTGTTGACGATAAGGCGGTCATGAGCGCGTTGAAGGGCTTGACTTCTCCTTCGATGCCAGGATCACCCTTTTCAAACAGCAGCTTGAAGCCGTACACGACTTTTCGCCACGGCATGAATAACAGACCGAGGGTCAGTAAAACACCCGTGACCCCCAGCATGCCGAGCATGGGCGGCCCCCACGCAAACGCATTGACTTTATCGATGAACGAATTGAGCTGTTCCATCCTCTTCCTCCCGAATGTCGCGCCAATATGCGGAAGAAAATCTCCCGAGATGTTTCCAATCGTTCCCCGCCGAAACTCTCCTCGCGCAACTGCTTTCTAATATCATATATTCAGTGTGTATAAGGTAAAATGGCACATAACTTGTTTTTCTCCTGATGAGATGGAATACCTCCATCACGGTCAGGGACCAATGCCTGGCCAAGCGGTCCGCACCTGCATCGACTCCCGCCGGATGAAATGCGGGGAGACGGCCGGCGACAAGTCGAGAAGGGACTGCCCTGTCTGACCAACAGGCAGGGAGGCGGCAGAGCCTGGGGTTGGGTTCAGGAATGATCGGCGCCTGCCTGTACGTCGCACGCAGACAGGCCCGTGCGCCGAGTGGAAATGGGTTGTGGGGTGGTGCGCTTTCTCATGGGGCAGCAGCGGGTGTCCCCGCCCAACCGCCGCCCTCCGCCACGCCACGGAGTGGGGGAGGTCCGCAGCGCTCGTTCAGTTTTTTCGCCGCCGCTCCATCATCGCAAAACGTCTGCTGCGGCGACTTCCTTCTTACTACGATGCCAGTATGAGCAAGACCCTCACACGGCTGTCAAGCAAAAACGACAGAAAACCAAGACGTGCACAACATCTAGTACTTTTTTTCATTTGCGACCTGTTTCAGGCGCGACGAGAGCGCCACGCACGGCCATCGGCGCGATCACCGAGCAACCGGAAAAGATGCTGAAAGGACTCTGAACTGGGTGGGGTAGGTTCGGTCGGAGCCGACTTAAGGGGTCTCCTCAGCGGCCAGCTTAATCATTGGTCATTCGGGCTGAATCTTCCCAAAGGAAGCGCGAAAGCTTTGGCCGGCGATCTGGTTCAGTTGCTCGTGGCTCAGCTTGAAAGTCCGGGCGGCCAGCGCGTATTCTCGATTCAAGTTGGTGTGGAACATGGCGGGGTCATCCGTATTCAAGGTAACAGGGACGCCCGCAGCCAGCCATTGCGGCAGCGGGTGGTTCTCCAGTCGGTCCAGCACACCCGTTGCCAGGTTACTGGAGAGGCAGATCTCGAGAGGGATCCGACGTTCCGCGAGCAGCTCCACCAGAGCCGGGTCCCAAGCAGCCTTCAGTCCATGTCCGATCCGCTCGGCCCCCAAAACCTCGACGGCGGCACGGACGCTTTCCGGTCCCGCCGCCTCGCCGGCATGCGCCACGCAATGCAGCCCGGCATCGCGCGCCTCCTGAAACACCTTGCGGAAAAGCTCCGCGGGAGCCTTGACTTCATCTCCCCCGATGCCGAAGGCGACCACGCCGTGGTTTTGGAAGCGGGCCGCCAGGCGGACGACCTTTTGGGCTGGCTCCACCCCGAATTGACGTACCGCGTCGAAGATCCAATTCACTTTGACTCCGTAATCGCGCTCCCCTTGTTGGGCTCCTTCTGCGGCAGCTTCGAAGAAGGGTTCCACGTTCTCGTCGTACGCCAGCAGCACTCCCGCGCTGAAGGTGACTTCGGCATAGCTGACTTTTTGCCCTGCCAGGTTTTCTGCCAGTCGGTGGGTGATCTGTCGATAGTCGGCGGGAGTCTTAAGATGCTCGGAGACGATCTTGAAAGCCTGCAGGAAGCCCAGGAAATCCGTATAGCGGTAAATGCGCTCGAAGTCTTCCCGTCGCCAGTCTGCCGAGGGCAGTCGGTTCCGCCGGGCCAGTTGCCGCAGGACTCGAGGCTCCACGCTACCCTCCAGATGGAGATGAAGTTCGGCCTTGGGCAAGTCGGCTATGAAATGGGCCAGGTCGTTTCGGGAGGAGGGGAAGGGCGGAGTCGGTAGGACTTCGGTCATCGAAGAGGAGGACTCCTCCCCTAATCGGAGGGCAACATAGGCTGGCCGGCATTCAGCCAAGCCGTGTACCAATAGGACCCGACGTCGTGGCAGGCGGCGTTGATCTGCCCCATTAAGATGCGGCTGACGGAGGAATATAAATTGTCGTAGTACTCATCGGTATAGTCCACCAAGCCGTATCGGGACCGAAGATCGGCCATTAGAATGTTATCCACCCAGGTGTGGCTTTCCAGAACGATTTGGAAAGCGTGTTCGGTGGGGTCATCAATTTTCGTGGCGTCTTTTGGATCCATGATGAAGAAGTTAATGTAGCGATCGACGAGGCTCGAGCCGTAGCGGTTCGCCACTCCCGACTGCCCGCTGAACTCGCCGTCGAAGTTGGAGCTGGTGTGCAGGGGCTGGTAGGCGTCACTGACGTAATGGCCCAATTGGGCGGCGTAGAGCCGGACGGCTTCCCAGTCCTCCTCTTGAAAAGCTTTCGTCAGATTCAGGCTGTATTCCCCGATCCGCCAGGGAAGGAGCCCGTTGCGGTTGACCTTGCGGGAACCGTGGAGCTGCACGGCGCGTTGAAAGGCATGAGGGAGATTCGCGTAGGGGAACCGGCCGTAGCGGTCCAAGAACAGGTGGTGATGCCGCCATTCGTTGTTGTCTTCCTGCATCTTCAAGTCGGGGTCCGAGGCGTGCTCGGTCAGGTATTCGCGGTGAGTTTTGAAGAATGCCCGCAAGCGGCTCGGCAAAGTTTCTATGGCCCAGGAATTGACCAGACGATGCGCCGAGGGGCCCCAAGCATGATGCGCCTCCGGGAACAACCCGATGACCAGCAGCGTAAGCAGGCACAACTCCGGTTTCAAAAGCGGCGGTCGCTTGCAATGGTTAAGCCGGAGGTAGGTCAACTTCGATTGCATGAGAACCGGATCGAAACTCTTGCGCTCAACTTCCCTATTTTACCCTATTTTCCTTCGCGTCGGGGACCGAACTGCACGCGGAAAATACCTGGGTATCTGCGCTTCCGCCGCCCGACACCCGTCGGCCGAGAACACTACATCGCGGCGCGAAACGTCGCCACCTTCCAGTAAGGCTTCCGCGTGCGTGCTTTCAGAAGCCAAGCCCGGCCGTCGGAGGATTCCATCTTGAGCAGCGTCACCGGCGCGGCTTTTTCGAACCACCAGGTCTGTTCGAGGTCGGCGAATCGGGCCTCTAGCTTCCACGCCGCCCGGGTGCCCAGGGGGGTATCCACCGGCTCCTCCCCCGTAACGGTAAAGGTGGCCGGGAAAAATTCGGAGGTCTTTCGCATTCGGTTGGCCATCAGGCTGGGCAGGACGCGACTCTCCAGCCGAAGTCCCGGCTTGAATTTGAGACTGCGGAGAGCCACGGGAAGCTGGTCTTCCAGCAGATCACCCGCGCCGAGATCGAGCGGACGGCTGCCGTCGCCTTGGCCGTCGAAGTAGGAATGAAAAACCAGCTCCGGCCGGCTTCCCCATGTCCGCACTTCCTTGAACGTGGCGCCGCACCACTCCTGGCTGCCGAGAGCCAACTTGACCAGCCGGGTGGGATCATCCCGGCGCACGAAGACGCTCAGCAGGTAGTGATAGGGGTAATTTTCGGTCCAGTAACTATGGAGGGCATTGAGCTTCATCACGGGGAAAAGGCGTTTTCTCTCGCGGGGTGGGTCCGCCTTGACGAAGAGGCTTGCGTTGAATTCTTCCTTCACCACAATGAAGACGGCCTCGTAGGATTCAATCTTGCCGTACTGGGGACGGCGCGCCTCATAGAGGGCCACCTCCGCCTGCCCGTCGTCCCACACCGCGTCCCGTGCCCAGGAGGCATCGAAGGCCGCACCGGGAACTCCCGCCGAGCCGGTCGGAGACTTCGAGCTACAGGAATTGAATAGGAGCGCAATACCCATGGCAAAGGGCACCAGAGATGTCCTCATCGTGCGTCCTCCCTGAAATGCTTGAGCGTTATGGATTTGCCTACCGTTTCGGCCTCCGAGGGAAAGGGGTTAATCTCCACCGAAGCCTTCTACCTGGACCCTGAATCGGTGTTTGCTGAGTTCGTTTTGATTCGGCTATGGCGGCGGCTGTAGAAAAAATAGATTCCCAGGCCGATCAACAGCCAGGCAAAGAAGCGGAACCAGGTCTCCACCGGTAATCCGGCCATCAGCAGGATACAGGAAAGCAGCGAGGCGAAGGGAATCCAGGGAACCCAGGGAACCCGGAAGCCACGCGGACGCTCGGGTTGGGTCCGGCGAAGAATCAGGACCGAGGCGGAAACCAGCGCGAAGGCGAACAGAGTGCCGATGTTGGAAAGGTCGGCCAGCGTTCCGATGTCGAACAACCCGGCGGGAATGGCCACGACAAGGCCCGCCGTCCAGGTGCTGATGTGCGGCGTATGAAACCGAGTATGGACGCGAGAGAAAGTCCTGGGCAACAGACCGTCGCGCGACATGGCGAACCAGATGCGAGCCTGACCCATCTGGAAGACCAGTAGCGAGCTGACCATACCCGTCAGGGCCCCCAGGGTCACCCATCGTTGGATATTGTCGAGGCCGATCGCTCCCAGAGCATTCGCCACCGGCGCGGCGTTGCGCAGGCTCTCCCAAGGTTGAATCCCCGTGAGCACCAGGGCTACCGCTACGTACAGAATGGCGCAGGCGATCAGGGACGCCAAAATGCCGAACGGCACGTCGCGTTTCGGGTTCCGGCACTCTTCGCTGGCCGTGGCCACCGCGTCGAACCCGATGTAGGTGAAAAAGACGATCGCGCCGCCGGTCAGCACTCCCTGCCACCCGTTGGGGAAGAAGGGTCTCCAGTGATCCGTCTCCACATGCGGGAGCGCGGCAAAGACGAAGATCAGGATGGCCAGGACCTTCACCACCACCATCAAGTTGTTGGTGCGAGAGCTCTCCCGTATGCCCACCACCAGCAGGAGCGTCAACAGAAGAATGACCAGAAAGCCGGGGAAGTTGAAGTAGGCGCCCGTGGGTTCGCCTCCGGCGAAGGGGGGCTGCATCAGAGAAGGGGGCAGGAAGATTCCCAGACCCCGGAGCAGGCTGTCCAGATAGGCGGAAAAACCCACGGCCACGGCCATGTTGCTGACCGCGTATTCGAGGATCAGGTCCCAACCGATGATCCAGGCGGCCAACTCGCCCATGGTGGCATAGGTGAAGGTATAGGCGCTGCCGGCCACCGGAATCGTGGAGGCCAGTTCCGCATAGCAGAGCGCCGCCAGCCCGCAGGCCACGCCCACCAGGACGAAAGAGACGGCAATGCCGGGTCCGGCCCCCGGACGCCCCGTGATGCCCGTCGCTTGTTGGCCGTGAAGCAGAACGTCGATCAGGGGGGCCTTCAGCCAGGAGCCGACCTCCAACGCCTCGCCGGCGGCCGCGGTCCCCGTCAACACAAAGATTCCCGTGCCGATGATGGCGCCGATGCCCAGGGCTGCCAGCGACCACGGTCCCAGCATCTTTCGCAGCCGTGGTCCGGATCGGTCGGCCTCCTGAATCAGCCGATCAATGCTCTTGATCCGGAAAAGCGAGGAAGTCAATCCGTGCTCCTTGTGGGTGGTGGGTGGTGCACGAGGGAAGATCGGCTCAGCGCTTCTTCTGGAGTTTCTTCTTGCGGGAGCCGCGCGGGAAGGCTCCCTTTTTCTTGGGGGGCTGCTTGCTGCGTGCCTCGCGCTTGAGTTTCTTTCGTTCTTTGCGGTCTTTGATCTGTTTTGTATTCAAGAGGTATCCTTTCTCCGGTTTTCTGATTTGCCCTTGCTTTTACGCTGAGCCTAGTGCTGTTCCCAGGAAACGTACTTTTCCATAATTTTCTTTTTGACGCCCTGCTTGTGAAAATGGATGGTTAATTTCGCGTCTTCACCGTTCCCTTCACAATTGAGGATGGTACCCTTGCCGTACTTGGGGTGGCAGACTTGAGTTCCCTCCGCCCAGCGCGACGTGGAGACCGGGTTGCGGTTCCGTGTCGTGGCTGCCGGCGTTCCCCCCGCTGGAAACTTCGGCCGCCGGCTCCGCCCGCGGATAAAGCGTTCGACCTGCTCGCGGGAGTTCAAGCTCCCCTGCCAGGTATTGCGAGGCCGGCGGAAGGATTCAGCCGGGCTCATCCACTCGATAATTTCCGACGGGATTTCCCTCAGGAACCGCGAGGGCTCCGTCTCGACGTGGAACTCATTGCCATAGGAGCGGCGGCGCCGGGCGCGGGTAAGATAGAGGCGGTCCTTGGCCCGCGTCATGCCGACGTAGCAGAGTCGGCGTTCCTCTTCGATCTCCGCCTCCTCGTCCATCGACATCGAATGGGGCAACAGGCGCTCCTCCAGCCCGACCAGGAAGACCTGAGAAAATTCAAGACCTTTGGCGCTGTGGAGCGTCATCAAAGCCACGCTGGATTTTTCATCGTACTGGTCGGGAGCCGCTAGAAGCGCGGCGTGGTCCAGGAATTGAGTCAGGGTCTCGTCCCGCAGTTCTCCCTCGGAAGCCGCATTGACCAGTTCCTCGAGGTTTTCCATCCGACCCTGGCTTTCCGGGGTGCCTTCTTCTTCCAGCATTCGCAGATAGCCGGTTCGGCTCAGGATGGCCCTGAGAAACTCCGCAAGCGAAAGACGTTCGAGCTCCGCCCGCAGGGCGCCCAAAAGCTCCCGAAAAGATTGGAGGGCCAGAAGACTCCGTGCAGACAGGCGTGCGGGTTCGCCGAAGGAGTCCTCACCGTTGGTGGAAAAGTCCGGCGGTCGGGTTGGCTCGAAATGCCCCTTTTCGATCACCTCGGCCGGAGTCATGCCCAACTGCCGGGCGATGGCCCCCAGGTGCGTGAGCGTGACTTTGCCCAGTCCGCGTGGAGGCATATTTATGATGCGCGCCAGGGCGGCGGAATCCTTCGGGTTGTTGGCGAGGCGCGCGTAGGCCAGAATATCTTTCACTTCGGCACGGTCATAAAAGCTGGTCCCACCCACCACATGATAGTCGATGCCGAATCGTCGCATGGCTTCTTCCAGCACGCGCGACTGGGCGTTGGTCCGGTAGAGAACCCCGACGGTAGCGCTGGTGTCCTCCCGGCGCAGCTCGGCGATCTTCCGGGCGACAAAAAACCCTTCCTCTTCGCTATCGGGAGTTTCGTAGAATCCGACCGCGTGTCCTCCCGGCCTGACCGCGTAAAGTTGCTTGCCCTTGCGGGCCCGGTTGTGGCTGACCACGGCGCTTGCGGTGTCGAGAATGCGCTGCGTGGACCGGTAATTCTGCTCCAGCCGAATGATGCGGGCTTCAGGATAATCCTCCTCGAAGTTCAGAATGTTTTCGAGCTCCGCGCCCCGCCAGCGATAGATGGACTGATCTTCATCTCCCACGGCGCAAAGATTCTGATGCAGGCGGGTCAGTTGGCGGATCAGGCTGTATTGCAGGCGGTTGGTGTCCTGAAACTCATCCACCAGAAGATATTGAAAACGCTGATTGTAGCCCTCGCACACCGCGGGAAACGTCTCGAACAGCGCAACGGTTTTCAGAAGCAGGTCGTCAAAATCAAGGGCCTCTCCCTGGCGAAGCTTTTGATTGTAGAGATGGAAGACCGAGGCCAGCCGTTCCGCCCCCGGGGTCACGGCACTCTTATAGAGGGCCTCGGGCGTGAGCCCCCGGTTCTTGGCGTAGCTGATCCGGGACAGGACGCTGCGGGAGGAAGTGAACTGATCCTCCAAACCCAGCTCCCGAATGCTGGACTTCACGGCGGCGAGCTGTGCATCCTCGTCGTAGATCGAAAAGTTCTTGCTGTAGCCGAGAGCGTGGATCTCCCTACGCAGCACGCGAACGCAGAAGGAATGAAAAGTGGAGATGTGCGGCCAGCCGGTCACCTCACGTTGCATCGATTTCGCCACCCGCTGCTTCATCTGGTCGGCCGCCTTGTTGGTAAAGGTGACGGCTAGGATACTTTGCGGTGGGACTCCCATGCGGTTCATCAGGTAGGTGATGCGATAGGTGATGACGCGGGTCTTGCCGCTCCCCGCTCCGGCCAAGATCAGCAGGGGACCTTCGGTGGCCGTGACGGCTTCTCGCTGTTGGGGGTTCAACTCTGCCAGCAGATCCTGCATGTGAATCGATGCGAAGGTTTGTGTCAGATTCTCAAGCATTTTGTAACATAATGGAGGACTTCAGAGCAAACCGGCCCCCCCCCCCCGAGCGTCTGGCGGGTTGCTTCCCAAAGCAGGTAAGAGTAAGCTGGAAATCGATTCGTCTGCGAGGCGAGGACATTTCCTTGCCGGTGAGGCATCTGTGAACCTTTTTATAGCGGGGGGGACCGGACTGGTGGGTTCCCATACGGTGCAAAGACTATTGAGGGACCCGTCGGTCGGCAAGATCACCGTGGGGACCCGATCTCCCCAGCGTCGGGCCGTGCCGGACTCCCGCGTTACCCTGGTACGCGCGGACGTGGGCGACCCGGTGTCCTTGGAGCAAGCCACCCGCGGCCAGGAGGTGATGATCCACTGTGTCCAATTCCCGAATCACCCCATTGAAAATCGCTGGCGCGGGTGGACCTACCTGAAGGTGGACGGGGAGGGCACGGTTCGTTTGGTGGAAGCGGCGAAGAAAAATGGGGTGAGACGCTTTATCTATCTGAGTGGAGCCGGAGCGGGACGGGGTCGGAAAGAGCCTTGGTTTCGCGCCAAGGCCATGGCCGAGGAGGCCATTATGGCCAGCGGCATGGAGTACGTCATCTTTCGCAACTCCTGGACCTACGGCCCGGGAGACCATAGCATCAACCGATTTGTTCTCTTCGCGCGGCTCTTGCCATTTCTCCCGGTGATCGGCGACGGGAAATCCAAGGTGCAGCCCGTGTTCGTCAAGGACGTGGCCGAAGCCATCGCGCGCGCCGTCAGCAGTCCGCGAGCCACCAACCAAATTTTCGAGCTGGGCGGTCCCGAAGAGTTCTCCATGGACGAAATTATGCGCACCGTGTTGCGGGTACTCGGCAAGAGGCGATTCCTGCTGCACCACCCCTCGGCTCTGATGAAGTTGATCACGTTCTTCCTGCAATTTCTCCCGTTCCCGCCTCTCACGCCCGGCGCCATTGATTTCCTTACCATGGAAAACCGCGTGGACTCGACCGCCGCCATTCAGGCCCTCGACCTGAAGCTCTTCTCCCTGGAAGATGGCCTACGGACCTACTTGCGTTAGTGAGCCGAGCCTCCATTCTTGCTTTCCGCGCCCGGTGAAACAGGCTACGCCTTCGGGTGGGTTCGGTCGTACACCTCGACCAGGTTTCGGATCGAAACCTGGGTGTACTTTTGCGTGGTGGAGAGGCTTTTGTGGCCGAGCATTTCCTGGATGGAGCGCAGGTCGGCGCCTTCGTGAAGCAGATGGGAAGCGAATGCGTGACGTAGGGAGTGAGGGCTGGCTTTCAGGCCCGATCCATAGAGCTGAAGGCACTTCTTGAGGATTCTATCCAGGGAGCGGGTCGTGAGGCGTTCGCCACGGTGATTGAGGAATACCGCGCCGGTGACGGGGCCCCGCGCCGCCAGCATTTTCGCCCGCGCCGCCAAGTATCGATTCAGAGCTTCTTTGGCCTTGGAGCCGAAGGGCACCCACCTTTCCTTTCTACCTTTTCCCCGGACCAAAACGGTATTGGACCCCAGGTTCACGTCCTGAAGGTCCATTCCAACCAGCTCGCTGGCTCGCAGGCCTGAAGCGTAAAGCAGTTCCAGCATCGCACGGTCGCGCAGGCGGAGCCTATCGGTGCCCTGAGTTTCACTCTCCACGCGGTTGAGGAATTCATTTAATTCCTCGGTGGTCGGGATGTTGGGCAGGGTCTTGGGCAGCTTGGGCGTGGAGATACGCGCGCCGGGATTTTCCCGCAGGAGCCCCTCACGGTGGAGAAATTTGAAGAAGGCCCTCAGACAGGCTACCTTCCGCGCAATCGAGCTTTTTTTTCGCTGCCCCTCATAGAGAAAGGCCAGGAAGGCCCGAATGTCGTGGTGATCGATCGGGTGGGAATCATCGACTGAGGAGCTTGCTTTGCCCGTCTTCTGCTGGAACTCCCGAAACTGCTGCAAATCACTGGCGTAGTTACGCAGCGTATGCGGCGAGGCGTTCCGCTCGTAGCGCAGGTAGTCCAGGAATTTCGCGATGAGCAATTTCATCTGCTTATCTGGGGCGGACTGTCGGAGCGATGGTTGCGGGAGGCATCCAACTTTCAAGTTGGTTATGCCTCAAGCGGCGGCCCGTTCGTAGTTGCAGCTTTCGTTAGGACACTCAACCGCCGGCCCCTTCTTCGAGGACTTTTCCACCAGGAAGGGTGAACCGCAATGCGGGCAGCCTTCCTGGAGCGGCTTATGAGCGAGGGTGAATTTGCAGGCCGGATAGCGGCTACAACCGTAGAAGACTCGCCCTCGGCGGCCCTTCCGTTCGACGATCTCCCCCCCGCAATCCTTTTCAGGACAAGCGATGCCGACCGAGACCGGCTTAACGTACTTGCACTTCGGGAAGTGGCTGCAAGCGGTGAATTCCCCAAGCCGGCCGTGGCGGAGGACCAACTCATTTCCGCATTGGGGACACTTTTCTCCTGTCAGCTTGTCGGCCACGGCCCGGGCTTTGCCGCCTCCTTTCGCCGAGGTGACGATCTTCTTGGTTTTCTTGCACTCGGGGTAACCCGTGCAGGCCAGGAAGGGTCCGAAGCGGCCGCGTTTCACCGTCATGGGCCGGCCGCAATTTTCACAGGTTTCTTCCTCCACCTCGGGAAGATGATTGCCGTCGCCTTCGAGCTCCGAGGCCACCGGCCGCGTATTCTTGCAATCCGGATACTGGGTGCAAGCCAGAAAGCGCCCCCTCTGCCCCAGCCGGATTACCATGGGCGCGCCGCACTTGTCGCAAACCTCGTCGGTGGGAATACCTTCTCCTTTGATGTCCTGCATCTGGGTTTTGGCCACCTTCAGGTCCCGCTTGAATTTGCTGTAGAATTCCTGAAGGACTCTCTTCCAGGGAGTCTGTCCTTGTTCGATCTCGTCAAGCTGGCCTTCCATTTGTGCCGTATAGGCAACGTCGAATATGTCGGGAAAACTCTTCACCAGAAGACGGGTGACAATCATCCCCAAGGCCTGAAGGAAGAACCGGCCCTGGCGCTTGACGACGTACTCGCGGTTCTGAATCGTGGAGAGGATGGTGGCGTAAGTCGAGGGCCGGCCGATACCTTTCTCCTCGAGTATTTTCACCAAGGTGGCATCGTTGTAGCGGGGTGGCGACTCGGTAAAGTGCTGTTCCGGCAGCAGGTCCAAAAGCTTGAGTTTCTCCCCCTTGCCAACCTCCGGGAGCCGGCGGTCGCGCTCTTCTTCCTCCTCGTCCGCACTCCGCTTCTCATCCCGGCCTTCTTGGTAAACAGCGAGAAATCCTTTGAATTTTTCCACCGAGCCCGAGGCGCGAAGGTGGTGGTCTCCGGCGGCAATCTCGATCACCGTCTGGTCGAACACCGCCGGATTCATCTGCGAGGCGACAAAGCGTTGCCAGATGAGCCGATAGAGTTTGTGCTCCTCGGTTCCCAGGAGGCTTTGGAGTGACTCCGGCGTTCGGAAAACATCGGTAGGCCGGATCGCCTCGTGAGCGTCCTGGGCAGCTTTCTTCTTCTTGTAGCGGACGGGTCGCGCCGGCAGAAAGGTGTTGCCGAAGTTGCTTTGAATGAAATCCCGGACTGCCCTCAGGGCGCTGTCGGCAACGCGCGTGGAATCGGTTCGCATGTAGGTGATCAGTCCTACGCTGCCTTCCTTTCCCAGATCGATACCTTCATAGAGCCGTTGAGCCATCAGCATGGTCTTCTTGGCCGGAAAGTGCAGTTTTCGCCAGGCTTCCTGCTGGAGCGGGCTGGTGGTAAACGGCGGGACAGGATGCTTGCGGTTTTCCCGGCGCGTGACCGACTGGACGATGAAATAGGCCCGGGTCAGCGCCGCCTGGTGTTTCCGCGCCGAGCTTTCGTTGGGAATCTCCAGTTTCTCGCCGCGGAATTTCATGGCGCGGGCTTCGAAGGCGGGAGGCAGACGTCCCTCCAGGCGAGCCTTCAATGTCCAGTATTCCCGGGTTTGGAAGGCCTGAATCTCCTGCTCTCGTTCCGCGATCAGGCGGAGGGCCACCGTTTGCACGCGCCCGGCCGAGATGCCTCGCCTCACCTTTTCCCAAAGCAAGGGGCTTACCTGGTAGCCCACCAGGCGGTCCAGAATGCGCCTTGTCTGTTGCGCATCCACCCGTTTTAAGTTGATCGCCCCCCGGTTCTCGAAGGCTTCCCGGATCGCCTCCTGGGTGATTTCATTGAAGAGGACCCGATAAAAATTCCTTTTCTTGTTTTCCAGCAGCTCCTTCAGGTGGGCACAGATGGCTTCGCCTTCCCGGTCCGGGTCGGTGGCCAGATAGATATTTTCCGCCTTCCCGGCCGCTTTGCGCAGCTCCTGAATCACTTGGGTCTTGTCAGGAAGGACGTCGTAGGTGGCGGCAAAATCCTTCTCGACATCCACCCCGAGGTTCTTTTTAGGCAGGTCTTTGACGTGGCCCAGCGATGCTTTAACCTGGAACCCTTTCCCCAGATAACGGGTGATGGTTTTTGCCTTCGCGGGGGATTCTACGATGACCAGTGAATTCGGCATGAGACTTGTGTTCCCTTGGAATTCTCTCGCTTCAGCGCGCCGGGTTCCGGTTCGACGGCAAGCTAAAAGATGTGCGATGGGGCCTGCTTCTTACGGGCAGGTCCCAAGTCTATAGTTTCCGCAAAAAATTCTTTCCGGGCAACTGCCGGATCAAGCCGCTCATCTCCAACTCCAGCAGCACCGTCATCACCCGAGGCGGATTGAGCTCCACATGGTCGAAAATCGAATCGATGAACATGGGTTCGTCGCATTTCAGCACACCGAGGACCGACTTCTGTTCCGCCGTAAGCGAGGCCTCGAAAAGAGAGGCCGGCTCTGAGGCCGGGGTTGCACCGGTGATTTCCGCCGCGGGGGGAGTCAACTGCTGCCGGACCTCGGCGGGGAATTCCTCCATCACATCGTGCCAGTTGTCCACCAGTTTCGCTCCGGCCTTGATCAGGTGATTGGGACCAAAGCTCTGCGCGGAGGTGATGTTTCCCGGCACGGCGAAAACCTCACGATTTTGATCGACGGCCATGCGCGCCGTGATGAGCGAGCCACTATATTCAGCCCCTTCCACCACCAACGTGCCCAGAGAGAGCCCGCTGATAATGCGATTGCGAATAGGAAAATTTTCGGGCACCGGAGGCGTTCCCAAGGGGAATTCGGAGATCAACGCGCCGTTGGCAAGCATCTTTTCCGCCAGAGATTTATGATTCCTTGGATAGATGACGTCCAGTCCGGAGCCGAGCACCGCCACGGTCGCGCCTCCGGCCTCCAAGGCTCCTCGGTGCGCTGCTGAGTCGATTCCCCGCGCCAGCCCGCTCACGATCACCAGATTGCGTTGGGCCAAATCGTGCGCCAGGCGATGGGCCACCGCGCTGCCGTACGCCGTGGGCCGCCGTGTGCCGACCACGGATAAGGAGAATCTCTGTAAGATCTCCACCGACCCGCGTACGTAGAGAAAAAGGGGCGGGTCGGGGATTTCCCGGAGCTGCCGGGGATAGCGCGAATCTCCGCAGGTGATGATCTCGCCGTCGGTCTTTTCGAGTTGCCGGATCTCCTTTTCCGCTTCGGGCAATTTCGCGTGGCGGGAAATCGCCTGAGCCGAGGCTGCGCGCAGTCCGCAACTTTCGAGTTCGGTTAAGGGGGTGTGAAAGACTGCCTCCGGTGAGCCGAACTTTTCCACAAGCCGTTGCGCGTGGCGCACTCCGACGCCCTCGACCCGGGTCAACGCAATCCAATAAATCAGGTCTTCTCTCATCGGACACGCGAATCTCCCGTCCCGACCAAGAAAAGTGACTCTAAGCTCCACTTTGTAGATTTGTCAAGACGGCAAGACCTAGGAAGAAGGAAGGGCCACTCCTATTGCGCCTTATTTCTTTTGATTTCAGGAAACTGGCGGAAGGGTTTTAATTTCCTTTTTCACGGACGGTAGCGCCCAGCCGGCCGCGGGCCAAGCGGATTTGGATTTCGCTGTCGGTGGGAACACTCTCAGCGTCACGCAGAATACGGCCGGAAGCGTCATAGGTGATGGAAAACCCTCGATTTAAAATTTGCAGGGGGTTGCGCTCGCTCAGAACGGATTGCAGGTTGGTGAGCCGGTGGCGTCGTGAGGCCAGAATGCGGTCAAAGAGCGTGATCCCGGGAGAGATGCTTCGGACCAGACGCAGCCGGCGCAGCTCGAGGAACTGCCGAAAGTCAAAGTGGCGGACGCGAGTAGTTCTCAGCAGGGCGCCTTCCCGCGCTTTCTGAATCCTCTCTTTCAGGAGCCGTGAAATCGAGTCCACTGCTTCGTCCACCCTTTGGGCGCGCTCGCTCAGGCGTGCGCTGAGAGTGTGGAAGGCAGGATGCAGCCGAAGCTCGGTCAGGTTCTGCCGTGCGTCTTGCAGCCGCAGCCGGGTTACTTGGTGGAGGCGCCGCATGAAATTCTCGACTCCTTCGGCGAGTTCCTGCTTCGGCCGGACCACCAATTCGGCGGCCACCGAGGGAGTCGGTGCGCGCAGGTCAGCGACGAAGTCCGCGATGGTGAAATCCGTCTCGTGGCCCACACCGGAGATGACCGGAATCTTGGAGGCGAAGACGGCCCGGGCCACGCTCTCCTCGTTGAAGGACCACAGGTCTTCCAGCGACCCTCCGCCCCGCGCCAGGATCAGCACGTCCACCGTCCGGCTGCGGTTGAAGTATTCGATGCCCTGGATAATTTCCTGCGCCGAACCTTCCCCTTGCACCCGCGCGGGGTAGAGCAGCACATGGATGTTGGCAAAGCGCCGGCGCAGCACCCGAAGCATGTCCTGGATTACGGCCCCCTGCGGCGAGGTAATCATGCCCACAATGCGGGGGAGCAACGGCAAAGGCTTCTTCCGCGCCCGGTCAAAGAAACCCTCGGCGGCGAGCTTGGCTTTAAGCTGCTCGAACGCCAACTGGAGGGCGCCCACCCCGGCCGGTTCAAGGTGCTCCACGTAAAGCTGGTACTCGCCCCGCGCCTCATAGACGCCGATCCTCCCGCGAGCCACTACCGCCAATCCGTCCTGCGGGCGAAACTTCAGATACCGAGCCGTGTTGCGAAAACAGACCGTCTTCAACTGGGCGGATTCGTCCTTCAGGGTAAAATAGAGGTGCCCGGAAGGGGCCGCGCGGAAGTTGGAAACCTCGCCTTCCACCCATATGGCAAGAAACTTCTTCTCCAGGAGCTGCTTGATCGCCTGGCTCAACTCAGAGACGGAGTAGATCTTCCTCTCCGGAGCCAGGTTCAACTCATATTGGCTCACGAGGACTCCCTTCGTTCATCGGCGGGTGAAAGCCGAGATAAGCCAGAGGATCAAGGTCAGCGCGGCGCTCAGAACAAGCGAGGTGACGATGGGAAAATAAAAATGGAAGTTTTTGCCTTTATACGCAATGTCTCCCGGCAGGCGGCCCAGACCAAAGAAAGAAAACTTCGACCCAGCCATCAGGATCAGGCCCAAGACTACACAGAGCACGCCTACGAAGATCAGGAATTTTCCCAGTTGAAACGGAATCATCCCGGCCATGTCGATGCCCCGCCTGTCGCTACCGCCGAAGGCGAATGTAACGAAGCTCCCATTCTATTCCATCAGTTCGTAACCCGGAAAGAAATAGCTGATTTCGAAGGCGGCGGTTTCGGGGGCGTCCGAGCCGTGCGTGGAGTTGTGCTCGATGCTGGAGCCGTACAACTTGCGGATGGTACCGGGCGCGGCTTGAGCTGGGTTCGTGGCTCCCATCACTTCCCGCCAACGGAGAATTGCCGACTCCCCCTCCAGCACCAGGACCAGAGCGGGGCCGGAGCTCATGAAATCCGTCAAACTCGAAAAAAAAGGCTTGTCGCGGTGGACCGCGTAAAATCCTTCCGCCTCGGCTTTTGTGAGCCGGATCATCTTGGCGGCCAGGATGCGGAACGGGTTGCCTTCGATAATCTTGAGGATGTCTCCGACGTGGCTGGCGGCAACTGCGTCCGGCTTGATGATCGCCAGGGTCTTTTCCTTCGCCATCGGCAAAGTCCTTTCGTGAATTTCCTGTGATGTCGGCTATTGCGCTTTCCGAACTCTGGACCGGACCATCAGGTCAGCCATCGTTTGGCCGATCTCGGCCGGGCTGGCGGCCACCGCAATGCCCGCCTGCTGAAGGGCCGCAATCTTGTCGGCTGCGGTCCCCTTGCCGCCGGAAATGATGGCTCCGGCGTGGCCCATGCGTCTTCCGGGCGGAGCCGTGCGACCGGCCACGAAGGCCACCACGGGCTTCCGGACGTGCTCGGCGACGTAGGCAGCGGCCTCTTCCTCCGCCGTGCCGCCGATTTCGCCGATCAGGATCAGGCCGTGGGTTTCCTCGTCCTCCTGGAACATGCGAATCGCATCGGTGAAGTTCAGCCCGATGATGGGGTCGCCTCCGATGCCGATGCAGGTGGATTGCCCGATGCCGAGCGCCGAAAGTTGGGCCACCGCCTCATAGGTCAGTGTGCCGCTACGGGAGATTACCCCGATGTGGCCGGGCTTGTGAATCGCCGCCGGCATGATCCCGACCTTGCACTTGGCGGGTGGGGAGATCACTCCGGGGCAGTTGGGCCCCACCAGGTGCATCGGCTTCTCTTTCAGGTAATGTTTCACGCGCGCCATGTCCAGCGCCGGGATGCCTTCGCTGATCGCAACCGCAAGGTCCAACCCGGCGTCGGCAGCTTCCAGAATGGCATCGGCGGCAAAAGCCGGCGGCACGAAGATCATCGAAGCATTGGCGCCGGTCTTCCGGACGGCTTCCTCCACCGTGTTGAAGACCGGGATTTCCTCCGCCCGGCTACCGCCTTTTCCGGGCGTCACGCCAGCGACTACCGGGGTACCGTAAGCCACGCACTGCCGAGTGTGAAAGAGCCCTTCCCGGCCCGTGATGCCTTGGACTACCAGACGCGTATTTTCATTGACCAGAATGCTCATGGGTGGATGTCGTTCGAATTTGTCGGCGGATGAGCTCCTTGACCTCTTCCGGTTTGGGGATGCCTCGAAATACCACTTCGGCTCCCTCGCGCCCGGCCGAGCTCAACTCCACGGATCCGTTTCCGAAAATCCGCTGTAAGAACGTTTGGGTAAGACAGATGTCGCGGATATGTGTAAGCTCAATTTCCAAAACCTTGCGGCTGATCAACCCCTCGCGCGTGATAGCTCTCTGGGAGGTAACCTTGCAGTGGTGAGAGATTCTGTCCATCCAGATCGTGGCCGGAAAAATCAGCGAGAGTAAAAATAGAGCCCCGGATGGAATCAGTCGCAGTCGTGGGTCTTCCACCAGGGAAAAGCATGCAAACGCCGCCACGAGAGACAGCATCGCGCCGAGCCAGCGACTTCGGTATTCTGACCACGCGCGTGCGCCCTCCCAAAGGGTTTGTTCCTCTAAGTCCGCGAGTGCCACCCGTTCAACTCCGCTGACCTCTGGCCCAACGGACCGCCTTTTCCGCGGCGTCTTTCATCCCCTCGGCCACGGTAAAGTTGAGCCCGGATTCCTGAAGAATCTTTTGTCCCAGTTCGGCATGGGTGCCTTCCAGGCGCACCACCACGGGGAGTCGAACGTCCAGCGAGCGCGCGGCGGCCACCACGCCGTTGGCCACAATGTCACAACGCATGATGCCGCCGAAGATGTTGATGAGCACGGCGCGGACGTTCGCGTCGGAGAGGAGAATTGCAAAGGCATTTCGCACCTGATCTTCGTTGGCGCCGCCGCCCACGTCGAGGAAATTGGCCGGCATGCCGCCGGCATGCTGGATGATGTCCATGGTGGCCATGGCCAGGCCGGCTCCGTTGACCATGCAGCCGACGTTTCCGTCCAGTTTGATGTAGTTCAGGCCGTGCTCGGAGGCGCGGACCTCAAGTGGCTCCTCTTCATCCCGGTCGCGCAGCGCCGCCATGTCCTGGTGGCGATACAGGCCGTTGTCGTCGAAATTGATCTTGGCATCGAGGGCCAGAACACGGCCATCCCGGGTGAGAACGAACGGGTTCACCTCCACCATGGAGGCGTCGGTTTCTTGAAAGGCGCGGGCCAGAGCCGTAAAGGTCCGCACGGCGTGGTGGATCGGGTCTTTCAGGCCCAACCCGAAAGCCAGCTTCCGCGCCTGATAGGTCGCGAGGCTTCCCCGGGGGTCGATGGACTCTTTCAGAATTTTATCCGGGTGCGTCGCTGCCGTGACTTCAATCTCCACGCCGCCTTCGCTCGAGGCCAGAAACACGGGACCCGCCGTGGCCCGGTCCAACACGATTCCGAGATAGAATTCCTGGGCGATCTCCAGGCTTTCCTCGACAAGAACGCGTTTTACGATCTGGCCGCCCGGACCGGTTTGTGCCGTGATCAGCGGGTTGCCCAGCATCTCTCCGGCCACCTGCGCCGCCTCCTGGGGCGAGCCGGCCAGCTTCACTCCGCCGCCTTTCCCGCGTCCTCCGGCATGAATCTGCGCCTTGACGACCACGCGGCCCCCCAGGCGCTCCGCTGCGGCCCGGACCTCGTCCGGCGTCGAGGCCACCTCGCCCCGCGGGGTGGTTACGCCAAAGCTTGCCAGGATTTCTTTAGCCTGATATTCGTGAATCTTCATCGCTTACGGAACGGAGAATGCCCCTGTGCTACAATGAACTACCTGCAACGCGAAATTCGCAGTATAGGAAATCAGCCCGCAAAAATCAACGAAGGTGAGTTCCCGGCAGAGCGAGGTGACGAGGGTTCTGGCTCAACCCCTTCCTTTGTCCTCACTACGGTTGAGGAGTATATTCGCTCTTGCTGAAGATCGGCCAAGGGATCGAGCCTCCAGATTGACGGGTCCGGTGGGGGTAAGTTGAGAGATGATTCGCCCTATCATCGCAAAAATTGAGGCCCAGCAACATCTGCTGCAGGCGGAGGCCTCTCGGCTGATGCAGGGGCTTTTGTCGGGCGCGGTAGCCGAACCCGACATCGTTGCGCTGCTCACGGCGTTCAACCAGAAGGGAGTTACGGCGGAGGAGCTCACCGGGTTGGCTTCCGTGATGCGGGCCAAAGCCAGTGAGACGCTCGCGGGCGCGGGCGTGCACCCGGATTCATGGCAGGAAGATGCGGGACTGCTCGACACCTGCGGCACGGGTGGGGACGGGAAAGAGACGTTCAACGTTTCGACCGCCGCGGCCATCGTAGCTGCCGCCGCCGGCGCCCGCGTCGCCAAGCACGGGAACCGTTCCATCTCCAGCCGGTGCGGCAGCGCGGACGTGTTGGAGGCGCTGGGCGTCAAGCTGGAGTTGCCTTTGGAAAAAATTCCTGAATGCCTGGACGAGGTGGGGCTGGTGTTCCTCTTTGCCCCGCGCCTGCACCTGGCCATGAAGCATGTTCAGAGCGCACGGCGTAAGCTCAAAACCAAGACGGTCTTCAATCTGCTGGGTCCTCTGACGAATCCGCTGGGAGCCCCGGCGCAACTCGTGGGAGTCTATGACGCGGAACTCACCCGGACCCTGGCGGCCGCCCTGCTCGGATTGGGCAGCAGGCGCTCGCTGGTCGTGGCCGGAAGCGACGGCACCGACGAGATCTCCCTCGTCGGACCTACCCAGGTCTCCGAGCTGCGCGAAGGCGGGGTCTCAACCCGAACTCTGGAACCCGAAGCCTTCGGCCTTTCCCGGGTTCGGCCGGAAGCTCTCCAGGGAGGAGACGCCGCTCGCAATGCCGATGCGATGAAAGAGATTCTAGCTCGCCAGACGGGTCCATTGCGAGATTGGGTGCTGGCGAATACCTCGGCGGCGCTGGTGGCCGCCGGCAAGGCTCAGGATTTCCGGGAGGGGATGGGACTCGCCGCAGAGGCCATCGATTCCGGCCGAGCCCGCGCGAAACTCGACTCTCTGGTTGGTTTCACGCAAAAGTATTCCGCATGAACGCGGCAAGAGTGGATACCGTCCGCGCTGCAAGCCAGTAGCTTAGTACTCCCGAACCGAAGACCAGACTTTTTTCAAACCTTCCAGCGTAAATTCCTTGGACTGGCAGTATTGAATGATGGGGCGTTCCATGTCTTCCATCTTTTGGACTCCCTCGGCGATCTTCGGGGCGATTTCCCGCGGGATAGTGAGAACGCCGTGACGGTCGGCATGGATCAGGTCGCCGGGCTGAATGCGGAGGCCGCCCACCTCCACCGGGGTACCGGTTTCGACCGTGTGGATGTAGGCGTGCGAGACGATCTCGGCGCGGGCGAAGAAGTGGAAGCCCAGGGCGCGGACCTCGTCGATGTCCCGCACCCCGCCATCGGTGACCACGCCGACGCAGCCCAGAGCGCGGTGGATGTTGCTGTTGACCTCGCCCCACAGTGACCCCACGGCCGGAGGATCATCCAGGTCCTGAACCACCACCACGCGCGGGGCAGGCACCTGTACGATCTTTTCCCAATGCGTGCTGGGGGGCACCGCCTTTCCTGGGGCGGCGCGCTCCGCGGCGCGAATCTTGGCCGTCACCGCGTAACCCACCATCACGCCCATCTCCGGAAAGATGCACCGGACCTCCGAGTTCATGAACCCTTGGTTGCGGGGCCGGACGTTAAAGACCTCGATGGCGTTCGAGACGGTCGGGGAGTTGAATTGACGAAGTATTTCCAAAGCTTCAGGAGCCAATGGTTCCATGTAATTTTCTCCTTGAGTGCGGACTGCGGACCCTATCCGGCGGGGAGAATTCCGGCGATTTCCGTTTCGTGGCCGCTCCCCTGCCAGGACGACGACCGGTGAGTGCCCCGAGGCGGGACAGCACCTCCACGGCCTTTTGCACCAGAGGATCGTGCCGCGCCTGTGCCTCATCGCCCTTCCGAAGTCCCACGGTAAGATTCAATAACTCAACTTGGATTCTTGCTTTCAGATAAGCCTGGTTCTTTTTCCAGGCAGATTTTGGAATCCTGATTCTCGCCCTCTTCAGAAAATCGCGAAACCTCTCCATGACTTTTTCCGTGACTTCAAAGTCTTCGGTTACGTCGCCCCAGGCGGTCAGATAGTACTGGGCAAAATTGATCATGACGGTACGTCGTTCCAGGAATTGGGTCCACGAGTCCAGTTGCCAGCTTGCGGCGTTTACATCGGGGATGATGCCGCCCCCCGGCTCCGCCTGCCCGTGGGAACCGCCTCCTGTTACCCGGTGGGGTCCGAGGGGTCGTTGCAAGGATCTGCCGCTCGGCGTGAGGTACTCCGCCGTGGTTAAGGCCATCCCCATTTGGTCGCTCAAGGGCAGGACCGTCTGCACGGTGGCCTTGCCGAAACTGGGTTCCCCGAGGATAACCGCCCGGTCGTGATCTTGCAACGCCCCGGCCACGATCTCCGCCGCGCTGGCGGATTCACCGTTGACCAGCACGACGACGGGAAAATCGTAATGAGGATTGGGGACCGGCGTGGAGAATGTTTTCTCCGGCACCGCCCGGCCTCGCAGGGTGACCACCGGTTCTCCGGCCGGAAGAAACATCCCGGCCACCTTGACCGCTGAGTCCAGTACACCTCCGCGATTCCCTCGCAGATCCATAATGAGGCCCTTGAGTATGTCCGCTCCCAGCTCGCGGAGGGTTCCCCCCAGTTCCTGCGGGGTCCGCGTGTCGAAGCCTTGCAGATGAACGTATCCAACCTCCCCGGAGAGCCGGAGGGCCAAATTCACGGAGGGAGGAGATACCTCGGCGGGGTCGAGCACAAAGTTCTTCGCTAAAATCTTTCCGGACTGCACGATTCCCAGGCGAACCCGTTGGGACCGCGAGCGCTGCAGGAGTTGAACCAAGTCCCGCAAGGGAAGCCGATCCACCCGCTTGCCGTTGATCTCGACAATTTCATCTCCCGGACCCAGCCCAGCCCTCCACGTCGGGGACCCTTCAAAGGTTTGCAGAATCACCAATTTCCCGGATTGGACGTAGAGAATGGAGCCGAAGCCTTTGGATTTCCCCCTCTGCTGTTGCCGTAACTGTTGAAACTGGTCCGGGTCGAAGAAGGACGAAAAAGGATCGAGCGCGGACAACAGGCCTCGAATGGCTCCGTCGAGGATGGCGGCGTCCGGATGCACGGGATCAACGTAGTGAGTCTCAACGGCTTGATAGACCCGGCTGAATGTCTCCAGGCTCGTTGCGACCTCCGGGTCTTCCGGTTCTGGGGGTGCTTCCTGCGTCCGAACCGAAAGGGTAACCGTCAGCCCAAAAAAGATGAACAGAACCGCCGGTCTGTAAAATCGTGTTGCCGCATTCTTCCCCCTGCCCCAGGCGGCGGGGCGGGACGAAGGTTGGTATTTCCAGCTTCCCATTTTCATCTATAAATTGAGAAAATTTTGCAGCAAGCGTTTCCCTACGTCCGTCAAAATCGACTCCGGGTGGAATTGCACGCCTTCCACCGGATAGCTCTTGTGGCGAAGGCCCATGATCAATCCGTCTGGAGAGGTGGCGGAAATTTCCAGGCAATCGGGCAGACCGTCACGCTCGACGATCAGGGAATGGTAACGCGTGGCGGGAAAGGGGTCCGGGAGATGAGCGAAGATCGTCCGATGGTCGTGGGAGATTTGGCTGGTCTTCCCGTGCATGATCTCCGGCGCGAGTCCCACCTTTCCGCCGAAGGCCTGCCCGATGCACTGGTGCCCCAGACAGACGCCGAGAATCGGCAACCGGGCGGCAAAGGCACGAATCAACTCCAGGCAAATGCCGGCCTGGTTGGGGGTCTTCGGACCGGGAGAAATGACAATGCGGTCCGCGCCGAGGGATTCGATCTCCTCGCAACGGGTCTGGTCGTTTCGCCGGACGCAAAGCTCGGCCCCCAACTCGCCCAGATATTGGACAAGGTTATAGGTAAAAGAGTCATAGTTGTCGATCACGAGAACCATGGAAAACTCAGAGAGTATTATACGCCACGGCCCGGGGAGAATGGATGATGCAACGCATCGAGTGCCTTCATGGGCCCTTTTCGGCCAGTTGGATGGCTTTGAGGAGGGCCTGGGCCTTGTTCCGGCACTCTTGATGTTCGCGTTCGGGAACCGAGTCGGCCACGATGCCGGCGCCGACCTGCAAGTAGGCCTTTTCCCCTTTGATCAGCAGGGTTCGGATGACGATACAGGAGTTGAGGTTTCCGGAAAAATCTGCGTAGAGGATCGCCCCTCCGTAGAGACCGCGCCGCGTCGGCTCGAGTTCGTCGATGATCTCCATGGCGCGGATTTTCGGAGCGCCGGAAAGCGTGCCGGCTGGGAAGCAGGCGGCGAGTGCCGCGTAACTATCCGCCTCCGGCCGCAGGCGCCCCTGAATCCTGGAGACCAGATGCATGACGTGGGAGTAGCGCTCCACCTTCATCAGCTCACGAGGAGTCACCGAGCCGAACTCCGCGACTCGTCCTACGTCGTTGCGGCCCAAATCGACGAGCATGATGTGTTCCGCGCACTCCTTGGCGTCGGCCCGTAATTCCTCGCCCAACTTTTGATCCTCTTCCTCGGTTTGACCGCGCGGGCGGGTTCCGGCGATGGGCCGGTAGTCCACCTGTCGGCCTGTAATCTTGACGAGCATTTCCGGAGAAGACCCCACGACTTGGAGGTCTCCCATCTGCAGGTAGTACATGTAGGGCGAAGGATTGACGATCCGTAGGGCGCGATAAATATCAAACGGGCGGACGCGAAGGGTGACTTCCAGCCTTTGGGAGAGGACCACCTGAAAAACGTCTCCGGCGCGGATGTAGTCCTTGGCCGTCTCGACCCGGCGCATGTAAGACGGTCCCGTGAGGTTTGACCGAAGCGTGGCCCGGTGGGAGCCGCGCGGTGAGCCTCCGAGCGGGGGGACGCGCGCCGGCCTGGCCAGCATTTTCTGGATGCGGCCGATGCGCCGTGCGGCCTCCTGATACTTGGCCCGCAGAGAGCCGGAACCCTGTTGGGTGAGAACGTTCGAGATGATCAGAATTCGACGCTGGACGTGATCCAGGGCGATGAGATCGCTGAAGTACATCAGGTTCGCGTCGTCCAGGGAGAGGTCGTCCACGGCTCGGGTAGGCAGTTTCTCCAGTTGCCGGACTGCATCGTAGGAGAGGTACCCGACAGTTCCGGCGGCAAAAGGAGGCAAGCCCGGAATCGCCACGGGTCTGTAGGGGCTGGCGAGCTCGCGTAGAACCGCAAAGATGTTGCCGGTTTTTTCCCTCCGTTCTCTTCCCCGTTGGATGGTGATCCGGTTGCCGCGACAACGGACGAGCAAGAAGGGGTTAACGCCAAGATAGGTGTAGCGTCCCAGGGTTTCCCCACCCTCGACACTTTCCAACAGAAAGCTGTAGGACCGCTTGGCCGCCACCCGCAGATAGGCTGAGACCGGAGTCAGGTGATCGGCCACCATCGACTTGAAGACCGGGATGACGTTTCCCTGTTTCGCAAGGCGGGTGAACTGGGTAAAGGTGGGTTGAAGGCCGTTCATGGGCAGAGAGGGGCTTGCAAGGGCGATTTCGGTGGACCCAAATCCGGATGGTGTCTATCAAAGAAAAGGCAGAACCGGATGATATTGGGCGCAATCCTGAAAATTTCGTCGAATTTCCGACACGCTGCCCCGGGGCTCAGCCGGGATAGGAACGGGGAAAGCTCTGCCGGGCCGCTTGTTCCATCAAGGCTCTGGGGGCGAACTGCGACGTCCATATTTCGAACTGGCTCGCACCCTGAGCTACCAGCATTTCCAATCCCGAAATCGCGATCAGCCCTCTCCTGCGAGCCTCCGTCATGAGCCGAGTCTCTCCGTCGTCGCCCGGATTATAGACCATGTCGAAAACCACCCGGGTACGGAGGCGACTCAAATCGACGGGGGAGAGATAGTCAAGAGGAGGCATGCCCACAGGTGTCGCATTGATCACAGCGTCCACCTCCAGGCTGTCCGTGCTTCCCCAGGGGAAGGCCTGGGCCTGTATTGCGCTTGCCAGGCGGGCGCCGGCGTCGTTCCGGCGGGCGGAAATGAAAACGTTTGCGCCCTCTTTTTTGAGGGCGTGAGCGGCGGCGCGGGCAGCCCCTCCCGATCCCAGGACCAGCGCTCGACTTCCGCAAAGGCGAATCCGTTTGGTAAGTACCTCGATCACGGCGGCCGCGTCCGTGTTCCAGCCCAACCGCTTCCCCCTTCGGACGGCGACCGTGTTGACAGCGCCGATCTTTTCGGCGAGCGGATCGACCCAATCCAGATGTTTCAGGATTTCACGTTTGAAGGGCATGGTGACGCTGAAACCTTGCAGCCCCAGGTCTTCGGCGGTCGATAGGAAATCGACCAAGTGCTGTGCCTCATAGGGCACATAAACAGCATTGATACGTTTGGCATGCAGCGCTGCATTCTGCATCGCCGGGGAAAGGGAGGCCGAGGCGTGGGAGCCGACAATCCCGTACAGCACGGTTTTTTCGTTCAGGTGCTCGACGCGGTAGGAAGTCCGCATGGAATCGGCAGCGATCTGTCCGGAAGCGATTTGAATCCTGGAATCGGCCGAGGCGTAGGTAAGGTAGCTGCCGCGTTGCAATCCCAGAACGCGGGAGGGGATGCCGGCGGGTCCCATGGCCAGAGCCACCAACCGCGGGTGCCGCTGGCGATGGGACTTCAGCAGCTGGAAGATTTTTAAGTTGTCCCGGAGTTCATAGGCCTGAGCGGCGATTTTGATGATGGCAGCGTCCGAACGCAGCAGGCGGCGGTAAACAAGCTCCAAGCGTTCTTGCTTACGGGACGTGTGATAGGAAATAATGAGTCGAGCGGGCCGAAGAGCCTGCGCCATATCTTTCTCATTCCGTCCCCGGAGGGATTCGATCTCGAGATCGACCATCTGGCAACCGGCACGAACCGCATTTGCGAGAACGGCCACCTGTTCTTCGACGGTGCCCGGGAATTTGCCGCCGGCTCCGGTGCGTCGGCAGGTCGCCACCACGCGCGGGAAACGGAGGCGGCTGATCAGCTCCCGCAGGGACCTTGTTATTTCCTGGGGGTCTTCCAGGTAGTCGATGCGAAGTTCCATGCCCAGGGAGCTGTTGTTGAAATGGCTGACTACCTGCTCGACATCACTGAGCGTTCGAGCTGCCACGCTCACGTAAATTCTGGGTTCAGAGGACTTCGCCACCGGCTCTCTGCTCTCCTCAAGGCTTTGCGGATACCCCTAACCCATTCAATATACAACACTTGTCCAGAAAAGGCAAGGTTACTGACGCTACTAAATGGCTTGATCGAGAAAAAGTGAGCTCTTGAATCTCATCTTAAGTGGTTATTTTTCAATCAGATTTACAAGAAATCCTGGCGACACCCCACCCGGGCCGTTATTTTCCTGATATTTGGAGTTCCAAGATTCATGGCGATCGGTGGCCACCTTCTTTGGGACGCACCCGGGCTGGACCTCATGCCCGGGCCGAACGGGGATCGGGAGGGTGACGGTCCGTCGGTGTCTCCCTAACGTCTTTCAGGGGGTTCGCCTATATACGTGACTTGACAAGGGTGTGAAGAGCGGCGAGAACTTGATCGACCTCTTTCATCGGGTTGTAGATGTGGGGACACAGGCGAAGTTTCGGCTCTTTCCCGGGGAAATAGGTGGCGCCGATTCCGTGCCGTTCGTAGAGGCTCTTGTAAGCTTTTTCGTGATCGACGCCGCTTCCCAGGTTGAAAACTACCACGCCCAAACTAAGAGCTGGGCTCAGCGGGGTGTACAGCTTGGCTCCGGGAATCTTTGCGATCCCCTTTTTCAAGGATGTTGCCAGCTCCCGCGTGCGGTTCTCGATCGTTTCCTCACCGAGCAGGTCGTGGAAATCGAAGGCCTTACCCACGGCGGCGAGAGTGGAGTCATTCCGCTGGCCCAGAGTTTCGAACTTGCGTGCGCCAGCCGGTTGAGGGCGGACGTCCCGGCCCCAGCCCGCGCCGACCACCAGTGGCCAGTAACGCTGAAGTTGAGCCTTTCTCAGATAGAAGACCCCGGCTTCTTTGGGACCCATCAGCCACTTATGGGTGCTTCCTGAGTAGGAGTCGCATCCGATATCGTGAAGATTCAGCTTCTTCACACCGAATGTTTGCGCCCCGTCGATGTGCGCGATCACACCCCGTTTTCGGGCCATGGCGCAGAGTTCCCGGGCGGGCAGCGCCGTACCGCTGACGTTCGACACGTCGGAGAATGCCAGCACCTTCGTTCGCGGCGTAAAACCTTGCCGGAATGCTTCCAGAATCTCCTCGGAGCTTCCGGGCGGCGAACCGAGACTCACGGACCGGACGGCAAACCCGTGGCGCGCGGCGCGAACCCGCCAGGAAACGTTGTTCGTCGGATGGTTCTCCTCCCATAGGAGCACCTCATCGCCGCGCTCGAGGTGCAAAGCGTTCACCGCGATATTATTGGCCTCGCTGGTATTCCTTACCAGAGCGATCTCATCCGGTAAGGCACCCAGCAACCGGGCCAGCTTCTCGCGCGAGGTTTCCCGCAGCTCTTCATACTTGGCGCGATTCTGGAAGGAAGCGTCTTGATCTTCGTCCCGCAGGTAGCCAAAGACGGTTTCCATGACCGAGATGGGCGAGGGACAAAGGTTCGCCGCGTTCATTAAGATCAGGCCTTCCCGCAGGATGAATTGCTCTTTCACCATCTCCCAGAAGCGATCATCGGGTTCCGGCGACCGACCCTTGCCGATCGGACCACCCAAGCCCGGGGCCAGGAAGGCCCCGGTTGCGGTGGTTCCACCCAACCGCCGCATGAATTCCCGGCGAGATACCCGCCAAGCAGATTCGGGAAGGGAGACAATACCTTGCATCGGAAACCTCCCTGAGGTGAGGTTTAGACCCGGGGATAGAATGTTTTTACGCTCGCGTGGATTCACGCTAACACAGGCCGGGGGTCCAGACAAGGGTTTGTACTCGTTCACCGGATGGGTGACGCTGTACCGGCCTTGCAAATCTGAACGAGATCAGCAACTTGTTCCCACTCATGTCCCCCCCCCCCCCCCCCGTGGTTTCCCGTGAGATTCTTCATGGCATCGTCAAGCTGACCCGAAGTTCCTGGTTGGAAGCCGCGTGGCCTTCCAGGAAGAGCACCGGCGAGAGAGCTTTCAAGACCACTCCGCTCATGCTACCATGGACCTAATTATGGCCGCTGAACCCGCTACGAGTGCTATCTTCCGCGCTTTGCGAAGCGTGGACGTGGACCCTGACCTGGCCTACGAAGCCGCCGAGGAAAGCCGCCGAGGAAAGCCGCCGAGGAAAGCCGCCGAGGAAAGCCGCCGAGGAAAGCCGCCGAGGAAAGCCGCCGAGGAAAGCCGCCGCCAAGCCGGAGAGAACGTCATTGCCGCCATCGGAGCCCAGATCACTGAGATGCGGGCCGAGATGGGGTCCCAGATCACCGAGATGCGGGCTGAGTTCAAGGCTGAGAATGCTGAGATTCGCTCCGAGGTGAAAGCCCAAGGCGCTCGCGTTGATGCCCTGGGAAGCCACATCGACGCCCTGGGGAGCCGCATTGATACCCTGCAAAAGGTAATCTGGCCGCTGATGGCCATCCTGGCGACTTCCGTCTTCGGCCTGCTCTACAAAGCCGTCACCGGCTAGGGGTCTGTCCCGGGAATGACTTTACACTTCCTGACCTTGTCGAGAATGGCATCGACAGTGGTGCTCCACACGAACGGCTTCGGGTCAGCGTTGTAGTGAGCCAGGTAGTCGTCGATGGCCGCGACCAACTCCTGCACGGCGCCCGCGCGAAGGAAAGGGAAGCGCAACGTGACCAGTCCCGCTGACCGGCCGGACGCCGGGCCCGTCACCCAGACCGCGCGCATCGACGCGATCGACGTCCTGCGCGGCATCGCCCTGCTCGGCATCCTGGTTATGAACATCCAGATGTTCGCGATGCCCCAGGCGACCTACTTCAACCCGACCGCCTACGGCGACCTCGAAGGCACGAACCGCTACGTCTGGCTGGCTGGCCGGATGCTCGCCGACCAGAAGTTCATGACGATCTTCTCGATGCTATTCGGCGCGGGCATCGTCCTGATGGCGGGGCGGGCCGAGGCGCTCGGCGACGCCCGACGGGTGCACTACCGCCGGATGGGGTGGTTGCTGGTCATCGGACTGCTCCACGCCCACCTTCTTTGGTCCGGTGACATCCTCTTCCTCTACGCGGTCTGTGGGATGCTGGTCTATCCGCTGCGCCACCAGCCGCCCCGGCTGCTGCTGGCGCTCGGCGCAGCGCTGCTCGCTGTCGCCTCGGCCTACTCCGTCGGTTCCGGCGTGTCGCTGCCGTACTGGCCGGAGGAGGCGCGGGCCGCGTTCACGGCCAACGTGTGGCAGCCGACGCGAGAGATGGTCGAGGCCGAGCTCGCCGCCTATCGCGGCGGCTGGCTCGATCAGCAGCCCGCCCGGTCCGCGGGGGCGCTCGCGTTCGAGACGTTCCTCCTGATCACGTGGGGCGTCTGGCGCGCGGGCGGGCTGATGCTGATCGGGATGGCGCTCTTCAAGCGCGACGTGTTCAGTGCACGGCGCTCGCCTCGCTTCTACGCGGCGCTGATCGCGGTGGCGGTCGCTGTCGGCCTTCCGCTGCAGGCGTACGGCCTCTCCCTCGATTTCGAGCGCGGGTGGCCGGTCTGGTCGTTCTTCGTAGGCATGCAGTTCAACTACTGGCCGAGCATCGCCGTCAGCCTCGGCTACGTCGGGCTCGTGATGCTCGTATGCCGTACGGCGGCGCTTCGCCGCTTCACCCGTCCGTTCGCCGCCGTCGGGCAGACCGCCCTGACGAACTACCTGCTGCAGACCATCCTGTGCACGACGATCTTCTACGGCCACGGGCTCGGCTGGTTCGGGTCGGTCGACCGCGTGGGGCAGATCGGCGTGGTGGCCGGCGTCTGGGCGCTGCAACTCATCGCCTCGCCGCTCTGGCTGCGCCGGTTCCGTTTTGGGCTGGCCGAGTGGGCATGGCGATCACTCACGTACGGCGTACGCCCGCCGCTGCGACGAACGCCGGTGCCCGAGCCCGCGCGCTGACGCAGCGGTCGCCCCGCCGTCGTAGGCGAGCCACCGCGGTGAGGCGGCCGCGGAAAATCCGCCGCTACTACTGACAAGAACCAGCGGGGCATCCCTGTAATGCGGTCGCTGCCCGGAGAAGAAGTCACCGCCTGTTGCCGGAAGGCCCGGGGATGCAGTCAGGAACCCTGCGACTCAACGGCAACCGGCCGCCTCCGCGCCGATCCGCGACAGCTTCCCGGACTTGGGCATTACCCTGGCGCGGACTCTCCTCGTGGAGCCAGCGTATCGGCTCAGTCTTCGTCCGTACACTGTCCTGTTAGGTGTACGGTATCTATCGGAACGAGATCAGGGTTCTTTCCGCCCCGGCGTTCAAAAACTGCTGCGGGGATCTCCTCAGGATGATAATCTGCCGTCTGCAGTAAGCAGCGTATGCAAAAGAAAGAATCCCAGGCTGCTGATGGATTGCCGGTGAGGTTGCCGTTGTGTCCATCAGAGCGGTGCGAGGGCTGACGATGAAAATGGGAACTGCCATAGCGAAGATCTTGAAAATGGAAGGGACGGAATTTATCAGTTGTTTTCCCACCCACCCGCTGGTGGACCCGTTCGCCGAGGAGGGCATTCGTCCCCTTCTTGCGCGGACCGAGCGGGTGGTGGTGAATATTGCGGACGGATTCAGCCGCGTCACCGACGGCAGTCGCATCGGGGTCTGCGCGATGCAGTTTCAGGCCGGCATTGAGAACGCCTTCGCCGGCGTGGCACAGGCCTATGCCGACTCCGTACCGATTCTGGTTCTTCCCGGCCAGGCCGGCCGCCAGCGGCAGGGCGTGCCGCCGGATTTCGATGCCGTTCAGAACTTTCAGAGAGTCACCAAGTGGGCGGAGCGGATCAATCTCCCGGCGCGGGCTCCGGAGTTGATGCGTCGCGCCTATACGCACCTGCGCGTCGGCCGGCCCGGTCCGGTTCTGCTGGAGGTTCCCGTGGACGTCGCCCGGGAAGAGATCGGGGAGTTTTCCTATACTCCCGTCAAGCAGAGCAAGAGTTCGGCGGACCCCCAGGACGTTCGGGAAGCGGTCCGCATGATCCTGACGGCCAAAAGACCTCTGCTGTGGGTTGGACAGGGAGTGCTCTACGCGCGCGCGTGGGACCCGTTGCGGGAATTTGCCGAATTGCTCCAGCTTCCGGTGATGACCACCATGGGCGGCAAGAGCGTATTTCCCGAGGATCATCCGCTGGCCCTCGGCGTGGGCGGCTACACGGGGACGAAACCCGTGGATCACTTCCTGCGCGAGGCGGACCTGATCTTTGCCATCGGGTCGAGTCTCACCATCTGGTTTATGGCGCCGCCGATTCCTCCGGGCAAGACCCTGATCCAATCGACGCTCGACGAGCGCGACATCAACAAGGACTACCCCGTCGATCACGCCGTGCTGGGTCACGCGCAGGGAGTGCTCCGGCAACTGATCGAGGAGGTCAAGCGTCAACTGGGTCCCCAGGGACGTCGCCAGCAGGATGCAGTGGCCCGCGAAGTCCAATCCGTCAAGGCTGCCTGGCTCCAGGAGTGGATGCCCAAACTGACCTCCGACGAGGTGCCTCTCAATCCGTTTCGGGTCCTCTGGGACCTCATGCAGAACGTGGACCGAACCAATACGATCATTACGCACGATTCGGGCAATCCGCGCGATCAACTGGCGCCCTTTTACGAAGCCCTGATACCGCGGGGGTATCTCGGTTGGGGACATTCGAGCCAGTTGGGCTACTCGATGGGCCTGATTATGGGCGCCAAGCTCGCCGCGCCGGAAAAGTTGGCGATCAACGTGCTCGGTGACGGCGCTTTCGGCATGTGCGGCATGGACTTTGAAACCGCCGTCCGGGAGAAGATTCCGATTCTGACCATCCTGCTCAACAACGGCGAACTGGGCGGCTATGAAAAGCATATCCCGGTTGCGGTGGAACGCTACGACCTGAAGTACATTTCCGGAGATTACGCGAAAGTGGCGGAGGGATTGGGAGGATATTGCGAGAAGGTGAAGCAACCGCAGGAGATTATTCCCGCCCTCGAGCGTGCCAAGAAGGTCGTCGCCGCCGGTAGGCCGGCGTTGCTGGAGTTCCTCACCCGGGAAGAACCCCACATGCCCTCCTACTGGAGGTGAGGCTGCGGATTGCGACCGCTTCTCGATGTGCTACACTACCCGACGATCACGCCCTCCATGGTCTGTAGCTGCGGATTGCGACCGCTTCTCGATGTGCTACACTGCCCTCACGGTAGGGTATTGAAAAAACGCTGTTTTTGCCCGCCCAGCGATCAAAAAAACTCCAACTGGGCGGGCTGAAGCAGCGGCTTCTCCCGTTTTTTCCCAACATAAATCTCGATGCGGCCAAACTGCTTGTCGGTGATGGTCAGAAATCTTACCTCTCCCGCCGACGGTACGCGCTGGCCCATACGCGTGACGTGGACTTTGGCGTTTTCGATGGATGCGCAGTGCCGCATATAGACGGAATACTGCATCATCGTGAAGCCGTCCTCCAGCAGGTCCTTGCGAAACCGGGCATAGGCTTTCCGCACTTTCGGCGTGTCCGTGGGTAGATCGAACATCGCAATGACCCACATGGAACGCCATCCCCAGGGTATCTGCGGTACCGCTCTCTGGCGGGCCATCAGCCCACTTCCGCCGCGTCGAGAAGGTCCGGTCCCAACGGAAGCCCTTCGGGAAGCGCCAGCGTCCGATCACCTCCGGTGAGCGCACGACACAGCGAAGCCGCGCTGGTGTGCAAGGCGAGCAACAGCGGTTCGCGACGCCCTCCGACACAAACGGTTTCGTTGAGCAACGACAGGAGCACAGCGCGGGTCTCTCGCTCGGATAGCGTCGGGGCAGGCTCATCACGGTCGCCGACCAGGAGTCGGACCCGCCAATCGACATAGGGCCGATAAGGTTCCAGCAGGTCATCGGCGAGGCAGAACGGATTGCCCCGGTGCCTGTGATGCACGCCGAGGGACGGGATTAAGCCAACGGCGACAATGGAGCGCGCGACCGCCGCCCGCACCACGGCGTAGCCGTAATTCAGCAGTACATTTACTCCGCCGGCTTGGCGGTCGCGGCGAAACGTCTTGCCAAACAGGCGCGGCCAATAGCGTTGCGCGGCTTGCGCCTCGACGTTTTCCGGGTCCCCGGAACGCACCCGCCGGGCCATCGGCGCGAGACCGCCATGATTGCCCGTAAAATGGGCCAGCACTTCCGCCTGCTGGCCGATCTTGGCGCGCACCAGTTCTTGCCACGCCCGTTTTCGGACCGGCTCGCTCGCCTCGATCTGGGCGCGATGCCGTTCGGTCTGGACGTGATGGGCATCGAGCGGGAGCATCATACCGACGGGCAGATGATCGCGGCCGCACACCAGCACCGTGGCGCCGGCATCGAGGAGTTCCAGAAAGACCGCTTGCGTGTATGCGGCGCGGCTGTCATCGACGATGACCACGCCCAGGTCCTCGATGGGACGTGTCACCTTCGGCAGACCCGGCCGTTCTACGACAAGCTGCCGATGTGCGACCGATAGGCGCGTGCCCGGCGTCGAAAATTCAACGGTTTTGCGGATCATCGCGCGATCGGGTCAATCATTCGCCGGACGTACGCGGCCAATGGGATCGACGGACAGCTTTCTCGGGCGTCTTTGTATGAATCCTCCGCGGCGAGGTCTGAAATTCTTCCGCTTGTCGTCCATCCTTAGTGTTGTGTCCCAGATAATTCTTTACAGGATTGCACCTTGTCAAGGATGACATCAGCCGTGGCCTTCCAAATGAAGGGGTGCGGCTGGTTGTTCCAGGTGGAGAGCCATGCATAGATGGAGCGCTCCAACTCTTGAACACTGAGGAACGTACCGCGCCGGATCATGCGTTGGGTGATGAGGCCAAAGAAACGTTCGACCTGATTGAGCCAGGAACTGCTGGTGGGGGTAAAGTGAAAATGGAATCGTCGGCGCTTTCGAGGTTTGAGCCAGCGTTGGACTTGAGCACCCTTGTGAGTGCCGTAGTTGTCCATCACGAGATGCACATCCAGATCCGGAGAGACTGCCTTCTCGATTTGATTGAGGAACTTCACGAACTCCTGACCACGATGGCGCGGCCAGCAACTGCCAATGACCTTACCGTTGACGATATTGAAAGCCGCGAACAGAGTCGTCGTGCCATGGCGTTTGTAATCATGGGTCTGGCGTTCGGGCAATCCGGGACGCAACGGCAGGATTGGAGCGGTCCGGTCCAGGGCCTGAATCTGACTCTTCTCGTCCACGCAAAGCACCAGAGCCCGGTCCGGCGGGTCCAGATAGAGACCGACAATGTCCCGGACCTTGGCCTCAAACTGGGGATCGTTCGAGATCTTGAACTTCTCGACCCGATGCGGCTGGATATCGAAACGCTCCCAAACCCGATGCACCATCATTCGCGATACATGCATGTGTTGGGCCAGTGTCCGGACGCTCCACTGGGTGGCATCAGCGGGCCGAGTCTTCAACGTCGTGTCCAGAATCGCACGCTCCAGTTCTGACGTCAGGACGCGCCGCGACCGCTTCCGGGTCGGTTTCGCAGTCAGGGCGCTCACGCCACCCTCTTCGAACGCGGCCCGCGCTGCAATCACGGTCGGCCGCGACAGACCCAACTCCCGGGCAATCGAGTAATTAGCCACTCCACGGTGAGCCAGCAGCAGGACCCGGCATTTCTGGGCCACCCTCTGAGGGGTATTCCCAGAACGCACCAGAGATTCAAGCTGTCGTATCGTCGGTTCGTCGATGTCAATAGCGGCGGCGGCTTCAAACATGCCGCTGATTAGATCATGGGCGTGGACATATGTAAACTATTATATGGGACGGGACATTAGCTTGCGAGCTTCCTTCGCCGTAGTGGGCCGCGCATCGTTGATGCGGGCGAGCGTAGGACGGCTCTCCGATTCAATGCCATGCACCACCCAAAGTCCTTTCTCGTTCCCCTTCTGGAACTCGACAACATCACCCGGCGACAGAGACATGATGAAAGTTGCGCCGTCACTACGTTCGCGCCGCACCACCGGCTCTCTCCGCGCCAGCCGACGCGATGCCTCCAGCAGGCTGACGACCTTGGAGTAGGTCTTGCCATTGGGCAGGCGATAGAGTGCCATATGGTGATTGTTGCCCAAATCGGCGTAGCCGGTTCCGACCCGCGCCATCAGGTGCAGTTGCTGCTTCTTCAGCAAGCGAACTTTGCGGATTTTCGGTCCTTCCCGTCCCCGCTGCGGATAGAGAGGAAAAGCCTTCTTGGGGTCTCCGCCATGCTTCTCGACCCAATTCTGGACGATCTCGCGCACATCCTCGTCCCGAATCTCCTCCGCCAACTCGTTCTTGCTCAGTGTCTCGACCTTCTTGCGCTGAACGAAGTAATGGTATGTTTTTCCGTCTTTGCCTGTCTCGTCCTTGTCCGTATCGCCATAAACCGTCTCCTTGTGCAGCGGACCGGATACCTTCTTGCGGACACGATGGGATACGACGATGCCGGCGATTGCCTTTTCGGCGTCCGCGCGGATCGTCTCCCAGGGCGGCGACAAGCGCGGTCTTTCGACACCGGGATATTCCCTGGCCTGCCAGTAACGGGACAGTTTCTGCGTCGTGACGGGGTGCGCGCAGGCGATCGTCAGCGCGTCAATCGCATGATGGCGGTGATCGGCGCGGGTCTTCTCGCCGTTTTCACCGACGATCTTGTTCAGTTTCCAGAGCCTACGGAGTTGCGCCGTGACGCGCCCGGATACAGCCTGCACCTTCACTGGCGCTTCCGGTCCAATGTCCGGCCACAATCGCTTCAGAAAAGCGACGGCTTCGTGCGCGGCATAACTGGTGTCGTTGAGTTGCCGGGCGGCAAAATCGTCGGGGATGGATCGCGCGAGGAACCGATTGATCTTGCCCCGAGACATCCCAATACCGCCCTTGGCCGCCTTCATGCTTTCCAGTCGGTTCACGAAGGCTGGCCATCTGTCGTCGTCATGCCCTAGATATTCGAATGGCGTGCGATTCCCCTTTCTGGCGTTCTCGTCTTTGCGGCAAAGGGTCTTGTTCCTGAAACTATTGTCCAGCGATCGAGAACGTGGCCAGATGTGCTCGAAATCGAATTTGCCTTCGCGGAACAGATCGTCGAAACAGATATGATCTCCGGTATAAGGGCAGCGCTTGCCGCTTTCTTCCCAAAGCAACCATTTCTCGACGTCACCGCGCGAGGGCTCCGCAAACCCCTTTTCACGTAAGTCTTCTCTCGCTTTATCCCGGCGCCGTTCCTGCCGGCGGATGCCGCTTGCGACCTCCTCGCGCTGGCGCTTCGATTTGCCGACATCCCGGGCCAGTTCCACGCGGATCCGGTCCGGCTTGCCGAACATCTCGATCAGGTTGTTGACGACCTTGCGCAACTCGTTGCGCGCTCGTATAACCGTGGGATTGCGCAATTTGGCGATGCGCTCCCGCTCTTCCGGGTCGGCAGGGCTTGGCAGGCGGTCGAGAACCTCCCCCGTCGGCTGTTCCCTTCCCGGAAAGGTCTCATTCCGCCAAGCTTCCCACTTCGGGCCGCTCACGAGCGCGCCGAACCGCTCGCCGGCTTCGAGATGGGGCAGAAAGGCCCGCAGCGCCGAGATCGAATAAGGCTCCCATCCGGTGGGCAGCTTCAGGTCTTGGAGCTTCGCGGCCTGATCTTCGGTGATTCCGAAATCTTTGACAAAGCCGCGCGCCGCCTCCGCACGATTGGCCTTGCGCTTGGCCGCCGGAAGGATAACCACGCGCTGCCCGCCGACTTCCCCGTAGTCCGCCCGCCAAAGCCGTTCATGCACGGCGTCCCGAATCTCCTGCTTGCGCGGATGGTCAGGCCAATCGTCGCCGAAAATATCTGCGAGCTTCTTTTCGACCGAGTTGCCGATGAGATTTTTGTCGCCGCCCTCCTCCAGGTTGAACTTCAGCTTCCTCTCCGCGCCCGGTTCACCGCGTTCCTTGTAGAGGGGTTTGAGCGCGCTGCGAACTCCGCCCCAGGTCATGGATGCCTTTGTCCGCAATCGGTCCAGGATCGCTCGGCGTTCCTCTTTATTAAGCTGGCGTGGATTTCCGCTCGTGATTTTGAGGTTGTTGACCTTCTCCAGCATGCGCTTCTGCTGCGACAGCCAGGCACCTTTCGGACACAGGGGCTTGCCGGGAACGAAACGGCACTTCCCAAGCGTGTTCTTGCGCCAGAACACGGGCCGCTGGGCGAAGATCGCCTCGCGAACGGACTCCTTGAAAGGCTCGGGCAGATGTTTCTTCCAAATCTTGTCGAACTCCTCCTCGACAATTTTGCGGATCGCATGCACGCCGCGTTTACGCTTGTGAGGCCCGCGCTCCGACAGCCATGCGCCGAGCGTCCTGCCGTCCTTCTCCAGCGCCTTCAGCGTCGCTTCCCGGTTAGTTTTCGCCTCCTTTTCGTTGATTTCGTCTCGGTCGCTCGATTCAGTGGTACCGTCGCCCTCTTCGAGATATCTCCCTTTGAAGTGCCGACGCTTGGCCAGATGATAAATCGCCCTCCCGATCTCGTGCGGCGAGAGAGCTTCGCCCTCGAAAGCTCGCTTTCGGAGATCGTAGGGGTCGCACTTCATGACCTTATTCCATTCGGGCGAACCGTAGGCAGGGAGCAACCCGGCGTCGGACAGCAATTGTCCGAGCAATCTTCGTCGTTCACGGCGGCGGCGCAATTGACGGCGGCGCAGACGGGCCTGCCGGCGTTCCTGATTGAGCGGCGCGCCCTTCGGATCGCGGGCCTCGGGGAAAATGCGGACGCCTAGACGCCGAATTGTGCCCGTCGCCAAGCCCGGATCATGATCGATTACAGCGAACCCTATCGAAGTTGTGCCAATATCAAAGCCGAAAATGAGCGACATGTGGAAAAATCTCTATTGCATCCTTCAGGTGAAAGCGCTAATGTGGCTATTGTAGCAAATCGAGAAGCGGTCGGTTGCTTTTCGCAGGCAAATTGACCCTTCGCGCGGGCTCGGTGTCCCAAGGTCATCCACCGGAGAAAGCCTCCGTCCTAGGACGGGGGCTTTTTACTTGACCTGCAAAAGCGGATGGGATTTTCCGTTCTGCGACCGGTTGCGGGGGTAGGATTCGAACCTACGACCTTCAAGTTATGAGCCTTCGGCTCGCGGAAGGAATGCGACACCTCTCCGGCAGATGTTCATGCCCCTCAACCTCGATGGCGCAGGGATGACGGGGCACGACCCTGGTCGAACCTCTGGACTTACGGGTTGACGGGCCGCGCTGGCGAGATGACCGGGGAGCCACCTGTTCAGGACCCGGCTAGAGAGATGAATTCGACGGCATTGCCGTCCGGGTCCCAGGCGAAGATCTGTCTCATGTGGGTCAGGACGACCTCGCCCTCCCGAAACGGGATGCCTTCCTTGGTAAGCCGCTCCTTGATCGGGTCCAGGTTCTCCACCTCCAGCGCCAGATGGGAAGCTTGGGAGGGAGGCGCGCCGCTCGTTGCTTGCGCTTTCGCTTGCGGGTTTTTTGCGGCAATCAGGTGAATCTGATAGGGGCCGATTCCGAACCAGGCCCCGGGGAATCTGAAGTTGGGCCGTGCCAGCGGCTCCAGTTCCAGAATTCGGCCATAGAAATCCTTGGATTTTTCCAGGTCTGCCGCCTCGAAGGAGGTATGGTGCGCTTTTATGATGCTGATCATGGCCTGCTTCCTCTCGATTCTACTCTCCGGTTCGCCCCAGGGCCGGCGGGGTGGCCGCGATTATTCCTCCACGATGTCGGACGAGTACTGAATGTTGATGCAGCCTCGGACACTGGTGGCTGCCGGGCACTTCCGCTCGTGGGTGGCCACGGCCCGTTCCGCTTCCGGCCGCTTTCCTTGGGGAATCTTGATATGGTATTTCACCCGGATGCGTTGGATGACCATAACGCCGCCTTCATTTTCGATGTCGCCTTCGACCTCCGACCACAATTTGTCGGGATCAGCGGGAATTCCGCGCGCTGCCAGCGCGCCGGCAAGGGTGCCGGTCAGTCAACCACCGACGGCGCCGATCATGTGGTCGAGCGTCGCCGGAATATCCTCTTCCGGCTCCATCTTGTAAAAGTGCTTGATGCCGCCGTGAACCCCGTAGCGCACCGGCTCGGGGAAATTCTCGATAAAGGCCCTGCGAAGGGGACGCTTGTCCTGATAGATTTTAACGTGCGATGTGTGGACCAACTCGCCCAAGGCAGACCTCGTGGAGTGTCGTGGAGTGGCGCTTCCGGCTGCTTCTCGATTTGCTATACTTCACCCACCCGGCCCCAAGGGACCCGAAATTCGCAAGGGTCGGATGGTTGAAGTAGCCAGATTGTTAAAGTAGAATGTTACCATCAAAGTCCAAAAGCCTGTGAACCCACTGCAAGAAAAAATACGCGCTCTGGCCGAGGCGCTCCGGTCCGGGGTGCTCCCTCACGCGGACTACCGGAAACAACTGCGGGATCACTTTGCGATACAAAACCCTAGGGTCATGGCGTTTCTGGAAGACTCGCCGGGTCGGTTCGAGCGTATCGCGGGGGAGGCACGGGCGCTGGAGGCTCGATTTCCCGACCGCGGGACGCGCCCGGCGCTCTACGGGGTCGCCGTTGGAGTCAAGGATATATTCGGGGTGGCCGGAATGGCGACACGGGCTGGAAGCCGGCTTCCCGAGGAGGTGTTTGCCGGCCCCGAGGCCTCCTGTGTGAAAGCTCTGAAGGATGCCGGTGCGCTGATTTTGGGCAAGACCGTCACAACGGAATTCGCCTATTTTGCCGCCGGGCCGACGCGAAACCCGTATAAGCTGAATTGCACGCCGGGCGGCTCGTCGAGCGGCTCGGCAGCGGCGGTAGCGACCCGAATGTGCCCCCTGGCTTTGGGTTCGCAGACCATCGGCTCGGTCATTCGCCCGGCGGCCTTTTGCGGTGTGGTGGGTTTCAAGCCCAGCTACGGCCGGATTCCCATTGACGGCGTCCTCCCGTTCTCCCGGTCCATCGACACTATAGGCTTTTTCACCTCGGATGTGGAAAGCGCTGAGTTGGCGGCTTCGGTTCTTGTGAAGGGATGGTCGCCGGATTCGGCTTCCCTGCGCGGCGCGCCGGTTCTGGGTGTACCCGAAGGGCCGTATCTGGAACGAGCCAGCGAGGCGGGCCTAAAGCACTTTCGCGAAACCTGCCGGCGGATTGAAAAGGCCGGAGTGGGGGTGAAAGCTTTTCCTGCCATGCCGGATTTTGACGACATTGCGGCCCGGCACGTCAACCTGATGGCCGCCGAGATGGCCCAGGTGCACCGCGATTGGTTCCCGCGTTACCGGCATCTATACCATCCCCAAACCACCGCGCTCATCGAGGAAGGTCAGAAGGTTTCACCCGCCGAGTGCAAAGCTGGACTCGCGGGACGAGAGAAATTGCGCTCGGAAATCCTGCACCTGATCGAGCAGCTTGGCTTGACGGCACTGATAGCTCCCTCGGCGGTGGGTCCCGCCCCGGAAGGACTCGACAGCACCGGCGACCCCATTATGAATCTCCCCTGGACGCATTGCGGCCTTCCGGCCATCAACATCCCTTCGGGATTATCCGCGATGGGCCTGCCGCTTGGCCTGCAGGTCATTGGCTCCTGGCAGCAGGATGAGGCCCTGTTGCAACTGGCCGCCCGTATCGAAGCAATTCTTGGGCCGATCCCACCGCCGCCCATGCTTGCCTGAGGGGGTGGACTGAGCTAATGGATTTCCAGCGGGCCGAAGGCGGGGGCGGCCATGGCGGCCTCGTCCACCAGATTGCAGTAGGGGTCGAGTCCCCAGCCGTACCAGAGCAACGCGCCGACGGGAAGCTCGCGTTGCAGCTTCAAGAGCACGGTTTGGGGATTCTCGGGATCGACCGAGGCGCGGTAAATTTCGCGGATTTCTTCGCCGTTCGCTTTGCGAAGCGAGAAGCCGGAGACGCGGCCCGCCGAACGTAGCCGCCCGTTCACGTCGGAGAATGCAATCCTGATCCGGCGGTTCGATTCATCCCAAGTGGCGCGTATCGGCCGAGGACCTCGCTTGAGCGTCCGGCAGGAGGTTACGTCCGGGAACAGGTCGTGGCAAGCCAGATTCGCAAGGCGCAGTCCCAGGACCTTCAGGTCGTCGGTTCCCACGTGGATCACGTCATCGAGTTTCAGGTCGATCGAGGCGACCATACTGCTTTGGGGTAGGGTCGGCTCCGCCAATCTTTGCGCCTCCTGAACCTGGTCCCAGGCGGAGCTTTCTATCCTTCCCGGGGTATTCGGCAGGCGTTCCGGGTCCACAACGAAGCGGCCGATCTGCACGTAGTAGAAGAGCAGGTCGCTCTGATTGAGGTCCGAGCGAGTGGCGGCCACGAAAGATCGCAGGCGCTGGGAGTAATCCGGCGCGGCGTCAGCGGTTGCGTCGGACTCGCCCTGATACCACAGAACGCCCTTGACCTTGCCGCCCACGGCGCGAAAACGCCGCAGCATGGCCCCGTAAAGCGAGTCGCCTTCCTGCTGCTTGAGGGCCGGGTCCCACTGTGACATCGAGGTTCCCCCGTGAGCGCAGGGAACCAAGCCGATCGGCACGCCGGTTCGCCGGATCATCTCGAGGGCGAAGGGCAAGCCGAGGCCCGCGCCTTTGGTTCGTTTCTGACGATATTCGGCGGCCTTCTCGCCGGTCAGTCTCTCCCGGACGCCCTCTTTATTCTTGCGCCAATGGACGCGATCAACGGCGTCGGGCCGGGAGTGCAGAGGTTCTTCCGCCACCACCCACTCGTCTCGCATGTTGAAGCTATGAACCTGCTCGCTGGGTAGTGAGGTGTCTTCCAGGTTCCCCACGCCCTCCATATTGGACTGGCCGGCCAGAATCCACAGGTCGCCGACCAGGACGTTGCGAACCTCGACCCAGGCCAGCGGCTCGCCACGCCGGTCCAGTGCCCGAAATTCCACGTCGTAAGGGCCGCCCACCGGAAGTCCCTGGATTCGGGCCTGCCATTGTCTTTCCGCTACAGCGCCCGCATCGGTCCAGTCAAACCCCTCAACAACGAGCCGCCGCCGAAGGACGCGAAACTGGACCGTATCGGCCTGGCGCGAGTCGACCCGGCCGGAGACAAGAATGTCGGCGCGTTCGTCGTCGCCACGTTGGAATACGCGGTGGTCTGCCAGCCCCGCGGTGATGCTCAGTCCGGACGCTTGCCGCTGCGCATAGGCCGGAGCACCGGCTGCCACGGCCTGCAAGAGAATCAGACCGATGGTGATGGCATGGAATTTCAAGCTCATACTTACCTCTCTTCTCGTTACCGGATGCGACCTTACGCTTCAATGCTGGCCACGCGCATCGCGCGGTGAGTCCAGTAAAGCCCCAACTCAGCGCCGTCGGCGGGCAGCATGTCGCGGAAGGTACGGCCGAAGATTTCCGGGCTCACGCCGTCCTGGTAGCCGATCTTCCCCAGCGCCCCAAAGAAGGCGTCGAAGTCGATGACGCCTTCGCCGGGAAGTAGCCGTTCGAAGTCCCGGATTTTTTCTGCCGGAATGTCGGGGGCGTCGGCCACCTGCACATGCACGATCCTGTCCTTTCCGGCATCGAGGATGTCCTGGATGCTGCTTCCGGCATGGTGCCAATGCCAGGAGTCCAGCAGGACGCCCACGTTCGGCCCGCAGCTTTCGGCAAACTCGAGCATCTCGTTCAGACGATATTTCCAGATATGCTTGCCGGCTTGGCGCCAGTGCAGCGGGCTGACAAACTCCAGCCCGAAACGAATTTCGTGACGCGCCAGCACCTCCGCGCAGGCGCTTAATCGGTCGCGGAACCGGCGGGTGATCACCTCGGCCGGCTCATCGTAGGAGGGCAGCAGCCACGTCGAGAAGCGCGGGCAGCCGATCTCGACGCCGAATTGCGCCGCCTCGGGGAGCTTCTTCAGGTCGGCGGTGAACTTCGCCTCGTCCTGGCGGAAGTTTACCGGCAGGCCGATGACGGCGGGTTTCAGCTCGGTCTTGGCCAGAAGTCTCTTGGTGGCCTTCAGGCCCATCTCCATCGCGCCCGTGACGTTTACGTCCACCCCACCGAAACCGGTATTCGCCGCCAGCATGACGAATTCTTCCCACGAAAGGTTTGCACCGACGACCAACGTTCCGTTCAATGAGATGTACATGGCGTCCTCCGATCAACGATATTTCCCGTGGTTCACTCCAGAGGGATGAGATAGTAAACAGGCTGCAAAGGCAGCAGTTGCTTGTCCGTTTCCTCGATTTTTGGATCGTACTTTTCGCTCTCCCACCGCAACTCAGGGTTGGTTGGCATAGGGTCCGGGGTAACGATACGGATGGACCCGTTCATACTGAATGGTTGGATCGCGGCCGTTGCGCACCGGGTCATTCTCCGGCACGGCGTAGCGGGCGAACCACTCCTCGAGTCGGTTTCCCAGGGATTGAATCCGTCTCAGCAGAGAAGTTTCTTCGGCGAGATTCTTCCTCTCCCCCGGATCCATGGCAAGGTCATAGAGCTCGTCAGGTCCGTTGGGGTAGCGCCGGACATACTTCCAGTCGGGGGTGCGAATCATCCGCGCCAATCCGTATTCTCCATACACGGTGTCGTCCCAGGTGAGAGATTCGCCTTGGAGGGCCGCGGTGTAGCTTCGCCCCGGGAGGTTGTTTCCCTCGAATTCGATGCCCAGGTAGTCGAGCAGGGTGGGCATGAAATCGTACGCGCTGACCGCGTTATCCACGAGGTGACCGGCGGGGATCTTGCCCGGATGGTGGAAGATCAAGGGAATCCGCAGGGAGTCGTCGTAGAGGTTTTTCGGCTGCGACGCGTTGCCTTTGCCCCACAGGCCATGATGCCCCACCATAAAACCGTGATCGCTGGCGAAGATGACCAGGGTCCGCTTCGATAGGCCGTACTGCTGGAGTGCAGCCGTGATCTTGCCGACGTTCTCATCCACCGCCGTAATGGACGCAAAATACTGGGCCAGGGCCTCGCGGTCGCCGATAAAACGCGCCGTACCTTTCTGGGCCCACGGGTGGATGCCCTCGCGGGGAATGGACCGGAAAGGACTGGAACGGTACGGGCTGACGTAGCGTTCCGGATGCTCTTTCCACGGACCGTGAGGCGCGTTGTAGTTGACCATCAGGAAAAAGAGCTCTTTGCGGTTCGCCTGGAGGAATTCGAGTGCCCGCTCGGTAATCACCTCGGTGATGTAGCCGGGAACCTCTTCGATTTTGCCGTCCCGGATCATCTGCGCGTTGTTGTAGCGGTCGGCCCCGCGCGGCATGACGGACCAGAAGAGAAAGTCTTTTTGGGGATGCAGGCTGTCGCCCAGGTGCCACTTGCCGCTGATGCCGGCTCGGTAGCCATTCCGGGCCAGGATTTCCGACAGCGCCACCTCGCCCGCGATCAACTGGCGGGCCCCGGGGCCGGTGTTTTCGTCGCGAATCCACTCGTGAATGCCGTGCTGGGAGGCGATTCGGCCGGTCAAGAAAGTGGCGCGGCTGGGCGAACAGACCGGAGTCGTAACGAAGGCGTTGCGCAGGCGGGCGCCGCCGGCCGCCAGCGCATCCAGATGCGGAGTCTGAATCTCCTGATTGCCGTAGCAACCCGCCGCCCAGGCACCCTGGTCGTCGGTCATGATGAAGACCACGTTCACGGGTTGCGACTGAGCCAGTCCCGGGGCGCTGGCCAGCAAGAAGAAAAGGCTAACGATCCAGGGGAAGCGCGCGAGGGACCCGGAGCGTCCGGGCGACCGGGAGCGGCAAAGCAAGGCTTTAACCTTTCTCCTCCTCTCGGCCACGATTGGGCGATCAGGGTTTCGCGAATTTTTGACGTAGCTTGCAGGCATTGGCAAATTCCCGCTCCAGTCCTCTGTCACTCAGATGGAGCTTCAGAGTATCTAATTTCTGGATCATCAGTTCCAGGGCTTCACGGATATATTCCTGATTGGTCAGACAAATGTCCCGCCAGACGGAGTAGGGACTTTCAGCCAGGCGGGTTACGTCGCGGAACCCGGCCGCTGCCATCTCGAGCGGCAGAAAATCTTCTTCGCCGCGCTCGGCCACCAAGCTGGCCAGTCCCGAGGAGAGCAACTGAGGCAGATGGCTCAGCAGCGCCAAGGCCCGGTCATGCGTTTGCGGGTCGGTTATGAAGGGCCTGGCCCCCATCTTTGCAATCAGTTCCGAGAAGGCTTTGATCCGCGGGTCGGTGAGATCGTCGGGGGAGTTGGGGGTGAGCAAGTAGCGCCGGCCTGCAAACAGGGTCGCTTCGGCCTGATCGATTCCGGAGTGCTCCCGGCCGGCCAGCGGGTGGCCCCCCAGAAACAGAGGGCCCTTCTCGAAATTCAGTTTCCCCCTGGTGCAGATGATCTGCTTGGTGCTGCCTACGTCGGTCACCAGTGCCTGAGGATTTACTTTCTCTTTCAGCTTGCCCAGCACGTCCAGGATCGTACCGACCGGGGGCGCCAACAGGATCAGATCGGCCCCCGCGACCGCCGGGGTCAGCTCCGGGTAGCCCCGATGGATGGCTTCCTTTGCAAGCGCTCGTTTGAGCACCTCTTCCCGGTCACAGCCGATGATCTGGCCGCCGAACCCGGTCCGCTTCAGGGCGAGGCCGAACGACCCGCCCACCAGCCCGACTCCGACAATGCAAACTTTTGCAAACACTCAGAAAATCCCTGCCCCGGCAACGATCTGACAAAACCCGAGGGCAACTCCGGTGGGGATAACGCAAGGTATGCTCGTTGCCCGGCCCGAAAGAGACTCTTAAATCCTTCGCCCGACGACAGGAGCGATCGTGCGCAGTTCTTTCATCAACTGTTGGAACTGCTCGGGAAAAAGGGACTGCGCTCCGTCACTCAGGGCCCGGTTGGGGTCCGGATGGACTTCGATCAGAAGCCCGTCGGCGCCGGCTGCCACCGAGGCCCGTGCCAGGGGGGCTACCTTGTCGCGGCGTCCCGTGCCGTGCGAGGGGTCCGCAACGATCGGCAGGTGCGAAAGCTTCTGAATCACCGGAATCGCCGAAACGTCGAGCGTGTTGCGCGTATAATTCTCGAAAGTCCGAATCCCGCGCTCACAAAGGACCACCTGATAGTTGCCCCCGGCCAGAATGTATTCCGCCGATAGAAGCAGCTCCTCCAGGGTGGCGGCAATGCCTCGCTTGAGCAGAATCGGTTTGGAAATCCGCCCCAGTTCCTTCAACAGGTCGTAGTTCTGCATGTTCCGGGCACCCACCTGGAGCATATCCACATAATCCAGCATCATCGGAATTTGCCGCACGTCCATGACCTCGGAAACGACCCGCAGGCGGTATCGGTCGGCGGCCTTGCGCATCATTTCCAGGCCCTCCTGCCCCAAGCCCTGAAAGCTGTAGGGAGAGGAACGCGGTTTGAAGGCGCCTCCTCGCAGCACCTTGGCACCCTGCTCGGCGATCTTCGCTGCCACGCCGTCGATTTGCGCTTCACTCTCCACGCTGCAAGGCCCGGCCATAACGACAACTTCATTACTTCCAATGGCCAAATCCTCGCCCAACTTGACCACCGTCGTTTCCGGGCGGAACTCGCGGCTGGCCAGCTTGTAAGGGTGGCTGATGCGGAGGACTTCGCTGACGCCGCCCATTACCTCAATATCGCGGGTGTCAAACGCCGGCTTGGCGCCGACCGCTCCGAGCACGGTATGGTGGGCCCCGGTGGAGCGGTGAATGTCAAAACCGATGGTCATCAACTGGTTGATGACTCCTTGAATCTGATCTTCGGAAGCAGATTCTTTCATTACCACAACCATTTTCGGGTACCCCTTGCCGGATCAAACCTTGGGCGCATCGCCGGAATCCCTCTGCTCCATGGCATGGCGTTCCAGAGAGCGGGCTTCATCAATGATTCTCTCAAACAGTCGTCGGATGGCGGCATGGTCCAGCGGTCCTCGGTTTGCGGCAACGACCTGCCTATGGATCTCTGCCTCGCGCGCGGGGTCCCAGGCCGGAAGATTTCTCTTCTCTTTGATCTTCCCGATCTCAATCGCGCAGCCGGCCCTCTCATTGAGCAGCTCCACGAGCTTATGGTCGATTGCATTGATTTTTTTGCGCCACCCGTCAAACTCTGAACTCATTCTGGTTGGCTCTCCGTTTCAGTTTTCAGCCGTCGGACGAACGCCTCGACGGCTTCGATGCCCTTGGTGGCGAAATGCTCTTCCAGGTAACGTACCACAGCACTCCCGACTACGGCAGCCTCGGCATGCTCCTGAACGGCGCGAACCTGTTCGGCCGTCGATATTCCGAACCCCACCGCCAAAGGAAGGCGCGAGAGAGCTCGAACGCGTCGGATAAGAGGCGTAAGGGATGCAGAGAGCTGAGTTCGCTCACCCGTCACGCCCATGCGTGAGACCAGATAAAGAAAACCGGTGGAGAGAGCGGCGATCTTCTTCAGCCGTTCGTCGGTCGAGGTCGGAGCGGCCAGAAAGATCGTGTCCAAGTGCTGCTCCCGCATGGCCTCCACGAAAGGCCCCGCTTCTTCGGGGGTCAGGTCCACCGCCAGGGCTCCGTCGGCTCCGGCCTCGCGGGCGTCGGTGGCGAACCGTTCCAATCCATATTGCAGAATCGGGTTGTAGTAACTGAACAGGATGACGGGCACCTGGATCTGCCGGTGCCACCCGGGAAGAGCGGCCAAAACCTTTGCCAACGTAGTTCCGGCTCGCAGGGCGCGCTCGGAAGCACGCTGGATGACCGGGCCGTCGGCCAAAGGGTCCGAAAACGGTATGCCCATCTCGATCAAGTCGGCACCGGCGCGCTCCAGGGCGGGAAGCAACTTGCCGGTAGCCTCCAGGTTCGGGTCCCCCGCGGTCAGGTACACGACCAATCCGCGCGCGCCGCTTTTCCCAAGCTCGTGGAACTTCACTTGAATCCGGGATTCCGTTCTGGTGGTCGTTTTCATCTGCGACGTTATCGTTCCGGCTGGTTAAAGCCTTCCGGCCTTTTGAAAGATTCCCAGGTCTTTGTCGCCCCGCCCGGAAAGATTTACCACCATAATTTTGTCCCGGCGCGTGCGGGGAGCGCGCTTCACCACTTCCGCCAAGGCGTGGGCGGGTTCCAGGGCGGGGATAATACCTTCAAGCCGCGCCAGCAATCCAGCCGCCTCCAAGGCCTCCTCATCTCGGGCAAAAACATACTCGGCCCTGCCTTGCCGATAAAGGGCCGCGTGTTCAGGCCCCACGGCCGGGTAGTCGAGCCCTGCCGAGACCGAATGGGTTCCGGCAATCAGTCCCGCATCGGTCTGTAGCAGATAGGTGTAGGTGCCGTGCAGAACTCCCGGTCGGCCTCCAGCGAATCGGGCTGCATGACAGCCCAACTCCCCGCTTTGGCCGCCGGCTTCCACCCCTACCATGCGCACCGAGGCGTCCGGGATGAAGTCGTAAAAAAGGCCGATGGAGTTGCTTCCGCCCCCAACACAAGCAATGAGGCAGTCGGGCAACCGCCCGGCCTGGGCAAGGATCTGCCGGCGACATTCCTGCCCGATAATTCGCTGAAAATCCCGAACCATCATGGGGTAGGGGTGAGGGCCGAGGACGGAACCCAGCAGATAGTGCGTGTCTTGGACATTCGTCACCCAATCCCGCATGGCCTCATTGATGGCGTCCTTCAGGGTACGGCTGCCGGAGTTGACCGGGACCACTTCCGCCCCCAGGAGCCGCATACGAAAGACGTTCGGTTCCTGCCGGGCCATATCTTCTTCACCCATGTAAACGACACACTCCAGACCCAGCAGACTGGCCACCGTAGCGGTCGCCACCCCGTGCTGGCCGGCGCCGGTTTCGGCGATCAGGCGGCGCTTACCCATGCGTTCGGCCAGTAGCCCCTGGCCCAGGCAGTGGTTGATCTTGTGGGCGCCCGTGTGGAGTAAATCCTCCCGTTTCAGGTAGATGCGAGCCCCTCCCAAGTGGTCGCTCAGGCGCGCCGCGTGGAAAAGCGGCGTGGGACGGCCAGCAAACTCTTTCAGCAATCGGGAAAGTTCGGCTTGAAAGGTGGCATCCTCCCGTGCTTCCAGGTAGGCCTTCGTTAATTCCTCAACGGGATGCATCAGCGTTTCGGGGACGAACCGGCCCCCGAATTCGCCGAAACGCCCCTGAGCGTCAGGCCAACTGTCTGATGAGGTATTCGCCATTGGATTGGTTTCCCAACTCGCCCGGGCCCCGCGTCTCCACCTCTTAGGACGGCTTATTTCCACCGCAGCCATCGGCCCTGCTCCGGACACACCGGTTCAGCACGCGGAGCTACCCTCGTCAGCCGCGTGGACCGCAGCCATGAAGGCTGCCATCCTGGCATGGTCTTTTTTTCCGGGAGAAGCCTCGACTCCTCCGGCCACGTCCACGGCAAAGGGATGCGCTGCCCGAACCGCTTGGCCCACGTTCTCCGGTGTCAGACCGCCGGCGAGAAAAATGGAGCCGTAGCGGGTGGCATCCCGCGCCACGGACCAATCGAAGGTCCGGCCGGTGCCACCGAGCTTGGCGGTGGAGAAACCGTCCAATAAGAAGGCACTGGCATTATATCGGCTTAGCTGGCTGAGATCAAAATCGGGCCCGACCTGGTAGGCTCGAATCAGACGGTAGCGGCCCAGCAGTTCCGCCGGCGGCGTACGCGACCCGTGCAATTGGATGGAATCGACCCGGGCGGTCTCGGCAATCTCCTGGACCTTCTCGGCGTCCTCCTCGTCGGCGAAGACGCCGACGGCGGATACCACGGCGGGCAGCTTTTGGATCATCCCGGCAGCCCGTCGTGGGCTGACGTAACGGGGGCTGGGGGGGTAGAAATTAAAGCCGAGCGCGTCGGCTCCCAGTTCGACCGCCACCCAGGCGTCTTCCAGGTTTGTCACCCCGCAAATTTTTACCCGAGTTCTCATGCCGAAGTTCGACCCGGATGGGAATGGCGAAATTCTCTTATCGACAAGGGGTCTTTTTTCTTACCGATAGGGTTCACGGCGTCTTCCCGATCACACGCGGAGGTGAGGCCAGGACGGTTTGGGCCCCCGCCAGCATCGCGGCCAGTTCTCGGCCCGGCTCCGGGGCCCTCATCAATGGCTCACCCACCAGGACGGCGTGAAATCCTGCCTGTTTCATTCGGGCTACGTCGTCTCCATTGCGGATGCCGCTCTCGCTGACGGCAGTACAGTCCCGGGGAATTTGCTTGACGAGCCGGAGGGACGTCTCCTGCGATACGGCAAACGTACGCAGGTCGCGATTGTTTACCCCGAGCAGCCGCGCTCCGCTTTCCAGGGCGGTTGCCAGTTCCTGGTCGGAATGAACCTCCACCAGAGGTGTAATATGCAGGTGCCCGGCGAGGCTGACCAGGTCCGTAAGGCGTTTCGCATCCAGGGCGGCCACAATCAGCAGCACCGCATCCGCACCGGCGGCCACGGCTTCGTAAATCTGGTATTCAACCAAAATGAAATCCTTGCGGAGTACGGGAAGGCGGGTGGCGGCCCGAGTCCGACGGAGATGATCGAGGGACCCATGAAAATAGCTCTCTTCGGTCAACACCGAGAGGGCGGCGGCCCCGGCTTCCTGATAAGCGATGGCGATGGCTTCGGGCTGATAGTCCGCGCGCAGGATTCCTCGCGAGGGTGACGCCTTCTTCAGCTCGGCGATGATGTTGACGCCGTCCGAGGCGAGCGCCCCCGGGAAATCCCGCCTTTCTTTGCGGTGTTCAGCTTCGCGACGAACCTGCGCCAGGGGTGCCCGGGCCTGCGCCGACTCGACAGCCCTGACGCGCTTCTCCAGGATTGCGGAAAGAAATTTTCCTGCTGCTGCGGACATCCGTATCCTTATATCTGTTTGTGGTTGATTCTCAATTCTATTCTATTGTCTGAATCGGGGCGAGGACAAAAACTGACCGGCGGCGGGCCGTTGTTTTCCCACCGGGGGAGCGGCTCGAGGTTCTCAACCATCCTCGAGGATATGGCAGGAATAGGCTTTGATAATCAGCCAAACGGTTTTTCCTGCTGCAATCCCCAGTTCTTCAACCGCCCGGGGGGTGAGCCGGACTTCCAGAGTCGTGCCGCAATCGACCTTTAGGTTGACCTGATGGCCGGCGCTCTCCAACCCCACCACCTTTCCCGGGAGCAGGTTGCGCGCGCTGATGGAACCGGGTTTTTCGGTGGCGACAAGGATGTCCCCGGCCGGAATGGCCAACCGAAGACGCGCTCCGACCGGATGCCGGCTGAGGGGAACACGCAAGGAGCAGTTCCCGGCTTTTACCTTTTGCATGTAGCTTTCCTCTTCTTTTTCAATCAGTTGCGCTTGAAGAATATTCCCGGCGTCGGCCAGCCGCGCCACGGTCTCCCGCGTGGGACTTTTCAGGATCGTCACCGGGTCCCCGCTGGCGACGATCCGCCCCTTTTCGAGCAGTAGCATTCGTTCGCCCATCCGAGCGGCTTCCTGCGAGTCATGGGTTACATAGAGGGCAGGAATATGAAGCCTGGCCACGCTCTGCCGGAGGTCGGAGAAGATCTCCTGCTTCACCGGCAGGTCCAGCCCCGAGAGGGGTTCATCCAGCAACAGCACCCGCGGACGGCGAATGAGAGCGCGCGCCAAGGCGACCCGCTGCTGTTGCCCGCCGGAGAGCTGCGGGGGGTAATGTCGGGCGAGATGCTCTACGTGCAACTGCAAGAGATATTCCCGCACCCGGGCTATGCGCTCGGCCCGTTTTGACCGACTCAGCCACCACTGCCCGAGCGCATAGCCCACATTCTCGGCAACCGTAAGATGGGGGAACAGTACCAAGTCCTGAAATACATACCCTACCTGTCGTTTGGCGATGGGAAGCCGGATCCGCCTGGCAGTGTCGAAGTAGCTTCTCCCGTCCACCACGATTCGCCCCCGGTCCGGATTCACGATTCCTGCCACGCTCGACAAAATGGTGGATTTCCCGGAGCCGGAAGGGCCGAACAGGACCGAGATGCCCGGCTCGGCCCGGAAGCTCACCTGCAAATCAAAAGGCGCGGTATCCGAGAGAAAGGCTTTTTGGATTTCTACTTCCAGCATACCTCACCACCGCGAGGCCGTCATGCGGTTGGCGGTATAGAGAATGGCCACGCAGAGGGACGAAATTATCACGGATAACAGAAGGGCATCATTTTCCCGCCCCGCCTGCACGGCGTCGTAGATGGCCACGGCTGCAGTTTGAGTTCTTCCCGGGAGATTGCCGGCGATCATGATGGTGATCCCGAAATCACCCAGCGCGCGCGCAAAAGCCAGCAGGGTGGCAGCCAGCACGCTGCGATGCACCAAGGGCAGAGTGACCGTAAAGAAGACTCTCCACTCGGAGGCCCCCAAGGTGCGCGCGGCCATCTCGCAGGCAGGGTCCAGGTCCTCTACGGCTCCCCGCACCATCTTCACCATGAACGGCAGCGCATGCAGCACCGCGGCCAGCACCGCCGCCGGCACCGTAAAGGTGAGCCGGAAACCGAAAACGGATTCAAAGGAGCGGCCCAGCGGACTCTGAGTTCCCAGCACCACCAGGAGGTAGTAACCCAACACCGTCGGAGGCAGGACCAGCGGCAGCGCCAGGAAAGCGTCCAGAAGCTCTCGGCCGGCAAATTTCTTGCGGGCCAAAAGCCAGCCGGCGGAAACTCCCAAGACAAGGGCGATCCCGGTGGCCACCGCGGCTACCTGGAGAGACAAGCGGATGGGAAACCAGTCCAGGGCGCCGAGCGTTGTTGCCAGACCGAATTTCACGGCACGACGCCCGGAGGTAGGGTATAGCCCGCAAGTCTCAGAAAGGTCTGCCCGCGCGGGCTGAGAATGAAGTGGGCCAGGCGCTGAGCCCCGTCGCGATGGTCGCTGGATTGAACCACCCCAAGGGCCTGATCGAGCGGTTCGTGTAACGTTTCCGCGAGGATCATGAATCGTCCCGGACTGCTCTCGGCCATCGAGAGCGGAAGAAAGGCTGCCTCCACGTTACGCGACAGGGCAAACCGCTGAACATCTTTTACGTGCTCCCCGATGATGATCTTGGGCTGAAGCTCCTGCCAGAGGCCGCGGGCTTCGAGGGCTTGCCGGGCTGCGCGCCCGTAGGGGGCTACCTCGGGTGAGGCAAGCCCGATGCGGGTAACCGTGGAGTTCCGCAAATCTTCCAGTTCCTTCAGCACGATTCCCGTCGAGTCGGGGGTCCAGAGGATGAGGCGGCCTCGCGCATAGACCTGTACCGTTTCGGGAATCAGATGACCTTCCTCGCGCAGTCTGCGCGGAATCTCAACGTCGGCGGAGACGAACAGATCGAACGGGGCCCCGTGACGAAGCTGTTGCGCCAAATTCACCGTGGCCCCGGTGCTGATGACCACGCGGGTCCGGTGGACCTTCTCGTAATCGGCGGCTAACTCTTGGAAGGTATCGCTGACGTTGGCGGCCACCGCGACCAGGATTTCGTTGCGGGAAGAAGCCTGCCCGCAGCTCAGGGTGGAAAGCAGCCACAGGGCGAGGGTTAACGGTTGCAGATTCTTGCCGATCCTGGTCATCTGTCTTGCTGGGGGCGGTTCGGTTGGGGAGGGATGAGACTGTAACCTGTAACCTCTCACTTCTCACCCTCCTGCTGGGGGCGGCCCTCGTCGGGAGGGATGCGGACGATCATGACTTCCGTCGCCTTGATGAGTGCCGCCGCGATCTGTCCCACGCGAAGAGCCAAGTCTTGGCAGGCGTCGCGGGTGATGATCGAAGTGACTCTCTGGCCGCCGACGTCCAGAGTGACTTTGGCTAACAGTCCCTCTTGTTCGATTCCGATCACGCGGCCGACCAGACGGTTTCTGCCGCTGACCCGGAACGAGAGCCTATCCTCTGCCGGCTCTGGCGGCACGGCCACCCGTGGATCTGGTTCGCTGGATGGCCGGGTGGACAGGAGGCGGTTCAACTCCTCCTGCGGAATGCGATGGTGCCCGCCGGGCGTTTTGATCGATCGGACCTTCCGCCGGTAAATCCACTGCTTGAGCGTGGGCAGACTGATTCCCAGTTGTTCCGCCGCCGGACGAATGCGAATAAGAGTCATATTCAATATTATACATAAATAAATAATAAAATATCATAAAATCGCATTAAAACATATTATTTCATAGGTTTTCCAGCAGGCAGGAATCGGGTGTGCAAGCCCTGGAAGGTGCGTCCCCAGAACCGACGCATCCTGCGAGGTTTCGGAATCGGAATTAATAATGATTGATAGGGTGATGGGGAAGAGCTCGGGGTTTCGGCCTCGGCGTAGCGTCGCCCGCGAGCTCGCCCATGGCCCAGCGGATACCGCTCACAAGGTGAGTCTGGAACCTTTCGTCCTGCCAGACCTCTTGGCGATGGCCCAGGGCGGTGTAAAAGACGCGCCCCTGGCCGTACTGCCGGCACCACGCAAGCGCGAAATCACCGTCGGTGCGATGGACCGCCGGTTTGGTCAGGTCCACCGAAGCGGTGTCCAAGCTCATCAACACGCGGACGTTCTCCCGCGAGAAGTTCTTGAATTGGTAGATCTCGTCTTTGATGGGGAAAGATTCCCCCAGGTGGCGGGTGGCGGGGTGCCGGGTGTCCTCGACCCGGATGGTTACATCCTGATGCCAGGGATGCTGATCAAAATAACCGCCGATCATGCGCCCATACTCGGCCCATTCGTAGAACGTATCCGTGGCGCTGTGGACGCCGATGAAGGCGTTTCCGGACCGGACGAAATCAAGCAGAGCCTGTTTTTGAGCCTCCGACATCGGCAGTTCGCCGGTTGTGTAGAACACCACCGCGCTGAACTGTTGCAGGTTTTCTGCATTGATCCTGCCGGCATCTTGCGTGACTTCCACGGAGAAATAGCCCGATTGGGCGCCCAACTCTTGCATCTTCTTCTCGGAGAAGGGAAGGACCGAGTGCTTGAATCCGGCCGAGAGAGTCAGGTAGAGCAGCTTTTTCTGCGGTCCGTCGGCGGGGGGGCCGACAGGTGACGTGCACCCGAAAAAAAGCAAGAGAGTGGTCCCGACGAACAAGAGCGATCTGGTTTGATTCATTTTCCTGTCTCCTGGCTCGATCTGACTCCCTGCAATGACTTACGAGGTCTTGCGAAGCTCCGACAACTCCTGCCTCGCCTGGTGAATCCGAGCCGCCACGCGCGAGGGAGCGGTGCCGCCGGGCAGTCGCTTTTTCTCGAGGGCGTCTTCGACGGACACCGCCGCCGCCTGCAGGCCGGCGTCCCAATGGGGTGTAAACTGCTGGCCCTCTTCTGAGCTGAGGTCTCCGAAGCGCTTGCCTTTGGCCAGGCAATAACGCACGAGCCGGCCGACAATCGCATGGGCTTCGCCGAAACGGACGCCGCGGTCCACGAGCTGTTCAGCGAGCTCGGTTGCCGTCAGGAAGCCTTCCGCCGCCGCCTGGCGCATGGCGGCTTGGCGGATGCGGAGGGTTCGGGCCACGCCGGCCATCACGCGGATGCAGGCAGCGGTGGTGTCCACCGCGTCAAAGAGCGCTACTTTGTCCTCCTGCAAGTCCCGGTTATACGCCATCGGCAAGCCTTTGAGAGTGCTGAGCATCCCCGCCAACCTGCCTTGCACCCGCCCTGCCCGGCCCCGCACCAGCTCCAGAGAATCGGGATTCTTCTTCTGCGGCATCAGGCTGCTGCCGGTGGCGAAGGCGTCATCCAATTCCAAAAAGCCGAACTCGGAAGAACTGTAGAGAATCAGGTCTTCGGCCAGGCGGCTCAGGTGAGTCATCAACAGGGCGCAGGCAAAGATCAATTCAGCTACGAAGTCGCGGTCGGAGGTGGCATCGAGACTGTTGTGACTGACCCGCCGAAAGCCCAACTCATGGGCCATCCGTTCCCGGTCCACCGGTATGGAGCTTCCGGCCAGGGCGCCGCAACCCAAGGGGAGCTCGTCGGCTCTATGGGCGCAGTCCCGCAGGCGACTCCAATCCCGGCGCAGCATTTCTCCATAGGCAAGCAAAAAGTGCGGCCAAAGAATGACCTGGGCACGCTGGAGATGCGTGTAGCCGGGAAGAACCGCGCCGGGGTGCCTCTCGGCAGATTGCAGCAGGGCTTCGGTGAGGTCCAACAGATGGGATTGTAATTTCGCGGTGGCGTCCTTCACCCACATGCGCAAGAGGGTGGCAACCAGATCGTTGCGGCTGCGGCCGGTGCGCATTTTCTTGGCGGGAGGACCGGCGGCTTCCAACAGGCGTCCTTCCACCCAGGTGTGCACGTCCTCGGCCGACTCCCTTCGGGCCCAATCCGGGTCGGCGAGAACGGCACGCCGGAGATTTTCCAGCTCCCCCTGGAGTTGCTCTTCCTCGGAGCTTTCGACGAGGCCGCAGGCCTGGAGTTCCTTCAGGTAGGCTTGATCGACGCGAATCTGGTAGAGAATCAACCGGTGATCAAGGGAAAAGGATTCCGAAAAATGGAAGAAGTCGGGATCCGTTTCCCCCTCGAACCGGCCGCCCCAGAGCTTCATGACTTCCCACCTTGGGACCGTCGGGTGGCGGCAAGCTTGGTGGGCAGGCCCAGGATGTTGATAAACCCTTCGGCGTCTTTCTGGTCGTAGTCGTCTTTCATGGTAAAGGCGGCGATGCTGGTGTCATAGAGGGAGGCAGGGGAGCGGCGGTCAACAAGTCGGACGTTTCCTTTATAAAGGCCTAAAGTGATGCTTCCCGTTACGTCACGCTGCGTGTGGGCCACGAAGGCTCCTAAAGCCTCACGCAGCGGGGTGAACCAGTGGCCGTCATAGATGAGTTCGGCCAACTTCAAAGCCACATGTTCTTTATAGTGGGCCGTTTTCCGGTCGAGGCATAAGGATTCGAGTTCCCGGTGAGCCACGGAAAGCAGCGTCCCCCCCGGCGTCTCATAGGCCCCGTGAGACTTGATGCCTACGAGCCGGTTTTCCACCAGGTCGATCCGCCCTACGCCGTGCTTGCCGGCGAGAGTGTTGAGCTTTTGCAGGAGGGCCAGGGGCGCCAAATTTTCTCCGTTCACCGATGCGGGGATTCCGGCCCGGAAGCTGATCTGGACGGATTCTTCCTGATCCGGCGCGTTCCGGGGTGAGACGGTTCGCCTCCAGGCGTCCTCGGGAGGATCGCCCAGATGAGTCTCCAGCGGCCCCCCCTCGTGGCTCAGGTGCCAGATGTTTTCATCGCGGCTGTAGAGGTCCTTCTTGGTTACGGGAACCGGAACGTTGTGCCGGCGGGCATATTCGAGGGCATCTTCACGGGACCGAATCGTCCACTCCCGCCAGGGTGCAATGACGCGCAGTTGGGGGGCCAGCGCCTTGTAAGCCAGTTCGAAGCGAACCTGGTCGTTACCCTTGCCCGTGCAACCGTGGGCCAATCCATCGGCTCCTATTCGTAAGGCGATTTCCGCCTGTCGCTTGGCCAGGACCGGCCGTGCCAGCGAGGTTCCCAGAAGGTATTTTCCTTCATATACGGCGCCCGCCTGAAGCGCCTTCCAGAGATACCCGGTGATGAATTCCTCACGCAAATCCTCCACAAAGACCTGAGAGGCCCCGGTTGCGAGGGCTTTCCGGCGCATGGCTTCCAGGTCTTCTCCCTGCCCCACGTCGCCCAGCATGGCGACCACTTCACAGCGATAGTTTTCCTTCAGCCAGGGAATGATGATCGAGGTGTCCAACCCTCCCGAATAGGCCAGGACCACTTGACGGATTTGCATTTTAGCTTCGGAAGAGCCTGCCAAGAAACCTCCTGATCTGCGCGCCTGATGAGCCGTTCGACCGCCGGTTGGATTTACCGGGCCACCATTCCCAGGATTCTGCGGTGCGCTTTGTCGGCGTCGCGGGGCTGATGGGTCGCAACAAAGATGGTATCGTCACCGGCGACGGTACCCACTACCTCCGGCCACTGCTGCCGGTCGAGCGCCTCGGCCACCGTGTGGGCATTACCCGGATGGGTTTTGACGACCACGATGTTGCCCGCCAACTTCGCATCCCGTAGGAATTCCTTCAAGAGCAGAGAGACTTCCGGCTGGGATTTGCGAACCTGGTCGTTGCCTTGGGGCACGACATACCCTTGGCGCGTCTTGGCCAGGCCCAACTGCTCCAGGTCCCGGGAGACCGTGGCTTGCGTCACCCGGATCCCGCGTTGGGCGAGCTTTTCCCGCAGTTCTCCTTGGGTGGGTATGCGGTCCCGGAGGACGAGTTCGAGGATTTGGTTGCGCCGGTAGTATTTATCCATAGTCGTGCAAGTTTATGCGTACTATGTATAAATAAACCGAAATACGCCGCCGAGCAAGCTCTAAATGAAATCCCTTCGACCCTAATGTCTTGCGTAACTCCTCAGCCGGGCCTTCTTGAACTCCTCCCACGAGCTGGGCTGGTATTGGCTCCGGGAGATGAACATTTTGGTCTGGAAGGTGATACCCAGGCGGGCTTCATCAATCTCGTGGTCCTTTTGAGGGAGGAAAGCAAAGTTGCTTCGGTTCGATCCGAAATAAGCGCACAGCCAGACCCCTTCCGACCCCTCGACGGCATAGAGGGCGCAGGCCAGGGGCAGAGGGTGGATGGCATCCGAGGTGATGGAAACCTCGGCCTCGATGATCTTCCCTTGAACTTGTCCTTGGGGTTTTACCGAATGGGGTAGTGTCGCCATGGGAAATGCCTCTCTATGGGACTTAAAAAATACCTCGGAGTCGGCATCGCCGTCAATCCTTGGTACTCGTTCCCATGCGAAGATCGTCCACCGAGACATCAAGCCAGCCGCAACAACGAGCCATTTTCCACCACACGGCCCCGACCCTGGCAAGCGGTTGACCCCTGCCGACGTCCCGCTTTCCGTCTTTTCGGCCCGCGGCGGAGAATTCACCTTGGAAGCCTCGGAAATCTTATTGAACTGGACTGCCGGCAGGCCCCTATTGTAGCTTGAGAAGTCGGGCAGGTGCCCGACTGCGCGGCCTGCCCCAACGAGGTGGCAAGAAATAGGTCACTTAGGCCCTCAACGCGAGAGTCGGATGCTATGAAATCCCGTTGGAATGGTATTCCCCGGACGCATCACTTGCTGGGGCTGCTTGCCGGAGGGTTCTGCTGGATCGCCTCGTTCTCGGCTTTCGCCGCGGGGCCTCCCCAGGTTGAAATCCAGCAGCTACAAGAGCGGGCATTCGATCATTTGTATAATCTGGAGTATGACCGGGCCATTGAGCGCTTTCGCCAGATTGCGGATCACCGGACTCGCCACCCGCAGGCCTACAACCTTCTAGCCTACAGTTATCTGCTGAGGGAAACGCAGCGACGGGGCGGGTTGGCGCGCTCGGTCTGCTCTGCAACCAGGCACTTGATTCAGGTTCCTCCGCCCCAACCCGACCCCGTCTTTGCGGAGGATTTTCATGGGGCATTGCGGCACTCTTTCTCGGTTGCCAAGCAAGAGCTTCGCGTGAATCCGGATGATATTGACGCTGCTTACCGGCTGGGGGTCGCGCATCTGCTGAGCGCCCTTTATTCTTTCCAGATTCGGAAAAAAATATTCGGGGGCCTGCATCATGCCCGGAAGGCGGAGCGGTATTGCCGTCGCAGCGTTCGATTGGACCCCTACTTTTACGATGCCTACTTGGTGACCGGCCTCTACGATTATGCGCTGGGGAGCCTGCCTTCGCTGGCGAAGTTCCTTCTGTTTTTCCGAGGCGCCAGAGGGAACAAGAGAGCCGGATTGGTGGAGATTCGCGCTGCTGCCTCCTATGGCACAAGAACGAATACCGCGGCGCGGATTGTCCTGGCCATCCTTTTGGGCCGGGAAAAGCAGTGGGACGACGTGCAAAAGCTCCTGAAGGGGCTGGAGAGACAATATCCCCGCAATTACTATTTCCCCCTTCTGTCGGCTGCGGTGGCTGAAAAACAGGACCATATTCAGGAGGCCTTGGACATCTACGAGTCCTTCCTGGTCCGCGGAACGAGCTCAGGGACGGGATCGAGCGGGGTCATCGGTGGCCGGGTCCATTACCAGGCGGCCGCTCTCTATATGAAGGATGACCGGAAGGAAGAGTCCTTAGCCCACCTGAACGAGATTCTCCACGCGCCGGACGCAACGAAAGAGTTGCGAAAGTTGGCCGAGAAGCTCCGCAAGCAGATCCTCGATTCCCGGCCGGTAAGCGCAGCCGCAGGTTCGTAAAAGAACCTTTCCTTTCTATCCTTATTTCAGACTTTACTGGAGCGGATTGAAGATCAGGCAGCTTTGTAGGCCAGGGCGGGGTGTGGCCGCCGGAAGCCAAGGGGAGAAGGGGGAGGACTACTGAGTTTCCTGACGGAGAGCTGCAGCGATTTCCCGGCTTAGACGCCGGGCTTGTTCGCGGTCGCCCGGAGGCAGGGAGATAGCGGCCACCTTGGCATGCCCGCCTCCGCCGTACCGCTCACAGATGCTGGCGAGGTTAGCCGTCTTACGGGCCGGGTTCCAGGGATTGGTTCCCACGGCGATCTTGGCGCGCTCCGGCGAGAGGCTGATCCCGACGCTATATACCGACTCCGGATACAGATAATAAGGAATGAATTTATTGTAGCTTTCCAGACCATCCTCCGAGAGATCGAAGAAGACCACTCCCTGTTCCAGGGTGGCTCTCTTACGCAGGATTTCGCCCGCCTTGCGATGTTTTTGAAGGAGCCGTTGGTAGCTCTGGGTGACGTGAGGCCGAGTAGCGACCTCGGAGAGGGAACGATGCGTCAGTTCGCGGATCAATTGCGGAATGACGTCATTCCCTTGGGCACCCTCGATGACCAGTGCGATTTGCGTGGCGGACTCTTGCATTTCCACGGCAGACCTGGCGTTGGGGTATTGAGCTCCGTCGATAATGTTGGCCCAATGGATCAGCTCCTCCAAGTCACCCGTCTCGAATCCGAACCGGGCGCGGCCCACATGAGCGATCAGTCCGGTGCAGGAGCGAAACTCTGGATCGTAAAATTTCCGTTGGCTCCGATCTTTGCGAAAATGCTCCCTGTCGGCCGGCGTCAAAAAGGCGCTCTGATGATGGTCAAACCACCAGGTAAGCTGGGGAGAGGTGGAATACTTGAAATCCACAATGGCGTTTTCATCACCGTTAAACAGATTTTTATCGAAGAGCTGGCCGGCTCGGTGCGTCAGCCCGGCATAGTCGAACTCCGCATCCGGGCGAATCCGCTCGCGGTAAAGGCGGGTGAATACCGCCGCCGAGGCGGCGCCGTCAAAGCACTGATTGTGGAAACAGACTCGAACTCTCATGGCGCAAAAGGGACGCTTGTTTCCCCGCGCCGACCTACACTGCATCCTTCGGCCCGGCGGGAAGCCCATAAAAATGCCCTTTGCCCGGAGCCTTGTCAAGGAAAAAGATCAGGGGTTACGTATGTGACGCAGACAGCATTTAATTGTTGCGTCGGGTAACACTTACCAGATATTTACACACGTGTGCAAAACTCCAACCTGCCAGGGTTGCTTAGAATTGAAAAAACTCCATTGGTTAAACTATACTTATGTGCTAAAACCTCAAACAGTTAATCGGCTAGGATCTATGTCCTGTGGTTGAGGGTGGCGGAAAGTTTCTGGCATCAGTATTAAAGTTTGAACATCTAGTTGCCGATAGGGTGCCGTGAGGCATCTAAATAGAGGGGAGATGTGTCTTCCTAGGAGGCGCTAGCCATGTTGAATCGATTTTTCAGTAAGAAATCTATATTAAAGCTAATTATATCGGTGGTCATAGAAAAAGATCAGGGTGGATTTCATGCTTTCGCGCCTGGGTTAAAGGGCCTGCATGTTGATGGGATGACAGAAGATGAAGTTTTACAAAATGCTCGGGACGCAATTCGGGTTTACCTTGTATCTCTTGCCCGCCATAATGATGCGCTGCCTATTGGTCCGCATTTAACACTTGAACGCGAAATCATCCCAGAGATACCACCCGGGGCTCTATTGCGTAATGTGACGGTCCAATGGCCTTCTCTACAAATGTCTGGGACCAGTTAAAAAATCTAACAGTAGATGAGATCATTAGGGCTCTCAAAAGAGACGGTTGGCAGAGCGACCAGACCAGAGGGGCAACTTTGGCCTTTATTAAAAAGGCTAGCCCAAATCAACGAAACGAGTTGTTATCCATTACCATCCCCAAAAGACTTACGGCCCCCAATTTTTAAAAGGAATACTTCAGGATATTGGGTGGGACGAAAAGGATTTCAGACGGTTAAAACTAATCAAGTAATCCCTATGAGTTTTGCGGAGAGGACGGGAGTCGAACCCGTGAAGTCCAATAGGACCGTGCGTTGCGAGCGCGTGGGTTTGGCCAGACTTCCTTACGCCGCCTTCAAAATCTCGACACACTTCGAGTATTCCCTATCTCAACTCCCACAACACTGCTAGCAACTCTGGTTGCTTGTAATCGAAAGCCTTTCCGTGCTGGGTGAGGTCACACCCGTCATTCTGAGCGAGTACAGCATAGCTGCCTGGCGGATTGCAATGTTCGGCCCGTCCCTCTCGACACCCGTTCAGGTCGAGCGTAATATGATAGTAAGCATCTGCGGCGCGAAAGTGGCGGAATTGGCAGACGCGCCAGACTTAGGATCTGGTCCCGCAAGGGGTGGGGGTTCGAGTCCCTCCTTTCGCATTGACATTTTTCTCGGGCCGGCGACTTGTTCAGGGAAGAGCGCAGGGGTTGGGGCCAGTGTGTTGTAAGGCCACCCAGCCCTTGGGCCGATAGGAAGAGAGGCCGCCATGGAAGCTGGGAAGCAACCGAGCTTACCGGCGCCCACCCATTCTCGGGCGGACCCAGGATTGATGAAACGTACCTCGCTCGGTAGATTCGGGTGGCTTGCTTTGCTACTGCTTGTCGGCGCGCACGCCTCCCCCGCTCAAACCGACCGCGTCGCCTCCCCCCAGCCGCTTTCGGCCCGTGACTATCTGGAGCAAGGCAACCAGCACTATCGTCAAGAGAACTGGTCGCGCGCGATTGCGGCCTACCGGCGTGCGTTGGAACTGCGTCCCGGCTACGTCCAGGCACACTACAACCTGGCCAACTCGTTTGCGGCTCGCCAACAACTGGCAGAAGCTCTGCGCGAGTATCGGCAGGTGGCCCGCCTTCGGCCTGATTTCCGCGGCGTTCACGCCAACATCGGTGCTTTGCTCGAAGTGCAAGGCGATCTCGCGGGGGCCATCCAGGCCTACCGCGTCGAGGCGCGTCAGCAACCGCGTAATCCTGAGATGCTCGGACGCCTCGCAGGGGCTCTGTTGGCCGCCGAGCAATTCCGGGAAGCCATTGCGACGTACCGCAAAGCGCTGGCCATCAAACCTTCCGACGTGCCTCTTCTTTTGGGGCTGGCCGAAACGCTCCAGCAGATAAAGCAATACCCTCAGGCGACCCGGCAGATTCGTAAAGCTCTGGAATTGGCGCCGGAGAACCCCGAAGTGCATGCTGCCTTGGCGGACGCGCTGAGTCTGGGCGGCAACCCTGCCGGAGCCATGGCCGAGTATCGGCGCAGCCTTGCACTGAGTCCCGACGATCCGGACCTTCACTTCCGTTTTGCCGGACTGCTCAAAGCGCGCCAGGACCTGATCGGCGCCATTGGAGAATACCGTGAAGCCGTGGCGCTGCGTCCCGACAATGTGGACTTCCGATACTCCCTTGGACTTGCGCTGCGGCAGGCCGGCGACTTCGGTGGAGCCTTGCGCGAGTTTCGGCGCATTGTGACGCTCCAGCCCGATCATGCCTCGGCTTATGCTGAGATAGGAGCCACCTTACTGGGTGTGGGCAACCACGCTGCCGCGGTGTCCCAGTATCGGCAGGCCCTGCGTCTGAGGCCGGACGATGCGGAGTGGCATGAAACCCTCGGCCTCACCCTGCGCAAGACCGGAAACATGGAAGAAGCCCTGGTGGAATTGCAGAGGGCCGTGGAGCTGGCTCCCGACGAAGCTCCCTATCAGGCCAACCTCGCCGAGGCTCTTGAAGCAGCCGGGAACGTGACCGGCTTTCTCCGCCAATTCCTGGATGCGGTGCGGCGGAATCCCGATGACTCGGATGCTCGTGCCCACTTGGCGAACGCCCTTGAGGCCATCCAGGACCTGGGAGGAGCCGAGCGGGAATATCGTAAAGCCGTCCAGCTTCGGCCCGAGAGTCCTGAGTTTCACTACCGGCTCGGAACCATTTTGGTGGCGGGTGGGAATCGCCGGGAGGCGCGGCAACTCTTGGAGAAGGCCGTTCGACTCCGCCCCTCCTATCCTGAGGCTCTCGGGGCCCTCGCGGATCTGCTGACCCAAACCGGCGAGTATCCCCTGGCCATTGCCACCTACCGGGATGCGGTGCGGTCGCGTCCCCTGAACGGGCTTTTGCACCGGAAATTGGGTGCCGTGCTCCGGCAGGTGGGCGATTGGGAAGGAGCGCTGGAGGCCGGTCGCAAGGCCGTCGAACTTCAGCCGGGCAGCTTTGCCGCCCAGCGTGAGCTGGGAGATACCCTGTATCAGCACCAGGAATTTTCTGAGGCTGCCACGGCTTATCGGTCGGCGGTTCGCATCCGGCCCGAAGATGCCGAAGCACGGAGCCGGTTGGGTCTGATTTACGCGGAGTTGGGGGATTCCCCCCGGGCTGCCCAGCAGCTCCAGAAGGCTCTCGCGACGCGCCCGCGTTGGGTGGAAGGGCGAATGATTCTCGGCTCCATTCTGGCCCGCCGGGGGGATCATTCAGATGCCGCCCGCCAGTTCCGGGAAGTCTTGCAGTGGCAGCCTAATTTGGTCGCGGCTCGCCAGAAGCTGGGCGTGGCCTTGTGGAAGCTCGGTGATCTGGACGGCGCCGCGGCTCAGTTGCGCGAGGCGGTGCGGACGCAGCCTGAAAATGCCGATGTGCATGCGGGCTTGGCGGCGGTTCTTCGCCGCAAGGGCAACCTGGCCCAAGCCATCGGGCACTACCGGCAAGTGCTTCGCTTGCGGCCCGACGACGCCGTGACCCACTTGAATCTTGCCAACGCTCTTCGAGCCAACCGCCAACTGCGTGAGGCCGTCGATGCCTACCGGGAGTCGATTCGCCTGGAGCCCGCAAGCGCCATAGCGCACTATAATCTGGCCGTCACGCTGGAACAGGCGGGCAAGCCCAGTGAGGCGCGCAAGGAATTTGAACGCTATCTTCAGGTTGCGCCCTCGGCCCCCGATGCCCCCCAGGTACGGGCACATCTGCAAGAGCTTTCCCGCGCCGCCCGAAACCCGTAAGGGAGGTTGCCGACCGGAAGGCCGGTATGGATCAGCTCCCTTCGAGTAGCAGCTTGGCGATGGTCTGAAGCTGCATGAACGAAGTCCCTTCGTAAATTTTCCCGATCTTCGCGTCGCGAAGGTACTTCTCGGCGGGGTAGTCCTTGGTGTAGCCGTAGCCGCCGAAGACTTCCACCGCCTGCGAGGCAACGCGTTCGGCCACCTGGGAGGCAAAGTATTTGCACATGGCGGCCTCCTTCAGGAAGCTCTGGCCGGAGTCCTTCAACCGCGCGGCGTTATAGACCATCAGCCGGGCCGCTTCGATATCCGTCGCCAGATGGGCCAGTTGAAATTGAATGGCCTGGAACTCGGCGATGCGTTTGCCGAACTGCTTCCTTTCGCGGGCGTAACCGATGGCCGCGTCGAGCGCCCCCTGCGCGATGCCCGTCATCTGCGCCCCGATGGCGATGCGCCCTTCATTGAGCGTCTCAATGGCCACTTTGTAGCCCTTGCCGACCGGCCCCAGGACGTTTTCGGTGGGCACTCGGCAATCTTCCAGGATCAACTCGCAGGTGGAGCTGGCTCGTATCCCGAGCTTGTCTTCTTTCTTTCCTACCGTGAGTCCGGGCCAGTCGGCTTCGACCAGAAAGGCGGTAACGCCCCGATAGCCGAGCTCGCGGTTGACGTTGGCGAAGACAAGGAAGATTCCCGCTTCTTTGGCATTCGTGGTCCAGAGTTTCCGCCCGGTCAACCGGTACCCGTCCGATTGTTCCTTGGCCCGCGTCTGGAGGGAAAAGGCGTCACTGCCCGCGCCGGCTTCCGAAAGTGCATAGGCGCCTACCGTGTCGCGTGCAAGCCTGGTGAGATATTTTTTCTTCTGCGCGTCGGTGGCCCAGTCGAGCAGGGCGTTGTTGACCAGCGTGTTCTGCACGTCCACGACCACGCTGGCCGAAGCGTCCACGCTGGCCAGGGCTTCGATGGCCAGAATGGAAAGGAAAAAGTTACCTCCGCTGCCCCCGTATTCTTCCGGCACCTCGATGCCCATGATCCCCTGCGCGAAGAACTGGTCGATGAGTTCCCGCTTGAAGACGCCGGAGCGATCCATCTCTGCCACATGCGGACCGATCTCCTTTGCGGAGAATTCGCGGACGCTCGACTGAAACAACCGCTCTTCTTCACTGAGAGACGTAAGAGCGGAAGGGACAACATCTGCCTGTTGGGGGGTGGATTCGGCCATGACATGACTCCGTGTGGGATAGGCAGGAAATCCTATCACTCAGGTCGGTTTGACGGTTCCGGTTCCGAACGAATATAGTAGCTTAAGTTGACCTCTTTTGCCTTTACAAAGAGAAGGAGAAGACAAGGAGAACCGCGCTGACTGCCGAGCTTCCCAAGATATATTCCCCGCAAGCGATCGAGCCGAAGTGGGCCGCCGAGTGGGTCCGAAAGGGGCTTTTCCGCGCTTCCGACGATCGATCCCGGGGCCGTTATTCGCTGGTGATTCCTCCGCCGAACATTACCGGTTCGCTCCACATGGGACACATGCTGGAGCATACCGCAATCGACGCTCTGATGCGTTACCGCCGGATGAGCGGGCGGAACGTGTTGTGGCTGCCGGGGACGGATCACGCCAGCATCGTGACCCAGATGATTGTCGAGCGGGAGATCGGCCGGGAGTTGCAGCCGGACCTTCCATCCGGCTCCCGTACCGAGGCCACTTGGCGGCGCGAAGGGCAGCGCGCGCGTCGGGCCATGGGCCGGGAGAAATTCCTCGAGCGGTGCTGGCAATGGAGGGAAGAAAGCGGACAGACGATCCTGAAGCAGATGGTTCGCCTGGGGACCTCCTGTGACTGGTCCCGCTCGCGGTTTACCCTGGACCCCGCCTACAGCCGGGCCGTCATCGAAGCTTTCGTGCGGCTCTACCGCGAGGGCTTGATCTATCGCGGCAGCTACATGACCCATACCTGCCCTCGCTGCGGCACGGTGGTCAGCGACCTGGAGGTGGTCCATGAAGAACGGCAGACGAAGCTCTGGACCCTACGCTATCGGCTGGCTGACGGGGCGGATCACATCCGGGTGGCCACAACGCGCCCGGAGACCATGCTGGGAGACACCGCCGTGGCCGTGAATCCCGACGACGAACGATACCGTCTGTTTTTGGGAAAAACGGTGATCCTGCCGCTGCTCGACCGGCCCATCCCGGTCGTGGCAGACGAATTCGTCGATCCGAAATTCGGCACCGGGGCCGTAAAAGTTACCCCGGCGCACGACCCGGATGATTTCCAGATGGGCCGGCGCCATCGCCTTCGGCAGATTCAGGTCATCGGCAGCGATGGCCTGATGACGGCCGAGGCCGGCCCCTATGCGGGGCTGGATCGAAACCAGGCGCGTGAGCGGGTCGTGAAGGACCTGCGCGAAAAGGGACTACTGGAAAAGATTGAGGATTACACCCATAGCCTGGGCACCTGCCAGCGGTGCAGGACGGTTCTTGAGCCGCTGGTCTCCACGCAGTGGTTCGTGAAGATCGCGCCACTGGCCGAGCCTGCTCTCCGCGTGGTCGAGGAGGGGCGGGTCCGTTTCCAGCCGGAGAATTACACCAAGATTTACTTCGAGTGGATGCGCAATATCCACGATTGGTGCATTTCACGCCAACTGTGGTGGGGCCACCGCATCCCGGCTTGGTATTGTGACGCCTGCGGTGAGGTCCATGTGGATTACGAGTGTCCCGCCGCCTGTTCCGCCTGCGGAAAGAAGAATTTGCGGCCGGATGAGGATGTGCTGGACACTTGGTTCAGCTCCGCCCTTTGGCCTTTCGCCACCATGGGCTGGCCGGAGAAGACGGCGGACCTGCAACATTTCTATCCGACCGATTTGCTGGTTACCGGCTACGACATTCTTTTCTTCTGGGTCGCCCGCATGATTATGATGGGCATGAAATTCATGAATGAGGTGCCTTTTCGCGAGGTTTACGTTCACGCCCTGGTCCGCGACGCCGAGAGGCAGAAGATGTCGAAAAGCAAGGGCAACGTCATGGACCCTCTGGATGTGACCGAGCAGTATGGAACCGACGCGGTCCGCTTTGCGCTGCTCGTGAGCGCGGCTCCGGGCACCGACATTGCCTTTTCTTTCGATAAGATCAAATCCAATCGGGCCTTTGCCAACAAGATTTGGAACGCGGGCCGGTTTATTCTGATGAACCTGACGAAGGTGCCCGCCCGCCATCGCAAGCAGCTTGCAGGCGCCCTGGAGCCGATCCCCGGGCTTGGCTACGACGCAGCCAAAACCGAAGGGGAGCTGGCACTGGCCGACCGCTGGGTCTTCTCTCGCCTGGCCCGGCTGACCCGCGAGGTCGGCGACGCACTGGAGAATTACCGGTTCCACGAAGCGGCCCACGAGAGCTACCACTTCTTCTGGCATGAGTTCTGCGATTGGTATCTGGAGTGGGTGAAGCCGGAGATTGTCAACCCGCAGGAGGGCGAGCGCGTGTCGCCCTCGTGGGTGAATCTGTTGCGGGTGTTTGACGCCTCTCTACACCTGCTCCATCCTTTTATGCCGTTCCTCACCGAGGAGTTGTGGCGGCAGCTCCCGCGGCGGACACAGGATTCCTCCCTCGCCCTGAGCCGGATCGAGCGGGTGGCTCCACAACAGGAAGATGGTATTTCCGAAAGGCAGATGGAGACGCTGCAAGAGCTGATCGTGGCGGCCCGGAATGCCCAGGCGGAAATGGGACTTACGTCCCGGCCCAAACCGAGCGCACGCGTCGGGAGTGAGGATGGAAAGGTTCTCGAGCTGTTGCGTGCCCATCAGGCGACTTGCTTGCGTTTGGCGCGGCTGAAGGCTCTCCATTTCGTGCGGAATCGTCTTGGGGCGGGGGATCAAGGGACACTCCGATCCACGCCCGTATTTGACGTGATGATTCTCCATGAGCAGGAAGTGGACAAGTCTTCCGAGCGCAGCCGGTTGCAGAAAGAGAAGAAGAAGCTCGAATGCGAGCTGAAGCAGGTGGAATCCCGACTGGCCAACCGGCAATTCCGCGAGCGTGCGCCCCGCGGGATTATCGAGGCCACCGAACAGCGCCATTTGGCTTGCACGTCCAAGTACCAGAAGTTGGTGGAGACACTCGCAAGGCTCGGGTGACGGGGCCGTTGAGAAGCTCCTTGACCCGATGCTTTCTTTCCCGAAACGCTTTGTCTGCTTCCGATCTTGAAATTCCGTTGACGCCGGGCGATTTAAGGGACTGGGTCCGCCGGGCCGTGGAGGAGGACCTGGGAACAGGGGATCGATCTTCTGAGCTCACCGTTGCCGCCGACGCCCGCGCCCGAGGCAAGCTGATCGCCAAACAGGAGCTGGTGGTGGCCGGGCTGCCGGTGGCTGAGCTGGTTGGGAAGTTTCTGGACCCGAAGGTTGACTGGGAGAACAGAACCCGGGAGGGAGAGCTGATCGAGGCGGGCACGATTCTGGCCGAGGTGGAAGGCCCGGCGCGAATTCTGCTGGCCGCCGAGCGCGTGTCCTTGAACTTCTTGCAGCATCTGAGCGGCATTGCTACGCTGACCCGTAAGTTCACTCGGTTACTGGAGGGTACCCGTTCCCAGTTGAGGGATACGCGCAAGACCCTGCCCGGACTGCGGGCGCTCGAAAAATACGCCGTTCGGGTGGGGGGCGGCCGGAACCATCGGATGAGGCTGGATGACGGAGTTCTGATCAAGGCGAATCACCTCCGGCTGGCCGGCGGACTGCGCACGGCCCTGGAGGGAGTGCAAAAGGGTTTGCATGAATCACTGCCGGTTGAAGTTGAGGTGGTGACCCTTGCGGAGTTGCGCGAGGCAGTGGAGGCGGGCGCGGACCGGGTCTTGTTGGACAATATGACCCCGCAGCAGGTCCGGGAGTGCGTCGGTTGGACGAAGGGCCTGCCGGACCGCTCGCGACGGGTGGAACTGGAAGTCTCCGGCGGCATCACTTTGCAGAACGTCCGCCGGTACGCCCAGACCGGAGTGGACTACATCGCCGTCGGTGCGCTGACGCATTCGGCTCCGGCCGCTGACATTCACTTCTGGTGCGAGCCGGCCTAGCCGGGTGCTGAAAAAGTGGCCCCTGGTCATTCCGAGCGAAGTGAGGAAGCTGCTTTCGAGCTGCAGTTGGTTGTCGGCGAAGCGGTTCCTCGGGCTGACCCAGGCCGGCGGCCCTCGGAATGACACCCGGCAGTGTTTTTCAGCACCCGGCTAGTGTACTGTCCCGGAAATATATGAGCAAAGTCGTTCGACCTTAGCGAGGATGGATTCGGCCGTGGCGGTCCAGACGAAAGGACTGGTGTTGGCGTTGTAATGTTCGACGAAGCGCTCGATGTTACGGACGAGAGCCTTGACGCTGGAGAAGGAACCTCGGCGAATGGCCTTCTGGGTAATGATGCCGAACCAGCGTTCGACTTGGTTGAGCCAGGACGCATAGGTTGGGGTGAAATGAACGTGGTAGCGGGGACGCCGAGCGAGCCAAGCGCGGACTTTGGGATGTTTGTGAGTAGCGTAGTTATCGACGATGAGATGGACGTCGAGGTTGTGCGGCACACTGCCGTCGATCTGACGCAGGAAAGTGAGGAACTCCTGATGACGGTGTCGCGGTTTACAGCGGGTGATGACTCTCCCGGTGGCCACATCGAGAGCCGCGAACAGAGTGGTCGTGCCGTGACGTTTGTAATCATGGGTGACGCCTTCGACGTAGCCGAGGCCCATGGGGAGAACGGGCTGAGTTCGCTGAAGAGCTTGAACCTGGGTCTTCTCATCGACCGAGAGCACCACGGCGTGGTCCGGGGGATTGAGGTAGAGACCGACGATGTCGCGGACTTTCTCGACGAAGAACGGGTCGTTGGAAATCTTGAAATGCCGCTGGCGATGCGGCTGGACGCCGAACAGATCGAACCACCGCTGGACCGTGCTCTTTGAGACTCCCGTGTGTTCCGCCATGGAACGCACGCTCCAGTGCGAACGATCGGGAGGTTCGGTTTGCAGGGCCGTGTTGATGACTTCCGCAACACGTTCATCCTCATGCGTGCGGGGGCGTCCGGGACGCAGTTCATCGTGTAGTCCGGGGATTCCATGTTCACGATAGCGCTTTCGCCACTTGCCCACGGTCGTATTGGTGACACCCAGACGCCGGGCCACGGTAGAGCCGGGAACGCCTTCGGCGCAGGCCAGCACAATCTGGGCCCTCAGCACCAGACTATGCGGCAAGGTTCGGGAGCGGGCGAGGCTCCCCAGTTCCGATTCCTCACTCTCACTGAGAGTGAGGGGAGTAACGGGGCGACCGCGTGGCATGGGCATACCTCCAGAGGCCAAAGGTTGCCCATTAATATATCGCTTATTACCGGGACAGTACACTAGATTCTGGAAATTTCTTTCCCCTGTGGCGATGAGTTCCCGAGCGGCAGACCGGCAGATGGACCGACTCATTGAGCTGATGGCGCGGAACGCCACGGTTGTGGTTTCCGGTGCCAAGATGGCCGAGCACATCGGCGTGACCCGTTCCACGATATGGCGGTGGGTAGAGCGGCTTCGGGCGCTGGGGGTGGAGATTCAAGGACACAATGGGGTCGGCTATCAACTCAAGAAAATTCCGGACGTCGTGCTGGCTTCGCAGGTCCGTCCGCATTTTGGTCCCGACCAGATCGGCCACCGTGTGCTGCACTCCTTCAGCATCGATTCGACCAACGATCTGGCCATGAAGCTCGCCGGCCAAGGCTGCCCGCACGGAACCGTTGTCCTGGCCGAGGAGCAGACGGCCGGGCGAGGCCGTTTCGGGCGGAGTTGGTATTCGGAAAAATTCTCGGGCATCTATGTCTCGGTTGTTCTTCGCCCCCCGTTTTCCCCGGCGATGGCGCCGATACTTTCCTTGATGGCTGGCTTGGCCGCTCGGGAAGCGATCGAGTCGGTCACGGGGCTCCGGGCGGATATCCGCTGGCCCAATGACTTGCTCATCGGACGAAAAAAAGTCTGCGGCATTCTCACTCAGATGAACGCCGAGCTCGACCGTCTGCATTTCGCCGTTCTGGGCATCGGTATGAATGTCAATCACCGGCGGATGCCCGCCAAGCTGGCGCAGATTGCGACCTCTCTTCGGCTGGAGGGAAGAAGGGAGTATTCGCGGCTTGCGATTTTGATTGCCCTGTTGCGGGCCCTCGAACGGGACTATCGCCGGTGGGTGGAAACAGGGCCCGCCCGACTGGTCGAGCGCTGTGAGCAAGCTTCAAGCTATGCGCGCGGCAAGCGCGTCATCGTGAAAAGAGGTTCCGAAGAATTTGTGGCGGTCACGGTTGGGTTCGACCCCACCGGCGCTTTGCGCGTGCGCCGGAAGCAAGGGGAGGAAGAGAGCCTGCTGTCGGCGGAGATCACCGAGGTAAAATAGAGGAAGCACGGCGCGCGCGGGAAGTCCTGATGCTGTTCGTAATCGATATCGGCAACACCAACACGGCGCTGGGGGTGTATCAGGATAAGACGTTGGTCGCCCACTGGCGGCTGACGACGGACCTGTCTCAGACCGAAGATGAGTACGGCATTCTGACGCGGAACCTTTTCAGCTTGGAGGAAATGGACACCGGACAGATCACCGGCCTGATGGTCTCCAGCGTCGTCCCGCCCCTGAATGCGGTGGTAGCGCAGATGGCCAGGAAGTATTTCGGGCAGGAGGCGTTGTTTCTGGAGCCGGGTGTGCGCACCGGACTGGCGATTCATTATGACAACCCGCAGGAGGTAGGTGCTGACCGGATTGCCAACAGCGTGGCGGCGTTGGAAAAATACGGCGGCCCCTGCGCCGTGGTGGATTTCGGCACCGCGATCACCTTCGATGCCATCTCCGCCCAGGGGGAATACCTGGGCGGCATCATTGCCTCCGGATTGGGAGTTTCCGCCGAGGCGCTGGTCACCCGGGCGGCCCGCCTGCCGCAAATTGAAGTGCGCGAGCCGGAAAAACTGATCGGCACCAATACGGTCGGAAGCATGCAGTCGGGCCTGTACTACGGGTCCTTGGCGCTGGTGGACGGAATTCTGGACCGGCTCGTCCGGTCCCTGGGACCCAAGACGCGCGTGGTCGCCACCGGGGGAGAGGCTTCGATGATCGCGGCCGCTTCCAAGTACAAGCCCGCTGTCGATCCCTTTTTGACCCTGGAGGGGCTTCGCATCATCTATGCCCGCAACATCGGGGAGACCGGGTCGTCTCGCAGTGCGCGACAAAAGCGCACCAGGGGAAAGCCGGCGGCCCGGGTTCGGGTGTCCGGATCGTAACGCGGTGGAAAATTATTTCAATTACTTTACCGAGATCGAAGAGCAGTTCCAGCGATGCCGGGGCACGCCGAGTTTGGTTTCCACGCTCGACTGGGCGTTGATGGAATCCTGGAAGGAAGCCCAGTGGCCTTTGCCGGCCGTTCTGCTGGGAATCCAACGGGCCTTTGAGAAGCACAACGCCCGGCCCCGGCGGGGTCGGAAGATCAACAGCCTGGCATACTGCGCGCAGGCCGTCACCCAGGCCGTGGAGCAGTTTCAAAGGCAAGGTACCCGCTCGGAGTCTGCCTTCGCCGCCCGGGCCGACCTGGAGCCTTTTTCCCGCCAGGAAGTTGCGGATTATCTGGCGGGTTGTTCGCGTGCCTTAAGGCAGGCGAGGGAGTCGGCCCGGGAGAAGGGTAAAAACGACCTCGGTACATCTCTGGAATCTGTTCAACGGTCTCTTGCGGGGTTGGGGGTCGCGCACCAAAATGGGGAGATGGAGGACCTCGAGGAAATCGAGAACGAATTGTCCTTTCTCGAGGAGAAGTTGACCGCTGCCGTTACGCATGCCTCGAGCGACGAGCTGCTCCGCTCGCTGCGGCGGGACGTGGCGGCCCATCTTGCAGCCTACCGGGGGAAAATGAACGCGATTCAGGTGGCCGCCCTCGAGAAGCAACTTTTGAAGAAGCGCCTGTTGGACTACTTTCACCTGCCGCGCCTGAGTCTTTTTTACCTCTGAACACTCGTTGCATGGCCCTTAGGACGGAGAAACTCGGAAAAGCTCGTCTATAGGGAAGCTTTGGCCCGGCTGCGAAGGACGATTGAGTTGGTATGAATCCGCTCATGCTTTGGGTGGCGGTGGCCTTTGCGGCGGGGATTGTTTTCGCCGAAGTGGCCGCCCCGTCGCTTGCAGGTTCCCTGGCCGTCGGCGGCCTCTGCCTTGGGTTGGCGCTCCTGGCGGCGCGGCAAGGCTGGGTGCGAGTGGGGCTGGGATTGGGGCTGGGAGGTTTCGTGGCGGCGGGAGTCGCCGCCTGGCTGCTTTTCCCGCTTCGTATCCCATCGGGGCATGTTTCCCGCGTGGCGGAGAGCGGATTTCTCCGTGTGGGGAACCCCGTGCACCTTGAGGGATGGGTTTCTTCACAGCCCCTGCGGAAGCCCGACCGAGTTCGATTTGACCTGGAGGTGCAAGGAATTGAGCATGCGGGAGCTTTCGTTCCCGCCCAGGGGATCATCCGCCTGCAGGCTTACGCTCAGTTTGACTCGGCCGGCCCGACAGCGTTCGGGGGTTGGGATCTGCAATACGGAGACAGGCTGAGGATATGGGCCCGGCTTCGCCAGCCACGCAACTTCCGGAACCCTGGCTCCTTTGACTACCGGCGACGCCTGCGAGATATCGAAGATGTTTATCTGACCGGAACCCTCCTGAAGGGCCATCCCCTCGAAAAAATCGGGCGAAAAAGCGGGAGTGGGTGGGGCCGGCTACGCGGCGCTCTCCGCCGGAAGCTGCTGGAGGCTATCGACCGGCTGTATCCCCCGTGGCTCCCGGAGGGTCGCTCGGGCGCTCTGCTCAAGGCGATGCTGCTTGGGGACCGCACGTCGCTGGACCGGGCCACGGTGGAGGGATTTCAAAAATCCGGCCTCTATCATCTGCTGGTAATCTCGGGACTTCATCTGGGACTCTTGGCGTTGATCAGCCACCGGCTTTTGCAGTGGCTGCGTCTGTCCGAGGGGTGGCGGATTCTTGCGGTCATCGCCATCGTCTCGCTCTACTGTGCTCTGATTGATCTTCGGGCTCCCACGTTGCGGGCGCTCTTGATGGTCACGGTTTATCTTCTGGGACGATTGCTGGCCCGGGAGCACGCCCTTTTGAATGCGACCGGCGTTGCGGGGTTTCTGATTCTGCTGGCGAGGCCGGCCTGGCTTTTTGAGACCGGATTTCAACTCTCCTTTGCGGCGGTGTTGCTGATCGCCGGATTGGTGCTGCCGCTGCTCGCAATCACCACCGAACCTTATCGGAAAGCCCTCGGCCACCTGGAAGATGTGGAATGGGACGGAAGACTTCCGCCACGCGTGGCTCAGTTGCGTCTCGATTTGCGGGCTGCGTCGGGTTGGTTGACCGAACATGTGCGAGTTTTAGGTGCCCACCCCAACGTTGCCCGAGGATTGGTTCGGGTGCCGCTACAGGCGGCCTTCTGGATTGTCAATTCCGTCATTTTCACCGGCATTTTGCAGATCGGATTGTTGCTTCCGATGGTGGAATCGTTCCACCGGGTGAGCTGGGTCGGAATCGTTTTGAACGCGGTGGCCATACCCGTGATGGGACTGATTCTGGCGATTGGGATTCCATTGTCGATCCTGGGAGCCGTTTGGCCCGTGGTGGGCGAGCTCGCGGCGAGTCTCTTGCATCCTCTTCTGTCGCTCCTGGTCGGGTTGACCCGCTTTGAGCTGTCCGAGTGGCTTGCCTTCCGCGTCTCCTCCCCTCCGGCGTGGGTTTCGGTGGGGTTTGGGATTTCCTGGCTGGCGCTGGCAGTGAGCCTGAAGGTTCGGCGAGGTCGAGTTTGGGCGGCATCGGGCGCGACACTTTGTTCTCTGCTGATTGCATTCTGCCCCTTCCGGGCCGACGTGGCTGCGAATGAGCTGGAATTTACCGCTCTGGACGTGGGCTACGGCGATGCGCTTTTTCTGGCTTTCCCGGACCGGACTACGATGTTGGTGGATGGAGGGGGCCCGGTGGGAAGGCGAGGCGCGAGTACTCGCTTCGACACGGGCGAGGAGGTGGTGGCGCGTTATCTCTGGGAACGACGCATTCGGAAAATCGACGTCGTGGTCCTTTCTTCTTTCCGGCAGCACCACCAGGCGGGTCTGGCCGCGGTGCTGAAGAATTTTCAAGTGGGAGAGCTTTGGGTGGGTAGCTTTCCCCTCCCCGCGGGGTCGCGGAAGCTCGTTGCCCTGGCGCGGCACCGGTCTATTCCTGTTTACCGGCGTTCCGAGGGGCAACGATTCGAGTTCGGCAAAGCTTCCGTTTCCGTCCTCTGGCCGCCGACCGAAAGTTCGCTCAAAAAGGATGAACAGGTCCTGGTCTTACGCGTCGAGTGGGGGGAGACGGGAATTCTGCTTGCGAGCGATATGCCGCGGTCGGTGGCAAGGCAGGTGCTGGCCCGCGTCGAAGGCAAGCCTTTCGAGGTTTTGAAGGTGGCGGGTCATGGTGCCCGGTCGGCTGCGTCGAGGGATTTTCTGGAAAGCCTCCGCCCTCGCCTGGCGGTCATTTCAGCGGGCGGGCTGAATCCGTTGCGCATGCCCAGCCGGGAGACTTTGCACCGGCTGACTCACGTCGGGGCTCAGGTCTTCCGCACGGACCGGGACGGCGCGGTGACCTTGCGCTCCGACGGGTATTCTCTCAAGGTGACGACTTTCCGGCCTCAACTTCCCGTGAAGTAATCAGAGGGGTGCTCCCGGCAAGGAAGCCGGCCGGTTTTCGATCCGCCGCCATGGTCCGGTAGAGCACGGCGGAAAGCTGCGCGCCCAGCAGCATGATCAGCGAGGAGACGTAAAACCAGGTCATCAGCATCACCACTATGCCGATGGAGCCGTAGAGTCTCCGATAGTTGAAGTAAGGCAGCAGAAGCGTGAAGATCGTCCGGGCGGCCTCCCAGAACACGGCGGCGAACAGAGCGCTCGGCAGCACCTGCCGGACCCGCAACGACCGATTCGGCAAGCGATGATAGATCGCCAGGAACAAGGATACGGTGATACCAAAGCTCGCCAGCAGCATGCCTCCATGAAGCAATACGTCGAGAAGCACCGGAATTCGCTCGAAGCCTAACCGCTCCAGAATCGCCGCAAACAACAGGTTGACACCCGTAAGACTGAAGGATAGCAGCACCAGAAGACTGACCAGGATTACCATTTCCACGGCCACAAGCTGACTTCTCCACCAAGGGCGGCTGTTCGGGATGTCCCAGGCGCGGTCGAGCGCCCTCTGAATCGGCAGATACACGCCCGAGGCGGCCCATAATAGCAGCAGGGATGAGAACAGGGTCACTTTGCCGAAGGAATGGGAGATCGAAATGAGGTTCTCCAATATGAAGTCCGGATTCATGGGCAGATAGCGGGCCAGCACCAGGGCCAAGCCTTCGCTCATCTGGTAGCGGCGGACGAAGAGGCCGAAGATACTCAGGCAGATCAAAGAGAGAGGAAAGACCGAAAGGAGGGCATAGAAGGCGACGGAAGCTGCGACGAAGGGGGTGTCTTCGGAAAAGAAGCGCCGGAAGCATTCGCCCAGGAGTCGTCTGCCCGACCTCCATAGGTTTCGCCCCGCACCCGCCGCTTTGTTAATTCCGCCGCTTGGGCTCGTCAAAACACTCACTCTCCCGCTAGGCTCCGAACAGCCATGCGGGCAATAGCTTATAATACATGCTAAAAGGTTTCTTTGGGAATCTGGGACGGGAGAGGTCAGGCCGAGTCGGGGCGCTGTCAACGAAGCCATAGCTTCAAGAGCAGAAATCCGAGGGTCGCTACGAAGCCCAGAGCCGCTTGGTACTCGCGGTTGTTTCGGTAGCGGGACCAGGAGAATCGTTGGCCCGAGTCACGCGACGAGCCGCGCCCCGGCCAGAAGAGAGGAACGTTGGCAGCGTATCGGGTGTATGCCGGGCCGAATTGCGCGGCGAGATGGGCTTCCTCCTGCCGCATTACGGGCCAATAGATGAAGGTCATGGATGCGGCTACCAGGACCCCCAAGATCAAGGTTCCCCCTGCAACCGCAAACCCGATCCCCAGCAGAAAGCTCCCCAGGTAAAGAGGATTGCGGGAATAGGCATAGGGTCCCCCTTCCGCAAGCCGGAGGTTTTTTTCCAGATACCCGCAACCCCAACCCCGCAGGAGCAATCCCAGCAGAGCGATAGGGGTTCCCACCGCCAACAGAGTGGGTATCGGCTGCGCAAAGACCACATAGGCGAGTCCCAGCAGGTATCCGGAAGGTACTCGCAATCGGGAGGTAAGGCTCAGGTAATCGTTACGCATCAACGCTGGCTAATCGCTTCTGAACGGCGCGCAAGACCTGGACGACGCTGATGCCCGCGATCGTGTCGGTAGGTCTGCCCCGCCGGGTGTGGGAGATGACACTCGCATTGTGCAGGGCCACGTCGAGGGGAGAGAAAGGCCCGTTCCGGGTCGGGTCCGTGGGTCCGTAGATGCCCACGACGGGAATGCCCAACGCCGTGCAAATGTGGAGGGGACCCGTATCGGTTCCCACGAAAAGCTTGGCCCGGCGCGCCAGAGCCATGAATTGAGGTATGTCGGTGGGAAAGCAGATCACTCTCGCCCGGTGCGTCTGTTCGAGCACCCTTTGAGCCAGGGGTTCCTCGCCCGGCCCATAGGTGACCACGGCCGGCAATTCCGACGACTGACTCAGCCGGTCGAGCAACTCGGCGTATTTTTCCGCGGCCCAGCGCTTGGCTGCCCATCCACCGCCGGGATTTACAATCAGGAATTCCTGCATTTCGGCTGCGCGCAACTTCTTTTCCATGCCTTCCCGAGCGTCCGGGTAGTCGGGAAGAGGGAATTGCCATCCTGTCGTCTTGGCTCCCCATGGCTCGACCAAAGCCAGGTTCATTTCGATGACGTGGCGGGCCTGGTGCGGCCGGACCGGAAGAGTGTAGAAGCTTTCCGCGATGGGTTCCCGCAGCCACTTCTCGGCAAATCCGACGAGTTCACCCGCCCGCGCGCATCGGGCCAGAATCGCCGATTTCAGAAGTCCTTGGAAATCGATGACCGCGTCGTAGCGTTCCTGCCGGAGCACGGAAAGACTCCTCATCAGAGATGCCATCCCGCGGGGGGACCAGAGTTTTTCGCGGGTCCCCAGCGTATCCACTTCGATCAATCGGCGCAGGATGCCGTTTCCTCGCAGCAGAACGCTGTAGCGAGCCTCCACCATCCAATCGACGGCGACCTCGGGAGCGCTCTGGGCCAGGGTGCAAACGGCCGGCAGGGCGTGAATGATGTCTCCCAAGGAACTCAGACGGATGGCGAGGAAGGACTTACCGGCCATGGGCGCATCTGGCGAGAATGTGCTGGATCAGCGAGCGGGTCGAGTGTCGTTTCGGGTCGCCGACAATCTGAATCTCACCTCCGAAACCCAGCACCGTTTCCCGTTCCGGGACGGACTCGACGGTGTAATCCGTTCCTTTACAATGGACGTGCGGGCGTAGCTCGTCGAGCAAGGCCGCCGCCGTGGGTTCGTGAAAGATGGTGATGTGATCCACACAGGCGAGCGCGCCCACCAGCTCGGCGCGGTCACGCTCGGACAGGATGGGCCGGCCCGCTCCCTTGATCTCGCGCACCGAGGCATCACTGTTGAGACCCACCACCAACACGTCGCCTTGCTTTTTGGCCTCGGTAAGGTACCGGACGTGTCCGGCGTGAAGCAAGTCGAAACAGCCGTTGGCCAAGACCACCCGCTTGCCGGCGGTTCGCGTGCGGGAGGCGAACGCACGAATCCGGTCCCGTGGGATCAGCTTGGCCGTCATGCTCGCCGGATGGCTTCCTCCAATTCACTTCGACTTACCGTGGCGGTGCCCCGTTTCATGACCACCAAGCCCGCGGCGCAGTTGGCAATACGGGCGGCATCGAGATAGCCGGCGCCGGCGGCCAGCGCCAGAGTGAAAGCGGCAATCACGGTGTCGCCCGCCCCCGTGACGTCCACGACCTCCTCACTGCCGAAGATGGGAAGCGAGCAGGGTGCCTTGTGGCGCTCAAAGACCACCATGCCGTCCCGTCCTCGGGTCACCACCAGGGCGCCGTATTTTAATTCTTCCAAGAGCTTTTGGCCCAGATCGCGGAGCCGTGGGGTCTGATTGCCCAGACTCATCCCGAATGTCTCTTCGATCTCGGGTTCGTTGGGTGTAGCCGCGGTCAGGCCGCGATAGGTGGACAGGTGGTAGCGGGAGTCCACGGTGACCGGCAAGTTGCGTTGCGTCTTCGGGCGCGAATTTCCCAAGCCTTTTCGCGAACAGAGTCGGGCCACCGACCGGGCATCCACCGCGCCGTAACCGTAATCGGAGACCAGCAGCGCGGTAGCTTTCGATAGGTGCTTTTCTGCCGTTCGCTCCAAGCGTTCGCGGAAGCCGGCCGGCAAGGGCGCTTCCGGCTCGCGGTCCACCCGCACGATTTGCTGCCATTGCGAATGGGCTGATCCGGCCAGAATGCGGGATTTCGTGGTTGTGACCCAGGAGGTGGGGCGCAAAACGCCGGAGGTCGGAATGCCTTTTTGGGCAAAGGCTCTCAATAGGGACCTGCCCGCCTTGTCGCGCCCGACAACTCCCACGGGGATTACCTGTGCTCCGAGGCTGGCGATGTTATACGCGGCATTGGCGCCGCCTCCGGGAACCACGTAACTTTGCCGGTGCTTGAGTATCAGCACGGGGGCCTCGCGCGAGACGCGGGAAATTTCACCATGCAGGAATTCGTCGGCGACAAAGTCCCCCCACACCACGACCTGCTGGCGAGGGAAGGCAGCGAGGGTTTCCAGCAGAACTCTCTTATCCTTTTCGGTCAGTTCCATGTGTGTCCGCGTACCTGCCGGGCTCCTGCCTACAATCCTACCACGCTATTTCGTTCTCCTCTTCGTGGGGTGGAGTTACAAACCGCCGCATGGGAGTCAACCCGGGAAGGCTTTCAGCCGGGAGCCGACGGCTGCAAAGGCCATATCCACGGTCAGGTTTTTCATACAGCGAAAGTCGATCGGGCAGGTCCGGCGCAGGCACGGGCTGCACTCGACCGGAACTTTTACGATTGCGATGCGGCTACCGAGCGGCCCGGTAGCCCGCTCATCGGTGGAGCCGAATAGAGCTACCAAGGGCACTTCCAGGGCGGCGGCCAAGTGCATGGGGCCGGAGTCGTTCGCGACAAAAGCCTGGCAGTTTTTCAGAAGCGCCATGAATTCCAGCAAGGTCGTGGCCCCCGCAAGGTTCACCGGCTGCGCGTGCATCTGCCGGCAGATCGATTCGACCAGGCCTCTTTCCTTAGCTGAACCGAAGAGGAGGATCTGGGCACCCCAGCGTTCTGCGCAGCGATCCGCCAGGGCTGCAAATCGTTCCGGGAGCCAGCGCTTGGCGGGGCCAAAGGCTGCGCCCGGCTGTAAGCCGAGAATCAGCCGCGACCTGTCCACCCCCTCCCGCTTCAGGCGTTCTCCGGCCAAATTCATGACCCGGTCGGGAAGTACCATCCTCGGCTCGGGGGCCGGGCCGCGTTCATGGATGATTCCCGTGCGCCAGAGAAGGTTCAGGTAATAGTAGGCTTGGTGCCCGATGGCCGTCGCAGAAGGCACCGGCAGGGGATGGGTGAGAAGAAAACCGCGTCCATCGCTGGCATAGCCGATACGAACCGGAATGCGGACCTGCCGCGCCATCCAAGCGGCCTGAAATGCATTTTGCAAAAGGATGGCGACGTCGAAGTGCTCTTGCCGCAGCGACCGGATCAAATTCAACAATCCCCGATAACCCCGGTGCTTTTCCACTGGGTCGTACACGATGACGCCACTGATCCAAGGCTGGCTTCGGTAGATATCGGCGACCCAGGGTTTGGCCACTACCAGGACCTCTGCGGTGGGATACCTCTCCCGCAGGGCTTGCAAAGCGGGGAGCGAGATGACCGCATCTCCCACCCAATTGGGTGCGCGGACCATCAACTTACGGGGACTGGCGAGAGCATTTTCGGGATTCATGATCTTTCCGGGCTCACCCGCTCCAGGCACTCGAGAACATACTTGTTGAAACGATCTTCGTCGGACACCTCAAGATCGATACAGCAGACGTAAAGGGGAATCTCCCACGAGATACCGTCCGGCAAGTTTAGCTGATCTTTTTCGGTGGTCAGCAGTATTTCCGCACGCGATTTTCGTGCTTGCCGGATCAGCCGCCGGCAGTCGGACTCGCTGTAACGATGATGATCCCGAAAGGCGATACGATCGGCCACGGTGAAGTCCCAGCGGTCGAGGTCCGCGAAGAACGCCGCCGGATTGCCGACTCCGCAGAAGGCCAGCGCCGATCTTGCACGGGTAACGTCGGGCGTGGAGGGTGGACTTTCTTCTGCCGGTTGGGCGGGGACCACGTCCCGAAGCCTGGTCTGCGCGGAAAAGGTGGGGCATCGGATTCCCAACTTCTCCAACTCGGCCTTGAGCCGAAACGTACTGTCCGGATTCCCTCGCGTGATGACGATCAAGTCCGCTCGACGCGCCGCCGCCGGACGCTCCCGAAGCCGCCCCCCCGGCAGAAGTCGCCCTGTCCGGAAGGGTTGCGTGGCATCGAGAACCAATAGATTCAAGTCGCGGTGCAGGCGGAGGTGTTGAAAGCCGTCGTCCAAAAGGTGGACGCCGACCTGAAATCGGGACTCGGCAACTCGTCCCGCGCCGTAACGGTCGGCGGATACCACGATGGGCACCTGGGGCAGGCGGCGAGCCATCAATGCCGGCTCATCGCCCAGTTCTGCAGCACCGCCTTGCCGTCCGGAACCGGGCTCTACGACCACCCACGACGGGGTAGGCCGTCTTCGGTAGCCTCGCGTCAAGATCGAGGGCGCCCGCCCGGCCTTTTGCAGCATCTCGGCCAGAAAAATTACCAGGGGCGTTTTTCCCGTTCCCCCGACGGTAAGATTGCCCACGCTCAGCACGGGACCCGCGAGCCGATGGGTATGAAACCACCGCCGGTCATAGAGCGCGCAGCGAGCGCCCACGCCGGCTGCGTAGAGCCACCCTAGAGGCGCCAGCAACGGGGTGAAGCGGCCTGCCGTCCCATCCGTGTCACTCACGAAGATTGCGGTGCCCTGGGAAGTTCCGAAGCGGGTGATTCCAAAAGCGCACGGATATGGGAGAGGTTGCGGGCTGTCGCCCCTTGATGCTCCTCGACGAGGCGCCGAGCGGTTCCTCCCATTGCCGAGGCACGGTTCCGGTCGGCCATGAGCCGCAATGCTTCCTGGGCCAACGCCTGCTCACTGTTCACCTGAATGGCTCCGCCCGCCTTCACAAATAAATTCGCCACTTCCCGAAAGTTCTCCATATGGGGTCCGAATAAAACCGGCTTCGCCCAGAAGGCCGGTTCCAACAGGTTGTGTCCGCCGGTGGGAACCAGACTGCCGCCCACAAAGGCCAAGTCGCACAGTTCGAAAAGGTTCGCCAGTTCCCCGATGCTGTCGAGCAATAATGCTTCCATCTGCATCCAATCGGCAGACTCGTCCAAGCGGGAGCGCCTGGCAAACCTTAAGCCCTGCGATTCCAGCAGACGGGCGACCGAGTCGAAACGTTCTGGACGGCGAGGCGCAAGGACCAGCAAGCCCCGCCGGTGGTGTCGGCGGAGTGTCCGCCACATGCGGATCACTTTTTCTTCCTCGCCGGGCATGGTGCTGGCGGCGAATAAGACGGGGTGGATTCCGCTCTTGCGCAGCCGTTCGCGTAGCCACCCGCTGAAGCTCCCTGCTGGCGGGGGCGCAAGTTCGAATTTCGTGTTGCCCGTAACCAGGACCCGTCCCGGTTCCGATCCCAGGTCCACAAAGCGTTTCCGATCGGCCTCGGATTGGGTAAAGACGTAGTCCACGTCGGCCAGCACGCGGTGAAAGAAGCTGCGCATCAGGCGGTAGCGGGGAAAAGAGCGGTCGGAGAGCCGAGCGTTCACGATCACCAGTTTCGCCCCGGATTCCCGGACCGAACGGAAGAAGTTGGGCCATATCTCGGTCTCGCCGACAATCACCAAATCCGGCTTGAGGTGGCGCATCAACCGTCGATGGGCCCACCGCCAATCCAGAGGGAGATAGAACTGCCCGGCAATACGTGGCAGGTGTTCCCGTCCCGCGGCCCGCCCCGTGGCGGTCGCATGCGAGATAAAGATTCTTCGTTGCGGGTATCGAGCCAGCAACTCGCGGACCAACGGAATCAGCGCTAACGTCTCGCCCAGCGAGACGCCGTGGATCAACAGAGCGCCGCGGGTTTTCTGCTGCATGCCCGCGGGAAACAGGCCGAAGCGCTCTCTCAGATGGCGAAGCGTGCCGGTCCGCGCCGCACGAAAAAGATAATAAGGCGAAGTGAGAATAAGCCCGAGAGTGAAAAATAGACTGTAGATTAAATACATCGCCCGTCAGGCAAGTTTCAGTCTAGGTTTGTGCATCCGGCAGCCGCGCTGCCGCGCGGAGAAATTATAGACCTTTACTACTTCTCGTGCTCCAACTATGTTGGCGCACCGGCTCCTGGCCGCCAGTCCGGTTGACAGGGGAAAGGGAAATGGCGAGAATGATCGGGTTGTTCGTGGCGCTATCGTCTAGGGGTTAGGACGTGAGATTCTCAATCTCAAAACCCGGGTTCGAATCCCGGTAGCGCTACCAGCTCTCCTTGCAGGGTGGCCGGCTCGCCCCGGCCAATGGGTTTCTATTGAAAACAGTGTAAATTCATTATGTCTGGCTAGGCTCTGGGCATGGCCGAGGCAGCAGTGCTTATCTCGGGCCGTGTGAAACGGCAACGACACTTGCGAAGAGCAGCGCAAACGAATCCCGGCAGCGCCGCTATCGGAAGAGGCCCAGAATTACGACGCGGATGATGATCAGGAAAATCCACCCGATGACGCAGACGCCTACCGCTCTTCCCGTCCCCCTATAATCCAGTGCCTGTCGAACTGCGATGACCATGGCGATTAACATCCAGATGGAGGCCACGGGAATCACGATATGTCCCGCCAGCGGAACGATGCCCAGGACCTGGATCAAGCCCGGCGCACTGGCGAAGCCGATGGTACGTAATAATTCACCGTGATTGGCCCTAGTCTGGGGCTCCGGAAGGATTTTGGTGCCGATGAAGAAAGTAAGATAAGCCCAGACAAACCAGGAAATCAGGGCCCCGATGATTGATACCCACGAACAACCCGCCGAGTCCCGTCTGGCCCGCGGTTCCCACCCCCGCGGCCACGCTCGAAAGCGCCACCACCCCCATGGCCTGCCCCAGGGCTCGCGGGTCTGCTTCAACCTCTTCGTAGAGATGAGCATCGAGTTTCGCAGCCCGAATGATGCGATTCGCAAAAGTCGCCACGTTTTCCTCCGAACCTCATGAACTCATTTCCCTTCTTTAATCACATCAGGACGGCGGGGCGCAAGCCTGTTGTGCCTCATACGCCGATTTCTCCCCCGAGGGCGAGGGTGATTGACTGAGGAAGTCTTTTTACGGATGGCCGGACGCCTGCGGTTCCAGCTCCACGGTATCGAGCTTTCCTTTTTTGCGCGCGATCCCGATCAGCATCAGTTCCAGGTCCTGTCCGCTGTTATTGGCGAGCGAGTGCGCCTCGTTCAACCGGATCGGCACGGCGTCCCCCGCGCGGATGGGGGCGGTTTCCTCGTCCCCGGTCAGGCGTCTGGTTATGACAGGGCTGAGCCTCATCATTCCCTTTCCGCTCATTACGTAATAGATTTCCTCCACCCCTGCGTGTCGATGGCGACCTATAGTGGTTCCGGGTGGCAGGACCAGATGGTCCACATAGGCCCAGTTGGTCAAGAAGACTTCCGGCGGCAGGGCGCGTCGATAACGGACGGAACCTTTTCCTCCCTGCATGCCCTGCACCTCTTTTAGCAACTTTCGGTCCAGGCGCATGGTCATGAAGACAGGCTTGGGGTCGAGCCGTGCTCCCACCCGGTCATCGCCCGTATCATAGTTGTCGTATTTCCCTTTCACCTTGCTGACGGCTATATTCATCCACCGAGTGGGTTTGTCCGTCGGGTTATAGATGGCATGCGAACGACCCATACGGCAGGGCGCCCCGCTGGGTCCTGCAAGTCGGGAGGTGTGGCCGTCAATGGTAAATTCCGCTTCGTTGTCGAAGATGACGTACATCTCTTCCATTTGATTGTGGAAGTGATGGCCGATGCCACCCTGGGGCGGAATGACACCGGCGTGAATGAAAAGCAGGTTCGTATTTAAGCTATAGGAATCGACCAAAACCATGTAGTGCAGTTCCCCCGCTCCGGCGTGAACCTTCCGTGCCTTGCGGTACTGGTCAGGATTGGAATGCGCTATGCGGTGGGCCAGACGCTCGCCGGCGAACAGCGGTACCGTCAACAGACTCACTAAGAGCAAGACCCTCATCATTACCCTCCCGTTCAATCTAAGCGTTGATCGACAAAATCCGATTCCCATCCTGCGCTGACCTAGTAGTGCCCATGAACCTGTCCGGTGCCCGGTGGTGGTCCTTGCATGGTTTTCAGGTACTCGAGCAGATCAGCCATCTGGTCAACGTTGATTGTTCTTTCCAAATCCTCCGGCATGGCCGAGACTGTCAAGGGCCGCAGGCCGGCAATGGTGCTCCTCAGGACCGTGTCTTGCGCGCCGTGACCCCGGCGCAGGGTCACCGTCGTGGCGCTCTGCTCGGCCATGACTCCGGTAATGATCCGGCCGTCCTGCGTCTCGATCATATATTCTTCGTAGCCGGGAACAATGTTCCCATTCGGGTTTAAGATATTCTCCAAAAATTGTTCCTTGGGCCAGTGGGCCAAGCTCAACAGGTTGGGCCCCACGTTCACTCCCGTCTCGCCCACCCGATGGCATTGGCTGCAATGCTTCTTGAAGACCTCCACCCCTTGGTCGGCCTGGCCTCTGTTTTGCGCAGCGGACCGATACTTCTCGAGGATCTCCGTTCGATCGGTCGAGGTAGCGGCAAAAAGACGCTCGGTCCGTTGACGGACCTGTGGGTCCTCGAAGCGCATCAGGTGCTCCTGAGTCAATCGGCTCAAGGACCAGGCAGGAATCCTATCGTTTTCTACCGCATCCAGGAACACCGCCAGGCGGCGCGGCTGATTGAAAAATCCCGCGAGTACCGTCTCCCGCACCACGGCGGTTTGACCGCTCCAGGCTTGCAACAGAATCTCACTGGATCGAGGGTCCGATACCGCTAATAAAGACTTCGCCGCTGCGACCTGAATTTCCTCCGGTTGCTGCGGGGTGGCGAGCTTTGCGAGTAGCGGAAGCGTGACCCCCGTAGCGTCCAGTCCGAGGATACGGGTGGCACGGACCCTGAGCGGAAGCGCAGTTTCTGGATGGGGGGCGACTTGCGAGGCCTTTTTTAGCAAGGCCAGCAACTGCGGAGAGTCTTGCAGCCTCACTCGGGTGGCAACCTCCAGGGCGGCTGGGCTGAGCGCGGGAGTTTCTACCAGTTCCAACAAGATATGCTGCCCGGTCGAGCTGAGTCGCATCCGGCTCTTCGATCCCCGCTTCATCCCTTGAGCAAGACCTTCCAGGGCGGCGGCCTGCCACGCCGCCGGTTCCGCCCGCAGACTCCGGGCTACAAGACCCAGGACTTCGCCGAACTCGTGGGCCTTCTGTCTGGCGCCGATGATCGAGACGACCCGCTGCAGAAAGGTGATTCTTCCCTCGGCGGGGGCCTTCAAAAAGCTCGGCCGGCTTAGGACCGCTCGAAACCATTGGCGGGCGTTGTCGGATGCCGAGGTGAGAGCGGCAATTTGCAGCCAAGGGTCGTCCAGGCGACGTGCCACGATCTGTTGCAAAGCCGCAAAGGATTGGCGGGAGGGAAGCCCGCCGAGCGTGCACGCCAACTGGAAGAGCACTCGCCCGTCCGGGTCGGCCGTCTTCTGGAAAAGCTTTTTCACTACCCGCGCATCGGACAGATATTTTTCCGCCAGGCGGATGGCTTGCTCGCGGACGGCGGGGCTGGCATCGTCGAGGGAATCGAGAATCGGTTGGATGCTGAGTTTCCCCAAGCCTTCCAGGGTCCAGAGCGCGTGGCTGCGCCCGGCCGGCGAGGGACCGTTGCGGATCAGGTCTTCCAGCCTCGCGACGGCCTCGGGATCACGGCGCTCCACCAGCAATCGCTGGGCCGTGATTCGCCACCAGCGATTCCGATTCGACAACTGTTCCACAAGCTCGGCGGTGCTGGCCTGATCGAGCCTGGGGCGGGGAACTCTCCGGCTGCTCTCGTGTACGATCCGGTAGATCCGCCCTCGATCCTTGCCGGTGGAAAAGAGCTCTTGATCGTTCATCAAATCTTTCCGGATCCATTCGGGGTGCTCCACTACCTTGCGGTGGAAGTCCACCACGTACAATGCGCCGTCGGGCCCGGTTGCGGTAAACACCGGAAGAAACCAACCGTCCTCGGAAGCAAGAAATTCCGCTTTCTCATGCCCGCGCCGGGCAACGAACGTAGCGCCCTGCGGAATGAGGCGGTCGCGGTGCACCAGGTTCGCAACCGGCTCACACACGAAATACGCCCCCGCGTACTCGGGCGGGAAATTCCCTCCCGTATAAATCGAATGGCCGCAGGCCGAGGTAAAGTGGCCCAACCCCCCGATGTGCACCAGAGGACGGATTCGCCTTACGGTGGGATTCTCTTGCAGGGGATAAACCTCGGCCGCGTCCCCATGATCGGAAGGTGAATGCGCAGGAGAAGGAACCGCCAGATAGGGGTTCCGACTCAGATACCGGCTCTCGATCACAACGTGCTGAATGTGCTTACTATTCCAGGAAGTAAACCGATGCCCCCGATCGCTGAACGCCAATCCGAATTGGGAGTTCCCGGAAATGCCTTCCAGCCGTGGTGGGTCAAGCTGGAAACGGATGTCCGTCCCTCGGGTGAAAGCATCCACCGGAGGAACCTCAGCGTGGTCCGGGAAGTGGATCGGTCGGCCAAAATCGCTGAACTGTTGAAACCGGTTGCCGGCGCCGAATTTCGGATAAGCCGCATAGATCCAGTTGTCCATCCCGTAGGTGGGGGCGTTCACCCGCAATTGGGGGTTGACCCGGGCAAATCCGGTCAGGATGACCCGCCGCAGGTCGGCGCGGTTGTCCCCGTCGGTGTCGGCGAAATAGAGAATGTCGGGCGCGGAGGTCACAAGAATCCCGTCTTTCCAAGGCAGGACACCGTGGGCGAAATGGAGTCCTTCCACAAACACCGTACTCTTTTCAAACCGGCCATCCCCATCTTCATCCTCGAGCAGCTTGATCTTTCCCAGCGGGTCGGCGGACAGTGGGTATTCGTTCATTTCCACCACGAACAACCGGCCTCGTTCGTCAAATGCCATGGCTACCGGATCGACCACGTCGGGTTCGGCAGCCACCAACTCGATGCGAAAGCCTGGCGGCAAGCGGAATCTCTTTAGGGATTCTTCCGGAGAAAAGGGAGGGCCGGTTCGCCCGCACTCCGCGAGGAAGAAGGTAAAAGCGATTCCGAGAGCCAGGCGACAAGAGGCCTTCCCCGGGCCTCCGCCACCGAGCTTTTCGACAATGTAGTAACGCGAAAGGTTCTTGCTCATCATGGAGAGGAAACCCAATCATCTTAGGTCGCACCCGGGGGCGAGTCAACCGGTGGAAGCGTTCCAGCGAGCCCGGGCCATGCACAGGCCACCGCCACCCCTTACTGTTCATGCCCTTTGATCCCATTGGCTGCCGGGAGACCTCTGAGATGGCCGCGACATCGCGTATTCATCTGTTTTTCTCCTCTTTTTTTCTCGGCTACCGGTTCCGGCCGTAACCGGTGCCACCACCGCCCATAACTGCCGCCGGTCCCGCCCCAGGTCCAGGACCGGTGGCCGCCTCCCTCCAGGTAGATGCTCGCCTTCCTGCGCATCTCGGCCTTGACGTGAGCCGTTGTCGGAGTGGAACCCGTCATCCAGAACCACTCGGCTGTTTTTTCGGGACACCCTTCCGTGCTGCGCGCCGTTCACGTTCCGAAGGGTGTCCGCAACCTCCCCCGCAGCCGCCGTCGCGGCGGGGTTGTACAGGGTGCAGGAGTTCCCTTGTCTTTCCGTCGTTGGACCGCCTTTGTGCTTCCGTCCTCGGAACGGGTCCGTGTCCCGTATATCGCCGTAATTCGAGACCGCAGAGCCTGGGGTTGGTTTCCGGAAACAATCGGCGTCGGTGCGCCGCGCGGGAATGGATTGTGCGTTTCGAGTTCTCATGGGCAGCAGCGGGTGTCCCCACCCATCCGCCGCCCTCAATCACGCTACGGAGCGGAGAGGTCCGCAGCGCTCGATCAGTTTTTTCGCCGCCGCTCCATCCTCTCGAAGCCTTTGCCGCGGCGACTTCCTTCCTACTACGATGCCAGTATGCGCAAGACGGTCGCACGGCTGTCAAGCAAAAACGACATCAAACGAAGACATGCACAACATCTAGTACTTTTTCTGCATTTGAGGCGTGCTCGGCGCGCGCGACCACACTTCCAGAACGGCAACAGACCAGCCCTCCGGTACGTATTGACCCTTGCTTTTTTCTTCTACGCGAGGGCGAGAGCCCGGGACCTTGCCCATCCGGCCAGGAAAGTCGATCTTGTGAAACGCTCGCTCCGGCGCGGCAAGGGAGAGCTTTCCTGACCGCTCCGCTCATTCTACCATGGGCCTAATCATGGCCGCTGAACCCGCTACCAGCGCTATCTTCCGCGCTTTGCGAAGCGTGGACGTGGACCCCGACCTGGCCTACGAAGCCGCCGAGGAAAGCCGCCGCCAAGCCGGAGAGAACGTCATCGCCGCCATCGGAGCCCAGATTGCCGAGTTGCGCTCTTAGGTGAAAGCCCAAGGCGGGCCTGCAGGGAGGGTTAAACGTGACAGAAGCCAGAAAACTTTGCATTACAAATCCGGCTTAACTACCCTAGATCATGCCGGGACGGCCAAAATGGAAATCCCGATAAAGTTGATACACGGGGGGGATTATGGAAGTGAAAAAACAGCCGATTGCAAAAGCAGCATTGCTAATTCGCAAGCCTGTCGCGGAGGTGTTTGAGGCTTTCGTTGATCCTGATGTCATCACGAAATTCTGGTTTGACAAAAGCTCTGGTCGGCTGGAATGCGGTAAGATAGTTCAATGGCACTGGGAATTGTACAATGCTTCTACCGAAGTTCGAGTGAAGGCGATCGCAGAAAACAAACGAATCCTCATCGAATGGGACCCTGATAACCCTACAGCCGTGGAATGGATTTTTACGCCTCGATCAGATGACACAACTTATCTCAGCGTCATCAACAAAGGCTTCACTGGTGACGGCGATGAAATCGTGCATCAAGCACTCGAATCGACGGGCGGTTTTGCGCTTGTGCTTGCGGCAGCGAAAGCGTACCTCGAACACGACATTGAGCTAAACATTGTTGCGGATCGTTTCTAGTGGCCAGCGCCGACCTGCCGCGGAGCGGAGGGCATCCGTTCTACGAACGACTCAACCGTGTGCTCGACGAAGCGCGTCCTCACGACGATTGGGGCGATGGCAGCTCGAAAACCATTACTGCAACCAGGTGCGCCGCAGCCCGTAGAGCAGGTCTGTGGCAGCCACCACCGTCAAGAAACCGTCAGAAAACTCCACCCCTCAAGCAGGCGAACCGTAGGCGTTGCGAGCGAAAGCAGAAGCCCCAAAACCGTGTAAGAGCAAAGAAAGGAATTGGGAGAAAACCGTGGAAGACGCCAGCCTGCTCTCTGAGCACTACCTTCGCCAACACTCCGTGCCTCCCTCTGCTCGATGGAGCCGCTGGGAGTCTTCCCACGCACGAGGATACGCCCCGCAGGAACCCCGCGACTCGCCGCTCATACTCGCCGGGTGTCGATTCTCCGGTCGGATTTAGACCTTCTCGGGCAAGATACAGGGTTTGCGGGCGTATTCATCTCTTTCTCTCCGTGTGAAAGTGCTATATTCGGCAAGGATCAATCCTTTCAGGCCACGTAGGAGTTCCAATATGAACCGTCGAACATTCTTGAAAACAACCTCCCTTTTCCCGGCTGGCGCCGCGCTGACTTTCGGCTTTCCTGAAGACGGCCAGGCGAGTCCGTACCCATCTCCACCGCCCCTGTCTTTCCAAGGGGAGAAGAGCGGTTTAAGAATTACCGAAGTCCGAGCCGTGGATCCAAAGCCGACCCGACCGTTGCCCGCCTACCAGCCCGCTCCCGGCTCCTGGTCGGCTGGAGGCGTCGAGGTCGCCAATCCGATGTCGATCTATCCCCAGTACAAACCCCGGCGGGACCTGTTCATGGGCGATGAACTGGGGCCCGAAGCGGTCCAGATCAGTACCGACAAAGGGGTTACGGGAATCGGTTATGGCGGTCCGGGCGGCAGCTTCGTGATTGAAAAACATCTGACCAAGTTGCTCCTCGGTGAGGACCCATTCAAGGTGGAGCAGCTTTGGGACATCATGTGGCGATCCACTCTGTATTATGGCCGGAAGGGCCTGGTCGTGCACGCCATCAGCGCGGTCGATCTGGCCCTGTGGGACATCATCGGAAAGGCGCTGGGCCAACCCGTCTATCAATTGTTGGGTGGGGAAACCAAGCCCAGAATCCCCGCCTACTGTACGGGAAACGATTTGGAGCAGCACGTGGAGTTTGGTTTCAAGAAGCTCAAGCTGGCAATCCCCTACGGACCCGCCGATGGGCGCGAAGGCATGCGGAAAAACGTTGAACTCGTCAAAAGGACACGCGCGTTGCTGGGCGCGGACGGCGAAATCATGTTGGACTGCTGGATGGCATTCACCGAAGATTACACCCTGGAACTCGCCGCGATGTTGGAGCCTTATCGAGTTTACTGGATGGAGGAATGTCTTCCTCCCGACGACTATGCGGGGTTCGGACGATTGAATGAGCAGATCAAGTCAACGCGCATTGTAACCGGCGAGCATGAATATACGCGTTACGGCTTTCGGTTGCTCCTCGAGTACCGAGCGGCCCGTATCTGGCAACCGGATATGAACTGGTGCGGGGGACTGAGCGAATTGCGACGTATCGGGGCGCTGGCGGCGGCTCACGACATTCCCGTGATCCCGCATGGCGGATGGAGGGGAGGCGCGCCGCACTACATCCTGGCCACCACCAACAGCCCTTGGTGTGAGATGTTCATGCCGCCCCCGGGCGGGCCTTCGGAAGCCTATCAACGATTCGAGGAGGACAATGGCATCACCCGGGGCCCGGAAGGCATCTACATGCGACCCTCCGATCGTCCGGGGTTCGGGTGGGAATTGACCGTCGGCTAATCGCTGGCTCTCTTTTCCCTCGGCGGCAGGTTCCACACCGGCCCTTCCGACTGGACCTGGGTGAATTTCTCGACCAGCATTTGTGACATGACCTTCAGACGCTCGGGCTCCTCTGCGGCCCGGTCGGTTGTCTGGTCTCGGTCCGCCCGCAAGTTGTAAAGCTCGAACCCGGTGACCTGGGCCGACTTGATGATCTCGATATCGCCGGCCTGGAGCCGGCCGCCGGGGGAGGGCTCCGGGGCGTCCCACCGGCCCAGCACCATCCAGTCGCCGCTGCGCATCGCCGTCTTGGGGGGGCCGAGCGCGCGGAAATAGTGCCAGAATAGGGGAACCTTTCGCTCGATGGGCTGGCCCGCGAAGATCGGCAGGAAGCTCGCGCCATCCAGCTCGAGATCATCCGGCACCTTGACGCCGGCGATCTCACACAGCGTCGGCAGAACGTCCACCCCGCTCACCGGCTCATCGACGACTTGCCGTGGCCGGCTGTGGCCCGGCCAGCGCAGGATGCCCGGCACGCGGATTCCGCCCTCGTACAGGTGCAGCTTCATCCCGCGCAGTGGCCCGGGCGAGCCGTGGGAACGCCACGCGCTGGGATAGCGGTTGAGCGTCTCCGGGCCGTTGTCCGATGTGAAGAAGACCAGCGTATTGTCGGCCAGGTTCATCTCGTCGAGGGTCGCCATCAGCCGCCCGACCGCGCGGTCCAGATTCGACACGTTGGCATAGTAGAGTGCCTCTCCCTTCTTGGTCGCTTCGGGGTACTGCGCCACCAGTTCCGGAGGCGAGTCAACCGGTTCGTGCGGCTCGTGGAAGCAGACGTGGAGGAAGAAGGGTTGCGATGGATCGCGCCGATTCTGGAGCCAGTGGATCGCCTCATCGGCAACGATCTGGCACGAATAGCCCTCCCGCTTGCCGACCGGCTGGCCGTTACGGACGAAATTTTCCGGGTTGTGGTGCGTGGGGGCCGCGTTGTTTTGGGTGCTGAACCAGTGGTCGAACCCGTGGTCGTCCGGCTGGGGTTGCTCCTGCGAGTTGAACTTTCCGTTGCAGTGCCACTTACCGACGTGACAGGTCGCGTAGCCGGCCTGCTTGAGCAGGGTGGCGACGGTTGTTTCCTTGCGGGGCAGGTGCATCGGATGGCCGGCGGGAATCCAGTCATAGACACCCACGCGACTCGGCGTGCGCCCGGTCAGCAACCCGACCCGCGAAGGCGAGCAGACCGGCGCCGCCGAGTAACAGGAAGTCAGCCGGATACCCTGCGACGCAAGCTTGTCGAGGTGCGGCGTTTGGATCGTTTTATTGCCGAAGCAGCCCAGGTCGCCGTAGCCCAGGTCGTCGGTGAGGATAATCAGGAAGTTGGTTTTCGGGTCGGTCTCCCGATCTCGGAAGGTGCAGCGAGTCGCCCCCAGCGTGGACCCCACGGCAACCAGCATGGCGAGACACACGAGACGCCTTTTTACGAGTATGGAAAACATTTTCGCTCCAGTCCAGTCACCCAATTCATCATTTACCGATACGTGGAAAAAAGAATCAGCTTTGCGAGGGCTATCTTAAGCTGCGCCATAGCGCAAGTCAATGTGCGGGTTCAGTACATATGAGACTCGGTCAGGTGGCCTTCCAGGTGGCAAGGTACTCCATGGGCGTCCTCATGTCCAGGGTTCGGTGAGGTCGGAGGTGGTTGTAGAAGTGTTGGTATTCGGTGAGGGCAGCGCCGGCTGCGGCGACGGTGAGTTCGCCGGTGTAGAGGTTCCAGAACTCGACGCGGGCGCTGTCGTTGGCTCGTTCGACGCAGCCATTGAACTGCGGTCGTCGAGGCGGCAGGACAAACTGGGGGATGTCGAGTTGCTGGCAAGCTTGCTCGAACTCGGCCCGGAACTCCTTGAGTTGGGTGCCGTCGAGGGACACCGACAGGTGATCGATCTGGACGAGTTGGCCGGGTTGGGTGGCCCGGGTGCCGTAGCGCCAGCGTTGGGCGTGGCCCTGGTGGAAGGAGCGGCGCTTTTTCAGCTTGACGCGCCCCCGGCAGAAAGCGCAGGGGCGGATACGACCGAGCCGCACCCCTTTGGCGAGGATGCGGCCAACGGTGGATTCACTGAGATGAATGCCCTGGCGGGCGAGCAGAACCCGTAGAGGTCGCTTGCCCATGAAGGGATAGTGGCGCCGCAAGGTCCAGACTTGGCGCTGCTGGGCTGGCGTCCATTGCCGGGATCGAGTGCGTTGCGGGCGTCGCCTGATCGCTGCCAAGCCGTGCGGGCCACGATTCCGGTAGCGCGCTGCCCAACGGAAGTAGGTGGCTCTCGACCAGCCGATGGCCCGCAGAGCGGTGGGCGCCGAACAGCCTTCACGGCGTAGCTCGTCATACAGTTCGATTTTCTTGAGGCGCTCAATGGCTTGGCGGGGGCAGGTGTCATCCACCGCCCAAGTGCGATAAGATGGGATGTGCAGAGATTGGATCTGCATGGTTCAGGCTCCTTGGGTTTCTGGGTAGAAACGAAAGGCTACCTGAACGGGCGCGGCGTTTGGTCCTGAATTCGGGGCCAGGCGTCGTGCTTTTTGGGGTGTGAGGGAGGGGGTAGGGGACCCTCAAGGCGCGGTTGCGGCGGGATTTGGGCTGCGCTCGCTACGCTCCCTTCGCCCAAAACCCGCCACGGTTGGCATATCGATCCCTATTCCCTCCAGCATCACCCTCACAGTCTCACATGTATCTGAACCCGGACACAACGCACCGCCTACAGAGCGAACAACGCGGATGGAGTGCGCGCTTTTGCGGATGGGGTCAGGATGATACAATGCGCGGCGGGGCAGAAAACTTCAACTTCATCGCAGGGGGAGGGTGCATGGCCAAGAGCAAGGCCGTCTATAACTGCATAGTCGTCGGCTCGGGCGCTGCCGGAGGCTGGGCCGCCAAGGAGTTGACCGAGAAGGGAATGACCGTTTTAGTGCTCGAGGCCGGGCCGCCGCTCGATCCCTCCCGGCATTTCAACGAGCACACTTGGCCCTACGAGTTGCCTCACCACGGCTATCGGACCCAAGAACAGAGACGAATCCAGCCGGTGCAGAGCGAGTGCTATGCTTGCTCGGAGTACACCAGCCATCTGTTCGTCAACGACTTGGAGAATCCCTACACGACCCCGGCCGGCAAACCCTTCAAATGGATCCGCGGCCGGCACGTCGGCGGCAAGACCATCATGTGGGCCCGCCAAAGTTATCGATTCAGCGACTACGACTTCAAAGCGGCCAGCCACGACGGCTACGGGCAGGACTGGCCCCTCCGGCATGACGATTTGGCGCCTTATTACGAAAAGGTGGAGCGATTCGTCGGCATCTCAGGCGAAGCCCTGCACCTTCCGCAGTTGCCCGACAGTGCGTTCCTGCCTCCCATGAACCTCACCTGCGGCGAGCAGATGATGAAGAAGGCCGCCCAGAAATCCGGAAAGGTACTGACCATCGGGCGGGCGGCGGTGCTGACCCGTGCCCATATGGGGCGGGCGCCGTGCCACTTCTGTGGCTACTGTCGTCGAGGCTGCCACAGCGGGTCTTATTTCAGCAGTCCGATGTCCACCCTTCCGGCGGCCGTCGCCACGGGCCGCATGACGCTGCAGCCGAATGCGGTCGTCCGGCATTTATTGGTAGATGAGGATCGGATGAAGGTGAAGGGGGTGTACTACGTCGATCGGTTGACCCGGCAACCGCAGGAGGTGTACGCCGAATCGGTGGTGCTGGGAGCTTCCGCCCTGGAATCCACCCGGATTCTGCTCAATACCGTTTCGCACCGGTTTCCGCATGGATTGGGGAATTCAAGCGGCGCGCTGGGGCACTACTTGATGGATCATCTCTACGGGATCGGCGTCCGGGGCCACTTTCCCCAGTTGCGCTCGGCCCCCGTGACGCCCGATGACGGCCGCCCGAACGGCATCTATATACCGCGTTCCCAGAACCTGGCCACCCGGCATCCGAAGTTCATCCGGGGCTACGGCTTCCAGGGCGGAAGCGGTCGGGGACGTTTCCCGCAGCATGCGCAAGAAGTTCGCGGCTTCGGAGCCGGGTTCAAGCGGGCAGTGCGCGAGGACTACCCCATGCCGGTGCGCCTCAGCGGATTCGGGGAGATGTTGCCCCGCTATGAGAACTACGTGGAGATTGACCCGAATCAGGTCGATGCCTGGGGCGTCCCCGTTTTGCATATCCGATGCCGGCAAGCCGATAACGAACGGGCTATGGTGGACGACATGATCGACAACGCCGCCCAGATTCTGACCGAAGCGGGTGCGGAGATCACCGGAATCGACCGGTCGCCCGGCGACCCGGGCCTCGGTATCCACGAGTGCGGCACCTGCCGTATGGGAGCGGACCCGAAAACCTCGGTGCTGAACGGCTTCAACCAATCCCACGACGTCAAGAACCTCTTTGTGGTGGACGGGAGCAGCTTCGTTACCCAGGCCTGCGTGAACCCCACGCTGACCATCATGGCCCTCACCGCCCGCGCCTGCGAATACCTGGTGGAAGAATACCGGCGGGGAAATCTTTAGCGGCTCGTTTCGGGGGACCGAAACTTCGGAAAAGACCGGGGAACGACACCCATGCCTTCTTCCACGGTAAGAAATTGATCGGCGGGAAGATTCTCCAACCGGTCCACCACTCCCGAAGGCCAGGCGATCTCGAGACGGTCCACTGTCGCTGAGGGTCCGATTCCAAAATGGATGCGGGGGTCTTGGGCCGCTTGGAAGCTCATGCCCCCTTTGGCTTCCTGGACCTGCTGGCGTTCGCCGGCCGTCAAGGTCAGCCGGGCCCCGATGCCGTCGCGGTTGGAGCGAGTCCCGCGTAGCGAAACCGATAGCCAATGGTGGCCGTGGGCAGCGTCATTGCGAAGCAGTTGTGGGGCTTGTCCGTTATTGCTGATGAGAATGTCCAGGTCTCCGTCGTTATCGTAATCGCCGACGGCGGCGGCGCGGCTCACGCGGGGAACGGAAAAATCCGGCCCCAGCCGGCTGGAGACGTTCTCGAACTTGCCTCCCCCGACGTTGCGGAACATCAGGTTCGGCTCGGCATAGCTCACGTCCTGGTGATACAGTTGGATATTGTCCAGGATGTGGCCGTTGGCGATGAACAGGTCTATCCACCCGTCGTGGTCATAGTCGAAGAATCTCGTCCCGAACCCGCTATATAAGGTCACTTGGTTTCCGATTTGCGACGAGTAGGTGGCGTCGTTGAAGGTGTCGTTTCCGTTGTTCCGGTAGAGCCGGTCGAGCTCGAAGTCAAGGTGAGTGACGTAGAGGTCCATCCAGCCGTCGCCGTCGATGTCGGCGGCATCGGTGCCCATGCCGGCTTCCGGGATGCCGTCCTCGCTGTAGCCCACGCCGGCGATGAAGGTGACATCCTCGAAGGTTCCGTTGCGCTGGTTCAAAAACAGGAAATTCCTGATGGAATCGTTGGCCTGAAAGACGTCGATCCACCCGTCATTGTTGAAGTCTGCGGCGACCAATCCCAGCCCTTTCCCGAGCTCACCGGCCATCCCCGCCGGCTCGGTGACGTTCGAGAAGGTTCCGTCGCCGTTGTTGTGGTAGAGCGTGGGCAACTGTCCTTCATGATTGTCGGGGTGGCAGTAGGCGCGATAGCCCGGACGTCGTTCACCGCAATAGATGTTGTTCTCGGGTGACCATTGGATGTAGTTGGCCACCATCAGATCCAGGTGTCCGTCCTTGTCGTAATCGAAGAAGGCGCCGCTGGAACCCCACAATCCTTCATTGGCCACGCCGGCCTGGGAGGTTACATCGGCGAAGGTGCCGTTCCCGTTGTTGCGGTAAAGGATCGACCGCTCCCATCCCATAACATAAAGGTCTTGATGGCCGTCGTTGTCGAAGTCGGCTGCCGCCACGCCGGACCCGAATAGGCCTTCGGCGCCCACGCCGGCCTCCGGGGTCACGTCCGTAAAGGTCCCGTCGCCGTTGCTGCGATACAGGGCGCTGCGGAGAGGTTTGTCGGGTTTGTAGAGAGGCGTCTCGGTGCTCTGGACGAAGTAGGCATCCAGCAAGCCGTCGTTGTTGTAGTCGATCCAGCCGCAGCCGGCGCTCATGGTCTCGGGGAAGTATTTTTCGGCTGAGGCGGCATTGTCGTGCTTGAAATGGATGCCCGTTTCGGCAAGAACCTCAGTGAACCGGACCGGGAGGTTCTGTGCCTTTACCAACGCGGCCAAGCCGATGACGCCCCCAGCTCCCAGGAGCAGGAGAAGCTGGATAGGGGGTCGTCGCATCTTTCCCCGGCGTTCACGCACCCGGAAATTTTGCAAATTTTGCATTACGCTGAGGTTCCGCCCCATGGCGTCAAACCCTTTCTTGCCCCGGCGCGGGGAAGAGGGGCGGCTCGGACGGCCATGGAATCCGAGCGGTTGACCTTGTTCCCGCTCCGATAAAGAGTATTCTATCGGAAAACCACCGGACGTGGACAGCCGGTAGGCGGCAGCGGGCTTTCCCAGGAGGGTTTTGTTTCATGGGTGGATCAGAGAAACGAACGACTCGACTTACACGACGGTCCTTATTGAAAAGCGCAGCCGGAGGATTTCTTGGAAGCGCGCTCGGCCCTGCCGGTCGAGCCCATGGCTTACCGGATGAGGTTCCTTCGATTCCAACGGCAGCGGAGGTGGACTGGACTCCGGTGGAGCCGCCTCCCGACCGGATCATTCGGACTTGGCTGGGACCTGCTTATTGGGCGAATCGGCTTCAGGATTGGCGACTGCACCAAGGACGTCTGGAATGCCTTACGGGAGAGCAGGGAGATGAGGTGCGGACGGTTGCCATCCTGACTCGGCAGATGGTTCCGGGTGAGAGCTCGGCTCATCTGCGGGTTCGTGCCGAAATCCTCGCGCCAGGAGCTGGAGGGGGCTTCTGCGGGTTCCTGGTGGGGGCCGGCGCGGGCCATCTGGATTACCGCGCGGCCGCTTTGGTTCAGAAAGCCTCAGGCATCGGCGGCGGCTTGCTGTGCACCTACGAAACAGACGGCCAGGTGCGCTTTCGAGAGCACACCAGCGAACAGCGGCCCCACGCCTATTCCGAGTTGCCCTCGGACCCCCCTTCTGAACTCATGGAAGCGGGCGTTCCGGACCGACCTGGAGCCCCTCAGGTTGAGCTTCGTCTCGACTTGGCTCCTCAAGGCCGGCGACGATTCGAGTTGACCCTTTCTGCCTGGAATTTTCAAACCGGCGAAATCCTTGCGGCCAGGCGCCGTCGCGATGTGCCCGAGGCGGAGATTCTGGGTGGGATTGCGCTGGTTTCCTCTCGCTATGGACCGGGCAGAGGTGCGCGGTATGGGTTCTGGGACCTCAAAACGGGAGGCAAAAAGATTACCATTCACGCGGAGCGTTCCCTGGGTCCTATCCTGGGTACGCTCCATTCACTCGATGGTAAGGTGCTCAAAATTTCCGCCCAGTTCATGCCCCTGGGCGAGGACGAACCGCAATCAGCGCAGTTTCAGTATCGGCGTCCGGGCGGAGCCTGGCAGGACGGTCCTGTAGAAACACTGGCCCCTGGATTTACGGCGCTCTTCCGGCTGGAGGATTGGGACGCCACGCGGGACTGGGAGTATCGCATCGCTTACCCGGCGGGTTCATCCCCGGCCGAGTTCTATCGCGGCATGATTCGCCGCGACCCGGGAACAACCGAGGCACTGAAGATTGCCCTGTTCAGTTGCGCCATCTGTTCGGCGCGTTCTCTCGAAGGGGGCCAAGGAAAGCCGGAAATGCCACCGGCTGAGCTTTTGGGACGCTACACCGATAAGAGCCTGTATTTCCCGCATGCAACGATGGTGCGGCACGCCCGGCAGCACAATCCTCATCTTCTGGTGTTTGCCGGCGATCAACTCTACGAGGCAAGTCCCACACGCCGGGACGACAGCCTGTCTCCCACATTGGATTACCTCTATAAGTGGTATCTATGGATGTGGTCTTTTCGGGAGATGACGCGGGATACGGCCGCTGTTATCCTGACCGATGACCATGACGTGTACCACGGGAACCTTTGGGGCAACGGCGGTCGCCTCGCGCCCGAACGCGACCCGAACCGGGGCGGCTACCGTTGCACGGGCGAATTTGTCAACGTGGTGCAACGGACCCAGTGCGGACATAATCCGGACCCCTACGATGCCACTCCCATCGTGCAGGGTATTTCGGTCTATTACGGCTCGTTTCGTTACGGTGGCGTGAGTTTCGCCGTCCTGGAAGATCGAAAATTCAAGACGGCCGCCCTTCAAGGCTCTGATCTCGACGTTCACGAAGCCGAGCTGCTCGGTGCCCGACAGGAAAAGTTTCTCGCAGCCTGGGCCGAGGAGCGGAGAGATGTCTCGGCGAAAATCTGTCTCACCCAGACGGTGTTTGCCTGTGTCCAGACCAGCCCCGCCGGACGCCCTCTGCTCGATTTCGACTCGAACGGTTATCCCAAGCTGGGACGCGACCGCGCCATTCAATTACTCCGCGAGGCGCGCGCCTTGGTCCTGGCTGGTGACCAGCACTTGGCCACGCTGGTCCGTCACGGGGTGGAAAGTTTCACGGACGGCGTGGTGCAGTTCACCGGCCCCGCGGCCGGCTCCACATGGCAGCGGTGGTTTGAACCGGCCGCGCCTGCGGCGAACGCCGCCACCAGCCCCTCCACCGGCGATTTTAAGGATGCCTTCGGGAACAAGGTCCGGGTCCTTGCCGTGGCGAATCCAAAGGTGAGCTTCCGCGAATATCGAAGATACCGCCGGGGGCGTTCGCAGATCCTCGGCGACCGGCGGCTCAAAAGCGAGGGATACGGCATCATTCGGGTCAATCACGAGTCACGGGAGCTTGTTCTCGAGTGCTGGCCCTGGAATGTGGACCCTGCAGCCCGCGGCGCCCGACAGTTTCCCGGATGGCCTTTTACGCTGCGGTTCGAACAGATGGCTCAGGGTTAGCCCTTCGGCAGTCCCGCCAAGCCGCAAAACCCGTTTCGGAGGAACCGCTGGACCTTTGCGCCCAGGTGCGGGAGAATGACTTATCGCTGAATTTTGCCGTTCGGCGTGGTTTGGGAGTATATCTCCATCATCGAAAGATGGAAGGCATCCGGTTTCGTTGGATGTGCCGGCCGAGGGGATGCTTCTCACTGCACCCTGATCCAGGTGAAGGCGATGGCAAGATCCGAGAGCGGTGAAAATATCTATGCGCGGCTTCGCGATGTCCAGGCTCGCGATGGATTTATCTCGGAGGACGCGGTCGGTTCTCTGTCGCGTGAATTAAATCTCCCGCTCTATCACCTCCAGGGACTGGTTTCGTTCTACCCCACGTTTCGGACCAAGCCGAAAAAGTCTCTTACGATTCGCGTTTGCCGGGATATGTCCTGCCATCTGGCGGGAAGCCGGAACCTGTTCCAGAAAGGGTTGGAATCGGCTCGTGGAAGCGACGACGTGGAGTTCTGTGAGGTGCCCTGCCTGGGCCGATGTGAACAGGCCGTGGCAGCCGAAATAAACGAAAAGGTTTACGGGGGGGCCTCCGAGGAGCTGCTTCAGAAGGCCCTGAAGGGTCAAGCGCCTCCCCCATCCTCACCCGAGGTGTTTCCCCAGAAGAATGCCCAATGCGACCCCTACGGAACTCCGCAAGAGCATTTCAGCGCGCTTCGGGCGTGTCTGGAGGGAGAGCGCAAGCCGGAAGAGGTCATTGCAGCCCTGAAGCAGAGCGGCATCCGGGGCATGGGCGGGGCCGGTTTTCCCACCGGCCTCAAATGGCAGATTGTCCGCAATGCGGAAGGGTTGCCCAAATATGTCGTCTGTAACGCCGACGAGAGCGAACCGGGGACCTCCAAAGACCGCCTGGTCATGGAACGGTGGCCCTACTTGATGATTGAAGGCTTGCTGATTTCCATGTGGGTGGTAGGCGCCGAGAAGGGTTGGGTTTACATCCGCCATGAGTACCTTGACCCGGCTCACCAAGTGGAAGAGGCCATTCAGGAAGCCCGCCAAAGAGGGCTGATCGGTAGCAATCGCAAGGGTACCGGCGGACGATTCGATGTTCGCGTCTTTGAAAGCCCCGGAGGCTACATCTGTGGTGAGGAGACGGCGTTGCTCGAAGCCATGGAGGGACGCCGGGCTGAGCCCCGCAACAAGCCTCCCTTTCCGGGCACTCACGGCTTGTGGTCCAAGCCCACCGTTATCAATAACGTCGAAACGTTCGCGTATGTCCCCGCCATTCTGCATCGGGGACCGCAGTGGTTTGCCGAGCAAGGGGAAAACGGCGGGAAGGGGCTCAAATTTCTGGCTCTCTCCGGTCACGTCAACCGGCCCGGCGTGTACGAAGTTCCGATGGGCATTACGGCACGCAGGTTTATCGAAGAATTCGGCCAGGGAGTGAAGGGAGGGGCGTTGAAGGCCTTTGCTCCGGGAGGGGCTTCCTCCGGTTTTTTGCCCGCTGCAGAGGCTGACACGCCGTTGGAGTTCAAGGCGCTGGCCGATAAGGGCTCCATGCTGGGCTCGGGCGCAGTGGTGGTGGCCGCCGAGGGAACCGACATGGTGGACTTGGCCTTGAATGTTCTCAAGTTTTTCCGGGATGAGTCGTGCGGTAAATGTGTCCCCTGTCGGGAAGGGACGGCGAAGGCCGTTGCGATGCTCGAGAACGCGAATGCAAGGCCTCTGACTCCTGTCATTCAGGACCTCGCGCAAGCCATGGCTCTGACCAGCATCTGCGGGCTGGGGCAGGCGGCGATGAATCCGGTACTTTCCGTCATGCGCCACTGGCCGGAGGAATGGGCTCGGGTGGCGGGCAAGTAATCCTCGGTCGGGAGGATCAAGGACTCATCTGCCGTTTGGCAAAGAACAGGAAAAGGAAGTAACATCGCCTCCAAGATGGCCCACGAGTCAGAATCTGCCGCTTGCACGATTCCTTGGTTGAGCGGTGTGGTGCTGGCCGGTGGCAGGAGCCGCCGAATGGGACGTCCCAAGGCGTGGCTGGATGCCTGGGGTGAGCCGCTCCTGACCCGAACCGTCCGAACGGTATCCCAAGTTTGTACTCGGGTGGTTGTGGTGGCGGCTCCCGGGCAGGAGTTGCCGGCGGTGCCCTCACGCATCGTTCGGGACGCGGTGGAGGGAGAAGGGCCGCTGCGGGGCCTGGAGGCGGGGCTCGACGCGATAAACTCACGCGCGGCCTTTATCTGCGCGGTGGATGTTCCCTTCCTGCAGCGGGAGGTCATTCAATTCTTGGCAGAGAGTCTTGGACAAGCTCAAGCTGCGATTCCACGGTGGGAGGGGCGTGAGCATCCCCTGCAGGCGGTTTATGGAAGTGAGACGCTTCCGCTGATTCGTGAGTTACTCGGCCAGGGCAAGCGGCGACCGGCGAACCTGCTGGCGCGGATTCCGGTCCGCTACGTCGAGGAAGAGGAGATTCGCAGGGTGGACCCGGGAGGTCTGAGCTTCTTCAATGCCAACACCCCGGAGGATTGGGCGGCTGTTCTGCAAAGGGGATCCGGGGCAGAATGAAATCCGGGCGGTCAACGCCACGCATGTGTGGGGGACGCCGCTGCGAACGGTTGAGAGCCCTGCGGGAGTGGATTCTTGATTGAGGTTGGCGTGGTGAGCCATCGCAGGCTTGGGTTTGAGTTCTTCGGCACGGCACGGCTGGCGGCGCGGTGTGAAAGCCTTGCAATCGAAGTCGGTCCCAATCTAAGCCTGCAAGAGGCGTTCGCGCAACTCGCCCGTGCTCACCCTCGTCTGCTTGGCGACCCGCTTAGTGAGACAGGGAATTGGGTGGCCGGCGGGTATGGAGTTCATCTGGAGGCACAAGGGTTTGTAAGCAATCCTCTGGAGATGGTTCCCGAAAAGGGCAACATTCTGATTATTTCCATGCCCGCCGGCGGATGAAGGAGATGACTTTCATCGTACTATGAGTACCTTGGCAAAAACTTTTCATGATCCCGGTGCTGCCGATACTTCTCGGGGTGTTTGGGGCAAGGTATGGGTGGTGGACTTGGCCTCGCGCAAGCTGAGCCGCCTGGATTTTCCTTATGAAAACACCAAGGAGACGATTGGTGGCGTCGGGTTGGGGGTTCGGCTGCTCGAGCATTTCTCCTCCGCCGGGTCCGACCCTCTTGCGGGGGAGGTCCCGGTCGTCTTCGCTGTCGGCCCGCTGACGGCTACCGGGTTGACTACCACCGCCAAGTTCGCCGTCGTCACCAAATCGCCGCTGACCGGCTTGGTGGCCGACTCTCTTTCGACGGGCCATTTTGCTCTGAATTTGAAGGGTAGCGGAGTGGATGCTCTGGTGCTCCGCGGGTGCGCCAGGGGGCCGTTGGCAATCAGGATTGAGGGCGAACGGATTCTGTTCCGCGACGCTAGGGACCTTGCCGGGCTAAGTTCGGCGGAAGTGGATCAGCGGCTCCACGAAGAGTGGGGGCCCGAGTGGGCCGTGGTATCGGTCGGCCGAGCAGGAGAGCGGGCGGTTCGGTTCGCTACGTTGAGTACCGAAGGCCGCCATGCCGGTCGGGGCGGGCTCGGAGCCGTATTCTCCGCTCTCGGCTTGAAGGCTTTGGGAGTCAAAGGGAACCGGGCGGCGCCGGCCGCCGAACCCCCAAAAGTCGAGCGCATTCGGACCCGCTGGATGCGGTGGTCCTTGGGACCCGCGACGCGGAAGTATCGGTTGATGGGAACCACGGCCAACCTGCTGGCATTCAATCGTCTGGGGGTTCTTCCGGTTCGCAATTTTTCCGACCCGGCGGGTGCCTCCTCGTTTTCGGGTAAGCAGCTTGCAGGGGAAGCGCTTCACAATCAGCGGCTTGCGGGCCGCTCGGCGTGCGCCTCCTGCACGATTGGGTGTACGTTTCACTTTGACCTCCGCAAGACCAACGGCGAGGCGAAGAGTGCCCGGATGGAATACGAATCGCTCTATGCCTTGGGGCCGTTATGCGGAGTGGAGGACCCGGACGCGGTCCTGGCGGCCGCGGCGCTCTGTGACCGGTACGGGCTGGATACGATCAGCACGGGAGGCACCATTGCCTGGGCGCTTGAGTGCTGCGAGCGGGGGATTTTGTCTCAGCCGGTCGATGCGCCGCCGCTTCGATTCGGCCGGGGTGACGCGGTCGCCCACTTGGTGGAGGCTATCGGTCGGCGGGAGGGCATGGGTGATCTGCTTGCGGAAGGCAGCGCCCGTGCGGCCCGGCGGCTGGGCGGGGGCAGCCAGGAACTGGTGACCGCGATCAAGGGAATGGAGCTGCCGGGATACGATCCCAGAACGATGCCCGCGATGGCTTTGGGTTTTGCTGTTGGGGCACGCGGCGCATGCCACAATCGATCTTCGGCCTACGAGGCCGATCTCGAAAACCAAATCGATTTTGAAAATCCTCGCGCCCTGGCCGCCGCTGTCGTCGCCGCCGAGGACCGAGCGGCGTTGCTCGACAGCCTGATTCTGTGCAAATTCCTTCGCGGAGCCCTTCCCGACCTGTGGGAGGAGTCCGCCGCGGCCCTGCGAGCCGTCACCGGAGACCGGATCAATGCCTCCACGCTTCAGCAGCGCTCGGCCGCCGTGACTCGCCTGAAGCGGGCCTACAACCGGCGGGAGGGACTCACACCGGATCAGGAGCAACTCCCGGACCGCCTGTTCCAAGGCGCCAAGCTCGGGCGGGAGCTGTTTGGAAACGCTCTCGAGGAGTACCGCCGGATCCGGGAAGGCTGAACGTGGGTCATTTTTTACCCAGCATCCCAGGGAGTTCAACTTGGAATCCGTTTTAGCGTGTCGGACGCGAAAGTCCCGGAATCGGGCAAAGGAAGTGAGTGGTGGCTGAAACAGTTGCCTTTAAGCTGAATGGAAAATCGGTCACGGTCCCCAAGGGGGCTACGCTGTGGGACGCCGCGCGGGAGGAAGGAATAGAGATCCCCGTATTGTGCCACGACCCGCGTCTCCGGCCGGTGGGGGTGTGCCGACTTTGCGTGGTCGATGTGAAGGACGCAAGGGTTCTCGTCCCCTCGTGTACCCGTTTGGTCGAGAACGGGATGGAAGTCGAAACGCATACGTCACGGGTGGAGGCGTCCCGCAAGACGCTTCTGGAATTGCTGCTGGCCGATCATCCCTCTCCCTGTGGGGCGAGGGAGACGGAGAAAGGTTGCGACCTCGAGAAGTGGGGAGAACACTACGGAGTGCGCGAAAACGGGTTCCCGACAACTTCCCGCGACGGGCGTGACGGGTCAAACGGCCACCTGATTCATGACCTCTCCTCCAAAGTCATTCAGGTGAATCTTGATGCCTGCATTCTCTGTGACCGCTGCATTCGGGGCTGTGATGAGATTCAGTCGAATGATGTGATCGGACGCCTGGGCAAGGGCCACCTCGCTCGGATCGGGTTTGATCACGGCCTGCCGATGGGCGATTCCACCTGTGTCTCCTGCGGGGAATGTCAGGAGGTCTGCCCCACCGGTGCCCTGGTCAACAAGAATGGCGCCGCTCCGGGAGCCGACCGGCACGTCGATTCGGTTTGTCCTTACTGCGGCGTCGGTTGCGCTGTAACCTATCATATTGAAGAAAAACGAGTCGTGGAAGTCACCGGCAGAATGGAGAGTCCGGTGAATCAGGGTCGCCTCTGCGTCAAGGGCCGATACGGTTACGATTACGCCTCGCACCCGCAGCGACTTCAGGCCCCTTTGATTCGCAAGGAATCCGCCTACCCCAAGGGTCCCCTCTCTTCCGAGGTCGCGGGCAAGAAGGGCAAGAAAGGAAAGAAGCCCGGCGGAATTGTGAATTACGACGAGGTGCTGCCCGCCTTTCGGGAGGCAAGCTGGGATGAAGCGCTGGAGGTGGCCGCTCGGAGGCTGCGCGCAATTAAGGAGAGCTACGGCTCCAATGCGCTGGCCGGATTCGGCTCAGCGAAGTGCTCGAACGAGGAAGCCTATCTTTTCCAGAAGCTGGTGCGGGCGGGCTTCGGCACCAACAATGTGGATCACTGCACGCGGCTGTGCCATGCTTCTTCGGTAGCCGCGTTGCTCGAGACCATCGGCTCGGGCGCGGTCTCCAATGTTTTTGCCGACGCCCTGAAGGCCGAAACGATTTTTATCATCGGCTCCAACGCCGGAGAAAACCATCCCGTTGCCGCGACCTTCTTCAAAGAGGCGCGTGCCAAAGGGGCCCGTTTGCTCATGGCCGACCCGCGGCGGCCCAGCATTGCCGACCACGCGGACCTCTATCTCCAGTTCCGGCCGGGAACCGACGTGGCCCTTCTGAACGGCATGATGCACGTCATCGTGGAAGAAGGGATGGTGCGAGAGGAGTTCGTCCGTGAGAGAACCGAGGGGTTCGAGGCGCTGCGTGCCAAGGTGAAAGAGTGGACCCCGGAGAAGGCGGCGGCGATCTGCGGTCTGGAGCCGGAGTACATCCGGAAAGCCGCCCGCATGTACGGGCGTGTGGACCACGCCATGATTTTCTGGGGCATGGGAATCTCCCAGCACACCACCGGCACCGATAATTCGCGCTGCCTGATCTCTCTCTGTCTGATGACGGGCAACATCGGCCGGCCCGGCACGGGCCTGCATCCCTTGCGGGGACAGAACAACGTCCAGGGAGCCTCCGATGCCGGCTTGATTCCTATGGTTTATCCCGGCTACCAAAACGTCAACCAGGCAGCCATCCGCGAGAAATTTGAACAGGCGTGGCAGGTGACCCTCGATCCCAATCCGGGACTGACGGTGACCGAAATCATCTCCGGCGCGCTGAACGGCGAGATTCGCGGCATGTACATGCTCGGAGAAAATCCCTTCCTCAGTGACCCCAATGTCAATAAAGTCCGCAAGGCGCTGAGCGCGCTCGAATTCCTGGTGGTCCAGGATATCTTCCTCACCGAGACCGCCGAGTTTGCCGATGTCATCCTGCCGGCTTCGTCGTTCTTCGAGAAGGAGGGCACTTACACCAACACGGACCGGCGGGTTCAAATCGGCCGGAAAGTATTGGACCCACCCGGAAAGGCTCGTCCCGACTGGGAAGTCATCTGCGATCTCAGCACGCGGATCGGGTTTCCCATGCGATACAGCAGCGCCGAGGAGGTCTTCGATGAGTTCCGCCGCCTGACGCCCTCTTACACCGGATTAACTTACGAAAGGATGGGGAAGCTCGGTCTCCTGTGGCCGTGTCCGACCGAAGATCACCCGGGAACGAGCGTGCTTTTCGTAAAGGATTTTCCCTCCGGGAAAGGCAAGTTCGTTCCTGTCGATTACCGGCCTCCCCAGGAGGAGCCCGACCGGGACTATCCGTTCGTTTTGAATACCGGCCGGCTGCTCGAACACTGGCACACGGGGACAATGACGCGGCGGTCCAGCGCCCTCTCGGCGCTCCAACCAGAGCCGAACGTGGAAGTTCATCCCGAGGACGCCCGCCGGCTGGGCGTCTCGAGTGGGAGTTGGGTGAGGGTGCGCTCGCGCCGGGGTGAGGTGGAGTTGAAAGTGCGGGTGGCTGACCGCACGCCGCCCGGCAGCGTCTTTATTCCGTTCCACTTCCGCGAGGCCTCCGCCAACGTGCTGACCATCGACAAAATTGACCCCTACGGCAAAATACCGGAATTCAAATTCTGCGCCGTCGCGGTGGAACCCATGTGAACGTGATTCGTAGCCGCATTCTCGTTTTCGAAGAGGCAATCATTCCTCGATATCACATGCGGCTTTTTCATCGGTCATCCCACCTTGATTCGATACGCCAACCGTTCCCTGTCTCCCATCCACATCTCGATCGCGGCGACGGAAACCTCGCCGAGATGCAGAGGGTCGGATAACTTGAGTTCACCGTCGCTGCCGACCTTCTACTGCCTCCGGGACACCCTCCGTGACCGTGCGCTCATCCGCTTGTCGGGGCTGTCGGGGGCTGTGGACCGTGAACCGTTTGCGGAGCTCTAATATCTCCTATCGTCAAATGAGCAGATCTAAAATTAAGGGAGGATACCCAAATGAAAGCAATTGTCCGCCACAAATATGGCTCACCCGATGTTCTTAAGCTTGAGGATATCCAAAAGCCGACCGCTGGGGACGATGAGGTGTTGATAAAAATTCATGCGGCATCCGCAAATCTAGGTGACTGGGAGCTCCTGAGAGCTGACCCGCTCTTTATCGCCGTGATGGCCCAGGTCCTGGGTCCAAAACCGCGTCTTGATCCAGGCGGTGGGCTTCTGGAACCCAAATACAAGATTCTCGGATGTGATATAGCGGGGCGGGTTGAAGCGGTGGGCAGAAACGTAAAGCAGTTTCAGCCCGGCGATGAGGTATTCGGGATGTGCGATTTCGGCGCTTTTGCCGAGTATGTATGTGTTCCAGAAAATGCCGAGTTCGTGCTGAAACCGGCCAGCGTGACATTCGAGGAAGCAGCGGCCATACCTCAAGCGGCATTCATCGCCCTGCAGGGTCTTCGCGATAAAGGACAGCTTCAGCCAGGACAAAAGGTATTGATCAATGGTGCGGGCGGTGGTGCAGGTACGTTTGCGGTGCAGATTGCCATATCCCTTGGGGCTGAAGTGACTGGAGTGGACAGCACGAAGAAGCTGGACATGATGCGCTCGATCGGCGCACACCAGGTCATTGATTACACCCAAGAAGATTTCACCCAGAATGGGCAGCGGTATGACCTGATTCTTGATCTCGCGGCGCATCGTTCGATCTTCGATTGCAAGCGTGCATTAAGTCCCAAGGGGATCTATGTCATGGCCGGAGGTTCCATGGCTCCTACCTTCCAAACGATGTTCCTAGGGCCCTTGCTTTCAATGGTCGGTAGTCAGAAAGTGGTTTTCCTGATGGCGGAATCAAAAAAGGAGGATTTGGTTCATATGACGGAGCTTCTTGAAGCCGGGAAAGTCGTACCTGTTATAGATCGAACTTACCCGCTAAGTGAGACTGCTGAAGCTCTGCGGCTGCTTGGAGAAGGACACGCCCAAGGAAAAGTCGTCATCACGGTGTGAAGAGTGAACCCATGTTTTCAAGTATAAACGTCAACCGCGCGGCGGTTTCGAACCAGGCGCTGCCGGAGCCGTGGACCGCTCGGGGCTGTCAGGGGCTGAGGATCGTAAACCGTTTGCGGGGCTGACCTTAGCGTCCAACGATACGACCCATGGGTCCTACGTTGTAGCCGGGCAGGGCTACCACCGCTTTTCGGAATTCAGGGTTGTGGAGAAGCTTCAGTAAGGGTGCCAGCAGATCACTCTCGTAGTGCTCCCGGGGAATCACCAAATCATAGCGTTCGTTCGCGACCGGCACGAAGTCGAGATCGAGGGCGCGTGCGGCGGCGCGCACGCCGAGGCCGCAGTCGGCGGTTCGGCTGGCCACCGCTGCGGCCACCGCCAGGTGAGTATGTTCCGTGCGGCTATAACCGGACACCTGGTCGGACTGAATCCCCCGTTTCCCCAATTCGTAGTCGAGTAACAGCCGGGTTCCCGAGCCGCGCTGTCGGTTGACGATGCGGATATCCTCGCGCACCAAGTCGTCCACCGAGCGGACGTTTTGGGGATTGCCGGGTGCCACCATCAATCCCTGTTCACGTTCTACCAGTGTAATCAATATCACGTCCCGGTCGGGCAAATACTGTTCGATATAGCTGAGGTTGTATTCTCCGGTTTGAAGATCAAGCAGGTGCGACCCGGCCAGGTGCGCCTCCCCTCGCCGCAGAGCCAGCAGACCCCCGATGCTTCCCGCGTTGCCGGACGCCAAGCGCAGTCCGGGCTGCTGTTCGGCGAGCCACTGGGCCATCAGGTCCAGCGTCATGTCGTGGCTGCCGATGGCCAGGATGGTTTGATCGATTTCGTCCGGGTGGCGGTAAAGCTCGACGGTGACCGGATCACCCGAATTGAATCCCTCCGTGAAGCGCGGGATGCGAACGATGCCGTCGGCTCGCACCAGCGACGTGACGACCCCCGCGCCGCCGGCCAGGGGCGCCGCAATGGTCCGCTCACCCACCCGACCCACGGCCACGCGGAGGTAATCGTCATCCCCCGTGGGAGAAGACACTTTCCGCGATAGGGTTGCCGTGAGCTTTTGAGGACGGTGCGGCGGGCGGCCCAGCCAACGGTCGAGCAGCGGCTTGATAAAAATCTCACCCGTCAGTGCCGCCGAGACCGGATAGCCCGGAACACCGATCACCGGCGTGGGTCCTTTTCCGAGCAGTCCGAAGATTACCGGATGCCCGGGCCGAACCGCCACGCCGTGAACCAGCAATCTTCCGAGGTCTCGGACCACGCTCGCCGTATAGTCCTCGGTGCCGGCCGATGATCCCGCAATCACCAACACCAGGTCGTGTTCTGCGGCGGCTTCCTCTACCGCCGCCTGAATCGATTCCCGGCGGTCGGGCACAATGGCAGATCGGGTAGCCGTCGCGCCCCAGCTTTCGACCTGTGCGGCCAGGATGGCGCTGTTGGACTCGACGATTTTCCCCCGTGCGAGGCCCCTTGCGGCCTCCTCGACCGTTACCAGTTCGCTTCCCGTGGGAACAATGGATACGCTGGGTTGGCGACGGACCTGTACCTGGGGGTGGCCGCTTGCGGCCAGAGCACCCAAATCAACCGGACACAAGAGGTGGTTTGCAGGCAGTACCAGCTCCGTCCGAACCATGTCCTCGCCCATAGGTCGAACGTGCTGCCAGGGAGCTACCGGGGCGCGAATCTCGAGCGTTCCATCACCGATGGGCTCTATGTGCTCGACCATGATAACGGCGTCGGCCCAGGCCGGCAGGGGATGGCCCGTATTCACGGGGAGGGCCGGGCGCAGCACGTCTGTCTGTGGCAAGTTGGCTTTCGTCTCATGGAGTACCACGGGATGGGTTTCCGTTGCACCCTGAGTATCTACCGCTCGCACGGCATAGCCGTCCATGGCACTCGAATGGTACGGAGGCGAGGAAAGGCGGGCCCACACCGAAGCAGCCGTCACTCTCCCGCAGGCTCCTCGAACGGGGACCTCTTCGGCCGGAAAAGGTTCCCACAATCCCTTTTCGGCCAGCGCCGCACGAAGTCGCGCCCAGGCCTCATCCAGGGGAATATCTTCGAGAAACACATCGCGTTTGCGGGCCAAGTGGAATTCCTATCCGGGAGATCGAATCCCTTTGAATCAGAAAGGCTGAACCTCGACCCTTTCGCCGGCCTCGAGCCCGGTAGAATTCAGGGGGACGCGGAGAAGCCCGTCGGCTTCGACGAGTCGAAAGATCAGGTTGCTTTTGCCGAAAGCCGGTTCGGCCCACACCTGACCGCCCCGGTCGGTCAAGCGCGTGGGAATGTAATCCTCCCGGCCCGCCACGCTCGGCACACTTTTGGCCAGTCGTGCGCGCACCGTCCCTCGCCGAGGTTCTGAAGAGGCGCCTTGAAGACCGAGAAGCGCCGGGACACCGACCAATTCGTAGAGGATAAAAGAGCTGGCAGGATTGCCCGGTAGCCCGATGCAGGGCTTGCCGTCTGCTACGGCCAGCAGAGTAGGTTTGCCGGGCTTGATCGCAATGCCGTGTACTAATATACCGGGCGACCCCAGTTGCGCGAACACCTTGGCGGTGAGGTCTCGGATGCTGACGGAGCTTCCCCCGGAGAGCACGAGCATATCGGCTTCATCGAGGGCTTTCCTGCATTCCCTGGTCAAAACGTCCAGGTCGTCGGGCAGGATACCCTTGAGCAGGGGGATTCCTCCTGCCCTTTCGGTCTGAACGCCCACCATGTAGCTGTTGATGTCGCGGACTTGGCCGGGTCCGGCCCGTTGCTTGGGCGGGATGACCTCGGCGCCCGTGGAGAAGACGGTGACACGCGGTCGGCGCGCCGCCACAATCGCGGTGACACCCAGTCCCAGCAGGCCACCCACGTCCTGCGGGCGAAGCCGGTGGCCGGCAGGTAGGATTGCGGCGCCGGCAGCGATGTCTTCCCCTACCTGAAGCACGTTTTCCCCTACGGCGACCGGCTTGAGAATTTCGATCTCATGATCCGAAGAAGTCTGGGTGTTTTCTACCATGACCACCGAGTCTGCGCCGGGGGGTATCATCCCACCCGTATGGGTGAGGATGGCTTCTCCACCGCCCAAGGCCCGAGTCGCGGGGGACCCCATGAGAATTTCTCCTACCACTTGCAGGTATGCGGGCAGGGACGGGCTCGCACCGAACGTGTCGGCGGCACGGACGGCGTAGCCATCCATCGTGCTGCGGGGAAAGGCGGGCATGGGGCCGGGTGCAACCACTTCACGAGCCAGCACTCGCCCGGCGGAGCGCTCGGTAGGAAGGACCTCCGAATCGCGGAGAGGCTGCAGAGATTCCAGCAGAACCCGGCGCGCTTCCTCAGGGGTCGTTACCGTAAAAAATTCCTTCCTATTCATTTCTCTCCCGCGTCGGAACTCGAAGCGAGTGGAATCTACCTTCCCTGATCCGTGTCGAGTTTCGACTCCGCACTCCGTTATTGTAGTGCCGCGCGGAAGCACACACAATCCACCGGCAGGACTGGATGATTTATGCAGACAGGGCCGTGTATTCCATGAGCGCCGGCCGGGTACGGTTGGACCCTTCTCCCGCACTGGGAGGTGGCCGTCTTGGAGGCAGGAAAGGTCGGCGCATTGCAGAGACACTTGCCGTCGGACGGCGGTTCCCGTCTTGGGGTCGGTTGATGGCTACTGCTGAAAGCTCTTGAAAAGCAGTGCGGCGTTGGTTCCGCCGAAGCCGAATGAATTACTGAGGGCGTAATTCAACTCCATGGGTCGGGCCTGATTGGGGACATAGTCGAGGTCGCAGTCGGGGTCGGGATTCTCATAGTTTATCGTGGGAGGCACCCTGCCTTCGTGAAGTGCCAGGACGGAGATGCCGGCTTCAAGTCCTCCGGCCCCTCCGAGCAGGTGACCCGTCATGGATTTTGTGGAACTGACGGCCAGCTTGGGTGCATGTTCGCCGAACAGGCGCTTGATGGCCAGGGTCTCCAGGCGGTCATTGTAAGGAGTGGAGGTGCCGTGGGCATTGATGTATTCCACCTCTTCAGGCTGCACTTTCGCGTCGGCCAAGGTGTTGCGCATGACGCGATAGGCCCCGTCAGCGTCTTCGGAAGGTTGCGTGATGTGGAAGGCGTCGCCGGAGGTGCCGTAGCCGACGATTTCCGCTAGGATGGTGGCGCCCCGGCGCAAGGCAAAGCCGAGTTCCTCCAAGATCAGCATTCCTGCGCCCTCACCGATAATGAATCCGTCGCGGTCGCGGTCGAAGGGTCGGCTGGCGCGTTCCGGCTCATCATTGCGCCTGGATAGCGCACGCATGGAGGCAAAGCCTCCCACTCCCATGGGAGTAATGGCGGCTTCGGTTCCGCCACAGATCATCACGTCCGCGTCACAACGGGCGATCATCTTGAAAGCATCCCCCACGGCATGGGCACTGGAGGAACAAGCGGTGCAGGTGGCCGAGTTCGGGCCCTTCGCTCCCCAGCGGATGGAGACGTGTCCGGCGGCCAAGTTGATAATGGCGGCGGGAATGAAGAAGGGTGAGATTCTGCGGGGTCCGCCCTCCATCAGGGCGGTGTGCTCCCGTTCGATGACGTCGAAACCTCCGATGCCCGAGCCGATATAGACACCCACCCGGTCGGCCAGCTCCGGGGTGATCTTCAGTCCGGCCTGCTCGATCGCAAATTGCGACGCCGCCAGGGCGAATTGAATGAACAGGCCCATCTTCTTGAGGTCTTTCTTCTCAATATATTGAAGGGGATCGAAATTCTTGACTTCCGCGGCGATGGTACAGGCGTGGTGGATGGGATCAAAATGGGTGATGCGGGCCACCCCGCTCCGGCCGGCCAGCAGGTTCATCCAAGTGGATTCGGTGCCGATGCCGAGCGCACTGACGAGCCCCACTCCCGTAATCACAACTCTTCGAGACAAAGCCTGTTCCTGAGATGAAAATTGAGCCGGCGCGCGATCCCGTCAGGCCTTTACATGCGCCTGAATGTAATCGATGGCTTCCTTGACGGTTGAAATCTTCTCCGCTTGCTCGTCGGGAATTTCGATCTCGAAGTTCTCTTCAAACGCCATGACCAATTCCACGATGTCCAGGGAATCAGCTCCCAGGTCATCCACAAAGGAAGCCGTCGGGGTCACCTCGGATGCTTCTACACCCAACTGATCTACGATAATCTGCTTGACCTTTTCTTCTGCCGAGGCCATCTATTGCTCCTTCCCACCATAATAATTGAACCACTCATTCTAATCCCGCCCGCAAATTCGGTCAACCCACTGAACGTGCACACTCACGCTCGGCGGCTGCCGGCCACACCCGGGAAGCGGCCCTCATCCCGATTCGGTGGCCGCGTAGCCGAAAGGCGAGCCCCGTCACCTCCGGTTACATGTACATGCCGCCGTTTACATTCAGAACCTGACCGGTAATGTAGCCGGCCTCATGCGAAGCTAGGAAGCGGACAGCCTGGGCGACCTCCTGGTCTGTCCCCATCCGCCCCAGAGGGATGCGCTCCAACATCTTCTCCCGGGCCCGCTCGGGCAGATTTTCCGTCATGGCGGTGTCGATAAACCCCGGCGCTACGGCGTTCACGGTAATGTTTCGAGTTGCAACCTCGGTAGCCACCGCCTTGGTGAGCCCGATCAGGCCGGCCTTGGAAGCGATGTAGTTAGCCTGGCCTGCGTTTCCGGCTTGCGCCACCACAGAAGTGATGTTCACAATCCGGCCGTAGCGGCGCCGCACCATCCCGGCGAGTACGGCTTGAATGCACAGGTAAGCCCCGGTGAGATTCGTTTCGAGGACGTGCCGCCAATCCTGGGGTTTCATCCTGAGCAGCAGGCCGTCTCGCACAACTCCTGCGTTGTTGACCAGAATATCAATGGCAGGAAACTGCTTTCTAGCACCGGCGAAGGCTTCTTGAATCGTTTCGGGCCGGGTCAGGTCCATCGGAACGGGCAGCGCGGCCCGGCCTCCGGCTCGAATTTCCTCAGCCACTTGTTCCAGCCGCTCTCGGTTGCGGCTGGCGAGGATTATGTCTGCACCCGCCGCTGCCAAGTCGAGGGCACAGGCCCGGCCGATGCCCTGCGAAGCGCCGGTGACGAACGCGATCTTGCCCTGAAAATCCATACTCAGAAAATACCCGGTCCCGGGTCCGAGGGGCCGGCAACGATTACGGCTAGGTTTTCCCCGCCGCTAGGCGGACGCACGCGCTAAGGTTTCCAGTTCGCGCCAAGCCTCCCCGAGTCCTTCCGGCCCTTCGACGGGGAGACATTTCACCCGACGATCGATCTGTTTCAGCAACCCCGTCAGAACTTTCCCCGGACCCACCTCCACAAAGTGATCTGTCCCGGCCTCGATCAGATACTGCATGGACTGGACCCACCGGACGGGCGCTGAAACCTGCCTTTTCAGCCCGTCCCGCACCTCCTCGGGAGTTCCGACAAGCTGCGCGTCCACGTTGTTCACCAGGGGACACTCGAGTGGATGGAAAGGGGTGGCGTCCAGGTCTCGGGCCAATTTCTCCGCCGCCGGTTTCATAAGGGAGCAATGGAACGGAGCACTGACGTTCAGCGGCAGGGCGCGGCGTGCCCCCCGTTGTTTGGCAATTTCCATAGCTCGGTTTACGGCGGCTGTATGCCCGGCGATTACGGTCTGGCTTGGGGAGTTGAAGTTCGCCGGGGCAACCACCTGATTTTGGGCCGCTTCCCGGCATACCGCTTCCGCCTGAGGAGCGTCCAGGCCCATGAGCGCGGCCATGCTTCCCTCTCCGTCCGGCACGGCCTCCTGCATGTACTCGCCCCGTTTATGAACCAGCGGCAAGGCGTCGCGGAAGCTCAGGGCTCCTGCTGCAACCAAGGCCGAGTATTCACCCAGACTGTGCCCGGCCAGATAGTCGGGATACCCCCATTTCTCGCGTAGAATCCGATAAGCCGCCACCGATACCGCTAAAATTGCCGGCTGGCTGTTGGCCGTGAGGCGAAGCTGTTCGGCGGGCCCTTCAAAACAGAGTCTCGAAAGGGAGAATCCCAAGGCTTGGTCCGCTTCCTGGAAAACCTCTCGGGCAGCGGGAAAGGTTTCGGCCAAGGAGCGCCCCATCCCGGGGGACTGCGAACCTTGTCCCGGAAATAAGAAGGCAACCTTACGCAAGGGGTCTCTCCGGTATTCAAGTCTCCCGCAAAGGGTCGGCCGCCGGGCGTGATCCTTCCACCTGCGACCCCAACCGCCGGGCGGAAATGATCCGGCACGCTCTACCAGCGAAGGAGAACGCTTCCCCAGGTGGCCCCCGCCCCGAAGGCCGTCATCAGAATCAGGTCATTTTTCTTGATGCGCCCGGACCGCACGCACTCATCAAGACAGATGGGAATCGAGGCAGAGGAAGTATTCCCGATGTTTCGAATATTGGAATACGCCCTTTCGGGCGGCACACCGAGCCGTGCCCGGACCGCGTCGGTGATCCGCTGGTTGGCTTGATGGGGAATGAAAAGATCCACTTGGTCCGGCGTGGCACCGGCGCGCTTCAGGACTTGGAGTGAAACGTCCTCCATAGAGCGGATGGCGACCTTGAAAAGCTCATTACCGCGCATTTTGATGTAGTGCAGGCCCTGGTCCACAGATTCGTGTGAGGAAGGGTGGGCGGTCCCTCCTGCGGGAATATAGAGCTGATGAGCCATCCGCCCGTTCGTATGGATTTCGGCGGCCTGAATACCGGAGGGGCCCTCCACGGGTCCTATCACCGCGGCGGCAACTCCATCCCCGAAAATGACGCAGGTAGCGCGGTCCTTGTAATCGAGATGCCGCGAGAGGATTTCCGCTCCGATCAGCAAGACACAGCGCGAAGTACCGACCTTGATGAATTGTTCGGCAACGGTGAGGCCGAAGAGAAACCCCGAACAGGCCGCGGCCAGATCAAAGGCTGGACAATCGGGGGCTCCGAGCTGTTGTTGGATCAGAGCGGCGGTGGCGGGAAGCGGCATATCGGGGGAGATGGTCGAGCAGATAATCATATCGAGGTCCCGGGGCGTGCGTCCCGCCGTCTCGAGTGCACGGCAAGCCGCCTGAACCGAAAGAGAGGAGGTTGTTTCCTGGGGAGATGCCTGGCGGCGTTCCTTGATGCCGGTCCGCTCGGTGATCCACTGGTCGCTGGTATCGACCAGCTTTTCGAGGTCGGCATTGGTGATGACTTTTTCCGGTAGCGCGGCGCCTGTTCCCAGAATCCCCGCTCTGACTGCCGGCATCGAGTCTCCTCCCCTTGGATGCCCCGCAAAGGATAGGATCCTTTGGGGCGTGATAGGAATCTAGGAAGTTAGGCAGGCTCCAGCTTTCCGCCCGGCTCCTGTATGGTCTTATCGGGGCGTCGCGTTGCTCGCATAAAGCGCAGCCAGGTCGGCTTCGATCTTTTCGTTGACGCGTCGCTCGGAGAATTCCCCCGCCAGACGGATCGCATTTTTAATGGCGTAGTCGTTGGAGCTTCCGTGGCAGATAATGCACACTCCTCGGACTCCCAGGAGGGGCACGCCGCCATATTCAGAATAGTCGAGCCGCTTGTTGAACAGCTCCAGAGCTCGCCGCACCAGCATGGACCCCACCTTGGAAGGCAGGTTGCTGGAGAGGGCTTCCTTAAGATGGTGGCTAAAGGTTTCCACCAGCCCTTCGCTGATCTTTAAGGCTACGTTACCGATAAAACCGTCGCAGACGATCACGTCCACGCGACCGTTGTACAAGTCCCGGCCCTCGACGTTGCCGACGTAGTGGAATCCCAGTCCCTTGAGCCGCTGGTGAGCTTCTCGAGTGAGGTCGTTTCCTTTCCCATCCTCCTGCCCGATGGAAAGAAGGCCCACTCGCGGCCTTTCCTCGTCCAGGATCACCCGGTAGAAGATTTCGCCCATGATGGCGAACTGCTCCAAGTGTTGGGACTTGCAATCAACGTTGGCGCCTATGTCCAGCAGGACCGAGGTCCGATCATTCGACGTGGGAAAGATTCCCGCCAGGGCAGGCCGGTCCACTCCGTCCAGGGAACCCCATAGCAGCTTCACGGTGGCCGCCACGGCCCCGGTATTGCCAGCACTGATCAGCCCGTCGGCCTTTCCCTCTGTGAGCAGCCGGGCCGCTACTCGAATGGAAGAGTCACGCTTGCGGCGGAAAGCTTTGGCGCCGGCGTCGTCCATGGTGACCGCTTCGCTGGCATGCACGATCTTGACGGGCAAGCCCGACGCATCGCGACGAGCCAGTTCCTTTTTGAGCACGTCTTCCCGGCCCACCAGCAGGACTTCGATATTTAATTCCCGGGCGGCTAAAAGAGCCCCTTCCACCTCCGGCCGAGGGGCTCGGTCGCTGCCCATGGCGTCAACGGCAATTCGCCGCATAGCGCAAGGCTCTCAAAAGAAGGATCGGTCTCGACTAGCAGGGTGCTGAAATAGACTGCCGGAATCTGCTAGGGACTTTTCACGAGCATCGCCTCTTGGCCCCGGTAGTGGCCGCAGTAGGGACAAGCGCGGTGCGGCATCTTCATCTCATGGCAGTTGGGGCACTCGGAAAGCGAGCGCCGTTTCAGGAAATCATGGGCGCGTCGGCGGTTACGTCGCGCCTTGGAATGACGACGTTTGGGATGGGGCATAACCTGTCTCCGGGAAGAGCCTGAGAGCTCAGATTCAGAGTTTCTTCAATACAGCGAAAGGCGATTCCACTTGCGGCACCGGGCATCCACAGGGCTTTACGTTGCGGTTAACCCCACAGGTGGCGCATAACCCCTTGCAATCCGGCCGGCAGATCGCCTTCATCGGCACCGACAAGATTACCTGCTCGGCCGCCACGTCGGTGAGCAGAAGGCCATCCCCTGAATAGAAGGCGACATCAGAATCCCCATTTTTAATTTCGACTTCCTCCTGGCGCGCTATGGTTCCGAGGGGGCGATAGGACAGGTCGAAATCCCTCTTGAGGGGAATCTCCACCGGTTCCAGGCAGCGGTCACAGGCCTTTTGGACCGCTGATTCAAGGTGCCCCGAGATACGGATTTCCCCACCCGACAGGCAGGCTGTACCGATCAACGCCAGAGGGGTGAACTGTTTGATTTCCGCCCCGCGAAAGTCGAGCGCTCCGGGTTTGAACTGGGTTTGAAACTCAACCGCCTGGCGTTCCAGTTCTTTGAGGCTTATCAACACGCGAGTTATCTCTCGTAGGGCGAAAAACTTAGATTACAGTTGCCTGACGGTCAATGTCAACCATGGAAGCCAACCCGAGGATTCTCCTTAGCTTTTCGCCCCATGCGCGTCCCCGGCCGGCAGACGCCTTCCGACCGGTCGGTAGCGCACAAGCCCTCCCGGTGTGCCTTGGAGGGCTGCTCCGGCCCTTATTCCGGGTTCATGGCGCATCGGATTCGGAAAGCATGGGAAGCTGCGAGTGGTACAAGAAACCGGTCTGGTCGGTAAGGCAATTCGGCAGTTTGGTAAGGGGAAGACTGTCAAGTCAAGTATAGAATCCCCTTCTTGTTACCCCAAGCGTCTAAGGTATTGTTCCACCAGGAAGTTGTCTGTCATACCGGCGATGTAGTCACAGACAACACGGTGGCGAGGCTCCGAACGGCTCTTCTCGATATAATACCGGGACATGCTGCGCGGGTGAGCCAAATAGTAGTGAAACAGCTTCTTCACCCTCTTAACCGCCCGGTGGCGCTCCCGCTGCAGATTCTCATGGTCGTATAGGCCGGCCCGAAGGAAGTCCTTGAGTTGCCGGTTGGCCTTGGCCGCCGAGGGACTTAAGCCCATCAACCGTGAAGACTGATCGCGGACCGACTCGACCGAATCGAGGCTCGCTTTGCGGATCGTCTTCCGGGAATGGCCGATCAGCTCGCTGACGAGCCGGTTCAAGACGTACTTCAGGGCCTCGTTAAACTTCAACTTCTCCAACGCAGCGGGATGGCGTCGGTCGATTTCCCGATAGGCGGAATCGAAAATGGGGGCGCCGTCGCGAATCGACTTCAAGTCCAGGAGCTTCGCCTCATAGCCGTCGTCGAGGTCTGCGCAGTTGTAGGCGATCTCATCCGCCAGGTCGATCAACTGGGCTTCCAGTGGCGGCTGCCGGTCGGGCAGGTATTCGGCGAGCGCCTCGTACCATTGCCCATTGTGTTGCCGTGAATGCTTGATGATCCCTTCGCGCACCTCGAAAGTCAGGTTCAGGCCGGCGAATCCGACGTACTTCTGCTCGAGCTCTTCCACAATCCGGAGGGCGTGCACGTTGTGCTCGAATCGCTCTCCGTAGCCCTGCATTAGGCTGTCGAGCAGCGCTTCGCCGGCGTGGCCGAAGGGCGGGTGCCCCACGTCGTGCACCAGAGCCAGCGCCTCGACCAAGTCCGTGTTCAACCCCAGAGCCAGGGCCACGGTGCGGCTGATCTGTGCTACCTCCAGCGTGTGCGTCAGTCGGTTGCGAAAATGGTCCGAATAGCGGCGGGCAAATACCTGGGTTTTATTTTCCAGGCGTCGGAAGGCGCGGGCATGGATGATGCGGTCCCGGTCGCGTTCAAAATCGTTGCGGTAGGGATGGGAGGGTTCCGGATACTTTCGACCCCGCGATTGCTCTACCCGCATGGCGAAGCTGGCCAGTCGTGGTCGCGCTCCCGGCTCCATTTTTCCCCCGATCGAGATCAATATAGCACAGGGTCTGCCCTCGCGGTTGACCGCCCCCAAGGCGGCTGATGCCTTCCGATTCCAGGGGTGTGCAAGAATTCATGCCTTGGAGCGGTGGAAAAGGGGTCGGAACCGGCTACTTGGATTGAGGCAGAGACTCTTGCAGGGATTTCAGGCTGGCGGCAATCTGGGGTTGGCCGGGGAATTGGACTTGCAGCTCCTCGTAAATCTTTCTTGCCTCCGCGGGCCGGGAGGATCGGATGGAGTCGGCCAGCGCCATCTGTACGACGGGCCGGGCCACCCCGGGGCTTTTTCTGTCCAGTAATTCTTTATAAATCTTCTCGGCCTCCTCGCTTGCTCCGGCTCGGATTTTCTCCCCGGCCAAAGAGAAGAGCGCAAAGGAGGCGACCTCGGCGTCGGCAAAGCGGCTGGCTTCCTCCAGCGTCTTCAACGCCTCGGGATGTCGGCCCAGTCGGGATTGACAGAGTCCCATGTAGGTGCGGGCAATCCCGCCGGCCTTCCGTTTCGGGAATTGGGCGAAGACGTCTGTAAATTTCTCCAGCGCCTTGTCGAATTTTTCATCCTCGGTCGCAAAGGTCAGGTTCGCGGGAGCATTTTGCGGGGTTTCAGGGGATTCGACGTAACCGTGAAAAATCCTCAGCGCGTGGCCCAAAGCCATGCTGGCTTTGGCTTCGTCACGGTTCTCGAAATAGCGGAATGCCCCGGCACCGCCTACCATCAGAATCGCAAGCACCAACCCGATGGTGATCTGGCGGCCATGCTGGGCGAGAAACTCTCGGCTCTGGCCGACGAGTCTTGCGAATTCGTCTCGATGCTTCAACTCATGCCGGGTTAGGTGAGCCATAAGGAATCTCCCGAATTCCGCTGATCTCTCTCGTCACCCTCCATCTTAATCAACCCTCGGGAACCCGGTCAAGCATCCGGAGGGTGCCCCACCCTTGGAGTGGCAACAGGTGGGGGCTTGCTTGGAATGTCCCTCTCCACCCCACGGCTCGCCGAGGGCTGGGCCATCCAACCAGTGAATCCTTCTCTGGCTGGCGCGGACCTTCCCTTCGGGCGTAGGCTCGCCGCTGCCACCGCCTTCCCGATTACGGGTCCACCTCCTGATTCAACGGCCCACAGGGGCTGGAGGCAACGCGGCTTTGAAGGCTGCGAGGTTATCTTTCCGAACTACCGCCGTGCCCGTATCCACGCGGGTCGGCAAGGGATAAACGGGTGCTGTACGCCAGTCCATAAATTGGCGGACGGCATTGTGGTGCAGGTTATCCAGGAGCTTTACCCCGTAGTAGGCCATGGTGTAGGGCTTCTGAGAAATGGTGGCCTCGATGCCGCCGCGCTCGATCCATTCCAGCGTGCGCGGATTCTTGTCCATGGCCAGGATGATGATTCTATCCTTCAGGACCCTGCGGTACAGGGCGTCCGCCGCTCCCTCTCCTCCGGCAGCGTCCATACAGAGAATGGCGTCAAGGCGTTCTTTGCCTTGATCCATGAACTCCGAGATCAGCTCACTGGCCTTCTGCGGGCTGGCTTGGTCGTCCAGCACGTCCAGGACTTTGATCTTGGAGTAGTTTTTCAGGGCGTCCCGGTAGCCTCGAACGCGCTCATCCAAGTTATATTGTCCGGGGATGGTGAGAATGACGACATTACCCTTTTCTTCCAGCAATTTCGCCGCCAGCTCACCGCCTTGCACGCCCGCTTTATAGTTGTCCGTGCCGATGAACGTGACCCGCTTGCTCTGGGGTGCGTCCGAGTCGATGCAGATCACGGGAATACCTTGTTCGATGGCTTGGTTGATCGGCTCGGTGAAAGGTTCCGGCTGCGCGGGTGAGACAAGGATGCCGGCCGGCTTGCGTGCGACGGCTTCCCGGAAGAGTTGAAGTTGCGCTTCCACGTCGTACTCGGGGGGCGCCATGAACTCCCCCTGAACATCGGTCCCCAGAAAGCGGATTCCCGCGTTGAATCCATACTCTACTTCCTGCCAGTAAGGATTTGCCGGGCCCGTGGCGACCAGATAGTAGGTTTCATCCTCCGTGTGGTACGGTCTTCGACATGAGAGCATGCTGCCCAAAACCACCAATACCCACAAACATTGTGCCCATATCCGCATATCATCACCTACCTTTCTTTCAGCCTTCCGGCTGAGGTGAAATAGCTTTGGAAAACTTCTGATATGACGAATCAACCCTGGGTTCCTTTCCCCCTCGCCCGCCGATCATCCGGCCCGATGAAATTGGAACTCAGCCTTCATGAAGCTACCGCATCCATGATATTGACTGTCAGGGCGAAGGGACCTGATGGGAAGTATCTTAGGCCGCATCCGAGAACAAGTCAACGCAGAGAGGGAGTACAGCGAAATAGCACCTCCTGTTTCTACTCCCCACCTTGATTTCGCCGGGAGGGACCCCTCTGCCTTGGATATTAGGAGGTGCCGGTGTAAAATTTTCCGGCACGGCAAATGGGAAACGGGAAGAATCGCATCCGTACAGGCGGGCCGCGCGTAGCGGAAGAAATATCCGCTGGTGGGGGCCCGGGAATCCGAAGCTGAGCACCGGCTGCGCAAGAAGAGGGCAGGGAGATTGGGTATGATTTTCCCCCAGGAACACCGAAAACCGAGGTCCGAGGGAGCCTTTCGGAAGGCGAGAGGTATCTCTCTGCTCTCCCTGATTTTGTTTCTGGCCCTTGGACTGGCTCTCCTGGGGGCCCTGGCGTACTATTTCCTGGGTCAACTCACCGATCTGAAACAAGAGGTGGCTCGAGTCGGCTATCAGGTCCAAAGTGTTGCCGAGAGGGCGGAAGCGGCGCACCGGCGGGCATCGCAGGCGGAACGGAATGCGCTTCAGGCGGCGCAAGCCAAGCAGCAGGCCGAGGAGGCGCGAGCAAAAGCTGAAGTAGCGGTAGAGCAGGCGCAAGAAGAAACGACGATCGCCAAGCGGGAAGCGAGTCTCGCAAGACAGCAGGCTGAGCGGATTCGACAGCAGAGGGAAGAGGAACTGAACCGCATGCAGATCGCTTTGAACCAAATTGCGGAAACCCGTAGGACTGCCCTGGGATTAGTCATGAACTTGGGAAGCGATACCATCAATTTCGATTTCGACAAGGCCACTCTGCGGCCCGAGGACCGGGAGCTGCTCAGCCGAATCGCCGGTGTTTTGCTGGCCTCGAAAGGGTATCGGACCGATGTTTACGGTCATACCGACGACGTCGGTACGGTGGAATACAATCAGGAATTGTCGGAGAGTCGCGCCCAGACCGTGCGCGACTACCTGGTGAAAACAGGAATAGACCCGAAGATCGTTACTGCAAAGGGCCTGGGGAAATCGAGCCCGCGTGTGCCGGGAACCGACTCGATGGCGCGTGCCATCAACCGTCGGGTCGAGATCGCCATCATCGATTCCGTCATCCAATTTGAGGGTTTCGCGACTCCCGCCGAGCAGTAACCCGACTCGCCTTCCTTTGAAATCACCCACAAGAGTCGTTACAAAAGGGAGTCGCTGAACCTCAGGGGGGTGCAGCTAGAAGTCGAACAGGTAGGTAAATTTGGCGATGAGGGCGCGGTCGCGGGTGCGGCGAAGAGTTCGGGGACCCGGCAGGATTCCACCCTCGTGGGGATCAAATCCCAGGGTGTCGAAGTGACTGTTATAAACCACGAAGAGGCCCGTGTTGGCGGTTCTCAGGAGCGAAAAACGGATATTGGCCCCGATCTGGTTTTCCGCGCTGTTGTACTGAATCAGCGACTGAAGGGAACTTTTGGGCGTGAAAGAATAGTTGAATTGAAGAATACCCAGGTGGGTGGTGAAGTCGCCCACGGGCAGCGAAACATCGTTCCGCAGGTAGCGGGCCGAGAGCAGGAATTTCGCGCCAGTGCGAAATCCGGCTCTCAGGCTGACCGTTTGGATGGTTCCCGAGAAAAAATCTCCTTTTGAATAATTGCCTGTGCCGAACACGCGGGCGCTCTCATCGGACTCCAGGGTCAGGACCCAGGTATTGAATTTGTAGATACCCACGGGCAGGACCACACCCGGGTGAATTTCGAACCGATCGAAGAGCTGCTCGAAGTTTTGATTGAAGGCGAAGCCGACAGAGCTTCCGTCCTGGAAGAACACCCGCATATCGTTGTGACGGAAGCCGGTTTCCCTTTTCCCGTCAAAAGTATAATAGCCCTGCCAGGAATGGTGTGGCCAGAAGTATCGAATCAGACGGCTGTTTTGGGGACGAGGGCTGAAGAAGACGCCGTAGGAAGGCTTTCGATAGCCCACGCGGCGGACAAATCCCACCTCGGGATTAAAATCTTCCCCCACTTCCGTGTAACCCAATTCCCAGTCTATTAGGTCGGAATCGTACCGGACCCCCGAGCTGCCGGCGTGATCGCGGCCCACCAGGCCGGTCGTCTGCGTCTTGGCCAGGTAGTTGAAGAATGTAAGGTGTTTCCCATACTCGAGGTTGGCGTCCACGGCGAAGGTACGGTTGAAGAAGTCCACTCCATCCGTGTTGCCGGTGGCGCTCTTGTTGATGGCGAGAACGCCCACGGAGCTCCTTTTACCGAATTCCCGGGCCAGGCGAGCGGCGGTGAAATTATTGGCCGGAGTCACGCCCAGGACCGATTCGGTCTGCATGTTCATCAGACCGATGTTGTATTTTTGGTGTTTGCCCGTCAGTCGAACCCCTCCGAGCAGAGGAACCTGAGCACCAGAGGGATCAATACCGATCCGGCGGCTGAAGAAGAGCTCCACTTGGCGGGGGGTGCCGACTTCAAAGAAGCCCGCGTTTTCAAGAAAAAAGGGGCGTTTCTCGGGAAAGAACAGGTCGAAGCGGGTCAGATTGATCTGTTCTTCGTCCACCTCGACCTGGGAGAAGTCGGTATTGCCGGTCACATCCAGCGTAAGGCTGGAAGTCAGCGTATATTTCAGGTCCAAGCCCGCGTCGCGGGCGGCCCGATTCTGATGGGGCAGTTGAGTAAACTCCTGCTGGAGGCCACCGAAAAGGAAAGGCACGATTTGGAGGTTGCGTCGAAATTGGACGTCCATTCCTTCCATCTCACCGGCGAGCGAGACCCGATGAAACTGGAATCCTCGACTGACGGGCGACCAGTAGGCCTGCTCATTCTTCCGGCGGATGTTCCGCTTAAAGTTGACGCCCCAGACTTGGTTCGAACCGGAAGCAAATCGGAGGGTACGAAAAGGGATGGCAAATTCGGCTTCCCAGCCACGCTCGGTCATTTGCGCTTTGACTTCCCAGACGCCGTCCCAGTTAAGATTGAACACGGAGGCACCGCCGCGCTGCGCGCCGGCCGTGCCGCTGCCGCCGGCCCGGGCCGGACCTCCCGTTTGTCGTGCCAGCCCTCCGTGGACGATCTGGCCGTCATATTCGTTGCCGGTCGGGGTGGTCGAAAAGATGTAGCCGTTCTGCTTGTCGTTGTAAGTATCGAGCAGAACTTGGAACGAATCGGTCTCCTCGAGCAAGCCGTCGCGGCGCGCTTGGTTGGAAACGATGGTGGTGGGCTCGGAATCAAAACAGATAACGGTTATGAAGAGGATTTTTCCCGTGTAGCCGATTCGCACCTCGGTTCGCTCGGAAGCCTGCTGGCCTTCGTCAGGGAGCTGTTGAATAAATTCGCTGGCTGGCTCCATCGACATCCACTCTTTGTCCACGCGCCCATCGAGTTGGGGCGGACTTTTCAGCGGATAGGCTCTTACGCGACGATTTTTAGGGACGGCCGCCGAGCTTTGCTGCGCGACCGCGGGGGAAGCCAGGGTCAGCAGCAAGACACCGAGAAAGAGCTGCAACAGAGTCCGAAATAGAGACCTATACATAGCCCCATGATTCCTTGCAGAGGGAAAGTTCCTTTTTACCACAATCCCAACCATTTCCACCACGCCAAGCCCGCAGACAGCCAGATCAGGATGTTGGCCAGCCCGCACAGAAAGCCCAACTTCCACCAAGTGGTGTGAGCCAAATAACCGGCGCTGAAGATGATGGGTGCGGGGGTAGTCCCATAGTGGGTCAGACCCGCGTCGAGGTTGGCAAAGAACACCAAGCCGAATGCGGCAAGCTCAGGCGGGACACCCGTCCCCAGCATCAAAGCCAGGAACGCAGGATACATCGCCAGGATGTGGGCGGTGATGCTGGCGAACGCGTAGTGGCTGAAAAAATAGATCAGCAGAACCACAACCAGCACCCCAATCCAATGCCAGGTTGGGATCAGATCGCCGATCCAATCGGCGAACCTCGTCGTCAGCCCCTTTTCGCCCACTGCTTTCCCCAAGCGGACCAGTCCGCCGTACCAGATAAACACATCCCAGGCGCGCTTTTCGCTGATGGCTTCCTCCCAGCTCAGGACGCGGGTCGCCAGCAGACCGCACACGCCGGTCAGCGCCACGGCGGCGGTGCCGAAGGGATGAAACTCCGACGTTGCCCAAAGCCCACACACCAGGACAAAGAACAGCAAGACGAGTTTTTCGGGCCGGCTGAGCGGACCCATGGTTTCGAGTTCACGCCGAGCGAACTCGGCGGCCTCCGGCGTGTGAGTGGTTCTGGGGCGATGGAACCGGTAGAGGAGAAGGGGAATCAGGATCAGGGAAAGCAGGGCGGGCACCAGTGCCGCCAGCAGCCATCGCGCCCAACTCATGTTGACTCCGGCAAGATTGCCGCCGAATTCCGCGGCCAGAGGGTTGCTGGCCTGGCCGGTCAGGAACATCGCTGCAGCGATGACGTCGCCCTGATAGATGGCGATCATCAGGAAGCTGCCCAGGAGGGTGGCGGTTGAGCCCGGGTGCGACCGATAGAGATCGGCCAAGTTACGCGCGATTGGCAAAATGACGCCTCCACAGCGCGCCGCGTTCGAGGGGATCACGGAGGCCAGAATCACATCGCTGGCGATCAGAGAATAGCTGAGACCCAGTGCGGTTTTACCGAAGGCGCGGATGAACAGCAGCGCAATCCGGCGGGCCAAGCCCGTCTTGATGAGCGCGCGGGCAATCAGAAAGGCAGCCAGGACCAACCACACGGTCGGGCTGGAGTACCCGTCCAAAGCTTCCCCGATCGGGAGCACGCCCGTCAACACCGTCACCGCAAGGGCCACAATGACCACTCCTCCCCCGGCACGGGGAAACAGCATCAAGCCCCCAATGGTGGCCATAAAGATCGCCAGCAGCGGCCAAGCTTCCGGCGCAAGATCAATCGGTGTCGCCGTACCCGTCACCGGATCGGCGGCTGCCGGTGACAGCAGCCCGCCCGCAAGAAGAATTCGAAGCGGCATGGCAGGGTTCCTCTTATTTCCTCGGAGGAAATCGTCGTCCGACCTATCTGGAACGGTGAGGACGCAACCCAAAGTGCAAGAGGGGATGATTCTGTTCTGAACCGGCTTCGATAGCAAGAGGGAAACGGTGGAGTCTTGTCTTCCCTTCCGGAGAAGGCGATCTTCCAGCAGCCGTCAGAAGGGAAGGAAGTAGGAAAATTTTACGAAGAACTGCCGGGCGTCGTGGATGAAGTCGTGGGTCCGGATGATTCTGCTGCCGAGAGGCGTGGGCGCGAGAGCAATATTCTGCGCGTTTCCGTTATAGCCGACGAACAATGCGGTCCAGGGATTGGCTTGGTAGGTTACAAGGAAATCGGCGTTAAAGTTCTTGGAGCTCTCAAGCTCGGTCACCAGCGGATGGGCCAGCACCGTGTCGTATTGGAAAATGACACGCAGGGAAAGCTCGCGATTGAACTGCCAGTTCCAGCGGGACCGCAGGATGTGATTATTGAAGACGCTGGTTTTGCCTTGGGTCAGGCGGTCGGTGAGACGCTCCAGGATGTACGTATTGTCAATACGAAGAGGCGTCAGCGGCCGCAACGTCAGCCTGAGGTTGGTACTCGTAACATTCGCAAGGGTCGGTTCCTCGCCGGCGGGAGGAACAAAATTAATGCGTGTCCCCACCGAGTGTTCCGCCTGTATGCCGAGCTGGGGGAGGAAATCCGTCTTAAGAAAAAATCCCTTGCGGCTCCCGGCAAAATCCCGGCTGACGGTGAGCTCTTCGAAATCCACCGGCCGCAGGCGTTCCCGCGAACCGTCGTAAAACAACCCCGCATAGCTCCGGCCGATGAATTCCCAATTCATGCTGCTGCCGTAAAGGAAATCGAGGCGGGTGCCCTGGTGATCCCAGGATGGATTGATGGAATAGGAAGGTCCCCAGGAGATTAAGTACTTGCCTTCCGGTCGGAAGCGGTACCTGATGGAGTGTCGCAGGCTGCGGATGTCCGGGCGGAGTTGGACTCTAGGAATGCGTCGCCGGCCGCGGAAGGACCTTCCAACTCCTCCGCCCGGCAGAAAACCGGTGAGGGTGTCGAAGCCCGGACTGCGGTCATTGAACGCGAAGCGGGTACGCAGTTTACGGCCCGTCTGTTCGACTTCCACGTCATAGGCGGGCCCGCCCTTGTGGGTCCCGTCGAGAAATTGAGTTGAACTGGTTACTGCCTGCATCGATGCCGACCAATTCCTGTTCAGCTTGATACGGGCGTCCACCCCGCCCACGCGATTGGAACTCCCCCAAAACGCACGGTCCGTATAAATCATGCCCAGGGTGGACTCTCGGGAGATGTCGCGATTGATACGGAGAACACCGAACTTCGCCCGCCTTCCGAAAATCGGATCTCCCAAAGGGACCTTTCTCCCTGGCGACTGATCGTCGGCAAACAGGGCGCCGATGGCATAAGGCCCGGACTTTCCGGTCATACGGACGCCGAACTGCGGGTCTGCGATGCGGCGGGTGAAAAATAAGTTGATGGGGGTTTGAAAGAAGCTGGCATTCTCCAGGAAGAAAGGACGCTTTTCCGGAAAAAACACCTCAAAACGCTGGTTGGCGGTCACCTGCGGGTCGTCGGATTCCACTTGACTGAAGTCGGGGTTGACCGCCACATCTACGACCAAGGTGTCTTTGACGACGAACTTCGCGTCCACCCCACCGTCGGCTTCCGCATTCTTCGTGATGAATCGGGGACGGTCGGCGTCGATCTGATCCAGGGAGCGGAAGGACCGAAAAAAGCCGAACGGAATCACCTGCATGTTCCGCCCGGGAGAGATATCCTCCAGGCCCTTGAGCGTGGCCGCCTGATTGACTCGGCCTTCGATGCGAGCTGACACATGAGGCCAGTACGCCAACTCGTTCACGCCCGGCATCCACCGATGAAAGTAAATTCCCCAGGTCTGTTTCCGGGCCGAGGAGAAACGGAGACTCTTGAAGGGAATTGCCATCCAGACCACGTAGCCTTCCGGGGTCCGTTGTGCCTTGGAATGCCAGAGCGTGTCGAACGACCGGTTGTACGGGGACCCCGTCCCGCCGTCAACCCACCGTGCATCTTGCTGAATTCCGTAGGGATTGGAGCTAAACGAGTAAGCTCGCCGCTTGTCGTGGTAAGTGTCGAGGGAGATTCCTACCGTATCGTCCTCGAATACGTCATCACGCCGTGTCATGCGGGCCCGAGTCTTGGAGTGATCCGTGTCGAATGCCACGAAGACTGCATAAAGGTTCTTGTCGTCATACCCCACATAGACTTCCGTGCGCTGGGAGGCGGCTTCACCGTCGCTCGGCTCCCTCTGAATGAACCCTTCGACCTTCGCCATCCGCCCCTTGATCTTCCCGTTGGGGCGCATGTTCAGAAAGTCCTCGAGCACGGGCGGGTGTTCCAGGCGCGGGATGGTCAATGTCGGGGCAGGGCCGGGAAGTTTGGAATCGGCCCTCGTTTCTTGGCTCCCGAACAGGCATGCCAGCAGCAATCCGGCGATCCCGGCGCGGCCGATAAATGGAAGGTATTTGGCCATTCAGGTGATATTTGTCATCCTCAGGGGACTCCTATCGTTGGACCGATGTGTAATCTGTAGGGTTACACATCGAGACCCAATTCGTAACCTATAAGGTTACACATCGGTCCTGTTCGCCGGCGTTCTCCCTCACCGGCTGGCAGGGAAATTGGCATAAGGAACCTAGTGTACTGTCCCGGAAATATATGAGCAAAGTCGTTCGACCTTAGCGAGGATGGATTCGGCCGTGGCGGTCCAGACGAAAGGACTGGTGTTGGCGTTGTAATGTTCGACGAATCGCTTTGACAACGTAAAAAGAGCCCACCTTGATCGAGTAAAAGGGACCCACCCCCAGGTTAATGGCCCGTAAGTAATACCGCCGGCGGGGCTGTGGAAAGAGTGGGAGCCGGAGGCTTCCAAGCCGCTGTGGGAACCCGCGGGGTTTGTAGCGGGTTTCCATAGGGGCGGCACTTTCCACAGCCCATCGCGCCCGCGTTTTTCACGCGGACTTTCTGGCGACGCGGGGTTTCTTCTTCCGTTTGCTGGCGGCGCCCAGACTTTCAGTGAAGCGGATGCTTTCCCAATCGAACTGGTGAATCGAGCAGTGATGGGTCAGCCGGTCCAGTAGGGCGGCCGTGAGGGCGGCGGCACCAAACACACTGGTCCACTGCGCAAACGGCAGGTTCGAAGTGACGATCACCGAACCTTTCTCGTAACGATCCGAGAAGACCTGAAACAACAGTTGCGCCCCCTCGGCCGAGAACGGGATATAGCCCACCTCGTCGATGATGAGCAGCTCGAGGCGGGATAGCTTGGCCAGGTATCGCTTCAACTGCCGTTCCTCACGGGACTCGATCAGTGTATTGACCAATCCGGCGGCTGTGGTGAACCCGACCCGGTAGCCCCGCCGGCAGGCTTCCACTCCCAGCACTGTCGCGGCATGGGTCTTGCCGGTGCCGTGCTTGCCCAACAGCACGACGTTCTCGCGCCGGGTGATGTAGCTGCACTCGGCATAGTCGCGAACCTCGACCGCATCTAGTGCCGGCCACTTCTTCAGATCGGTCGTCTCCAGGGTCTTCAGCAGCGGGAACCGGGCCGCGCGCAGCCGGCGCTGCACCTGATTGGCTTGACGCTGTTCCAGCTCGCGGCTGGCCAAAGCCACAAGAAAGCCGATGTAGTCCTCACCAGCTTCTTTGGCCTGCCGGGCGTGTTCCCTCCATTCCCGTACCATGGCCGGGAGCCGGAGTTGCCGCAACGCATCGTCGAGTACGATCTCCTGGCCCGGCGTCATCGCACACCTCCGGCCAACAGGCGGTCGTATTGATCCAGATCGGAGGTTGCGATCGTCAGGTCCGTGATGCCGGGCATCAACCCGGGCTCCAGGGGCGCATGGGCCCGCCCGGGACGGTCGGCACGAATCAGAATGTGCCGGACCGCATCGGATTCGTAGCTGTGCGCCTCCAGGGCGTCTTGAACCGCCGAGGACACCCGATCCAGTGCCCACTGTTGGTGGAGTTGCAGGATGCCGATGAACTCCCGGGTGCCACGGCTGTAACCGTGCCGTTGCCGCAACCGCCCCAGCAGCGTCTCGTAATGTGCCGGCCACTGGGGCCGCCACTGCCGGATCGGCCGGGCACTCTCAAACGCCCCCACTCTCCGGCGGATCAGCTCCAGGTAATGCAAGGGATCGATCTGCCACCGGCTATGACCGAACGCGCGGGCATGTTCGGCCACCTTTTTCTGGTCGGCGTAGAAGCTCACCCGGTCGCACCCGATATGGGCCCAGAGCCGCCGGCCCACATAGGCGGTCGGTACCGAGTAGCGGTTCCCCTCCACTTGCGCGGTCTGGTACCGGCTGATGCGCACTCCGACGACCTTCGTGTTCTCGAATGGCGTATCGGGCAATGCCAGCAGATGCTCCCGCTCGGCGGCGTGCCGTTCATCGATCGTGCGATCGTCGGCCCGGCCACCAATCCGCCGTTGGCCATCGGACAGGCACCGCTCCAGCAGTTGATGGTTCAGATCGTCGAAGTCTGTGACATCGGGGACCGGCACCAGGAAGTTCCGACGCGCAAAGCCGACCAGACCCTCGACGCCCCCTTTCTCCCGGCCCTGGGCCGGATTGCAGAATCGCGCTTCAAACGTGTAGTGCGCTCGAAACGAGGTGAACCGCGCCTGCTCCACCCGCGCTTTCCCGCGCAGAATCCGTTTCACCGCCGTCTTCAGGTTGTCGAAGACCAGGGTCGGAAACACCCCACCGTACCAGTCAAATGCCCGGATATGACCGTCCAGGAACATCTCCTGCCGCTCCCACGGATAAGCTCGTACGAAGGCTTTGCCCGAGTACCGGGACCGCATGCAGAACAGCTTCACCTGCCGGTCTTCGCCGCCCATCCGGACCCAGGCCGTGCCCCAGTCCACCTCGGCTTCCCGGGCCTGCTCCGGATCCAACGGCACCACCGCCATCGGCCGGTTCAATCCCAACCGGAATTTCCGTTCCCGGACCCATCGGCGCACGGTCGGCTCCGCCCCGGTGAAGCCGTGCTCGTCCATCAGTCGCTGCCAGATCCGGCGCGCGGTGTGTCGTTGCTTGACCGGTTGTTCCCGATCGGTCTTGAGCCACCTATCCACAACCCCCGCGACCGGGTCCATCACCGGACACGCCGGTTCCTTCTCACGCCGGTACTGGGGTTCCTGCCCGGCCAACACCTTCCGGATCGTCCGCCGCGTGTGGCCCGTTTCCCGGGAAATCCGTCGAATGCTTTTCTTGTACACACGATGTGCGGTTCTGACCATCTCGTACTGATCCATCCCTAACAACTCCTTGTCCTCCCATCCAACATGCCGGTTCATCCGGGCACGCCTCGGGAGGCTATCAGGGGTGGGTCCCTTTTGCTCGATCACAACCCCGTTAATTGGGTCCCTTTTACGTTATCGAAATCAGACGAAGCGCTCGATGTTACGGACGAGAGCCTTGACGCTGGAGAAGGAACCTCGGCGAATGGCCTTCTGGGTAATGATGCCGAACCAGCGTTCGACTTGGTTGAGCCAGGACGCATAGGTTGGGGTGAAATGAACGTGGTAGCGGGGACGCCGAGCGAGCCAAGCGCGGACTTTGGGATGTTTGTGAGTAGCGTAGTTATCGACGATGAGATGGACGTCGAGGTTGTGCGGCACACTGCCGTCGATCTGACGCAGGAAAGTGAGGAACTCCTGATGACGGTGTCGCGGTTTACAGCGGGTGATGACTCTCCCGGTGGCCACATCGAGAGCCGCGAACAGAGTGGTCGTGCCGTGACGTTTGTAATCATGGGTGACGCCTTCGACGTAGCCGAGGCCCATGGGGAGAACGGGCTGAGTTCGCTGAAGAGCTTGAACCTGGGTCTTCTCATCGACCGAGAGCACCACGGCGTGGTCCGGGGGATTGAGGTAGAGACCGACGATGTCGCGGACTTTCTCGACGAAGAACGGGTCGTTGGAAATCTTGAAATGCCGCTGGCGATGCGGCTGGACGCCGAACAGATCGAACCACCGCTGGACCGTGCTCTTTGAGACTCCCGTGTGTTCCGCCATGGAACGCACGCTCCAGTGCGAACGATCGGGAGGTTCGGTTTGCAGGGCCGTGTTGATGACTTCCGCAACACGTTCATCCTCATGCGTGCGGGGGCGTCCGGGACGCAGTTCATCGTGTAGTCCGGGGATTCCATGTTCACGATAGCGCTTTCGCCACTTGCCCACGGTCGTATTGGTGACACCCAGACGCCGGGCCACGGTAGAGCCGGGAACGCCTTCGGCGCAGGCCAGCACAATCTGGGCCCTCAGCACCAGACTATGCGGCAAGGTTCGGGAGCGGGCGAGGCTCCCCAGTTCCGATTCCTCACTCTCACTGAGAGTGAGGGGAGTAACGGGGCGACCGCGTGGCATGGGCATACCTCCAGAGGCCAAAGGTTGCCCATTAATATATCGCTTATTACCGGGACAGTACACTAGTCTAGCAGATACTCCGAATGGAGTTGAAGGATGGAATCGCCGCTCCTGGGATTTCGGTGCCATTTCACGGTGCGCAGCGCAAGAACTCCGCATAGAATGCAGTATTGAATCCCGCAAAAGCGCCAACGGAACGGAGGGAGTCTATGGAGTACCGGGAATTCGGCAAGACAGGTCTGCGACTTTCCGTGATGGGGTTCGGAGGAGCCACGCTCGGCGACAGCCCTGCGGCGGACCAACCTCTCAATGGGTGTTTCTAAGGGACACGCGATATCGCTCCATCAATTGCTCGGCCAGTGCCGCTGGTTCCCACTCGGCAAAAGCGATCAGGATTTTGCCTTGTGGATCGAAATAGAATGTCTCGGTTCCGCCAAATTGCGCTTCGATGCCTCTGAAGAATGACTCCGCCGATATTGCCCATTCCACCTTCAGGAAGTTGTCTCCCGCTTCGACAATACTGCTTTCGGCTTTACAAATTTTCGGGAAAAGTTTCTGGAAATTTCTGAAAAACACGTCGAGATTAAACTCCGAGACATAGGGCTTGGTTCCTTTGGGATCTTCAAAATGTGGGCTATCGGAAAAAAGCTCTTTCCAATCCTCCTTTTTGTGTTCCCGAATCGCATCAAAGTACTTTGCCGTCGTTTCTATCATCAAAGCAGGGTCGCACGGCCGAGTTGGAAATGGCACCTCATACTTGCTTTTGACGCCATGTTTGGCTTCTTGTTCGTGAATTACTATTCCTGAGTGGTCGGCAAATCTTAGATTCGTCCATAGAGTCAGCAAGTCAAGGGAGCTTGCCAAATCTGGCAACAGGGGATAGGCTGCAATCTCGCCCAAAGACAATATCCGGAAACCAGCAGTGCCTATCACCGTTGAGCCCAGTGTGTTTTGCACCAAATGGGCGTGGTTGGACATGGTCTCTTGAATACTCCTGGACAGAACCTTGAACGCTTGCAGCAGACGATACTCCCATACGTGCTCATCGTGGTTCGCGAGAACGACAAAGCAGTCAAGAGCACGGGTTTTCAACTGTTGTTGAAATAGCCAGAAGTGATCCTTTACAACGGACTTTCTTGCTTGCGCACGTGCCGATTGGATACCACTGGCATCTCGCAGTGCAACTCTCAGGGGCGAATAGTCGATCTGGCTCATTTCTCCCAGTAGGTTAATCGTACACTCGAAAGGCTTTAAGAAACGGGAAGCCATCAAGACGTGTTTTTCAGCCGCGGGATAATCGGCTTTGAATAAGGCCGCCTCTACCTTATCGAGTTCCACAAGGAATGCTTCCAGAATGCCCTTGCATACTTGATGAACTCGAACAAAAATAGCGTCTTCGACATAGCGTTGCCGACGGTCCGGGGTGTACAGGAGGTGGACGCTAACTGGCCGCACCCATTTATCATAGTCGATGCCCCGCAACCCCGGCGTGCTGGTCAACCCCAATTCAAAGCCGAAAGCATTGACTGCCAGATCATATTGGGATTGGATTTCCTCTCGAAGCCGCTGTCCGTTTCCGACCTTTTCCAACTTTTCCATGACTCCTCTCCAGGCGGATTCCTGGGAGGGTGAGCCAAACAGGACCTCAGGCGGGTGCGCCGATGATTTATTCCACTCTCCATGTCCATTGCGCGACGTGCTTTCGAAGGCAATTTCCGCCACCAGCTTTAACTGTGAACAGAGACTCCTCACGACGACTTCAGCCTTTGCCGCATCGTTCAAGTAAATGCGATTTCCGGTCTCGTCGAGGGTGTCATCCAGAATTTTGAGTGTGATCTCGAGGCTTACCAGAAGAGGTCCCATTTGATTCGAGAGCGGCCATTCCGGGATTGCCGGCCATGCCTTTTCCACATTGGCGGTCTCGACATAGACGTTGTACTCCCTCCGATCTTCGCCAGCTACGAACGCTGAGCGTTTCCCTTCTGAAGCTGGGTCCATGGGCGTACCTTGATGGTGGTTGAACGTCGGCTTGCGGATAAGCAAGTCATTGTACCTGTCCGCCACAGCAATTCTCAATGTAGGGTTTCTAGGTGAAGTAGGGCTTTGCACCGGGTGGGGTCGCCTGATTGACTCGGCCTTCGATACGAGTTGGCACATGAGGCCGGTAGGCCAATTCGTTCACGCGCGGCATCCACCGATGAAAGTAGATTCCCCAGGTCTGTTTCCGGGCCGAGGAGAAACGGAGACTCTTGCAGGGAATCGTCGCTCCCGGGATTGCGGTGCGATTTGGCGGTGCGCAGCGCAAGAACTCCGCCTAGAATGCAGTATTGAATCCCGCAAAAACGCCAACGGAACGGAGGGAGTCTATGGAGTACCGGGAATTCGGCAAGACAGGTCTGAGACTTTCCGTGATGGGGTTTGGAGGAGCCACGCTGGGGAGCGTTTTCCGCAAAATCGACGAGGAGGAAGGCAAATGGGCCGTGGCGGCCGCCATCGACCATGGCATCAACTATATCGACACCGCTCCCTTCTACGGCATCACGCGCGCGGAGACGGTCCTGGGAGAAGCGCTCAAGGGTCGCCGGCAGCGGATTATCCTCGCCACCAAGCTCGGGCGGTACGGCGACGATGAATTCGACTTTTCCGCTGAGCGCGTCCGCACCAGCATCGAGGAGAGTCTCCGGCGGCTGCAGACCGATTACGTCGATCTACTCGTCGCCCACGACATCGAGTTCGGCGACTTGCGGCAGGTGGCTGAGGAAACGTTGCCCGCCATGCGGGAGCTGAAGCACCAGGGCAAGTGCCGGTTTATCGGATATTCCGGCTACCCCCTCCCCACCCTGGCTCGTCTGCTGGAATGGGATCAGGTCGAGGTGGATTTCGTCCTGAGCTACTGTCACTACTGTCTCTACAATACGGCGCTGGTGGAGAAGCTGGCGCCGGCGGCGCGGGCGCGCGGGCTGGGGCTGATCAATGCCAGTCCGCTGGCGATGGGTCTGCTGACCCAGGAGGGTCCTCCCGCATGGCACCCGGCGCCGCAGGCTTTGCAAGACGCCGCGCGGCGCGCCGCCCAGATGTGCCGAAGGCGAGGGACGGAGTTGAGTTTCATCGGCCTGCAATTCGCGCTGGATAACCCGGCAGTCACTTCCACCCTGTCGGGAATCGAGAACCGCGAGCAGCTTGAAAAGAACTTGGCAACCTTGGCGACTCCGATCGATCAGGACCTTTGGCAAGAGCTTCAGGCCATCTTCAAGCCCGTGCGAAATCTCACCTGGCCGAGTGGCCGCCCGGAAAACAACTGAGCCGGAAAGTTCAGAAAGTTTCCACGCCTTGGGGTTAGACGCGGGGTCGGTGTCGGAGGTTGATCCCCAAACTGGAGCTTTATCTTCGCCGACCGGATATGTGGGCGTCCTTCCTGCGCCGAGGAGCCTCGTCTGCTACGAAGGCCAGCCTGGAAGGTCCTGCAACGATGCAAATTTTGAGGGGAATTATATATTTTGACTTCGCAGGACTGTCGAGCGCGTCTTTCAACCTCACCGATATGGTTAACCTTGTTCCAGTTCTTCTGGATGATAAAAGTAGTGAATCGGAACTTTGTATTTGGCTTGGAAGCGATGGAGAAGCCTGTAGGAGACGTTGCGATCCGGCAGTTCCAAAACCTCAGTAGTCGTACCGTCAGGGGCACCGACGGTCATCTTTCCATCTTGATCAGAAATGAGAACCCCATGATGTTTGAGAACCTTGACGACTACATCGCGCCGTACATCTCGGTCTCCAGCCATGAGCCTATGCCGCGCATGCCTCTACTTCGTAAAATGTTATTTCTTCATAAGGAAACATCTCATGGCGTCCAACCTGAGAATATATTTTCTTGATGCTAGCCTTTGATTCAATGAATTCATCCCATATAGGCTTAGGGGCTGGAACCAGGAGGTTCTTGATGCTCCCATATAGCAGTAGGTGTTCTTTGATTGTCGCGTATAGGCCAGAACCAAACCGTTCTTTCACTTCCTCAACGGAGTTCCCTTGGGCGGCATAATCAATTTCCATCCCTTGTGCATACCAGTACGTTTCGGTTTTTAGAAGCATGACCCGCAGATTTCCTATGCCAACGACGTGTTCTGATCCGTATTGGTCGGAAAGCTGAAATGCGGTCGCCTGTTTGTCCACATCTTGCTTCTTGCCCGCCATTTTCTTTTCTCCTTTTGCCTTTTCTCCAATGGCTAGATTCTACACGAATATGGCAAGGACATGTTGAGATTTGTGCTATTTCACCCTTGATAATTAGGCCATCCTGCCCTTAGAATTCTCACCGTAGTCCAAATCACGAAGAGGCCCCGAGCCGGGTCACCTACTGAATAAGCTCATTTAGAGCAGAGGTTAGCTACCTCTACTTGGAGCCGAATAGGTGGGACTCACTCCATTCTCTTCGTGAGGGCTACTGGCCCGGCATCCACTTCCGGGTGCCCAGCCAAAATCTACACCACAAAGGAGATTCCTGTGAGTAAAATGACACATTTTCCTATGAAAGCTGCGTTGTTACTTGTTTTCGGTATGACAGGTTCCATCCATCTATGGTCCCAGAAAGCAGTTGTTGGAGTGGTTGGGTTGGAAACGGCGGCGCAGAACATCTCATGCGATGGGTGGGACGCCTTCACGGGGCGCGAATGCAACCGCGATCTTGCGAGCGGATTCAGAGCGATGCTTGAAACTGCCATCTTCAAGACCGGCAAGATGGACGTTATGGAGCGCACACAGATAGATTCCGTTATCAATGAGCAAGGAATCGCTCAACTCGGACTGACAACTAGCGGCGGGCAATTGGGCGGCCTGGTAGGAGTTGACTACCTCATCTACGGAACCATAACGAAATTCGGGGCAAGGCAGTCAGGATTTGATGTTAGCTCTTCGAAAGGGGTTGGAACGCTGTTCGGCGGGAAGGTACGAAAGGGTCTAGGTTCTGGAATTCAGACTGCCAGTCTCACTACAGAGATGGGTGTGGATCTGAAGGTAACGGATGTTGCCACCGGACAAATCGTGATTGCAGACCACGTTGAGGGAGAAGCCGAGCAAGGGAAATCTTTTCATGTCGGTGGAATCCAATCTGCAGAAAGCAGTGCAGACCCCTTCGCTGACGTTCAACGAATCGTTGCCGCAAGCATAGCGGAAGCGATTGTTACCTATCACATCCCTATCAAAGTCATCCAGATGCAACAGGACGGAACATTGATTCTCAACTATGGTAACGTGTTCTTCTCGCCGGGAGACCGGCTGGGGCTATTCGAGACAGGGGAGTCTTTCGTAGACCCTGACACTGGAGAGGTGCTTGGAGCGGATGAGACTGAGATGGGAATGGTTGAAATCATTCGTGCCGAGCCAAAGTTCTCTCGCGCTAGAATCGTTGGGCAACCTTTCGATGTGATGGCTGGAAGCACATTAAAACGAATCGCCCCAGCAAAGCAGGCCAAGGCTAAGGGGAAAGGACGGGGGAAACGAAAACGCTCCGGTAGACGTCTATAAAAGGAAACTTGTACAACGGAGAGGTCACAGAGATTTTCGAGAGTGAAGTTGTGTGCCTGTGGCGCTTGAAGAAACAGGGTTTTCAGACGATCAGTTCCAGGAGCATCTTCGACGCCGGTTGGCCCTATAGGATGGCATCGACGATGTCTCCGATGAACGCCTGCTCATACCACCCGACCGGGCCCGATCCCACCCGCGCGACCACCAGGTCCAGCGACGGGATGATATAGCATCGGTTCGCGTTGTAACCCCTGAGAGCAAAGGCATCCCTGGGCAGGTTCGCCATCATGGGCAGATCCGACCACGCGGTACCCTCGCTGTTTACCCACCAGGTGTAGCCATAGGCGGAGTTCAGAGTCTGCGAAGCTTGGGTGGCTACGTCCATCCACCAGGCGGGGATGAGTTGCTTGCCGTCCCAGACGCCCTTGTGCAGGGCGAGATAACCAAAACGTGCCAACTCCCGGGAGGAGACGTAGATGCCGCTATCCCCGTTCGAGTGTGGCCCCATGACCCCCCGGCCTCCCAGCAGACTCCAGCTCAACTCCTCGATGCCAATGGGAGCAAAGACGCGCTCCTGCATGAAATCGCCCATCTCGACTCCCATGATGTTTGCGAACGCCAACGACAGGTGTTGGGTTCCGATGTCGCTGTACACCCACTGCGTGCCGGGGTCTGCGACCAGTTCAGCCCAACAGCCGTGCCGATTCGGGGCTTTCCCCAGCGCGTGTTCAAAGGCGCCGTGCTCCGGTGCGATGGGCATGCCGATGCAGCCTGACTGGTGGCCGGGGAGGCAGGAAGTCATGCTGAGCAGATGTCGAACGTTGATGTTCGCCTTGCGCGGGTCGGTGAGCGGGTAGCCCTCGGGAATGAAGGAATAGGCCGGGCTATCGAGGTTGACCTGCTGCCCGTTCGGCAGTTGGTTTTGACGGCTGGCTTCGAGCAGCAGCCCCCAGGCCGTGCCGGTAAAGGATTTGGTGCCCGACCAAATGTTGAAGCGGGTGGGAATCGGGATATTGAAGCTGTAAAACTCGCGCGCCACGTATCCATGCCGGATGATGACGGTGGACCACTGAGCGCCACCGTAATGAAAGGCTTGGCTTTTGAAAAGGAAGTCGAGCTTTTCGACGTTCATCCCTGCCAGGTCCTTGACCTGATCTGGATCTTTGATGATACGCCATCCGCCTTTCGATTCGGGCGGCGGGTAGTAGTGCTCACGATCGCGGGAGGGGATGAACATTTCTTTGCTGCTTCCACCCCCGCCCGGGGAAGTGTGCAAGGGTGGCTCCTGGACCCTGGGGCTCGGGTCCGCCGCGTCGCGACCGTTTTCACAACCGCCCAGGAACGCCCCGCCGAGCGCGCCTCCCAGAGCAGCCATCGACTGTTTATTGAATTCGCGACGGTTCATGGTCTTCGACTCCATCGGCATCTCCTTCTTGTTGAGAGTTGAACCCGGGACGGCGTTCGGGAAAGCATTCGCACTCGCCCTTCCCGAAACGAAGATGCTGCTAGGTTCGCCGATTCAGGCTGACGAGTCAAGTCCGGTCGGCTCGGCGATGCGCTCGTGGAGCGGGTTACGGCGGGTCTTTGCGGTTAGACTTCAAGTTTCTTGACGACTTCGCTTCCTGCGTCTTGCAGCAGCGCTTCAATCCTGGGGCGGTCCTCCTCGGGAGGGTTCAGCACTGCGACGAGCACCTTTCCGTCCGATACCGCAGGGTCGTACAGTTGCGCTTTCCGATCCGGGAGGCCGGCGGTGAGGAGCAGGACGAGGATCGTCGTGAGCACCACCCCCAGCATGATGAGCTCGTAAACCACCACGCTATTGGCCCAGGCGCTGACGATGGGCATTTTTCCGGTCGGTAGGGGATAGGCCCTTTGGGTTCCGGCCACCAGCAGGCTTCCGCCGATACCTCCCAACAAACCTCCGAGCGCGGCCAGCCACCCCATCCGGCTCTTTTTCCGGCCGGGCAGGATCGAGGGGTCTTCAATGGGCTCGGCAGAGAGGAGTTCAAGCGAACTCTCGCTGATTCCCTCACCCACCAGCCTTCGCACCGCCACCGTGGCGCTCCCGGCGTCCGGATACAGTCCGTAGAGGGCTTCCTGAGGTTCCCTAGCCATCGTTGATGCACCGTTCCAAGTGAATCATGGCTGATTCCGGCCGGCCTACTGCCGGGCCACCTCCGCTGCGGCGATCCCGACCGGCTGCGGCTGGGCGCGCTGTTCCATACCCGCCTTCAATTCCCAAATCGATATGATCGGAGCGACCTTGGCGAAGAGCAGATAAAGCAGAATCATGGCCGCAAAGGTTCCCGCCGTAATGGAGATCTCGACCCAGGAGGGTGCATACGTTCCCCAGGCATAGGGAATATGTTTATAGGCCAAGGAGGGTACCACGATCAGGAAACGTTCCAACCACATGCCGACGATGACGGCCAGCGAAGCAATCAAGGTGCCGCGGATGGTCCGCAACGGCTTGATGGCGAGAATGGGGAAAGGGATCAGGAAATTACAGGCTACCATGGTCCAAAAGTAGGGCGCATACTGCCCGCGAATCCTGGACCAAAAAACAGCCATTTCGCTGGGCTCGTTGTTGTACCAGGCCGTCAGATGCTCGGCGAATAGGAAATAGACCCATAGCAGCGACATCGTGAGCAGTAACTTGCCCAGGTTATCGAAGTGCAGGGGCTGGAGGTATTCTTCCAGGTGAAGAAGTTTTCGGATCAAGAACATGGCCACAATCAAGGCGGCGATGCCGCTGAAGATGGCGCCGCAGACAAAGTAAGGCCCGAAGATGGCGGTGTTCCACATCGGCACCGGGGCCATGGCAAAATCCCAGGAGACAACCGTGTGCACGGACACCGCCACCGGGATGATCACCACAGCCAGGATGTGCATGGCCGTCTCCAGCCGGTGCCACTGTTGTGCGGTCCCCCGCCATCCCAGCGAGGCGAAGGTGTAGATTTTCTTCTTCCAACCGGAGACGCGATCCCGCAAGAGCGCGAAGTCCGGAATCATCGGCAGCAGCAGAAACGTCACGCTGCCGATCAGGTACGTAGTAATGGCCATCGTGTCCCACAGTAACGCGGAACGGAAATTGGGCCATAGACCCCGTTCGTTGGGATAAGGTAACAGCCAGTAAAACTTCCAAACCCGGCCCAGATGAATCAGGGGAAACAGGGCGCCGATGGAGAGGGCGAAGACGGTGATCACCTCAGCGCAGCGGGTAATCGGCCGCCGCCAAGTGGCGTGCGTCAGGCGCAGGATGGCGGAGATCAGGGTTCCCGCGTGGCTCAGCCCGATCCAAAAGACAAAATTGACAATGTAAAGGCCCCAAAAGACGGGATGGCGGATGCCGGCGACTCCCATGCCGGTCTGTATCTGGTAGCCCCAGGCTGCCAAGGCCGCCGCGACCATCCCTCCGCAAAGGAAGACAGCCAGGAAATACCCCGCCCCGCCCCTCAGGACAGGCCGAAGCAGATCCTGATTGATCTGTTCAGGCGTTTTCATCCCCATGCCAGTGATCGCCTTTCAGGTAGGTGACGCGCGGTTGGGTCCCCAACTCGCCCAACAGTTTGTGGCCTCGATCGGCTCGTGCGAGCCGCGAGACTTCGCTCTTCGGATCGGCCAAGTCTCCGAAGACCAGAGCCTTTGGCGGGCAGGATTGTGCGCAGGCAGGACTCACTTCTCCGTCCTTCAATTCCCGACCCTCGGCATCGACCTTTCGTTTTGCGGCCTTGATTCGCTGGATGCAAAACGTGCACTTTTCCATAATTCCGCTGCTGCGCACCGAGACATCCGGGTTGAGCTGCAAGTCGAGAGGCGTTTCCCACGCCGGATCGTACCAGTTGAAGACTCGTACCGAATAGGGGCAGGCGTTGGCGCAATAACGGGTTCCCACGCAGCGGTTGTAAACCTGGGCGTTCAAGCCTTCCGGGGTCTGGTAGGTGGCATAGGTGGGACAGACTGGCTCGCAGGGCGCCGCATCGCATTGCTGGCAGAAGACCGGCACGTATTTCAATCTTACGTCCGGCCACTCGCCCTCCCAGTAACGCTCAACCCGAATCCAGGCCATCGTTCGCCCCATGGCGGCCTCTTTCTCCCCGACCGTGGGCACGTTGTTTTCCGCCTGGCAGGCAATCACACACGCTTGGCAGCCCGTGCAACGGTCTTCGTCAACTACCATTCCCCATTGGTGGGTCATGGGCAACTCCTCCTTTGGACTCTTTCCGGCAATGCTTACGGGTCCGAGGCGTCCAGCGGGCTGGATTACCGCGGGAACTGTTCGATGGGCCGCTCTTCGAGCGATCCTCCCGCCTTGATCAAACGACCCGTACCCACTTTACGCAGACGCACGCGCGTTGCGGCCCAGGCCAGGGCTCCCGTCGCGGGTTCCGAGAGAGGGGCCAGCAGAGAAGCGGGGTTCGCGCCACGGTTTTTGGCGAACCGGCCCAAGTTTTCATGTCCCTGTCCCATCGGCATGGCGACCATGTCAGGCGCGATGCCGGGATAGATCAACATGGGAGCTTTCAGGTTTCCTTGGGAGGACTCGACCGCCACCAAGTCGCCTTCGTGAAGGCCCAGGCGTTCGGCGGTGTGCGGATTGATCTCAACCCAGCTACCCCAACGAACGGTGGAAAGAAGCTCCGGCATCTCCTGGAGCCAGGGAAGATTCGCGTGCCGCCCGTCGTAGAGGCCCTGTGAAGCGTAAGGCTGAAAGTAGAAAGGAAACTCTGTTCCCGCAAACTTCGGCTCTTCGAATTTTACCGGCTGGACCGGAGGGGTTTTTCTGGGTCGGCGGCGAGGACGCTTCCTATTTTTTACCTCTCCCCACCATCCTCCCTGCTCCAGGGTTCGGCCCCAGAAGTCATTGAAGTCCTCGGCCTTGATGGAGCTTCCACCCCGCCCGGCAACAGACCGGAGGGCTTGCTGCAATCTCTCCTCGAAGTTCTTCCACGGCATCGCTTTCTCGACGCCGGAACCCAACTGTCGGGCGAGGTCCAGTAAAGCGTCGGGCATAGCTCGGGTGTCATAGAGAGGTTTCATCGCCGGGGCCGACAAGCTTACGGTGGCTGCGAGAGTTCCCGTCTCGGGAACGTCGTCCTGCCAGGATTCAAGCGGCGTGTGGTCAGGGAGAATCAGGTCGGCCAGCGAGCTGGTCTCATCCAGAAACGTCCCAAAGCTCGCGATAAAAGGTACCCGGTCGAGTGCCTCGCGCATCTGCCACGCCGCCGGCGCCGAGAAGATGGGATCGGCTTCGGAAAGCAACAGCGCCCGAATGGGAAAAGGTTGGGAGGAGAGAATCTGCTCCGCCAGGTCTTGGACGGAATTCCACTGGCTCCGGGCCGACCTGGACCGCCGCTTCGGGAGACGTGGCAGGGGTGCAAGCGACGGTTGCGGGGAGAAGAAAAGTCCGCCGGGTGTCTCCACGCTTCCCAGCAGAGCATTGAGGGCATTGACCGCCAGGGCGTGGAACAGCCCGTTGGTGTGGGCCAGCGCCGGGCCGCCGATCAGAACCAGGGCGGGTAAATGGTTGCCGAGGGTTCGCGCCAACCGTTCCATTCTTTCCGCCTGGATACCGGTGATCTCCTCCACCTTTTCCGGAGGGTAGCCTGGAAGGCCGGCATCCCATTCATCCATGACCCGGCCGGCTTGGCCCGCTGCTGACGGCTTGGCCAAGCCTTCCTTCATCAGGACGTGAGCGATGCCCAGTGCCAGCACGCCGTCGGTCCCCGGACGGATGGGTATCCACTCGTCGGCCATGCCTCCGGTGGGAGTCATGCGGGACTCGACCTGGACGAACTTTCCGCGCCGTCCCGGCCGGCCACGGCGCATCTGCCCGAAGCTCGCCGCCTGGGCCACGGGCGAGAGCCACGTTCCCAGGAAATCGGCCCCGAAGCTCAATAAGTGGTTGCAGCGGTCGATGTCGAACGTCGGCAGAGCTTCCCGGCCGAAACTGAGGCGATTGGCTTGCCTGAGGATTGCCGGGGTGAAGAATTCATACTCCACCCGTTCCGAGCCTCCGAAAGCAGCCAGGAATTGGTCCACCAGTTCGCGGCGTTGCCCCCGCAAAGGAGAAGACAAAAAGACGAGCGATCGTTCTTCCTTTTTCCGTTGCAACTCCCGCAAGCGTTCACTCAACTCACCGATGGCTTCCTCCCAGCTTATCTCCGTGTATTGGCCCGCACCTCGGAGACCCGTCCGCTTGCGGGGGGCTCGGATGCGGTCCGGGTTATAGGTGACCTGAAGACCCGCCTGCCCTCGGGCACAGAGTTTTCCCCGGCTGATGGGATGTGCGGGATTGCCCTCCAGCTTCTTGGCCAGCTTCATCGGCAGGAGTCCGCGTTCGCCGTCGCGCATGACCTCGACTTCGCCGTCCATGAGTCGTACCAGGACGCCGCAGCCGGCATCACACTGCCGGCATAGGCTGGTTTTCCAGGTGGCCAGTCCTGGGGTCGGTTCGTCCTCGGGAATAAACCGGATCAGCTTGGTTTCCGGGTTGCCGCAGCCCTCGAGCGTGATACCGCCGGCTGTGACGGCGGAAATCCTGAAAAAGTTTCTTCGATCCATAGATTAGTAGAAGGTGATTATGTGAGATAGCCTTTGGGTCGCTTCATGGCCTCGCAAGTCATTAGTAATGGCACGCCATGCAGTCCAGGTCGGCTTCCTTCTGTTTATGACAATCAATACACGAGCCCATCGTATGGTTTACCAATACTTCGGCCACGGTGAGCTGGCTCATATCCCCGTGGCAGGTCTCGCAGGTGACGCTCGCGCGGACGTGCGGCGCGTGCTCAAAACGGACATGGGCGTGTTTTTCGAATCCGTAAACCCTCTCCCAGGTTACGTCCTTGCCGGTTCTCCACTGCGCCGCCATCTTTTGGACTTCGGGGGATTCGGTGGCGATGGCCTGATGACAAACCATGCAGAAATCCAGGCTCGGAAGGCCGGCTTGAGGACCTCTTTCGGCGAATTGATGGCAATTCAGGCATTCCATTCCGACCGCGAGATGCTGCCGGTGGCTGAAAGCGATCGGCTGGGAGGGAGGTCGGCCGCGGACCCAATCCCTGATCTTCTGGAGCCAAGAACCAACCTGCTTTTGGGGTTGAGTCTGACCTCCCGGTTCCGACTCCGCGCTGGGGTAGGTAGCAGCCCAACGGGGCATGACTGCCCCCACGAGGAGGGCACAGAATAGGGCACCCAAAGCGAAGAATTTGGAGAGGGAGAGCCGCTTTTTCAAGAAAGTTACCCTTTGAGAGGATTGAAGCAGATGGAACCCTCTCGACCCGCAAATCGATTACACCTTGCCATCTACAAGGCAGCCAACTGCTCGGTTCCTTCTTGGAAGCTGGGAACGATAGGGCGATTTATGGTGCAACTTGGGGATGCCCCATGGACCGAAATCTCATTGTACCCTAGGGGGCACTTATTGAGGAAATCCCCTTTTGGAGACTGGCGACACAAATCTTGCTTGTCGTGGGACGAATTCAATCCCCCGGCAGTTGGACCCGGTACATCTGCGGACAGCTTTGCCGGCTCCCGCCGCGACTTCTCAGCCTCGATGAGGTTGTGGTTGGTCAAATTGAGGGTTGCCTCCGGCCCAACTCTACCCGGAGCCGGTGTAAATCCGTAATTTTGCTTGGCGATCTCGGCCATGGTGGGCCCCCAGGGGTCTCCGGTCTTCTTCTGGAAGGCGCGGACCCGAGCGCGCAGGTCTTTCAACACCGTGAGGTAATCCGGGTCGCCCGCGAGATTTTTGATTTCATGAGGATCGTTTCCCAACTCGTAGAGTTCCTCCGCGGGACGATGGAGGAACGCCTGGACGGGTCGGAGTCCCAGGTGGGTGAGGTTACGGTTCAGAACGCTCTGCCAGGTCGCCGAAGTCCAAAGGTCGGACGCATAGGGATAGCTCAAGGCCGGATAGAGGTTCTTGAGGTACTTGTACCGCCGCGTTCGGACTCCCCGCGAGGGGTAATACATGGTGACTTCGTGAAAGGTGTGCGACAAAAAGACCTCGTCCCAGCCTTCCGGGTTTTCCTGTTCGAGGACGGGCAGCATCGACCTGCCGGGGAGAGGATAAGACGGGCCCTCCACATCGGTCCAATCCAGGATCGTGGGGACCAAATCCACCCAGCTCACCATCGCGCGATTCGTGAGGCCCCGCCGCGACTGTGCCGGGGAGGAAATGATCAAAGGCAAGCGTACTCCGGCGTCGTAGAGGGTGGTCTTCGCGCCCGGGAAGGGAATCCCGTTGTCGCTCAGGAAGATCACTAGCGTGTCGCGGTCCCTTCCGGCTGATTTCAGGCGATCCAGCACCAGTCCGATCCCTTGATCCAGGCGGCTCACGGCTTGGTAATACTCCGCCATGTCTTCGCGCGCCTCAGGCGTATCCGGGATGTGAGCGGGAAGCGGAATCTCAGCGGGTGAATAGCGGATGGGTTGGACGCCGGGGTAGTTGTCCTCGTTCGCAAATCGGTTCCGAGGGCCGCGGTGAGGATCGACAAAACCAACCAGCAGAAAGAAAGGCGTCTCGGCTGCCTGAGTGAAGAATTCCGCCGCTTTCTCCGCCATGGCGGAGACGTCCCTACCGCCTCCCAGCTTCCCGGATGAGGCATAGTAGTCAAAAGGATATTGGCTTTCCGGCTTGACGTGGAATTTGCCGATAATCCCGGTACGGTAGCCCGATTTCTTGAGCAGAGCCGGTAGGCTTTCGATCTTCGGCAAGGCATGAAAATTGTGGTAGTTGTGAGCCAAGCCGTATTGACCGTTGGTGTGATTAAACAGGCCGGTCAGCATTACCGAGCGGCTGGAGCTACAGGAGGAAACGGCAGCAAAGGCGTGGGTGAACTTCACTCCCTGCTGCGCCAACCTGTCCTGGTTGGGCGTTTGAATCACGGTGTTTCCGTAGCAGCCCATCTCCAGTCCCTGATCGTCGGCGATCAACAGGAGAACGTTTTTGATCTGCCCGCTTTCTCCCGGCGCACAACTTGAAACCCAGGCGAGCACGAACAGGATCACCAGGGAGAGACTCCCGACCAGCGTGGCTTTCTTCATCGGAGGACGCCTGCAATATCGCGGATTGAGGATTCGTATCACAGCCTGGGGGTGATGTCAAAGAAGCGTGCTCGTTCCGGACCCCGGGTTGTGAGCCGCCCTCGAACGTCTGCTATTATAGTCCCTACATCTTGCCGTGTGACATTGAGAACTCGGTGAAGCGTCCGACTACCGTGATCCCCGGCGAGAGCGCCGAAGTTTCGCTCCAGCACGGGTAAGCTCAAGCGAAGAAAGGGAGGAATGCCTTGCAGACGGAAGGCCAGTCGCATGATGCGCTGCCGCCCGACACCGTGCTGAACTGTGTTTACCGGGTGGAGGCGGAGTTGGGTCAGGGCGGCTTCGGGATCGTCTATCGGGCCCGGCACCACGAGTTGGGCTATCCGGTCGCGGTCAAGGAGTACCTGCCGGCCGAGCTGGCCATCCGCGAGGGCCGCTCCGTCCACCCCCGCAGCGGGGACTGCCGCCAGCCTTACCAGGAGGGTATGCGCCGCTTCCTGGAGGAGGCCAAGCAACTCGTTGCGTTCCGCAGCCACCCCAACGTCGTCTCCTACCGGGACTTCTTCCGGGCCAACGACACGGCGTACCTGGTGATGGACTACGAGCAGGGGCTGCCGCTTTCCGAGTTGCTGCGGGCACGGGAGGAAGAGGGAAGGCCCTTCCAAGAGGAGGATTTGCGGAAGGTGATGGTGCCGCTGGTGGAGGGACTGGCGCGCGTGCACGCAGCAGGTGTCCTGCACCAGGACATCAAGCCGGGGAACATACTGGTGCGGCGGGAGGACGAGCGTCCGGTGCTGATCGACTTCGGGGCGGCCAAGCAGAACTTCGCCGAGCACAGCAAGTCGCTGGCGCCGTTCACGGAGGGGTACGCGGCCATCGAGCAGGTGGGGGAGGGGAAGCTGGGGCCGTGGACGGACCTGTATGCAATCGGGGCGGTGATGTGGCGGATGGTGGCGGGAGGGAACCGACCCTTCGAGCCGCCCAATCCGGTAAAGGTGGAGAGCCGGACCCATGCGGTGTGGAAGGGGGAGGCGGACCCGATGCCGTCGGCGCGGGAGTTGGGGCGGGGGCGGTTCTCGGAGCGAGTCCTGGAGGCGATCGACCAGTGCCTGGAACTGCGGGAGTCGGACCGGGTGCAGGGCTGCGCGGAACTGCTCGGACTGCTGCGGGCGGAGGACTGTGGCAAGGAGAGTCAGAAGGTTACCGCCGCAGACGGGAGCGTAGGAGAAGGCCCCGTTGTGGACGGCAAGAAGCACGGCCACTGGGTCGAGCGCTTGGCGAACGGGGACGTATATGAAGTCTCCTATAGGAACGGAGAGGTGGTCTCCTCCGTCCGGCGGAAGTAATGGCTCACCTTGGGGCCGGCCCGCGTGCTGGATGATGGAACATGGGATCGAATGACCGAGAGGAAGGCTGTAGCCCGATGAACCCGCAGGTGTCTATTCCCAAGGACCGGCTCGCCGCTTTTTGCAAACGCTGGCAGATCACCGAACTCGCCCTGTTCGGTTCCGTGCTACGAGACGACTTCGGACCGGAGAGTGACGTGGACGTATTGGTGCGGTTCGAGGAGGAAGCCCGGCATACTCTGTTCGACCTGAGCCGTATGGAGGCGGAGTTGAAGGCGATATTCGGGCGCGAGGTGGACCTCGTCAGCCGCCGCGGCATTGAACGGAGCCCCAACTATCTGCGCCGTGAAGCCATCCTGGGGTCTGCCGAGGTTATCTATGGATCGTGATTTTGGATATCTTCTGGATATTCTTTCATCGGCACGGATGATACGAGCCTACATGAAGGGCGTCGTGCTGGATGAATTTTTGCAGGACACCCAATTGCAGGATTCGGTCATTCGCCGCCTTGAGATTATCGGTGAGGCGGCAGGGCAGGTTTCGTCACAGTTTCAAGAAAAGCATGCAGAAATCCCCTGGAGCGAGATGAGAGGAATGCGGAATCGGATGATTCATCGCTACGACGACATAGACATGAACATTGTTTGGGACACGGTACAAGAGGACATCCCGGACCTGCTGGCGCGGATCGAATCCTTGGTGTCTCCAGAGGGAGAGTAATGCCGCAGCACACGATCGACCGCCTGATCATCAACTCGCCCTGTGAGGAACTGGGGGAATACTGGAATTATAACCGCGAACGGTGCACCTTCTCCCGACGGCCGGCCCGAGCCGCTCAAATGTCGAGAATGGCGAGCAGCACGCTGGCGACCATGGACTCGCCGCCGGTCCGTGGGTATTCGGGTTGTCCATCACCAGCACGATGCGCTTCCGGTCCGGGTAGTCCTTGCCCACCCGCTTGTTGATCCATCCGGCCCAGTGGACCTTTTGGGGTTCAGCGCCTCCTCGGGTCCTTCCTCCACACAGCGCCGTCGCACGCACGCCACCGAGGAGAGTTGGCGGGAGCGCTAAGGTGTCACCCATCTATCGGAACGAGTATAAGAAGATACTTTCAAGTCGGAAAGGGCACTCTGGCGTCAACGATTGGCAGGGCAAACTCGGAGGGCGGGTGGCGTCTTAGTCTCTCGGGCATTGGGAGAGAACCCCGGCCCGAGGATTTAAGGGACGAATACTTCCAATTGAATCTCGTAGGTTACCGACTCTCCCGGCTGCAGGATGACCATGCCGGTATCGACCGACTTGTCCCAGACCTTGCTGAACGGGTCCGCCCAGTTGAACTGCGGCTCCACCGCGACAAAGTTCTTCTCCACGGGCGAATAGGTCTGCACGGCGGTGACTTCAGGCGAGGGAGAGATCATGCGAACTCCGTATTGGGCAGCCGGATCGACAATCTCGGTAACCGTCCGGCCCTGTGCGTCCTTTACCAAATCCACGAAGCAGTCATCCAGGAACATTTTCTTTAACGGGGCGCCGCCGGGTACCGAGAAGTCGTAATCGGTTCCCTGAATGGGAATCAGCTTTCCGGTGGGAAAGATGTCGTCGTAGTTGTTGACTTGGGCCCGTTTTCGGGCGGAGACGTAGAGCCTTGCCTGCTCGCGGTTACCGCTGGGAAACACGAAATAGGGGTGCCACCCGATTCCCATCGGCAGGGCGTCGTCGCCGGTATTCTTGGCGACGACGCTGAAACCGAACCCGTCGTTCTTTAACGTTGCGGTGAAGGTCAGGTGCGTTTTGGATAACCAGTGTCCCCGAAAATCGCCGGCGTCGAGGGTCGCCGTGACACCGGCCTGATTTTCACCGGCCTCCGTTTTGATCTCATCCATCGGGGTGGCCAAAATCAATCCGTGGAGGGAGTGCTTTTCGGCAGTGGGCACGCCCGACTGGAAGTTGGCCGGCAATTTCACCGTCTTTCCGTAGATCGTGGTCTCGAGCCACTTCTCATCCGGTAGCAGCTTTCCCCGAATGCGATTGGCGTAGGGGACCAGAATGGCTCCCCCGACCCGGAAAGACGGATTGCCGTAGAGGTCATCCGGCCCGCCGTTCATCATCTTTTTGGCTTCGTCGAGAGAGGGAGACGCAAACATATCGACGACACCCTGTCCCGGCACGAAGACTTTTAGCTGATAGATATTCATGCCCCGTCCGGGCAGAATCTCCGCGCTCAAGATTTGCGGGTGGCTTTTGTCTTCCGATGAGGGTCGGCTCAATGAGATAACCGGCTGGCCGCCGACAGTAGTCTCCAACTGGGTGGCGGAAAATTCTCCCCCGCTCTTTTCGGGTACTTGCGATGCGCAACTCATCATCCATGCTCCCATGCCGGCGCAAAAGAGGATGCCGAGATAGCTGGCAATCCTTGAGCGACTCGGACTCCGCGCGTGGTCTTGGGTGCTCATAGGGGGTTTTGGTTTTCACCCATCACGTTTTCGTGGTGTCTCGGCGTCGTTTTCGGAGTTTCCGATGGAAAGGAGACCTACCCGCTCAGGTACTCGCCAGAGGCCACACTCGCGGTCTCGGGCCGGACGTTCCGTTTCCAGTCCTCGAGCTCAGGCCCGCTGATGGTCTGGGCGCGCTCCCGAAGAGCTGCCATCTGCTGCTCCGGATAAGGCTTGAACTGTTGGGCAATCCGGACGTCGTCCTCAAGTTGCCCGATCGTCGTGCAGCCGATCGCGGTGCAGTGGACCGGCAGGCTCAAGACATAGCGGAGGCACTGCTCGGCGCTGAACGACTGCATCAGCTTGGCGTTGCCGAAATTCTTCATGCCTTGAATTCCCAGTCCTCGTTCCACCGCCACGGGCAGGACGAGCTTTTCAAAGCTCAGATAGGAGGGGTCTGCAATGTGGACCGGCATGAGAATCGTGTCATATTGGTCATAGGCTTGGAGCATTGCAAGGTGGACGTTCGGGTCTCGGTGGCCCGTGAAGCCGATAAATCGGCACTGGCCGGCCTTCTTGGCGGCCTCAAAGGCCTCGATAGCTCCTCCGGGGGCAAAAATCTCACGGACCTCATCCAACTCCCCCACGGCATGCATCTGCCAAAGGTCCACGTAGTCGGTTCGGAGCCGCTGCAGGGAAAGTTTCAATTCCGCCTCCGCGCCTTGGCGCGTGCGCTGCACGGACTTTGTCGTGATGAAGACATCCTTGCGGAACGGCGGGAGAACTTTTCCGAACACCTCTTCGGACCGGCCGGCCCAGTAGCTGTGGGCGTTATCAAAATAGTTGATCCCGAGATCATACGCGCGAAGAACAATGGCTCTGGCGTCCGCCTCGGAAATCAATGGGAAACGTCCCCCAGCTTGGCCGATTACAGTCAGCTTCTCGCCGGTCTTCCCGAAGGTCCTTTTGGGAATATCTCCCGCCTTCACTTTTCCGGCTGCCCGGTGGGTGAAGCCCGTCATGGCTCCCAGGGTTATTCCGCCCAGGAAAGTTCGACGCCGCATGGTTTTTCTCCTGTCTGGAAAATTCAATTCTCAGTCAGCATTATAATCGGGATTCTAAAGAATTGGTAATGAACTGTTTTAAGTTGAAGATGACCGGACGCCGGGCAGACCCGGTGGCACGAGAGGGTAAGCTACACGAGCCCCCGTCCTCTGGTTGCGTGCGGGGCTCACTTCACTTGTTGAAAAAGCCGAATGGTTTCGCGGACAAGCTTTTCGGCTGCCCCCAGCCCGTAGGGCGTTCGCTCAACTTCATATCCCCCGTGCTGATACTCCGCTCTGATAGGGATATAGTCACCTCCGATGCCACTGGAGTAGCCGCAGAACATCGTAAACGCGAAGGGGGATGCCTTTTTGACGGCTGCGCCGATTTCGGCAAACGGCTCTCCCGGCATGGCAACGATTGCCACGTTGCCAATGCGTAAGATCTGAACTTCGACTCTTGCCGGGGACGCCGCCACGGGTCGCTTCCACTGATTCAATAGGTCCGAAAAACGTCGTAGTTGGGCATTGGCTTGGTGCTGTTTCCAAGGGTCGTCCCTCTTGTTTGCCATTGCGACCTTTTTCTGCGCATCGGCAACGCGGGCTTCCATATCGCTCAATTCTTTGGCTGTGTAGGTGCGCCGGGGGAGAGGGATGATTTTCGAGGTGAATTTCATCGTTGCGTCTCGGGGGCCTTTCACCCGCCAAGGCTGTTTCGCCAGGTAGGCAGTTGACTCCACAAAGCCTTCGAATGTGGGTGCGCGTTCGACGGTCTCGATACCGAGGGTCGCGGCAGCAATTTCATGCCCCAGGATTGAGCCCAACCGGTGCGCGACATGAAGGTCCCCGGTAAATCCCTCGACCGGCCCTTGGTTGCCGGCAGCGCCCTGGAAGAAAAGGCACAAGGCTCCCGGGAACGCCTGTTCGACAACCCGGCGAGTCATGCCGATCCAGTCGGGCGAGATGAATTTGTTTTCGTGCGCCAGGACGGTCCCGTGGCATGGGAAATTGGCCAGAATCGCGTAGGGCTTACCCTTCGCATCGTCGATGCGAACCACAACCAGCTCACGGTCCACAAATCCTTCCGGGTTGCGGCCGACGGCGGGAGGGGTGTTGACCTGGGAGCGAAATCGGCGGTTGATGTTAATGGTTCCGGTTCCGCGACCGGCATAGAGATGCACGGGCCGCAGTCTGGAGTTGGCCTCGACAATCGCGCCCACGATTTTGTCAACTACCTGGTCGCGGTGGCGCAGGACCACCTTTTGGTATCGCGAAAGGTCGATTCCCGCCGGCCCTTTTTGGGCCGAGAGAAAGGGTCCCGAGTGGGTGTGCGAGGCGCCTAAGCGTATGTGAGCTGCGGGAACACCGATCCGTTCGGAAGCCCGCTCGATGGCCGGCTCCAAACCCTGGACGTACAGACGATCCACGTCCACCATGACGAACTTTTGTTGGCCATCGGAAATCACCAATGCGGTGGCCACCATACCCGCCGGATCAATGCCGACAGCCTGGATGTGGGTCTGGGATCCCCAGTTCATTTGCGCGATGCCGACCGGAGGCGTGATGTCGGCCCGAGCGACCCCCGCCAACAGTCCGGAAGGGGCGGCATCTTGGGGTCCGTGCTCGATCAGGTCTCCCCGGCTTGGTGACGGAAAGAGGAGTAAAACCGCAGCGACTACCCCTAAGACGTGGCCGGCTCGCCGGAGGCCGCGTCGAGCACCTCGGCCCAGGGTACGATGACCTCGACGTTGGATAACGATAGAAGGGACGTGGGTGTAGGGCCGCCAAGCATTACATGGGGCGCGGCGAACCCCGTGGCCCAGGGCGGAGGAGTCGGCGCACTCATCTTGCGAATCATTTCCGAGAAGACGCATAATATCCCCCCAATTTTCCTAAGCTGCGTTGCATGGGAGTTTCCCTTTTCAACTCTGCCTTCGCCAACCATGGTACGCAAGCCGCCCTCACATTTCAAGCTCACCCCATTTCGCGCTCCTGACGAAGGCCGGTTGAGGGTTTTTGCGGATAAAACCTCATTCGGAGATTCGATCCCAAAAATTCCGGGGAAAAGCCAGAAAAACCAGAAAAACCTTGTTGAGTCCCTTAAAGATAAGATATTGCTATCTCGTGAAGGGGTCGTGGCCGCGGGTTGGGTTGCCGACTCAGGCACCTCGGCGGCCCACTATGCAGTGTAACCAGTAACGTTACACGCTACAAAAGCCTGTGGAAAATTGTACAAGATAGACGGGTTTGTCCAGCGGGAGGAGTCGCGAGGCTGGGAATCTATCTCTGGGGTTCCGCAACGGAGGAGGAAGGGCCATGTCGGGTACGCCGAAGATTGCCGTAATCGGTCTGGATTGTGCGGCGCCGGAACTGGTCTTCGACCGCTGGCGTGACGAATTGCCCTGCCTGCGCTCGTTATGCGAGCAGGGCGTGTGGGGAAAGTTGGAGAGCGTTGTTCCGCCGATTACCGTCCCGGCCTGGTCTTGCATGATGAGCGGCAAGGACCCCGGGGAGCTGGGGATCTACGGATTTCGGAACCGCAGGGACTACAGCTACGAGGGTATGTACTTTGCCAACTCGACGGCGGTGCGGGAAGCGCGCGCGTGGGATATTTTGAGTCAGGCCGGCAAGCAGGTTATCGTCATCGCGGTTCCCGGCACTTATCCGCCCGATCCGGTCCGCGGGTGTATGATTGGATGCTTTTTGACTCCCACGGCAAAGTCCCCCTACGCTTACCCTCCTGAACTCAAGGGAGAACTGGAAGCGCGTTTTGGGCCTTACCTGCTGGATGTAGAGAATTTCCGTTCTGAGGACAAGGCCCCCATCCTCGATCAGATCTATAAGATGACCGAGCAGCGCTTCGCCATGGCGCGCCACCTGGTGACCACGAGGCCCTGGGATTTTTTCATGATGGTGGAAATGGGCACGGACCGAATCCATCATGCCTTTTGGAAATTCTTTGCGACGACGCACCGAAAATACGAGCCCGGGAATCCCTACGAACATGCCATCCGCGACTACTACCGCTATGTTGATGCGAAGATCGCCGAACTACTTGCCGTGTTGGGCGAGCAGACCTCAGTCATGGTGGTTTCCGATCACGGGGCGAAAACAATGGAGGGAGGCGTCTGCATCAATGAGTGGCTGCTCCGCGAGGGTTACTTGAAACTCAAGCAGGCTGTGACGGGATTGACTCCCATCGCTAAAGCTCGAATCGACTGGAGCAGGACCCGAGCCTGGGGCGAAGGGGGCTATTACTCGCGGATTTTTATGAACGTAAAAGGACGGGAACCGCAAGGGGTGGTCGAGCCCGACCAATACGAGGCCGTTCGCGATGAATTAAAGACAAAACTGGACGCCATGCCGGACCACGAGGGCCGTCCGCTCGGCAACCGGGTGTACAAGCCGCAGGAAATTTACCGGTCCGTTCGTGGCGTGCCGCCGGACCTGATTGCTTTGCTTGGGAATTTGAGGTGGCGGTCGGTGGGGAGCCTGGGCCTGGGCTCTGTCTATACCTTCGAGAACGACACCGGACCCGACGACGCGAACCACGCCGAGCAAGGCATCTTCATCCTGCGCGAGCCGAACGGTGCGCGGGGTAAGGAACTGGAAGGTCTGAAGTTGTATGACGTTTCGGCCACCATCCTGGACCGATTCGGACTGGAAGTTCCCAGCGGAATGCAGGGGAGGGTCGTGGCGGCAAAATAGTCCTTCGTCCGATCCGTGGATTCGATGGCGGAAAATCTCCGGCGATACGATGCAGCCGTCATCGTCACGGACCATTCCGGTTACGATGATACGGTACTGGATGTTTTCTTGCGGGTCCGGCCGACTCGAGAACGGACTGGATCAGGTCCGGGGTCCGGAAGCTCGAGTACCGATTTTTTTGGATTTGATGGTCAGCAGGATCGCGTCGCTGGCGCAGGAGTTCTCCAGCGGCGAACGGGTTTCCACTTTGCCGGAAAAATAGATTCTCTGTTTCATGGGCCTGGCGTCAGGCGATGCGGTGATGATGAAAGTACGTTGATCCTCTTCTTTAGGAATAAGGACACCGTTCAGGCCCAGGTCGGGAATTTTGACATCGCGAGGCAAATTCAGCAGGGAGACCGGCACTCGACCGCCGAAGCCATTCTGTCGTTTGACGTTGACCGTAATTTCCGCCTTCCCCCCCGGTTCCAGCACTACCTGTTGAATTCCTGCACTCATGGCAATGTCCGCGGGCGGCCTAAGAGAGATGAACTTCAGGTCATCTGCGGAATTTGCCCAGCGCACCCGCTCCCGGTTCTCCATCTCAGCGGTGCCCTTTACCTGGAAGGGGACAGCCTCTTCCAGCTTCGCGTCTGGATCGGCACGCAGCAGGAGGGTGGTCAGCATCTGGCCCGGAGGAATGATGGCTTCGGCCGCGTGCAGACTCTGGGGCAGGCCATCCACCTTGATCTTGATCGCGCCAGCGAAACCATCGATCCGACGGGCGAGCACGTTAATCGCCATCTTGCCTCCCACCGGCAAGTTCGGATTGCGAGGGTCCACGCTGAGGCGAAAATCGGGGCGAGGGGGACGAAGCATAAGGCGATAAGCATAATGATCGCCGCCCAGGCCTTGACCGTCCCGGATGCGAATCAGGTACTCCCCGTCTTTCGGTGCGGTAAATTGCAACCTGGAATCCTTTAGGTAGCCAGGTCCCCCATCGTCGTTGAGGTACCGTAAGCGGACCAGAGGCAGACCGTTGCTGGTAAACTGCTTGCCGGGTGGGTGGATTTCCACCTTATAAGCAGCCTTCCCCAATCCGTGATGTTCCCGGGTGGTGTCAAAGTAGGGCAGTCTCTCCGCCTTCCCGGCAAAGTTGAGTGTTGCACCCGTGATGGGAGGGAACGAGTCGAGCAGGATGTCTTCATCCGGGCCGCGAGGTAAGCGCGCTACCCGCGTAATTTCCGCTCCCACCATGAAGTAATCACCTACATCGAGGTCGTTCCAGGAGAGAATGCGAATGCTCGCCTGGCTGGAATCCTTCTCCAAGATGGTGGTATGGGTCACCGCCACGGCTTGGACGGTAGCGCGCTCAATCGGCCGGCCCTGGGCATTGAGCACTTCGATCAGGGAGTCCAGCTTGGACCCCAGTCGTCTGGCGTTTACCTCGACGATCAGGGGTACTCCCTTTTTCGCCTGAAAGCGAAAATAATTCGCAACGGGGGTGCTCTTGGAAGGCGCGGCGATTCGCCCATTGATCGTGACGGGCCAAGAAATCCGCTGTGCCCTCTCTACGGAAGTATTCTTGCCGGTTGATTCGATCTCTGCATAATCTCCCAAAGCCAATTTGACTTCATTGAAGCTTTTACCCCGAGAGGTTTCCGCCCGGAAGGTAACCGTGGAGTCATCCTCCGGCGACGGTCTCCCCCGGACAGAAGCCTTGTCAGAATCCAGATTGTATCCCGAAAGCAAAATTTGAGTGGTTTCTCCTCTGCGCAATCCTAAAGGATAAGGGGAAACAATCAGAGGAATCGATCCCACCTTCAGTCGGTAGAAGTGCTTCTTGCTCCCACCCATCCCGTAATCGGAGATTCGCACGTAATACTTTCCGGACCTTTCAAACTGGTGGGCGAAGTAGGATGCGCTTCCTCTAAAGCCATTGCCGGATTCCCGAACCGAAGTATGATCGGGGGTCAGAATCGAGATGACCGGGTTGAGCGTGGAGTCCAGCATCCGCGCTCCTTCCTCAAAAACCAACTCCTGGCCCTGGTCCACGGTGATTTCGAAGTAGTCCTCGTCACCTGGATACGAGATCGCCCCTACCAGAATGGCGGGCAAATCAGTTGGGGTTGCATTCTGGGCGGTATTATTGGATTCGGTATCCGGCGTCTCGCTGTAGTTGGGTTCGATGAGGAACTTTCCTTCCGGACTGGTACCCAGGGGAGTTTGTAATCGGAACCGAATCGGGCCGATATCGGCTTCAGGGGCCACCTCCAGCTTGACCTTTACTTGATGCCTCGGTGGCAGCGGCCCCAAATCCACCGTGGAGGGCAACCCGCCCGCACCCAATTTCGCCGGCTCGGCAACGTCAGGCAGACGTTGGATGGCGACGATCCGGCCCTGCAGACCCGGTTCGCTGAAATAGATGGCACGGGTATCCGTTAAGTTGTAGCCTTCGATATTCAGTTCGGTCGTGGTCCCGCGTGCGACACCGAGCGGGGAAAAAGAATGGATCGTCGGCGGGGTGGTGCGATTCCCGGTGGGGTGATCTGCTGCCGGGTCAGCCCAGGCTATCGTTGCCAGGAGAGTGATCAGGATGGTTCTTTTCATGGACACTACCTCGAAACTCGCAGCGCTTCCAGCCGATCTTTATAGCCGGTGGTTTCATAAATACTGAGCGAGCCGTCAAAGCGGCCGGCCGCAAGGTGGCTGCCATCGGGAGAGAACTGCAAAGACATGACCCAATCAGGCTGATTGCCGAGAGTCTTGATCTGGGTCAGGTCCTCGGCCCGAAAAATCTTGATCGTTTTATCCGCAGAGGCCGATACCAGCATGTTGCCGTCGGCAGAATAGGCGACCTCGAGGATCGGGGCCTGATGGGCGATCAAGGATTCCAGCAGCTTACCCTCTTTTCCCCCCAGCTCCCAGGTTCGAAGGGTCCTGTCCATTCCGCCGGCAGCGATGCGCGTGCCGGAAGGATGGAGAGCGATTGTATTGATCCCACCCAAGGGGTCTCCCAACGTATAGAGGCGTTCCCCGGTGGCGACGTCCCAGACCTTTACGCTTCGGTCTGCTGCGCCTGAAACAAGCCTCTTGCCGTCTGCGGTGAAAGCCAGGGCATAGACCGCATCGACATGATCCTTCAGGGTGCGTATTTCCTTGCCGGTTCCCACATCCCAGAGTTTGATCAGTTGGTCATAGCTGGAGGTGGCCACCACTTGGGCGTCCGGCGAGAATACTACGGCATGGATCGTATCGCTATGGCCCGCAATCGTCTGGACAACTCGGCGCTCCTCCACGTCCCAGATTTTTACTTCACCCTGGCGCGCGGGAAGTCCGCCGCCGGCGGCCAGCAGGCGTCCATCGCGGGAGAAGGCCACACCGCGCACGACCTCTTTATGCCCGGTGAAGCTCGCCACCGTTTCGCCGGTGTCGGGATCGGTCAGCCGTACTTGCTGGAAGCCACCCAACGCCAGCATCTTGCCGTCAGGCCGGTATGCGAGAGAGAATATCTGCGGTTTGAGGGGGGCATTCGGCTTGATCTTGATTCGTCCCGGCTCGGCAGGGTTGCTCAACGCTGAGACCGAAGTGAATTCTCCCGGGTTGGGCGCGGTCGCCCCGGAGTCAATCCAGTTCTTGAACAGTTCCACTTCCCGAGGAGTCAGCCGATCACCGGAGAGCGGCATAACCGGCTCCAGCTTCCCGGCGACCATTAAGTAAAATCTGCTTTCCGCGCTGTTCCCGGGAACGACCGCCTTTCCGCGATGGCCCCCTTTGAGCAGGCTTTCGTAGGTGTCCAGGTCCAATCCGCCCATCTTCACGGTGCCGGCGTGACAACCAATACACTTGGCCGCCAAAACGGGAGCCACGTCATGGGTGAAGGAAGGAACCTCCTGGGCGGCGAGTCGGTGCGGAATCATCAGCAAGAGAATGAAAACGAGCCGCATGAAATATTTCCCTCTATTGGTTGAACAGGAACTCTTTGCTGGTCATCAACGCCCACACCATATCCTCCAGCGCCTCGCGCTGCTGCTGCTTTCCTGCGGGTTTATCCGCAGTCAGCCGTGCCTCCCTTAAAAACCGCAAGAGGTCCCGCTTTTCCGTGTCGGTGGGGTGGCGGCTGAACAAGGAGAGGTAGATGTGATCCACAATGTGCGCATCCGAAAGACCCAGCTTAACGAACAGACCGATATGGCTCTCACCCGCCCTGAGCTTGTCATTTAAGGTATCCCCGTTTATGACATGCAAAGCTTGTGCAATGCTCGGTTCCGAAGACCGCTCTTTGACGTCGCAGACAGTTCGAGGCGGTCGTCCGAATACTTCCAAAAACTGGGATTCCACCTTGACATCGGGGAGTTGCAGCGCCCGCATGCCTTTTGGATACTCCTGAAAGGCAGTCGGAACACCGGATATCTGCGACATGGCATCCAGGATGACCTCCGCCGGCAGGCGCTTGACGACATATCTCGAATAATGCCGGGAGTCTTTTTGATTCGTCGCATTCGGATCCGAGGATAGTTGGTAAGTGCCTGAATTCATGATGGTGCGGATCAGGTGTTTTACATCGAAGCCCTTTGCGACGAAGTCTTCTACGAGGCGATCGAAGAGTTCTTCATTGGAAGCCGGATTCGTTGCCCTGAGATCGTCTTCCGGGCGAACCAGTCCACTCGCGAAGAAGTTGGCCCAAACTCGGCTTACGAGATTGCGAACGAAGAAAGGGTTCTCCGGGTTCGTCAACCACCGCGCGAATTGCAGCCTTCGATCTTCCGTGGAATCCAGCGAGATGGGTTCACCGTCCAGGGGGGTAGGGTCGAGCGGCCGTAACAGGCGCGGGTGATTGATGTCACCGTACGCCTTTGCGAAAACGATGACACCGCCGGGCTCAGATCCATCCTTGATGCCGACGCGCGTGAAGAGGTTGGTAAACTGGTAGTACTGCGTCTGGGTCCACTTCTCTAAAGGATGATTATGACAGCGGGCGCAGGTCAGACGCTGGCCCATGAAGGCCTGAGTGACGTTCTCCGCCAAGTCAATCGGGTCTTTGTGGAGAACATAGTAATTCAGCGCGCCGTTACGGCGTGTACTGCCCGAGGCGGTGAAGATGTCGCGGGCGAATTGGTCCCAGGGCCGGTTTTGCTTCACGCTCGCACGGATCCAGTTGTAGAAATCCCACACGGCCACCTTCGGGAGCCTGCGGCTCGAAAGCAGCAAGAGGTCAGACCACTTATAGGCCCAGTAATCAACAAACTCGTCCCGTTCGAGCAGTTGGTCGATCCACTTCTCGCGCTTGTCCGGGGAGGGGTCGCGGAGAAATTCTTCCACTTCCGCCGCCATCGGCAAAATTCCCGCAGCATCCAGGTACGCACGGCGGAGAAATTGGGAATCGTTCGATGGGTGGGAGGGGGCAATGTTCAACTTCTTCAGTTTGGCGAGGACAAGATCGTCGATATAATTCTTACGCCGAAAGTGCTGGAAGTCTTTCTCGGTAACCGGGTTCGGATAGGGGACCGTGAGGCGAGCATAGAGGACTTGGTTGGAATACCAGATCGTGATCGCCGTTTCCCCGTGGCCATTCATATTTACCAGACCGGAATCATCGACGGAGGCCACGCCTTGGTCGGTGGAATTATACTTCGCCCAACGGGTCACATCCGCCACATGGCCGTCGGAATATTTCGCGCGCACCACCAAGCGTTGCCGGGCGCCGAGTTGCAGCGTGGCCGACTTCGGATACACCTCCAGGCCTACCACTTCAGGATCATCCGGCTTCGGGGCCGGAGCTCCGGCAGCAATCCACTCCGCCAGGATGCGATATTCTAAAGAATCCGGCTCGAAGCGCCTCCCTCCTCCATGGGGAAGGGTCAGGGTCGGCTTGAGAATGACCAGGCTGGAGGCCGGGTCGGCCAGCGAAACGCGCCGGGCGACCGATTCCCGGGTGAGGATATTGTGATCGACCTCCGGGTCATACCCGCGGAGAGTGAGTTTGAAGCCGTTCTTGCCAGCCAGAGCCCCGTGACAGGCTCCCGAATTGCAGCCTTTTTTCGTAAGCAGAGGGATGATATGGTTGCGGAAGCTCCACCGGAAGGACTCCTGCGTCCCTCGCACCCGTACCGTCACCCGTGACCGGTGGCCATTGATCTTGGCCGTGATGATCGCCGAGCCGTCAGAAACCGGCCGGACCAAGCCTGACCCATCCACCGCAACGACCTCCGGATGCGAGGAAGTCCACTCCACTGAGTCCGTCCAGTCTTCCTGATGGGTCCCGCTGGTGGCCTCGGCTAACAGTTGCTGGCGCTCTTCCAGACCCACGAGTTCGATGCTTGCGGGGAGAATTTGCAGGGTTGCTTCATTCGGGGCGGCAGCGGCAGCGCACAGGGTGGCCAACAATGCGACCCAAGTCCCGATTCCTTGTCTGAACAAAATACTTCTCCTCGTCTGGGCGGTGGAGTGAAGACCTGATCCTGGGAGCTTACGCACGGAAGAGGGTAGTTGGAAAGCGGCCCACAGTGGTTGCATCGGGATTCTTCCTGTCACGAGAAAAGTTCGGAAATCGGTTCGATCCCGCGATCTACCACCGGAATCGGTCGGCCTTGGGCACCGGGCAATTCCACCTCCAGATCGATCCCCAAGCGTTGATAGATGGTCGCCACGATATGAGCCGGCATCACCGGACGGTCTCTGGGGGCAGCGCCGATGGCGTCGGAGGAGCCGATGACTTGGCCACCTTGTATGCCCCCCCCGGCCATGACTGAGGTCCAGACCTGCGGCCAGTGGTCTCGACCGCCGGCCGGATTGATCATCGGAGTTCGGCCGAATTCGCCGAAGGCCAGGATCATGGTGTCTTCGAGCATTCCGCGGTCGTCGAGGTCCTGCAACAGCGAAGTAAAGGCATGGTCGAACATCGGCCCCACCAGGTCTTTGTAGGCCGTAATCGGGCTGAAGGGCGGAGAGCCGTGAATATCCCACGTAATCTCGTCGAAGACCGTCTCAAACATGTTGACGGTGACAAAGCGCACGTCTGCCTCAATAAGACGACGGGCCAGCAGGCAGCCCTGACCGAAACGATTCAGCCCATAATTGCGCCGGACTTCTTCAGGCTCGCGATGCAACTCGAAGGCATCACGGGCTTTTTGCGACGTCATCAGCGTATAAGCCTGATGGAAGGTGGAATCGAGTAGCCGGGCGTCCTGTGAGATTTCAAATTTCCTGACCAGCTTGTCCACCCGGGCGCGTAAATTTCTGCGCCGATCTACGCGAAGCGCCGAAATGTAGTCGGGGGGCAGCATATCCGGCACCTTGAAGTCGGGAGCCGAAGGATCGGCATTCAGCACAAACGGATCGAAACGCTTCCCCAAATATCCCGCCGATTGCCCAGGAAGCACGCCTCCACCGGTCTCGCCGATGATCTTGGGCAACAGGACGTGGGGCGGCACATCGCCCTTCGGTCCTTTCAAGTAGGAGAGAACGGAGCCGAGGTGCGGATGTTCCACTCCACCCTGGGAGACGCGGCCGGTCTGCATCAACTGGTGACCGATGCCGTGAACACCCGGGGAAGTATGGTAGCAACTGCGGATCAGCGCATACTTATCGGCCTGCTTGGCCATGCGCGGGAATATTTCGGAAATCTCGATTCCCGGGACGTTGGTCTTGATGGGCTTGTGCGGTCCGCGGATTTCTGACGGTGCGTCCGGCTTCGGGTCCCAGGTGTCCAACTGCGAGGGGCCTCCCACCAGCATCAACAGGATGCAGTTGATGTCTTTCTTGTTTTCGCGCACGGCTCCCAGTGCCTGCAGCCGGAGGAACTGGGGCAGGCCCAGACCCAGTAAGGCTAAGGAACCGGCGTGCAGAAAATCCCGCCGGCGCAGTCCGTCGCAAAACTTAACGGGACGATCGCTGTCAAAGCGCAACATATCATTACCCTTCTGCAGTGGATGGCTCATGATCATGCTACCACAAAAAGCGCGGGTCCCCTAGATAGGAAAATCAGAATCTCCCCCCTGAACCTTATTTTGGATGCTGGTACGGGAGATGAGCTGCCTCATATTTTCAGTTCGATATTCGGATGATCTCCGGGCCAGGTTCAAGGGGAGCACGCCAAGGATTCAACCCTCTACCGCCTGGAACCGGCGGCTGCCATTTTGTCTCTACCGTCTCTAAGGGTTACAATTGAATTCTTATGAATCGCTCCTGGGGATTGCGGCGCAAAGGGTTGATCCTTCTGGTTTTGGTTCCCTGCAGCTTTGGGGATGTGGTTCCGATGGTGCGCGGCGATCAGGGTGCTGGCCAGGCGAGCCAGCAAGCCGCTGCCGATACGGCTCCCTCGGATCCTTATCGTCAGGCGGTAAGGTATCTGGAAGAGGCCAAAGTCCTCATCGGGAAAGAGCAGTTCCAAAGAGCGGTTGATCTGCTACGCAAATCGGTTGTCCTGGCCCCCCAAGATGGTGCCATTCACCACCACTTGGGCTATGCGCTCTGGGGATTGCGCCAGTTCGGGCCGGCTGCGGGCGAGTTTGAAACGGCTCTGCGGCTGGACTCGAGCAACTTCTACGCCCGCTACTATAGGGCCCGCATCGCCTATGCCCAGGGAGAGTTGGATCGAGCCATCCGGCTCTACGAAGAGGTCGCCGCCTCAGAAGCGCCCGTTTTTGATACTTTGCGGCGATTGAGTCAAGCCTATTTGCGGAAAGGAGAGACCACCCAGGCTCTCCGGATCACACGGGAGGCGGTGCGGCACGCTCCTTGGGATGGCTCGCTCCGCTTTCAGCTTGCCAAGATATACCAAGCCCAGAACCTACACCGCGAGGCGCAGCAGGAGTTCGACGCGGCCGAACGCCTCAAGCGAGCGGATCAGGACTCGGTCAAGAAACTGCTGACGCTGTCGGAAGCCATCCGCAAACAGGACGTTCATGAGGTTCCGCGACTCCGTGGGGAACTGTTGGGGTTGTCCTCCCAGGACCCCGAAATTCTTACCCCGCTCGGACTTCTCTTGGGCCGAGGGGGGCTCTACGGCGAATCGGTAGAACCCTTCCAGCGGGCCGTCGCAGCCAATCCCGCCTCGTTTGAGGCCCACTACAACTTGGGCTTGACCCTGAGCCGACTTGATCGGGGCATGCAGGCAGTCCCCAGCCTGAAAAGGGCCGTCGAGCTTCGCCCCGGTTCTTTTGAGGCGAACAGTATTCTGGGTGTGCTCTATGTAAGCCAAAACAGGAACCCGGAAGCCATCGCAAGGTTACGCGCGGCGAACCGGTTGCGGCCCAAGAATTTGAAGGTCCTGGGGCTCCTCGGTCAAGAGTATATAAAAGGAAGGTACTTTCAGGAAGCCGCCGAAAGTTTCCGTCAGCTGGTGCGCTTCGAACCCCAACAGGTGGAGTGGCGCTACCTGTTCATTCATGCTTTGAATGCCGGCCGGAAATATCAAGAGGCTTTGGAGGTCGCTCAGCAGACCGCGGAACGGTTCCCCTCTGAGGCTCGGAGCCATTTGGAGGTTGGGCTGCAGTTTTGCAATCTAGGGCATTATCAGGATGCCTTCCCTTACGTCGAGAAAGCCATTGCCGTGGACCCTTTCTACGTGAAGGCCTACAACGTGCTGGGAGACTTGGAATTCCGCCAGGGCGAATACGAAAGCTCTCTGGCAAGTTTTCGTAGAGCGGCCACCTTGGACCCGCAAGACGCGGACGCCCGCAAAGGGGTCGCGGAAAGCCTGATGCGGTTGAAATCGTACCCGGAGGCTCTGGGGGAATTACAAAGTGCGGTCCGACTCCCTCGGCGTACTGCCAAACTTTATCTGCTGCTTTCGCAGGTTCATACCCGTTTAGGAAACCGGGAGGCAGCCGCTCACAACGCCAAAGTCTTCAACCGTCTTCACCGGGAAGAGCAGCAGTTGCGCGATCAGGCCACGAGCCGCCGCTTTGTCCCGCACGAGTCATCCTCAGCCCGCTAGGTTCGGAATATGCCCGCAGACTTCCAGGGAACAAAATTCTTGCCCATACCGGAGGTTCGACCCGCCACTTGAACCGGTTTTCCTGCCTTCCTTTATACCTGAAAATACCCTTCGTCCTGGGCCTGGGAGGACTTTTCTTGCTTCTCCGTCCTTTCGGCCGTAGCCAACCGGTCCTTGAGGTCCAATTCCGGGACGTTTCGCAACAGGCGGGTATCACGCCCCTCATCCGGTGCGGAACGCCCCAGAAGGATTATATCCTGGAGATTAACGGTTCGGGGTGCGCTTGGTTCGACTATGACAATGACGGATCCCTGGACCTCTACATCGTGAACGGGTCGAGCATTTGTCAGTTGAAGAATCCTGCCCCGGCAAAGGAGTCGCCGCGAAACTATCTGTTTCACAACAATGGGAATGGAACCTTTACCGATGTCACGGTTTCGGCCAGGGCCCAGGGGGGGCGCTGGGGACAAGGAGTGGCGGCGGCAGACTACGACAATGACGGCTTCGTTGATCTCTTTGTGACGAATTTCGGCCCCAATCTCCTTTACCGGAACAACGGCGATGGAACTTTCAGCGACGCTTCCCGCTCGGCGGGAGTATCCGGCGGCACTCTCTGGGGCGTCGGCGCGGCTTTTGCCGACTATGATAGGGACGGAGATTTGGACCTTTACGTGGTGGGTTACATTGACTTCGACATCTATCATCCTCCCTCACCCCGCCAACCCCAATGCCAATATCGGGGCACAACCATCGGGGCCTGTGGACCTCGGGGTCTGAAGGGCGCGCCCGATAAGCTGTTCCGCAATAACGGCGACGGCACCTTTACAGATGTCACGGCCGCCGCCGGGGTCACGGACCAGGGTCTTCGCTATGGATTTTCCGTGGCTTTTGAAGACTTCAATGGCGATGAGTGGCCCGACATTTTCGTCGCCAACGATTCCACTCCGAACTATCTCTATCTGAACCAAAGCGACGGCACTTTTGAGGAAGTCGCCGTGATGGTCGGCGTCGCTTATAACCAGGAGGGATTGGAGCAATCCGACATGGGGGTTGCCATTGGGGACGTGGATAATGACGGCTGGACGGATCTGTTCGTGACCACTTTTTCCGATGATAACTACACTCTGTTCCACAATGACGGGGAAGCCTTGTTTACAGACATCTCTTATCCGTCCGGTTTGGGGGAGCCCACGATCCCGTTTCTCGGCTGGGCCACGTTTTTCTTGGACTATAACAACGATGGCTGGAAGGATCTGTTCTGTGTCAATGGACACCTCTACCCGGAAGTCGATGAACTCTTCCCGGATATGAGCTATCGCCAACCCAGTCAGCTATTTGCAAACACCGGCAACGGCCGTTTTCGAGAGGTAAGCGCCGAGGTGGGACTGCGGTCGCTGCCCGTTCGCTCCGGACGCGGAGCCGCGGTAGGTGACTACGACAATGACGGGGACCCGGATATCTGCATCGTCAACATCGACGATCGTCCGACCCTGCTGCGCAATGACGGGGGCAACCAGGGTCACTGGTTGCAGATCAAGACCGTAGGCACCGTGAGTAACCGGGACGGGATTGGCGCCCGAGTGAAAGTTGTGGCCGGATCGAAAACACAATATGACCGGGTGCGGACGGGGGGCAGCTATCTTTCCACCAGTGATATACGGCTCCGCTTCGGGCTGGGCGATCAGGAAAAAGCGGACTTGGTGGAAATCCACTGGCCCAGCGGAAACGTGGATCGAATCACGGACGTTCCGGCCAATCAGCTTTTGGTGGTTCAGGAAGGGAAAACCCGGACCAAGCCCGCAATTCCCGCTCCTGAACACGGGAATCCCGATTCGGGGGCTGGAAAATGAAAGTAGGGAAATGGGCAAAACGTTGCCGGTTTCAACCGGCCCTACGACGCCGGCCAGCAGGAGCGTCTTTTTCACCTTAGCCCAGTGGGAAGGCCCGCCGCTCTTGCTGCACATAGTTTTTCTCGAACTCTTTGATTTCCAGGTGCTGATTCGGGCGTACCTGATGGAAAATCTGTCGTGTATTGCTGGTGGGCCACCAGAGCTCCAGGGTTTCGATGCGCTTCGCCTTTCCCAGTCCAATGTGTTGCCGAAGGGGTGACGCTCCGAAAGATCCTCCACTGGTTACATCCCGATAAATGAATCGTTTCTGGTGGCCGTCACCCTCCAGGGTGAGTTGAATGCGCGCCCCTACGGCGGACCGATTGCTTTTTACCCCCACCAGGCGCAGACTGATCCAGTTGTTGGCGTGTTGACCCGGGTTTCTGAACAGAGCACTCGCGTATTTGTCGCCCGGCACCGCCCCCCCCACTTCCAGGAAAATGTCCTGATCTCCGTCGTTGTCGATGTCACCGAAAGCGATCCCATGTCCCTTCTGGAGATGACCGGTGCCGGAGGAAGTGGTGATATCCACGAAGTATTTCCCGTCGTGGTTGCGGAATAGAACGTTCGGGACCAGGGCGGCGTAGGAGGGAGCTCCGGTTCCCAGGTAAAAATCCAGGAAACCGTCGTTGTCCACGTCGCCGAAATTGGCGCCCATGGGCATGAACACCCGGTCGAGGCCCACCTGCCGGGTCACGTCCTGGAAAGCTCCGGTGCCCGTGTTCTGGTAGAGTTTGAGCGGTTCCGCCTCTCCGGGGAGGTTCAGATAACTGCGCGCCACTTCGGTAACCGACTGCAGGAAACTCGTCACGAACAGGTCTAGCCAGCCGTCGTTGTTGTAATCAAAAAACCACGCCGCAAAGCTCAGCATCGGCTTTTCCACCTGCAACTCGGGTGCAACGTTGGTAAAGGTTCCATCGCGGTTGTTGCGGTAAAGAAAGTTTTCCTCCCCTCCGTTCGACAGGTAAAAATCCGGGAATCCATCGTTGTCGAAATCGCCCGCGGCAACCGCCTTCGTGAACGCCGTTCGGTCCACGCCGGCGCGAGCGGCGACGTCCGTGAAGGTCCCATTGCCGTTGTTGCGAAAGAGCTGGCTGGGAGAAAATTCGTTGCCCAGGAACAGATCGATATTTCCGTCATGATCGAAGTCCGCCCAGGCGGCCGCTTGCGTCGCCGTTGCAGGACGTGCCAATCCGCTCGCGCCGGTTACGTCGGTGAAGGTTCCGTTCCCGTTATTCCTCAACAGCGAATTGCGCATAGGAGCATCCCAGGCTCCCCTGAGCACATAGATATCCAGCCGGCCGTCATTGTTGTAATCGACTTGCACCAGATTCAAACCGCCTAGCTGGTTTGACAATCCGGCAGGAGCGGTTCGATCGCTGAAAGTTCCGTCTCCGTTGTTATGGAAATAGTGCAGAGGTTCGCACGCATCCATACTGGAGGTCACCAGGTCCAGGAGCCCATCCTTGTCGAAGTCGTCCATGATCGCTCCCCCTGCCTGACTGAATGCGTCGAGACCCACCGCAGACGCCACGTCCACGAAACGTCCGATATCTTCCTCGGATGCGAATGTCGCCGGCGGAATCAGGTGCTCTGGGGGAACCCCGTCCGGGTATTCACCCAAGGTCATATAGGCAAGATTGAGTAACCATTGGACCTCCAGCTCGTCGGGTTTTTGCGCCAGGCAAATCAGGAAATGTTGAATGGCGTTTCGTGGCCCGGACTCCCGTTTATGCCGTTGTTCCGGGTCGATGGGAAAGATGCGACTCCTGGCATTGCGATCACTGACCCAATTTTCGATGTCCCCTCGGCGCATCTGGGCGATGCCGAGTTTTTCCTGGAGTTCGAATTGGGAGTCCTGCGAGCCATGGGAAGCGGCGATGCGGTGCGCCGCCTGGAAATGCTCGATGGCTTTTTCCATTTCTCCCTGGTAGCTCCAGAGTTGGGCCAGGGTGTGAGTTCGCGTCCCGGCTACCACGAAATGGCGATCTACCAGACCCCGGTTCCTCAGAGCGGCCAAATTCGCTTCCAGTCGTTCAATGGCCAGGCGAACCGCGCGACGCTTGAGTTCGCAAATGGTCTGCAAGTCCTGGTCCCAATCGGGTGGTTTCTCGAGACGCTTGAAGAAATACAGGCCTTCGAAGCCTCCTGAGACTTCGGTGACCAGATCACGGCTGGACGAGGGAATCTGCATCGGCGGCCGGCCACCCGTCAGATTCTCCGTTTCCACCTTCCGGGATTCCGGCAGAATCTTCAGGATCATGTAGCCCGAGGGAGTTTCCACGATGTCGGTCGCCTGGCCCTGGCCCGCCCTTTGCAGGGCTTCGCGCAGCTCGGGGCGCAGGGCCGACAAATTCATCTTTCCCAGGTGACCGCCCTCGGACGCAGTGGGATCGAGGGAGTGCTCCCGCGCCAACTTCGCAAAGGACGCGCCGCGCCGCAGTTGCGCGAGGATCTCCTCGGCCTGCGAACGAGTCAGGACACGAATCATCTGCAATGGCAATACCCGTTCCCCGACGCCCTCGTCTTGGGATGCCCGGAAGCGCGGGACCATGAAAATAGAACCGAGTCCCAGAAGAAGCAGGACGGTTCGAGCCCCTTTGGAAAGTTTGGCGTGATGCAACGTGCAGGTCTCCTTAGTGATTCTCGCCATCGCGCAGGTCTTGGCGCTCCTCTCGATTCACCCACCCGGTGACCTTCGCCACCGCAAATCCTAGAGGGAAAGTCCTGCGGTTGACAAGGAGAGATGCTTGCTTTACAGTCGCGGTGCTGAAAATGGCGTTGGCAAAATCGTTGTTGACAGAGCGCAACTCGCATAGTAGAAATGCTTTCGTTCATTAAAGCGAATAATCCTAAAAGTAATAATAATTTCCAAATATGGAATTCCAAAATCGGTAGAATCGAGCTTCAGGAAACGAATCGAGTCAGCCCACTATCTTTTAACCCTTTGTTCAGGAACGAGTTAGAAAGGCGGCGGCTACTTGCGGGAGTGGAACCCGGATTGCACAATTAAAGAGGCATCCTAACTCGGTCGGTGCAGGAGACCGAACCCCAGGCACGATGTCTGATAAGGAGAAACTGGATGGTTGAAAAAAACAGATACCTTGGACTATGTGGACTATTTAGCTTCATTTTAATTGGCTTGGCGCTGATTACCGGGCCGACTCTGCTGCGGGCCCAGACTTCGTTTGGGACGATTATCGGCGTCGTGACGGACCCGTCGGGCGCCGCGGTTCCGGACGTTGCCATAACGGTGACCAACGCGCGGACGGGCGTCAGCCGGCAAGCGCGGACGGATGGGTATGGCAATTACACGGTCAGCTCGCTGTTGCCCGGCTTGTACAACCTGCGGGCGGAACGCCAGGGGTTCCAGGTGACCGAGATCACCAACGTGGAATTGCCCGTGGTCCGCACGGTCACGCAAAACATCGTGATGGAGCTGGGAGCGGTCACGGAGACGGTAGAAGTGACGGCCGCCGCCCCGTTGCTCGACACCTCCTCGGCCACCGTCGGCACCGTGGTGGAGAATCGGAGCGTAACGGCGTTGCCCCTGAACGGCAGGGGTTATACCGACCTGATTGCCCTGGTGCCGGGCTCGGTCCCGCGGGGAACTCTGTTCGCGATTGCCCGGGGCGATAATTACAGCGTGAGCGGCGCCCACACCAGTCAGAACAACTTCACGCTGGACGGAATCAACAACAACGAGATTTTCTTCAAGCAATTCGCCATTCAACCCTCCATCGACGCCATCCAGGAGTTCAGGGTCCAAACGCATATCACCTCGGCCGAATACGGACAGGCCGCGGGGTCGAACGTGAACGTCGCCCTCAAGTCCGGAACCAACGAGATACACGGGGCGGTTTTTGAATTCCTCCGCAACGACAAACTGGACGCCAACGATTTCTTCCGCAATGCGAATCCACTGCCTGCTAATAACCCGGCCAAGCAGAAGCGGGCGTTTCGGCAGAATCAGTACGGATTCGTCGTGGGGGGCCCCATAATCATTCCGGGTGCTTATGATGGGCGCGACAAAGCGTTCTGGCTGTTCAATTATGAGGGCTTCAAGGTCCGCCGGCAGTCCTCGAACGTGTCGACGGTGCCCACCACCACGCAATTATCCGGGGACCTGCGCGACCAGCCCCCTATCTTTGATCCGTTAACCACCCAGTCGGATGGGGCGGGTGGCTTCACTCGCAGCCGGATTCAGTGTAACGGGGTTTTGAACGTCATCTGCCCGGATCGGCTCTATCCTGCCGCCACGGATTACGCCCGCGTTTTCTATCCGGCGACCAACCAACTGGGAGCGAATAATATTCTGAACCTCAACCCCTTCAGCCAGAACCAGTGGCAGATCAACATCAAGGCGGATTATAAGATCAAGGACAACCTGATGTTCTATTCGCGCTATTCGCACGCCAGCGCCAACGAAATCAATCCGCAAGCCTTGCCGACCGTAGATACCATTCGCTACAACGAATTCCGCAATGCCGTCGCCAGTTGGACCTACGTGCCCAGCCCGACGTTGGTGATCGACTTCAAGGCCGGCCTGAATCGTTCCAATGTGTTTCAGAACGACACGGACCCGGCGCCCGGGGCGGAGTCATACTTCTCAGCCAATCGGCTGCAGGGGACGCCGATCAAAGACCCGGATTTCCCTCTCTATCCGCGAGTCAACATCCAGGGATATACTGCCCCGTCTCAGAGTGGGGTTCCGCTTCCCGTTACCGACGTTCTGGCCATGCTCAATATCTCGAAGGTCCGGGGAAGACACACGCTCAAGTTTGGTTTTCACTACGACAACGTCCGCGGCGCGCAGGACAACTTCTTCACCAGCGGCTTCACCTTCACCCCCGAGCCGACCCAGGATCCGCAGAATCCGGCCGGCACAGGATCGCCCCTGGCGGCCTACCTGTTGGGGTTACCCGTTTCGGGCAGCCGCAATCTGGGGAACACCCTGGTTCACATGCGCTGGCTGCAATGGCAGACCTATCTTCAGGATGATTTCAAGGTGACCCCCAAGCTGACCTTGAACCTGGGGCTGCGCTATGAGTACGTCTCCCCGCCCCGCGACCTGGGTCCGCGGGCTGACCGCCAGGGTATGTTCGACCGGACTTCCGGGCAGTATGTCTGGGCGTCCACCAACCCGTTGACCGGCGCGCCTCCGAACATCCGGCCGGGGGTGCGCGACCCGGATTTCAACAACTTTGCCCCTCGGCTCGGGTTGGCCTACCAGCTCTCCCCCAATACCACCCTGCGCTCCGGCTACTCGATCTTCTACTCGACCAACTTCCTTTGGGAAGCGCAGGGGATTCGGGGCCAGTGGCCCTATGCCCTCTCGGAGAACCAGGTGGGGAGAAATTTAACGGTGGTCGAGGACTACATGGAGACCTTCTGGTCGCCCGACCTCGACGTGACGCCCGATTCGCCGCCCAGCGGCATCTTCTCCCTGGGCCGCACCGACCGCACCGGCTATAGTCAGCAGTGGAATCTGGGCATTCAGCGCGCCTTGGCGAAAGACCTGATGCTGGAAGTCGATTACGTGGGGACCGGAAGCCGGAAACAGTCCATTTTCATGACCACGAATACCCCTCTTCCCGGCCCGGGGGATATTCAGTCGCGCCGGCCGTTCCCGCAAGCCGGGGCGCTCGCGGAAGGTCTCAATCGGTCCTCGGCCACCTACCACGGCTTGCAACTCAAACTCGAAAAGCGGTTTTCGAGCGGCCTGCAATTCCTGGGTTCCTACGCCTTGGCCAAGTACATTGACGTCGGCGGCGGGGGCATTGGCACCAGCGGCATACAAACCGAGCACGACCTGGCAGCCGACCGTGGTGTGGGTGTCTTTGATCGCCGCCATATTTTCACCGGCAGCTACTACTATCAGTTGCCCTTCGGTCGCGGCCAGCGCTTCCTGACCCAGGCCAATAGCGTCGTGAACGGATTGTTGGGGGGTTGGGAGATCACCGGCATCACGCGCTACAATACCGGCGCCCCCGTCAATGTTCTGCTCGGTTTTGATAATGCCAACACGGGACTTGGTGGGACCCGGCCGGATCGCGTCGTGGGACAGCCCGCCAGGATTGGCGGGGGTGACAAGACCCGGGGCTGGTTCAATCCGGCTGCGTTCCGCGCTCCGCCTGCGTTCTCCTTTGGCAACCTGGGACGCAACACGGAGAGAGGGCCCAACTTCGGGAACTGGGACTTCGGCCTGTTCAAGAACTTCCCCATCAGGGAGGAGGTGAGGATCCAGTTCCGCAGCGAGTTCTTCAACCTCTTCAACAATGTGAACTTGGCAGCACCCGGTGGCACTTTGGGAACCGCCGGATTCGGGGTCGTCGGCGGCACGGCAAACCGGTCCCGGGAAATCCAATTTGCTCTCAAGATCATTTTCTGACCTTATCCCCATTCATGGGCTTCAGGACCCAGCCGCGCGAGTTTTCGTGGCTGGGTCTTTGTTTTTAGGGAATTATACGCCAAACTTGCCAAGCAGGTAGTAGGGTATTTGCACACGGCCGTCAGGGCACGGCTTCGCTGGAGCCTCCATATGGTCATTGCCCGAGGGGGAGAATCGGCCCCTGTTTTGTCAGGGCACGGCTTGTCAGGGCATGGCTTTAGCCGCTGAGGTCATGGCGGTCCCCAAACGCCGTACCCGAGAAGCCGGAACGTACTTCGTTACGTCGCGGACCTGGCAACGCCGACCCGTCTTTGCCAAGGAAACTGCTTGCCGCATTTTCACGGAGCTGCTTTTTGACTACCGGAAGGAAGGCGCATACCGACCGGTTGCACGCATTCGTCCTCATGCCGGATCATTTTCACATCTTGATGACGCCCGCTGCGAATACTTCGCTCGAGCGGGCTGTGCAGTTTATTAAGGGCGGAACAGCGCATAAAATTCGGAAAGAGTTGCATTTTCAATACCCTGTCTGGCAACGTGGTTTCAGCGATCATCGCATTCGAGATGCCCAGGATTACAAGGCTCATGCCGGTTATATTGAGGCCAATCCCGTCGAAAGGAAGATGGTTGCTTCTGCAAGCGAATATCCGTGGTCTTCCGCGTTTGGCAACTACAGGCTCGACCCGCCACCTCAGGGGCTGAAGCCCCGCCGAGGGCCGAACCCACCTCGGCACCCCTGAAGGGGTGCCCTGACGATAACGAACCCGGTTCGGCACGGCTGAAGCCGTGCCCTGACAGTTTGTTCATGCCGTGTCTGTTTTGGGGTTATTGGGTGATGCGCGCCCTGCGGCCCCCACGATTCCGGCTATCTCTTCGACCGATTTGTCAACATGATGGAGAACAGGACTTTCCCCCAAAAACGACCCTAAATCGTCTCAAGTGATTGAAAACAAGAGGTTAAGTAGATTAGACAAGTGGAATGGGTTGGATTTTCCCAAAATGGGGAAACTTTTTGCAGGGGAAAGCGGGTCCCCGTGGCTACCCTCATTGCAAGGATTACGCCAATCAATACAACTGGTTTTAGGCGGGACCCAGATGAATGATGCCAAAGTTGGCGGGAAGATGCGAGAGAAAATCGAGGAATTTTCGGGGAAACTTTCCTTTCTTAACTCTTGACTGCTGGTATATCATCGGATAGAAACCTCTCCCGTAAATCGAATCACGTGGAGACCCCGATATGTCATACTGGGTCGTCCTGAAAGCATGCTAAGATAAACCTTGGTAGCCTGGAGCCATGAGGACTACGTTTCTTTTCGCAATCCCGACTCTCTTTTCCGGCTGTGCACGCCTGCTCGATATGGGCGGCGTTTACGATATTTATAACGAGAGTGGGGACGAAAGTGAGGCGGATGCCTGTGCAGTCTATAGCGACTGGAGAATGGTCGGACAGGACATTCAGAAAGCAATGGAATCATTCCATGCAGAAAACCATGGCAAACTAACCCCTCAACAGTTCGGATCGGCCTTCCAGAAAAATATGCTACGGTGAGGTAAGGTGGGAAAGAATAAGCGACGAAATAAACAGTCGCATGATATCTCACTTCCTGCGCCTAAGCCCAAATCTATCACCCAAGTTAAGATCGAGGAACAGAGCACCCAGGTCTCCTTCCGTGGTCCCATCCCGCCACCAACTCCCGATACCTTAGCCGCTTGCCCACCATCGCTGAGATGTGATTCGTTCCGCGGTTCCTTGCTCCCAGAAAAAGCCCTTGTGGATATATAATTTTGTGAATGACAGCCACTCGGTTCACCTCTTATGCCAGCGCAAGAACGCGATGGGTCCGGCGGGTTCGAAGCGACGACCGCCGGCTGACCCTCTCGCTTCTACTCGTGGTCTGGATTCTCTTTCCGTCCGGGACGGGTCCGGCCCTACCGGGACAAGGGCCTTTGCAGAGTGCCGCCCGGCACCAGCGGCGGGGTGACGAGCATCTCCAATCGCAAAGATTCGACCAGGCCATTGCCGCCTACCGGATGGCATTGCAAATCCATCCCGACTCCGCCGAAGCACACAACCGCCTGGGCCTTGCTTTTATCGGGAAAGGCGATCTGGACGCTGCCCGCAAGGCGTTCCAGGATGCCGTGCGCCTGCGAACCGGCTATGCGGACGCGCGGTCGAACCTGGGGCTGGTCTTGTTAAGGAAAGGCGATCTGGACGGGGCCATCGTTGAGCTTCGCTCAGCCGTCGATTTGGACCCGTCGTCCAGCCAATCGCATTTTCGTCTGGGCCTGGCGCTTTCGACCCAGGGGGATCGCGAGGGCGCGATGAGCGCCTTTCGCCAGGCGCTGGAACTCGACCCGGAGTTCCCGGAAGCCCTGAACAATCTGGGGGTGGCGCTGTTTCGATCGGGAGATACCGAGTCGGCTCTGGTTCAATTTCGACAGGCCCTCCAGCTCCATCCGGATTATGCAGAAGCCCACTACAATCTGGGCCTGGCTCTTCTCAACCGCGGAGATGCACGGCAAGCCAGTCGGGAATTTCACACGGCGTTGCGGTTGAGGCCCCATTACGTCGATGCCCACCTGCAGTTGGGGTTGGCCCTGCTGGAGGAAAACGATCTCGACCCGGCTCTGGAAGCATTCCGAACCGCCCTGCGGCTGGCGCCGAATCAGGCCGAGGCCCACTTTCATCTGGGGCGGGCGCTCCTGAAAAAAGATGACCTGAAAGGTGCCATCGCAGAATTCGAGAAGACGATTGCCATCCGACCTGAATTTCCCGAGGCCTATAACAATCTGGGCGCGGCCTTGGCCGAACTGGGGCAATGGGTCGATGCCATTCCGCAATTTCGCGCCGCGTTGCGCTTGAAACCCGACGACGCGGACTCCCGTTACAATTTGGGACTGATCTACATGATGAGGTCCGATTTCGACGCCGCGATTCCCGAGCTCGAAGCCGCTTGCCGGTCCGAGCCGCGACAGGCAAAGTACCGTTACCGATTGGGTTCGGCGGTGGCCAAGGCCGGTGATTTGGACCGGGGCATTGCCGAAATGCAAAGGGCCATCGAGCTCGATCCGGGTTCTCCGGAAATGCGCTATGCGCTGGCCCGGCTGCTGTTGCGAAAGGGAGACCAGAGTTCAGCCGCGCGGCAGTTCGAAATCCACGCGCGAATGGTGGAGGATCGGCGCAACCGCAAGCTCGGTCATGCGAAAACCGTCTTTCATATCAGCCGGGGACTCCAGGCGATGAGCGCCGGGAATCTGCAACAGGCGCGGCAGGAGTTCCGGTTGGCCGTTCAATACCAGCCGGACTCGGTGGAGGCCCACAACCACCTGGGCGTGGTTCTGGCGGAAATGGGCGAGGTGGACGGCGCGATCGACGCATTTCGCCAAGCCATTGCGCTCGAGCCGCAGGACGCCACCGCCTACAACAACCTGGGAGGTCTTTTGGCCGGCCGGGGCGATCTGGAAGCCGGTATTCTTCAATTCGAAGAGGCCATAAAATTGAAGGCGAATTTCGCGGAAGCTCATTACAACCTGGGGCTGATGCTTCTGCGCAAGGGCTTACGGGAGCGAGGGATGGAGGAGTTTCGGAAAGCCCGCGCGCTGGACCCCCGGTTCCAACCGCCGCCGTTCTGAAAAGCGGGATCGGACTCGGAATGCGGCAACTTTCCTTCCGTGTGACCTCGGGGGGCTGTGGGCCACGCCGACCGAACAAAGAACAAAAGTCTATCTCGGCTTGTCAAGCCATATATGAGCCACTTCGACCTTCTCGACCTGGTAGCCCTCAGGTATTGCAAAGATGGCCGGGTCGGGCTCCACTCCTTCTTGAATATCCACCAGCCTCGTTACGACCCGCCCCTGGAGGGGGTCCTCGCTAATATCGAGAACCGGGTACACCGTAAGGTCGGAAAGACACCGCTCGCCGCTATAGGAAAGGGGCGCGTCGGAGGTGATGCCGAATTCGCGAGGCAACTCAACGACTCCTTCAACTCTGTACCCCTCGCAGCTTAATCCTGCGATGATCTTCGTGCCCAGGTATTGGCTCGGTTGGGCTTGAATCCACTTCACGGGTGACTCCTTGAACGCGAAATCGGACGGCAGCTTGCCCTGACTTTGGACGATCCTGGCCTTCTTGGTGAAGTGATTGATGCTCACCCTTACCCGGTTCACGGAGTCAACCGTGGAGGCGGTGTGTAGAATGCCGCCGATACCTACGGGCCGGAAATTCTCCTCTGCCATGCGACCCGCACTGTCGCGATGGAATTTTGTCTCGGTCTTGTGGGAACGGCGCACCCCGTTCTCCGTCCACGTTCTTTCCATGATCTGCTTGGCCAGAAAGGGAACCCGCATGCGCGGAAAGATCGCGGTCGGCTGGGAGACCGTCACCGTCGCCGTTAGGGGAGTCCCTTTGCGAACATACTTTAAGGGGACAGTATCGCCGACTCGGAGCTTCCGAAGCTGGAAGAGGTGGTCGATATCTTCCGCATTGGCGATGGCGGTCCCGTCCAGCTCAATGATGACGTCGGCTGTCTGGAGACCGATCTGCTCCGCCGGGCTGCCTTTGACAACCCAGTCAACGAAGGCCCCGGAGGGGACGCCTGTCTGGGCCATCAGCGAAGGTGCGGGGCCGCGCACGAACCAGATCCCCAGACTGCCCAGCGCCCCCGGACCCGGCAGCGGGATCTGACTCTGAGCCGGCAGGACGCAGAGCAACAGCAAGCTCGGCAGCCAGCGTAGGACCCGTCGAATCACTTTGGTAGTCATTTCGTACCTCCTCTTTCCGCGCATGGAGACGATTACCCGCCAAGGCCGCAACCGGCGGAGCCTCTCGCTCGCCGGGTTTCCACCTCTGGAAGGCAATGTGGATGCTCGAACCCTCATCAATAATTATAATGGATGTTGGATGTCCATCGAAGGTTGCTTCTGCGATTGCAAACTGGATATCCAACCGGACCCTGCGCGGCTAGGGAGAGAGACTTTCCTCGACCTTCAGTGCTCGCAGCGATTGGCGGGCGGCGATGCTCTGGGGCATCCGCTGCAGGTAGCGCTCCCAGGTCTTCCGGGCTAACTGCGGTTGGTTGTTCTCCTGGTATATTTTCGCCAGCATGCGATAACTGGATTCCAACAAAGGGTCCAATTCGATGGCCCGCTCCAAGGAAGCGATGGCCTTTTCCCAGGACTTGAGCGCCCACCACGCGGCGGCCACCGCTTGATAGTGGAGGGCGTATCCGGGTTGCTCGCGAACGGCACGTTGAAAAAGGCGCAAGGCGCGCAGGGGCAAGTCAGGTATCCGTTGCCGGTCGCCGCGCATGAGCACCATTCCCATCGCGCTGAGCACCTCCGCATCCTGCGGGAGGGATTCGCCCATTTCCGCCAACAGACGGAATCCTTCCGTCAAGTGGTACGCCGAGCGATCGCGCTCGCCGACCTGCACGTAAGCCAATCCAAGATTGCGCTGGTTGAGCCATCCGGGGAGCTTCCGCCAGGCTCTCAACTTCTGCGGAGGCGGAGTCTTCTGCCGGGTCTGGGGGCGTCGTGAAATGAGATGATCCGTGAAGGCGCTGTGGCCGCTGTCGTAAGCCTGGCCGCGCGCCATGTGGCAGGCCACACAGTCATCGGACGGGGTGGAATGGCGAGCCAGCAGACCCTGCCCGTGGCAACTCAGACAGCGCTGCCGGTAATAGGAAACGGGCTCTGCGGGCTTCTCATGCGGGTCGTGGCAAGTGCCGCACCACATCTTGTCGCCGCTCACCTCCGCGCAGCGGCTCAGGGCAAGCTGCTCGGCGTGGCTCACTACGCTGAACGACCCCGCGCGGCGCGATTCCTCCGTATGGTCGTAGGTATAGACGGACCAAACCTCTTCCAACTCCATGCCGGGCTGGAAATCTCCAAAGCTGCGACCCGGAAGCAGGATGCGCGCTGTGCCCCCCAAATGACACTGCTCGCAGGTGCTGTCGCGCGGGATCGGAGGAAGCTGGCTCGGGTTCACGATCGTAGCGGATGACGGGTTCTTCAGGTGACGCTCGACCGGCCCATGACAGCGATCACAGGAGATTGATTCCACTGCGAATACGGGGTCCTGGTATTGATTCACCGTGCCGCCCACCGGGAGGGGACGGCCGGAGTGACACCATAGGCATTCGGCTTTGACCGGCCGGTCAAAGTCCGGGTGGCGGTAGTCTTCATTACCCGGGGCCATGTCCCAAACGCCCCGCTTCGTGTAATACGTTATGGGGGACTGGAACAGATGATTTCCCATCTTTACCAGGTAGCCGAAGGCAGCGTTGCCCGAGCCGATGACGTATTCAATCGGATACTCGGCGCTGAGCCCGTCCCTTTCGAGCCGTTGTGACATCCCGGAGTTCGTGGCCGAGATCGTAAATTCCGTGCCGGACCGAGGGTGACGGAAACTTCCCGCAGGGTGCTGGACGGGACGGCTGATGGCTCGCCCCATGCCGGTCCGTCCGTACCCTTCCACCTGTTGCGGGTGGCAAGTAGCGCAGGGGTGAGAGCCGAAGGCAAAGGGGGTGAAAAGCGACGCTAAGAGAAGACTCCACGCAACGTGGATCATTCGTATCGGCAACATGACTCCGGCGTATGTGCCTTGTGGGCAGGACCCAGGTCTGGGGAGCCTGGGATGGAATTACCCTGAGCGAGCCCAAGCGGGCGGTTCTAAGCCAGCAACGGTTCCAGGACGTGGCCATGGACATCCGTGAGTCGGCGTTGGATTCCGTTGTGGTAGAAAGTCAATCGCTTATGGTCGAGGCCCAGCAGGTGCAGGATCGTCGCATGGAAGTCGTAGATCGTCACGGTGTTCTCGCCCGGCTGGTAGCCGACCTCGTCGGAGGCACCGTAGCCGAAACCGGGCTTCAGGCCGGCTCCGGCGAGCCAGCAGGTGAAGACCTGCGGGTGATGGTCACGTCCGGTCTGGCCGAGGCCCTGCGTGACGGGCGTGCGGCCGAATTCGGTGGTCCAGATCACCAGCGTATCTTTCAGCATTCCCCGGGCTTTCAGGTCTTTTAGTAAACCGGCAACCGGTTTGTCCATGGTCTTCGCTTCTCGGCTATGGTTGCCTTGGACGTCACTGTGGGCGTCCCAGTTGTTGACACCACCGTCACCCCCTCCATGATACACCTGCACGAACCGCACTCCGCGTTCCAACAGCCGCCGAGCCAGCAAGCAGTTGCGCGCGAAGCCCTGGGAGGCGGAAGAATCCAGCCCATAGAGTTGCTTCACTTCCTCGGCCTCACCGGAAAAGTCGATCACCTCGGGGATACTGGCCTGCATCCGGGCCGCGAGCTCGTAAGAGCGGATTCGGGCGGCCAGCGTGTTGTCACCCGGATGGGTCTCCAAGTACTCCTGGTTCATTTCTGCGAGCCGTTCCATATTCGCCTGGCGTAGCGCGGGTGGGATCTCTTCAGGTGTCGTCAAATCCGCCACCGGCTCGCCGGAGGCGCGGAATGATGTCCCTTGGTGGGTCGCCGGCAGAAATGCGGAGGTCCAATTGGTCGAACCTCCCGCCACCAGGCCACGTGGGTCAGGCAGCACCACGAACGTAGGCAAATCCTGATTCCCTGACCCCAGTCCATAGGATAGCCACGAACCCAGACAAGGGAAGCCGTTGCGAATAAAGCCGCTATTCATTTGAAAGGTCGCGGGCGTGTGGTTGGAGCTTTTCGCCACCATCGAGTAGATGAAGGTCATGTCGTCCGCGCAGGTGGCCAAGTGGGGCAACAGGTCGCTCACCCAGAGGCCGCTCTTTCCCCGGCGGCGAAACTCCCACAGGTTTTTCATCAGGTTGCCGGGCTTTCCAAAGAAGGTGTCAATCTCGCCCTTGCCGGTCAGAGCTTTGCCGTCGTGCTTTGCCAGGTCGGGTTTGTAGTCGAACGCATCCACATGGCTGACCCCACCCAGAGCAAAGATATGGATCACGCGCTTGGCCTTGGGAGGGAAGTGAGTTGACTTCATCGCCTCGGCGGGCGCGGCGACGGCCTCCTGATTGAGCAGCCACGCCAGCACGATCGCACCCAGTCCGTGTCCGGTCTGGCAGAGAAAGTGTCGGCGACCGAGCAGAGGAGGCTCCTGGCCGGAATCAATGGATTCTTTCATAGGACTCAGTCCAGGTATAAGAATTCACTGGCATTTACCAGTGTCCAGCAGACGTTTTCCATTCCATGGGTGGCCCCGAAGGCGGAGGCACGGGCGATTTCAGCCGGCTTGGGTGGGCGACCGAAAGCCAGCCGGTGAGCCAGGATAACCTGTTGCGACAAATCGTTGCCGGCTTCCCTCGCAAGGCGTTCGGCGAAGTGGCGGGCCTGGCGGAGAACGAAGGAGTTGTTCATCAGAGACAGCGCTTGTAGAGGCGTTGTGGTCACGCTCCGGCGCGGCGTTTTGGTGGAAGGATCAGGGCAATCCAGATTCTCCAGCAGCGGGCTCTTGGCTGAATTTACGTTCATGCGGTAAACCGTCCGGCGATTGTATTCCGGCCCGATCGGATCGGTCAGCGCGTAGAAGTAGTTGCCTCCGGCTCCGATGGAGCGGTCGAAGGGGCGAAAGCTGGGCCCGCTCGCCTCCAGATTCAATTGTCCGCTTACCGCCAGCAGCGCGTCGCGGATCACCTCTCCTTCCAGCCGCCGCGGCGAAAATCTCCACAGCAGTCGGTTTTCCGAATCCACTTCGGCCGATTTCGGGTTGAACTGCGAGGACTGCCGGTAGGTGCCGGAAAGCATGATGAGCTTGTGCAGTTTCTTTAGACTCCAGCCCTGCCTTTTGAATTCAAATGCCAGCCAATCGAGCAACTCCGGATGGGAGGGGCGGTCGCCGTTGAACCCGAAATCGTTGGGAGTGGCAACGATCCCCCTTCCGAAATGGTGGTGCCAGACGCGATTCGCCATGACCCGCCCCGTCAGGGGGTTGTCGGGATGCGCAATCCACTCCGCCAGCTTCAACCGGCGCAGGCCCTCAGCAGCATCCGCCGACAGCGCAAATTCCGGCGAGAGCGTGCGCACGGCCTCCAAGCCACCCGCGGTGACCGGCTCGCCCGGACTGACCGGGTCACCGCGTTCCAGAAGGAACGTCGGACCCGGCTGACGTGGGTTGGCTGCGTAGGAGAGTGGGACTGGCGGAAAAAGCTTTAGCTTCTCTTCTGCGTGACCCAGAACTGAGAGCAGTCTGTTCCTGCGTTTCTTTTGCTTTTTCGGCATGGCCGCCAGAAGTTCCTCGGTGGGAACGCTCGGCGCACCCGCCTGGAAAGAGGCGGCAACCTCCTCAGGACTCAGGGCATGGTCGTAGAGCCGTGCCTCATCAATCTCGCCCAGCAACCCCTTTCCGAATCTGACGCGGGACTCCTCGGCTGCGAATGTTTGCAGTTGTCCCTTGGGTCCGGTTGTCTCCGGGATGTACGAGTCATACTGGAGGCCATTACGGTAGATCGTGATGCGGTGGTCGGCGCTATATACGACGGCAACATGAATCAACTCACCTGGCTTGGCTTCCTCCTTCGGGGCAGAGAAACTCTGGGTGCGGAAACTGAGTTCACTCGCGGTGAGCCATTTCTGCTCCTTACCGGAAAAACTGATTCCATCGAAGATACGTTCCTTGGGTGTCTCCAAGGCCATGACCTGACCATTTTTCTGTTTTAGGTCTGCTGGGGCAACCCAGACCTCCAGCGTCTTCTCTCGCAGGAGCCGGGGCAGGGACCGAGTCTGCACTACGGCATCTTTGGCCGACAGTTGCAGTCTTCCCTTTTCTATGGTCGCGCCTTCCGCAAGCGTCCCGTGCAGTTCACCCACGGAATCCTTTCCATCCACGTCGAAATTCCATTGTGCCACTGGAATGGGCAGCGCCTCATTGTCTCGCGTGTGTCCGTTCGCGCGCAGCACTTTCTGGCGCGTGGCCTCCTCAAGGGCGATGATCTTCTGGTATGAGCGTGCAATCCGCTGCTTCAGCGGAGCCATACTCCTGTCTCTTTCTTCGGACTCTGCCGGGGGCAGAATGGATCGATCGCCGTGATGAACCCCATGGAAGACGGCTTTCATCCGGTAGTAGTCGCGCTGTGGAATGGGATCGAATTTGTGGTCGTGACAGCGCCCACAGTTGACCGTCAGGCCCAGGAAAGTCTGTGACACCGTGCTAATCACATCTTCCAGCTCGTCTTCCCGTATGCGGGCCTTCATCACTTCACTCGACGACAAGTTGCCCACCAGGTCCCATGGACCCGCCACCAGGAAGCCCGTGGCGATGATTCCCGCGCGCGTGATGGGCTCGAGGACATCACCGGCGATCTGTTCGGTGACGAATTGGGGGTACGGTTTATCTTGGTTGAAGCTCGCAATGACGTAATCACGATACCGCCAAGCGTGATCCCGGGTTATATCCCGCTCGAAGCCCTGGCTTTCCCCGAAGCGGGCCACATCGAGCCAGTGGCGGCCCCAACGCTCTCCATAACGAGGGGAGGCCAAGAGGCGGTCAAGGAGCTTTTCATAAGCCCCGGCCGAGGAATCGTTCACAAAGGAGTCAATCTCCTGAGGTGTCGGGGGAAGGCCATGCAAATCATAAGTGGCCCGCCGAATGATCGCAACCCGATCAGCCGCAGGTGAGAGAGACAGTCCTTCGGCTTCCAGTTTGGCAGCTATGAACGCGTCAACAGGATTGCGAAGCCGTGCTTTATTCTTGACCTCGGGAATAGGAGGAAGAGTGAGTTTTTGCAGGGCCCACCAATCCAGTCCCGCGCGCTTGTGGCCAAGCGGCTTCCCCCACAGCGCGCCGGCGTCGATCCATTCGCGGAGCGCTTCGATCTGCGAGTCAGCCAGAGGATCACCAAGCGGCATCTTCTTGGCGGAAACCATTTTATACAGGAGGCTTTCCGCTGCCTGGCCTGGAACTAACGCGGCACCCGACTGGCCTCCCTTCAGGGCTGCTTCCCGGGTCATGAGATTCAACGAGCCGGCAGGTGTGGGTCCGCTGTGGCATCCCACGCAGCGATCGAGGATCGGCTGAACGCGGTCTTGGAATAGTTCTGTTGGGTCGGATGTCTCCGCTCGGCCAACTGCCCATCCTATGAGGAGGAGAAGGGGTGCTAGGTAAAAGGGCCGCATTTTCTTATCTTTAATCAATTGTAACGGTAAAATGAATGGGTCACCCTACCATGCTACGAGACTCTAATCGTTGAGTCAAGCCTTGTACTCGTCGGGTAGATGAGTGACACGTTGCCTGCTTTCCAGGTGGGGCGGCTGGGGTTCGTGGTCCGAAAAGGGCTCTTCCTTACCATGCAAAGAACTTGTGAGAATACTCTCAGTTGGTTGTGGTACACTGGCGTTTCTTTTGCGGCAGGTTTCTAATTCAACTCAGGGCAGAGCTCACCCTTGGTTCAGGAGAAGTCAGAGGGTATCATGGCCCTTGCGAACCTGGCCGAAGGGATCGGTTCGGCTGGAGTTCGGAAGATGCAGGCTGTTTCCTGAGAATTGAGAATATGCAGATGAGTCCTATGGAAACCTCTCCCCAGGGAAATAGAAACGAAAAAGCTGTAGGTCCCAACGGGTCCGGAGGAAACGGAATACCCCGTGATGGCGGCAAACTCATCGTCATTACGGCGCCACTGACGGAAACCATCGACCACGCGGGGTACTTCATCCAAATGGGCATGGCCTCGATGCCGACCTGGATGGAAGGCGTTCTCGACCGGAAATATCCGCGTTGGCGGAATGTGGAATACAACCCGGACGGCTCGGCCCTCTACATGCCGGCCGGGGCGCGGCTGGTGCAGAAATCGCTGGAGCGCGTGTTTTCCCCCCAGGATATTGCGGCCTGCTATCCGGACGACCTGGACAATTTTATCGGTCCTCGGACCCGCGTCGTGGCGGTTTCCACCCACAATCCGCTGGGTGTTACCTTTGCCGCCGGCGTGTATGCCTCGATCTTCGGCTCCTCCAAGCAGCCCATCAATTCCAAATATGCAAAACTGGCTTTCCAAAAGATCAAATCCAGCCCGTACCGCAAGAATTTCAAGGTCATTGTCGGCGGGTCGGGTGGCTGGCAGATTACCCAGACCAATAGCTTTGAGGAACTCAGCGTGGACTGCGTGGTCGAGGGGCGAAGCGAGTCCGAGGATTCGATGGAGTTGTTCCGGAAAGCGATTCGCGGTGAGCCCCTGCCGAGGCAGGTGGACGTATCCCATCCGGTCACCCGCACGGGAATCCTCACGCCCGATACTCGCACCACCTTCGGCGTGGTCGAGATGACCACCGGCTGCGGGCGCCGATGCCACTTTTGTGTTCCGGACCTCAATCCCCAGATCGACATTCCCAAAGAAAAGATCATGGAGGCGGTCCGAGCCAACGTCCGGGACGGAAACAAGATGATTTCGCTCGCCACCGAGGATATGTTCATCTGGGGCCAGGTGCACACGGATACGCCCTTCTATTTCCCCAACCGCGAGTCCTTGCTGGACCTCTACTCGGACATCGTCGACACGCCCGGGGTGGAACACCACGTCTTGAGTCACTGCACGATCGCGCCCTTCCTGGTCGATCCGGTGATGATTAAAAAACTTTCGGAAGTCCTGCTGCCCAAGAGTCCCATCCACCTGCCGCGTGTCAGCCATCATCCCCAAAAGAAAGTCCTGGTCCCGCTGGCGGGGTTGGAAACCGGGTCGGTCCGCATGGCTAAGAAGATCATGCCCAGCAAAGCCATCCCCTTCTCCATTGAGGACTGGCCGAGCGTGGTGCTCGAAAGCCTGCGCGTCATGAACGAAAACAATTGGTTCCCGATGTTCACACTGATCGTCGGAAGCCCCGGCGAAACCGACGAGGATGTGAAGGCCACGCTTGATCTGGTTTACGAAATGGAGCGCCGCGGGCTGTTCGTTTTCCTGGTGCCCTCTGTATTCACCCCCTTGCACGATACGCGGATGGAAAAGGAAAAAGGGGTGACGCAAACCCGGCAACTCACCCCGCTCCAGTGGCAGCTCATTATGAAGTGCTGGAAATTCGACCTGCGGCCAGGACTCTATAGTTGGTGGGGTCCGCTGGTGTGGCGGCTGGGATCGTTCTTTATGTGGCTCTACAAGCTGCGCCGGCTGAACGGGCCCAATTTCACCTGGCCCCTGTTGATGTTTGCCGAAATGCTGCCGGAAAAGCTCATGGCGAAATTGGGGAAGATTTACATCGGGAAGCCGTTGAAAACGAAAAGCCGCAAGGAATTGCTGGCGACGATTCGCCCGAATCACTGGCAGCACCTCCGCCCGGATACCGGCGACATGCCGGAAGGCTATACCCCTCCGCCACCCAGATCCGAGCAGCCCCAAGCGTTGCACGTTCTTTCCTGAAGCCCGTCCCAGTGAAGTCCATTCCGGTTTCCCGAACCGAGGCCTTGTTTCGTTCGCACCACCGGGGAGTGCCCTATCACCAACCAGGATTGGCGATCAACGGGTGCGGTGCGTAACTCTATGGCCCTATAAGGATATCGCCCACCTGACCCCTTGGATTCGAGATGCGACCAATCCTCCCTGTCATTCGGTCGGAAACCCTTTATCGGTCCACGCGCCCCAGCCGCCACACATGGAGCTGACGTTCTTGTACCCCATCTTCTGAAGGTTCACCGCCGCCAGGGCCGACCGAAATCCCCCGCCGCAGTAGAGAACGATCGGAGCTTCAAAGTCGGGCATCTTCGCCACGATGTCGCGCTCGAGGATACCCCGGCAGATCGACAGGGCGCGCGGCAGACGTCCGGCGGCGTACTCTTCCCCTTCGCGAACGTCGATCAGGTGGAACGCTTCGCCCGAGTCCATTTTCCCCTTCACTTGCTCGATGGAGAGTTCCTTGATTTGGCGGCGCGCCTCTTCCACCAGAGCCAGAAATTGCGGGGAATGTGCCCTTGCCATCATCGGCCTCCTGAACCGGCCGGACCCGATTCGAAAAATGGATGAAGATAACTGTAGAACCACAGGGACCCGGCAAGCAAGACTTGAATCGAGACCCCTTTCATATCCTATGCCCTGGGCCGACCCGAACCGTGCCTGAGGCATCCCGCTGGTGCCGGGCTGAAGCCCAGCGGTACGGATTACAGGCCGGAGGCTTGTGCCATCCGGAAGTTTTCAGGTGGAAGACCACCGTTTCCGGTTGGCTTCCAGTTTGGCTCGGAAGCCGGGGTGGTCCAGAACTTCGCGGTTTACGACGTTGGAGGCGATATCGCCCCGCAGTGTGTTCAGGATGGACCGAATCGTCGAGGTGCCGACTCCCTTGAGCAACTGGTCGGTGATTCCCAATGAATGGGGGGCAAGGATTACGTTATCGAGCTTGAAGAGCGGCTCCTCTTGGTTGGGCGGCTCGACACGGAAGACATCCAGGCCCGCGCCGCGGATGCGACGCTGCTGCAGAGCGCGGGTAACCGCGGCCTCGTCCACGATCGGCCCGCGGGCGGTATTGATGAGGTAGGCCGTGGGTTTCATCCATCCTATCTCCCGCTCGCCGATCAAACCTCGGGTTTCGGGCATCAGCGGGCAATTGATACAGACGAAGTCACTCTGCCGCATCAGGGTTTCAAGATTCACCAGTTTCACGCCTAGCTCCGCCAGTCGTTCCGGTGCCTCGTAGGGGTCGGCGGCGAGGTGAATCATATCCAAGGGCCTGAGCAAGCGGAAGAGCTCCTTGCCGATGTTGCCGACCCCTACCGTGCCGACCACGCGCCCCGTCAGGCCCTGGCCCAATATTTTCAGGCGATCCGCCCATTCCCCCTGGCGAGCGAATCGGTCCTTCGCGATCAGCTCATGGCTGAGGGCGAGGATCAGGGTGACGATGGCGACGGCCATGGGGCGGCGCACGCCGTCGGGGGTATTCGTCAATATAATGTCCCGTTCGGTGAGCGCCTCCACGTCGATGTTGTCGTAGCCCACTCCCAGACGAGCCACGATGCTCAGCGTTAGATCAGTACCGCTCAGCGAGCTCCGCGTTAATCGATGCCCTCCCAGGATCAAGGCATCAAAGCCCGTAAGCTGTTGCGGAGCGACATCGGGCAGGGACTCGCGGAAGACTTCGTAGCTCACGCGAGATTCTTTGTCCAGCAGCTCCAGACCCAGGTCATATCCTGAATTGGCCGTCAGAAACTCGCGCGTGAGTCCGACGCGAAACCTTTTCCTCATGATTGATCCTCGACGGTTAGGGTCAGGCAGGCGACTTTCCTCTGCCCCCGCATGAAGGCGAATAGGAGGAAGAAGGATCCCGGTCGCTGTTTCGGGCCTTTTCCGTGGAGGCCTTCATTCCCTCTCGACTTTTTTCGGCGGAGAGCTATGATAAGGGTTACGTTGCTATTCAGGAAGTATTTCTTTTGGAGGTGAGTGTCGTGTCCGGTAGAAAATTCTCTCGACGCAACTTCTTGCGAGCCTCAGCCGGGGGATTGACGGCTGCGGGATTCGTCGGTCACACGACCGTTCTCGCGCCCCGGTCTTTGCGGGCCGCCCCTGGCGGGCGAGAGTCCCCCAGTGATCGGATCGGCTTGGGGATCATCGGCGTCGGGATGCAAGGCTCCGGCTTGCTGAAAAGGGCGCTCAGTTTGCCCGGCGTAGAGTGCGTGGGAGCCGCCGAGCTCTACGACGGCCGGGCCCGGCTGGCCCGGGAAATCGCCGGAAAGGGAATTTTCACCACGCGCGACTACCGCGAACTGTTGGTTCGCCCGGGTGTGGATGCCGTCATCGTGGCCACGCCGGATCACTGGCACCGAAAGCTCGTCGTTGACTGCTGCAACGCGGGCAAGGATGTCTATTGTGAAAAGCCCATGAGCCACACCGCCCAAGAGGGCCTGGAGATGATCGCCGCCGAGCAGAAGAACAAGCGCATTGTTCAGGTGGGCAGCCAGCGGCGGAGCTCGGTGGTGTATGAGAAAGCGAAGGAGATTCTGGATTCCGGAGCCCTCGGTACCATTACGCTGGTCGAAGCCACCCTGGGCCGCAACAGCCCCACGGGAGCCTGGCAGTATCCGGTGCCGCCCGACGCCTCCGAGGAGACGATCGATTGGCAGACGTGGCTGGGAAAGGCTCCTCCACGCCCCTTTGATGGGGCTCGCTGGGCGCGGTGGCGCTGCTGGCGGGACTATGGGACCGGTGTGGCCGGCGACCTGTTTGTCCATCTGATTACGGGTATCCACTACATTTTGGGCGTGGATGAGCCTCCCCTTCGCGCGCAGTCCATGGGCGGGCTGTTCCGCTGGAAAGACGGCCGCGACGTGCCCGACACCCTCTCCACCCTCTATGAGTACTCCCAATTTCCCGTTTATGTGCGGGTCAGCCTGGGCTCTCACAGCGAGGAGGTCACTCGCTTCCTGGGAACCGGGGGAACCCTGGAGGTCAACTACCAAAGGGTGGACTTCACTCCGCAGGACGGCAAAGACCACCGGCCCAGCTACTTCTCCCAGAGCTGGCCATACCCGTTGCGCCTTGCCTTCTCCCAAAAGTGGCACGAGGAGAATGATCCCGGGCCGGGAACGGGAAAGGTCACAGCTTCCACCCAGCGGTACGTGAGGCCGGATAACTACAACTCGGTTCGCGACCACCTCTACAACTTTTTCCATTCGGTGCGCACCCGGAAGGAGTCGGTCCAGGACGCAACCTTCGGCCACCATGCCGCCCTCGGCTGCCACATGGCGAATTACTCGTACTTCAACCAGACCATGGCTACCTGGGATGCCCAGGCCAAGAAGATGCAGAGCGGATAATCCAAAAGTTCGGCACAACTGGCCGGGCTACGGATGCTGCGGGAGCGCACCCGGTTCGGGGTGAACCGGTTCCGCATAAATCAGGGTCACACTGGAAGGAGATGTGGTCGGCCAATAGGGATTATGTAGCCGGGATTTGGTCAAGGAGGAATGAATAATGACGGACTGTCAAATACAAGTATTGCTCCAACACAACGCAAGTTTGCGAAAAACGCGCGACCTCCTCCTGCCGCACTTGATGAGCCGGGAGTTGGCAATATGAGCGGCACGGTTTTCACGAAGGTCGACTACAATCTCGGCTCCCTTGTCAAAGACATCGAACTAGGCAACATAGGGTTACCGGACATCCAGCGGCCGTTTGTCTGGAAAAACGCCAAGGTCCGCGACCTGTTCGATTCGATGTACAGGGGCTACCCGGTAGGCTACCTACTGATGTGGCGGAACGGCCTCAGCAGTGACCGGGCGATCGGGACAGATGCCAAGCAAAAGCCGCCCAGCTTGGTGATCGTGGACGGTCAGCAGAGGCTCACATCCCTTTATGCGGTCGTCAAGGGAGTGCCAGTGGTCCGGGACAACTACGACAGCGAGCAGATCCGAATCGCCTTCAATCCTCTTGAGGAGCGTTTCGAGGTTCATGATGTGGCCATTCAGCGGGACGTGTCGTTCATCCCGAACATCTCTTGTATTTGGAGCAATGGAACCAACATCTTCAAGGTGGCCAAGAAATACCTCGAAGGACTGCAGGCCATACGGGAGGTCACCGAAGACGAGATCGAAAGGGTGCAGAACGCCATCACAAAGCTGCAGGCGCTGCTGACCTTTCCCTTCACAGCCCTGGAACTGGCGACCGATATCTCTGAAGGAAGATGTCTCCGACGTCTTCGTCCGCATCAACAGCAAGGGAACACCGCTCAACCAAGCCGATTTCATCCTGACTCTGATGTCGGTCTTCTGGGACCAAGGCCGGGCCGATCTGGAACGCTTCTGTCGGGAGGCAAGGAAACCGACCAAGGGGATGGCCTCGCCGTTCAACTACTTTATCGAGCCGGACCCGGACCAGATGCTGCGTGTGGGCGTGGGCGTGGCCTTCAAGCGCGCCCGATTGCAGTACGTCTATTCCATCCTGCGAGGTAAGGACCTAGAGACCGAGCAGTTCAGCGAGAAGCGCCGGATCGAGCAGTTCGGGAAGCTCAAGGATGCCCAGGCACGGTCCCTGAACATTCAACACTGGCATGACTTCCTGGGTTGTATCCGCATGGCAGGTTTTCGAAGCGGGAAGATGATCAGTTCTCAGAGCAACCTGCTTTTCTCGTACATGCTGTACCTGATCGGCTGTACCGAGGTTGAGGTCGAGGCGTTCGCGCTTCGCAAGGTGATCGCGCAGTGGTTTTTCATGTCCGCGGTGACCGGTCGGTTCACAAGCTCTCCGGAGTCCAAAATGGAGTTCGACCTGGCCCAGCTTCGCAACGTGACTGGTCCGGATCAGTTCGTCAGCCGACTCCAGCATGTGTGTGATCTCACACTGACCAACGATTTCTGGGGTGTGACACTGCCAAATGCGCTGGCCACGTCATCACCAAGGAGCCCGTCACTGTTTGCCTACAACGCGGCATTGGTGCTGCTGGACGCTCGGGTTCTATTCTCCAATGCCAAGGTGGCGGAAATGCTGGATCCCGCCATCCACCCCAGCCGGTCTGTGATCGAGCGGCATCACCTGTTTCCCAAGGGTTATCTGGCCAAGCTGAACATCACTGAGACACGAGAGACCAACCAGATCGCCAACTATGCCTACGTGGAGTGGGCCGACAACATGGCGATCGCTGACCAGGCCCCGTCCAATTATCTACCACAACTGAAGGAGCGGTTCAGCGAGTCTGAACTGGCGACCATGTATCACAGCCATGCCTTACCGGTAAACTGGGAACATATGGAATACAGCGTCTTTCTGGAAAAACGACGGGAGTTGATGGCACAGATAATCCATGAGGGCTACGAAAAGCTGACTACAGGACCGGAGGCGGAGGAGCCGGTGGAAGAATTCGACCTCTCTGCCTTGATCGACGATGGCGAGTCCGAGGCGGTGGAATTCAAGGCAACACTGCGGATCAACCTGCACACGGGCCAGCCAGACAAGCGAATGGAAATGGCGGTGCTTAGGACGCTGGCGGGTTTCTTGAACACGAACGGCGGGACCCTGATCGTTGGTGTTTCCGATGACGGAACACCTGTGGGTGTTGAAGCCGACAAGTTTTCCAATGAAGACCGGATGACCCTTCACCTCGTGAATATCGTCAAGGCGCGGCTGGGGCCGCGGGCGATGACAGCGATGCATTCGCACTTCGAGGACTATGACGACACTCGCGTCCTGGTTATCCGATGTCCGCGGTCGTTGGTTCCCGTGTTCGTCAAGGACGGGGATGTCGAGCGTTTCTTCGTCCGGACCGGGCCATCCACGACCGAACTGACGGCAAGCCAGACTCAGGACTTTATCCAACACTGTGTGAAGTGATGACGACTGGCGACTACACGGAAGACACACTGGGAGAAGCAGTAGTGGGCCCACCGCAATCATCAACGCCGATGAGAAGACCAACTCATGAGCGGATAGATATAAGAGAGTCCGCCCATCATGGCCGCCACGGCGAGCGAAAGATGGTCCCAGATCAAAATCCAGCGGTAGTAGAAGAGGGGAATATGGTAAGCCACGAGGTCGAGCGCGGGGTTTTCCCGAGCGGGGGAAGGCCGGAAGACGAACTCCCAACAGGCCAAGCTCAGACCTACCATGAACATGAAAAGGATCGCGTGCCACAATTCCATAGAGCCTTTCTCCGCTGCGTCTGCGCTGCCTCTTGTGGGCCTTTTACCGGCCTTCCCGCAGGTACTTTTGAGACGGAAGTGCCCCTGGCTGGCGCATGTTCCGCCTCACCTCATCGACGAGGGGACGGAATCTCCGCATGCTTTTCCGGGTTGCTTTTGATCCTGCAGGGGGGTAGGCTTCGTCTATTCCTTATCCTAAAGAGGTACCGCACGACCATGGGAGAGGCGAAGAGGTTTCGTGTATTCGCCACTTGTAACATCGGCCCCGATGCCCTCGACTTGCTGCCGAAGCGCGGCTACGGGCTGGAAGTCTATCCGGGCCCGGAGCCGCCGCCCAAGAAGTTGATCGTCGCAAAAGTCGCTTCCGGCATCGACGGGCTGATTACGACCCTGCGGGATCCGATCGACGAGGAAGTCTTTGCAGCGGGTCAGGGGACGCTGAAGGTCGTGGCGCAGTTAGCCGTCGGGTTCGACAACATCAGCCGCGCCGCCGCCAACCGCTGCAAGATTCCTTTTACCAACACGGCTGAAGTGCTGACCGATGCCACGGCCGAGTACGCTCTGTTCCTTCTCGGCTGCGTGGCGCGGCGGCTCTACCCCAGCGAGCGGATTGTGCGGGAAAACCGCTGGGGCTCCTGGCACCCGTACCTACCCTTTTTAGGGGACGAGGTTACCGGCAAAACCGTCTCCGTCATCGGGACCGGACGCATCGGCCAGGCGCTGATCTCGAAAGCGGTGGGCCTGAACGTGAATTTTCTCTGCTACGATGCCGCCTTTCAGGATCACGACTTTGTGGGGAAGATCCAGCAGGAGCTGGACCTGCGGCATCGGTTGGGACTTTCTCCCGAGCGGCGAACGATTCGCTATGTAGGGTTGGAGGAGGCTCTGGCCGGCGGGGATTACGTCACGCTCCATGTGCCGCTGCTGCGTCCGGGTGAGACCTCTGAGCCTACCCTGCACCTGATGAATGACAAGACCTTGCGCCGGATGAAGCCGACCGCCTATCTGGTCAACACGTCCAGGGGTCCGGTGGTGGACGAGAACGCTTTGGCAAAAGCCTTGAAGGAAGGCGTCATTCAGGGCGCGGCCTTGGACGTGTACGCCACCGAGCCTCTCCCGCCCGACTCGCCCCTTCGTGACCCGGCGATTGCCGAACGCCTGCGCCTGTTTCCCCACTTCGCCAGCGCCGGCCGAATCACCCGCCTCTCGACCGATCCGAAAAAAGGCATGGCCGGACGATGCGTCCAAGGACTCGTGGATGTCCTGGAAGGGAACTACAACGGCAACCCCGCCGCCATGCCCTACGTGGTCAATAAGGAAGCGTTTCAGTAGTGATCGGCTTTCGCCGGGCACGGATTGGCTTACGCCGGTCTTGGGACGGTCCGCCGGCGGCGGAGGTCAAGGCCGGATGCCTTCTACGTTCAGGCGGATTCGGTAGAGCGCGGGACCGGTCGTAATGTAGAGAGTCTTGCCGTCCGCATCGCCCCAATGACAGTTGGCCGGAGGCTCGGGTGTGATGAGCGTACCCAGGTGCTTGCCATCCGGCGTGAAGATCCACACCCCGCCCGGACCCGTAGCATAGACGTTTCCGTTCTTGTCCACTTTCAGGCCGTCGGGCAAGCCTTCCTCGGTTGTCGAGGTCGCGTCGTAGAACACGGTACGGTTCTGAACCGTGCCGTCCGGCTGAACCTCATATCGCATCCAGATTTTGCGGATCGGGTCGGAGTTGGCCACGTAGAGATATTTCTCGTCGGGCGATAAGGCGATCCCGTTAGGATGCGACAGATCGCGGTCGAGGAGTTCCAATCGGTCGCCGGCCACCCGATAAACCCCGTTGAATTCCAGCTCTTTGGCGGGGTCCTCGTTCTGACCGACCAGACCATAGGGAGGGTCGGTAAAGTAGAGGGCGCCGTCGGATCGATAGACCAGATCGTTCGGACTGTTCAGGCGCTTGCCTTCGTATTTGTCGGCCAGGACCGTCACGCTTCCGTCTTCTTCAAGGCGGGTGACGCGGCGGTTTCCATGCTCGGCGAGGGTCAGCCGGCCCTCGGAATCCAGCGTCAGGCCGTTCGAGCCGACCTCGGCTCCCTCGGGCCAATCCGTTCCGTCGTACCCGCTGGGCTTGCGAAACAGGGTGACGCCTTCTTCGGAAGTCCATTTGAAAATCGTGTTGGCCGGAATGTCGCTAAAGAGAAGATAGCCTTCATGGACCCAGATCGGACCCTCGGAAAAGGCGAACCCGTCGGCCAGCTTTTCAAGTTGAGCCGACTCCGGGACGATGGCATCGAGCGCCGGGTCCAACTTGAGAAGATCACCGGGAGTGGATGAGGTCTTCGTCGGCTCCTGTAGGCAGCCGGATAGGAGCAAGACGGGTAGGATCAAGGCCAATAGCCAAGCCTTGGTTGCGCGGGAGGCTCCGAGAACCGGGATGAGTCTCTTCATGGGGTGCTCCTTTTCGAGATTCCTATAGTTTACCTCGGATGTTGGCATCGAGTCGGGGACGTCTTCACTTTTTGCCGTAAAAGACGCGCCAGTCTTCGCCCGCGCGTCCGTTCAGGTCCCATTCCACGTTGCCTTCGCGCAAGGTCAGCTCGGAGACCAGCAGCGTGGTCCCGTCCAATCGCGCATTGCGGACGTCGAGGAATCCAAACCGGCCCTTGTCCAACCGGATGGCTGCGACGTCCGCTCTCGCCCCGACGCTGAGGTGCCCCAACTCCGGCCGCTGAATCTGCATGGCCGGATGGAGGGTTGACATCTTGATGACGTCATAGAGTGAAATCCCCTGGTTGAGGATTTTCGACATCACGTTCAACATGTTCTTCATGCCGCCGTTCATGCTACTGATGTGCAGGTCGGTGGAAATGGAATCGGGAACAAATCCCTGTTCGATCGCCGGGACGGCCTGCCGCCACCAAAAACTCCCTGCGCCGTGACCAACGTCGAATTTCACGCCGCGCCTCCGCGCCGCGAACAGGTAGGGGCGGACCCTCCCCTTTTCGTTGAGCATGGGTACATGTCCCAGGTACGTGTGCGTGTACATATCACCGGGGCGGAGACGCTGGGTCACCAGCTCCTCGAAGGGACGCTCCCGTGTAAAGGAACCGAAATCGACCATTACGGGAACATGGCTCCGCTTGCCGGCTTCGACGGCGCGGTCAACGGCAATCCAGTTGGGGGCGGCATAATGGGCGGTTTTAATTCCGACGATCACATCCGGAAATTGCCGGACAAGGTCGGCCGTCGCTCGCGCATCCATGTCTTCGGTATTCTGTTCTATCTCTCCACCCCCCATACCACGGCCGACGATGTTGAGCATCGCCAGGACGCGGGTCTTTGAACGGTCGATGACGCGGTCTTTGAAGTCGGGGAAGTTGCGCCACCCGGAACTGCCCGCATCGACCACCGTCGTCACACCACTGCGAAAGGTGAAGCCGTCGGGATAGACACTATTGTCACCCGAGTAAGCACCTTTCATGCCGGTCCCCGCGTAAACGTGGACGTGAATGTCCACCAGGCCCGGGATGACGTAAAGCCCCCGGACATCCACGACCTTTTTGGCTTCGCCGGCAGGGATGTCGGCAGCGAGGCGGGCGATCTTACCGTCCCGGATGGCCACGTCCATGGGCTGGTTCATCCCGTTCTTCGGGTCGATAACGTGGCCGCCCTTGAGCAGCAGGTCATAGGGGGTCTGCGCACCCGACGCGATGGAAAACAGTAAAATTCCGGCTAGGAAGGTGATCGGTTTCATATCCATAATCTCCGTTTGCTTCTCTCACGTCGCGCGGGAACGTCTGAGCGGGGGGTAGGTTGTGGGGTGGAATCCCGGCTCGATTCGGTCCGCAATGACGGCGCGGTGGATACCCGGCCCTGATGAGCGCTGCCCGCCATGCTCCATCCTTTGCCCAGGGTGGCACATACCTCCCGGCCAGCCGGGATGGGTGCGAGGGACGAATCTTGACGAACTCTCCCCGCACTTCACCCGCTTACGTGTCCCTGAGTTGTCGCCTGACGTGGGCAGATTCTGTCTCCCTTTGGATGGGAAGTCAAGTGGGCAGACGGCTCCGCCTCGCGTTGACACCCGTCCAAGGTGTCTTTATACTGCGGTTTGCCGGCTTAAGCGATGGCTTCAACTTTACGGGATTCCCAATGACTCCCAGTTCAATCATTCGCGATCTCAATAAAATTGTCGGGTCCGACGCGGTTCTGTGGCGTCCTGATGACCTGATGCTCTACGAGTACGACGGGCTGTCGGTCGAGCGCCGCCCGGACGCGGTGGTCTTTCCTACCACCACTGAGCATGTGGTAGCTCTGGTAAAGTTCGCCCGGCGGAAGAGCTTGCCGGTCATTGCCCGTGGCGCGGGGACCAGTCTAAGCGGCGGGCCGGTAGCCGTGCAGGGCGGCATTGTCGTTGCCTTCGCCCGCATGAAGAAGATTCTTGAAATCGACGTGGAGAATGAACGCGCCGTTGTGCAGCCGGGCCTTGTAAATCTGGACCTGACCCAGGCGGTTTCCGATAAGGGTTTCTACTTTGCTCCCGATCCTTCCAGCCAGAAGGCCTGCACGGTCGGGGGCAATGTGGCGGAGAACTCCGGCGGCCCGCACACCCTGGCCTACGGAGTTACCACCAACCATGTGCTGGGATTGGAAGTGGTGCTTCCCGACGGCGAAGTGATTCACACGGGCGGCAAAAGCTGGGAGCGGCCGGGATATGACCTGACCGGCGTGGTCGTCGGCTCAGAGGGCACTCTGGGCATCGTAACCAAGATTATTGTTCGCCTCTCTCGCCTGCCGGAATCGGTCAAGACGCTGCTGGTCATCTATGACCGCATCGCGGACGCAACGCGGACGGTGGCGGCGATCACGGCGCGCCGCATTACGCCGGCGGCGCTGGAGATGATGGATGGGCTCACGTTGCGGGCGGTCGAGGAGGCGACGCATGCGGGCTATCCGATGGACTCGGCTGCGGTGCTGCTGATCGAGATCGAAGGATTGGTGGAGGCCGTTGAGGTGCAGGCCGAGCAGATTCGGGAGGTTTGCCAGGAAAATGGCGCGCGGGAGGTTCGCTTGGCTCGCAGTAACGAGGAACGGGAGTTGTTGTGGAAAGGACGGAAGAATGCCTTCGGTGCCATGGGCCGCATTACGCCCAGCTTCTACGTGCAGGACGGGGTGATTCCGCGGACTCGCCTTCCCGAGATGCTGGATTTCATCGAGCAGGTAGGCCGAAAATACGGGTTTCGCATCGGGAACATTTTCCATGCCGGTGACGGTAATCTGCATCCGCTCATCCTGTTTGACGCACGGGACCGGCAGCAGGCGGAAAATGTGATGAAAGCGGCTCAGGATATCATTAGCCGTTGCGTCGCCATGGGAGGCTCGCTTTCCGGCGAACACGGCATCGGCCTGGAAAAAAATGAGTTGATGCCTCTTCTGTTTTCCGACGACGACCTGGCCGCGATGCGGAAGGTGAAGGACGCCTTCGGCTCGGGAACGCATTTTAACCCCGGAAAGATGTTCCCGACCGGAAAGATGTGCGGGGAGCTGCGCGTTCAAATCAGCTCGGGGAGTTAGAGATTTCGGGAATCAAGGTTGAGAATGGCCACCGTTGTTTACGCCGCCGTTACCACGTTTTCCTCCCTGCTGGGGCCGGGTAAGGTAAAATCCGACGAGCCCACCCGGAAGAGCTTTGCCTTGGGGAACCTCCTGCCCGACTGCGTAGTCTCCCCGGGTTCCAAGGAGGAAGTGGCGTCGGCCCTCCGTCGGGCGGCCGAGATGAATCTGGCGGTGGTGCCCTGTCGGAACGGAACGAAGCTCGATGTCGGCAATCCCCCGCGGCGCTACGACGTGGCGCTCTCGTTGCGGGAGATGAATCGTATCTGGCACTACGAACCCAAGGACTTGACGGTGAGCGTGGAAGCGGGGATGAAATTAGCGGATTTCCAGCGCTTTGTAGGGCGCGCGGGTTTGCGGCTGCCACTGGACCCCCCGTTCGAGGCCAAGGCCAGCATCGGGGGCATTCTGGCTACGAACTCCAGCGGGCGGTCCCGGCTGCATTACGGCCAAGCTCGGGACATGACCATCGGGATGAGCGTGGCTACCGTGGAGGGAAAGCTCATCAAAACCGGGGGTCGGGTCGTCAAGAATGTGACAGGATACGATCTCGCCAAGCTATTTATCGGCTCCTTCGGCACGTTGGGTGTCATTACGGAGGCCAGCTTCAAGCTTTATCCGGTGCCCCCGGTCCGGCAAACCTTCCGCATAGGCTTCCGGGATCTTTTTCAGGTGCGCAGCTTTCGCGGGCGGTTGGCGGCCTCGCCGCTGGCGCCTTCGGCCCTGGAGTTTGTGGATGAGAGGGCGGCTGAGCTGGCCCTGAAGGAGCTCGGCTTTCGAAAATCGCCGGAAGGCCCGGAGTTGTGGATCGAGGTCGGGGGCGTGGACCGGGTGGTGACGCGGGCTGAGAAAGAGTTGGCAGTGATGGCGGCGGAGTCGGGAGCCGACTTGGAAAAAGTGGAAACAGGACGGGCAGCCCGAGCCTGGTCCCGGCTGCGCGAGTTTCGCGATTGGCTTGCGGAGGCCTATCCCGAAGCGATCCTTCTTCGCGCCGCTTTGCCCTTGCAGACGAGCGAGGAATTCATTGCGCGCAGCGATTTCCTGGTGGAGTCAGCCCGCGCACAGGGAGCCGTCTTCGCGCACATTGGTTCCGGCATCGTCCATGTGTGGCTGCTCGAGGTTTCGGCGGAGGCTGTCGGGCTGGTGCAGCGCATCCGGGAGGCTGCCGAGCGGATGGATGGGTCCCTGGTGGTCGAGCGCGCCTCGGCGGAGATTAAAGCTCAAGTGGACGTTTGGGGTGAGGTGGGGGACAGCCTCGGCGTCATGCGCCGCATGAAGTCTGACTGGGACCCCACGAATACTTTGAGCCCTGGCCGGTTTGTGGGAGGCATCTAGCCCCCTTTCATCATCACGGTCGCAGGGAAAATCTAAGGAAGCCGAAAAGAGCCGTTTTTGTCCAGCGATAAAATAGTGCCGGAGAATGCCCTTCGGGTTGGATATGGGCCGGGCGAGGCCCCGAAGTGGGAAGATTACTCGAAGTGTATCCGCTGCGGGCTCTGCCTGAACGCCTGCCCCACGTATCGAGAGCTGGGAGTTGAGATGGACTCCCCTCGGGGCCGGATTTACCAGATGGTCCAGGTCGAGCGGGGACGCATGCCGCTCGAGGAGAGTTTTGTCCGCCACATGGATCTATGCCTCGGGTGTCTGGCCTGCGAGACGGCCTGCCCTTCTGGGGTTGAGTACCACAAGCTGGTGGAATCGGCGCGGGGCCAGATCGAGCGGTTCTATAAACGTTCTCCCCTGGCCAGCCTCGCCCGGCGGCTGTTCCTCCGTGAACTCCTGCCGCATCGAAGGCGGTTGATTCTGCTGGGAACCCTACTGCGCTGGGTCCAGCAATTGGGGCTGAAAAGCTGGCGGTGGGGGTCGCGAAGCGACTCAGCCGACGACTCTATAATGTTTCCCGGCTGTCGCCCCGCATGGAGTCGCCCTTCTTCTTTCAACGTCTTGGGGAGGTGATTCCCGCCAAAGGGAAGCGTCGGCACCGAGTGGGCTTTTTTGCCGGTTGCATTGCGAATCTGTCCTTTGCGCGGTTAAATGATGCCACCCTGCGAGTGCTGGCGCAAAACGGCTGTGAAGTGGTGATCCCGAAACACCAGGTCTGCTGCGGTGCGCTCCAGGTTCATGCGGGAGTCCGCGACGTGGCGCGCGATCTGGCCCGCAAGAATATGCAGGAGTTCGAGGGGCAGGAGCTGGATGCGATTATCACTAATGCGGCCGGCTGCGGGTCCGTGTTGAAGGATTATCCCCTGTTGTTTGAGCAGGAGGAGAGAGAACATCAGCCCCGGGCCGCGGAGTTCAGCTCGCGCGTACAGGACGTGACGGAATTTCTGGCTGGAATTGAACTGAACCCGAAACTCGCGCCCATCCCCGCTCGTGTCACTTATCAAGACCCTTGTCACTTGGCGCATGCGCAGCGAATTCGAAAGCAGCCCCGGCAACTGCTGGCGGCGCTCCCCGGAATCGAGTTCGTCGAGTTGAAGGAAACCGATATTTGTTGTGGGAGTGCGGGCATTTATAATGTGGTCCAAAACGAGATGGCCGAGAAGTTAATGGCCGGCAAGATGGCGAGGGTGGATGAGACCCGGGCCGAAGTGGTTTTGACGGCCAACCCGGGCTGCCTGCTGCAATTAAGGGCGGGCGTGGCCGGTTCCAGCCGACCGGAACGGCGCGTAATGCACGTCGTCGAGCTGCTGGATGAAGCTTACCGTAAGGCTGAAATCCCCAACGAGGTGAAATATGGCGGCGGGTAAATCCGGACCCGATCATGTCCTCGATCCGGTGGATTCCTCCGGACCCCATCCTTTGCAAGATTATGAGGCGGACTACCGGAATTTCCATTGGGAGCAGACCCACTCGGAGTTCGACTGGCACAAGACGGGCCAAGTAAATATGGCGCACGAGGCGGTGGACCGCCACCTCCAGCAAGGCCGGGGAGATAAGACCGCCCTGATTTACGCCGACCGCGAAGACGTCTCCCGCTATACCTTCCAGGAGCTCTCGCTTCACTCGAACCGTTTTGCCAATGTATTGCGCCGGATCGGCGTCAAGAAGGGGGACCGCGTCTTCGTCTTCATGCCGCGCAAGCCCGAGCTGTATATCGCCATTCTGGGAACCATCAAGGTAGGAGCCATTCCCAGCCCCTTGTTTGAGGCGTTCATGGAAGAGGCCGTGCGAGACCGCATGGCCGATGCAGAGGCGGTTGCGCTGGTCACGCTTCCCTCCTTGATGGACCGGGTTCTGGTGAAGGATTTACCTGCCCTCAAGCACATCGTGCTGGTCGGGGCCGCCCGCGCGGGGCTCCCGGCCGGGCAATATAGCTTTGAAGCGGAGATGGAGAAGGCCGAGGAGAAAACCGAGATCGAATGGCTCGATCTCGAGGACCCCCTGATCATGCACTACACCTCCGGGTCCACGGGCAAGCCCAAGGGCGTCCTGCACGTCCAGAATGCCATGATCGGCCACCTGATGACCGGCCGCTGGGTTCTCGACTTGCGCCCCGACGACGTCTATTGGTGCACGGCCGACCCGGGCTGGGTTACGGGAACTTCCTACGGCATCTTTGCTCCCTGGCTCAATGGCGTAACGAACTTGGTTGTAGGTGGCCGTTTCAACGCGGACGACTGGTACGCAGCCATCCAACGCCATAAGGTAACGGTCTGGTACAGTGCCCCGACGGCCTTCCGCATGTTGATGGCGGCGGGAGCGGAGGTGGCGACCAAGCATGACCTCTCGGTCCTCCGCCACGTCCTGAGTGTCGGGGAACCCCTCAACCCGGAAGTGGTCTGGTGGGGTTGGAGGGTCTATAAGCGGCGCATCCATGACAATTGGTGGATGACGGAAACCGGCCAGCAACTCATCTCCAATTATCCATCGATGCAGATCCGGCCCGGCTCCATGGGCCGGCCCATTCCCGGGGTGGTGGCTGCTATTGTGGATGATAACGGCAAGGAGCTTCCGCCGAATACCCCGGGCAATCTGGCCGTGCGGCCCGGCTGGCCCGCTATGATGCGAACGATCTGGAAGCAAGAGGAACGCTATCAGAGTTACTTCCGCATTCCGGGCTGGTATGTCAGCGGCGACAGCGCCTACCGTGACGACGACGGCTACTTCTGGTTCCAGGGACGCACGGACGACCTGATCATCACGGCCGGAGAGAATGTGGGGCCCTTCGAGGTCGAAAGTTGCCTGATCGAACACCCTGCGGTGGCCGAGGCCGGCGTCATCGGCAAGCCGGATGCTCTGCGCGGCAACATCATTAAGGCGTTCGTCGCCCTCCGCGTGGGAAATGAACCGACAGATACACTCAAGAACAATATCATTCAGTTCGTTCGCAAGAAGCTGGCGGCTCACGCTGCGCCCCGCGAGATCGAGTTTCGAGACAAACTTCCCAAGACACGGAGCGGCAAGATCATGAGGCGTGTCCTCAAGGCTTGGGAGTTGAACTTGCCGACCGGGGACCTCTCTACGCTGGAAGATTAAAGCGGGGTCGTTCGGCACGGGGTGCTGCTTTTCCCCGCGGCGGGAAGTTCGCTCTCGGGTGTCCGAATGACTCGAGGTGAGCTTTGGGGCAGAGTGCTTGTCGGCACACGGGAAATTGTGTAATTTCTTGTCTTGTGGATTGGGAAAAGAGGGGCATATAATACCGCATCTATCTGAGGTAATCGGTGAGCAGGATGTAGATTCGCCCGCAGGGTTCTGCAAGAGATTGGCCGGGAGTGCCAAAGGGCTGCGGTTCCCGCAGCAGAAAATTGCGATTTACCAAGACCAGGAAGCTCTCAGAGAAGGAGCCAACGAAAATGGATAAGGAAAAGGGAAAGGCGAAATCTCCGCCGAAGGCGGGCCGCTCGGGAAGTGTCACTCGTCGCGACTTTTTGCGGGGCGCGGGGGTGGCTGTTTCGAGCGGGGTGCTGGTAGGAGGAGCTGCAGTCGGGACCGCGCCGGCGGCTCCTGCCGGCCACCTCGCAGGTCCGGGCAAGGTTCCCGTCAAACTCAAGATCAACGGCAGACTGCGTTCCCTGCAACTGGAACCGCGGGTCACCCTCCTGGATGCCGTGCGGAATCGACTGGATTTGACCGGGGCCAAGAAAGTCTGCGACCGGGGAACGTGCGGCTCCTGCACCGTGATTCTCGACGGCAAACCCGTCTATTCGTGCTCCGTGTTGGCCATTGAGGCTCAAGGCAGGGAGATGCAAACCGTGGAAGGGTTGGATCAGGATGGCCAACTCCATCCCGTGCAGGCTGCCTTCGTCGAGAACGATGCGCAACAGTGTGGATTCTGCACCCCTGGGTTCGTCATGGCCTGCAAGGCGTTCCTGGACAAGAATCCCGACCCTACTCCTGAGGAGGTCCAGAAGGGCCTGGGCGGCAATCTGTGTCGTTGCGGGACCTACGTGGGCATCCGAAATGCTGTGATGGATGCGGCCAAGGTGATGAAAGGAGGATCTCCCCATGCCTGAGTACAAATGGCCTGAAGCAGAAGACAGACGTTTTATCGGCAAGCGAATCTCCCGGCTGGACGGACCGGTCAAGGTTTCCGGGGCCGCCAAGTACAGCTACGATGTAAATCTTAACGGCATGCTCTACGGGAAGATGCTTCGTTCGCCTTATGCCCACTCGCGGATCGTAAGCATCGACACCAGCCAGGCGGAAGCCCTCCCCGGCGTGAAGGTGGTGCGTGTGATCCAGGGTCCCGGCACGGAGATTCAGTGGGCCGGCGATGAGATCGTCGGCGTAGCGGCGGTGAGCGAGGAGATCGCCGAAGACGCCCTCCGGCGGATTCAGGTGAAGTATGAAAAACTTCCGCACTTGGTGAGGGAGGAGGACCTGGCAAAAGTCGGCGACCGCACCAAACCAGCCGCGGAACAGCGAAAAGGGGAACCCGAGCAGGCACTCCAAGAGGCGGAGGTCGTCTCGGAAGGCTACTACGGTCAGGCGGTCATCACTCACTGCTGCATGGAATCCCATGGGCAAGTTGTTCGATGGGATGACGACGAGAACATCACCGTCTGGGCTTCCACCCAGAATGTTTCCGGCTTGGGAGGCCAATTTGCCGAGCCACTGGAGATTCCCGCCGGCAATGTGCGCACGATTACTCCTCATATGGGAGGCGGTTTCGGGAGTAAATTCGGCCCGGATCGCTGGGGCATTGAATCGGCGCGTATGGCCAAGCAGGCGAAGCAACCTATCAAGATGATGCTGGATCGGGATGCGGAATTGATGGTGGCCGGAGGCCGGCCCTCCCTGTACGGAAGGGTGAAAGTGGCGGCCAAGCAGGACGGCACGCTGACCGGATGGGAGTCGGAATCCTGGGGAACCGGCGGGATAGGAGGCGCCGGCGTTCCTCCTCTCCCCTATGTGTTCAACATCCCCAACCAGAAGAAGAAGCATACCTTTGTCACCACCAATATCGGCGGCGCCCGAGCGTGGCGCGCGCCCAACCATCCCCAAGCCTGCGTTGTGACCATGGGCGCATTGTCGGACCTGGCGGCCAAGCTCAACATGGACCCGCTCGACCTGTTTTTGAAGAATGTCGGCTTGGCCGGTGCTCGGGAGGAAACCTACCGTCAGGAGTTGGTGAAAGCCGGCGAGTTGATGGATTGGAAGAAGAGATGGCATCCGCCGGGAAAGGGCGGCTCCGGGGTCCACCGGCAAGGGTTGGGTCTCGCGCTCCATACCTGGGGAGGCCGGGGGCACAATAGCAATTGCAACCTGTCGATCCATCCGGACGGTTCGGTGGAGGTGTCCCTGGGAAGCCAGGATTTGGGAGTCGGAACCCGCACCGTGATTGCCATGACGGCGGCGGAAACTCTCGGGCTTCCGATGGAGGCGGTTCGAGTCAACCTGGGCGACAGCCGCTTCCCAGCCTCGGGAGGGTCCGGGGGAAGCACCACGGTAGGCGGTGTAACCTCTGCGACGCGCCGCGCGGCCTTGGATGCCCAGGAGCAGCTTCTGACGCGCACGGCCCCGGCGCTGGGTGCTACTCCGGACCAGTTGGAAGTCTCCGAAGGCAAACGCATCCAGGTCAAGGGAGAGCCATCCAGGAGCTTTTCCTGGAAGGAGGCCTGCCGCCGGTTAGGCGTGCGGTCGCTCACGGCCGCCGGGAAGAATCCCGGTCCCGGAAAGCTCAACTCCAGCGGCGTGGGCGGTGTCCAGATGGCGGATGTGTCGGTGGACGTCGAAACCGGCGTGGTGAAAATGAACAAGTTTGTGGCCGTGCAGGATTGCGGCTTGATCATCAACATAAAGACGGCGGAAAGCCAAGTGTACGGTTCGGTCATCATGGGCGTCTGTTATTCCCTGTATGAAGAGAAGGTCATGGACGAAGCAACAGGCAAGATGCTCAATCCCAATATGGAGTTTTACAAGCTGGCCGGCATCGGCGACATCGGCGAGATTGTCGTGCACATGATGACGGGTCCCGGCTACGACGACCGCGGAGTGATCGGCTTGGGCGAACCGCCGGTCATTTCACCCGGTGCAGCCATTGCCAATGCGGTGGCCAATGCCCTGGGCGTGCGTGTGTCCACGCTGCCGCTCACACCCGATAAAGTTCTGGCGGCGATTGAGAAAGGAGGGATTGCGTAATGGAAGCCTTCGAATATGCCGGTCCCAGCACCAAAGAGGAAGCGGTTCAGCTCCTGGCCGCGGAGTGGGGCGAGACGGCGATCCTCGCCGGTGGAACCGACCTGCTCAGCTTGATGAAAGATTATGTTGAAATTCCGAAGCGTGTCGTAGGCCTGCGGGGAGTCAAGGAGTTGCGCGAGGTGAGTTACGATGCCTCCCAGGGTTTGCGGTTGGGCGCGCTCGTAACGCTGGATGAATTGCTGGATCATCCCCAGGTGCAAAAGGAATATCCTGCGCTCATCCAGGCCGCTCAGGGGGTAACCAGCGCCCAGATTCGCAGTCAGGGGACCGTGGGCGGTGACCTGTGCCAGCGTCCCCGCTGTTGGTATTACCGGGCGGGGTTGGGTCTGTTGGCCAAAGGCGAGGCCGGCCAGTCGTTGGTGCCCGGAGGTGATAACCGGTATCACGCCATTGTCAGCAACCGCGGGCCGGCTTATTTCGTGAACCCATCCAGTCTTGCTCCGGCCCTCATCGCACTGGGAGCCCGGGTTGGAATCTTGGGCCCCGGCGGTTCACGACAGGTTCGGTTGGCGGAGTTTTTTGTTTCACCCAGCCAGGACGGGGAGCGCGAAAATGTTCTCCAACCGAATGAAATCCTGACCGAGATCATAGCTCCGCCCGCAGCGGGCCTCAGGAATGCAACCTACGAAGTACGCCAGCGCGAGGCTCTGGACTGGCCTCTGGTGACGGCTTCGGTCGCTTTGGGCCTCCAGGGAGGCGCAGTTCAGAGTGCCCGGGTGGTGTTGGGACACGTGGCCCCGGTGCCGTGGCCCGCAGCCCGAGCCGAGAGGGTCCTGGTCCGTAGGAAGCCGAAATTGACGGAGGCGCTTGCCGCCAGAGCGGGGGAGGCGGCGGTGAGGAGAGCGACTCCTCTCAGCGGTAATGCCTACAAGGTGCGACTTGCTGCGGTGGCGGTGAAACGCGCCATCCTGCAAGCTGCGGAAGGAGCGGTCTGAGCCATGTATGAGCCTTTGAGTACTTATTATCCGAACCACTCGCTTTGCCGCCGGTTGCGTGCGAAAAGCATGTTTGTCGAGGTTGAGGAACCGGATCCCTCCGTGGAAGGAACTTATGAGGGTCTGGTTTGGTGCAGTCACACGCAGAATTGTCTCGGCCCGGACGGGCAGGTGGCTGACGGGGACAGTTGCAAGCCCGGACGCGGCTGCTATGAAGGGTACTAGCCGAGGGTAGGCCTTGGAGGCGAAGCCGTCCATCCATTCTTTGGAGGGTGAACGGCGTGGCCCGCTTTCAACTTCCCGCTCCGACTGCCTTGAGGAAAAAGGGCGGATGCCGCGTGCTTACCGCTCGAAGCTTTCTGCGACCGGGTGAAAGCAATGGCCGATTCTGCCCAGGCGAGCAAGCCTGACCTTCATTGCACTCCGAACGGACCCCACCTTGTGGCAGGACTCGAATCCCTGAGGAACCCGGTGGTATGTAAAGTTTCAGGACGATGAGAATTGAGATTCCTCTTTCCCCTGTGGGCTCCACAAGGTAAAATTGGATGGATGCCTCAATGGGTTGCTATCGCTCCAGAACGAAAGTCTTTCTTTTCCCTGCCTTTTTAGTTCTCTTCGTATGCCCTGTTCCCCTGTTCCCGATGGATAGGGAGGGGGACAAATCTATCCCGCGATTTGAATCGGAAATCGTTCCCATCCTCGAGGCGAATTGTTTGATTTGCCACGGGGAAAAGGCGAAACAGGCGGGGCTGGATTTGCGTTCTCGAGACGGACTCCTGAAAGGGGGAATCTCCGGGCCGGCGATTGTCCCGGGCTCGGCGAGCGAGAGTCTGTTCATGGAAAAGGTCTTCTCGGGAGCCATGCCGATGGGGGGAGAAAAGCTGAGCGCCCAGGAGATCGAGCTGGTCCGGCAATGGATTGATGCGGGGGCGTTGAAGGAGGGAGAAACCGCAGCGGATGTTGGGAAACTCCCGCAGGGGTTACAAGTTACCGAACGGGAAGTGATGGCAACCATACTGCACGTCCGTTGTGTCGTATGTCACGGCCGGCGGCAGCAACAAGCCGGCCTGGATCTGAGGACCACAGCGAGTCTGCTGAAGGGGGGGAAATCGGGGCCGGCCATCCTCCCGGGAAAACCGGACGAAAGTTTGCTGGTCCAGCGAATCGAGGCCGGGGAGATGCCTCCGCCGGACCCGGAAATTCTGCGAGAATATGCTTTGCGCCCGGTCACTTCGGATGATCTGGAGAAAATCCGCCGGTGGATTGCCGCGGGCGCTCCGGCAGACCCGGGTGTAGTTGCAAATGCGGAGCAGGCTAACGGTCAGGGTACCCTGGTGAGTGAAGAGGACCGGAAGTTTTGGTCTTTCCAACCGCCCAAGCGGTCCTCGGTACCGAAGGTACGGGACCAAGACAGGGTCCGTACTCCCATTGATGCTTTTTTGCTCAGGAAATTGGAGGCCAAGGGACTCGGTTTTTCGCCTGAGGCGGACCGACTGGTCCTGATGCGGCGAGCTTACTTCGATCTGATCGGGATTCCTGCCAGTCCGGAGGAGGTAGAGGCCTATCGGAAGGATCCAAGTCCCCTCGCGTATGAGCGGCTCATTGACCGCCTGCTGGCCTCGTCCCATTACGGCGAACGCTGGGCAAGACATTGGCTTGATGCCGTAGGCTATTCTGATTCGGAGGGCAAAGTCGAAGACGACCTGGTTCGCTACAACGCTTACCGTTATCGGGACTACGTGATCCGTTCCCTGAATGACGACAAGCCCTACGATCGTTTCCTGTCCGAACAGATTGCCGGCGACGAAATGTTCGACTATAAGGCCGCGAAACAACTGACGCCGGATCAAATGGACAAACTGGTGGCTACCGGATTCCTGCGGACAGCGCCCGACGGAACGTACTCCCTGGCCCAAAATAAGGTGTCCGACCGGCTGAACGTTCTGGCGGATCAGGTTGAAATATTTAGCTCCGCGGTGATGGGGCTTACCATGGCGTGCGCCCGATGCCATAGCCACAAGTACGATCCCATCCCGCAGCGCGACTACTATCGACTCAGCGCAATTTTCCGGACCGGCTACGATCCCTTTGATTGGTTTTTTCCCAATCGGAAAATAGACGGTTCCAAGGATAAGCTGGTATTCCCCATGCGCTTGTTGGACGGTGTTCCCAAAGAGGAGCACCGCCAAGTTGAAGTCAGCAATGCCCCCGTGCGGGAGGAGATCGAACGGTTGCAGCGCTCGTTGGAAGAGAAGGCCCGTCCTCTCCGAAAAAAGCTCTTCGAGGAGAAGCTGGCGAAGTTGCCCGATGGGGTGAAGGCTGATGTCCGGAGGGCGCTCTCCATTCCTGGCGATCAGCGGAGACCTGTCGAGAAGTATCTGGCCGGGAAATTTGAGCCTGCGCTCAAAGTAGGCCAGGAGGAGTTGGAAAACAGGTTCAAGGACTTCAAGGAACAATCAAAGCCGATCAAGCGGGCCATCACCGAAGCGGAGAGGAAGCTGCAGCCGAAACCGATGATCCGAGCGCTGTTCGACGTGGGAGGCGAACCTACTCCCACCTACGTGCTGGGACGAGGCGAATACTTCAATCCTGGACCTTTGGCGCCGCCCGGCGTACCCGCGGCCCTCGACGATGGACTTTCCCCGTACAAGGTCGTCAAACCTTCCTGGACGACCGGTACCAGCGGCCGGCGGTTGGCCTTGTCCCGATGGCTGGCGCAGCCGAAGCATCCTTTGACATCCCGCGTATTGGTGAACCGTCTCTGGCAGCACCACTTTGGGACGGGCTTGGTAGCGAGTGGGGGCAACTTTGGGAAGACCGGCAGCCCCCCTACGCATCCGGAGCTGCTGGATTGGCTTGCGACCGAGTTTGTGCGTGGAGGCTGGAGACTGAAGGCGATCCATAAGTTGATCTTGACCTCCACCGCCTATCGCCAAGACTCCAGCGTTGATGCTGAGCGGCATGCGGCGGATCCCGATAATACTTTACTTTCGCGATTTCCGATGCTCCGTCTGGATGCCGAAATGATCCGCGATTCCATTCTCAAGGTGGCCGGGCGGCTCGATACAACCCCGTTTGGACCGGCGCAAAAAGTGGAGGTAAGGCCCGATGGCGAAGTGGTGGGCCAGTGCTCCCCGGCAGGGTGCCGTCGGAGCATCTATATGCTCCAGCGGCGTACCACCCCGGTGACGATGCTCGATGCTTTCGACCTGCCGCAATTGAACCCGAACTGCCTGCACAGAGCCCACTCTACGGTCTCCTCGCAGGCGCTGACAATGATGAACAGTGACGGGGTGCGCACCCATGCGCGGCACATGGCGGGCCGTGTGATCGATGCCGTAGGCGCAGAAGTGGATAAGCAGATTGAGCGTGTTTATCTGAGTGCGCTCAGCCGTCCTCCTTCCACCGAGGAGGTCAAGGCGGCCCGGGAGACGCTCCTTGATTTGACCCGGCATTGGAGAGAACATCTGGAGAAAGAGGTCCCTGCTGAACCCAAGGGTGCGAAAGCAGGTTGGTTGGCACTGGCCACCTTGTGCCACATGGTTCTGAATTCGGCAGAGTTTATTTACCTGGATTGAGGAGGCGACGATGGGCTTCCAGCGCGATAGGAATGCGGAGCCCCCGGGGGTTCGAAAGCCTGGAGTGTCTCGCCGGGATTTCTTCTCCCGGGTCGGGGATGGGCTTTATGGGGCGTCACTCGCCTATCTGTTCGGGCGCGACTTGGTCCTTCCTGAACCTGCCCAGGCCGCGATGCGTTCCGGCGGCGTGTACGACTTGAAGCCGCGCCTCCCCGACTTCGAGCCCCGAGCCCGGGCCGTGATCCACCTTTTCATGAACGGGGGACCGAGCCAGGTCGATCTGTTTGATCCCAAGCCCTTGTTGCAAAAATACGCTGGCCAGCCTCCGAGTCGAGAGCTCGCGAATGATATTGAATTTATCGACGAGGCGGGGGGGATGATGCCCTCGCCCTTCCAGTTTGCCAAGCATGGGGATTCGGGAATTGAAATTTCCGAGCTTCTCCCTCATCTCGCTCAGAATGTGGACGAAATCGCTCTGATCCGCTCCATGTTCGGTGACCATTTCAATCATGAGCCAGCGCTGTACCTGATGCAGACGGGGGGTTTGATGTCCGGTCGCCCGACGCTGGGCGCCTGGGTCGTTTATGGACTGGGCAGCGAGAATCAAAACTTGCCCGCGTACGTGGTGCTCGATGACCCGAAGGGGTTGCCCATCAACGGCATCCAGAACTGGCAGTCGGCATGGTTGCCGCCGGTCTATCAGGGGACGCGGATGCGTTCGAAAGGCTCCCCTTTGCTGAACCTGAAGCCCCGCCAGGAGTATCCTGGTCCGGTGGCGGAGATGGCGCGCTCGTTTCTCCGGCGGCTTGACGTGGCCCACCGCGACCAACGCCCCGGACAGCCCGAGTTGGACGCTCGCATCACCAACTACGAGTTGGCGGCGCGGATGCAAATCTCAGCCACCGATGCCCTGGACATATCCCAGGAGGACGAGGCCACCCAGGAATTGTATGGGCTCAATAACGAACTCACTGCTTCCTATGGCCGGCGCTGCCTCATGGCGCGCCGCTTGGTAGAACGGGGCGTGCGGTTCGTGCAGATCTATATTGAAAGTCAGATTTGGGACACCCATTCCGAACTCGAAAAAGGATTGCGCTACTCCTGTGGGAAAACGGATAAACCGATCGGAGCGCTGCTGACGGACTTGAAACGGCGCGGCTTACTGGATAGTACCCTCATTGTTTGGGGCGGCGAATTCGGACGCATGCCCCTGGCCCAGTTTCAGGAAAGCAACCGCGCCGGTCGCGACCATGGCCCCGGTGGCTTTACTGTGTGGATGGCTGGCGGCGGAATCAAAGGGGGAAGTGTTTATGGCGCAACAGACGACATTGGATACAAGGCGGCGGAAAATCGAGTGAGCGTGCACGATTTGCATGCCACGATCTTGCATCAATTGGGGATGAATCACAGCGAGTTGGTTTATGAGCGAAACGGGCTGGGCGAGCGGCTTACCGGCGTGGAGCCGGCCCGAGTGGTGCAGGAAATCCTCGCCTAGAATGGCCTGAATTTCACCGTTTTGCGGATTGCTCTTGACCGGGACTCTGAAATGGCGGAAAATGAACTCGTTTTGGGGTAAAAGGTATTGGGAAGGAGGATGAGAGAGATGCGTAATTATTTTTCGGCGGTTTTTGTGGGACTGCTGCTGGCGGCCTGGATGGCGGTTCCGGCGACGGCGGTTGTCCAAGGGGATTACGTGGAAGTTCGGAGCGCGGATGTCTATACCGGGTCCTGCTTCGCCAATGCCGAGGTGGGGTTGGTGGGCAATGAGGCGATTCTGGCGTGGCGAATCCGTGCAGGGAGTTGGAATGGCGTAAATCTGGATGGGCTCAGCGTGGTGGCCGTGGTGAAGGCCAACGCGACCCTGGGCGACCCGTTCCATAGCCCCTATCCGGCTCGGTCGGTCCTGATTTTTGAAGAGAAGGCGAACTCGGAGCAACGCAAGGCGCTGGAACGTTTCGCGCGGGCAGAGGCCGGAAAGCTCTTGGATAACGTCGTGAGAGTCGAAGCGGTGCCGATCGAACTCGAGGTCGGGACAGGCCGCCGGCACGGTCGCATCCGGCTTGAGGCCGGGACCTTGGCCAGCATTGAAACCCGGGGCCTGAATGAAGGGGATCACCTCTGCGGCAACGAGGAGGTCTATTACCCTCCGCTTACCCGACTGAATCATTCCATGCCCGCCGTGGCCTTGTTGGACCGCTACCAGGGCACCGGATTGGGTGTCACCTGGAGCCGATTTGGAAAGCGCAGCGCGTTCGTGGGGACCTTTTCCCGCTAGCTTTTTCCACGCTCCGGGCCGAGCATCGACGACGGTCTGCAAAACGGGAAGTTACCGTGTGTAGCTTCCCGTTTGTTTTTTTGTCAGCGGATTCGGGAGGTTTTACGATGGGATATTGTATTGGATTGCTGGCGGCCTTGTTGGTTGTTCCTATGGAGACGGCCCTGGCGTCCGATTATAAGTTGGAAAGCATCGAGGCGCTATCCTCCGACCAGGTGCCGGAAACGGCTCGAGAGGGATTGCAACCCAAGGGGATTCGACTCCTCGGTGGCGATGAAACGCTCTTTGAATTGTGGCTTCGCGATCCGATTCCCATCCAAGCGGCTTCGGGCTATGCTCCCTCCGATGTTCTTTATGGAACGCTGAAAAAAGGGACCTGGATGGGAATACTCAGGATTCCCCGCGAAGGGGCCGATTTCCGGGGACAGACGATCAAGCCCGGCTATTACAGCCTGCGCTATCAGCATGTCCTGCAGGACGGCAATCACATGGGTGTCAGCATATATCGCGACTTTGTGCTGCTGATTCCAGCGGCGGCAGATCAAGAGATCGAAAAGATGCTGAGTTTTCAACAGGCCGTGAACTTGAGTCGGCAGTCTTCCGGGACCAACCACCCGGCCGTGCTTTCTCTGGCGGCGCCTCCTGACCGCACCGCGCCCGAAAAGCCGAGTCTGGTGCAAGATGACATGGGCCATTGGGTCGTCCAGACGGATTCGAAGGCGAAGCCCGAGGGCGGAGGCGAGCCCAGGGAGTTTCCCTTTGCGATTGTCTTGGTCGGCCAGGCGGAAGCCTAGGAAAGGATGAAGCCGGACTTACGCGGCCAAAGGTCGAACACGACACATTCGGACGCAGATGGACTGATTCGATGCAACAAATTCGAAACATTCCCAGTAGTGGATGGCGCTTAGGATCGCATGAGTTCCCGTTTAGGTGGGTCCGGATTGCTGGCCTGACAGCGTTGGCCGTTTGTACAGTTTTCAGCGGGACCGTGGAGGCAGAAGAGGTCGCGAGTCCTCCTTCGGTGCTTGTCGGCAGGCTGGTTCGTGGCGGAAGCGCGGATCCGGTTCTCGTAACCCCGAAAAGACGTGTTCCTCTCAAGGGTGCCCACCCATACCTCGCCGCCACCTTGCGAGATGAGCACCTTCGGGACCGTCAGGTGCGTCTGGAGGGCAGAATCATCCAAGATGGGATTCTGGAGGTCGAAAGGATCTTTACGGTCCGGAACGGGAAAGTTTTCAAGGTGCGATACTTCTGCGAGGTCTGCAATATCACCGATCTCAAGCCCGGGATCTGCGTCTGTTGCCAAGCCCCCACCGAATTCCGGGAAATTCCGGCGACGAAAGAAAACGATTGGCGGTAGGCGATTCTTGCCTTGTCGGCATTCGAAAGAAGGGGGATTCTATACTTGACTGGACAGGGCGTCGATGGGTTCCGGCCGCTCGAATCTAGGTGTTCAGAACCTAGTTCAGGCCGGCGACTTGTATCCCTGGTTGCCCGGCCGGCACGGACTCGGAAGCGTCTGAGATATTCTTCGGCGAGTATTTCTTCAGCAGCGTCACCAGTTTTTGTGCCGGAGCAGGAGTGCCTACATTATTCTGCAACAGAATTTCTCGGGCACCGATTTTACGGCCGTAGAGCATCCTATTGGCCTTGTTGTCCTGCTTGAGCACGGCGCCTTCGAGCGAAACCCCGGCAAAAAGCCCCTGAGTCCGGGAATAGGTCAGCATCTCGGCCCCCATCAGAGCATCGGTCGCAGCCTCGGCGGTTCTTCCCTTCGGACCCGCTGCGGCGGAGGCGTCAGCGCCAAGCTTGAACTTGCTCTTGAGGAGACTCTTCATTCCTCTTGGATTCATGACCAGAATGACGAAGTCCGCCGAACGGATGCCCAGTTGGAAGCCGATATTCGGTCCCTTGAGGGAATACATGGCAGGAGCCCCCCAAGGACCCCTGCCGTCCTTCCGGCACACAAATGCGCCGCGCCCATAGCTCAAGCCGAATCCCATAGCCCCTTTTTTCGTGGAAGGAATCACGCCCACGCACTCAGCGCGATCGAGTAATTCCTGCGGAATCCCCTGGTCGGGAGCCTCCATGATCGCCTTCAACACATTCGCGCAGTTTTCCAGACGGTCCGCGTATTTGGTGTCGGCTCCGATCGCAACCGAGCTTACCAGGAAAAACAGCAAGGTCAATGCGGATGATCTCATGGTCTCTCCTCCGAAAGAATTGGGCCCAACCGCCCAAGTCGTTTCCCTTAGTAAGTCTTACTCTATATCCTGCTTCCGTCAAGAGATTTGCGAATCGTGAATGCCTGTCATGGAGACGGGCAAACATAGGGCGCCCTGGGAGAAGCCTTGTTCGGCTGCCAAGACCGCAGACGTTGCAGCCAGTAGGAAAAAGGTGAAGGCAAGGAACTGCTTGTCCGTACCTTTTCGGGACCGAAGAGAAACATGCGAAATGGAATTCTGCGAGAGGGGTTCAGGCACCGTGTTCGGGATGGGTGCAACCTTCGAATTCCAGCAACACGGTATTACCCTTGTATTCGAGTTCTTGGTGGATGCCGATCTCAGAGGTGTAGTAACCTTCGATGGTCCGTCTCTTGATTCGCTCAAAGAAGGAATCCTCAAGGCTGTGAGGATTACCTTCGTTCCGGCTGATCTGTTCGAGAAGTGATACCTGCTGTTCTGTGGAGCTCTCAAGGAATTTCTTGCTGAATTGGTCCTGGGAATTCTGATCCAGGCGTCGGAGGCCCTCCCTCCACAGTTCCTGCTCTTCCTTGTCGGACTCGTTGACCATCAGATCAATGAATTCATTGACGCGGGCAGCCTTGGCGCCGGGCGACTTCTCATCTTCTGGAATGATGAGTTCGGATAGGGTCGTGACCATTTTATTTTCTACGTCTGTAAAAAACTGCGGTTTGAAGGGGGTTGAGGCGGCGGCTGCGCCGGCTGCCGCCCGGGCCGGATGCGCGTGCGGATGGGCTACGGCTCCTAAAGCCCGATTTTTCAGGATAGGAAATGCCGCTACGGCCCCTGCCGTGCCGGCCAGTACCTTCAGCGCAGAGCGCCGAGACAATGAATCTTTTTTATGATCTTCTGACATCTTCCGCACCCCTCAACACGATTTCCCGCCCGCTTTCCACAGTGCCAAGGATTCTAACCCTCGGTGGAGTTTTCTTCAAGTATGATTTGAAGTTTTTTAGCAAGCCGGAAATCATTTCCTCCCCCGGACAGGGTGTCGGACGCGGCGTCCGGGAGAGGCCAGCAGCCGGGCGATCTCGTCCTGCCGGGGATAGGCGAGCCTTCTCTGGCTGCCTCGCTCGACGAGAAGAGTTCCGGCCTTTCGATGGATTACCTCCCCGATGGCGCGCGCTTCGATGTTTTCCCTCTCCAAGGCGGCAAGCAGTCTTTCTGCATCTTTCGATGCTACACCGATCAACAGGGCTCCGGAGGCGATCATGGCTCTTGGATCGAATCGGAAATGGTCGGCGAGGGCCTGTGTTTCGGGTAGAACCGGAATCCGGTCCGCCCAGACTCGTACTCCCACACTGCCCGCAGCCGCCAATTCGCATAGGCCCGCGGCCAGGCCGCCTTCGGTAGGGTCGTGCATGGCATGTACCTCCGCGAATCGAACCGCCAGCAAGGCTTCTCGCACCACACTGATACCCGGCTTGTGGATAAAGTTGCTGACCCTTTTGAGCCAACTCGGGGAGAAGTGGCGTTCGAGCTCCGCGGCCTTTTCGCGGGCCAGGATGGCAGTCCCTTCAATGGCGATTCCTTTGGTCAGCAAAAGGACATCGCCGGGCTTGAGGCGGCTTTTGAGAACCAAGTCACTCTTTTGGGCTTCCCCCAGCAGGTGGCCCACCAGAATGGGACGATCCAGTCCTGCCGTAATCTCCGTATGTCCGCCGCAAAGGGTAATGGACAGCTCCCGGCAGGCTGACAGAATATCCTTGAATATAGTATTCACTAACCGGCTGTCGGTGTGCTTTTCCGGCAAAAGGAGTACGGCTAGAAACCATCGGGGACGAGCTCCCATCGCGGCCACGTCATTGGCGTTAATATTTACGGCGTACCACCCGAGCCGGTCCGAGGTCAGCGTGATGGGATCAGTTTTAGCGACCAGATAGCACTTTCCCATGTCGAGGACCGCCGCGTCTTCACCGAATCGGGGACCCACGAGCACGCGGGGATCCCGGCAGGGGACCTGGGCCAGCAATCGGCGCAGTCTTTCAGGTGGTAACTTTCCGACCGGATATTTCTTCATGGCTTGGTACTCATCCTTATAGTAATCTTCGGGGACGGCGTAAAGAGAGGAATTACGGAGGGCTCCGCCCGGCAATGGTGAAATCCCGACCCAAGATTCTCGGAGTCATTCCGGCTCGTCTTCATTCAAACCGCCTTCCCGGCAAGGCCTTGCGGATGCTATGCGGACGAGCCTTGATCCATCACGTTTATGAACGAAGCCTGGCCCCCCCCCTGCTCGCGGACCTGTTGGTGGCCACCGACTCGCCCGATATCGAGGCCTACTGCAACGAGCACAGGCTGAAGGTTATGATGACGGCGGATCATCATCGTTCCGGAACGGACCGAATTCGCGAGGTGGCCTCTCGCATTCAAGCCGACGTGTTTGTCAACATTCAGGGCGACGAGCCTATGGTAACCGCGCAACACCTGGAACTGCTCATCAGGCCTTTTCTGGAATCTCGGGAAATGCAGGTAACGACACTCAAAACACCGATCGCGCCCGACGAGGCTCAGAATCTGAACGTGACAAAGGTCGTCGCGGACTCGGCTGGCCGCGCCCTCTATTTTTCTCGCCTGCCGATTCCCTTCCGCCGGGACGGCTCCTCCCAAGCCTACTATTATAAACACCTTGGTTTTTATGCCTACCGGCGGGACGTACTGGAGAAATTTCCTGCCCTCCCGGAATCGGCACTCGAAAAGGCCGAGCGCCTCGAGCAGCTTCGGTTTCTTGAAAACGGGATTCCCATCCAGGTCGTGGAAACCGCCTTGGATACCATCGGGGTGGATACCGAGGAGGATTTCAGGAAAGTGGAGGAGTTCTTCTCTCGCGGCTAGGCAAATTCGGCCGCCTTCCTGATGGACCACACGATCCTCCCTATTGCGGGAAGTTTGTTCCCTAAGCTAAGCTACGATCAGAGATGGGCTCGGAGGGGGCTGAGGCATCGAACCTCCCAAGGCTGGAGGGTTGAAGGGCTGAAAGATTCGGATCGGCCTGAGCTTTTATCCTGAGAGCAGAAGAGTGATGTTGGTGGATTTGACGATGCATCTCCGGGAAGAACCGCGATCGGGCGAACCCAGCGGTGTGGCTTTTCCGGGAACCGAGTACCCTCCGCTGCTCTCCGAGAGGAAATCCCGGCTCCTCGGTCTTCCGTTCGTCTTGGTGGCCTTTCTTCTGGTTATGGCGTTGCCGGTGTCGGGACAGGAGGAGGAAGAGGAAGAACAGCCGATGCGGGTGGATACCGTGGTGGAGCCCATCGCCCGGGTTGAAGATCCGCGCATGATCGTTGAGCTTGATAACGAATTGCGCGTCCGCATCTATCTGCGCAGTGGGAATCGGGCCCGACGTCTGACGACCCGCGAGCCGCCGCCTTGCGTGGATTTTGTCCTGCAAGGCGAGCCGGTCATCGAGTTTGAGACCGATGAGGAACAGGTTCAGCAAATACCACTTTCGACCGAAATCGGCGCGGGCCGGCGGACCATCGTAAAGGCTTCGGCCCCGGTGCCCGGGGGTAGGGTGGAATTGAAGTTGCACTTCGACCAGCAGGACGTCCATCCGGGTATTCTCCGTGTCGAGACGACCCTGCAATTGTCCGCGCGGTCCAGGACGCCGATTTTTCTCAAACGGAGCTCCGCCCTCGTCACCGAACTGTTCACCCGAAAGCGGCAGGGAGGCTACTGGCAGTTTCAGGGATTCGGCGCGGAAGGCAATTACCAATTGGAAGCACTGCCTCCCGGCTTCCGGAGTGTCAATCCGGTGACGCCCACCGCGGGCAATCAGGTGCCTGTTTTGGCCTTCACGGACGTTTGGTTCCCACGGGGCGGGTTGGCTCTGGGATACTTCGACCTGGGTCAGGAGAAGCTGTTTATTCCGGTCGAGGCCGACGATGCCGGGACGGTCAAGCTGAACCTTCTCCATCAGGTGGATCGAGAGCTCCGACCGGGTCAGAGCTGGACCTCGGCGCCGATGTTCGTGGCGGTCCATGAAGGGGATTTTTTTGAGCCCCTGCGCGCCTATGGGCGGTGGATGAGAGGCCGATACGGAAGTCCTGTTCCCTCGGAGCGGACTTCCTACCAGCCTCGCTGGGGCTTCGACGGTGGGCAAGCTCCTCCCACGCTTACAGAGCTTCGCAAGAAGCTCCCGCTGCTCAAGGAACTCGGCATTGGCTGGATCGTTATGGACCGCCACTGGTTCGACGCGGTCGGAGACTGGAACCCTCGACGCGAGATGCTCCTGGAAGAGGAAGCGGCGAGGCCGCCCGAGGAGTTGGAGTCACCGGGACCAGGACAGAAGGAGGTCGTCGCGGGCTCGGTGGAGAAAAGTCAGGAAGAAGACGCGGAGAAAATGGAGGGTAGTTTCAAGAAGTTGGTCGAGGAGCTTCACGGCCAGGGATTTCGGGTTCGTTTGCGGTTGTCACCCCATCTGGTTCAACCTGATCCCAACCTCCCGTTAAACTCGGGTGGACCGGGGAATTCCACGGTCCGCCTGCTGGAAGAACATCCGGATTGGATTGTCCGCGGTGAGGATGGCAAGCCTGCCGTCGGTCCCGCAGGAAACTACTATCTCTGCTTGGCGCTCGACCCGGTTCAGCGCCACCTTCGAGCGAGGGCGGCTCAGTGGTTGCTGGAGTGGCGGGTGGATGCAGTCGATCGGGAAGGGGGTGGGTCGGTCCCGGCCTGTTTCGACTCGCGGCATCATCATGGGTCGCCGCAGGATTCCACCCGCGCTTTTCCCGTGATTCAACAGATCCTCTCGGCTACGGCGGAATTAGCCCGTCCGGAATCGCAGGATTCGCCGGGGGAGGTGACCCCGGCGCGCGCGTGGCCGCCCTGTAGGGAGCCCCGAGTTCCTGTCGGCGACAGCGCCGTGCAACTTCGCCTGCGCGTAAAGGTCCTCCGGGCCCTTTGTGGAGACCAAGTGGCGGTTGTTTCCGATGGACTCGGACTAAACCAGTTTCCTTCCGCGCTGGGTCTGGGCACGGTTCTGGGAACCCGGTTTAACAATTTCAACGGAAACGATCAGGCGCAGTACGCAAAGTGGATGAACTTTGATCGGCGACTTCAGATCAACCGCGGTATTTATTTAAGTCTCTATAATCAAGCGTTTCATTCGCCCGAGGCTCACCTGATCCGGCGGTACGGGCTTCTCTACTATGCCTTCTTCACCCCAAAACCCGGCGAGACCTTCCGGGGCCGAGTGAGGTTCCGGGGACTCACCGAGGGGTTGAGGTACCGGGTCATCGACTATTGGAACCGAATGCAACTGGCCATTGTCACGACCAAATCGCCGCGTTTGAGCGTAGAATTTAAGGATTTCCTGCTGCTGCAACTCAAGCCCGAGACGCCCCGGACCGAATCGCAGTGATGCGGAAGCCGGCAAGGGTCTGAAAAACGCAGCCCTCAAAATTTTCGCAACGAGGAACGACGCTTGATCCTCATGCCCCGCAAACGTACCGGATCAGGAATCGGGCCCGAGTACCTGGAAAGGCTCGGCCGTTCGGTAGAATCCAACAAGTGGGTGGTTGCGCTTCTATTGGGATTGACCGTCTGCTCTTTGCCGGCAGCGTCCCAACGGCGTGAACCCGCCGGAAGGACGCCCTCAGCAGACCCGGCTGTTTCCGCCGCAGGGCTGAAGATCACCCTCGTCACCGATAGGACCGGGTATAACACTGGTGAGACGGTTAGGCTGCGCATTTCCCTGCAGAACACCCTGCGGCAGCCTACCCCTCCTTTGACTTTGACCGGCCAAATCCGCTACGAGGATCATAAGGCCGGCACCCTGCCGCGGGTCGATCTTCACAGTAATGTCATGGTGGGTGCAAACGGAACTTTGCTGCTGGATTACCGCGATTTGTGGCCTATCCCGGAGGCAGCCCGGACAGGCCTTTACTGGGTGGACGTGGAGGTGAAGGAGAATCCCGGCTCTTCCCCCTGGGTGACTCGGCGGGCCGCGGCTTCTTTTGCCGTGTACCGGAAGCGAGTGCGTATCGAGTCCGTTGAACTCGATAAGGCGTTCTATAGCTCAGGAGACTCGGTTCGAGCCCGCGTGAGAGTCAAAAATCTCACAACTCAGGCGCTTTCGGGGTTGCGGGTGGAGTTTGCGGACCGCCATTGGCCTTGGATTGTGGGCCGCTCCGGGGTGGTGGAATCTCCCAAGGGGGCACAGACGAAGGTTCTCCAAGATTCCCTTCAACTCGGTGTCCATCAGGCCCAAGAGCTGGAGTGGCAGCAGACTTTTCCGGCGCCGGAAGTGGATCAGCCGAAGTTTCACCAGTTTGTAGCGACGGTTTGGGACCACGATCGACAGCAGCTCTTCGACATAAGGTTCAGTCCTCGGGCCATCGTCCGTCCTCCGGGTTCCCCCGGCCCGGTTCCCTACCATAAGGGCTATATGCGGCAGGGAGAGGAGAAAATCGACTTTCAGAGGGCGCGCCGGTTCTATCCCTCCGGGCAGATTTCAGGTGCCTTTGCAATTTCGCGTGACAGGACGCTGTTTCAGCCCGGCGATACGGTGGAGTTTCGCGGGCGGATCAGAAATCTCTCTTCCTCCCGGTGGTCGGATGCGAGACTCGAAGCCTCGGTACTCTCATCCCAGGGAAAGAAGCTTCACGAGGCGTTGTTGCGTTCCGGGCTGGAATTGGAGCCGGGTGAATCCGGCGCCGTTGAAACCTCTGTGTGGAAGATTCCCTCAACGGCCGCAACCGGACTCTACCGTCTCCGCTTCAACGTGCGCAATCCCCAGGGAGTTCCTCTTGCCTCGGTGGATCAGGAGATCGCCGTCAATAGACTGCCGGGTTCGATCCTCGTATTTTGCGCCCACCAGGACGACGAGAGTGCTCACTCGGGTACCATTCGCGCTGCGGTGGAAAACGGTATTCCTATCCATTTTGTTTACTTCACCAGCGGCGATGCCGGCTCGTGCGACCGCTACCACAGCCGCTCCTGTGGCCCCAATGAGGCGCGGGAGTTCAGCTACGTGCGAATGGAAGAGGCGCGAAAGGCGCTGGCTTACCTGGGTGTTCCGCGCCGGAATGCTTATTTCCTGGGCCTGCCTGACGGCGGGTCCGGGGAAATTTGGTACAATCACCCGGATCCTTCCGACCCCTACCTTTCTGTTCTCATGGCCACCTCGCATGCCCCCTTTGAAGGCATTCACCGCCCGAATCTTCCCTATGCCCGTCGGTCAGTGATCGATCAGGTAAAGGGATTCATCCGCCGGTTCCGGCCGGAGGTCATCTATACGGGACACCCGGACGAAAGGCATGTCGATCATCGCACCAACAACTGGTTCGTGATCAAGGCGCTGAATGAACTGATGCGAGAGAAAGCACTGACGAAGATGCCCCGGGTACGGGTGGACCAAGTGTACGGGCCGCGCGGTGGGAACAAGGCGCCCTTCCGCTACAAAAAACATGTTCTGTATGTGAGTGGAGAGGCGTCCGCATTGCGGCAGGAAGCCTTGTGGCTCTACCAGTCCCAGGGAGGCAACCGCTGGGAGGGGCGGCGGCGGAATTTTGCGGACCTTCCCCGGGAAGAAGTCCACCTGGAAGTCCTCGACTGGTACGATCACGAGGGCTGGAATGAGCCATGATGTCGGGCCCCGCGACGGATGCCGGTTTTTACCTTCCCGCTGGTCTTCCCGGCTCTCCGGGGTTTCTGCGAATCTCGCTTTGTTGGCTGCTTCCTCTTTCAACCCATTGATCCCGGAGAGGTGGCTAAGCGGGTGTACAATAGGATTCAGGCGGGGTCGTCCGGTGAGCTGGGAGAAGTGGATACGCAGGGAGTACAATACTCCCGCGTAGAACCGACGCTCGCCCCCTGATCCGGGATACGTGTCACAAATATGACCGAGGAAGCCTTATATTCCGAAGAACCTTTTGAGTGCCCGCAATGCGGCCAATTGTTGGACTTCCGATGCCGGATTTGTGGAGCTTGCAAGGCTGCGGTGGAACCTCCGACCCTTGTCCGCACGCCGCCTCCCGCCGATTCCATCCCGGAGGAGAGCGCAGGGGCGCCGCCTGCTGTGGTTTCCTTTCCCTGGAAGGGGTGGTTGGTCCTCTTAGGTGCCAGTATGCTGGCAGGGAACTTCCTGGAGGGAATGATCGGAAGAACACAGACGTACACGTTGTTTTACGTGTTGGAGGTCTTGTGCGCCGTATGGGTTTACCAAGACGCCAGAAGTAAGAATCTGCCGACGCCCTTGCGTTGGAGCCTGGGGACTCTGTTGGTCTGGGTTGTGGTATTTCCCTGGTACTTAGCGCGCCGCCGAAGGGCCACCGCCTCCTGCCCTTTTGTTGAGGGCAATCCTCGCCTCTTTGCCGGAGCTCTGTTGGCCTTTTTACTCCTCAGCTTGGTCATCTTTCTGGTGTACGCGTCGCTTTCTCGCGGGGCTGCGTAAGGCCGGGAGAGTGCTGGGCCGGGTGGGCTGTTTTCGTGCCGATCCCGCGAAAATCTGTGAGAATCGAGGTCCTGCCCACGCTAGAAGATTTTTTCCGGACGAGAGGTTTGAGGGAACAAAGGGTGCAGCATCCGGGCAACCGGACAGGACTCATTGACACCTGCACGCCGTTTGACAATAATGCGGTCGAGGCTCCCAGAGCATTATGATTGCCTTCCTGCGCGGTACGCTCCTGATGAAAAAACCTCAGCAAGCTGTAATCGAGACCCACAACGTCGGCTATCAGGTCAACGTGCCTTTGTCCACTTATTATGAACTGGGGGAGGTGGGCTCCCAGGTCAGCCTCCAAATTCATACGCAGATCAATCTGCGCCAGGGCGTGGTGGCCCTTTACGGATTTTGGACAGAATCCGAACACCTGCTGTTTCAGAAGCTGGTCTCTGTGACGGGAGTGGGGCCGACTCTGGGGCTGAAGATTCTCTCCGGAATGCCTGTGGCGGATCTTGTAGGCTTGATTCGGCGCGGTGAAGTGGCCCAGCTCGTTCGAATTCCCTCCCTGGGCAAGAGAAATGCCGAGCGGATCATCGTCGAGTTGCGCGATAAGCTGGAACTTTTAGGTTCCGGTGCGGAGGTAACGGCTCCTGCGGCGGCGAAAAGCGATGGCCTTTCCGAGGATGTAGTTTCGGCTCTGGTAAATCTGGGTTACTCACGCAATGTGGCCGAGAGAGCCATGGAGAAGGTTTCGGCGGATCTCCCCGATGAAAGAACTCTGGACAACGTCTTGAAGCAAGCCTTGGGGCAATTAGTGAAATAGGGCTTGTGAGACGCGGGTCTAGGAACCAAACGGCGCCACGCGGAATAGGGAAGCGCGAGGAGGGTGGGGAGACGGAATCCGGGGGCGGGATTTCCGGTAGGATCCAGAGGAGTAAAGAGAATGGCTAAATCGCGCGTTGTTTCGGGTCAGGCGATGGATGAGGATTCTCGGTTTGACCTCAGCCTGCGCCCGAAGTTTCTTAGGGATTTTATCGGCCAGGAGAAATTGAAGGAGAACCTTGCCATTGCCGTCGAGGCGGCAAAATCCCGCGGGGAGCCCCTGGATCATATCCTGCTCTACGGCCCCCCGGGACTCGGGAAGACCACATTGGCCAGCGTTGTGGCGCATGAGCTGGGTGTGGGGTTCCGTTCCACCGCCGGACCGGTGATTCAGATCAAAGGCGACCTGACGGCGATTCTCACCAATGTAGATCGCCATGAGGTGCTCTTCTTCGATGAAGTCCACCGCCTGCAACCCCAGCTCGAGGAGATTCTCTATCCTGCTCTTGAAGATTTCTGCCTGGACATCGTAATCGGGCAGGGGCCGAGCGCACGTTCGCACACTCTTTCTTTACAACCGTTCACCTTCGTGGGTGCCACCACACGAATCGGGTTGATCTCGGGGCCGCTACGGTCCCGCTTCGGTATTGTCCTGCGGCTTGATTTTTATACCGAGCAGGATTTGCAGAAGATCGTGGAGCGTTCGGCTGCCATTCTGAAAATTCCTTTGGTCGAAGGCGGGGCTCGAGAAATCGCCGCCCGCAGCCGAGGCACGCCGCGCATCGCCAACCGACTTCTGCGACGGGTCCGCGACTTCGCTCAGGTGAGGGCAGACGGGAAGATTACCGCTGCCGTGGCGCAGGAGTCGCTGAGTATGCTCTCGGTGGATGCCCATGGGCTGGACGAGGTGGACCGTCAACTCCTGTTGACCATTATCGGCAAATACGAAGGCGGACCCGTCGGTCTGAACACCATTGCCGCTTCCCTGAGCGAAGAAGCCGACGCGATCGAGGAAATTTACGAGCCCTACCTGATGCAGATCGGCTTCCTGAACCGAACCCCTCGCGGCCGTGTGGCCACGCCGCTGGCCTATCGACACCTGGGCCGCGAGCCGTCCGCGAGCCGTCCGCAGAAGGACTTGTTTGCGTGAGGCGAGGGGACGGAGAACCCGTCCCAGCGGGCAACCCTTTGGGTTTCAGCCGGGCCGGCTGGGAGAAGATTGAAGACGCGCGGCGTGGGTAATGAACCGATGGAAGAAACGGTTTATCTGTCTCTGGGGTCGAACGTCGGTGACCGGGTGGCGAATCTCCGCGGGGCCCTGAAGGGGATGCATCCTCCGGCCGTCCATGTCCATCGAGTCTCTTCCTTCTATGAGACGGCTCCGGTCGATTTTCGTGCGCAGCCGTGGTTCGTCAACTGTGTGGTGGAGGCAACAACACCTCTCGAACCGCGTACTCTCTTGGCTCTCTTGCAGGAAATCGAGCGGGAATATGGCCGGAACGCCCGCCCTCGGAAGGGGCCCCGTGCGCTGGATATCGACCTTTTGCTTTACGGGACCCTGGTTCTTCACACATCGAAATTGAAGATTCCCCATCCGCGGATGAAGAACCGACGCTTCGTTTTGGTTCCGTTGTGCGAATTGGCGGAAGAGATGGTTGACCCGGCAACCCACCTTACGGTGCAGGAGATGCTGGCCCGAGCACGAGACACCAGTGCGGTGGTGTGGATCGGCCGGGGTTAGAAGTTGAAGCTCCACTTCCGATAAAGATGTCGGTCGTACCTCCATTTGAGTCTCCGCGTTTTATAGCCGTCGAAGGTCCCTTCGGGGTCGGGAAGACGGAGCTTGCCAAGATTCTTGCTGAGCAGCTCCGGGCGAGACTGGTGCCGGACCCGGAGGAAAATCCTTTTCTCAAGGCTTTCTACGCGGGGTCCCCGGGGGGAGCCTTTCAGGCTCAGTTTTACTTCCTCATGGAACGATTCCGCCGGATGCGGCAACTGGACCTCTCTCCCAACGCCCGGCACACGGTCGTCAGCGACTTCGTATTCGAGAAAGACAGGCTCTACGCCAACCTCAACTTAGGTGACGAGGAGCTCCGGCTTTATAATCAGTATTATGACCGATTCGCCGAGCAGGTCCCCACGGCGGATTTAGTGATATACTTGCAAGCCAAGGCCAGGGACCTGAAGGGTCGAATCGCCCGAAAGAAAGATTCTGCGCGAGTCTCCGGCAAATATCTGGAAGAGGTGGTCGAGGCCTATGAGCACTTCTTCTTTCACTATAAGGCGTCAAACCTTCTGGTGATCGAAACCTCCCAGATCGACTTCCTCGACCGCAAGGGTGATCTTCAGGAGTTGCTGGGGAGGCTCCGTCAGCCGGTCCGAGGCACACAATATTTTTTGCCGCTTGGATCTGTTCCCACAGACTGAGACGGTGTGAGGCTCCCGCCCCAGCGCGGGTGCGGGAACACTCCGGTGCAACCGCAAGGGTGCCCCGAGGTGCAGCACGCCTTCTCTGTAGGCAAGCAGAGAGGGTTTTTGCTTGTTGGGAGTTGACTTTCTTGCCACCGACCGGCACAGGGATGCCGCATTCCACACATCATCGAGAGGTGTAGCCATGGACCTGCGAGCCGAGGCCGTGAGCAAAGTAACCGTTCCTTCCTTCCTGGAAAAGAAGCTGCAAGGCGATAAGATTTCCTGCCTGACAGCCTACGATTACCCTACCGCGCGACTCATGGATGATACTCGCCTGCCTGACGGGCAATACGCCATCGATGCCGTCTTGGTGGGTGACTCATTGGCGCAGGTCGTCCTGGGCTATGAATCGACGCTGCCGGTTTCCGTGGCGGAAATGGTCCACCACGTTCGGGCCGTACGGCGAGGGCTGAGGCGGTGCCTGTTGATTGCGGATATGCCCTACGGCGCTTTTCACCGCACCGCAGATCATGCGCTGGCCAATGCCCTCCGATTCGTAAAACAGGGGGGCGCCGAGGCCGTGAAGATCGAGGGAGGGGAGCGCCGGGCCCGTGTTGTTCGCCGCCTGGTGGAGGCGGAGATTCCCGTCATGGGCCATCTGGGGCTGACTCCGCAATCGCTGCACGCGCACGGCGGCTATCGAGTCCAGGGTAAGAGCCAGGAAGCATCCACGCGAATTTTGAACGACGCCCAGGCTCTCGAGGATGCGGGGGCCTTCGCTGTCGTTCTGGAAGGAGTCCCGCGGGAGTTGGCGGCTCTGGTTACCAAGCGGCTGCGCATCCCCACCATCGGCATTGGGGCAGGGCCGGATTGTGATGGGCAGATTTTGGTGCTCCACGACTTGTTGGGATGGAGCTATTCGAACCCGGCCAAATTCGTCCGGCAATATGCAAATCTCAAGCAGGTGGCCGAACAGGGGATTCTCGGCTACGTCCAGGACGTGCGGTCCAGCCGTTATCCCTCCGATGAAGAGTCCTACCATTGGCCTCGCCCGGTTCGTGAACAATTTGAGGAGAAGGTCATCCGGCGGAGTTAGAGGAGGGCCTAATTTGTTCAGGAGGCGCCCGGATGCAATGGCTGACCCGAGTGGCGCAGGTGAGGGGCTTCACCGAACAGGCCCGGCGCGAGGGACGTCGTGTGGGATTGGTACCCACCATGGGCGCCTTGCATGAAGGGCATCTGAGTTTGGTCCGGCAGGCCCGACAGGATTGCGATCCCGTGGTGGTTTCCGTTTTCGTAAACCCGGCCCAGTTCGGCCCCACCGAGGACTACCGGCAGTATCCCCGTGACCTGGAACGGGATGGCTCGCTGCTCGAATCGCTCGGAGCGGCGGCCGTCTTCGCCCCCGCATTGGAGGAAGTGTACCCGAAGGGATTTGACACTTGGGTCGAGCCGGGAAAATTCGGTGATCGTTTGGAAGGGGCGCATCGCCCGGGGCATCTTCGGGGTGTGGGTACCGTCGTCCTGAAACTCTTCAACATGGTCCAGCCTCACGCAGCCTTCTTCGGCCAGAAAGACTTTCAGCAGATGCTCTTGATCCGCCGAATGGTGCGAGACCTGAGTCTGGACCTGGAAATCGTCTCCTGCCCCATCGTGCGCGAAGACGACGGATTGGCACTGAGCTCCCGGAATGTTTATCTCCAGGGAGCAGACCGAGTTGCGGCGCAGGTTCTGAGCCGGAGCCTGAAAACGGCCCAGCAACTGGTCGGCTCCGGGGAACGGGACGCCGTGAGGATCGTCGAGGAGATGAAAAAGGTATTTGCCGCTGAACCCCGTGCACGACTCGACTACGCCGAAATCGCGGATGCCGACAACCTGGAGCCTCTCCGCCGCCTTGATTCGTGCGGCGTGGCGTTGGTGGCGGCCCGCGTCGGGCCGGCAAGACTGATCGACAATACGCTTCTGAAGATTTCCTAGCGCGGGATTTCCCATCGAAATATTTGCCCGCCTGGGTTGCCGGCGTCGCTCGAGACGCGCCGATCGCCTGAGTGGACGGAGCTGGGAGAGAATCCAGGATGATTAAGATATCGTTCCGCCTGAGAGTTGCGATTCTCCTGTTTCTAGCTTTTTCAATGGTAGCCGGTGCATTTCTTTTCCTCGATCCTATTTCCCAGGATCCAGCCTACCACTGCTTTGCGGACACGCGATCCTTCCTATGGATCCCCAACTTCGGAGACGTGATGTCGAATCTTCCCTTTATTGTGGTGGGGGCAGCCGGGCTATTCCTCGTCGGCAAGAAGGATAAATCTTCCTCGAATTATTTCTATCTCCCGGAGCGTTGGATCTGGGCAACTTTTTTCCTGAGCATGATGCTGGTGGGATTCGGCTCGGGCTATTACCACTGGAACCCCGACAACGCGACACTGGTGTGGGACCGGTTGCCGATTACCGTCGCGCTTACGTCGATCCTCGCCTTTCTTATCACGGAACGGGTTCAGGAGAAGGTGAGTCTCGTTCTGTTCCCTATCCTGATCCTGGGGGGTGCGGGGAGCGTTCTTTATTGGAGCTACACGGAAGCGCTCGGCCGGGGCGACCTCCGCCCCTATGCTTTGGTGCATTTCTTTCCTGTAGTGGCATTCCCATTTTTTCTGCTCTTTTTCCCCGCTCGCTACACACGAAGCGGCTATCTTTGGGGAGTCCTGGCTTGGTATGGACTCTCTCGTGTATGTGAGTATTATGACCGAGCGTTATTTGAAAAGCTCCATGCAACGGTGAGTGGGCACACCTTGAAGCACCTGACGGCCGCCGCCGGCGTCTATTGGGTCCTGAAATATTTTCGGTCCCGAAGGAGGCTGGGAGCCTCACCGGATTAATGCGAGCAGGAACAGAGCTTTCAGCCTCATTCTTTTTCCCCTGTGGCCACGGGCTTACTGTGGTTCCGAGACACTCTGTTTCGTCTCAATGATAACCGTGGGGTCGAGGGGGAAGCTGCCGGTGTGCTCGCCGAAGATGCTCAGCCCGTGGGCATTTCTCCCGCGGGGCACCTCGAAGATGATCCGCAGGACGGGATGCCGCCGCAGGCGTTCCGCCAAGTCCGGCATCGAGGATCGATCGAGCTTTCGCCGGATCAGATACCCATAGCTTCCGTGATGGAAGGCGGCCTGATGTGACAGAACCCCTCGCGCGTCGGCCGGATCATCCGGAAGTTCAATGGGTGCGAGTTCATGGCCGCCGATTTTCAGGTGCACGGTGCCGGGAAATTTGGCGGCATCCGTCTGAGGATAGTCCACGGCCCGGGTCTGTTGTGGCCAAGCGAGCTTTTCGTGGCGCGCCTTGGTCGCCAGTTCAGCCAGGAATTCCAGGCCGGTGGGCGTGGCGTCCAGAACGGACTGAGGAACTTCGACCCGATATTCGATTTTCCCGGAGCCATAGCCGAAAAATTTCCTTGCGGTACTTCGGAGATAGAAGAGTGCCGGACTCCCGGTACCCTCCCAATGGGAGGTGGCGAAATCGTAAGGTGCAACCCGCAGCGCGACCCGACGAGGCTCCAGAACCTCCACTCGCGGGCTGCTGGGCGGCGTCGCGCTTCCGAACAGGGGGCTGTCCTTGCTCTTATCGCGGGCGATCAGGTTCACGAAGTTGGCGGCCAAGCGCTGACCGGAATCGTCCACCATCTCCATGCCGAGGGCGCCGACAAAGTTTCGGCCCTCCGGCAGGGTCATCTCCAGAGGTCTTTGCCGGATAACCCGATAACGTTCCCACTGCACGCTTCGGGATGGTCCTTCCACGCGGAAGTCGCGGCCCAAATCATCAAGACCTGTAATCCAGGTGTGAAGCGTCGGGGGCTTTTCCAGGTCCGAGAAGTGGCTCACGAAGATCGGCACACTTACCGTGGACCCCGGCTCAGTCTCCAGGGCCGGAGGCGCATCAAAACCGATGAAATCGGCCCTCTGGAGATCGGCCACTCTCATTTCCGGAACGAAGGCGTCGTAGCCGAACTGCTTGGGTGAACGGTCGTAATTCAGGAAGCCGTTGTGCTCGAACTCGATATCGGTCAATTCGGTGTAGATGTAGCCCTGAATCTTCTCGTGCCGCCGAAGCTGGGTTGTAAGGTAGCGGAATCCCCAGGAGATGTCGCGGTCGCCGCCACTGGCCGACACGGCTCCGTACTCGGAATTGATTAACGGCGCGGTGCCCTGGCGGAAGTCCGGCAGGTAGTTGAATTTCGAACCCGGGAAGGTCTTGGCGACCACCTCTTCAATATGGCTGCGAGAGCGTTCGTAGTCGTCGATGTAAAAGTGCCAGGAGTTGAGGTCCGTTTTGACGTGGTCCTTTCCGTTGGGGGAGTTATCCTCTACCAGTCGTGTAGGATCGAGCGTTTCCTTGACCTCTTCCCACATGCGGAGGACCCACTGCTGCGTCTCGCGATTGTTCCGGTAGTCCTCGTGGAAGTTGCGATACCCGCCGAGGCCCCAGGTTTCATTGAACAGGACCCAGGAGATGATTGCGGGATGATTCCGGTCGCGCGCAATCATCTCCTGCAGCGTGGCCTCCCAGGCGTTTCGCGCCCGCGCGCTGTGATCCCAAGTGTTGGGCATGTCCTCCATCAGAAGGACGCCCAGCTTGTCGGCCCAATAGAGGCGTCGGGGCTCGTCGGGTTTGATATGGATGCGCAGAAAATTCAGTCCGAGCGACTTGGCGAGCTCCATGTCTCGGCGGAGGAATTCATCACTAGGAGCCGTGTAGATGCCTTCGGGATTGAATGACTGATCCAGGGCACCGCGTAAATAGACCGGCTTGCCGTTCAGCAGGATCGATTCGTGAGGGAGCTTTCCGTGGCGACCTCGAGCGATCGTTCGGAGCCCGAAGTAGGTGTGGACCACGTCGGTCGCCCCCGTGGAGTCGGCGACCCGGAGTTCGAGGTCGTAGAGGTTCGGGTCTTCAGGCCACCAGAGTTGGGGAGATTCTACGTGGAGCTCGGCGCGGAATTCGCCGCTGCCGTGATCGATTTCGACTTCGCCTTGTGCGGAAGAAACACTTGCATCGGGCGAAGTGGCCCGCACTGTTGCCATGCCGTCGAGACCTGCGAGCGTCGCGGAAACCTCCAGCGACCAATCGCCCTCCCGGTCGCGGGGGATCAGTGACAGACTCCCCAGGTACCGGGCGGGTCGAGCCTCAAGCCATACCGTCTGCCAGATGCCGCTGGTGAACGTGTACCAGTAGGCGACTTGCTTGCCGGTCGGTAGGTGGCGGTCCGTCGGATCGAACGCCCGCACGACCACCGTGGCCGACTCGCCGGGTTGCACCTGTTCCGTGATGTCGAAGGCGAAGGGCGTGTAACCGCCCTCGTGGCTTCCCATCTCGGTTCCGTTCACCCACACGCGCGCCGCCCAGTCCACGGCCTCGAACCGGAGCCAAACGCGGCTCCCTTGCCAGTCTGCCGGCGGCCGAAATTCGCGGCGATACCAGCCGATCTGCGGGCCGTTGGTCTCCTGAATCCCCGAGAGCCGGCTCTCCCAGCCGTAGGGTACCGTAATCCGGCGATCGAAAGGCGTACCGGGATTCCACCATTGCTCTTCGATCCCATGATCGTGGGGATCGAACCGAAACTCCCAGTCTCCGTTTAGATTGAGCCATTGTTCGCGACGGAAATCGGGTCGCGGATGCTCCGGTCTGGGAATAACGGTTTCTACAGCCGGGGGCCGGCAAGAAACAATAAGCCATCCCAGGAAAACGGCCAAGAACAAGAGTTTGGGTTTCGAGTTCACAGCTACCTCCGCGGGAAGCGCGTCTATTTTGCCGGGAGAAACCGGGGGAACGCCAAGTCGCGCACAGGCTTCTCGGCTGTTTCCACCCTGTCTGGCCGCTTGCCCGGCCGACCGACAGGATAGACAGAGCTTGGCGGGGTGTCGCCCATCATTCTGAACGAGTACACCTCTTGCATCCGCTGGGACCGGGGCGGATATTAATCTCGGAGCGCTGCCAGGACTTGCGCCGTATGGCCCATCACTTTTACTTTCGGAAAAACTTGTTGGACCCTACCTTCGGGATCCAGAAGATAGGTGGTGCGCTCCACGCCCATGAACTTTTTCCCCATAAAGCTCTTTTGAGCCCATACGCCGTAGGCGAGAAGCGTATTGTGCTCAGGATCAGAGACCAGAGGGAAGTTGAGATTGCATTTTTTCCTGAATTTAGCCAGTGCCGCCACCGGATCGGCGCTCATGCCGATCACCACCGCGCCCAGCTTCTCCAAGTCTTTCTTCGCGTCACGGAACCCGTTCGCTTCTATGATTCAACCAGGTGTGTTGGCCCTGGGAAAGAAGAACAGAACGACGTGTTGGCCTCGATAATCCTTCAGATTCAGAGTCCGGTTTGAATCTTCGGGAAGCGAAAAATCCGGAGCCTGTTCACCGACTTTGAGCATGCTTACCCCTCCTTGTGAAGTGATGAAACTCCCCATGTGACGTTTAGTTCGTCAGCTCTTGCTTCAGGATTTCCTGGACCTTCTGCGGATGCGCCTGGCCGCGCGTGGCGCGCATCACCTGGCCCACAAACCAGCCCAAGGTAGCCGTTTTCCCTTTTTGATACTGTTCGGTCTGCTTGGGGTTGTCGCGGATCACCTGCCGGGCGACTGCGGCGATCTTCTCCGGATCGGTAATCTGCTCCAGACCTTGGGCCGCGATGACTTCGCCGGCGAGTTTTCCGCTTTTGAACATCTCAGCCAGAATGTCTTTGGCCATTTTGCCGGAAACGGTTCCCTTCTCGATCAGCAAGACCAGCTCGCACAGGTGACCCGCCGAAACGGGCGAGTCCGAGATGTCTTGGTCGGCTTCCTTCAGCAAGTAGGTCAGTTCCGTGAGCACCCAATTGGCCGCGGCTTTTCCCGGAACTCCGCCCCGGACCACCTGCTCGTAGTAATCGGCCAGGGCAGCCGAGGAGACCAGCAGGCCCGCATCGTAGGCGGGCAGCCCGTATTGCTGCATGAATCGTTCTTTTTTGGCCTGAGGAAGTTCCGGCACCTGGGTTTGCAATTCGGCCTTCCAGGCCGCGGAGACCGTCAAGGGAAGCAGGTCCGGTTCGGGAAAATAACGGTAATCATGCGCGAACTCCTTACTGCGCATGCCGTAGGTACGCTGGGCACGGCTGTCCCATAGCCGGGTTTCCTGCACTACGGGTTCACCCCGTTCCACCAACTCGATCTGCCTTTCCACTTCGTAGTCGAGCGCCTTTTGCAGGAACCGGAACGAATTCAGGTTCTTGACCTCCGTCTTGGTGCCGAACTCGGAAGACGGTCCCTGCCGCACGCTTACGTTGGCGTCACACCGCAGCGTGCCCTCCTCCATGTTGCAACTGGAGACTTTCAGGTACTGGAGGATGATCTTCAATTGGGTCAGGTAGTCATAGGCTTGCTGGGAATTGCGCAGGTCAGGCTCGCTGACGATTTCGATTAAGGGGACGCCGCTGCGGTTCAAGTCGATGTAGCTTTTGCGGTCGGAATCGGCGAATCCCTCGTGCAGAGACTTTCCCGCGTCTTCTTCGAGGTGCAGCCGAGTAATTCCGATCCGCTTTCTGCTCTCCGGATCGTTGCCGGAGGTTTCGATTTCGATCCACCCCTCCTCGGCCAGGGGTTCTTCGTATTGGGAAATCTGGTAGCCCTTGGGTAGGTCGGGATAAAAGTAATTTTTGCGTGCAAAGCGTGACGAGGGACGAATGGCGCAATTGAGCGCCAGGGCTGCTTTGACCGCCATTGCGACCACCTCACGGTTCAGAACCGGTAGCGCCCCGGGCAGCCCCAAACAGACCGGGCAGGTATTGGAATTCGGAGGATCGCCAAAGCGCGTCGAACAGGAACAGAACACCTTGGACTTGGTCTGAAGCTGTAGGTGTACCTCCAGCCCGATCACTGTCTCGTATCGGGTCCGAATTTCTGCGGCTAGGGCCATATCTGTCACTCCCGGGAAGGACCGGGAAATCCATTATAACCGACCCAGGTGCTCTGGGGAGACTTCCCGGCCCGCACGCATCCCGGAAGACGGGCGAGTTTCTTTTCGTAAAGACTCTTTATCGGTCACAACGACTTACGGCTTGCGCCCGACCCAGGTTACCGATTTTGCCTGAATTCCGTGTTCCAATGGCTCTGAGACCGCCGCGCGCTGAGCCTGAGACTCTACCACACTCCCGGTCCACCACGGTTGCATCGGGACCGCGCGGGCGACCGCTCAGGGAGGACTGGGCTGGGCAGCCCTCCCACCTCGCTCGAAAGGTCAGTGTAGGCAGCCGTGTAGAGGTTGCTCCGCAAAGGTTTATGCGATATAAGCAGGAATATGGGAAAAAGCCATCGAGTTCCCAAGAGTCATCCATGAGAGACGCAACCCGCCCGACTGGTGCCCCCGGTCAACTCATCGTTACGGTGCAGCAGCACATCCTGGAGCAACAACGGCAATATTTCCCGCAGGCCGCAGGGGATTTCTCCTGGTTGCTTTCGGGGATCACGCTGGCCACGAAAATGATTCAGGCCAGGATACGCCGGGCCGGATTGCTGGATGCGCTGGGGGCTGCGGGGGCTATGAACGTGCAAGGGGAAGTCCAGCAGAAGCTCGACGTGTACGCCAACCAAGCGTTGATTCACTGCCTGGGGGTCCGGGAGAGTGTCGCGATCTTGGTGTCGGAGGAAAATGAAGCTCCGGTGACGTTTGATCGCACCGGCGGGGCCGGCAAGTATGTAATCGTCTTTGATCCGCTGGACGGTTCTTCCAACATTGACGTGAACGTGAGCGTGGGCACCATCTTTTCCGTTCTCCGACGGCCGGACGGGCTGCGTGGAGGTGACCCGGCCTCGGCGGTGTTGCAGCCCGGCACGAGGCAAGTGGCTGCCGGCTACGTCGTTTACGGCTCCTCGACCATCTTGATTTACACCGCGGGGCAAGGGGTGTTCGGTTTCACTCTCGATCCGTCGATCGGAGCCTATGTTCTCAGCCATGAGAACCTCCGCATGCCGGAGCAAGGGAATATCTACTCTGTCAACGAGGCGAACCTGGACACATTTCCCGCACCTTACCGAAATTACCTGAACCGCCTCCGTAGCGGCTCCACCGGACGCACCTATACGTCCCGGTACGTCGGTTCCCTGGTGGCCGATTTCCATCGCACGTTGCTCAAGGGCGGTGTGTTCCTCTACCCGCCTACCCAAAGATATTCCCGCGGGAAGCTCCGACTACTCTATGAGGCCAACCCCTTGGCCTTTGTGGCAGAACAGGCCGGCGGCGCCGCCACGGACGGAGAACGTCGCCTCCTCACAATCCAGCCCGAAGGTATCCATCATCGCACGCCCCTGGTCCTGGGCAGTCAAGCCGAAATGGAAGAGTTCGCACGCTCGGCGAACTCCTCGGGAATGCCGTAAGTCGGAAAACTCGCCCCAGAAACGAAGACAGGCGGAGCCTTGCATACGCCCGTTTCTGGCGCGCGGGGGAGCTTGGATAAGGGCTCTTGGCGGAAGTCTCAGCGGGGGGGCTGGCTGCGTCGATGCGCTTCATCAGCGTGAGGAACACGGAAGAGCGGTCGGCGTCGCAACACGAGTTCGGGGAGGCTTGCTCCTCCAGAAACGGCAATAGGTCTTCCGGCGTTTGTTATGGGAATTATATGCCAAACTTGCCAAGTTGAGGTGGGGTGGCTACGCCTTGTCCTTTTTACGCTTGCTGGGATCGGGCGGTTTTGTTGCGGCGAAGATTGCCTTGGCGACCTGTTCGGGCGAAGCGTCGATCTTCAGAATCCTTGTCTCAGGGCGACCGCGCTTTTTTGATTCATTCCAAGACTTCCCGGAAATCATCTCGAATCTGCCGAATCAATGGGGAATTCTCCGTGAAAGTCTTTTGGTGATGAGGCTTTTCAGGATTCTTGGCATTGAAGATCGAAAACACGAAAGACGTTCCCGACATGAAATCATGGGGATCATAAACGTAGTTCCCCGTATAGGCTTCATCCACGAAAGCCAACAGGGGCGTTCGCTCAGCCCTCTCAATAAGGAAGCGTCCCGGTTTGACCGGCTCGATGAGTTCACCATCGCGGTGAATTTCTACATTGTAGAACTCTCCCTTATATTTGTAGGTGCTTCCGTAGTAAGGACTCACCCAAACTTGCATAAGCCGGCTGCCCAAAGTCTGCTCAAATTGAGGCTCGACCATGACGGTGACTCCCATTTCCAGAGAGGGGCTGATGATCCGATGCCAGTCATAAAACATCTCGTCGGTTGCCTGGTAAGACTTGTCATGTATTTTTCTTCCGCGCCGCTTGTAACGATTCTTGGCTTGCAGGAGGTCCGCTCGGGCCGCCATCTTCCCCAGAATCACTGGAGTGAGAATCGTAACGTTGAACTTTTTCGTGTTGTACCTGTATTCTTCTTTCTTCAACTCCCCGTTGAGAATCTTTTCCTTGAGAAGCTCCGTGGGATACCGCTTTTCCGGCAGTCTGCGTAGAGGTTGGGATTTGACTTGAAGGCCGTCTATCTGCTCCTCGTCCAGTTCACTTAAAAGCGTCTTCAGAAAGCTCACACGCACAGCCCCGCCGACACCTCTTCCGCCAAAGGCGTTGACGCCGATCACTTCTCCATTGAGATTCACCAGCGGGCCCCCTGAATTGCCTGGATTGATGAGAAAGTCTCCGATCAGGGTTCGATCCTCGACTTTCGATACGATGCCTTGCGTTACCAGAAATTCAAGGCTCAGGGGAGAGCCGAAGGCTATCACGGGAAGGCCAGCCTTAATACCCCTCTCTTTATACAAGGATATGAGCGGCAAGGGTTGCAACCCTTCAATAAACTTCGGGTGGACCTTGATAATGGCGAGGTCGTACTGGGAGCTAAGAGTCAATATCTCGGCCGGGGCAGTGATTGCTCCTGGGAACTCGACCGCCAGAAACCGCGTGTTCTGGACCACGTGGTGATTCGTCGCAATGAGGCCACGAGAATCAACCAGGAATCCTGAGCCTGACCCGCTGTCCACTTCGACCTTGACGATGCTCGGAGAGAGCTTTTCGTACAGAGCCGAGTAGTCATAGGCTATCTGCTGCACTACTGGGGCATCGATATCCTGGGGCACGTCTTCGCCCTGCCCAAGCGCCCAAGGCGCCGTTAGCGTCAGAGCCATAGTAAAAACGGCAAGAGCCGTCAGCCCCCTCCTCATAATCTCCTTCCCGTCCTCTTTCACCTCTTCCTCCCTCGATTGTAACCGGCTGGGAACGGAAACTGCGACTCTCTAGCAGCGTTTCCCTCAGATTCCTGCTTGTGGGTTAAGGCCCCGGGGCCGCTATGGCAGATCCGGGGTGGTTGGAGGGTTGTTACTGTGCACAGCTCACAGATTTCCTGGGTTCCCACTTGCCATCGACCTTGCAAAACCACTGCTTGGAATTCTTGCTTTTTCCCTGGGCGTAGTCCACTTGGGAGACGTGTACGCAGGTCCGAAGGCATTTCCGGTTGTGTTCCACCTTGGCAAGGGTCAGCATCCCGGAATGCCCGTTTTCGGGGCTCACCCACCGGGTCATGTTCGATTTGATAAGCGAGCCACTTAGAAGCCGTTTCCGGGCGTCTTGACGAAGTTGATTCTCATACACATAGGAAGCTTGATTCGGATCTCTCTGGATGCGCTTGCTGGCTTCGATGGCGCGGCTGACGCTCGTCCAGCGGGCAATCCGAAAATCGTTAGCAGGGTGGGTGGTGGCCATGAGCTTCGCTTTCTCGCCCCACATTCCATAGCCCGTTCCCGTTCGGCCTTGGGCAGATCGAGCCAGACGAATCAGCAAGTTCCGCCCATGAACAAGATCAATGCCGGCTTTCTCCAGAATCAGACTCGCATAGTAGTCCGACTCCAGCTCGAATTCCTGGCTGAAGACCATGCCACCACTATTCGCACCAGCCTCCATGCTTTCTTGAGTAACATTAACTCCGGTCGCGGCGGTAACGGCAAGACCGGCAAGGGCTCCCGCCAACAATCCGGCTCCGGCATTGGCCTGACTCTTCCTGATGTGATCCGCAAAGATATGCCCGTATTCGTGGGCGAGAACGGCTGCGATCTCCTCATCGCTGGCCGCATAGTAGAGCAACCCGGTGTGGACGCTTACCTTATGCTTCCCGTCCACGAAAGCATTGATCCTGGAATCATCCACGATATAGACATCACCGATCTGGTCACAGTTCATGGCACCGACGTCGATGCACGTTCTATAGGCCATCGGCTGGATCTTTTCCATGACTTGCTTCAGCGTCGGATGCCACCGGCCTCTGGATAGATTTCGAGAAGGCGGCAGGGAGGTATAGCTGATATTCCGCTGGGCTTCACCCAATTCCGCTACATAGGGCCGCACGCCTCGCAGCCCCGGCTTGGCGCAACCCGCCAGCAGCGCCAGGAACACTAGCACCATCAGTCGCAGATGATTCACTTTGGCTCTCCTTGCGTGATTAGGGTTACGGCAAAGAGTTCTGCTAAGCAAAGCACCTAATGGTCAAGTATGTAATCCCTAAAACTTGAATGGGATGCATACACCCATCCCCTTAGGCCAGGGTCCATGCCCCACCCGCGACGCAGGCACCCATCATGGAGGAGACGAAGCTGGTGCCCTCCATGTCCGCATCGCGCGCAAGGTGTGAATTGTCCTAAAGAGCGCGGGTTGAGGTGCTTTACCGTTGCGCTCGAAATACATCCAGCATGGGCACCGGACCGCCGCTGGTGACCACTTGCGGCATCACGCCGTTCCACTTGTCCACGGCGGTTCGCTGAACCTCGACTCGCCGTAATTCCAGTAACTGCGACGTTATCTGTGTTTTCTGGAGTTCCAGTCCCTTGGCTTCAGCTTGGGCTCTGGTGATTGCCTGTTGCGCTTCAAACTCGACCCGTCTCAAGGCGTTCTCTGCCTCCAGAGCCTGTTGGACCGCCTTCACCTTCGCCTCGATGGAGTCCTGGAAAGTTGACGAGAACTGAAAGTCGGTGATGGAGAGTTGCACTACCGTGATACCCAGGGGAGCCAACCTTTCTGTCATCAAATCTTGCAGCTCATCCTTCACCTGCGGTCTCCGGGTGATCAACTGTTCAGCGTCGAAATTGGCCGTAGTCGATTTGACCGCTTCCTGGATGTACGGCTGAACGACGCGGCCTTCATAATCCTGTCGCATATTGCGGTAAGTTTCTCCCACAGAGCTGGGATTCAACTGGTAGTTCAAGGTGACTTCTGTGGTGACCACTTGCAAGTCCTTGCTGGAAGAGCCGACAGGAGCCGTGTATTTCTGAATCTGGGTTGACATCAGAACTACACTGTGCACGTAGGGGATCTTGAAGTAGAGACCTTCGTCGAAGATGGTCCCGGTAACGGCGTTAAAACGCAGCAGGACGCCGCGTTCTCCTGCCCCCACCGTCCCAAAGGTGCCGCTCAGAAAAATGAGGGCGACTAATGCGATCGCAGCCCCCACTACTTTTTTCCCCAACCCGGGGGGAATTCCCAATTCTTGAGTACCGTACTCCGCCATCATTACCTCCTTTGATTGCCACTTACATTTCTGCGATTTTTTCTACCTGAATCATAGGCTCATCACGCTCCGGAGTCCAGTTAAGATCACGCTGGCCAGGTAAATAGGATTCGGACGGGTCCCCGGTCCGCGAAATCATGGTTTTTCACTCATGTCTTCCAGCCGGAGTGTGTACTCGATGGAAACTTTGTTGTTCAATGAAATGGTTATCTCTTTTTTCCCTTATTGGATTCGATCCCAGGCGGACACCGGTCCAATAAATGCAAGAGGACAGAGCCGGAAGCGGCCCCCTTGATGGCTCGAAGATTCATTGGAACTGCTTTCTGTAAAGATTGTGACTGAGACAGGCTGAAAGAGAACACACGGGGGTACCTTCCATTCCGATGCGGGTGCATCCAGGTCCAGCCGAATTATGAAGGGAGGTGAGAGGGGCGACCCTCACGGGCCGCCCGCGTGATTCAGATGCGCTCGACGTTGTCTGCTTGGAGACCCTTGTTACCCGTTTTGACCTCGAAGCTCACCTGATCGCCCTCTTGCAGAGAACGATAACCTTCGCCCTGAATGGCCGAAAAGTGAACAAACAAGTCCTCACCGGCTTCGCGCTGGATAAACCCATAACCCTTGTCGGCTCTGAACCACTTTACAGTTCCTTGTTCTTTGTCCATGTTAAAAAACATCCTTGTGATTGATTTGGCAATTTGTACGGGAGTTGTAGGCGCTTAGCCAGACGACCCGCTGTAATGCCGCGGGCCACAACAGATAGGAGCAATCTGAGGACGTACCCTTGAACTTATTGTGCAAGTGCAACTCAGCGGAATTACCATTACAAACAGCATGCTTACTATACCACATCTTTCGGCCACCTCCAGAAAAATTAGAAGACCCGGTCCAAGGCGCCGGGTGCCCCACCGAGCCTTGGCAGGGGCTTGTCGGGTAGCCTCGAACCGACCGGGGAGAAAGATTGCGAGGACAACGCCCTCGCGCGCACGGGACGTATGGTTAACATACAGAAAATATGATAGATAAGTAATTTTCGAGAAAACATCCTCGAGCCCTTCGCGGGTGCCCGGTTACAACGGGCTTGGCTCCATGGCGACTGAGACCGCACATGACAAGTTATCGGAAACCTGATAGATTCTCTTACGCACTTTTGTGCTGTCTGTATATCGAAATGGGAAAGAGGGGTTCAGGTGAGTGAAGGGAAGCCGTTAGAGGGGAAGGTAGCACTGGTCACTGGAGCCAGCAAAGGAATCGGCAGGAGCATAGCGGTGGCACTAGGGCGTGCCGGCTGCGATGTGGGCGTGAACTATTGCAGCGATAGGCAGGGGGCCGTACAGACGGCCGAGGAAATCCGGGGGTTCGGTCGCAAGGCCAATGCTTACCAGGCAGATGTCGCCCAGCGAGTCAACGTGAATGAGATGTTCCAGCGGTTTACTGACGATTTTCCGCGGTTGGACATTCTGGTCAACAATGCCGGGGTTACGGTCCGGGAACCCCTGCTGGACATGCCCGAGGAACAGTGGGATCGAGTCATGGATACGAATCTGAAAGGTGCTTTTCTCTGTTCCCAACGGGCGGGCCGTATCATGCGTCTGCAGAAGAAGGGGCGAATCATCAATATTGGTTCCGGAGCGGGGAAGGCGCCCTTTCCGCAACTGTCCGGCTATAATGCCTCCAAGGGAGGACTCAATCTATTTACAATAGCTTGCGCGGTGGAGCTGGGGCCGCTGGGCATTACGGTGAATTGTGTCTCCCCAGGGGCTATCGAGATCGAACGGACGAAGCGTGAAACGCACGATTATGCCGGAACCTGGGGTCCCTTGACTCCCATGCGCCGCATTGGATATCCCGATGACGTTGCCTCGCCCATCGTTTTTTTAGCCACCGATGCGGCTCAATTTATCACCGGCCAAATCTTGTACGTTGACGGAGGGCTCTGGACGCAGGGTCCGTGGCCTTATGGGGACCAGAAAGATTGAAGCGTCCGGCGATGCCGTCCAAGCCGGCTTCGAGCCGTTTTCATCGGTTTTCCCATTCAAATTCCTTGAGAGCGCCTGGTATTTCGAGCGGGGTGCCGCGTAGTCTCTTCTCCGAACGTAGAGTCATGGCGGAGTTCCCCTCCCTAGCTCTGAGGTGCCCGCGCCGGTGATTCAGGCTGCGCATGAGCAACCGAGACCTGCAAGCTGCCCGCAACTATCACGAGGCCACCAAACATTCCTATTGGAGCGTTCGCTCCGGTTCCCACTACCTGGACTGGTCCAACCGTCCTCTGCCATTTAAGATCTATTCGACGCTCGACCCGTTGGAGCTTCCCCAGGACTTCGACCCTCTGTCAACTTCGGCACTTTCAGCATTGGAAACCTTGAACGAAAACCCTTGCGGGATCACGGTTCCCGACTTGAAGAGGGTGGCACAGGTCCTTTACTTTTCCGCGGGAATTACCAAGCGGAGGACCTTTCCGGGAGGCGAGATTTTCTTTCGCGCGGCGGCCTGTACCGGGGCTCTTTATTCGGTGGAATTGTACCTGGTTTGTGGCGACCTTCCTGACCTGAAGGCCGGTGTGTATCACTTCGGCCCCGGCGATTTCAAGCTACGCCGGCTCCGGGCGGGTGACTTCCGGTCCTCGCTGGTCCGCGCCAGCGGCCGGGAGCCGGCCGTCGCCCAGGCGCCGGTCACCGTCATCGGCACCGGTACCTACTGGCGGAATACGTGGAAGTATCAGGCGAGAACTTATCGGCACTTCGGTTGGGACAACGGAATGGTCCTGGCAAACTTGCTGGCCATGACGTCCGCGCTGGGGTTGCCGTCCAGAGTGGTTTTGGGGTTCGAGGATGAACGGGTGAGCCGGTTGCTGGATCTCGATTCGGAGCGTGAAGTGGTGCTTTCGCTGGTTCCGCTGGGAGTGGGCCCGGACGTGGCGCCGAATGATCTGGGTGAGATTCCTCCGCTGGGGTATGAGACGGTCCCCCTTTCCCGCGAAGAGGTGGATTACCCGGCCATGCGAACGATGCACGCCGCGACGATACTGGACTCGGAAGCGGACCTCGCCGCGTGGCGAGGCCCAACGCCTTCGACAGTATTTCCTTCCGTAGCCGGCCGGACGGTTCCCCTGGAGCCATGCACGGAGGCGGAGGCCCCGCAGGACCCTCTCGACCAGGTTATCTTGCGGCGTGGGTCAACGCGCAGGTTTGCGCGCAAGTCGATCCGCTTCGAGCAGCTCTCCACTATGCTCAGCCGGGCTACCCAAGGGATTCCCGCTGATTTTCTCGAGCCAGCCAGCGCCACTCTGAACGATCTTTACCTCATCGTCCATGCCGTTGACCGCTTGCCTGCGGGTGCCTATGTGTTCCATCGCGCGGAGGGGGTCCTCGAATGTCTGAAAGAGGGAGAATTCCGCGCTGAAGCCGGGCACCTGGGCCTCGATCAGGAGTTGCCTGCCGACGCCGGGGTTACGATTTTCTTTCTGGCGGACTTGGATTCGATCCTGGAGCGATTCGGCAATCGCGGGTATCGCGCGGTTCAACTTGAGGCCGGGATTCTCGGTGGAAAGTTTTATCTGGCTGCCTATGCCCAGAGGCTCGGGGCCACGGGCCTCACCTTCTATGACGATGAAGTGACGGAGTTCTTTTCTCCCCATGCGAAGGGCAAAAGCGCAATTTTCTTAATGGCATTCGGCATACCGGCAAAACGCCTGCTTCCCCTTTCACAATGAAGTCCGGGACCGGGAAGCCTGCTGGTGTCGAGCTTCTCCTGTTGAGCGCGAGAGAACTTTCCCAGAGACTCGTTCGGCCTGTCTGGATATACTACAAGGCTGGAGATATTGCCCTATGGTCAATCCCAGGGGTATTGCCATTATCGGCGGCACCGGAAACCAGGGCTTTGGATTAGCGCTCCGTTGGGCCAAAGCGGGAGAGCAGGTGTGGATCGGATCGCGCCAAGCCGGCAAGGCGGCGGATGCAGCCGAGCGGGTTAAGAAGCGGGTAGGCCCGGAGGTGAAGGTGGAAGGGTTGGAGAATCGGGAGGCGGTTTCGCGGACCAACCTGATCGTTCTTACCGTTCCCTTCGCGGCTCATAGGGAGACCTTGAAAGGGCTGAAAGGCAGCTTCAAATCGGAAGATACTTTGGTGGACGTGACGGTTCCGCTGGAGGTGGCTGTCGGGGGGACCGTCACTCGCGTGGTGGGAGTTTGGGCGGGCTCGGCGGCGGAACAGACCGCGGAGATTGTGGGCAACCCTGTCCGGGTCGTCTCGGCGTTCCATAATGTCGGCTCGAGTCTTCTCACGGATTTGGCGCAGCCGGTCGATTGCGACGTGATCGTTTGCGGCAATGACCGCCCATCCAAGAGCCTCGTAAAATCGCTCGTGGGACTTTTACCCGGTGCCGGTTTCGTGGATGGAGGCCCGTTGGGAAATTCGCGCACGGTGGAGGCCCTCACGGCCTTGCTCCTCTCCATCAACCAACGGTACAAGTCTCACAGCGTGGGCATTCGCATCACCGGACTGTCCCCGCCGAAACGTTAGGTTCCGATGCCGGACCATCGCAGCGGCGAGATCCGCATACTTGCTGTCCCGGGTATCCCGGAAGTGGCGCACGGTGATTCGATAGCCCGGCTCGTGGTACAGGCCGGCTCCACGGCAGGAATCGGAATCCGGGATGGCGACGTCCTGGTTGTTGCGCAGAAGATTGTCTCCAAAGCGGAAGGGCGGCTGGTCAACCTACGAGGGATCGAACCCTCCCCCTGGGCCCGGAAGTGGGCGCGGGCCGGCGGGCGCGACGCGCGGCACCTGGAAGTGATTCTGGGTGAATCCCGCCGGATCATACGGGAAAACGAACGGGTGATCCTTTCGGAAACCCTTCAGGGTTGGAAGTGTGCCAACGCCGGGGTGGACCGATCGAATATTCCACCGGGTGAGGTGGTCTCGGTCTTGCCGCGGGACCCGGACGAATCGGCGCGTCGCCTTCGTGTCGATATCGAGCGGGAAACGGGGGCGCGGGTGGCGGTGATTGTCTCCGACACTTTTGGACGCCCTTGGCGTCTGGGTCTCGCCAACGTGGCCATCGGAGCCGCGGGGCTGAACGTGCTCCATGACTATCGCGGCGCGGTGGACTCGGCGGGTAGAGCTCTCAGGTGCACTCTGGTGGCCGTGGCCGACGAGCTGGCGGCTGCCGCGGGACTGGCCATGGGAAAGATCGAGCGTATTCCGGCGGTTGTTATCCGCGGTTATGACTTCGAGTCCGGCGACGCCCCAGCCACGGACCTGATCCGGCCCGGCGACCAGGACCTGTTTCCCTAGTGCAAGCCTCTCGACCCGAGAGGCGGTGGAGGACTGCTTCGGGAAGGCGGAAACGAAAGTGGATGTCTCCAAAGGCAGCATCACGGCTTTGGGGGGTGGCGTGGGAGCCGCGAAGCTCCTGCAAGGCTTGGCGGAGGTCCTGCCGCCGGAGCGGTTGACCGTAGTGGTCAATACCGGAGACGACGTGGTGATGTTCGGCCTTCACGTCTCACCGGATATCGACATTACTCTCTATACGCTTGCCGGGAGGGTCAACCCGGAGACGGGATGGGGAATCCAGGGGGATACCTTTCGCTGCCTTGAGCACCTGGGGCGGCTGGGTGAGCCGACCTGGTTCCATTTGGGCGATCAGGACCTGGCCACGCATTTGTTTCGCACTCGCCTCCTGCGGGAGGGTCATACGTTGTCGGAAATTACCGAACAGCTTCGCCAGCAGTTCGGCCTCGGTTGCAGAATCCTTCCCATGTCGGACGATCCGATCCCCACTCGGATTGAAACCGAACAAGGTGAGATTCACTTTCAGGAGTACCTGGTGAAGCATCGAGCGGAACTTCCGGTAAAAGGGATACGGTTCGAGGGGATCGAACGGGCGCGTCCGGCGCCGGGCGTGATGGAGGCCATCGGGGAATCGGCAGCCGTAATGATCTGCCCCAGTAATCCTCTGATCAGTATCGGGCCCATCCTTGCGGTGCCGGGCGTGCGCCGAGCGCTGAAGGATACCTCCGCCCGAGCCTTGGCTGTCAGCCCGGTCGTGCGAGGAGCTTCCCTGAAAGGTCCGACCGACAGGATGCTACGCGAGCTGGGCATGGAGGTCTCAGCGCTTCAGGTGGCCAGGCTCTATCAGGATTTCCTCGACGTGATGGTCATCGATCCTGCGGATCAGGCTTTGCGGCCCGCCATCGAACGGCTCGGGATTCAGGTGGTGGTGACCAACACGGTGATGCGCGGGTCGAAAGAGAAAAAAGAGTTGGCGCAGGTCCTGGTTTCACTTCTTGACGAGCCGGCCGCATGAAGGCGGTGCTGATCCCGGTGAAGGACCTCGGCGCAGCCAAGCAGCGGCTGGCACCGATCTTCACCCCCATCGAGCGGGCCCGGATAGCCTGGCTCATGCTGGAGCACGTCTTCGGTGCAGTGAGCCGCGCCAGGGGCGCGGAGAAGGTATTTGTCGTCACCTCGTATGGGCCGGCGGCTGACTTGGCTCGGAAGCTCGGTATGGAGGTGATCCCGGAATCGACGCAAATCTCGGAGAGCCGGTCGGTTGACTACGCTTCGCGGATTTGCCGGGAAACGGGTGTGACGACTCTCCTGCGGATCCCCATTGACTTGCCGTTTATCGAGGCGGGCGACGTGGAAGACCTCCTGGCTCGTGCGGCTCCGGCACCTTCAGCGCTGCTGGTACCTTCCCGGACGGGCGACGGCACCAATGCTCTTCTGCGATCCCCGCCGGACCTGTTTCCCTCGCATTTCGGCCGCAACAGTTTGGCTCTCCATCTTCAGGAGGCGCGTCGCGTCGGTGCGGCGACCCAGGTGATCCGCAGCTCTTCGCTGTCTTTTGATCTGGACGAGCCTGCGGACCTGGACTTTTTTCTCGCGGAAGGGTACCGAACGCCCTTATGGGATCGGTTGAGCCGCCTGGATGCGGTCGTCCGGATTCGCGCCGCGAGTCTGGCTGGCCGTTGACATATCGAAGGCTCCTTGCAAGTCGGCTTTTACCGGTTAAGATGATACAAGGCGGAGGGATTCGAATCTGCGCTGGGAAAAAGCGGGCGCTCGGCGAATTTACGGAGGCGGGAAGGAGTTCTAGGTTATGGTTGTGATGCAACGCGCTGAAATCGGCTGGTATCGTACTATTTGTTATTGGGCATTGCTCTGTTCCCTGCTCATGCCGACGTGGTTCTTGTGGTTGCGATGGGGGCCGGGAGAAACGGGGAGTGGGTCGGGCTCAAAGTTGGGAACGATTCTGCTGGTCCTGATCTGTCTGGCTTTTGCTATCAGTTCGCTGCTCGGCTTGTGGCGGTTTCGCAAGCGAAGTCGAGTGATCTTGTTCAAGCAGGGAGAAGAAATTCTGCTTTTTACCAACAAGTTCATCGATGAGGATTACAAATTCCAGTTCCTGCGGGACGTGGTGGCCGAGAAGGTGGTGAACCGCTACCGGGAGAATCCACCGCCACCGCTTCCGGTGAATGTCGAAGGATACCGACTCGCCCTGGTGTTTCTCAACGCCAATGAACCCTTGATTCGCCGCTATTGCAAAATGCTCTTCGATGACGTGTATCTCAATGACCCGGATCACGTCTGGGTGCACTACGACTCGGGGAACACCTACGACCCGGATTTTTGGGACAAGAAGAGGCCGGACGGACGGCCCGCCGCGCAGACCGCAGACGCCACAGCAAAACCGGTCGTTTAATCCATTCTCTCGCCGTGAACCCTGAGAACGAGTTTCACGGGAGCGGGGCTCTAGGAGCGCGACGAGGCAGGCATCGTGGCCGATGCGCGGCTCCACGATTTGCGGCATTCCCATGCCTCGCACGCGATCATGAACGGCGAGAGCCTGCATGTCACGGGCCGCCTGCTCGGCCACCGGCGGGCCACCACGACCAATTGCTACGCCCATCTTGACGACGACACCTTGAGCGGAGCTGCGGAGCGGGTGGCGATGGCAATCGATCAGAAGATTCGTCATACTGACCGCTCGATATCTTCAGCAGTCAGGGAATGAGACAGTGCGAGGATGCTGTGTCGGACAAGACAATACCCGAGAATAGTCCGTCCTTTCCCCAGTTCCTGACAGCTCTAAGGAATCCTTGAAATGGCGCGGTGCAAATGGTGCGAAAAACGCGGTCTCTTTTTATCCCTTGATCCCAACGGTCTTTGTCGAAGCTGTGAACATCTGGCCCTTGAGATACACAAGTAGAGCGCGAATCCTAGAAGAATCCATGCGGTTGGCCCACGAAGGTAAGACTTTTAGCACTTGCCTATCTCGTTGCGACCTGACGATTGAGCATGCTGAATATCTTTCGGAATTTGAGAGAAAAGGTGTGCCGACCGTTTCTCCCCCTCCATCTTTCATATTGAAGGAATTTTGTACCCTTCGGACGGATATCATTGTTTCCGAAGCTACAAACGTAGCCGATAAGGCATTCGAGAAATCTAGTCTGGCTTCCACGGCGAAAGCAAAGGAGCGAGCGCTTGCAGCCGGTATCTTGAAGTTGCGCGAGATAACCCAAGGGCTCAAGAAGCGTTCAGTCGTGAGTCACTTGGAGAACAAACTCCGCCAAGAAATCCACCGCGTCACGCTGGAAGGCTACCTAGAAGCTGCTCGCAAGGCCGAATTTAAGGGAAACGTCAAGAAAGCGATTGATCAATATCAGGAAGCCTTGTTTTTCATGCGTAATGACGACATCAACGATACTCAGCAGCAATCTTCGATTCGTCAAATTGAGGCTAAACTCGAAGACTTGAGTGTGAACTCATTCGTACAGTCAAAGGCTGTAGCACGAAAGGTGTCGCCTTTGGAGGGCACATTGTCAGCCGATTTGGCGAAAAAGGTCGATGATCTAGTACGAGTGTTCGGCGAAACCCCGGTGATGGCCGAGAAAGAGAGAACGCGTCTCGCCGACAAGTTCACGCGAGCCGCCATAACTAAGGTGCTTGATGAAGGAATCACCTACGGACAGGCTTCGGGTGCACCGTCATTTCTCAACCAGGATGAGGACTCATTTCGAACTTTCATCAAGGAGGTTGATCAGAATCTCGATTGGCAGTGCGACACGGTAGCTGCTGCATTTGATCGATTTTGGGAAACGGGAGAGGTTCCAGCTCCACACTATCCGATGCGGATTGCCGTGTTGCTTCGAAAGGCGAAGGATTTTGATCGCGAGAGACAGTTCCTTGCGGCTTGGTGTAAACATTTTCCGTCTGGAAATGGCAGAACTTTCGGCAAGCTCCTAGAGCGGGCCAAAAAGGTTGGAGCAATTGAATGACTGAGATGGTCACTCGTGATGTTAAGAGCTTTGATCAGGACTCTGTACCAGATTGGGCGCGGATACTCGTTCAAGGCTCGACTACTACCTGACAAGCTGCTTGCAGATCAGGAACATTTCGGACTAAGAACGTGTCCTGAAATGAAAATGGGTTGGAGATTCGGAAAACAGGAGAACGGTTAAGAAAGATCCTCTAAGTCTTTGAAATAGGGGGAAGTTCTCCTCCTAAAGCGAAAACTATAGGATCCACTCAAAGGGCATCGCGGATGCGTGGGGTGTGAGAAATCCGGGCTAGGACTTCAGGACGGGCTGGACCAGCGCCGGAGTCCGTGCGACCAACGGGGGGGTGTCGGCCGGGTCGTGGTTGTCATACACTTCGAGGATTTCATAAAGGGTATTGCGTCGAGCCGGGATGCGACCCAGCTCACGAATCATGCGGCACATTTCTGCCGGCGTGATCTCCTGGCCGTAGGGCGCTCCGGCCGAACGAGAGATGCTTTCATTCATCAGCGTGCCGCCGAAGTCATTGGCCCCGGCGGTGAGGATGTATTGTGCGAATTTGGGCCCCAGCTTGACCCAGGAGACCTGAATATTGTTGATCCAGTTATTGAGTAGGATTCGCGCCACCGCGTGCATGCGGAGGTCCTCAAGACCCGTGGGGCCGGGGCGAGCTTCGCCAGCCAGGTAGATGGGCGCATCCCAGTGAACGAACCCCAGGGGCACGAGCTCGGTGAGGCCTCCCGTCTCCTTCTGAATCTCACGCAGCAGCGCCAAGTGAGCCACCCATTGTTCCGGACCGTCTATGTGCCCGTACATGATGGTTGACGTGGACCGGATGCCCAGCCGGTGCGCGGTCTTGACGATGTACACCCACTCCTGGGCGGAAAGTTTGTCGCGGGTCAGCCGGCGGCGTATCCGGGTATCGAGGATTTCCGCCGCCGTGCCGGGGATGGTGTCGAGTCCGTGTTCTTGGAGCATGCGGAGGAAGTCCTCCACCCGCAGGCGGCTCCGCTCGGCCCCATACTTGATCTCGAACGGTGAGAAGGCATGGATGTGCATCTGTGGCACGCGCTCTTTGATAGCCACCAGGATGTTCCGATAATGCGAGGCGTCGATGTCGGGATGCAGCCCTCCTTGGATGCAGACCTCGGTAGCGCCGCGGTTCCATGCCTCCTCGGCCCGTCTGGCAATCTCCTCCAAGGAGAGAAACTCCGCCTCCGGGTCATCGCGCCGAACCGCAAAGGCGCAGAACCGGCAACCTGTATAGCAGATGTTGGTGAAGTTGATGTTGCGCACGACGACGAAGGTCACCCGTTCGCCCACCTTGGCCCGGCGCAGCTCGTCGGCCGCAAGCAGAAGGGCCTGAAGCTCGCGCCCTTCGGTTCGGAATAGGATTAGGCCTTCCTCAGGGGTGACTTCGACGTCGTTCAGGGCCTTGTCGAGAATCCGGCTGACGGTGGGATCGATCCGGCTCAACAGTCTTTCGGTCGCGCCCACCGCGGACGATAAATCGGGAAACATCTTCCTCCTCAATCGAGAAATGGTTGGGCGGCCAGACCATCGGAGCCCGCAAGCAGCGTCAGGTGCGGAAGTATTTGCGGGGCCACGAACCGCTCCGGCTGGGCCAAATAGCGCGGATAGAGCGTAAGGCGTTCCCGCAGCCGAAAACCCAGGGACTCACAGCTCTTCTGCAACGCCCCGATTCGGGGCCAAGCGGCCTCGGGATTGATGTGGTCAAGCGTCAGGGGGGAGATGCCGCCCCAATCGTTTAGCCCGGCTTGAATGTAGTCCCCATAATCTCCCGGTGCCAGATTGGGCGGCGCCTGGAGGCTTACCTCCGGGTCGAGCAGCAGCCGCGCCACGGCCAGGGTCCGCAACATCTCCTCATGGTTGGGCTCGGTCCAATCTCGCATGGGGATTTCCGGCTTCGCGCGGAAATTCTGTACGATCACTTCTTGGATGCTCCCGTACCGCGCAAAGATTTTCTGCAGGATCAGCAGGGAATCGATGCGGTCTGCCCAGCTCTCCCCGATGCCGATCAGGATGCCCGTGGTGAAGGGGACATCGAGGCGGCCGGCCAGGGCGAGCGTCTCGAGGCGCACCTTGGGGTGCTTATCGGGGCAGCCGTAGTGGGCCTCGCCTTTTTCCATCAACCGCAGGCTGATGCTTTCGAGCATCATGCCCATGCTTCCGGTTACGGGACGCAGAAGTTCCATCTCCTCGGGCGAAAGAGTGCCGGGATTGGCGTGCGGCACCAAGCCGGTCACACTCAGGACCCGTTCGCACATGTCGCGCAGATAGTCAATCAGACGTGTATAGCCCAGGACGGCCAAGGCCTCGCGGGCCTCCCGGTGGCGAAGCTCGGGCTTCTCGCCAAGACTAAAGAGGGCCTCCTTGCATCCCAGGCGCTTACCGGCCTCAGCCACTGCCAGCACCTCATCGGGTATCATCACCCGTGCTGAAGGGGAGGTTGGGGGCTGTGCAAAGGTACAGTAGCCGCAGGTGTCCCGGCACAGATTTGTCAGTGGAATGAAGACCTTGCGGGAATAGGTAAGGGTACGGCCCCAAAAGGTATCCCGCCGGCTGGCAGCCACACCCATCAGCCGCTCCAAGTCCTGGCCCTGGACCGCCTCGAGCGCAAGAGCTTCCTCCCGGGTCAATCGATGCCCGTCCTCTAACCGTTCCAGGGCTGCCATTGTCGGATTCACTTGGGTCTCTCGCGGCCTTGTCCGGACCGCACGGTCCTTGTGAGATGCGTTCAATTCGACATCGAATTGATTTTTTTGGGTTCGATCTTGTAGAGGACGCGAACCTCTCCGGGCTGCCGGTAAGGATAGCGGTCCAGCCCCAGGTATTTTTTCGCCAGGACGTCAATGTGTTCGTCGGCACCTTGTTCGATGACTTCCACTACGCGCCCGCGCACCGCCAGATACCTGTACGGGTTCTCTGGATCCTGAATGGAGAGAGCTACCTGGGGCCTTTCCCGCATGTTTTTGTCTTTGAGCCGGCTTCGCGCTGAATTCACCAAAACGTGGGGACTCTTGTAATCGCACCAGACCGGCGTCACCTGCGGCGAGCCGTCCGGCATGAGAGTAGCCAGGTGAGCAAAGGTCTTCTTCTCAAGAAGATCAAGGAATTCTCTGGGAATAGCTACCGGCATGAGTTACCTCCCGAACGGTTGCAGGCTATTTCGTTTCGTTTTCGCGTTAGACCCCAAAACATCGCAATGACCTTGGTACTTTAGAGTGTCCACGTTACAGGGCGACGCGTCAAGGCCATCCGGGGGGAAAGATGGTTGCACATACGACCTCTCCCTGTCCGGTGGAGCTTAGGGGATTAGGTGCATCGGCTCTTCGCCGCTCTGGGGCGGAGTGATTTACCTTGACACCGATTTCTCGGGCGAGAGATGATGTTGCAAGCAGGCGGAAAGTGAATGTTGCAGTGAAACGATATGGGAGCTTTTTATTTCTCTTGGCACTGAGTGTGGTGCTTTTCAGGTGGTGGTCTATGGTGCACGGCAGCCCGAAAGAGCCAACGATAGCGGGCGTCTCCTGTTCGGAAGGGGAGAGTCTCAACCGGTTGGCCAGCGAAAAGAGTCCTTATCTGTTACAGCACGCTTGCAACCCGGTGGATTGGTACCCCTGGGGTGAGGAGGCGTTCGCGAAGGCCCGCCGAGAAGACAAGCCGATTTTTCTTTCCGTCGGATATTCCACCTGCCACTGGTGCCATGTGATGGAGCGGGAATCGTTCGAAAAAGAGGAGATTGCCGACGTTCTGAATGAGCACTTCGTATCCATCAAAGTGGACCGCGAAGAATTGCCGAACGTGGACCGCGTGTATATGACTTTCGTCCAGGCCACCACCGGCAGCGGCGGCTGGCCCATGTCGGTATGGCTGGACCCGAACCTGAAGCCCTTCTTCGGCGGCACCTATTTCCCGCCGGACTCCCGCTTCGGAAGGCCCGGCTTCAAGGACGTGCTGCTTCGTATGGCTGAGGCCTGGCAGAAGGACCGGGAGAAGTTGGTCACCCTGGGTAGCCGCAACATCGAATCCCTCCGCGAGCACATGGCGGGAGAGAAAGCAAGCGGAGATCTTTCGGCCTCCTTCCTGGATGCGGGGTCTTCCTATTACCGGGTTAGCTATGATTCGAAGTGGGGCGGATTTGGCGGCGCGCCGAAGTTCCCCCGTCCGGTCAATCTGAACTTTCTGCTCCGCTACCACGCCCGCGCAGGCGACGAATTGGCGTTGCAGATGGCGCTCCATACGCTTCGGGAGATGGCCAAGGGCGGCATGTACGATCATGTCGGCGGGGGCTTCCATCGTTATTCGGTCGATAACCGCTGGCATGTCCCGCACTTCGAAAAGATGCTGTACGACCAAGGGCAGTTGGTCGTCTCTTATCTTGAAGCCTACCAGATTACTAAGGACCGCTTTTATTCTGAGGTCGCCCGGGACATCTTGGATTACGTTCTTCGGGATATGACCCACCCCGAGGGCGGCTTCTACTCCGCCGAGGACGCCGACAGCGTCATCGACCCTGCCCATCCCGAAGAGAAGGGCGAAGGGGCTTTTTACGTTTGGACCCAGGAGGAAATGGAAAAGATTTTGGGCCGGAAGGAAGCTGAGCTGGTCGCCTATCATTATGGAGTCCAGCGGGGCGGAAACGTTCTGGAGGATCCTCACGGAGAGTTTCCAGGCAAGAGTATTCTTTACGTAGCGCACAGCGCGGCGGAGTCGGCTTCCCACTTCGGCATCTCCGAAGACGAAGTGAACCGGAAACTCTCTGCGGCGCGGCCAAAGCTCTTCGACGCTCGCGCCGGTCGTCCGCGGCCGCACTTGGATGACAAGATTCTCGCCGGGTGGAACGGGCTGATGATTTCAGCCTGTGCCAAGGCCTTTCAGGTATTTGGCGAAGCTCCCCACCTCCAGGCTGCGCGCCGGGCGGCAGAAATGGTTTTGGAGAAGCTGATCGAGGCCGAGTCGGGAAGGCTGAAGAGGCGGTACCGCGAAGGCGAGGCGGCCTTCGCGGCGGCTGCAGAAGATTATGCTTTTCTGATTCAGGGTTTGCTGGACCTCTACGAAGCCTCCTTTGAGATTCGGTGGCTCCAAGCGGCCGCCGCGCTTCAGGAAAAGCAGGTGGAACTCTTTTGGGATTCCGAGGGAGGCGGTTTTTTCAGCAACACGGGCGAGGACCCTTCCATCCTACTCAGGATGAAAGATGACTACGACGGAGCCGAGCCCAGCTCCAATTCGGTGAGCGCGATGAACCTGCTGCGGCTGGCGCAGATGTCGGACCGGGACGAGTGGCGGCAGAAAGCCCAATCCGCCATGCAGGCTTTCGCCGACCGGCTGAAGCAGTTTCCCCAGGCCTTGCCTCAAATGCTGGTTGCCCTGGATTATTTTCTCTCGAAACCGAAGCAGATCATCATTGCCGGAGAGCCGGAAGCCCAAGACACGAAGGCTATTCTGGACGTGGTCCATCGGCGGTTCCTCCCGAACAAAATTCTTCTCCTGGCGGACGGTGCCGAAGGGCAAGCGGAGTTGTCCAAAAGGCTTTCCGTGATTTCCACCATGAAACCCCTGAAGGGAAAAGCAACCGCATACATCTGCGAGAATTTTAGCTGCCAGTTGCCGACGGCTGACCCGACCGTGGTCGCAAAGCTTCTGGACGGGAAGCGGCCGAGTGTGTCGGCCCAGCCTCAGTCCGTAGCGCCCTGAGCAGGTCACAGACAAAGGCGAACCCCTTGCCGGCCCGGTAAGGTTCAAGAAGGTAAATCCGAATGCACGTTGTATTGATTTCCACCTACGAGTTGGGGCGGCAGCCGTTCGGGTTGGCCTCGCCCGCCGCGTGGTTGCGGGGTGAAGGGGCATCCGTCATCTGTCTGGACTTGGCCAAGCAGCCTTTTTCGCCCGAGCCGGTGAAAAAAGCCGACTTGGTCGCTTTCTACCTGCCCATGCATACGGCCACGCGGCTGGCGGTCCGAGTGATCCGGCGCGTGAGAAATCTCAACCCGAATGCCCACCTCTGCTGCTATGGCCTTTATGCGCCGGTCAATGCCGACTATCTGGGCGGGCTGGGCGTTCAGACTCTTTTGGGGGGTGAGTTCGAGCAGGGACTGGTGAGACTGGTGCGCCGGCTCCGCGCCTCGGATTCCCCGGCGGGTTCGGTATTCGAATCCGAAGTATCCCTCTCCAGGCAGACCTTTCTGGTTCCTGACCGCGAGGGGATGCTCCCGCTCCACCGCTATGCTCACCTGCATTTGGGTGACGGCCAGCGCCGCACCGTAGGCTACACGGAGGCGAGCCGGGGATGTCTTCACCATTGCCGACACTGCCCTGTCGTGCCGGTCTATGAGGGCCATTTTCGGATCGTCCAGGCAAAGGTGGTTTTGGAAGACATCCGCAGACAGGTGGCGGCGGGAGCCGAGCACATTACCTTCGGCGATCCGGACTTCTTCAACGGCCCGGGACATTCGCTGGCCATCGTAAAGAGATTGCATCAGGAGCACCCGCGGCTCACTTATGACGTTACCATCAAGATCGAACATCTGTTGAAATACTCCCGGCATCTTGCCACGCTTCGGGATACGGGCTGCCTGTTCGTCACCAGTGCGGTTGAATCGGTGGACGACCGCGTGCTGGCCCGGCTCAGGAAGGGACACACCCGGGAGGATTTCATGGAGGTCGTCGAGAGGGTCCGGCAGGTGGGCCTGACGCTGTCGCCTACCTTTGTGGCCTTTACGCCCTGGACAACGCGGGAAGGCTACCGGGAACTGCTTTCGATATTGGCGGAGCTGGAGTTGATCGAAAACGTGGCGCCGATCCAGCTTGCCATCCGACTTCTGATTCCGGCCGGCTCGAAGCTCCTGGAGCATTCAGAGGTGGTGAGCGGGTTGGGTGAGTTCGACCCAGCCGCTCTCAGCTATCGCTGGCAACATGCCGACCCGCGCGTGGACGGCTTGCAGACGGAAGTTCTGGACTCGGTGAAGAGGGGGGAAGCACGGAGGGAATCGCGTGAGCAGATTTTTTCCCGTGTTTGGAACTTGGCTTCCCAGGCCTGCGGGGCAGATCTCTCCCAGATGCCTGTGGCGGAAATGCCTTTGCCCCGCGTGAAAATCCCCTACCTCGATGAGCCCTGGTACTGTTGAGCGGAGCCGACCGAAGAGCAGGTCGCTCTTCTCTAACCCTTGTACAAAGAAGTGTAGGGGAAAGACTCTGCATTGAATTTTCTACGTTGGAGGAATATCTCATGGCCTATGAAGGATTGGTTAAACTCCTCGTCGAAGACCTCAAGTTGAAGCGACCGCCAATCGGCATGGCTTTTCTTGCCCAGCCTCCTCCCGGTGTGATGCACTATGGGGAAGCCGTCCCCTCGGCTTGCTCCTTCTGGCGCGTGGCTCAAGACCTTCTGTTTTACACAACCCCGGAGGACCATTACAATTGCCCCATCGGCGCTCTCACGCAGGGATTCCAGTTGCCCGATGAAGTCATGCAGCAGGCCACGACGCTGATTGAAAGCATGGGCAAGTTGCGTTATCTGCAATCGGACGAAGTGGCGTCAATTCCTCTGCTCAAGAAGGGACATCAGGTAGTTGTGTATGGTCCTCTGAAAGAGTTTGAAGCCATTGAGTTGGAAGTCGCGCTGTTGATCGGCACTCCGTATCAGGCCATGATTTTGTCGGAAGCCACGGAAGTGACATCCTGGAGCAGGTCGCTCCAGGCGCATGTAATGGGCCGTCCTGCGTGCGCCGTAATTCCGGGTGCGCTGGCCCATGAATCTTCTCAGTTAAGCATGGCTTGCATGGGCGCGCGTACGTTCGCCGGATTAAAGGATGAAGAGTTGATCCTCGCCATCCCCGCGCGAGAACTGGCCGCACTGGAGCGGAAACTTTCGGAAATCCTGGCGGCCAATGCCGACATGAGGAGTTTCTACCAGGAGCAAAAGTCCCGCTTCACCTCGGCATGAACGCTGGGAATCCGAATTCAGCATCTCGAATGGGAAGGGCCCTGTCACGCCGATCCGTTCCCCGGAGCGGTGGCCAATTACCCGCAACATGAAGGGAAAACGGCTGCTCCTTTTATGTACCACCACGGGCTATCAGACCCGGGCATTCGTGGAGGCGGGCGAGAAGCTCCGACTTAAAGTAACCTTTGCCTCGGACCGGTGTCACGTTTTGGACGACCCGTGGCAGGACGGGGCGTTGCCGCTCCGATTCGAAGACCCGCAAGAATCGGCCCGCCGCATTGTTGAATCCGCGCGCGAAAATCCGCTCGATGCTCTGGTTGCGCTGGGCGACCGAGCCACACCCACGGCGGCGTTAGCCTGCCGCGAACTGGGCTTGCTTTACAATTCGCCCCAGGCTGTGGAAGCCTGCCGGGATAAGCACGCCTCGCGGATGCGGTTGAAGGCCGCCGGGTTGAAGGTACCGGCCTTTCGGCGGTTTTCGTTGGCTGAAAACCCGCAGACCCTTTCTCCCCGCATCGAATATCCATGTGTGCTGAAGCCGCTGGGGCTGTCGGCCAGCCGAGGAGTGATTCGTGCCGACGGCCCGGAGGAATTTTGCCGGACCTTTGAGCGGATCAGGCGCCTCCTGCTGAGTCCTGATGTCCAGGTGCTGCAGGAAGAAACCAGCGGGTCGCTTCAGGTTGAGACTTACATCGAGGGCACGGAGTTCGCTTTGGAGGGATTGCTGGATCAGGGCTACTTAAAAGTGCTGGCCCTGTTCGAAAAACCTGATCCGCTGGAGGGTCCCTTTTTCGAGGAGACGATCTATATCACCCCGTCCCGGCTGGCAGAAGATGACCAAAAGCGGATCGTGGCGCAAATCGAGTCGGCCACTCGTGCCCTGGGGCTGTGCCATGGGCCCATCCACGCCGAGGTCCGACTGAACCGCGCGGGCGTCTGGATTTTGGAAGTGGCGGCTCGGTCGATCGGCGGCTTGTGTTCCCGTTCGCTGCGGTTCGATGGAGGGATGTCGCTGGAGGAATTGATCATCCGCCATGCCCTCGGCCAAAATGTGAAGGGCGTCTCTCGGGAGAGCGTTGCCTCCGGGGTGATGATGATTCCCATTCCGGAAGGCGGCCTCTTTGAGGGGGTCGAGGGCGTGGCGGAAGCGCGTCGAACCCCCGGTGTCGAGGAGATTCGCATCACGGCGAAGTCCCGGCAGAAAGTTGTCCCCCTGCCGGAGGGGGCAAGCTATCTGGGCTTTATCTTCGCGCGCGCGGAGAGCCCTGCCCAGGTCGAGCAGGCTCTGCGCAAGTCCCACCAACACCTTCGGGTTCGAATCAGCCCTGTTTTGCCCGTGATGTAGGTCTTGCTGGGCAGTGGCAGACAGTGCCCTTGAGGGCGGGGCGCTTTCCCTTCGGTTCGATTACTGTTTGGCTTGTTGGGGTACGTAGCCGGGAGGTAGGGCCGCACCTTCGCCAAAAAAGAATTTCTCCAACTGGTCCTGCATGATCTCTTGCGCCTCTTTCGTCCAAGGTGCCAGGCGAAATTCGTTGAGCAGCATTTTGGCATGTTCTTTCCAGAGGTCCCAGGCCTGCTCGGATACATTCTCAAAGATGCGCTGGCCGAGCTCACCGGCCCACGGGGGCGCATCCAGACCGGGGAGCTCCTGCTGAAATTTCACACACTTCACCATGCGCTTGCCCGAAGACGACGGCGCAGGGGGTGGAAAAGGGGTTGAACAACCCATCGGTATTCCTCCACTTTCCGGATAAGACCATAATACTCCGGAACGAGGTGAATGCAAGCCGTTCGTAGCAACGGCAGGCAGAAGGCCCCTGACCCGACCCTTCGGGGGGGGTTGATTGAAATGCGGGGAGCCTCTTGGTAACCTGATACTGGAGTCTTCGCCACACAGCCGACCGTATTCTGGGGATGGTCAATGCCGCGCCGGTTTACTTTCGAGGTCAAGCCGCAAGGGGTGGAAGTGCAGGAGGTACTTTTCTACGATGGCGGCTGCGGGCTGTGTCATCGGTTGGTGCGATTTGTGCTGGCTCAAGAACCCGTGGGCCTGAACCTGCGGTTTGCGCCGCTCGGAGGCGAGGCGTTTCGGGCCGCCCTGCCGGAATCGACAAGGAGGACTCTTCCCGACAGCCTTGTCCTGATGGCTGCCGACGGGAGTGTCCTTACCAGGTCCACCGCCTGCATTCATATCATGCGGCGCCTGGGTGGGGTGTGGAGAGTCTTGGCGGGGGCGATGGCTCTGGTTCCGGCCAGGATACGGGACCGGGTTTACGATGCCATCGCGAACATCCGCTCCCGCCTGTTCTCGCGTCCGGCCCAGGTCTGCCCTATCCTACCTCCCCATCTCCGCGAACGTTTCGACGTCTGAATCGATTCGTCATAAATCGGCAAAGCGAGCTTGCGATCCTGGAATCTTCGTGAATCGCGTAGCGGGTTCCTCGAACCTTCAGCTTTCGAGTTCCGGAAGATTCTTGAAGAGTTCAAGCGCCTCGGGATTTGCCAACGCGTCGGCGTTTTTCACCGGGCGGTCGTGGATTACCTCCCGCACGGCCAGCTCGACGATCTTCCCGCTGATCGTTCGGGGAATGTCCGTTACCTGGATGATCTTGGCGGGGACGTGACGTGGCGTAGTGTTCCGGCGGATGCGTTCCCGGATTTTCCCGGCCAAACTCTCGTCCAGGATCAAGCCGTCTCGGAGCCGAACGAAGAGAATAATGCGAACGTCGTTTTCCCATTCCTGACCGGCGGCGATGCTTTCGAGGACCGCATCGAGCCCCTCCACCTGGCGGTAAATCTCGGCCGTCCCGATGCGGACCCCGTGAGGGTTGAGCACGGCATCGGAGCGTCCGTAAATGATCAGGCCGTCGTGCTCGGTGATTTCCGCATAATCGCCGTGGCGCCAGACGCCGGGGAAGTGATGGAAGTAGGCGGCACGTAGATTGCGCCCGTCAGGATCATTCCAGAACCCGAGAGGAACGGTTGGGAAGGGAGCCTCGCAAACCAGCTCCCCTTTTCGGCCGCGCGTGGGCCGCCCCTGGTCGTCGTAAACCTCCACCTTCATGCCAAGGGGCCGAGCCTGAAGCTCGCCGCGATAGACCGGCCCGGTCGGGTTGCCCCCACCGAAGGAGGCGACCAAGTCCGTGCCCCCGCTGATGGAGGCCAGATGCACGTCCTGCTTGACCTTCTGATAGACGTAATCGAAGCTGCGCGGGGCAAGCGGCGAGCCGGTCGAGATAATGGCTTTCAACCCGGAGAGATCGTGGGTACGGCGAGGTTCGATTCCGCTCTTTTCAATCGCACTCAAGTAGCTGGCACTGGTTCCGAAGACGCTGATGCGCTCCTGTTCGGCCAGGTTCCAGAGCGCCTTCGCGTCCGGGTGGAAAGGGGAGCCGTCGTAAAGGATGAGAGTCGCTCCACTCGCCAGGCCGCTCACCAGCCAGTTCCACATCATCCACCCGCAGGTGGTGAAATAGAACAGACGGTCGCCGGGTTTCACGTCGGCGTGGAGCCTGTGCTCCTTGTGGTGTTGCAGGAGCGCCCCGCCGGCTCCGTGGATGATGCACTTGGGTACCCCAGTGGTGCCCGAGGAATACAGGATGTAAACGGGATGGTCAAAAGGAAGCTGCTCGAATCGAATGTCACCGCCCGCCTCGGCAACCAGGTCGGACCAAGCTGCGGCTGAGGGAATGCCCTCCAGAGAAGGCCGTGAGTTCAGGTAGGGGATGATGACGATCTTTTCCAGGGAGGGAATTCTTTGCGCGATGCCGCGTATCCGATCTCCACAATCGATCGGCTTGCCGTTGTAGGTGTATCCATCCACCGCGAACAGAATTTTGGGTTCAATCTGGCCGAAGCGATCGAGTAAACCCTTCAGGCCGAAATCCGGTGAACAGGAGGACCAGACGGCGCCCAAAGACGACGCTGCCAGCAGAGCTATTACGGTCTCGGGACAATTCGGCAGGAAGCCCGCCACGCGATCGTGCGGTTTCACCCCAAGCTCCTTGAGCGAACGGGCCAAGCGTGCCACCTGGTCGTAAAGATCAGCATGGGAGACCGAGCGGCGGAGACCTGTCTCCGAGTGGAAAATCATGGCCGGGGTATCGTCTCGTGTCTGAAGCAGGTTTTCGGCGAAATTGAGCCGGGCACCCACGAACCATTTGGCTCCCGGCATCCGGTCGCCCTGCACGATCACCTGGTCCCATTTACGGCTGGCCTTGATGCCACAAAACGACCAGAGCGAGGCCCAGAATTGCTCCGGCTTTTCCACTGACCAGCGATGGAGCGCGGGGTAGTCGGCGAACTTCAGATTCCATTCTTTTTCCACGGCCTTTCGGAACGTGGTTAAGTTTGCTTGGCGAACCCTCTCGGTGGAGGGCCGCCAAACGGGTGCCTCCATTTTTCCTCCCTGCACAAAATTCAGAGCTACCCATTTACCAGAGGAAGCGACGAAGTCCAGTGGACTCATGGGCCATTGGACTGATGGACGATTTGGCTTCGATTCTTGTGAGGTTTACCACGGACCGGAATGGGGAGTCCATGAGACGGTCTCAGGCGTAGAATTGGCTGGTCGGCTTGATGACAAGCTCGGGTACGTGGGCGTGGGCGGGCAGTCGGGCCACCATCAGCACGGCCGCGGCAACGTCCTCCGGTTGAAGGATTGTGGCCCGATGTTCCGCGCTGAGAAGTTGAGGGCGTTCGTTCAGGATCGGGGTATCGACCTCTCCGGGATAGAGGTTGGTGATCCGGATGCCATTCTTGGCTTCTTCGAGACCCAGCGTGGTTCCCAGCGCCGTCATGGCGAATTTCGAGGCGATGTAGGCCACGCCGGACAGGGTGTTGGCGCGCTTACCGGCGATGGAAGAAATGTTGATGATGAGGCCTTCGCGCCGCTCCCTCATTTGCGGCAACACCTGGTATATGCTGTTGAAGGTGCCCGTGGCGTTGATCTGGAGAATCCGATCCCAGTCCTCGGGAGCGAGTTGAGCGGGAGAACGACGCTTAACGTTGATACCCGCGCTGGTGATCAGGATGTGGATAGGACCGATCTCGTTGGCCGCCCAGGCGAAGAGTCTTTCGACGCTTTTGCGATCGGCCACGTCGGCTTGAAAAATCTGAATCGGAGGCTGACTTTTCACCAGAGCGGATGTCTCGCGTAGCAGCTCGATTCGGCGGCCCGAGATCGCCACCTTGCAGCCTTCCCGAGCCAGGGCCAGCGCAATTCCTCGGCCGATCCCGGTGCCGCCGCCTGTAATCAAGACGCCTTTCCCCTTAAGCTCCATCCTGATTTTTCTCCCGAAGTTACTTTTTGTTATGCGGTCGCTTGGATAAGATTCTGACCGCACCCGGTTTGCGGATCGAAACGTGGGCAAGTTACCTTCCCGAATGAGCTTTGTCAACCGGTAGGCAAACAAACTGATTTTGGCAAAGAAAAGGGAGCAGGCTTCTCCGATGACCGCACGAGCAGAGGGCAGCGTGGCCCTTGCCCCGACTTGGTTGAGAAATCCGCCTAGCCCAGATTTCTCATCAGAGGCACAAAAAAGGCAAACCCTACAAGAAGAACCGGGTGGATTGGCCAGCAGACTGGCGCGTTGACGTCAACGGGTGATAGTAGTTAAGTTTGAGACGATCTGGAGAACGGTCAGCACGTCAACTCGCAACTGTCGCAAATCATCCCGATTGAGGCTTCCGCCAGGCTCGTATGGAAGCTTGTAATTCATCGCTGGGATGTGCGCCGACACAGATGGAAAATCTACCATGAGGTGCTCCCGCAGCTTCGCAACGCGCTCATAGAGATATTCGCCGGTGGATGGTTCGATGCTCAAATCAGGATCGAGGTATTGACAGGCTTCTGGACAAGGATGTCTATTTCCGAGAGAAATCCGTTCAGAGTGTTGCGATGCCATTGGAGCAGTGAAGCTTCTCGATTCATGGACTGTCTCGCTAGCCGATCCTACTCCATTCTCCACCAAGACGTTGGCAACACTAGCTACTATGGTAATGCTAGTCGGCTTCTTGGTTTGGCCGCGAGCAGTCCAACATACAGGGTCCATCCGGCGGCCGCTGATCGATGCTGCCGTAAGGCCGCTTACCGGAGTAGCTTCACCAAGGTGACGGTGACGCCAACGATCCCAGCGGCCATGAACCACAAGTGCTTATAGAGCGTTTCGAACTTGCCGACCATCCGCAGTTCGAGTGCCTGAAGATCGGCCTTCGTCGCGACGTTCTCGCCCATCGCGTCGCCGACCGTGGCGACCACGGCTTCGGCTTGCGGGTCATCGAACCCAGCTTCCTTGAGCGCCTTCACGGCCTTGTGCGTGTCAAATGCAATCGCGGTCACGGTGTTCATTCTACGTTATGCGGTCGGCTCGCGTCAATGGTCTGTGCGGGTTCAGTACATATGAGACTGGGTCAGGTGGCCTTCCATGTGGCAAAGGTACTCCATGGGCGTCCTCATGTCCAGGGTTCGGTGAGGTCGGAGGTGGTTGTAGAAGTGTTGGTATTCGGTGAGGGCAGCGCCGGCTGCGGCGACGGTGAGTTCGCCGGTGTAGAGGTTCCAGAACTCGACGCGGGCGCTGTCGTTGGCTCGTTCGACGCAGCCATTGAACTGCGGTCGTCGAGGAGGCAGGACAAACTGGGGGATGTCGAGTTGCTGGCAAGCTTGCTCGAACTCGGCCCTGAACTCGGAGCCGCCGTCGACCTGGACGGAATGGAGGGGGAAGGGCAGGTCCTCGATCACGGCCTGCAGGAAACGTTGGGCGTTACGGGCGGTGGCGCGGGAGTAGACACGGGTCACCATGTGCTTGCCGACCGGAGAGACGGCCCGGAACTCCTTGAGATGGGTGCCGTCGAGGGACACCGACAGGTGATCGATCTGGACGAGTTGGCCGGGTTGGGTGGCCCGGGTGCCGTAGCACCAGCGTTGGGCGTGGCCCTGGTGGAAGGAGCGGCGCTTTTTCAGCTTGACGCGCCCCCGGCAGAAAGCGCAGGGGCGGATACGACCGAGCCGCACCCCTTTGGCGAGGATGCGGCCAACGGTGGATTCACTGAGATGAATGCCCTGGCGGGCGAGCAGAACCCGTAGAGGTCGCTTGCCCATGAAGGGATAGTGGCGCCGCAAGGTCCAGACTTGGCGCTGCTGGGCTGGCGTCCATTGCCGGGATCGGGTGCGTTGCGGACGCCGGCTGAGGGCTGCCAAGCCGTGCGGGCCACGATTCCGGTAGCGCGCTGCCCAGCGGAAGTAGGTGGCTCTCGACCAGCCGATGGCACGCAGGGCGGTCTGCTGGGAGCAACCCTCGGCCCGCAGGTCTCGGTAGGTTTCCAGTTTGTGCCGTCTTTTGACCGCCGCGGCGGGCAGCGTATCATCGACTTTGAAACGGCGGTAAGAGGGGATGCGTAGAGATTGGATCTGCATGGTTCAGGCTCCTTGGGTTTCTGGGTAGAAACGAAAGGCTACCTGAAGTGGCGCTCCGGTTCATTACGAGGGGGCGGGGCCATTTTGCCGGCGTCGCGTCTCCTGCTCCGGTCGCTCCGCTCCCTCCGCAGGAGACGCGCACACGTCCCTCGGACTTCATCGGGATGGGTCCCATCCGTCGCCCCGGACCAGTCTCACATGTGTCTGAACCCGCACATGGTCCACGCGCGGCTGGCCTTATGCAGGAGCACGCACCACACCAACGCATAGCCGCTACCAACCCACGGCGAAAACAGCACGCCATACGCCAGAAACGCCAACAGGACCTAGTTCCATCATGCGGGGCCCCTCTGTCACATGCTGACCATCCACTCTTAAGTTCTCGCTGTGATACTCCTGACCCATTGATGGGAGCCGGCGAGAGGACTCGAACCTCCGACCTACTGATTACGAATCAGTTGCTCTACCGACTGAGCTACGCCGGCACGCCGCAAAAAAGAAACTCACCGGCAGAAGGGAACGAACTTCTCGCTGCAGGTGAGCATAGAGGAGAGAATTTGGTTGGCGAATGCGCAGCCGCCAATGCAAATCCTAATGGGAGTCTAGGGGATGCTCATAAGCCTTGTCAAGAGAAATTTAATATCACAGTAACGTATTGATTTATAAATTCTTAGCTGCTTTTTGGCTCTTTATTGGCCTATCGGATTGTTTCTGCCTGGGTTACTGTTTATCCAGACCCAACCGGATCATCCCACCGTCGGATTCCCTGGCAAGCATGGTTTGCGGGTGGTAGCGATCAATCCACCATCGAACCAGGAAGATCAGGAACCCTCCACCAAACGCTCCCACGACTATGATTCCGATCAGCATCAGATTGCTGAGAATCAGGTTGACGACCTCGAGAGCGAAGGGCACCTCCGTGGGAGGAGACTCGTCCCATGTCACTTCCCGGTTGCTTTCCATGCGTTCCAGTAGCTTGCCGGCGGACTTTTCGGACTTGGCCCCGGTGACCAGGAGAACGTAGGATCCGCTTCTTCTTCCGTAGATACGGCCGGGCCCTTCTGACTCGTCAAACGGCAGGATTCTCTGCAAGTGTGCAAATCGGGCGCGGGAGATATGCGGAGTTGGATAGGTAATCAATATCAGAATAGGACGGCTGCCTCCCAGATTATATTGTCCCACCTGGACTTCTGCGCCCTGCGCGAAGCCGACCTGATCAGCGGGGAAGGAAGGAAGCAACTGCCGCAGGACGTAAGGACCCAAGATATACTTTTCTGAATGAGGGATGAGATCGCCGTTGGGTAGAGGGGAGGGCAGTTTGGCTAGAGTCTTGGGTCCCGGACCGGTCCCGCCGATTCGCAGCAACAGGGCGCGAAAGTCGTTTTCGGTGAACTTTTCAGGTGGAGGACGAGGAACCCGTACCAGGTACTTGCCTCGGGCGAGAAAGCCGACCTGGGAGGAATAGAGAGTGAACCGGGTTCCCGGTTCAGCTTGCATCTGGGGAGTAACATAGAAGCTGAACAACCCGTAAGCCGCCGACGGGTCCGAGGTCTCAAAGACGAATACCTCTGCCGGTTCTCCTCGTAACACGTATTCTCTTCGTTCGATTCGGGAAACTCCGTATTCACGATCCACCCGCGGGTCCAGCCCCAGTTCGTGAATGCGCCCCAGGGGCCACTCTTCGCTCCTCACCAACTGCCAATGGGCAGCGGGCACCAGCATCACCGGGCCCGACTTCTGAGTCCCGGTAGAGAAGAGGGCCAGAACTGCGGTCAGAAGCGTCCATTGCACGGAATTCAACCCTCAGCCACTGAACTTAAAAATTCGAGAGTTCCGGATTCTTCGCCGGCACCCTACGAGCCAGCGTTACGCCACCCAGGTTCTTCACGTACTTGGCAATTCCGCCGAACAGAGCCTCAGCAATCCTCTGACGGTGTCGAGACCGTTTCAGGAGGCGTTCGTCTTTCGGGTTGGAAAGGAAGGATATTTCTGCCAGAACAGCGGGCATCTTGGCGCCGATCAACACGACGAACGGAGCCTTTTTGACGCCGCGGTTCTTTTGCCAGCTCACTTTCCGGAGCGTGCGATAAACCGACGATTGGACCTCACGCGCAAATTCCTGTGATTCTTGAATCTTTTCGGTCAGGGCAATTTTCTTGACCAGGTCCTCCAGTTGAGACACCGATTCCTGGGAGTAGGCATTCTCCCGGGCCGCCACCTTCAGGGCTTCCGGGGATGCAGTAAAGCTCAAGTAATAGGTCTCCACCCCACGCACCCAGCGTTGGCCGCTGGCATTGGCATGAAGAGAGATGAAAAGGTCCGCCGTGTTTCTATTGGCGATGGCCGGCCGTTCTTCCAAGGCAACATAGGTGTCGGTCTCGCGGGTCAAGACCACCTGACTCTCCAACTTCTTTTCGATGATCTTTTTGAGACGGTGCGCCACGTCCAAAACCAGGTCCTTCTCGGAGAGTCCGCTGGGGCCGATGGTGCCGGTATCATGTCCGCCGTGGCCGGGATCAATCACGATCCGGGCGATCTTAAGCCCCAGCGCCCGAGTCATGGTCTGCTTGCCGGCCGCCGTGGGAAGGGCTGCTTTGGCCTGTGGCGCCGGTGCTCTTCGAGGCTTGTTTCTGGACCCTTCCTTGGGAGTTCGAGACGCAGGAGAGGAGGCGGTCGCAACGGTTTCGCCCCGTTTCTGCTGACCGGAGCGGGCCTTTCTCCGAGCCGGGCTTTCGCTCCGCGACGAACGGTTGCCTGTCAAGACGGGCGGTCCGGAGTTGGGGGGTCCTTTCCGGGACTTCGCTACTTGTCTGGGCTCGCGGCCGTCCGCACGGTTGGCCTTTCCTCGCATATCCACAATAATCCGGAATGGATTGGGCAACGAGTAAACGGAATATTCGCCCACGTCGGTGACATCCAGGACCACCCGGGTGATTTCCGGCCTGGGCTGTCCGACTCGGATTTGCTTCAGGTAACCCTCTCCAATCGCCAGCGTCTGTCCCTTCAATTCACCGGAGGGGTGGCTGTGGTAAAAATCAAAAAAGATTCTGTCCGGGTTCTCCAGTCGTTCGGCCCGGAATTTTACCTCCCTCTCTGTTCCGATCACGACGCGCGTATAGTTGGCTCCCACCCAATGACGGATGCCGGTCACCTGGACCAGGGGACCGGTATCCGTTCTCTGTGCTTCTCTCGCCGGGGCGGGTTTCTGCTCGGTGGCACGGGCTGCCGAGAGCTCTATTTCCCGGAGCTTCTCCTTCACTTGGGTCCGGTGGGGAGATCGAGGGTTCCGCTTGAGGTACTGCTGGAACGTTCTGCGCGCGGAATCGAAATCGTGGAGCTTGGCGTGGTATATCTCTCCCATCTTGTAGATGGCCCGACGGGCGCTGCGGCTGTGCGGATATTGTTGCGTCAGAAACTGAAGAGTCTTGATCGCGGAACGGTAATATTTCGCCGCCGAATAAAGGTCACCCATTTCCCGGTAGAGATCAGCGATCGCCAAAAGGGAGGGCGGGATATTGCCGTACGTGGGATCGGCACGACGAACCCGATGAAAAGCCAGAATTACACTCCGGTATTCCTTCCGGGTGCGGGCTTTCTCGGGCTTCCCGGCGAGCCGGGAGTGCTTCTTCCGAGCCGCCTTGTACAGGAGGCGTGCCTTCTTCCGGTTCTCGACAAGGCTGGAGGACACCGCGGGCGAAGACGCGGCACCCAAGGTTGCCAGGACAAGGAAAACTGAAATCAGGCCAAGCCTGCGATTCAAAGGGCCCTCAGCGTGCAGTGGAGTTTCGTGCCATTCGGGGTCGAATCGATGACAACCCCGCATCCGTAAAACTTGGAATTCCCTTCTCATTCACGTGCCGAACGATGGGATCGGATCGGCATCGAGGCGGTCCCGCATGGCCCCCTATCGATCCTTGATGTTCTGCTTCGGATCGGGTGTCGTAGTTGAACTCTGCCTGGATGACGGCCTGGACGAGCTTCGGGTCGATTGGGTGCCGACGGGAGACGTGCTGAGCAAGCCGTTCTATTTTCGGGTCAGGAGTATCTTGAAAGGTGGCTTTTAGTCTCGCCCGGCCTGGGCAAGAACTGGAGGAAGCAAGATGAACGAAAATCTTTCTGCCGGTTTCGTCCCGGTAAGAGACAATCTCTCCGGCCTTCATGGCAGCCGGGAGGGTCAGCAGGACAAAGCGACAAAGACGCTTCGACAGTGTTTTGTGGTTTCGCGGGCCAGCACGCATAATTCGGCAACTTAGATCGTCCCCTCCCCGGGTCGATTCTTCCGAACTACGGGACTCTCGCTACCTTCGAAAGCGCCTGGCGCATACGGCTTTCGACCCCGACCGTGCAAGTTCCCTACCGGCAGGCAGCTTGGCCCTCTCTGGCTACCGACATCGCTCAAGGTCGGCGAGTCTAATTATAACATTCTCTCTACAATGCCGTAAACGGCATCTATCGATTCGTCAAGCTTTTTCGGGAGCTTCCCTCCTGCTTCGGCCAAGTCCTTTCGTCCCCCTCCTTTGCCATCGACGATTCCTGCCACCTGCTTGGCAATTTTTCCCGCGTCCAGCCGGTCGGTCAGGTCCCGGGAAACCGCTGTGACCAAAGCCACTTTGCCCTCGCCTGAGGCGCCCAGCACGATCACTCCCGAGGGCAGGGTGGGTCGCAAGCGGTCCACCAGTTGTCGCATGGCCGCTCGGTCGGGGTCAGGCACGCGGGCCGAAACTACCTGGATTCCTTTAACCGTGCGTGCTTTGCGAACCAGCTCTCCTGTCTTGGCACTTAGCGACTGCGCTTTGACGGCTTCCAAATGTTTGCGCAACTGTTTTTCAGACTCGGCGAGCCGCGCGACGGTCGGGACCACTTCCTCGGTCTTGACCCGGAGAGTATGGGAAATCCGACCCAGAGTGTCTTCCGCCCGCCGAAGGTATTGCAACACGCCCTCTCCCGTCAGAGCCTCTATGCGGCGAATACCGGCGGCGCTGCTCGTCTCGGAGGTAATCTTGAACAGCCCGATGTCGCCGGTACGCCGGACGTGTGTGCCTCCGCAAAGCTCCTTGCTGAAGTCACCGACGGAAACCACCCGTACCTGCTCACTGTACTTCTCCCCGAACAAGGCCATCGCCCCCGAACCGACGGCGCTTTCCAGGTCCATCTGTTCTGTTTCGACCGGCTGGTTGAGCCGAATGTGTTGATTTACCAGGTCCTCAATATCCCGCAAGACCTCGGGTTCGGGTCGGGTGTAGTGAGTGAAGTCAAACCGCAGCCGATCCGGGGCAACCAAGGACCCCGCCTGCTTCACATGAGTACCGAGCGTTTTCCTCAACGCAGCGTGGAGCAGGTGCGTAGCGGTGTGGTTGCGCCGCGTGTGGTCCCGACGTTGGTTGTCCACGACGGCGTCCACGTCCTCACCCACCGTAAGCTCACTGCGAATTTCCGCACGATGTGCAATGGCACCCTGAACAGGCTGGTAGGTATCGTACACATCCGCTACGACCTTCCCGCCGTGGTAGAGCCATCCAGTATCGCCAACCTGACCGCCCGCTTCAGCGTAGAAAGGAGTTTTGTCCAGGATGATTTCCACTTTCTGGCCAGCTTTCACTTGCAGAAGAGGAACGGCCACGTCCCCCGCCGGGAATAGAAGGACCTTGCAATCCTTAGTCTTGGCTTGTTCGTAGCCCTTGAAGGTAGTCTGCTCTTGGAGCTCCAACACACTGCGCATCGCCGGCGGAATGAGTGGTTTCGACGTACCCTTCCAGCTTGCCCGGGCCCGTTCGCGCTGGCGGTTGAGTTCCCGCTCGAAGCCCTCCGTGTCCACCTCGAAACCACGGAGGTTCCCCTCGTCCTGAAGCAAGTCCAAGGGCAAGCCATAGGTGTCGTAGAGCTTGAAGGCTGCCTCGCCGGGCAGAACCGGGACCTCAGAGGACCCGCTCCGGCCCTGCATAGCCGGCCGTTTAACGCCCCAGCTACCGTCGGGCCATTCCTGAAGTTCCAGGCCCGGATATTGCTGGGGCAAATCCCGCACCGCCTCATCGAGTTTCTTGAGTGCCACCGCAAGGGTGTGAGAGAAACGCACCTCTTCACCCTTGATGAGAGAGGCCATCCGCTGTTCGGATGCCATCACTTCCGGATAGGCGTCTTTCATCTGATACGCGACCGAACCGGCCAACTTGAAAAGGAAAGGCTCTTCGGGACCGAGCATCCTCCCGTGCCGGATGGCGCGGCGGAGAATTTTCCGCAGCACGTAGCCACGTCCTTCATTCGACGGCAACACACCGTCGGGGACCAGAAAGGCCGAAGCTCGCGCGTGGTCGGCAATGATCCGGAGGGAAATGTCTTTTTCCGGATCGACCCCGTATTCAACACCCGCCAAATCCGCCGCTTGCTCGATGAGTGGGGCGAACAGGTCGGTATCGAAATTACTGATCTTTCCCTGAAGCACCGCGGCCATCCTCTCCAACCCCATTCCCGTGTCAATCGAAGGACTGGGCAGAGGCGCGAGGACGCCGCCCTCATTGCGATTGAATTGCATGAACACCAAATTCCAAATCTCCATGTAGCGGCCGCAATCCTCGGGACAAGGAAAATCGCATCGCGGATGGCCCAGGTCGCTTCCTTCGGGGCCCAAATCGTAGTGGATCTCCGAGCAGGGTCCGCAAGGACCGGTCTCCCCCATGGCCCAGAAATTGTCCTTCTCGTCGCAACGCCGGATGCGTTCCTCGGCGAGCCCCACGTCCTTGCGCCAAATCTCGAAGGCCTCATCATCCTCACGAAACACAGTCACCCACAGGCGGTCCGTAGGAAGGCCGAGTTCCTTCGTTACCAATTCCCAGGCCCACCCGATCACCTCGCGTTTGAAGTAACCGCGGCGCGCCTCCGGCGCGTCAGCCCTATCGAAATGCGAGGGTCCGAAGCTGAAATTGCCCAACATTTCAAAGAAGGTATGATGCCGCCGGGTGCGGCCTACCTGCTCCAGGTCGTTATGCTTGCCGCCGGCCCGTAGGCACTTCTGGGCCGAGCAGGCGCGCGCGAAGTCCCGCTTCTCCAGCCCCAGAAATACATCCTTGAATTGATTCATCCCCGCGTTCGCAAACAGAAGCGTGGAATCATTTTCGGGAATCAGGGAAGAGGAGGGAACCCTACGGTGCGCACGGTCCACAAAAAAGGCCAGGAATTTGCGGCGAATTTCACCCGATGTCATAACAATCTGATAGGGCAGAGGTTACAGAAAAATCTTACGCCCTTACCGGCGATAGGAGCAGACCGCAGGCCGGCGCACGCTTATTCGTCATCCTCGCAGGAACCCTCTGAGATCTCTCCGGTGCTTCCCTTCAGTACCTCAGCCAGCTCGTGGGAGGCTCGCACGGTCTTCATAATAACATCGACGGAAAATCCCTGGCGCATCAAACTACGGCAGACCGACTCCGCGCGTCGTCGGGTCAGAGGACGCTTGGCGCTGCGGAGTTTCTTCTCGAGCGCGCGCTCCACCCACTCCCGCTCGTCCACTCCCTCGAACACCTGCCGGACGGCGTCTTCGATGAGTTCCGGGGGAACTTTGCGGATTTTAAGCTCCCGGCGGATACGATAGGGGCCAAACCCCCGGTGTTCCAATAAAAAGGAGGCAGAGTGAGTTGCGAATCGACGGTCATTGAGAAATCCCCGTTCCTCCAGATGGCGAATGATACTGGTTAAGTTCTCCTGTTGGGGGAAACGGCGTTCCAAAGCGATGCGAAGCCCCTCAGAGGAGTAGTCCCGCTGGCTGAGAAGGCGAAGCGCTACTGAATGGGGGTCCTGGGGCACAGGCGCACGGCCTCGACCCGGTGAGACAGGTCGAGGGAGCTTGGAGGGAGGGGATGGCATGCCTGGTACTTCCAACGTTCTCCGGCCGGCTGCAATCAGCTACTTCGTCCCCATTTCATAGCCTGGATTCTCCTGTGCAAACTTCGGTTCGCAGGGGAAAATCTTGCGTTCAGGCATTGGGAATCCCGGTAGATTATTGGGGCCCGCCGACGGGAAGGGTCGAAGGGGGCAAATCGTGCTCCTTGGCGAAGAGGGTCCTGACGGGGGACCGCCTCAGGGAGCTTCCCGGCGTTGTGTGGCGCCCACGGGCTCTGTGACATACGTCATCCAGCCATGGCGGTCTTCGGTAGTGCCCTGGACGATGGCAAAGAAGTCTTTCTGGAGTTTCCGCGTGATGGGACCTGGCTTGCCTTGGCTCACGGGAATGCGGTCAATGGAACGAATGGGCGTAACTTCCACGGCGGTTCCCGTGAAGAATACCTCGTCGGCAAGATAAAGAAATTCGCGAGCCAGCGTCTGTTCAATGACCGGGATGCCGGCCTCCATCGCCAGTGAAATGACTGAATTACGGGTGATGCCGGGAAGAATCGACGAGCCGATGGGAGGAGTGTAGATCTTATCCTCCTTGACCACGAAGATGTTTTCCCCGCTTCCCTCACTGACGTACCCGGAGGTATCCAGGGCAATTCCCTCGACGTAGCCGTGGAGAACCGCTTCCATCTTAATCAGTTGGGCGTTCATGTAATTCGCAGCCGCCTTGGCCATGGCCGGCAGGGTGTTGGGGGCGACCCGGTTCCAGGAAGAGACACATACGTCCACACCTTCCCGGATGGCCGCATCTCCCAGGTATTTTCCCCACTCCCAACAGAGCAGATAAACTTCCACCGGATTATCGAGAGGATTTACGCCCACCCCTCCGAGTCCCCGCAGAACGATGGGGCGCAGATAGCAGTGGTGCATTCGGTTGACGCGAACCAATTCCTGCAGGGCTTCCTGGAGTTCCTCAAGAGTGTAGGGAAGAGTCAGGCGGTATATCTTGCTGGAATCGATCAGGCGTTGGACGTGCTCGCGCAGCCGAAAAATCGCCGGACCCCGGGAAGTGGAGTAACATCGAGCCCCTTCAAACAGGCAGGAAGCGTAGCTGACGGCGTGGGAGGCTACATGAATTACGGCATCATCCCAAGGAATAAACTTCCCGTTGTGCCAAACTTTTTCCGAGTTGACGATTGACATTCTGGGGACCTCTTACCCCATCTGGAAATGGCCGCGGCTTCTAGGGGCCTTTGGCTTCCAGCCCCGGGCTCATTTTTTCCATTATAACATCGGCGCAAAACTTTGCAGTGGTTAAACTTAACCGCAACGTTTCCTACTCGTGCTTGCGGCGGGCGGCCGAATGGGGAATCCAAGAGCGGCTCATAAAGAGATAACTTTAGCAAATTGTTGGAGATAATAGGAGTAGAAAATCATGGCTACCGTCGATACGCTTGTTTCGCTTTTCGTTTTCGATTAGAATCTGAGTTCACCTGTTTCCCCAGAGGTTTCCTATGATTACAAAAGAGCGAGTTTACGACGCCCTCTACACCTGTTACGACCCGGAGATTCCGGTCAACATCGTTGACCTGGGTCTGATTTACGACGTGTTGGTGGAGGAAGATGATATTCATGTCGTCATGACGCTTACCGCCCAGGGCTGCCCCGCCCATGACGAGATCAGTGAGGACGTAAAGAATCGGCTGGAGCAGATTCCCGGTGCCAAAGCGGCCCATGTGCAGATTGTTTGGGACCCGCCTTGGGAGCCCAACCGAATGAGCGAGGCGGCTAAAAAGCAGTTGGGAATCGTCTAGCCGCCCGTGGCTAAGGGATTTTCCCCTTACCCACAACTTCACCTGCGGCTCTCATATCTTGTATCCGTGCCTTGTTTTGCATGCCCCCATTGCCTACGCCCGGCCGGGCCAAAGACGCTCCCAAGTCGTCCTCACCCGGCGAAAAATGGATCCGGTTGGGAGCGGCGACGAAAATAGGGTAAAATAACGGCGTGAAGGCGATTCGAACGCAGGGAAATAGAATCATTGTCGGGACGTAGCGCAGCCTGGTAGCGCACACGCTTGGGGTGCGTGGGGTCGGCGGTTCAAATCCGCCCGTCCCGACCATCGCTTCAGTCCGCAACCTTTCTGACCCATTACTCGTCGGCCGCCTACGGATGGCCTTTCATAAAAGGCTCGCAATGACGATCACGCAATGGGGAACGATTACCGTGGCGGGACTTCTTTCGCTGTCTCTTGGGTACCCCGAGCGGGCAAAGGGAAATGTCTTGATCGGTTTCCTGGGAGCGGGTGAGTCCGAGAAAAAGGCGGAAAAGCCTGCCGACGAGGGCAAGCCCTCAGAGGAGAAACTCATGACCACCGAATCCGGTTTGCAGTACGTGGACCTGGTGGTGGGGAGCGGCGCCCTGCCCCGACCCGGGGACACCGTGGTTGTGCACTACACGGGATGGCTCACCAACGGAAAGAAGTTCGATAGCTCTCACGACCGCCATCAACCTTACGAATTCGTCCTGGGTCAAGGTACGGTCATCAAGGGATGGGATGAAGGGGTAGGGTCCATGCGCGTCGGCGGCAAGCGGAAGCTTACGATTCCCCCCACGCTGGCCTACGGCGACCGCGGCTATCCGGGGGTGATCCCCCCGAAATCGACCCTGGTCTTTGAGGTTGAATTCCTGAAGATCAAGAAGCCGGAAAGCTCCGAGGCTGCCCGGACGGCTCCCGACTCACCCTGAACCCGGCCTTCGATAGAGATAAAAGCGGAGATAGACCCCGACCAGCACCAGGGTCGGCAGATAGACCCAGGGCAGGTCCACCCAGAGACGTGTCCCGATCGGCGCGGAACTGCCCGCCGGGAACAGATGAATCAGGCTGTGCAGCACGTAAACCAGGGTGAGCAGGCCGAATAGCGTTTGTTGCTGCTCGGCTTTGCGAGCCGTCAGGATCAGCCCGAAGCCCAACATCGTCAGGAACGCACCGACATCCCGCACGAAGTGAGCATTGAAAGGTCCCAGCTCGCTTACGCTGAACGGGTAGTGCTGGAACCAGTGAGCGGGCGCCACAAACATCCATAGGCCGCTGCCTAAATTCCCCGATCCGAAAAGAACAAAGAAGGTCGGGAGAAAACGAAAACCGATCTTTGTCATGTTCAGTTCCTCGCCCTCCCCGAACGTAAGATGTTGGATTCCTTTGTTCCTGATTAAAGCGGGATATTGCCGTGTTTTTTGGGAGGAGTGGTGTCGCGTTTGGTATCCAGCATGCGCAGAGCATGGATGAGCCGCGGCCGGGTCTGGTGGGGTTCGATAACGGCATCCACGTAACCGCGCTCGGCGGCGATATAGGGATTGGCGAAGCGGCGACGAAACTCCTCCGTTTTTTGGGCCCGAAGCCCTTCCCCATCGGCTGACTTTTGCAGCTCGCGCCGGTGAAGGACATTGACCGCCCCTTCCGGACCCATGACGGCGATCTCTGCGGTAGGATAAGCGTAGTTCATATCGGTTCGGATGTGCTTGGAGGCCATTACGCAGTAGGCCCCGCCGTAGGCCTTGCGGGTAATGACGGTGATTTTCGGCACCGTCGCCTCCGCGAAAGCGTAAAGCAGTTTTGCGCCGTGTCGGATGATGCCTCCGAACTCCTGCTCGGTGCCCGGCAGGAACCCCGGCACGTCTTCAAAAGTGATGAGGGGAATGTTGAAAGCGTCACAGAAACGGACGAATCGGGCACCCTTCACCGAAGCGTTGATGTCCAGACAGCCGGCGAGCACAGCCGGCTGATTGGCCACTACCCCCACGCTTTGTCCTCCCAGGCGGGCGAAGCCGACGATGAGGTTGCGGGCGAAGTGCTCCTGAACTTCCAGGAAATAACCCTCATCCACCACGCGGCGAATGATTTCCTTGATGTCATAGGGGAGGCGGGACTCGGACGGGATCACTTGGTCCAAGGATTCGTCGGCCCGGTCAACGGGGTCGGAACACTCCGTCCGGGGAGGGTCCTCCTGATTGTTCTGCGGCATAAAGGAGAGAAGTTCACGAATGAGCGCGAGGCATTCCGGGTCATCGCGCATCATGAAGTGCGCCACCCCACTGGTGGTATTGTGCGTGCGCGGCCCGCCCAACTGTTCCTTGGAGACCTCCTCGTGCATCACGGTCTTGATGACGTCAGGCCCGGTCACAAACATGTAGCTGGACTTTTCCACCATCAGAACGAAGTCCGTAATGGCCGGCGAGTAAACCGCGCCCCCCGCGCAGGGTCCCAGTATGGCTGAGATCTGAGGGATCACACCCGAGGCCAGCGTATTACGCAGAAACAGGTCGGCATAACCCGCCAGCGAAACCACCCCTTCCTGAATCCTGGCCCCGCCCGAGTCGTTAAGCCCCACCACGGGCGCACCCACTTTCAAGGCCAAGTCCATGATCTTGCAAATCTTCGCGGCATTCGACTCGCTCAGCGATCCGCCGAAGACGGTGAAGTCCTGTGCAAAAGCGTAGGTCAGACGCCCGTTAATGTGGCCGTAACCGGACACCACCCCGTCGCCGGGCACACGCTGCTCGGCCATGCCGAAGTCCCGGCAACGATGCTCAACCAGCTTGTCCAACTCCGCGAACGTCCCCTCGTCAAAAAGCAGGTCCATCCGCTCGCGCGCCGATAGCTTTCCTGCCCCGTGCTGCCGCTCCAGGCGTTCGGTGCCTCCGCCCTGCTCGGCGGCACCACTTCGCCGTCTCAGTTCATCCGATTTTTGCTGGAAGGTCATGGGAGGGTTTTTTTGAGGCCACACCGTTTCTCTACCCACCCGCGCGGGCAAAGGTGCGGCGCCGGACCCGAACGGTACTTTGCAAGCCACTACTTCTCGGACAACATTTCTGCCGGCTCGGGTGCTTGCGCCCCACGGACTTTTTCCCAATCTTGCAGGAACCTCTCCAATCCCAGGTCGGTCAACGGATGCTTGAAGAGCTGATCCAAGACCTTGGAGGGAAGGGTGGCAATGTGGGCTCCCGCCTTGGCAGCCTCCACCACATGCAGGGGACTGCGAAGCGAGGCCGCCAGGATGCTCGTCTTGAATGAATAATTCCTGTAAATCGTTGCAATATCGCGGATCAGGCTCATGCCCTCGAAGCTGATGTCGTCCAGACGCCCCAGAAACGGGCTTACAAAGGTGCCTCCCGCCTTGGCGATCAGCAGGGCCTGGGCCGCCGAAAAGCACAGGGTAACATTGACAGGTATTCCTTCTTCCACAAGGCGTTTGACGGCCTTGAGCCCGTCGCGGAGCATCGGAATCTTCACCACGACATTCGGATGGAGCCGGGCCAGCTCGCGGCCCTCACGGCACATTCCTTCAGTATCGGTGGCCACTACCTCGGCGTTGACCGGACCGTTGACGATCCGACAGATCTCGACGATCCGATTTTTTAGATTGGCTTTCTCCTTCGCAATGAGCGAAGGGTTTGTGGTGACCCCGTCCAGGATGCCCAGGCTTGCCGCTTCACGAATCTCGTCCAGATTTGCCGTATCCAGAAAGAATTTCATGGCCCACCCCTCCTCAAGATGTAAAGAGAAATTATAGCATTAGTGCTTCCTCGGGTGATGCATACATCACGATTGCCCGAGTTGGGATGTATGCGGTATCTGCGAATAAAGAACAACTCGCCGGAGCCTGATGTCAAGATCGGCCTTCTTTTTTGTAGGATGCTGTATAATTCATTCGGGTCTTATTATGAAGATTCAAATAAGTAGTGTATTGGTTGACGACCAAGGCAGAGCCCTTAAGTTTTACACGGAGGTTTTGGGCTTTGTTAAAAAAAATGACATTCCGGTTGGGGAGTTCAAATGGTTAACGGTTGTCTCGCCCGAAGGTCCCGACGACATGGAGTTGCTTCTTGAGCCCAACAACAACCCGGCTGCCAAGACATACCAGAAAGCTATTTTTGAGCAAGGGATACCTGCAACAACATTTACGGTTGAGGACGTTCAAAAAGAGTACGAAAGAATGAAAAAGCTGGGTGTGGTGTTTCGTACCAAGCCAACCAAAACCGAATGGGGAGCCTACGCCGTATTGGATGATACTTGCGGTAACCTCATACAGCTCAATCAGGTCTAATCACTCCTGCCGGCTGCCCCCTCCTTTGCCACCCAAAGGGTGGGGAAAAGAACCCCGCCTATCCAACTACTGCGCCGCAACGGCTACCGTCTCTGAATAGAGGCTTTCATTACCCTGGAGATCGACCGCGGTCACCCCATATTGGTAGCTTTGGCCCGGTTCCACCGATGTGTCGCGGTAGATGGGTGTGGGCAGAATCCTCTGATTCAGCCGCTGGAAAGACGCGGGCGATTGACGGCGGTAAACGTGATAGCCGGCAAGGTCCGACTCTGTATTGGGCTTCCAGAGCAATTCCGTCGCGTTTCCCGCATAGAGGCCGGCGAGTCCCTGGGGAGGTCGAGGGGGGAAGACGTCGCGGGGTGTGAGGCTGACAAGATTCGAATCCTCACTCTCACCCGCATACTCCTCATCGCCGAACACGACGCGCACCTTGTAGCGAAATTCCCGGCCGAGTTCGAACTCCCGGTCTTCATAATGCGGCCTCGCCACCTTGGCCAACAACCGAAAGGCACTCTCCTCATCTCCCTGGCTGCGATAGACATTGAATCCGCGAAAATAGCGGCTCGGCTCCGAGGGGGCCGACGGGTGAGTCCATGCAAGGCGGACGGCTTGCTCGGTGGATTCCGCCTGCAAGTCGCTGACGGGCCGCGAGACCGGAAAAATCCGTAGGTCCGCGACGTTCGACAGCGCACTTTCGCGACGCCTCCCTCCGAAGGCGCGAGTCACACTACGCACTGTGTACAGGTACAGTCCTTCGACGCCGCGTGCCAGACCTTCGGCATCAAAGGAATCTTCGATTCGGATCACGCCGTTTACCGCCAGAGGACGGACATCGCTCGACACCAGAGTCACCCACGGGGTCGTTGCGGGGATCGGGTTCGGAGCTGGTTTTCCCGGGCGCACAAAATGCCGAAAGACTTCAATCTCCAGCGGACGGGTAAGCCGCTCCTGATCGGTGGCAAACAGCGGCAGGGTCCAACTCAGTTCCACCTTGTGGCCTAGCTGGTCGGCTTTCAGGTCGGTTACGGTCTCGGGAATCTGTACGCGCGGGGGCAGCGGAGGCCCCTGGGTTCCACAGGCCAAACCCAGGGATACAACCAGAGTCCATAAGGGAAAGCGGCGAAGGAATTTCCGCCGGGGATTCGATCTGGGGAAAATTGCAGCCGGGAAGCTCAGGGGTCCTGTTCCTCGTGAAGATCGAAAAACTTGGGGAAAAGGTGGTAGGCCGGGCGTCTGCCGGCCCCGTCTAAAGGATATACCGGCTCAGGTCCTGATCCTTGATGATGTCGGCCAGTTGCTTGCGGACGTAGGAAGCGTCGATCCGGACCGTCTTCTTTTTCAGATCCGGGCCTTCAAAGGAAATCTCGTCCAGGAGTTTTTCCATAATGGTGTGGAGCCGCCGCGCGCCGATATTTTCAGTCTGCGTATTGACTTGGGCCGCGAAGTAGGCAATCTCCTCCAGAGAGTCCTGCGTGAAGGACAGCTTGATGCCTTCGGTTTCGAGCAACGCCTTATATTGCTTCACCAGAGCGCTCTTGGGCTCCTGGAGGATGCGGATAAAGTCTTGCACCGTTAAAGGCTTCAGTTCCACGCGGATCGGGAAGCGACCCTGGAGCTCGGGGATCAGGTCGGAGGGTTTGGTCGTGTGAAAGGCTCCGGCGGCAATGAACAGAATATGCTCGGTTCTCACCATACCGTAGCGCGTGTTGACGGTGGTCCCCTCGACGATGGGGAGGATGTCGCGTTGAACACCTTCCCGGCTGACGTCCGGACCCTGGCCCCGTTCCCGGCCGGCGATCTTGTCGATTTCATCGACAAACAGGATGCCCGACTGCTCGGCGCGCTCGACGGCTGTGCGCGTGACCTGATCCATATCAATCAGCCTGTTTTCTTCTTCTTGGGTCAAGTACTCGAGCGCTTCCGAGACTTTCATTTTCCGCTTTTTCGTCCGCTTCCCAAACAGGCCCGGGAGAATGTCTTTGACATTGATGTCCATCTCCTCGATTCCGGTCGAGGAGACGATCTCGAAGGCCGGAAATGAACGTTCGCGGGCGTCAACTTCTACGATCCGCTCATCCAGTTTGCCTTCACGAAGCTGGCTGCGGAGCTTCTCGCGGGTGCGCTGGAAGTTCTCGGCTTGCCGGCGGTCCTCCTCGCCGTTAACGGGATTCTTCTTCTGCGGAGGAGAGGGAGGCAGGAGCAGATCCAACAATCGTTCCTCGGCGTTTTGTTCCGCCCGATCCGCCACCTCCTCCAGTTTTTCCTCGCGCACCATATCGATGGCGATTTCCACCAGATCGCGGATCATGGACTCCACGTCCCGACCCACGTAGCCGACCTCGGTGAAGCGCGACGCCTCGACCTTCGAGAAAGGTGAATTGGTAAGACGGGCCAATCGCCGTGCGATCTCGGTCTTGCCCACGCCGGTGGGTCCGATCATGATGATGTTTTTGGGGAGAATCTCTTCGGCCAACTCGGAGGAGAGCTTCCGCCGCCGTATGCGATTGCGCAGGGCAATGGCCACGGCCCGCTTCGCCTCGTGTTGCCCGACCACGTACTTATCGAGCTCCGTGACGGTCTCGCGCGGGGTCAGTTGGTCCAGTCGTGAGCCCGTGGCCGTGCTTTCGGGTAGATAGAAAACCATTTTCTCCTTCTTGGACAAATCCTTTTGCGGCCCTGGCCCTTAAAGCTCTTCGACGGTGAGGTGGTCGTTGGTAAAGACGCAGAGCTGGCCCGCCATTCCCATGGCTTCCTCGACGATCTCCCGCGCGCTGAGCCGGGTGTGCTTGGCCAGGACGCGCGCGGCGGCCAAGGCGTAGGGTCCCCCCGAACCGATAGCGACAATGCCGTCATCGGGTTCGATGACGTCACCGTTCCCGCTGACCAGATAGGTGTTCTTTTCGTCCCCCACCAGGAGCAGGGCCTCCAGATGACGCAGCACCCGGTCCGTGCGCCACTCCTTGGCCAGCTCTACAACGGCCCGGCTGATGTTGCCATGATACTCCTCGAGCTTCCCTTCGAAGCGGCTGAAAAGCGAGAGGGCATCGGCGGTGCTGCCGGCGAATCCGGCCAGGATGCGCTCATTATACAGGCGGCGAATCTTCCGTGCCCGGTGCTTGACGATGCCCTCGCCCATGGTGATCTGGCCATCCCCGCCCATGACCAGATGGCCGTCGCGCCGCACGCTCAGGACGGTCGTGCCTCGCATTCTCATTCGGTGTTGCGTTCGCTGCTTCATCAGGCTTCGGAAATCCATTATAGCAGAGCCGCGCTCCGGGGTCGGGGAGAACCTTCCAGCAAGACTCGGCCCGGACCTGTGCTTATCGGGTGGGCACGAAGAGGTCGTTGGAAAGGGGCAGGTTGTAGTAGATTTCGTGGAAGAAGACTTCCGCCCGCCGCCGGCCGTTCAACCATCGGCCCTCCTGCTTGGGGGTAAGGACCCCTTGTACTTTCTGGTAGTTCCCGTACGTAAGGCCATACTCTTCCCAGCGATTCGTTTTGGGATTCTGGGCCCGGTACTGGATGCGCACGGGCAGGTATCGGGTTTTATCTACCAGGAGTTTTATCTTCACCTGCTGAACATCGACGATTTCCACCACGCGCACGACCACGTTATCCGCAAGGTCCGTGCCCCCTTCCACCATCAAGATGTCCGGCTCCTCGGTCACTCTTAAGAGAAGGCCATAAAGGTTGTATCGGGCGCGCAGCCGCCAAGTCCAGATCTGTTCGGGCGTCTGTCGGGTCCGGCCCAGCCGGTCCAATCGCCAGCCTTTGTCACCGTCGTTGACAAGGATAATCGGCTTCTTTTTTCCGTAGCTGAAACGTCGTTTGGCGGAGACAAGCTCCTGGCTCTCGAAGGGCATCACTCCCGCCGTCCCTCCGCTCCCGACCGTGAAAAACCGTCCGCGAGCGCTGATGGACTCTATTTGGCGGAATTTCTCTCCTCCCAACTTTTCGATCACCTGGTCAACCAGCTCTCGAGCCTGGGGTGACACATTCTCGGGCAGAGAACGTTCCTGAGCCGAGCCTGGCGTGGGACCCCCCCATACCATTCCCAGCAAAAGCCACAATCCCCACGGCAGACTCTGCAAGAATCCTGAGCGGTAAGAAAGCCTCCCTCTCGATAGCGGGAACGCCCGCGCCGTATTCACCCGCCCGGTGCTTTCAACGAGCATGCTCTATTCCTCCCGTGAGTCTTCTCCTTATATATATTATGATGCCGAACGGGTGCCTTCCGGGGGACGATACCGGGATTCAATTTGTTGCCGAACCTTATCGCTCAGTTGGGGAATATCTTTTGCCGTGAGACCGTGGGTTTCGATCGGTGGGTGAATAATCATCTCCGGCCGTCCGGGACGAACGTGTAGGGAATTCGGCGGCAGAACGGCCTGGGTTCCATTCAAGGTGATGGGGATAATGGGAGCGGCGGCCTGCACGGCCAGAAGGAAGCTCCCCCGCTTGAACGGACCCAATTGCCCGTCCCGGCTCCGGCCTCCCTCCGGGAAGAGGAGCAAGGAGTTTCCGGCGTGGATTTTCCCGACGGCCTGCTCGAAGCTTTTCATGGCCGCCTGCGGGTGCTCGCGGTCCACCGGAACATGGCCGGAACGCTTTAGGTGCCAACCCAGGAAAGGAACGTGAAAAAGGACTTTCTTGGCCAGAAAGCGGAATTGCACCGGCAGATGGACGAAAAGGATCGGAATATCCATGGCACTGGGATGGTTCACGCAAAAGATGGCCGCCTGCCCCGGACGGATATTTTCCAACCCCTCCACCTCGACCGCAATCCGCCCAGTCTTCAGTATCAGCCGGGACCAGATATGCGCGCAACCGTGTTGCCAGCAGCCCGAAGCATCCAGCACCGATCCCAGCAAGGAAAAAGTCCCCATGACAGCCGTGTAGAGATAGATTAACGGATTGGTAATCGTCAAAGAGCGGAGCAGACTGAGGGTGTTTCTGACCCGCTCGAAGCCCTTGCCGGCTCCCGGTTGCCCGCCTGCCGCGTTGCTCATGGGCCTTCATCCCTACCCGCGAGGAGTAGCCACGTGGGCGCAGGCTGATCTGCCCGGTTTCGCGTCGTTCTGTTTCGGCATGGGCGCAAGTTTTCAGGACCCGGTCCCGGCGGCCACTCCATGCGGATTCCCCGTCCTTTGCTCGTACGCGCGACGAATCTCCCCTACCAGAAACAGAGACCCGGCAGCCAACACCAAGTCCTCCGGGTTGGACTCTCCAAGGGCCTGGTCGAGGGCCCGGATCGGGTCCTCTGCCAGAACATAACGGGCGGGCCGGAATCGTGCGGATTCCAGCAGAAACTCTGGAGGGGCCGCGCGCGGCAGGTGAGGCTGCGTGAAGTAAACCTTCTCCGCCAGGGGGAACAGGATTTCGCTGATCCGGCCGATGTTCTTATCGAGCATCGAGGCATAAATCAGCCGCATCTTCTTTCGCGGGGCATTCTCGCGAACGAATTGAGCTACCTGAAAGGCCGCTCCGGGGTTATGGGCACCGTCGAGCAGGACCATCGGGCTGGAGCCGATTGGCTCGAGCCGCCCCGGCCACTGTACCTCCCGTAAAGCCTCCACCAGTGCCCGCCGAGAGACCGGGGATCCTGCCTCTCGGAGCTTCCAGGCGGCCGCTGCCGCCGCCACCGCGTTCTCCACCTGAAATCGTCCGCGCAGGCCCAGCGAGACGTTCGGAAGATAAGTGCCGTTCAAGGAGAGATCAAAACGGCAGTGGCCGCTAAAGCTTTTTACATTTTCCGCCCGCGCGAATTGCTTTAACTCAATGCATTCGGCGCCCAGTTCCCGCGCCCGGGCGCGAATGGCTTCCAGAGGCTCGGAATTCTCACAGCCTACCAGTACCGGACTTTCGGGACGGATAACTCCGGCTTTCTCCCGCGCAATTTCCGCCAGCGTGGCCCCCAGAATCTGTTCGTGGTCGTAGTCCACATTGGTGATGAGCGCCATCACCGGATGGGCGGTGGCGGTGGCGTCGAGTCTCCCTCCCAGGCCCACCTCAAGGACCGCGATCTCGACCTCGGCGCGGGCGAAATGGAGGAAAGAGGCCAGGGTAAGAAACTCGAAAAAACTGGGAGGTTCTTCCCACCTGAGCTTCGCTTGCAGCTCTTCGGATTTTTCCCGGATGCAGGAGATGGCCCCGGCAAAGGCTTCGTCGGAAATATCGGTTCCGTCCACCTGGATTCGTTCATTGACTCGGACCAAATGGGGAGAGGTATAGAGCCCGGTGCGGATGCCGGAATAGGAGAGAATTCCCGACAGCAAGGCTGAGGTGGATCCCTTGCCGTTGGTTCCTGCCACGATCACACTCTGGAAGCTCTTCTGGGGGTTCCCCAGGGCGTCCAAGAGCGCCGTAATCTTTTCGAGGCCGAATTTCCGCCCGTGGAGTTCTAATCCCAGGGCTTCCAGATAAGCCAGGCACTCCGAATAGGTCATACTTTTCACAAAGAAGGCTGAGGGAGTTAGCCCCAAGCTCCGAGGAGGTTCAGCGATTCGGTCAGGTAGTTCTTGAGGTTCTGGCGCGGAACAATCGCGTCGATCATTCCATGCTCCAGGAGGAATTCAGCCCGCTGGAATCCCTCGGGCAATTTCTGGTGAATGGTCTGCTCGATGACCCGGGGCCCGGCAAACCCGATCAAGGCTCCTGGCTCGGCCACATTGAGGTCGCCCAGCATGGCAAAGCTGGCCGTGACGCCGCCGGTCGTGGGATCGGTGAGGACCGAAATATAGGGCTTTCGTGCCTGGTCCAGTTGCGCCAGAGCCGCGGAAACTTTGGCCATCTGCATCAGGCTGACGGCTCCCTCCATCATACGCGCGCCGCCCGAGCAGGAAACGATGATCAGAGGGACCCGGAGCTCCATCGAACGTTCGATGGCCCGGGTGATCTTCTCTCCCACCACGGCCCCCATGCTGCCGCCTACAAAGCTGAACTCCATGGCGCAGATGATGACCGGCTTGCCGGAGATCAAACCTTCGGCGCTCACTACGGCGTCCTTGATGCCGGTGGCTTTCTCGGCCTGGGCCAGTCGGTCCCGATAGCTCTTGCGGTCGGCAAAGCGCAGGGGGTCGGTGCTGCTCAGTTGGCCATCGAATTCAACGTGCCGCCCATGGTCGAACAGCATCGCGAGACGGGCCTGGGCACTCATCCGAAAATGATGATCGCACTTGGGGCAGCATTGCAGATTCTCATCCAGGTCCTTCTTCCACAGGGTTTGCTTGCAGCCCTGGCACTTCTCCCAAAGCCCCTCGGTCATGACGTGCTTGTTTTTAGGGGCTTCGAGCGGTGTTTTCTCTTTGCGGAACCATGCCATCGTTGGCTTCAACCTTTTTCGATGCAGTCTCCCCACCATAGCGCACCTTTCGGTTTCCTGCAAAGGGCCTCGAGCAACCGGTCCCTCGTGCCCTGTTCCCAAAGCCAGTGACCCAGGAGCCGATAGGGCAAGGCTCGAAGGTCAGGACCGGACCCTCCCCACCTGTCGAGAGTACGGAAGTACCGGCCCAGGTTGGGGCACCTTCGTTGTTAAAACTTTGGACCGATGGTACGCTCAAACGTAAAATGAAGACGGGGCTGACGTGAATTCGCATCGGGTTCCAGCCCTGAGTGAGGGGTGAACATGAGAACTTCCAACCCGACTCTGCATGCCGGAACGTTTGTGGGATTAGACCGCGCGGGGGCGGGTGCCGATCGTATGACTCTGCAAGGCACGGTGAACAAGACGGGGATTTTACTGCTTTTGGTTGTTCTCGCCGCCAGTTGGGTCTGGGACATGTATTTCACCTCGGCCAATCCGGGTGCGGTCATGCCCTGGATGATCGGGGGAGCCATCGGCGGGCTTGTCTTCGCCGTAGTTACGGTTTTCAAAAAGCACTGGGCGGGAGTGACTGCGCCGGCCTACTGCCTCCTGCAGGGCCTCTTCCTCGGCGGGCTTTCCTCGACCCTGGAAGCTCGATACCCGGGAATCGTCATCCAGGCCGTCGGACTGACCTTCGGCACGCTGGTCGCGTTGCTGCTGGCCTATCGCTCGGGACTCATCCGGGTGACGGAGAATTTCCGGTTGGGGGTGGCGGCCGCAACGGGAGGAATCTTCCTGGTGTACATGGCCACTATGGTTCTCGGATTTTTCGGCGTCTCGATGCCGTTCATCCACGAAAGTGGCCTGATCGGCATCGGCTTCAGTCTTTTCGTGGTCGTGATCGCGTCGATGAATCTGGTCCTGGATTTCGACTTCATCGAGAGGGGTGCGGCGCTCGGCGCGCCCAAATACATGGAGTGGTTTGCGGCCTTCGGCCTGATGGTTACGTTGATCTGGCTTTACATAGAAATTCTCCGGCTGCTCGCCAAGCTGCGCGGCCGAAGGTAAGCGATTTCCTGAAGGGAGGAGTAGCAGTCAGAAACGCCGGGTGCCGTCCCATGGATTCTATCGCTTGCGTGCCCTCTGGACCCGGCGCTTGCCCGCAGCGGCGGATTTCTTTCTGTTTTGTCCCTCGACCTTCTCTACCACAAAGGTAAACTGCGAGACCAGCGCCGCCAGAGTTCCCACCGCGACCAGAACCGGCGCCACAATCGTCCCGACCGTGGCTACGGTCAGGGGAATTTCCAAATAGGTTCGGCCTTTTTCGTCTTTGAGAATAATGCGGCGAATGTTGCCCTGATGAATCAGGCCCTTGACTTTATTCACCACTGCGCGGCTGGCAACCTTGAATTCCTTGTAGCTGCGTTTCGATTTTTGCATAGACTCGCTCCTCTCCGGGTATCTCCCGGAGTCTCGAATATAGGCTCAGTCGGGCTATGGTGGCAAGCCATTGGGAACAAGGAGGCCGAGGAGCACCGCGGGCTGTGACGCCCGCGGCTCCGAACGGCGACCTGAAATTTCTTGCCCGAACGCGACAGGATTGCAATAGAAAGCACTAACCCCCGGCCCCCAGGTAAATGAATCGCCAGATGAAAAGAGCCGACAGCAGATAGACCAGCCAACTCACGGCTTTGTAATCCCCTCGCATTACTTTCAGCAAAGTATAGGACACAATTCCGATCGCCAGACCGTTCGCGATGCTGTAGCTAAGGGGAATCATCAGGATCGTCAGGAACGCAGGGATGGCAACCACCATGTCGTCCCATTGGATCTGCTTGATGGTCGTCATCATCAAGCAACCGACAACGACCAGTGCCGGAGCTGTCGCGGCGGTGGGAATGATGCCGACGACCGGTGCGACGAATAGCGACGCGGCAAACAAGATGGCCGTGACAACCGCCGAGAAACCGGACCGCCCTCCCGCCGCGACTCCGGCCGCGCTCTCGATGTAGCTGACAACGGTTGAAGTCCCGCACAACGAACCGAACGTCGTCGCAGCTCCGTCAGCGAGAAGAATTCTGCGGATGCGCGGGATCTTGCCCTCTCCGCTAAACAGCCCGGCTTTGTTCACAACCGCCAGCAAGGTTCCTACGTTGTCGAACAGATCCACAAACCAGAAGACAAACACGATCTCCAGGAACCCCAGACTCAAGGCCGACGTGAGATCGAGCTGCAAGAACGCACCTGAAGTCTCGCTCCATTCATAGCCGGGGAAATTCCATTGAACAAGCCCCAACACCGCAGCGGCTCCCGTCGTCAGCAGAATCCCGATGACCATGGCCCCGGGTACTCGCCAAGCCAGTAACGCCGCAATCATCAATAGTCCAAACAGCCCGAGCAGCGCATTCGGCGCGGAGAGGTCGCCCAGCGTCACCAGCGTCGCCGGACTTGCCGTGACCAGCCCCATGCTGCGGAGTCCGATCAGTGCTAGAAACAGGCCGATGCCGGCCCCAACCGCGGCATAGAGACCGCGCGGAATAGCGGCGACAATCGCCTGCTGAACGCCGACCAACGTCAGCAGCAGAAAAATCAGACCGGAGATGAATACCGCGCCTAAAGCCGCCTGCCAAGAAACACCCATCCCCAGCACGACGGTATAGGTGAAATAGGCGTTGATCCCCATTCCCGGCGCAAGTGCAATCGGGTAGCGGGCGTAAGCACCCAGCAACGCGCTCCCCACCGCGGCGGAAATGCAGGTTGCCGCCGCTACCGATGTGGGCGGCATGCCGGCTTCGCGCAGGATCGACGGGTTGACGACGATGATGTAGGCCATCGTCAGGAACGTGGTCAATCCGGCCAGCGTTTCGGTTCGCCAGTTGGTCCCGAGCTTGTCGAACTCGAAATAGTGCTCCAGTTGTCGAGTCAGGTTCATCTCTAAGGAAGCGTCCGCCGTTGCTTCTTCGCCACCGGTGATTCTCCGGCTGTTTTGTTCAGCGCGTTTGGGCTAGAATATCTTAATGCAAACCAACCCAGAGCACAGGGGGCAGGTGTAGGTTTGCGTTTCGACCCGGATGAGGTAAGAGCATGAGACTCAAGCAGGGCCGGGTAGCCATACTGGCTTTGGCCTTGATCGTGGGGGTAGGTATTCTAGCCTACCGCTACGAGGGGTCCTCCGCCCAGGTGTGCAGACTTTGCGAACGGGACATCCATCCGGGAACTGCTTTCCGGATAGACACCCGGGAGGGGCTGATTCGGGTCTGTTGTCCCCGCTGCGGGATGCACTATCAGATTCAGCACGGCGAGGAGGTTCAACAGGCTTGGGCCACCGATCTAAATACCGGGGAAGCACTGCTGGCGGAGTCGGCTTACTACGTCGAGGGCGGTGAGGTGGAATATTGCACCCTGCACCAGTCTCCGGTAAGGCGCACCGAGCAGCCGGGTTCTGTCGTACGCAGCTATGATCGTTGCCTACCCAATCTGGTCGCCTTCAGGACTGAATCCGATGCCAGGGCATATCAAGCGCGTCACGGGGGGCGTGTCTCCAGTTACCCACAAGCCCGGGAGAGTGCGCGCCATCACTGAGAGAACTTGCCCGGCGGTGAACCGTGCGGCCGGCACTGGGCCCTTTTCCCTTCGATGACGAGGCGGATTCTGTTTCGCGCCGCTATGACGGTTTATCCAGGCCGCGCAGGTGCCAGTTCTCCTCCCAAAGATTGAAGAATTCCTCGTTCATCGGATGCTCGCGGATCGCATCGTCATTCAGCTCGATTCCCCACCCGGGCCGCTCGGGAGGTAAGAAGTAGCCGTTCACCGGGCGAGGCACACCGCGCACCGCCTCCAGCACCCAGGGCTCGGAAAAGTCGTCGAAGCACTCCTGGATTTTGAAGTTCGTCGTGCAGAATCCGAAATGAACGCTTGCGGTCGTGCAGACCGGACCATTCGAGTTGTGCGGGGCCATGACCATGGACCGCACGTCGGCCATGGCCGCGATCTTTTTCATTTCGAGAAAGCCGCCCGTATGGAGCATATCAGCCTGAATAATATCGGGCGCGCCGGATTCCAGCACCTCACGAAAGCCGTATCGAGTATAGTATCGCTCCCCGGTGGCAACGGGAATGTTGACTCGGTCCGCCACCTTCTTTAACGAGGGGATGTCTTCGGGAGGACAGGGCTCCTCGATCCAGCCCGGCCGGGAGGGTTCAAGCAGCCGGGCAATCTCAATGGCCGTAGCGGCACTGAACCGGCCGTGCATTTCGATAAATATATCCACATCCGGCCCTACCGAGTCTCGAATGGCCGCCACCAAATCGACGGCACGGGTCTTCTCCTCCCGCGGCATCTCAAGCGAACCCGGCCCGAAGGGGTCCACCTTCAGCGCCTTGTAGCCTTTCTCGAGGACCACCTTGGCCCGGCGGCCGAATTGCTCGGGCTTTCGCTCGGCCGTGTACCAGGCATTGGCGTAGGCCAGAACCTTTTCCCGGCATTTGCCTCCTAACAGTCGATACACAGGCTGGCCCAACGCCTTGCCGATAATGTCCCAGCAAGCCAGCTCGATGCCGCTCATGACCGTCAGGGCGATGTCGCCGCCGCGCCAGAAGTCGTTCCGGTACATTCGCAGCCAGAGATCCTCCACATTGAAGGGGTCCGAGCCGATCACATGCCGCTGGACCGCACCCTGGAGATAGCCCAGCACTCCACCGTGGCGATTTTGCAGCGTGCATTCCCCGAGTCCCTCCAGGCCATCATCCGTTTTGACCCGAAGGAAGATCAGATTGCGCCAAGCGGTGCCTAACACCAAGGGTTCAACCGCAACAATTTTCATAGGACTACCTCCGAAAGTTTTTGACTGGGGCTCATGCCGCCTGGGGAAAGGGTAGGCGTAAGTTTAGAACCATAGGGTCCAGGTAACAGCCGAATAGCCCTCAGAAGGGAACGGGATGAAAACAACGAATGAAAAAAATGTTTAAAACAACTGTGCCCACGGCGGGTGGAAGATCACGGTTCCGGACAGGTAGGGATTACTTCTTGTAATAGTCGGCATTGATGTCGGTGAACCGCTCCCATTTCTCGGGCAAATCTTCCAGCGGGAAGATGGCAGTCACCGGACAGACCGGCACGCAAGCCCCACAGTCGATGCACTCGACCGGGTCGATGTAGAGCTGCTCGAACTGTTCGTAATCGGGCTCGTCATTTCGGGGATGAATGCAGTCCACAGGGCAAACGTCAACACAGGCCGTATCCTTGGTGCCAATGCAAGGCTCCGCAATAATATATGCCATCTGGATTACTCCTTCCTAGCAGTGTCCGAAAAAGCCGGAATCGGGTGTCTGCAAGGAGCTCTTGAGTGCTTTCTTCTCCGAACCACTCGGAGTCGGTAACTCCAGCCGAATCCCATTGAGCTGCCCTTATGCAGTTTGCACTATCGCAGACGAAGGCCCCATCGTTAAAGAACGGGATATTCTACCCCAACCTGTTCAGTGAAGCAACACCCTTTCCTCGAGGATATCCGTGGAACGCATCTCGACCGGCGTATCGGGTGAAACCCCGGCAAAGAGGGGGGACGGAGCCTGCTTTTCAACGCCAAAGGTTCAGTTTAACAGGGACATCTTCAGTTGGAAGTGACGGCATCTAGGTCCTGGCAGGCAACACAAAACCTCGCCCAGGGAATCGCTTTCAGCCGAATGGATGCAATCGGCTTGCCGCAACACTGGCAGGTTCCGAATTCGCCCTCCTCCATCCTCTTGAGGGCTTCATCCACTTCGCGCAACGTTTCAAAACGGAGGTTTACCGTCCAGGTGGCGACGTCCTGCTCCACCGAGTGTGCCGCCTGTTCGACGGCATCCGGTGATCGCATGGAGTAAGAGAGAGCATCCCACTCCTGCTCGCCGATGGTGAGCAACTCGTCCCTCTTTTTGAGCAGGGCATTCCGGTGGACTCTGTTGCCGGATTTCTCCAAAGGACGCATAACAAGATTTCTCACTTTGCCGGTAACTCCACCCTCCACCCTTCTATTCGTTGCTAGATGCTCCAAGGGCCGGAAAGGTTGCCTATTCTGGCGCAAATGGCACGCTGATTGCAACCCCAAATATCCCTGCGTTTTCCAGAAATTTCACCTAGAGGGCCGCTAAGGTGCTAAAATTCAGCCAATTAGACCGGACCCAGGGAGTACATTGGACCGTTCGCTAAACCTGAAGATGCTTGCAAGGGTGCGCCGAGCCCTTGGGCGTGAAGCCGGTCAGGCGGCCCCCGCGCCGCAATACTCCCGGCTCCCTCCGGTCGTTCCTGAGCGAAGGCCGTTGGATGACCTGATGCGGGATTTTGAGGAAGAGTTTCGGGGTGTGGGCGGCAAACCTTACCGGGCCCACGATTTCCACGAGCTTGAGGGGACGCTGATGTCCATATTGGAGGGGCCCTCAGACCGGGGGATTGTCCTCTCCGCCAACCCTATCCTTCAGAAGTTACGTGTTTGCAGCCGATTACAGAGGCGATACACGAATTGCATCGACTTGGGCCAGCAGTCCGGGAGCCCCTCCGACCCCGATACGATGAAGGCCTGCTTCGAGGCTCGGTTCGGGCTGACGGGAGTGGACTTTGTGCTGGCGGAAACCGGGACCCTGGTGGTTACCAGCCGGACAGAGAGGTCGCAGCTTGCTTCCCTGGCCCCGCCTGTTCATATCGCGCTCTATCGACCGGAACAGATCGTTGCCAGCCTGGAGGAGATTTTGGAGTGGATGGCTTCCCAGGACGCGAATCACCGTGCGCCTCCTGGCCGCTCCGTCGTATTGATCACCGGTCCCAGCCGAACCGGAGACATCGAAATGACTTTAACCATCGGGGTTCATGGCCCGCAGGAGATTCACGCGATTTTGGTCGAGGATGGTTGTTTTTCCGGGTGAGACAAAAGCGACGCGGCTGAGGACGGATGAATCTCTTTTTCGCCAAGAACGCGGCAGCCGAAGAGTCTAGGGACGCAGCTTCTTTCGTGCGACTATGCCCTTGCCCTCCTGAACGCTGTAGGTGTAATCGGCCGCCAAATTTGCAAGCACTTCCTCGTGACCACTCGGCCAAACCAATTCCACCTTCTTCACTTGGGAGTCTGTTCCCAGCCCGAACGTCAAAGTCAGCTCGCTCTGCGAGCAATAGCTCGACCCGCTGCGGACCCTTTGCCAGGAAATCCCGCCGGAAGTATGGACCCGAATCACCGTGCCGATACCGTCGCGATTCGAGCGGCCCCCTGTAGTCTTGAAACGGATCGAGTGATGACTCTTTCCGGCTTCATTCCGGAACAGGTAAGCTGGACCTCCGTTGGTGGTGATTAAAACGTCGAGGTCACCGTCCTGGTCGTAATCGGCGTAGGCCGCACCGCGCGCCACCATTTTCTGAGTGAAACCTGCCGACCGAGCCTCCTCCTGAAACTGATTGTTCCCCAGGTTGCGAAACAGCAAAGGCAGTTGCTCGAAGCTGACCTGGGGTTGCACTTTGGGCATATCCGGCTCGATATGGCCGTTGGCAACGAACAGATCCAGCAACCCATCCAGATCGTAGTCGAAAAAGAACAGCCCGAAGCCGAGCGAAAGGAGGCTGTCGCGGCCCACCGTCGAGGTGGGGGCCTCATCGATGAAAAATCGGTTGCCCTCGTTGTGGTAGAGCCCCAGCATTTCATTGGAAAAATTCGCAATGGCAAGGCTCGGATAACCCGAGCGGTCATAGTCGGCCGCATCAATGCCCATGGCTCCGCGGGCCACGCCGTCCTCGCTGAAGGCGATGCCCGCCTGAACACCTCGCTCGCTGAAGGTGCCGTCGCCGTTGTTCTGGTAAAGCTTGTTGGGTTCGGTGTCGTTGGCAATGATCAGGTCGGGCCATCCGTTGAGGTCGTAGTCGGCCACCACCACGCCCAGAGATTTGCTGCGGGGATCGAGCAAACCGGCTTTTTCCGTGGCATCTTCGAAACGGCCATTCCCCAGGTTCCGAAACAGCCGGCTGGTATCGCCGGGGTACAACTCGGGCGTGCAATAAGATTTGTTCGTTCCGTCGAGGGTGCAGAAAATATCCTCCTTCTCGGTCCATTTCACATAGTTGGTCACGAAAAGGTCCAGAAGGCCGTCGCGGTCGTAATCGAGCCACGCGGTGCTGGCTCCGAATGAGGCGTTTTCAATCCCCGCCTGCCGGGTCACGTCGCGAAACGTTCCGTTACCCTGATTCTGAAACAGGCGGTCCCGCCTCAGGGCGGTCAGGTAAATGTCTTCATCGCCGTCGTTATCGTAGTCAGCGACCCCGATTCCCATCCCGTAGAGCTCTACATTCAGGCCGGCGCGGACGGTCACATCGCGAAACGTCCCATCGCCTTGATTCTGGTACAAGTATTGGCGGCTCCGCTTGCGCTGGTGGCCGGGAAAGTCCATGCTGTTGACCAGAAAGATGTCCTGCCAGCCGTCGTTATTGAAATCGAGGAAGGCACAACCGGGCCCCATGGTTTCCGGGAGGAATCGCTTCCCGAAAGCGCCCGTATTATGAACAAACCGAATCCCTGCCTGCCGGGTCACGTCCGTGAAACGGACTTTTACCTCGGCCGCCAGCGAAAAGGACGCGAGCACCGCCACTCCCAGGCTCGCTCCGATCCACTTCCACCCGCATCGGCCTATCGGCATCGAGTCTTTTCCGTAGAATCCCTGTGTCGGCACGATTTCTCCCAATGAGAGGAATATTTTTCTACCGGGAGCCTCCCTGGGCCGCAGAGAATGAATATTTACCCGTTGAGGTTAAGGCAGTAGATTGAACCGGGACCGAGACGTGCTCATGGATGGGTTGAGCTTCGTTGTTATCCTCCGGATGGGCCCGCCGATAGGGACCGGTAATGGCGCGGGAGGATTCATCGGCCTTGAAACGTAGGTAAAATTTCTCCTCCTCGGAGGCCCGCTCGTCGTCGCCCAATCCTCGATAGCAGAGCATCAAGTTGTAATGGGCTTGCAGGTCTTCCGGGTCCACTTCCAGGACTTTCTGAAACTCCTGAATCGCTTCTTCATACTTTCGTTGCAGAAACAGGAGCCGTCCGATCTGGTTCCTTACCACGCGGTCTCGCGGGTAGTAGTGTGCCGCCCGACGGAGATATGCGAGGGCCTCGTCGTAGCGACCTTCGGGCTTCAGGGTCATGGCGTAAAAGAAATTCGTTTTGGCCAGGTCCGGGTCCACCTCCAGGGCTTTTTCGAGCGGTGCCTTGGCGCCCCCTGAGTCTCCTTGCTGCAGGCGGGCTCGCGCCACGTTCACCCACCCGTCGGCGTATTCCGGTTCCATCTGCGTCACTTTGAGAAAAGCCGCTTCGGCTCCTTTCAGGTCTCCCTGACGGAGCAGGCCGATTCCGTAATCGTTCCACCTCTCGCGCACGGAAGGGGCGAGCTTCAGCCGCTCGCCGGGAGGCGCTTCGTTCGCGGGCAATACCTTGAGATGCGCCTCGGCTTCGGCCAACGTGGCAATCGGCAGATTGGGGATATGCTTTTTCTTTCCCGAGACCTCAGACGTATCGCCGCTGAAAATCCATTTCCCGTCATCGTAATGTTTCGTGACTTGGGGTTCGGCATCTGCCGGGTCTCGGACCCCGGCGAAGGCCCACTGATTGAACCACCACATGAACTTGCGGTAGTTCAATTTGGCCTTCAGAGTGATGGTGTCCCCACAGTCGGGTGGAACCCGCAGGCGAAAGTGGACCGTATCGGCCGCTCCGGGAGGGATCAGGTTCACATAGACGACGGCCCGCGTAGCCCAGGCGTTGCGCTTGTTGATGACGTTGGCGTGCTGATCGAGTTGGAGCGAGCGGTAGAAATGAGCTCCGGGCTCGACCGGACCGCGCCCGTTGTCTTCCACTCGGCCGCTCCAGTAAAGGATGCGACCCGTCTCATCCACCGCCTGAAGCTCCAGCCATACGTCGAACGAGTCCACGGTGCCCCCGGGAAAGAAGTGGCCCACTTTGCGGGTCCGCACCACCACCTCCACGCGAGCCGCGTCACCGCGCCGGACCTGAGCGTCCACCGGCCCGAGAGGAGCCTGGAGTCGAACCGGCTGCGCCGCCGACACGCCTCGGCCGCCGAGCGTGACCTGCCCTTCTTCTCCCACGGCGAAGGTGCTGGCGATCTGCGGCCCATCCAATCCCGGCCCGGAGGGGCCTCTCGTCGGGCGGCCGGGGACCTCGGCCACCCCGAAAATATCCACCGTCACCTGCCCGTCTTGGAGAAACTTCAGGGTCGTCTCCAATTGCTTCGCGTCCTCATTGGTGTAGGGCAGAGCGGTGTTGGCCCCGGGAAAGCGATGCGAGTGAACTTTACCGTCGCGATGGCCCATATCTTCGGAAGCTACCAGCGGCATGTGGCAGTCAACGCACTTCATGGGACGTTCCGGATAATAGAAGGAACGCGCCCCCTGCCCGGAAACTCCGCTGGCCTGCCAGTTGTCGTATTCGTTGAAGCCGCGAATCCATCGGTAGTTATTTACGGGAACGTCCAGGTGAACTTTGTGGCACGAAGAGCAGAATTCCGCCGTGTCCTGGGTATGAAAGGGTTTCAGAAAAACGCGGCGGTGGGGCTTGGGATTGAGCCGTACCGTATAATCGTGGAGTTTCCGGACGATGGGATTTTTGCTGGAGGCATAGCGGTGCATCGCCGGGTACTCGATGACGATTCCGGCATTGCCCATACTGTCGTTAACCCGAACCAAGGAATGGCAGGACATGCAGCCCAGTCCCGCCTGCGCCTCCTTGGTATGGATGATCTCCCGCACCGGCTGCTTCTGCATCATCCCGGAAAACAGAACGGCATGGTCGTGGCACCCTCCGCACCAGAGCGAAGGTTTGATGCCGTTCACATCCTGCATGTATTCGATGGATTTGCGATACCACTGGTTGTTGAAGGAGGCAAAGTGGTGCGCCGAGCTGAACCATTGGTCATAGATGTCTTCATGGCACCGCTGGCAGGCTTCCGATTCGGTGAAGAATTCCGAGGCGATCCATTCGCGGTCGGTGGAGGTGGCTGAGGAAGGAAAGAAATGACCCTCCGGCCCGTCGCCTTCCTCATAGGCGGAGCCGGGCGGCTGCATGGGATTGCGGGCTCGATAGAAGAGATCATCCGCCCGGCGTTGCCACCAGTTGCCTCCCGCGTACAGGAGGCCGGAGCCGACCAGGAAGATCACTAGCAGGCGGTAAGCCTGACCATAGGCGGAAGCACGCTCGCTGGGCGACGCCATTTGCCGCAACTGATTCGCCACCAGGACGAGGCCGGCCAGCACAAACAGAATGTGCAGAAGCAGTGCCCACTGATGAGGCCGTGTGGCACCCACGATCGCAAGATAAGCCCCCAGCACTCCCGCTAAGGAAAGAAGGGCTACACCGATTCGTCCCAGGTGGTCGAACCTTTGCCAATGGGATCGACAGAATTGAATGAAGAGGATGCCGGCGAAGATGCCCAGCGCGGGGTGAAGCAGGCTATTGAAAATATAGAAGATATTGGGATCGGCGAATCCTGCCACATAGGCGCTATTTACCGTCAGCAGCAGCGTCACCACCAGCAGCATCTTGCCCCGCCACCGGGACGCTTTTCCCCTTTTCTCCATTCGACGATCCGAATTCATCACCGGGCTGCCTCGAAGCTCATTCCTGATGATACCTGAAACGGGCTGCACCACTCAAGCAGACTGTGCGGGTTCAGTACATATGAGACTTGAGTCAGGTGGCCTTCCATGTGGCAAGGTACTCCATTGGCGTCCTCATGTCCAGGGTTCGATGAGGTCGGAGGTGGTTGTAGAAGTGTTGGTAGTCGGCGAGGGCGGCTCCGGCTGCGGCGACGGTGAGTTCGCCGGTGTAGAGGTTCCAGAACTCGACGCGGGCGCTGTCGTTGGCTCGTTCGACGCAGCCATTGAACTGCGGTCGTCGAGGCGGCAGGACAAACTGAGGGATGTCGAGTTGCTGGCAAGCTTGCTCGAACTCGGCCCGGAACTCGGAGCCGCCGTCGACCTGGACGGAATGGAGGGGGAAGGGCAGGTCCTCGATCACGGCTTGCAGGAAACGTCGGGCGTTGCGAGCGGTGGCGCGGGAATAGACACGGGTCACCATGTGCTTGCCGACCGGGGAGACGGCCCGGAACTCCTTGAGTTGGGTGCCGTCGAGGGACACCGACAGGTGATCGATCTGGACGAGTTGGCCGGGTTGGGTGGCCCGGGTGCCGTAGCGCCAGCGTTGGGCGTGGCCCTGGTGGAAGGAGCGGCGCTTTTTCAGCTTGACGCGCCCCCGGCAGAAAGCGCAGGGGCGGATACGACCGAGCCGCACCCCTTTGGCGAGGATGCGGCCAACGGTGGATTCACTGAGATGAATGCCCTGGCGGGCGAGCAGAACCCGTAGAGGTCGCTTGCCCATGAAGGGATAGTGGCGCCGCAAGGTCCAGACTTGGCGCTGCTGGGCTGGCGTCCATTGCCGGGATCGAGTGCGTTGCGGGCGTCGCCTGATCGCTGCCAAGCCGTGCGGGCCACGATTCCGGTAGCGCGCTGCCCAACGGAAGTAGGTGGCTCTCGACCAGCCGATGGCCCGCAGAGCGGTGGGCGCCGAACAGCCTTCACGGCGTAGCTCGTCATACAGTTCGATTTTCTTGAGGCGCTCAATGGCTTGGCGGGGGCAGGTGTCATCCACCGCCCAAGTGCGATAAGATGGGATGTGCAGAGATTGGATCTGCATGGTTCAGGCTCCTTGGGTTTCTGGGTAGAAACGAAAGGCTACCTGAACGGGCGCGGCGTTTGGTCCTGAATTCGGGGCCAGGCGTCGTGCTTTTTGGGGTGTGAGGGAGGGGGTAGGGGACCCTCAAGGCGCGGTTGCGGCGGGATTTGGGCTGCGCTCGCTACGCTCCCTTCGCCCAAATCCCGCCACGGTTGGCATATCGATCCCTATTCCCTCCAGCATCACCCTCACAGTCTCACATGTATCTGAACCCGGACACAGACTTACCTAAGGTCGCCTCTACCCATCCAGCCTCCAACATCGACGGGGTAGGAACTAAATCTTGGATTGGGGATACCTCTTGCGCATCCATTCGGCAAAGCTGGGAGGTGCCGGCATGGTGGAAAGGCGGCCCTGTCGAACCAGGCTCCACTCACCGAAGCACCCGGAAGTCTTGATTTCACGGAGAGTTGTCGGCGGTTCCAGCTTGGATAGGAACTGGAAATCGACTACGCTCAGCTTCGGCTGCGTGGAGTCGGGTCTGGGATGAGAGGCCACTCGCGCCAAGCCCACTACCGCTGATTTCCCTCCGCTGTGGTAGATGAATACCCGGTCACCCGGCTGCATCTGGCGGATCGCCCGCAGCGCCTGTGGATTCTTGACTCCATCCCATTCGGTTTTCCCATCCTGCTCCAGATCATCCAGGGAATAGGTTTCCGGATCGGTCTTGGCTAGAAAGTATTTCATGTTGATTATCTCCCTGAGAGAATGAACAGGAGCCGTTTACTCCTGCATGAGACGACGGCATCAAGCTACCGATATCCAATCAGCACGGCTACGACCAGCGCCACGGCCCCCACGATCCAAATTTTGATTATAAAAGGAAGGACGAAGCGGAGCCAGCGGGCGTAGGGAACGCGGGCCATGGTCAGAATTCCGATCAGCACGGCGTTGGTGGGCACCAGGATGTTGGTAAAGCCGTCACCGAACTGGTAGGCGAGAACCGCTACCTGCCGCGTGACTCCGACCAGGTCGGCCAGGGACGCCATGATCGGCATCGTCACGTAGGCTTGGCCGCTCCCGGAAGGAATGAAGAAGTTACACAAGCTCTGCACGATCATCATTCCGACTGAGGCCGCCTCCGGCCCCAAGGCCTTCAACGGCTGCGCGATGCCTTGGATAATGGTATCCACCACCAGCCCTTCATCCAGCACCACCTGAATCGCCCGCGCAAAACCGATCAGCAGCGCCGTGGTGGTCAGTTCGGCCGCGCCTTTCGCGAATTCCTTCGCGGTAGTGTCGAAGCCCAGTCGTGCCACCATGCCCAGGACCAGCGTTAATCCCACAAAGAGCGCACCCATCTCCACCAAATACCAACCGTGCTGCTGCAAGCCGACGACCAGGACCACCAGAGATCCAACGGTGACGATGATCGCCAGCAGATGAGAGCGGGTCAGCGGAATCCTTTCCTTTTTTGCCAATGTGGGGTCGGGCTCGATGTCGGCGACCAGGCTTTGGGAGGGATCGACTTTGGCACGCCGGGCGTATCTCCAGACATGCTCAAAGCCGACACTCAGGAAGAGGACGGTCAGCAGGAAACGGTAGGGCATTCCGGAGGTGGGTGCGAGACCGGCAATATCCTGCGCGATCAGCACCGTAAACGGATTGATTAACGCCGTACCGTAGCCGATGGCATAGCCGACGCAGAGGATGCCCACGGCGGTGACCGCGTCGAAGCCCAGGCCCAGGCACAGCGCAACCAGCAGCGGCACGAAGGGCAGATACTCCTCGGCCATGCCGATTGAGCTCGAGCCCGCAGCGAATACCACGAGCCCTCCGGCCACCAGCAGCGCGGGCGCGCGTCCCATTTTCTCCAGCAGAAATCCGATTAAGGCATCCGCCGCTCCCGTCGCCCGGAAAACTCCAAAAGCGCCCCCGATGATGAATACGAAGAAGATGATCCCTTGGGCGGCCGCAAATCCTTTCGGGATCGCCAGAAACACGCTCCAGGGACTCAGGCGCACGGGGTTCTCCACGCGGTGGAAGCTCTCGGCGACCACCATCTGATGGCCCTCGTGTTCGACCCGGTCGAACCGCCCCTGCGGCAGGAGGTAGGTCAGAGTCAGCGCGACGACGATCATGCCGAACAGCAAGACCAGGGTGTGAGGAACCTTGAAATCCAGCTTCGCCGAGATCATTTCCCCTCCGCCATCCATTTTTCAATCTCGTCGGGGTCGCGCGGCAGGCGGCGCGTGAGAAGTTCGTGACCGTCTTCCGTAATGAGAACCATGTCTTCGATTCTCACCCCCAGGCTTTCTTCCGGGATATACACGCCGGGTTCGATGGTGATGACCATGCCGGGTGCGAGCGGCACGCTTCGGTCGCCCGGATCATGAACCGACAATCCGACGTGGTGTCCCAGGCGGTGGATGAAGTATTGGCTCAAGGACTCCCCGAGCAGGCGCTTGCCCTCCTCGTCAAGGTACTCGACGGCAATCCGGTGGAGGCTGCCGGGTCCCTCGCGGGCGAGCGAGGCTCCCGGTCGGGCGGCCTTCAGAGCCGCGTTCTGAGCGCCCAGAACCATTTTATAAATTTCCCTTTGGCGGGGCGTAAATCGGCCGCCGACCGGCAAGGTGCGGGTAATGTCGCTGGCGTAGCCGGAGTATTCGCCGCCCACGTCCAAAACCACAAGGTCGCCGGACTGCATCCGCCGGCGATTCTGCTCGTAATGGAGGATCGTGGAGTTGAGCCCGGAGCCGACAATGGGAGGGAAAGCTGGACGCTCGCATCCCCGCCGCTCGAATTCGTACTTCATCAGAGCCGCAATCTCATACTCGTACATGCCGGGCCGCATGGCTTTCATCGCGGTCAGGTGAGCCTCAATGGAAGCCTCGGTGGCTTTACGGATGAACTCGATCTCCTGGGGAGATTTCACCATACGCAGCTTCTTGATCTGCGGGGAAACGTCCACCTTGGAAGCCCGCGGCGCCAAGCGACCGAGCCGCTCCTGCGCTTGCCGAGCTCCCGGGTCGGAGTGCGGGCCCGCCTTCAGCGCATAGGTCTTGTTCCATCGCTTCATCGCCTTGGCCAGCTCTGCGGGAAGTTTGTCGTTGGCCATGACTTCGGCAAAACCCGTACGGGCAGAGGCATCCGGGTCGTCGGGTCCCAGCTTCACACCTGTCCACCGTTCTTCCTGCGGGTTTCGGGGTGGAAGGAAGAGAATCTCCCGCGGTGCTCCGGTAGGTTCCGCATCGGGCAGGAGGAGCAACGCCGCGCCGGGCTGACTCCAGCCCGTCAAGTAATAGAAGTTGTTGCTTTGGCGAAACGGGAGGTATGTGAGTTCTCCGGCAAACTTGCGGCCGAAAAGCACCACGAAACCGTCAGGAATCGACTGGATCAACCGCATCCGGCGTTCCCGGTAAACCTCCTGCGGCCCTCGCTCGAGTGCCGGGGCCGCCGTCTGGGCCGCCCCAATCGCCCCGACAGAAAATACGATCATCAGCGCCTTCTTGCAATCGACGGCGCGTGGGAAGTTCATGCCTTGATCATCTCCGATCCTCGTTTCGAGTGTCCTGATCGAATCCCCTCGGGGAATTGCCAAGACAGTTGCTCGGGTAGGGCAGGCGGTGGATTCCGCTTGCGCCCGACGATAAAGTATAAGGCTAAATGGGTTGAGAGAAGAATGAGGTTGCCGAAGGAAATTGGTTCCGAGGAGAAAGATGGACGGGGCGTTTTCGGGTATTTTACTTCAAGGCCGTCGTACCCGGAGTGCTTCCCGTGCGTATTCCTCCGCCTTTTCAGATTGCCCCTCCTGCTGGTAAAGTCTTGCCAGGGCATCGAGGACGTTCATCTGCCTTTCCGCATCGAGGATGTCCTTGCTGATGGCCAAAGCCCGATTGAGATGTTCGAGGGCTTCTGTAAAATTTTCTTCCAGCGTCCACGCTTCTCCCATGTAATGGAGCACTTCGGCCTCGGCGGCACGCTCACCTAACTCTTGCTGGATCGCCAGAGCCTCCCGGAAATTCTGCAGCGCTTCCAGGTTATCGCTTTGCTGCAGGAACAGACTCCCCAAGCTCCTCAAGGTGATGGCCTCGCGAGGCCGGTCGCCCAGTTCTCGGGAAAAATCCAAGGCCTGAAGCAAGGTTACCAAAGCCGGTGAATATTCTTTCCGGGCTTTGTGAAGTTCGCCCAAGTTGATGAGAGTGGTCAACTCCTCCGAGCGACTTCCGACTTCTTGGTGAATGGCCAATGCCTGACGGTAGTGGTCCAGGGCTTGGGCATAGTTTTGGTGGGATTGGAAGACCTGGCCCAGATTGTTCAGCGTCGTGCCTTCTCCGGGCCGATCCCCAATCTGCCGCGCCAGGGCCAAAGCCCTCTGGAAACGATCACGCGCCAAGGCATATTTTCCCTGGATCTGAGAAACCTGCCCCAAGTTGTTGAGGGCCGTACTTTCCCCGGCCGGGTCGCTCATATTGCGAGCCAGGGCCAGGGACTGCTCAAAATAGCGGAGCGCCTCCGGGTATCTACCCATGGCTTGATGGATCGTTCCCAGGTTGTTCAAGGCGGCGCTCTCATCCCGGGTGGCATCCAATTCCCGGGCGATCGCCAGCGCATGTTCATATTGTTGGAGGGCGGGAACCAATTCGCCCTGAATTTGATAGATGGCCCCCAGATAGTTCAAGGTGATCCCTTCCCCCTGCCGGTGGCCGATTTTCCGCATGATCTCCAAGGATTGTTGGTGGTGTTCCAGGGCGGCGGGATGCTCTCCCTGAATCTGGAAGATAGCGCCCAGGTAATTCAGGATGGTAGCTTCGCCGGAGTAATTTTGCGTCTTGCGGGCAATCGCGAGGGCCTCGCGATAGTATTGGAGCGCCTTCGGGTAGTCTCCTTGCGCCTGATAGACAACGCCGAAACTTTCCAGCAAGTTTCCTTCGGCCTTCGGATCACCCAGGTCGCGCATAATCTCTAAGGCCTGCCCGTAATACTGAAGAGCCTGCGTATAATCGCCCCTCCAATGGAACGCCGTGCCCAACCCGGCAAAGGCTGTTCCTTCCCCCGCACGGCTCGGGATTTGCTGGGCCAGGCGGACGCCGTCGCGGTACTTGGCGTGCGCCGCGTCCAGATCCCCGGTCTTGATGGCAGTTTGAGCTTCGCGGAGAAGGGTTCGCAGTTGAAGACTGGGATCAGAGAGAGATTGAGCCGACAGGTAAGGAAGTACCGCCAAGCCCCACAAAATCAGCCGGAGAGAGGTGCTGGCAGCCATTCCCGCGGCCGCAGAGAAGGAGAAAGGCCGGTTTGTTCTTCGCGGGATCACCGGCATAACCTTTGGGAGTCGGCCGGACCGGAAATTCCCATCCCCGGTTCGTTTTACCGTTTCGGTCCTTTAGTTTACGCGCCCGAGGTGGAAATAGCACGAGGGAATCGAACGACATTGAAAAAATAATCGTAAGGGGAAGCGGGAAATCCGGGGCGGCTCGCGCCGGCGATCACCCAGCGTCCCTTTCCCGATTGCGGCCGTCGATTATGCAAGGACAAGGTTGGGGTGGTACACTGCGCCGCCGACGTGTCTGGCGACGGCGATCAGTTGGCGCTCGGAGTTGAAAACCTTCAACAGCGGCGCCGCCGAGGTCCCCGGGAGGAGCGCGCCGCTTCCTTTAGGACGCCAAAGGCTGGGTGCTCTCGCAAGCTCGAAACTGCGACCATGACGGATCTTTTTTTCCTCCCGCCCCCGGACGACCAGTTCCGGAAATCCCGGTAGCAGCGTCCCCAACCGGATCAGGGTCTGGTCCAGCCGATCCTCCTCCACCGCCCGCGAAAGTTTGTCCAACGTGACGGCATCCTGCAAGCGGAATTCCGCCACTCCCACCCGCCTGAGTCCGGCCAAATGCGAAGGCAACCCCAGTCGCCGGCCCACATCATGGGCCAGAGAACGAACGTAGGTGCCGCCTGAGCACTCGGCGGCGAAACGCGCTTCCGGACCCATCATCTCCAGAAGTTCCAGTGCGTACACCTCGACTTCAACGGGCTGAAGCTCGACGGGTTTTCCGCTCCGAGCCAGCGCATAGGCCCGCACGCCCCCGACCCGTTTGGCGGAAAAAATGGGCGGCATTTGTGAGATGCGACCCGTAAATTCCGCGAAGACTTTCTCGAGCCGGCTCGGATCCACGGATGGGTCCGTGGTGGGGGAAGTCGGCTTGCCGGTTGCATCAAACGTATCCGTCGCAAACCGGAAGCTGAACGTCCCTTCGTAGGCTTTGCGCGACTTCAAGTAAAATTGCGCAAACCGGGTGGCCTTTCCCACCGAGATCGGCAGTACGCCGGTGGCAAACGGGTCCAGGGTGCCGAAGTGGCCTACTTGGCGGATTCGGAGCAGTCGTCGCACCGCCGCCACCACGTCGTGAGACGTCATCCCCGCGCTCTTGTCCAGCAACAGCACACCGGCGACTTCATTCACGGGATTTCTTCCCTCTCCCCGAAGAACCTTGGAAGCCTCGCCCGCCGGGGACACCGCACGAACCCAGAGTCGGGTTCTCGCGGGGAACGAGTTCAAGTTGGGGGCTCCGGCTTCGTGCGTTCGATGAGCTCGTCGATTCTGGCCGATTTTTCTTCCGTCCGGTCCAGCACAAACCGCAGTTCCGGAGCCGAACGAAGGCGCAGTCGTTGGCTGATCTCGTGGCGGACAAAACCTGCGGCAGAAACCAGTCCCCGCAGGCTTTCGGTCTGTTGTTTTTCTGATCCGAGGACGCTGACGTAGATTTTGGCGTATTGGCGATCCTTGCTCAGCCGAACCGCGGTCACCGTCGAGAAGCCGATTCTGGGGTCCTTCAGTTCCCGCGCCATCATCTCCGCCACCTCAACGCGAATCCTGTCTGCCAATCTTTCCCGACGAAAGGGGCTCGGCATCTTTGTATTCTTTCCCGGGAGTCTCTGCCCAAAGAATATCTAGCCGGGTGCTGAAAAAGGGGCACACTTGCCGTCCCGAGCGCAACGAGGAATCTGCTGCGGCAGATTCCTCGGGCCGACAGAGGGCCTCGGCTCTCGGAATGACACATCGCAGAGGTTTTCAGCACTCTGCTAGAAGAACTCTACCGAGTGATCCTGCAAGTCTCCTCCCAGGGTCTTTTCCGACTCCGAGAGGGCTTGCTGAAGAATCCTCTCCAGATTCCGGTGGCTACTGGAGATTGAAACCATGCCCAGCGTGGCGCGCTGCCAGACATCCTGGTGATCGAGCTCGGCCACGGCGATATTGAACCGGCTCCGCAAGCGGTCGCGGAGTTTCCTCAGCATCGCCCTTTTATCTTTCAGGGAACGTGCGTAAGGAAACTGAATTTCCAGAGTCATCATTCCGACCGGCATGCTCGACTCCGGCGGCGTCTGTTCGGAAGACAAACGAATCAGCGGGGGAAGTTAGACCATGGCGGGTTCGGCGACCTTCTCCACCATGAAGGGTTCCAGCACGTCGCCCGGTTTGACGTCGTTGAAATTTTCCAGGACAATTCCGCACTCCAGCCCCGACTTGACTTCTTCTACGTCATCCTTGAACCTGCGGAGCGACCGGATGCGCCCCTGATAGACGACCGCATTGTCACGCAACAGGCGGACTTTCGCGTTCTGAGTCGCCTTGCCATCGGCCACGAAGGAGCCCGCCACGTTGCCGACCTTTCGAATCCGGAAGGTCTCGCGAACCTCGATGCGTCCCAGCGGCACCTCGCGGGTGGTGACGGTCAGCAGGCCGGCCATTGCTTTCTGAATCTCTTCGGTCAAGTTGTAAATCACGGTATGGAGCCGTATATCGACCTTCTCCATCCCTGCCAGAACCACCGCCTTTCGTTCCGCCCGGACGTTGAACCCGATGATGATGGCATTCGAGGCCGAGGCCAACAATACGTCGGTTTGCGTAATGGCTCCCGCGGCGGAATGGAGAATTTTTATCTTCACCTTCTCGGTACTGGATTTGTTCAGGGTGTCCACCAAGACTTCCACGGAACCTTGGACGTCGGCCTTGAGAATTAACGGTAATTCTTTCACTTCTCCGGCGCTCATCTGGTCATGGAGCTGCTCCAGGCTCACCTTGGCGGTCTTGGCCATGGCGGCCTCCCGCAGGCGGCTTTGGCGGAAGTGCGCAATCTGCTTGGCCTTGGCCGTATCCTCAATCACCTGAAAGGAATCACCCGCCTGGGGGACGCTCTCAAGCCCCAGGACCTCGACGGGCACCGAGGGCCCAGCCCGCTCGATACGCTGCCCGTGTTCGTCGAACATGGCCCGCACCTTGCCGTACATGGATCCGGCAATAAAGTTATTCCCAGTCTGCAGAGTTCCCGTTTGTACCAGGACGGAGGCCACCGGGCCTCGCCCGCGATCGAGCTTGGCTTCCAGAATGGTTCCGTTGGCCAAGCGGTTGGGATTCGCTTTGTTTTCCTGAAGGTCGGAAACCAGGAGAATCATCTCAAGAAGATGATCCAGATTTTTCCGCTCCTTGGCCGATACCTGCACCATGACGGTATCGCCACCCCAATCTTCAGGATTCAGACCCCGGTCGGCCAACTGCTTCTTGACCCGGTCCGGCGCGGCATCGGGTTTGTCCACCTTGTTGATGGCCACCAGCGTGGGCACCTTTGCCGCTCGGGCGTGGGCTATGGCCTCCAGCGTCTGCGGCATGACTCCATCGTCTGCGGCAACCACCAGGATGACAACGTCGGTCACCTTCGCGCCGCGTGCGCGCATCAGCGTAAAGGCTTCATGTCCCGGGGTATCCAGAAACACTACCGGCCGCCCATGGACCTCCACCCGATACGCGCCGATATGCTGGGTGATGCCGCCGGCTTCCTGGGCCATGACATTGGTTTGGCGGACGGCGTCGAGCAGCGACGTCTTGCCGTGGTCCACGTGACCCATCACCGTAACCACGGGGGCGCGGGGCTGGAGGTTTTCGGGCTTTTCGACTTCCTGGACCTCCTGCTGAACCTCTTCCTCGTACGATACCACCTCCGTCTCGGCACCGAAGGCGCGGGAAATATCCGATGCCAGGGAACTCTCCAGCGTCTGATTGATGTTGACCAGCACTCCCCGCTGCAGCAATTTCGTGATCACATCTCGAACCTTAACGCCCAACTTCTCCGAAAGCTCCTTAACATTGATGCCTTCCGCGATGGTAATTTTCCGCGTGATGGGCACCACTTCGGGTTCGGGAGGTTTCCGGGCCGGAGCCGTCACCGAGGGTCGAGGTGGCCGGCCACGAAAGGCCGGGGGCCGAGCCGCAGGCGCGGTAGCGGAGCGACCGGCCGCGGAAGCTGGAGAGCGAACCACCGAAGGATGAACGGGGTGAGGTTCCCCCGGCCTTCGAATCGTCCCTGGCCGGGCCCTGCCGGGAATGCGGGGTACGGCCAGGGGATAGAGCGGTTTGGTAGCATCCGCCAATTTGGCAGCTTTCTTCGCCTTGGCCGTTGCCGTCGAAACCCGCTGGGCGGCTGCCACTTTTTTGACCCCGGCTCGAGTGGATGCAGTGGGGGCCGACGGGGTCGCTGTAGCAGGAACAGGTCGTGAAACGGTTGACAGCACCCTGCGGGGCGCGGGTCCGGCTGCCGATGTCGGTCGTGCAGTGACGGGAGGCGTGGCCGAACGCCTTGTCAAAGGCGGCGGGGGCGCCTTGGGCACTATCCTCGCTGCGGGAACCGCGATCTTCTTGCGCATTTCCGCTTTAATGTCTTCCAAGGAACGCCGAAGGGGAGGCAGCTCAGTGCGTATCTCCGGGCGTTTGACCTGAATCTTCTGGGGCGGCCTGACCGGCGGAGCAGCCTGGGGAGGAGGCCGGGCAGAGGATGCCTCCTGCTCTTGCGCCGCCTTAAAATGGGCGCGGACTTTATCGGCGATCTCGTCTTCCAGGCTGCTGGAGTGAGACTTCTTTTCGTGGAAGTCGATTTGAGGCAGAGCTGCGAGGATGAACTTGCTCTTTACTTCCAGCTCACGCGCCAAATCGTTGATCCGAATCCTACCCATTGAGTTCCCTTTTTATCCTCTCGGCACCTTTCCGTAACCACCCAGCCGGAGTCGCTCTCATTGGGGAATCTTTACGGTTCCTCAGGCTTGCCGGGTTCCTCCTCGCCGCCCGTGGGTGTTTCTTCGGATGTGGCGGTCGCCGCGGGCGCGGCAATTTCTTCGGTCGCGGGGCCATCCTCCTGAGCGGCCTCGGCAGAAATCTGCTCACCGGCGTCCTCTGGAGCGGGTTCGGGAGCCTGCTCGAAGAAATCGGCCACCGCCTGGCGGATCCTATCGACCGTCTTCTCTCCGATCCCGGAAATGCCGGTCAATTCGGCGGGAGTGGTCTGGGCCAATTGTTCGATGGTGGAAAGGCCATACTCACTCAATTTCCGCAGGGTCTTCTCGCCGATCTTCTCCAAAACCCCTATCGAGGTGCCCGACCGCGTGAGGGCGGCCATCTGCAGTTCAATTTCCTGCCGCTTCTCTTCCTCACTCTTGATATCAATGTGCCATCCGAGGAGTTTTGCCGCCAGACGGACGTTCTGCCCCTTGCGCCCGATGGCCAGAGAAAGCTGGGTGTCGTCCACAACGATCTCCAGGCGCCTTTCCTCGATGTCGGAAACCGAAACATGGTTGACTTTCGCCGGGCTGATCGCATTGGCGGCAAAGCGGATCGGGTCCTCGTCGTATTGAATGATGTCGATCTTCTCGCCGCGCAGCTCACGGATGATCGACTGCACGCGCGAACCTTTCATGCCCACGCAGGCGCCCACGCAGTCCACATCGTTCGCTTTGGAGAGTACGGCGATCTTGGTGCGCTCACCCGCCTCGCGGGCGATGGCTCGAATGACCACGGTGCCGTCGTATATTTCCGGAACCTCCATCTCGAACAGGCGTTGCACCAGCAAGGGATCGGCTCGAGAGACAATGACCTGTGGCCCGCGCGCCTGGCGATCTACGTCGAGGATCAAAAGGCGAATCCGGTCGCCCACCTGGCAACTTTCCAGCCGCGACTGTTCTCGACGCGGCAGCCGCCCCTCGGTCCGTCCTAAATCCACAATGACGTCGGGACCCTCGGTCCGCTTCACCGTACAGTGAATCAACTCGCCGAGACGTTGGCTGTATTCGGCATGAACCGACTCGCGCTCCGCCTCCCGCACCTTCTGGAATATCACTTGCTTGGCCGCTTGGGCCGCAATCCGGCCCAAAACATCGGTCGGTAACGGAATGCGGATCTCTTCCTCAGGATTGGCTTCCGGGACGTAGCTGCGGGCTTCTTCGAGGGAAATTTCCTTGATCGGGTCCGTCACGGTATCGACAACCTTTTTAACCGTAAACACTTCCACCGTGCCGGTTTCCTTATTGAGCATCGAATACAGGTCGTCCTGGGATTTGTAATACTTCCGGGCGGCAACCAGAATCGCGTCTTCCACGGCGCTGACAATGATTTCCGGGTCGATGCCCTTCTCGCGGCTCAATTGGTCAATGGATTGATAAAGTGTACTGGTGGCCATGGCATTTACCCTCTCGGCCCAAAGGTCTCACCCAGCAACAACCGGGGGCGGCTCCCGAACGCGTTCAGCGTTTGAAGTCCACAACCAGCTTGGCCCGGGCGATCCTTTCAGGGTCCAACTCGATAACTCCCTTGTCGGTCACTTCCAACCTGACATTGCCGTCCAGGAATCCTGCCAGACGCCCTTCGAGGTTTCGACGGCCGTCCAAGGTATCAGTCAGGGTGATCCGTACGCGGCGCCCTTGATGTCGCTGGTAATCTGCGGCCGTCATCAGGGGACGGTCCAACCCGGGAGAAGAAACCTCAAGCACGTACCGGCCCGGGAAGGGATTCTCAACCTCCAAAATCGCTCCCAACTGCTCACTGACGAGCCGGCAGTCTCCGTGATTGACCCCCTCCGGCTTGTCGATGAAAACGCGCAACAGGTGATTAGAAGCAGGGCCCTTCAACTCCACATCGACCAGTTCCAGGCCTTCCGAGCAAGCCACTCGCTGGGCGATCTCCCGAATCTTTTCCAGGTCAGCCTTCATTCCTAACAAAAAAGTGGGCTTAAGCCCACTTTTGCTACTCGACGATTCGAGTATAACCTCAGGTCCGCCCGAATACAAGCCTAAACCGGAACGGCTTGGCCGGGTCTTTCGTCTTATATCGGAACTGCTATCTGGCGAGCCTTCGTTTCCGGAATGGCTCACGGTTTCACTCGCTTGAATTACCCTGCCGGTCGGGGTAGAATGCCCGCTCATCCGATGAAAACCAAGTGGCTCGACCCCGGCGCTGACGGGTTGGGTCCACGCGAGGGAATCCGGCCTGCCCGGACGCAAAAGCATCATGATCCCTATTCTGGAACCCGACGTAGAAAAGTATCTGAACTCGCTGTTGCCCGAGCGGGATGAAGTTTTGAGCGAGATGGAGGCCTATGCCTCTTCGCTTGGAATTCCCATTATCGGTCCGGCTTGCGGCCGTCTGCTCTACCAACTGGCTCGTCTGGCGGGAGCACGGCGAGTTTTTGAAATGGGTTCGGCCATCGGGTACTCCACCCTTTGGCTGGCTCGGGCCGTGGGCGAGGGCGGCCAAGTCTTCTACACCGATGCAAGCCCGGAAAACGCCCGCCGCGCGGAAGCGTATTTCAAGCGGGCCGGTGTTCGTGACCAGGTTCAGGTGCGGGTGGGTGACGCTTTGGAATCATTGGACGCCGAGCGGGGAACCTTCGATCTGATTTTCAACGATGTGGACAAGGAACAATATCCGGAAACACTCGCAAAGGCGCTTCCCCGGCTCCGCGCAGGCGGATTGATGATTACCGACAACGCTTTATGGAGTGGTCGGGTGGCGGGCAAGGCCCGCCGGGGGGATCAGGCTACCCGAGCCATTCAACGATTCAACCGGTTGATTTATTCCCATCCCGATCTTATGACAACCATCATCCCTCTGCGCGACGGATTTGCCGTTTGCCGAAAGATCAGATAGGTTGGGTGAGGCTGGTTCCCAACCAAACCGGAGAAGCGCTATCACGCTCGAGCTGCGGTAGCCTTTACCGGAGGCTGGGGGGTGAATTTACTTACGGAGGTAGGACCGTGTTCCAACGACTGGCTGGTTTCCAAGATCACTCGGTAGCTTTGCTCCGCATCATTGCCGGGTTCATGTTCATGCTTCACGGTGCACAAAAGCTGTTCGGCTTGTTCGGTGGTTTCATGGGAACCGAGGGGGCGACCGCTCCCCTGGTTTCCTTGATGGGTTTCGCGGGCGTTTTGGAGTTCTTCGGTGGGCTGGCCGTCATGATCGGGCTGTTCACGCAGCCTGTCGCCTTTATTCTCTCCGGACAGATGGCCGTTGCCTACTTCATGGTCCATGTGCCCAAATCTTTCTGGCCCCTCCAAAACGGCGGGGAACATGGCGCTCTTTACTCGTTGGTTTTCCTCCTCCTGGCAACGCACCGAGCCGGCAAGTTCAGCGTGGATCAATGCTTCAGCAAGAAGGTTGAGGGGAGTTAGCCAGGAACGGTTCGATCCTCGCGTCGAAGGGAAAAAAGAGGAGGGGAGACCGCCGTCCCTCAATTCATGAGGGCACGAATGTGGTGGAGGGCGCGGGCCACCTCGCGGCGGTGCGGGTCGCCCGGCGGAGCCGTGGCCAGATAGGCTTGGAAGTCCGCCCGACTTTCCGCGTATCTTTTCATCTCGAAATGAACCAAGCCTCGGTCCCGGATTTCTACCGCCGAATTGGGATTGACGATCAGGGCCAATCCGATCATCTGCAGCGTCTTTTCGTAGAAGCGGTTTCGGGTGTAGATTCCTTTTAGGTTCCTGAGCATTCGCGCCAGGATCTCCTTCTTGCCGGCCGCCAATAGGTGGTGAGGTTTGAGTTCCGCTTCTTCACCATAGACGGTGCGCAACCTCTCCTGACAATCCTGCGGTTGCAATGGGGCACCCTGATGGAAGGGATCGATATAGATCTCTTCGGTGGGAGTCAGGTATTTCACGATGAAGTGCCCCGGCAACCCCACCCCCACAACGGGAAGCGAGAGCCTTTCAGCCACCTCCAGATACACGGCGGATAGAGTGATGGGAATGCCCAGTCTGCGGTCCAAGACCTCGTTGAGGAAACTGTTCCGGGGGTCGTAGTAGTCCTCCGTATTACCCCGAAAGGCTTGGTGCCCGAAGAGCTCCGCATTCAGGGCTTGGATATTGCTGGCAGGACTTTTGCGGGGATTGGCGCGCGGCTGAAGGCGAACCGCCATCTGTTCGAATCGCGTCAAGTACCGGCCCCGATCAAGCCCCGGATACTCCTCGGCGGCAATCAGCAGGGTGGCCTCGGCAAGGCTCATGCGACTCTCTTCGCGCTTCATCAAATCAGCCAGCCGCCGGCGCGAGGGCGAAAGCTCCGTGTTCTTAAAGGCTGAAGTTCGCAGCATACAATTCCCGGATGCGTGCAAGTTCCTGGGGTTCGAGGAGCCGTCCGTCTCCGGCGGCGCAGTTTTCCTCCACCTGAGCCGGCGTCTTGGCACCGGGGATGGTGGTTCCCACGGCGGGGTGCGAGAGCACAAAGCGCAGAGCCGCCTGGGCCAGCTTCCCGTTGCAGCCGTCGGCCAGAAATCCGAGCTGATCCACCTTGGCCAGTTCTTTTGCCAGAACCGGCTTCGGATAGCGTTCCGACCGATGGTCGTCGGCGGGAAATTGCGTATCGGGGGTAAACTTTCCGCTCAGCAGCCCGAACTCGAAAGGGACGCGGGCAATGATCCCGACATTTTTTTCCAAAGCCAGGGGCAGGACGCGCTCGGCCATCGCCTGCTGCAGAAGGTTGTAGCGCACCTGCAACGTGGCCGCTCGACCATCCTTCAAAACGGCGAGAGCTTCCTTGTCGGTACCTATGGAGACGCCATAATAGCGTATTTTCCCCGCTGCCTTCAAATCGTCCAAGGCCGCAAAGATTTCTCCGCTTTCAATGACCTCCGCAGACGGGTTGTGGAGCTGGTACAAGTCCAGCGTCTCCTTCTGCAATCGGCGAAGGCTGGCCTCACAGGCTTGCGGAATTCGTTTCGGACTGAAGTCCTGCGTGAAGGTTCCGTCCGGAAGCATTACCCGACCGACTTTGGTGGCCAGGTAGCAGCCATCCCAAGAACCCCTGAGCGCCTTGCCCAGCAATTCCTCGCTGTGGCCCAAGCCGTAAATATCCGCCGTATCGAAGAAATTGACTCCTCGGTCACGCGCGCGTGCAATAGCTCGCAGGGACTCCGAGTCATCCACCTGACCCCAACCGAGGACTTTATTCTTGGCGCGAAACGGGCCACCGATAGCCCACGTTCCCAAGCCGACGGCGGATACCTTCCACCCGGTCTTGCCCAAGGTTCGATACTGCAAAGATGATCCCTTTCCCAAGGAAGCGGGAAGTTTCGGTTAGCCTTCGGCCTCCAGCAGCTTCTCGGCGTCCATGGCGGCCATGCAGCCCGAACCTGCGGCCGTGACCGCCTGCCGGTAGGTGTGATCCTGCACGTCGCCGGAGGCAAACACGCCCGGCACGCTGGTCCTGGATCCGTCGTGAGTGAGGAGGTAACCGTTCGCATCCATCTCGATCTGGCCTCGGAAAACGTCCGTGTTGGGCCGGTGACCGATCCCGATGAACAGACCGTCCAGGGCCTTATCGGTTACCTGCTGGGTCTTGACGTTCTTCAGTTTGATTCCGGTCACCTCACCCTGGGCCGGGTCCAGAACATCATCGACGAGCGAATCCCAGATGAACTTGATCTTTTCATTTTTCATGGCGCGGTCCTGCATGATCTTCGAGGCGCGCAGTTTGTCGCGCCGGTGGATCACGCTGACCTCGGTGGCAAAACGAGTCAGGAAGAGGGCTTCTTCCATCGCTGTATCGCCGCCTCCCACCACCGCCACGGGCTTGCCGCGGTAGAAGAAGCCGTCGCAGGTCGCACAGGTCGAAACACCGTGGCCGAGCAGTGCCCGTTCCGACTCCAGGCCCAGCAGCTTCGCCGAAGCGCCCGAGGCGACGATGAAGGTTCGTGTCTCCAGCCGCTCCCCGCCGAGGTCGATCCCGAACGGGCGACGGGAAAGATCGACCTCCGTTACATTGCCTTCGATAAATTCCGCTCCGAAGTTTTCCGCCTGCTTTTTCATCAGCTCGACCAATTCGGGCCCCTGGACGCCTTCGGGAAATCCCGGGTAGTTTTCGACCGCGGTGGTCAGGGTAAGTTGACCTCCGGCCTCCACCCCGCGGATCACCAGCGGATTCAAGTTGGCTCGGGCCGCATAGATCGCCGCCGTCAGTCCGGCGCACCCTGATCCCATAATGATTACGTTCCTCATGGATACCCCTTCCGAAATGGCTCCAACGCAGAGATTCAACGTTAGCATAAGCCCTCTTGCCGGACAACTTGACGTGTCATTGACAGAGTCTGGAAAATATTTGACAGTGCGGGGCGGCTGTGTTAGCTTCGCACGTTCTGTTCCCTCTGCGAAAGGGTACTCAGCTTGGAGGCCGTGAATGACCGGGCCAAATCCTCATTATCTATTTACCTCTGAATCGGTTACCGAGGGCCACCCCGACAAAGTGTGTGACCAGATCTCCGACGGCATCCTGGATATGGCGATCTGCCAGGACCCGGCGAGCCGCGTGGCCTGCGAGACCGTCGTCAAGGACGACACGGTGATGGTGGTCGGGGAAATGACCACCAACGCCAAAATCGACGTGGAACAGGTCGTCCGTAAGGTAGTGGCCGAAATCGGGTACACGCGGGGCGACTACGGCTTCTGCGCCTCCACCTGTAAGGTAGTTCCGGGTCTCAGCCTGCAGTCCAAGGATATTGCGCAGGGTGTGGATACAGGGGGTGCGGGTGACCAGGGCATGATGTTCGGCTTCGCCTGTGATGAAACCGACGAGTTGATGCCTTTCCCCATCATCACGGCACACAAGCTCTGCTTACGGCTGGCTGAGGCGCGGCGCAAGGGCACGGTCAACTTCCTGCGGCCCGACGGAAAATCCCAAGTGACAGCCGAGTATCGAAACGGCACTCCCATCCGGGTCGATACCGTGGTGATTTCCACCCAGCATGACCCGGACGTTTCCAACGCAACCCTGCACGAAGCCGTTCGCGAAGAAGTGATCAAGGCAGTCATTCCCGACCGTCTTATGGACGATCGAACCAAAATTCACATCAACCCGACGGGGCGGTTTGTAACCGGGGGGCCCTGTGGCGACTCCGGCCTGACGGGCCGCAAGATCATCGTGGATACCTACGGCGGAACGGCGCACCACGGCGGCGGCGCCTTTTCGGGTAAGGACCCCACCAAGGTGGACCGCTCGGCTGCTTATATGGGCCGTTATATCGCCAAGAATTTGGTGGCGGCGGGTTTGGCTCGCCGCCTGGAAGTTCAGATTGCCTACGCCATCGGCGTCGCCGAACCCATTTCCATCATGGTCAACACCTTCGGCACCAGCTCGTTCAGCGAGGGAACCTTGATGGGTCTGATTCAGAAACACTTCCCATTGGACCCGAAGGGGATCATTGCATCTTTGGACCTGCGCCGGCCTATCTTCCGCAAGACGGCGGCCTACGGGCACTTCGGCCGCAACGAACCGGAATTTACCTGGGAGCGCACCGACCGGACGGAAGAATTGCAAAAAGCGGCGGGATTGTAGAATGACCTTGACTTCGACCCGTAAGGTTCCCCGTGACGTCAAAGACCTGAGTTTGGCGGAAAAAGGCAGAAAGCGCATCGAATGGGCCGACCAATGGATGCCCGTTGTCCAGATCATCCGCAAACGGTTTGCGCAGGAGAAGCCCCTCCAGGGAATCCGTATCGCCGCTTGCCTGCATGTGACCACCGAGACGGCGAACTTGGCGCGAACGCTGCGGGACGGCGGTGCGGAAGTGGCACTGTGCGCCTCGAATCCCCTCAGCACCCAAGATGACGTGGCCGCTTCGCTGGTACACGACTACAACATTCCCGTCTATGCCATCAAGGGTGAGGACAACGATACCTACTACTCCCATATCACTCAGGCGCTGGATCACCGTCCGCAAATCACCATGGATGACGGCGCCGACTTGGTGACGACGCTTGTCACCCAGAGGGCGGACGCCGCGACCAAGATTCTCGGCGGGACCGAGGAGACCACCACCGGGGTCATCCGCCTCCGCAGTATGGCCGAGCAAGGGGTGCTGAAGTATCCCATCATTGCCGTCAATGACGCCCACACCAAACACCTTTTCGATAACCGGTACGGTACCGGCCAATCGACGCTCGACGGAATCATCCGCTCGACCAATATTCTATTCGCGGGCCTCAACGTGGTGGTGGCCGGCTACGGATGGTGCGGCCGGGGCGCGGCAAGCCGTGCGCGGGGCTTGGGCGCCCACGTCATCGTAACGGAAGTGGACCCCACCCGGGCGCTCGAGGCCGTCATGGACGGATTCCGGGTTCTGCCGATGGACGAGGCCGCTCAGATCGGCGACATCTTTATCACGGTCACCGGAGACAAAGGCGTCTTGCGCGGGGAGCATTTCCAGCGGATGAAGGACGGAGCCGTGCTGGCCAACTCGGGCCACTTCAACGTCGAGCTGGACATCCCCGCACTCGAAGGCATGGCCGTAAGTCACCGGCCCACGCGGGAGTTTGTGGAAGAGTACACGCTGACCGACGGGCGGAAACTCTATCTACTGGGAGAAGGACGGCTCATCAATCTAACCGCTGCGGAAGGCCACCCGGCCGCGGTGATGGACATGAGCTTTGCCAATCAAGCGCTTTGCGCCGAGCACATTGCGCGGAATGCCAAGAAACTGGAGACGAAGGTCCACCCGGTGCCTCCCGAAATCGACCACACGGTGGCTCGTTTGAAGCTCGAATCCATGGGCGTCTCCCTCGACGTTCTTACCCCGGAGCAGAAGGAGTATTTGAGTTCGTGGGGCGAGGGGACCTGAGCCATTCAGGAACTCACCAGGGGTCAATCCCTGCACATCCCTCCTTATGGCGATCCGGGGCAAGGAAATGCTCTTTACCGAACTCGGAGCCATCAAGCACCGACGGGTCAGCGGAGATGTGCGTTTTACGCGCTACGGGCAGGAACTCCTCACCAAGCTGGCGCGTAACTTCAGACCATGAAAAGGACCTCCGTCGAAATCTACGGGCTGGCCGTCTGTTTCGTGACCCTCCTCTGCTTCATCATCGCCCTCCCGGAGTTCACGCTGAATGCCTACGAGTACGAACGGCACCAGTCCAACGACGCGTTCCGACGTGCGCCTGGACTGGTGTTCCGGGCAGGGCCAGGCATTGCTGAAGCCGTGCCGACGACCGAGCCCTCCGAGGACGAAACCACCCGACAGCGTGCGGAGAGCTATGGCAGCGTACTCCGGGCGCAGCGTCGGCAGGCCGGCCAGAGTCTCGCCATGGTGGGCATCGTGATGTTGATCGATATTCTGTTTTTCCTTCCGCACTGGCTCTTAGCTCGACGGGCCAGGACCACCGCCTAGCGACCCCATGGAAAAGCCGGTCCACCGCTGCGTCTTGGCCGAATGGGGAGGCTCGGGTTATCTCTCCTGGACTTGAGAAGGGTCTTCTAAATTGACTCGTCGGAAGAAACCGGAAGTGGAGGCGCGTCGATGAAGGACTTTGCCGAGCCGGCTCTCAACGCCGCCTTGCTGAAGGGCGCGGCCTATGCCGACGTGCGGGTTATTGAATCGCGCGAACGCCTGCTTTCCACCAAGAACGGAGTGCCCGGCCAGGTTCGCGAATCAGAATCGTTGGGACTCGGGGTGAGGGTGATCGCCGACGGTGCATGGGGATTTGCATCGACCGACGGCATGACGCGCGAAAACCTGGAAGCTACGGCTGCCAAGGCAGTGGCCATCGCGCGTGCCAGCGCCCTTTGCAAAAAAACCGACTTGGTGCTCGTACCCGAGGAGAAGATCACGGACACCTGGGAAGCCGCCGTGCAAGTGGACCCCTTTCGAGTTCCCGTCAGCCGGTCTCTCGATCTGCTGCTGCGCGCCGATGCGGAGCTTCGCAAGGTGAAGGGCGTCACGCTGGCGGAGACCGCCATGGAATTTCATCGTAGCGATCAGCTATTTCTCTCCAGCATCGGTTCTGAGATTCGCCAGAAGAAGACCCGGAGCGGAGCCGGAATTGTGGCCACGGCCTACTCGGAGAACGAAATTCAGAAGAGGTCCTATCCCAACTCCTTCGGGGGCCAATACCAGATCCGAGGCTATGAGCTGGTCGAAGAGCTGGATCTGGTAGGAAACGCCGGACGTATCGGGGAGGAAGCCGTGGCGCTGCACCGCGCCGCCCCGTGTCCGGAAGGCGTTCGCGACCTTATCCTGGACGGGTCCCAGTTGGGGTTGCAGGTCCATGAATCCGTCGGGCATCCCATCGAGCTCGACCGCGTGCTCGGTATGGAAGCCAATTTTGCCGGCAACAGCTTCCTCACTCTGGATCAACTCGGCAAGCTCCGGTACGGTTCCGAAAGGGTCAACGTGGTCGCGGATGCCACCGTCGCGCACGGTCCCGGCCTGGGAACCTTCGCCTATGATGACGAGGGCGTGCCGGCCCAGCGTACTCCCATCATCGACCACGGACGGTTTGTGGGATACATCAGTTCGCGCGAGACGGCGCCGGCCATCAATCAGGCGCGCTCCAACGGTGCCATGCGCGCCGAGGGCTGGAATCGCATCCCCTTAATTCGCATGACGAACATCAGCCTGCTGCCCGGTTCCTGGAAATTCGACGACTTGATAGCCGATACCGATGACGGCGTTTACATGGAGACCAACCGTAGCTGGTCCATCGACGATAAACGATACAACTTCCAGTTCGGAACCGAAATCGGCTGGGAAATCAAGGGCGGCAAGAAGGTCCGGATGTTGAAAAACCCCAGCTACGGAGGGATTACCACGGATTTTTGGAACGCCTGTGACGCCGTCTGTGACCGCAGCTCGTGGGTCTTGTGGGGAACGCCCAATTGCGGCAAGGGGCAGCCGATGCAGACCATGGGAACCGGTCATGGGGCGGCTCCGGCCCGGTTCCGGAAAATTCAAGTGGGCACGGCTTTTCACCAGCCCTCCTAGACCGCCCCGGAAATCCGGCCAGCTCTCCTTGCTGGTTCGTGCCCCCGGATACTGACTTTCTCCCCTGCGTGGGGGTGCCGTGGCGTTACGCTCCGCTGGGAGAATCGCATCGGGATCGGTTTTCTCCCTCCGTCGTGAACTTCCCAACCCATCCCGGGCTCCTTTACTCTTGAACAATCCAAGTCGCTTGGGGTCCATTTCGGGTTGCGCAGGGACCTTATTTCTCATATAAGTTGCTGGTATCGCGGGACGGGGTGCATCGCATCCGGCCACCCAGGGCATCCACCCCGCGGCAAGAGGTTTTGTTTTCTTGACGGATCCAAGCCCGAGCCCTCGTCCACTGGTTGAATTCGATCGAGTGAGCTACCGGATCAACAACGGCCGGCCACTGGTTTCGGAATTGAGCCTGGCGGTGAAAGAGGGCGAGAGCATGATGCTGCTGGGGCGCAGCGGTTCGGGAAAGACCACCACGCTCAAGCTGATCAATCGACTGCTCGAACCCACCTCCGGCGAGGTTCGGGTGGAGGGCTCGGCGACGACTCGCTGGGACGTAATCGGTTTGCGCCGGCGAATCGGTTACGTGATCCAGGAGGTGGGACTGTTTCCTCATCTCAACGTGGAGCGGAACATCGGCATGATTCCCGTCCTGGAGGGCTGGGAGCGTGACCGGGTAACCCGCCGGGTGGAGGAATTGCTCGAGTTGGTCGGAATGCCCGGGCGGGAGTTTGGGCAGCGATTTCCTCATGAGCTTTCGGGGGGACAACGGCAACGGGTGGGCGTGGCTCGCGCCCTGGCGGCCGATCCTCCCATTCTGCTGTTGGACGAGCCTTTCGGCGCGCTGGACCCGATCACGCGGGTGGAGATGCAGCGCCAGTTTTTGGACTTGCAGCAGCGGCTCAGGAAGACCGTCGTCTTCGTGACCCATGACGTTCGGGAGGCGTTCCTGCTGGGCTCGCGTGTCGCCCTGCTTCGGGAGGGCCGCTTGGTGGCGGTAGGCTCCCCGGAGGAGTTGCGATACGTTGAACACCCCGAGGTGAAGGTCTTTTTGGATAGCTTGAACGAGCGTCGTCTGGCAGTAGATTAGACCCGTATGGATATGCTTGAATTTTTTGCGGAGAGAAAAGGGGAAATCCTGGCTCTCGCGGGGCAGCACCTGGTATTGGTGGTTCTTTCCACCTTCCTGGCTACCCTGATTGCCTTTCCGATGGGGGTGCTGGCGAGTCGCCGGGCGCGAATGGGGAAATGGATTTTGGGGGTGGCAAACGTAGTGCAAACGATTCCCAGCTTAGCGCTGATCGGTTTTCTGATTCCGGTGCCGTATCTGGGCGGCATCGGGGTTCGGACCGCCACGGTGGTCCTGGTCTTTTACGCCTTGCTTCCCATCTTGCGGAACACCTACACCGGGATTGTCGGCGTGGACCCGGCCATACGCGAGGCCGCTCTGGGGATGGGACTTACCGACCGACAGTTGTTACTGCGCGTTGAGATTCCCCTGGCTCTGCCCGTGATCTTTGCGGGCCTGCGGGTTGCCGCGGTGGTCTCGGTGGGCGTGGCCACCATCGCCGCTTATATCGGGGCAGGGGGATTGGGAGAGTTGATTTTCCGGGGTATCAACATGGTCGATGACCGTTTGATTTTGGCCGGGGCGGTGCCTGCGGCGCTGCTCGCGCTGGGCGCAGACTGGATTCTCGGCAGCGCCGAGCGGCGGCTGGCTCCCGCCGGGTCGCAGGTGGAAAGGAATACGATATGAGACGGTGGTTGAAGATCGGTTTGATTCTTCTGCTGTCGAGTGCCTGTTCCCGAGGGCCGCGACCCCTGGTGGTGGGCTCTAAAAATTTCACTGAGCAGATCATACTGGCTGAGCTTCTGGCCCAGCAGATCGAACGGCGCACCGGACTCGAGGTCGAGCGCCGCGCCAACCTGGGAGGCACCCTGGTCTGTCACCGGGCGCTGCTGGCCGGGCAGATTGATCTTTACCCCGAATATACCGGGACGGCTTTTGCCGTCATTCTGAAACAGCAGGGCATCACCGACCCGCAAGGAGTCTATGACCGCGTACGGGCGGAGTACGAACAACGGTTTGCGGTGCATGTGGGCGACCCATTCGGTTTTGAGAATACCTTTGCCGTCCTGATGCGCAAGCAACAGGCCCACCGCTTGCGGGTGAGGACCCTCTCGGACATCGTGCCGCACGCGCCCAAGTTGCAAATCGGAATCGGCCATGAGTTCATGGAGCGCGCGGATGGTTATCCGGGTTTCATCAAAACTTATGGACTTCGCTTCGGCGCGCCACCGCGCACCATGGACTTGAACCTTGTCTATCGCGCCATTGCAGAGCGGAAAGTGGACCTGATCGTGGGCAATTCCACCGAATCGCAGATTGCGGCCCTCGACCTGTTGCAGCTAACCGATGACCGGCGGTACTTTCCTCCCTACCAGGCGGTCCCGCTGGTGCGGGAAAAGGCGCTGAGGAAGCATCCGAAAATCCGCTCCGCTTTGGCCGAGCTGGCCGGAAGCATCAGCACCGAGCAGATGCGACGCTTGAATTATGGGGTCGATCTGGAACGCCAGCGACCCCGGCAAGTGGTGGAAGAATTCCTGGACCGGCTCCATCGACCTTCAACTCCGCAAGGCGATTCCGGTTGAGTGAGATGGGATGGTCAGGGCGCGCCCCACGAAGAGTTTTTGTTTGGGAATAACACGGACTACGCGAGGTGACTCGCAAGGAGGGAAAGCATGAATGGAACTCGAAGAAGCTTCCTGAATGGGGGCAGTAAATCCGTGCTGGCGGCCGGCTTGGCGGGTGCCGCCGCGGCTTGCGCGAAACCACCGGAACCGGAAGTGAAAAAACCTGCCAAGCAAGCGATCGGGACGGAAGGGCAGGGCCTGGGCCTGCCCTTTTCTCCGGCGATCCGATTCGGGAATCTGTTGTTTGTCTCAGGCCAGATGGCCCTCGATTCGGAGACTCGGAAAGTGATCGAAGGCGGAATTGAGGCCGAGACCCGCTACATTCTGGAAAATATGAAAGAACTGCTGGAGGCGGCCGGCTCCGGCATGGACCGGGTGCTGAAGTGTACGGTCTTTCTGACCCGTGCTGAGGATTTCCAGGGAATGAATGAAGTGTACCGGACGTTCTTCCCTACGGATCCACCGGCGCGCTCTACCGTGGGGGTGAAGGAGCTGATGGTGCCGGGCGGCCACATCGAGCTGGAGTGCTTCGCCTACGTGGACTAATATGGGCTCGTTGGCGTAAATCGAGCGCGGATTGCCGTTGCTCCGGGCCGGGTATTTTTGGCCTATATGGACCAATAGGGTCTAGTTTGTCGCTCGGAAGGGAGCTTCCAGCCGATATGTGCCCCAGGCCAGAATGAGTTTACCCTGCTTGCCTTGGCCTTCCAGGGTGATGGTAATGCGATCGACGCTCTGTTTCCCTTCGACGAACTCGCCTTCTGCTTCCGCAATCTTGGCCGACTCTTCGAAGTCAAAGACCGACTTCGAGGAGACGACCAGGTTCCACTGCTTCTTGCCGACAAAGCGGGCCAGAAGGATGTGCTTGCCGCTCGAGATTGGAGTCCCTCCTATCTGCAGGGGGACGTCGGTTTTCAGGGTGGTAGGTTGATCGGCGCCCATGCGCCACAGGGACCCCGGCTCGATCAGGTCCATAACGTCTCGCCCTCCGAGCGGGGGCTGGCCATACTCCACCGTAAGGGTTCCACCTGCGAAGGCCAGGGTTGCCTCTCCGCGCGGGTGCACTTGTGCCTGGGCAACAGCGGTGCCGATCAGGACCAATAGGGTTGCCATCCAAGTCAGGTTTCTCATCTTCGTTGGCATCGGAATGTCTCTCCTTGTTCCACTCACCGTGAACCAGCCTGTTTATTCTCGCCCGGAGACCGGCTTACGGTTGGGAAGCCTCTGGGTTGAGAATCACTTCCACGTCCGCTGCCAGCCGCGCGGTCTCCTGGTACCCGACGTAATGCTGCACGATGGTTCCCGTCGAATCGATCAGGAACGATGTGGGAAAGATAGCAATGCTACCATAAAATCGGTCCATGGCTACGTTCCAGTGCGCGACGGGAAATTCGATCTGCTTTTCCCGGGCGTAGCGGTGAATCACCTCGTCGCCGTAACCGAGGCCGAGGTGCCGGTCCGCGTTGGCGGCGACGATGGTCAAGCCGCGGGCCTGATACCGGCCGTGCAGATCGATCAGGTTCGGCGTCATGGCCATGCAGGGCGGACATCCGGTGAACCACACGTAGAGGAGCACCGGGTGCCCTGCAAAGTCCGGCAGTTTGAGCTTGCCGCCCTCGAGGTTTTCTATTTCCAGAGTTGCCGGCCGGCCTTCCCAGCCCGCCAGGCGCCGTTCGATAGGCTTGGCAAACCGGGCATCCCCCTTTACCATTTCGGCGTCGATGCGCAGAATTTCCCCCGTGTCGCGGTGTCGCGTGATAAAGCGGGGCACGCGCGGGTCGGCCTCCATCACGCGCAAAAGCACGCCGGCCGAGTCCGGACCCTCCAATGCAAACTGCGCGGCGATTTCCTGCAAGGTGGGGTACCGTTGGAGCCGTTCCTGGTAGTCCACCAGAAAAAGGGGGATGCGGAAAAAAGCGCGATAGAGTTTGTCCAGCACTTGGCGCTCTTCGGGCTGCGTGAACACCTTTTCATAGAGGTCGGTGACGATCAGGGGCTGCCCGGAGCGTAGGTTATCCCGAATGTGCCCCAGAATCCTCCCCTCCACGCTTTCTCCGGCTTGCAAGCAGAGGGCCGTGCACACGACGATTCCCGCCAGCCAAAGACACCGCCGAGTCCTGGAATTGGGATTTTCTGGAACCATTTCGCGATTCACTTTACTTGCCAACCGCTGAATAAGCAATAGATTCGTTATTTCGCTGCACCTTCCAGAGTCCTGCCAATCCTGTAATCTGCTGAATACGAAGATCTTACGATGGAGGCGATTAAAGGGAAACCCCCAATCTCCAACTCAAGCCGTGATGGAAGCGTATTCGGTTTCCCACGCGGTTTGCAGGTTTCCTTCGTGATCCAGGTTGGCGGTGATTTCAGGCGGGACCGTAGCGTAGGATCGTGAAGTTCGGGATTGCTCTTGCGCGGCTTGGGAGGCAAGCAACTCGGCCAACAACAAGGTATTCTTGATCCACACGACGCGATGTCCTTTCCCGTTGCTGCCGCCCAGCATCCCCAGGGCGAATTGCAGGGCATCGAGGTCGGAAGGGAAATACATGGGCAGAACGCCCATGGGAGGATTCAAGGCGGCCTGGGCGTTGATGTAGGTCTTTCGGAGGTCGATTTTTCGGAAGCAGCGCTCGTGCATCAGGTCCGCCATGCCGATCCCGATGGCATTGCCTTCGCTTTCGGCGGTCAGGTCGCGCACATAGATCACCTTGACCTGAGGAGCCTCGCCGGGCTCCAGCGGCACGCCTCGGCCGATCACCTTGGTGTCAAGACCGGTACCGCTGATGTTTTTGCCGAGATGATCGACGATCAGCAGGTCGATTTCCTGAAAGGGAAGGCGAGGCAGCAGCCGGTGGGCGAGCTCCAGGGCTTTCTCTTCCGTCTGCACCATCTTTTCCGGACGGGCGGCCCGGACGGCGCAGATTCCGTGTTCTTCGTTTTCAATCACGCCGACCCCGCCGAGAATTTTACCGCTTGCGAGCGAGAATCCGCCCACCGCGCGGATGGCCTTCTCGTAGCCGTACTGGCGACAGTAACGATGGCAGGCGCGCGCCCCCTGCACCTTGCCCAGTCCGATGGCCATCATCTTGATCCAGCCGCTTTCGATCCGCCCGCTGAAGTCCGTGTGGGTCTTGATGCGGTTGAAAACCACGATCCCGTCCGACTCATAAGCCAGTCGATCCATGAATACGCGGAACCCTTCCGGGGTCTTCCCGATTTCGGCCGCGTCGGCCCTGGACCGAACCGGCATTCCCACTTGTTGCTCGGTAATCCCATATTCTTCCAGCACTTGGCGTTGACCCTCGTCGGTGGCCCCGCCGTGGCTTCCCATGGAAGGGACGATGAAGGGTTTTGCCCTCTGGCCTTGGAGCCACTCGCCCAGGGTGCGGATTTGGAGCGGCAGGTGGGCGATTCCTCGGCTGCCGACGGTCAGGGCGATGCGCCGCCCGCGGAGCTTTTCCGGCTCCAGATTCAACCCGGCCAAGGCATCCGTGAGCGCGTGCGGCAGGTCGGCCAACGGGGCCATGGAAGGGCCGGTGCGCTTCAAGAAACGGAACGGGGATAACGCTAACGGATTCTTTTGGTTTGTACTCATGGTTAAGGCATTAGCTTGGTCGATCTGCGGCCTCGCGTCAAGTCCGTTTTCCGTTGCCTCCCCTCCGGGAGTGACGATCCCCCATCCGGTTGATTCCAAGTCGATTCAGGGGGCAGCTTCCGCCGGCAGACCCGCTCCTCGCACCAGGGAGAGGACCTCCGCCTCACTCATCCGCGTCGCATCGAACTCCACCAGCAAATCCCGGCCCTCGGTCTGCACCTTGCGGATGCCATACACGGTAGAAAGCCGACCCAGTCGTTCGAGCTCGGGTAACAGAAGGTCGCGCTGAAGTGTAAGCCGTAATTCGATCGGGGTCATCGGCATCACCTGTGTATGACGGGGATGGTATTATATCTTGAGTGGTGACAAAGCGGATACTTTTATTGATGGAGACCCGGAGTAAAGAAATTCCGAAGAGTGTAACGCTTGCAATCCAGGGCATGACGTGTGCCTCCTGTGCCGTGCGGGTCGAGAAGGCCCTGAAAAAGGTCTCCGGCGTGACGAGTGCGACGGTCAACTTTGCCTCGGAACGCGCTCGGGTGACGATGGACCCCGGCGTGACGAATGAAGCAAGGCTCCGGGAAGCCGTGCAGGAGGCCGGATACGGGGCGGAGACTGCTGGGCGTGGAATTGCAGGTAAGCCGGTGGCGTCCGAGACTCCCGCAGGTGAACTTCAGAGAATGACGCTGAACATCGGCGGCATGCATTGTGCCTCCTGCGTCGCACGGGTCGAGAAGGCACTGGCAGGCGTCGCGGGGGTTCGGAGGGCTTCGGTCAATTTCGCTACGGAGAAGGCCTTCGTCGAGTGGAATCCTCGGCTGGGCATTGAGAAATTGCAGGCCGCCGTGCAGGCCGCCGGATACCACGCCTCGCCCGCAACCGTTGGGAATAGCGCGAAAGCTGCCGGCTTGGTCTCTATCGAGGCTCCGTCCGAGGGCTTTCCTGCGGCACCGGGGGAGCGAACCGAGCCGAAGCACCTGTCCCCTACGTTCGCGGAAAGAGTCCTCCGCCGTGACCTCGCCTTGGCCATCGGGTTGGGTCTGCCGGTGGCCGTGGTCGGCATGTTTGCGGGGCCGTTCCCGGGGCGCGAATGGCTGTTGCTGATCCTGACGGCGCCCGTGTGGGGATATGCGGGACGGCAATTCCACCGCAATGCTCTTCGCCTGGCGAGGCACTTTGCCGCCAATATGGACACGCTGGTCTCATTGGGAACGACAGCGGCGTTTCTTTGGAGCACGGTGGCCGTGCTTCTCGGGCGCACGGATCAGATATACTTCGATTCGGCGGCCGTCATTATCGCCCTCATTCTTCTCGGCAGGGTCTTTGAGAATGGCGCGAAACGCCGGACGAGAGACTCCATAGGCCGGTTGCTCGCATTGCAGCCTCTCACCGCGCGCCTGGAGCGTGACGGCCAACCCAGAGAAGTCCCCGTGGAGCAGGTCCGGGTCGGCGATGTCGTGGTGATGCGCCCGGGAGACAAGTTCCCCGTGGACGGGATCGTCTTGGACGGCCGAAGTTGGGTCGATGAGTCCATGCTTACGGGTGAAAGCCTTCCGGTGGAAAAAGGCTCCGGGGATGAGGTAACCGGCGGAACGCTGAATGGGGCCGGGGCTCTCCATTACCAGGCGAGCCGGGTCGGTGAGGACACCACCTTGGCGGAGATCGTCCGCATTGTCGAGGCGGCACAGGGTTCAAAGGCTCCCATCCAGCGGCTGGCGGATCAGGTGGCCGGAGTCTTTGTGCCCATCGTCATCGTGATCGCCGCTTTGACCTTTGGTGTACACACGTTGGTTTTGGATCATGCCGCCACCCTGGGCTTGATGGCCGCCGTTGCGGTCTTGATCATCGCCTGTCCGTGTGCGATGGGGTTGGCCACGCCGACGGCTATCATGGTAGGTACCGGGAAGGGTGCCGAGCAGGGTCTCCTGATCAAGGGAGGCGAGAGCCTGGAAAAGGCCCGGCATTTGACGCAAGTGATTTTTGACAAGACCGGGACCCTCACGAAGGGGGTTCCTCATGTCACCGCAATTTTGGCTGTCCCTGGTGAGGACGCACGCAGTGTGCTGGCCGCCGCGGCTGTGGTCGAGCAGTCGAGTGAGCATCCCCTCGCCGGGGCCATTCTTCGCGAGGCTGAAAGACGCGGGGTTGTCGCCGAGGGGACCGCCGCGAGGAACGAGTTTACCTACACCCCGGGCGAGGGCGTTTCAACCCGCGTGAATGACCAATGGATAGGACTGGGCAATCGCCGCTTCATGGAGCGGCACGGACTCTCCTGGGGACCCGTGGAGCAGGTAGCCGCCCGCCTGGAGGAGGAAGGGCAGACGGTCGTGGCGGTGGCGAAGGGAGGTTCTCTGGCGGGCGCGATTGGGATTGCGGACTCGCCCAAACCGGAGGCGCGTCAGGTGGTGGATTACCTGAGGGGGCTCGGTCTGAAGGTCGCTATGTTGACCGGGGACCGAAACCGCACGGCCAAGGCCGTGGCGAGACGGCTGGGTATTGATAAAGTGATCGCCGAGGTTCTTCCCCAACACAAGGCGGCGGCGGTGGCGAAACTTCAGCAGCAGGGCGAAGTCGTCGCGATGGTGGGGGACGGCATGAACGACGCTCCGGCCTTGGCCCAGGCAGACCTGGGAATGGCTCTCTCCAGCGGATCGGCGGTAGCTCTGGAGACGGCTGACATCGCTCTGCTCGGCAGTGACCTCGGCAGCGTCGCGCGCGGCATTGCATTGAGCCGCCGAACGGTGCGCACGATCCAGCAGAACCTGTTTTGGGCCTTTTTTTACAATGTCCTGGCGATTCCTCTGGCAGCGGCCGGCATGTTGAATCCCATGATTGCTGCTGCAGCCATGGCCGGCAGTTCCATCTTTGTGGTCCTCAATTCCCTCCGCCTGCGGCGATTCTCGCCGACGCTGGGAGCGGGAATCGGCATCCCGGAAGGCTCATCGGATTCGGCGGGTAGGTGATTTGAGGGGTGCGGATTGATCCCGCGTCAGGACCGCCTGGGCTGCGCCCTGCGAGCGAGGGCGAAAAGGTGCTCCCGGAGGCGGGGCTCGTCCCAGTCGATGGCTCCGAACATCTTTTCGTGGAGCTTCCCGCCGGGGCCGATGATATAGCTTTCGGGGTATTTATAGGTCCCGTATCGAACGGCCAGGCGACGTTCCGGGTCGCGCGCGATAGCCAGCGTAAGCCCGTGTTCGGCCACGAATTGCCGGAGTGTTTCCGGGTCCTCATCGACGCTGACGGTGAGGACGGCGATCTTTTCATCCAGATTCGCCAGCCGCTCCAGGCTCGGCATCTCGGTAACGCAGGGGGGGCACCAAGTGGCCCAGAAATTCAGCACCACCACCTTGCCGCGGTACTGTTGGAGCTGCAAAGGCGTGCCCTCCAGCGAGCTAACCGAGAAGTCCGGAGCGACCTCGCCGATGAGCACGGGCCGGTCCGCTTGCTCCGTGATGCCGTAGTAGAGGACCCCCGCGAAGGGTACCAACAGGAAAGCCGCCCTGAGTAGTCTCGATTTCATCATGGTGATTCTATTATAATAGCTGATTATGCCGGAAAGGGAATACCTGACGGATAAAATCGAGCTGGGCCGTAGGATCAGACCGGACAAGGGGGAAAATCTGCCACCCCATAAAGTGTCAATCATTATTCCCGTTCGCAACGAGGAGGCCAACCTGGAAGCTGTCCTTGCGTCTCTGGAAGGGCAGGAGGGCCGGGAGGAGATCATTGTGGTTGACGATCAATCCGACGATCGGACGGGGGAGATTCTGGCGAGACTCCAAGAGGCGGACCCGGGCGTAATCGCCTTGCCGGCGGGGGATATGCCCGCCGGGTGGACGGGCAAAAATTACGCCCTCGATTGCGGCTCACAGCGCGCTCAAGGCGAAATTCTGCTCTTCACGGACGCCGACACGCGCCATGCCCCCGGCAGCCTGCGTCACAGCATCAAGCAGATGGAGCAGCACAACATCGACCTCTATTCGCTTTCGCCGGTGCAGCAGGTGCCTACCTTCTGGGAACGGGCGACGATACCGTTTATTTATGTTCAGCTAACGAAGCGGTATTCTTTCGCGAAGGTCAACGATCCTCACAGCGATCAGGCGGCGGCTAACGGACAGTATTTGATGATCCGCCGGTCGGTTTATCAGTCCTTGGGGGGCCACCGCGCGGTCCGAGGGGAGATGCTGGAGGACGTCGCTCTGGCACGGCGGGCGAAACAGGCCGGTTACCGGCTGCGGTTTTCCTCCGGCCAGGGCCGGGTCAGTACGCGGATGTACCGGTCGTTTCGTGAGCTCTGGCTGGGCTGGACGAAGAACCTCTATCTGCTTTTCGGCGGTGCGCCCTTCGCCGTGAGTCGAGTGGGCTTGCGTGTGCTGGTGCTGGACGTAGCGCCTGGAGCGGCCTTTTTGATGGTTTGGACCCTGTTTCTATTGCATCCTTCGAACACCGTAGCGTTGGCTTTTTCGCTTGCCCTGTTCCTGTATGTCGCCCTACGGCAGGGGCGCTATGAGGCGGGGCTGCGCGGCCTGGGTTTTGCCGGCGGGCTTTCCGCCTATTACTCCCTGGGCGCAACCTTGTTCGTATTGCTTTTGATCCACTCTGCTTGGACGTATCTTACCGGGGGAAAGATTCGCTGGAAGAGTCGAAGCTATCCCGCCTCGAGGACTTAATGATCTACCTGACCCGCCGGGCCGAGTTTTCGGCTTCCCACTACTACCACAACGCGGCGATGAGCCCCGAGGAGAACCGCCGCGTCTTCGGCAAATGCAATAACCCTCACGGCCATGGACACAACTACGTGCTGGAAGTCACCGTGGCGGGCGAGGTAGATGATCGGACCGGGATGGTGATGGACCTGAAAGATCTGAAGCAGGTTTTGGAACGGGAAATCCTGGAGCCTTTCGACCACAAGTTTTTGAATAAGGAAGTCCCCGTTTTCGAGCGGGAAATCCCCACCACCGAGAATGTGGCCGTGGAGATCTGGAATCGGCTGCGGCCCAAACTCTCGGCGGGGAGACTTCACCGGATTCGGCTCTACGAGAGTCCGGACCTGTTTGTGGAATACTACGGAGAGGTAGAATGAAAGTTTACCTCACGCGTCTATACCGCTTTTCCGCCTCCCATCGATTGCACAATCAGGCACTCGGGGAGGAGGAAAACGCGGTCCTCTACGGCAAGTGCAACAATGCCTACGGGCACGGCCACAACTATGTTCTGGAAGTGACCGTGGCCGGCCCGGTGGACCCCCAAACTGGCATGGTGATGGACTTGGTCGAGTTGGACGGCAGCGTCAAGCAGGAAGTGTTGCAGCGGTTCGATCATGTGAATCTGAATCTGGACGTGGATTACTTTCGCGCGCAGGTTCCGACTACGGAAAATTTGTGCCGGTGTATTTTCGATCTGTTGCAGCCCTGCGTCGAGGGGAATCCGGCCGGGGGACCGGTAAGGCTGGCACGAATTCGTCTGGAGGAGACCAGTTCCAATTTCTTTGAATATGCGGGGTAGCCGTATGCGCTGGCTCAGAAGAGACCCGCAGAGAACGGGGGTTCCCGGGGCCCCACCCATTTGCCGGTAGGGCGGAAGAACCTGGAAACGCGAGGGGGTCAGAATTATGAAGACGGAACGTTTGCCGGAAACCTTGCAGCCGCAGGCCAACGGCGAGGACCGGTTGGAAGAATCGATTCGGGAGCAGTTGATCGAGCTTGGCGAGGACCCCGAACGGGAGGGCCTCATGCACACGCCCCATCGGGTGGCGAGATCCCTTCGGTTCTTGACGCGGGGCTACCGGGAGGACGTGGAGGAGATCCTGAACGGTGCCCTCTACGAGGTGGCTCACGATGAGATGGTGATCGTTCGGGACATCGAGGTTTTCAGTTTGTGCGAGCACCACCTGCTGCCTTTCTTCGGCAAGTGTCACGTAGCCTATATCCCCTCTCGGAAGGTCATAGGGCTGAGCAAAATTCCTCGGGTAGTGGACGTTTTCGCCCGCCGATTTCAGGTTCAGGAACGTCTCACGACCCAGATTGCCCAGGTTCTGATGGAGAAAATCAGACCCTTGGGGGTCGGGGTGGTCATCGAGGCCCAGCACCTCTGCATGGTCATGCGAGGCGTGCAGAAGCAAAATTCCGTGGCTGTCACCTCGGCCATGTTGGGCGAGTTCCGCAATAATCCGCAGACACGGGAAGAATTTCTCGCGTTGGTCCGCAAATCCGTCTAAAACTGGCCTGAAGGCCCGCGGTCCTTGTCAGGATGAAAAAGCTGGAAGGAAAAGTCGCGCTCGTCACGGGCTCGAGCCGAGGCATCGGGTGGGCCATTGCGGAAGAATTGCTGCGCGAGGGCGCTCACACCTTTTTGGTCGCCCGGCGAGCGGCTCCCCTTCAGGACATGGCGGCTCGGTGGAAGAAAAAGGGCGGGCAGGCGGAAGCTTGCCCGCTGGATGTGACCCGGGAAAAACAGGTCCGGCGACTGTTCGCGGCCGTCGAAAAGCGGGCGGGCGGGTTGGATATTCTGGTCAACAATGCCGGTGTGCTCACCTACAAGCCTTTTCTGGAGACGACCCTCGAAGATTGGCACCACAACCTGAACACCAACCTGACGGGAACTTTTCTGTGTACCCGCGCTGCGGTGCCGTTCATGGCGCGCAGGCGTTCGGGCCACGTCCTGAACGTGATTTCGGTGGCCGGCAAGGAAGCTTATGCCAATTGCTCGGCCTACTGCGCCTCGAAGTTTGGAGCCTTGGGCCTGACCCAGGTGTTGGCCGAGGAACTGCGCTCGGTGGGCGTCCGCGTCACAGCCGTCTTGCCGGGACCCGTCAAAACCGACATGCTCAAAAAACTCGGGGTCCGCGTCGGCGACCAGCGCGTGCTCCAGCCGCAGGACGTAGCTCGGGCTGTCCTGGAAGCCCTGACGCAACCTCCTCGAGCCAGCCTGGAGGAGATCGTCCTCCGGCCGGCCCAGGGAGCCCTCTAGCCGGTTGCTGAAAAAGTGGCCCCTGGTCATTCCCAGCGGAGCGAAGAATCTGCTCTTCAACTGCAGTGGGTTGCCGGCGAAGCAGATTCCCCGGGCGGACATTGGGGCGGCGTGACATATAGCCGTGTTTTTCAGCCCCCGGTTGGAGCGTGCCCTTCCGTGTGGCGGGGTGAAAGTTATAGGTTTGTCTTTCTCGGGGGAAGGAGGAACTCTAGGGCGGGTCGCTACGACGCGCGGTGAACTGCTGCGGATTTTCCCGCAAGCGTCGGGCTTCGGGCAACATTTCGAGGGCCTTCAGAATCAACGTATCGTTCTCCACATTGACGCGGGTCCCCTCATCCAGGCCGTAGATTACGGTGAAAAGCTGTTGCTTGATGTTGGTCTTAATGAAATCCAGGTTCGCTTCCCAATCCGGGGAGGTGAAGAGAATCTCTTCTGAATGCAAGTATTCACGGAATTGTTTCAGCACGGTTTCGTCCACGTCGAAATTACGCGGAACCGTCTTGCGTTCCGCCAGAAAACGCTCCCCGAAGGTAAGGAAAACGTCGCCTTTCGAGAGCCGTTTTCGGAACCTGCTGGGTTCCGGGTCGGTGATTTTCAGGTCCGGATTGATGCCTCCTCCGCCGAATACGCGCCGGCCGCCGTCGGTGAAACGGATTTGCTCGCGGGGAGGCACGAAGTCCCGACAGTGAAAGTAATAGCTGTAGAGGGAGACGCCGGTATAGTTCCGTTGGATCAATCGCCCGCTGGGAGTGTAGTATCGGGCGGTGGTGAGGGCCAGTCCGGTCTCATCACTCAGCGGATAAACGGTTTGCACCAATCCTTTCCCAAAGCTCGACTCTCCCAGGATCAATGCCCGGTCGTGGTCCTGGAGCGCGCCGGCGACAATTTCCGCCGCACTGGCCGTGTAGCAATTCACCAGGATGACCATGGGATATTCGTTCCCACCGTTGCCTTTGTTGGCGAAGTATCGTTTCTCGCGCGAGTTGCGTCCTTGATGGTAAACGATCAGTTGGTTCTTGCGCAGGAAGTGATCGGAGACTTCGACGGCTTGATGCAGCAGCCCGCCCGCATTATCCCGCAGGTCGAGAATGAGTCCTTCCAGGCTATCTTCGTTGAGTTGCTTCAAAGCCCGGCGGAGATCTTTGGCGGTGGTTTCCGTGAAGTTGCGCAGCTTGAGGAAGCCCACCTTCGGGCGAATCATGTAGGCGAGGCGGACGCTTTTGCGGGAGATTTCAGCGCGGGTAATCGAAAATTCCAGGGGCTCCGGGAATCCCTCCCGAACGATGGTCACCAGGACCACGGTTCCCTTGGGGCCGCGCAAGCGTTCGGCTACCTGGGTGGTGCTCAGTCCGTCGGTGGATTTTCCGTCCACTTTGATGATCATGTCGCCGGGACGAAGGCCGGCCCGGCTGGCGGGCGACCCCGGAAACGGTGAAAGCACCATGGTCTTTCCGTTTCGGGGCGCGATGTGCATCCCTAATCCCTGATATTTCCCTTCTTGTTCCTCGCGGAGGTCGGCAAAGGTGCGCGAGTCGAAAAACGCGGAGTGGGGGTCCAGGGTGCGGAGCATGTTCGGGATGGCGCCGTGGAGGATGGTCCGGTCGGGATCTATGGGGTCGGAATAGTTCTGCTCGACGGCGTGATAGACCTTGGTAAACGTGTTCAGGATTTCATGAAGTTCATTTTCGCTGCGTCCCTGGGCGGTTGCCTCGACCCGACCGCCGTAAAGGCCACCCAAAAGAGAAGAAGCCGCCACGGTTAAGAAAGCGACCCCCACCAGACGCAGATTCCGGCTCATGAGCATCACGCCTCGGTCGATGAGTATAGCACACCCCCCGGACAGCCGAAAAGGGAGTGTGCGGGTTCAGTACATATGAGACTTGAGTCAGGTGGCCTTCCATGTGGCAAGGTACTCCATTGGCGTCCTCATGTCCAGGGTTCGATGAGGTCGGAGGTGGTTGTAGAAGTGTTGGTAGTCGGCGAGGGCGGCTCCGGCTGCGGCGACGGTGAGTTCGCCGGTGTAGAGGTTCCAGAACTCGACGCGGGCGCTGTCGTTGGCTCGTTCGACGCAGCCATTGAACTGCGGTCGTCGAGGCGGCAGGACAAACTGAGGGATGTCGAGTTGCTGGCAAGCTTGCTCGAACTCGGCCCGGAACTCGGAGCCGCCGTCGACCTGGACGGAATGGAGGGGGAAGGGCAGGTCCTCGATCACGGCTTGCAGGAAACGTCGGGCGTTGCGAGCGGTGGCGCGGGAATAGACACGGGTCACCATGTGCTTGCCGACCGGGGAGACGGCCCGGAACTCCTTGAGTTGGGTGCCGTCGAGGGACACCGACAGGTGATCGATCTGGACGAGTTGGCCGGGTTGGGTGGCCCGGGTGCCGTAGCGCCAGCGTTGGGCGTGGCCCTGGTGGAAGGAGCGGCGCTTTTTCAGCTTGACGCGCCCCCGGCAGAAAGCGCAGGGGCGGATACGACCGAGCCGCACCCCTTTGGCGAGGATGCGGCCAACGGTGGATTCACTGAGATGAATGCCCTGGCGGGCGAGCAGAACCCGTAGAGGTCGCTTGCCCATGAAGGGATAGTGGCGCCGCAAGGTCCAGACTTGGCGCTGCTGGGCTGGCGTCCATTGCCGGGATCGAGTGCGTTGCGGGCGTCGCCTGATCGCTGCCAAGCCGTGCGGGCCACGATTCCGGTAGCGCGCTGCCCAACGGAAGTAGGTGGCTCTCGACCAGCCGATGGCCCGCAGAGCGGTGGGCGCCGAACAGCCTTCACGGCGTAGCTCGTCATACAGTTCGATTTTCTTGAGGCGCTCAATGGCTTGGCGGGGGCAGGTGTCATCCACCGCCCAAGTGCGATAAGATGGGATGTGCAGAGATTGGATCTGCATGGTTCAGGCTCCTTGGGTTTCTGGGTAGAAACGAAAGGCTACCTGAACGGGCGCGGCGTTTGGTCCTGAATTCGGGGCCAGGCGTCGTGCTTTTTGGGGTGTGAGGGAGGGGGTAGGGGACCCTCAAGGCGCGGTTGCGGCGGGATTTGGGCTGCGCTCGCTACGCTCCCTTCGCCCAAAACCCGCCACGGTTGGCATATCGATCCCTATTCCCTCCAGCATCACCCTCACAGTCTCACATGTATCTGAACCCGGACAGGGAGACTTGGACAGGCGACTCAGATCGTTGCCGGGCGAAATGGCCGCGCAGATGTTGCGTGCTTCCCAGGGGCTTCGTATAATAAGCCATAGGTTCGTTGTCCCATGCTGAAGCTATTTCGCAGAAAAGAGACGCTGAAGAAGTTCTTCCTGAGCGCCGTCCTGCTCTTTATCAGCGCGAGTTTGGTGGTTACGCTCGCCCCGCTTCCCTCGGCCGACGACACCGGGGGGCCGATTCAAGGACGGTTGGCGGAATACCAGGGCGAGCCTGTCACGGCGTTGGATTTGCAAAGAGAGCTCGATGCCCAACTTCGCAGCAGCTCGCTGGGGAATGACCCGGCGACCCGGGCTCGGTTGGCGCCGAGGGTTTTGGACGAAATACTGTTTCGCCGGGTAGGGGTAGATGAGGCCCGGCGGCTGGGCTTGACCGTATCGAATGAGGAGTTAGGGACTTATATTCGCTCCCTGAGTTGGCTCAACGAGGACGGACGCTTTGTCGGGATGGACCGATACCAGGACCTCGTCGAGACGCAGACCAGGATGAGCACGGCCCAATTCGCAGCCAACGTCCGGGAGGTGCTGCTGACCGACAAGCTCCGATGGCTTATCAGTGACAGCCTTGAAGTCAGTGAGGAGGAGGTGCGGAGGGAGTTCCACCGCCGCAATGAAAGGGTGAGTATCCATTACGTTCTGTTTGATCCGAGCCGGCACCTTCAGGATGTCCAGATAGAGCCCGCAAAGCTGGAACAATACTTTGCGCAAAATGCGGGGAAGTACCAAGTGCCGGAGCAACGGCGGCTGCGCTACGTGCTGCTGGAACCGGACCGGGTTCGTTCCGAGGCCGAGGTCAGCGACGATGAGATCCGGAGATACTACCGGAGACACCTGGAGGAGTTTCGGGTTCAGGAGCGCGTCCAGGTGAGCCACATCCTCTTCCAAACGTTGGGAAATTCGGAAGAGGAGAAGACCCGGGTGGAGAACCGGGCGCAGGAGGTTTTGCAAAAGGCTCGCGCGGGGGGTGACTTTGCCCGTCTGGCCGAAGAGCATTCCGAGGATGCCACCGCTGCGGTCGGCGGCGACCTGGGTTGGGTTTACCGCGGGCAGTCCGTCAAGGAATTTGAGGAGGCCGCCTTCGGCCTGGAGCCGGGCAAAATCAGCGATCTCATCAAGACGACTTATGGGGTGCATATCCTGAAGGTGAGGGAAAAACAGGAGGCGCATCTGGAAACGCTGGACCAGGTTCGGGACCGCCTCCGGGCTATCCTGGAGTCGGAAAAGTTGAACGGGGCGATCGAGGCCTGGGCCCGGAAAGTCTCCCAAGCCTTGCGAGATCAGCCGGCCTCCTTTCCGGAAGTGGCGAGCCGGTTCGACCTGGAGCCCCGCGAAACCCCGCTGTTTCGCCGCGGACAGCCGGTGACGGATTTGGGCGGTGAAGGGGCCGTGCACGATATGGCCTTCCGGTTGCGCGAACAGGAGGTAGGAAGGCCGGTTACGGTCCCCAAAGGTCGCGTCATCTTTCAATTGCTGGAGAAGGTGGAGGCCCATACGCCGGAGTTGGCTCAGGTACGCAGCAACGTGGAACAGGATTATCGCGTGGCGCAGTCGGGAAGCGTGGCGAAGGAAAAGGCCAAGGAGTTTGCGGACACGATTCAACAGGTGGACAGCTTTCACGGAGCCGTCCGAAAGATGAGGCTCAGTGAGAGGCGCAGCCGTCCCTTTACGAGGACCGATTTTCTGGACGATATCGGATCGGCTGCCTCGCTCAGCCGCGCCTTCTCCTTGCAAAAGGGGGAATGGCACGGTCCGGTCGAGGCCGGCCAAAACGCGGTGGTTTTCGAGGTGGTTTCCCGTGAACCCGCCGACGAAGAAGGCTGGGTCGAGCAGGAGGAGACCATTCGCCAGAGCCTGTTGACCCAAAAGCGTTCCCTGGTTTTTGCGATGTACCGCCAGGACTTGTTTCGCGCGCTCGAGCAAAGCGGTAAATTAGTCCGCTATCCGGAAGCAATGTTAACCTTCTTGGCACCCTCCCAGCGTTAGCGCGGTTGCGGGCTGAACCGAGTTGCTTCATTGGCCGGGGTAATCCCTTCGTACTTTTGGACTTTTCCGATGCGAGAGCTGCTCCCAGCGGTCCGGGAATGTTCCATCTGGACATTTTCGGACGGGTGCTTTAGCCTTCCTTGACCTTGTAGTTGGATGGGGTGGAGTTTTGCGGAGAGGCGGGAAATTTTGGGCCGTTTTCGTCCCGGGGATTTTCGTGGCGGCCTCCTTGGGGGCGGAAGAGGGCATGTATTTGCCCGATCAACTACCGGTTCAGATTCTCCAAACCCGTTACCAATTCAGTCCCACCAGCCATTGGCGGCGCCTGATCCGGCGCGCATCGGTGCGGTTCCCCAACGGCTCCGGGTCTTTTGTCTCCTCGAATGGGTTGGTGCTGACGAACCATCACATTGGGATTGGCTGCACGGAGAAACTGAGCAGCCAGGAAAACAACATCGCCGCGGACGGATTTCTGGCCCGAAGCCCGGCCCGGGAGAAGCCGTGTCCCGATCTGGAACTCAACGTGTTGCAGACCATCGACGACGTGACCGAGACCATTCAGGCTGCCGTGACCTCCCGGATGGGCCGGGTGGAGGCGGAAAAGGCGCGCCGCGGCGCTATCAACACCCTCGAGAGTGAGAAGTCCAAGCAGACGGGCCTGAAGTGCGAAGTGGTCACCCTGTGGCATGGCGCCCGCTACCATCTCTACTGCTACGACCGGTACACCGACGTGCGGCTGGTGTTCTCGCCTGAGTTGGGGGTTGCCCGCTTCGGCGGGGACCCGGACAATTTTGAATTTCCCCGCTATGTTTTCGACGTGGCTTTCTTCCGCGTCTATGAGAAGGGGAAACCGGTTAAACCGAGTGCCCACCTCCGCTGGCGTCTCGGACCGGTTCGGGACCAAGAGCTGGTCTTTGTGACGGGCCATCCCGGACGCACCCAACGTCTGGATACCTTGGAGACCCTCCAGTTCCTGCGCGACACGGCCTATCCGCAGCAGCTCAATGTGCTGCGCCGGTTTGAAGTTGCCCTGCAGCAATTCGGTGCCGAGGGGCGCGAGGCCGCCCGCATCGCCGACGAATCGCTTTTCAGGGTCCAAAATTCGCGCAAAGCCCTGACGGGATTCCTGCGGAAGCTTCAGGACCCGGCCTTCCTGCGTGAGAAGGAAAAAGCCGAGAAGGAACTCCGCGGCCGACTTGCGAAAGACCCGAAACTTCACGCCCGCTACGGAAGTGCCTGGGACGATATCGCCAGCGCGGAGCTGGAGCGGGCGCTCAACTACCCGGAGTGGCGGATGCTGGAGCGGAGAAGCGGATTCTATTCCCGGCTCTTCCGCATGGCGCGGCTCCTGGTGCGCGTGGCCACCGAGCGCGAGAAGCCGAACGCCGAAAGGCTCCGCGGCTATGCGGATAAGAGCCTTCCCCGCATCGAACAATTGCTGTTATCCCCCGCACCTGTTTATGCGGCTCTGGAGACGGCCAAGCTGGGCGAGTCGCTCAGCCTTTTGGTGGAGACTCTGGGAGCCGATGACGACTTGGTCAGGAGGGTGCTGGCGGGAAAGGACCCTCGCACTCAGGCGCAGGAACTCATCCGAGCGACGCGCCTGCAAGACGTTGCCTTTCGCCAGCAATTATTCGAGGGTGGACTGGAAGCGGTCCGTGCCAGCCGGGATCCGTTGATCGAGCTGGCTCGGGTGGTGGACCCGGCCGCGCGCGCGCTTCGCAAGATTTTTTCCGAGGCCGCGGAACTGAAGCGTCAGGGCTATGCAAAGCTGTTTGCAGCCATCCGGGAACTCGAGGGCACGACCGGCTATCCCGATGCTACCTTCACCCTTCGGGTCAGCTTCGGAACGGTGAAGGGTTATCAGCAAGCAGGTGTCGAGATTCCCTTCGCAACCCATGTTGCGGGACTCTATCGCCGCGCCGAAGAGCACGAAAATCTCGACCCGTGGAAACTCCCCGAGCGCTGGCGGGCGCGAAAAGATAAGTTGGACCCCGAGACGCTCTTCAATTTCGTTACCACCCATGACGTTACCGGCGGCAACTCGGGCAGCCCGGTGATCTCCCGCCAAGGTGAGATTGTAGGGATCATCTTCGACTCGAATATCCAGGGATTGGGAAACGAGTTCGCTTATTCGGACCAACAGGCCCGTGCCGTTTCGGTCAGCGCGCAAGCCGTCATGCAGGCGCTCCGCAAGGTGTACGATGCGGAAGCCCTGGCCGATGAACTGGCGAATTGATGACGGTACGTCGCTTCAGCCGGCCCTTGACGGTAAAAACGAGGACGATAAAAAGCAAGGGTGGATAAAATGCCTCAACAACGGGAAACGGAATCGGTGCAGAGAGAAATTCAGGGCGTGGAGAGAGACTCTCTTCTGCAGGCGCTACAGGAAAAGGCGCGCCGTCTGCGGCGCCATTCTCTGGTGGCGACCGCGGAGGCCGGCTCCGGGCACCCCACTTCCTGTTGTTCGGCGGCGGACTTGGTGGCGGCGCTTTACTTCCACGCCATGCGATACGACCCTCAGAATCCCCAGCACCCTTGCAATGACCAGTTCGTTCTTTCCAAAGGCCATGCGGCGCCGTTGCTTTATGCGGCCTGGGCCGAGGCCGGAGCGTATGCAGTGGAGGAGCTGCTGACCCTCCGGCAGTTCGGCAGCCGGCTCGAGGGGCATCCCACGGCGCGTTTTCCTTATTCGCCGGTCGCCACCGGTTCGTTGGGACAGGGACTTTCGGTGAGTACCGGAATCGCGCTGGCCGGCCGCTATCTGGATAAACGGAACTACAAGGTGTATGTACTTCTCGGCGATGGAGAGGCGGCTGAGGGAGGCGTCTGGGAAGCGGCTCACTTCGCCTCCCATTACAAGCTGGACAACCTGGTCGGCATCCTTGACGTGAACAGGCTTGGGCAGAGTCAGCAGACTCAACTTCAGTGGGACGTGGAAACCTTTCACAAAAGGTTCGAAAATTTCGGCTGGTTCACTCTGACGGTGGATGGGCATGACATGGGCCAAATCGTAGATGCATTGGATCGGATCGGGCGCGTCAAGGGCCGGCCCTCGATGCTCGTCGCCCGGACGGTGAAAGGCAAAGGTATCTCCTTTCTTGAAGATCAGGAGGGTTGGCACGGCAAGCCCTTGCAGAAGGGAGATGAAATGGAACGGGCGCTGGGCGAATTGGGCGGGCCGTCGGGCCAGGTTGAAATCAAACCCCACCCGCCGGCATCCTATGACATACCCTCTGAGCCGCCCCAGGTTGCTCCGCTCGCGCCACCCGGCTATGAGGTGGGTCAGAAGGTGGCGACCCGGGAGGCCTACGGAACGGCTCTGGCCAAGCTCGGCGATGCCTGCTCGGCGGTGGTGGCTCTGGATGGCGACACGAAGAACTCCACGTTCGCGCAAAAGTTCCTGGATCGGCACCAGGACCGGTTCTTCGAAGCCTTCATCGCCGAGCAGAACATGGTCGGCGCCGCCGTCGGCTTGGCGACTCGGGGCAAGATTCCTTTTGTCTCCACCTTTGCCAGCTTTCTCTGCCGGGCGTATGACCACATCCGCATGTCGGCCATCTCCAAAGCCAATGTGAAATATGTAGGCTCGCACTGCGGGGTATCGATCGGGGCGGACGGGGCCTCACAGATGGGCCTGGAGGATTTGGCCATGATGCGCGCGATTCCGCACTCCGTGGTTCTCTATCCGGCGGATGCGGTCGCCACGGAGCGGTTGGTCGAAGCGGCGGCGCGTTATTCCGGCGTGGCTTACCTTCGCACCACGCGGCCCAAGCTGCCCGTCCTTTATCCCCAGGGAGAAGAGTTTCCGGTGGGGGGCGCCAAGGTGTTGCGCTCGAGCTCCGAGGATGTTCTCACCGTCGTCGGTGCCGGGATTACCGTGCATGAAGCACTACAGGCCTACGAGGAATTGAATGCCGACGGGGTGAAAGTGCGAATTATGGATGCCTACTCGGTGAAACCCGTGGCGAAGGAGGCCTTGTTGGAGGCGGCCGGCCAGACCCATCGGAAGGTGCTGGTGGTTGAGGACCACTATGCCGAAGGGGGGGTGGGGGATGCCGTCCTGGAAGCTCTGGGTCCCTATGGTATGGAAGTCCACAAGCTGGCCGTGCGCGAGATTCCCATCTCCGGCAAGACGGAAGAATTGCTCCGGTGGGCCCGGATCGACGCTTCCTCGATTGCCGAAACGGTCCGCCGACTGGCTTTCCCCTAGCCGAACGATGTCCGCCGGTATCGACCGGATGGGTTACCGTATCGTTCGCGCTGGTCACCCCATTCAGGAGGAGGTCGTGTGAAGTATCCGATCCGCAAGGTAGCCGTTCTGGGTGCCGGCACAATGGGCTCGCGGATCGCCGCGCACTTGGCGAACGCGGAGGTCTCCTGTTTCCTGCTGGACCGGGTTCCTCCCGGTCTGTCTCCCCAAGAGGAAAAAAAAGGCGTGCAACCCGACTCGCCGCGGTTTCGGAACCGCTTCGCCGAGCAGGGATTGAAGCTGGCGCTGAAGTCCGAGCCGCCGGCGTTCTACGTGCCGGAGGCTTCCCGGCTCATACGAGTGGGCAACTTCGAGGACGATCTGGGGTGGGTCACCGAATGCGACTGGATTATTGAGGCCGTTGCGGAGAACCGACAGATCAAGCGCGCGCTCTTGCAAAAGGTGGATCCGCTCCGGCAACCGGGATGCATCGTCAGTTCGAATACTTCCGGGCTTTCGCTGACAAGTCTCGCCGCAGAATTGGACGCGGATTTCCGCCGGCACTGGCTCGGCACCCACTTCTTCAACCCTCCCCGGTACATGAAGTTGTTGGAACTGATTCCCACCGCCGACACGCTGCCCGAGGTGGTCGGCGCGATCACGGCATTTGGGGAAGAGGTTTTGGGAAAGGGTGTGGTGGTCGCCAAGGACACGCCTAATTTCATTGCGAATCGGATCGGGACCTTCTATACGGCCACGGTGCTTCGTATCACCGCCGAGGGGGAGCATTCGGTCGCGGAAATCGATGCGCTGACGGGCCCCATCCTGGGCCTCCCCAAGTCGGCAACCTTTCGCACTCTCGATCTGGTGGGGCTGGACGTGGCCGCGGAGGTGGTGAGGAACCTTTATCAGGCGCTGCCCGACGATGAACAGAGGGAGGTGTTTCAATGGCCTCCCTTTGTGGAGCAGATGCTCCAGCGGAAATGGTTAGGGGAGAAGACGGGCCAGGGATTTTACCGCAAGCAGAAGGGGGCGGAGGGAAGCCATATCCTCGCCCTGGATTTGCGCAGCTTCGAGTATGGCCCCCAGCGACCTCCTCAATCTGCGTCGCTCGAGATGGCTCGGAACGTGGAGGACACCCGCCGAAGAGTGAATACGCTGTTTCATTCGCCTGACCCGACCGGAGAGTTTTACCGCAAGCTTCTTAGCGGCACCTTTCACTATGCGGCGAGCCGCATCCCGGAAATTGCCGACGATATCGTTTCCGTGGACCGGGCCTTGCGGTGGGGCTTCCATTGGGAAGTCGGGGTCTTTGAGTTGTTTGACGCGGTCGGCGTGCGGGACGTGGTGGCGGAATGGGGCCGACAGGGCCGGCCGGTTCCGAGCTTGGTCCAGAATCTGCTCGCCACCGGCAAGGAGAGTTTCTATGCGCCGGTGGACGGCAAAACGGCGCACTTTCTGCCGGGCGCCGGGCAGCATCAGGTGGTGGAGGAGAAGCCCGGTCGCATTTCTCTTGCTCGGCTGCGGGCGTCCAACCAGGTGGTGCGCAACAACGCCGGAGCGAGCCTCCTCGACCTGGGAGATGGAGTGCTCTGCCTGGAGTTTCACTCCAAGATGAACACGCTCGGGGCCGACGCGGTGGCGATGACTCGTAGGGCCGTAAAGCTCCTTGCGGAGGACTTCGCAGCGCTGGTGATCGGCAATGAAGCGGTGAACTTTTCCGCCGGCGCGAATCTGATGCTCCTGCTGGTAGCCATTCAAGATGGAGATTGGGAGGAAGTGGACCAGATGGTGCGGGCGTTCCAGCAGGCTACCCTGGCTTTGAAGCTGGCCCCGAAACCCGTCGTCACCGCCCCGGTTGGTTTGACCTTGGGCGGCGGGCTGGAGATGGCCTTGCATTCGGCCCGCATCCAGGCAGCGGCGGAATCCTACCTCGGATTGGTCGAAACGGGGGTCGGGTTGATACCGGCCGGGGGAGGAATCAAGGAGATGGTGATTCGTGCCTCCGAGAGCCTACCGCCGGATCCGGAAGCGGACCCCCTGATGGCTCTGCAAAGGGTTTTCGAGACGGTGGGCTTGGCAAAAGTTTCCTCCAGCGCTGAACAGGCCCGTCGCTTCGGCTTCCTCCGCGCATCGGATGGCATTACCCTGAACCGGGATCAATTGATCATCCAAGCCAAGCAGGTAGCGTTGGGGCTGGCACGCGACGGCTATCGTCCCGCCAAGCTGCGGGAAGACATTCCGGTATTCGGCAGGCCGATTCTTTCCGCCTTGAAGCTTAGCCTCCACCAGTTACGGCGCGCGCAGTTCGCCACCGACCATGACGTGGTGGTCGGAACCCGACTGGCCAACGTCCTGGCGGGAGGGCCCCTGACGGGCCCGCAGAAGGTGAGCGAGCAGTATCTTCTGGACTTGGAGCGCGAGGCGTTCCTGAGTCTTGCCGGGGAACCCAAGACCCTGGAGCGAATCCAGCATATGCTGAAAAAAGGCAAGCCCCTTAGAAATTAAGGCTAATTAAGGGCGGAACTCCTTTTTTCGTCTCCCGGCCAACCTGAAGTGGGAAGATGACTCTTTTCCAGCCGAACTCATTATAATACAGCACTCCTATCTATGGTCTCGCAACACTCGGTGCTCTGTCAAGTTAAGTATATAATGAATAAGGAAAATACCATTTCTCATATATTGAAAAGGTTGGGATTGGGGGCCGTTCCGACTGAGAAAGAACGGATGCTCTGGGTGATGTATTGTGACTTCGCTTTTGCGGACTGCCCTCCGATCCTTGCCAGAAGCTCCACCTTGAAAAACAGATCAAGATCGCCGAAAATCGCACCAGCACAGCGGAACGCAAACGCCGAACCCGGAAGTTCATTTTGATGGGCAGCTACAGGGAGCCCATCACTGCTAACGACGAGGCCGCAAAGGATCGCTTGAAGAAGGGTCTGATGGCTTCCTTGACCGCGACCTTTTTGATCTGCCTCCAAAGGGCGATTTTCCAATGAGGGTGATCCACATGAAGACCAGATTTCTTCTTCGAGCATTGTCTTTATTGTCTTTTTCGTTTCTAACCCTTTCCGGAGCTTTCGCTCAGTCAACCCGTCATAACATTGAGGTGGGAGCGTTTCTGTCCGTTATCGACCTGAAGAGTTCGGTCGGAGAGAAACCCGTTGGTATTGGTGGGAGGCTCGGCTATCAATGGAAAGACCACATACTGTTCGAGGGCGAATTCTCCCACTATCCGGAAGATCCGAGCGCTAACTTTGGTCAAAGCATTTTTCTTGCCGGCCTAAAGGTGGGCATCCGTCGGGGAAGGCTCGGCGGGTTCGTTAGATTCGTACCCGGAATGATCCATTATGGCGGCAGGTCCTTTGAGACCTACAATGGCAGTGGGCTCAGCAGGTTCGCGCTGGGTGTCGGCGGCATATTGGAATACTACCCGTCTTCACGCGTGACCTTGAGAGTTGATTGGGGCGATACCATCATTCCGTTTGGAGATACCGCCATCATGGGTCCGCTGCCACCGTACACCCGTCAACCCGGTACCACCCACAATCTTCAAGGCAGCTTCGGAATCGGAATTCGCTTCTAGCGGGATGACCGTGGCTCCTCGATCGGGTGCGTGAACCCCAGTGTGAAAACGGGAGCGCCCGCGAGGCGATCCATCGCCCCAATGATTCTCCCAACTGTAGGCGCGTGATAAGATGCAAGAGGGGGAAGCGGGAATGGAATTTATCGTCGTTGCTTGCGTCCTGGTTGCGCTCTATGGACTACACCGCTTGGCCTTGTGGCTCGAAAGTAAGGATTGGCTCTACTATCGCAGGAAGCCGACTGCGGGTTCCATCGGCAGAAGCCTCTTCCTGGATATCCATCAGATGATGGAACCGGGAAAGAAGCATGTGGTCGAGGTCACCCGCAAGCAAGTATCCAAACCATTTCGTTTCGGCGACCCTCCGGTACCAGGCCAAGAAAAAGACTCCTGATCTTCACGGCCTTGTCTCCCGGCCAACCTGAAGTGGGAAGATGACTCTTTTCCAGCCGAACACGTTCTAATACCGCCCTCCCATCCATGGGCTTGCAATACCCGGTGCTCTGTCGAGTTCAGTATATAATTCCCTTTCTTGGGAGCCGTCATGAGGGCGCACCCTCAGAGCTCAAATTCAAGTCGTGTTGGCCGCCAGGGTCGGAGGGGCCACCTTGGGAGTGATATGAAGAATCCGAACGACGATGCGAAATATACGATGGGGCGCAGCCGAGAGGAGACGGACCGGCTGATTCGGCAGTCGCAACTGTATGAGAGGCTGACGCGGCGTTTTCTCAAGAAGGCGGGCCTGAGCAGCGGGATGAGGGTCCTCGATATTGGCAGTGGTGCCGGAGACGTGGCGCTGACCGCAGCCGAACTGGTTGGTCCGGAAGGTCAGGTTGTGGGCGTGGACGTCAACGGGGAGATTCTGGAAACGGCTCGAGCGCGGGCCGGAAAAGCTGGATGGACCCATGTCGAATTCGTGGCGGGGGACGCCCGCACCCTCAACCTGGGGGGTGACTTCGATGCCTTGGTGGGCCGATTTGTCCTGATGTATATGGCTGACCCCTCAGAGGCTCTGAGACAATTCGCCGCGCGCCTTCGCCCGGGGGGCATCGTGGCTTTTCTGGAGATTGATTTCACCTTTCGACGCTCGTTTGATCCTCTGAGTACCCCCCTTTTCGAAAAGCTGATCGGTTGGGTTATCGAAGTGTTTGAGCGTTCGGGCGCGCATAGCGGCATGGGCTTCGACCTGTACCGTGCTTTCGTCGATGCCGGTTTGCCGGAACCGGTCCTGGAGGGCACGGCTCTGGGGGGCGGTTCGGTAGGGTGGCCCGGATACCAATACATCGCTGACAGCGTTCAAAGCGTTCTTCCTCTCCTGGAGGAGTACGGGATTGCGACCTCGGAAGAGGTGGATGTGAAGACGCTGCTGGAACGGCTTCGGAAAGAAGTCGTTGCGGCGAAATCTCCGATTTTCTTGCCGATGAATATAACCGCCTGGACACGGCTAACGATGGACAGCGCAGGATGAAGGGGCCGTTTTCAGCCCCAGGCCACGGAACGCCGACGGCTTCCGATGAGGAGTTGCGCGTCAGCCCGCTGCCATATCCGCGGCTTTCGGGGTATGGTGGGGAACAGCGACTCAGGGAGGTCCGCATGGAGTCACGGTATGTTTTGAGCGATTACGTCGGGCAGGCAATGGCGCAAGCCGTCTTCGACAAGCTGGAAGACGGAAGCTTCATCGGGCGCATCCCGGTCTGTCCGGGCGTTGTTGCTTTCGGTGATTCGTTGCGTGATTGCGAGAGCGAATTGCAGTCAACTCTGGAAGACTGGATTCTGCTTGGCCTGCGGGTGCGCCATCGTCTTCCGGTGCTCGGGGGCATCGACTTGAACCAGGAGCCGGCGCGTGAGCCGGTGGACGCCGTGTAAACGCGGCGAGTTGGTTCGCCGGTTGCGCAAGCTCGGTTTCGATGGACCCTTCTCCGGAACTCGCCATCAATTCGTGATTCTCGGCCAGAAGCGCCTGGCTATTCCCTCCCATGCCGAATACTCGGTCCTGCAACTGCGCAGGATGATCTCCGAGGTCGAGGGCATTCTGGGCTGAGCCATTGCTCTTGAAGAGTGGATTCGTCTGTAGGCCGAAAACGACGAAAACCTGGATGCGACATGCCTCCAGCAGTTACTCCAGATGCCGCATGGGGAGAGCGGTTTACCTTTACCCTGTGTGCGTTAGGTGGTTCGACCCGCGACTCGTAACAAATATGGTCTTGACTCCGCCGCCCCCTTCCTGGATGCGCTCGAAAGAGGCCACAGCCGTAATGCCGGTAAAACATTGATCTGTAGTGAGTTAGTTCTTTTCACGCCCCCTCCGTAACGCCCGGTAATCACTCAATATAGTGGGCCATCGAGTGGGCAATCGGCAGGACAATCAAGAGGGTCATTGGAGTTTTACGCGGGCATCCGGGCGGGGGTTTCGGCCTCCTGAACTCTGCGTTTGACACCACGCGGGGGCAGGGCTAGGCTTTACTAAGGATTTTACTTACCGGCGGGAAACGGAGTATTCCCTGCGGATGGACGTGCATCGAATGGAATCGGGGGTAGGCAGCCACCCCGGAGGAGGCAGGAATGGTAAGAAACAAAGAGGCAGTCATTGTCGGGATTCAGCGGACCGCGGTGGGGAAAGCGCCGCGGGGGACCTTGCGGGAAACGCGCCCGGACGAGATGGCGGCGGCGGTTTTCCGCAAGCTGCTCCGCAGCGCTCCGGGCTTGGATCCCCATGAAATCGAGGACGTCATTCTGGGTTGCGCCATGCCGGAAGCCGAGCAGGGGATGAACATGGCGCGGATCGCCTCGTTGCGCGCGGGGCTTCCCATTGAAACCTCGGCGATGACCATAAACCGCTTCTGCTCTTCGGGCCTGCAGGCGATTGCCTTGTCAGCGGAGAGAATCCTGGCGGGTTTCGGGCAGGTTCTGCTGGCGGGCGGGGCGGAGAGCATGAGCATGGTGCCCATGACCGGCCATCATTTCAGGCCGAACCCTTATCTGGTGGAAAACTATCCCGATGTATATCTCAATATGGGCTTGACGGCCGAAAACCTGGCCCGAAAATACTCCATCGGGCGCGAGCGTCAGGACGAGTTTGCGCTGCGGAGCCATCAGCGGGCCGTGGCCGCGCTCGACAGCGGCAAATTCGCAGAGGAGACCGTACCGCTGGAGGTCGAGCAGGTGTCGATGAATGGGAACGCTCGGCCTGAAAAGAGGAACCTGGTTTTCCAGACCGACGAGGGTCCGCGCCGCGACACCTCGCTCGCGGCTCTTTCCAGCCTGAGGCCCGTCTTTCACCGCCAGGGCACGGTGACGGCCGGCAATGCCTCCCAAATGTCCGATGGGGCCGCAGCCGCCTTGGTCATGACGCTCGACCGCGCCCGGGCTCTGGAGCTCGCACCCATGGCTCGATTTCTTGCCTTCGCCACGGCCGGCGCTCTGCCCGAGGAGATGGGGATCGGGCCCGTCAACGCGATTCCCAAGGTCTTGAAGTTGGCCGAGATGACGCTGGAGCACATCGACCTGATTGAATTGAATGAGGCCTTTGCCGTGCAGGCCCTGGCGGTCATTCAGCAAGCCGGCCTGGACCCTGAGCGGGTGAACGTGAACGGCGGCGCGATTGCCTTGGGGCATCCGTTAGGGTGCACGGGGGCCAAGCTGACGGCCAGTCTCCTCTATGAGATGAAGCGCCGCAAGTCCCGCTACGGCATGGTGACCATGTGCATCGGGGGCGGCATGGGCGCGGCAGGAATTTTTGAGAATCTTGACCGCTAAAGGGAGCAACGACCGTGAGCACGGCTACCTATCCCGCCGGGACCCGGATCAAGGGCGGCAGTTTTCTCCTGGAGGTGCGCCAGCCACAGGACGTTTTTACCCCGGAGGATTTAACCGACCAGCACCGGTTGATCCGCCATACGGCGGAAGAATTTATGGCGAAGGAGGTCCTCCCCCGCACTGCCGACATGGAGGACCCCGCAAAAAAGTATGCTGCCTGCCGGGAGTTGATTCGCAAAGCGGGAGAATTGGGACTGACGGGGGCGGATGTTCCCTCTCAATACGGAGGTCTGGGACTGGACAAAGCCTCTTCTCTGGTAGTGGCCGAAAAGACTTCTCAGAATGCCGCCTTTTCCGCCACCGTGGGGGCCCATACGGGGATCGGAACCTTGCCCATTGTTTTCTTTGGGAACGAGGAGCAAAAGCAGAAATATCTGCCGCGATTGGTTTCCGGGGAGACCGTCGCCGCCTACTGCCTGAGTGAAGCCACCTCGGGTTCGGATGCCCTGGCCGCGCAAACCAAGGCTACGCAGAGTCCCGACGGCAGATTTTACCTACTGAGCGGCACCAAGATGTGGACGACCAACGGGGGCTTCGCCGACCTTTACACGGTTTTCGCCAAGGTGGACGGCGAGAAATTTACGGCTTTTCTGATGGAACGGAGCCGTCCCGGGGTCTCGGTGGGGGCTGAGGAGAAAAAGATGGGCATTCATGGGTCCTCGACCACGCCCGTCATCCTGGAAGAGGCCCGGGTGCCGGTGGAAAACGTTCTGGGTGAGGTCGGAAAAGGGCACCTGATCGCTTTCAACATCCTCAACGTAGGGCGGCTCAAGCTGGGAAGCGCAGCCGTCGGCGCGGCCAAGACGCTGGTGGGAGAGAGCGTGAAGTGGGCCAAGCAAAGGACCGCCTTCGGGCATCCTATCGCTGATTTCGGTCTCGTTAAAGAAAAGCTGGGGGAAATGGTCTTGCGGGCCTATGCCGGTGAGAGCGTCGTTTATCGGACGACCGGCCTGATCGACCGGCTCCTGGAGGGGCTGGTTTCGAGCTCCGGCGAGGCGCGATCGCTCCAGGCCATCCAGGAGTATGCCGTGGAGTGTTCGATCTCGAAGGTGTTCGGTGTTGAGGCTCTGGACTACGTGGTGGATCAGGCGGTCCAGATTTACGGCGGCTACGGCTATTCATCCGATTACCCCATCGAGCGCGCCTACCGGGACTCGCGCGTCAATCGCATCTTTGAGGGCACCGATGAGATCAACCGCCTGCTGATTGTCGATATGTTGCTGAAGCGTTCGCTGAAGGGTACGTTGCCGCTGATGCCCGCGGCGCAGAAATTGCTGGACGAAGTCCTGAGCCTTCAACCTTCCGGTTCCCAGGGAGACGAGGAGGGCCAACCCCTGGCCACCGAGGCACGCCTGCTCGCCGGAGCCCGGAAGGTTCTGCTCCTGGTTGCCGGCACCGCCATCCGCAAATATGCGACGGCTCTCGATCAGGAGCAGGAAATCATCGGAGCTCTCAGCAACGTCGTGATCGAGATCTATGCCATGGAGAGCTGCCTGCTGCGGACCTTGAAGAATGCGCAGCGCACCGATGCCTCCTCTGCGGCCAACCGTTCGGTCGAAGCTTCGCTGACCCAGGCCTATATCCGCCAAGCCATTGACCGGGTGGAGGTGGAAGCCAGGCGGGCTTTGGCACGGATCGCCGCCGGAGATACCCTGCGCGTTCACCTCTCGGTTCTGGGTCGGTTCCTGAAGCGTTTCCCCTTGGATGGGATCGATTTGAGGCGCCGGGTGGCTGACCGCGCCCTGGAATTGGATCGCTACCCGTTCTGGTCCCCGGCGTAAGTCGGCTCGACTTGGAAAGGGTGGATGCGCATCAGGAAGCGGTGGGGCCGCTCCCTGCCGCTTCCGACCCTTCACCCAAGTAGAATGAATATGCGCTACATCGTTTCCGAAGTTTACGAAGCATTCCGCGACGCTGGAGTGGCCGAGGAAAAGGCCAAGGCCGCGGCGGGTGCCATTCCCGTTAGCGAGCAGTTGGCCACGAAGCGGGACCTGGGAAAGGCCATTGGCGAGCTCAAGTGCGAGTTGGCGATCCTCAAATTCGGACACGGACCGTTAATCATCGGCTTGCTCATCAAGATCGCCTTCTTCAGTTGACTTTCATCACGGAGCGTAGTGGGATGGCCGTCCGTGTCGTCGTAATCGGAAGCATTAATTTTGATATCGTCGTCCGGGTGACGCGGATGATTCGGGAAGGGGAGAGTCTGCCCGCCTCGGGGCTCAAGACCTTCGCCGGGGGCAAGGGAGCCAACCAGGCCGTGGCCGCCTCCAGGCTGGGAGCCCAGACGAATCTGGTCGGCGCGGTGGGCGATGATCTCTTCGGCGCTTTTCTCCGGGGGGAGCTCGAAAAGGCCGGACTGGACCTGCGCGCCGTGAAGACGGACCCCGACCGGGCAACCGGATGCGCCTTCATTACTATCCTTCCTTCCGGCAGTAATGCCATCATCGTGGACGGTGGGGCCAACTACGGTCTTCGTCCCGCCGACGTGGAAGCGGCTGGGGGCGTGATCGAGGCCGCAGACGTTCTGATGACGGTTCTCGAAGTGCCTCTGGAGGTGGTGGAAGCCTCTCTTCGGCTGGCGCGCAAGGCAGGAAAGCTGGCGGTTTTGGACGCCGGCCCCGCGCGGGAATGTCCCATGGAGATTCTCCGCTTGGCGGATATCGTTTCACCCAACGAAACCGAGCTGGAAAAACTTTCCGGGGAAAGGGTCCAGGACCTGGAAGGCGCCCGTAGGGCCGCCCGCAAGCTGATCTCTCAGGGCGTAAGGCAAGCGGTTCCCAAGCTGGGCAGCCTCGGAAGCATGCTGGTGACCGAGGGGAAGGAGGATTTTTTCCCTGCCGTCAAGGTGGAGGTGGTTGATACCACCGCCGCCGGCGATGCCTTCACCGCCGCTCTGGGGGTGGGCTTGGCCGAAAAGCTCCCCACCCGAGAGGCCATCCGGCTGGCCAATCTTTCCGGTGCCCTGGCTGCCACCCAACTGGGCGCCATGCCCTCTCTGCCCACCCGCGACCAATTGCAGACCTTTCAAGCCACCGTGAACGCGGTGGCGGGTTGATTTTCCGGCCGAATCGTTCTCCTTCTGCACGCCATGTTCCCGGCGTACTCCGGCGGAATGCCCCGGGTTGGGAGATGGGACGGTTGTCGTATATACTGAGGTTCGCTCCGCCCGGGGATGCAACGAATGGAAAACCACGTGGTTGCCGACATCAACGAGATTTTGCGGGCCCTGCCTCACCGTTATCCCTTCCTGCTGGTGGACCGAATTGTGGAGCTGGAACCGGACAAGCGCATTGTCGGCATCAAGAATGTCACCATCAATGAGCATTTCTTTGTAGGGCACTTCCCGGGAGCTCCGGTCATGCCGGGAGTCCTGATCATTGAGTCCATGGCGCAGGTGGCGGGCGTCCTGATTTACCGGGATTTACCGGAGCGGGATAAGAAGCTGATCTATTTTACCGGGATTGAGTCGGCTCGGTTTCGTCGTCCGGTTCTGCCCGGCGATCAGTTGCGGATTGAGATGGTCCTGCTGAATCGCCGCAATAATTTTGGGAAGATGAACGGCATCGCCCGCGTGGACGGAAAGGTGGTTGCCGAAGCGATGGTACTTTTTGCGGTTGTGGAGCGTCCGGGGGCATGAACGTTCATCCCACGGCCATCCTCCACGCAACAGCCCGCCTGGCCGATGATGTCTCCATCGGCCCGTACTGCGTGGTCGGCGAGGGGGTGGAGATCGGCGCGGGTTGCGAGCTGATCAGCCATGTGGTTCTGGGAGGACCCACGCGGATCGGCGCCGAAAACCGTTTCTTTCCCTATGCTTCCGTGGGACTGGAGCCCCAGGACCTGAAGTATCACGGCGAGGCCTCGCGGCTTGAAGTCGGTGATCACAATGTTTTCCGGGAGTTCGTCACGGTTCACCGCGGCACCCAAGGCGGCGGCGGCGTGACCGGCATAGGAGACAAAAATCTGCTCATGGCCTACTCCCACGTAGCCCACGACTGTTTCCTGGCCAATCACGTCGTGCTGGCCAACGGAGCGTCGTTGGGCGGCCATGTGTGCATCGAGGACTACGCGGTGCTGGGCGCTTTCTGCGGCATACATCAGTACTGCCGGATCGGGCGCCACAGTTTCATCGGCGCCTACACGCCCATCAATCGCGACGTTCTGCCTTTTTCCATGACCACGGAAGAACGCGAGGCTTCGGCCTTCGGTGTCAATGCCGTGGGACTGGAGCGGCGCGGCTTCACCAAGCAGGAGATTCACCGGCTTCGTAAGGTCTTCCGCATTTTGACTCATTCGGGACTCAATACCTCCCAGGCGCTGGCCGAGATCGAGGCTCAGAACGAAGGCTGTGAACGGATCAACCAGCTCCTGGCATTTATTCGGAAATCGAAGCGGGGCATTGTGAAGTAATGGGTTCGCGCGGGCCTTTCGAAGTCGGCGGTGAGGGAGACCGTTATGGCCTGATCGCCGGAAACGGCCAGTTCCCTTTTCTGGTTCTGGAGGCGGCGCGGCGGCAGGGCGTCGAGATGTCGGTGGTGGCCATCAAGGAGGAAGCCTCACCCGGATTGGCGCAAGCGTCCGACCGCGTTCACTGGCTCAGCCTGGGCGAGGTGGGCCGGCTGCTGGAGTGGTTGAAGGCCGAGAGGGTGAACCGGGTGGTGCTGGCCGGCCAAGTCAAGCACAATAAGCTCTATAGTGCCATTCCCCCTGATTCATTGATGCGGCGGCTCCTCGGAGGTTTGCGGCGCAGGAATACGAATGCGCTGATCGGTACTTTCGTGGGGTTGCTGGAGCGGCGCGGAGTGCGCGTGGTGGATTCCACGGCCTTCCTTCGCTCCTTGCTGGCGGGGGAGGGAACGTTGACGCGCCGCAGCCCGGACGCCGGCGAGCGGGCCGACCTGCAATACGGCCGCGAGATTGCCAAGCGAATTGCCGATTTGGATTTGGGGCAGACCGTCGTGGTGCATGAGGGGGCCTGCATCGCCGTGGAGGCGATGGAGGGAACCGACGCGGTCATCGAGCGTGCCGCCTCCTTGAGCCACGGAAAGCGCCTGGCGGTCGTCAAGGTCGCCCGGCCCCGCCAGGACATGCGCTTTGACGTGCCGGTGGTGGGAGTGAAGACCATCCAGGCCATGCAGCGCTGCCATGCCACGGCGCTGGCGGTGGAGGCGGGAAGGACGTTGCTGTTTGACCGCGATGATCTCATGGCTCTGGCGGATGAAGCCGGGATCACCATCGTGGGCCTGCGAGATTAAAAATTCGCTTTCCTTACGATCGCTATGGTTTTCGGCAGGGTGAAGAAGTCCTGTCCCGCGCAGGCGTCTGCTTGCTTTGAGCAGGATTTGGCTCCCGTAGAGCGAGGAAATCGATGCAAAGCGGTCCGATACGAGTTGGGGTCATTGGCGTGGGTGAGCACGGCCGAAATCACGCCCGTCAATACCTCCGCATTCCCGGTGCCGAGTTGGTCGGCCTGTATGACAGAGACCCCGAGAGGCTTCAGAATGCCGCGCAGGAGCTGTCCGTTCCGGCTTTGAATTCTTTGGCGGATCTGCTGGACCGGACCGACGCCGTCAGCGTGGTGATCCCCACCGTGGCCCATGCGGAGGTAACCCGCGAGGCCTTGCGCGCCGGGGTCGATGTGCTCGTGGAAAAACCGATCAGCCGTACCCTGGCGGAAGCCGACGCGATGATTGTGGCCGCCCAGGCTGGAAACCGTATCTTACAGGTAGGACACCTGGAACGGTTCAATCCGGCTGTGGTGACGGCCGAGCAAAGGGCGCGGGACCCCCAGTTTTTTGAAATTCACCGCATGGGGGTGTTTTCTCCACGCAGCTTGGACGTCGATGTAGTTTTCGATCTGATGATTCATGACCTTGAGCTCCTGCTGGCCCTGGTGAAAGACCGCGTGAAGGAGATCCGGGCCGTTGGTTTGCCGATCTTGACCGATAAGGTGGACATTGCGAACGTCCGGCTTGAATTTGAGAGGGGAGTGGTGGCGAACCTGACGGCCAGCCGCGTCAGCACGGAGAAGATTCGGAAGTTTCGCTTCTTTCAGTATAGCGAGTATGTTTCTGTCGATTTTACCCGTCAGGACGTGGTATTTTTAAGAGTAGTAAAGGGGGGCACTGCGCCCCAAATTGTGGCTCAGAAAATCGAAGGGGAAAAAGCGGACCCCTTGCTGAAACAACTGGAGGATTTCCTCCTGTGCGTGCGGACGCGACGGGCTCCGAAGGTCGGGGGTCCCGAAGGGCGTGCCGCATTGGAGTTGGCCCAAAAAGTGACGGCACGGATTGAGGGCCATGCGCAAAGCGCGCCTCCCGTCCAGCCGACGGCGGAGCGTGCCGCACTTTAGGGCTGGGGATTATGGCGGTTCTTAAGATCGGTCTAAACGAACTTTCTCCCTCGTCCGGTGGCCGACGTCTGCAAGCTGCGCCCGCAGGCCTCGAGTATAAGCCGACTTTTTTCCAACCTCCTCCATTGCACCGCTCCATTCTCCGCCAAATCCGGGAGAGATTCGCGGTAGCCGGGGAACTCGGGATGCGCGCCCCGGAAGCGGGCAGCCTGCCAAGATTACCGGTCTCGGACCTGCGACCGTGGTTTCTGGAACTACGCGACCAGTTGGACGCGCTCGTCCACAAGCCGGACCCGCCTCGCGTGAGTTCGAAACCGGTCATCTACCCGCACGGTTGGGCTGATTATCACCGCCAGAAATGCCGCCAGACGATGGCTCAGGGCGGTGACGAAATGCCGCCGAATGTGCTTTTGGAGGTCGGCAACGATGCGGACCGGTGGCAGCGTCAGGCCATGTTCTTTCTTTCCGTCACCTGCCACGGATTGCTCATGCTGTTTCTGATTTTCGCCCCCCGGCTTTTGGGAGGAGAACGCCAGTTGATTGCCGAGGGGGCAGCCGAGAAACCCGAGTTGGGTCCTCTATTCCTTTGGTTGCCCCCGGAACTGCGACAACCGTCCCCATCGCTGGAGCCTCGGATCGAATCCGACCAGGACCGGACGGCGCAGGGAAAAGCTCCTGAAATTTTTCCCGATGCCCCGCGCGTTCCCTATTCCAAGGGTGACACCGACCTTCCGGAGATTGCCGGTGGCGGTGGTTTGGTTGCGCCTCCCGGGGCTCCGGCCCTCCCTCCATCGCCGGAAATGGAGAAGACGGAGGGAAAGGGGCGAGACCAGCAGGAGTTGGAAAAGCAGGAGAATCAGCAGGTCGCCAGCCTGAAACTGATGGAAGTTCCCAAGCGCCTGGAAGGATCAGGGCGAAAGATGAAAATCCCTGTGAATACTCCCGGACAGGCCCTGGAGGAGAATGTCCGCACCCTCTCACGGCAGGGTGAAACGGCCCCGCCGGGGCCGGGCTCTTCGGTTCATCAATTCAATAATCCTTTTGCAAATTTCTCCACCGAAGCTCCGTTGATTCTCTCCGATACCCGGGGCGTGGATTTCGGCCCCTATCTGGCCCGGCTTGTTTTTACCGTGCGCCGCAACTGGTACATGGTGATCCCGGAGGTGGCGAGACTGGGAAGAAAGGGTCGGGTCGTCATTGTCTTCGACATTCTGAGGGATGGCAGAGTGCTGAAGGTACATCTGGTCGGTTCCTCGGGTAGGCTGCCCCTGGACCGCGCCGCCCTGGCAGCGATCAAGATGAGTATCCCCTGTCCTCCTCTCCCCGAAGAGTTTTCCGGTAACCATCTTCGTCTTCAATTTACCTTCCTCTACAACATGAGATTCCGGGCTTGAGGAGCTTCGGGGGGGGACGTTGGAACCCGGCACGGCGTCTATCGAGGGTGCGTCCAATGGGGAGGAAAGCGGCAAGATTGAGGCAGAGTGTAGATGGCCCCGATACCTCACAAGCAACTGCTGGGACTGCTTCTGATTCTGGCCGTTGTTTTAGGGGTATTGATCATCCGGTATCTAAGAGTGTGGATTCAGTAATACCCGCCCGGGAAGACGGATGGCCTCTGGTAGCCGTAGTAGGGCCCACGGCGTCCGCTAAATCCGCCTTGGCTCTGAACCTGGCCGAGGAGTTGGACGCGGAGATTCTGAATTGCGATTCCATCCAGGTTTATCGCGGTCTGAATATCGGCTCGGGAAAGGTCCCGCGGGAGTCCAGGGAGCGCGTTCCGCACCATTTGTTCGATCTGGTTGACCCGGACGAACATTTTAGTGCCGGAGACTATCGTCGGGAGGCGGAAAAAGTCCTTGATGAGGTCCGCTGTCGCCAACGGCTGCCGCTTGTGGTCGGGGGGACCGGGCTCTACCTTCGGGTTCTTTTGTCGGGTCTGTTTGCATCTCCCGCTCGATCGGACCGACTTCGCCGTCGCCTCCGGCGGGTAGGGGAACGCAAGGGCCGGCCTTATCTTCACCGTCTCCTCGTCCGGCGGGACCCGGCCGCGGCAGCCGGCATCGAGCCGAGTGATATGCAAAAGGTGATCCGGGCCTTGGAGGTTTGTCTGCTGGCCGGGCAGCCGATCTCCGAGCTATGGGCTTCCGGGGATCGCTCCCTGCGCGGATTTCATCCCATCGTAGTAGGCCTCGACCCGCCCCGGGAGTTGCTGCGCCGGAGAATCGACCGCAGAGTCGAAAGGATGTTTCAGAGCGGTTTGTTGCAGGAAGTGGAACAATTGTCTCGGCGCGGCTATTCGCCGGGGACGAAATCCCTGGGGTCGCTCGGCTACCGGCAAGCCTGCGCCGTCCTCCAGGGAACTCTGACGGTGGGAGAAGCGATCCAAGCCACGCAGCGGGAAACGCGCCGATATGCCAAGCGGCAGATGACTTGGTTTCGTCATCAGGCGCGGCCGCAGTGGTTTGCAGGTTTCGGCGATGATCCGGCCATTTTGCGGCAGGTAAGAAGTTGGCTGGCACCCCGTTTGGGGCGACCCGCGACGGCGGCCCTCTCGCAAGTTCCTGCGTAACCAATGCCTTAGAGGAGGTTCAGCATGCCGACACACACTCCCCCGGGCGGCGACCGTGGCGAAAGGCATGTACAAAGCATCCAGGACGCGTTTTTGAACGGCGCGCGCCGGGAAAAAATGCCCGTGACCGTGTATCTGGTAAGCGGGGTGAAGCTTACCGGACGCATCCGCAGCTTTGACAAGTATTCATTAGTTTTGGAGTTGAATCACCAGGAACAATTGGTTTTCAAGCACGCCATATCCACGGTGGTCTTGCCCCGGAGTGTAAGTCCGGGCGGACAAAGCGCTCCCGGAGGAGGCTAAACCGTATTCGTACGCGCGAGGTTTTGCAAAACGCTTTTCTGGTAACTTGGAAATCGAGCCGGGAACATCGCCGTTTACCCGGGGCGATTCCGACGGCCGAGGATGAAATGGCCGAGTTGCGGGATTTGGCGGCCAGCGCCGGGGCCCGCGTGGTGGGCTCGGCCTACCAAAGTTCTCCTGCCCCTGATCCTGCCTATCTGATCGGCAAAGGCAAGCTCGAAGCCATCGCCCGTGAGGCCCAAGCGCACCGGCCCGACCTGGTCATCTTCAATCATGACCTTACGCCGACCCAGGTCCGAAACCTGGAAGAGATACTCGATCTGAAGGTGGTGGACCGGACGCAGTTGATCCTGGATATATTTTCCCGTCATGCGCGGAGCCGGGAAGGAAAACTTCAGGTCGAGTTGGCGCAGCTTACTTATCTGTTGCCTCGCCTGTTGGGACGAGGCACGGTCCTGTCGCGTTTGGGCGGCGGTATCGGAACACGGGGTCCCGGCGAACAGAAGTTGGAAGTGGACCGCCGCCGCATCCGCACTCGGATTCAGCGGCTACGCCAATCGCTCGAAAAGGTTCGGTCCCAACGAAGATTGCACCGCCGGTCTCGCCAATTCCGCCAGTTCCAGATCGTAGCTCTGGTGGGTTACACCAATGCCGGTAAGTCCACCCTTTTCAATGCCCTGACCCAGTCCACGGTCCGCACCTCGCGGCGGATGTTTTCGACCCTGGACCCCACGGTTCGCATTTTGCGTCTGGGACCGAGACTTTCCGTGTTGTTGTCGGATACGGTAGGGTTCATTCACCGGCTGCCGCCTCACCTGCGAGTTGCCTTTCGTGCCACGCTGGAGGAGCTGCAAGAGGCCAGTTTAATTCTGCATGTCACGGATGCGGCTGACGCCAACTTCCGGCAACATGATCTGGAAGTGGAAAACCTGCTTGCGGAACTGGGTTTGGCCTCCACCCCGCGCCTGCATGTGTTGAACAAAATGGACCTGCTGGCGGACCAGGCCGGACACCGGCTGGGTCGCGGGCCGCAAGAGGTGGGTGTCTCCGCCCTGGGTGGGGCGGGACTCTCTGATCTGATTTCCAGCATCAACGAATACCTCCCGCATGAACTTCATACGGAGGCGACTTTCCGGTTTTCGATGACGGATGGGAGCAACCTGAATGCCATCTATCGCTTGGGAGAGGTTATGGCTCGGGAAGACCGGGAAGGGGATATCTTGGTCCGGGCCAAGGTCAGCGAAACTACGCGACGCCGATTTGAATCCTTTCTGGTCGGCGACCCAATGGGCTCTTAAGGCTGTCCGCGTTTTGGATCGTGCTGAATCTCCGGCCATGGCAGGAGGCGGGTTAACTTCCAATTCCCCCGCCGCGCTCCATTCCCTGCATCTGACTGAAAAGGCGACCCTTGGGATTCATGCGGCTGTGGAAAAGGTTGTGGAAATCTTGCCATTATGCCCCTTCATGGTGCAGCCGGGGCTGTAAGTCCCACAATTCATTGAGCTTATGTAAATAAACTGTATTCTTATGAAAATAAAAGGTTTATGGATGCAGTGGGGTTTGCTTGCCGAAACTTCAGGGATTCATTTTATGCGGTTGAGGACGGTGCGGATGGCTTATACTTTTGCACAAGTTTAGGGCAAGAGCAGACTCGTCCAAGATTCGCTACCTGCCCTGACATCAATCAGTTACGCGCGATTTGCATCTTTCCGTTGCCCCGTTGCCGGCTGTTTTTCCGGGTGCGAATCGAGTCTGGTTGCCGGACGAATCGTGAAACATTTGACACCCATGTACCCCTTGGTTATAGTCGGCTCCGTAAACACGGGAAAGGTCACGGAACTGGAAACAAGGCCTGGTTTTCACTGGTGGCCATCGGCCATGACAAAATCCCCAGGAGCAGAGAGTGCTGAACGCGGGTAGATGATGCCGGAACGGTATGGTTCCCATGTTTCTGCGCCGACTGCCAGCTTGGGGGTCTGATTTTTAGCGGGACTATGCTCGTATTGAATTCCTCGCAATTGCAATCTGGGGAGGGGCAGCCTTGACCGGATGAATTTCGCGATTTTTCTTACATTTCTCCGCATTCTTCTCGTACCCCTGCTGGTGGTCCTGTTGTTGAGACAAGCTCCCACGGGGGACCTTTGGGCCTTAGGCGTGCTCTGGATTGCTGCCGGAACCGATCTTCTCGACGGGTATTGGGCCCGCAGGCGGGGTACGACTACGACGCTCGGCACGCTGTTGGACCCGGTTGCAGACAAGCTGCTCACTTCGGCAGCCTTTGTTTCTCTGGTGGCGATGAACCTGGTCCCTGCCTGGATAGTGGCGATTATCCTGATACGCGAGTATGGAATATCCGGCCTGCGGAGTTGGGCTGCTACAGAGGGCTTCACGGTTGCAGCCTCGGAATTGGGCAAGGCCAAGATGGCTCTTCAAGTCACCTGTATCACCCTGATCCTTCTGGGGGTCCGCGTACCGGCCTTGCAACCGGCGGGCCAGGTAATGCTCTGGCTGGTCATGGGGTTTGCTTTGCTTTCGGCCTTTCAATACGTGGCGAGGTTCTTTGCGCTGCGACCCCCAAAGTATCTTCCTAGATGGATGAAGTGGCCGGTGGTGCTCCGGCGTCGGAGCAAGCAAGATGTTCCGACTCCCTGAAGAGCAGCGGCCGTCATGGTTGCGCGAGCGCGGGGAGCCTTGGAAAAGTCGGTAAAGAGGCTTGCGGAATCTCCCCGCAGGTGCCGCACGAGAAGGTGACCAACGCCGGTGGCGTTTTCGTAAGTCTTCCCAATTTTTGCGCCTTTACGTTGCCGGTTCACAGGCAGAGGAGGATGAGGACTTTTGCCGGCCTTCTCCATCCATTCCATCCGTGAAGGCTCGAAAAAAGAATTCTAGCGTAACAAATCCCCGCCCCACTATAACTTAGGGCGTGATCCTACCCCTGGAGGCGGAGGCGGGAGGGGCATTCAACCGGGGCGGGCCTCATTATGGAATATGCACTTTCCACCCATCTGTTTGTAGGAGAGAGACTTACCCCTCGCCTATTGGATCGGATCGCTGCCGAAGGGTTTCCCTTCCTGGAAATCTTCGCCATGCGGCAGCACTTTGATTATCAGGACGCGAAAGCCGTCCGCGAGGTTGCGCGCTGGTTTTCTGACCATGCGCTTCGCCTCCGTTCCCTTCATGCTCCTCTCTACCAGGGGTTCGATTGGGGACGCGACGGAAGCCCCGCTATCTCCCTGGCGGATTTGGAGAAGCGGCGCCGGATCGAATCGATGGATGAGGTACGCAGGGCGATTGAGGTTTCCGACTCGATTCCTTTCGAGTTCCTGATTCTCCACTTGGGAGTTCCCGGAGAGGAATACTCGTTGGAAAAGTTTGACGCGGCGTTCTCCGCGGTCGAGTCTTTGCGCTTATTTGCCCAGCAGCTCGGGGTACGCATCCTGCTCGAGAATATTCCCAACGAGCTCTCGACTCCTCCCCGCCTCCTGCAATTTCTTCAATACAACACAAAACTCCCCGACATGGCCCTCTGTTTCGATACCGGCCATGCCCATATGACCATGGGAGTGGACGAGTCGTTCGCAATCCTGCAGGATTTCATCGTCTCGACTCACGTCCACGACAACCGGGGCCAGACCGATGACCATCTGTTTCCCTTTGCCGGCTCCATTGATTGGACCCCGATTGTGAAGCGTTTCCGGCGGGCAGCCAGCCAGTTCCCGGTACTGTTTGAGCTGCGGGACTACGGGGAGAGCCAAGATCCTCTCGCGCGGGTTCGGAGTGTCATGGCGAGGTTTGATTCTCTATCGTAAGCCTTGGGGAGGGGTGGCAGCACGAGGAGGGTTGCGTCCGGGCTCGTCGCACTTTTGCGGGAGAAGGGAATCGTAAATTGGCTCCGATGATTGAAATCCGCAATGCCCACCGGCACGTGGACCAGGAGGTTCGGATTCGCGGCTGGCTTTACAACTTGCGGGATAGCGGCAGGTTGGTCTTCCCCTTGATCCGGGATGGGAGCGGGATCATTCAGGGAGTGGTCATCAAGAGCGAAGTAGGACCGGAGGTCTTCTCGCGGGTGCGTTCCTTGACCCAGGAGTCTTCGCTGGAAGTGAGGGGCCGTATCCGCCAGGACTCCCGGGCTCCCGGCGGGCACGAAATGAACATCTTGGCGGTGGAAGTCTTTCAACTTCTGCCCGAGGACGATCCCTATCCGATTACCCCGAAAGAACACGGGGTCGAGTTCTTAATGGACCGCCGGCACCTTTGGCTTCGTTCGTCCCGCCAGCGGGCCATTCTGAGGATTCGGCATGAGATCATCCGCGCCTGCCGGGATTTTCTCGATGACCGCGATTTCACCCTGGTGGACACCCCCATTCTGACTCCAACCTCTTGTGAGGGCACCACCAATCTTTTCGAAGTGAACTATTTCGAGCAGAAAGCCTTTCTGGCTCAAACCGGTCAGCTCTACAACGAAGCCACCGCTGCGGCCATGGGAAAGACGTATTGCTTCGGGCCCACGTTTCGGGCCGAGAAGTCCAAAACGCGGCGCCATCTCACCGAATTCTGGATGATTGAACCCGAAATGGCCTTCACCCATCTGGACGACGCCATGGAGCTTGCCGAGCAGATGGTGGCCTTCCTGGTGCAGCGCGTCTTGGAGAGGCGCTCGGCGGAGCTCCAAACACTTGACCGCGACGCGCGCCAGCTCGAAGCCGTGGTGCCTCCCTTTGTCCGCATCCATTACGATGAGGCGATCCGCATTCTCCGTGCCAAAGGGAGCCGCGTTGAGCCGGGAAGTGACTTCGGCGGCGCGGATGAGACGCTGCTTTCGGAGGCTTTTGACAAGCCGGTGATGGTGCATCGGTATCCGTTGAGTGTAAGGGCCTTCTATATGCAGCCGGACCCGGCGCAACCGGACCGCGCGCTCTCGGTCGATGTGCTGGCCCCGGAAGGGTACGGCGAAATTATCGGCGGAGGCGAGCGCATCGCGGACCTCGGCCTGCTGCAACGCCGGCTGGAAGAGCAACGTCTTCCCCGCGAGCCGTTTCAGTGGTACCTTGACCTGCGCAAGTACGGAACCTTTCCCCATGCGGGATTTGGTATGGGCATCGAACGGGTGGTCGCGTGGGTCTGTGGGCTGGACCATGTACGGGAGACCATACCCTTCCCGCGGATGCTCTATCGGCTCTATCCTTGAGGGATGTGGGAGACCCGTAAAAGATACTGTGGAATCTCATGCCTTCGCACCGGGAGAGGGAATTCGCCTACCTCCACTACCTGAGGTGCCAGGAGCGATTTGCCGAGGGAGCGGCTGTCTGGTTCGCCACTATTCCTACCCAGTTCATCTTTTGCCAGATTCACGGATCGTTGCGACTAACGCCTGCTATGGAATCCGGTGGTACTTGTCATGTAAGGTCTGGTCCATTCGAGGAATTAATGGCTGGAAATGCTTAATTCCAACGGTTCTTGATATGGCTGTCAAGGACTATATTTACCTTGTTTTCAATTGGTTACCGACAAGGAAACTATATGTGACTGAAAGCAGCATACAATATGATGTATGCATTAAACCCCAGGCGAGCTAATGGGCTCGCCTCACTTACAACCCGCCCGTGCCCTATGGCACGGGTTTTTATTTTCCCCAAAAAGAATTTGGAGGGCTTTTCATGGCAGAGAGGGCAAGGGTGCGGATGTTTGTAGATTTTTGGAATTTCCAGATTGGCTGGAACCAAATTCACCAACAGTCTGAATCGGGGGGTGTTGTGCCAATTCCATGGAAAGATGTGCTTCCATCCGTTCTAATTGCCGAGGCTGCAAAAGGTCAGCCCGCCAAATTTAATGGTGCCCATGTGTATGCTTCGGTTGATCCAAATAACCCGAAAGACAGTGGATTGAGGAAGTGGCTTCACCACAGGCTTAAAAGTTTCCCAGGATATTCCGTTGTCGTCAAAGAACGAAAGGCACGAAAGCCCATTCGTTGCCAAAACGAAAACTGTAGAACGTCTATTACAACGTGCCCAAAGTGCGATAAGCCACTCAAGGGTACCGTGGAAAAAGGGGTTGATGCAGCGATTATCACGGACCTGCTATCGCTCGCATTTGATGACAACTACGATATTGGAATCTTGATTTCGGGGGATGCTGACTACGCCCCAGCTGTGGAGTATATCCAAAAGAAAACAGATAAGCAGATTGTCCAGGCATATTTTAAGGAACACGGAGACCAACTGAGAAATGCCTGTTGGGACCATATTTTCTTTGAAGATGTATTCTCAAAGCTGCTGCCCATTGCTGACAAAGGAGCCTAGATTACACATTGCTATCTCCACATGATGACCCCTCTACCCACACGATTAGTACACTGCTGCCCGTAGTTTGTTAAGTGTATAAGTCCTGGGATTGAGCTTGACAAAGCAACTTCTTTAGGAAAATCTACCTCCTTCCCCAATGCCGTCGGAAGCAACTTTTTTTCGTAGGGTGAGCGACCTGTGAGCCAGTTTGTGGTGGGCGTTGTCTTTACTCCGCTCGATTGGTTTTGGACCGCGGCTTATCTGGTCCTGCTGATCGGCTGCGGCATCCTCTTTTACCGGTTGGGGAAGCGGTCGGAGGCCGATTTCTTCCTGGCGGGTCGGCGCTTGCCCTGGTGGCTGCCCGCCAGTTCCGTGTATGCGACCCATACGGCCACGGATACGCCGATGTGGGTCAGCGGAGTTGTCTATCAGCACGGCCTTCGCGGCCTGTGGTACACCTTCTTTGCGGCTTGGTGCGCGGTCAGCGCCTTTGTTTCCACGCGAATCTTTCGCCGTTCCCTCGCCTACTCCCATGCGGAGTGGCAGAGCCTGCGATTCTCCGGTTTGGGGGGCGAGTTGATGCGCGGCTGGATTGCGGGCTGGCAAGTCTTCATGAATATGTTCGCCGCCGGTTGGGTGGGCATTGCGATGGGCAAGGTGTGCGCCTATCTGTTCGACTGGCCGGTTTGGGTCGGGCTGGTCGTTTTTTCCAGCCTGTGCGCCATCTACACCATGGCGGCGGGCTATTGGGGGGTGGTGGCCTCGGAGTTCCAGCAGGGCGTGATTATGTTTATCACCATCCTTATCGTCTCTGTCTGGGGGATCATGGCGGCGGGAGGACCCGCGGAGATTGTCGCCAAGCTGGCCGAACGAGGCGAAAGTTGGCGATTGAATCCATTCCATTTTACCGGCTGGTTGGAAGGGGAATTCCCCGTGGCCTGGTTTTTCACCATGATCGTCGTTGCTTTTGTGGGGGGCATCGGAATGGGCACGACGATTGACTGGTACGTCGAAGCGCAACGCATTCAATCGGCCCGAACCGTTCGGGACGCTTCTTACAGCATCTGGTCCGGCACGGCTCTGGTGCTCACGCGCAACGCCGTATGGGCGGTGGCCATCTTGGCCTTCTACGTCATGTTTCCCGACATCCAGGACCAGTCCGAATATGAAATGGCGTGGTTCCGGGTGGGCTTCGACAATCTACCGGCCGGCATGGTGGGCTTCTTCTTTGCGGGCATTGTGGCCATTCACGTTTCGACCATCGCCGGGATCTTGAATCTCGGCGCGCTCTACGCCACGCGGGACATCTATCACCACTACATCCATCCCCAGGCTTCCGAGAGAAGGCTGGTCTGGGTGGGGAGATTTTCCACCCTGCTGATCCTGCTGGGGTCTTTCCTCTACGGCTCCATGATGGAAGAGATCACGCGTTGGTTGATTTTCGCCTTGTGGATCATGATGGCGGGCATCTGGTTGCCGAATATCTTGCAGGTGATCTGGTGGCGCTTTAATGCCTGGGGTGCGCTGTCGGCCTGGATTGCCAACCTGGGAATCAGTTGGCTGGTCGTATGGATCTTGCCCGAATTCGGCATCTTGCCCATGCTTCCCGATTACGTTCAGTTCTGGTTGCTGATGGGATTGGGGGCCGCCATCTTCGTTCCCGTCATTTATCTCACGCCTCCCGAGGATATGGACCACTTGGTGCGATACTATGTTCGGGCCAGACCCGCGGGTTGGTGGCAGCCCGTGCGCCAGGAAGCCGAAAGGCAGGGTCTCCTCGGGCCGCCCGAAGAGAGTTAGGAGGGAAAGATGAGACGACTACGACGCCGTTGGACCGCCCAGGCCGCCGACGAATGGACCAAGGAGGATTGGATTGCGGCCGTATTGGCTTCGCTTTCCTATGTCTTCCTGGCCGTGGGACTCGCGCTGAGTCTTCTGCTCCTGTGGCCCGGATACGTGCTGTTCATCCTGGGAGTCGTTATGGCTCTGCTGATGTACTACGTGGTGGATCCGAAGTTGAAAGTTCTCTCCACCGCATACGAGGCCAAGGAGCGCGAGTACGCCTCGGAGGTCGAAAAAGCCCAAAGATGGGAGGATTGAACCATGTCGCAGGGGTTTTACGTGGTCATCGGAATGTCGCTCGCCTATGTGGCTTCCTTTGCCGGGTTGATCTTGGCCTATCTGAGCTATAAGAAGCGCAAGCGGCAGGAAGGGAAGTCTTCCCGATGAGCGTCCTGGGGTTGATGCTGGGGGAGGCGCAGGCGACCGTCAGCGTGGCGGGGGTGGTGATCCCCGCGGTGGTGATGATCGTCTCTTTTCTTTCCGCTTGGTGGCTCTATCGTCGCTTCTCGAAGCCTCCGGACTGAGGACGGCGGGGGCAGTGCTTGGGAATCACAGGCTGAAGCAACCCTCGGGTTGGACCAGCGGGAACTTACCCGTATGGGCATCACATTTTGCCAGCTGCCTTATGAGTTGCACCGGGTGGGTTAGTGGCATGCTATGATTGCCTCTCTAGGCTATGGCGCTGGCCGGTAATCGGAGGCTTGAGAAATGAAAATGATGGTAACGATTGACCGGGATGAGGACGGTGTTTGGGTTGTGGAATGTCCGGCCATTCCGGGCTGTGTCAGCCAGGGAGAGTCGAAAGATGAGGCGCTGGCCAACATACGGGAGGCTATTGCGCTCTGTATTGAGGTGCGGGCTGAGCAGGGCCTGCCGTTGACCATCCAGACGCGGCAAATAGAAGTGGCGCTGTAGTGCCGCAATTGCCCACTTTGAGCGGGGCGCAAATGGTACGCAATTTTCAGCGTTTTGGCTGGAACGTGGCCCGCCAGCGCGGCAGCCATATCATCTTGACCAGGCCCGGGGAAATGACGACGCTCTCCGTGCCGAATCACCCCACCATCGCCAAAGGAACCCTGCGCCGCCTCATCCGTTCCGCCGGCCTTACCGTCTCCGAGTTTTGCGCCGACCTATAAAATGGGAATTATATCGAATAGTGCCCAAACTCCTCACGCATCCTGGCGAGGGGAGTAGTTGATGACAGCCTCCAGGAGTTCATCCGGTGTGGCGTCAGGAATTCTCAGGTCGGCCTCTAGCTCGGCTTTCTTCGGCTGGTAGTTGCTCGGTATTTCCTTGTCACTCGGCTTTTCGTTACTCATGTTCGCTCCTTGGGTGCATCCCGCTCCGATTGGGATTGGGGATGGTGGTGTTTCCAATTGGGATATTTAACCTCTTGACAACGTGGAATCAGGCGATTAGCCTGTGATCAGTCAAGAGTAGGATGCCAACTGGACCCCGCCAGCAGGTGCGCTGGCGGGGTTTCATTTTACGCAATCAGTTCGTCATACTTCAACCGCTGGCCCTCAAGCCCCTGGGCGATCAACGTCATTTGCTCCAGCGTGTCAAACTCACGGATGTTATGGCGACCTGCAAACTCTTGGATGTATCGGTCCAAGTGTTTCGGTGAAAGCTGGTGGAACGTGCCCTTGTGTGCCCTCTTGAGCATGGAGAAGAATGACTCCATGCCGTTCGTTGAGACCTTGCCGCGCACGTATCGCTTTGACAACGTAAAAAGAGCCCACCTTGATCGAGTAAAAGGGACCCACCCCCAGGTTAATGGCCCGTAAGTAATACCGCCGGCGGGGCTGTGGAAAGAGTGGGAGCCGGAGGCTTCCAAGCCGCTGTGGGAACCCGCGGGGTTTGTAGCGGGTTTCCATAGGGGCGGCACTTTCCACAGCCCATCGCGCCCGCGTTTTTCACGCGGACTTTCTGGCGACGCGGGGTTTCTTCTTCCGTTTGCTGGCGGCGCCCAGACTTTCAGTGAAGCGGATGCTTTCCCAATCGAACTGGTGAATCGAGCAGTGATGGGTCAGCCGGTCCAGTAGGGCGGCCGTGAGGGCGGCGGCACCAAACACACTGGTCCACTGCGCAAACGGCAGGTTCGAAGTGACGATCACCGAACCTTTCTCGTAACGATCCGAGAAGACCTGAAACAACAGTTGCGCCCCCTCGGCCGAGAACGGGATATAGCCCACCTCGTCGATGATGAGCAGCTCGAGGCGGGATAGCTTGGCCAGGTATCGCTTCAACTGCCGTTCCTCACGGGACTCGATCAGTGTATTGACCAATCCGGCGGCTGTGGTGAACCCGACCCGGTAGCCCCGCCGGCAGGCTTCCACTCCCAGCACTGTCGCGGCATGGGTCTTGCCGGTGCCGTGCTTGCCCAACAGCACGACGTTCTCGCGCCGGGTGATGTAGCTGCACTCGGCATAGTCGCGAACCTCGACCGCATCTAGTGCCGGCCACTTCTTCAGATCGGTCGTCTCCAGGGTCTTCAGCAGCGGGAACCGGGCCGCGCGCAGCCGGCGCTGCACCTGATTGGCTTGACGCTGTTCCAGCTCGCGGCTGGCCAAAGCCACAAGAAAGCCGATGTAGTCCTCACCAGCTTCTTTGGCCTGCCGGGCGTGTTCCCTCCATTCCCGTACCATGGCCGGGAGCCGGAGTTGCCGCAACGCATCGTCGAGTACGATCTCCTGGCCCGGCGTCATCGCACACCTCCGGCCAACAGGCGGTCGTATTGATCCAGATCGGAGGTTGCGATCGTCAGGTCCGTGATGCCGGGCATCAACCCGGGCTCCAGGGGCGCATGGGCCCGCCCGGGACGGTCGGCACGAATCAGAATGTGCCGGACCGCATCGGATTCGTAGCTGTGCGCCTCCAGGGCGTCTTGAACCGCCGAGGACACCCGATCCAGTGCCCACTGTTGGTGGAGTTGCAGGATGCCGATGAACTCCCGGGTGCCACGGCTGTAACCGTGCCGTTGCCGCAACCGCCCCAGCAGCGTCTCGTAATGTGCCGGCCACTGGGGCCGCCACTGCCGGATCGGCCGGGCACTCTCAAACGCCCCCACTCTCCGGCGGATCAGCTCCAGGTAATGCAAGGGATCGATCTGCCACCGGCTATGACCGAACGCGCGGGCATGTTCGGCCACCTTTTTCTGGTCGGCGTAGAAGCTCACCCGGTCGCACCCGATATGGGCCCAGAGCCGCCGGCCCACATAGGCGGTCGGTACCGAGTAGCGGTTCCCCTCCACTTGCGCGGTCTGGTACCGGCTGATGCGCACTCCGACGACCTTCGTGTTCTCGAATGGCGTATCGGGCAATGCCAGCAGATGCTCCCGCTCGGCGGCGTGCCGTTCATCGATCGTGCGATCGTCGGCCCGGCCACCAATCCGCCGTTGGCCATCGGACAGGCACCGCTCCAGCAGTTGATGGTTCAGATCGTCGAAGTCTGTGACATCGGGGACCGGCACCAGGAAGTTCCGACGCGCAAAGCCGACCAGACCCTCGACGCCCCCTTTCTCCCGGCCCTGGGCCGGATTGCAGAATCGCGCTTCAAACGTGTAGTGCGCTCGAAACGAGGTGAACCGCGCCTGCTCCACCCGCGCTTTCCCGCGCAGAATCCGTTTCACCGCCGTCTTCAGGTTGTCGAAGACCAGGGTCGGAAACACCCCACCGTACCAGTCAAATGCCCGGATATGACCGTCCAGGAACATCTCCTGCCGCTCCCACGGATAAGCTCGTACGAAGGCTTTGCCCGAGTACCGGGACCGCATGCAGAACAGCTTCACCTGCCGGTCTTCGCCGCCCATCCGGACCCAGGCCGTGCCCCAGTCCACCTCGGCTTCCCGGGCCTGCTCCGGATCCAACGGCACCACCGCCATCGGCCGGTTCAATCCCAACCGGAATTTCCGTTCCCGGACCCATCGGCGCACGGTCGGCTCCGCCCCGGTGAAGCCGTGCTCGTCCATCAGTCGCTGCCAGATCCGGCGCGCGGTGTGTCGTTGCTTGACCGGTTGTTCCCGATCGGTCTTGAGCCACCTATCCACAACCCCCGCGACCGGGTCCATCACCGGACACGCCGGTTCCTTCTCACGCCGGTACTGGGGTTCCTGCCCGGCCAACACCTTCCGGATCGTCCGCCGCGTGTGGCCCGTTTCCCGGGAAATCCGTCGAATGCTTTTCTTGTACACACGATGTGCGGTTCTGACCATCTCGTACTGATCCATCCCTAACAACTCCTTGTCCTCCCATCCAACATGCCGGTTCATCCGGGCTCGCCTCGGGAGGCTATCAGGGGTGGGTCCCTTTTGCTCGATCACAACCCCGTTAATTGGGTCCCTTTTACGTTATCGAAATCACACGTACTCGCCGAATGAGTGCTTGACGCTTTCATGCGGGTATTCCAGGCCGATATAGGCGGTGTTGTCGTCGGTGAAAACGGTGGCACCTGGGGAAACGTTATCTTGGACAAAGCCCTTGAGGGTGGGGCCGTCCGTCTTGGGAACCACGGTGGCGGAGACCTGATTCGTGGCCCGGTCCTTGGCACCGGCTACGGCTACCTTGCCGGAAGCTCCTCGCCCTTCCAAGGCTTCCCTCTTAGATTTCTTCATGTTCTTTCTGAGGCCGCCTACGTAGGTTTCATCGACTTCGACCGGACCGCGAAACCTTGCTGGCTTTTCATGGCACCAGGATTTGCGGATGCGGTGAGCCAAGAACCAAGCCGTCCTTTGAGTAACCTTTACGTCACGGCTCAGCTTCATCGAGGAAACGCTTTTCAATCCGGTCGCCAAAAGGTAGATTGCGATGACCCATTTCTCAAAGCCAAGATTGGAGCTTTCAAGAGCCGTGCCGGTGCGAGTGCTGAACCGCTTCCGGCAATCGCGGCAACGGAACGGCATGGTCTTGTGCTTGGCTCCGGTCTGAACGCTGCAAGAGCCGCAATAGACGCAGTAAATGCCGTTCGGCCAGCGAGCTTTAATGAACCATTGCTCGGCGGTCGCGGAATCGGGGAACATCTTGATTAGCTCGCTGATAGCCAATCCCTTTCGGTAGTGCTTGCCTGGTGCTTTGTATCTCATAATGAATATATAATAGTGCCCAAAAAGAATATTGTCAAGGGGTTTTCGCGGTAATTGCGGGGAGAACGGGGCGACTTGAGAATATATTCATTATGAGTTCCAGCTATTCTTGCATTGCTCCCAGAGATGTTGCGGAATATATTCTGACCTTAAAGCACCATCCTGAATCCTTTTTAGAAGTTCTCGATGGCATGGTTCCATCATACGAATCATACTTGGGGATTGAAGTCTGGCGTTCTCGAAAGTTTTTACATCTACCATTTTGGCATCTGAATATCGAACCGCAGACCTTCTTACAATAAATGGGTGCTCTCTTGGTTCTAGGATTACCGTAGAGTCTTGGAAGGACATGCTAGAACTGGATATATTTACAGCGATCACCTTGCCATACTTGTCTTTTTGGGTAATGACGATCCAAAGATGCTCGACGATAGTCCCTGGACTTTTGGAAAGAAAGGTGATGCCAGGATATAGGATCATCTAAAAACCTGTTCCGAATACCGACTGGATATGCCCGAGGTGCCTTAATTCTTCTTCGACTTCTTTGATTTCATCGCTGGATTTATTATTGGCATGGAGCATGCTTTCGATGGTAATCAGGCTTCGACCAGAATCCCTGCGCTCCCATTCGGGAAGAATACCATGCAGGAATGTTACAAAACCGAAGGGCTTTTCAAGATAATCCTTGTATTCTTCAAATATTTTGTGGATGAGGTTCTTTTCGGCCACGGACAAGCTATCTGTGCCTGGGTCCTCGTTTAGCTCAACTTTATAATTGGAGGGAGGCGAAATAAATTTCGGCCAGTATCTCGGTTCATCGGGGGGGGGTTCTTCGTGGATCAAATCCAAAACCTTACTTAGAACCGGACCATTTTTCATGGAGTAAAACGTGTCATACGTGACCGAACGCCCCCACGTGGAAAGTGCTTTTCTTTCCATCAGGTACAGATATTTGATCAGTACCATAAAATTCATTTTCTGTTCAGCAATTTTTAGGAACAATGCCGCCGACTGAGTCGCCTTTTTCTCATTGAAACAGAGTTCCATTAAGAAACCCTCCTTTGGAATCTACGATTTAGATACTATTCCCAGATAGATGGTCTGGAATAAGGAGAAGAAACAGCCCGTATTGGTAAAAATCTTAATTTGTCAAGGATATTTTTACAAGGGAAAAGTATAGTATATCTTTTAAACTTCTGCCCCCCCCTTGGGCACTATTCGATATAATTCCCTATAAAATACATGGCAGGTATCCGTAATGGAGCTGAAAGAATATCAGGTCAGTGCGCTAGGAGCTTTTGTCCGCTGGCGGGACGCGCTGGCGTCGGCGCAGGTTCAGTCGGAAACCGCCATCACTGCGTTGCGACAGGCGGGGCCGGATAGTCCTATTCCAAATGCCCTTCGCAACTACCCAGAGATGGCGTGGCAGCAACTGGCTCAATCCGGCAACGTGGCCGATACCGCCGGCAAGTATGTCAGCCGCACCGATGACGCTGGCCGGCCCATTCCGCACGTCTGCTTCAAAGTCCCGACTGGCGGAGGAAAAACCCTGCTGGCCGCCGCCGCGCTGGAGCGGTTGAACCGGCAAACCGGGTTGACGCTGTGGATCACCCCGACCCGCGCCATCTACGAGCAGACCAAGGCTACCCTCAAAAATAGAGAGCACCCCTACCGGCAAATGCTGGAGCGCGCCAGCGGCGGGCGGGTCAAACTGCTGGAAAAGGACGACCCTTTCACGCGGGCGGACATCGACAACTACCTGTGTGTGATGCTGCTGATGCTGCCGGCCACCAACCGTCAGAAGGGCAAAGAGTTTTTGCGAATGTTCCGGGATTCCGGGCGGTATCCCACGCTTTTCCCCGACAGCGACGACGCGCTGGGGGATGGTCGCCTGTTGCGTGACTACCTCGATTTGGAGCGCGCCTCGGAGAATGGCCCGGTCAAACACAGTCTGTTCAATGTATTCAAGATGCTGCGCCCGGTGGTGGTGCTGGACGAAGCGCACAAGGCATACGGGCAAAAGAAGAAAGAATCCAACGAAGAGTTCGTTCGCTCCGTGAATCGCCTCGACCCTCGTCTGGTGATTGAGTTGTCGGCGACGCCCAACCGGGGCATCAGCAACCTGCTGGTGGACGTCACCGGCGTGGAACTGAAGAACGAAGAGATGATAAAGCTGCCGGTGCAGGTAACGTCCTTTACCAACGCCGAGTGGCAATACACGTTGGCGCAGGCCCACGAGGAACTGGAAAAGCTGGCCGCGGAAGCGCAATCGCTCCAGCACGGCGAGGGCCGCTACGTTCGCCCCCTCGCGGTGGTGCGGGTGGAGCGCACCGGCAAGGACCAGCGGGACGGCGACCGCGTCCATGCCGAGGATGCGCGCGAGTATCTCAACCAGAACCTGGGCGTCCCCGCCGAGGCCGTCCGCGTGAAATCGGCAGAGAATGACGAATTGGGCCGCGAGGACCTGCTGTCCGAGTTTTCGCCGGTGCGGTGGATCATCACCAAGGCGGCGCTGATGGAAGGCTGGGACTGCCCCTTCGCCTACCTGCTGGTGATGCTGGACAATACCACCGCCCAGCGCGCCATCACCCAACTGGTGGGGCGGGTGATGCGCCAGCCTCACGCTCGCCGGACGGAACGGGAGCGGCTCGATCAGTGCCATGTATATTGCTGGAACACCGACGTGGGCACGGCGGTCGGCCACGTTAAAAACGGGCTGGAACAGGAGGGCCTGACCGGTCTAGGGGATGAAGTGATCGGGTCATCCAAGGAGCTACAGCGTGTCACTATCCGGCGGCGAGAGAAGTTTCGGGGCCAGGACATTTTTCTGCCCTTGGTGCTGCACCAGGACGGCGACGGCTGGACGGAACTGGATTACCGGCGTCACATCCTTCCGCTCATTGACTGGGCATCCATAGAGGAACCCGACCCCAAAATCGTATTGGCTAACGCGGCCCAACGGCAAACGGCATCGGTGGATGTTGGCGACGCTCGGCCTGTTTTTCACGGATCTCAGGAACTTTATATTGATAAAACCATCAAAATATCCTGGTTTGCCCGCCGTCTGTCCGATGTGATCCCCAACCCTTGGCAAGCGGCTCGAATCGTTCAACAATTGGTTGACCAACGGCGAGCCAGCGGAGACACCGAAGATGAAATTTATGATCGGCGTTCTTCCCTTGCTTTCGTATTGCGGGAGCATGTAACCGCCTCCGTAGAGGCACAGGCGGAAGCGGTGTTCCGCCGCAAACTGCGTCAGGGCGAAATCCGTTTTGACCTGGAGGCAGGGCGACCCAATTTCAAGATGAAGGAATCATACGAAATACCGGTATCGGACGATCACGCACTGCTGGCAAGGCGTGACGGTCAACCAGTGCAACTGAGTCTGTTTGAGCCGATATTCGCTGGCCAATTTAGCAATGAACTGGAGCGCAGCTTCGCCCGCTATCTTGACGAACAAAGAGCGTTGCAGTGGTGGCACCGGGTGGCCGTGCGCCAGCAGGGGGATTACTATCTGCGGGGTTGGAGGCAGGAGCGCATCTGGCCCGACTTCGTGGCTATGGGTGGAGAAACTGACGGCAAACCGCACATGCTGGTTTTCGAGACCAAGGGCGAGCACCTGAGCGGCAACTCGGATACCAACTACAAGCGCGATGTGCTGGACACCCTGCAAAACGCTTTCAACTGTGGAACGATGACCGTGCGCGACGGGCCGGCGAGAGGCACGTTCCGGCTGGTATTCAACAAGGTAGAGTTTCCGGAGGTGTTGGCGAGTCTGCACAAAGCCGACACTGCCCAAACCTGACGCCATCAGTGCGCCACTTGGCTTGGCCGGGAGAGGTGATGAATGTCTCTCTCGGTGAGCATTTCCTTGATTTCCTGCCCGCCCGTAGCGAGTCTATCCTCTTAAAAAGCTGTATGACTTCCTCGGTGGCGGGAGTAAAATAGAAGCGAGCCGATGTACCGCCTAAAGTTGAAGTTTCCGTGGTTTGCCGTTGCGCTTGCTTTGCTATGCGCGGGGGGAGATGCGCGGGCCCAATCGGGCGAAATGGAATTCTTTGAGAAGAAGATTCGCCCCGTCCTGGTGAATCAGTGCTACGTCTGCCACGGTCCCCAGGAGGAGCCTATGGGGGGTCTGCGGCTTGACTCCCGGGCCGGAGTCCTGAAAGGCGGGTCACGCGGTCCAGCCATCGTGCCGGGGGAGCCCGAAAAGAGCCTTTTGATCCGGGCCATCTCTTATAAGGACCCCCATCTGGCGATGCCGCCGACCGGTAAGCTGAGCGATGAACAGGTGGAAGACTTCATCGCCTGGATCAGGAGGGGAGCGACCGACCCCCGCATCCAAGAAGGTTCCGTAAAAGCGGAAAAGAAGGGCCTCGACCTGGAAGCGGGACGCCAATTCTGGTCCTTTCAGCCGGTGCAGGACCCCTCGCATCCGCAGGTGCAAAGGCGAAATTGGCCGGCCAACCAACTCGATGCTTTCATCCTGACCCGGTTGGAAGAAAAGGGTATTGCCCCCAGCCCTCCCGCGGACCGGCGAACCTGGATTCGCCGTGTCACCTTCGACCTCATCGGGTTGCCGCCCACCCCAGACGAGATCAGGGATTTTTTGTCGGATTCGGGTCCCGATGCATTCGCAAAGGTTGTGGAGCGTCTCCTGGCCTCCCCCCATTACGGCGAGCGGTGGGGACGCCATTGGCTGGACGTGGTCCGCTTCGCAGAGACAAACGGACATGAATATGACACGAATAAGCTGGACGCCTGGCGCTACCGGGACTATGTAATCCAGGCTTTCAATGAGGATCTGCCGTATGACCAGTTCGTGCGGGAGCACGTCGCCGGCGACCTGATGCCTCCGAGGCGATTGAATCGTGGGGGGTGGCAGGTGGCTTCTCCGGTGGCAACCGGCTTTTACTGGTTCGGGGAGGTTCTGAACAGCCCGGTCGATTCCATGCAGGTGCGGGCGGATCAGGTGGACAATCAGATCGACGTGATGTCCAAAGCTTTCCTGGGCCTGACGGTGGCCTGTGCGCGCTGCCATGACCATAAATTCGATCCCATCGCCACTGCCGATTACTACTCGCTTTCCGGTACGCTCCACAGCACCCGGATCAGCGAGGATTGTTTGGATTCGCCCGCCCGCGCCCGTGAAATTGCTGCCCTTCGCCGGAAGATCGGCAAAATAAACGATCGGATTCGGCGGTTGGTTCGGCCGGCCGTAGCCCGCCGGGCGCAAGGTTTGGGGAAATACCTTCTGGCCGCTGCCGAGCTGATGCCATCCACCGAGGAGGAATCGAGCTCCCGCACGGAAGAGGCGGCCGCGTCGCAGGGGTTGGATGCAGAGAGGCTTCAGGCATGGGTTCGCTATCTGGAAGAGGCACGCGCCGAACCGGCGCATCTCTTTTATCCTTTTGTGACGATTGCGGATCGTCTTGCCGAAACCGACCCCGATTCCTTTGCGGACGCGCTGGCTGGGGTGCGCAGTAAATTACGGGCGGTTTCCGACGCTTCGCTTCCCTCCTTCTTCAGTCCCGAGGGCAGCCAGGAACCGGTCGTCGTCTTCGACGACTTTAATCATTCGACTTTCGAGGGGTGGAGGATTGCCGGGCAGGCCTTCGGCGAAGGTCCTCAGCGCCGGGTCGCCCCCCAACAGGGCCTGCGCGGGGATTCGGGTTCGGGGCTGGCCAGCTCTTTCGGTGGCGGATCGGATACATTCGTGGGTTCGTTGACCTCGAGAAACTTCAGGACATCGAAACTTTTTGTGCACGTCCGCATGGCTGGGAGCGCGGAGGGCGAAAAGAAACTTGAGAAGGCGAAACTCCGTTTTAACGTTGTGGCCAGCGGCTGGAAAACCTTGCATCTCACGCCGGACGGCAGCGGCCGTCTCCAGTGGAAGACCATCCAGATGGTCCTGGAACGAGGCCGACTCTGCTACTTTGAGATTGTTGACCGCAGCCGGGACGGACATATCGTGATCGACAAGATCGTCTTTTCGGACTCCGAGGACCCTCCCGTCGAATCTTCGCGGCCCCATCCTCGGGTGACGGCTCTGCTGGGAAATTCCCAACTCACTTCTCTCGCAACGTTGGCAAAAGCCTATCAAGCAATGTTTCTGCAGGAGGCTCAGGCGGCCCGGCGGAACCAGGCCGGGGCATTCTGGACCGCGCTCCTGCCGACGGGAAAGCAGGAGGATGCATCGCTGCACCTCGACTCTCGTGCACGGAAGCGGCTCTTGGCGCTTCAACAACGGCGTGCGGCCCTGGAGGAGTCCGTTCCTGATTCCACGTTCGGGATGGTGAGCCGGGATGTGGACCCTCGCAACGTGCGCATCCATCTTCGGGGCAATTACAAGAACCTGGGTGAGGAAGTGCCGCGAGGGCGCCTGGAAATTCTTTCCGAAGAGGGGACCCCGCCCGTCACTCGGGGCAGCGGCCGCCGGGAGCTTGCCGAGTGGATCTCTGCTGCGAGCAATCCCCTGACCGCTCGGGTGATGGTGAACCGGGTCTGGAAGCACCATTTCGGCCAAGGGATCGTTCGCTCGCCGGACAATTTCGGCAAAACGGGCGACCGCCCCACTCATCCCGCATTGCTGGACTATTTGGCAAGCCGATTCGTGGAAAGTGGATGGTCGGTCAAGGCGCTGCACAGGATGATTCTGCTGAGCAGCACCTACCGGATGTCCAGTCAGGTGGACCCCGGGGCGGCGCAAATCGACCCTCAGAACCGGCTGCTTCACCACATGCCTATCCGCCGCCTGGAGGCAGAAACGATTCGCGACTCCATGCTGGCGGTGGCGGGAACGCTCAACCGGAAACTTTACGGTCCGAGCATGATGCCGCACATCAGCCCCTACCAGGAAGGCCGCGGCAAACCGGACTCCGGCCCTCTTGACGGAGACGGCCGGCGAAGTATCTACGTTCAGGTGCGGCGAAACTTCCTGACCCCCATGTTTCTGGCCTTCGATTATCCGTTGCCCATCTCGACCATCGGGAGGCGGAGCGTATCGACGGTCCCTTCCCAGCCGCTCATCATGATGAACAATGAGTTCGTCGTCCTGGAGGCCGGCGAATGGGCGCGGCGCATTCTGGCCCTTGAGGGCGAGACTCGCCGTCGCGTCGGGCAGATGTACCTGGCTGCTTTCGGCCGCGCGCCCCAGAAACGGGAGATGGCCGAGATTGAGCGTTTTCTCGATGAGCAGCGAGCGAGCTATTTGGCTCTGGGCGGCTCGAAGAGCGCCGAGGAAGTCAACCGCAAGGTGTGGGGGGATCTGGGACACGTACTGTTCAACTCCACCGAATTTATTTACGTTCGTTGAGGGCAAGCCATGCATCGCATGGATCTATCCAGACCGGGAATCAGCCGTCGGGAGATGCTGTGCCGGTGCGCCAACGGCTTCGGAGGGCTGGCGCTGGCGGCGCTGCTCGCCGAGAAAGGTGTCTCCGCCGCCGGACCGGCGGACTCGAGGAAGGTAAATCCTCTGGCCCCTCTGCCTCCCCACTACGACCCCAAGGCCAGGTCGGTAATCTTTCTCTTCATGGACGGCGGGCCGTCCCAGATGGACACCTTCGACCCGAAGCCTCGCCTGGCGCGTGAAAACGGTCGCAAGATTTCCATGGAGACTCCCACCACGGTCTTTAACATCAGCGACCAGGTTCTGGCTTCACCCTTCTCCTTCAAGAGGTACGGCGAATGCGGGGCTGACGTGAGCGAACTGTTCCCGCATGTGGCAACGTGCGTCGATGACATGGCGATTATCCGTTCCATGGTGGCCGACCACTCGGAGCACACCGCTGCCAACTACTTCATGCATTCCGGATCGGCCTTTCAGGGGCGTCCCAGCATGGGTGGTTGGGCTACTTATGGGTTGGGCAGCGAGTGTGAAAACCTGCCGGGCTTCATCGTGCTCGAAAGCGGTCTCATTCCTCCCGGGGGAATGGACCTTTTCGGGAGCGGGTTCCTTCCCGCTTCTTATCAGGGGACGCTGTTCCGTCGCGGCAAGAATCCCATTGCGGACCTCCAGCCGCGCGAGGTGAGTCCTGAATTACAGAAAAGGAAGCTCGACCTGCTCGGCAGACTCAATCAGGGCGTACTCGACCGGTTCGGTGCCGTAAGCGAGATGGAAGCTACCATTGCCAACTACGAGCTGGCCTTTCGCATGCAGTCGGAGGTGCCGGACCTGCTGAATCTGGAGGGCGAGACCGAAGCGACTCGCAAGCTCTACGGGCTGGATGATCCAATGACGGAAACCTTCGGCCGCCAGTGTCTGCTGGCCCGGCGGATGATTGAGCGGGGCGTGCGGTTTGTGGAATTGCTGCCGCCGTTGCTCGAAGGTCAGGACCGCTGGGATCAGCATCAAAAAATCGAGGAAGGCCACCGCAAAAACTCGCAGGCGACCGATAAGCCCATTGCCGGACTCTTGAAAGATTTAAAGTCCCGCGGGTTGCTGGACCAAACCCTCGTGGTGTGGGGCGGCGAGTTCGGACGAACCCCTACGGCCCAGTTCCCCAAGGCCGGCGCCCTCGAAAACGTCGGGCGAGACCATAATCCCTTCGGATTTACCATGTGGATGGCCGGTGGCGGCATCCAAGGTGGAACCATCCACGGAGCTACCGACGAGTACGGCTACTTCGCCATTGAGAACAAGGTCCACGTGCACGACCTCCACGCCACCATGCTTCACCTGTTGGGCCTCGACCACACCCAACTCACCTTCCACTTCAGCGGCCGCGACATGCGCCTGACGGACGTCCACGGCCAGGTGATCCACGAAATCCTGGCGTGATTCCTGGATCAGCCGGTTATTTTATGAGGACCCTTTGCGGAATTGGCTGGGAGGCAGGGATTCGAACCCCGATAGCGAGATCCAGAGTCTCGCGTCCTACCGTTAGACGACCTCCCAAGGTTGGCGCAAGAGAGTCTCGCACGTTTGCCGCTGGGCGGCAAGGGGCGCAGATGGATTCGGGGAGGGTAGGAGTCAAGATCAGTACAGGCGGAAGGTGACTTCGACGGAGACCCTTACGGCCACGGGGTTGTTGTTGCGCATCGCCGGGCGGAACTTCCAGGTTCGAACGGTTTCCACGGCTTTCTCGTCGAGGCCCAGCCCCAGGGGTTTGAAAACCTGAACGTTGCGGACGTTCCCTTTCTGGTCCACGACGATCAGCAGAACGACGGTCCCCTGGTATTTTGCTTTGCGAGCCTCTTCCGAGTAGGGAGGCTCGGGCTGGTAGATGGGTACCGGGGCAGCAACATTGCCGCCAACGCTATAGACGCCGCCGCCAAGGCCTCCCCCTCGACCGGGCCCCAGGCCGCCTCCGGTGCCGGAGCCGATACCGGTACCCTCGCCACTGCCAATGCCGCCTCCGAAGCCTGGGCCTTGCGCGGGGTTGGTCCAATCAGGACCCATAGGGTCTCCCAATTGAGCCAGGTTCATTTGCGGCAGCTTCAAGTCCGGTGGCCCCAGGATAGTGGGGTCTTCCTGCAGGACGGGCTGGAGGTTTTTAAGCACCACCTGAGGGGGAGTAAACTGCATCAGGTCGAACTTGGGCGCGCCGCCCTTGGGTGCCGGGGTGGGAGAGAGGTCTCCTCCGCCTCCACCCCCTCCCGCCTGCTGATCGGACCCCCGGAGATATTGCATATAGGGGGAAAGGTCAATGATTTCATAGACTTCGGTATCCGGTTCACTGCTGCTCAGAGAGCGAATCCAGAAAGGAACCACTACGATGGCCATTATCATCATATGAGCCAGCAGAGAGTTCACCCAGGAAGCCCTTTGGGGCTGATAGTCTGCCCACATGTCCGGCAACCGAAGAGGCTCCACGGAAACCTGTAACGGCTTGGGTTTGGCGAACAGGGCTCGCAACTGCCTGGGCAGATCCACAAACCACGGCTTCATCTCCGTTACGGGGAGCCGGTGCAGGGGATGGGCGTAACGTCCCGGATACCGGAGGTTGCGCTCGCGGAAGCGGTCCCGAAGCTGGGTCAGGATGGATTTCCCCAGAGAGGAGGAACTTAGCAGGGTAAAGTCGTACTCCACACCCGTCGGGGCCGAACCCATACGGGTGGGAATGGCAGCCTTCTCGGTTCCCTTGATGCCAAGCTGGATAATCATGGTTTCGCTTGCAACCGCCGCCGGATACCCACTTTTTCCCCAGGCAGCGGCTTCACTCCTCTAAATCGGCCCGGGAGCCATTTTCATCACCTGCAATTCTATTAGATGTTGCTGGGGTGAAATGGGTTTCCTTCATCGAGAGATCGCCCCATGCCGCAGTCTCCGCAATCGTTAGCCTTATTTTAGCATGCCGACTCCGCCGCCCTTGGATTATTTCACGTTTGATGCCCAAGTGCCATTCCTTGTGTTAGGCTGGACTGCATTTTATCTCGTCCCTATAATGGAAATGCTTCACGGGAGACATCATGGGAAAGCCGCTTGAGTTGAAGACTACGCTGAACCTGCCTCATACGTCTTTTCCGATGAAGGCGAACCTGACTCAGAATGAACCCAAGATTCTTCAGAAGTGGGAATCGGAGGATCTCTACGCGCAGATTCGCGCTGCGCGGCAAAAAGCTCCGCTTTACACGCTTCACGACGGGCCTCCTTATGCCAACGGGAAGATTCATCTGGGCACGGCGCTGAACAAGATTGTCAAGGATTTTGTAACCCGCTCGAAGAGCCTGGCGGGGTTTAATGTTCCGTTCCGGCCCGGGTGGGATTGCCACGGGCTCCCCATTGAAATCAAGGTGGATCAGGAACTCGGCGCCAAGAAGGCCTCTCTCAGTGAAGCCGAGTTTCGCCGGCACTGCCGGCGGTACGCGGAAAAGTACGTGGAAATTCAGCGACAGGGGTTCAAGCGTCTCGGGGTATTGGGGGAATGGGAGAAACCCTATCTGACCATGGAGCCCGGCTACCAGGCCAAGATTGCCCAAGCGTTCGTTGAATTCCTGGAAAAGGGTTTTGTGTATCGTGGCCTGAAGCCCGTCCACTATTGCATCTCCTGCCAAACGGCCCTGGCGGAGGCCGAGGTGGAATACGAGGAACGACAGAGCCCGTCGATTTACGTGAAATACCGGCTCCTGGATGAGGCGGGCAAGCTTGACCCGGCTCTGGCGGGGCGGAACGTTTCCGTGGTCATCTGGACCACGACTCCGTGGACCCTGCCGGCCAGCATGGCCGTGGCCTTCCACCCCGAGTTTGAGTATTGGGCAGCCTCGGGCGACGAAGGCGAGGTTTTGCTGCTCGAAAAGCGCCGCTGTCAACCCGTGCTCGAAGCCGCGGGTCTTGAGGCGCCGAATATTCTGGCCCGGATTCCGGGGCGAAAATTGGACCGACTTGAGTTCCAGCACCCCTTCCTGGAGCGAAAAGTCCCGGGCGTTTTAGCCTCCTACGTCACGGCCACCGAGGGCAGTGGCGCTGTCCATACCGCTCCCGGTCATGGACGGGAAGACTTCGAGACGGGGAATCGGTTGGGGTTGGAAGTCTATTGTCCGGTGGGCAAGGCGGGTGAATTTACCGAGGGGCTGCCGGAATATCGGGGAAAGAATATCTTTGCAGCGAACGAACCCATCATCGGGATTTTGCAGGCCCGTGGAGTCTTGCTCGGCCCCGAAGGGAAGCTGGTCCACTCCTATCCGCACTGCTGGCGTTGCCACAAACCGGTGATCTTCCGTGCCAGCCGTCAGTGGTTTATCTCCGTGGATCATAATGGGTTGCGCGAGAGGGCGCTGGAGCAGATCGAAAAGGTTCAGTGGCTGCCCCGGTGGGGCCGGGACCGTATTGCCAACATGATTGCCGCCCGGCCGGACTGGTGCATTTCTCGCCAGCGACTCTGGGGCGTTCCGATTATCGTTTTTTATTGTGAGGCATGTGAGGAGCCTTTGCTGGACCCGAAGGTGGCTCGCCACGTGGTGGACATCTTTCGGCGCGAGGGGGCAGACGCCTGGTACACGCGCGAGGCGCCCGAACTCATGCCCCAGGGTACCAAGTGTCCCCGGTGCGAAGGCTCCAGGTTCCTGAAGGAAAAAGACATCCTTGACGTTTGGTTTGATTCGGGATCCAGCCACTTGGCCGTCCTGGGAGAACGCCCGGATCTGCCCTGGCCCTCGGACATGTACCTGGAAGCGGGAGACCAGCATCGCGGGTGGTTCCACTCCTCGCTTCTGGTCGGCGTGGCCCTGCGTGAAAAGGCTCCCTATCGGGTGGTGATGACCCACGGTTGGGTCATGGATCCGACAACCGGCGGCGCCATGTCGAAGTCCACCGGAAACGTCGTCCACCCGGAGGAGGTGGTGAAGGATTACGGCGCCGAAATCCTGCGACTTTGGGTGGCTTCCGTCGTAGTGGGAGAAGACGTGGTCGTGTCCCCGGAAATTCTGGGGCATCTGGCCGAGGCCTATCGCAAGTTTCGCAATACTTTTCGCTACTGCCTGGCCAATCTCTATGACTTTGACCCGGAGCGCGACCTGGTTGACAAGCGGCAGTTGGAGGAGATCGACGCCTGGGCGGTGGTGCGCACCGCCGAGGTCCTGGACCGCGTGTATGCCGCCTATGAAGAATTTGCCTTTCATAAGGTCTATCGTGCCCTTTACGATTTCGCCACGGTGGAGCTGAGCGCTTTTTATTTCGACATCATCAAGGATCGGCTTTATACCTCACCGGCCCGATCCCCGCAGCGGCGTGCCGCGCAGTCGGTCTTGTATTGGTTGGTCGATGCGCTGGTACGGGCCGTGGCTCCCCTGTTGTGCTTCACCGCGGAGGGGGTCTGGCAGGCCCTTCCGGGCTCGAGCCGGCGGCCCGCCAGCGTGCACATGGCGCAGTTTGTTCCCACCGCGGATCTTCGCGCCGGCCTCACCCCGACCCAGCAACAGAGGCTTGAGCACTGGCCGCGGCTGATCGCGCTCCGCGACGAGGTTCTGAAGGTGCTCGAATCCGCGCGTAAGCAGAAAATCCTGCGCAATCCCCTGGAAGCCAAAGTCCGCATTGCGGCCAACCCCAATTGGGCGCCTCTGCTGGAGCAGTACAAGGACTTCCTGCCCACTCTGTTGATCGTTTCCCAGGTGGAGGTTATCTCGGACTCACTTCCCGCATCGCTGAAGACCGGAGTGGCTGGACTGGAGGTCCTGGTCGATCGGGCGGTCGGAGGGAAATGCAGCCGCTGCTGGACCTATTCGGTTCAGGTGGGACAGGACAAGCGCTACCCGACGGTTTGTGCTCGCTGCTCGGCGGCTCTGCAGGAGATCGAAGCCATGACGGCCTAGCAACCGCGGCAGATGGCCGGCCCAAAGATGAGCCATTACTTCCACCAGTCGGCGGAGACCAGCTCTCCGTTCCTATAGAAGACGTCGTACACGCTCCTGTCCTCCGAGCGCCTGATCCAGTGGCCGTGCCTTTTGCCGTCCACGTAGGACCCTTCACTCAGTATTACGCCCGGTGATACGCTCTCGTCCCCCCAGCGCAAGACCCGGTGGCCGTGCTGCTGGCCGTCCACGAGGGGGCCTTCCTCTACTACGCTCCTGTCCTCCGAGCGCCTGATCCAGTGGCCGTGCCTTTTGCCGTCCACGTAGGACCCTTCACTCAGTATTACGCCCGGTGATACGCTCTCGTCCCCCCAGCGCAAGACCCGGTGGCCGTGCTGCTGGCCGTCCACGAGGGGGCCTTCCTCTACTACGCTCCTGTCCTCCGAGCGCCTGATCCAGTGGCCGTGCCTTTTGCCGTGCACATAAGGCCCTTCCCGTACGATCCCGTCCGCCCAGAGGTTGGCCAAGGAACTGACAGCCCAACCCATGGGCACCAAGCCGGCCAAATTAAGAAATTCGCGGCGGTAAAGGGACCCCTTGGATCGCGTTCCATGCATGGTTGCCTCCTTGCGGCAATCGATTCGACCTGAGTCGTAGCTGAATCAGGTCATCGTTTATTAATTGTGCACCTCACACAAAGATGATAATGCGGTACTATGTGTTCATGAAGCCTGGAACACCTTTTTTATCAACGTCTTGGACGACTTTATCCAGCTCCTTCTTGACGCGTTTTCCCAAGACCAATTCCACGGCTTCGGAATGGGGCCGTTCCGTAATGTTTTGGGGCAACGTCCTTTTCTTCTTCGAGGGTTGATGGCTGTGAACCCCCTGTCGTTGTTTGACCGGTTCGACTCCGACGACAAGTGCCGGAAGTACCTGGAAGACCTGCGCTGGCCGGCCGGGATTGCCCGCACACAGTGCGGCGACATGGCGGTTTCCGAAATCGAGAGCCGGGGACAATGGGCGTGTCTTTCATGAGGCTACCAGTTCAGCGTGACGGCGGGGACCATCATGCACGATTCCCACTTGCCACATTGCAAGTGGTTTGCCGCCGTCTATCTCATGTGCGAATCCAAGAAAGGGATTTCGGCCAATCAGATGATGCGCACGCTCGGCATCGGCTCGTACCGGACGGCTTGGTATCTGTGCCATCGCATCCGCGAGGCACTCGTAGCGCATAGTGATGCAACATCACAAGTTGCTGTGCCTATGAAGGTCACCTCTTCTCTCGTTTCTCTTTAGCAATGTCGTCGATTGCTTCTGCCATGCGCTTAGTGATCGTAAACACTGTTTGTCTAAATCGGTGACTGGTATTCAAATTTTCGTTGATCTCTCGTGCCGTTACTGCCTTTCTATCCCATTCATTTTCTCGCAAGGCCCAGAAATAATCTAACGGAACGTAAAATTCCGCATCTTCATCATCGTCATAATCTATTTGTCTATATTCAGAAGTTGTAATGCCTTTGCCAATGACACCGGTCTGCGTGTGATAAAGATACACAACTGACCTTTCCGGTATATTGCAAATGGAATATTTGCGGCCGTAGTAAGCTGATGCTTTACCTTTCTCAAAGTCTCCGAGCATATCTTGCCAGGCACTTTGCATATACGTCTTGTTGGTATTGACAACAAAGTACCGGGTATTTTCTTCTGGAATTACCTCGCCGTCCGGATTGTAGGTATCGAACTGAATATATGGCGTATCACTTACATCGTATATCCTGTAGGGAACACATTTAATTCGGACACCCTTTCTTGACCAGAAATCAACCGCTGAAATAGTATCCGCATCTATACCGTTTGTGACCAGAACAAACACTTGATCCTGATTGAATTGTGATTCTTGCAGAGCTTCTCCAAGATCAAAATACTCTTTGTGTTTTTCTTTTAGAGACCCTTCAAGTTTTTGCTGTCTTCTTGCTAATCCCTCCAATTCATAATAGGCATACCTGCCGAAAATCTGCCCATATCTCATTACCTGAAGAATGTTCTCCGAGTTAGATTCCCATCTTTTCAATTCAAAAATGTAGAGATCTCCTTTGTTGTCGAGCGCAAGAAGATCGGCTTCTTCTTGGAGAGGACGCTCTTGTCCGATCAACATGAGATGATCTTCTGAAACAATCTCAGCTAGGCGTGATCTTAAGAAATTTTCAATATGTCTTTCCTTGAGATCAAAGTGTGCCGGGTCTCTAATTTCGACCTTGTTGCTTCTCTCCGGGTTCTCACGTTCGAGCTTGTAGAGCATTGGTACTCCTAATTATTTTATTCGGTAGGCGTTGGCAAATCGCAGTTTCTTGCAGAGTCTAACAGATGAACCCTGTCGCGAGGACCCGATCTGCCTTGTCTGGCTCGGTTTGGCGTCACATTCCGCGCTCAGCATGGCGGTAACCTGTTAGCAGTTTCCGCTCGATTGCCCGCGCCACGCGCTCGGCGGCCACGCTCAGGGTTGCGTCGTCGAGATGGGCGTAGCAGTTGGTAGTGGTGGCGTGCCGGTGGCCGAGCAAGGCGGCCCGTGACGTGCAGGCTCTCTCCCTTCATGATCGCGTGCGAGGCATGACTCTGCCGCAAATCGTGGAGCCGCGCATCCGCCACGATGCCCGCCTCGTCGCGGGCCCTCGAGTCTGAGACGCCGGATCCGGAGCGCCGTCCGATCGGCCCGAACGCGTTTCGCCGCCGCATGCTGACTTTCGAGAGTGTTGCGCAGATGCCGCCATTGCCGCGCTGATAGTTTTCCTTCGGAGCGGGCGGCGGCATTCGAGAGGTACGAGAGCATGAGGTGCCGTTCGTAGGGGATGAGCATCGCTTTCTCCGTTAAAGTTCCTGGATGGAGGAAGCCTAACAGACAGATGCGTCAGATTCGGACGTACATGCAAGCGATCAAAAATTTTCCCGGCTCTATTTCCAAAATTCGGACGCGCTGAGCGGGTGTAATCGCGGATCGGTTGCCTCGCTCACTCGCCGCTCGGGCTTCAATCCCTTGCAGCAGGCGGGTTTCCCGAAGATGGCAGGTGTGTAGGCGATGCCCCTTTCCACTGCCCTACGGCGGAAGCTATCTCACATCGCAAGGCGTGAGGAGTATAATAGCAGACGTGCGCGGGCGGCCCACAACCCGGGGTCCGGGGAAGTGGGTGCATTGCCGGATGCTCCGGCGGGCCGGTCTTTGCCCTATTGGGGCCCTATTGAGATGACAAGGAGCGAGAACCGATGAGGTCGAGGACATCTTTACTATGAGGGGCAACCTGGGGGAAAAGTTACAGCGGCTTTCGTATGCTCTCTACTGGGTCCTTTCCGCCGCTGTTTTCGCAGCCGACCAGATCACGAAGCACTTGGTGGAAGCCTCGATTCCCCTTTACGCGGTCTTTCCGGTCGTCCCGGGACTCCTGAACCTGACTCACACCAAGAATCGAGGCGCGGCATTTGGGATGTTCGCGGATTGGTCCGGTCCGTTCAAGACGGTTTTGCTGGTCGGCGTATCGTTCGCGCTATTGGGTTTGATCCTTACCATGCTGATTCGCCAACGCCCTCTGCGGTGGGTTCTCGGAACGGGGCTTGCGTTGCTGTTGGGCGGCGCGCTGGGGAATCTGATCGATCGCATTCGCTTCGGACACGTTGTCGATTTCCTGGATTTATACTTGCGCGATTATCACTGGTACACCTTCAACGTGGCCGATAGCGCTATCAGCGTGGGCGCGGCATTGCTGATTCTGGACGCCCTCCATTCGAAATGACCCCTGACGAGACCAAGGTCCTCCATTTTCGGGTGGGTCGGGAAGAGGACGGCCTGCGGTTGGACCGCTTCCTGGCCTTGAAGATGCCTTCCTGGACCCGAAGTCAGCTTCAGCGACTGGTCCGCCAAGCCCGAGTGCAAGTCGAGGGGCGGGACGCCCGGAAATCCGGACAGGCGGTGCTTTCCGAACAGAAGGTGGTGGTCGAGCCGGTCCGGGAGAGTTCCGAGGCTTATCCTGAGAACCTCCCGCTCGAAATCCTCTATGAGGACACCGAGGTGGTGGTGGTCAACAAGCCGGCCGGCATGGTGGTGCATGCCGGGGCAGGCGTCAAAGCGGGAACCCTCGTGAATGCCCTTTTGTACCACCTCGGAGGCGTTTCCCAAGGCGAGGACCCGGTCCGGCCAGGGATCGTTCACCGGCTGGACAAGATGACCTCCGGTGTCCTCCTGGTTGCGAAAACGGATTTAGCCCATCGGAAATTGGCCGAACAGTTCAAATCGCGCGACGTAACCAAGTTGTATCTGGCATTGGTCCACGGCCGGATGACCGACGACCGGGGAGTGATCGGCCTTGCGGTGGGACGCGATCGGCGCCGCCGCGTACGCATGCGAGCCGGGGGAATTGCGCCGCGTCAGGCCGTGACCACCTACGAAGTCCTCCGGCGGTATGCGGGGTTTACCTTCTTGCGCGTGCAGCCTCATACGGGCCGCACTCACCAGATTCGCGTCCATTTGGCTTCCCGGGGCCGCCCCGTGGTGGGCGACGCTCTTTACGGGGCTCCCTCCAGGCTGCGACTGGCGGGAAGGCCGCGTGCGACCCTGGCGAGGAATTTCCTTCATGCCGAAGAAATCCGTTTTCGCCAGCCGGTTACGGGGGCTCTGATGAGCTGCCGGGCTCCCCTGGCTCCGGAATTGGAAGATTTCTTGAGGACCTTGGAGTCGGCTGCGGGCTAAGTTCGCCGGACCGAATCATGGCGAGTCATTCTTGACCCATGCGAAACCTGAGCCTAAAATTAAAACAGGAAGGAAGCGGGAGGCGAATCGAGAACAGTATGAACAGAATTGTAATACTTTCCATGGCAGCCTGCCTGGCCATCGTCCTGCGCCTCTTTGGGCAAGCAGCGACCGGCACGGCCCAGCAGGACACCGCAGACCAGACTCGCATCGAGGTTGAGGTCAGCCTGGTGAACGTGCTCTTTACGGTGACCGACAAGAAGAACCGCTTCACGCTGGGGGTGAATGAGGAAGACATCCAGGTCTTCGAAGACGGTGTGCCCCAGCAGATCCGCTTTTTCAGCCGGGAAAGCAATCTCCCGCTGCGGGTGGGTATCCTGATCGATACCAGCAACAGCGTCCGCGGTCGGCTGCGTTTTGAACAGCAGGCGGCGATCGACTTTCTCGAAAAGGCGATTCAACCGAAGCGGGATCGGGCGTTCGTGGTGGGTTTTGATGTGGAAACGGAGCTGGTCCAGGACATCACCGATGAGATGGAGGAACTCGCCGAGGCCATCCGGAGCCTTCAGGCCGGCGGCACCACTCGCCTTTACGATGCCATCTATTTCGCCTCGAAAGAGAAGCTGTTGCTGATTCCCCAGCCGGAGCCTTATATCCGACGCGCCCTGATCATTCTCAGCGACGGCATTGACAATCAAAGCGAATATTCCCGCGAGGAAGTTTTGGCCATGGCGCAGCGGGCGGAAGTGATCCTTTACGCGATCAGCACCAACCGGACGGGCATTGCCAGCCGCGGAGATAAGGTCCTGAAACGCCTGGCACGGGAGACCGGCGGCCTGACTTTCTTCCCTTTTAACGTGAGCGAAATGCACAACCATTTTAACGCCATCGCCCAGGAACTCCGCAGCCAGTACAGCCTGGGTTACGTTTCGACGAATCAGAAGCGGGACGGTACTTTCCGCAGAATCACCCTCACGACCAACAAGAAGCGCCTGCGCATCCGTGCCCGCAGCGGATATTTTGCCCCTTCGGAATAAACGCTCCGCTCCCGGCAGGAAAGCAAGACGGAACGGGTTGGCCCTCCTTCCGGCCCTTCCCTCCTATGCCGTGGCCTGCCCTTGGAACTTTCCAACGGGAAACGAGGAAGACCACACTTTACCGCCGCAAAACGCGGAACCCGGTTTCCGGTTTCGCGCTGCCTGCTCCTTGAACTGCGATCGGGATGAATCGGGGGTGCGGTTATTGCACTAATCCCTGGCCCTTCGGGGCTGTCTGAGGTGTCGGCATCAATCCCAAGGCTTGGAGGAGTGCGACGGTCCTCTGCGCCGCACCGCGCCATACCAGTTGGCAGCCGTCGCCCTGACAATTCTGAATGTAGGTATCCCCGCCGGAATATTCCAGGCTGCAATTCTTGAATTTACAGTCGATAAAAACGCCTTCGTCCAGCACGACGTGCTGGTTTTCAAAGCTTTCGTTCTCGTGTCGGGTCACTCGGAGACTCCTTCCTGCAAACGGTGTTCCTTCGCAAGGCGGCGGTCGAAGTCGGGGCGCATCCTGAAACGATATTGATGGGAACCGGGGCCGTTTTCCCTTCCACGAAACCAACCGCTACACTTCGATCGGCACAACGTGCTCCATAGCTGGATTCTTCAGGAACACGCGAGCCAGGTAAGTCCCCGGCGGCACGCTTTCGGTATTCCAAATGACCGGACCTTCCAGGCCATCCCATTGCCGGAACAGGTGTCCGTTGGCATGGTAGAGGGTCATCGTCCCTGGCCCGTGATATTCCGCCGGAAGGGAAACGGCTATCCGGTCTGCGTACCTGTGAATCAGCAGATCGTATCCCTGAAAATCCGATGACCGCTGGGTAACAATGCCCGGAGACGCTGAGCCGGCTTCGGACGATCGGTCCAGGCTTGCGGTTCGGGCTGAGCGGGAAGGGACGACGATATCGAAATTCCCTTGCAAAAATCCGGTCGCCGAATCGGTATGCAGCGCAATAATTCTGGATTCCGCCGCCGGACTCGAAGCCCAGGGGTCTTTGGAGATGAATTCGTCTCCGGCGAAGTAGAGTTGGGTGATCAGCTCGGTGTGCATCTTGCCGCCGGCTGCAGGCATGATGACTTTGTAATGAATGTGGCTGGGGCGCGCTCGATCCCGGCTGATTTTGTAGGCGGCCGGCTTGATGGTTTCAAAGGTGTATCGGCCCCGATCGTCCGTCTTCATTCGGCCGCGCAGGCGAAATGGGTCGGGCTGGTCGGGCACTACGCCGCAATCCTCGTTGATGCTGTAGCAACCCTTGATGTCGGCTTGCCACACGTCGATGATCGCTCCCTCGACCGGTCCTGCACAGTCGGATACGGTACCGGTGATCGTGAGCCGCCGGCCGGGCTCGGCAGACCGGGCGATCGCGGTGCGAAGGGGGGCATCCGGTTGGTAGAAAGGTCCCAGAATGTCCCGGCTGGTTCCCTCACAGGACTCCGCCCTGGCATGTTGTGACGCCCCCAGCCCGCCAAGAACTCCGATCGTCGTGTCTTTTAGAAAATTTCTACGGTCCATGTGCCTCATCCCATCGGGATGAAAAAAGTAAGATCAGCATGCGCCGGAATCTCGACCCGTGTCAAGCCACGGTATTGGGCTGGTGGAAAGATGCCTTTTCGGTTTGTAAATTCACCCTGATGAAGAAGCCGGCGATGCAAATTTCTTATTGACCTCCCCTCTGAATTGGTAAAAGCTGTCCTACTCTTCGCAACGAATCGATCGAGGTGGAAGAATGCCCTTGCTGGAAGGAAAGACCGCCCTCGTGATGGGGGTGGCAAACCGCTGGAGCCTTGCCTGGGCCGTGGCGCAGGCGATGGTTCGCGAAGGAGCGGAACTGATTCTCACCTATCAGGGTGAGCGGCAGAAGAGCACGGTAGAAGGCCTGGGGAGAAGTCTGAACGCGGGCCGGTTGCTGCCCTGTGACGTCGGGAAGGACTCGGAAGTAGAGAAGATGTTCCAGGCACTGCAGAACGAAGGGCGGAAGCTCGATGTCTTGGTTCACAGCCTGGCGTTTGCCAATCGCGAGGATTTGGAGAATCCCTTTCATGAAACCTCCCGCGACGGGTTCTCGCTCGCGCTCGACGTGAGCGCCTATTCCCTGGTCAAGGTGGCCCATCAGGCGCTGCCTCTGATGGCGCGCGGCGGCGCCGTTCTGACCCTTACCTACCTGGGGTCCACGCGCGCGGTGACCAACTATAACGTCATGGGCGTGGCCAAGGCGGCCCTGGAAGCGAGCGTCCGGTATCTGGCGAGCGAGTTCGGTCCGCAGGGCATTCGCGTGAATGCCGTCTCCGCCGGTCCCATCAAGACCGCCTCGGCGCGTGCCGTGAAGGATTTCTCCTCCATGTTGACGCAGGTGGAACAGAAGGCCCCCCTTCGTAAGAATACCGAACCCGCCGAGGTAGCCGACGCGGCCGTGTTCCTGGCCAGTCATCTGGCCCGCGGCATCACCGGCGAGATTCTCTTCGTCGATGGCGGCTACCACATCATGGGCCTTTAAGGAATTGTCCGGCGGCCACGATCAACCGGTACATTTGGGGACTGTCCGGCGGCGCTACCTCGACCGTTCTACATCACGGACCACGGTTGACGTGGGCCGGCTCGCCGCGAAAGCAGCGTCCGCACGAGCCATGACAGGATGGCCCACACTACGGGTTTGGCGCTGCCGCTGGGGTAGCCTTTTGACCGCGAGTCATCCAAATCAGAGTCACGAGCCCCGCCACCGTCGCTACCATCGATCCGTACTGGCCGAGCGTCAAGCCGAAATATTGGACTTCTTGCACGCGAAGTGAATCCAACAGGAACCGGACGGGACCGTACAGCGTGAAGAAGAGACCCAGATAAAAACCCGTTGGCCACCGTCGGCGGTCAAGGACCAGGAAAAGACCCGCTATCAACAAGGTATAGAAGAGCTCCAGGAGGCCCAGATCATAGCGCGGCCCCTCCGGGTATCGCACCGCAAGCCAACTGGACGTGTGGATTCCCGGGTGGTCGTGGGCCAGAGCGCATCCTGCCCGGCCGAAGATCCAAGCGAAGGGGAAGACGTAGGCCACCGAGTCCAGGTAGGCCCACACCCTGTTGGCCGACTGGCGTTTGTATTTCAGGAACCAGAGCCCGCCCGCCAAGCCTCCGACCAGACCGCCGAAAGAAGAAATACCTTCCCAAATTTTCAGCGCCAGGAGCGGGTCTTCCCAAAGGCCGCGTGGGTCGGAAAAAACAACGGCTGCCAAGTGAGCTGTCAGGAAGCCGGGAATGAGCATCCACTGGGCAAAACCGGACGCCAAATCCTCATCCAGTCCCTGCCACCGGGCCCGCCGCACCAGCATCCAGAAACCCAGCAGCGCCCCCACCCCTACCAGAAATCCGAAAGCGTGCAGGGTAACCGGCCCCAGCGTTAGTGTCGGCTGCTCAAAATAGGGGAACATGGGTGTTATTCCCGGTCACACTTGCGAAATGGAACCGCATCCAGGTCACGTTACGGGAAAAAGTGAGATTGGAACGGGTCAGGCCGGCCCCGTTTCTCCTGGGACCTTTCACCGGTTGCAGTTTATCTCTCTTTCCCTGGGGATGTCAGCAGGATTCCCGACGCGAAAGACGATGATCATGGACACGAGGCATTTTAGCGCGGGCGCTTTACACGCCGTGCGAGCCGTCATATACTCCTCAGCGATTGGGCGGATTTTCGTTGTAAACGATGCGTGCGTTGCCAGGGGCTCACCACCAGGATCGGTGAAATGCCGGTGGGCTCGGCCTCCGACGACCGGGATGCAGCGATAGTTTCCGACCGATGCCCGCTGCCTTGACGTCCTCAAAACTCGGCAAACGGAAAGGAGTGCGCCGTGCGAAAGAAAATCTACCTCCCTCTTTTGCTGTTCATCATGATGGGCACGATCAGGGCAGGGCAAGAGGAGCAGCCCGTCCGCGAGGCATTGTTGGAGGACGTGGTGCAGGGGGTGAACGGGATTGTCGTCACGCTGCGGTCGATCGATTCGATCGATCGGATTCAGATCGTGGTAGCCCCGGCGGAAGGCCTGTCCATTTTTCTGGCTTTCAAAAAGCAGAAATTCCAGCGGCCTCTGACCCACGATCTTTTCAAGACCTTTCTGGACCGCAACGGCTGGCGGGTGGAGAAGGTCCTGATCCGCGATATTGTGAACGGAGCCTTTCATGCCGATTTGATTTTGGGTAAAAATGGCAAAAAACAGACCTACGACGCTCGCTCCAGTGATGCGATCGCGCTCGGAATCCGGTACGGAGCCAAAATCTTCATCAAAGAGAAGGTGTTGGAACAGGAAAGAAGGCTCGATGAAAGGCGGCGGAAGGCTTTTCGGGGTGAATCAGAAGTTCGCAAGCTTTGAGAAAAGGACCGGCAACCCTCATGAAGATCATCCTGGTGGGTCGGGTGGCGGCCGGCGCCCGCGCCCTTCTGGAATCCCACCTTCGAACCCCCTGCAAGCTGGTTGAGGTCCCGGGCGGGCCAAAGGCCCGGGAGCTGCCCGAACAGCTTGCCGATGCGGACGTGATCGTTGGGGATGTATTGACTGGGTCCATGGGCCGAGCTGCCCGCAGGTTGAGGTTATTCCAGTCGGTCAGCGCCGGGGTTGACCACCATGACTTGAGCGCGTTACCAAGACAAGCCACCGTAGCCAATGTTTATGGACACGGGCCGGCCATCGGCGAGTACGTGATCCTTGCCATTCTCGCGCTAAGTCGCGGATTGAACCGTACCCAGGCGCGTTTCCGCCAAGGTTATTGGGAAGGTGCATGGATTTTTGTCGATATACCCCGGGTCGAGGAACTGGAAGGGAAGATTCTGGGGATTTTGGGTTTCGGCCATATCGGGCGGCACGTTGCCGTCCGGGCCCGAGCTTTCGGTATGCGCGTCTGGGCGCTGCGCAGCGTTGCGGGAGGCCAGTCCGAAGAAGGACTGGAGTTCTGTGGCGGGCCCGGCGACCTGCAGAAACTGGTTTCCGCCGCCGATTTTCTGACGATAGCCTGCCCGCTCAATGCGACCACCCGAGACTGGATTGGGGCTCGAGAACTGGGATGGTTGAAGCCCACCGCTTTTTTAATCAATGTGGCCCGCGGTCCCATTGTGGATGAGGGGGCGCTCTACGCGGCTCTGGAAGCCCATCGATTCGCCGGGGCCGCTCTCGACGTCTGGTATCGTTACCCTTCGCGGCCTACCCCGTTTCCGCCTTCTCGATTTCCCTTCGCAAAGCTGGATAATGTCCTCATGACTCCCCACATCTCCGGGTGGACGCAGGGAACCCGCAGGAGGCGCTTCCAGGCCATCGCGGCCAACATCGATCGGCTTGCGGAGGGCTTGCCGCTCGAAAACGTCATCCGCCCCCCCTCCGTCGGCGGAGCCTCGCTCGACAAAGGGGGTTCCCTAAGATGAACCCGGCAGGATTTGTTCTCTGAGGTCGTTGTTGCCGGGAGCCGCGTTGCCGGCCGTTAGCGAAGACGGTGAGAAAGCAGCCAGGGAAGCAATCCGGGTGCGGCATAAGCCTTGTCCCAGGAGTTGTGGCCGACTCCTTCGTATTCGGTATAGGTGACGTTCCCGCCGGCGGCCTGCAATGCCTCCACCATGTTGCGCGACTCGCTGACCGGAACCGTCGGGTCTGCGTTGCCGTGGAAGGCCCAGACCGGCGTCTTGCCGATTTTTTGCGCGGTCGCCACGTAGGGGTCACCGGGCGGCGGAGCCAGGGAACTGCCCCGAGGGAGCCGGATGCGCGGCGGCGGGCGAATGCCCCCGCAGATCGGCACCAGGGCGGCGAATGTTCCCGGATATTTTGCGCCGAGCCGCCAGGTCCCGTACCCTCCCATGGACAGCCCCGTCAGGTAGATTCGCTGCGGGTCGCCGTTGAATTCCCGCATCACCTCTCTTAAAGCCTTCAGGGCGACGGATTCCATTTCGGCGTGAACCCACCACATATCCTCGCGACACTGCGGAAGAACTACCAGGCAAGGAAAACGCTCGGGGTTGCGTCGGATGGCCGTGCCAATACCCGTTTCGCTCTGAATCACGCCGTCCTCGCCACGCTCTCCTGCGCCGTGAAGGAACAGGATCACCGGCCATGAGTTCTCCGGGGTCCATTGCGGAGGAACATAGACTTGGTAACGAAAGCTATCTGAGTCCTGCCGGATGGTCCGGTTCAGGAATCCGGTCTCTCGCTGGCTGCCGGTCGCCGCCGCGGAGAGGAAGATCAGCAGAAGGAGCAGGGAGGCAGACCGGTCGATACCACCCCCATGGATCGGGTCGCCGTCGTGGAGTTTCCGTCGTCGGATGATTGCCTGCCCGTGGATGGAGGTTTTTTTGAGGGGTCGGAGAAAGAATGCTAACTTCATCGGGCCGGGTTAGGCAAGAGGATAAAGATATTTCGGCAAGGGAACTATATACTTTACTAAAGACGAGATGTTGAGAGGAACAGTTATGCCCGAAACCCCACAGGAAACTTACCTTGAACGCGCTATCGACGACAACCATGCAGAACTTATCAGCGAAGGGAAATCCGAGCGCATCCTCTACAAAGCGGTTAAGCACTCCGAACGGTGGGCTGACCCGGAGGAGAAAGTCCGCGCCGAGTTCTGGGCTGAGCTTATCTACAAATACGAGTACGCGCCGGAACGGATTCGTTTCGAGGTCAACGTCCCGCGCCGGACTCCAAACGACTATGCGGACCTCGTTGTTTACAAAGACGATGAATGCAAGTCGCCGTACTTCGTATTCGAGTGCAAGCGGGCTGACATAAGCGATGCCGAATTTATCCAGTCTATCGAGCAAGCCTGTGGTAATCGCGCCAGCTTGGAAGCGCAATTTTGCGGCGCTATTGCCGGCCTCACCCGCCGTCTGCTCCGCTTTGATAAATTCCCCTCCGGCGAGCGTGACAAGAACCATCTCACCGACATTCCTGTGCGGTATGGCAAACCCCCTGTATGGCGCTTCTACAAAAACGATCCGGGTCGAGACCTCGCGGCCATTTCCCGCGAAGAGCTACGCGCCGCCATCCGCAAGTGCCACCAAACACTTTGGGAGGGCGGTAAACGCAGCGCCATCGTTGCATTTGGCGAGTTCTCCAAGCTGGTCTTTGTCAAGAACCGCGACGAGAAGAACCCGGACCGTGAAAATGGCCAACCTTACGAATTCCAACGCCGTGATGGAGAAACCACTGCCGATCTCGCCGTCCGCGTTCATAGGCTCTACGACCACGAGAAGGAGTTGGAACCGGACGTGTTCACCGACCGCATCAACATAGACTCGCCTGTCCTCGCGCAGTGTGTGGAGCACCTGGAAGGCATCTCGCTGGATCGAACGGAACTCGACACCAAGGGCGTCGCCTTCGAGGAGTTCATGGGTGGCTTCTTCAAGGGCGACTTCGGTCAATATTTTACGCCCCGCGAGTTGATTGCCTTCGCCGTGGAAGTGCTCGACCCGAAACGGAACCATCTGGTCCTTGATCCCGCCTGCGGCTCGGGCGGCTTCCTGCTCTATACCTTGGACCATGTTCGCCGCGAGGCCGATCGAAAGCAGAAACCGGGCACGGTCGAGCATTTTCGATTCTGGCATGAATTCGCCGAGAAGAACCTCTTTGGCATTGAGGTGAACGACGAACTGACGCGCGTCGCCAAAATGAACATGATCGTCCACGACGATGGACATTCCAACATCGTCGGCCACGATGCGTTGGACTTCCTGGAGGATGTTCACGACAAAAATTCTGGACTCGCCGAAGGCAAGTTCGATCTCATTCTCACCAACCCTCCCTTTGGCTCTGTTATTAAGCGCGCCGAAAAGGGGGAGGGATATTTGGAGCAGTTCGATCTGAGGCGCTACCTCGGGAAAAAGTACCCCGATTCCAATACGGAAGGGAGCGATAATCGAGCCGACGCAAAAAGCGGCGCCAAGACCGTCAAAGCCCGCGCCAGCATCAAAACGGAAATTCTGTTCCTCGAACGTGTTCACTCCTTCCTCAAATCCGGCAGCGGTCGCGCCGCGGTAGTGCTGCCCGACGGCATTCTCACCAACTCCTCGCTCCAGGGCGTGCGAAATTGGCTCCTCGCCCATTTTCAGTTGCTGGCGGTCGTCAGCCTGCCGCAGTTCGCTTTTCAACACTACGACGCGGGCGTGAAGGCCAGCATCATCTTTCTTCGTCGGCTCAAGGATGGCGAGACCGTTCCTGACGACGCTCCCATTTTTATGGCGTTGGCGGGTAACATCGGCTACGACGCCACGGGACGGAAAACGTTCGTTGTGACCGTGGAGAAGGAAGACCCCGGCAGGGAGAAGATCGAGCGGCAGAGTTGCGACCTGTTTGACTACCGCGTCTTCTACGAGTGGAGCACCGCCAACCCAAAGAAACATGACTGGAGCGAACGCCGCCGCGAGATTATCCCCGACACTGGCTTAGTTGCGCAGTGGAGAGCGTTTCGGAGGGACCCCGCACCTTTTTTCGCCTAAGCCCCGCTAAACTAGGCAAGGCTAAATGCTTTGCCGTGAAGCGGGGCGACCTGACTACTAGAACCGACCCGAAGTACTATGCTCTCTACGAGATTCTCCAATCACGTTTTCCTTTGCACCGTCTTGGGACATTGGTGTTGACAGAGCCAGACTACGGCTCCGGTGCAAGAGCAGTAAAACGTATATCGAAAGATGCGCCTCGATATATCCGGATTACTGACTTCGGAGAGGATGGCATTGAGCCGGGGCACCAGTTCCTAACAGCCGATCCGATTGAAATTGATTACCAACTCAGTGCCGATGATGTTTTGTTTGCCCGCAGCGGAGCTACTGTGGGAAAAACCTATTTGCACGAAGACACTAACGAGCCTGCTATCTTCGCTGGATATTGCATCCGGTTTCGATTCGATAAATTAAGGGTGTTTCCAAGGTTCGTTTATTGGTGGACGAAAACTGCGGCGTATTCTCGGTGGGCTGCGGCCATTCAGCGCCCAGCGGGACAACCAAACATCAATAAGGCAGAGTTCAAGAGTTGTCCGATTCCGTTACCATCCCTCACGAAGCAAGAAGAATTACTTATTTGGATAGACTCAGCACGGGAGAAGCGGAAAGCGAAACTGGCGGAAGCCGACGCATTGCTGGCTGGCATTGACGCTTTTCTTCTTGATGTTCTTGGCCTCCACCCTGCCGCCACGGATAACCGTCGTGTCTTTGCAGTTCGCCACCAAGTCGCACGGCAACGTCTAGATCCTCATTTCCACGCTCCGGAGTTCGCCCAGATTCAAGCCCTTCTTTTACGGACACGATGTCAATCGTTAGGCAGCATCGCAACATTCTCTAGGGAAACTTGGAAATCGCAAGATCATAAGCAACCGACATTTCGATACATTGAAATCAATGCGGTAAATCCGAAGACTGGAGAGCCATCTTGGAATGAAATACCGACGCTGGAAGCGCCAAGCCGTGCGCGGATGAAGGTTTGAGTGGACGACATTATCGTTAGCCTGACCCGTCCTCACCACGGCTCCATCGCTCACCTTGGCCCGGAGTTTGAGGGGTGCGTAGCCTCCACTGGCTTTGCCGTCATACGCGATGTCGCCGCGCACGTTCGCCGTGATTACCTATGGTGTGTCCTCCGCGCTAAATTTTCCCTTAGCCAGATGCTTCAACGTACTAGTGTCCCGTCCCATATAATAGTTTACATATGTCCACGCCCATGATCTAATCAGCGGCATGTTTGAAGCCGCCGCCGCTATTGACATCGACGAACCGACGATACGACAGCTTGAATCTCTGGTGCGTTCTGGGAATACCCCTCAGAGGGTGGCCCAGAAATGCCGGGTCCTGCTGCTGGCTCACCGTGGAGTGGCTAATTACTCGATTGCCCGGGAGTTGGGTCTGTCGCGGCCGACCGTGATTGCAGCGCGGGCCGCGTTCGAAGAGGGTGGCGTGAGCGCCCTGACTGCGAAACCGACCCGGAAGCGGTCGCGGCGCGTCCTGACGTCAGAACTGGAGCGTGCGATTCTGGACACGACGTTGAAGACCCGGCCCGCCGCCGCCACCCAGTGGAGCGTCCGGACACTGGCCCAACACATGCATGTATCGCGAATGATGGTGCATCGGGTTTGGGAGCGTTTCGATATCCAGCCGCATCGGGTCGAGAAGTTCAAGATCTCGAACGATCCCCAGTTTGAGGCCAAGGTCCGGGACATTGTCGGTCTCTATCTGGACCCGCCGGACCGGGCTCTGGTGCTTTGCGTGGACGAGAAGAGTCAGATTCAGGCCCTGGACCGGACCGCTCCAATCCTGCCGTTGCGTCCCGGATTGCCCGAACGCCAGACCCATGATTACAAACGCCATGGCACGACGACTCTGTTCGCGGCTTTCAATATCGTCAACGGTAAGGTCATTGGCAGTTGCTGGCCGCGCCATCGTGGTCAGGAGTTCGTGAAGTTCCTCAATCAAATCGAGAAGGCAGTCTCTCCGGATCTGGATGTGCATCTCGTGATGGACAACTACGGCACTCACAAGGGTGCTCAAGTCCAACGCTGGCTCAAACCTCGAAAGCGCCGACGATTCCATTTTCACTTTACCCCCACCAGCAGTTCCTGGCTCAATCAGGTCGAACGTTTCTTTGGCCTCATCACCCAACGCATGATCCGGCGCGGTACGTTCCTCAGTGTTCAAGAGTTGGAGCGCTCCATCTATGCATGGCTCTCCACCTGGAACAACCAGCCGCACCCCTTCATTTGGAAGGCCACGGCTGATGTCATCCTTGACAAGGTGCAATCCTGTAAAGAATTATCTGGGACACAACACTAGTGGTGGCAACTATCCGGCTATCACGGAACAAGAACTGGCGAACATAGCAGTGCCCATCCCTGAAAAGAAAGTTCAGGAATCTATCGCTATCGAAGTTCATCGCCGGCAGAGGAAGATAATGAAATTGCACGCTGAGGCCGAAGGGGGCTGGCAGGCGGCCAAGCTCTGGTTTGAAGAACAATTACTAGGACCGACGGCGTCATGACTTCAACATTAGGGGTGGGATTGATATAGGGTTCGTCAAGTATATAATTCGCGATATTTCAGATCGGCTTAGCCCGGTACGGTATCTACAGATAGGCGTAGCGACCAACGCGTGCCTTCCTTTACTCGTGCCAGCCCCCCAGGAGCTCTTCCAGGAGTTCCTTCGCTTCCTGTTCTTCCGGCTCCTTCTGCCTTTCCTGCCTTTCCGACAGTTCTTCCGGTGACAGGTACTTGTCCGGCAGGTCGTACATCAGGGTCTCCCGCATTGCTAATTGCTGCCTCTGAATCTCTGCTTCTACCTTCGCGGGGTCCAGGTTCCCGTTCGCGTCCTGATACTTCTCCGGGTGCAGCTTCGCGTCCTCCAGAACCCTCATCCTCTCCCGTTCCAGGTATCCCCTCGCTTCCTCGGTATTCAGATAGTCTGTCGCGTCCTTCATCTTTCACCTCCTCAGAGGGTCGGTAATCATCCAGACCTTCCGAAACTCCTACATTTTCTTCGCGCTCCTCATGGTTGCCGGTTCCACGCACGGACAAGAGGAGGACCGAAGGGGAAACATGCTCCGCTGATCCTTGTACGCGCCGAAGCCACATCGACCTCTGGTCTGGGGCTTCTGACCGACCCTCACGGAGCAGTTTCGGGAAGCGCGAAAGCAACATAGGCGCCCCCGGAAGGGTTGCCCCATTTTCCGCCGCCCGCGGCGATCACAACGAACTGTCGCCCGTTCAATTCATATACCGCTGGAGTAGCATTTCCGGCTGCCGGCAGCAAAGTTTCCCACAGGAGCTCTCCGGTGGCTTTGTCGAAGGCGCGGAACTTGCGATCGTGATTGGTCGCGCCGATGAATAGAACGCCGCCGGCAGTGACTACGGGTCCACCGTAGTTCTCACTGCCAGTGTCAAATACGCCCTGCTCGGCCAATTCGGGGAACTCGCCGAACGGAATCTTCCAGACGATTTGCCCCTTGTTCAGATCGATCGCATTCAACGTCCCCCAAGGAGGCTCTACGGCGGGATAGCCGTCGGGATCGAGGAATTTGTTGTACCCGTCGTGCTTGTACTTGAGGTCCATGGGCGAGGGATCCGGCACCTCAACTTCCTCGTTTTCCCCGGAAACGAGATAGGACACCAGCGCCTGGACCGCCCTGCTCGGCAAGTTTGCAAACGCCGGCATGCGGCCGCCACCGTACCGAATGAACTGTGAGATTTCCCCGCGGGTGAGCTTGTCCGCGATGGCGACAAGGGAGGGGAACTCCGGTGGACTACCCCGCAAGTCTCGTCCATGGCAACTGGCGCAATATTCTTCGTACAAGCTGCGGGAGGTGGCTCCGACTTCCAGTTGGGCTCGCTCCACGAGTCGGAGGATCCACGGCATTTCGTTAGCGTTGACGTAGAGGATTCCCGTGGTAGGGTCGAACGCGCCGCCGCCCCATTCCCCACCGCCGTCAAATCCTGGAAGCAAGATCGTGCCCTGCAGACTGGGGGGCGTGAACTGATCGCCGCTGCGGAGTTGCCGGAAGCGCTTGAGGACGCTCTCGTGCGCCTCCGGAGTCCGCTTTGTGACCATGTCTTCGGTGAAGGTCTGGCGGGCGAACGGTGGAGGTTGCAATGGCAAGGGTTGAGTGGCTGCGAGCTTCTCCCCTTCTACGTCAGAATCGGGGACCTCGCGGTGCTCAATCGGGAAGAGAGGATCTCCCGTTTCCCGTTCGAAGGTGAACACGTGGCCGGACTTCGTGATCTGAGCGATGGCATCGATCCGGTTTCCGTCACGCTGCACGGTTACCACATGCGGTGGGGCCGGAAAGTCGCGGTCCCAGACGTCATGCTTAACCGCTTGAAAATGCCAGATTCGCTCGCCGGTTTCTGCGTTGAGCGCGAGAAGCGAATTCGCGAACAGGTTGTCTCCAAGGCGGTTGGCACCGTAGAAATCGAACGCTGCCGAGCCGGTCGGAGCGAACAGCAAACCACGCTCCTCGTCCAGGGCCATGCCGGCCCAATTGTTCGCAGCCCCACTATATTGCCAGGCGTCTTTCGGCCAGGTCTCGTATCCGAACTCGCCCGGATGGGGGATCGTGTGGAAGCTCCAGGCAAGCTGCCCGGTGCGGACGTCGTAGGCCCGGATGTCGCCGGGAGGTGCGGGTAGCGCTTCGCTGACGATGCTGCCCAGGATGAGCAGGTCCTTGTAAATCACACCAGGGGTATTCGCCGAGATGGAGACGGTCTCAGGGTCGCGGCCAAGACCTTCCCGGAGGTCGACTCGGCCTTCGTGGCCGAAGCTGGGGACTGGCTTGCCGGTCCGGGGGTCAAGAGCGAAAAGGAAGTGAGTGTATACGAAGAATAGTCGCTGGAGTCGACCATCGCTCCACCAAGTGACGCCGCGGTTGCGCCGCAAGCGATCGGACCTTGAGCCTTCGCTGGGGTCGAAGCTCCATTGGAGTTCTCCTGTGGCTGCATCAAGTGCGATGACCCTCAGCCGCGGCGTTGTGGCGAAGAGAACGCCGTCGATCACGATCGGATTGCATTGCATCTCCGAGCCGGGAAATGCATCGCCAGTGTCGTATCTCCAGGCAATTTCCAGGCGGTGGACATTTTCGCGGTTGATTTGTTCCAGAGCGGAGTATTGGAGGTTCTCAGGACCGCCACCATAGGATCTCCAATCGCGATAGGATCGGCTGGGTGCCGCGCTGCAGGCAGGCGTCCATAGAAGCATCAAGGCGAGTATGGTCAAGAACAGCGGCAATCCCGTGGGGGGCTTGACCAAGTCAGCGCCGCCAGAATGGAAACGGTCAATCTGCTGGCGGTGTGACCGCCCTTGAGATTGAATTCGATAGGAAGTTGGCCTTGCCGCTCCAGATGAAAGGGAATTTTCCGAAAGGTTGCGGCGACCGCATGCACCCTCTTTTCCGCCACCCGGAGTTTCGCCGGGGCCGCTCGGGTGATGGCAGTGGGAAGCCCGAGCCGCAACCAGTGGACCCGGACCGGTCGGTAATTCATTTGACGGAGCCCGAAGATGGGGTCCCTCTTGAATTGGGAACCCTTTGCCGGGGTGAGCATCCCCGGATGGCGTGCGCGCCGCCGGATTTTTTGGCCTTTCCATTCGCCTTCTCCCCACACCTCTATTTTCCACAGGCTCGGCGTGGTACGGGTATCTATGGAATGGTTGCCGATTCCCTACTGACTCGGTTCGCCGTTTGGCCCGAGGACAATCAGGCGGCTCTTGATCGGGGGAATACTGTAGCGGCGTTTCTGCCTCCCGTCATCGATTTCAGCCGAGGAGACCAGCTCAATTTCATACTCGCCCGGCTCGGCCGACCGATCGGCTCGGCAACTGACGCGGAGTTCCGAAGAGTCCAGAGGAATTTCCACCGGCGGGCAAAAGACGTGCTCGGGAAGCTCGTTGATTTTCGTCACCAACGGGCCCGACACCACGGGTTCGCGGCGGATCGTTCCTTGCCATTCCGCTTGTCCGCCCGGGGTGAGCTCCAACGGATCCGCCGCAAGATCGAGGGCATAAGCGGACACGAACGCGAGTCGGAAAGCGGGCGATTCCACAGTCACGGTGCTTCCGTTGCGTTTCATTTTCCCTTGCAGCACCACGTCAACTTCGCTCAGTATGTCCTGGGCGTCGCCGCTCACCCTTAGAGTGATCGTTCCCGTTCGTGTCTCGTCGTCGATCTTATGGTCTTTCTTTTGCAGGGTAATGAAATACCCGCCCTTGAGATTGAATTCGATAGGAAGTTGGCTTTCCCGCTCCAGATGAAAGGGAATTTTCCGAAAGGTTGCGGCGACCGCATGCACCCTCTTTTCCGCAACCCGGAGTTTCACCGGGGCCGCTCGTGTGATTGCAGTGGGAAGCCCAAGCCTCAACCAGCGGGCCTGGACCGGTCGGTAATTCACTTTGCGGAGCCCGAAGATGGAGTCCCTCTTGAATTGGGAACCCTTTACCGGGGTGAGCATCCCCGGATGGCGTGCGCGCCGCCGGATTTTTTGACCTTTCCATTCGCCTTCGCCCCACACCTCTATTTCCCACAGGCTCGGCTGAGCCTCGGGTCTTGCGGTCAGAGAAAGAATGCCCTGCATTCCTCCCAGAGGTCTCCCTTGAAATACCAGCGATGGCCCGATATAGCCTCCCTCGACGGTGAAGCCTTGGGAAACATCCGGTGAAACGCTCAGGCGGATAGGACCTTCGTAGCCGTGTCGCGTGACGTTGACCGTAACGCTCGCGCTTCCGTCGGCCGGAACGTTGAGCAAAGGCTCCACAACCTGCAAGTCGAAATCGGGAGGAGAGGGAACGGCCCGCAGCCGGTAGCCGAAGGTCGGGCCGCCGCGGCCTTGCAGGTCCTCCACGGCCACAAGGACCTCCTGGACCCCCTCCGGGGCCTCGAAGACCACTCGCGGGTCCAGGTTGGGCCGAGAAGCGCTGAATCGGCCCCGAAAGGAGAGATCATCCGCGGAAATCAGGGATTTCCCCCCGACCCCGTAAACGGTAATGATGCCGTCCAGTGGCGAGGTGCCCAACGAGGCCGCCTCCATTGCGATCACCCAACGTTCGCCCGGCACCACCCTTAACCGGTACTTATCAACCTCGCCCGGACGGCTGATGCGCCCGTTCATGACCGTGGAAGGCTCCAGGAATGCTTCGCTATCGTCCTCCGGTTCCAGCACTTCCGGCAGGTCGCTCAGGACGAAATGGAAAGGAAGGCTTGCCTGGGGGTTCGCCCTCGGTAAACGGATCGGAACGCTTTGCACGGAAGGCGGCTGCCCCAGGTCGGGTGCAACACGCACCGGTCCTTCCAGGTTTCCGCCCAACAGCATTACATCCACGACTTCTCCGCGCCTCCAACCTAGAGGGAAAAGCCCCTCGGCATAGGAGAAGGAGCCCACCTTGAGCCGGTAAAAGTTCTGCTCTTGCCGGCTGAACCGCGATTCGTGGACTTGAACCGCGTAATCTCCTGCCGCCGGAAATTCCACCTCGACACGCGAGTCCACGCCCAGGCCGGGTGCGTCGTTGTTGTGGGCTATTTCCCGTCCCTGTGCATCCAGGACCTGAATGACCGGATCGACGGCCGAGCCGGCCCGATGCGCTTCGACTTCGAAGACCAGCTTCTGACCCGCCCGAGCCGGAAAACGGTAATAATCCCGGTCGCCTTCATCCAGTGTGCCGTTGATGATTACCGGCACCGGGATGATTTGGCTCCGTTGAGGATTGCCGTTGGATTCCTGCTCGGCTGCCTCCGGCAAGTCGCCCACGCTGAAAAGGAGAACGTTGGACAGGCCCTGGTCGTTGCGGACCCGGATGGGGTACGGCCCGACCGGCGCATCTCCAGGGAGTTCGAGGAGAAATGGCAACCGGGTGCCGGGGTTGGCAGAATCTTTGGGCGGCAACAGGCGGGCCAACGTGCCTGGAAGCGTCGTGATGACCTCCAACCCGATCGTTAAATTTTCGCCCACCAGCGTGAGGGTTTGAGTCTTTCCTCGTTGGGCCCCCCAAGGATGCAGCTTTTTCAGAATCGGAGGAGAAGCATAGGCCAACGGGGAAACAATCAGCAGGGTTCCGAGAAGCGAACCGAGCCGCCGGACTCCGATTTTGAGGGCCCTCTCAGGGGCGAGCTGCATTTCTGAATGGTTGGAAAATGCTTTCAAGGGCGTTCATCACCTCCGTTGCAACCGGCAGCGCCGATTCAATACTAAGCGACAACCCTTATCCACGTCCCGTAGTAGCCATACTGCGTACTGCGGCTGCGGCTGCGCTGATTGCTAAACCTACCCACAATGGCATCGTCGTGACCTCCAGCCGCGCCTTAGCGGGCCGCGGCCCGTCCGGTGATGGCCTCCCGCAACCCTTCCAGCAAGCCTTCGAGCTTCGCCATGCGCTCGCGGAGCTCGCTGACCTCATGTGCCATGCGTTCGCGGAGTTCGCTAATCTGGGACTCCAGCGCACTGATGCGGCTGTCAAACTGGGATTCCAGAGCACTGATCCTCCCATTCAGCCGCGATTCCAGCCGCGCCATGTCTTGCCGCATGTCCTGCCGCAGGCCGCGAATGCTGGTCAGGATCAGCCCGGCCAAGGCCACTCCCACCGTCACGATGCTGATTAGCTCAACGCTCATGCTTTCCTCCCATCAATCTGCCCATTCTCCCATGCCTGCAAGACAAGAACCCCAGAGAACCAAAGCCACAGGGACGATCCGATCAGCCGTGCCCGCGTTTCCGATCCCTAATCCCCGGTCCGCTTCAACGTCTTGGCAAACAAAACCTCTCTTCATCGGTCATGGGTTTTTCTTGGCCTCGCGCCGGCAGTCCTGCCGGAAAGTTTTGGATGGTTCGCTTTGGCGTCAGCGGGCCGCGGCCCGGCCCGTCACGGCCTCCCGCAATCCTTCCAGCAAGCCTTCGAGCTTCGCCATGCGCTCGCGCAGCTCGCTGACCTCATGCGCCATGCGTTCGCGCAACTCGCTGACCTCATTCGTCATGCGTTCGCGGAGTTCGCTAATCTGGGACTCCAGCGCACTGATGCGGCTGTCAAACTGGGATTCCAGAGCACTGATCCTCCCATTCAGCCGCGATTCCAGCCGCGCCATGTCTTGCCGCATGTCCCGCATGTCCTGCCGCAGGCCGCGAATGCTGGTCAGGATCAGCCCGGCCAAGGCCACTCCCACCGTCACGATGCTGATTAGCTCAACGCTCATGCTTTCCTCCCATCAGTCTGCCCATTCTCCCATGCCTGCAAGACAAGAACCCCAGAGAACCAACGCCACAGGGACGATCCGATCAGCCGTGCCCGCGCAGCCGATTCCATAACCACTTGCCGGCGCGCCAGAGACCCACGGCACAAGCACCGCGCCCGCGACCTCGCCCAGCTTGTAGGCAGCGATCATGCCTATCCAATTAGACGGCTCAGAGCCGCCGCCGCATCGCGCATAGTTTACACCTTGCCCTTTCTGAATGGTTAGAAAATGCTTTCAAGGGCGCTCATCACCTCCGTTGCAACCGGCAGCGCCGATTCAATACTAAGCGACAACCCTTATCCATGTCCCGCCCAATCCATTGCCCGTTCCATCTTACTCCCGGCCATGGCAAGGATTGATCGGGGCGGAAGGATGATTTCCATCTTTCCTGAATTGCACTTCGTAATCCATTCACTTACGTGCCCCTTATCCCTGCAAGGTGGCATCTCTACCCAGCGACTAAGGCGTCTTCAAACAGGCGTGCCAGGTCTTCCCGATCCGCCCGACGAGGAGACAATTGGGTAACACGGTGCTGGGGAAGCGTTCCTTCCACCAGCGCAGGGATGTCCTCACGGGTGTATCCGAGAGCCTTCAATCCATGGGGGAGCTGCAAGCGTTCGATCAAGCATGAAATCCGGTCGGCGAGGATTTTGCCCGCGTCCGCGGGGTGGGACCGGGAAGTGTCGGCTCCGAGAACCGCAGCGGCCTGCAGGTGCCGTTCCGGGCACGCTGGGCTCGTAAAGCGGACCACGGCAGGAGCATTGAGGATCACGGAAATCCCGTGCGGCACCAGCGGATGATCCACGCTGTAGCCTTTGGGGTAGAAGTCGCGCACCATTCCCGAAACCGGATAGGACATGCCGTGCGGCAAGTGAACACCCGCATTACCGAAGCCGATCCCGGCATAGGCGGCGGCCAGCAACATCTGTGCCCGAGCCTGTTCGTCTTCCGGGTCCCACGCCGCTCGAACCAAAAAGTTTGAGCAGATGCGAAGCGCCGCGAGGGACCACAGGTCACTGATGGGATTGGATCCCTGATAGGCGGGACGCAGAATGGGGCGCTCGGGCCGGGGACGCTGGTCAAACGGCAAGGCGGTATAGGATTCCATGGCGTGGCTGAGCACGTCGAGGCCCGAAGCGGCGGCCACCTCGGCGGGCAATGTTCGGGTGTTTTCGGGATCAAGCAGGCCGAGAGTAGGCTTCAGTCGTCGATGGGCAATGCCGGTTTTGGCGTGGAGCCTCGTCAAATCGAAGATGGCCACGCCCGTGGTCTCACTGCCGGTTCCTGCGGTTGTGGGGACGGCGATGAGGGGTTTCAGGGGGCCGGGAACCGGAAGGCCCTTGCCGATGGGTGGATTCACATAGTCCAGAAAATCCGAGGGCGGGTAAGTGGAATAGAGATTGGCGGCCTTGGCGGTGTCGATCGTCGAGCCTCCTCCTACGGCCACGAACCCCTCAAAGGTCCCTTGCTGTGCCACCGAGAGGGCGTCTTGAAAAGAGACATCGGTCGGCTCGACTCGCACGCGGTCGAACAAAGTGAAGGCGATCCGATTCTCTTCCAGGGACTCCAGGACGCGCGCGACCGGAGGCAACCGGCTCAATCCGGCATCGGTGAGGACCATCACGCGGCTCACTTTCATGTCCGCCAAGTCCATGCCGATCTCTCGGGTGACACCTCGGCCGAATCGGAGGCTTGAGGCGGCCAGTTCGAATGCGATTTCCGGGTTCACGAGCCGTACCCCATCTCGGGCTTGTTCAGCCCGGAGAACCTCTCACTTGGGCCAGCGTTCCACCACCACTTTCTCTTGGGTAAAAAATTCCACCATATCGCGCCCTTGCGCGTGAAGATCGCCGAAGAAGCTCTCTTTCGCACCGCTCAGAGGAAACGACGCCACCGGAGCTGCAACCCCTATGTTGATTCCGATGTTGCCGGCCTCCGCCTCGTATCGAAACCTCCGGGCTGCGGCACCGCTGCGGGTAAACAGGCACGCCATATTGCCATACTGCCGGCTGTTCACCAGCGCAATGGCCTCATCGAGGGTGTTGACGTGAGTCAGGCTGAGAACCGGGCCGAAGATTTCCGTCCGCAGAACCTCCCCGGCGGGCCGTGCATATTCCAGGATCGTCGGGCGAAGAAAGTATCCCCGGTCGTAGCCGGAGATGCGCGCCTCCCGGCCATCGACCAGCAGCTTGGCGCCTTCGTCGATTCCTTGCTGAATCAGTTGTCGGATTCGGGACTGACTCTCGGCCGTGATGACCGGTCCCATCTCCACTCCCGCATCGAATCCGCAGCCGACCCGGCGGGATCGGACCTGGGAAGAGATGGCCTCGGTAAAAGGGCGGCGCGCCTCTCCCACCGTCACGGTGAGCGAGGCGGCCAAGCAGCGCTGCCCGGCGCAACCCAAGGCGCTTTCGGCCACAGCCTGACTCGTCCTGTCCATGTCCGCATCGGGCAGCACCAGGATGGGGTTTTTAGCGCCACCCTGGCACTGCACGCGCTTTCCGTTGGCGGCGGCCCGCGCATAGACGGAACGTGCCAGACGCGTGGTTCCCACGAAGCTGATGGCTTGAATGTCAGCGTGATCCAGAATGGCCTCCGAGGTCTCCTGTCCTCCGTTCACCAGGTTCACCACGCCTTTCGGCAGGCCGGTCTGCTCCAGCAGTTGAAACGTCTTCCGCATCGTCAGAGGCACTTTTTCCGAAGGCTTCACGATGTAGGTGTTGCCACAGGCAATGGCATAGGGAAAAAACCAGAAGGGAATCATGGCCGGGAAGTTGAACGGAGCGATCACGGCCCCGGTTCCCAGTGGCTGCCGGATCATGAATTCGTCGATGCCCGCGGCGATGTCCTCGGAGTTGTAGCCCTGCATCAGGATGGGTATTCCGCAAGCCACCTCGACGTTGTCGATCGTCCTGCGCATCTCACCCCGGGATTCTGCCAGAGTTTTCCCACACTCCAGCGTGATGGTGCCGGCCAGCTCCTCGAATTGCTCCTCGAGCAGAGCCTTTAATTTGAACAGGTACTGGATGCGTTCAGAGGCGGGGACGCGGCGCCAGCCGGGAAAGGCCTTCGCAGCCGCCTGGGCGGCCTGATTCACTTCCCGGGCGGGAGAGAGGGGAACTCGTCCGATGGATTCGTCTGTGGCCGGGTTAGTGACCTCGAGCGTTTCGGTGGCCGCGGAATGCCTCCACTCCCCGCCGATGTAGTTGTCCAATAGATGGGTTGTCATTGGTGAGCACCTCGTCTCAATGAATCGCTGGAGAACTTGGATAAAAAGAGCGCCGCGCCCGCGCCAAGCCATCCCTGACCGGGCGCGCAGCGTTCCTACAAAATCTCGATCCGATCCTTCGTTCGGATCCATCCCGATTCGATCACTCGGGCGCAGATGCCGCCGCGTCCCATGAGGGCTCGCGTCATTCCGGGCTCGGTGAGGGACTGAATGTAGCCACAGGGAGGCCGCGGACGGTCAAATTCGAGCAGCGCGTCGCCGATCTTGAACTGTTTCCTCGCCAAATCCTGGAGCCGGATCCCGCGGGTGACCAGATTCCGCCGGTGCTCGCCGTTCTGGACCTGGATGCCCGTCGTGGCGTGGGTCTCTTCCAGAGCCTCGGCTTCGATCAGCGTCACTTGACATTCGTCCACACCCGTCCAGTAGCCGTTTTTTTGGCAATAGCGGTCCCCCCGCAGGCCGCATCCGGCCAGGGCTTCGATTTCCTCCACCGGCTGTAGATGCACACCCCCTTGCGGAGCGATGAAGATTTTTTCTACAACACTGCTCATCTGTTTTCCTTCCGCGAAGGACGGTTCCACGGCGCCCAACGGGTCGGGATCGTCAGGTTAGCCTTTCTGGGATAGATTTTCATATCTGTCTTCGGGATCGCTCGCCTGCGTAGTCGGAAACCCGCGCGGTTTCCAGCCCGGAAAGGTCATCTGCCCGAAGGGGTCCGATTCGCCTCCGAAGCCGCCGCGCATGTCCACCACGTGGGTAAACCCGGCCTGAAGGAGCATCTCGGCGGCCTTCAGGGAGCGGCCACCCTTCTGACACCCCGTGATGCACTTTATGTCCTTGCCGAAGTTGGCCTCCACGATCGGGACGAATCGGGGATTGACCTGCATGCGTCCATCAGGGGCCGGCTCCAGCACGGGCACGTTCTTGGCACCCGGGACGTGCCCGGCGTCAAATTCCCGGGTCGTTCGCACGTCCAGATAGACGTGGCCGCGGTTCGAGTCCAGAAGCTCCTTGGCTTGCTCCGGCGTGATTCGTTTGATCTCCATTATCATCCTCCGCTTGCAGATTTCTCGGAGGTCGGCGTGCCTCCGGGTTCGGGGAAAGTATCCCTTTCCTTATGGATCGCAGCGCGCAAAACAGGTATGGGATTTCTTCTTGCCTTGGACATTATAATAAAGAAACTCGTTTCGCGGTATAGCTCTCTGGGATCGGGGAGCACTCGGGTCCGTTCTGGGAATCGGATTCACAAATTTTGGTCTCAGGATATTACCAAAGACAATTCAGGAGGTGGTTATGAAAGTGAAATATCAACTACTAGGGACGCTCGCAGCGGGCGTTACGCTCTTTGTGTGGGGAATGGTTTCTCATGTGGTTCTCTCCTGGCACGACGCCTCGATGAAAAGGTTTACCGACAACCAGGCCGTGGTCGAAACCATCAAGGCCAACGCGCCGGAAAACGCAGTGTACTTCAGCCCCGAGGGCCTCTTCGCCGTCGTCTCCTTCCTGCCCGACATGTCCGATCAGACCCAGGACATAACGGCCGACATCGCGCGGCAGTTGGTGCTCGACCTGGTCGTGGGCTTCTTGCTGGCGATGATTCTTCTCTCGGTGCAAGCCCCGAGCGTGCTGGGTAAAGCCGCGGTCGCGGGGCGGATGGGTCTGGCCGCCGGGGTGGCGATCCACATTGCCCACTGGAACTGGTACGGTTTCTCGCCGGCCTATACTCTGGTGAACCTCTTTGATCCAATCATCAGTTGGTTCCTGGCCGGACTTGTCTTGGCGGCCCTGATCAAGAAGATGCAACCGGCGGGGTAAGAAAATGATCGGGCTGAGGTATGTCACCGAATGGGTCGTCAGGCCACGGATTTGATCGCGCCGTTAGTGCTGTACAGGAAAGACCCGATTCCTGCGCCCTCAGACGCTGAAGAGGTCGCCCACTCTGGCCGCCGGCAAGGATGGGGCACCCGGCTAAAACACTCCGACGCCGGGCATGGGTAGTTCAAGGTAGTCCAGGTCTTCGGTAACCTACATGCCCTCCGGTGGGCCGACGTTGGGGGGCAGCTCGGCGGTGAGGGATTTTAAGAACTCCTCGATGTCGGTGCGCTGTTGGCCAGTGAGGAAGTCGAGTTCGCGGATCTCTTCGTCGAGGTGAGGGTTGGAATTCCCGCCGCCGACGTAGAAATCCACCACCTCTTTCAAGGTCTTCAGACTTCCGTCGTGCATGTAGGGGGCGGTTTGGGCGACGTTGCGGAGGGTGGGGGTCTTGAAGGCGCCCCGGTCGGCTTCGTTCTTCGTCTCGTTGAATCGGCCGAGATCGGTCAAAGTGGCCTCGCCGGTGAGGTCCTGCTCGACGCCGACGCCGATGTTGTGGAACTTGTTATCGGTAAACAGCGCGTGCTGTTCGTCAATCGAGTGGCAAACGGCGCAGTTGCCTTTCTTCTTGTCGCGGAAGATTTCCAGCCCGCGCTTGGCCGACTCGCTCAGCGCATCCTTGTCGCCTCCGAAGTGGAGGCGGTCGAAGGGCGAATCCCCGGAGAGCACGGTGCGCTCGAACGAGGCGATGGCTTTTTCGACCTGCTCATAGGTGATGGCTCCCGGACCGTAAGCAGCCTCAAACTCGGCGCGGTAGGTGGCGTGAGCCGCGAGCTTCTTTTCGACCCCCTCGAGCGTATGGGCCATCTCAACCGGGTTCTCGACGGGACCCTCGGCCTGCTTTTCCAGGCTCGGAGCGCGCCCGTCCCAGAACTGGACATGGCTATAGGCGGCGTTGATGACGGTAGGGGCGCTGCGTCCGCCCTTCTGGCCTCTCACGCCTTCGGAGAATTGCTTCCCATCGGTAAAGCCGAAATCGGGATGGTGGCAGCTTGCGCAGGCGACCGTGTCGTCCACCGAGAGAAGGGGATCAAAGAAGAGCTTGCGTCCCAGCGCGATGGTGGCGGCAGTGGGTGGATTGTCCTCCGGGATGGGAACCGGCGGCAGCCCCAGTGGAGCCTTGATCTCCACGGCTGGACCCAGGGGAATCGCCGGGCCCGGAGGCTCGGGCTCCGGCAAGCAACCCGTCGCTAAAACGGATGCCACTCCGAGGATGAGTGCGAAGACTGAACCGAATTTCTGAGATTTCATTCCCCTCTTCTCCTGCCCGTGGGCACTAGGGACCACATGCCGTAAAGCTAACATCCCACTAGGCTTCTGTCAACGTGTTTCAGCGACGTATCCGGTTGGTTCCCCAGGCCTGGAAGCGCCGATGCTAAACAGAAACTCGGCCGGCTTAACAGGTCTCTCGGGGAGGGTCGGTGACTCCTGCGAGCGGGTTGGGTTCGTCCGGATGGACTCGAATCAGAATGCTGCTGCCGGTCTTGATTCGTCTGCGAATTCCGAAGGCCAGCAAAAGCATCATGAGCGGGTGAGCCTTCCAGTTGGCGCGATACCCCTGCCAGACCGCCTCCTTATTCGTTACGATTTCCGCGTTTCCGCGAATGGCCGGCCCTTCCTGGCTGCCGATGAAACAGATAACTTGCGGGTTGCGGCGCACGCGCTTCACTTTATAGGATGCGGTTTGGGTGGTGAATTCGATGCGACCGTTGTTCACCGTAAGCCAAACGGGTACCTTCTTTAGCTCACCCGATTTTTTGTACGATCCAAACCACTGTTTGTGACGTCTTACAGCCTGCTCAAGTTCTGAGGTCACGTTTCTGGGTCATCCCATCAGGAAATCTGCGACCATCTTAGGCCGCACTCGAGGACGAGTCAACCTGCCGGCTACGCGCAGTTTAAGCGGCGCCGGTGATCTTGAAAGCGTGAGTCGGAATGCAGAGGACCGAAAGCCGGCTTCCTACTCGAAAGCAGAAAAAGTACTAGATGTTGTGCACGTCTTCGTTTGATGTCGTTTTTGCTTGACAGCCGTATATCAGCCTTGTCCATACTGGCATCGTAGTAAGAAGGAAGGCGCCGCGTTAAACGATTCGAGATGATGGAGCGGCGGCGAAAAAACGGAACGGGCGCTGCGGACTCCTCGGTCCCGCAGTGACGATGAGGGTGGCGGATGGGCCGAGGCACCCGCCGCTGTCCCATGAGAAATCGCACCGCCCTACAACCCATTTCCACTCGCACCCTGGCGATGGGATTGACTGATCATTTGGGGCGGTCCCTGAGCGTTGCCGCACTCGTCACCATCGGCGTGATGGCCCAACGTTACGGTTGGAGCTCGGCTTTCCGTCGGGTACTTCATTGTGGCTCGACGGGCTCTGGCTGTCCCTGAACGTCAGGATAAGGCGCTTCTCGAGTAACTGCCGAAAAGGTGGCCCATGCGCATTGGCGTAGATACAGGAGGGACATTTACCGACTGCGTTGTCCTCGCCGGATCCCGCGTCAAGATTCTCAAGGTTTTCTCCGGGACCGATCCGGCTCGCAGTGTTGTCGAAGCCTCCTATCGGCTCAGCGAGGCTGGGCAGGGAAAACTGCCTACCCTCATTCACGGCACGACGGTAGGAACCAACAGCCTGCTGGAACGGCGGGGAGCGCGCGTGGCGCTGATCACGACGGCGGGTTTCGAGGATCTGATCGAAATCGGGCGTCAAAATCGCCAACAACTTTACAACCTGGACCTTCAACGCGACCCTCCGTTAGTTCCTCGCCGGCTGCGCTTGGGGACCAAGGAACGAACCGCCGCGGACGGCAAGATTGTTTTGGAGCTGACGCGATCCGAGCTTTTACGCCTGCAAAAACGGGTCCAGGACCTGGGGGTTGACTCCTTGGCGATCTGCTTTCTTTTTTCCTTTGCCAATCCCGCCCACGAGCGCAGGGTGGCACGGGCACTACGCAGACTCGGACTCCCGGTTTCGGTTTCCCACGAAATCCTCCCGGAGTTTCGTGAATACGAACGACTGTCCACGGTGGTCACCAATGCCTATCTGGCTCCTCTCCTGGGCCGGTATCTTGGCCGTCTCGGGCGGGAAGCGAAGCGCCAATTCGCCGTAGGGAAGCCCTCCGAGCCGCAGCGAGAACCCGAGAGCGGTCCGCGTATATTCGTCATGCAATCGAGCGGAGGGATCATGAGCGCTCGGCGTGCAGCCCAGGAACCCGTGCGGACGATTCTTTCCGGGCCGGCCGGTGGAGTCGTAGCGGCTCGGTGGCTTGCCGATCTGGTGGGGATTCGGCAGGCGATCAGTTTTGACATGGGCGGTACTTCCACCGATGTCTGCTTACTGGACGGGTCCCCTCGCGTCACCCACGAAACCACTCTGGGTGATTTGCCGGTGGCCGTCCCCGTTCTGGACGTGCATTCGGTGGGCGCAGGGGGAGGCTCGCTCGCTCGTATGGATGCCGGCGGCGCTTTGCGCGTAGGCCCGGAAAGCGCCGGCTCGGTACCCGGCCCCGTTTGCTGTCGGCGGGGTGGGACCCGACCCACGGTGACGGATGCTCATCTGCTCCTCGGCCGTTTGGACGCGGACCAGTTCCTGGGCGGAGAGTTTCGACTTGACCTGGAGGCGGCGCAGAGAAGTTTTACGCAATTCCTGCGCCCACCAAACAAGGTTCCGACCGGCAAGCAGACCGGCCTCGAAACATCCTTCGATCTTGCCCGTGGGATTGTGGCCGTTGCAAGCGCCGGCATGGAGAAAGCTCTGCGGGTCATCTCCGTCGAACGCGGTCGGGATCCGCGGGAATTCTCGCTGGTCTGTTTCGGCGGCGCAGGAGGACTGCATGCGGCGGACCTGGCTCGGTCCCTTCGTCTGAAACAGGTGATCGTTCCCCGCAATCCGGGAGCCTTTTCAGCCCTGGGCATATTGCTCTCCGATGTTGTGAAAGACGTTTCGCAGTCGGTCCTGGTTCCCATTCCGTCGGGAAAGGCAACGCGTGCAGCGGAGAATCTGTGCCGTCGATTGGAGCGTCGGTTTGTGCGGCTTGAGCAGGAAGCCCGCACGGAACTCAGAGAGGACGGGTTAACGGGAGAGCCCTCGCGGATCGAACGAAGACTGGATGTTCGCTACGCCGGCCAAAGTTACGAACTTTCGATTCCCTTCGTGCCTCGATTTGGCGATCGGTTTCATGGAGAGCACGAAAAAACGTACGGCTATGCGGATCCGATACGACCCTTGGAAGTGGTGAATCTCCGGTTACGGCTGGTCATCCCTACTCCCAAGCTGCGCCTCCAACCGGAACGGGTCACAAAAAGCAATGGGCTCAGCACGGCCGTTGTGAAGCGAAAATCGGTTTGGTTCGGCAGGCGGCGGCATCCGACCCTGCTGTATGACCGCGACCGCTTGTATGCGGGGGCTCACTGGTTGGGGCCGGCGGTTGTCGTTGAATATAGTTCAACGACCTTCGTGCCGCCGGACTTTAGTTGTCGGGTGGACGAATATCTCAATTTGGTCTTAGAGCGCCATGCAAGTTGATTCCATTGAACTGGAAATCTTTAAGAATCTCTTTCACTCCGTAGCCGAGGAGATGGGGGCAGCACTGCGGCGTTCAGCCTTCTCGCCCAATATCAAAGAGCGGCGCGACTATTCCTGCGCCGTATTCGACAAAACCGGACAGGTCGTCGCCATGGGCGACCACATGCCCGTCCATCTGGGATCGATGCCGGTCTCGGTCACTACGGCCATCAAGGAGCTTGAGCTGGGACCGGGTGACATCGCCATGCTGAATGATCCTTACGCGGGCGGCACTCACCTGCCGGATATTACCCTGGTGATGCCTGTCTTTACCCGAGCGGCGCAGCGTCCATGGTCCTATGTTGCCAATCGCGCTCATCACTCCGATGTCGGCGGCGCTCAGCCGGCGTCGATGGGATTGAGCGAGGAGATTTTTCAGGAAGGGTTGCGGATTCCGCCGGTCCGATTGGCGCGAGGCGGGAAGATCCAACCCGATCCCATGGCCTTGCTCCTGGCCAATGTTCGCACGCCGCGAGAGCGCGAAGGCGATCTGACGGCCCAAGTGGCGGCATGCCGGCTGGGTGAGCGTCGCCTGACGGAGTTCGTAGATCGATATGGCCTCCGCAAGACAGGTTTTTATCTGGATGCCCTGCAGCGCTACTCGTCTCATCTGATGCACGAAGCCCTGGGGCGGATTCCGAACGGTGAATATCACGCTGAGGATACCCTGGACGACGATGGGTACAGTGAGACTCCCCTGGGAATACGGGTGGCGATAAAAATCCACGATCGGCAGGCCCGGGTGGATTTCACCGGCTCCGCGCCGGCGTGCCGAGGCAATGTCAACGCCGTGATGGCCATTACCCTGTCAGCGGTGTTTTACGTGTTTCGCTGTTTATTGGATGAAGACGTTCCTGCCTGCGCCGGACTGATGGAGCCGATCCATGTGTTCGCGCCGGAGGGTTGCCTGGTCCATGCCCAGCCGCCGGCCGCGGTGGCTGCCGGCAATGTTGAAACTTCACAGCGAATTGTGGACGTTCTTCTCAGGGCCCTGGCACAGGCGGTTCCCGAACGGATTCCGGCGGCCAGTTGCGGCACGATGAATAATTTGTCGTTTGGCGGGATGGACCCTCGCACGGGAGAACCTTTTACGTATTATGAGACGATCGCCGGCGGCATGGGCGCGCGCCCCTTCGCGGATGGATTCAGCGGTGTTCACACGCACATGACGAACTCGCTGAATACTCCCGTGGAAGCGCTCGAATCTTCCTATCCGGTGCGCGTGCGCAGGTATTCGATTCGTCGCCGATCGGGGGGAGTGGGCCGTTTTCGTGGAGGAGAAGGTCTCATCCGCGAAATCGAGTTCCAGTCTGACGTGCGGGGGAGCATTCTTTCCGACCGCCGCCGGTTCCCGCCTTACGGCCTCGCAGGCGGAAAGCCGGGAAAGGTGGGAAAAAACCGGCTGATCCTGCCGAAACGGACGAAAACTTTACCTTCGAAGGCGGCATTCAGCGCACCGCGGGGAAGTGTTCTTAGAATTGAAACTCCGGGAGGAGGAGGTTGGGGAGAGCCTTAGCCCTCCGGTCCCATGAGGACGGAAGGTAGCCATAGAACCAATTCCGGAAAGAGAGTCATGAGCACCATCGTCACCACATTGGCGAGAAGGAACGGCGATGCGCTGCGAAATATGGCCCCGATCCCCAGTTTCGAAATCGCCGCGCAGACGTTCAAGCAGTTCCCGACCGGCGGTGTGCACGCACCCACGGCCAAGCCGGAGACCAGAATCACGCCGAAGTGAATCGGCGATACGCCGGCCTCCCGCAGCACGGGAAGGAAGACCGGCGTCAACAGCAGAATCGCCGGACTGACGTCGATCACCGTTCCCACCACCAGTATGATGATGCCGAGGACCAGCAGCATGGTCGTCGGTCCCAGGCTGAGGTCAACGACGAACCCCGCCAGGGATTCCGGGACGCGCTCCAGCGCCAGCACCCAAATATAGACCTTCGAGAGCGCGATGATGAGCATGACCTTGGCGCTGGTCAGACCCCCCGAGGACAGGCAGTCCCGGAAGGTGCGGAGGCTCAATGCCCGCGTCACCAGGAAGCCGATCCCCAGGGCATAGAGCACGCCCAGGGCCGCCGACTCCGTCGCCGTGGCGATGCCCAGAACGACAAAACCGACGACAAAGACCGGCATGAACAGCACGGGGGACGACCGCGCCATTTTGCCAAGCACCTGCCGCCATTCGCCGGGGACCGGTTCGCGGGGGTAATTGCGCCGGCGGGAGATTGCCGACGCGATCGCCAATTGCACCGCTCCCACCAGGATGCCGGGAATCACGCCACCCAGAAACAGTCGCCCCACCGACTCCTGTGAAACGACGGCGTATAGGACCATCGGGATACTGGGCGGGATGATCATACCCATGGTCGAAGAGGCGACGGTCACCCCGCTTGCGAACTCCGGCGGATAGCCGCGCTTCTTCATCTCAGGAATCAGCACGGAACCGATCGAGGCGGTGTCGGACGCTGACGAGCCGGAGATGCCGCCGAACAGCATGCTGGCCAAGACGTTCACCAAACCCAGGCCCCCGCGGAGCCGCCCGACAAAGATCAGACTGAACTCGAGCAGTTGTGACGTAATCCGGCTGGCGTTCATGACCAAACCCATCAGGATGAACAAGGGCAGCGTCATCAGCGCGTAGGAGTTCATGCCGGAAAACAGGCGTTGGGGCAGGACCTGGATCAGTTCCGGGTCGTTGACCAGGAAGAACACCAACGCTGAAAGGCCAAGCGAGTATGCGATGGGGACACCCAGCCCCATGAAGATGATCAGGATGACCAGGAGAAGCAGCATGACTTTCCGAAACGGCCGCGACGATCGTCAGGAGGGAACGGCTCGGCCCTCTCCTTTCAGCGTGGTGGCGATGCGAATCAGGCAATAGACAATCGCCAGACCGCAGCCGAGCGGCACGCTCACCTGCGCCACCACCCTCGGCAACTGGGTGGCGGGCATGATGTATCCGCCGGTGATCGCAATCCAGGAAAGGCTTTCCCGCAGGATGACTCCGTTGATCACCGCGACCAGCGCCAGTACCCCGATCTCGGCCGTCTGACGCGCGCGCGGGCCGATCCGTTCCACCAGAAAAGTGATGGCAACGTGTTCGCCACGACCAACGGCTACGGCGGCGCCGACGGCCGTGCTATAGACGAACAGAAGGGTCGCCGTCTCGTTGGCCCCCACGATGCCGGCGTTGAAGACGTACCGCAGGAATACCAGCGTTACGATCAAAGCGAAGATGGCCAACAGACACACCGAGACCGTCGCCTCGAGCAGTCGGGTGAGGACTTTCTCAGCTCTTTTCAGCGTTCGCATGGAGGTTGGTTAGCCGCCGGCGCGGGCGACCCGGCGCGCCTCGTTGATCTCCTCCCAGGTAAAGGTTCCCTTGTCCACGAAGTACTCATAGACCGGCTGCACCTTTCTTTGAAAAGCTCTGCGATCTTCGCCCGTCACGTAGTTCGTCTGCAGCCTTGCCGAAAGGCGATCCAGGTATTCGGCTTCGCTGGTGCGATTCAACTGGTCGCTGTAACGCATGGCCGCGCGGGAGACCTCGTCGAAGACGCTTTGCAGGGACGTCGGCAGAGCCTCGTACCAGGCGAGGTTGACCATCAGCGGGTCGGGGCCGATGCTGTAGTTGATGACCGAAAGGTAGGTCTGGACCTCATAGAAATTCATTTCCCAAAGGTTGGAAGCCGCGTTGTCCGTCCCGTCGATCACTCCTGTCTTGGCCGCTTGATAGGTTTCGAGGAACGGCATCTCTTGCGGGTTGGCTCCGAAGGCTCGTGCCGTTACGATGTAGGTCTCCTGCGGCGGCACGCGCATCTTGAGACCCTCCAGGTCATCGGGCGTGCGAAGGGGCCGCACGTTGTTGGTGTGCGCGCGGAAGCCTTGCGAGATGCCGCAGGCGGGAACGTGGAACCCGTTGCGCCGGGCTTGGTAGTTGATGCGGGCCATAAAGTCGCTTGCAATGAGCCGCAGCGCCTGGTCCCAGTCGTCCACCAGGAACGGCAGCTCCATCAGGGAGTACTTGCGGTTGGCATCCGCGTAGTGTCCGCCGCGGGTTCCTTCGAGCACGCCGGTGGCCACCAAGTCCATCAGCTCGCGCTCATTGCCGAGCAGCCCGGAAAAGTAATTTTCAACTTGAACGCGTCCGCCGGTCCGTCGCTCGAGCTCTTGCTCGAAGAAGACCATCGACTGGCTGCGCGGATGCCGCGCCGGCTGTGAATGGGCGTAGCGAAAGCGATAGCGATAGGGGAACTCCTCGCGAGTACATGCGCAGACGGCGAGCAGCAAGAGAGCAACGGTGAGACCGAGGCGATGGGTTGATGATTTCACGAGGGAATTATAGATTTGACAATCCCGAAATGGATGATGTGACAGGCATCCATAGCAAGGGGGTCGCCAGTCCAATACCTCGACGGGCGCCCGTGACCACAGCCGCCATTTCGCCTTCCAGTTCTCCGCTCACTGGGGAAGGGTCTCGCCCACCAGCAACCGCATAGAATAGCACAGCCTGAAGGGGCACGATAGACCGCGGAAACCACGTGATCGCGAACTCTCGACAAGCTGCAAAAAAAGGAATTATATACATAGCTAGACACGTCATTTTCCCCCGATCGGGTTGACCGAAGACATGCACTTTCTCCGTTCCCTCACGCTTCGACTCGCGAGCGACGCGATGGCCAGCTTCGACTTCAGCCGGAGAAGCGGCTACGGCTACGACGAGCGGATCGAAGTTCATGGAGCCATGGGTATGCTCGAGTCCCGCCACCCGCGCCGCCGGGGCGTGTCCTGGTATCAGGGCGACACGATCACCCAGGACGGTCTCCACCCGGGGTGGTTCGAGCGTTTCGAGGAGACGTACCGCCGGGAGCTGGCTGCTTTCGTGGACGCGCTACGCGGCGAGAAGGCTCCCCATGCAACGCTCGCGGATGGCTATCGCGCCCAGGCGGTGGCGGAGGCTGCCATTCGCTCCGCCGCCGAGAATCGCCCCATGGACGTGGAGCCGCTCTAGCTGCAAGACCGGTTTCTGCAAAAGAATCAAGCTTTTAACGACGGCGAAAGGGAATCTCTACCACAATCTCCACCCCTACAGGCTCGCCGTTACGGGAGGCGGGCTGAAATTGCCACTGCTCGATGGCCTCGACTGCGCTCCGGTCCAAGCGTTCGTCCAGGCTGCGCAGGACCCGCGCTTGTTCAACCTGGCCTTGGCGTGTAATCACCGCGTACAGGGTAACGATGCCTTCTATCCCCTCGCGCTTGGCCGTGACATCGTACCGCGGGTCCACCTTGCGTAAGGGTTGGGGCGACTCCACCTCATCGTCGAGCGATTCCGCCGGAAATTCCTCTTCCGACCCCAGCACGGCGAATTCCAATATCCAACTCCCGCTGGCGCTCGTCAGGTTGGGCATGTTGATGTACATCGTGTAGGTCTTGCGGTGTTGGAAGGGCGCCTCAATCAGCAGGTCAGGGCGGGTCGATTCTCGCGGAGCGGAAGAGACGCTTCCCGGCAGGCTCAAGGATTGCGCCGCCGCGAACGCCTGCCGCAGGGTTTCTGTCCGCTTGCGGGAGCGGGAGCGCCGGGGCCTTTCTCCCAGGCGGATCCCCGGGCCTCCGATCAGGGCGGCTGACGCAACGCTTGGCTGGTGGTTCTTTACGGTGATGCCGGGAATTTTAATTTGGGAATCGTTGGCAGCCTGATGGCCCATGGCGTCGTTCCCCGGGCCGGGGGTCCCGTGAACGGGCGTACCCGACTCGGTTGGGGCCGCGGCAAAGCTGGCTTGTTGGCTTCCGGGGGGTATCTTGTTGACAATCCGCTCGGGCGGCGGGGGAGTTGCGCTCAGGGCCAACAGGGCGATTCCGGTCTCCAGAGAAGCCAGATCGAGCGGTGTTTGCAGGGACGGCGGCCGGTCAGGTATCTTCTCCAACCCGGCGGCGAGAATCCTTTCCAGGTCTTCGGGATCGATTTCGGGCTTATAAGGAGTCAGGTCCATTTCCAAAGGGGCGACCACGGGTAGTTTTGGATCAAGCTGCAAGTGCGGCGGCTCGGGTATTTCGAGTTCCGCCGCACTGTTCAATGTTTTCAGGTCAGCCGGGTCCTCCGGCTGATAGGGCGCGGGAGCTTCGATGGGCGTCAATTCCAATGGCGGCAAGTCCAGGGTGAGTTCCGGCGGCTCGGGAAGAGGTTCGGGAGGAGGCGCGGGCAGAGGCGTCTGCCAGAGAACCACATTCGGGAGATTTAGGGATTCAGCCGCGGGAGGAAAGGTCTGTCCGGGTTGAAGCAAGGTCTGTTCGGGTGCCGTGGGCAACGGAATAGCGGAGATCAAGGTCTGATCGAGGTCTTGAACCGTGGTCGGACCTGCGGGGCTTTCCGTATCCGCCGCCTCGCTTGCGGGTTCCTCCGCATTTTGGGGAGAGGAGATTTCCGGCAGAGGATAGCTGAAATCCACCCACTTGATTTCCCAAGCGGGTTGCTTTTTTTCCTCCGGAAAATGCGAACCGGCAAGGTGGAGCCAGAGAGGATTCATAACGAACAGCACCGTAGCCGTGTGATAGAGCGCGGAAGCCAGCATGGCCCGGAAGGGAATCTCCCCGCCCATCTCCTGGAACGGGGCAGGTTGCGCTTTGCGGGGCAGTAGGGGATGGCGGGCCAGGGCTCGCAGACCTTCCAGCATGGCCTGGGAACGGCTGGGAAGCTCGACCAGCAGGCAGGGGGAAGAGAATTCCGGAGCCTGACCGGAGTGGCCCGATCGGATCAGGTCGGGACGGGCCGGTTCAGGTGCGAGGCCGGACCCCTCCGGCGGCGGCGTAACTCTCGGGGACTCTTCGCTCATCGGCGTGATCCTGCATTTCCGCATTGGGTCGCTTCTTCCATCCTACCACGGGCAGTTCATGGGCTATGTTCACGTACCCTATTTGAGTCGGGATTTTCGATTTCCAATGTGCTTTGGCAAGAGATGGAAGAATGGCTAACGGAAGAAAGCAAGCTTCGAAGCAGCTTAGGAGACGTTGCTCATGCGTTCGGTGTCCTGCCGTTGTTCTACGGGTAAAGGCGAGAGCGTGCCTCCTCTAGGATGGGTTCCGCCTCCCCGGCCTCCACGATGCGCGTTCTTAAACCTTCTCGTAGCCGCGCGGCAGTTTTCCGATACCCGACGCGCCCTGCCAGGTTCACTAATTGATGGGGATCGCTGAAAACGTCATAGAGTTGATACTCAACGTAGCGATCGCTGGCCGGATCCCCTCCTCCCTCTCCCGTCGGTGAGATGGCACAATAGGCGAATTGCTCAGTCCGCAGGGCGCGCCCCACGACTGATCCGCTGATCTGAACAAAGACCTCGTTGCGCCAAGTGTTGATCTGCCCTTCTAGCAGGGGACGGGCACTGTGCCCTTGCATGGTCTCAGGAACAGGAATTCCGGCCATATCTAACAAGGTCGGAGCGAAATCCACGTGGCTCGTTAATTGTCGGATTACAAGGGATCGATTGAATCCCGGTCCTTGCACGGCCAAGGGAACCCGGATCGAACTATCATGGGCGCTGTACTTGTTCCACGGGTTGCGAGTGTGGAAGTGGCAACCATGGTCACTGGTGAAGACCACGATGGTATTCTCTTCCAATCCCAGTTCCGATAGCGTTTGCAGGATGGTCCCCACAGCTTCATCAAGGTGGGCAACGCACCCGTAATAATCGGGAAGTTCGCGCTGCCAATCGCCGGGGTAGAATCGCAAGTCTTGGGGCACAATAGGGATTCGCGTAACGCTTGGCATAGCCGGTGGGTGCAACGGTCCGGTTCAAGTCGTCCTGATAGTGGGGCTCGTAAATGGAGACGACCAGCAAGAAAGGTTCGCGTTGCATTTGCCGCAGAAAGCGGACCGTGCGTCCGGTCAGGAAGTCCACGCGGTACTGGTCCGAATAGCGGATCGGGGTTCCCTCGCCGTCGTAAATCTCCCCTTCGTAAGGGTGAGTGGTGAACTCCAGGAGGTTCGACGCCTCCCACAAGTCGGAAAACCCACCCCGATGCTCCGGCGGGACGTGTCCCCACCCCCTCCGGGTGGGTGAGTCGAGGAAATTGTCAGCCTCCATAAGATGCCACTTTCCAATGTAGTTCGTGGTGTAGCCCGCCTCTCGAAAACTCTTGGCGAAGGTGATGGCACTCGTTGGAAGTCCGATCCCGTTGCGCCAGACGCCGTTCTGGGTGGCGTATTGGCCTGTCAGGAGACACGCGCGGGAGGAGGCGCAAACCGGCTGATTGGTGATGGCCACTTCAAAGAGAACCCCGCGCCGCGCCAGGCTGTCCAGGTTCGGCGTCAATCCCATGGGGTTGAGGCCGTAGGCCCCAATGGGGTCCCAACTCAACTGGTCAGCGATGATAATGAGGATATTGGGTTGTTTCCGCGTTGCAGAGATTGGCTGTCCTTTTCGATTCCTTGCGGACTCTTCCGCAGACGCTGGGGGTAGGGCGGCTGCAACCGCAGAACGTTTGAGGAATTCTCTTCGCGTGACCATTGCTTTCGATAGCCTCCTTTCCCTGGACTTGGGTGAGGGATCAGATGATGCATCGGAAGAAGGAGTCAGAGTTGCGTAAGTCCTGGAAAAGAATGGCACGCCTGGGGCGATTCGAACGCCCGACCTCTGGTTCCGGAGACCAGCGCTCTATCCGCTGAGCTACAGGCGCCCACCGTGGTGACGGATACGCTTCAGTGTAATCTCTCGCGATGCTGCGGTCAAGCCGTTGTGCGGGTTCAGTACATATGAGACTGGGTCAGGTGGCCTTCCATGTGGCAAAGGTACTCCATGGGCGTCCTCATGTCCAGGGTTCGGTGAGGTCGGAGGTGGTTGTAGAAGTGTTGGTATTCGGTGAGGGCAGCGCCGGCTGCGGCGACGGTGAGTTCGCCGGTGTAGAGGTTCCAGAACTCGACGCGGGCGCTGTCGTTGGCTCGTTCGACGCAGCCATTGAACTGCGGTCGTCGAGGAGGCAGGACAAACTGGGGGATGTCGAGTTGCTGGCAAGCTTGCTCGAACTCGGCCCTGAACTCGGAGCCGCCGTCGACCTGGACGGAATGGAGGGGGAAGGGCAGGTCCTCGATCACGGCCTGCAGGAAACGTTGGGCGTTACGGGCGGTGGCGCGGGAGTAGACACGGGTCACCATGTGCTTGCCGACCGGAGAGACGGCCCGGAACTCCTTGAGATGGGTGCCGTCGAGGGACACCGACAGGTGATCGATCTGGACGAGTTGGCCGGGTTGGGTGGCCCGGGTGCCGTAGCACCAGCGTTGGGCGTGGCCCTGGTGGAAGGAGCGGCGCTTTTTCAGCTTGACGCGCCCCCGGCAGAAAGCGCAGGGGCGGATACGACCGAGCCGCACCCCTTTGGCGAGGATGCGGCCAACGGTGGATTCACTGAGATGAATGCCCTGGCGGGCGAGCAGAACCCGTAGAGGTCGCTTGCCCATGAAGGGATAGTGGCGCCGCAAGGTCCAGACTTGGCGCTGCTGGGCTGGCGTCCATTGCCGGGATCGGGTGCGTTGCGGACGCCGGCTGAGGGCTGCCAAGCCGTGCGGGCCACGATTCCGGTAGCGCGCTGCCCAGCGGAAGTAGGTGGCTCTCGACCAGCCGATGGCACGCAGGGCGGTCTGCTGGGAGCAACCCTCGGCCCGCAGGTCTCGGTAGGTTTCCAGTTTGTGCCGTCTTTTGACCGCCGCGGCGGGCAGCGTATCATCGACTTTGAAACGGCGGTAAGAGGGGATGCGTAGAGATTGGATCTGCATGGTTCAGGCTCCTTGGGTTTCTGGGTAGAAACGAAAGGCTACCTGAAGTGGCGCTCCGGTTCATTACGAGGGGGCGGGGCCATTTTGCCGGCGTCGCGTCTCCTGCTCCGGTCGCTCCGCTCCCTCCGCAGGAGACGCGCACACGTCCCTCGGACTTCATCGGGATGGGTCCCATCCGTCGCCCCGGACCAGTCTCACATGTATCGGGACCCGGACAGCCGTGTTATTCGTTCGCAGGATGGGTGACGCTGTACCGGCCTACGGAAGACGCTCTCTCGTGGCTGCTTCAGGAGCGAGAGTTGGCTTGAGCACCGTGGAAATGACGCGCCCTGGAAACGTGGACCCGTGGACTCTTGTCAGGATCGCTGGTTACAGTTCAAGTGTCATCTCCGCCCGGTACATCCACCCCTCGGATGGGAAGCTTTTCCCGGCAATAGAGGAGCTGGGTGGGCACAAGGGTAGGCACAGTCGGGTTCACTCCCTACGCGAAGCTCCCCGAGAAAAGCAGCTAAGTGCTTGATGGGTAACAGGAAAAGTGGTACGCCCGGGGTGATTCGAACACCCGACCTTCTGATTCGTAGTCAGACGCTCTATCCAGCTGAGCTACGGGCGCAACGTTATTTTTAGATTATATCGGGCCTTGCGGAGATTTCCAAGTTGCGCTGGGAGGCATAACCGGGTACCGGGGAGAGGCGACGAACCGGATGATTTCACCGAATGTCGGTAAATTTCATCTATACGGGTGTTTCGGCGCATGGTAGCATGGGGATTCAGACCTGTCAGACTTCGGGCTCTGCGCAACGGATGCCTGTGAACCCCGCCAGGTCCGGAAGGAAGCAACGGTAGCGGGCCTCTCCGTGTGCCGCGGATCAACCCGAAGTCTGGCCCATAGGTGCGGGCCAGAAACTCAGATCCTTCAGCGGCTCCGTCACGCGAGGCTTTCGGCCGGGAGACCTAATCCGGTCAAGCTACCGGCTCCTCGGTTCGTTCTTATGTCCTACGAAGTGCTCGCACGCAAATATCGCCCCCAAACCTTTGACGATGTAACCGGGCAGAAGCTGGTTATCGAGACGCTCAAGAATGCCATCCGGCAGGACCGAGTGGCGCATGGATACGTCTTTTCCGGTGCGCGAGGTGTGGGCAAGACCACCACGGCCCGGATTCTGGCGAAGGCCCTGAACTGTTCGCACGGGCCCACCGTCACCCCTTGTGGCGAGTGTGATTCCTGCCGGGAGATTGCCGCGGCGCGAGCGGTGGACGTGCTCGAAATCGACGCCGCTTCGAACCGGGGCATCGATGAGATTCGCGAGCTGCGCGAGAATGTGCGTTACTTGCCCTCGCGGGACCGCAAAAAGGTCTTCATTATTGACGAAGTGCATATGCTGACTCCGGAGGCGTTTAATGCGCTTTTGAAGACCCTGGAGGAGCCCCCCGAGAGCGCGCTGTTCATACTGGCGACCACCGAGCCGCACAAGATTCCTACCACGATTCTTTCCCGCTGCCAGCACTTTGCCTTCCGCCTGCTGGATTATGCGGAGAATCTGGAGCAAGTCCGCAAAGTGGCCGACCGAGAGCAAATTCAATATGACGAAGCTTCGCTGAGCCTGATTGCGCAGGCTGCAGCCGGCAGTGTGCGGGACGCCTTTTCTCTTTTGGACCAAGCCATCGCCTACTCCGGAACTGACCTGAAGGAGGATGCGCTTCGCCAACTCCTGGGGGCAGTTCCCACCCAGATTCTGGAGGAGCTTTTGGCCGCGGTTCAAGCGAGCGATGGCGCGGCGGTGCTCGATCTGATAGAGCGCTTGGTGCGGCAAGGTTTCGAATTGCAGCATTTCTCTTCCGAGCTTACCCAGTTTATCCGGAATCTGATGGTGACAAGTCTGTGCGGGCCGGAACCCGACCTGCTGCCCGTGCCCGAGCAGACCCGCTCGCGGCTCAAGGAATTGGCACAGAAGTTCAGCCCCGAGGACCTGACTCGCTTCCTGCAGATTATGCTTCGGGCCCAGACGGACCTACGCTACGCGCCGGAGCCGAGATTCCACCTGGAACTGGCCCTGCTCAAGTTGGTTCACGCCAGAAGATTGGAGCCCTTGGAGAATCTGCTGGTCGATTTGCGCCAGGAGTCGCCGGGTACGATGGCCGTGAATCCTCGGCCGGCGTTAAAATCATCCGGGAGCAGCGCCGTTCAAGGAGCTTCAGCACCGGCAGACGTCCCTGCCACCCAGCCGATTCCTTCTGACGGTGCGAGCGCAGCACTTCCGCCGCTTGGCGGGTCCAACCAGAAACAGTTGGCGGCCATTAAGAGCCTGGTCCACGGCCGGTCCAAATTGTTGAGCAACTTTCTCGAGCACAACCTGGTGGGCTGGCGGTGCGAAGACGGACAAACACGCTTCGTATTTTCCGACGAGGTCCGTTGGGCGTTAGACATTTTGGCCCAGCGCGAAAACCAGGAGGTGCTGCGGGGTGCCTGCGCGGAGGTCCTGGGTGAGCCGGTGCGGTTATCCATTTCTGTCGAAGAAGAAGGAAAGGGCAAGCCTGTCGATAATCGGCTGAGCGCCTCGGAGCGGGCGCGCCGTGACCCTCAGATCCGGGCCGTCATGGAGCGGTTTGACGGAGCCTGGTTGGGAGCCAAAAACTTAACCGGGAGTGAACCATGAGGAATTTGGCGCAAATGCAGCAACTGATGAATCAGGTCCAGCAGATGCAGGAGCAATTTCAGAAGCAGTTGGATGATTTGGTGGTCGAAGCATCTGCCGGGGGAGGCATGGTTTCTGTCAAGATGAACGGACAGAAGCACCTTCTTTCGATTCGCCTGGAGAAGGAGGCGGTCAGCTCGGGCGACGTCGAATTGCTCCAGGACTTGGTCCTGGCCGCCGTCAATGAGGCCTGCAGGAAGGTGGATGAGCAGATTGCGGGGCAAATGGGTAACCTCACCTCCGGCTTGAAGCTGCCCGGCATCCTGGATGGAGCTTAGATCGCTGAGGCCTATTCGGTTATGAGGGATTTGGCGGAACCCATGGCGCATCTGGTCGAGGAACTCAAGCGCCTGCCCGGCATCGGGCAGAAATCCGCCCAGAGGATTGCCTTCCACATTCACCGCGCCACGCCGGAAGAAGCGAAGCGGTTGGCCGAAACGATCCAGGAAGTGAAGGAAAAACTCAGGACGTGTAGCACCTGTAACAATATTACGGATGTGGACCCTTGCGGGTATTGTACGGACCCGAGTCGGGACGGTCGCCTGATTTGCGTGGTCGAAGAGTCCCACAACGTGCCGGCCATTGAAAAGACCCGTGAATATCGAGGGCTTTATCATGTCCTGGCCGGAGCCTTGTCGCCGTTGCGGGGTGTAGGCCCGGAACAACTGCAAATTAAGAGTTTGATAGAGCGTCTGAAAGGCGGTAATATAATCGAGATCATTGTTGCGACCGACCCCGATGTGGAAGGGGAAGCGACGGCTTTATATCTTGCGAGGCTGATCAAGCCTCTGGGGATCAAGGTCACGCGCATTGCCCGGGGTGTTCCCGTGGGCAGTGAGTTGGATTTCGCTGACGAGATCACCGTCCAAAAGGCGATGGAAGGTCGCCAGGAGCTTTAGAAGGGGGCCGAGGGCCCCTGAACTGGGACGGAGCAGGTTCCACAGCATTCATCGGACCGCATCAGGGATGGGTAGTCCTTCGTCTTGGGAAGAGCATTGAGGTGAAAGTAGTATGGATGAGTTTACGGTCGGAATAGGTGGGGCCGCGGGCGACGGGCTGGATAAAACGGGCGATACGCTGGCGAAGACCGTATCCCGTGCCGGGCTTCAAATTTTTGCTTACAACAGCTACCAGTCGATCATCCGCGGCGGACACATTTGGCTGCGAGTCCGGCTGGCCTCCGAGAAGGTCTATTCCCACGGGGATCATCTGAATGCGTTGGTGGCGCTCAATCAAGATACCATCGAAAGGCATGCTCCGGAAGTGGAGAAAGGCGGGGCTGTCATCTTCAATTCCAGCAAATTCAACGCGGACGGAGTTCCGATTCAGGATGGCGTCATCACGGCTCCCCTGCCGGTAACGGAAATCGTAAAACCGTTCGGGCGAGTGCGGCCGATCGTGCAGAACACGGTGGCGGTGGGCGCGGTGATCTTCATGCTGCGCCTTGACTTCGACGCGGCGGCAAAAGTGATCGCCGAGACCTTCCAGTACAAAGGCAAAGATGTGGTGGACCAGAACGTCGGGATTCTCCGCGCGGGCTTCGAATACGCTCAGGACCATTTCGTGCCCCTGCGCGAGCCTTGGAAGTTCACCGGCGTCCGCCGGCCCTTTGTGACCGGCAATGAAGCCATCGCCCTGGCTGCGGCGACGGCCGGCTGCAAGTTTTATTCGGCTTATCCGATGACTCCGGCCTCGACCATCCTGCACTGGATGGCCGGCCATTCCGAGCGGACCGGGATGATCGTCAAGCAATGCGAAGATGAACTGGCGGTGGTGAATGTAGCCATCGGCGCCGGCTACGCCGGTGTGCGCGCCATGTGTGGCACCTCGGGGGGCGGATTCGCCCTGATGACGGAAGCCATTGGGCAGGCCGGAATGATCGAGGCTCCGGTGGTGATCGTGGAGGTGCAGCGCGGAGGACCCTCAACGGGATTGCCCACCAAGAGCGAGCAGGGAGATCTGAATCAGGTCTTCGGCGCCTCGCAGGGAGACTATCCCAGAGTCATCGTGGCTCCTTCCGACGTGACCGATTGTTTCCATACCACCGTCGAGGCCTTCAATTTGGCCGAAAAATACCAGCTCCCGGTCATGCTCATGTCCGACTTGGAGCTCTCGGAGCACCCGGAGACGGTGGAGCCGGATGCGTTTCGAGCGGAGGTTCCGATTGACCGCGGAGAGTTGGTGACCGAATGGCCCGCCGACAAGGGCACCTATAAGAGGTTTGCCTTTACGCACTCGGGCATCTCGCCTCGAGCCTTGCCGGGGACCGCCAACACGGTCCACACCGCCGGCACCGACGACCACGACGAGCAGGGCATCCTGATCAGCGATATGTACACCACGCCGCCCGTCCGGCGGAAGATCATGGAAAAGCGCATGAAGAAAATGGACGGCGTGTTGAAGGAACTGCAACCCCCGCAATTGGAGGGACCCGCCGATGCACCCGTGACTTTGCTGGGGTGGGGTTCCACCCGAGGCGTGATCGGTGAGGCCCGACAACTGCTCTCGGCGCGTGGCATCCAGACGAATCAATTGCACATCAAGTACTTGTTGCCTTTCCACAAAAAGGAAGTCACCGCAATTCTCAGCCGGTCCGAAAAGATCATTTCCGTCGAGCTCAACTACACCGGCCAGTTCGCGCGGTACGTGCGGGCGGAAACAGGCATCGGACCCGCCGCCGAGATCTTGAAATATGACGGCGAGCCTTTCGAGCCGCTTTACCTTGCCGACCAAGTGGACGCGATCCTCGCCGGTCGGGAGCGCTCGCTGGACGTGACGCAGACGGAGGCCCGCGAAATGGCCTGTCACTATATTCGCGTTCACTTGTCGGATCGCTCGCGGCCCGGAAGTATCGCAAAGAACGGAAAGCAAAACGGAGAAGCGATCTGGCATGTGGAACTGCTGAATCGCGCCTCCGGTGCCCGGTCGGGGGAGTTGAAGATCGGCGTCAGCACGGGTTCGATCTACTCCTATCAGCCGGTCTAGGAGATGGGAAAACCGCTTTTAGGGTGAGGAGGTAGGTTGATGGCAACGATAGTGGAGCTTCCGCTTGCAATTTATAAAGGGGTGGTGGACCCCGATTGGTGTCCTGGCTGTGGCGATTTCGGAGTGTTGCGCGCCGTGGAAATCGCTGCCTCAAAGCTCGCCATTCAACCCAAAGATCTCCTCCTGGTTTCCGGCATCGGCTGTTCATCCAATCTTCCGGGCTACGTTCACGCCTACGGGGTGCATAGCCTCCACGGTCGTGCTATGGCCGTGGCCACCGGCGCCAAACTGGCCAATCATGACCTGAACGTGGTCGTCACCGGAGGCGACGGCGACGGCTACGGCATCGGCCTGGGGCACTTCGTCCACGCCATGCGGCGCAACCTGGACCTTACCTATGTAGTGATGAATAACCAGATTTACGGCTTGACGACCGGCCAAGCCTCCCCCACGACGGAAAAAGAGCATCGCACGAAGTCCACCCCCCAGGGGAACGTGGAGCTGCCCATCAATCCACTGGCGCTGGGTATCGTTTCCGGGGCTACCTATGTAGCTCGCGGCTTCTCGGGCGAAAACAAACACCTGGCCGATTTGATTGCCGGAGGAATTGCCCACCGAGGATTCTCTCTGATCGACGTCTTCAGCCCTTGCGTTACCTACAACAAGGTGAATACTTATCCTTGGTTCAAACAGCGGATCTACAAGCTGGAAGGTCAGCAGGACTTCAATCCCGGCGATCCCAAGACCGCCCTGGAAAAATCTTTCGAGTGGGGTGACAAGATTCCGATCGGCGTTCTGTTCAACGATGAGCAGCCGATCTATGAGGACAGCGAGCCGGCGCTCAAACAGGGTCCGCTCGTGAAGCACCCGCTGGGCCTCTCCCCGGAAACCTTCCAGAGTCTTTACGAAGAATTTTTCTAAAGACTCCTACCCCCAAAAGAGAGAATTTCTTTCTCCCCAGTCTTCGACCCTTGCCTTAGACCCAGGCGAGTTTCTTCCTCGCCGGTTTTCGGGCCTGAGCGTTCATTTCGTCCGCGGGAAGGGGAGTTGGTGAGGTCTTTTTCCGCACCCGGTTCGGGAGTTTTCGACAGGGTGCCGGCATCGGTTGCCGAGACCGAAATCCCTACCTTATACTGGGAAGGTGGTTTTCTTCTGATCCGAAAAGCCGCACAAATTCCTCCGAGCCGACGTAGGCCTTGATGCTGCGGTCCCTTCTGCCTCTCCGTTCCTACCTGCTTCGCTATAAGAGGCGCTATCTGATAGGCTTTGCGGCGCTGCTTGCGACGCAACTGCTCGGTGTGTCTCTCCCCTTGTTCATTCGGGCCGGGGTGGATTCGCTCGTGGAAGCCTTCAGCCGAGACGCGCTCCTCTTCTACGTAGCCGTCTTATTGGGGATCGCGCTCACGAAGGTCGTTTTCCAGTTCGCGATGCGATGGATCTTGATCGGGATCTCCCGGGAAATCGAATTTGACCTGCGCAACGACTTGTTTCGCCACCTGATGAGGCTCTCACTGCGCTACTACGACCAGAATCGTACCGGCGACTTGATGTCGAAGGCCACCAACGACCTGAACGCCGTGCGCATGATGCTGGGTCCGGGAATCATGTATTCGGCCAACACAATGGTGATCGGGTTGGGTGCAACGGCTTTCATGTTCCATCTCGACTGGAGACTCGCGCTGCTGGTGCTGGGGCCTCTGCCGGTGGTGTCGATCCTGGTGAAGCACTTTGGGCAGAAGATTCACGACCGCTACGAACACATTCAAGCCCTGAATTCCTCCCTCAGCGAGAAAGTGCGTGAGAGCCTGGTGGGGATCCGCGTCCTGCGGGCGTATCGGCAGGAAGAGTCGGAACGGGCGAAATTCGGGAAGCTCAATAGCGACTTTGTCCATGCCAACCGGCGGCTGATTGTTCTCTGGAGCCTTCTCTATCCGGGCCTGACGCTTCTGGCCGGGCTTTCCTTCGGGCTGGTGCTTTGGGTTGGAGGACTGCATGTGCTGGAGAATCGAATCAGTCTCGGCACGTTTACAGCCTTTCACGTTTATCTGCTGTACTTGATCTGGCCCATGATCGCCCTCGGGTGGGTGGTCAATCTGTTTCAGCGCGGCACGGCGTCTCTGAAGCGAATCAACACGATCTTTCAGGCCCAACCGGATATTGACGACCGCTGGGCACAGAGCCCGCCTGCTACCCGCCTCCGGGGTGAGATCGAGTTTCGGAATCTGACCTTTGCTTACAACGGAAGGCCGATCCTGAAGAATATCGACCTCAGGATTGAGGCCGGGAAGACCGTGGCTCTTGTGGGGGCCACGGGCTCGGGCAAGTCCACCCTGGTGCACCTGATTCTCCGTTTGTACGAACCGCCCTGGGGCACGGTTCTGGTGGACGGCAAACCGGTCCAGGAGTTTCCGCTGGCGTTTCTTCGATCCCAGATCGGATTTGTACCGCAGGAGTCTTTCCTGTTCAGCCAGACGGTGCGCAACAACATCGCGTTCGCCGCCGAGGAGAGTTCCGGCGAGGCTGTGGACCGCGCCGCCGAAATATCCCAAATCCTCCCCGATATTCAACGATTTCCGCAGGGGATGGCCACCCGAGTCGGGGAGCGCGGGATTACGCTTTCCGGCGGACAGAAACAGAGGGTGAGCATTGCGCGGGCCGTGCTGGGCGACCCGCCCGTCCTGATTTTGGACGATGCCCTCTCAAGCGTCGATACGTTCACCGAAGAGAGGATTCTTCGCTACTTGAAGGAAGTGATGCGGGATCGGACGACGTTGTTGATTTCCCACCGCGTCTCGACCATTCAACACGCCGATGAGATCGTAGTCCTCGAACGGGGACGGGTTGTGGAGCGCGGGACGCACGCCGGACTGCTGGTGCGCGACGGCGTTTACAAGGAACTCTACAACAAGCAGATGATTGAGGAAGAGTTGGAGCAGGCCTGAGAGAATGTCCGAAGGATTCCACGAAGAAGAGGTGCTCGGGAAAGCTTACGACGGTCGGCTCATGAAGCGCCTCCTGCGCTACTTGATCCCCTACCGGAAAGTGACCCTGCTCGCCTTCTTATGCATTCTGGGCTCTTCGGTTCTCCAGGTGATTCCTCCCTACTTGTTGAAGGTGGAAGTGGACCGGTACCTGGATGGAGGGCTCGGGACCGGGTATGGAGGTTTCCTGGACCCCCTGCTGAGTTCGGACCCGCGGCTGGGGATTTTTCAGATTGCGGTATTTCTCTTTTTGCCGGCGCTGGTAATGGGTTTCCTGCTGGAATTCATCCAGACTTACACCATGCAAATGGTGGGCCAGAAAATCATGTTTGACCTTCGCCGGCAGATCTTCACCCACTTGCAGAGACTTCCCCTTCGCTTTTTTGATCGGAATCCGGTCGGGAGACTGGTGACCCGGTCCACGGCCGATGTGGAGGTCCTCAACGACCTTTTCGCTTCCGGGGTGGTGGCGATCTTCGGAGATTTCTTTACGCTGGCGGGCATCATCGTGGTGATGTTGAGTATCAACTGGCGCATCGCGCTGCTGGCATTCGCGGTGATTCCGCTGATCGTGCTGACGACGTGGGCCTTCCGGCGGGTCGTGCGCGAGTCCTACCGGCGCATCCGGGTAGCCCTGGCCCGGATCAACTCCTATTTACAAGAACACCTGTCGGGTATCGCCGTCATCCAGCTTCTGACCCGAGAAGAGCGGAGTTTCCGGGAGTTTGCGGGGATTAATCGTGACCACCTGAAGGCCTACAAGGATTCCATCTTTGCCTACGGCTTGTTCTTCCCCACCGTGGAATTTTTCGGCATCATTGCGATCGCCGTTGTGCTTTGGTTCGGCGGAGGGCTGGCCATGGACGGAGTGGTGAGCCTGGGGGTGGTCCTGGCTTTCATCCAGTATTCCCAACGCTTTTACCGTCCCATTCAGGACCTGAGCGACAAGTACAACATTTTGCAATCGGCCATGGCGAGCTCCGAGAGAATCTTCAACCTGCTCGATACGCCGGTTACGATCACCGATCCCGATCAACCCGTGCTCCCGCCGCCGGGGAAGGGCCGGCTGGAATTTCGCCATGTCAGCTTTGCCTACCAGGACCCGCACCGCGTACTGGAGGATGTTTCCTTTACCGTCGAGCCGGGCGAGACGGTGGCGGTCGTGGGGCATACGGGGGCCGGCAAGACAACCCTCACCAACCTGCTGCTCCGCTTCTACGATGTCCAGGAGGGCGAAATTTTGCTGAACGGTGTGGATATTCGCCGTCTTCGGCAGCGGGATTTACGGCAATACTTTGCCATTGTTCTTCAGGACCCTTCTCTTTTTTCCGGCACCCTGGCCGGAAACATTCGCTTGGGCACGCCCGGTATCGAGGACGAGGCCGTCGAGCAGGCCGCGCGGCGGGTGAAACTGGACCCCTACATTCGCCAACTTCCGGAAAAGTATCTGGCTCCCGTGAACGAACGAAGCAGCAACCTATCGGGTGGTCAAAGGCAGTTGGTTTCCTACGCCCGGGCCCTGGCGCACAACCCGAAGATCCTGATCCTGGATGAGGCCACCTCCAGCGTGGACCCGGAAACCGAGCAGGCTATCCGGGAAGGGGTAGAAGAGCTGTTGCGTGACCGAACCTCTTTGGTGATTGCTCACCGGCTCTCCACGATCCAGAACGCCGACCGGATTATTGTCCTTCATAAAGGCCAAGTCCGGGAGGTCGGCACGCATGGCGAGCTGATGGAAAAACAGGGACTTTACTACAAACTCTACCAGCTTCAGTACAAGCAACAGGAGCCGGTGGCGATTCAGGAGAGTTCGGGATAACGCCGTGTCCACCTTCCGCCTTTTGATCGTTGCCGGTGAGCGCTCGGGAGACCTGTACGGCGCTCGTCTGGCCCGATGCCTGCAAGAAAAGACCGGCGCGGTGGCCTTGTTCGGCTGCGGAGGCCGCGAGATGCGCGCCGCCGGAGTGGAGACCGTGGTGGATACCAACGAAGTGACGATGGTGGGAATCACGGAAGTCATCCCGGGTCTGCCGAGGCTGATTCGTGCTTTTCGGCGGCTGCTGCGCCAGACGGAGCTTCGCCGTGCCCGCGCCGCCATTCTCATCGACTTTCCCGACTTCAACCTCCGGTTGGCCAAGAAGCTGAAGCGGCGAGGAATCCCCGTGGTCTATTTTGTAAGTCCCCAGGTTTGGGCATGGCGCAAAGGGCGGGTGCGCGTCCTGCGGAAGACGGTGCGCAAGATGATCTGCATCTTCCCTTTTGAGGAGAGCATCTATTCTCGGGGGGGAGTTGACGTGGACTATGTGGGCCATCCGTTGGTGGACACCGTAGTGGCCTCGCACGGCCGCGAAGAGTGGTTCGCCCGGCTCCAACTGGACCCGAACGCAGCGACCGTGGCGCTGCTTCCCGGCAGCCGGCAGCGGGAAGTTCTCCACAATCTCCCGCCTATGCTGGAGGCAGCTTCGCGCCTGGCCCTCTCGCGCAAGATACAATTCTTACTGCCGGTGGCGCGCACGTTGCAAGTCCCCTGGATGGAGCGGGTGGTTTCCTCCGCCAATCGCACCGGAGTCCGGGTACGTCTGGTGGGCGACGGCGGGTATGATGTGGTAAAACATTCCGATGTGGCGGTGGTCGCGAGCGGCACCGCCACGGTGGAGACCTGCCTGTTGGGGCGGCCGATGGTGGTGGTTTACCGGGTCTCGCCGCTTACTTGGCGGGTGGGGAAGCTCCTGGTAAGGGTTCCCTTCTATGCCATGGTCAACCTGATCGCTGGAAGAAGCGTGGTTCCTGAGTTAATCCAGAAGGATTTTACCGGACCCCGGTTGGCCGCCGAGGTGGAGACGCTCTTGGACAACCGAAAGGTTCGGGAAAGGATGATTCGGGAGCTCGGCGAGGTAAGGACGGCCCTGGGGCGGCCGGGCGCTATCGAACGGGCTGCTGAGGTCATTTTGCGCACCCTCAACATTCCCCGAATGCGACAGAGCCCTTTGTATGCAGCGGGTTCGCGTTAGCCTCCGGCGCAGGTGGGCGCTGAATCTTCTCGCCGCAGCCGATTTCTCGCTATACTGGAAGGGCGGCGAATAGACCCGCGGCGGGCAACTTTTTTGCCCGTAAGGACAATCTTACTAGAGTGAAAGAAGAAATCTCTGAAAGGTGTCCGATGATCCGAAGGGGATTTGGGGTGGCTGGTGTTTTGCTGGGATGGCTCCTGGGGAGTTTTGCGGGAGTCCCGGCCGTTCTGGCCCAAGAAAATCGAATTGATGTCCAAAGCTACAGCATCGAGGCGGAACTTTTTCCCGCAACGCATTTGATGACCGCCAAGGCGAAGATCGACTTCATCCCGCAGTTAGACCTGCTCACGGTCGCTTTTGAGCTTCACCGCGGCCTGCGAGTACAGCGTGTTTTGGATGCGGGAGGGAACCTCCTGAATTTCCGCCAGGATACCGGCATCCAGTTAAATGTGGACTTCGTGAATCCTCAGCCGGAAGGAAAGCTGACCTCCCTGACGGTCCACTATGGCGGCGCGCTGGCCTCGGCCGAGGGTAGCCCGGTTGAAAACCTTCAGTTGGCCTATATCGGTCCGGAAGGGACCTACCTGCTCTACTCCGCTCGATGGTTTCCCGTGAGTGACTACTCGATGGATCGTTTTTCGTCGGTCATGCGCATTACGGTACCTTCCGATGAAATGGTCGTTGCCTCGGGCGGGCCCGGTGAGCCGGTTCGGCGTCCGGGCAAGGTGACCTATACCTACCGCGACACGCACGCCAGTTTTCCTGGGACGGTCGTGGCGGGCTCCTATCTCAAGTTCCCTGCCAGTAAGTCTGGGGTGAACCTGAACGTCTATTTGAAGGAAGATAACGCGGAGTTGGCCCAGACCTACCATGAGGCGGCTTGGGAGATCTTAACCTATTATTCCGATCAGCTCGGATCCTATCCTTTCAAGCGGTTGACACTGGTGGAAATCGAGGATGGAACCGTAGGCGGCTATGCATCTCCGGGATTGGTTCTGGTGGCGTCGCGGGGGATGACTCCGCAGGTGAACTACAATCTTCTGGGCCACCAGTTGGCTCACCAGTGGTGGCGCTGCTTGGTCAGCCCCGAAACATTGAATGACCGCTTCCTGGAAGAGGGGCTGGCTACCTATTCCGCCGCCATGTTGGAGGAAGAGATCATGGGCCAGGCCGCCTTCGAACGGACCATGGGGAAGTTGGCCGTGGGCTCCTTGACCCAGGAGGATGCGGCTCCCATTTCCCAGTCGGGATTCCTCAGAGAGTTCAGTGCCGAATATCAATCTGTTGTTTTCCAAAAAGGAGCGATGGTCTTTCACATGCTCCGATACCTCATCGGCGAAGAACCCTTTTGGGGCGCGCTGCGGACAATGGTGGAGGACTTCGCTTGGGACTCCGTCTCGACGGACGATTTCCAGGTTCTGACGGAAGAAAAGGGCGGGCAGGACCTGACCTTCTTCTTTGCCCAATGGGTCAGCTCCACCGGGGTGCCCGAGTTCGAGCGGAGCTGGGTTGTGTATCGCGTCCGGGAAGGGTATCAAACGGTCGGCAAGGTGCAGCAAAACCTGGATATCTTTCGTATGCCCGTCGAGATTCGGATTTTAGCGGAGGGTGCCCGGCCGGTTTCTTACCTTGTGGAGATGGTGGGTACAACGACGGATTTTACCATCAATACTCGGACCAAGCCCTTGAAAGTCATCGTGGACCCGGCGAGCCGTATCTTGAAATACGACGACCGCGTCCGATACCAAGTCCAACTGGCCCGCGCGGACCAGTTGCTCCGCGAACAGGCCTATCTGGAAGCGATTCGGCAGTACCAGCGGGTTTTGGAAATGAACCGCAACAGCTCGCTGGCCCATTACCGCATTGGGGAGGTCTTCTTCAAGCTGCACAATTTTCAGGCGGCCAATAAATCCCTCCGCGATGCTCTTCAAGGCGACCTGAACCCCAAATGGATTGAAGTCTGGAGCCACCTGACCCTGGGTAAAATCTTCGACCTGACCGGCAATCGCGACCGGGCGGTCAATGAATACCGCCGGGCCCTACAAACCAACGATAACGCGCAAGGCGCACTCGATCAGGCCCGCAAGCACCTGAAAGAACCCTACCGTGAAACATCCCGCCGCATTAGCTGAAATAACCCAAAGGATTGTGTTCTATGAGATAGGATGCTGGAACCCTTTTCCAGCCGAAGCTGACGGGTCCTATCTGCGGTGCCTGGAGCCGGAAGGGCCTTTTCTCCCACGATCCTTCTGGGCACCCTTTACCTGCAAGGCGTATCTGAGGCCGGTAAGTTTCGGCTCCTCGATTCCGCGGTGCTGGATCAGAACCTTGAAGACTTCACCCATATCCTCGGGGTTGAGCAATCGCTTCAACTGAAGCCGGGCTTTGAGCTTCGCAGCCTCCGTGCCGCCTGAGCCGATGATTTGCTCAAACCGGTCGGACTCGCCCAGAGCCATGAGGAATTTCTCCTGTGTCGTAAAACCAGTGAGATGCAGACCCTCAGCAGCTCCGGCATCGATCAGCGCGGAGAAATTAACGTGAGCGGTGAGGTCCTGAAAGCCCGGCGCGTCATAAACGTTCTCTCCGGCTCGATGCCCGCGGAAGGCCAGTAGAGTGCCTCGGGGAAGGGGGACGCGGTAGAGCTGGGGGGCCAGATTCCCGTAATCGATCGCAAGAACGAATCCTCGTTCGAGTTTCCCTGCGAGCGCCCGAAGCCAATCGAGAGCCGCCAAGTTTACCTCCATTCGGCAGCCTTCCTCGAGTTCCGGAGCGTAGCGGGCCACGTACTGCGCGACCTGGGTGCTGCTCAGCGGGCCGAATTCTTCCCGGAAGGCACCGTCTTTCCAACACACATAGACTTCTTTCAGCCGTCCGCCGTCTCGTGCCACCACGGAAACGGGGAAGGCATCCACCAGCTCATTGGAAAAGAAACAACCTGTGACCGGCTCGAGAGCTTGCAGGTTATCGCGCACCACAACCTTTGCCGCGAGCGCCGCCGACCGGAGCCGAATCATGGCTGATTCAGTTCGCTGCCGGCTCGATTCAATCAGAATGTAACGGAGGACGCGGCCGAACTCAGGAGCGGTTTCCCGAACCCAGTGGAGAAAATCCAGGGCAAACAGACCTCGGCCCGCGCCCATCTCGACCAGCGAAAACGGACTGGGTTGTCCGAGCCGGCGCCACATTTCGACCACCTGACGGCTCATCAGCCGCGCAAACAATGGGCTCAGGTCGGCGCTGGTAAAGTAGTCGCCCTCTCTCCCGGTTCGCTCCCGCTTCCCTATGTAGTAGCCGTGCTCCGGGTGGTAGAGACACAGCGCCATGTAGTCGCGGAAGCTGATGCGGCGGTGGCGTTCAATATATTCCTTGAGGAATTGCTTCAGAGGCAGTAGGTCGCCGGTTCGAATCCGGCCTGGGTCACCACTTAACTTGTTTGTTTTCAGCACCCTTTTGCCTTCGCTCTCATTGCGGAAGACGGAATCGTAAAGAAACCGTCAGAAAGCTGGCCCTAACCGGCCAGCGCCGTCAAGCAAGTCGCGCCGTGCTCGTTCGCCTGCCGGTCCAGCTTCGCCAGCGCTTCCCGCATCATGTTCAGCTTCGCCTGGCTGTAGCGCTTGAACACCGCAGCGTCGCCTTGCCGCAGCATCTGCGTCACGAAATGATCCGCCACGCCCCCGGCGCTGAGCCGGGTCGCAAAGGTGTGGCGCAACTCGTACAGCGAAAAATGGGGCAACCCGGCGCGCTGTAGCGTCCGGTCCCACAGCCCGCTCACCGTCGCGATGTGGGGCTGGCGCGACCCCATCCGCGGACTCGGGAACAAGTAGTCGGAATCGCCGCTCTGCTTCATCTGCGCGGCGAACGCTTCCCGGGCCCGCTCCGTCATTGGCATGTCCGCAATGCCATTCACCGTCTTGGAGTCCGGCAGATGCACAACTCCGTTCTCCAGATCCACCTGCTCCTTGCGCATCGGGATCAACTCGCGATAGGGCCGCAGCCCCATCTCCACCATGATCACGATGATGTTGCGCAAGTACACCGGTGCGCAGGCTTCCAGCCGGGCCTGCTCCGAGGCGGTCAGATAGTGCGGCTTGCGCGTCGTGCCCGCCAAGGGGACCGGAAACTCCACCCCGCTGCACGGATTGACCGCCAGCCGCCGCTTCTTCACCGCCACGTTCAGGATGCGTCGCAAGATGCGGAACTCCTGATGCACGGTGGCTGGTTTGAGCTTGCCGCGCAGTTGCAGCCCCGACTTGGTGTGTACTCGTTTGCCGGTGTTCAGTCGGGTCATCAGGTACGCTTCGATCTCCTCCGCCGTGATGTCCAAGAGTCGCTTCTCCCCGAACCGGGGTCTGAGGAACTTCAGCGCGCTGAGGTTCAGCTGATGGGTATTCTCGCTCCGGAAGGGCGGTTTGGATCGGTTCGCAAGGAACCAGTCCGCCCATTGGTTGAAGCTGATCCCACCGTCCGGCGCGGCGCTCGGCGGCAGCCCCTCGTCGCGAGCCACCAACCGTTTGCGCAGCACCTTCTCGGCTTCGCCTCTCTCCCTCTCACCGGTCGACTCCTGTCTGAATCTTCCGTCGTGGTCCCGATAGCTCATCCACCAGACGCGTGAATCGCGTCGGGAGTACAGGCTACCCGATGTATTTCTGGGTCTTCCTGTCTTGTTCATCGATTCCTCCATTCACATGAAATGGTTGACGCCACTCGGCCAGTTCCGAGAGTCGGAAGCGGATCGAGCGGCCCATCATGCGGTAATGGGGAATCTGCCTTCGCTCGACGTAAGCATACACCAGCGAGGGGCTGACACCCAAGAGGCGAGTGGTGGCCTTCACCGCTGGAGCGGACCCTTGAAGGCTAGGACCGGCTGGTAGAACCATCGAACGGGAGAAGGGGGATTCAAGAGAGAGAGAGAGAGAGAGAGAGAGCACTATTCCCGTTTCATTTTATGAAACGGCGTGCGTCGGAGCGGAAGCGGGGGGCATGAAGGCGTGGCAGTCTACCATCTGAAAGCAAGTTACGGCTCCCGCTCCGGAGGGCAGTCGGCCCGCGCCAAGTCAGATTACATCGAGCGCGAGGGGCGCTATGCCGAGGACGCCGAGGAACTGGAACACAAAGAGCACGGAAACATGCCGCAGTGGGCGCAGGCCGAGCCCGCAAAGTACTGGGAGGCGGCGGACGAGAACGAGCGGGCCAACGGGCGGCTGTACAGCGAGGTCCAGTTCGCCCTGCCCAAGGAGTTGAGCGAGCAACAGCGGCGGGAAGTTGCCTCGCGCTTCGCCGAGCGGCTGACCGGGGAGGAGAAGCTGCCCTATACGCTGGCGGTCCACCGTGGCGGTCCGGATGGGGAGAATCCCCACGCGCACCTGATGTTCAGTGAGCGGGGCCATGACGGGATCGAGCGCAGCGGGGAGCAGTGGTTCAGGCGCTACAACGCGCCGGCCCCGGAGAAGGGTGGGGCGCGGAAATCGCGGGCGGCGAAGGCCGGGGACTGGCTGGAAAAGACCCGCGAGGCGTGGGCGCAAGAGGCGAACCGTGGACTGGAGCAGGCGGGACGGGCCGAGCGGATCGACTGCCGCAACCTGGCGTCTCTGCGGGACGAAGCTTACCAGGCCGGAGACCTGGAGCGGGCGGCGGAGTTGAGCCGGGAGCCGAATGTCCATCTCGGCCCGGGGGGGTATAGGGCGATCCGGGGCGGGACGTCGGCGACGGTCGAACAGGCGGGGCGCGTGGAGCGGAGGAACGCCGCGGACCGGGGCCAGCGGACCGCAGACAGCCGGCAGGTGGAGCGGCTGGAGGGGGAGATCGCCGGGATCGGGGCACAGCTGAAGGAGACCCATGACCGAATTAGAACAGCGGTTGACGAACGAATTAGGCAAGCTGGCCGAGCAATACGCGCAGGATCAGAGGCGGCTGGCCGGGCAGGTCGAAACCTTGACAGGAAACATGCAGCAGTTGGGCGCGCATGTAACGATATTGACCAACGCATACGAGGAACTTTTGAAGAATGTAAACAAGATGATCAACGTCTCCAACGCTGTTGTGAGGGATATGAACGAACTCATTCGCTGATCCACGGCGAAGCCGAGCAGAAGCGGAAGGCAGGAGACCGGTGGGACCGCGTTGAGGGTCGAATCGAGAGCCTTATCCAAGGCCGAGTGCGCAGCCGCGGCCAGGACTTCAGCCGGTAGTTCTCGGAAAGACTGCCAAGCGCGTCCCCTTGTGGCCGGGATTGTTTCTGTGTGGTTCTTGTCTTGGGAAACGTGGGAGAATGGGGCGACTGATCGGGGAAAGGAGATGGAAGTTGGGCGGCGACAACCGTGAAGCCCCCCAACAAGACTGCAACGACAACGCTCGTGATCATTCTTCGCATGGTGTCTCTGCTATCATTAATAATCCAATCCTGGCTTGGTGCCCCTGGCGCGAGCGAGGAAAAGCCGTGACACGGCAAACGGACAGGCTAACGGCACACCTCTGATCGATCAAGATGAGGAATCGCATGCGTAAGAAAAAAATAACCTCAGTTGTTTCCATTATCCTCCTCACGGCCCTCCTCTTCACGAACGCGCCGGATTGGCTTCTCGACAACTATCTTTCGGCTGTCTTCAATTCTCTTTCGAGCCTCGTCAACTATCCTTCGACCCTCTTCGGCGGGCTCATCCGGGTCCTGGGCACAGCCTTCACATGGTTCCTGGTGGTCTTCCTGTACGCCTGGCTGATTCACCAGGCCTTCACAAAAGATAAAAATACACACCCAGGGATTTCCCCTGCGGATATGCCGCTCTTGAAGCCAATACCGATACCCACCAAGAATCGTTGCTTCTACGTAAAGCCTTTCGTGTGGCTAATGGAACCCCGGCGATGGGAAGTTATGGAGGACTGGTGCTATCCGCTTAGAAAAGACGGCCAGATTATCAATCTTGTTGTCCCAAAAGGCTTTGATTTCGACGGTGCTTCGATCCCTCGATTGTTTTGGTTTTTCTTGAGTCCGACAGGTCTCCTCCTGATCCCTGGCCTGATTCACGACTACGCCTACAGATACGACCAGCTTTGGCACCTGGATGCAAATGGAAAGATCAGAGCCTTCCTTGCGCCCCCAAAGAACAGAAAGTGCTATTGGGACAAACTGTTTTACGAAATAGGAAGGCAGGTGAACGGATTCTGGTTACTCGACGCTCTTGCGTGGGTGGCCGTCGTCTGTGGCGGATGCTTCACATGGGGTAAACACCTGAAGAAAAGGAAGGCTGGGGCAAGCCCCATCACAAGACCCGTGACGGCGGGTCGATGCTCCTCTTAGGCAAGAGGTGCGAGAAGTGTTGCATCGCAACCGGGGGGCAGCTATCCTAATTTGTGCCAGACCGGCCAAAAAGGAAATCCTAGTTTAGTGGTAGCCGAGGAGGTGTTATGTGGAATGCAGTTATAGTTATCTGGTTGGCCATAGCCGGTTGGATTCCGGCGGTTGCGGCTGATTGCCAGAACTGGGGAACGTTCAGGTTTCCATTCGAGACGATGACGGCTGAGGACATACGTGCTTGCCTGTCGGGCGGAGCTAATGCGAACCAGCGGGACCAGAACGGGTGGACGCCACTGCACGTTGCGGTGCAGCGCACCGACGATCCGCGCGTGATCCAAGCGCTGCTGGACGGCAGAGCGAATCCGAACTTGGAAGATGAGCATGGGCGGGAGCCCCTTTTCTATTTGTCAAAGTATGCTAACCGTATAGCCGTGATCCAAAAGCTGCTGGACGGCGGAGCCGATCCGAACCGTTCTTTATCCCTGCATACCGCAGCGCGGCACAACAAAAACATTTTCGTGATCCAAGCGCTGCTGAACGGCGGAGCGAATCCGAACTGGGAGGATGGTAATGGGTGGACGCCGCTGCACGTTGCGGCGAGGTTTGGCACTTTACAGGAGATCCGGATGCTAGTCGAAAATGGGGCCGATGTGAACCGGAGGAATAACTCTGGTCGGCGACCCCTGTGGTATTCCCTCAAGTACAACAGCAGTGCAGCAGATGAATACCTGCGTGGGAAGGGTGCCCGCAAGTAGGACGCGCTGACGGGGATTCGCGGGGTTGCGCTCGCCGAACCTCCGCGGCGAAGACTGAATCACGTGGACAATTACTCATTCAACAATCCACCAAGTTAGCGCTTATGGGAGCGACCCCCCTGTAAACAGGGTGTCCTGCGGCCCGAATAGAGGCGCGATGTTACACGCCTCCATATGCCTCCCGTCTTCACCAAATCGACTGTAAATAGTTGATTCTAATTGATCAGTAGTTTATAGGCTTCTAAAGATGCCCCCAGGGTTGCCCCATATTTGTCACTCCATCCACCTGACTGCGTGAGCTCCCCGCTTAACACCCTGTCATGCTCTACGAGTGTCCAGAGTTATGCAGGATGTAGCATAACTAACTGAATAATAGGGATATATTACCCTTATTCAAATCCCAGACCAACCAAAAAGCCGTGAATTGCGTGCCATTTCCGTATATAATGAGGAAATGGATGCTGTAATCGAAACCGCCGCCACACCCCGGAGAACCAAGCGCCGAGGCCACCATCTGCAGCAGGCCCTCTCGGCCGCCTTCGTCCGTACCTGATCGGCCCGTGGTTTTTTGAACCACAGCAAGAGTGAGTTTTGCGGCAGAATCTGGAATCTGGAGGAGGGGATTTTGCCGTGAAGAAGAAGCGTTTTACAGTGGAACGGATCGTGGGGATTCTGAAACAGGCAGAAGTAGGGGTACCAGTCCGGGAGTTGGTGCGGAGGGAAGGGATTTCCGAGCAAACGTTCTACCGATGGAAGAAGCAGTATGTGGGTCTGGAGATCGACCAGGTGCGGCAGTTGAAGCAGTTGCAGGAAGAGAATCAACGGCTGAAGCGGCTGGTGGCGGACCTGACGCTGGACAAAACGATGCTGCAGGATGTGCTGGCAAAAAATTCTGAGGCCTCCGCGACGCCGCCAGGTGGTTCAGTACCTGCGCGGGGGCTACAGGATAAGCGAGCGGCGCGCCTGCGACGTCATCCGGCTGCAGCGAGGAACGTACCGATACCAGAGCCATAAAGATCCGCGCACGGAGTTGCGGATGCGGATGCGAGAGATTGCGACGGTGCGCGTACGGTACGGGTATCGGAAGATTTTGGTGTTGCTGCAGCGAGAAGGCTGGGCAGTGGGCAAAACGATGGTCAGCCGCCTATACCGGGAAGAAGGCTTGGCGCTACGGCGGACGGTGCCGAGGAAGCGTCGTGTGGTCGTGGAACGGCGGGAGCGGCCCAAGGCTACCGGGCCGAATCAGGCGTGGAGTCTGGATTTTGTAACTGATCAACTGGCGGATGGAAGAAGGTTTCGAGCCTTGACGGTGATGGATGTGCACACCCGAGAAAGTCTGGCCATCGAACCGGGACAGAGCTTGAAGGGGCAAGACGTGGTGCGGGTGCTGCAGGGGCTTCAGAAGGATCGGGGTGGGCCGAAGCGGTTGTTCTGCGACAATGGATCGGAGTTTTGCAGTCAAGTGCTGGACCTGGGGGCGTATCAGAATGGAGTGAAGATCGACTTCTCACGGCCGGGCAAGCCGACGGACAACGGACACATCGAATCGTTCAACGGGACGTTCCGGGACGAATGCTTGAACACACATTGGTTCACTACGCTCGGGGATGCCAAGGAGATCATCGAGGCTTGGCGAAGGGAGTACAATGAGAGTCGTCCTCACAGGGCCCTGGGGGAGAGGACGCCGTACGAGTTCGCCCATCGGATCGCGGCTCGCCGCGATCCGATGGGCCTGCAAAGCCCGCAAGACTCACCCTGACCTTGGTACAGAAATCCGGGGCCCCTCAGCCTTCATCTAATCACTCACAACGACTGGTACAAAAAATCGGTCTGGTCAAACCTGTCCCGCGCCGACAACGGCCCACTGCTTCCAACCAATCGAGCAGCCCCCCAGGTCTCCCTCGTTCTCGCAAACAAGCGTTGAACTAAGGAAGGATCGGTGACGTCCGTTGGAACGGCGATCGCACGTGATCCCGGTTCTGCCTGCGCAACAGTCATCTCTAGGGCTTGGGCACGACGACCGCATACCCCTCCTTTATCAGCGCCAGGGCTGTGTGTTTCCCGATGCCCGAACCTCCTCCCGTAACCATGGCAACTTTGCCATTGGAATCCATCGCTTCATCCTCCTCTCAACTCGGTTTGTCCCGCTGATCGATTTTGCTCTCCTGGGTCTTGTCGCAACGGGTTGTTTTCGTGGCGAGCAGTAATGAGAAGTGTAGGCTTCTAGCCTTGTGATGTTCTACCCGTACCGCTGAGGGTTCTCGCTCAACTCTCTAAGAAAATCGTCCACCATTCCCTCCAGCGAATAGGACGACCGCCAGCCCCACTCCTGGCGCGCTCGTCGGTCATCTATCGGTTTTAGATGGTCGAGGACAGACTGGATCTCTTCGTCGACGTCAAAATCAATACGGGCCCCCGGAATCTTGTCTCGAACCATCTCCGCCAGTTCCTGCGCCGCAGGGATTGGGCTGGGACCTGCCACCACGTAGTTCACCATCTCGATTCTCTCGGCGGGGGCCTGAGCCAGGGCGACTATGGCAAGCGCAGCATCCTTGAAGTAGAGTATGGGGGATCTCGTGTCCGGTTTGGCCCAAATCGTAAAGGGATTGCCTTTGAAACTTTCCTCGATGACCCACGAGGCATACTGTGTCACACCTTGGGATTGAACGCCGGGTCCCAGAATCACCGGGTATCGGATGCCTCGGTAGTCGATTCCATACTTGCGGCGGTAGAACAGTCCCATGTGCTCTCCGAACAGTTTGCACGCTCCATAGATCAACTGAGGTCTCTGCAGGGTCAAATCGTGCAGAGAGTTCTCGGTCAACCCCAGCCCATAGGTGCCGATGGAACTGGCGAAGACTACCTTCTTGACGTCAAACAGGCGTGCGGCTTCCAACACGTGAAACGTACCCAACGCGTTGACCCGAATCGCCGACTGAGGATTTCTTTCTGACGGCACCGACAGCATACCCCCTAGGTGGTACACAACCTCCGGCGCGCTCGCGCTCACGGCATCCAGGACATGACTGAAGTTGGCCAAATCTCCCTGGAGCCGCTTGACGCTTCCGGTGACCTCATCCAATCGCCGAGTCGCGTCGCTGATATCGAAGACGGTGATATTGTCCTCACCCTGGCTCAGGAGGAGACGCGCCGTTTCGGCCCCTATTAATCCGGTCCCACCCGTAATCAGTGTCGCCATCTTGACCTCAGTGCTTCGGGCAAAAAGATTCGTTTTGCTCAACAGAAGGGCACCGGTGTGCGGCTGAAGTTCCCGACGTGGGCGCCGGCGGCCTCTGGAACAGCTTCATTCTAACCCGGATCGTGCTTTCAGTGCACGTCTCCCGTCCAAGTCGCTAAGGATGAAGAGCCGGCGAACCGCATGACTCAGGTTCCTCATGCGCGTGATTCTCCGGCCCGGCCCTGTGAGAAGGAGCGGGCGGGTTGTTATAATTTCGTTGGAGCAATTGCGCAAAGAGCCCGGAAGTCACCCCCGGCTCTGAGGCGGTAAAGATGGCAAAGGTAGCGAAACCTGAACTGGGTAAGAGAGCCCTGCTGGGGCTGTACCGTCTGATGCGGCTGATTCGGGACTCCTCCAGGCGTATGGAGCACCAGTGTGAGGTTCTTACTCCACGTCATGCTAAACATGACGGACATGAACGCGTTCACATCCTCGTGCGTAATCTGGAGGAGGTCAGGGGGTGCCTGAGGTTTCTGTAGAAACGCAGAGCCATAAAAGATCACGTGCCGGTTCCCGCGGAGCCGCGGTCGTGGCTATTTTCGGATTCTTGGTCGAGGAGCGCGAAAATGATTCGCGGACGAGCCGAGACCTTACGCGCGCGCTGGACGTGATGCGCCACGCGGACCGGGAGCGCGGGCCGGAGCGGGACTTTGGCCCGCGCCGGTAAGGCGACTCTCCGTTCAGTCGTCGTCGCACCCCAACAGATTCAACTCCGCCTTCGTGAATGTGTCCAGCAAATCGCACAGTCCATCTAGCAGCGTACTCAAGTTCTTTTCTTCCATCACTATATCGCCGCCCGCCGTGGTCCTCACCTCGCGACGCCTGGCGTCTCTTAGCAGTACGCCGTACCGGAACAATCCAGATGTGTTCTTTGGAATAGCATTTACTAGATCTTCTACGGAGCGCCCGCTGCTATCTAGGGACCCACAGAGACGCGCTCTCACGGCGGCGCACACGTGGTCCAGTAGGGGATTTAGATTGTGTAGTTTGTAGCTGAAGGCGTCACCGTAGAGGTATTCGTCTTGGCTATCGTTCGCAAACGCAGAACATGCCCCTAGAGCCTTCAAATACAGTTCAGCGGCATGATGCGCCATGAAGATCCTTATTAATCCGGACGACCAACCGGACCTGGAGCGGACGTCATGCCTAGCGTCTAAGTAACTGCCAGCAAGGTGTGTTAGATATGCACTAGGCGGCGGGTATAAAATCATCTGGCAGTCGATGCAACTAGGTTCGTCGTCTTTATCCAAGACGATCTGCTTCTGGCACTCAGGGCACTTTTGCTCTGCCGCAAAGGGCGCCATGACATCGCGCCGCTTGCGTAGTTGATCGGCAGTTGGTGGACATTTGGCCGTTAGTCTAGCCATGAATAGCTGTCTGCTATTTAGGCGCGTAAAGGAGACAACGCCTACTCCCTGTTTCTTGTAGAGATCCAGATGCTTGGGAACCTCGACTTCATGCCGCGACAAAATGACCGGCCGATATCGAGTATTCCTCATCCCATCCATCCTCAAATTTTCCTCGCCAGCTTCTTCTTTCCGGCGTCCCCGTTAACGGCGCCGCGGAGCCTGGGCCTGCTCACGCGTTCGCCAACTGCACAATCGCCGCGATCCGCCGCGCGGTATCGGTGAAGTACTGGACTTCCTTGTCCGAGAGCGGGCGGCCGAGGATGGCCCGCTCGCGGTAGGAGAGCCACTTCTTGAGGACTTGGTAGCCGCCGAGCTTATAACTCCAGACGGCGGCGGGGACGTTGCACCAGAACGCGCGGTCGTTCAGATACACGTCGCATGTCTTCTCGCCGAGTCGCGGCACGCCGTCACCCATTCTGGCGCGCTCCTCCGGCGTCAGGGCACGCTCCACGACTCGGCCCTGGCCTGGCATTACCGCGCTGCCCGTTCCGAGATGTCCCCATCCAGCCGTCAACGCGAAATCGTCGCCAGCCATGTTGCGCCCGTCCGTCGTGGCTGGCACGGCGATGGTCGCGATCTCCGGGCGCAACGCGCCTTGGGTGACACCAGGCACCGGCGTTTCTGGGTCGAGCAACCTGGCGAGCTCGCGGCCCTGCGCCGCCGACCTGGCGAGCGCCTCAGCCGCCCCGTCGGACTTGCCGTCTGACCAGTCCTGAAGCGGGATGCGCGGCCATTCCATCCTGAGCGCTCCGGCGTTGGCCTCGCGGTAGGCGGGATCGTGTAGGACAGCGAGAACGTGGTGGAACAGGTCGCCCAAGCCCGCGCCCAAACGGTCGAGATAGCGTTGAGCGGTACCCGACAGATTGGCACGGCGCGACCCGTCGCTATCGGCTCCGAGACCGTCTTCGCAGAGCCATAGAGGAAAGAAACTTGACAGCCCGCTTCCGAAGTTGTCTCCAAGAAAGCGAACCAGGGTTCCGCGCGAGAAATCTTCCTTCGCTTCTCGTTCGCGCGCTTCAAGCCACAGATTCCCCTCGAACACATGCGGCTTGTAGTCGGCGCGTTTTTCGTCGAGCAGTTTTGTTTCCGCTTCCCAGTAGAGCCAGCGATTGTCGAATGGCCGGTAGGCGAAGCGGATGAAGCCGGCCCCGTCCGGCCCGCCACGTGCGACCAGTTTCTCGCGCACCTCACGGGCGTTGAACCGCGCCGTGGTTTTCATCGCGCCCGGATAGCGCTGGGCAATTTCCTCATGGTTCAATGTCGCGTCAAAGTAGTCGCCGATGCGCTTCTTGAGCCGGTCGAGATCGACATCGACGAGAAACCCGTCGCGGCTGGTCTTCACGCCGGGAAACGACGCCGGGAACAGGTCTGGTAGCGCTGGCCAGTCGAACCAGCCCTCGCTCACTGCCATTGGCACGAACGGCAGTCCGAGTGGCAGCACCGGCTTGATGCTGTCATAGAGCGTGCTTGGGTCCGTCTCCGCCGTGGCCATCAGTTCCGCGTGCTTGGTCTGCCCCCAGAGATGCCGAAAGCCGACCGCCCCGGCCGGAGCATGATCGCCCTTACGCACCAACGTCGCGATGGCGGTACCGACCTGGATACCGACCGGATCGCTCGGGGTCGAAAAAATACTCGGGTCCGACGACCCGTCCGGCGCGACCTTGCCGGTCTTGTACTTGTCGCCGTTCAGGCAGTCGATCCGGATCGCGTCGAACGCGTCCAGATAGCGCTCCCGCATCCCCGTGAACGACAACCCGTCGAGCCAGGAATAGTTGGAGATGAAGCAGACCACGCCCCGGCCCGTCTTCTCGATGATGCGCCGCTCGGCCATGCGGAAGAAGCGAACGTAGAGGTCATTCAATCCCTGGCCCTCGGGCCGGCGAACCCGCGTCGTCATCCGGTACGCGTCCGACAGATCGCGTTCCTCGTCCACCGCCATGCCCGCGAAGCCGTTATAGGGCGGATTGCCGAGGATCACGAGGATCGGCGTCTCCTGTTTCACGCGCTCCGCGCGGTCCCGTTCTTCCTCGAGTTCGGGGAAGGGCAGCGGCTTCGTTGTTCTCGGCTCCCAGCCGGTCAGCGCATTGGTGAGGAAGACGCCAGCGCGCTCATGGCCGTCGTCGGTCAGCGGGGCGTCGAGGTCCTGCAGGGTCAGCCCGACTTGCAGATGGGCGACGACGAAGGGTGCGGGCATGATCTCGAAGCCGCACACGCGCGTCGTGGCCGCCTGCTTCACCCGCGCGCCCGCGAGCGCGCCGAGGCCCCGTGCCTCGAGGTTGGCGGCGATGCGGCGTAACACTTCGGCGAGATAGGCCCCGGTGCCGCAACACGGGTCGAGCACATAGACGTTCTCCGCCGCTAAGCCATCAGCGATGCCGAGATCGTCCTTCAGCGCCGTGTCCACGCGGCCGACCATGTAGTGGACCACGTCGGCCGGCGTGTACCAGACACCGAGCTGCTTGCGCAGATCGGGATCGAAGGATTCCAGGAACGGCTCGTAGAAATAGGCTACCGCCTCGCCCTCGCGGAAGCGGGCAAAGAACGCCAGCCGGTCCACCCGGTCGAGTGCGGCGGCCGTCCAGTCCAGCACCTCGACCAACCCCAGCGGTTGCAGGCGGCCCGGATCAGAGAGCTGCTGGAACAGCGCCCGCAGCACCGGCGCGCGCAGATGCCAGACGGCCGTGCGCCAGTCGAATCGCGCGCGGCCGGAACCGACGGAAAACAGCGGCCGGTCTTCGGAGGCGATGTCCGTGCGCGACCACAGTACCCAGGCGGAAAAGATGCCGTAGAACAGGGTTTGCACCAGGGTCGAATGGAAGAAGCGCACGCCCTTTTCTCCCTTAAAGTGCACGCCGAGCGCGTCTTCGAGCGCCGACCGGACCACCGTGAGCGCCTGGGCATCGCCCGCTGCCTCAACCCGCGCGAGGCCGTCGCGGGCATAGGACGCCAGCAGCCACGCTAGGTCTTTCGGCTCGGTGAGCGCCGCCCGATGCGACATCGCCCGGCTCAGGTACTCGCCCAGGCCCGCACCGACGTCGCGAGCAAAGGCCCGCGGTTTCCCTAGTCGGCGCGCAAACGTTTCCTCGTCGGTGGCCAGCCGGAACGTCTCGAGCTTCGTCGGACGGCCCGTCGCATCCTCGCCAACCAGCACGAAGTCACGCGTGTTCGTCACCAGCACCAGCCGGTAGCGTCCCCAATAGCGGCTCACCTGATCGCCAGCCGCCGTGAGCCAAGCGTCGTCTCCGGCGGCCTTCACCTCGACCACACCGCGCTCCGGCACCTGCCCCTCGCGCGGCCGGCCCTTCTGCACCTGCTGCGCCCCATAGAGCCCGAAATCAGGATGACCCGCGCCGTGGTCGGCCAACTCGCCCACGCAGAACACCGTCGGCGTGCGCGTCGCGCCCACGGCGTTGAGCAGGGTCGTGAGCGGTCCATAGCTCGACCGTTCCCCGGTCGCGCCACCTGAGGCGCGCACCCGCCCGAGATCGGCGAAGTAGGTCTCAACCGCCACGGTCAGTGGCGTGTTCGTTTCCGTCATTGCAGATGCGCCAGTTTAGCCATGGCCACCCGGATCGGGATACGGCGTGTCTGGCTGAACTCAAGGAGCGCCAGCTTCTGGGTGGCGAGGTTTTGCGACCGCGTGGAGACTGCCGGCTCATAGAAGTCGCGTCAGTGGTCGCGACCAAAGCCGGCGAGCGCCCGTCCGCCGCGCGTAAACGCATCTCCGGGGGCGGCACCGCGCCCGCCCGCGGCGAAGCCGTCCCTGGACGGCCCCGTATCCCGGCTTTCCGCACCGACGACCCACTTCCCCCCGTCGGCGCTTGACGGCAGCGACATCCGATGCACCATGGCGGTTTCAAGGGCTTCGGTCTGGCAGAAGAATAGTTTCTTCTCGCGGTTGGGGTCAGTCCAGTAGGCAATCAAACGTGCGGTAGTCGGCGTCACGCCAACGTAGCCGCCCTTGCGCCATAATGCGACGCGGCGACGGATATCGTTGACAAGCTTGTTTTCTTCGATGCGGTCCTGCGTCCATTCCGTGTCGAACTGAAGCTGTTTGGACCCCTTTTTCTTTGGCCTGGCGATGGGTACGAAATACGCACTGGTCCGGCGGCCGTCGACGATCTCGTCGGTGATGCCCTCGTTGCTAAACCTGAAATGGCGGGATGGCTCGTCGAAAGGCGAGTTGATGATCGGGTTCTCGATGACAACTTGGCTCATACTGGAACGCCCACGAATCGCGTAAAGCTCCCCCCTACTTCCTCCTCAGCAACGGCCACTGATCGGCCACGTACTTCTCCGCTGCGTCGCGCACAACCCAGGCCAATGACACTTTTTTCTGCCTCGATATTTCTTCGAGAGTCTTGTAGAGATCGGGTGGAAAACTAATCGACGCCCGGACTGCCTCTTTTTTGCTCTGAGCCTTCAGGCTCATTCCCTGCGACCTTTTCTTCCTCATTCTGGCGGCCTCTAGTACCTTCATCACTCTACACCAGATCGGTGAAGGTGAATAGACGAAAGGCCCACCCCTGGCTTAATTCTCTCCATGGCAGGCCCGCCTCCACGCTGCCAGATAACCCTTTAAGCACTTCCCTGCCATAGTCTTGATGCCCGATTGTGGAGATACCTGAGATGGAAGGTTTGCCCGAGGTGCTTGCCAAAGCCCGCAAGCGAGTGAATAATGTTGCCAGTAGCCCCAAGTTAGGGATCGGATTGCTCAAGGCAACCGCTCCAAAAGGCTCTCGCAATGATCTCCCCGAACCTAACCTTCAGATACAAAAATGTACTCTTCCTCTTCCTCTTCATCATCCTCATCCTTGTCGCAACGGGAATCAACCTCGTTACAAATTCTCGCACAATAGTTTTGCCACCGCCGCCTCGCGGGTTCGTATTACGGAAAATTGAGCCAGAAGTCCTCATACGCCGTGCTAAACAAGGAGATGCCGAAGCCCAACGCAACCTTGGTTTTCTTTTCCACAAAGGTCAAGGCGTTCCGCAGGACTACGCCGAGGCGCGGAAGTGGTGGCTAAGGGCCGCTAAGCAGGGGAACTATAACGCCCAACACAGCCTTGGTTTTCTCTACTTCAAAGGCCAAGGCGTTCCGGTGGACTACGTAACCTCCTACGCTTGGGCAAGCGCCGCTGCTCGAGGGGCGAAAGATGCCGAGGAATTCCGTGATCTTGTTGGCAACAAGCTCGGCCTTGCTTCACTTGGCAGAGCTCAGGAGCTCTCAAGGGAGTATTTCAAGCTCTACGTTGAGCCCTTCCAATAGAAACCCGGCGATCTGAAGAATCTCTACTACGATATTAAACGGGAAAGTACCTTGCGAACCTTCCATTGTCCTCGTTCAATGCGTTTCGCGAGGCGCACCTCGCCTTGGCGGGTGAGCAGAGGTACAACTCCCATCTCGCGCAGGTACATCCACACCGGATCTTGGGTTTGGTCGGACGACTTCGAGGAAAGGTCCAAATCTTTTCCGTCCGAGCTTTCAGTCAAAGGAAAAGTCATATTCGGCAGGTGCTTTCAGTTCCAGGATCGATAAGGGTTGAAGGATGTGGGAGAGGCGGCCCTTTCGAGCCGCCTTCGCCGGTTAGGCTCTTTCGGCGTTTTCCGCTTGGAGACCCTTCGGCCCCTTGGTGACGTCAAAGCTCACTTTTTGACCCTCATCGAGAGATCGGAAACCGTCCCCCTGAATGGCCGAAAAATGAACAAATACATCGTCACCACCGGCCTCGCGCTGGATAAACCCGAAACCTTTTTCGGATTTGAACCATTTTACAGTTCCTTGCTCTTTCATGTTAACGGATAAAACCGGTGTCGCACCTACGGCTTCCACTCGCAACAGTGTATTCATCTCGATGCTGTCCCGTCCCTCTTTGCGGCGGAGGCATCAAGGTAGTCTTTTCCTGACTACACGCGTTTGAGGAAACTCGGAGTTAAGGTCCGATCGCCGTCTTTCCATTCAAGGAGTTGCGCCGCTCGTAGCGCCTTTTCGTTTTGGCCTGCCAATCCACTAACCCTCTCTCGGAGAAAACGCGAGGTGGTGCTGTTGATCTACAACAATGCACAGGTTGCCGACGACGCTCATCAACAGGTCCGCGTAGCCTTGAATGCCCATCGGGGTATGGAGATAGCCGGAACCGTCAGGCTTCAAAACGTACGTAAGACACTCGTGAGCAGACGGGTGAACAAAACCACTGGTATCGCCATAAATCGTGTCTATGTTTCGTCTTAGCTGCGACGATCCGCCGAGAAGAAACTTGGCGACGAAAGCACTGCCGTACGTCTTTACGGGTTCACGAGTCCTTCGGTCGACAAACTTTGGTTTTGGAACATTCGGATCCGTGGATAGGTTTTCAATGTCAATGGTCCGGACCGAGCATCCGAGGGCGGCGTACTCTAGAATTTGTCGAACTAGACCGGTCTGCACAGATCGAAACTCATGGTCAGGAATACGACAGAGAACACCAAGGCGTTGCGTGATGCCATTAAACGCGTACAGTTTTATGCAGAGATACGTACGCTCGGTGTTCTTGTGGTCACTAATCCGGGCGACACGACGCCCTAAGCCTTCAGCGACCCTGCCAGAATATGAGTAAATCTCTTTGACGTATTGAAACTGTTCCAGAATAGATTCAGGAACAGCAACGGTAAAGCTCCCATCAAGGGGACTCACTATGACCTCCCAGGTCGAGCAAACAAACTTTGATTTCCGTTTCGCAGATAATTTCTTAATAGATGGTTCGGAAGGTAAGTCTTCCGGCGGTGTACCGCCCAGTTTCTTAATGGTTTCCCTGACGTGGGCCCCAACCGTGCGGTGAGTTTTTTCGGCATGAACCTGACCAAGAACATTCTCGTGGCGTAATTTTTCTTCGGTTTGCGTGATTCGGAATTCGTTTGCAGCAAGCTCGGCTCGGCCAGCTCGATCCAAAAGATTTTCATTTTTCGGAATCACCTTGCATGTCTTAATCCGGAATTTCCATTTTGAGCTTCCCCTTCACCCGAAAACCTATGCCTGCTACCCTGTCGTGTCAACCGCAAACAGCTCTGGCCTCTTTGAGGTGGTAGTGCGGCACATTTTGGCTGTTCTTCGGAGTCGCTGTGCGGGTTTCGCCTGCCCAGCCTGCCTCGCCGCTGACACTGATCTGGCCCGACCACTTCTGAGCACCTAAAATTACCCTCTCTCCTGGGTTGCTAGTGTAGTGTCTCACAATAGATTTACAGATGTCCCGGCTGGCCTGCCCCCAAAAACGGTCCAGTTGATAAGTTAGAGTAAAGGGTTTCAACTGGACTTGAAAAAGGGGGAAGGATGGCTAAGAAGCGGTATACGGCCGAACAGATCATCCGACATCTACGAGAGGCAGAAGTGGAGCTGGCTAAGGGCCAGACCTTGGGAGTGTCGGAGTGTCGGGCGTGTCGAGTGCTGAGGCAGTACCGATCCACCCAGCGGCATCGAACCTTGACACCACAGGATGAACCGCGACTGGTGACCCGGACGCTGCAGTTAGCCGGCGAGTACGGTCGATACGGCTACCGGCGGATCACGGCGCTGTTGCGACGGGAGGGGTGGAGGGCGAACCATAAGCGGGTGGAGAGAATCTGGAGGCAGGAGGGACTGAAAGTGCCGCAGAAACAACCCCGGAAAGGCCGCCTGTGGTGGAACGATGGGTCGTGTCTTCGGTTAAGACCGTGCTGGCGGGATCATGTCTGGGCGTACGATTTTGTGGCAGATCGAACCCGGGACGGTCGTCCCCTGAAGATGTTGACGGTGGTGGATGAGTACACTCGGGAGTGCCTGGCCATCCAAGTGTCCCGACACATTCGCTCGGAAGATGTACTGGATCTGCTGACCGAGCTGTTCGCGCTCCGGGGTACTCCGGAGCATCTCCGGTCAGACAATGGTCCAGAGTTCTGCGCCCAGGCTCTACGAGAGTGGCTGGGGAGAGTCGGAGTGAAGACGCTCTTCATCGAGCCAGGCAGCCCTTGGGAGAACGGCTACAACGAGAGCTTCAATGGCAAGCTGCGGGATGAACTGCTAGACCGGGAGATCTTCTACACCTTGCAGGAAGCGAAGGTGTTAATCGAGCAGTGGAGGCGACACTACAACATGGTTCGAACTCACAGTGCTCTTGGTTATCGTCCACCGGCACCGGAGGCCATGGAAATCCCGCCGCTGGTCGGGAGGCAGCTGCCTCCCGATCTAGGGACAGAATTACCGCTAAACTAACATACGAGTTGGTACAATCACTGGGGGCAGGTCAGTTAGTTCAAGGAAGTCCGGACTAGGAAAGCGAATGACGCGCCGAACATTTTCAGCTGGCAACGGACGCACGATGCGTCCCTCATAGTCTGCCGAACCTTGTCCAGGTAGGCCCCGTCCAACCAGGAATCGTCGAAGGATGTTGAACTCGAGACCACAATGCCTAGCCAAAGCTGCAATCGGCACGTTTGCTTCGACGAGGCACGGTGTCCCGATGCAGCTGATAGCCTGCGACGACACCGGGTCACGTTCATGCGAGTTGTAGAGCGCTTCGCCACCCCAGTGGCGGAAGAACCGTCCAATTCCGTCTTCGCCAGCCCTCCCCGGTAGGAAAAAGCAAAACCAGACCGTGCCGGTGCGATTCTCCTCGTCCGCTTGATTTCTGGATTTGAGAAGCCGCGCGACATCGGGTGCAAGGCAACCTGCTTCCGCGACAGCGTCGATGCGGCGCGCGAGCATCGTACCGTCGGGTAGCCGCATGCCATTGCGGGAGATCTCTTCGATCTCTGGGTCGGTGAGACGCGTGCAATGCCAACCCACCATTTCGTGGGGCTGCAGTACATTCGCCAATCCGACGATGGCTCCATCGAACATCTGGGGGGAAACGCCGCCCTGCGTAGTCTCCCAGCGTAGGAACAACTCGTGGTGCTCTGCGAGAAACGCGCATACCGCCTTTGGCCATGTCGCCGGGTGATCAAGGTCAATTCGCTCCCTCGCGAACGCGGTACTTGCCATCCCGGTCAATTTTCGTTCACCAACCCAGAGTCATAGAGCGCCTCCGATCCAGCGCATCACTGATCACGCATCCCGAAAACAAAACGCGGGAGAGGTGTCCGAGAAATGCTCTGGAGTTATGTCGCTTCCGGCACGTTCGGCCATGATTTGGACCCCACTGCCGGCCTCTGCCAACCCACAAGCCGGCCCCGAAGATATTCGGCCGACGCCGCAACGTGGTGAGGATGTCATCGGGGGCGGCGTTGCGGTTGAGCAGATTGATGCGCCAGCAAAATCACGACGGGTTATGGCTCGCGAGGGACGGCGGGCCACAGGAGTTGACCGTATGCGACGACCGATGCGACCCACTGGGGCTCCAGCCGCATCGTGTGGCTGCGATCTGGCGAGAGCTGGTCCACCGGGTGCAGGTCGCGCTCACGCACGAAGACGAGACGCCCGCTTGCCATGCCGGTGAAGCGCATTCCTCCGAATCCGACCTTGGCGTAGCCGCCGGTGTCGTCCGCCGAGACGACTTGATCGGTGGGCAGCGACACTCGGAGCCGGCCCGGGAATAGGACGAACGTGCCGGGTGGACCGTTACCCAGGATCGGGAACTGCGAGGGGCGGGCGCGTTCCACGACGAGCGACGACGGCGCGGCGAAGGCGATCAGGAGGGGAATGGCCACGCGCGCGGCGTCTGCGGTGCGCGAACGTGACGGTCCGGGCGGCTCCATTCGCGTTCGCAGTCCTGAGGTGCATGATCTTGTTGCGAGCCATGTCTGATTCATGCAACAAGGCCGTTCGCTGCCAGTGTACTGGAAGCGGTCAAAGGATTCCGGCGGGTGAAGCGCGCAACGCGCGCCTAGGACTCGGAGATTCGTCAGAGATGGTTGCGTAGCTGGACTGACCGTCATGGTCCTGTGGAGGAGGCGGAGCCTGCACCCGCCGCCAGGCGGATCGGGAACAGGTTCCCTCCTCCTCATTTCTCCACGAACCGGGTCGATTCCAGGGGACTCAGGCGGACCCCAGTAGACTCGACGGCTGCCGACAAACGCTTGCATTCGAACGTATTATACCACAAACTACGCATCGTCAGTCACTTACCGAAACGCGCTCGAACGGGTTCGACTCCCTGCGCCTCCACCACTGCCACTGTATGAGGAGTGTTTCCGCTGTGCCAGCATCGTCCAAGGTAGCGTGCGGCTCAGCGCCGGCCGCCGAGCAGGCCCGCACGTCAGAGGAAGTACAGGAACGTCCTGCGCGGCGGTTCGGCTCTATGGTGCCTCTGTCCGCCGGCCACGCGTACGCGTCGCTGGCCGACGCGCGATCGTCGTTCGGTGACAACGGCGGGGGTGGCGATGGTGCCCCGCAGCGCCTGATCAGCGCGTGGTCGTCTCTGCGGTCCACGATCTCAAGCCGTCCACAGAGGGTCTTCACCGCCCTCGGACATCTGATTGCGAACGAGGGATACGATGAGGGGAAACGATTACAGATGCAGCTGTAAGACATTGCTATAGAATGAGTTACCTCGTCTCTATGGCAGACGCCCAGTCGTCCATCAACGTCCGCCGACGCTCAAAGAGGTCCGAGCGGGCGTAGGCCGCCTCGATCACCTCTCGGGGATGATTCGTCTCCTCAGCCGCCCAGTCCCTCGGGCAGCAAGTAGAAACGATGCGCAGTCGGGAGGTTTGGGGATTCGATTTGGGTCTCAACACGTCTTTTAGATGGGGAAGAGTTTGGGAAAAGGGTCAGCCGCCAGAGGTGAATTTCAGCGAAGGGCGGAACCTGGAGCGATGGTGCATCCTCTACAATCACTGGGCCGCCGGCAATGGCGCCGCCCCGCTGGAGACTTCACCCCAAGCCGAGCCCGGCTAGCTCTTGACGGATCTGTTCGAGACCGTCTGTGAAGCTCACCCTTGGCAGCCGACCTTCATTCTCGACTATCCGCTCGTTGTCTCCCCGCTGGCCAAACAATGCCCCCAAGACGCGAACTTCGTCGAACGGTTCGAGTTGTACGTAGCGGACATGGAGGTGGCCAACGCCTTCAGCGAACTGAACGATCCGGTCGAACAACGGCGACGCTTTGAATGGCAGCAATCGAAGCGGGAGGCGGGGGACGCCACCGCTCACGCCATCGATGCTAGTAGATGTGAGTTTCCACCCGTTTAAGCACCTGGCCTGGCGCGACGTGCGGTAAATTAGTGTGCGGGTTAATAGCGGCTTTGGTTATATCCGCCACTTCTGGGCCGGGACCCGCCCCCCTCCGTCTTGGGGCGCGCTTCGTTCACGTTCAGGGCGCGGCCGTCCAGCTCTTTTCCATTCACTGCCTCAATTGCCTTGGCCGCTTCCTCGTCATTGGACATCTCAACAAAAGCGAAGCCACGAGCCCGGCCTGTGTCCCGGTCCGTAATTACACTGATGCGCGTGATTTCTCCGAGCGGCTCAAAGATAGCTCGCAGATCACTTTCCGTGGTGTTAAAACTCATGTTGCCGACATACAAGGTTTTCATTTCTCTCTGTCTCCTTAAAGTCGCCGCTGCACTCGTGCGGATCGGCCGCGTACCTGGCCGTCAACACACTGCTGCAAACCGGCTATCTGGAATTTGATGGAGTCAATTGGGCAGGAAGCAAACGATAGAACTAAATGCTTTCAGGCAAACCGGCTTCTTCAAATACTCTTGGTAGTATAACACAGTACGACAAGGATGTGGAAATAATGGTATGCAGGTGCTTTGCTGGTAGGTTTTTATGGCGGCGTCCTGAGACGGGCCTGGTCGTCACGGCCCAGGCGGGTTATCCTCTACCTGCGCCGCCACCCACCTTACTTGTCAGGGAGGTGTACCGCCAAGTTTTCTATTTCAAACTGAGGCACTACCGAATAAATTAGCGTCTAGAATCCATGTGGTTTCGTTCCCCAAAGATCGACTTTTCAGTGCCAGTTTTGAGACATCCCTGGTGTTGACCTCATTATCAATCACGCCTCCGACCACGATAAAAAACCGACCCGGCGGTAGAATTCGGCAAGTCGAGGTCGAAAGACGATACGGAACATCTTGATTCGTATGTGTCATGAGGATGATAGCGGATGTACTCAAATCGGAAATTCCGGCTCAAGGCTGCCGAAAGCCCGTTGAGCCCCGTGATCGCGCACCGCGGCTTTTAAGCACGACTACAAACACGAACAGAGAGGTCGCCACGGCAAGACCCTGGACGCCAAACTGTCGGAGGCTGGGTCCATGCTGGTCGTCGATAGACGGCTTCCCTGGTGCTATCACGACCATGCCCTGACGGGTGAATGGAAAGACTACCGGGACTGCCATGTCAGACCCGATCTGGTACTGATCTACCGCAATCCGGATGCTGAGCACCTGGATCTGGTGCGCCTCGGCTCCCACAGCGAACTCGGGCTGTGGGCCAGCACTTTGCTACCGGAAGCCGCTCGAAAGAAGCGCTCGACGTGATTTTTCATACACATGGCAAACCAAGAATCGCGCACACAGCTACTCCGCAGCCAGATCAGGCGCGGCAAGAGTCGTCATCGTTCATTGTGTTGTTTACGGAGATTGTCGTCGGTGGTCGGCAGTGACATTCAAAATCCGGGGCAACATTGGGGGCAGTTAAACAAGTAATAAGGACATATATCTCTATAAAATCAATTGCTTGAGATCTTTTTTCGGTCTCACCCCATCAATACGTTAGATGAGAAGCACGAAAAGGGAGCGTGAGGTCCGGCCGCAGCAAAGCGGTTTCTGAGATGCCTCCGGTTCACGACAATGGCGTCCTCGGCGAAAGGCAGTTGAGGAAGGCCGTATCAGCCAGTATGTCCCGGATGAATCCCAACAGACACTCATCTACCAAGCCGGAGTCATTGACCACGCAGTTCACGTTGTAGTCCCAAGACTCCGACAGGAGTGTCGCCGTCACCTCCCGTGCGGCTCCGGTCGATGTTAGCGGCGATTGCGTGTCGGGCATGCAAACCGTTCGTCCCTCTAGCGGCTCGCTACGCAAGGATCTCCTGGACCACCCGTGCGGGAAACTCATCGGTGAGTCGCTCGTGGCGCCCCTCGCGCTCGAAGACCAAATCCCGATGGTTCAACCCCAGCAGGTGCAGGATGGTGGTGTGGAAGTCATGTACGCTGACCGGATTTTCGGCGGCTTTGTAGCCGATCTCGTCGGTGGCACCGTAAACGGTTCCGCCTTTGATGCCGCCGCCGGCCATCCAGACACTGAAACCCGATGGACCGTGGTCGCGGCCGGACTCGCCGCTGGCGGGCTTCTGGGCGATGGGGAGCCGTCCAAACTCTCCCCCCCAAACCACCAGCGTACTGTCCAGCAAGCCACGCTGCTTCAAATCCGCCAGTAAGGCGGCGATCGGTTGATCGGTCTTGCCACAACAGTAGCGCAGCCCCTTGTTGATGGCGTGATGGTTATCCCAGATCTGGCTCTCGATGTAGATTTGTACGATGCGGACGCCGCGCTCCACGAGGCGGCGAGCCATCAAGCAACGCTTGCCATAAGAGGCCGTCAGCTCATCATTCAGCCCGTACTGCTTCCGGGTCGCCGGAGTCTCCTGCGAGACGTCGAGGGCATCCGAGGCAGCCAGTTGCATGCGTGCCGCCAATTCGTAGCTGGCAATACGGGCCGCAAGATTCGCCTCGCCGGGGTGCTGCCGCAGGTGGGCGCGATCCAACCGCCGCAGCAGGGAGCGCGACAGTTGGGTGACTCGGTTCGGCCACTCTTCTCTGGGATGCAAGTTCAGCACCGGCGACCCCTCCGAGCGCACCCGAGTGCCCTGATAGACCGCCGGCAGAAACCCCGCCTGCCAGTTCTGGATATCGTTGGTCGGCAAGCTTTTCGGATCATCCAGCACCACGTAAGCGGGCAGGTTCTGGTTTTCCGTTCCCAAGCCATAGACCACCCAAGCCCCCAGCGTGGGACGGCCCGGAAACATGCGGCCCGACTGCATGATAAACAGCGACGCCTCGTGCGCCATGTGCGTGGTGAACATCGACCGAATCACCGCCAGGTCATCCACCCACTTCGCCAGGTGCGGCATGACTTCGGACACTTCGATGCCGGATTCACCGTGTTTGGCAAACTTGAAAGGGGAGGGCATCAGCCCACCGGCCTCGCGAACGGCGCGGATTTCGCTGGCCAAGTCGCGGCTGGGCGGCTGCCCCGCGTGCTTCAGCAGGGCGGGCTTGGGGTCCAGCAGGTCCACCTGACTGGGTCCCCCATTCATAAAGAGTTGAATCACTGCCTTGGCCTTGGGCTCGAAATGCGGTGGACGCGCGCGGAGATCGTAAACCCGCTCGCGGCTGGCAGCCAGGGCGGGATTGACTGCAAACAAGTCGTTCCCCAGCAAATAAGCCAAGGCAGTACCGTAAAGACCGTCGCCGACGCTCGAGAAGAATCCACGTCGGGTCCATCGTCGGTACGCAGGGCGCGGCGAAGGGTGGCTACTTTCGGGAATCATGGGACTCCTCCCTTCAATTCAGATACAGAAACTCGGCCGAATTGAGATAGGTGTGGCACAACGAAGCCAGCGCCAGCCAGGGGGCCTTGCGCGTGATCGGCTCGGCCGGCACTTCCGATTCGAGATGTCGCTGCCACTCGCGAATCAAGTCCCGCAGGGCGGCCGCAGCCGTTCTGGCCTCTTCCGGGGAAGGAGGGCGCGTCAAGGTCAACCAGTAAACCCGCTCGATCTGCCGGGGAATGTCCTCCCCGACGGCGTCCATCACGCGTCCGGCCATGTAGCGCGCGCTCGCGCGGAGAAGCTCGCTGTTCTCCAGTTGCAAAGCCTGCGAGGAAACCGTCGAATGCGGGCGCTTGAGGCAGTTGGGAAACAGCAACGGCGCGTCGAAGGTTTCGAGCATGGTGACGGGGGTGGAACGCCTTTGCAGCAGGTAGATGCTGCGCCGGTAGCCACGCCGGGTCCCTTTCGCAACCACCTCCCCGTCCGGTCTGACATCGAGTTCATCGGCCGGACCGAAAGGGGTGGTGTCCAAACGGCCGGCTACCTTGAGAATGGAATCGCGGAGCGCGTCTGCGTCCAGCCTTTGCAGTGGGAACCGTGACAGGAGCCGATTACTGGGGTCCACCCTCTGCACCTCCTCGGCAGCGGTCGAGCGTTGCCGGTAGGCGGTGGAAGTCATGATCAGTTGATGCATCGCTTTGATGCTCCAGCCCTGCCGCACGAACTCATGGGCCAGCCAGTCCAGCAATTGCGGATGCGACGGAGGGGAGCCGGTGCGTCCAAAGTTGCCCGGGGTGGCCACCAATCCCACCCCGAAGTGATGCTGCCAGATACGGTTGACCATGATCCGAGCCGTCAGAGGATGGTTGGGTTGCGTCAACCACTTGGCCAAGGCTAAACGCCTCCCGGCGGTTTCCGTGCTCCATTTCCGCCTCTCGACTTGGTAGGGAGCCAGCCCTGCACTGAGCACGGATGGAACCCCCGGTTCCAAGAGCGGTCCGGGGTTGGTGTACTGGCCCCGCCAAAGAATCCGCGCCGGGGTGGGCTCTCCTCCCATGTCGAAGAGCGCGCGGATCTTCGGTTTCGCCTTCAGCTTCTTTTTGGATTCCTCGATCGCCTTTTTCAGCTTTTCGGCTTGTTGCTTGAAATCTTCAAACTTCTGTTCCAGCTCTTCCTGCTCTACCTCCAGCAAGGGTTTGAACTTCTCTACCAGATACTTCGCGAGGGCGCTGCGTTTCTCCTCGGGCGTCGCGAATGCCTTCCGCACATCCTCTCGCACCGCCGCGGGCAGCGCCGACAGGTTCCTCGCAATCAATTCCTCCCGAAACGGTGCCGCCCTTTGGGCAAGCAGTTGCTCCAGCTCGTCAATTTCCTTTTGGATCGGGGCGTTCCGTTCTTCGATCTCCTGCCGCTCGCGCGCCGATAGCAGCGGCAATAAACGGGTGTTGGAGTCATCGCATTGAGCCCCGACGCCGACGCATTCTACATTGGGCGACAACCAATCATAGGGATCATAGGCGGTTTGCAAGATCGTGCCCAGCCGGTAGAAGTCCCGTTGCGGCAGCGGATCATATTTGTGGTCGTGGCAGCGCGCACAGCCCATCGTCAGGCCCATCACCGACGAGCTGAGGATCTGAATCTGGGTCGCCACCACGTCGAAGCGCTCCGGCAGGTAATTCTGCTCGGTGCCGTAAGTCGAGTCCGGACCCATGCGCAGGAAGCCGGTCGCGACCAGCTTGTCGATCTGCTCCGGCGTGTACTCGGTGGCCAACTTGTAGTCGAACAATTCATCGCCCGCGATCTGCTCCACCAGAAATTGATCGTAGGGCTTATCCGCGTTCAACGATCGAATGATGTAATCGCGGTAGCGATAGGCGTGCGGTCGGAACGCGTCGGTCGAAACCCCGCCTTCCGAGTCGGCATACCCCACCGCATCCAGCCAATACCGCGCCCAGCGCTCGCCGTAGCGGGGGGACGCGAGCAGACGGTCCACCAACCGTCCATACGCCCCCGGACCGGGGTCCGCTCGATACGCGTTGATCTCCTCGGGCGACGGCGGCAAACCCGTCAAATCCAGATACGCCCGCCGCAACAAGGTCAGCCGGTCCGCTTCTTCCGGCCATCCCAGGCCCTTTTCCTCCAGTCGCGCCAGCAGAAAGGCGTCAATCGGATTGCGGACTCTCTCCTTTTGTCGCACTTCCGGCACCGCCGGTCGCTGCGGGGGCTGGAAAGCCCAGAACCGGCGATCCTCGTCGCTGACCAACGGGTCTTCTTCGGCGCGAACCTCCAAGGGCTTCTCAGCGTCGGCCGGCGCTCCGGCCGCGATCCACCGGCGCAGCTTTGCCAACTCCTCGGAAGTCAATCCCCGCACGGAGAACTGCTCCTGTAATTGGGGCGGGGGCATCTCCTGGGCCACAATTCGCCGCACCAGCAGGCTTTCGTCCGGCCTTTGGGGAACCATCGCCGGACCGGATTTGCCTCCTCGCAATAGACCTGCGCGAGTTCTCAAGTCGAGGTCCGCGTACTGGTGCCTTCGGCCATGACAAGGCAAACACTTGGCGCCCAGGATCGCAGCCATGACCTCCGCCTCGGTGACCGGAGCCGCCCCATGCTCCTTCGAGATGTCCGTGTTCTCGGCGATCGCCCCCGCTTCGATCCAGCGCCGAATCAGTGCAATCTCGCCATCGCTCAGCCGGTCTCCCCCCATCGGCATGGCCCCGGATGAAACCATCGTCAGTAGCAGACTGTCGCCCGGCTTTTTGGGCAGGATCGCGGGACCCGACTTCCCGCCCTGGAAAACGTCCTCCAGCGTCTGGAGGGATAAACCCGCCAGTCGTGTCTTGGCGTCGTGGCACTGCAGGCAGTTCTTCTGAAAAATCGGGAGGATATGAGGCTCGAAACGGGGGACCGGAGGATTCTCTGCACCCCGCGACTGCGCAGGAAATCCTGCCCCAACCAGCAGAATTACGGTAACGCTCAGCAGGGGACCCACGCCCCTGAGCCGCCCGCGCACCGTGCGTTGCGAGGTCATTTCGCGGTTACCTTCCTTATCGGAGCCTGCTAATCTCAAATCTACCCGATCCCTACCGAAAATTCCAGCCCAACTTTTGTTTGATATGGATGCAACCCTTCTCCCACTACCAGCAGGCTTGACAAGTAATAGATAAACCAGGTGTTTCCCCATTTCCATTCCGGGGTGAACTTCATGAGAAGCGCGAAACTCCCCGTCATAATTCCTCTCACGATGACTAACAGGAAGCCATCAATGGAAATCTCCATCGTGATTCCTGAAGGTGGCCGATCTGGTGGCTCTTTATGAGCCTCGCTCTTACACCGCAGTCAATAAGTAATCTGAATCCTTATCCAGGCTGCCCGTCTGGGTTGTAGCTGATCCGAAGTTGGAAACGGCCGCATTATATTCTACGCGCCTTGCCGCGGCCATTCGCGTGGACTAAGAAGGTCAACCGCGTTTTGCACAGCTTCGCTTATTGTCGAGAAACGCCGGTTGCAGGATACAATTAAGCTTATACCATTGACCCTGCGATCCATCCGATGCCGACAAAAGACTACTGGTTCACTTTAGGCTTCACCTAGGCGATGGTCGATCGCGAGGCTGAGATCTGACAGTGCCTTTATATCTATCCGTCTGTCCAGAGAATTTGGTAGGGCGCTTCGACGATTTCAACCATTCGGCCCAGAAACTTGGCTGCCGTGGCTCCATCGGCAATTCGGTGGTCTACCGAAAGTGTCATAAACATTGTTGGGCGTACAGCCAAGGAACTCTCCACGACATAAGGGCGCTCACGCACACGCCCCACCGTTATAATAAAGCTTTGGGGTGGATTGATAATGGCCTGAAATTGATCTACTCCGTACATGCCCAGGTTAGAAAGCGTGCAGCTTGCCGATTCGAGCTCCTGCAGTGTTAATCGTCCCGCGTGAGCTTTTCCCGTCAGATCATGCCGCTGGGCGATCAAGTCTGTCAAATGGAGTCGATCCGCAGAGCGGATCACTGGAACAATTAACCCCTCTGGCACTGCGACGGCAAGGCCAATATCCACTGAGTTGTTGTAGTAAATGGATTCCTCTGTCCACCGGACATTCATTTCGCCGTGCTCGCTTAAGGATATGCCCAAAGCTTTAATGAAAAGATCCGTAAGGGTGATCTTAAAGCCGGTGCGCTTGTGTGCCGTTTCAACTAGGTTGTCGCGTAAGGCCAGCAGGTTGGAGCAATCCACCTCCACGGTCAGATAGAAATGAGGCACGGTCTGAAAACTCTGTACCATCCTTTCTGCTATGAGTTTGCGAATACCGGACAGACGGAAGACTGGAGAGGGGCTCATGGGTAACGGAGGACCGGGTCCCGAGGGTGTTTCAGTGGATGTGGCGAGGACTTCTCCAGTTTTTGGCGTCGCCGACCGGGCAGCGGAGCGTACATCGGCTTCCACTATTCTCCCACCGGAGCCACTTCCGCGAATGGCGGCCAAATCCAGATTCAAAGTTTCGGCAAGCCGACGGGCCCTGGGAGATGCGCGCACTTTGCCGGGGCGCAGGCTGGCGATCTCATGCGTGTCCCGTGCGTGCGTGCGGGGAGGTTCCAAGGGTGTTTTGTCCATTGGCCGCTTTGCTTCCGCTTTTGCTGGTGGCGGTGGGTAAGACTCCCCCGGCTCGAGTAGTCTCGCAATCACTGTCCCCACGGGAACGGTTCGCTCAGGCTCAAGCAGAATTTCCGCCAGGACGCCTGAGGCGGGCGATTCCACATCCATATTGACTTTATCAGTGACCACCTCAAAGAGCAGATCACCCTTTTCGACAGGTTCTCCCGTTTGTTTATGCCAGCGAGCTACGGAACCTTCCGTCATCGTTAGACCGAGCTGAGGCATCACAATGTCCAAAGCCATTCTTTAATTTTGGAATGCCTGGTTAAGGAAGCACTCAAGTAAACTGAGCTAATATTTTGCTTCTTCCCAGTATCTTTAGCTGATTACCTCCTGGAGGGCCGAAACAATCTTTTCCACAGAAGGCAACATAGCTTCTTCGAGCACCGGACTGAACGGATGGGGTATGGGAAGCGAATTAACTCTCTTGATCGGGGCATCCAATTCATCGAAGGCCTGTTCCGTGACGAGAGCCGTGATCTCCGCCGACAAACCGCATCGAGAGTGGGCTTCATCAACCACGACTAAGCGTCCCGTCTTGGCAACGGACTGGACGATGGTCTCTAGATCCAAAGGAACAAGGGTGCGTGGATCAATAACCTCAACTGAGAGAGCTTGCTTCGCTACCTTTTCTGCGGCTTCCAGGGCTCTTAGGTGCATGAGGCCAACCGCAACCAAGGTGACATGGTCTCCTTTCCTAGTGACTACCGCTTTCCCTAAAGGGATGGTGTATTCTTCGACGGGCACCGGACCACGCGTGTTGAAAAGCGATTTATGTTCGAGGAAGATTACCGGGTCGTCGTCGTGAATTGCGGCCTTGAGCAGGCCCTTTTCGTCGTAAGGGGTAGACGGAGTGACAACCTTAAGGCCGGGCACATTCATAAACGAGGGATAGGGACATTGAGAATGATGTGCACCCGCCGATCGCAACGCTCCCATGCCCGCTCGTACCAATAACGGCACCCCCATCTGCCCGCCCGAGATGTATCGAAACTTGGCAGCCTGATTAACGATCTGGCTCATGGCTTCGGCTATGAAGTCAGAAAACATCAGATCAATAACAGGACGGCTTCCGGCTATCGCAGCTCCCACCCCGAGGCCGGTTATACCGAGTTCTGCGATGGGGGTATCGCGTACTCGCTCTGGGCCGAATTCTTGAAAGAGTCCACGGGTCTGACGAAAGCTGCCACCACGGGCTCCGATTCCTTCACCCAAAATGAAAACAGTTGGGTCTCTGCGCATCTCTTCGCATAGTGCTTCACAGCCCGCGTCCATGAAATTAACCTGGCGTACTGTGGCTTCCACAAGGGGAGCAGACGTTGAAGGGCTCATCGCTCGTTCCATAGTTACTCCAACAAACCGGATAACTTCCTGCATTACTGAGTCGAACTTAGCCGCTCTAGGCCGTGCTAAAGACCCCTTCGAGAATCTCTTCCGTTGAGGGGATCGGACTAGATTCGGCAAATTGAGCGGCTTGTGAGATCAGGGTTACAGTCTCCTGTTCTATTTTGGCCAGCACTTCCCCCGGAATCATCTTTTCTAGGAGCCGCTGTCTGAACCGCAAGAGAGGGCACCTACGTTTCCATTCTTCAACTTCTTCACGGGTACGATAGCCTGTGCCCGGGTCACCTTCATGGTGTCCAACAATGCGATAGGTTTGACACTCCAGCAGGCTCGGGCCTTTCCCATTTCGGGCTTGGTCTATGGCCCGGCCCGCGCTTTCATAAACCGCCGACACATCGTTGCCGTCCACCGTAATTTCGGGAATTCCATAGGCGGCTGCTTTTTGAGCTAGATCAGTAACCTTGGAGGCTACTCGGAAAGGTGTTTCAGTAGCGTAAAGGTTGTTCTCACAGACGAAAATGACGGGCAAATCCCAAAGGGCGGCGAGATTCAATCCCTCGTGGAAGGCCCCATGGTTGACTGCCCCGTCACCGAAGAAAACCACACTTACCTGCTGGGTCTTCCTCAGCACCGCGCTATAAGCGGCCCCCACGGCTATAGGAATACCTGCAGCCACAATGCCGTTCGTTCCGAGGAATCCGATCCCGGGCTGGAAGAGGTGCATACTGCCACCTCGCCCGCGACAACAGCCCGTATCCTTGCCCCACAATTCTGCCAAGAGATTTCGCGGGAGGCATCCCTTGGCCAGAGCGTGGCCATGACCCCGATGCGTGCTAACTACATAATCGTTGGGTCGTAATTGAGCGCAAACCCCTACAGCTACGGCTTCCTCGCCGATATAGAGGTGAACGAAACCCGGCAAAACTCCCCTTCGATAAAGGTCCTGAACTTTCTCTTCGAACCGTCGAATCTCAAGCATCTTGCGGTAAAGAGAGAGAACGCGTTCTTTTGACAGATTCAAGATTCCATCCCTCCCGTATGAAGGAGTTCTTCATGCAGTTCATGTCCAGAGTTCCCTAACAAGCCATGTAGCCACCATCAACCCCTAGAATATGTCCGGTAACCATGGAAGCAGCATCAGAGGCTAAAAACACTACCGGACCGACAATCTCCGACACTTCTCCAATGCGTCCTAAAGGAATACGGCTCACCCAGTTCTGCATTAGTTTGTCAGGGTTGAATTGGGGGTCATTTAATACCGTTTCCAACATTGGGGTTCGAAATTGACACGGGGCAACCCCGTTAACACGTACCCCACGCGAGGCCCACTCGACCGCCAATTCTCGGGTGAGCATGATTACTCCACCTTTGCTGGCGCCATAGGCAGCCGTCCCTCTTCCCAAGGCCACAATTCCGCCCGAAGAAGCGATATTGATAATACAACCGCTCTTTTGCTGAAGCATTACGCTGCCTGCGGCCTGACAGCAAAGGAATGTTCCCTTTAGGTTTACATCCATTACCCGGTGCCACTCCTCAAGCGCCAGTTCTTCTGGAGGAGAGTGGGAGGAAACCCCAGCTGAGTTTACGAGGATGTCAATACGCTTGAATTTATCGACCGCATCCGATACCAATCGACGGGTTGCCTCATCTTCGATAACGTCCACCTGGAACGCTAAGGCCTCACCACCTTCACGGTGTACTTGCCGGGCAGTTTCCTTTGCACAACAGAGGCTTAAATCCGCACTGACAACTCGCGCGCCGAATTCAGCTAATCCTAGCGCGATGGCCCGCCCCAGCCCCGACCCGGAACCCGTAACCAGCGCCACGCGGCCCGATAAATCAAATAGATTTCTGGTTTCCACGCTAGCTCCTGTTGTTTTCCCGCTCCCCAGATACCCCCTGGAACCGTTCATTGCCCTTCTGTTCACATAGCAGTATGAGCAAATGTTGTCGAGAGGCCCCCATCGATGGCCACTACCTGTCCGGTTATCGAGGAGGAGGCCTCGGATCCCAAAAAAACGACCGTGCCGATTAAGTCCCGCGGCTCGCCGATTTGCCCTCGAGGAACAGCTTCTAGGATATGTTCCATAAGCTTGTGGTCCTCCAGCACGGGACCGATCATCGGCGTGCGAAACCAAAAGGGGGCGAGAGCATTGGCACGAATTCCGTAGGGGCCCCACTCATTGGCTAGTTTTCGTGTCAAGGCCAGCTTTTGTAGCACTATACACCGCGGTGCCTCGTCCCAGACCTACCAGCGCGGACAAAGCGGACATATGACATATTTATTAAGGATGCTCCCCTGTTGTTGCTTCAGCATGATTCGCCCGAAGGCCTGACAATATGGGAAAGTCCCGATAAGGTTGATTTGGATTAGGGGTTGAAAATCCTCACGTCGAAATTCCGCTGTTGGAATGCGCTTTGTGACACCGGCATTGTTGACCAATATGTCGATACGCTGAAATTGTTCGACAGCCCTCCGAACCGCCTCCGCAACTTGCCCCTCCTGTGAAACGTCACAGTTCAAAGCCATGCCTTGGTGCCCTTGTCCGCGCACGAGCACTCCAGTTTGTTCGACGGCCTCTTGGGTGCGGCCAACCGCTACCACATCCACCCCGTACTCGGCCAGCCCTGTGCTAATGGCTCAGCCTAATCCTCTGCCTGCTCCTGTGACAAATGCAACTTTACTCGTTAGGTCGAATCGATTCTTCCCATCCCGCACCTGCTTCCTTCAACCTTCCTGAACCGTCCTCGACCAACCTCCAGGGCAGCTCTTGCGCTTCCAGTCGATCTCTACATTTGGAAAAACTAAAAGCTCCCGCCTCTTCGAGTTTCTCAAACACCTGCTTAAGCCTCTGAGTTTACTGAGTACCAGACTTTTATTTTTGGCGATCTGGGGCCTAAGGGTTCTCGATCTCCGGAAACAAGATCGATTCATCCAACGGGGACTTCCGCCGGGATGAGAAACGAGTCTTGCGTTTCTTGCCTTGTTTTAAATGTTGCATGACTTCGGTGACTCTTTGGGTCTCTCCCAGTTCCCTGTATACCCGGAACAGGAGCCGATTTGTGCCGTAGTGGGATGGGTTGAGCTCCTGTGCTTTTTCCAGTTCTCTGCCGGACGCTTGAACCTCTCCTTTGTCGAGGTATATTCGGCCTAATAGATATCTACTCTGAATAAAGTTGGGATTCATCGTAATAGACCTTTTCAGTAACGCCTCAATTTTTTCTGTAAGCTGCCCTCCTTTCTCCGGAGATCGGGTGAGAATCAAAGCATTCACGTATGGCAGAAGGTAAGCTTTGGGATTTTCTGAAATCGCTGCCTGGATGGTCTGCAACGCTTTGGGATCCTTTCCTCTGTGATGGAAGAACATCGCCAAAAGAGCCCACGACAGAGCGTAGTGTGAATCGAGAGAAATCGCCTCCCGAAACGATTTTTCGGCTTCGCTTGATTCGCCGTGAGACTCATAGAACCTACCCAAGAGCAAGCGAATCCGATAAGAATTGGGGAGTCTTTGCATGGCCACTAGGAGGTTTTTAATTCCTACTTCATATGCCATCAAGTTCATTGCTAACTGGCCCCATCGCAGGTAGTAGTCCTCATTTGTAGGATCCAGCTCAATGGCCTTTTCATAAGCTCGCGATGCTTTACCTGTTTCATTCAGCTCCTCATAACAGGCCGCGAGAAGGTCGTGTGCTTCCGGTCGGGAATTCCTGACCACTAGTTGCTGAAGCAACTCACTGGCTTCCTGGATCTTTTCCTGGTGGAAGTAGGCCAGCGAAAGATTGTATTTCGCCTCGTAAGATCTGGGGAATTGTTGAATCAATTCGTTAAAGACTTTGGCCGCTTCCTGGTGTAGGCCGTATTCGTCATACAGACGGCCGAGCTCAAAATGATCCGCTTTGGAATGATTTGGGAGGGCCGCAAGCTTACGCACAAATTTCTGCCCGATAGCACGCTCATGCCGGTACAAATACATTCGGGCCAAGGCAAACAGGGCTTCTGGGTTTCGGTCCACCAATGGCTCGGCTCTTCGTAGATTCCTGATAGCTTCCTGTGTATCTCTCTCGATATAAGCAGCCAAGCCGGCCACAAGGTTGGCGAGTGGATCGTTGGGATTGACGACGAGGACCGCCCGGGCTTCCCGGGCTGCCAATTCATGCTTCTTCTGGCGATAATAAGTGAAGCTAAGATGGCCACGGCTTTGCAGATGCTTGGGATTGTGCTTGAGGGCTTCCTTAAATCGAGCTTCGGCGCCTTCTAAATACCCTAACCTGAGCAGGGCAGCGCCCCACAGATCGTAAGCCTCCGTAAAACTCCGGCGGATGCGGGTCGCTTCTTGACATTCTTCAGCCGCCCGCCAGAAATCCTGGGTTTCGAACAGTTTTACAGCCCGTTGATAATACTCAAGCGCCATCTGCTGACTTTCTTTAGAAGAGGCTACTAGTGATCCCGAAAACACGATCGTTTCCGTACAGAGACAAAGGAAAACGCATACAATAAACCTATACAGCATACAGCCCCATCGGTAAGTTCAATCACACGGCTTGGCTTGCGAACCCCGTTTTCTCCAGAGCTAGACTCTTTCAAATGACTTCTTGTTCGGTGCGACTTTGTCCCACAAACAGGTGCGCGTCGATCCTTTCGGCGGTTACACTTTCGTAGTCGTTCGAGGCGAAATCGCTATCCGTAATTACGATCTTCATGAAGTTCTGTTGATTCCGACCGAGGAAGAACCGGCGATTGTTTCTCCTCCCAATAGTTTTGGATGCGGTCGAGATGCTTGAACATGGCTTCGCGTGCGCCGGCCACATTCCCCGCCTGGATCTGGTAATAGATCGCGGTATGATCGTTGATTGCCTGTCCCATGCTGGGCTCTCTTTGGACCGTCTGTTGCCGGCTCTCCATCAGGAGCCGTCCCAGATTTTCGATGATCGCATGGAACAAGCTGTTTCGTGCCGCCTTTGCAATTGCATTGTGAAAATTGAAATCGTGGGGGAGGTAGTGGTCAACGTTGTCCAACGTCGCCTCCATGCCAGCAAGAGACTTTTCCATTTCGGCCAGATCTTGAGGGGTGACCCGTGCCGCTGCCAGCCCTGCCAGCTCGACTTCAACAACTTTCCTGACCTCGAACAATTCGGCCATCGGGACCGCCCCAGTTAGTAAAAGGAAATGAATTGATTGTTCCAGGATCTCGGAAGCCGAGTTGCTGACATAGGTTCCGTCACCTGAGCGTGTGAATATAACCCCCATGGTAGCAAGAGCCTTGAGACCCTGGCGCAGCGAAGGTCGGCTAATGCCCAAGACCCTGGCGAATTCTCTTTCGGGCGGAAGCTTGCTACCTGCCCTAAGAATGCCCCCAGCCAAGAGATGCTTGACCCGCTGAATGACTTCATCGGTGATGTCGATCCTGACAATGGGTGGAATATACGTCTCCATTTTCCTCCAGCGGCTTTTTGCGAATAAGGCGCTCAGCCTACGCCTCAATGTGGTTCAGTCGGGACCTCAAGGGAGATACCTTGTGGTCAACTTTCTTACCAAAGCTTTGTTGCAACCGATCTCATAACGAAGCGCAAGGCGCCTTTTTAACTAGACTTCGGACATTGGCAGCAAGCTAGTCTTTCTCCGCTTTGTTAAATATAGAATAGCCGTGGAATATGGTCAAGCCCTAGGCTGCAACTTGTCCGGGGATGAGGACTAGCTGAACAGCTTCTGCAAGGATTACCCCACTTTCTCATGGGCTGATCCAATAAAGAGCAGGGAACCAACCTGGATCTTTATATGAAATCTTGAAGATAGGCCTGCCGAATTTTGCAAATTCGAGGTAATCCACCTCAGACCACTGAAGCAAGACGTGCATACGAAAGCATATCCAAATCGGCCATCTGGATTCCAGCAAGGCACATCCTCGATCAGGCAGCGAATAAACTCCTTGAACCGCCGCCTAACCTCCAACAGAGTTCAGGACGCCCTAAAGAATGGGCTTGACATGGCGAATTACCCTTGTGTAGTATTTTCAAAGGTATAACCATTGACCAATAAATACAATAAATATGGCGTTCGACCGTAGCGTTGGGTGTTGATGTACATAACAATTTAAGGAGGGTTCAGCCATGAGGTCCATCCATTTTTCAGGAGGAGTAAGGAGAGGGATTCTAATACTCACAGTCTTGGGTGTAAGTCTGATTTGCGCCAAGGAGGCTTGGAGTCAGGCTGCGACTTCCGGAGTTTTACTGGGGACGGTTACTGACGCCACCGGAGCTGTGGTGCCTGGCGCTCAGGTTACGGTGACGAACACTGCGACCGGACTGGTAAGAAAAATTGCAACGAGCGCAACCGGTGACTTTCGGTTCCCGTTTCTCCCTGCTGGCTTGTACACGTTTCGCATCGAGAAGCCAGGGTTTGAGACCATGGTTTCTGATGATGTGGAAGTACACGTCGGTTCGGAGACACGGGTCGATTTTGCGCTAAGTCTTGGCGCGGTGGCCACCAGGGTCGAGGTACAGGCCGCCGCGGCTATCATCAACACGACGAATCCCGAACGGGGTGACGTGGTCGAAGGCAAACGGATCGTAGACCTCCCACTGAACTTTCGTGAGTTCACACAACTGGCTCTCCTGGTTCCCGGCTCTGTATTAGACACTAAGCAACGCATCTTCGCTCTTAAGACGAACATCTCGGTAAATGGCTTACGCGCCCAAAACGCTCACATTATGATCGACGGGATAGACTCCAATGAGAGCCATTGGGGCGGTACCAGTATGTCCTTCTACAACTTGGACTCCGTGGCGGAGTTTAAGCTCACTTCCTCTAACTACTCGGCGGAGCTGCGAGGCTCTTCCTTTAACATTCGCGCCGTTACCAAGTCGGGAACAAACGAGGTTCATGGGACCGCTTATGAGTTCGTGCGCAACAATGTTTTGGATGCACGCGACTTCTTTGAGCGAAATGACAAAGACAACTCCGGAAACGAGATACCTGGGTCGGCGATAAAGCCCTTCCGGCGCAATCAGTTCGGGGGGACCGCGGGAGGCCCTATTATCCCGGACAAATTGTTCTGGTTCGCGAGTTATGAGGGTCTGCGGGAAGTGGTGACGAGGACGGGCTTTGGAAAAGTTCCTACGGCGGCTGAAAGGGAAGGAACCGTCCAGGCTGTTAATCCGGTGACGGGAATGATGGATACTTTGTATGTCCCCGTGGCACCCACTACCGCCAGCGTGATTGGCCGCTATCCACTTCCCAACGATCCGACGGGCGCTTTTGGCGCACGAACCTTTACCGGTCCAATCAGAACTACGCTGAAATTCGACCAGTACACCGCAAAGCTCGACTGGCAGAAATCGGAAAAAGACACTTTTTCGGCCGGGTGGACCTATTTCAATGAAGTGGGTCCGATAGCGGATGATCTCCTTCAGGGGCCGGAATATGGCAGAAATGACATTGTAAGGGCTCGACACGCCTTTCTCACGAACGTCCACGTTTTTTCTCCGAATCTGGTCAATGAATTTCGTGCGGGTTACCATCGTGATGTGGGCCTGCCGGGCACGCAATCGACCGTGTCGCCTACTGCGTTCACCGATGGTGCCTTGAATACTTTAAACCCTGGTTCCTTTTCCTTTGGCACGATCACCAACAATATTCAGTTCCTGGACAACGTGAGTTACATACGTGGGCGCCACAGCCTAAAGGCGGGGTTTGAATTCCGAAACGTCCGCGACACGACTAGTCTGGCGCTCCTGTTCCCGGGTAATTTCTTCTTCAGCCCCACTGCGCCTATTGTGGCAGATATTCCCACTGCCAGTGGCGTGACGATCCCGACAGGCAGCGCGGTCAACACCTCACTGGTAAACTTCTTACAAGGTGCTCCGGATTTTATCAGGATTGCAGGTGCTTCCCAGGGATTCCCGGGGCCGCCAGGTTACTACAACGTCCGACAAAGTGCCTTCGAGTGGTTCGTTCAGGATGACTTTAAGGTCACGCCAAAACTGACCCTGAATCTAGGTCTCCGTTACGAGTATCACACCATATTGCGGTTTCGACATAGGGGCAATGTCAAGCAGATGTTGGCCGGACCCAACTTGGGCGATACCATTTTCAATCCCGATCCTTATTACAACCCTGACAGGAACAATTTTGGTCCCCGAGTCGGTTTTGCTTATGCCGCCTCGCCCAAGACGGTGATACGGTCGGGGTTTGCGATTTTCACTGTGGCGCCTATCAGACAAGCGACGGAAGGGGCCACAGGCTTCTTCCCCATGCAGAACCGTTTCGAAGATTTCCTACCTTTCGATGAGCGTGTATCCAAGTACACCCCGACTATTGGAGTCAACTTGGTGGGACCACCGATGTATGACCTAAACGGTAAACAGATCACCCCGGACGGCCCGGGTAGCGAGAAAAATCGCGTGATTGACGGTGTGCGGTTCTTCGACGAAAACGGATTCCTCATGGCCACTGATACCAACGGAGGTCGATACCCAGACAATTATCGTGACGCTTATGTTATCAACTGGAACCTTACCTTGGAGCGCGAAATAGGGGGGGGCGTTGCGTTGAGTGGCGCCTATGTAGGGAACGCCGGGGTGGCTCTCCATTCCTTAAGCTTGCCTTTTTGCGGCGTCCTGGCCACGCATCCCGACTGCAAACCGCGTCAGCAACTGTGGTTTGACAAAGGTACCAATGTGCCCTGGGTCCAGGACAATAATGCCCATTCCACCTATCACGCCTTCCAGTTTCAAGCCAAGAAGGCCAGCTTCGAAAAAGGCTATAGCTTCCAGGCATCTTACGTATTCGCCAAGAATCTATCCAACAACGACGCGACAGTAAGCAACAGCCCGTCGGGAAGCACCAACCTCGGGGGTACTAACCCTCTCAACCGCCGAATTGACAAGGGCCGCACGATCTACGATGTTCGCCACCAAGTCCTGTTCAACGCGATGTATGAGCCGCCGTTTGCTCGCCTCCCCGGGCCCAAGAAGCTGACGAATGGCTGGCAGTTTCAGACTATCTGGACGCTTCGATCCGGTCAACCGTACTATTTGAGTGCCAGCGGTCTGAATTCCGGGTATGGCTTAGTACGAGTTGACCGCCCGGACATTCTAATGGATCGTGACGCCATCCCCCGGGGCACCGATAAAACCGAATACTTTGCGCCCGAAGTCCGTGCTGATATAGGCAAAACCTGTGGGGATCCCACCGCAAAATTTTTCTGTAACGCTATTGGGCGAACCGGCACTGTAGGGCGGGGGATCTTCGATGATGCTCCCTTTAAAGACATCGCCTTCTCGGTAATCAAGAATACAACCATAAAGGAGGACATGAGCCTCCAGTTTCGAGCCGAGTTTTTCAATCTCTTCAACTTTGTGAACCTGGATTTGCCCGATGGGAATATACTTTCTACCGGGTTTGGCCGGTACACTACCACCGTAAGCCGGGCCAACCCTCCTGTGACTGCGCGGCAGATACAGTTTGGTCTGAAGTTAATCTTCTAATTTTGGCAGGATGGTTTCGACTCAGAGAGTGAGGATGATGCCCGAGTTGAGGCCAGGAAGTTGCCGCCGTGGCAGGTCCACTCCAGACTGCCACGGCGGTGTCATTTCATTAGGATCTCTTCCATCCTTGAAAGCAAACCAGATCCAAGTCACCTCGTGAAATTACGCATGCAGTTTACCTTGCAGCGTACGGGCGTGAGGCTCTCGTCACCCATTGTTCCTACAGCGGACGGCGGAACCACGGCCTTGATGGCAATCTTCCCTGATTTTGGCAGTGTGATGATGGCGCACTGTGGCCCCGGTTACCTGCCCGGTATCTAGTGCATCGTATCATGAGTTTTTTACATTCTCTGGTTCGATTTGGGACCCATTTCATGGAATTGGCGCAAGAAACCTACCTTTCGAAATGAAAAGGAACTGCTACGTTGCACTAGCGGCTCGAGTCTAAGACTGTGGCAGGTCAGTCATCGCTAGTGCAGCCTTTCGCATGGGGGTCACGCGCAGGTTCAAAGTTGAGCACGGGTGCATAGTCGGCATGCCGGTGGGGCTCACCATTTTGCCGTGGCTGTACGCCCCCTCTTCCTGAATGCGTTCGTGGCATAGTAAGGCAGGCAAACTAGAGGTGGCTAGGAAAATATGGGAAGGCTTGCGGGAATGAACGCTTTAGTCACGGGTGGCTCGGGAGGCATCGGGGCCGCAGTCTGCCGGGAAATGGCGGCGGAAGGCGCCCGAGTAGGGATTAACCACTACGGCGACAAGGCGAGGGCGGAGAGGCTGCTCCGGCAGATCTATGATCGAGGCTCCGAGGCCATTGTGGTTGAAGCGGATGTTTCCGACGCCGCGGAGGTGGAACGTATGGTAACTAGCACCCGGGCGGCCTTTGGGGAACTCGACATTCTAGTAACCCTATGCGGAATTTCACCCAAGAGGGAATCCGGTGAGAAAATCCCCGTGGAGGAAATTGAAGAATCACAGTGGGACCAAGTTCAGGCCATCAACTTGAAAGGTCACTTTTTGTGTTGCAAGGCGGTAATCCCTTCGTTCAAACAACGTCGCCGTGGAAAAATTGTTACCATGTCGTCGATTGTGGGTAAGACAGGCGAATCAGGGCCGGCAGGCGCTCATTATGCCGCCAGCAAAGGAGCCGTCATCGCCTTCACGCGAGCTATGGCCAAGGAATTGGCTCCTTACCACATCGTTGTCAACTGTGTCGCTCCGGGTTGGATCGAGACACCCCTGACGGCCCGAATCAGCGCAGCCGTTCGGGATTCAATAATGATGCAGATTCCCATGGGGCGGGGTGGACGACCCGAGGAGGTGGCTCGCACCATTGTTTTTCTTTGTTCTGAAGAGGCATCTTACATGACAGGCTGTGTGGTGGACATCAACGGCGGTTGGCTCATGGATTAGCCGGAGGGTGAGCATGGCAGACGCACGCATTCCCATTGAAATCATGAGGAGTTTCAGAAATTTGGGCAGTGCCTCCATCCATGAGGCCATGGGCGGGCGCGGCGCCGTGAGTCCAGCGATTAAGTCCCTGACAATGGAATTCGTGGTTTGCGGACGCGTCTTCACGGTAGAACATCCCGGAAATGATAATTACGGCTTACATCAAGCCCTGGCGGAGTCCCACCCGGGTGACGTGATTGTAGCTCGCACCAATCCGTTTGCCGAAGCCGCGGGGTGGGGCGAAATCACTACCGTGGCAGCGGAGCTCCGCGGGGTGGCGGGATTTGTGACGGATGGGTATGTGCGTGACACCCAGCGCATCGTGCAGCGGAAATTCCCAGTCTTTTGCCGAGGTGTATGCATCAAGGGGACCAGCAAGACCGTTCCTGGGGGTTTGGGTCGTCCGGTCGTTGTGGGTGGAATCCTGGTGGAGCCTGGTGACTTGATTGTAGGCGATGCCGATGGCTTGGTGGTAGTCCCATGCAGAGAGGCAGAAGAAATTCTACACAAAACCCGGGAGCGCGAGAACTACGAACAAAAGATCCTCCAAGAGCTGCAAGCAGGTCGTACGACGTTGGAAGCATTGGGCCTGACATGCGTCAGCCGAAAAGTTAATTGACTGGGGAATGTTGATGCAAGAGGGAGAGTTGCGAGTAGGTTTTATTGGATTCGGAGAGGCTGGGAGTGCAATTGCTGCCGGATTAAAAGAAGCTGGCGTGAACACTGTCCTCGCTTATGACTTGGCGTGGCAAGACCCCGCTCGAGCTCAAGTGCTGGAAGTACAAGCGCAGAAAACAGGAGTGGGGCTAGTTCGCTCGCCGGCACAATTGTGCGAGACATGCCAGATCATCTATTCACTTGTGGTTGCGGGGGCTGCGGTCTCGGCTACGCAGACTTTCATTCCATTTCTTCGCCCGGGGATGATCTATGCGGATGCCAATTCGGTTTCCCCTAAAACCAAAGAGGTCATCGCCGAAATGGTGGTCACAACCGGAGCTCGCATGGCGGACGTAGCCATCGTGGATGCTGTGGGAGCTTCACAACACCTGGTGCCCATGCTGGCTTCGGGGCCAGCAGCCCAGCTCCTGGCGAACCGGATGCGGCCTTGGGGAATGCAAATGAAGGTGTTGAGTGACCGGCCGGGCGAGGCGGCAGCCGTGAAGATGATTCGCAGTGTTTTTATGAAAGGTGCGGAGGCCCTGATACTGGAAACGTTACTGGCTGCGCAGGCGTATAACGTCCAAGATCAGGTGCTGGAATCTCTGAGGGTTACCTTTGCAAAGCGAAGCTTTCCTGAGCTGGTCGACATTCTCATCTGTTCGACGGGTCTACATGTAATACGAAAAGCTGAGGAGATGAAAAATGTGGTGGAGACCTTAAGGGAAGCAGATACGCTCCATTCGCTTTCGCAGGCAGTGTCAGAACGCTTCAGCCAATTAGCAGGGCTGGATCTCCAGGACATCGTTGGCAAGTCGGGTGCTGTGAGTTCTGAGGAAGTCCTTAATGCGGTTTGGACGAAGCGGAGTGTGCTGGTAGAGCGTGGAGCTAGCTAAGGAGAGAAATGGAATGGGGAAAGCCGGACGACTGGCCGGTCGGGTAGCTGTTGTCACAGGGGCTGCCCAGGGTATTGGACGAGCGATCGTGCAGGCCTTCGTTTGTAACGGAGCGAAGGTGGTGGCGGTGGATTTGAACCGGAAGGGCGTGGAGGAAACTTGTGCAATCGGTAATGCTGAGCAGAGGCAAGCGTATCCGGTGATGGCTGACGTGACTGATCGTCAGCAAGTAGAAGCAACGGTGAGGAGTGCGCTGGAACGGCTTGGGCATCTGGACATCTTAGTGAACAATGCGGGCCTCGGAATCGCGACTCCTTTCGAGGAAGTAACCGAAGAAGAGTGGGACTTGCTCATGAACGTTAACCTTAAGTCGGCTTTTTTGTTCTCACAGGCGGTGCTGCCGGAAATGATTCGGCACAAATACGGACGCATCATTAACTTCTCCTCGCAGGCCGGCAAGACAGGAGGAATAGTTGTTTCACCTGGTTATTCGGCTGCGAAAGCGGGGGTCATCTGCCTAACTAAGACACTGGCTCAGATTGGCGCCAAGCACGGCGTCACCGCGAATGCGGTGGCACCCGGGGTAATTGACACACCCTTCTTGGACAATATTCCGGGCTCAGAAAATTTTTGGGAACGGATTCCTATGGGGCGAATCGGTCAGCCAGATGAAGTGGCCCAGGTGGCGCTGTTTTTCGCCAGTGAGGATGCGAGCTACGTCACGGGAGCTACTCTGGATGTTAACGGCGGAATGATCATGGCCTAAGGTGCTTAATCTGCGCAGATTAGTCCTGGGGACCGTGTTTCACTAGAAATGCCAATGTCCTGACGATGGATTAAGGGTCGGAAGCGGCAAGCTGGTCGCATGGCACTGATACGCGGTCCCCTCATTTTCTGCTTGAGTCGCAAGCGAAACAATATCCCCAAAGGAGTCTATATTAGCAGTATCGTTGATTCCACATCTGTCTTCGGCCCAATTCCTGATGAGTCGGTGCGTCCCGGCGGGATTGCCTACAATGTGAAAGTGAAAGCATGGAGTCCGGGAAAGAGCAGCCATTTTCACCCACCGGATCTTAATTTGGTGCTGAGCGAATTATCGGGGCCAACGGGCGAAGCGACTTATTTCCTGGTGTCGGATTCAGTGGTAGCCGTCGATGATGAGTTGATTATTCGCGACTGATGCTTCATAGAGGTAGAACAACTTGTCACGCGCGGGAAAAACTAAAGACAGAAATGGAAAAGGCGACTTTGTAAAAACCGCTCTGCTCATTCTACCTATGCCTTCACCCAGGGGCAGGAGCTTAAGTCAGGGAGTACCGGGGGAGCTGGCATGGATTTTCACCCCATGAATCGTTGGGGCGGTTGAGAAGTTCCGTAAGAGGGTCCATCAATGCTAACTACTTGCTTGCCTCGCCCTAAACCAGCTTGTTGACCAGTACCTCGTGCGTTTTGCGGAGGACGCGCCGTTGGTCCAGCACGTAGACGTTAAAAATGTTATGCCGCCGGCCATTTGTGTCACACGGTGGGTGTGAGAAAAGCAGGAGGATTATGGAGAGCGAACAACGAGTAGTCGCCCCGCCGCGTGCGCTCATTTCCAGTAATCCACTGAAGTGGTTCAGTTTCTTTGGGCCAGGGGTCATCATTGCATCGGTCACTGCCGGCAGTGGAGAGATTCTATTTCCTTCTCGAGGTGGCGCCATTTTCGGATTTCGGGTTTTGTATGTTTTCCTCTTTGTCGCCTTGCTGAAGTGGATTTTTGTGTACAGTAGCATGCGGCATATGATTCTCAGCGGAGGACATCCGCTGGAGAGATGGAGTCAGATTCCTGGGCCGCGCGGGTGGTTGCCTCTTTTCATGTTCATCATACTTGTGGTCACAATACCTATTTGGTACTCCTTCCTTTCCGGCCTTACAGGACTGACGTGTGCTTGGATCTTTGGGGTGGGTGATCATTACCTTTGGGCGACAGTTTCAGTGGCTGCCACGGTCTTGCTGTTGGCTAGGGGTGGGTATAATTTTCTAGAAAATGCGCAGAAGATAATTCTAGGTTTGTTGGTGGCCGGTATTTTCGTGGCCGTTTTCTATGTTGCTCCAAACTGGGCAGACATAGCAAAGGGATTTATTCCTCAACCCTTAAACTATCCTGATTGGCTATATGGCATTATGCCCGAGATGCGGACCCGCTCCGTTTGGGTAGAAATCATGGTTTATGGCTCCGTTATAGGGGGTGTCAGTTATGATTACCTGGCCTATCTCTCCTTTTTGCGAGACAAGAAATGGGGGTGGAGCCACCTGGAGACAGCCACGACGGAACAGCTAGACCTGATTGCGACACAAAAAGACCATCCAGCTCGGCTTTGGTTGAGGGCGGCACTGGTGGACACGGTGGCGAGCTTTGTGATGGTGGTGGTTATCAGCAGTTGCTTTTGCATACTTGGGACCATTATCTTGCAACCGGACCAAAGGGTGCCGGAAGGTCTCAACCTCTTGAATCATCAGGCTTCGTTTCTGACGACCTTGAGCCCGTGGCTCTTGCCGGTTTATCAGCTTGCTATCTTTCTTGCGTTCTTTGGGGTTCTGTATGGAGCCCCGGAACTTTATCATCGAGTAGCGTATGAGTACTTGAATTCTCTGCCCCGCTGGCGGGGACAATTGCTGGCGCGGAATGTCCGGGTGGGGGTGTTCGGTTGGACTCTTGTGGGGGGACTGTTGATTTTGTGGGGGAGTCGGTTCTTCCCTGATGTAGGGTTGATTGACATCGTGACCCCTGCTGGGATCTACGCCGGCATACTGGCGTGCGGCTTTTATGCGATGGTTAATCCTTGGATGGACTGGCGGTTTCTGCCGGCCCCGCTGCGCATGTCGGGTTGGCTGGTAATGGCAAATATCATCGCTGGCCTCGCGTTCGCATTTATGGGTCTGAAGGCACTGTGGGACTATGGCCAACTCGGTGCTTACCTCACCTTGGCTGGACTGCTCCTCGCATGCTTCTTACTGGCTTCACAACTCCTTTTCTTGCATCGAGTTGCAGCTTCTCCCCAGCGTCCGGTGGCCAGTTGATACCACTGGACTTCTCCTTTGGAGCGACCCAGAAAATCGCCTACTCGAGGAGGGGCTGCCCCAGCCCGCCGACTTGACCTTCCCCCGATAAAACGGCCCGCTTCGAGAGTGAGTTTTCCGGTAAAAAGACGGAGGAGAACTCATTATGAAACGGAAGCGATTCAGCGAAGAATAGATCATCGCGATTCTGAAAGAATCCGAGACAGGAGCCAACAACCAGGACATGTGTCGGAAGCCCGGAAGCTGAAGCAGCTACTGGTGGAAGCGCACCTGGATAACGCGTCGCTGAAGGAACTGCGGGCCAAAAACGGGTAGGGCCGGTTGCACGCCGCCGAGCAGGGGCCCCTCGGATCGAGCTGGGAATGTTGAGCCAGCGGCGGGCCTGTCGCTTCGTGGGGATCCACCGATGCAGGGTCCGACATCCGCAGCATCGCGCGAACGATTCTGGACTTCGAGAGCGCCTGAAAGCCCTGGCAACAGAGTTTCCCCTATATGGCTACAAGACCTGCATGAGATGTTGAAAGCGGAGGGCTTGGTCGGGAATGCGAAGAGGGCGTATCGGATCTATCGAGAAGAGAAACTCCCGGTCCGTCGAAAGCGGCGGAAACGCCGGCCGGCACGCGACTGGGTTCCGATGCCGGACCGACTGAATCAGAGGTGGTCGATAGACTTCATGTCGGATCAACTGGCGACAGGACGATGTTTCCGTATTCTGAACGTCGTGGACGACTACAGTCAGGAATGCGTCGGCCAGATGGTCGACTTTTCGATTTCCGGCCAACGGGTCAGCCGGCTCCTGGATCAGCATCACTGGCCAACGGAGTCGTCCAGAAGCCATTGTCACTGATAACGGGCCGGAGTTCACCAGCAAGGCCATGTTTCTCTGGTCTCAGCGCATCGGCATCGACCTACGGTTCATCCAGCCCGGCAAGCCCATCCAGAACGCGCTGGTGGAAAGCTTCAACGGCAAATTCCTCGATGCTGCGTCGAGCGTCGGTGATTGCAGCTCGAAAACCATTACTACAACCAAGTGCTGCGCAGCCCGTAGAGCATGGCCGTGGTAGCAACCACCGTCAAGAAACCGTCAGAAAACTCGCCCCTCAAACGGGCTAACCGTAGGCGTTGCGAGCGAAAGCAGAAGCCCCAAAACCGTGTAAGAGCAACGAAAGGAAGGAATTAGGAGAAAACCGTGGAAGACGCTAGCCTGCTTCAGAGGCGAGGGATCATCGTTCAAAACGGTGATAGGAACTCCGATTGTGCCTTGGGATATTAGACCGGTGCGGATGACAGCTCGTTTTTTGCTTCATCCACCCGTCAACTCGGAATACTTTTCCTGGAAGACCTTCAGGCCCGCCTCATCCCACAAAACGAAATGGATGTCCTTGAGCCAGGTCTTGCCCTGGATGTGGTCCAAAACTTCCTGCAGCATGATCCGGGCGCACTGTTCCATGGGGAAGCCCGCCACTCCGGTCCCGATGGCGGGAAACGCCAAGCTCTTGCATTTCTTCTCCTGGGCGCGGCGGAGCGAGTTGCGAACCGAGTCGCGGAGGGAATCAGCCGTAGTTTTCCCGCCCAGGTGCATGCTGGCAGCGTGGATAACGTAGGGTGCCCTGAGGGAGCCTCCGCGAGTCAGAGCCGCTTCACCCAGCTTCACCGGGCCGTGCCGGCGGCACTCTGCGGTCACCTTCGCGCCCCCCTTCAGGAGAATCGCCCCCGCCACCCCGGCGCCCAGCATCAGGTCCGTATTGGCGGCATTGACGATGGCGTCCACCTCCGAATCGGTAAGATCACCCTGGCGGATACGGATTTGGGTTTTCGATGCCATGTGCGCCCTGCCTATAACTCGGCGATTGCCTTCAGGTCTGCGCCCAGGATCAGCTTCCGCCCGCTCTTGAGGATGGGGCGGCGGATGAGGTTCGGTTCCTTGACCATTAAATCCAGCGCCTGTTTGCGGGAAGGTGCCCGAGCTTTGAGATTCATTTTTCGGTACAGGGAATTCCTGGGATTCAGAAATTCCACCGGGTCACGTTTACCGATTAATCGCTCCAATTCCGCCCGGCTGAGCGGATGCCGAGTCAACTCGCGTTCTTCTACTTCCACGTGCTTGTTTTGCAAGAGACCTCTTGCTTTTCGGCAAGTGCTTCAGGTGGCCTTGTGATAAAAGGTGATCTTGTCCTTCCACATGATGGTTCTCCTTAGGGGCCCCAGCGTCCGGGGGGATGACCTTACCTTCACGGTCCGGCCATTTACCGGGTTGGGTGCCGACATTCGTTCACGAAGTGCTGAAAAAGTCCAAGCTGGTCGGGTCTGTGGACCAACTCTTCCGGGTGCCATTGCACGGCCAGCAGAAACGGATAGTCCTGTTCCGGCTCCAGGCCCTCGACGATTCCGTTTTCCCCCTCTTCGGTTACCGAACGCGCCACTACCCGCAGCCCGTCCCCGACTTTCTTGATGCCTTGGTGATGGAGGCTATTGACTCGGCAGGAAAGTTTCGACATCGTGCGGGCGAGCAGTGAATCCGGTTTGATGACCTCAATCGAGTGAGTTTCCGCTTGGCGGTTGAATCTGTCCTCGTCGGTCTGACGGTGTTGATGTTGGGTTGCTCCATCCTGAACAAGGTCCTGATAGAGAGTTCCATTGCAGGCCACGTTGAGTATTTGGAGGCCGCGACAGATGCAAAAGATCGGGAGTTGTCTCCTACAGGACTCCTTCAGCAAATCCATCTCGCGATCGTCCCGGTCGCGTTTTGGCTTTACGCTGTCGTAGCGAATCTTCTCACCGTAGAGCTCCGGGTCCAGGTCCGGGTATCCTCCGCTGAAAAGCATCCCTTGGGCCTTGGAGGCATCTTTCCAGTCTTGGCTCGAGTCGTCCGGCAGAATCACCTGGATTTCTGCGGCCTTGGCCCCTGCCGCGACTAGGGCGTCCACGTAAGGGGTAGCCTCTTTGTCGTCTGAAGCTGACACAAGAATCGGCATGGCTCGTCTTTCGTTCGGGAAGCAACCTGGATTATACTGCATCTTTATCCTGCTGCTTTCCTTCCCTTACCGGGCTGACAACGACGGATCACGATACAACGGTTCAGGGCTTTCGCCCGATTGCGACAGAGCGACCGTGCTTGTCTCAATCGCCATCCGCAGAGCTGCTTCGGCGGCTGCACCGCGGTACCGTGAGACTTTTGCGCCCGGCAGTCGGCAGCGAAGAATGCGGTGGAATCGGCGGTAAATCACGTCACTGTGGTGAAAAACACCCCCGGTGGCAACGATCCTGAAGTTCCCGCGCTGCCATTGAAAATTTCGCGCCACGGCAAGCACCAATTCTGCCAATTCTTCAGCCGCATCCATGAGAATCTGCTTCGCTACCCGGTCCGACTTGCGGGATAGTTTGACGACTAAAGGAAACAGGGAGGCGACCTCGGGGGGCGTCAAGTTACGGCTTGCGATTCGGGAAATATCAGCCAGGCGCAAGGCACCGCAGACGTGGGCTTGAAGTCGGGTCTTGGGTCCACGCTCGTCGAAGGCCCGTAGGGAAGCCGCCACGGCCTTCCGGCCTATGTCGAATCCCGAACCCGCGTCGTCATAGGTGCATCCCCAGCCGCCGGCGCGGGCTGTCTTGCCGCGCTCATCTCTGCCCAAGGCAATTGAGCCGGTTCCTGCCACCACGAGAATCCCCGGATTCCTCCCGAGCGCGGTGTAGAAGGTTACATCGGCGTCGGTGCCTAGAATGTGCCGGCGGGCGGGGAGGACTTTCTTGATCCAATCACGCAAGGGCCCTTCAATCTCCACCCGTCCGATTCCGGCCAGCCCCAGACAGACGGTACGCACCGAGGCAGACCGGACGCCGGCCCCACGGATGGCTGCCCGAGCTGACTGATACAGAGCCCGTTTGGCCCCGGCCAGACCGACGTTCAGGGGGTTCGAGGGCCCGGTTTCGCCCCGGCCCAAGATTCTACCCTTCGAGTCGCCGACCAGTGCAACGGTCCGGGACCCACCTCCCTCGATGCCCAGAAAAATCTCCATTTGGCCTTCGAGCGCCATAGTAGCACTCGCTGGTAAGCCTGCCAAAAGGGTTTATTGAGGGTCTCCAGCATTGGATGGAGGCCAGGAAGGGGCCCGGCAGATGGAACAAATCCCTCCTCCGAATACAATATGGAATCGTCCCTTCTCTTGCAATCACAGGTTTGACGAGGATTACGGCTATCGCACCCAATCGGCTACGTGACGAGGGGCACAGGTCTTTAGAATCCGTTGCGCGCGACCTGTGAGTCGTGGTTGCCGGAAGGGTGGCGGATGTCAGGACCAGGTGACTTCAGGACGGGAGGGTCCGCCCTGAGGCATGACCTTTGCAGATGGGAACCGCCGGCCCCAGTAGCCTGGGTTGGACCCGGGAGGACGTTGATCCTCCCGGGGAGTCTTGGACGAAGGTCTTCGAAGCCCCGATCGGGGTTCTGATCAGGCCGCCCCCTGGGGTGGCCCAAAGCTCTGCACGGCCGCCGGTTCGCTATCGAAAATATCGAACACGGTGACCAGTTTGGTAATCTGTAAAAGATCATGGACTTTCTTGGTCAAATTGAGCAACTTCAACTGGCCGCCATTTCGGGAGACCGAGGTAAAGGAGCTGACCAGTTGACCGATCCCCGTGCTGTCGATATAGCTGACCTCGCCGAGGTCGAGCAGAATCCGGTTGTTCCCCTGGTTGATGAACCCTTGAATGAGTTCCCGAATTGTTGTTGCCCCTTCGCCGATCGTGATTCTGCCGCTGACATGGACCACCGTAACGGAATCCACTTGTTGGGTCGTCGTCTTGATACTCACCCTCACATCCTCCTTTGCAAGGCTATACGCTGGACGAAATTTTCTTTACCATAGTCACTTCTTTGCCCCAATCTTTGCAGGCCCCTACGCTGAATTTATCCATAAACGCTTGGATGAGGAAGACACCGCGCCCCGTCGGCTTGAGAAGATTTTCCTGTTGCAGGGGATCCGGAATGTCGGCCGGATCAAAGGGGTTCCCTTCGTCCCGCACTTTAATCTCCAATCGGTCGGAAAAGGCCTGCAAATTCAGGCCGACTCGCCGCTGGGAATCGTCTTTGTTGCCGTGGTAGATGGCATTGATGACGCATTCATGGACGGCCATCAAGGTTCTGTGGAGCTCCTCCTCGTTGAGTCCGCAGCGTGATGCAATCAATTGCACCACTCCTTCGATCAATTCTACGCTTTCAAGGTTGCTGGGGAAGGTCAGATCAAGACTGATCAAATCCTCTGCCATTCAGCGTAAGCACCCTGTCCTTCGGGGAGAATTCATGAAGCTACACTAGCCGGGTGGCGATGTCAATCAGTGGCCGACAATCTTTCGAACCGAAGGGCCGCACGAAGCCGCCTGGGATTTGCATTGTGAAGCGGCACACGGATGTAAAAAATCTTCCCCCGGCCCGTTCCCCTAAAACGAGTCAGAAGGCTTACCGACCATCAGAAGGGTCTCCAAGTCGGGAATGCGGAGCAGATAATCCAAACGCCATTGGCAGTTCTGAAGATTTTCCTGCACTCGCCGCCGTCCCCGAAACCATCGGCCGTGGCCGGGAAGCATCATCTCCGCATTCAGGTGAAACAGGCGGCGAAGGGAATCGTCCAAATCTGCGACATTGGAGCGCCAATGGCCATCCAGCTTGCCGACAATTCCCTTTCCCACGGATTGGTCTCCGATGGCCGTATCCCCGCTGAAGAGTATCTTCTGGCCGGCCACATGGGCCAAGTAAACCGTGGCTCCGGGAGTGTGGCCGGGAACGATTCGAGCCACCACCGAGACGTCTCCGACCTGGATAACCTCACCGTCCTGGATGGTGTGGTCAACACGGATGGGTTCCAGCGGAGGCATGGACGGCAGAAGGGAATAAGCCAAATAGTTCGCGTCGGCCTCCCGAAGGGCGACGGCTTCTGGATCCGCCGCGAAGATCGCTACATCCGGGAGTGCACGGCGCAACGGAATCAACCCTCCGGAATGGTCGAAGTGGGCACTGGTGAGGAAGACTTTTTTGAGGTTGGCTTTGTCGAAGCCCAACCGCCAGAGATTGGTGAGCACCTGGTCCATGCCCAAGCCGGTACCGGTGTCCACCAGGGCTAGTTCTTTCCCCCCTGAGATGAGAAATATATTGGAGTCGTGTGGAGCGCTGAGAGGTTTTAGCCCACCCCACTCCCCTCGCCCGACGCAGTAAACCCCATCGGCAACACGTAGCCGAGGAGGTCGAGCCGCAAGGGTAAATTCTGCCCAAAAAGCTAGAAAGAGAAGAATTCCACCGAAGGTAACGCTGATTCCCACGAGGCACTTAGGATGAGCGGTGATCCGGGAGACCGTTGACAGGCGACCACCCCGAGGTGAAATCTGCCGACCCGTCGGATTGCCTGGCGGTGGTTTCCAGAATGCCATATGAAATTCAAAGTGTTGAACACATTCATGCTATCACAACCGGTCAGCTTCGGACAGCAGCGGAAATAGCATTTCGGGGACCCCCAGCCCTCATCACAACCAATAGTTTCGGTCGAGGGAGCGATACTGAATCGCCTCCGAAATGTGGGTTATTCCAATGTTTTCACTCTTTTCGAGGTCGGCGATGGTGCGGGCCACCTTGAGAATCCGGTCGTGGGCCCGGGCGCTGAGGCCGAGCCGCGACATGGCGCTTTCAATCAGCCGCTCGCATTCGGAGGATATATTGCAGTATTTCTGAAGGTGCCGGGGACTCATCTGCGTATTCGAATAAATCTTTTCCCCCTGGAATCTTTCGAGCTGCCACTCGCGAGCCCTCACGACGCGCTCCCGGATCTTCTCGGATCCCTCCCCCTCTCCCTGGCCGCGCAGATCGCGGTACTTGACGGCGGGCATGTCGATATGGATATCGATTCGGTCCAGTAAGGGTCCGGAAATCTTCGATACGTAGCGCTGAATCTGCAGAGGGGTGCAATGGCATTCGCGGGAAGGATCGTTGAAAAAGCCGCAAGGACAGGGATTCATGGCGGAAGCCAACATGAAATGGGCCGGAAAAGTGAGACTGGTGGACGCGCGGGCAATGGTGACCCGGCCCTCTTCCAAAGGTTGCCGCAATACCTCCAGAACGCTGCGGTGGAATTCCGGCAGCTCGTCGAGAAACAGTACCCCGTTGTGAGCCAAGCTGACCTCTCCCGGGCGGGGGACGGTGCCGCCTCCGATCAGGCCGGCGTCGGAAATGGTATGGTGCGGCGACCGGAAGGGGCGGGAGGCCGTAATCCCTTGATTAGATTCCAGTTGTCCCGCGACGCTGTGAATCTTGGTCGTCTGGATTGCTTCCTCGAGGGTAGGGAAAGGAAGAATCGTGGGGATGCGCTTGGCCAGCATGGTCTTGCCCGAGCCGGGAGGCCCGATCATCAGGATATTGTGGCCTCCGGCGGTGGCTACCTCGACGGCACGCTTGGCGTGCACTTGGCCCTTTACTTCGCGGAAATCGAGCCCGTAGTGGCCGGTTTCCCTGAGGATTTCGCTTCGGACTACTTGTGTGGGAGTGAAGGGCCGGGTTTCGTTGATCAGGTCGAGGGTCTCGATCAGGTTTCGCACGCCGTACACCTCTACACCGTGTACCATGGCGGCTTCCCGCGCGTTCTCGCTGGGGACCACAAGCTTGCGAATACTTTTCTCTCTGGCGGCAGCGGCAATGGGCAAAGCGCCGCGAATGGGTCGAACCGTGCCGTCGAGCGAAAGCTCACCCAGCATCAGGTATCCGTCCAAGGCCTCTTTCAGCAGTACCCCGGTGGTGCCCAGAATACCTACAGCTATGGGTAGGTCGAAGGCCGATCCTTCTTTTCGGATGTCGGCCGGCGCAAGATTGACGGTGATGTTTTGGAAAGGGAAATCCAGGCCGCAGTTCTTGATGGCGGCCCGGATACGATCGCGGCTCTCACGGATCGCCGTGTCCGGCAACCCCACCGTGGTCATAAGTCCGCCGCCGGGGGAGACATCCACCTCCACTTCAACAATGTAGGCGTCGATCCCCAGTACGGCTGCGCTCAGAGTCTTATACAGCATCGTGCCAGAAACATATTCAGTAGCGGCCTGATTCTTTTCCTTCCGATGAAAGCCAAGCTCCTATCCAACCTTCACAGCAGGGCGGCCCTACTTGGGGTCAGGGATCAAACCCCCACCCAGCCAACCCAAAATGCAGACGATGCCACTCGCGATTGTATTAAAGAGCAACCCTTCCAGCCTCGCCGGGAGTGCTGCCCCGAGCGAAATCGCTTCCGACGCATTGAGCGCGGTGGGATGGTTAAAATAGGTATCGATCCCGAACCCGTAAGAGGCCAGAGTAAGGACCAAAATAAGGATTTGCCCGCTTGCTCCGATGAGTGCGCCGAGCAGAAACGCCTGCCGCGCCCGATAACCCTTCCATTTTTTCGAAAAGGCTCCATAGAGGATGGCGAGATAAGCCGTCAGCGTGACGATGCTGAAAAACCACGTCCCCTTCTCGTAGGGAACATCCAAAGCCCCCAGCGTGAGGCGTCCGACAACCGCAATCAGGAAAAGCACCCAGGCAAAGCGGATAAAACGGAAATACTCAGACCAAGTCTCACCAAACATGATTGACCTCCTTGGGGTTTCCACCCCTATTCATACTCCAATTCGCTAAGAGCCATCGTTCTGGAACGGCAGATAGGCGTTGCCGTAAAGGCCGGCATCCTCGTCCAGCTCGGCGGGTTCAATCCGTGTCTCTCCGGTTCGGAAGATGTAGGAACGCGCCCGAATCTCCTCGAAAAGGGCCGGAGCGAATAGATCCCAGGCGCCGGCCATGCCTCCTCCCAGCAGGCACAGGGGAAGATTCAAGATATTGATCAGGCTTCCCAGCCCGATGCCGAGTGCCTTTCCTGCCTCCGTATAAATACTCCGGGCGACCTGATCTCCCTGGTGAGCGCGATGGGCCACCACCTTGGCGGTGATACTGCCGGAGGCTTCCAGGTCGCTTTTCAACAGAGGAGAAAGTCCCTGGCGAGCTGCCTTTTCGGCCTCGCGGATGACTGTGGTCGCCGAGGCGTATTGCTCCAGGCAGCCTCGATTGTCGCACCCGCACCGCGGCCCGTCCGGGTAGATATTGATGTGACCCACCTCGCCGGCCATGCCTTGAAACCCGTGCCAGATTCTTCCGTTGAGAACAATCCCGCCGCCCACACCGGTCCCCAGGGTCAGCAGGCAGAGGTCGTCGGTATTCCTGCCGCGGCCCATCCATTTTTCCCCCAGTGCCGCGCTGTTGGCGTCATTTTCCACATAGACGGGGAATTGCAGCCGCTCCTGCAAACGATCCCGCAGGGGAATATCCGTCCAACCGGGCAGGTTAGGAGAGTCATGCACCAGACCTTGTTCAAGATAGATAATGCCGGGTACGCCCACTCCGATCCCCAACGGTTTCTGGCCCTCCCGTTTCAGAGGGTCGATGGAGCGGGAGACGGTCTCGCAAATTCTGTCGATGACGTGGTCGGGTCCTTTGCTTACTTCCGCTGGGACGGATATTCGGTCCCGAATCCGGCCCTTTCGGTCCAGGGTGGCAACGCGGAGGTTGGTGCCTCCCAAATCGACTCCGATGCCGTAATCGCTCATGGATTCTTGCTGGCGGCTTCGCCGGGGATGCGTTGGGAAGGCGCCGGTTGGCAAGCAGGGCAAAAGTGACTGCTTCGTCCGCCTACAATGACCCTTCGGATTTTTTCGCCGCAACGGCGGCAGCCCTTTCCACGGCGTCCATAGACGCGCAAGCGTCCCTGGAATGAGCCCGGTCTGCCCTGACTATTTATATGATCTCGAAAAGTGGTTCCGCCTTTTTTGATGGCCTCCCGCAAAACACGCTGCACGGCACGGTAAAGTGAGAGAGCCTTCGGAGGGGGAATCCAGCCCGCGGGGGTTGTCGGATGGATGCGGGCTGCGAACAAGCTTTCATCCGTATAGATGTTGCCCAATCCTGACAGGATTCGCTGGTTCATCAGCATGCTCTTAATGGCTCCTCGCCGGCCTTTGAGCGCTTTCATAAAAGATTCCGCCGGCATTGAGCGAACGTCGGGGCCCATCCTGGCCAGCTCAGCCTCCAGCTTCTCTGGAGGAACCCAGCGGATTCGTCCGAAGCGGCGGGGGTCTCGATAGCGCAGCTCGCGGCAGCCGTCGTCTAACATCAGCCGGACGTGCGTGTGTACGGCAATGGGCGTATCCACCGCAGCCACAAACAATTGGCCGCTCATCCCCAGGTGCCACAGCAGGTATCCTGTTTCCGCCTTTTCCTGGCCCTGATTCAGACCGATCACCAGCGTTTTTCCCTTGCGGGAGATCGACCCGACCGTGGCTCCCACCAAGCCATTCTCCGGGGCCGAACCGGCACCCTCAATTGCCATCAGGGGACTTTCCCGAATGCCGGCTATGACACAGCCGCCCAGACGGGTGCGGAGCTCTTGCGCGACACTTTCGACTTCGGGTAGCTCAGGCATACCTAATGAGGCAAGTATGAATTATGAAGGAGGATTCCTGGATTGCAAACCGTGAAGTTGAAATTGAGGGATATTCATGCAGACGGGGCCACCCGGGGCATCAAGGCTCTTAGCGTACCTCCCCGGCCATATCGTCCGTATTGGCCTAGAGGCCGTAGGAGCCTGAAAGCAGGAAACTTGGGAAGAGTTAAACAGCCACCTGGATGCTGCCGCCTTCGATGCGGACAGGATAGCTGGCCATCTTGACGCCGGGCTGCGCCACGTTTTCGCCCGTCTTCACGTTGTATTGCCAGGCGTGCCAGGGACATGTAACCACTTCGTCTTCCAAATCTCCTTCGCCGAGAGGCCCGCCTCTATGGATGCATGTATTATCGAGGGCGTAAACCGTACCTTCGACGTTGAATAAAGCAATACTCTTACCGGCCACCTCCACTTCCATGGCGTTGCCGGGGGCCAAGTCGGAAAGGTCGGCTGCCTTTACGAAGTCTGCCATTTTGCCTCCAAAAGCTTTTCACCCGGCGGTGAAGAGCGGAACGGGAATCGCAACGTTATCAGCTTAAAGGTTGGGAACTGATGATCCGAACTGGACCAGTTCCTGGGTTCCCACTTGTCCGATGCGGATGTTTTGCTTGAATTCTTCCAGGATCGTATCGTCCAAGCGGACTTCGGTCGGGCGCTTGGCCAAAGACATCGAGTCGATCTTTTCCTGCAGCTTCAGAAGGCCATAGAAGAGGTTCTCGGGCCGCGGCGGGCAGCCCACAATGTACACGTCCACGGGCACGATCCGGTCCACCCCCTGGAGCACGGCATAGGTATTAAACGGGCCGCCGACGCTCGAGCAAGCACCCATGGAAATGCACCATTTGGGATTCGGCATCTGGTCCCAGACACGCTTCAGTACCGGGGCCATTTTCAGAGTGACCGTACCGGCCACGATCATCAGGTCCGACTGGCGGGGGCTGGGGCGGAAGACCTCAGCTCCGAAGCGCGCGATGTCGAAACGCGCGGTGCTCGACGCAATCATCTCGATGGCGCAACAGGCCAAGCCGAAGGTCAGCGGCCAGATGGCCGACTTCCGAGCCCAATTAAAGACATAGTCCACGGTGCTCAGAACGAAGTTTTTTTCGTACCGATTTTCGATGACTCCCATTCTATCCTCTACGCCCCCTGGGTTCCTGGTTCCATTGTCTTAGGTTCTTGGCTCTGGGTCAAGACGGATGTAGCGCTCGCGCGGTGCCGTGGCGCTCAGTTCGCGTCCCAAGTTGGAGTCGGGCACATAGGCGTCGATCCGGGAGGCGGCCAAGGCCTCCACTTCACCGAAAAGAAGCCGCTGTCGGCGCTCACTTTCTGCGGTGTTTCCCCGCAACGCCGCTCGACCGCCTCCACCACGGGCCGCAACGAGTCGTTGTCGGCGTCCGCCTGGTAGCCACTTGCAGGTATCGGTATCGGTCGCTTTGAACTTCACTGGCTGCCCTGAAGGACTGGCCTTCATTTCACCCTCTGTGTCCCAGATACGTACAAATGCATTCAGGCGTCCAAGGATCGGTAGAGGCTACTGTTTGCTTCGTCCTGGGCTCTTCCTCGGTGTGCCTAACGCTAACTTGGGTAAGCTGCAAGCCTGCCAGCTTCATCCATCCGTTATGCGTATGCGTCGCCCCCACCGTTGGCGAATTACTACCAAGCCACTGTTACGTGTCAGAGGGCTTCGGAGAGGGCCCATCCGACACCCTCGTGCTTGTGACGCCGAAGGGCAGCGACGAGCTGGCCCGTGTGATGTTGGATGTGACGTATGTTGTACAGATGCAACTCCAGCCGGCAGAACTCCAGCCACGAGAACCCGCTCGGTCCGCCGAGCTTCGCCTCGGTCTCACCGCGCAACGTCAGCTTCGTCTTCGCCCGGCAGGTGTCAACGTAAGCCGCCAAGGTGCCCCTGTCATACGGCTGATCTACAATGACCTCCTGGTCCGGTGCCCAGAATGGCGCTCCGAGGAGCTCGTAACCCTCCCGGTGAAACGGCTGCGGGCGAAACGTCGCTTCGTCCGGCGACAGGTAGACATCGGTCGCATACAAGACATGGTATGTGATGTGCCAGTAGGGGAATTTTCCCACGACGGCGTGCCACACGTCCCCGTCAGCACGTTCTACGCAACTGCGAAGCATGCTTAACCCCGCCCCATATTGGTTGGCGAGCGATTGGATTATCGCGCTCATATTCGCTCCCCCCTTTGCGATGCCCCGAATTCTGTATCAGGGCATACGATAGTGTGAACACCACCTCTCCCACCCACGGCGGCAGCAAATAGGCTTGCTCCGGATTGTACGGAAGAAATTTCATCTCACCCTCCTGACGGCACATTATACCTGTCCGTCAAGAGGAGTTTTCACACAGACTCTTTAGGCTTCGAAATACGCCGGTTCAGCAACCGAATCAGGGTTGGATCTTGGTCAGCAGTTCGCTGTATTGCTGTTCTCGTGCCTTTTGATCGAGTCCCAGGCGCTGTTCCATCACCTGGGTTACGTTCATGGAACAGAACTTCGGGCCGCACATGGAGCAGAATTTTGCCTCTTTGAAGTAATCGTCGGCGAGGGTCTCATCGTGCATGGCGCGGGCGGTTTCCGGGTCCAGCGAGAGCTCAAACTGTTTGTTCCAGTCAAAGAGGAAGCGGGCAAAGGAGAGAGCGTCGTCCCGGTCGCGGGCGCCGGGCCGGTGACGGGCTACGTCCGCCGCATGAGCGGCGATCTTATAGGCGATGATCCCTTGATGGACGTCTTCGGCGTTCGGCAGCCCCAAGTGTTCCTTGGGGGTTACATAGCAGAGCATGGAGGCTCCGTGCCAACCGATCATAGCCGCCCCGATGGCCGAGGTGATGTGATCGTAACCGGGAGCGATGTCGGTCACCAACGGCCCCAGGGTGTAGAAAGGCGCCTCATGGCACAGCTCCATTTCCTTCTCTACCTGGAGTTGGATCTGATCCATGGGAATATGACCCGGACCTTCGATCATCACCTGCACGTCGTACTCCCAAGCCTTCCGCGTCAGCTCGCCGAGGGTCTTCAATTCGGCGAACTGGGCCGGGTCGCTGGCGTCGGCCAGACAGCCCGGACGCAGACTGTCGCCGAGCGAATAGGAAACATCGTACTTGCGGAAGATTTTCGAGATCTCGTCAAAATGGGAGTAGAGAGGGTTCTCCTGATGGTTTTCGACCATCCATTGAGCCATGATCGCGCCGCCGCGGCTCACGATGCCGGTAATGCGGTTGCGGACCAGTGGGAGGTATTCGTTGAGGACCCCGGCGTGAATCGTCATATAGTCCACACCCTGCTCGGCCTGCTCCTCGATGACTTCCAGCAGGAGCGAGGGCGTGAGGTCCTTGATCTGCTTGACCCGCGTCACGGCTTCATAAATGGGGACCGTCCCGATCGGCACCGGGCTGCGGCGCAGGATGGCGTCCCGGATGGCCGGAATGTCTCCGCCGGTGGACAGATCCATCAGCGTATCGGCTCCGTGTTTCACCGAAACGAGAAGCTTTTCCACTTCCTGATCAATCTGGGAGCTCACGGCGGAATTGCCGATGTTGGCGTTGATCTTGCACCGGGAAGCGATTCCAATGCCCATCGGCTCCAATTCCGGGTGACGGATATTGGCAGGGATGATCATCCGGCCGCGGGCGACTTCCGAGCGGATCAACTCGGGTTCCAGCTTCTCCCGTCGGGCTACGAATTCCATCTCTTCGGTCACAATGCCCTGACGGGCGTAGTGCATTTGAGTCACAACGGGACCTGAGCGTTTTTCGATCCAGGGGTTTCGTATTGGCGGACGCATTGGCTCTTCTCCGGGTGGGATTGTTTTCGCCCGGAATCGGCCGGGCGGCCGGGGTGTTAAGTTATCGAATCAGTTTGGACGGAACTCGTCGGGCGGAGCTTTATCTTCCGGTGAGGAATCCAGGGGTTTCCGGCCGGCAAAGCCTTCGTCGGTTCCGTGCCAATAGAGGATCCTTTCCTCACCGAGTTTCCAGCAGAGAAAAACTTCGCGGTCTTCGATCAGACAGGGGAAATCCACCAGACCTTGCTCCAAGTCCTTCATGACACAGCCGGCCTTTTCTATTTCCCCGAGGGATTCCTTGATTCTTTCCAAGGAGCGATCCTTCAGGAGCTTCTTTTCTGCCAGTTGGCGATAGGGCAGAACGACGCCGCCCATCAACAAGATTCGGGAAGCAACCGAGGCCATCTCCTGGTCTATCTGGTCGGCCCGGCGCTTCTGCTCGCGCGCCTGGCCCAGAAGGTCCCTCAGCCAGGGCAGCAGTTTTTCCGCTTCACTTCGGTTGAAATAGCGATCCGTCATCGTGACTTTCAGTCCCGAGAGGCAAGCGCGCTCGGAGAATCTATCTGCGGGTCCGGATTTTGCCTGCCTATCTTATCTCCAGCATGCGGTTCAGCGCCACATGAGCCCATTGTTTTGTTTCCGGGTCCACACGAACTTGATTGACCGCACGACCTTCCTGGAGGTTTTCGAGCGTCCAGCAGAGATGTTGGGGCGAGATGCGGTACATGGTGCTGCACAGGCAGGCGCAGTCATCCAGGCTCACCACCAGCCGGTCCGGATGCATTTTCGCCAGACGCCGGACCATGTGGATCTCCGTGCCCACAGCCCATTGGGAGCCTGGAGGCGCCTCGGAAATCCTCTTCAGGATAAATTCCGTCGAGCCGACTTCATCGGCCAACTGGCAGACTTCCCAGAGGCATTCCGGATGCGTGATGACCCGGATTGCGGGATAACGCTCGCGCGTGTTGTGCACATGCACGGGAAGGAATCTCTGATGCACCGAGCAGTGCCCCTTCCACAGGATGACTTTGGCCTTGCGAATTTGCGCTTCCTCCAGGCCACCACGGTCCCGGTGAGGATCCCAGACAACCATCTCATCCAGCGGGATGCCCATGCGGAAAGCGGTGTTGCGGCCCAGGTGCTCGTCGGGGAGAAACAGTCCTTTATTGCCCTGGGTGAAGGCCCAGTCGAAGATTTTCCGGGCGTTGGAAGAGGTGCAGACAGCTCCCCCTTGACGCCCCACGAAGGATTTGATCGCCGCCGTGGAGTTGATATAGGTGATGGGAACCACCTTGGATTCGGGGAACCGTTCCAGCTCCTCCCAGCAGACTTCGACTTGGTCCAGGTCCGCCATGTCGGCCATCGAGCAGCCGGCGTTGAGGTCCGGCAACATGACCTTTTGATTTTCGGCGCTCAGGATGTCGGCGCTCTCGGCCATGAAATGGACTCCGCAGAAGACGATGAATTCCGCCTCCGGGTGGCCGGCCGCCAACTGCGAAAGGCGCAGGGAGTCGCCCCGGTAGTCGGCAAATTTCACCACCTCATCCCGCTGGTAATGGTGGCCCAAAATTACCAGCCGCCGGCCCAGGCTCTTTTTGGCTTCGGCAATGCGGGCGTCCAGGCTCTCGTCGGAGAGCTCTACGTAATCGCCGGGAAGCAGATTGGCAATGATGGTGGCCATGATTTACCGCTTGGGTAGCATCCTTCCCTTCCTATCTTATCTTAAACCGAACCGCAAGAAACTTCTATCCGTAGGTGCCCGTAAAGAAATATGTCGGCGGATTCCCATCGGACCCTGCCTATCCTCCCAGGCGAATCATCTCCATCTTCTGACGCGCCTTTGCCTGGTAGCCCTGGATGGAATGGAGGGCCTCGAATCTCTCCTCGGAGTAACGGTCCGCCCGCGCCTGCCAAACCCTTCCGACCGCTTCCGTGATTTCGAGGTCGGTTGCCCCGTTCCTGAGCAGCGCTTTCAGGTCGTAGCCGTCTTCGGAGAACAGGCAGGTCACCAGCTTGCCGTCGGCGGTCAGCCGAGCCCGGGTGCATGCGGAGCAGAAGGGTTCGGTAACCGAAGCGATGACGCCCACCTCCCCGCGCCCATCGGCGAACTCGTAATCGACCGAAGGAGCGCTGCCGTTTACTCGTTGTGCCGGACGCAGAGGGAAGCGGCTAGCGATCCTTTGCAGAATTTCCTTTTTCGGCACTACCTTTTCCGATTGCCAATTGTTGGCATTGCCCACGTCCATGTATTCGATGAAGCGGATGGGAAAGCCCTTCTTCCTCGAAAACTCGACCAAGTCGAGGATTTCGTCATCGTTAACGCCGCGCTCGATTACGGTGTTGATCTTGATGGGAAACATTCCGTGGCGGCTGGCCGCATCCAGTCCCTCGAGGACTTGCGAGAGCTCTTCCCGTTGGGTGATTCTACTGAATTTCGCGGCGTCGAGGGTGTCGAGGCTGACGTTGATCCGTCTGAGGCCGGCCGCCTTGAGGGCCGGTACTTTTTTCGCCAACAGCGCTCCGTTGGTCGTAAGCGACAGATCCTTCACTCCCGGCTGAGCTGAGAGGCTACGAATTAAATCCTCCAGATTTCTCCGCACCAGAGGTTCACCGCCGGTAAGGCGGATCATGCTGACGCCCAATCGAACGAACACGTTGGCAATCCGGCTTATCTCTTCATAAGAAAGGATTTCTTCTTTCGCAAGCCACTCATACTCCTGGTGCGGCATGCAGTATAGACACCGGAAATTGCACCGATCCGTGACGGAAATTCTCAGGTCGTCGAGCGGCCTTCCGTAGGTGTCTGCGAGCCTATTCATTTTATATTCATACTTATTGAAGTTGACCGGCTTCATCTTTTCCGGCAGACCGTTCCAACCCGTAGCGAGAATGAAAAAAGCCTACTCGTCTCCGAAGCAGGCTCCATTCTCCTTTCCAGATACGGGAGGCATGACTGTTTCCGACCACACTCTGACGGCCCACAGCGCCTAGGTTTGTCGTCGGGGTATCCTTAGCTGCCTGGGCTCGGAGAACACACCCAGAATACCCTTTTTCCTGCCCGCAGGCAAGATGGCCGGTGGCATTCTCCGCCGCGCGCGGTTCAAGGGCCGTAGCGCCGGGCTGCGTCCGGGCAGGGTCCTATTTCCGTTCGCTGGAGCAGGCCTGGACGCGCGGGTGGGACGACCTCCTCAACGGCTAAGGATTTCATTCCTGGCATGCACTGAAAGAACGCGGCCTTACAGTACATACCCAGGCTACCCCTCGGTTCTGGTCACCGACGCCAACTGGAAGCCCTGCTTCGCGCAACGAAGGCATACCCACCCGCACAGATAGCAGATAGACGGATAGGAGAACTTTGGGAGTAGCCTCTCCTGTCCCTTGAACGCCGGGGTCAGATTTTCAGGCCGAACTCGCGCGCGCGGTCGCGGTTGAGCCTCGCCGAGGCCAAAGGGCTGCCGTCGCGGGGTTCGTAAGCGTCAATTTCGATGACGAGCCAGCCGCGGTAATCAACCTCGCGGATGGCTTCCAGGATGGCCGGGAAGTTCACCACGCCTTCCCCGAGCTCGCAGAACCATAGTTTCGCCTTGCGCGCGGCTTCGAAGTCGGTCCGGCAGCGCTCCATCTGATCCTCTCGGACATCCTTGAAATGAAAATAGAGCAGGCGGTCGCGGTAGGTGCGGACAATTTCCGCCGGGTCGGCATTCCCCATGGTCAAATGAGCCACGTCCGGTTGTAATTTCACCAGGGAGGGGTCGGTGGCGTCCATGATTTGCTCGACACCTTCCCGTCGCTCTCCGATGGACCCGATGTGGGGATGGTAACTCGCCGTAAGACCGAAATCCTGAGCGATCTTTCCCATTTCGTTCATGACGCCGCCCAGCCGTTGGATGTCCTCGGCGGAGTGTCCTTCGAACCGGCCCCCGGCGTCGGTGAGCTGAAGATATTGGCCGCCCAGGGCTTTGAGAAATTCGGCTTGGCGCCGGCATCGTTCGAGTTGCGGTTTTCGGTCGCCGGGGTCCAGGCTGACTGCCCCTGAGGAGAGGGCTACCGGCTCCAGATGGCGCCGGACCAGTTCGTCCTTCAATTCTGCGGTGCGGTCGCCCGCGTAGGCTTCAGCAACCCAGCCGAGCATTTGGATTCCCGGAAAACCGAGGCTCGATATGCCGTCCAAGGCATCCTGAAATTGTTCCCGAGGCCAGCCGATGGCGTGGTACCCGACCGGATTGGGCAAGGGGGTTACGAAAGGAGCCTCCTTTTCCGGCTCCTCGGTGCAGGCCAGAGAGCCGGCAGATAGACCCATCAGGCTCGCTAAAAAAGACTGTTTAACAAATTCTCTTCGATCCATAGGTCCTCCTTGAGAACTCATCTCCGGCCCGGCGGTGCTGCGATGGATACGGGACTAGAATTTTGTCACGGAGGAGAATTGGAAGTCTCGCACCTTGAGTGCCGGAACCACCATGTCGAAACTCTCCTCTCCCGAAGCTCTGCCGGTCGGCGTCATCATCTCAACCCGACTGAGCATTTCAATCAGGCCCTGATTGAAACGGAAATTGCGGATGCCGTATCGGACCTCGCCGTTTTCCACATAGAAGGTCCCGTCCCGAGTCATCCCCGTCAGAATCTTTTGATAGGGGTCCACCTCCCGGATGTACCACAAACGGGTGACCAGGATACCTCGGTCGGTGGAGCGTATCATATCCTCCAGCGTCGCCGAGCCTCCCGCGAAGACCACGTTGAGCGGGGCTTCCCCGTACTCGTTGGGAAGGGGGAACCCGTGCCCCGTAGGCTGAGCATTCATTTTCTTGGCCGTTTTACGCGCATAGACCAGATTCTTTAACACGCCCTTCTCCACCAGCGTCACACGCCGCCGTGGGACTCCCTCACCGTCAAAGGGGGCGCCGCTCTGAAGCGGATGAAACACATCGTCCACCAGCGTGATGTTTTCGCCGAAGACTTTTCGGCCCACGCGGTCGGTAAAACAGCTCCGTTGCTCTTCGATCGAAAGCCCGCCGAAATCGAAGACCAGAAATCCGACCAGGTCCAGCACCGCGGAGGGCTCCAGGATAACGGTGTATTTTCCCGGCAGGAGCTCGCGCGGGTTGCGGCTCGCGAGAGTTTTCCGGACCGCGTTCGCGCTCAGTTCTTCCGCGTGGACCTGTTCCACGTTAGGGGAGGAATACTTGGCCCAGCCGGAGCTGTTTCCCCCCTCGACCGTAACGGAAAAGGTCGAAGTAGTCTCTTCGTAACTGCATTCGACGCCCCGGGAATTGAGCAGCGAAGAGGAGCTTTTGCCGGTCGAAAAGGTTCCCGCTGCCTTCAGGTTCTCTTTTTCCGCCAGCGCGATTGCGCCACCGACGGTCTGGGCCCGCTGCTGGGGGCTCATCGTCGCCGTCTTCTCCCAGTACCGGCGGAGCGGAAGGCAGGGTTCATCAGGTTCCGACATGGGAAGCCACTCAGGATCGGGCGGCTGCAGGCGCGCCAGCTCGACGGCGGCCTCCACTGTGCGGCGGAGCGAAGCTGCGTCGAACCGGTTGGTCGAAGCGCTCGCGGTTCGGTGGTCCACCACAACGCGCACCGTTAGGCTGAAGCCCTCTTCGGATACATTCTGATGGATGGTGTTGTTGGCGAATCGCGTCAGAGAGTTCTCCGTGGCGTCGAGGGTGATCTCGGTTTCGTCGGCTCGCGAGTGTTTCAGTACCTGGCGGAAAATCTCTTCGGGCTGCTTGCTGGGAGTCATCGTATGTAAAAGTGTGTTTCGCAGAGGATGGCAATCCTGCCCCGTCCATGATGGAGGCCGGAGAAACCATTCTCATTCCTGGCTGAAATGAGAGCCTCTGATTAAAGCTCAATCTCGCTTTCGAATGCAACCGGCATTTGAACGTCCGACCTTTCGCGGTGTCGAGGAAGAGAAGGATGTTTCGGTCCGGTGACGCATTAGAAATGCCAGGTCAAGGAACCGATTACAGTCCGGCGAGGAGAGAACTGGATCGGTGTGAACTCGCTCTCCTTTGCGATCTGGTAAATGTTGTTGGACAAATTCACCAGATTGAACTCGAGCGCCAGCCGGTGTCTCTCGTGTTCGAAGGCTGTCAGGCCCGACGAAAAATCCACCGTGAGGTGTTGAGGCAGACGCACCCGAGCGTGTTCCTCGGTCAATGGGTCCTCCCGCTCGACCGGCGTTCCGCTTCCATAACCGAAGATAAAGCCAGCCCACGCGTCGCGCCACGGACGACGATAGAAAATCCTGGCTGTGCCGGTGTGAGTCTGGTCGAAGGCGGGTAAAATCGGCTCATCGAAGCCGGGATGTCCGTGTCCAAAGCCGCCCGAGACCGGGCCGAAGAAATGAATCCGCGCGGCTGCGTATTGGAATCTCGCTTCGAGCCCGAGCCGTTCCAGATGGCGTAGATGAAGGGCGAGCTCAGCGCCCGAGGCTCGGCTGCGACGGAAGTTGGCCGGAAGGAACAACCGCGTGTTGCCGATCTCGCCCGTCTCGAAGCCGTTCCGACCGGTGTGACGGTAGGCGTTTACCTCGAGGGTGAGTTTCGGGTGCAGCCGCTGGGAGAAACCCACTTCGTAGTAGTTCTGGGTGAAAGGCTTTACGTTTCCCGGTGGGGTAATACCTTCTGCGTGATGATCCGTTTCCACAAACCCGCCGAGGTAAGAAGCCAGTTGCACGTATTCGAGAGGCGGGGGCACGAACAGCCGGTTATATGAGAAGTGAATCACGGTGCCGGTGTTCGGAGAGTGATAGGCCAGACCCAGCCGCGGACTCACCGCATGCGCCGCCGTGTCCATGCTGAACTGATCCCATCGAAGGCCCACATCGACGGTCCAACCGGGAAGGGGCGAGAAGCGGTCTTGCAGGTAACCGCTCACCTGACCTCCAAGATTCCGGCCCCGAAAGGAAAACGCGGGAAGTTCCGACTCGAAGCTGCGGGGGTCAAAAGCAAAACTTTCCTTCAACCGATAAAGAGCGCCATCGACGCCAAATTTCAGATTGTGACGGTCACGAAGGTGGATCAGGTCCAACTTGAGGCCGTTGGTCAGTGTGCTGCGCGACCCTTCCCCCATCAGGTTTACCGTATCGGTAGTGGGCAGGAGCCGGTCGGAAACATCGCGCTCATAGAAGGAGGAAGCCAGGGCGGTCCGCTCGGTAAAGAAGTGCTGCCAGGAGAGGATGGCGGTCTGGCTCCGCACGCGACGGGAGGCGTCTCGGCCCAGGAGTTGCTCGGCGTCGGTATTGGGCAGCTCGAAACGGGCGCCTCCGGCGCTCAGGAAGAGTTTGACAAGATTATTTTCGGTTTGGTAGTCCAGTTGGGCCACTTGGCGCATTCCCCAGCCGAAATCATGATGCTCCCTGGGAGTGGGCGGGTTCAGGAAGCGGTTGGATTCGTGTCCGCCGGCAAAAAAGTAATAGCCGAACCGGCCCGTACCGCCGCCGTACTGTAGGCCCGCGTCGTTCTGTAATTGAGTCCCCAACCCTACGGCGAGCGAGCCATGTCCTCCCAGCGAATGGCCTGAACGGGTCGTCAGATCGAGGATTCCCCCGAACCGGTTTCCGAATTCCGCCGGGAAACCTCCGCTCAGGATGTTTGCCGACTCGAAGACCTGGGGACTCAGGCCCGGGGTAAAGTGCTCGTGAGCGTTGTCGAGGAAAGAAACTCCGTTGATGAACTGGTGCAGGGACAGCTCGTTGCCCCGCAGGTGAACAAAATTGTCGTGACCCAGGACGGCTCCCGGCATTACGGCTTCGACAAGAGCAGGGACGCTGCTTCGGTTGTGAGCGGGCAGATTTTCGATGTCTTTCGAGGTGATCAGACGGGAACTGCTCGTCTGATCGGGGTCCACGGCGGCAGCTTCGGCGAAAACCTGGATCCTTTGCGCTTGGGGAACGTCGGGCGTCAGTTCCACGGTCAACTGGAGATGTTGGCGGGGCTTGAGGTTGAACGGGTAATCCTGCGGGAAGTATTTCTCCGCTTCCACCCGCAAGCGATAACGGCCCGGTGGAAGCAGGGAGAAATAGAAAGACCCCTGGTCAGTGCTGTTTGTCTCCTTCCTGAATTCCGGATGCTCACCCTCGAGGGTGATTGCTGCTGAGGGGATTGGTTCCCCAGTTCCGGCCTCGATGATCTTGCCGCGCAAAGAGGGTTCGGCACGGGCCGTTCCCGCCAGCGTAAAGACCAGTGCTAGGATCAGAAAATACCGGGTCGGCATATAGGCTCCTTCCGTCTGCGGATTCCTATGATTTCGCCGTGGTTCTTGAATTCTACGTACTTGCGATTTCAGGTTTGGTTAGACGGAAGGTTTGGGCGGATGCGGGAACTCGGGAAAGAAACTGTCGGTAAATCTTGGGAGGGGTGCCTGGGCAAAATCCTCCACTCTGTGTTGGAAACGGGTGGGGATGGGTTCGGCCACCAAAAACACCCTATGGTTTTCGAGCCGGGTTTGCGATTCATGCCCGCAGGCGGGGCGGAGTTTACAGGTAGGCTCCTCGGAAGCCGGTGGCTTGGATTGGTGGCAGGCTGAACTTGTCTCGGCGGGAGGTGTCTTGCAGGTGGTCAGGCAACAGCAGGCAGGTTTCCCACTTTGGCAGGTCCCGCCGCCATCCGCCAGAAGTGCCGTGAAGGACTCGATGGGTACCAGAAGAAGGCAGAGACAGACCGCCGGCAGGGCTTGAATCTTCCGGGCACGCAGGAGGTGAAGGGTCCTCATCTTAATAGGATGCACGAGGCCCGGAAACGGCCCCAAGGTGATCCATTCTCCTTAACGGATGCCCCACTATATCACGCTTTCCTGCCAGTTTTCCAGCGTTCTCTTGACCCCGGCCATGAACTGGTCTGCAACGGCGCCGTCGATAATTCGGTGATCGAACGAGAGTGCCAGGTAGGTCATGGAGCGTATGGCAATGGCGTCGTTTCGGACTACGGGGCGCTTCTCGATGGTGCCCACGCCCAGGATGGCGACCTGGGGTTGATGGATGATGGGGGTGCCGAACAGCCCGCCGAAGAGGCCCGGATTGGTCACGGTAAACGTTCCTCCCTGGACCTCCTCGACGCTTAGCCGTTGAGTCCTTGCCCGTTCGGCTAGGTCCTGGACGGCCCGGGCCAGTTCCGGGAAACTTTTCTCGTGAGCACGCTTGATCACCGGAACGATCAAGCCCTCTTCAAGCGCCACGGCGATTCCGACGTTTACGTCTTTCTTATAGACAATGTTACTTCCGTCCACCGAGGCGTTCAGGATGGGGAATTCTTTGAGGGCTTCCACTACCGCTCGAGTGAAAAAAGGCGTATAGGTGAGCTTCAGTCCATGACGGCGCTCGAATTCCTGTCCGAATTGGGACTGGGTCTCAACAATCCGGGTCATCTCCACTTCAAAAACCGTGGTGACGTGAGCCGCCGCGCGGCGGCTGGCAACCATATGTTGGGCAATCTGGCTCCGCATGGGGGTCATGGAGACGATATGGGTCGGCCCCTCGAAGCTCACCGGTTGAGGCGCCAAGCGCGGTGGCGCCGGGGTTGGTGCGGAGGTTTCCCTCGTTGCTCTCTGCCGTGCCAGGTAGGCTTCAATGTCTTTCTTGCTGATGCGGCCCCCTTCGCCGGTGCCGGGAACCTGGGTGAGGTCGATGCCATGCTCGCGCACCAAGCGCCGCACCAGCGGGGAGGAGCGAATTTTTTCTCCGGCCTTCCGGCGAGGGGCGGGGGGGCCTGGGGAGGGAGCGGTCTCAGGCGTCGGCTCAGCGGGAGCTGGGGTTTCGGCAATAGCCGCTTCACCCTCGCCGTCGATAACCGCTACCACCGTATTCACCTCGACCGTCTGGTTCTCCGGGACCAGAATTTGGGTCAACAAGCCGGCGACGGGCGAGGGGACTTCGGTATCGACCTTGTCGGTGGTGATCTCGAACAGCGTCTCGTCGCGTTCGACCCGGTCGCCTACCTTCTTGTTCCAGTGAATGATGGTGCCCTCGGCGATGCTTTCGCCCATCTGGGGCATGATGACTTTCGTTGCCATGAAATGACCTCAGAAGTATTCAGCAAGGGATGCCTTGAGCGGAACACGAGACTTTCCTCGCTCGCGGATTTTCATTTCAATACCTCGCCAGCCGGCGCGCTGCCTCGACTACCTGTCCTGCCTGGGGCAGAAAAAACTCCTCCAGCGGCGGAGAGAAGGGAATCGGCGTATCCGGCGCGGTGATCCGCACCACGGGCGCGTCCAGGTCTTCAAAGGACTCCTCGGCGATCAACGCCGCGAGCTCCCCGGCCATGCCTCCGGTGCGGGTATCCTCATGGAGCAGGATCACCCGATTGCACTTTCGCACGCTCGAGAGAACGGATTCTTTATCATACGGAACTAAGGTGCGTAGATCAACGACCTGGGTCGAGATGCCGTCTGCCTCCAACTGCTCGGCGGCCTCGAGTGCCGTCCAAACCATGGCTCCGTAGGTGATAACCGCCACATCGCTGCCCGGGCGCCGAATCTCGGCCCGACCCAGCGGCACCGTGTAGTCTTCTGCGGGAACCTCTTCTTTGATGCGCCGGTAGAGGTATTTATGCTCGAAGAAGACGACGGGATTCGGGTCACGTATGGCCGCCTTGATGAGGCCCTTGGCATCATAGGCGGTGGCCGGGACGACGACCTTGAGGCCCGGGGTCCGCACGAACCACATTTCGTTGCTCTGCGAGTGGAACGGCCCGCCGTGGACGCCGCCTCCTGAAGGACCGCGCACCACCAATGGCACCTCCGCGCCCCAGCGGTAGTGAATCTTGGCAGCCATTTGCACAATCTGGTCGAGACCGCAGGAGATGAAGTCCATGAATTGCATCTCCGCCACGGGCCTTTTTCCCATCAGAGCCGCCCCGATGGAGGTACCCACGATGGCCGCCTCGGCGATAGGCGTATCGATAACCCTGTCTTCTCCGAATTGCTCCAAGAACCCCGCAGTGACCTTGAACGCTCCTCCGAAGGCGGCAATGTCCTCCCCCAGGAGAAACACGGAAGGGTCTCGCTCCATCTCTTCCCAAAGTCCTTGCCGAAGCGCCTCGAGATAAGTCATCACGGGCATGGCGCGGTCTCCAGGGTGTGAACTTCACCGCTCAAGCAGAGAGGATAAAGCCGGCGGCGGTCAAGGGCTCGTCCGAAGAGTTTTCCCTGCGACAGGCAATGGATTGGGGTCACAGCGGCTTCCTCCACCAGCAATCATCGCTGCAAAAGACGCCTTCGAGAGCCGATTCGGGCGCAGGTAGCGGACTCGCCTCGGCAAAAGCCACGGCGTCATCGGCTTCCGCAATGACTTTCTGCTGAAGTTCCCCGATCTGATCCTGAGTCATAAGCTTTTGGGCGAGCAGATGCTTCTCGAATCGTTGAATCGGGTCTTGCTTCTCCCATTGCTGCCGCAGCTCGGGGGGCACATATTCGGCGGCGTCGTGGGCCGAGTGGCCGCTCATGCGGAACGTGTTGCAAACCAGAAAACTGGGTCCTCCGCCCCTGCGTGCCCGGCTGATGGCCTGGGATACTTCGTCATAGACGGCCAACACGTCATTGCCGTCCAGGCTTACTCCCGGCATTTGGTAGGAGGCGGCACGAACCGAGAGGTCCTTGACCCGGTACTGCCTTGCCGTGGGCGTGGAGTAGGCATAGGCGTTGTTGTTGCAGATGAACAGGACGGGAAGGTTCAGGACCGACGCAAAGTTCATGGCTTCATGCACATCGCCTCGGCTGGTGGTGCCCTCGCCGAAGTGGACCAGGACGACGCTCTGATCTTTTCGCTGCTTGAGAGCCAACGCAGCGCCGCAGGCTACCGGCAGCGTGTCTCCCAGGTGGGCGATGAGAGGGATGATTTTACGCTCTTGGACGCGGCCCACGTGAAGCATATTGTCCCGGCCGCGCGTGGGCCCCGCCGCCCGCGCCATCATGTTCAGCAGAATTTCCTTCAGGCTGAACCCCCGGAGCAGATAGGAGGAAAAATCACGGTGGCTGGGAAGCGCCACGTCCGTATCGCGCAACTGAATGGCGGAGGCTGCGCCCATGGCCTCCTGTCCACGCCCCACATAGACTCCGCCCACAATCTTGCCCTGCCGGTAGAGAACGTGATCGATCCGATGTTCGGCCTCGCGGGCGAGCTTCATGGCATGGAGGATGCGCCGAAGCGTTTCTGCATCCGGTCCCCCGCCGGCCTTTTTTTGAGCTCGGGTCTTGACGGTCATCTGTTGGTTTACGAATGTACCGGGCGCGGCATTTCCAGGTGCGAATCGGCCCCGGCCCCGGCAGGCGTGGAGTCCATCACCGGACTTGCGTGCCGGAACTCGACGCCGAAGACTTCAGCAAAATGGCCTATGATTCTTTCGCCTACACTTTCGAGGTCCGCCCGTCTGCCGGTCAGCTCTTCGAGCGAAGTCACCCGGACGTTCTTCAATCCGCAGGGCACGATGTAGTCAAAATAAGTGAGGTCGGTGTTCACGTTGAGGGCGAATCCGTGCGAAGTGACCCATCGGCTCAGGTGAACCCCCAGGGAGGCCAGTTTTTCCTCGCCGGCCCAAACGCCCGTAGAGCCCGCGCGGCGGCCGGCTTCGCCGCCGAAATCCGCCACGGTCTGAATCAATACCTCTTCGAGCGCGCGCATGTACCAAGCCACGTCGCGGTGGTGCTGCTTCAAGTCGAGAATCGGATAGCCCACCACCTGCCCCGGGCCGTGGTAGGTAATGTCGCCACCGCGGTCGGTCTCGAACAGCTCCGCCCCCAGGGTTTGGAGACGTTGCTCGCTTATCAGTAGATGCTCGCGTCGCGCGCTGCGTCCCATTGTATAGACGTGCGGGTGCTCGAGCAGGAGCAGCAGATCGGGTACCTCACCGGCCTTGCGGCGCATCACCGCCTGACGTTGCACTTCAAGAGCGTCTCGGTAGGGGACCCGCCCGAGTTGATGAATCTGACAAATCATCCCGTTCTACTTCAGAGGAGTCTCTTTCTCGGTTACCCTCCTCAAATGTGAATCGTCATCTTATGCACGGCATGGGCCGCCTCCAGCATGCTCTCGGAGAGCGTAGGATGGGCATGGACCGTATGCGCCAAGTCCAGGACCGTTCCCTCCAGACGCATCGCCATGACCGCCTCCGCAATCAATTCCGTCGCGGAGGCGCCGAGGATGTGCACTCCCAGAATTTCTTCATGGAGTTCGTCGCTCACGATTTTTACCAATCCTTCCGTCTGTCCCAGGATCGCCGCCTTGCTGTTGGCTGCGAAGGGGAATTTACCCACTTTGACCGAATACCCTTCCTCCCGCGCCTTGGTTTCCGTCAGACCCACGCTGGCCACCTGCGGTTCGCAATAGGTGCAGTTCGGGATATGGCGGTGGTTCATGGATTCAACTTCCTTGCCGGCACCGTGTGTGACCGCCACAATTCCCTCCCTTTCGGCCACGTGGGCAAGCAGCGGGCTGCCCGCCACGATATCTCCGACGGCATAGAGTCCCGGCTCGTCGGTATGCATAAAGGGATCGGTCTTGATGAATCCTTTCTCTGGACGAACCCGGGTATTTTCGAGTCCCAAGTCTTCGGTATTGGGTGCCCGGCCCACGGCCACCAGGAGCTTTTCTGCTTCCAGGGTCTGCTCCGCGCCGTTTGAGTCGAGCTTCAAGGTTACCCCAGAATCCGTCCTTTCTACCTTTGCAACCCGTGTCGCGGTATGAACGTCGATCCCCTGTTTCTTGAAGGACTTGGCCAGCGCTTGGGAAATTTCCTCGTCCTCCAGCGGGACGATCCGAGGAAGCATTTCGATCAAGGTGATTCGGGTCCCGAAGCGGGCGAAAAGGGAGGCAAACTCCACCCCGACCGCACCGGCTCCGACAATAGCCATCGACTTGGGAATCTGTTGGAGCTCAAGCACCTCGCGGTTGGTCAGGATCGTCCGGCCGTCGGGCTCGAGATCGGGCAGCATCTTGGCCTCGCTGCCGGTGGCCAGTACAATGTTTTTCGCTGCGACGCGGCGCACCTCGCCGCCGGGTCTTTGCACCCGCACCACCCCGGAAGAGGCGATCCGTCCCCGGCCTTGAATCCACTCCACCCGGTTCTTTCTCAAGAGAAACTCGATTCCCTTGGCGAATCTGCCGACGATGCGCTCTTTGCGCGCCTGGACGGCAGACCAATCCACCGCATAACCCTGGCACCGGATGCCGAATTCGCCTGAGTTTCGGAAGAAGTCCAGCACCTCGGCGTTGAACAGGAGGGCTTTGGTGGGGATGCAACCCACATGCAGGCAGGTGCCTCCGAGTTTTGCATCCTGCTCGATGACGGCGGTTTTCAACCCGAGCTGCCCGGCTCGGATCGCGGCTACGTAGCCCCCCGGGCCGCTGCCGAGGATGACTACGTCATATTTGGACGTATCTGCCAATGCCATACCTCCCTTGTCTCGCTCCCGTTTCCCTGTCGCGGCCCCGGGTTCTTCCGACCTGAGTTTCGCTTCTCCGGAGCCGGATCGCTACCCAGCCAATGATTCCACGTTTTAAGTTCGTCGCCAAAGAGGAGAATTCTCAAGACTTCGCGCGAAATCTTATCAGCAGGAAAACCGGGCAAGCAAGAGGTTTGATGGCTCAAGGATCAATGCGAGATCCAAACGGGATGCTCTTGCGGGCGAGCCACGCGAGAAAAGGAGGAGGGCGGCCGGCAAAAAGGGCTTCGGGACGAACCCAAGGCCTGGGTCGGTCCTTTCGACCTACGCTGCCAAAGCTCGATCGAGATCGCGGATCAGGTCTTCGGGTGACTCGATACCCACGGAGAGCCGTACCAAGCCGTCGGCAATTCCGATTTTGAGCCGTTCTTCTCGGGGCACCGCGGCGTGACTCGAAGCCGCCGGATGGAGGATGAGTGAACGGGTATCGCCCAGGCTGGCCGCGCGGGAAAAGATTTGCACGCTGTCGGTGACTTTCCGGCCGGCTTGGTAGCCTCCTTTCATCTCAAAGCTGATCATGGCTCCGAAGGCCTTCATCTGCTTTTCGGCCAGGCTGCGTTCCGGATGGGACTCCGAGCCGGGGTAGTTCACCCGCGCCACCTTGGGGTGTGATTCGAGGAAAAGAGCAATCTTGTCTGCATTGGCGCAACTCGCCTGCATGCGGAGCGGCAGCGTGCGGATACCTCGCAGGATGAGCCAAGCATTGAACGGACTCATGATACCGCCGTAGTCCCGTAGGATATCCCGGTAAACACGTCGTGCATAATCCCGCCGACCGACGATCAACCCGCCCATGGCGTCACCGTGACCACCCAGGTACTTGGTGGCGGAATGGACCACCACGTCCACACCGTAGTCGAGTGGACGCTGCAGGACCGGGGTGGCGAAGGTATTGTCCATTACGGTCGGGATTCCCCGCTCGCGGCCCAGCCGTGCCACGGCGGCGATGTCCACGACCTGAAGAACGGGATTGGTAGGTGTCTCAAAATAGATGAGTTTCGTATTTGGCCGCAGAGCCTTCTCGAATTCACTCGCATCCGAGGAAGCCGCGAAGGTCCGCTCCACGCCCATCCGCGGCAATTTCTTGTCGATGAAGTTATAGGCGGCACCGTAGATCTCGCGTGCGGCCACCACGTGATGGCCGGAATTTACCCAACTGAGAATCGCACTGGAGATCGCCGCCATACCGGAGGCGGTCGCCACGCCGGCCTCGCCTCCTTCGAGCGCCGCCATTTTGTCCTCCAGCGCCTTTACGGTGGGGTTGCCGTAACGGTTATAGACGTAGCCGGGCCGTGCTTCGGAGAAGATGGCGGCCATCTGATCGGTATCGGCGGTGACGAAAGTGCTGGACATGTACACCGGCGTGTCCAAGGCCCCCGTGGCTGGACAGGGGGGCTCACCGGCGTGGACCGCCAGTGTCTCTACGTGTAAGCCATTCTTCATTTCTCAACCTCTTCCGGATGCGGGTTGGGTCCTGGGGGCCGAGCCCGGCGGGTATGTCCTTTAAGCGCTCTTCTGTTCCGCGAGCTCGCGATAGAGGTGCGCCACACTCAAAATTCCGTTCTGGTAATTCTCCAGGTCGATCCGCTCGTTGGGAGCGTGAGCGTTTTCATCCGGCAGCCCGAAGCCCATCAGTATTACCGGAATCTTGAAGGCGTCCTGCACGTCGGCAACCAGAGGTATGGAGCCGCCTTCGCGGATGAACACGGCGCGCCGCCCGAAACCCTTCTGAAGAGCAGTCTGAGCCGCCTGGAAGAATGGATGGGTGTAAGGAGCAACCCAGGGCTTGCCCAGGCTATGGACGTGAAACTGGAAGCGAACCGTATTGGGCATCAGTTTTTTCAGGTGGCGTTCGATCAGGCGGGTGATTTTCTTGGGGTCCTGGTTGGGGACCAAGCGGCAACTGATCTTGGCGTGGGCTTTGGCCGGGAGCACGGTTTTCGCGCCCTCGCCGGTGTAGCCGCCCCACATTCCGTTCACTTCCAGCGTCGGCCGCGCCCACAGGCGTTCCGGCGTCGAATAGCCGGCCTCTCCCGCGGGTCGCACGGCGCCCGTAGTCTTGAGAAAACTCCTCTGTCTGAAGGGTAGCCGCCCCAGAGTGGCTCGCTCATGTTTCTTGATCGGGAGAACGTTCTGATAAAACCCCGGCACGGTCACACGGCCTTTCGTGTCGTGAAGCTTGGCAATGACTTTTGCAAGCACCGTGAGAGGATTCGCCACGGCCCCGCCGAAAGAACCCGAATGGAGGTCCTGAGAAGCGGCTTCCACTTCCAGCTCGTAGTAGGCAAGACCCCGCAGGCCATAGCAGATGGAGGGAATGCCGCGATCCAGCATCGGGGAGTCGGAGATGACCAGGGCGTCGGCGCGAAGCCGCTCGCGGTGCTTCTGAAGTATTTCCCCGAAATTTATGCTGCCGATCTCCTCCTCGCCCTCCACGATGAACTTGATGTTGACGGGTAACCCCTGCCCGCCCTGCAGGTAACTTTCTGCCGCTTTCAGGTGCAGGTAGTGCTGGCCTTTATTATCCACAGTCCCGCGGCCGTAAAGCTGGCCTTCGCGGATCGCGGGTTCAAAGGGAGGCGAATCCCACAGCTCCAACGGCTCAGGCGGCTGAACGTCGTAGTGTCCATAAACCAGCAGGGTGGGCCTGCCCGGGGCACGCAACCAATCACCGTACACCGAGGCATGGCCGGAAGTGGGGAGAATTGCGACGTTTTCCATTCCCGCCTGCCTCATTTTTTCGGCCAGGAATTGGCCGGCCCGGTCCATGTCCGGTTTGAACTCGGAGCGGGTGCTGACACTGGGAATCTTTACGTATTCGATGAGTTCATCCACGTAACGCTGTTTGTGGGTCTCTATGTATTGGATGGCGTTATTCATGGGCGTAGCCTCCGGGAGGATTTCCCTTGAACCGACTACGTTATCGAAAGCGGGCGAAGGGTGCAAGTAAACTTCGCCGACCGAGTTGAGGTTCAATGATAGGTTGAGAGGCGAATCGGATGTTGTAAGATAGGGTGGAGTGCGGAGGCCGGGATCGAAGCCGAATGGGTGGGTTTGGGTCCCCCAAAAGGGGGAAGATTTTTTTGGCTGCCTCTGATTCTATCCGGACTGAACGATGCGCGTGCTTGCCATTGACTTCGGTTTGCGGCGAATGGGGCTGGCCGTGAGTGACCCGCTGGGGATCACGGCGCAGGGCCTTGAGTCGCTGGAGTGCACCGGGGCGGAAAAGGATCTGGAAAAATTGTCCCGCCTGGCCGCCAAGTATGAAGTTCACCATATCATCGTGGGTCATCCCATCCACCTGCAGGGGGGGCCTACGGCCATGTCGGGAAGGGTTGAGCGGTTTGCCGACGACCTGCGCCGGTGCATCTCCTGTCGGGTGGAGCTCTGGGACGAGCGGCTCACCACGGCCCAGGCCGAGGCCAGTCTGCGAGCCACCGGGGCCGGCCGGTCGAAACGGCGTCAGGTAGTGGACCGAGTGGCGGCAACGCTGCTGCTCCAGAGCTATTTGGACCGGCAGTCGCTTCGCAACCAAAGATCACCATGAGAGACGCCTTGAAACTTCGATTGATTTTATTTGGAGTTTTGGCCTGCTTGTTGGTGGTGGGATGGACCTTCTGGGAATTGTTGCGCCCCTATAAGGCTTATCCCGGCGAAGTGGTGGTGGAGATTAGGCCCCGAACCGGAGTCAAGCTGATGGCAAGCCAACTTCAGAACCGAGGAGTCCTGGCTCATCGCCGGCCCTTCCTGGTCCTGTATGCACTGATGCGTCCCTGGCACGGAATCCAGGCGGGCGAATACCTCTTCGGGGAGCCCATGCGGCCTTGGGACGTTTACTGGAAATTGGTTGCGGGAGAGGTCCGATACTATCCGGTGACGATTCCCGAAGGGATGGACATTTTCGATGTGGCGAAGGCCGTCGCGCACGAACTTCCCATCCCCGAGCCGGAATTTCTGGAGGTGGCAAGGGATGTTTCCCTGATCCGGGACCTCGACCCGGAAGCGGATTCGCTGGAAGGATACCTGTTTCCCGATACCTATCACTTTGCACGGCACTCCCAGGCTCAGGCGGTGGCCCGGACCATGGTGTCCCGTTTCCGTGCAGTGCTGGCCGACTTCCGGCCCCTCCCTGGAAAGACAGGGATGGGTCTGCGGGAGACAATCATTCTGGCGTCGCTCGTGGAGAAGGAGACAGGCCGAGAGGGTGAGCGACCCCTCATTTCCGGCGTCTTCCGAAATCGGTTGCGCCGCCGCGTGCTGCTGCAATGCGATCCTACCGTGATCTATGCCGCGCGATTGAACGACCGTTACGTCGGCGTCATACGCCAGAGTGACCTGGATTATGATTCCGCTTATAATACCTATCGCTATGCAGGGTTGCCGCCGGGGCCCATCTGTAATCCCGGGCTGAGGTCCATCCGGGCGGCTCTTGAACCTGCCGACACCGATTACATGTACTTTGTAAGCGACGGCCGGGGGGGACACGTTTTTTCCAGCACGGGGTCCCAGCATGTACGGGCAGTGGCCCGTTACCGCCGCGCGATGCGCCTCCAGGCGGCTGCGCGGGCCACTCGAAAAAAGGAGGTTTCGCAGCCGGGTGCCACCGAAAAAAAGTAAGAAAGAACTGATTCTGGAATATGCGTCGAATCAGCCGGATCAAAAGCTCGGCAAGGCTGAAATCCGCAAGATCCAGGCCCATTTGCGGAAGCACTTGGGCGCCTCCGGGAAGACGTCAGATGCTTACATCGCGCAGGTCCTGGTTGAAGCCGGCGGGGTCATCAACTACTCGAGCCCTTTCGTGAGCCCTTCGGTGCCCGAGCCCTACTCGTCCCGGTTGGCAGGTGCCCTTCGATTCAATAACTTATCGGAGGCCGAAAAATCGCTCGGACGCCTCCATGCTCTGTACACGGAGTATCTGTTCGCCCAGGACCGGACGGGGACCTCTCTGATTCGGAATCTGATGGCCAAGGGCCGGCAACGCGCCCTCAGCATGGCGGGGAATCCACGCGTGACCCCCCGGAACAGACAGGAGAAGGGAGAGGTGGCCCGCTGGTTTGGCATCTGGTTGGATACTCCGGACCTTTTCTTTGATTGGCTTGAGATGCGAAAGAGTTCCGAGGATTTTCAAGGGCGATTCCACGAATAGGCAACGGGGGCATCTTGCCGAATTTCCCGAATTGCGCCTCGAGCCGCATGGAATTCCCGGCGCGACCATTCCCAAGCCTTGAGTCTTCCTGAAAAATGGACCGGAGTGTTGCACGGCAAAAACTAATGGTCGCCCTCGACGTGTCCCATGCGCAGGCCGGCGTCGAGTTGGCGGAATCGCTGCGCGGCCGGGTCGGCTTCTTCAAGGTAGGCTCCCAGATCACCACGGCGGAAGGTCCCATTCTGGTTCGTTACCTGCTTGCCTGCGGGGAGCGGGTCTTCTTGGATTTGAAATTCCACGATATCCCCGCTACCGTCTCCGCCTCCGCACGCGAAGCGACCCTCAAGGGGGTCAGCATGTTCAACGTGCATGCCTCGGGCGGGGCGGCCATGATTGAGGCCGCCGTCAAAGCGGCCGATCATGCCAGCACCCAGATGGACCAACCTCGCCCTCTCGTCCTGGCTGTGACCTTGCTAACCAGCTTGAATGAGAAGACATTGGCTGAGATCGGTTGGAAGGGGACGCCGCGGGAGGCGGTCTTGAGATTGGCGCGCCTGGCCCAAACGGCCGGAGCCGACGGCGTGGTGGCCTCCGCCCAAGAGGCGCAGGAAGTTCGCGCAGCCTGTGGGGGAGACTTTGTAATCGTTACCCCCGGGATTCGTCCCCCGGGTTTCTGCGCGGGCGACCAATCCCGCATCGCCACTCCGGAAGCCGCGATTCGGGCCGGGGCCGACTACCTGGTGGTGGGACGTCCCGTCACCGCCGCCGCTGACCCCGCTGCGGTGGCCGAAGCTTTCGTGGATGAAATCGAAAACGCCCTGGAACCCGGAAAGGCTTGACGTCTCTTGCAGGGGCACGGATACGAAGCTCTTCTGCTGGTATGGGTGCAAACGGCGAGTGTCGGCACGCGACCACAAGCAGACAAGCAGCCCGGCTCCCAGAGCAAAGCTCCCGGAAATCAGAAGAATCCGTAGTGACTGGATATCTGCGCGATCTTCCCACCGGCCCGCTATAACGGAAGCCCTGTAATGTGATGAGGGGAGGGAATCATGAAGATGAAACCGAGGCAAGCAGCCAGCATGCGCGTGTGGAGACAGGTGGTTGTCCTGCCGTTGTGCGTTTTCCTGATAGCGGTGAGCAGCGCGCCGGCTGCCAAGAAGGAGGTTTTGTCGGTCAGCGCCGCAGAGACCAAGCAGTTGCACAAGCTGCTCTTGCACAAGCGGATCGACGCCCTCTTGGAGGACGGCACCCACCTGCGGGGCCGGGTCAAGGTGGTCAAGGACGGCCTTCTGACGGTACATATCAAGAAGAGCACCGGTCCCAGTTCGGTGCGGCGTGGACAACTTCAGAATATCCCCATGGAGCGGATCTCCACCGTGCAGTTCGTCCGACATAAAGGGAACAGTAGAGCCCTTCGCGGCGCGGGGCTTTCTGCGGTCGGACTATTGCTTGGAGTATTAGTTCAAGGACAGGTCAACGAAAGCAGCCTGACCGGAGGCTCGGTGGCGGCGTGGGGTGGGGTCTGGGGTGGAATGACGGTATTCGGCGTCCTGTGGGGAATGAAGAAAGACAGAAGGAACGTCACCCTGACGATCAAACAGCGAGCAAACCAAGCTGGCCGCTGAAAAGACCCCCAAAAGCCAACTCCGACCGAGCCTGCCCGACCCGATTCAGGGTCCTGTAAGCGTCCCTTCCGGTTGCGCGGTGATCGCGCCGATGGCTCTGCGTGACGCTCTCATCGCGCCTGAAACGGGTCGCAAATGAAAAAAAAGTACTAGATGTTGTGCATGTCCTCGTTTCATGTCGTTTTTGCTTGACAGCCGTGTAACCGTCTTGCGCATACTGGCATCGTAGTAGGAAGGAAGTCGCCGCGGCAGACGTTTCAAGATGATGGAGCGGCGGCGAGAAAACTGAACAGGCGCTGCGGACCTCCCCGCTCCGTGGCGTAGCGGAGGGCAGCGGTTGGGCGGGGACACCCGCTGCTGCCCCATGAGAGAGAGCACCTCACAACCCATTCCCACTCGGCGCATCGACGTCCGCACTCGAACCGCGTCGCACCGAGACATCAAGACGTAGAGGCAGGCCCACAACGGGAGGGCACTCCCACCGGAAGAGCCTCCCCCCAAGTCGCCATCCACCCTCACCAGCGGCGGTCTTTTTTACCCGCAGAAAAAAATTGTGACCGATCACGATTTCAAGTGTTTTATAGGGTAGAAGGGATATCCCAACGAGAATCAAGATGGGGATGGTCCTGATGTTTCCCAAACGGAAAGGAAGGTGCTCGATCATGAAGAAATCCTGTTTCAGTCTTTCGATTTTGGCTTTCCTGCTCGTCTCCACCGCCGACGTTCTTCTGGCTCAATACGGTTACGAGGCTTGCATCGTCGTCCTGCAAGGACAAAACCGCAACCGGACAGTTGACGGGGAGATCGATACAGAATGTGGACCTGTCCATAGTGCGCCCTGGGGGAACTGGGGAGTGAACTCGAACTACGGCCCCACACGAGACACGAGCCAGTTCCAAGGATGGTATCACGCGGACGGTCCACGGACGAAGCTGCAATGGAACTCCTGCACCACGAAGATCCCCTTTAGTTTGAAAAGCTGTATATACCACAACGCTCCTCGTCCTGGCTCCCCGTCCCATTACTGCGAGATGCAGAGGTCAAACGGCGTCGTCACGCATGGCACACTGAAATACCGCTACTCGTATAGGCCCTGCCCGCCTCCCTGGTGGCCCACCCAACCGAGTGATTTTAGTGGCTGTCGGGGGACGAAGACCGTGGGCCAGGGTAGCAACTTCATGACCCTTTACGAGCTTGACGGCTGGTTTGGAAGTACAGAGACATCTGGTGATGGAAACGATTTGATCGAAACGCTCTATTTCCCCGGCACCTCTCTCACGCTGACCAACTGCACCAAGGAGGGGTGTCCCGAAAAAACGACGGGTTGGGTCCGGAAGACCCGTGACACGCATCGGGATAGGATCGTCGAAGCCGAGTTGCGCATGAAGGCGAGCGCCTACTATGAGGCTTGTGACTGGTCCTGGACCGAGTGATCCTGGAGCGGGACTGGCAGTTCCACAGGCGGTGGCGGCACCGCCTGTTGCGGCCAGTACTGATAGCCGAGAAAAAAGAGAAAGGAGAAAAGAGAATGCGAAACACAACGCTTCTTGCCTTCATGGGCATGGTTGTTTTTTTGAGCCTGACCGTCTCTGCGGTAGCGGCCCCGCTGGAGATCGTGGGCACGCTTCGCAACGTGGACCAGGTGCCGCTCAGCGGAAGGATTACCGTGATCCAGGAGACTCGCAGCGGCGTGACCTTCACCCACCACGAGGTGGATAAAACTGGCCTGTTCGAGGTCTCGATGAGTGATGCCCAGGGAGGACTGGTGCTGCATGCGGCCGCGCCGGGGCATCCTGCGGGCGAGCGAGTGATTCCCGCCGGGACCACCGGGGTGGTGGAGGTGGACTTCGTGTTGCCCCTGGGCCAGAACGTGCAGGTGCGGGTGGTCGATGACCTGGGGCAGGGCGTAACGGGAGCCGCCCTGCGGGTCCGCTACCACGAACCCGGCAAACCCCTGCGGCGGGTGGGGTTCGATCACCAGGAGGTCACCGATGGGGATGGCCGCCTGATGCTGCGCGGGGTGGGCATCCAGGTCCCCTTCTTTGTGGATGTTCTGGCTCCCCACTACCCGCCGGCCTCTTCCCAGCGCACCAAGCTGGACGAGGGGGAGACCAAAATGGATGACGTCGTGTTAGGGAAGCCGAGTGCTACAGTGGTGGTGGAACTGGTTGACAAGGCCGGGGACCCGGTTTCCAATGCTGGGGTCAGGCTGATCGCCGACCCGGCAGGGTATCCGGCTGAGGCGCGAGGTTCCTGGCTGCATCCCCTGGCCTTCCGGCAGCGGGCGGTGACTTCCGCCCAGGGCCATGTCCGCTTTACCGGGGTGCCTCCGGGGCGTATCCTCGTGCGGGTGAAGACTCCCACCAGCGCCACTCAGCAGCAAGGGGTAGCGGTTTCCGGTGAAGAACTTCGCCTCAGCTTGAGGACGCCATGAGGAAGATCACGAGAAACAACGGGAGGCTTGCCAGCAGGAGCATTGCCGCCGGACTGGTGCTCCTGCTGGTTCTGGTCGGCTGGCCGCCAGCGGCGGCAGCGCAGATGACCAAGTCTGACTGGTCCAAGGTGCAGGCGGTAAAACCGGGAGTCCCCATCACGGTACTGCTCTACCAGGACCAGGCCCCACGGGGAAACCGGAAGGTCAAGGGCCGCTTCCAGTCGGCTACGGACGACTCCCTTACGCTGAAGATGGAGTATGGACCGACGCGTACCCTGCCGAAGTCGGTCGTGCGCGGGGTGCTGGTCCATCTCTCCCGCGGCGTCAAGCTCAACTGGCCCAGGGTGCAGGCCGTAAAACCGGGCACTCCAACCACGGTGCTGCTCTATAAGGACCAGGCCCCTCGGGGACGCCGGAAGATCAAAGGCCTTTTCCACTCGGCCACGGAAGACTCCATTACGGTGGATCGCCAGGATGGGCAGAAGCACACCTTTCCGAAGTGGGCCGTGCGCAAGGTGCTGGTCCGTCGCCCGATCTGGAAACGATACCAGGCATGGGCCACTATTGCGATTGGAGCCCTATGGTGGGTTGCCCCCCAGGCGAGCCCGAGCGCCAGCTATGATCCCGGGGAGAAAGCCATTTCCGCCGTTATACTTATCGCCTTGCCCACACTCGTTGCTTTGGCAGTTGCCCCGCGGAAGGGCAGTATTTATCGCGTGCCGCCCAAGCACCGGACGCAACTGCCAGCAGCCAAGCCGTCCGGTGCCCAGAGCAAGACTTCCGGGAACTCCTCACCTTGAGGATGCCATGAGGAACCCCACTGGAAACAACCGAAGACTTTTCAGCAGGAGCCTCGCCGCCGGACTGGTGCTCCTGCTGGTGTTGGCCAGCCAGCCTGGCTGGCAGACAGGCTGGCCACCCACAGCAGCGGCGGCGGGCAATAGCGAACTCGACTGGCCGAAGGTGCAGGCCATAAACCCTGGGACCCCGATCAAGGTGGTGCTCCACAAGGACCGGGGACCGCGGGGAGACCGGAAGCTTCGGGGCCGCTTCCAGTCGGCTACGGACGACTCCCTTACCCTGAAGATGGAATATGGACCGATGCGCACCCTGCCGAGGTCATCCGTGCGCAAGGTGGCAGTCCATTATCGCCCTCCTAAAAGCAAGCGCGACTGGTCCAGGGTGCAGGCCGTAGCACCTGGAACCCCAGCCGCGGTGGTGCTCTACCGGGATCCCCGAAGGATCAAGGGCTACTTCTACTCGGCTACGGACGACTCCCTTACGCTGACGCTCAAGGATGGGCAGAGGCACACCTTTTCGAAGTGGGCCGTGCGCATGGTGCTGGTCCATCGCCCTTTTGGGAAACGATACCCAGGATGGATCGCCCTGGGGGGTAGCTCCGCAATTTTGCTCCCCACTTTAGCGCGTAGCAACGAGGTTCCTGGGCTGACGCCCTTACTCATCGGTGTGTCCACAGCCCTTGGTTTTTTAGTTGTCTCGAAGATGGGCGTGATCTACCACGTGCCACCCAAGCACCGGACACAGCCGCCAGCCGACAAGCCATCCGGTGCTGAGAGCAAAGCTCCCGGAAAGCAGGAAGATCGGTAGTGACTGGATATCCGGCCCCAACTACTCACCGGTGTCCTCCAAGCGCACCAAGCTGGCCGCAGGGGACACGCTGCTGGAGGACGTCGTTTTAGGGAAGCCGGGCGCGACGGTGGTGGTGGAACTTCGGGATAAGGCGGGAGAGCCGGTTGCCGATGCAGAGGTCAAGCTGATTGCCGACCCGGCGGGGTATCCCATCGAGGCGCGAGGTTCCTGGCTGCACCCGCTGGCCTTCCGGCAGAGAGCGGTGACCTCCGCCCAGGGCCATGCCCGCTTTACCGGGGTGCCGCCGGGGCGTATCCTCGTGCGGATGAAGACCGCCACCGACTCCATCGAACAACAAGGGGTAGCGGTTTCAAATGAGGAACTTCGCCTCACCTTGAGGATGCCATGAGGAAGATCACGGGGAAACCATGGAAAGCTTGCCAGTCGGAGCACAACTGTAGGGTTTGTGCTCCTGCTGGTGTTGGCCGGCTGGCCGCCTACGGCGGCAGCGTGGAAGACCAGGCCCGACTGGTCGAAGGTGCAGGCCGTAAAACCCGGAACCCATATCAAGGTGTTGCTCTTCAAGGACCAAGCCCCTCGGGGAAGCCGGAAAATCAAGGGCTATTTCCACTCCGCCACGGACGACTCCCTTACGGTGGAGCGCAAGGATGGGCAGAGGCACACCTTTCCGAAGGCGGCCGTGCGCAAGGTGCTGGTCCATCGCAGTCCCGGAAAACGATACCAAATATGGGTCACTGCCGCGGTTAGTGCCGCAATTGTGAGCCCCGCTATGCGACCGAGCAGCGACTACACGCCTGGGACGGCACCCTTTGTCATCGCTGTGTCCACACTCATTGCTCTTATAGCTGCACCACGATTTGGCGGGATCTACAACGTGACGCCCAGGCACGGGGCGAGGCCGCAAAAAGACAATCAGTCCAGCGCCCAGAGCAAGGCTTCCGGGAACACATCACCTTGAGGACGCCATGAAGAATCGCACGGGAAACCCCGGGAGGCTTTTCAGCAGGAGCATCGCCGCCGCTGACCCCGCTGCGGTGGCCGAAGCTTTCGTGGATGAAATCGAAAACGCCCTGGAACCCAGAAAGGCTTGATGTCTTTCGGGGTAGCTCCCCGCCTCAATAGAGGTAAGGCAAAAGCCTCCACGTCCGGCGGCGGTAGGTGGCGAAGTCTTCTCCAAAGTGCTTGCCCAGCAGCTTCTCCTCCTGCCGCATTCGCATAAAAATAAAGACGGTGGCCAATAAAAATATCGGAATCGTCAGCCAGCTCCGAAATACCATGACCAGCCCGGGCCAAGCCAGGATTGCGCCCAGATACATGGGATGGCGGATCAAACGGTAGATACCCGTCTGCACGAGCCGGTGATTTTCCTGTAGAGTCACGAAGCCGCTGAATTGCCTGCCCAGCGACCGCAGACCCGAAAACCGGATCGACGATCCAATCACAACGAGGATCAGACCTGTATAACGCATAAGCTCGGCATCGGGGAGAACCCATATTGCTCGGCGGTCGCCGTAGGGCAGGAACCACCAAAGGACCAGACTGATTCCCGCAAAAAGGGCCAAGACCCAACGCTGGCGGCCCACCGGTCGGGTGCCCCGGCGGAGGGGTTTTGCATCCAGACGCAATACCAGGAACAGGACAAGACTCAGCAGGATCGACACCATCAACCCCGCCCGGGCCGGATGAGTGCAGAAGCCGCCTACGTCATCCACGCCCCAACCTACCAGAAGAAGTCCTACTGCGAGGGCGGGCATGAGGAGAAATTTTGCCCGTGTTTTTGGGCTCGTATCCACCCCGGCCGATGCACCTCCCGGATATTATGTAAGTATAATTAACATTATATTTAACTATACTTAAAATTTCAAGCCTCTTCTCACCGGACCCTTTCTCGCTGTAAAAGATTCATAGCCGGTCGGCTCCCATCGAGATATTCCTGCCCCGGTGGATTCTAGCGATCCGCTCTGCCGGGGTTGTGGGAATGAGAAAAAGGGCCGGTGAAGGCTTGGCGGCAGAGAGTTAAAGGCGACGTTGGTAAACGAGATTTCCGCCGACGATGGTGGCGGTGACCGCGCCACGCAGCTTCCAGCCGTCGAACGGCGAGTTATGGCTTTTGGATTCCCCGGTGAGGGCGTGGTAGGTCCATTCACGTTGTGGGTTCAATAGCGTCAGGTCGGCGGTGGCTCCCCGCCGCATACGGCCGAGCGGTTGCCGAATGATTTTTGCCGGGTTCGTGCTGAACAGCTCGATCATTCTCGACAGGGTGATTTTTCCCGGATGGACCAGGTGAGTGAGGGCCAGCGAGACGGCGGTTTCAAGGCCGATCACACCGAACGGCGCACGGTCGAATTCCACCTGCTTCAAGTCGTCCGAATGCGGCGCGTGGTCGGTGGCGATCACGTCCACGGTTCGGTCGGCCAAGCCGGTCTGGATGGCCTGCACGTCTTCGGTAGTTCGGAGCGGTGGGCTCATTTTGGCCTTGGTGTCGTACTCACCCAGGGCCGCTTCGGTCAGGATGAAGTGGTGCGGCGTGACCTCGCAACTGATATGCCCTGGGCGGTTTTGTTGCGACTTGGCAACGCGGACCATTTCGACCGACCGCGCCGTCGAAAGGTGTGCCAGGTGGAGCCGGCCTCCGGTCTGCTCGGCAACGATGAGGTCCCGTGCCACCATAACTTCCTCCGCGGAGGCGGGAAATCCGCGCAGGCCCAGCCGGGCGGCCATGGCACCCTCGTTCACGACCCCGCCCGCGCTCAGGCTGAGGTCCTCGCAGTGGTCGATGATCGGAATCTCGAGCCGTTCGGCGTAGTCAAGCGCGCGGCGCAGCAGACCGGCGGTTGCAACGGGCCGCCCGTCGTCGGAGAAGCCCACGGCCCCCGCCTGCGCCAACCCGGAGAATTCAGTCAGCAGGGCTCCTTCACTGTTCTTTGAAACTGCGGCAATCGGCAGCACCCGCGCCAGCCCCAACTGTTGGCCTTTTTCTATCAGCAGGCGCGTGATCGCCGGAGAGTCGTTCACCGGGTTTGTGTTCGGCATGGGACAGACAACCGTGAAGCCTCCCGCGACGGCGGCTCGCAGACCCGTTTCCAGCGTTTCCGAGGCTTCGCCTCCTGGCTCGCGCAGATGGACGTGGATGTCGATGAACCCGGGCGCTACGATTTGTCCTTCCGCGTCCAGGACCGTGGCGGCGGGCACATCCAGCCCGGGACCGATCTCAAGGATGGCGCCGTTATCCACCAGCACGTCCACCTCCGCGTCCAAATCGTCGGCGGGGGACACCACCCGGCCACCTCGAATCAGAAGACTAGCCACGGTCCCCTCCCAATAACAGTTTGAGCACCGCCATACGGACCGCGACACCGTTTGAGACCTGAGTCAGTATGTGCGACTGAGGCCCGTCGGCGACCTCGCTGGTCATCTCGGCCCCTCGGTTCAGGGGTCCGGGGTGGAGGACGATCACGTCGGGTTTGGCCCGGCGGAGGCGTTCCGTGTTCAGCTGGTATTCGAGCGAATAATCTTTGACCGAGGGAATCAGCGCTTGCTGCTGCCGCTCGCTCTGCAGGCGAAGCCCCATCACTACGTCGGCATCCTCAAGGGCCTCCTCGAGGCGGGCCGTGGTGGTGATCTGGGGCGCCACGGCTTCCAAATCGCGCGTGAGGAGCGTAGCGGGCCCGCACAGGACCACCAATGAGCCGAATTTGGAAAGCAGGAACGCATTCGACCGCGCCACGCGGCTGTGCAGGATGTCTCCTACCAGGGCGACCTTCAGCCCGTCCAGCCGTTTCCGGTAATCGAGAATGGTGAGTGCGTCGAGCAAGGCTTGGGTCGGGTGTTCGTGCGCGCCGTCTCCGGCGTTGACGACCGCGGCGCGGACGGCCTGGGCGGCGGCATGGGGCGCACCGGATTGGGCGTGGCGGATCACCAGCGCGTCGATTCCCATGGCATCCAGGTTCACCACCGTATCGAGCAGCGTTTCGCCCTTTACGGTGCTGCTCAGCTCGGTTGAGACATTGAGCACGTCCGCTCCCAGACGGCGGGCGGCGATTTCAAACGACATCAAAGTGCGGGTCGAGGCCTCAAAGAAGGCCGTCACTACGAATTTCCCCGCCAATGAATGATGGCGAGGAAGCGTGGAACCAGGCTTGACTTGGAATTGTTGGGCGGTGGAAAGGATCAGTTCGATCTGTTCACGGCTGAGGGTATCAATACCCAGGAGGTGTCTTACACCCAGTCCCATCGCATCTCCCGGATGGCGTTCAATGTCACCGGAACTCCTCTTGACGCCTGCTGGATCGACGTGAGTATAACATTCCCGGAGCCTGGAGGAGAACAGGTAAGCTTTGCTCCTGCGTCAAACGGGCGACTTGACACTCAAGGGAGATGTTGTAATTAGCGTGAAAGGAGTATTTCGCGTTTACAGAATACTCTGTTTTCGCAATCGACGTTGCGAATCCCTACGCCGATTGCCAACTGCGCGGTGGGCCGAGTCGGCCTCGACGCTTTGTTAGGCCTCGCCAAGGCGCTTTTCCAGTTGCGCCCTGTATTCGTCGATGTCCAAGGATTTTTGTGCTACGCCGCTTTCCATCGCCGCCTTGGCCACTGCCGAAGCTCCCCAGGTCAGCACCCGAGGGTCGAACGGCTTCGGGATCAGGTATTCTCGGCCGAACTCCAATCGCTCGACGTTATAGGCACGGCACACCGTTTCGGGCACTTCTTCGGTGGCGATGGCCGCCAAGACCCGCGTGGCCGCGAGCTTCATCTCTTCGTTGATGGCCCTGGCTTGCACGTCCAGCGCGCCACGGAAGATAAACGGGAAGCCCAGCACGTTGTTCACCTGGTTCGGAAAGTCCGAGCGGCCCGTCGCCATGATCACATCCGGGCGGGTTTGGATGGCCACGTCATAGGGGATTTCCGGGTCGGGATTGCTCATGGCAAAGACAATGGGATTTTCCGCCATCGAGAGGAGCATGTCCGGGGTAACGCAATCGGCAATCGACAATCCGACGAAAACGTCGGCTCCTCGGAAGGCTTCCTCCAACGTTCGCGCTTCGGTCTCCCGCGCGAAAGGTTCCTTATACTCGTTCATCCCGGCCGAACGGCCCTTATAGATGACACCTTTCGAATCGCACAGAATCAGGTTTTCGCGCTTGACTCCCAACCGGAGGTAATGTTCGGCGCAGGCAATGGCGCTCGCGCCCGCCCCGTTGAAAACCACCTTCACCTGCTCGATCTTCTTGCCCACCACATCGAGTGCGTTCAGAAGGCCGGCCCCGGAAATGATGGCCGTGCCGTGCTGGTCATCGTGGAAGACGGGGATCGTGAGCGTCCGCTTCAATTCGGCTTCGATCTTGAAGCATTCCGGGGCCTTGATATCCTCCAAATTGATCCCGCCGAAAGTGGGTTCCAGAAGTTGGCAGACTCGGATCACCTCATCCGGGTCCTCAGAGGCCACTTCGAGGTCGAACACGTCAACATCGGCGAACCGCTTGAACAGGACCCCTTTGCCTTCCATAACGGGTTTGCCCGCCGCGGGGCCAATGTTGCCCAGCCCCAGCACCGCTGTACCATTCGACACCACCGCCACGAGATTCGATTTCCCGGTGTATCGGTAAACCAGGGCCGGGTCGCGGTGGATTTCTAGACACGGGACGGCCACGCCGGGGCTGTACGCCAAGCTGAGGTCGCGCTGCGTACGGCAGGGCTTGGTCGCTATCGTCGCCAGCTTTCCCGGCGTGGGTGATTCATGATAAACGAGAGCGTCTTGTTTTCGTATGGTCATGGCGACTCTGTCAGTATATGCCCAAACACCCTCGGGTGTGGGGAGGGATCATTTCCCGGACCGGGCGGAAGGACCGCCGGTGTTCGGGACACGGCCCCAGACGCTCGAGGGCTTTTCGGTGCTCGAGTGTGCCGTAGCCCTTGTTCTTTCCGAGCTTATATTGGGGATAAATCTTGTCCAACTGCCGAAGGTGCGCGTCCCGCGCCACTTTGGCGAGAATGGATGCCGCGGCAATGCTCACCGACCGGGCGTCACCGTGGATGAGGGCGCGGTGAGGAATCCTGAAGTTCGGCAGGGGCATGGCATCGGTGAGGACGAAATGGGGCGAGTGAGAGAGTCCCCCCAGGGCCTGGAGCATGGCGTGCCGCGAGGCCCGATATACGTTCAGTTTGTCCACCTCCGGGGCCCCGATGAATGCTGTGCAATGAGCGAGCGCTCGCAACCGGATCTGCTGCGCGCTGCGTTCTCGGTCCCCGGGCGAGAGCTTTTTCGAGTCGTTCAGCCCGGGGATTTCATCTTCCGGATTGAGGATCACCGCGGCGGCAACCAGGGGTCCTAACAGGGCGCCGCGGCCCGCCTCATCGCATCCGGCAACAAGATTCCAGCCACGCCGCCGCAGATGCTGCTCCAGGCGGGCTGTGCAAGCCAATTCTTTGGGGTCAAGCAGACGCGGCATCCAGTTCGCTTTGCATCTGATTCTCCGGGCCGGAGGGTCCCGGCACTTTACTGCTTCTTTGCCCGTTTCGAGCTACGCAGTCGCGCGGCCTTGCCACGCAGTTTTCGCAGGTAATAGAGCTTGGCGCGGCGCACCCGCCCGGTGCTGACCACGTCAATGCTGTGGATCACCGGGGAGTGGAGAGGGAAGATGCGTTCTACGCCTTGGCCGAAGGAAGTCTTGCGGACGGTGAAGCTGGAGCCGGTTCCCGAGCCGCGCCGGGCAATGACGATGCCCTCAAAGGCCTGCAAGCGTTCTTTTTCTCCCTCTCTGATCTTGACGCGCACGCGGATGGTATCGCCGGGACGAAACGGCGGGATGTCCGCTCGGAGATGGTCTTGCTCGATTCGTTGGACGGGATTCATGGAATTTTCCTTTCCGATTCCTATTCTAATGGGACCGAGGCGCTAAGTGAAGTCCGTAATCCTCCGCAAGCTGAGCTTCCCCGGCGCTGCCGGGAAGATGCTCCCTCACGCGGACTTCTTTCCGGAGCGTTTCAGTCCCTCGAGTTTTCCGGGTCCGGCTGTCCCGGCAACGTCCGGGCGCGTACGCAGGGTCTTCTCGATGGCCTTTTGGCGCCGCCACTGCTCGATTTCCTGATGGTTCCCCGAGACCAGCACGGAGGGAACCTCCCAGCCCTGAAACTCCATCGGACGGGTATATTGCGGAAAGTCGAGCAGACCGGCGGGAGAAAACTCTCCGGCGAAAGCGCCCGGGGTGAAGGATTCCGATTGCGCCGACTTTTCATTGCCCAGGACGCCGGGCAGCAGGCGCGCGACCGCGTCCATGACGATGCAGGCGGCCAACTCGCCTCCGCTGAGAACGAAGTTGCCAACCGAGATTTCTTCCGTCACCAAGTGTTCCGCCACGCGTTCATCCACTCCCTCGTAGCGCCCGCAGATCAGGCAGATTCTCGCCTCCTGAGAGAGGCGGCGGGCACACTCCTGGTTGAACAGGCGTCCTGAGGCGGAAAGCAGGACCACGGGAAAGTCTTTCGGTTCGCTCTGGCCCTTGAGGCGTTCGACGGCGGCGAAGATGGGCTCGAGCTTGAGGACCATCCCGGGCCCGCCCCCGAAAGGGCGATCATCCACGCTGCGGTGTTTGTCGCGGGAGTAGTCGCGAAGATTGTGCGGCCGGACGGCAACCAAGTTCTGCGTCAGAGCCCGCTTCAGCACGCCGTGATCGAGCACGCTGCCAAAAAAAGCGGGAAATATGGTGAGAAGATCAAACGTGATCATGGTCTTTTCCGAGTTCTTCGCCGGGCGGAGCGAAGTTGGTTTCCTGAACCGGTACGCTTGCCCTCGGACGCGCTACGGTTGAGTTCGAGCAAATCTTCCGGCAGTTCCACTTCGATGATTTTTTGCATGACGTCGATTTTTTTGCAGAAGGCCTGGGCGAAGGGGATCAGGAGCTCCTCCCGGCCTCTCCGGACCCGAAGCAAGTCAACTCCGGGATTGGACTCCAGACCTTCCACCGTTCCCAAGTCTCTATGACCCTCCCGGCTTGGTTCCACCACCCGGCAGCCTATCAACTCGAACAGGTAAAAGTGACGGGGGGGAACCGGAATTCGTTGCTCGGACCGGATGAGCACCTCCTGGCCTCTTAGCTGTTCGGCCTCCGCAATGGAATCCACGCCGTCAAATTTAAGTACCATTCGTCCCTTATGGGGCCATGCCTTCTCCAGCCTCTGGGGACGGGGCGGACCCATACCGGACCGGAGAAAGACCTGATGGCGGGTATGGAACTGTTCCTCGAAGTCGGTCAGGATTTCAGCGGTCACTTCACCTCGTCGCCCTTGCGGCCTGATGATTCTGGCAATCGCCAGGAATTCAGGAACCTCATGGTGGGGAGGCTTACCGCCCGGGCTCGAGTCGGTCATTCGTTACCCTGGGCGTGAGAGGTTCGAGGGCGATCCGGTCGCCGAAACGAAGTCCCCTGGCCGGCCCTGGGGCTGGGCCACGAGACAATCGAGGATTGAAAAGGGAGTTCGTCTCCGGGATGAGCGGCACCGTCGGGGGGTTCTCTCACCCTTACTCGAGAATCTCAAGCGTGAAACGCTTCCTCAACTTCATTCCTGCGGCTCCCAGAATGGTCCGCAGGGAACGTGCCGTGCGGCCCTGCTTCCCGATGATTTTTCCTAGGTCCGAGGGATGGACCCGAAGTTCGAGAACCGTGACCTGTTCCCCTTCTACGGGGCGTACGGAAACCTGATCGGGATTATCCACGAGAGCCTTGGCGATGGATTCGATCAACTCCTTCATTTTGCCTCCCGTTCCCGCGTCGGCGGATTTCTACCCCTGGATGAAAGTTGATATCCTAATGAGGACTTGAGTAATCCGTGTTGATCGTCGCTACCGCCTCGGGTTCTGAGACGTTCGGCAGAAATGATTAGGCCGCCGGAGCTGATTTCAGCAAGCCGCGGACCGTATCCGAGGGCTGGGCCCCGCATTGGATCCAGTGTTCAACGCGCTCCCGATTCAGGACGATCTCCGCCGGATTCCGGCACGGATTATAGTGCCCCAGGATTTCCAGAAAGCGGCCATCGCGCCGTTTTTCGCGGTCAATGACTACAATGCGGTACCGGGGCTTTTTTTTGGCTCCCGTCCTGAATAAACGTATCCGTAACAAATAGTCCTCCTCTCTTCGTGCTTCCCTCTGTCACGAAGCCCTGGGGGTCTGCCTGGGTTTCTTGGTGTCCGTCCCTCCTGGACGATGATGACTGACCCCTGGGTGCAGATATTCTAACCGAGCCGAGGCCCTCCACCCAAGGGCAAATTCATCCGGGCCAGATTCCTGCTCATACCCTGGGTCATCGACTTCATCATCTTCCGCATCTGGACAAATTGCTTCAGGAGCTGGTTGACCTGCTGAACGGTCGTGCCGCTGCCTCGGGCGATGCGCTTGCGCCGCCGGCCGTTGATCAGGTGGTGGTTGTCCCGTTCCTGAGGCGTCATGGATCCAATGATGGCCTCGATGCGAATGATCTGCTTCTCCTCGACGCGAACTTTGTTCAGATTCTTCATGGGGCCCCAACGCGGAAGCATGCCCAAAACCTGATCTAACGGCCCCATGCTTCGCAACTGCTTCATCTGATCCCGAAAATCCTCCAGAGTGAAGCTGTTCGTGCGGACTTTCCGTTCCAGATCCAGGGCCTTCTTTTTGTCCAAAGTCGATTCGGCTTTTTCGATCAAGCTGAGGACGTCGCCCATCCCTAAAATGCGGGAAACCATACGCTCGGGATGAAAGGTCTCCAGGGCGTCGTAGCCCTCGCCCACACCCACGAACTTGATGGGTTGCCCGGTGACGTGGTGGATGGAGAGCGCGGCTCCGCCCCGCGCGTCACCGTCGAGCTTGGTCAGGATGACTCCGGTAATGCCCAGCCGCGCGTGGAACTGCTGGGCGCTGTTGACCGCATCCTGCCCCATCATCGTGTCGGCCACGAAGAGAATTTCACTGGGCCGGAGCTCGGTGCGCAATTCGCTGAGCTCCTGCATCAGCTCATCCTCGACGTGCAGCCGGCCTGCGCTGTCCACCAGCAGGACGTCGTGGCCCCGGTCGGCGGCGTCCTTGCGGGCCGCCTGCGCCAACTCGAGCGGATGACCCAGCCGGTCGTCGGAAAAGCACGGGACCCCGACTTGGCCGGCGATGACGGCCAACTGTTCCCGGGCTGCGGGGCGGCGGACGTCGGTGGAGACCACCATCGGACGCTTCCCCTTATTTTCCAACCAACGGGCCATTTTCCCGGTCGTGGTCGTTTTTCCGCTGCCTTGCAGACCGACCAGCAGGAATACGGATGGGAGCTCGCTCGAATAGATCAATTCGGAGGTGTCCCGCCCCAGCAGGCCCACCAGTTCGTCCCGCACGATGCGGACGACTTCCTGGGCCGGTGTCAGCCCCTCCTGCACCACCTCGCCCAGCGCACGGACACGAATTCGTCCGACCAGATCTTTGACAACCTTGAAGTTAACGTCGGCCTCGAGCAGAGCAAGACGAACCTCCCGCAAGGTTTCATCGAGTGACTTTTCCGAGAGGGCGCCTTCCAGGCGGAGGGTTTTGAATACCCGCTCGAACTTTTCCTGGAGCGTCTCAAACATATCGCGTTTTCCAGTTCGTTAAGGTTCGCCTGCCGAGCTTCTCTTGATCTCGGTGGGGAACACCCGGATTCGAGCGGGCCACCCCGTGGCCCACCCAACTCTGGGCATCATTCATCCCCGTGCTCATTCTAATGGGGAGCGCGATCGGAAGGCAAGCTCGTGTAGTCGTTCCCAGGATGGGTGAGGTGTCACGCATCTATCATCTATATATGTTGATATAGGTATTGAACGCGCACAACTCGGACGGCACAAGGCGTTATCCGGCTTTCCATTCCTGGGGGGCGGCCTTCCTCCCAATGGGAGGGAAGAGGAATTATCCCGGCGGCCAGGCTAGGGACCGCCCACCGAGCAGGTGCAAGTGAACGTGAAAGACGGATTGGCCCGCGCCGGACCCGTTGTTGATGACCGTACGAAAGCCGGAATGATCCAGACCACGGTCCCGAGCCAGATCGGCCGCAACGGTTTGCAGATGGCCCAGCACGGGTTCGTCTTCGGCTACCGCATCGGACAGGGTGGGCAGGTGCTTGCGCGGAATTACCAGGATGTGCGTGGGGGCTTGGGGGTTGATGTCCTCGAAGGCGAGAACGGTGGGATCGTCATAGACGACCTTTGCGGGGATTTCCCGCCGGAGGATGCGGCAAAAGAGGCAATGTTTTGTGTCATCGGGCATGGCTCAGAGTTACTCCTTACCAATTTTCCGTTGGAAGCGACGGGTTTTTTTGGTCCAATCCAGATTGACGATAAATGTTTTGTGGTTTGCCTTGCGCAACCGTCGTTCGAGCTTGCGCGCCTGAGCGAGGCTGCCGACTCTGCCGACTCGAACCCGATAGAAGGTTTTCCGGCCGCGTTTGCGGGGTTGGATGAAGATGGGGAAGAACCGGGCCGACAAGCGCTTCTTGATCTCGTAGGCTTTCTCCCGGTTACCGAAGGCGCCGACTTGAACCGAATACAGGCCCGCGCCGGCGACGGGAAAATTCAGAATCTGCAGCCGCACCGGGGCGATGCCATCCCGATCCATGTCGATCGCTTGGGCAGCCGAGTAGGAAAGGTCGATGATGCGTCCTTTGACAAACGGCCCGCGGTCGTTGATCCGCACGGTAACATGTCGTTTTTTTGCAAGGTGATGCACCCTTACCCGGGTGCCGAAGGGCAGGGTTTTATGGGCTGCCGTCATCCCGTACATATTGTAAATCTCGCCGTTGGCCGTGCGACGCCCGTGGAACTTTCCGCCGTACCAGGAGGCAATGCCCTTTTCGCCTTGGACCACGGAAGGAGGGGTAGCCGGAGGGCGGCGGCTGACTCGACGGCCCCCGCAGCCCGCCAGGGCCGCCAGGACGACCCAAACAGCTCCCGCTTGGAGTGCGAAGCGGCGGGACAAGACTCTCACATGATGCGGGCCCATTTGCGTCCCCTGGCCACCCCAGCCTTTCGCATTTTCATCCATTGCACCTCTCGTGGGTCGGGAATCCGGCGCTCATTATCCCTCCCGCAAATGTTATTCTACCGGTGAGGTAGAATGGGGACAAACGAAATTCCCCGCCCCCGCCGAACTAAGGTAGCCTATAGGCGGGGCTTGTCAAGATGGGAAAAGTCGATGAACCTATCTCCACGACTTCGATTTAAGCTCGAACGGCTCCGCCGGGACGTGGAAGCCTGGTGGAGCCGCCGGCGACAGACCGGCGCAATGCGGGAGGCTTCACATCGTATGTGCCCCTCCTGCCGGGGGCTGATCGGTCGCAGCGATTCGGTGTGCCCTCTTTGCGGCGTTGTCCTGAGAGGAGCGCCGCAACGCGGCAGGGCATCGCAGGGATTGCTCGGAGGCGTGATCCCGGTTCCCTCCAGCGCGACGGCGACGCTCGTGGCCATCAATGTGGGCCTCTACCTGTTGAGTTTTTATCTTACCGTTCAGGCGGCCCGAGCCGATCTTTCGCCCACCCCCGCATGGGGCGGGATTCGGGGGGACGTTCTGGTGGCGCTGGGGTCACGATACGGGCCGGAGATTCTCCGTGGAGAGTGGTGGCGGCTGGTGACGGCTGTCTTCCTGCACGGCAGCTTTTTTCATATCGCATTCAATATGTGGGTCTTGTTCGACATGGGCCGCCAGGCGGAGGAACTGTTCGGGACACGGAAATTTGTGGCTCTGTACCTGGTCTGCGGGGTCAACGGGTTTCTTGTCAGCCTGTTCTGGCGCCCATTGTCCAATTCAGTGGGAGCTTCCGGCGCGGTTTTGGGATTGGTGGGAGTTCTCATCGCAGCCAGTTTCCATCACGGTCGCCGCGGGAAAGCCTACCGCGCCATGCTGATTCGGTGGTTTCTTTACATCCTGGTACTGGGATTGTTGATTCCGGGAGTGGACAACGCAGCACACCTGGGAGGGATCGCTACGGGGGTGGCACTCGGATATGTGGTCCCGCAAGGGGAGCCCGAATCCCGGATCGGTGAAAACCTGTGGAATCTGCTGGCTCTCGTCTCGGTTCTGATCATCGCCGTATCTTTTGTGGTCATGGCTCTTCACTATAGCCGGATCATTTCCTGAATAGGTCGCGGAGGCTTTGGGGTTTTCCTATCCGACGTGATCTTTTGGGCGGGAGCGTTCGCGCCAGAGCGTCAGGTAATGGACTCCGGAGATAAATGTTATGGCGCCCGCAAAATAGATCGCCGGCTGTTTGAGGGGGGTGAAGATACGGGTGAGATCGGTCTCACCGGCCAGCGCAACCAACAGGGTTACGGCCTGGGCGCCGGTGCTCAACTTGCCGAATATCGAGGGGTGAAAAGGGCGAAAGCCGGCGACCAAGCTGATGAGCAGAGCGGTGGTTAGGATGGCCACGTCGCGCGTGACCACCAAAATGGTGAGCCACCAGGGAAGAATCCGCTGGGACGACAAGAGCAGAAAAGAGGTCACCAGCAGAATCTTGTCTGCGATGGGGTCAAGGGCCACGCCGAGACTGGTTTCCTGATGAAAGCGGCGGGCGACCACTCCGTCGGCCACATCGCTGAGGATTGCCAGGGCCAACATCATAAGCGCCCAGCCGTTTTCCCCCGCCAGCACCAGTCCTGCAAACAGCGGAATGAAGAGTAACCTGAGGATGGTGATTTGGTTGGCGGGACTCAGAAAGGTATTGGACATGGCCGGGGTCGCAGAATAATCACTCTCGGACCCCCCTGTCAAACTACGGTGCTCGTTCACAGGATGGGTGACACGGTACCGGCCTACGGAGAACGCCCTCTCGTGGTTGCTTCCGGAGCCAGGGGAAGGCTGGAACGCTGCCTAAGAGTGACTCGGAGGGAGGGTGAATTCTGGCGGCGATAACGTCAATATATAGTACGATAGGAAACCCGTCCGTCAGGTGGGAGGGGGGTCGGGCAATTCTTATCCGCTGACTTTATGCAACTGAAACTGGCCCACAGTCCGGATTCGGACGATGCATTCATGTTTTATGGCCTCGCCGTGGGAAAAGTCCCTACGGGCGAGTTGGAATTCGTACACGTCCTCGAGGACATCGAAACTCTGAACCGGAAAGCGTTCGAGGAAGTTTACGACGTGAGTGCGATCTCCTTTCATGCCTACCCTTATTTGCGGGAGAAATATGGCCTGTTGACCTGCGGGGCGAGCTTCGGCGACGGCTATGGGCCGTTGTTGGTGGCCCGCGCGGATATGGGCGTGGAGGCGCTGAAGGGCCGCCGCGTGGCGATTCCCGGAACTTTGACGACGGCGTTCTTGGTGCTGAAGCTGGTTCTGCCGGATTTTGAACCGGTGGCTGTGCCGTTCGACCGGGTCCTCTCCGAGGTGGCTCAGGGCGGTGTGGATGCGGGCCTGATCATTCATGAAGGTCAGCTCACCTTCGAGCAGGAGGGACTGCGAAAGGTGCTGGACCTGGGCGAGTGGTGGCAGCAGCAGACGGAATTACCGCTGCCTCTGGGGGGCAACGTGGTGCGGCGATCCTTGGGAGAAGAACGAATCCGCGCGGTCGCTCGGCTTCTCCGCGCCAGCATCCAGTACGCCCTGGAACATCGCGAGGCGGCCCTGGCCCATGCCTTGGGGTACGCACGCGGAATGGATGCGAGCCTTGCCGACCGCTTCGTAAACATGTATGTTAATCACTGGACTCTGGACTTCGGCGAGAAAGGCCGCAGGTCCGTTCAGACCCTTCTCGACATGGGCTCCGCAAAGGGAATCCTGCCTTCCCGGGTCCGGGTAGATTTCTTTTCCGATTCCGAACCGTATCCATAACCCATGCCCGGAAAGAAAATCCCGGGGCGTGTACAATCCCGGGGAACAATATGAATCTAGTGCCAGCGCATGTCGGAAACCACCCACGCATCGGGAGTAGTTCGGAATCGCAGCTCCTCCGCCGCACGGTTGCCCAATGGGAGCGCGGCGAGAAGACCGCAAAGGATTTGCGTCACGCCGAACAGGCCCTGACCCGAATGGCTCTTCGCGAACAGGAAGAGGCGGGATTGGAGCTGGTTACCGACGGGCAGATCCGCTGGTACGACCCGATTTCCCACATCGCCGGGAAGCTGGAAGGAACGAAAATCAACGGGCTGCTGCGCTTCTTCGATACGAACTTTTATTTTCGTCAACCGGTGGTCGAGGCAGATCCGCGGCGCACCCGACCTTTGGTCCTCGATGAATTTCTGTTCGCTCGCGAGCAATGCACTCGTCCGGTAAAGCCGGTTTTAACCGGACCGTTTACGCTGGCCAAGCTTTCTATCCTCAATATGGGTTCTGGAGACGGGTTCGGTGGGCTCGTCGAAGCCTATGCTGCGGCCCTGGGGGAGGAGATCGGAGCTTTGGCGAAAGCCGGTGCCGAGGTGATTCAAGTGGACGAGCCGGCCCTTCTGAAGCCCGGCTCGGAGCTACCCGTGGCCGAAGCCGCGCTGGCCGAGTTGGCAAAGTGTAAAGGGAAGGCACGATTGGTTCTCCACACCCATTTCGGAGATGCCGCGCCGCTGTACGACTGGCTGCAACGCCGGCCGGTGGATGTGCTGAGTTTCGACTTCACCTACAGTCCGAAGCTGGTGGATCTGATTGCTTCCGCGGGTTCGGAAAAGCCCTTGGGATTCGGTCTGGTGGACGGCCGCAATACGAAGCTCGAAGACCCCCAACAGGTGGCCCGAGCCTTGGGGAAAATGGTTCCCAAGATCAAGGCAACGGAATCCTATCTGGTCCCCTCCTGCGGGCTGGAATATCTGCCGCGCGACCGTGCGGGCGCCAAGCTGAAGCTGTTGGCGGCAATTCGAAACGAGTTTTCAGGAGGTCGCTGAAATGAGCCGCGCGAAACTTCGCGAGTTGGGCATTGATTTGCCGATGTTTCCCACCACAACGGTGGGGAGCTTTCCGAAGCCGGATTACCTGATGCGGGCGCGGTCGGACTTCGTGAAGGGGAGAATTTCGCGCGCGGACCTCAACCAGCACGAGAAACGAGCTACGGAATTTTGGATGCGGACCCAAGAGGAACTGGGAATCGACGTCCCGGTGGATGGGGAGATGTACCGGGCCGACATGGTGGCCTATTTCGCGGAGTACATCACGGGCTTCGAGCGGGGAGAGTTAGTCCGCTCCTACGGAAACCGCTACTACCACAAGCCGATCATCACCGGAGAAGTCCAATGGAAACAACCCATTACGGTGGAGTGGTGGCAATTTGCTCAGAATCTGACCCAGCGGCCCGTCAAGGGCATGCTTACCGGACCTTATACCGTCATGGACTGGTCCTTCAATGAGCATTACCCGGACCGGCGCGCGGCCTGTTTGGCCCTGGCACGACAGATCCGCAAGGAAGTCGAAGCCCTGATTGAGGCGGGGGCGAAGATCATCCAGGTGGATGAGCCGGCTACCTCGGTGCGCCCTTCCGAGCTCCCGCTGGCAATCGAAGCGATGCATATCGTCACCGACGACCTGCCGGCCTATTTCATTACTCACATCTGCTACGGGGCCTTTGATGAAATCTACCCCGACATGCTTCGGTATCCGGTGGATAATTTCGATCTGGAAATGTCCAACAGTGAGCTGGACATGCTGGACCTGTTCCGGCGGAATCCCTACACTAAAGACATCAGCTTCGGCGTTGTGGATGTCCACTCGCACCGAATCGAGCCACCGTCTGTCATCCAGGACAGGCTCCGGGATGCCCTGAAGGTTTTGCCGAAAGAAAACCTCTGGGTGGACCCGGACTGTGGATTGAAGACTCGCACCGTGGACGAGGCCATCGGGAAGTTGAGCGCGATGGTGTCGGTGGCCAAGGCTCTGCGAGGACTCTAATCTCCACTTCCACCACAAGCACCGCTGGGCATTCCAGCTTTTAGCGATCTCAGCGTGGCCGACCCTGCCTGAGTTCCGGGTGTCCTCTCTTCCGGGTCATTCGTACTCAATCCCTCGATAAATTCAACCTAGCTCTTGGTTTATGGGAGCTGTGCTCGTTCAGAATGATGGGTGAAACCTCACCAAGCCCTGTCTGCCGGCCAGGCATGCAGGCGTCTTCCACGGTTTTGGGGGTTCTGCTTTCGCTCGCAACGCCTACGGCTTAGCCCTCTTGATGGGCGAGTTTACTGACGGTTTCTTGACGGTGGTGGCTGCCACGGCCATGCTCTACGGGCTGCGCAGCACCTGATTGCAGCAATGGTTTTCGAGCTGCAATCGCCCCGCTCGCCGTGAGGACGCGCTTCGTCGAGCCAGCGGACCTACTTTCCCTAACCACTGCCAGAACCTTCGCGGCGTCCAAGGAAAGGCAAAACGCAGTCTGTTTGCGACAGATAGCGATTATAGTATCCAGATCATTGTGTAGTCATATATCGTCGATCAAGACGCCTGTTTTTATCGACACCTGGCCATGATTCTTCCGGCTCGAAGCCGCTTGATCCGTGACTCGTCTCTGACCAAAACAGACCTGTTGGCGATCGTCAAATGTCGTTGCGCTGCTCGTTAGCTACCATGTTTACCGACAACTACATGGAGCCCTCCGCCCACTGGTGATCTGTGCCCTTGAGGCGCAGATAGAAAGCCTGGGGAAACATGACCGAAGACGAACGGCGGGAGCTGGTCGGAACGGTAGCCGAGGCCCACGCCGGCCTGTCCGAGGTCGCCTTCAAGTTACGGCGGGAACTGACGCCGAAAGCCCCTGCGCTGAAGGCAGCGATCAAGGCCGAGCGGGAGACCTTTCGTCTCAAGCGCGAGCTTCAGCGGCTCGATATTGAAGATCCTGAACAAGCAAAAGGGCGCGAGTCGCTGCCCGCGGTTCGTTAGGTGGCGGGCCAAGAGAACGGTGGCTAGTGACCTGGTTTTGCTCCGCCCTTGACACACCGTCAACGCTGTCACCGTACCACCCTCGAACTCTATTGTAATATCTTATATGATGTTATATTCTGGGATATGCGGTACGTACTGGACACTAACGTTGTGGTGGCCGGCCTGCGCAGCCCGAGGGGGGCCTCGGCTGCGTTGATTGATCGAGCCTTAAGCCGGGCGTTCACGCTGCTTCTTTCCGTGGCGCTGACGCTTGAGTATGAGGCGGCGTGCTGTGATCCAGCCCAGCAGATTGCTTCCGGCCTCAGCCGGGTGGAGGTCGGAACGGTGGTCTCTGCGCTTTGCGCGGTTGCGGTGCCCGTCAGGCCACGGTTTCTGTGGCGTCCGCAACTCCGCGATCCGACCGATGAAATGGTGCTGGAAGCCGCGATCAACGGCAACGTCGATGCGTTGGTCACATTCAACCAACGGGACTTCGGCGATGCTCCCGGCCGATTCGGGATCGTGATGTTGTCGCCCCAAGAGGCCTTGAGGAGGATATCGGCATGAAAAAGCAAAACAGCGCCTACCCGTTGCGGTTGCCCGCCTCTCTGAAGGCGGCTGTCGCCGCAATCAGCAAGGAAGATGGGACAAGCATCAATCAGTTTGTGACGACGGCGGTGGCCGAGAAAGTGTCCGCCATGAAAACCGCTGAGTTCTTCACCACGCGCGGTGCCGAGGCCGATCTTGAGGTGGCCCGCCGCCTGCTTCGAAGGGACGGGGGCCAACCGCCAGTCCCCGATGATCGGCTGCCATGATCGTGCGAGCGGCGTTTTCAACACGCAGGAAAAGGCGATTGACCGGGTAAGGGAGATTGCCCGCGGACAAGGCGGTGGAGTGCTCCGACGCGCCGCGCGAGATCTGCGAACTCGCGTTGGCGCACGTCAACAGCGACCGCGTCGAGGCTGCGTACCGGCGCAGCGATCTGTTCGAAAGGCGACGCGAACTCATGGCGGACTGGGCGGCCCATGTCGCAGGCACCGGTTCCAACGTGAAAGCGGAGTTCCGGAGAACGGGTCTGCGCCTCCAGGCGGAAGCCCATGAGAACCATCAGTAGAGCGAGAGTACAAAAGAGCTTTTTCATGCGCCTAACCGGTGACGGCTTTGTAGAGCAGGCCGAAGACGGAAGTCGCCAGGATGGCCATCAGCGGCCAGATCACCTTTTGCAGCGTGTCGATGCGGCTCCCCAGGGCATCAATGCGAGCGCCTTGGGCTTTCACCTCGGAGCGAATCTCAGCATTCTCAGCCTTGAACTCAGCCCGCATCTCGGCGTTCTCGGACTTCAGTTCCGAGAAGCGCATCTCCATCTCGGCCCTGAACTCGGCGATCTGGGCTCCGATAACGGCAATGACGTTCTCCCCGGCTTGGCGGCGGCTTTCCTCGGCGGCTTCGTAGGCCAGGTCGGGGTCCACGTCCACGCTTCGCAAAGCGCGGAAGATGGCGCTAGTGGCGGGTTCAGCGGCCATGATTAGGCCCATTGTAGCAGGAGCGGAGCGGTCTTGAAAGCTCTCTCGCCGGGGGTCTTTCTTCGATCAGAGGGACTTCCCCTGGACCTCGCGCCGCAAGGTATCGGCTAGCTCGGGGTCTGCCTCACCGCGCCGAAGTGAGCGTTCCACAAGATCGACTTCCCTTCCAGATCGGCGAGGGTCAGGGTTGTCGCCCTCGCGTAGAAGAAAAAGCAAGGGTCGGGGCGGCAGGAGGCGCATTTTGTCCCGGCCTAGCCGAATCAAAAGAACACTTCGGGTGGGACTCAAACAGTTCCTTGACGCTTGGCTTTCAGGGGCTGTAGAATAAGGGAATTGAGCACTAGCACAAGGTAATTCAAACCCGATGGAAGCCAACCCGACGGGACACCAACAAGGGCCCTATCACTTCAGAGGGGGAGAAAGATATGTTTCGGTTGGATGCTGACAAGGCAGTGAAGTTTTGTGACGGAATGAGGCGGCGAGATTTCCTTCATGCGGGGTCGCTGTCTCTTCTGGGGTTGGGGTTGCCGCATTTTACGGGCCTGAAGGCCAAGGGTGGGGTGAACCCGGACAAGGACGTCAATTGCATTATGATTTTCTTGTTAGGGGCACCCAGCCAGTTGGACACTTGGGATATGAAGCCGGAGGCGCCGGCCGAGATTCGGGGCCCTTATAAACCCATTCGCACCAATGCGCCGGGTATTCAGATTTCCGAAATCTTTCCGAGAATGGCGAAAAATGCGGATAAATTCTCCTTGGTTCGCTCGGTGCATCACACGGCCACGGCGGTGCACGATACCGGGCACCAGATGATGCAGACGGGCCGCCTTTTCCAGGGCGGCATCCAATACCCGCACGCCGGCTGCGTAATGGCGAAGTTTAAGGGACCGAAAAGCGATATCCCGCCCCACGTTCTGATTCCACGTCCGATGGGACCCACCGGGGGCAACATGCCTCACGGCCAGGACGCGGGATTTTTGGGGAAAACATACGACCCCTTCGTTCTGAACGCCGATCCTTCTGACCCCAACTTCAAGGTGCCGGACCTGCTTCCGCCCGACTATATCTCTTCGGTGCGCGTGGACCGCCGGCGCGCTTGGCGCAATCTGATCGACGATGCCGTGAAGACTTTCGAAAACAGCCAAGACGCCAAGCTGCTGGATGCGAATTTCCAGCAGGCTTACACCCTGATGTCTTCTGCCAAGGCCCGCGAGGCCTTCGAGCTTGAAACCGAGCCGGACGCGATTCGAGAAAGGTACGGAAAGAACCGTTTTGGACAGGGATGTTTGTTGGGTCGGCGGCTCATCGAGCGCGGGTGCCGTTTCGTTACCATCAACATGTTCGAAACCGTTTTCAACGAGCTCACCTGGGACATCCACGGCTCCAAGCCTTTCACCGCCATCGGTGCCATGAAGGACCTGCTGGGTCCGATGATGGACAATGCCTACAGTTCACTGCTCGAAGATTTGCAAGAGCGGGGCATGTTGGAGAATACTCTCGTGGTCGCCATGGGAGAGTTCGGGCGGACGCCGAAGATCAATCCGGCGGGCGGACGCGACCACTGGCCCCAATGCTGGAGCATCCTGTTTGCCGGAGGCGGGATTCAGGGAGGACAGGCCGTCGGGGCGTCTGACGATATCGGCGCCTATCCCAAGGATCGGCCCACCACGCCGGCGGAAGTCGTTGCTACGGTCTTCTATGCCCTGGGAATTGACCTGAACCTTGAGTTGGCGGGACCTTCGGGCCGAGTCGTCCCGTTGGTGGACCGTGGTGTTGAGCCGATTTACGAGCTGTTCTCCTAAAGATTTTGCCGGTACCCCGAGCCGAAGCAGGTCTGGTTTGAGGAAGAAATTTATCCTGACGTGTGCCTTCCTGGGGGCGGTTTCGGGCCTCAGCGTTGTTTTACCGGCCCTGGCCGACGCCCCTGCGGCAACCGGCACGAGTGCCAAACTCGAGTCGGTTTCGATTCTCCCCTCTCCCATAACGCTCAGCAACCCGGAGGCATCCCAACGCCTTCTGGTTCAAGCCCTTTTTGCCGACGGCTTCCAGGAAGACTGGACCGGCCGCGCTCAGTTCGCCTCCTCGGCTCCCTCCATCGCCTCGGTGGATGAGGCGGGGCGGGTGCGGGCTGTCTCGGATGGTGAGGCGACGATTACCGCAACGGTGGGAGGCCGGCAAGCCAAGGCCCGCGTGGTGGTTCGCAACACCCGAATTCCCTTCACGCGGGATTTCAAAAATCACGTCGTTCCGGTGATGACGAAGGCCGGTTGCAATTCAGGACCGTGCCACGGGGCCGCGGCGGGTAAGAGCGGATTCAAGCTGAGCTTGCGAGGCTATGATCCTGACACTGATTATCATGTATTGACGCGGCAGGCGATCGGGCGTCGGGTTGTAAAAACCGAGCCGGCGCGAAGCCTGATCCTGCTCAAGCCTTCGCTGACCATTCCCCACGGCGGCGGCCGGCGGTTCGAGGTCGGCTCAACCAGCTACCGCATCATCGCGGAGTGGATTGGGGCCGGAACCCCACCTCCCTTGCCGGAATCTCCCAAGATCGAAAGGCTTGAGGTGCTGCCGGCGAAGGCCTCTTTGCGGCCGCAGGCGAAACAGCGGATCGTGGTCCTCGCGCATTTCTCGGACGGGCATGTGGAGGACGTGAGCGCTTGGGGCAAATATGACAGCACGGAACTGGGCGTGGCCGCCGTGGATGACCAAGGGCTGGTCAAGATGCAGGGCTTTGGTGAAGCCGCGATCACGGTGGCCTATATGAACCTGGTTTCCGTTGCTCGGTTCACGGTCCCGTTTCCGCACCGGGTGAACGAAGAAATTTTCCGAAAGTCGCCGCGTAATAACTACATTGACGATTTAGTCCTGGAAAAACTCCAGCGGCTTCGTATTCCCCCCTCCGATCTGGCCTCCGACAGCGCATGGATCCGGCGCGTTTACCTGGATACGGCGGGCATTTTGCCCGGCTCGGCGTCGGTGGAGGCGTTTCTCGCGGATGATGCCCCCGACAAAAGAGAAAAGCTGGTGGATGAGCTTTTGGAGCGGTCGGAGTTTATCGATTACTGGGCCTATAAGTGGTCCGATGTGCTTCTGCTGAAAGGCGCGGGTCGTAACAACCCGGGTGCCGGCGACTTGGCTCCCAACGTGTTGCGCACTTATTACAACTGGATCCGATCCAGTGTGGAAAGCAACAAGCCGTGGGATCGATTTGTGCGGGAAATGTTGATTTCGTCGGGATCGAACGTGGAGAACGGCGCGATCAATTTCCTGGTCACGAATATCGAGCCGCTGAAAGCATCGGAGAACGTCTCCAAGGCCTTCCTGGGATTGAGCCTAAATTGCGCCAAGTGCCACAACCATCCGCTGGAGAAGTGGACCCAGGACGATTACTACGCCATGGCCAACCTGTTCGCGCGCGTGGGTCGGAAGAACGGAAGCCGGCTGGGTGAGGTGATTGTCTATACCAAGGCTCAGGGCGAAATTAACCACCCGCGGATGGGGCGGCCGCTGCGGCCCAAGACCCTGACCGGGGTGCCGCTGGAGTTCAATGCGTCCCTGGACCGCCGCGAGTATTTGGCCGAGTGGCTTACCTCAGCCGAAAATCCCCTCTTTGCCCGGACGCTGGTGAATCGGGTGTGGGGAAACTTCATGGGACGCGGCTTGGTGGACCCGGTCGATGACATGCGGGCGACCAATCCGGCCTCCAACGAGAAATTGCTGTCGGCCTTGACGGAGGATTTCGTTCGGCGCGGATTTGACGTCAAGGCATTGATTCGGACCATTCTCCGGTCGGCGACCTACCAGCTCTCCTCGAGTCCGAATGAGTTGAACGCGCATGACCTGAAATACAATTCCCATTATCTTGCGCGGCGTTTGCCGGCGGAGGTCATTCTGGATGCGATTTCCCAGGTCACCGCGGTTCCGGAGAAGTTCTCCGGGTTCCCGGTGGGCATGCGCGCTCTGCAACTTCCGGATGCCGGCGTAAGGTCCTACTTCCTTTCCACTTTTGGTCGGAATCCTCGCGAGGTCACCGACGAAGCCGAACGGGAATCTTCCCCGAGTATTACCCAGGTTCTCCATATAGCGAACGGGGAAACCCTCAACCGCAAGCTCATAGCCCCCGGGGGTGCGGTGGATATGCTGATTCGGCTGGGAGTATCCGATGATCGGATCCTCGACCATGTATTTCTTTCCTCTTTGAGCCGGTATCCAACGGACCGGGAGCGCCGGCGGTTCCTGGAAACGATGGACGAAGGCGTGGCGAGGGGCGTCGAGGAGGGTCTCGCGCGGCCCGAGAGCAAGCGGCAGACGCTTCAGGACCTGTTCTGGGCGGTTCTGAGCAGTAAGGAATTCCTTTTTAATCACTGAAAACGGTTTGCGGGTGCGGTCTAACAGAGGCAGCTTGAGAAATTTCCCGGAAATGCAACTTCCAGTGCTGGTTTCAATTTTCATGGCCGGCCTTCTCGCGTCGGGAGGCGGCGGGGTGAGGGCGGCTGACGAGACGTCTGCCGGTCCGGGATTTCCGCCCGAGGTGGGGGATATCTTCCGCGGCCATTGTTTGCCCTGCCACAGTGCCCAGTCCAAGATGGGAGGGCTGGCGCTGGAAAACCATGCGGACCTGCTCAAGGGAGGCAAGCACGGGCCGGCCCTCGTCCCCGGAGACAGCGACGCGAGCCGCTTGGTGCAAATGCTGGAGGGAAAGGTCCAACCCACCATGCCCATGGGCGGCAAGCTGGAGCCGGACCAGATCGCCGCCATCAAGGCTTGGATTCACTCCGGCGCCCCGGCATCGCAGCAAGCCGCGGGTCTCGGTTCGATTCCCGGCGGTCCGATTCCCGACATTCATCCGACGGTTGCGGTCTCTCCACAATCGGGTTCGGTGGCCTTCAGCCCCGATAGCCGGTGGCTGGCCGTGGGAAGCTACCGCGAGGTTCGGCTGGTTGACCCGGCCAACGGTGAGGTGGCGGCGAAGCTCGCAGGGCACGCGGAAGTGGTGCGGGCGGTGGCCTTCAGCCCGAATGGGAAATGGCTTGCGGCTGCCGGAGGCCTGCCGTCGCGGTGGGGCGAGGTGAAGATTTGGGATTTGGAAACCCGCCAGCTCGTCCATACCTTGCAAGGGCATGACGACTGCATCTATGCGGTGGCTTTCAGCCCGGACGGAAAGCTGCTGGCCACGGGAAGCTACGACAAGCTGATCTTGCTGTGGGACGTGGCCTCGGGCCGGCAGGTGAAACGGTTGAAGGATCATATCGATGCGGTGTTTTCCCTCTCATTCAGTTCCGATGGGAGATTCCTGGCTTCCGCCGCTCAAGACAGCAGCGTCAAGATTTGGGACGTGAATTCGGGCGAACGTCTTTACACGCTCGGCGAACCCCTGGATTCGCTCTATTCGGTTTCCTTTCATCCGTCGGGCCGGCGCTTGGCCGCCGGCGGCGTGGACAGAGTCATCCGTATCTGGGAGGTGACGGAAAACAACGGCACCTTAATTCGGTCGATGATCGGGCATGAGGGCCCGATTCTTCAGGTGGCATTTTCCCCCGACGGAAAGCGTCTGGTGACCACCGCCGAGGACCGCACCCTCAAGATATGGAATCCTGAAACGCTGACCGAGGAGAAGGTCCTCGAAAAGCAATCCGACTGGGTGATGGGGTTGGCCTTCAATCGGGAGGGCAACCGGCTGGCGGTCGGACGTTATGACGGGTCGGTCAGTATCTACGATGCTTCGGACTACCATCAGGTGGCGAAGCTGATCCTTGCGGGTCCCTAGCCTAGATGACCTACATGCAAAGGGGGAAGTTATGGTGAGCATTCGCAAGTGCTGCGGAGTCTTGGTTCTGGTATGGGCGATGGTCTCTGGGGGCCTGTTCGCGAAGAACCCCACCGTTCCTCCGGACGTTCTGCGGGTGGCTCCCGTGGGAGCGCAGCGCGGCTCCACGGTCAGAGTGATTGTCGAAGGGCGGAACCTGGCCGAGGTCTGGCGAGTCCTGTTCAGCGCACCCGGCATGAAAGCCGAGGTGGTTAACGTCGATCGGCTTCCGAAAAAAGAGGCGGTGGATGACGATGGGGTCGTCATCCCCGCGGTCCTCTATGAGGCTCCTTCCTATCGAGTCACCCTCAAGGTGTCGATCGCTTCGATGGTGCCTCCCGGGGTTCATTCCTTCCGCTTGTTGACGCCTCTGGGAATTACCGAAAGGGTGTCCTTTGCCGTGGGGGAATGGACTGAAGTCAAAGAGAGTTCCGAAATGTCCGGCAAGGCGGCCTGGGCGGAGTTGCCGGCCACTCTGGTCGGGACGTTGGAGACTCCCGGCGAGGTGGATGAGTTTCAATTTTATGCACGAGAGGGCCAAGAGTTGGTGTTTCAGACGACGGCGGCCAAGATCGGCTCCGCATTGGAACCGATCCTCGAAGTGCTGGACGCTCAGGGAAATAAGGTGGGCGGCAAGAGCGTGGCCGCAAACCGCGACGCGGTTCTGGGTATCGCGTTCACCACCGAGGGCCGTTACACTCTCCGCATTTCGGATTACGAAATGCGCGGCGGACAGGATTTCCATTATCGCGTTACCGCCGGGGAGCTTCCCTACCTGACGCGCGTCTTTCCGTTGGGGGTTCGGAAGGGAGAGCCAACGGAGGTGAGGCTGGAAGGATTCAATCTGGCGGGCGTAGAATCGGTGACGGTCCAACCGCCGGCCTCCGCCGGGCTGTGGGATACCTTCGAGACCCGGGTCACCACTCCGAAGGGGAAGTCCTTGAATCCGATTCGACTGGCCGTGGGTGAGTATCCGGAAATTCTGGAAAAAGAGGCCGGCAGCGGACTTGCCAGCGCCATCCCCGTTCAGATCCCCGTGGTGATTAACGGCCGCATCGACAGCGGCCCATCCCCGGGGCCTTCCGACGAGGACCTGTTTCGGTTCAAGGCGCGCAAGGGACAGAAGATGATTCTGGAAGTCGAAGCAGACCGTCTCGGTTCACCCCTCGATTCCCTCCTGGAAGTGCTGGACTCGAAGGGCCGCCCGATCCCCAGGACGACTCTGCGTGCCGTCCTGAAGACGTCCGTCATCTTCCGGTCGCACGATTCGGTTTCACCCGACATCCGCATGGACACGGTCAAGGGGTTGGGGGTGGGCGACTACATCCTCATCGAGGATGAAGTCATGCAGGTGGAGCGCTTGCCCGAACAACCGGATGAGGATCACCACTTCCGGAGATTCATGGGTCGGCGGTTCGCGGCTTTCGGGACAACCTCCACGGCCCACCCGCTCGACGCTCCCGCCTACAAAGTTGTACCCCATCCGGCCGGAACCACCTTTCCTCCGAATGGATTGCCGGTGGTCACCCTGTCCTGGCGCAATGACGACGGTGGACCCATGCTCGGCAAGGATTCTCGCCTGGCGTTTACAGCGCCCGAAAACGGGCTTTACCATGTCCGACTGCGGGACGTTCAAGGCTTGGAGGGACCGGACCGCGCCTACCGATTGACCTTGCGCGAGCCTAATCCGGACTTCAAGTTGATGGCGGGCAATCCCATGCGTCTTCGTAGAACGCCGGATCCCCGCAATTCGAACGTGCCTCGTGGGGGGACGATTCCCATCCAGGTGGTCGCCCAACGGCTGGACGGTTTTGACGGCCCTATTGAAGTCGAGCTTCTCGATCTGCCGAAGGGATTGTCGGCATCACCCGCTGTGATTGCCTCCGGTCAGGACTCTACCGTATTAGCGCTTTCGGCCTCGCCCGGCGCCTCTCTGCACGCGGAAGGCGTGGCTCCTCTGAAGATTGTCGGGCGCGCCCGAATTGGCTCCCGCCCGGTGCTTCGCTACCTGGAACCGGACAAAAAACTGAATCTGATCGCCTTGATGCCCGGACCTGACGTGGAAATCGCCGTGGGAGCCAAGGAAGTCGTCCTGCAGCCCGGCCAAGAGAAACGCATTCCGATTCAGATTGAGCGAGTCCCCGGATTCGAGGAACGGGTTCCCTTCCAGATTGCCAATCTGCCGCCCGGAGTGGTGGTCGTCAATTTGGGATTGAACGGAATCAACATCGCGGAGAAGGAAAAGACGGCTGAATTCTGGCTCCGAGCCGTGCCCGCCGCCCTGCCGGCCGACCAGATCATTTGGGTAACCGGGCGGATTGAATCCAACAATACGATCTTGCTGGCGGGTCCCCCTCTGCGTCTGAAAGTCCACCGCGCCATGCTCGCCCGGAGCGCGGATGACAAAGACACGCGCTGACTTGCCGCCCAAGGGGGCTTTCGGGAACTCGCGCGAGGTCGGTGGGAGCGGCCCGTTGTTTCGCCTCCCAAACTGGTTCCCATTCTCCGTAAAGTGCGCGTGCAGTGATCCAGAGATACGGCCCGTTGGAAGACGCCGTCCTGTCAACTCATGTATGGAATCCCCACAGCTAAGGTTGACGGGCGGCGCCGGTGCTGACGGGTTCGTGTTCGGGGAGCAGGCTGAGAGCGCCGAAGACAAGATCACGGACTTCTCCAGCCAACAAGGCGACAAGATCGATCTGACAGCGTTGGATCCGAACCCAGCGGAGTTTGCAAAGCTCCTGGCGCAGGCGGATACGGCCCGGCAGAACTCCTGAGGCGGCCGATCTTGACGACCGCCTCCCGGTGCGAACAATAACACGCCGGATTCTTTTCCGCCTGCGCACGCACAGACAGAAACGATGGTGCAATGCCCACCATGACCAATGATCCCACGCCGACCCGGTGGCGACCGTCGATGACCGATCGGTCGGATGGCTACGTCACCGACACGGTCTATACCTGGGGCTTCTATGGCGACATGTCACCGTTCAATCTCAACTACATCGCCATGATGCACGGATTCGCCCCTATCGACCTCGATCGACAATTCAGCTACCTGGAGCTGGGCTGCGGCAACGGGGTCTCCGCCAATATCTTTGCCGCCTGCCACCCCGCAGGGCAGTTTCACGCCGTCGATCTAAATCCCGAGCATATCGACAACGTGCGCGCCATGGCCGACGGCGGAATGCTCTCGAACATCCATGTGCACAATACCACCTTCGGTGAACTCGACCTCGGAGCCCTGCCGATGTTCGATTTTATCGTGCTTCACGGCATCTATTCCTGGGTGGCGCCCAAGGTACGCAGTGAAATTATCAGAATCATCAAAAACAAACTGCTGCCTGGAGGTTATGCCTTCGTGAGCTACAATGCCCTGCCGGGCGGGGCGCAAAGAATGCCGCTGCGGGAAATGATGCTGAGATACTCAGACGGCAGCAAACTCTCATCAATGGACCGTGCGCGCGAAGGCTTGCGCTATTTGCGGTTCCTCAAGGAAAAAAAGTCAGCCTTCTTCGCCAGAAACCCTGAAGCCGCCAAGACGCTCGACCGTCTTCTCAAACAAGATCTCAGCTACATCTCGCATGAATTCCTCAACGAGCACTGGCATTGTTTCTACTTCCGGGAAGTCGCCCGCGAGTTCCGGGCGGCCGGGTGCCACTATGTGGGCTCCAGCCCCCTGTACATGAATATCCGCGATCTTATCATCCCTAAACAATTTCGCGAGGTCTTCAATTCCGCCCGCAATCGGACCGTCTTCGAAACACATAAGAGCTTGGTCCTCGACGAAGGTTTCCGAAGAGATATCTTCACCCGAGAACCCGGAAGGAGGATGTCGTCCCACCTGCTAAATTATTGGGACAGACTTTACTTCCAGGCCGAGCCGGCCACGCTGGAAGAGTTCCGCTTCTCGACACGAATCCCCTCCAGCAACATCACATACCGGGGCTCATTGTACAAGAATATCGCCACCGCTTTGATAGAAGAAGGCTCACAAACGCCCGGCGAGCTGGCGAAGATGATGAAAATCGCCGATGATGAAATCGGGAAAATGATCTTCGCGCTCCACGTGCTTGTCAGCGCCAGACAGGTCTTCGCAAGCAGGACGCGGCTGGGCAAGGCGGACAAGGCGCCGACCAAACATGAACTCAAGAATGCTGCCCATGTTACGCCCCGACGCTTCCGCCTCAAACATCCCTTCAATCGCCATATCCTCAAGGAACATGTCACCAGGGGCACCGTTCCCCTGGCCTGTCCGGCAACCGGATCGGCCGTCTCTCTCCCGGAATCCTCGAGACTGGTGATCTATGCCCTTCAGGAGGCGGGCGTGCGGCAAAAACCCGAAGAATGGCTGTATGCCTTCTTGGTCGCCGCAAACAGGCAAGTCATGCAGAACGGCGTCCCGATCAAGGACGCCCGTAGGGCAAGGAAACATCTCAAGAACGTGATCAATCGTGCAAGTCTGAAGGTCGTTCCAAGGATCAAGCGGTTCGGGCTGATCGAAATGGCCTCATGACATCCCGGCCTGTATTGCGGTTGCCGCGCGCGCCCGAATTGGCTCCCGCTCGGTGATTCGCTACCTGGAACCGGACAAAAAACTGAATCTGATCGCCTTGATGCCGGGGCCCGACGTGGAAATCGCCGTGGGAGCCAAGGAAGTCGTCCTGCAGCCCGGCCAAGAGAAACGAATTCCGATTCAGATCGAGCGAGTCCCGGGATTCGAGGAACGGGTTCCCTTCCAGATTGCCAATCTGCCGCCCGGAGTGGTGGTCGTCAATTTGGGATTGAACGGAATCAACATCGCGGAGAAGGAAAAGACGGCTGAATTCTGGCTCCGAGCCGTGCCCGCCGCCCTGCCGGCCGACCAGATCGTATGGGTCACCGGAGGGATTGAATCCAACAACACGATCTTGCTGGCGGGTCCCCCTCTGCGTCTTAAAGTCCACCGCGCCATGCTCGCCCGGAGCGCGGATGACAAAGACACGCGCTGACTTGCCGCCCCAGGGGCTTTCGGGAACTCGTGCCGGGTCGGCGGGGGCGGCCAGGGCCTATCCATTGTACTGCGGCGGTGGGTCTGCTATCCTATGTCGGGCCGGGACGACCCAAAAGGAAATCCTGGTCGAGAGGAGTCTGTTATGAAGACTGGGACGAAGACCTTGCTTGCCGCAGCAGTTATTTGCTTTCTCATCGCTGGAGGGTGCTCCCAAACCTCCGAGCCGGAGCCGATCACGGAGCAGCAGCCGGAACCCGCGTCCGAACCGGTCCAGCCGGAACCTGAACCCACCGCGCCGAAAGAACCGACCGCCCCTCAACCACTCCCACCGTCCACATCCCATGAAACCGCCGGCGGAGAGCCTGTATGGGCTGGTGGCAAAGGCCACGGTTGGATTTTGGTTCGAGGCCTGGACGATGGAGACTACGAGAATTACTACCCGTCCGTGGTGCGAAAGGTTCAGAACGCTCTTCAGTCCCAGGGCCTATACAGCGGGCCCATTTCGGGCGTACTCGACGAGGCGACGATGAATGCGATTGGGGAGTATCAGAAAACTGAGAACTTGCAGGTCGCGGGTGTTCCGACCCCCCGTACCCGTAAGGCCCTGGCGATTCCGCCCCGTGATCCCCAGGAGAGGTAACGAGGGCAGAGCCCGAGTCCGTTAGTTTAACGCTTGGAAGATAACCGATTGCCGACCTATGAACGGCTGCAAAACATGGCGACGTTGGTTCTGGCGGCGACCTACTTTGCCTGGGTGTATCTAGGCAAAAGGGCCAAGCTGGCGCTCTTGGTCGGACACATCGAACGGGCCGCCAAGTGGATCTGGGCATTCCAGAATTCCGTTTCTACGCTATCGCCGATGGCATCAAGCAGCTCTTGTATGGCCGTCCCACCGGATTTGGACATCCTTGACCCGATCCTCGCTCCAAACGGCTCCCCCTGTTCCCCTGACCCTCCAAAAAGTGGGGAAAGTTCTGGCCTCTATAGATTGACAGTTTCCAGGCGGTGAGAGACAATAGAGTTTCAAGGTCATTCATTCAGCCCCGCAGGGAGGCTGCCCCCGGTGCCCGGCCGATGAGGGAGGTGCAACCGATGCCGAACAAACAGCTAATGTTCGTTGTAGGCGTGGGAATTATCATTTCCATGGTGGCTTGGCAGGCGATTGTCGGGTTCGAGCTAATATCCGCACTCGCATATGCAGGCGTTGCCGTATTGACGGCCTTCGCCACAGGCTGGCTGAAGAACCACCTTCGGGCCCCGCAGGGAGACTGCGCCCGGTGCCCGGCCGATGAGGGAGGCACAACCGATGCCGAATAAACAGCTAAAGTTCGTTGTAGGCGTGGGAATTATCATTTCCGTGGTGGCTTGGCAGGCGATTGTTGGGTTCGAGCAGAACCGCACCTACTATATCACCGTCAAGGAGTTGGCCCAGGTCCCCGACTACGAACGGCGGTTGCGGGTCGGGGGCATTGTGGTGCCCGGCTCGATTCTTCGGGCCGACGGAACCCTGACGTTTCGCTTGGCCCAGGAGGAGACCTCGATTCCGGTGCTCTATGTAGGGATCGAGACGCCGCCGGACACCTTCGTCGCAGAAGCCGAAGGCATCATCGAAGGGATCTACTCCGAAGAGGGTATTTTCCACGCGGAGAAAATCCAGGCGCGTTGCACCTCGAAATACGAAACGGGCAAGCGCCTCTCCGATACACCCTATCAACGCCCGTATTCCACCACCCGGTAAACCCTTTATGCATCAAGTAGGCAGCCTATCGCTGATCGCCGCGCTCGCGTTTGCCGGCTTTGCCGTATTGGCGGCCTTCGCCTCCGGCTGGCTGAAGAACCGCCTTCTGCTTCGCAGTGCGGAGCGGGCCACCTACGCTTTCTTGGGAATGACGACCCTGGGCGTGATCGCCTTAGAGGTCCTGATTTTCAAGGACAGCTTTCACGTCGGTTATATCGCCTCCCATTCGAATCGGGACCTTCCCTTCTACTACAAAATCTCCGTCCTTTGGTCGGGCCAGGAAGGCTCCCTGCTGTTTTGGACTTGGCTGATGGCGATCTATTGCGCCGTGGTGGTTTTTCAGAACCGGCACCGCAACCGGCAATTGCTGCCCTATGTGATCGGCATCTCCATGGTCACGGCCGCCTTTTTCACCTCACTGACGCTGTTCGTAGCCAATCCTTTTTCCGAGCTGGGACTCCATCAGACCGGCACTGCGGTGCAGAGGTTCGTCCCTCCCGAGGGGATGGGGTTGAACCCGATTCTCCAATATCCCACCATGGTGATCCATCCACCCATGCTGTACCTGGGGTTCACCGGGTTTGTGATTCCCTTTGCGTTTGCCATGGCCGCTCTGATGACGCGCCAGCCGGGAGAAAATTGGATTCGAACCACGCGCCGGTGGACCATGGTGCCCTGGATGTTTCTGGGTGTGGGGATTCTCCTGGGCGGCAGTTGGGCCTATGCCACCCTGGGCTGGGGAGGCTATTGGGGTTGGGACCCGGTCGAGAACGCCTCCCTGCTTCCCTGGCTGTCGGGCACCGCCTTCCTCCATTCGGTGATGATCCAGGAAAGGCGCGGCATGTTGAAAGTTTGGAACGTGGTGTTGGTGATCGTTACGTTTTTCCTCTGCATCTTCGGCACGTTCCTCACGCGCAGCGGTATCATCTCTTCGGTTCACGCCTTCGCCCAATCGCCTCTGGGCGCTCATTTCGCCGTGTTTCTGGTGATGATTGCGGCCTTTTCGTTGATCCTCCTTTTCCGGCGGCTCGATTACCTGCGAAGCGAGAACCGGCTGGATTCGATGGTTTCGCGGGAAAGCGGATTTCTGTTTAACAATTGGGTGCTGCTGGCGACGGTCTTCGCGGTGCTTTCCGGGACCATTTTCCCCATTCTTTCCGAGGCCGTGAAGGGGGTGACCATTAGCGTTGGGCCGCCCTTCTTCAACAAGGTGGTGGTTCCCATCGGATTGGTCCTCCTGTTGCTGACCGGCGTGGGACCCTTGCTTGCCTGGCGCAAGACCTCCGTGGAGAGCCTGCGGCGGAATTTCGTCTGGCCCATTCTGGGAGGACTGGGGGTGGGTCTGTTGGCGGCGGTGGCGATCTATTTCTCCGAGGGGAAACCCCTTCGATACCTGCTGCCTCCGGTTCTCTTTACTCTTCTGGTAGGATTGTTTTGGGAGAGCTTGAAGCGGAATCTTTACTGGCTGATTTTGGGTGGCACGGCCGGCTTGATTTTGCTGTTCATCTACGAGGGAGAAATCCTCTATCCGCTGGTCACGATCATGCTCTGTGTCTTTGTGGCCTGGACCATCCTTTCGGAATTCTACAAGGGAGCCCGAACTCGTCAGAATAATTCCGGGGAGAGCTTTCCTCGCGCGTTGCTCAACCTGACGCTTCGCAACACCCGCCGTTACGGCGGCTTCGTGATTCATCTCGGCATCGTGCTGCTTTTTGTGGGATTCGTAGGGAAGGCCTTTGGCTCGCATGAAAAGTCGGCGTTGCGCGAGGGTGACCAGTTACGGGTTCGCAACTACACCTTGCGTTGCGAAAGTATCACCAATGGAGACACGCCGAACCACATCTATGACCGCGCCGTGCTTTCCGTGAAGCGCGGTGATGAATTTCTTGGCATCCTGACTCCGGAGAGGCGATTTTTTAAGGCCAGCCGCGAGGCGGCCACGATCGTTGCGATCCGCTCCTCTCTATCCGAGGACCTCTACGTTGTTTTCGGCGGCAAGGATAAGGAGAGCGGTAAGGCCATCCTGGAGGTCTATGTGAATCCTCTGGTGGCGTGGGTTTGGATTGGCGGTTTGGTGATTTTGCTGGGGACTCTGCTGGCCCTGTTCCCGAGCGTCGGAGAAAGGCGGGCGGCCCGGATGGGTATGCCGATGGGCGGGCTGGCTGTGGCGGGAGCTCGACAGCAGACGAGTTAGAAATATGCGTGGACTGGGCGGAATCCTGTTGTTCTTTGCGTTGCTCATTCCTCGTCCGGCTCTTGCGGATGCGGTGGACGAGGTTGCCTCGCGCCTGCTTTGTCAATGTGGTCATTGCGCCTACATTCTGGGCAGTTGCGGCATGCACGGGTGCGGTTCTCGGGCTGAGATGACCGAGAAGATCGAAAAGGACGTTGCCAGCGGAAAGGACCCGAACACCATTCTACAGGACTTCGCCACCCAGTACGGAATTAAGGTTCTGGCAACTCCTCCGGCGGAAGGGTTCAACCTCCTGGTCTGGATTCTGCCCGTTCTGGGGGGTGGTCTCGGCCTGATGGCGGTTGGGGGGATCGTTTCCACGCTCAGAAAGAGAAGTGCCGTTCGGCCCGCCCAGCCTCCGCCGAAAATCGAATCCGGGCTTCTTCAGAGTGTGGAAAAAGAGCTGAAGAAGTACTCAGAATAGCCTCGTTCCAATGATTCCGTGCCTCTGATCTTAGCTGCCATCCTGGTTTCGGTCGTCGTCGTCTTCATCCTGGAACCGCTTTTTACCCGATCGGATCCGGAAGAGAAGGCCCTCCTGCCGGACGTCACGCCTCAGGTTCACCTGGAACAGCAACGGCACATTATTTACGACAATATCAAGGACCTCGAGTTCGAATATCAAGCCGGCAAGCTCTCCGAGGAAGATTACCGGCGGACCCGCGGGGATTATCTGACCGAGGCCGGCGGCTTGATGGCCAAGGAAATGGAGCTGCCGGGTGAGCCAAGCTCAAGGGCAGTCGTGCCTCCTGATATTCCGGCGGTGGGCAAATCGACTCGGCAGCAGCGTGAGGGCGGCGGGCCGGCTTGTTCTCAGTGTGGGTTTGTGAACCCGCCGAAGATGAAGTTTTGCGGGGCATGTGGAACCCCCCTCTCGGGTTCCTCCGGCTAACTTAGCGGATTCCAACTTTTCCAGATGATGAGAGGCCCTCTCGCGCCGGTTGGAAAAGGAACGGCGGATGGCCATTTCCGATTGGCGCAATCATTTTCAACTCCCGCGTCCGCGGCGGGGCGAGGAAACCGTATGAGTCGGTGGACGGCAGTGCTCTTCTTCTTGGGATTTCTGAGCACGTCTCTCCCCGCCCAGCAAGAGCTCCTGCGGGGAAGAGTGGTGGATAAAACCCGTAACCGGCCGGTTGCTGATCAGAAGGTGGATTTGGTCTCCGTCCGCCAGGGGATGCAAACGGTGCATTCATGGGTAACGAATTCTCAAGGGAAGTTTTCCTTGCCCGCTGAGGAACTCGACCCCGACGGGGTTTATTTGTTGCACCTGTTCTATCAGAACATTCGCTATGACCAACCGGTGAACCTGCAAGCCGGCCAGGGAAGTGAGATCGAAATGGAAGTCTTCCAGACAACCGATGCCCTGGATTCGATCCGCGTCCGCCGAGCCCAAATTCTGTTGCGGGCTCAGGGAGAGAAACTCCGTGTTCAGCAGGCCTACGAAGTGGATAACGTAAGCCAGCCGCCAAAAACCTTCCTAAGCTCCGCCGGCACGTTTCGCATCCGAATCCCGTCTGCCCATCAGGCACCCGTGATTACCGCCACCGGGCTGCTGAATCTGCCGATCCCCCAGTCCGCCGAACCCACCGGGAAGACGGGTGAATACCGCATTCGTTATCCGCTCAAGCCGGGTCCAACGGTGGTTCATGTCTCCTATGACGCGGATTACGCCTCGGCCCGGTATGCTTTACGGGATAGTATTCCTTATGCAATCGACCGGGCGGAGGTATTGATCTCGCCCGCCGACTTGGTGGTTTCCTCCCGTGTCTTGAAATCGGCCGGCATGGATGCCGGGTCCGGGCTCGCCCGATGGGAAGGGAAAAACCTGAAGCCCGATTCTGCGCTGGAGCTGGATTTAGAGGGCGCGGCAGCCATGGCGGCGGCTTCCGAGCAGGGCAGCGACGACGGCGAAATCCAAAGAGTTCCCAATGCCGTGGGCCGGTTCCGGGTCCCCTTGTTTTTGTCCCTTTTGTTGGTCCTGGTGGGGGCGGCGGCCTTGGCTCTTCGGCGAAGCGGGTCACTAGGGCGAGGAGAGTAGAGACCCCGCGACAGGGCTTGCGAGAGTCCGGTATTCTGCCGCTCGATTCCCGGACCTCCCGGAAGGATCGTTCGCGCACAAAGGCCCGCAGCCTTCGTCCGAAGCGGATCAACTACCCGGACATAAGTTGTTTTTTCTAATCACGTTGGCAGGATGGAGGTTGCCTACCCACGTAGGCAGGGAGCCTTCCGGTGGATAAAGCTCTGCTGGAATTGAAAGGTGTTTGGAAGCTCTACGGTTTCGCCGCGGCCCTCGCCGACGTTACCGTGAGCGTAGCTGCCGGTGAGTCCATTCTCCTTTATGGTCCCAATGGCGCCGGGAAATCCACGCTGCTTCACATCCTGGCTTCCCTGCTCAGGCCGACGCAGGGAGAGGTACGGTGGAAGGGGAAAAGGATCCACGACGATATAGAGCAGTACCGGCGCTCCATCGGATTCCTCTCCCACGCCATTTACCTTTATGGAGAGCTGACGGCCAGAGAGAACCTGCGATTTTTTGCCAAGCTGTTCGAGCCCTCTCAGAGGGGGAGCGTGGTGGAAGACCTGCTGCAATTCTTCCACCTGCGGAAACGGGCCGACGAGCCGGTCCGGAATCTTTCCCGCGGCCTCCAGCAACGGGTCTCGCTGGCCCGAGCCTTGTTGCATGATCCTGAAATGTTATTGCTCGATGAACCCTTCACGGGGCTGGATGAGGCGAGTGTCGAATTGCTGACCGAACGGCTTCGGCAGGAGCAGTCGAAGGGGAAATGTATCTTCCTCGCGACCCATGACCTCCACCGAGGGACTCTTGTGGCGACCCGGTGGCTGAGGCTCGATCAGGGCCGCGTGTCGAGCGACAAACCTCTGGCGGGAAACAGGCCCCCGGCGGAAGAATTTCTGAACCCGGTTCCCTTTCCGGGTTCGAAATAGCGCAGGAGACCGTCGGGGACGGGTCCCCTTCGGTCGAGCTTGTGCCTCTCGGTGCATGCGCGGATGCTTAAGAAAATTGCAGCCATATTTTTGAAAGACCTCAGGATGGAGTGGCGTACGCGGGAGAATCTGGTTACGATTTGTCTGTTCAGCGTCGTAGTGGTCTTCATCTTTAATTTCGGATTCGAGCCGACGCGGGAAGAGACGCTTCGCATCCTGCCGGGCCTGCTCTGGGTGGCTTTCGCCTTCGCGGGGATTTGGGGTTGCAATCGCTCCTTTGCCTCCGAGAAGGAAAATGGTTGCCTAGAGGCGGTGACGATGGCCCCGATGGACCCCGGGGTGATTTATCTGGGTAAGGTGCTGGCGAACCTGCTGTTCATCCTGAGTGCTGAAGTGGTGGTGCTGCTGGTGGCGGTATTCTGGTACAACCTCCCCGCGAGATCGCTGAATGGATGGTTGCTGCTGGTGATTTTCCTGGGAACGTTAGGTTACGTTGCGGTCGGGACTCTGTTTGCGGCGATTGCGGTCAACACCCGGATGCGGGAGGTGATGCTTCCCATTTTGCATTTTCCGGTGGCAGTGCCCGTTTTCATTGCGGCGATGGAGAGCACGTCCGGGGCCCTTCGCGCGCAGCCGGCCGAAGAGTACATGGGGTGGATTCGGCTGCTGTTTTCCTTTAGCATCATCTTTACGACAGCTTCCTATCTGCTCTTTGGATACGTAACGGAGGAGTGATCCAACGATGACGAAACGCGCTTTTCTTCCCATTCTCTTTCTTTGTGTAACCCTGGGCTGGATGATGGTCGCCCTCTACATGATTTTTCTATACGCACCGGAAGAGGCGACTATGGGGCCGGTCCAGCGAATTTTTTATTTTCATGTCTCCTCGGGGTGGATTGCGCTTCTTGGCTACTTCCTGGTGTTCGTGGGAAGCGTAGGTTATCTGGCCCGAGGGAGCGTAAAGATGGATACCCTGGCCTACTGCTCCGGGCAGGTGGGATTTGTTTTTTGCAGCCTGGTGCTGGTCACCGGGCCGCTTTGGGCAAAACCAGCCTGGGGGATTTGGTGGCCCTGGGATGCCCGCATCACCTCCACTTTCGTTCTTTGGCTGCTTTATGCTTCCTATCTGGCCCTGCGGCATTACTTCGGGGAATCCGATCGGGCCGCGACACTGGGCGCCGTAGTGGGGATTATCGGTTTTATCGACGTGCCGATTGTTTACTTTTCGATTCGCTGGTGGAGGACCCATCATCCCTCTCCGGTCATCATGGGAGGAGAGGGTTCAGGGCTTCATCCGCAAATGTTCACAGCTTGGATGGTCACGCTGGGAGCCTTTACGGTGTTGTTTTTCTACCTGCTTTGGCAGCGGTTTACCCTGCGAAGCGTCGAGAGGGAAATCGTCACCCTTCGCCGGCAGATGATCTTTTCGGGCCTCAAGTAATCCGGTTCCGGTGCGTCCCGGCGGTTGAGGGTGTCGCCGGATTCGGCTCAGGAGCAGGGGGATTCTATGGGTATGCAATTTTTGTTTGCGGCCTACGCGGCAGTCTGGGTGGTCTTGGGATTCTATCTGGTTCGAATCTTTCTGCGGCAGGGCAAGCTGCTGAGGGAATTAGAACGGCTGCGGAAGGAAGTGAAGGATTCGCGTTCGGATAAGCCGAAAGACTCCTAATCCGCTTCATTCTGCCTTCACGGCTTGGAGAAAATCCACGCGCCATGCAGGGATTGTCGGGTTTATCACAAAATGTCTTGGGCCGGGGTCTCAACATGCGCGCGTCCAGGCCCGTTGGCGTTACAAAATTCGTTCTGGATCAGGCGGGTCGGGGAGGCGTCCGCGGTAACCGAAGATGCGTTGGAGCCAGCGAACCCAAGTTGGAGAGAGTTTCCGGACATACCACTGATCGGCGGCGCGGCGGTTACCCAGCACGTAGGTCGGGTAGGGATGGATGGTATCGGCAATCCGGCGGAGCGTGACGCCATTCCGCATCGCAACCGCAAACTCGCTGATCATCTCGCCCGCATGGGCACCGAGGATGCCGGCACCCAAGATCCGGCCCGTAAAGTCTTTCGCCAACACTTTCACCATGCCCGCCGTTTGGTTATCGGTCCTCGCCCGGTCAATTTTGGAAAAGGGAAAGCGGTACACGTTGTAATTGATTTTCTTCTTCTTCAGCTCTTCTTCGTTGGCACCCAGATGAGCCAGTTCCGGGTCCGTAAAAGTGCACCAGGTGGCGTGCTGGAAGTCGAGCGACACCGGAAGGCGCAGGAGGGCGTTGCTGACGGCCACCTTCGCCATATGCTCGGCCATGTGGGTGAACGGATAGCGACCCGTGACATCCCCGCACGCAAAGATGTTTTTTTGGGAAGTCCGGCAGCGGCGATCAACCTGGACACCCGAATTCTTAAATAGAATACCAGCCGCATCGAGATGTAATCCCTCCAGGGTCGCTCGGCGGCCGGTGGCGAAAAAAATTGCGTCTCCTTCCAGGGCAAACCGCCCCGGGGTGGAGAGGTTTTCCGCCATAATTCTTACTCCGCCGCCCGATTTCTCAATTTGCCTCACCGTGGTATTCAGGAAAAACCGAACACCTTCAGACTCAAGAACCCGGCCCAGTTCGGCGCTCAGTTCCCGATCGTCGCGGGCCAGAAGGGTGTCTTCGAAGCTGACCATCGTGACTTCCGAGCCGAACCGCCGGAAAGCCTGAGCCATCTCAACGCCGGTAGGTCCCGATCCGACCACGATCAACCGCGCGGGAAGTTCCGACAAGGAAAAGATCGTCTCGTTGGTCAGGTAGTCCACTTTTGCGAGTCCCTCGACCGGCGGCAGGCTGGGTTCGCTGCCGGTGGCAATGACAACGTAGCGGGAAGACACCTCCGCAACCGTCCCGTTGCGATCCGCCAACCGTAATCTGTGCGGATCGAGAAATGAGGCCCGCGCAGCGATCACCTCGACACCGAGCTTTTCCAAGACGGGGGGTGAGTCGGCGTCTTCATAGATATGCTCCCGCGTGGCGTGGACGTGTTCGATCACGCGTGCGAAGTCGAACTCCGGCTTTGCGGCCCGCAATCCATAGCGGTCTGCGGTGCGCATGGAATGGACCACCTGGGCCGCTTTCAAGAGAGTCTTGCTGGGCACGCATCCGGTCCAGGTGCAGTCTCCGCCGAGTTTTCCCGCCTCGATCAGCGCCGTCTTGGCACCCAGAGAAGCGGACATCCCGGCGGCCGTCAAACCCGCCGCGCCCCCACCGATCACAACCATATCGAAGTCATAGCGCATGAGATCCTCACTTTGAGGTTAGCATCCCCCGTACCAGGAAAGCTGCTGCCGCCTACCCTCTTGGGTATTCCCTGACCCTACAAACGACCTTCACAATCCATCAGAGCTCGGATTCAGAATTGACGGCCAGAAAGGGAAATGGTAGTTTGGCAGTGAACGATCATAAGGACCACCACCGTTTCCCTCCTGAAAGGCTATACTTGAATGTAGTCGATTGTACGCCGGCCCGACGTACTTTTTTCGACCCTTGAAGAATAACTGCCTCCAGCCGGAACGCGAAAGAGCCGACCTTTTTGAAACGAATACCGCGGCTGTGAAAGCGATCTGCGGGAAGCGGAGATGGAGACATTTTGGGCCGCAACGCCATCCGCTGCACAAAGGAGAACCGATGCATTCCCTTACACGATTCCTTCCGACATTTCTGACCGCCCTCCTGATAACGACCTACGCCTGGGGGGACGAAGCCCGAAAACCGGCCTCGCAGCAAAGTTCGTCCACCCTGCAGGCACAACTCGAACAACATCAGCAGAAGTTGTCGGAGTTGGAACGCCTGGTCCGGGAGCAGCAAAAGCTGCTGGTAGCCCTTCAGCAGCAACTGTCCACTCGGGAAGTTCCTCATTCCGCTCCCTCAACGCCGGTTTCGAACGGGTCGGTCCACGCGGAAAAGGCGGTCCAATCCGTCCAGCGCAACGGACGTTTGGAAAACGCGGCAGAGATTGCAGTCACCAGAGCCCCCGCACCTTCCCCTGCCATGGCGACAAGCGCGCAGGAAAAATCGGCTCCCTTGACCGCCGGCTGGACCGGAAGCCATCCCTACATCCGCAGCGTCGATGGAAATTTTCGCATGCAGTTCGGCGGGCGGATGCAGTTCGACTGGCGAAGCTACACCGGCACGGTAACTCCTCCGTCCTCTTTTTTTGTCCGGCGCGCGCGATTCGAAGCCGAAGGCGAATTGTTCAAGCACTATGAATACAAAGTCCAGGCCGACTTCGCCGACACCGGCAGTGCGCTGCTCCGGGACGGCTTTGTCAACATCAATTACAACCCAGCGGCCCAGTTTCAGTTCGGCCAGTCCAAGGCACCTTTCAGCCAGGAGGCACTTCAGTCCTCCAAGTACCTTGACTTTGTGGAACGCTCCAGCGTGAACGGCCTGACACCGGGTCGCACGCCGGGGGTGATGCTTCATGGAGAGCTGGCCGGGGCCCGGGTGGAATACTACGCCGGCGCCTTCAATGGTCTCGGAATTCTGGGTGCAAATACCGCCAGCACCCCGGAAGGTTACCTGCGCCTGCGCTTCACGCCTTTCAAAACTGCGGGCCCGGACCTTCTGAAAAATTTCAGTCTCGGTGGGGCCTTCGCCAACGGACGCCACAATGGCGTAAATAGCTTTCGAGGCCGCACCGCCAGCCGAAGCGTGACGTTCTTCCGTCGCGTCCCTGTAAACGGAGAAATTGTACGGGCCAATGCAGAATTTTGGTGGCGTTACAAGAACTGGTCGCTCCGCGGCGAGTACGACCAAACCCATCAGTATCGGGAGAGCCTCGGGGTGGGCGGCTCGAACCTACCCGGCGTCATCGGCAAGGGATACGTCCTCCAGACTACTTATCTGCTGACCGGCGAAACCAAGACCACCGGAGGCATTACTCCCGCCTCGACTTTCCTGGCAACCGACGGCGGCTTGGGTGCCTGGGAACTGGCCTTCCGATATGAAAACCTGCAGATGAGTGATGCGGTGAACAGCAACCGAGGCGAAGCCTTCACCTTTGGCGTGAATTGGTGGCTGACCAAGTTCGTCCGTTACCAGTCAAACTTCGTTCTGGAACGGCTCAAGGACCCGTTGCGGACCCCCACTCCCGGCGACACGGACTCATTCGCTTATTTGAGCCGGGTGCAGGTCATCTTCTAGGAATGTGGGAATGAACGGTTCATCGGCGTGAAATCGTTCCGTGGCAACGTCACTCGCATAGGTGAAGGCCGAACGGCAGATGGGTTTACGAGCCGCGCTCGTCTCTTTGCGTCGGCGATTCAGAATTCTATCAGGCCCTTGAGCAGCCCGGCTCCCGGCTCAAGCCAGCGGGGAAATTCTTCCACCAACTCCGCGCTGGAGGTGCGGTGGGTTGCCCAGAGCGTGGGGTCCACCTTTCCGGCCTCGACCAGCGAGAGAATGCGAGTGAACTCCGCGCTGGTGGCATTTCGGCTGCTCAAGAGGGTCGCTTCGCGGCGATGAAAATCAGGATCATAGATGCTGAAGTCCGCCAGGACGATACCCACGAAGATCAGGCGGCCGCCATGGGCGACATACTGCAAGGCTCCCGACATGGACCGGGCGTTTCCCGTGGCATCAAAGACCGCTGTCGCCGAATCTCCCCCGGTGATCTCTTCCAATCGCTTCAACGGCTCTTTCCGTGCCTGGACTATGAACTCAACACCAAAATGCCGGCGCACGAAAGCCAGGCGCTCATCGTTGACGTCGAGCACGATGACACGCGCTCCCGCCAATTGGGAGAACTGGATCAACCCCAGCCCGATCGGTCCCGCGCCGATGACCAGGACCCACTCACCCGCCTCGAGGTGCGCCCGCTCGACGGCGTGGGCCCCGATGCTCAGAGTTTCGATCAGCGCCAGTTGGTCCGGCGAGAGACGTTTCGAGCGGTGTAACTTCCGAATCGGAAGGCGAACGAACTCCCGCATCCCCCCGTCGGTGTGGACTCCCAGGACCTTCAGGTTGACACAGCAGTTGGGTCTTCCCCGCCGGCAGGCAATGCACTGGCCGCAATCCAGATATGGTTCCACGGCGCAGAGGTCTCCGACGTTGAGTCCGGCATCATTCGGCCCGATCTCGGAAATCTCTACGCCTAACTCATGGCCCAAGATGCGCGGATAGCTGAAGTAGGGCTGATCGCCGCAATAAGCGTGAATATCCGTTCCACAAATGCCGACACGCCGGACCCGCACCAAGGCCTCGCCCTCAAAGGGCTTGCCCGGCAGCTCCGTCTCCTTGCAAGTAAAATGTCCGGGTTTTTCGAGCGTAATGGTCTTCATGGACAGGTGACCTCACCGGAGCACCCATGGTTCAGTCCTATCGGGAGTCGCAGGCTTATTTTATATACGTACTCAGGAAAAACGGCAAGGACGTCTCGGATGTAAACCTCAGCGGTTAAGCTCCCGTGAATGCAACAGAGCCTATCCTCGATGACTTCCGTCCGAAACTCTAGGCTGGACTTAACCGGCTCGGCGCAGTAATCTTAAGCTCCGTAAAGAAGACAAAGGCAACTCAGGATTCAAAGTCCAACCAGGGAGGCCGGTCCTTCGGCCTCGCAAAGGAGCAGATCATGAAGAAGCATTTCTGGGGTTTCACGTCTTTATTGACAAGAACAATCCCGCTTTGGCTGGTCTTGGTATCCCTTGTGTGGATTTCCGGATGCCAGCAGGAACCCCCCGAACCTTCCGTGACGGGAGGGGAGATCGTCAGAGCGGATCCGGCCCTGGATGAAATCGTCCCTTCGCCGGCAAAAATCGAAAAACTGGCCGAGGGATTGGGATTCACCGAGGGACCCGTCTGGGTACACGAAGGGTACCTTCTCTTCAGTGACATCCCGGCCAACTCCATCTTTAAATGGACTCCCGGAGGGGAAACGACCGTATTCCTCAAGCCCAGCGGTCTTGATGGTGAAGTGCAGCCGGGGATGAGCTATCCCGGCTCCAATGGCTTGACGCTCGATTCCGAAGGCCGGCTGGTGATTTGCCAGCACGGTAACCGGCGTATCGTGCGCCTCGAAAAGGACGGCAGCACCACGGTTTTGGCGGACCGATACGAGGGCAAACGGCTCAACAGCCCCAACGACGCGGCCTATAAGTCCGACGGCTCTCTTTACTTTACCGACCCTCCTTACGGTCTTACCAAGCAGGACGAAGACCCTGGAAAAGAGGTGGATTCCAACGGCGTCTATCGCTTGGCAGAAGACAAACTTCAATTGGTGCACCCGAACATGACTCGCCCCAACGGCTTGGCCTTCTCGCCCGATGAGAAAGTTCTCTACGTGGCCAATTCCGACCCGGAAAAGAAACTCTGGATGCGCTTCGGAGTGCAACCGGACGGCACCCTGGACGAAGGGGCTCTCTTCTACGACGTAAGCCAAGAGACCGTGGAAGGCCTGCCCGACGGCCTGAAGGTGGACAAGAAGGGGAATGTCTATTGCACCGGTCCCGGTGGAGTGTGGATATTCTCACCGGAAGGAAAACATTTGGGTACGATCCAACCCCCTGAGGTCCCGGCCAACTGCCACTGGGGCGATGCCGACGGCAAGACGCTCTATATGACCGCGCGAACGGGACTCTACCGGATTCGACTCAACATCGAAGGCATCCGACCCTAAGAGGGTTGCAGCAAATAAATCGTCTTGATTGTCCGGTTGCAAGTGCAAGTGGACAACCAAAGGAGGCAGCCAGGTCAAGGTCTGCCAAGCCGTAGTTAAAACTTGCCGGTAGGGGATATTTCCCAGAAAATTCGGGAGGTGCGTCGAGGAGTTCTGAATCGCCCTAAACGGGCTTTCTCTGATCACTACAGGGAGGAAAGGCGGGAATTGTCACCACGACACCCAGGAACTTCTGCCTACGCACGAGATTCTTTCGGTAATACCGTTTGGCTTGGGGATTCCCGCAGAACTCCAGGCTTGCGGAAACCGTGCAACTTTTGCAGTACCAGGTCCATGATCCTTTCAACTCGTACATAGCCTTTCAGGGACCTCGCATCCCGGCTCTCGACGATGGGCAGTTTCTTGAGTCCATGTTCCCGCATGGTCGCCATCATTACGACGCTCGAGTCCTCGAGGCTCGCCGTAATGGGGTTCGCCACCATAATGTCCTCGACTTTAATATGAGGGCGGGCCGCTACCGGCGTCGAAGCCATGGCCTCCATGGCACGTAAGAGATCGGTTCGGGTTAACACCCCTGTTAAGCGATCTGCCTCATCAACAACGTAATAAAAATCCAGACCTTTCCGGTTCAACAAGGTGATCACTTGCTCCAAGGTGACGTTCCCCTTCAGCGGTTCCGCCGGTAATGGTTCCACAAACGAGGCAAGAGGTTCCTGTTCCAGAATAGACCGTACCTGAGGCAGATTTTGCCAGATGCTGGTTCGCCTTCTCACTGCCGCTGCCAGGTTCTCCCGCAAAGGAGCCAGAGATTGTGAAATGCGGGAGAAGAGCTTCCGGCCCATGACCAATACTTCCACGGAGGTGCGCGCGCGGACGCTGTGGCGGCGCGGCCGGTCGTCGAGCAGAGCCATCTCGCCGAAGAAATCTCCGCAGCCCAGCACGGCGACCGTTTCGGCATCCTCGACGCCATCCCGTGCCCGGAGCACTTCCACCTCCCCTTTTTGGATGACGTAAAAATTGGCCGCCGGCTCTTCGCGTCGAAAGATGTAATCTCCCGGATGGTAACAGGCACGTCCGACGCGGTCGGTCGGGTCGGCCTTCAGATGTGCAAGGTCGCGCGAGAAGAAAAGCTCCCAGGCCCAATCAAACCCCACCTTCAACCGTCGCGACCATGAGGGCATCTTGAACAGATAGACGCCCCTCCAGACGAACCAAGCCCAGAATCCCGACAGGGATACTCCCAGGATTTCTCCTACGGCCTTCTTCCCGCCGATGGAGCAGAGTTGCCCGATGGGCTTGTAAGAAAATGCGCGTGTGTTCCGGCCCTGCAACACGCGAACTATATTCCGAGCCACTTGCTTTCCCTGGCGCTCGGCGAATTGGCCCGTGGCCGGGGAGATCGAGCCGTCATAGGTATTTACGATCCGGGCGCAGTCACCCACCGCCCATGCATTCGAAAATCCGCGAAGACGCATTTCCGGTTCGCACAGCAAGCGTCCGCGCTCCTTGGTGGCCTCGAGACGTTCCACCACCGGCGAGGGTGCATTGCCGACCGTGCTGACGACCGTAGCTCCCCGGATCATCGTGCCACTCTGAAGTCGCACGCCTTCGGGTGTCACCAGCTCGACACGGGAATTCAATATCATCCGGATGCCGGCTTCCTCCATTCTTGCCCGGGCAATGTCGCGAAGCCGGGGACTGACCTCGGGGAGAAGCTGGCTCCGGGAGTGGATTAGAGTAACGCCGATATCTTCTTCGGCAATATTCCGAAAGAAGCGGCGGCTTCCACGCACCAAGTCGTTGATCTCGCCGGCCACCTCCGCCCCACTGAAGCCTCCTCCCACGATGATGAACGAGAGGTACCACCGCCGACGTTGCGTGTCCTCACAAACCTCGGCCCTTTCCAGTTGCTGCGACACGTGGGCGCGAACAGCCAGAGCGTCGCCCACCGTCCGGAGCGAGAAAGCGTCATCAGCCATTCCCGGCACGGCCGCCATATTCACTGCCGCCCCACAGGCGATTACCACATGATCGTAATCCATCCGGCGAGCCATCCCGTCGTGCCCCTTATATTCAATTTGGCTTCGCTCCAGATCGATATTCAACACCTCCTCGGTTCGGCACTCCACGGCAGGCAAAATCCGGCGGAGCGGCGCCGCCAGCGAGGTCGGGTGAAGTGAGGCGCCGGCGACCTCAGCCAAAAGCGGATGAAATACCATGTGGTTTTCAGGATTAAACAGTACGATTCCGTGCTCCTGAGACGAAAGACTCCGCCGCAACGTCTTAGCGCACTTCACCCCGCTGAACCCGCCTCCGATGACGATGATCTTTGACTTGGCCATGCTCCTGTTATCCCTCGTTTGCCCGGTTCATTATAGACTTCGCCTATGCAAATATCCAAAAAAGTCGGCTTGCAAAAGTCCACCCTTGTAGAGATGAATCGGCGCAGGAGAGCCTGAGCTTTAAGGGAGGCAATATCGCCGGCGGCATGACCCAGGCTGACAGGCGTCGGTACTGTGGATTCCGATGTAATTGGTCATAACAAACCGATTGTATTCGTTCCCATGATTGGTGACACTGTACCGGCCTACGGAAGACGCCCTCTCCTGGCTCGGTTAGGAGCCAGAGTTTGTGGGAGCGCTGTGGGAATGATGCGCCATGGAAACGGCCCTACCTGGAGGGAACTGCAAGCCGCACACAGACTTCTCAGCCGTTTCCACCCTGCCTGGCCGCCTGTCTGCCTGGCAGACAGGGCTGGGTGAGGTGTCACGTATCTATCTGAACGTGTACAATCAGCCCTCGGGATGTTTGTCGATGTCGATTTTCAGCACCCTCTCCGCCACCAAGAGCCTGCTTTTGGTTACAGCAGCGCTGCTTTCGGCCTTGATGGGGGCAAAGGGGGAGGCTCCGGTACGGTTTGCGGTGATCGGAGACCAGGGTACGGGAAGCAAGGCCCAATACCGGATCGCCGAATTGATGACCGACTGGCATGACCGACTGCCCTACGAGGTGGTCATCACCCTGGGGGACAATATCTACGGTTTTCTCTGGACCGCCGGCGGCAAGAGCCGGTTCGCAGAAAAGTTCGACAAGCCGTACGCGGCTCTGCTCAAGCGCGGAGTCGAGTTTCGCGCCGCGCTGGGCAACCACGATAAGGCCACCGATCTGATCGCCGATAAGGCGCGTTTTCACATCGATGGCGAAGAGGGGTATTACACCTTCACGGCGGGCTCCGGGGAAGACGGCCGGCCGTGGGTGGAATTCTTTGTCCTGAACAGCAACCTGAAAGAGTTACGAGACACAGCCCAATGCCGCCGGCAGTGCCAATGGCTGAAGCAGGCACTGAACCGATCGAACGCCTACTGGAAGATCGCCTATTTTCACCATCCCATGTATTCCACCGGCACGCATGGTAGCGACCTGTTACTTCGGAAACGGTTGGAATACATTCTCGTTCAGGCGGAGGTGGATGTTGTCTTTGCCGGGCATGAGCACTTCTATCAACGTTTTCCTCTCCAACAAGGCGTTCTCCACATCGTCAGTGGTGGAGCAGGCCAGTTGCGCAAGGGAGACGCCGATGGCCATTTGAACAAGGCTCCCCCTCCGGCATGCTCGCAGGATCAGCAGCCGCATTTCCTGCTTGTGGAAGCGGGTCCGCATCAGGTCCGGATGCGGGCCATTGCGGCGGATGAAACCGTCTTTGAGAATTGCACACTGGAGCATGGAGGCGAGGTAAGCTGCGCCACCGACTGCGCCCCTCCCGGCCGAAAAACTCTTCGCTGATCCGGCCATGCAAAGCGATGAAGGAAGGAAACGATAGGGAGGCCATTCATGCCTGATCCCCCAAAAGTCGGCGGCATCGAGTATCGTGCTGTCGGCAAGGATTATTTCAAGAACCGTGGTCTGAGGCGTCACGCCGGTGTCTGGTCCCTTTGGGCGCTGGGAGTGGGCGCGGTGATTTCCGGTGACTTTTTCGGATGGAACTTTGGGCTTTTATCCGGCGGCTTCGGTGGTCTGTTGCTGGCCACCCTCATCATCACCGTGATGTACGTCGGCATGTGCTATTCCATCGCTGAAATGGCTGCCGCGCTGCCCCACACCGGAGGCGCTTATTCTTTTGGACGCACCGCCATGGGACCGTGGGGCGGCTTCATGACCGGCCTTGCCGGAACCATGGAATATGTGCTGACGCCGGCAGTTATTGTGGTCGGCATTGGCGGATACCTAAGTGCGATATTTAACGATTTATTCGGCGTCGAGGTCCCCCATCCGCTTTGGTGGTTGATCGCTTATGTGATCTTCGTGAGCCTGAATATCGTCGGCGCCGCGATTACGTTCCGGTTTTCCGTAATCATTACTCTATTAGCCTTAGCGATTCTGGCGGTTGCCTGGGTGGGGAGCCTTCCGCATTTCGACCTGGGCATGGCGTTAAACATCGAGCCTGAGGAGGGCGGTACGCGCTGGTTTCCTATGGGTCATCGGGGCGTCGCCTATGCCCTCCCGTTTGCCATGTGGTTCTACCTGGCGATTGAGGAGGTGCCGTTGGCCTCGGAAGAAAGTCATGACCCGAAACGCGACATGCCGAAAGGAATCCTGTATGGCCTGATCACCCTGATCATTGCGGCGTTCCTGACTCTGTTTTCGAATGCCGGCATCGCGCCGGGAGCGAACCTCATCGGCGCTTCAGATGAGCCCCTATTCCTGGTTTTTAAGACCATCTTCGGAAAGGGGGTGGAGGCTTCCCTGTTTGCCTTGATTGCCGTGACGGGATTGATCGCGAGTTTCCATTCCATCATCTACGCCTATGGCCGTAACATTTATTCCCTATCGCGGGGAGGCTATTTTCCGCGTTGGCTCTCGGTCACACATGGTGAGCGGAAAACACCGTACGTGGCGCTGATTACCGGCGCTGTGCTCGGCTATTGCATGGCTCTGCTGATCTATTACTCGCCACAGGACAGTCCTGTCGGTGCGGTTCTTCTGAACATGGCGGTATTCGGGGCCCTGATCGCCTACATCCTGCAAATGGCCTCATTCGTTCTGCTTCGGAAAAACCTGCCGGAGATGGATCGTCCCTTTGTCAGCCGGTTGGGCAACGCGGGTGCCGTGGGTGCGCTGGCCATAGCGGGCGTTACACTCGTTTTATTGTTCCTGAACCCCGACTATAGCGTCGGCGTGTACGGCTGCGCACTCTGGTTTCTGGCAGGGATAGGATATTTTGCATTCCGGGGTCGGAAAAACCTTGTCCTCGCGCCGGAAGAGGAATTTGCGGTCCGCCGGGAACGTGGGAAGGCACAAGATTAACCCTTTCCCAACTTGCGAATCCAGCCGTTGCTCTTTATTCTCTCCGTTAGCAGGATTTAGGTTCGCCATACAATTGGGTTCCCTGCCGCCGGCACGGCAGGAAGAACTCGCGAGGACTCGATGGACTCCACGGCCATCAAGCAAGCCTTGAAACCGGGAAAACTTCTCATTGACGGAAGGTGGGAAGATGCCGCTTCGGGGAGGACCTTTCCCGTCGTCAATCCTGCCACGGGTGAGCAGCTCACCACGGTCCCGGACGCGGGCCCGGACGACATCGATCGGGCCGTGGAAGCCGCTCGTCGCAGCTTTGAAAACCGTGCATGGCGGCAGATGAATATTTCTCAGCAGGAGAGGATCATCTGGCGCATCGGGGAGTTGATCGAAAAGAATCAGCAAGAGTTGGGGATACTCGAATCACTCAACAACGGCAAGACGTACCGGGAAGCCTTGCGCGGTGACATCCCTCCCACTTACGATATTTTTCGTTACTATGCCGGCTGGGCCAGAAAGATTTACGGTGAGACCATCCCGGTGGACGGCAACTACCTGAATTACACGCTGCGTGAACCCGTCGGTGTTGTAGGCATGATTACAGCCTGGAACTATCCCATGCTGCTCGCGGCATGGAAAGTGGCGCCGGCCCTGGCGGCGGGATGCTCAATGGTACTCAAGCCGTCCGAATTGACGCCGCTGACCACCTTGAAGCTGGCCGAATATTGCCTGGAGGCCGGCGTTCCCGAAGGGGTCGTAAACGTCGTCACCGGCTACGGCTCGCCGGCGGGTGAAGCCCTGGCTCGCCACATGGATGTGGACAAGATCGCTTTTACAGGCAGCATCCGAACCGCCCGTGCGCTCCTTAAAGCCGCCGGCGAGAGCAACCTGAAGCGACTGTCTCTCGAACTGGGCGGCAAATCCCCCAACATTATCTTTCCGGATGCCGATCTGGAACAGGCCCTGCAAGCGGCGTTTTCGGGGATCTACGCCAACAAAGGAGAAGTTTGCAGCGCCGGTTCGCGCTTGCTTGTCCATGAAAAGGTTTACGACGAATTTGTGAATCGGCTAGCGGATCGGGCAAGAAAAATGAAAACGGGCGATCCCCTCGACCCGGAGACCGAAATGGGATCTCAAATCAGCCGGGCGCAACTGGAACGTATCCTCCGCTATATTGAGGCAGGGAAAAAGGAAGGCGCTCGGCTGGTTTGCGGCGGTGAGCGCGATACTGAGGGGCAGAAAGCGAAAGGCTTTTTTGTCAGGCCGACCCTCTTTGCCGACGTCAATCCGCAAATGAAAATCGCCCAGGAGGAAATCTTCGGCCCGGTTCTTGCAGCCTTGAAGTTCTGCGATGTCGATGAGGCCGCAGAAATCGCCAACTCGACGATTTACGGCCTGGTTGCGGCCGTTTGGACCCGAGACATCGGAACGGCGCACCGCATGGCGCAACAGATAAAAGCCGGCTCGGTCTGGATCAACGCCTATAATTGCTTCGACAGCGGCTCCCCGTTCGGAGGCTATAAGCAAAGCGGCTTTGGCCGGGAGATGGGACCTCATGCCCTTGAATCCTACACCCAGGTGAAGTCGGTTTGGGTATCACTCGACTAGCGAGCGTCTCCGTGATTGAGAAATTCCGTTCGGAAAAGACAATCTCCCTATTTGACTTCCCCACCCGAATCGTTTTTGGCCCGGGGGCGATCGGCGAGCTGGGCCATGAGTTGAAGCGCCTCGGAATGGGTCGGCCTTTACTGGTAACCGATTCCGGCCTGGTCCAATGCGGCATCGCCCAGCAGGTGATGGAGATAGCAGCCCGGTCGGGTTTTGCTTCGGTGTTATATGATGGCGTCAGCCCAAACCCGACGGAGGAAAACGTGGCCGCAGGTCTCGAGCGATATGGGAGCGGGAATTGCGACGGCATCGTTGCCGTGGGAGGCGGAAGCCCTTTGGATGCCGCCAAAGCCATTCGCTTGCGAGTAACCCACACGCTGCCCCTCGATCAATATGATGACTTATTGAACGGCGGCGAGAAAATTGCGCCGAACCTGCCTCCTCTGATTGCCATCCCCACCACTGCGGGAACCGGGAGCGAGGTTTCCCGGAGCACCGTCATCACCCTCAAGGCCACCGACCGAAAGACGGTAATCTTCAGCCCGCACCTGATTCCCCCGACGGCGATTGCGGACCCTCAATTGACCCTCGACATGCCGCCCAAGCTAACCGCAGGCACAGGTCTGGACGCCTTGACGCACAATGTGGAAGCGTACCTATCGAAAGGGTATCATCCTCTGTGCGACGCCATCGCTCTGCAAGGAACTCGTTTAGTGGTTCGGCACCTGGCAACGGCTGTCCATAACGGCAAGGACTTGGCCGCGCGCACCCACATGATGATGGCCGCTATGATGGGAGCCGTGGCATTTCAAAAAGGGCTGGGTGCCACACATTCACTGGCACATCCACTCTCCAGCATAGGTGGACTGCATCACGGCACGGCGAACGCCGTCCTGCTGCCTCATGTTCTGGAATTTAATCGCGAGGTATCCGAGGAACGCTTGCGGGACCTGGCCGTGGCCATGGAACTTGAGATAACCGGCTTTTCCGCGTCTCAGGCCGCATCGGCCCTCATTGAGCGGGTTCGGAGTCTTCTGAGAGAATTAGATATTCCCGGCCGGCTCAGTGCTTACGGCATTACTCGCGCAATGATCCCCCCATTGGCCGAGAAAGCCATGCAGGACGGCTGCCGGTTGGGTAACCCGCGGGCCTGCAGCCAATTCGACATGGTTTCTCTCTACAACCAAGCGCTGTGAGATTTCCGCAAGTGGTTCCGTAGTCCACTTTCGCCCCCGGACCTCTCTGAGCACCGCGTACGGAGAGAAGGCTGTAATGCGCAGAAAAATCAAATTCCTTTTGCTGGTTGCCTTATTGGGCACCCGGATCGGACACCCTGGCCTGGCGGGTACGAGAGCCGAGACACAAACTCTGCCCGGCACCTCGCCACTGACCTGGGAGGGTGACTTGGCGGCGCGGATGGTGGCCGGGATCGACCGATTTTTCATGCGCCGCCTCGAAGCCTCGGTGACGCACCGGGCAAGCCATTGGAAGCGGGACTTCTCGTCGCGGGCAAACTACGTCAAATCCATCGCCGCGAATCGCCGACGATTATCGCGGCTTATTGGCGTGGTGGACCCACGGGGGCCCGTTGAGATGGGGCTGGTGACGACCCCATCCGCACCTTCACTGGTGGGCCGAGGACCGGGGTACCGGATTTATGCGGTTCGCTGGCCGGTATTCCGGGGCACTACCGGCGAAGGCTTGTTGCTGGAACCCGAGGGTGAGGCGCTGGCCGACGTGGTGGCGCTTCCCGACTGCGAGTGGACGCCGGAGATGCTTGTCGGGCTGGTGCCGGGAGTCCCTTCGGAGGGACAGTTTGCCCGTCGCTTGGCGGAGAACGGCCTGCGCGTCCTGGTGCCGACCTTGATCGACCGCGGTCACCTCTACTCGGGCATTCCCTCCTTTCGCATGACCGACCAGCCGCACCGCGAATTCATTTACCGGCCCGCCTACCAGATGGGTCGCACGATGATCGGTTACGAAGTGCAAAAAGTCCTGGCGGGGGTGGATTGGTTCGAGCAGGAAGGACAAGGCAAGCGACCCATCGGCGTCATCGGCTACGGAGAGGGTGGTCTGTTGGCGTTTTACTCTGCGGCGGTCGATCCGCGCATTGATGCGGTGGCCGTCTCGGGTTATTTCCAGCCGCGGGAACAGCTTTGGCAGGAACCGATCGATCGTAATGTGTGGGGACTTTTGGAAGAGTTCGGCGACGCGGAAATCGCCGGCCTCATTGCACCGCGGCCTTTGGTGATCGAGGCTGGCCGTTACCCGGAACTCATCATCCCGCTCCAGCAGCCGGGAAAGAATCAGGCAGCTCCGGCACAATTGGGCGCTCCCCCTGCTTCAGCCGTGGAGGGGGAAGTGCGCCGGGCACAGGATTGGGTCAAAGGTCTCACCTCTCCCACCGTCATCCGGCTCATCCAGACGGGCGATACTCCGCCGGGAAACCAAGAGACGTTAGCGGCTTTTTTGCAGGGATTGGGCCTCCGGCCGCGGTTATCCCCCCTGGGCAAGCTTCCCCAACCTTTGAAGGCTTTCAACCCTCAGGCGCGCCTGAAGCGGCAGTTCGATCAACTACAGGAAGACATTCAATTCCTGGTTCGTGAAGGGGAGTTTCGCCGCGCGGAGTTCTGGTCCCAAACCGATGCCTCCAGTGTGGAAGGGTGGGCGGAGAGCAGCCTATGGTACCGCGACTATTTCTGGGATGAGATCATCGGGCGCCTCCCGCCGGCCTCGGTGCCCGTCAGACCGCGCACGCGCTTGATTTATGACGAGCCGAAGTATCGAGGCTACGAAGTGGTGCTGGACGTCTATTCCGACGTCTTCTCTTACGGCATCCTGCTGGTGCCGAAAGACATTCGGCCGAACGAGCGCCGTCCGGTGGTCGTTTGCCAGCACGGCCTGGAGGGCCGCCCTCAGGACGTGGCCAATCCCAAAGTGGACAATCAGTACTACCGTCAGTTCGCCAACCGACTCACGGAGCGGGGCTTTGTGACATTTTCGCCGCAAAACCCCTACATCGGATGGGACAAGTTTCGGGTCCTGATCCGCAAGTCCCACCCGATTAAGAAATCCCTCTACGCTGTCATTGTGCGCCAGCATGAACGGATTCTGGAATGGCTGGCAGCCCAGCCCTTCGTGGACCCGGATCGGATAGGATTCTACGGGCTTAGTTACGGCGGCAAGACAGCCATGCGAATCCCCGCGCTGCTGGATCGGTACAGCCTGTCGATCTGTTCGGCGGACTTCAATGAGTGGATCTGGAAGAATACCTCCATTCGCCACAAATACAGTTATCTGCTTGTGCATGAGTATGACATGATGGAGTTCAATCTGGGCAACACGTTCAACTACGCGGAGATGAGTTGGCTGATCTTCCCTCGCCCGTTCATGGTGGAGCGCGGGCACCATGACGGAGTGGCGCCCGATGCGTGGGTGGCTTACGAATACGCCAAATCGCGGCGGCACTACAACCTGCTGGGCCTGGGCCACCGCACAGAGATTGAATTTTTCAACGGACCGCACGCGATCCACGGAGTCGGGACATTTGAGTTTCTCCATCGGCACCTGCGGTGGAAGAGACCTGAGTAATCAGCATAAGTTGAGAGTCCCCGGCATCCTGTAAGGGTACTGAATCGCTCCTTGATGTTCTGAAAGGCCGGTCAGGAATTTTCACCGTCGGCCACGCGGTCAGGACCGGCAGCGTCACGGCGATGACGGTTTCCGGCTCAGATTGCGCCGCAGTGTTTTCAGGCAGCCGATTGTGGTTTTGAGGATTCTTGATTGGGTAAAGCAGAACCCGCTCCTGCGACAGCACAAAGCAGGGCGTTTCTGAGGCGATTCTAGCCGACGAGATGGGGATGGTCCGGAAGGCGTTCTTATCTCTTCCGGACTCTTGATTGCCGAAACTTTCTTAGGGAGGACATGATGACTCTAAAAGGACAAGTAGCTCTGATCACGGGTGCAAGCAGCGGCATCGGTTGCGCAACGGCAAAAAAGATGGCGGACGCCGGGGCTTGTGTCGGGGTGAACTACTTCAAGAATCAATCCGGCGCCGAGGCAACCGTGCGCGAGATTGAAAAGAAGGGAGGAGAAGCCTTAGCCATTAAGGCCGATGTTACCCAAGCGTCCCAGGTGGCCCACATGGTCGAAGCCGTTCGGTCCCGCTGGGGAAGGGTGGATATATTGGTCAATAACGCGGGTGACCTATTGGCCCGCACCTCCGTGGCCGAGATGACCGAGGAGTTCTGGGACCGGACGATGAATTTGAATCTGAAAAGCGCATTTCTCTGTGTGAAAGCCGTCTGGGAACAGATGGCGGAGCGACGCGGCGGAGTCATCATCAACGTGAGCTCGATTGCGGCCCGCAACGGCGGCGGTGTGGGCACGACGGCTTACGTCGCCTCGAAGGGAGGCCTGCTGAGCTACACCAAGAGCTTGGCCAAGGAATTGGCCCCCCAGGGTATTCGGGTCAATGGTATCGCCCCCGGCGTGATCGCAACGCCCTATCATGAAAAATATAGTTCGGCCGAACAGATGGAGAAATTCCGCGCGATGATCCCGGTGGCCCGCATCGGCACCTCTGAGGAAATCGCCGACGTCATCGTCTTCCTGGCCTCCCCGGCGGCGCAATATATGGTGGGCGAGACCGTCGAGGTCAACGGCGGCATGTGGATGGATTAGCGCTGCGAACCCCTCATGATTCCCATCTCGATTTTCAGCTCAGGGGATAACTCTTGCCTTCAAGTCCGCATTGATCCCCTTGCCCCATGGCGCGATAAGCCGCCTCCCCGCTATCATCTCCTCCCAGAGTTGTCAGCGGTAAGGCTACTCAAGTAAGATGGTCTTAGATAGAAAGCTTATTGGATGGATGCATCCTGACGGCAGATCGGTAAACAGAACCTCTTCAGGAAAGGATTTTATCTACCGTCAGGCCCGGGAGAGGCCTTTTAAGGATCGGCACTGTGCATAAGAAGGTTTGGACCCTACCCCTTCTCGGCTGCCTCTTTTTTTTGTCTGGACTGGTAGCAACGCACGCCTCGGAAGAAGTGGTTATCGTAGCGTTGCCCCCGGCGGCGAAGACCCAAGTCGATTTCAATCGAGATATAGCCCCCATCTTTCGGGAAAGGTGTTTTACCTGCCACGGGCCGGACAAACAGATGGGCGGATTGCGGCTGGACCTTCGTGAGCAGTCTCTGGTCGGCGGATACTCAGGCGCAGTGATCAAGCCGGGCAACAGCGCAGAAAGCAAGTTGATACACATGGTTGCCGGCTTAAAAGAAGGCTTGATTATTCCTCTTGGGGGTGAAAGGTTGACTCCTGAGCAGGTCGGCCTGCTGCGCGCGTGGATTGACCAAGGAGCCGAGTGGGGCGAAAAGACCAAAGCCACCCGGGAAGTCTCCAAGAGCAAGAAACGGCAGAGCACCCATTGGGCTTTCATCCCTCCCGAAAAGGCTCCGCTTCCTCGGGTGCGGAATCGGGATTGGGGAAAGAATCCAATCGACGCGTTCGTATTGGCCAAGCTGGAAGCTGAGGGAGTGGAACCGTCGCCGGAAGCGGACCGGCCAAAATTGATCCGGCGGGTCAGTCTGGACCTGATTGGGCTGCCGCCCACCCCAGAGGAACTCGACCGGTTCCTGAACGACGACCAACCTGGTGCCTACCAGCGACTGGTGGACCGTCTCCTCGCCTCCCCCCACTATGGAGAAAAATGGGCTCTGCAATGGCTCGATTTGGCGAGATTCGGTGAGAGTGACGGATACCAAACGGATTTTGTGAGGTCTCACGCCTGGCGATGGCGTCATTGGGTGATTGACGCCTTCAACCGCAACATGCCCTTCGACCAGTTTACTATCGAGCAGATCGCGGGCGACCTGTTGCCTCGTGCAACTGTGGAGCAGAAAGTAGCCACTGGATTTCACCGCAATACTCTCACGAACCGTGAAACTGGATTCCCTTTAGAGATGGACCGCGTCGAGCAGGTAGTCGATCGGACCAACACGTTCGGAACAGTATGGCTCGCCCTGGGAGTCGGTTGCGCCCGCTGTCACGACCATAAATTCGACCCCATCACCCAGAAGGAGTATTACCAGTTCTACGCATTCTTCAATACCGCGGTGGAAGTTAACCTTGATGCACCTCTCGCAGGAGAAATGCAGTCTTACCTGCAAAGGAAGCCCGAATACGACAGGAAGTGGCGCAAGTTGATGGCCGAGCACAAAGTGGCGGAGCAGCAGGCCGGGTGGGAAAAGAGGATGCTCGAAGTCTCCGCGAATCCAACCAATCCAGAGATCACCCTAGAGCGGAAAATTCAATTCGAGCACCTCCAGTTTGAGATAGACGGAATCGGACAATCTCGGTTTATGGGCGGAGAAGAGATCCTGATCACTCCTCCCTCTCACCGCCCGCCCAAACATGCCGAAAGGCTCACGCGCTACTTCATATTTCGCCCTTCCGGCGTAAGCGAGCAGCAACGCAAGCAGCTTAAGTGGGAGGAACTCAGCAAGAAACTGGCGGAGTTGGATGCGGCCTATCCGGCATTGAGTGAGGCACAAACCCTGACCGAGAATCCCAACCCGCCCCAAACGCATATCCTCATCCGGGGAGGTTTCCGGGATCCGGGCATTGAAGTTCAACCCAATACTCCGGCGTTCTTACCATCCTTGCCGCCTCATAACGGCGGCGCCAGCCGGCTTTCACTGGGTCGATGGGTAGTTTCCCGGGATAATCCGCTAACGGCGCGCGTGGCGGTCAATCGGATGTGGCAAGAGTTCTTTGGTCAGGGCCTGATAAAAACCTCTGAGGATTTTGGCGCCCGAGGAGACCAGCCCACGCATCCGAAGCTGCTTGATTGGCTGGCCGTAGAATTCATGGAAAGCGGATGGAACGTCAAGAAGATGCAAAAGCTGATCGTATCCTCGGCCACTTACCGGCAGTCGTCGAAGACCCGGAAAGACCTCAAATTCGGTGATCCTTACAACAAACTTCTGGCCCGTCAGTCGCGTTTTCGCCTGTCGGCGGAACTGGTGCGGGACGTGACGCTGGCAACCAGCGGCCTGCTGAACCCCGCCATCGGAGGAAAGAGCATTCGGCCCTCGCTGCCTCCTGGAGTGACCGAAATCGGCTTTGGTGATTACATCAAATGGCCGGAAAGCCAGGGGAGAGACCGGTATCGGCGCGGGGTATATATATTCCGCCAACGTGCGCTACTCTATCCGCAACTGGTAACCTTTGATGCCCCGAATACGCTTACGTCCCGTTGCCGGCGGGAGCAGTCCACCACACCCCTCCAGGCGCTGACCCTCCTTCCTGAACGACCCGGTCTTTTTCGAGGCCGCTCAGGCGCTGGCCGAGCGTATCCTGCGCGAGAATCACGGCAGAGTCAGCGATCGTATCGACTACGCCTTTAAGCTCTGTTTGGCGCGAAAGCCCAAGCCCGGCGAGAGAGAACGGCTTCTCGAGTATTACCGGCAACAGAAGGAAATGTTGGCGCGGAATCCTGAATCCATCGAAGCGTTGCAGCCTTCCAAGACCTGGGAAGGAATCGACCCTTCCGAGGCGGCCGTGTGGGTGGGAGTGAGCAGCGTGTTGCTGAATCTGGAAGAATTCATCACCCGGGGTTAATCATGAATTTTGCAGACTACATTCAGACCCAAAGCCGCCGCAGCTTTCTCCGCGACTCTGCATGCGGCCTGGGGACGATTTCCCTATGGCATCTGATGGCGCTGGACGGACTGGCAGGATGGGCCGAGGAAGAGATTCCTGACGTGAACGTGAATCCGCTGGCGCCCAAGTTTCCTCCCTTTACTCCGAAAGCTAAAAATGTAATTTTCTTGTTCATGGCCGGGGCTCCGAGCCAACTTGACCTGTTTGATCCCAAGCCCGAAATGAAGAAATGGGATGGCCAAACACTGCCCGAATCGATGACGAGAGACCAGCAATTCGCCTTTATCAAGCCGACGGCCACCGTCTGGGCCAGCCCACGCACGTTCCGGCGCCATGGGGAGTCCGGAATGGAATTCTCGGACTTCGTCCCCCACTTTGCGAACAGTGCCGACGAAGTTTGCATGATCCGCTCGATGTGGACCGACCAAATCAACCATCACACTGGCCAATTGAAAATGAGCACCGGCACACCGCTGGTGGGACACCCCTCCGTCGGTGCGTGGGTCGCCTACGGGCTGGGCAGCGAATCGGAGAGCCTGCCCGGTTTCGTAGTGCTCAATTCAGGAAGCGGTGCCGACGCCGGCAGCGCAATCTGGGGAAGCGGCTTCTTGCCCTCCAGCTATCAAGGTGTCCCCTTTCGGAGCACGGGTGATCCGGTGCTTCACCTTTCCAATCCTTCAGGAATAAGCCAGGAAGCCCAACGCGCCCGGCTTGATGCAATCCGCGACCTCAACCAGATGCAGTACGTTGACATCGGAGATCGGGAGATTGCCTCGCGCATAGCTTCCTACGAACTGGCCTTCCGAATGCAGATGGCCACTCCCGAACTGGTGGACTTCTCCAAAGAATCTCCCAGCACCCTCGAGATGTACGGGGTCAATCGGGAACCGACGCGACCCTTCGCCAGCAATTGCCTGCTCGCACGACGGATGGTGGAACGAGGCGTGAGATTTGTGCAACTCATTCACGCGAATTGGGATGATCACAGCAACTTAAACAAGGGCCTCAAGAAAAACTGTGACATCACCGATCAGCCGACCGCGGCGCTGCTCAAAGACCTGAAGCAACGGGGCTTGCTCGACAGCACGCTCGTGATCTGGGGAGGCGAGTTTGGCCGCACGCCGTTGGTGGAAGACCGCACGCCCGGCAAAAAGGGCAGTAAAGGCCGAGACCACCATCGGTTGGCTTTCACTATGTGGATGGCAGGAGGGGGAATCAAGGGCGGACAGGTGGTTGGCAAAACCGACGATTTCGGATTCGATGTCGTCGAGGACAAGATTCACGTCCACGATCTACATGCGACGATTCTTCACTGCCTCGGCCTTGACCATAAACAGCTCACTTTTCGCCACCAGGGCCGAGATTTCCGCCTGACGGACGTAGCCGGCAACGTCGTGAATAAATTGCTGGCCTGAGCAGGCCCCGCCTAAAGCATGCCAACTTCTACGGCTCCAGAGATCGTTGGTTACGTGAATCATTGCTCCTGAGGTAAACACGTTTCGCTCGCCCAGCGAAAATGCGGACGTTGTCCCAGTGGTATGGCCTTCCTGGCCTTCTCAATGGCCTGGAACTTTGCTATTTCCTCCGCGCTGTTATCCTGCTGTCCCAGGCGACGGTACAATCTGCCCAACCAGTAATGGACATCGCCTTGAGTGGAATCGAGCTGGCGGGCGCGCTCGAATTGCTCCACGGCCTGCTCCAGCTTTTCCATCCTGAAGTATGCTTTCCCCAATCCCACGTAAGCGTCGATGCAGCCGGGATTTTCCCTTACGGCTCGCTCGAAAAGTTCTGCCGCTTGCGCATAGTCATTTTGCTCTAAGCCAATCTCTCCCAAATAGTAATAGGCCGGTGCAAACTTCGGGTTCAGGCGCAAGGTTTGCTTGAATTCGGCTTCCGCCACGTCAAACTGGTTATCGGTAAAGTACACATATCCCAGATCGAAGCGCAGCCTGGGATTGTCCGGTGTAAGAGCGATTGCCTTCCTGAATTCCTCCACGGCCTGCTCTGTCTCGCCCCGCATGTGGTGGGACTCTCCCATGAGGATATGAACGTAAACGGAATTGGGGTGGGCTTGCCAAAGCTCGCGGAAGGCCTCCATGCTCTCTTTCTCTTCCCTTTTCTCCCTATGTATCCTTACCAGAGAAAAAAGAGTGCTTTCGTCGGTCGGTTTGCGCGCGCGTACGTATTCCAGCTCTCTTTGAGCCTCGTCGAGACGCTTTAACCTGGAGTAGGACGAACCCAATACGAAGCGTGTCCTGAGATCCTCAGGATCGAGCGCCTTGGCCTTTTCCAACGCTTCTACCGCCTTCGGAAAATCATTGATTTGGAAAAGGCACACTCCCAGGTTCTGTTGAATGGGAGCCAACCGGGGATTGAGCTTCGCGGCCTGAGCAAAATGCGGGCAAGCGACTTCGTATCGCTGCTGGCTGAAATAAAGAGCTGCCAGATCGTGCTGCACGGCGTACGCTTGCGGGTTCAACCGGAGAAGCTCAAGGAACTCTTCCTCGGCAGCTTTTAATTCTCCTCGCTGGACAAGTTCCAAGGCTTGGTCGTGAGAAGGTTGCTGCTCGACACTATCTGCCGCCCATAAAGGACCAAGGAAGGCCAGAATCAAGAGGAAGCCCGCACCTCGCCCGCGATAGCCCCGGAAGAGCTTGTAAATCACACCCAGATAATGAGACATGCCTTCACCTTACCAAAGGGGCGCTCGGGTACGCAAATGAAACCGCCCGGACGGGAGATCCCCCTCCGGGCGATTTCTGCTACGCTCGAACGCTTTGTCGGTTGCAGTCGCTTAGAAGATAAACTTCAAGCCGAACTGAATAACCCGATTCCCACCGTTAGCGGCTGACAACTCTGTCCTCAAGATACTCCCAAAGTTCCCCGATCGAAAATTACCGTCTGGAGCAGCGAAGTTCGTCTTGTTGAAAAGGTTGAAGAACTCCGTTCGAAATTCCAGAGCTAGGTTTTCGGTGAAGTTCGTCCGTTTCAAAATTCCAAAGTCGAAGTTCTGAAAACCATCCGCACGTATCACGTTTCTGCCCAGATTCCCTATGGTGAAAGGTCTCTCTTCAAGCGCATCGGCGTTGAACCATTGCTCCCGGGTCTGCTTGAACCCCGAGGGTAAAAGTTCGCCGACCAGAGTAGGCGTTTGGGTCCCTCCTCCTTGGTTGGCGACGTCTCCGGTGGTGATACCGAAAGGAAATCCGTTGTGGAGCCTGAGAATCCCGGTAAGCTGCCAGCCGCCGTAGGGCTTGCCCCGGGCAAAGGGCAAGTCGTACACGTAACTGAAGGACAAATTTTGGGTCAGATCATAGACGGAAGGCCCCCGCAAGTGATTCCAGTCCATGTGGAAGTTCGGCCTACCCTGGCCCGACCCGCCCAGGGAGGTTTCGCCAGAGATTATATCAATGGATTTGCTAAACGTGTACGACATCAAGAAGGAGAGTCCTTGCGAAAACCTCTTTTCCACCTTCGCCTGCCCGGCATGGTAGTTGCTGTTGGTAGCATGGTGATAGAGAAACCCCCCTCCGTGTTGCGGGAGGGTACGCCGCGGGGCGATGGCCCCAGGTCCTGGAGTGGTGGCAAGGTTCATGTTGAAAAGAGTCCCCATGTGCGTACCCGCGGACCCCAGATATCTCACCGCGACTAACCAGTCATTGCCAAACGACCGCTCCACTCCCAGATTCCACTCGGTAACGTAGGGAGTGCGGTTCTCGGTGTTGACCGAAAATGTAGGCGATATAGGTATCCTGGTGACGGGTTCAAAGGGCGGGAAGATCCCCTTCTGGAAAGTGAACTGCGGCTTCGGCCTGGTCACTGTCGGTCGGTTCGAGCCACTCGCGGTGCCGGACGGTTGCCCAAAGGGCCACTGTCCCATAATGGCGATTAAAGTCTGGTAGTCGGATTGGTTGAACTCATAGAAGATCCCGATACCTGAGCGGACCACCGTATTCGAGCCCAGCCGGTAAGCCAAAGAGACCCGGGGCCCAAAGTTATTCTTGTCAGGCCGAACGTAACCCCTGGGAATGGTGTTAAGTGGATCCTGTGGCGTAACGAAGAATGCGTCCTGAGCTCCCGCTACGCAATCCCACTTCGTAAAGCCGCCCCTTGCATACGAGCCTTCCGAGGTGGGATCGGCGCCCGGCATAAGTGACCCCGGCTGGCTACCGAAGAAATCCCAGCCGCACCGCCGGTCGTATTTCTCCTTCTTCGGCTCTGAATAGTCATAGCGCAGGCCTAAAGTGAGGGTGAGATTCGGCGTCACCCTCCATTGGTCATCCACAAACAAGCCTAAATAGTTTCCATGGAGCACAACTTGTGTGACTCCGGCTTCACGCTTCGTATCGTCCGGGACCCCTAACAGAAAGCTGGCCAGAGACTCACCCGTGTTGGCCAGGTCTCCGGGGTCAGCCGTTTCTTCGCGCCGGAAGTTCACGTATCCGTAATTGTCGTCATGCAGCCCGTCGGTGTACATCAAAGAGCCGCCGACGGTAATCGTATGCTTCCCGGTAATCTTCGTGACACTGCCCTGGACTTCCCAACTATTGAAAGGTCCTACCGGAGTGAATTTGCCCTGGGCGACCGGGGTGAAGCCGCCACCAGGGTTCAAATTGGGAAGAAAAGGCGGTTGCCCTTGCGGGGTCGGGAAGAGGTCGAGGATACCACTCTGCCGAAGGAATTCCGGATCAGAGACTCTGTTGCGTCCCCCTAAGTGCCGTAAAAACTGACCGCGTAAATCTACCACGGTCGTCGGGCCGAAGTTCCGGGTGATGCCGGCGACCACCTGCCGATAGCGGTTGAAGAAATCTAGCTGCTGGTTGGGAAGAGGATACTCTTCGGGCCTCGCGGCGTCGGCGAAGGAAAAGCGGCTGAAGAACTTCACGTCTTTAGGCAAGACGGAGTCCACGCGCACTCCAAACTGGTCCAGATTCGTCCTCTGAGTCGCCGTATTAATAAAGTTGCTTCCCCCAGGGGCAGCAGGAAGGTTTGGAGCAGGATAGAACTTGGCAACGCTCTGAATTGTGGGATCGAGCCTATCGGCAGGAATCCTGTTTTGGGGGAAGGGAGTCCGGGTGAAAATGGGATCGCCGTTGGCATCCGAACCCATATACTCGGTACTCTCAGGATCAAAAATCGGCCGAAACCCCGAGAGGTCCCCAGCTAATTGGGCCGGCGTGGGAACCGTGGCAAAAAGTGTCTGGCCAATACTCTTCCGCAGACCTTCATAATAGCCGAAGACCCAAGTCTTATTCTTGATGATGGGCCCGCCGGCGGTCGCACCAAACTGGTTGAAGCGGAAGGGAGGCTTATCGATGCCGGCGAAGTTGCTGAAAAAGTTGGAGGCATCGAGGGCATCGTTGCGGAGGAAATCCCACACGGCTCCGTGGAATTCATTGGTTCCGCTGCGTGTGGAAACATTGACGTTCGCCCCCGGACCCCGACCAAAGGCGCCGCTGGAGGCGTAGGACTGCACCTTGAATTCCTCGATGGCATCGGGAGGGGGACTGATGGCGGAGAAATTAAAAAACAACTCGTTGTTCTCCACCCCGTCGAGCGTAAAATTATTCGCCGTCGGGCGCTGCCCGTTCACCGCCGGACTGATGGCACCAATGTCAGAGGTGACCTCAAAAGCGAAGTGCTGGCCAGTACTCTGAGGAGCCACTCCGGGAGTCAAGAGAATCAGTTGGGTGAACTGCCGGCCATTGAGGGGGAGCTGGACCACCTTTTGCCGCTCCACCACCGTACCCAACGTGGCAGTGGTCGCATTCAGCAAGGGAGCTGCGGCCGTTACCGTCACCTCTTCCACGACGGCTCCCGGCTGCATAGTGAAATCGACGGTCGCATCCTGGTTCGTTTGCAGTCGTGCGCCCTCGCTAACCAGAGTCTGAAACCCCTGAAAGCTTAGCCGGAAGGTGTACACCCCCGGAGGAATTTTTGGTAAAGCGTAAAAGCCCGTCTCATTCGTAACGGTCTCCCATGTCTGGCCCATATCGGGATTCGTCAACAGCACCGTCACCCCCGGAATGACGCCTCCCGTCTGATCGGTCACCGTTCCCCGGAAGCTCCCGGCGGTGGTCTGTTGCGCTCTCCCCGCGGTCGCCAGAAACATCGTCATCAAAAACACGAATACCCCGACACCCAAGATTCTCTTGGCATCCATCGCGCTCCTCCTCTGCCTGTCCATGGTGGATTGGTAAGGGAGTGTATTCCCCAACATCCCGGTTGAACGCCTTCGAATAGTTTTACGCTGATAGGCTCTTTAGGAAAGACAATGCTTGATAACACACTCTGCAGAAACTTGTCAATAACAATTCATATCGACCTTGCGCCGAACGGGGAGCGAAATTCTGTTCTGGGAAGTAAATACGGAATCTGGAAACAAAACCTGCTGTTCTGCGAATAGGAAGCGACTCTATAACGGACTACTTCAGGGAGGGGTTCCCCTACGACGGCGGCGCAGACCTATGGAGGGGCCAGGAGGATCACCCGAAGACTCGTCTTCGGCATCCTCTACGGTGCACGGCACTCGCGTTGGACAAAGCTCTCCTCGAACTCTTTGATTTGGATGAACTGGTTCGGGCTTACATTGCGGAAGACCTGCCGCTGATGGCTGGTGGGCCACCAAATCTCCAGAGTAGCGATGCGCTCCGCCTTCCCCAGTCCAATGTGCTGCTGCAGGGGCGACGCCCCAAAAGACCCTCCACTGCTTACCTGACGGTAAATGAACCGCCGCGTGTTATCTCTATTCTCTACGCCGACTTTGATGCGCGCCCCCAGCGCCGCTCGATTGGTCTTTACGCCCACCAACTGGACCCTGATCCAGTTGTTCCCTTGACCCGGATTTCGGAAGAGCGCATTCCCATAACGGTCGCCGGGCACGGCCCCTCCCATTTGCTGCAGAACGTCCTGATCCCCGTCGTTGTCAAAGTCACCGAATGCGACCCCGTGCCCCTTCTGCAGATGCCCCATCCCGGAGGAAGTGGTGATATCCACGAAATCTCTCCCTTCCCGGTTCCGAAACAGTACATTGGGCACCAATGAGGCGTAGGAAGGACTGCCGGTCCCCAGGTAGAAATCGAGAAAGCCGTCGTTGTCCGCGTCTCCGAAATTGGACCCCATCGGCATAAAGGCCCGCTCCAGTCCCACCTGTGCGGTCACATCCTGGAAGGACCCTGCGCCCGTATTCCTGTAGAGCTTGAGAGTCTCTGCCTGAGTCGGGAGGCCCAAATAACCGCGCGCTACCTCGACCAGGGACGGAACAAAGCTCGACACAAAAAGGTCCAACCCACCGTCATTGTCGTAATCGAAAAACCACACGGGAAAACTGACAAAGGGCTTTTCCACCCCCAACCGTCGGGCCACGTCGGTGAAGGTCCCGTCGCCGTTGTTGTGGTAAAGGAAGTTTTCACCCCGCAGGTTCGAAACGTAAAAGTCCGGGTATCCATCGTTGTCGTAATCACCCGCAACCACCCCTTTCGTGAACGCGGTCCGATCCACTCCCGCCGCCGCGGCTACGTTCGTGAAGGTGCCGTCGCCGTGGTTCTGAAAAAGCTGGCTGCGTCCCCGCTCGTTGCCCACGAAGAGATCAATGTGGCCGTCGTTGTCGAAGTCCGCCCACGCTGCGGTATGATTCTGAGTCGCGGGAAGGGCCAGCCCGCTCGCGTGGGTTACGTCGCTAAAAGTCCCGTCGCCGTTGTTCCGCAACAGCGAGTTCCGCATGGGAACTTCATACGCACCCCTCATCACGTAAATATCCAACCCGCCGTCGTTGTCGTAATCGACTTGGAGGATATTGATTCCGCCGAGTTGTTTCGAAAGCCCCGACGGGGAGCTTTGATCCCCAAAGGTTCCATCGCCGCGGTTATGGAAATAGTGCATCGGCGCACAGGCATCCCGGCTGGAGAAAACAACGTCCAGGCAACCGTCGTTGTCGAAGTCGTCCAGGATCGCGCCCCCGGCCATGCTGAACCTGTCCACCCCCAGAGACGGCGCCACATCTGCAAACCGCCCGATGTCCTCCCGGGATTCGAATACCGCCGGAGCAATGAGATGCTCTTCGGGAACGTCTTGCGGGTACTGCCCCAGCGTCATATAGGCCAGGTTGAGCAACCACTTCACTTCCAGGTCGTCGGGCTGCTGATCCAGATATTTCCGAAAGTGCCGAATGGCATTCTCGGAACCGGAGGCCAGTTGGTGCCGCGTCTGGGGACTCAACGGGAAGATAGAACTTTGGGCTCGATGGTTTACCCGATTCTCCACCTCACCGCGGTACAGGTGCGCGATCCCCAGTTTTTCCTCCAAGTCGAGCTCCGCGACCTTCACTCCATGCGCGACCACGATCCGATAGGCAGATGCGAAATGCTCGATGGCTTCCTCCATGTTGCCGACGAAGGACAACAGTTGGGCCAGACCGTGATGAGAGTGCAAAACTTCCTCGAAATCGTGCTGTTGCGGGTCCTGAACCTGCAACTCGTCCAGATGGCTTTTCAGTTGCTGGATTCCCAGACGAGGCGCCTGCAGCTGGGCTTCACACATGGCCTGCAAATCCTGATCGTAGTCGGGCGGCTTCTCGAGACGCCCAAAGAAGAGCTTGTACACCTCCCATCCGGAGACCTGCCTGACAACTTGATAATTTGCCCTTGCGGAAGGAACTCGGCTACTTTCTCTCCCTTCCATCCTGTCCCTTCCGGATTCCGAAAGGACCTGCAAGATCATGTAGCCCGAGGCTGTCTGGACAACCCGGGTCACCTCTCCCGGACCCACACCCTGCAGGGCATCTCGGATCTCGGGACGCGCACCCGATAACTTCATCTCTCCTATATAACCGCCCTCCGCAGCCGTGCGGTGAATCGAGTGTCTTCTGGCCAGCATCGCAAAAGAGTCCCCGGCCTTGATCCGCCCCAGGACCTGCTCCGCCTCCGATCGACTGCGTACCAGGATCATCCGCAAGGGGAGCTCCGAGGACCCCTCCTGTTCGGAAGCCCGGAATGGGGATACCGTGAAAATGAACCAGACCCCCAGCAGGACCAGAACCGTCTTATCCGGAATGCGTGACTTCAACTCCAACTCCTCCCCAACTCATGGCTCGGTGCCCCTTCCCCATGAATTTGCCTCGCTCACCGAGCTCGAAAAGTGTCTGTCCCGGTTTCAAGAAAGGCTATGATGAAATTGCCGCTCCCTTCCAGTGGGCGACTACGCGAAGATCTCGCTGCTCTTATGACGGAACTAAACAGGAGGGTCCTGGCTAAGGCTGCCTGAAGGCCAGCCGGCAGAATACCTCACCGTAATTGCGAATCCGAGTACTTAGATGGTTTGGACTAGGGGGCCAATGGGGAGCATGACCTTTGACCACGAAGAGGGAAAGCAACTTACAGCGTTCACCCAGCGTGCCTGCTTATTCTTTGCGCGGCGGACCGTAGAATTCTAAAGCTGGCTGCCGGGCACACTTCATGCTGGCATGCCGGGGGACCTTAAACCGTCCCCCGGCCGCCGAAAAAGGCCCTTCCGATTACCCAGCAGCTAAAAATAGAACTTCATCCCGAACTGCATCCCGCGAGGGTCGGTTTGAATATTGGTAATCTTCCCGAACTGGCAGCCAAAGACGTGGATGGCATCCGTGCTTCCATCCGAGTTGGGCGGTAAACACCACTGCGTATTGGGGACGCCCAGGTTCTGGTGGTTGAAGACGTTAAAGACTTCCCACCTGAATTGCAAATATTTGGTTTCAGTCAGGTGTACTTCCTTGGCAAGCGCCCAGTCGGCATTCCAGTATCCGGGCATACGACCCGTGGGGGGGCGTGTGCCGATGTTTCCGAATTGCCACCAGGGCTCCAAGGCGTTGAAGTCCACTTCCGTGCCATCCGGGAAGAAGCCGGTCGACACGGCCTCGATTATGGCTGGGTCCGAGCCGAAGGGAGCCTCGAACGCTGTCGGATCAAAGTACTGCTCCTGGAGTTGTGAGTGCGTCTTGCTTCCTCGTCCGCGGGAAGGATCGCCGATCAGGTTCGGCCGGCAACTGATGCCGTTGCACGCCGCAGAAGTGAAAAACAACGGAACTCCCGTCTGGGCGTTCCAGTTCTGGGTCAACGTCCATCCCCCTAAAACTTTGTCAGCCCAACCGGACCCACTAAGGAAAGGCTTGCCTTCTCCGAAGGGCAGGTCATAGGACACCGCCATATTCAGGATTTGCGGGATGTCATCGGGAGAGAAGCCGTAGTAGCGGCGACGATCGTCAGGGTCCTCGGCTCCGGCCCTAGCAAAGCCGTCCGTCGCCGCTCCCCCTCCAGCCCCCGGAATAAATGACATGCGCCCTACTGTCCTACCCAAAGTCACCGCGTTGGCGGTGTTTGCCCCAATGCTACCCACCATCACGCTCGCCATGTTTTTCTGAATGGTGTATGCCAGAATGAAGTTGAGCCCCTGCGAGTAGCGCTTCTCAACCTTCATCTGAAAGGAGTGGTACCGATTGAAGCCGTCTGCCCCCTGCAAAATTGCGACCCCTTGGTATAGTGGACTCGGCCTCAGCACCAAGTTCCCCGGGCAGAGCGCTTGGCCGCTGGCCGGGTCGGTGGGACACCCATAGATGGGCGCCAGCGCCGCATCCACCGGGACCGGCTGATTAATGTTGTTGCGAAGCCCCAGCCTTGTGGCTGTGCGTGTGTAATTGTAATCACGGGTCTCCTCGGCACTTAGATGTGACCCGTAAGTCCCCACATATCCGACGCTGAGGCCCACATTAAAGGGAAGCTCGCGTTGGATGTAAAGGCTCCACTGTTGCACAAGGGGATCTCTGCTTCCCTGAGTAAAGCCATATGTCGAAGTGCCCAAGAATTGCTCGTCATTCTGTTCGGCAACGTCCAGGGCGGGCACGCCCAGGCCTGGAGAACCATCGCTCAGGCGCCAGGCAGGCCGCTGGTCAGTGCGGTCGCCCTCATAGCTGATGAAATTGGCATAAGCCGGGCCGCTGATAGAGCCGTTTCCTGCGCCGAAGATGGCACCGAGGCCGTTGCTGTAGATGATCCCGTAGGCGCCGCGAATGACCGTCTTCCGATTGCCGAAAGGCGACCAGACAAAGGAGAAGCGCGGACCGAGACTATCCTTATGAGCGGGGAAGATATTACGACTGGGGTGGCGGTCCGAGGCCATGTAATCGATCCTCCCCGGAAGCGGCACCACGGGGTTTGTGCCGAAGTCGAAATTGGCGATATCGTCGTAACGCTCGATGGGCCAGCCGATGATGTCGTATCGCAGGCCGATATTCATCGTGAAATTCGGGGTCAAGCGGTACTCGTCCTGCATGTAGAACGCCCAGTAATTGGTGGTCTGCCAGGGGGAATGAAAGGTACCGCTGCCCGAGCCCTGATCCACGGCTCCCAGCAAGAATTGCGCTATACCGTCGCCCCCAAGCCCGGTGACGGGGTCCCGTGTTAGGCCGCCACGGAAATTGAGGTTATAACCCCATGCGCCGGTGTACCACAGGTTGTCCCTCCGGAACATCAAGCCGCCTTTCAAGGTGTGGTTGCCCATAATCTTGCTTACGTTGTCAAGGAAGGTATAGGCCTGCTCCCCCTGGCTCGCATTCTGCCATTGTCGCGGTCCGAACGATAACGAACCCGCATTGATATTCGGTACAGTCTGGTGTATTCCGAATAGATAGAAGTTGAGTCCCTCTACCTGCTGCAAAATCTTTTCCGTGTCCGTTACCTCATCAGCGTTCGGACGAGGAAGGAGGTTCTGGCGGCTGAACATCACCCGGGCTTCGTTCACCAGGGTAGGGCTGAGTGTCGAGGTCAAGCCGAGGGCGATCACCTGATTCCTAACCTTGTACGGGTTTGCTCCCGCGATGCCAGTCTGCGTCGGCGCCGTGGCTCCATTCCAGGGATACTTGAAATTCTTGTAGTCGGTAGGATTGAACAGCCACTCTCCGAAGAACTTATGCTTCTGAGAAATATTGTGATCAATCTTGACAGAGATGTTCTGAGTGTTTTGGCTGCTGCCCACCGTTCCCAAGAAGTTGTTGCAGAGTGATCCACAGCCGCCCGGCCCTTGCTGCAAGGGATCAACGAAGTTGGGGGCGGGGTAGCTCGAAAGATAAAACGCCGCCAACGGATCGATGCGGTCCGCCGGGATGACCGGAGTTGTAAACGGGACGCGGTGGAACAAGCCTGCTGCATCTGGGCCGGTGGTGGTAAACGGATCATAGAGGCAGTTGGTAACGCCACCGGCGGGGTCGCAGACACTGGCGAACCTTGGGTCGCCCCGGAAATCGCCCCGTATCTGGTTGGGCAATGGCACCGTCAAAATCGTGGGCTTTTTTTCGTTAAGGATGGAAAGGTCATAGGAAACAAAGAAAAAAGTCCGGTCCTTGCGCAGCGGCCCGCCCAAGGTCCCCCCAAAGTTGTTCCAATTCACAGAGGGCTCCAGGAAAGGTTCACCGCGCGCGTCCCGCCGGCTAAAAGGATTCGTGGCGCTCCACAACGAATTGCGATTAAACTCATAGACGTTCCCGTGCAGTTCATTGCTCCCTGATTTCAGAACCACGTTCACCACTGCGCCGCTGGTGCGTCCCCACTCAGCCGCTAACCCGTTATTGATCAGGTTGAATTCTGCCACGGCATCCGGTGCGGGATTGACCACGACATTTTCTGCGCCTTGGGCAGCGTTCAAGCTGCCATCCAAGTACCAAGCGTTGGCACCTCCTTGACCGCCGTTCGCAGATATCCCGGAACCCATCAGATGCGTCGGGTCCGGGAAACCACCGAATGCACTGTTGAAACCGAAAAGGACCCCGGAAGGGCCGATGGATTGCGTTACGCCCGGCATGAGCTGGACCAGGGATTGAATGTCGCGACCTTGCAGGGGAAGTTGCTCGATGAACTCTGTCTGCAAGGCGGCAGTTGTGAAATTCGCCGCACTACTTTCTACTAGGGGGGGTGCTGCTGTGACTTCGACAACCTCGGTCGCCGCACCCACCTGGAGCTGTGCATCCACCGGGATGGTGATGCCGGCAGTGATTGTCAGATTGGAGAATTCGACCGGGGAAAAGCCTGCGAACGAAACGTGAACCGCGTAGTTCCCCGGAATCAGCTCAGACGCCGAATAGAACCCCGTGGAGTTCGTCGTTAGAGTGACCTTCACGTTGGTGTCAACGTTTGTGACAACGACGGTCGCTCCCGGGACGACAGCCCCCTGCTGGTCCGTTATCGTGCCCTGGATGGCCCCTCGATCTATCGCGGCCACCAAAAGTCCCGCGAAGAGAACTGCAGCCGCAAAGGCCGCGGAAACTTCGTATCTCCATCGTCGATGCATAGGTGCCTCCCTTTATTTGCTTTCACCCTTTGCCCGAGCGTGGTGTCCGCATCGGAGCAGGCTAATCAGGATAGCCATGCGCCCTATTGAACTTTCTTGGCGTCCCCAACTCCCCCATCTAGGAGAATCCGCGCAACTCGATATTAAGATTTTGATGAGATGATAGTTATATCTCCAAAATTATACCACGGGTTGTCCATACTTATCGCAAAAAGTTGCCGCACAATAAAAGGGCCCGAAATGGGTTAACAGAAGGCTCCATGAAAAGGAGCCAAAGAAAGAAGCTAAACAGGAGGGAACAACGAGTTTCGGTGAAGGCGTTTGGGGGACAGTGCCGCAAGGCCGGCAAGAAAGAAAAAGGGATGATCTTGAACCCGTTCGTCGAGGCGACCGAATACCGACGCCGCTATGCCGCTCGGCTGCTGCGTTACCAGGAACGAAGAGGGCGGATGAGGCGCGGTACGGAGTCTCCCATAAACCCCATGGCAACTTTGGGGTTCCCGGGCGGAGTCTCACGCTAGGTTTCGAGTCCGCATGCCTAGAACAAGGAGCTGCAACCCAATTCAACTTTTGTGGGAATACGGTACTGGGGCAGCACAACGGGCTAATGGCCCAACTGGGTGGAACGGGCGGCTACGTCGCGACCTCCCGTGAGGTTGTCGGCAAGGATTCCTGCAAGACTATCCGGCATGGACTACTGAGCCGCCTGCAAAGGGCGCGCAAGTTAAAACAGCCCCCCATCGGAAAAAGCTCCGTTCTAGTGTACTGTCCCGGTAATAAGCGATATATTAATGGGCAACCTTTGGCCTCTGGAGGTATGCCCATGCCACGCGGTCGCCCCGTTACTCCCCTCACTCTCAGTGAGAGTGAGGAATCGGAACTGGGGAGCCTCGCCCGCTCCCGAACCTTGCCGCATAGTCTGGTGCTGAGGGCCCAGATTGTGCTGGCCTGCGCCGAAGGCGTTCCCGGCTCTACCGTGGCCCGGCGTCTGGGTGTCACCAATACGACCGTGGGCAAGTGGCGAAAGCGCTATCGTGAACATGGAATCCCCGGACTACACGATGAACTGCGTCCCGGACGCCCCCGCACGCATGAGGATGAACGTGTTGCGGAAGTCATCAACACGGCCCTGCAAACCGAACCTCCCGATCGTTCGCACTGGAGCGTGCGTTCCATGGCGGAACACACGGGAGTCTCAAAGAGCACGGTCCAGCGGTGGTTCGATCTGTTCGGCGTCCAGCCGCATCGCCAGCGGCATTTCAAGATTTCCAACGACCCGTTCTTCGTCGAGAAAGTCCGCGACATCGTCGGTCTCTACCTCAATCCCCCGGACCACGCCGTGGTGCTCTCGGTCGATGAGAAGACCCAGGTTCAAGCTCTTCAGCGAACTCAGCCCGTTCTCCCCATGGGCCTCGGCTACGTCGAAGGCGTCACCCATGATTACAAACGTCACGGCACGACCACTCTGTTCGCGGCTCTCGATGTGGCCACCGGGAGAGTCATCACCCGCTGTAAACCGCGACACCGTCATCAGGAGTTCCTCACTTTCCTGCGTCAGATCGACGGCAGTGTGCCGCACAACCTCGACGTCCATCTCATCGTCGATAACTACGCTACTCACAAACATCCCAAAGTCCGCGCTTGGCTCGCTCGGCGTCCCCGCTACCACGTTCATTTCACCCCAACCTATGCGTCCTGGCTCAACCAAGTCGAACGCTGGTTCGGCATCATTACCCAGAAGGCCATTCGCCGAGGTTCCTTCTCCAGCGTCAAGGCTCTCGTCCGTAACATCGAGCGCTTCGTCGAACATTACAACGCCAACACCAGTCCTTTCGTCTGGACCGCCACGGCCGAATCCATCCTCGCTAAGGTCGAACGACTTTGCTCATATATTTCCGGGACAGTACACTAGCAGGGTACTGAAAAACACGGCCGCGTGTTGTTTCGAGGCCCCTGTCGGCCCGAGAAATCTGTTCGTCCGGCATCGAGCTGAGGTTTGAAAGCAGATTCCGTTTTGCTGGAAATGACCAGGGAGTCACTTTTCGGGCACTCTCGTACTAGGGCAACATGACTCGTCCACCGCTGACTGAGAGTGTATGACCGGTCATGAACCGGGAAAGGTCAGAGAGAAGGAAATAGGCTACGTCGGCAATGTCGTCCGGCTGGCCGAGGCGACCCAGTGGCGTAGCTTCGATGATCTTCCGAGCGGCTTCCGGGCCCATCGTGGCTCCCATTTCCGTCTCAATCAGGCCGGGCGCGATACCGTTTACGCGAACGTCGGGAGCCAATGCCTCCGCAAAACACCTTACCATAGCGACAACAGCGGCCTTGCTGGCGGCATAGTGAATCTGCATCTTCCGGGGACGCAACGCTGCCACCGAGGAAAGGCATAAGATGCGCCCATACCGGTTCGCCAGCATTTCATCCTTGACCCCCATGATGGGCAAAAACACGCCGTCCAGGTTGACCGCCATCGTCTTTTTCCAGGTCTCCCAGGAGATTTCCTGATGGGTCTCAAGGTAGGTGATCGCAGCGTTCGCCACCAGCAATCCCACCGGACCCAAGGTCCGCCGGGTCTCCGACAGCATGGCCTCAACCTCGGCGGGTCGAGACACATCGGCCTTCACCAGCAGGCACCGGACACCTTCCTGGCCGATCAATTTTTGGGCTGCGCGAGCGTCTTCATCCCGCGAGAAGTAGTTGAGGGCTACGTCGGCACCCTGCCTGGCAAGCTTCAATGCGATGGCGAGCCCGATGCCGCGCGTTCCGCCGGTGATCAGCGCGGTTCTGCCCGTGAACTCTTTTTCGCTCACTCAGGCGACCAGTTCCCGGATTATACGTCCGTGCACATCGGTCAATCTCATGTCGCGTCCCCCGTGGAAATAGGTCAGCAAGGTGTGATCCAAGCCCATCAGATGAAGAATCGTGGCGTGAAGATCGTGGACGTGGACCTTATTCTCCACCGCCTCATAGCCGAACGGGTCGGTGGCGCCGATCACTTGGCCGCCCCGGACACCGCCGCCCGCCATCCAGGAGGTGAAGCCGCGGGGACTATGATCGCGCCCATTGCCGTTCTGACTCGTGGGGGTGCGCCCGAACTCACCCGCCCAGACCACCAGGGTATCATCCAGCAATCCACGACGCTTCAGGTCCGTGAGCATCCCGGCAATCGGCTTATCCGTCTCGGCACAGTGGAGTGAGTGGTTTTTATTTACGTCGCTATGAGCGTCCCAATTGTCGTCGCCGTGACCTCCGCCCGAATAGACCTCGACAAACCGGACGCCGCGCTCGATCAGCCGGCGGGCGATCAGGCACTTGCGGCCGAACTTCTCCGTTACCTCGCTGTCCATGCCGTAGAGTCGGCGCATCTGCTCGGACTCCTTGGTCAAGTCCACCGCCTCGGGCGCTGCCGTCTGCATGCGGAAAGCCAACTCATAGCTCGCGATCCGCGCCATCAGTTCGGGATTTTCCGGACTTGCAGGGCCCTGCAGATCGTGCAACTTCCGCAACAAATCGAGCTGGTGGCGCTGTTGCGCCCGTGTGACCCCCTCGGGAGGCTCCAGGAAAAGCACCGGGTCCCCGGTGGTCCGGAAGCGCGTTCCCTGGAATGTCGCCGGCATAAACCCTGCGCCCCAATTGGGCGGGCCGGAAATAGGGCCCCCGCGGTGATCCAGCATCACCACAAAGCCGGGAAGGTCTTCATTTTCCGTTCCCAGCCCGTAGGTCAGCCACGAACCGAGGCTTGGAAACCCCTGGCGGATCGAGCCGGTATTCATCTGTAATAATCCCGACCCGTGCGCAAAGCTGTCGGCATAGGTGCTGCGAATCACCGCGATGTCGTCGATCCGCTTCGACAAATTCGGGTAGAGATCCGAGACTTCTATACCCGACTCGCCCGATGGGGTGAACTTGTGTTCCGAACCCAAAAGGGTACCCGGCTTTCGAACCTTCAGGAGAGGATCGCTTTCGAGGTTGGGCATGGGTTGGCCGTGCCACTTGTTCAGCTCAGGCTTGGGGTCCCAGGTATCCACCTGACTGGGGCCGCCGTACATGAAGAGGAAGATGCAGGATTTGGCCCGGGGAGGAAAATGCGGCTTCTTGGGCGCGAGGGGCGAGGCCGCTCCCTGGGCCGCTTGCGCCGGATTGCCGAAGAAGCCGTCTCGCGCCAGCAGAAACGTCAGGGCGGTCCCGAAAAATCCTCCGCCGGTTTCCCAGAGGAACTCCCGGCGCGTCCTCCCGCACGGAGTCATTCGAATACGGGGTCCCTGGCCAGTCGAGCCTGCGGCATTCATGGAAACCCTCCTAATTCAAATAGAAGAACTCGTTGGTGTTCAGCAATACCAGGCAGAACGCTTCGAGTGCCTTGCGGCGGGCGTCCGGCGGCTCCTGCTCGGAGGCCCTAACGTCGGCCTCGATTTGGCGCCGTTGCGCCGCCAGAAATTGCAATCCCAGTTTTGTTTCCCGTGCCCGAGACGGGCGGCCCAGCGTGAGCTGGAACGCCCGGGAGATCTGTCCACGGACATCGTCACCCATCGCCCGCTCCAGGCGTGCCGCCAGGTATCCCGCTTGCCGGTGGGTGAAGTCGCCGTTGAGGAACGTTAAGGCCTGCGGTCCGGTGGTCGAGACGAGGCGCTGCTCGCAACTCGCCGTCGTATCGGGCGCATCGAGCACCTCCAATTCCGGCACCGCAAGACTGCGCTTGGAGAAGATGTAAATGCTGCGACGCGCGGACGCTTGTTCGTCCGATTCGCCCCAGCCGTCGCCCGGCTTCGACTGCCCTTCCAGAACCGCGCGAGGAAGCTCAGGATAGATGCTGGGGCCGCCCATGTCCCGGTTCAGCCGTCCGCTGCTGGCGAGCATCGAATCCCGGACCGCCTCCGCTTCCAATCGCCGCGGCTTCCATCGCCACCGGAGTCTCTCGTCGGGGTCTATCTTCACCGACCGACGGTCCCAACTCGACGACATCCGAAACGTATTGGACTTCACAATCAGCCGCTGAATATGCTTGATGCTCCAACCCGAATGGATGAATTCCGTCGCCAAGTAGTCCAGCAGCTCGGGATGAGTTGGACCCTCGCCCTTGACGCCGAAGTTGTTTTCACTTCCAACCAATCCTTCCCCGAAATTCCACTGCCAGATGCGGTTGACCGCGACGCGCGCCACCAAAGGATTTTCCGGACTCGCCATCCACTGAGCCAGCCAAAAGCGCCGGCCCGCAGATTTGCGGGTCGGCTGGGGAGGCTCCCGCTCGCCGCGAACGAGAACAGCAGGCAGGCCCGGCTGCACCGGCTTGCCGCGTGCCGTCGGGTCGCCCCGTTTGAGAATGTGGGTAGAGGGCGCCTCGGGCCCCTCTTCATACCAAATGTAAGCCCGGGGCGGCTCCTGCAGACGAGCATCGTCGATCTCGGCGATCTTTTTTTTCCATCCGTTGAATTGTCCCCGCTCCTGGGCCGTCGCCTCGGTTTGTATCGCTTCGTCGAGCCTGGTGTTGAACTTCTCAACCAGCTTCTTTTGCTCTTCCGTACGACTTTCGGGTTTCACCTGGAACGCCAGCACCGTCTCCGCGTGTTCGAGCCAGCCGAGGTCTTCGCCGCTTTTCTCGTCCTTGCGAGCGAAGATGCGCTTGAGGACTTTTTTTCTCATAATTTCGATCTGCTGCTCGATGGTGGCGACTTCAGAATCGGCTTTTTCTTTTGACTTCCGATAAACCTCCAGTTCCTCTTCGGTGCCGACAAGCCGATCCAGATCTGTTCGTTTGTCCTGGGGTCTGTTGAGGGGCTCAAAGACGGCCAGCATCCGGTAGTAGTCCTTTTGCGAGAAGGGCTCGAACTTGTGGTCGTGACAGCGTGCACACTGCAGTGTCAGCCCCAGCAGCGAAGTTGCCGTAACGCCGAGCACGTCGTCGAGTTGGTCATAACGGTCTCGGAGCGGCTCGGCAGGCTCATCGTCCCAGGTGCCCAGACGAAGGAACGTGGTTGCAATCTGGGTTTCAGCGTTCGAACTGTCCAGCTCATCGCCGGCGAGTTGTTCCATGATAAACCGGTCATAGGGTTTGTCGCGGTTGAATGCATCGATCACATAGTCACGGTACCGCCAAGCGTGCGGCTTGGTACCGTCACGCTCGTAGCCGTTCGACTCGGCATAGCGCACCACATCCAACCAGTGCCGCGCCCACCGCTCCCCGTAATCCGAGCGCGCCAGAAGCCCATCCACGATTCTTTCATAGGCATCGGAAGATTTATCCTCCCGGAAAGCGCGTTGCTCCTCGACGGTGGGGGGCAGTCCGATCAGGTTCAGATAAACGCGGCGCAGGAGAGTGTCGTGGTCGGCCGCAGGTGCCCCACGGAGACCCTTTTCCTCCAGACGGCGCAGGATAAAGGCGTCCACCGGGGTACGCACCCAGTCCGCGTTTTGCACCGTGGGAATCTCGGGCCGCTTGGGAAGACGAAAGGCCCAGTGGAGGGATTCCTCAGAGGATCGCACTAGGGGCTCATCGCTTTCCGACGTCAAGGCACCGCCGTTGATCCAGTCACGGATCATGCGCGCTTCCGCCTCGGGGACCTTCGTCGGACCCAGCGGCATCGACCCGTCCAGGATGCGTTGGTAAAACAGGCTCTCCTCAGCCGAGCCCACGGCCACGGCGGGACCCTTGCTGCCGCCCTTGACCATCGACTCAGGCGTCCTCAAGTCGAGTTGGCCCATCTTCAGCGCTTCACCGTGACACTGGAAGCAGTACCGGTTCAGGATGGGCCGGACGTCTCTTTCAAAACGCACATCGGCTCCACGGGCCTGCCCCAGACCTGAAACAGACAGGACAAAAAGGAAGATGGGGATATATCGCATATATTTTTTAGTTATATCACCCGTGGATGGTCCGGTAAAGAGAGTTATAAGCATGGGATGGGGTTAGTCGGTATGTACATAGCCATGTATGAGAGTTCCTCCCCTCCAGGCAGGGCCGTTTCCATGGCGCTTCATTTCCACAGCGCTCCAGCCATCTCTGGCTCCTGACCGGGACTGGAGAAGGCCCCTTTCCAATGGGTAAAGTGTAACCTGTCAGGTTACAAATACGGGTGCTTGCAAAAGCACGCACACTGGGTTTTAATTGCGCGGAAGGGGCGGATAGTGCGACCCGATCTCTCCCTTATTTCGAGACGGCTAATGCAAAGAACAAGAGGAGAAAAAGCGGTAGCTATATCGCGCATATTCCTTCTCACGTTGTTCTTATCCGTTGTTTTGATAATGCTCTCCTCACCGGTTGTTCCGCGCGCTGAGGATTGGACCGAGTTTCGTGGACCCACCGGCCAAGGCCACTCTCAGGAGCAGTCCCTTCCCCTGACGTGGAGCGAGACGAAAAACGTTCGTTGGAAAGTTATTGTCCCAGGAAACGGTTGGTCTTCTCCAACCGTTCATGGCGACCGCATCTGGTTGACTACCGCAATGGAAGAAGGCCGGTCGTTGCGTGCGATTTGCCTGGATCGGGACACTGGGCGGATTTTGCACAATGTGGAGGTGTTTCGTCTATCCGATCCGGGTTCTATCTATGAGAAGAACAGTCATGCCTCTCCTACTCCGATTTTGGAGCAGGATCGAGTTTATCTTCATTTCGGCGCCCATGGCACGGCTTGCCTCAACCGTTCCGGAAAAATTCTGTGGAAGACGCAGGAGCTTAAATACGATCACCGTCATGGTCCGGGCGGTTCGCCCGCGCTGTTTGATGATCTATTGGTTATAAGCTGTGATGGTTACGATATCCAGTTTGTCGTGGCATTGGATAAGCGCACGGGCCAGATACGATGGAAGAGTCCTCGCCAGGCAGATCAGGCCTACACGACTCCGTTGGTTGTCGAAGTGAAGGGTAAGCCCCAGGTTATCAGTCCAGGAGCGCATCGCGCCGTCTCTTATGATCCATGGACCGGCAAGGAAATCTGGTGGGTTCGGTACGGAAAAGGATACTCCAATATTCCACGGCCCGTTTACGGGCACGGATTGGTCTTTATCTGCTCCGGATTTGAGCAAGCGGTGCTGTTGGCCGTTCGACCCGATGGCCGGGGAGACGTGACGGACACTCATGTTGCTTGGAGCCTCAAACGAGGGGTGTCCCTGACTCCCTCGCCCCTGCTGGTCGGAGATGAGCTCTACATGGTCAGCGACAGGGGGATTGCCTCCTGTATCGACGCGGTGAGCGGCAAGATACACTGGCAGCAACGGCTCGGAGGCAACCACTCAGCCTCGCCCGTTTATGCAGAGGGTCGCCTCTATTTCCTCAGCGAAGACGGAGAGACAGTGGTGATAGAACCCGCCAAGGAATTCAGAAAGCTGGCTACCAATCGCCTTGATGGCTACACTCTGGCCTCAATGGCCGTTTCCGGCGGGGCGATTTTTATTCGGAGCGAACGCCATCTGTATCGACTGGAAAAATTAGAAGAATAAAAGGCGGGGCTTGCAGGGCTAACAAGCCGTACATGGTTGGGTCACGCTCAAGCGATATATAAATAGAACTACCCTGCGGCGCAAAGTTGTGTACTCGTTCCCATGATTGGGCAACCCTGTACCGGCCTACGGAAGACACCCTCGCTAGTGGAGGCAATTTCATTCTGAACCCCATTTTCCTCTCGCAACGCTCACCCAGCGAACGACTCCGTTTTGCCCCATTTCCTTGAACAGATGGCCACCCTAAAGTAAACAACGACCAGTCCTTATCCCCGGCACCCTTCTTATATCGGCAACGGATCGGGTAAACGGTACTGAAGCACTCAAGGCTCACGGCATGAGTTCTTCCCCCAATGAGGCGTAGGGCGACCCTATTGCCGGGACCGGAGGAGGAAAATTCCCCATCATGATCGGCTTGGTGTCGTGTTACACCCCTAACGACGTCACCTGCCAAGCTGCACCTGATTCGGTCGAACCAAGATAGTGGCGAATCTGATGGAAGACGCTCTGAAACATGATCTCGGTTAAACGTCCCGTTTGCGTATTCTGCTGACTCGGGTGATAGGAGACGAAAAGGCGAGGCAAGCCTCCGGGAAGAGCATAGCTCGCGCCATGGCGGAAGAGAAAGGTCTTGCGAAGTCGAGCGGGTAGCTGTCCTTGCGCGGTTAGAATGCGGAGATAAGAATCGAAGGCGATTCTACCCAGCACGAGCACGGCCCGCACTTTCTCCAGCAGGCGCAACTCCTGCTCCAGATACGGGCGGCAACGGGCGAGCTCGGCGGGCAGAGGCTTGTTGGCGGGAGGAGCGCAACGAAGCGATGCGGTGATGTAGCAGTTACGAAGTTGAAGGCCGTCGTTGGGGCGGCTCGAGTGCGGTTGGCTGGCGATCCCGGCCCGGAAGAGGGCACGGTAGAGAAAATCTCCGGAACGGTCCCCGGTGAACATTCGGCCCGTCCGGTTGGCTCCGTGAGCCGCGGGCGCCAGGCCGAGAATCAGGAGCTGCGCCTGACGGTCGCCGAAGCTCGGCACGGGTTTTCCCCAATAGGTCCAGTCACGGTAGGCCCTACGTTTTTCGCGCGCCACCTTTCGGCAGTACTCGATAAGACGGGGACATTTGCGGCACTCAATGACGCTCTTCTGAAGCTCCGGCAGAGTTCGTAGCTGGTGGATTCGGCTTGGCGGCACGGTGTGGATTCCTCAGAGAATCGTACTTGGTGGAGAATTTTGAGGGTCCATGATAGCATCCCTCTCAGTACGAAGTTTAACCCGAAGCAGAATAGGATTTGCACGGCTTTCCGGAGCGAGCAAGAGGAGGACGGTATGAATAAAAGAACAGGTCGGCGCCAGTTTCTTTGCCGGCTGGGCCAGGGAATGGCCGCAGTGGGATTCGGAGGCCGGGCCTTTGGCCGGGCACCGGTACCGGCGGAGCCGATACCGGGTGAGGTGCTGGCCCGAGAGATGCCCATGCGGACGCTGAACAAGATCGGAGAGCGCGTCAGCATGTTTGGCTTGGGTGGCTACCACGCGGCGGTGCCGAAGGAGGATCAGGAGGTCATTCGCTTGGTCCAGCGGGCCTATGATTTGGGCGTCACATTTTTCGACAATGCGTGGGGTTATCACGAGGGGCGCAGCGAGCGGCTCTTCGGCAAGGCATTGCAGCCTTTCCGGAAGAAGATCTTTTTGATGACCAAATCGACGGAACGGAAAAAGGAAGGGGCCCGGGAACAACTCGAGGAATCTCTCCGCCGACTCCAGACGGATTATCTGGACCTCTGGCAGTTCCACTCGATCAGCAAGATGGATGAAGTGCGCCGGATCTTCAGCCCCGGCGGGGCCTACGAGGTGGCGCTCAAGGCCAAGCAGGACGGAAAAATCCGCCATATCGGCATTACGGGCCACTTCGATCCGGCCATCCACCGCGAGGCGCTGAAATATTCCGAACAGTTGGAAGCCATCCAATTTCCCGTCAATGCCGTGGATCCGCACTACCGGAGCTTCGTGGGAGCCGTCCTGCCGGAAGCCGACAAGCAAGGCTTGGCCGTGCTGGCCATGAAGACACTTGCCTTCGGGAAGATCCCGGAAAAGAAGATCGCTCCGGTCAAGCAGGCATTACGGTTCGTCTGGTCGCAGCCGGTGAGCGTGTTGATCTCAGGGGTGGACTCGGTGGAAGTGCTCGAGCACAACGTAGCGGTGGCGAAGACCTTTACTCCGATGCCGATTGCCGAGCAGAAGCAGTTGGTCGAGAGCACGGCTCGGTTTGCGGGCAAGGAGAACGAAATCTATAAGACTTGGTCGTAGAATGGCTCACCGCTTTGGCACGCACTGGATAGCTGTCAATAGGTGGCGCGGCCGCCGCTGACATCGTAACACTGCGCCGTGACGAAGCTCGAGGCGTCGGAAGCCAAAAAATGGATGACGGCGGCGACCTCCTCAGGCTTACCCACCCGCCGCATGGGAATCCGGTCGGTCATGTATTGAATTTGCTTTTCGGTCAACGTCTCCAAGATGGTGGTTCCAATGACGGCCGGAGTCACCGAGTTCACTCGAATTCCCTCCTCGACGACCTCCTTAGCCAATGCCTTGGTGAGGCAGATGACGCCCGCCTTCGAAGCGGAGTAGGGAATCATCCTGGGATTCCCCTCCTTGCCGGCAATCGAGGCCACATTCACGATCTTTCCCGAACGCCGCTTCCGCATGTGCGCCAGAACGGCCCGGCAGCAGAGGAACACGCTCTTCAGGTTGACATCGAGAACCTGATCCCACTCCTCTTCGCTGACCTCGGTGAGCGGCAGGGCATGCCCGGCGATGCCTGCATTGTTGACCAAAATGTCGATCTGCCCGAATTCTTGAAGCGTTTGCTCGACCAACTTGGCCACCGAGTCGGCGCTACTTACGTCGGTCTGAATGGCAAGGGCCGGCTGGGAAGTTTCGCGGGTGATCTGGGAGGCGGCTTGCTCGGCGGCGGGCAGGTCCCAGTCGGCCAGCACCACGCGGGCGCCGTGGCGCGCCAACATTTGGGAGGTGGCTTTCCCGATTCCCTTGCCGCCGCCGGTGACGATGGCTACCTGACCATCAAGACGAAGAGTGGATGGTTGATCCATCTATAGGAGTCCTTTCTCTGGGTTCCCGAGAAGGGGTAGTTCGCTTCGCAGCCGCGCTTCAGCGGATTGCGATGGGATTTCCCGGCGAACCGGTGGCTCCCTTGATCTGTACCGGCACGAACATGAAGGCGAATTCATAGACCTTATCGTGTGCCAACCGGCTGGTCTCGAGGTTTTCCAGTGTATGCACGCCATTGCGCGGGATCAAAAGCTGATGAACGGGAAAGGCCAGTTTCGGATCGGGGTTGGGAGCTACCTCCACACACCAGGTGTCGCTGCCGACCAGGACGATTTTATGATCGATCAACCACTGCGCCGCTTTCAGACCGATACCCGGAGCACCGCTGTTGTATGTGGCATTGTCCACCTTCCATAGTGAACCCCAGCCCGTATTGAGAATCACCACATCGCCTTCATGAATCTTTACGCCTTGGCGACTCAGAGCCCCTTCAAGGTCCGCGACGGTTATTTCATAATTTTTCTTGAGCCGGGATACCCCTTTATATCCGGCCACGTCGATCAGCAGACCCCGGGTAACGATGGGCACCACATTTTCTACGCCCAGTCGTTTCAGGCCTTCCCGCCCTACAAACTCTTTCGCGTCGAAGCAGTTGTAGTAATAATCGCCGACGCCGATGTGCCCCAGCCCGTCGAATTGTGTCCCCACCTGACCGATCTGGGAACTGACGAATTCCTCGTTCCAGGTAAGGTTGTTTTCGCCTGGCTCACGCGCCATCTTCGGCGTTATAATGGAAAAGCTGCGTGTGCCGAACAGGGGCATATCCTGTTCATAGAGACGTCCCAGTTGATAGATCTCTCCGGTCTTGATTAACGAGGCCGCTTCGGTGACCTTGGCGGGCTTGAGATAATTGCTGGCGCCTCGTTCATCTTCCGGCCCCCAGGGCGAACCGCACCAGTCGGGTTTCGAGTGACTATCGGCCACGGCCGGCGCGACGGCGCACCCAAGGGCGGCCGTCAGCAACATGATCTTGAAAAACGGCGTTTCGGACATACGGATCGTCTCCTTTTTGCGGGAGTCAAATCGTCCCGCGTTCAACACGAATCTTTGCAGTTGCTGGATTACCTTGAAGATTCTAAACGGTCCGCTGCAAGTGGGCAAGACCTCTTTGCGAGAGACGTGAGCTGCCGTGCGTCTGCCCGGGCAGGGGCGGGAGCGTTATCATTCCAAGATGGAGATGGCTCCATGGCACGTAGGCATGAAAGTCTGATTCCTCTCTCCCGGCAGCACCATAATGCGCTGGTGCTTTGCCTGCGTATCCGCAAGCTCTACGGGTCGGAAGGAAAGGGGTTTCCGGGCCGGAAGCAACTGGACGCCATGGCCCGGGAGGCCGTCGAGTTGTTTGATTCCGCGTTATCCGCTCACTTTAAGGCTGAAGAAGAGGTCTTATTTCTCAAAATGAAAGCCGCACTCGGGACCGACTCCGAAGCCGGCCGATTGCTGGCCGAGCTTGAGCGAGAGCACCTCGCGATTCAGAAGTGCGTAGAGGCTCTTCGCGACGCCGGCTCCGAACCTCCCTTCCTCAGAGAATTCTCCAGCCGGTTGGAGGATCACGTCTGGAAAGAGGAGCGGGTCCTGTTTCCTCTCTTCGAGCGCCTCATGCCGCCTCCTCTGGCTGAGGCCATTGGCTCTGCCCTACAAGAACGGTTGTCACCTACCCGTTGCACCCCTCATCCCGGCTAATCCGGAGGTCGCCTTTGGTCTGAGCGGAGTTCTTACCACCCATAGGCGTCTTTCATAATGTGAAACAGTCGTGTGTTGGGGAACATGCCGCGGACCTGATCGGCTCCCGGCCCTTGGGCGGCCACCAGCACTTCTTCGGCGGTGTGAAGGTTGTTCACATTTACATGGGGGAGAATCTTCTGGGTCCTCGGTGAGGCGGTGATGCTCAAATCGTAGGAATGGTCGGCCGTGAAGAGAACCAGCGTATCGGTTCCCTCCATGCGTTCCACCGTGCGCCGGACGATCCGATCCATCGCCACCATTCGGGACAAGGTGAGTTTCACGTCGGGAAAGTGGTTGTTGGATTCCACCATCAGAAAGAACCCTTTGGGGTTGCGGGTGAGGATATCCAGAGCCTTATCCACGCATAGGGAAAGATCGAACTCCTCGGAGGGAAACAAGGCGATCAGACGGTGGGTTTTCGGGGCGGCTTTTTCCATGGCGGAAGGCTGGTCCACAAACGTGTAGCCTTGCTGATGAAGTCCCGTGGCAAGGTCCAGGCCCAGTTCCTTGGTCTGGTCGAGAATCAGTTGGCGACCCGGCCCGATGACCACATCTACGCCGTCTCCGAACCGGGGAGTGAGAATCTGAGCGAAGATGAACCCGTGTTTGGCCCGTTCGTTGGCGTGAGCGTAGCAGGCGGCCGGCGTGGCGTCGGAGACCGGGCTGTTCGAGATCACGCCGGTTGCCAGGCCCCTTTCCTCGGCATATTCGAGGAGCGTCTTGAGCAGCCTGCCGTCTTTTTGCCCGCGCACCGCGTCGGCGGATTGAGATACCACACCCACGTCGGTCTTTTCCCCGGTCATGATGGCCGTCATGGCCGCCGCCGAGTCCGTCACCCAGCCGTCGGCGGGTGCGGTTTCCGCGAACCCCAGATAAGGCATCTGCTGCACAAAAAGCCGCTGAGGCTCCCCGTAACCGTAAAGGCTGGCCGCATGAAGAGTGGGAATGCCGGTCCCATCGGCGAGGAACAAAATCACGTTTTTTGCCTGATGCGAGCGCGTTGTGCTGCAACCACAACTCCACGCGGCCAGGGCTGCGACCAGGCATGCCCGGATAAAAAGGAAACCGTAAGTCATTGTTTTGCCCCCCTCCCCAAAACCGTCCATTCAGTTTTATGCATGCAGTCACCTCTCGGAGTAGATTTTCTTTGCGAGTGTCGAGAGGCAAATTCTTTCGGAGAATCGCTTCACAGGATGACGCGCAGATCCCCCTCGCGTCGGGTGATGCGCTCTCGGTCCAGATATTCGAGCAGGGGAATCGCGTACTTGCGGGAGACGCCGGCCAGATCTTTGAATTCCCCCACGCTGATCTTCCCTTTGTTCTTCTTGTATTCTGCCAGGCGCTGCCGCAACTCTGCCACCGCAGAGACGTGAAAAAACAGTTCCTCGGCAATTTTCACCAGAGCTTGTTCTCTCAGCAGGATTTGCAGAATCGCTTGTGCGCGCGGACGCTCGATGCCGACTCGGCCCAGAACCTCCTTCGCCGTGGGGACGGCGAGACCTGCCTCGCTGAAGGCTTGGTTCATCATCGTTTTGGCCCGGGCCTCCTCTTCGGTCAGTACGATCCGATGCGAGGCCAGGCGGACTGTTTCGCCTTCCAGAGCGATCTTCTTTTGCTCCGATAAGCTCTGTAGGAGTGCTTCAAAAATCAGATGGTCCGCCGACCCTCGGATTCGCTGGGGCGAGGCAAGGGTTCGCGACCGAAGCTCCTCCTTCGAGATTCCCGCCAGAAGTGGGTGGTCCCGGTGGAAGTTTTCCAGACCGTTCAAGATCAGGGCGACCAGGGTGTCCCGCTGCCGCTTATGCAGAAAGCAGGGCGGTGCACTGGAAGCCACCCAGAGTTGCGGAGAGCTGCGAAGAGTATTCACCCGGTCCTCGATTTCTTGTAAGCTCCACCCCGTTCGTTCTTGCATCCCTTGGCCCGTGCTGAGACCTCTCTGTTCGGCAAACGCCAGGAGACAATCCACCGGGGACCCCTCCTCAATCCGCCGCAAGTAGTCCGCCAACTCCGGCTCGTTTCGTTTGTGCCGGAAGGCCTGATTGTCCAGCACCGTTCCTCCGCCCAACGTGACCAGCGGTGAAAATTGGCGAATGATGAATCGGTCGTGAAGCACCGCGACGGTGGACTCGGTCAATCGAAGCTGCACGAACGTCTTTTCTCCGGGCCGGATCGGTTGACCCGAGAAGGGGATTACCTCAGCCACCTGCTCGGAGGTTCCCAAGTGCAAGTGAACGCGGGAATTGGGCTTAACAGGCCGTGCCGAGTCAAGCAGGGTCAGGCTGCAATCCATATGCCGGGTGATACGAAAGGTCCCCGGCGGAACCAGGACCATGCCGCGCGTCAGCTCTCCGGTTTCTACTCCCACCAAGTTGAGCGCCGTCCGCTGCCCGGCCACCGCTTGACTCACCTCCTGGTTGTGGACCTGGATGCTGCGGACTCTTACCTGTTTCGACCTGGGAAGAATTTCGACCTCCTGGCCTATGTTTACGCTGCCGCTGATGAGGGTTCCCGTAACCACGGTCCCAAAACCTTTCATCACAAAGGCACGGTCCAGCGGAAGACGAAAGGGCTGCCGGGCATTTCTTGGGGTGACCTGAGCGCCCATCTTTCTGAGAGTCTCTTTCAGCGTCTCCAGACCGATGCCAGTCCGGGCGCTGGTGGTCACGATCGGCGCCCCTTCGAGGAACGATCCCTGAAGGAATTCCGCCACCTCGAGCTTGACCAACTCAACGATGTCCGGCTCCACCAGATCGCTTTTGGTCAGCACGACCAATCCCCGCGCGACGTTGAGCAGGCGGCAGATGTCGAAATGCTCCCGTGTTTGCGGTTTGATCGACTCATCAGCGGCAATCACCAGCAGAACCATATCGATGCCGGACACGCCCGCCAGCATGTTTTTGATGAAGCGCTCATGGCCGGGTACATCGACGAAGCCGGCTCGGAGATTTTTGTCCAGGTCCAGGTGGGCAAACCCCAAGTCGATGGTGATGCCGCGTCGCTTCTCCTCGGCCCAGCGGTCCGGGTCGGTTTTCGTCAGGGCCTTGACCAAGGCCGACTTTCCGTGGTCAATGTGTCCCGCCGTGCCTACGATAATGAAATGTTTCATAAGCAGTGGGCCGCCGGTTCGAATCCGGCTTGGGTCTCCATTTAACTTCATTGTTTTCAGCACCCGTCTGCCTTTCCTCTCATTGCCAAAGACGGCATCGTAAAGAAACCGTCAGAAAACTGGCCCTAACCGGCCAGCGCCGTCAAGCAAGTCGCGCCGTGCTCGTTCGCCTGTCGATCCAGCTTCGAAAGCGCTTCCCGCATCATGTTCAGCTTCGCTTGGCTGTAGCGCTTGAACACCTGCGAATCGCCTTGCCGAAGCATCTGCGTCACGAAATGATCCGCCACGCCCCCGGCGCTCAGCCGGGTCGCAAACGTGTGGCGCAACTCGTATAACGAAAAATGCGGCAGCCCGGCGCGCTGCAGTGTCCGGTCCCACAGCGTGCCCACCGTCGTGATATGTGGCTTGCTTGACTTCCTCCGCGGACTCGGGAACAGGTAGTCGGAATCGCCACTCTCCTTTATCTGCAAGGCGAACGCTTCCCGAGCCCGCTCCGTCATCGGCATGTCCGCGATGCCGTTCACCGTCTTGGAATCCGGCAGATGCACGATCCCGTTCTCCAGATCCACCTGCCCCTTCCGCATCGGGATCAACTCCCGATAGGGCCGTAGCCCCATCTCCACCATGATCACGATGATGTTGCGCAAATATGGAGATGCGTAGGCTTCCAGCCGGGCCGGGCCTGCTCCGAAGCGCTCAGATAGTGCGGCTTGCGCGTCGTGCCCGCCAACGGGACCGGAAACTCCACCCCATTACATGGATTAACTGCCAGCCGCCGCTTCTTCACCGCCACGTTCAGGATGCGGCTCAGGATGCGGAACTCCTGATGCACGGTGGCTGGTTTGAGCTTGCCGCGCAATTGCAGTCCCATCTTGGTGTGCACCCGTTTGCCGGTGTTCAATCTCGTCATCAGGTACGCTTCGATCTCCTCCGGCGTGATGTCCGCGAGTCGGTTCCCGCCGAACCGAGGCTTGAGGAACTTCAGCGCGCTGAGGTTCTGCCGATGGGTCTTTTCGCTCCGGAAGGGCGGTCGGGAGCGGTTCGCAAGGAACCAGTCCGCCCACCGGTTGAAGGTGATCCCAACGTCCGGTGAGGCGCTGGGCAGCAGCCCCTCGTCGCGAGCCACCAACCGTTTGCGCAGCACCTTCTCGGCTTCGCCTCTTTCCCTCTCACCGGTCGACTCCTGCCTGAACTTTCCGTTGTGGTCCCGGTAGCTCATCCACCAGACGCGTGAATCGCGGCGGGAGTACAGGCTACCGGAGGTATTTCTGGGTCTACCTATCTTGTTCATCGATTCCTCCATTGACATGAAATTGTTGACGCCACTCGACCAGTTCCGACAGTCGGAAGCGGATCGAGCGGCCCATCATGCGGTAATGGGGAATCTGCTTTCGCTCCACGTAAGCATACACCAGCGAGGGGCTGACGCCCAAGAAACGGGCGGAAGAGTTGATTGATCAGGGTCGAGACGGTGTAGGTGAGCAAGTAGGAATCGAGCAAGTGATAATCGAGCGGGTTCCATTGCCAGAGCCCCTCCAGAGTGATCTCCAGATAGTCCTCGCCACAGTCCGCCTGCCAGGACAAAATCTGCTCCGCGAACGGGTACATACAGGCCGCGCTCCGGGATGGTGAGCCAGGAGGGGTTGTTGATTTCGAGGGATTTTAACGGGTGGTGAACTTCCCCGATAACGATCCCCGGCCCGGAGGCAGCAACTTGAGGGCGGTCAGATTGCTGCCTCATGTCTCAAACCAGACCCGCCAGACCGAGATGAGAAACAGCCCGCCGACCAGGACTCCGACGGCGGGCGCGGCGTAGTATCAGCGGACGATCCAGCCGTAGAAGTGGGGGGTGTGATAGAGCAACGAATCCCCGCCGGGCATGGGGAAAGGCCGGTAGAGGAAACCCCATGCGGAGCAGGACAGACCGCCAGAGATCAGGATCGGAAACCGCCATTTCATGGGGCTTGCCTCCGGCGCGTCAGCGCCCGCTTGTGGTCCGTGTTCGGAGCCTTCCCGCAGGGATCAATTGGACGGGAGCGACCCCCAAAAGGGGGGCAGGCGATGCCTCACCGCCTGCCGCACTCCCCCCTGCCTTGTGCCGCGCCAGCGGCAAAAAAGGGGGGGGCGCTCCCGTCCTGCCCTTTCCCGCTGGCGCGGCACGGGCTGGCCGGGTAGTAGCAGGCAAGCGTAGGCGTGGCAATAAGATAGGAAAATGGGTGATGCCCCACCGCCGCGCCGAATCGTGCCGCACCCCCCCCTCTGTCTCTGGGGCAATCTACCAGGCCCCAGCCCGGACCCCGGCTCCAGGCCCCAGCGATACAAATACGGTCTTCCTGTTTGCGCCTCACTGCTCCGCATCCGGCAACCTCAAACGGCGCGATACCCACGTCTCGTAGCTGTCGATCGCGACTCCGCTTGTACCCTCCGATTTGGGAAGGCTTTCCAATTCAATCAACCGATCTGAGATTCCTTGGACTCCGCCGTACTTCGCCATGATCCCTGTGTCCACATTGACAATGGCGTTCTCGATGTACTGCAATTCCGCCTTCACCGCCGGGTCGTTTTGGGTCGGCCCCGGCCCTGTCTGTTGGCCCGGTTTCCCGGTTCCGTTGCCCCAGGTATGGAGGGCTGCTTTGGCCTGCATGGTGGCCGTATGGTTCGCTCCAATGACGACGGCACGAACCTGAATACCTTTCCCCCGCAAGGCCCTCCAAAGCCACTCGTGCGCCGCGCCCCACGCGCACCTGATGTTCAGTGAGCGGGGCCATGACGGGATCGAGCGCAGCGCGGAGCAGTGGTTCAGGCGCTACAACGGGAAGGAGCCGGAGAAGGGCGGGGCGCGGAAATCGCGGGCAGCGGAGTTGATCCGGGAGCCGAACGTCCATCTCGGCCCGGAGGGGTATAGGGCGATCCGGGGCGGGACGTCGGCGACGGTCGAACAGGCGGGGCGCGTGGAGCGGAGGAACGCAGCGGCTCGGGACGGAGTTGCGTTCGGGCGTGGGTGCTACGTTTGGAGACGGGCGCTTCATCAACCGCGCAGCCATTGCCAGCAGTCGCGGGGACTCAGAATAGGGATCGGGGACGACTCCGCCACGTCGAGCAAATCCTTGTCGCCCGTGACCAAGGCGTCAGACTGGGCCAGCACCGCCGAGGCGAGCACCCACGCATCGTCATCGTCCCGAATCTTCAGGTCAAGTGTCGCACCCGGCTTCGGAACGACCGTGTGATCGCGAAGTTCCCGTTCAGCTAGAGCCACCTCGGACGCCGGAACCCTGAAATGCTGCCCAAGGACCCGCCTGAACTCCAGGAGATTGACTTCCCCAGTCAGCAGTTCATGCTCGGTCAGGACCAGCCGAAACAGGTCCGCGCTGAGGCCGCGCGCTGTGTAGGCGCTGATCAGGACATTGGTATCGAAAAAGACTTTCACGAGACGTCGCGAAAAACGTCCTCATCGGTCAGATACCCTCGGGCTTCGGCGAACGGTGTGATTCGGCGCCGGGTGCGTTCGAAACGCATCAAACTAAGCTGTCTTCGCACCGCGTCTCGCACAACCTCGCTCCGGGTCCGCCCAAGCTGCTCGCACATCTCGTCGAGTTCGCGCTGCAACTCGGTTTCGAGACGGATGGTGACCACTTCCTTCATGTGATACAATGTATCACGAAAGGCTTAATTTGACCAAGGTGATTGACGAACGAATTAGGCAAACTGGCCGAGGATTTGAAGCGGCAGGTCGAGCTCTTGGCAGCGGACTACAGGGAGATCGCCAAAGTATTGCGCGGGGTGTGAACGCGATCTGGAAGAGGCAGCAGCAGGCGCGGGAACGGCAGCGCGGCCCGGAGCGAGACTTTGGCCCCAGCCGCTAGGTTGGGTCTTGCTTGAAGGCGTGAAAGAATAGGCCGAACGGATTGGGAGGAAGTATGAGCGTTGAACTCATCAGCGTCTTGATTGCAGTCCTGGCAATAAGGGCGACCTTGGCTGGGCTGATCCTGACCAGCAACCATGGGTTGCGGCAGGACATGCGACTGCTCGCGATGGTGGCCTTGTTAGCAGCAGGTTGTACGCCAAATCAGCCGACGATTCCAGACGATGTGTCATATTCGATCATCGATTCAACTGCCAGAGCGGGCATCAAACGCAGCCTCGACGTTCGGTTGAACAAAAGAGTTGCTGAAGACACTCTTCACGCTATTGCCCTCAAGCTGAAATCTCAGGACTCGCGGGACTACGACCGCACATTCATAACCTACTATCTTCCGGGCATGACAGTTGGTGCTGGAGCCTGGGCAACAACCCATTTCACTCCCGATCTCGAAGTGAAAATATTGGGCCTCTCGACCGAAGAAGAAAAGAAACTCTCGACTGCACCTGCGCCAGCGAAACGCGAAATGGTCGGGCGGTGGCTTGATGAAATCCCTTATGCGAGCAGTCGCATCACGATCTTCCATGAAGGTGGAAAGCTGTACGTCGAACGGAAGTTTACAGATGGGAGCAGCCTCAAGAAAGAGTTGGTCGAAAAGCGGTCGCCGCTGGGTCGTCGCTTCGATCAGGTCGGCGGTGCCACGGCTGGGGATCATTGGATCCTAGACTCTCGCGGGAACCTGCAGCTGCACGACAATGATGGGCTGATTAGGACAGCCAAGAGATGATTGGAAATAGCGCAGTCCGGGTTGATCCTGACCGGCAATCGCGGGCTACGGCAGGCCATGCGCCAGGACATCAAAGACTTGCGTGGCGAAGTTGGGCGAACTGCGCGAGCGCATGGCCAAATCGAAGGGCTGCTGGAAGGGTTGCGGGAGGCCATCAGCGGACGGGCCAAGGCCAGCTAGGGACGGCGGCGGCCATGCAGCGTACCACCATGATAGTTGGGGTTGTCATTCTCCTGGGCTCATGCGCTGGTTGTACTGAGAGCTACGAGGAACGACAGGCTCGCGAAACTGAGCGAAGCAGGCAATTCAAAGCCGCTCAAAAGCAAGAACTTGCTGACTTCGCAAAACGCCACCATGCGACTCCAGTTCAACTGCTCCCGGATTGGTCGGATATTTTGGGTTCGGATATGCGCGGCAGGGGGATGACGAGCTTCCGCGCACCTTTTACTGCGCAACTGCAAGAGAGGATTGAAGGGTCGACCGTTGCTTTTCGAGGAGAACTGGTTGATGTAGTGCGCACATCTGGGGATAACTATCAACTCGTTTTCGGCAACCAATTACTTGGGCATGTAGTTGCAATACTGAACTTCGACAGGCAAGGTGCTGCGAAGCTCATGGACGGTCCGCCCGATCATCCATTCTCGGACCTTCTTGTTGCCGCTCGTATCGATACGGTAGAGCCAATCATTTTCAAGTTGAGCCCGTGTTCTGATCCGGGTTGCGGCGATAAGATCAAGTTGGGGATTAACCCCTCTCGCTTTTTCGGCTCCGCGTCCTGGCCGAACCCTGGTTTTCGTGTTTTCGGTACAGCCATCGCTGTCACGCGCTGCACAAATGAATAGGGCGCAGGGTACCATCAACCCTCTTTGCCGGGGTTGGTAACGGAGGACTATCGGAGGAACGAAATGAAGAACGCTATTCGATTGATCATGGCGGGAGTGCTGTGCATGGTGCTCGTAGCTCAAGGGCAGGAGAAGGACGAGGAGGGAAAGTGCGGGGGATGGCTCAAGAAGTGCGACACGAACAAGAACGGCAAAATCACCTGTGCTGAAGCCCGAGCCTGTGGACTAAAGACCCCCATCATGAAGGATCACCCCGCCTACGCTTGCATGAACGACCGGGACGGGGATGGTATGGTTTGCGAGTGAGAACAGCCTGGCTCATCACACAGTTGGAGATGCGGAGAGGAGCGCTAAAACGCGCTCCGAGAAAGGAGAAGGTTCTCTTGTGACTAAGCTAAAGATCACCGGGCTTGCGCTGGCGTGTTTCCTTGCAGGTTGGCTATTCGGTTCCAACCCTGTCAGCCCAGGTGCTAGCTCAGCTGGACGATGGGTCATGACCGGGCCGGGCAACGTGATCTTGCTCAACACTCGTACCGGCGACACTTGGAGGTATTGGAAGGAGGGCTATGGTGACAACAAAGGCGAGGGGTTCGTTTATCTGACTAAGTCTCCGGTCAGGCCCTTTCGCCCTCGCCCTCAGACCCCATAGGTGAATGGGCCGACCCCCGAGCAGGGCCTTATTGATGGGAGCATGAGCGTTGAACTTGGTCAGCACCTCGATTTTAGTGTTCGTCCTGGGCGTGATCGTTGGTCGCATCTGGGGCCGTTACAAGTGGTTACCAAAGCCGGGTATGCCTGCTTCGCCAGCGGACAGAGCTGTGCTGGCCAACACGCAACGGGAATATGCTGAAGTATTACCAGACCTTAACTTGGTCAACAAAGCCCTTCTGGCCAAGTTGCGGAAGCAACCTGGTATATCTGGTATTGACCCGAAGGACCCGGAGCTGACCAGTGCGGCGGCTATGCGGGAGTGCGAACTTATCCTGATAAGTGCGGCAAAAAGGCGAGTGGACGAGGGACTGAAGCAGGCAAAGGAGAAGGGCTTACCGATGGAAGGCGAGCCGCCAGAAGAAGATTGAAGTTCAAGCCACGGTGGCTAGACTGGAACGGCAGGATGGCACTAAAACCAGACTACGGGCTTCGATTAAAGAGGGACGGGAGGGACTCTTCCGTCAACATTCATTTTCCTGCATTCGCGGTGTATAGCCTCACGGTGCTCTCTCAAGGTCGATACTCGACCTGTGCCGACCAAGTGAACCAGCTTGTCGCGGCCAGTGAAGCAGACCCGGAGAGAGGCTGGCCGCGCAAGGGAAGGATAGACTGATGAACACCATACTCATCACCGGCCTTCTGCCCGTCCTGTCCCTCCTCCTCGCGGCCTTGCCAGCCAAGGCGGCGGGCAAGCCGGTGCGCCCTCCGCCCGCGGGCTACGAACATACGAAGTTCGCCCCGGAAGCGGACATACTCAAGGTGTTCCACGGCTTCGCGGTCAGCTTCGATTCCAAGGATGACGACAACGGCGAGCCGGGTGCGGATCTGCTCCGCCTGCCTCACTGGGTAGCTCAGGAGCTACGCCGCTGGGAGCCTCCGGCGGACGATCAGGCCGACGACGAGGCTTGGTGCCTCGACACTCTGAAGAGGCGGCCGACCTGGTTCACGGATGCCGATCTGTTTGCTTCGGGCGTGGCCCCGAACGACGATAGCTACCGGAACAGCGGCTTCGACCGAGGGCACATGGCGATGAAACTCCTCGTCGAGCGGCTCGGCCAGGACGCGGCCTTCAACACCCACACAGTGCTGAACGCGATCCCACAGCGGCCGAAGTTCAACCAGGGCATCTGGCAAAACCTGGAGTACTTGACCGGGGGCTGGGCCCAGACCTACGGCACGGTCTGGGTGATCCAGGGACCGGTGTTCTACCAGGGCAAGACGCTAGCCTGGATCGGCGACGAGGGCGAACGCAAGATCGCGGTACCGGACGCCGCCTTCAAGATCGTCATCCGCGACAAGACCGAGGAAGAGAAGAATAGGGTGGGGGACCGGGACAGAGAGACACCTGAGGTCCTGGCCTTCCTCTACCCGCAGCTGGGGCCTGGATACTTCGGACCGAGCAAGGACTACCGGCACGCGCGTTTCCTCACCACGATCGATGAGATCGAGGAGCTGACCGGCCTGGACTTTAAGCCGTCTGCGGACGCGGCCATCGAGAAGAGAGTAGAACATCGGCGCGCCATGGCGCTCTGGGATCCGCCGGTGGTGGACCTGAAGCAGAGGTGGCTGTTCCTGTCCGGCTGCAGGAATTGATCACCAGTATGGCCAAGGGGGCCGACTGGTTTACCAAGCCGGCGTCAGGGGGTGGTACTTGAGACCCTTTAATAGAGCCCGATAAAGTATGTTATCGTTCTGTATACGAACAACTTATTGCGCCCGACGCTCCCTTGATTCCGACGTTCCGAATAAACGCCCTGGCCGAAACCTGCCATCCTTCGGTGACCTGCCTCCAAAAAACGGTCCAGTTGATAAGTTAGAGTAAAGGGTTTCAACTGGACTTGAAAAAGGGGGAAGGATGGCTAAGAAGCGGTATACGGCCGAACAGATCATCCGACATCTACGAGAGGCAGAAGTGGAACTGGCCAAAGGCCAGACAACCGGAGAGGTCTGTCGGAAGTTGGGAATCACGGAACAGACATATTATCGATGGCGGAAGGAGTACGGGAGCTTACGGGTTGATCAGGTGAGGCGACTGAAGGAACTGGAACGGGAGAATGGCCGACTGAAGAAGTTGGTAGCGGATCAGGCGTTGGACCTTGCGATTCTGAAGGAGGCATCCTCGGGAAACTTCTGAGCCCGCGTCGACGGAGGAGGCAGTGGAGCGTGTCTGCCAGACCTTGGGAGTGTCGGAGTGTCGGGCGTGTCGAGTGCTGAGGCAGTACCGATCCACCCAGCGGCATCGAACCTTGACACCACAGGATGAACCGCGACTGGTGACCCGGACGCTGCAGTTAGCCGGCGAGTACGGTCGATACGGCTACCGGCGGATCACGGCGCTGTTGCGACGGGAGGGGTGGAGGGTGAACCATAAGCGGGTGGAGAGAATCTGGAGGCAGGAGGGACTGAAAGTGCCGCAGAAACAACCCCGGAAAGGCCGCCTGTGGTGGAACGATGGGTCGTGTCTTCGGTTAAGACCGTGCTGGCGGGATCATGTCTGGGCGTACGATTTTGTGGCAGATCGAACCCGGGACGGTCGTCCCCTGAAGATGTTGACGGTGGTGGATGAGTACACGCGAGAATGTTTGGCCATCGACGTAGAACGGCGAGCTGATTCGATACGTGTCTTGGAACGGCTGGCAGCCTTGTTTGTGGAGCGAGGAGTTCCCGATTACCTTCGCTCGGATAATGGATCCGAGTTCACAGCACGCTTGGTTCGGAACTGGCTGGAGCGGGTAGGGGTAAAGACCTTGTTCGTCGAGCCGGGGAGCCCATGGGAAAACGGGTATGTAGAATCGTTGAACGGGAAGTTTCGAGACGAGTTTCTCAATAGAGAGATCTTCTACACCTTGCGGGAAGCGAAGGTGTTGATGGAGGGATGGCGACGGGAGTATAACAAAGTTCACCCGCACAGCGCGTTGGGCTACCGGCCGCCAGCCCCGGAAACGATCCTGCCGTTACCGCCGGGTTCCGCTCCGCTCCACCCGGCTGCAACGGCTTATGGACTAACATAACAAAGTGGACCAACAACCGGGGGCAGGTCACCGCGAGTACGGCGGGTTGAAGCTCGAACCAGCGAAGCGTCTCCAGCAGCTAAAGAAGGAGAACACGCGGCTCCAGAAACTCCTGGCGGAGAAAGAGCTGGATCTGTCGATTCTGAAGGAAGTTGCGGGGGAAACTTCTGAGCCCAGCGAGCCAGCTTGAGGCGGTGGTGCACGTGCGCAAGCGGCGGGGCGTTTCCAAGCGACGGGCGTGTGAGGTGCTGGAGCAACCCCGCACGGCGCAACGATAGGTAGCGAAGCAGACCGACGACGAGCGGCTAGTGTCCCGTCCCATATAATAGTCTACATATGTCCACGCCCATGATCTAATCAGCGGCATGTTTAAAGCCGCCGCCGCTATTGACATCGACGAACCGACGATACGACAGCTTGAATCTCTGGTGCGTTCTGGGAATACCCCTCAGAGGGTGGCCCAGAAATGCCGGGTCCTGCTGCTGGCTCACCGTGGAGTGGCTAATTACTCGATTGCCCGGGAGTTGGGTCTGTCGCGGCCGACCGTGATTGCAGCGCGGGCCGCGTTCGAAGAGGGTGGCGTGAGCGCCCTGACTGCGAAACCGACCCGGAAGCGGTCGCGGCGCGTCCTGACGTCAGAACTGGAGCGTGCGATTCTGGACACGACGTTGAAGACCCGGCCCGCCGCCGCCACCCAGTGGAGCGTCCGGACACTGGCCCAACACATGCATGTATCGCGAATGATGGTGCATCGGGTTTGGGAGCGTTTCGATATCCAGCCGCATCGGGTCGAGAAGTTCAAGATCTCGAACGATCCCCAGTTTGAGGCCAAGGTCCGGGACATTGTCGGTCTCTATCTGGACCCGCCGGACCGGGCTCTGGTGCTTTGCGTGGACGAGAAGAGTCAGATTCAGGCCCTGGACCGGACCGCTCCAATCCTGCCGTTGCGTCCCGGATTGCCCGAACGCCAGACCCATGATTACAAACGCCATGGCACGACGACTCTGTTCGCGGCTTTCAATATCGTCAACGGTAAGGTCATTGGCAGTTGCTGGCCGCGCCATCGTGGTCAGGAGTTCGTGAAGTTCCTCAATCAAATCGAGAAGGCAGTCTCTCCGGATCTGGATGTGCATCTCGTGATGGACAACTACGGCACTCACAAGGGTGCTCAAGTCCAACGCTGGCTCAAACCTCGAAAGCGCCGACGATTCCATTTTCACTTTACCCCCACCAGCAGTTCCTGGCTCAATCAGGTCGAACGTTTCTTTGGCCTCATCACCCAACGCATGATCCGGCGCGGTACGTTCCTCAGTGTTCAAGAGTTGGAGCGCTCCATCTATGCATGGCTCTCCACCTGGAACAACCAGCCGCACCCCTTCGTTTGGAAGGCCACGGCTGATGTCATCCTTGACAAGGTGCAATCCTGTAAAGAATTATCTGGGACACAACACTAGATCGGGAAATCTTCTACACTCTGAAGGAGGAGCAGTTTCTGATCGAGAGGTGGCGGCGGCCATACAACCGCATGCGACCACATAGCTCACTGGGCTATCGGCCGCCAGCACCCGAGGCGATGCTGCCGACGCCGGCTACGCTCCGCTCCGCCGTCCTCGGCAACCCCTTGTCAGCGCCTGGTTACTGACAAAGAATGTGGCACTAACCGCGGGGTCAGGTCACCCCATGAAATGTACTTTTGCCCCGGCCTACCAAACTTCGCGAAGACATCCAGATTGAAAGCAACAGGTCTAGACGCTGAAAACGTCGCTGTGCTACCGAGCTATCATCATTCGGTTTCATGATGTTGGTTCGCCAGTTCTATCCCCAAGCCAACTCGTCATCAGATCAAGAACGCTAGGGGAGATCGTCTCCTCAATCTGAGAGTATTCAAAAGGAAGGCCGGAGCTGCTCGTTTGCATAAGGTGATTGAGATTTGGAAGGCGGACAGCCTGATAGTCGACGGTTGGGGCGGCTTCAAGTGCTTCTTGGATCGCCGGAAGGTTCTGTTCGACCGGCACCTGCATGTCGCGTTCACCGAAGAGGGCCAGCGTTGGACATCGGACTTGCCGCAAAGCTTCGGCAGGATCGTATGTCAGCATGAATCGGAACCAAGGTGTCATGAGCAATCTGGCCTGATCCTCCAAGCTCGTATCAGTGCTCAACCCAAGGATTTCCTTTTGGGAATCACTTAAATGAGCAAGAGCTTTCTGCTGCACAGCTCGAATCTCCTCTTCACGGCCACGTGCATGCATTTTGACCCCCTGGAAAAGCTGAGCTTGCATCTTCCGATTGGCTTCTATCAGGGCAGCATCAACCTCCATCGCAGTCATGAGCCTCTCAGCTTGCCCGTAAAGGAGTTCTTCACCTGTGACGCCTGGAGGTGCTACCAAGATCAAGAAAGCAACTTCGCGTGATTTCGCAGCGGCGATGGCCGCTACAGTAGCACCTTCACTATGACCCAACAGACCGACACGGGCTACGTCCACCTCTTCGCGTGTACGGAGAAATCGCACGCCCGCGAGCGCGTCTTCAGCGAAATCCTCCGTTGTCGCATCCAGCAAACTCCCCTCCGATCCCCCAACCCCACGGTCGTCAAAGCGCAATACAGCCAGCCCGTTCCGCGTGAAATGATCGGCCAAAACAAGGAAAGGTCGATGTCCCATGAGGGACTCATCTCGATCCTGTGCGCCGGAGCCCGAGATGAGAATTAGGGTCGGGAACGGCCCTACAGGGCCCCCGCTAGCGTCAGCGTCGCTTCCTCGTTGCGGAAGATCACGTGCTCTTCTCGGTACGGGTAAGGACGCTCAGGTTCTTGCGACCGGGCCTGATCGGGAGCCTTTAGTTGACGTTTGACTGTGAGCGGAGCTGCCTGCCCACCCTGCCTCCAGTTCCCAATAATCTTGGAGCCATCATCGCTCATTCTTCCCTCGAAAGAAGCAGGAGGTGTGGTAAATCTGAGCCGGACAGTTTGATCTTTAAAGTGAATCTTGGTAATCTCAAGCCCCATTGCCCCTTGATCCAAGCTGTCCATCGTTCCACTCAGCATCCCTTCCTCGTCGCTCGCAATCCTGAAGAGCAGCCTGAGCTTCACCTGTCCTATTTCGAGACGCCCCAGCCAGATACCGGCCAACCCCTTGCCCGACACCCCGACCATCTGTGGGGGTGGTGGCTTCTGTGCGACAACTGCTACGGGATCAACATCGCCTGAACGTTCAAGGCTGAAACGGAACTGACCCCCACCTTGGCTGAAGTCACCGGACAGTCGGTCAAAGTTCTTCGACAGTCTGCCACGGAATCGCGGACTTCCCGGAACGCCTTTCATTGCAAAAGAAACCTTGTCTCCATCGACAGCAACATCCGAAAGAACGAAATCCTTCAGCCCTTGGGCAGGAATACTTATTTTGCCGACCCAAGGACTCTCTGCCGGTTGCGCAAGATCGACAGTGATCCCTAGAGACCCTCCTGGCGTTCTGATGCTCCCTACCCAGTGCCCCTGTGGCGTAACATTCTGCGCACCGGCCGCTAGACCAGCCACCAGTGGAGCGCTGCACAGCCACGCAACCCATCTACTCACGAACGGAATCACGGCTTATCACCTCCAGTCCTTCAAGTCCTTTGGGATCTCCCCACAGTTGCTGTAAACCACCAATCGCCCCTGCTGATTCCACTGACACAGCCCAAAAGCTGAGATTTTCGACTCGAAGGCCACCACCGGCTACCCTTTCAGTCTCAACACGCCACAAGAACTGTAAGAATCCAGCCATACTGGGTCACGTCGCCCATCCCAATGTTTCTTGTTTCATGCGCGACAACATTGACCTGACCGATTTTTTGTACCAATCGTTATGAGTGATTAGATGAAGGCGTTGGCTTCTTGAGACCGAGTAGCCTGGGGCGTGATGGAACGACCCAGGCTTGGAAGGGAAGAGCTGAGCGATGCACCTAATCGGATGCGATTTTCACACACGTTTTCAGCAGATGGCAATGATGGATTGCCAGACCGGCGAGATCATCGAGCGCCGACTGGACCACCAGGCAGGTGAAGCACGGAAGTTTTACGCAGCACTTCCGGGTCCGGCCCGCATCGGGATGGAAGCCACCGGGCGCACACAGTGGTTTGAACGGCTGCTGGCCGAGCAGGGACACGAACTCTGGGTAGGAGACGCAGCACAGATTCGCGCGGGAGTTGTCCGGAAGCAGAAGACCGATCCGCGCGATGCCGGCCATATCCTCAAGATGCTGCGGGAGAACCGCTTTCCCAGGATATGGATCCCGTCGCCGGGCGCGCGGGACCTGCGGCAGCTCTTGCAGCACCGGGTGAGGCTGGTTCGTTTTCGAACCTCGGTGATGAATCAGTTGCAGGCGCTGGCAATGGGACAAGGACTCTGCCAAAGAAAGAAGTTATGGACCTCAACTGGCTGGAACAAGCTGGAAAGTCTCGTCCTGGGTCGATGGGCGAACCGCCGCAAGTAGGAATTACTACAGATGCTGGATCGGCTGAGCAGTTCGATCCAAGAACTGGATCAGGCCAGGCCGTGAGACAGGAAGCCGAGGGCCGTGGTGACGCCGTGTGTTTGATGACCCAATCGGGAGTGGGACCGGTCACGGCATTGGCATTTGTGCTGACGCTGGGTCCCATCGAGCGCTTTCCCAGGAGCAAGCAGTGGGTGAGTTATCTGGGTTTGAATCCAACTGAGTACAGCAGCGGTGGCAAGCAGCGACTGGGTTCCATCAGTAAGCAAGGCAACACGATGCTGCGCTATTGGTTGGTCGAGGCCGCGCACGTGGCCTCGCGATTCGACCCGCAATTACGGCGCAACTACCAGCGGTTGCAGTTTCGCCGTGGCAGTGGGGTAGCCAAGGTCGCCATCGTCCGCAAATTGGCAGTACGCCTGTACTGGCAGTTACGAGAGGCAGGTCCGTCTCGTGTGGTTGGCTCGCATGCAGGGTAGCCCGGGTAAACTCTTGATCGAGGAAACTCGATCGCGTGAGTGATTGAGCGCCCTGCCTCCCCTTGTTAGAGAAAGGGGAGTTCGCACTACGAATCGTGGTCTGCAGTAAAAGATCGGATAGATGATGGGTGGACTCACAAGCCACCGTCGGATTCAGAGCAGAGAAACGAGCCTTGGTCATAGAAAAAAGGATCTTGCAGGATACGTTCCCTGCTCCCAACCGGAGATGCTCTCCGCTAATGCATACGTGTCTATTGACAACGCCGACGCCTTCATAGAAGAGTCTACATCATAGTGAGGGGCCTGCAATCCAGTACCGAGTGCGGCCGTACCGTGTTGTACTGAACTCTCCACCCCTCGATTACGATCTGTGCCTCCTGCAACGAGTAGAAGATCTCTCCGTTCCGGCATTCATCCCGCCGCTTCCCATGGAAACTCTCGCAGTACCCGTTCTCCCAGGGACTTCCTGGTTCGATGTACAGCGTCCCGGTCCCGAGTTTCGCAAACCCGGACGCCGCGCCCTATCCCTAACTTGCCGGGGAGACTCACATCGTCGGAAAGGGGCCGTGGACCCTGCAGCGGGTGCGAGTGCTGGAAGATAAAGTCGGCGTCCGGTCGTTGCGCCGATATGAGGCGATTCACGCGCCTTTCTTTTGATGACACATTTTGCTAGCATGGGTCGATCTCGCAGATCGACACACTGACACAAGGAGGCGCCACGATGAGTTCCACCATCACCGTCCGTGATATCGATCCGGGGGACAAATCCTGGCTCAAGCGCGAAGCGCGTCATGTCGGCGTTTCGATGGAAGGGTTCGTCCGCCGCCTCATTCGTGAAAAGCGTGAGAAGGCCGAACGCCGCACGAAACCGTCCGAGGCCTTCAAGCGATATTTCGGGCTCGAGCACGGAGTCGAGCTACCACCGCCCGAGCACCATGGCTACAGGCCGGTCGAGTTCGCCGACGAGAGTAAGACGTGACCGCGCCGGTCACCTGGCTGCTTGACACGAACGTCGTCTCGGAGATGATGCGGCCGAAGCCGGAGCCGCGCGTCGCCGCGTTTCTCGATATGATTGCCGAGGAGGGGATCGGTCTTGCTGCCGTCACCGTCTGGGAAATCCTCAACGGCATCGGCCGCCTTGACTTCGGACCGCGCCGGGACGAGATGGCCGAGCGGTTTCAAGACCTTCTCGACGAGCTTTTCGAGGAGCGGGTATTCGATTGGACCCTGGCCGACGCCCGGGCGTGCGCCCGCATCATGGAAGAAAAACGGCGACAGGGCCAACCGCTGGACGACCACCTGCCGGACGCCTTTCTGGCAGCAACGGCGGCCTGTCGCGGGCTCGCTATCATCACACGGAACACCGGCGAGTTTCGCAACACCGGTGTCGAGGTCATCGATCCATGGACCGCCGCGCACCGATAAGGAGACGGATGATCAATGGGGGAAGCGGTAAGAAACGCAGCACACACCAGTGGAACCGGAAAGTTGCCCGGCAATGAAAGTAGCGTTCCGAACAGCCTGGTAGTGGGTCAGTTTCCGGGAAGCTGACTATACGCCTAACTGGAACCGGGATTGATAAACACGCATTATAAAAGGGCGCGGTTCATTGGAGCGATCCTTGGAAGAAATAAATTAGAAGTGGATGTCCACCACAACAGCGACTATGGCCCTTCCGCGCACCAAACGGCAGGAGGCTGGCATGGGTGGAAGCGTCCTGAGCCGGGTCGGTTTTTTGGGGGGCGCTGTCAGTCGATATAGAGGAACTCGTTGGTGAGGAACAGCAGGTGGCAGAAGCTTTCGAGCGCTTCTTTGCGAGCTTGTTCCGGCGCGACGTTGGACTTCAGATACAGATCTTCCTCGCGTACCAGATGCGCCCGCGCGATTTGTACTTCCGCACGGGAGGGCTTGCGGGAGAGAGCCAGTAGGTACGCTTTTTCAATTTTCTCTTCCAGATTGCCATTGGACATGCTGGCGACCCGCTCGGCAAAGGCGCTGGCGTTCTCGACGACGAAATCATCGTTCATCAGCGTGAGCGATTGCAGAGGCGACACCGAGTTCATGCGCCGGTTGCAATTGGTCTGCATGATGGGGGCGTCGAAGGTCTCCAGGAACCCCAGCGGGAAGTAGCGCCGCGCCAGCACGTACACGCTGCGCCGCCAGATTCCTATGGGCTCGGCGTCAACCGGCTCACCTTTTCCGTCGGTGTGAGGGTTCAGCTTCTTCAGGCCGTCGGCCATGAGCGGGCCCTCGACGCCAGGCCCGCCCATAGTCCATTCCAGCTTGCCGCTGGCGGCCATGATGGCGTCGCGCAAGGTTTCTGCTTCCAGCCGGCGCAGGTTCATGCGCCACAAATGCCGGTTTTCCGGGTCCACTTTGAGCGCAAGCGAGCGGCCCGAAGGACGCTCGGACGATTGGCGGTAGGCTGTGGAAGTCATGGTTAGCTTATGGAGCTTTTTGATGCTCCAGCCCTGCCGCATGAACTCGACCGCCAGCCAGTCGAGCAGCTTGGGATGCGTCGGCGGCTTGCCTTGCTTGCCGAAGTTGTCCTGGGTTTCCACGATGCCGCGCCCAAAGTGGTGCTGCCAGACGCGGTTCACCATCACGCGGGCGGTGAGCGGATGGTCGGGGCTGATCAGCCAGCGCGCAAACGCCAGCCGGTAGCCGCTGGTTTCGCCCTTCGTGTCCGGCGGCCGGACCGCATCGGTCTCTCCGGGCGGACTGAGGACCTCCAGGAAGCCAGGCTGGACCGGCGGCCCGGGACGCTCGACCTCGCCGCGCTGTAGCAGGCGGATCTTGGGCGGCGGCGCGACTTCCCACAACGCCTGGATTTTGTCCCAGGAGCGGCGATAGCCGTTCAGGATCTTGATCTGCTCGGTCAGCTTCTCGTGAGTGGCGCGGTGCTCCTCGTTTAGGGCCTTGCCTACTTCCTCCAGGGTAACGGTGAGCTGTTTCTCAAACTTGGCGGCCAGGAATTCTTGCACCGCGTCCCGCTCGTCTTTCGGCGTGGCCAGAGCCTCTTTTGTCTCTTCGCGGATAATTTCCGGGAGCTCCTTGAGCTTGCCTTCCAGCAGATTCTCACGGTAGGGGCGCTCAATCGCTTCCAGACGCTCCTTGAGTTTGGCCACCGGCTTGTCAATCTCCGCGTTGTGGCGTTTGATTTCCTCCTGCTCTACTTTGGAGGCGCTCGGCAGGAAATGGTTCTTGGGCTGCAGCCAGTGGACCGGGTTGTAGCCGGTGGCAAGGACCGCCAGCATGCGGTAGTAGTCCTTCTGCGGAATGGGGTCGTACTTGTGGCTGTGGCAACGAGCGCATCCCACCGTCAAACCCATCAGGGCGGTGGAGACCTTCTCCATCAAGTCGAAGAGCACGTCATACCGCTCTCCCGGCAGATTCACGACGTCCTGATCGGTGCGGTCATAGACTGAGCGCAGATAGCCGGTGGCGATCAGCTTGTCCAGGACCTCCGGCGTGTACTTCTCAGCCGAGCGCCAGTCCACCAGTTCATCGCCGGCCAATTGCTCCGCCAAGAACTGGTCGTAGGGCATGTCCTGGTTGAACGCACGGATCACCCAATCCCGGTAGCGCCACATGCCGTCTACTACAATGGCTTCCAGAACGTTGCCATCAAACCCGGTCACATCGGTGTAGCCGGCTGCGTCCAGCCAGTGGCGGCCCCACCGCTCGCCGTAGTGCGGTGAGGCGAGGAGCTTGTCGATGAGTCGCTCGTACGCGTCCGGCTTGTTGTCCGCCAGGTACGCCCGGATGTCTTCTGGGGACGGCGGCACCCCGATCAGGTCCAGCCAGGCGCGGCGGATCAAAGTGACCTTGGAGGCATCGGGCGAGAAACTGAGTCCCTTGGCTTCCAGCTGTGCCAGCAGGAAGGCGTCAATCGGCGTGCGCACGTGCTGCCGATTTTTCACATACGGGACCGGTGCGGCGACCGGCTTCTGGAACGCCCAGAACTGGCGGTCTTTCTCTGTGACCGGCGGCGCTTCGGCCTGATTGAAACTGGTGCGCGCCACGTGCGGCCGCAGGAGGCGGAAATCGGAGGCATCAATCCAACGGGCCAGGGTGCGGATTTCGGCGTCGCGCAGGGGTTCACCCATGTCCGGCGGCGGCATTTCGCGAGAGGTCACCTTGCGGATCAGGATGCTCTTAGTCGAACCCAGGTCGGAGATCACCGGGCCGTCCTCGCTTCCCTTCAGCACCGACTGCAATGTGCGCAGGTCCAGCCCGCCCATCGGCTTGTCGGTGGCATGACAGGTGAAGCAGCGCTTCTCAAAGATGGGCAGCGCCAGCTTCTCGAACCGCGCCGTCTCCTCTTCCGTTTTAGCGGCGATGGCGGCTTCTTCATCCGAGGGAGCCCCCGCCTCAATCCAGCTCCGGATGGTCTCGATCTCCGAATCGGTCAGCTTCAAGTTGAACGCGGGTGGCGGCATCATTCGCTTGGAGACCTTTTCGTACAGCAGGCTTTTTTCGGGTGCGCCCTTCACCACCACCGGGCCTTCCTGACTGCCGCGCAGGATGGTGGTGGCCGTGCGCAAATCCAGCCCGACCATCGCGGTGCCGCCGTGGCAACTGAAGCAATGGGTCTTAAAGATTGGCTTGACGTCCCGTTCAAAGCCGAACTGCGCGAAGACGGTCATTGCTGACAGCGCGCCCAACGCTGCAATCTGACTCAGCAGACGAGCAAACCGCACGGTCTCAGGTCTCCTTCGGCGGATTTTTGAGGATGCCGGCGACAATGCGTGCGCCTGTGACGCTGACATTGGTGGGGGTTTCTTCCCGTCCTTCGTGGGGGAAGGTAAGCCGCTTATGATCGAGTCCGAGCTGATGCAGCAGAGTGGCGTGCAAATTGGCGACACCCACACGATTCACTGTGGACTTGTAGCCAAACTCGTCGGTCTCCCCGTAGGCCAGGCCTTCCTTGAAGCCGCCGCCGGCCAGCCAGAGGCTGAACGCGTTGCGGTTGTGGTCTCGACCGTCGGAGTTTTGGGTGGTCGGAAGGCGCCCGAACTCGCCCGCCCACATCAGAATAGTGCTCTCCAGCAGGCCGCGGCTCTTCAGGTCTTTCAGCAAGCCGGCAATGGGCTGGTCGGTTTTGGCGCATATCTCCGGGATGTTCTTCTTGATATTGAAGTGATGGTCCCAAGGCTGGCCTTTCCCCGGATAGATCTGCACGAAGCGAACGCCGGCCTCGATCAGACGGCGCGCCATGAGGCAGCGCAAGCCGTAGTCGGCGGTCACGGGCTTGTCCAGCCCGTAGAGCTTCTTGATAGCTTCCGACTCCTTGGAGATGTCCAGGACATCCATCGCGGCCAGTTGCATGCGCGCTGCCAGCTCGTAGTTCTGGATGCGCGCCTCCAGCTCGGAGTCTCCCGTGTGGCGGCCTAGGTGCATCTTGTTCAGCTTAGCCAGCGTGTCCAGCCGTTCCCGTTGCGCGCCGGGCGGCGGCGGCACCCTGGGATGCAGGTGGCGGACCGGCGTTCCAGTGGAGCTGAACTCCACTCCCTGGTAGAGCGCCGGTAGGAAGCCGCTGCTCCAGAGCTGCTTGCCCAGCGTCGGGTGCCCCTCCGGGTCGCACAACGCCACGAACGCGGGGAGATTTTGATTCTCCGTGCCGAGCGCGTACGACACCCACGCCCCCAGCACCGGACGGCCAGCGAAGATGCGGCAGGTCTGCAGCATGTTAAGGCCTTCCGGATGGTTGTTGTGCTCGGTGTGCATCGAGCGAATCAGGCAGATGTCATCGACAACTGTAGCCAAGTGTGGAAGTGTCCCGCCCAGCTCAATGCCGCTCTGTCCGTGCCTGCGAAACCGGAACGGGCTGGCCAGCAGCACGTTGGCATTGTTGGGCTGATGGATTTCGACCCCGTCGGGGTGCGGCTTGCCAGACCATTTCGTCAGCTCGGGCTTGGGATCGAACAGGTCCATCTGGCTGGGGCCGCCAGTCTGCACAAATTGGATCACAGCCTTCGCCGTGCCTAGGAAGTGGCCCTTCCGCAGCTTCAGGTCTTTGTAGAAGCGGCGGTCCTCATCGGCTCTCAGCAAACTGGCAAGGGCGACGATGCCCAGGCCGAGGCCGGACATTTCCAACAGTTTGCGGCGGGAGATGTATTCCGGAAGATCGTCCCAAAACATTGCGCACACCTTCTGGAACCAAAGGCACTGCACCAAGGTAGGCAGTCAATAATCACAATTCTAATGTACCTGACTCCGCAGCACAAGCGAATCGTGACGAATCGCGATGAATCGTGACAGGCAGCACTTTCACTGAGAGTAGATGGGTCCCGCCTAGCTTCCGACTTACAGAGGCCAGACAGTACCCGTAGGAGCGGGGTTGGTTCCTCAGGAGTCAGCTAGCGGTTACCGATACTGCCACGCCGCCCACTTGGACGTAAAACGCCCTTTCCGGAAACTGACCCACTACGCACGAGTGGATAGGCTTGACAATATCCTAGCAGGCTGTGTCTAAACCGACCTTTTTGAGCGACAACTGGTAGAGTGGCGCCCGGTCGGAGCAGAGGAATGGGTTCTACCTTCGGGGTGGGATAATTCCGTCTGGCCCGGCCCTCCATGCGGACCTTTCCGAGGGTAACGATCCGGAAAAGGGTCAAAAAGAGTTCGACGAGTCGGTCCTGCAAGCCGCGCGGTGTACCTGCTCCCAGCATCTGCCGCAGAATCAGCGCCAGATTGCAGGCTGCCGCTTGCAGCAGCATCCCCTTCAGAGGCCGTCGCGGTCGACGTTTGCGGTAGGTCCCCCGTCGCCGCTGCCTGGCCACCAGACCCGCTTCCTGCAGCGCCTTCTTCACCCAGCTGTCGCTCAGATCGATCCCCTCTTTCCTCTCTCTCTGCAGCTTCTCCACGAAATGGGCCACGTTGAAGTCCGGGTACTTCTCCCGGTACAACCCCAGCACCTTCTCCACCGTGGCCAAGGGCACCCGCTTGGGCGAATGTCGCTTATCCTAACCCCACGCCTCTTGGACCGGACACTTCACTTGCTACGGAAACCATACAATTCACATACTACCGACATGAGGCAACCTTTTTCTTGACAAGTATGGATAACTCGTGGTAGGATTTGCGAAGATGTAAGTGAATAGGGTCTGACCCATACCAAAAAAATTGTTTCAGGTTGTGTGGATTCTCCTAAGGTGAGGGAGCTAGGGACGCCAAGAAAGTTCAATAGGGCGCATGGCTATCCTGATTAGCCTGCTCCGATGCGGACACCGCACTCAGGCAACGGGTGAATGCAAATAGAGGGAGGCACCAATGAATCGACGATGGAGATACGAAGTTTTTGCGGCCTTTGTAGCTCTTTGTACCTTGTGGTGGGGGGTCCCCAATCTTCGCGCGCAGGCGCAGGCGTTCAAAGCCTCGCTGACTGGCGCGGTGTATGACCCTTCCGAGGCTCCCGTGCCGGACGCCACAGTGACCTTATCAAATCCGTATAGAGGCTTCAGCCGAACCTTTACCACGGATACTGCCGGGCGGTACACCTTCACTTTGTTGCCGCCGGCGGACGATTACACGCTCAGAGTCGAGAAGACAGGGTTCCAGGCTTACGTTCAAGCGGGGATTGACTTGGGAGCTGGGCAGGCGGCCAACCAGGACGTAACCTTGGCTTTGGGGGCCGTGACCGAAGAAGTGACCGTGACCGCCGCCGCCCCGATGCTGAAGACCTCCGACGCCAACGTTTCTTCGGACGTGGGCGCGCGGGAGGTGGTTGAGCTACCGCTCAACTGGCGTAGTGTCTTTGGATTGGTCCTTTTGGATTCGTCCGTTCACAACAGCGCGCCATTCCAAATAATAAACCCGCCCGGGGTTGCAGTAGGTGCTGGTCCGGCGGAGCAGGTTATTGGCTTCTTCCAATTCGGTGGCGGGCGCTTTGGAACCACCGCCTACCTGCTCGACGGACACTGGAATAACCTTGACTGGGGCGTCATTTATGTTCCGGGCGTGGACGAAACACAGGAAGTAAAGATTCAGACGCACGGTTTCACGGCCCAATATGGCTGGAGCACGGGTAACGTGCTGAATGCGATTACCAAATCGGGTACGAGCGAGTTCCACGGTACCATCTTCGAGTTCTTGCGCAACGATAATCTCGACGCCACCAACTTCATTACCAACCGTGTTGGCCTTTCAAAACCCGAGTTTAAACGGAACCAGTTTGGCTTCTCCGCCGGTGGGCCCCTGAATATCCCTGGTCTCCCACGCGACAAGACCTTCTTCTTTGGCTACTTTGAGGGCCTGCGGCAATCGACTCCCGCAACGCTCGTAACTACGGTGCCGACTGCCGACATGCGTGCTGGGAACTTCGCGAACTTGCTGGGCACTCAGATCGGCACGGACGCGTTGGGGAGGCCCGTGCTGAGTGGCCAAATCTATAACCCCTTTACGACCCGAAAGGTCACGGCAGGAGAAGTAGATGAAATGACGGGTATGTTGGCGATGGAAGGCGGCTTTATCCGCGATCCCATTCCGGGCAATATCATTCCGCGCGACCTAATCGACCCTGTGGCCCAGAACATTATCCCGTTTTGGCCTGAGCCAACCGGCCCAGGAATCGTAAACAACTTCGCGGCTACTGGGGGCCTCCCGTCGATCATGGACGCGTACACGGTGCGCATCGACCACACCATCAGCGACAAAACGAGCGTGTTTGGCCGCTGGTCCCGGAAACGCATATCCTTGACAGCGGCGGGCAACTTTTTTGGTGATGACAATCCAGGTGGTAACGGAGGCCTCAATCCAAACAATCGCTGGGACGGTGCCTTCAATTTAAGCCACCTTTTCAGCCCGACCTTTATGATGAGTGTTAACTGGGGTTGGAACCGCTGGGCGGAAGGTCGCATAGCTCAAAGTGATGGCTTCCCCCCCTCTAGCTTGGGGCTGCCCTCGTTTTTGGATGGCGTCGCACCCAACTTCCCGTCAATCAACGTTTCTGACATGAGCGGCCTGGCTCAAAGCAACGGGAATTCAATCTTCCCTCGCGAGACCAGAACCTATGCGGTGGACTTCACCAAGATCTCTGGGTCGCATTCGAGGACCACAGGGTTCATGTTTGTAGATTTTCACTGGAGGAACCCTTTTGCTACTCAGGCGGCTTTCCCCTTTCCTCGCAGCATGACCCAGGGTCCGAACCCCTTGACGGCCATTCCCGAGACCGGTTTCGGATTCGCCTCATTCCTGTTGGGAACCGGACAAAACAGTAACCTGCCGGGCCAGCGCACGACAACAGGGGTGCGCCTGAGAGCCCCGGGAGCCATACAGAGAGGCCAACTTGGGTGGTATTTCCAGGACGATTGGAAAGCTACACGCAAGCTAACACTAAATCTGGGAATCCGCTACGAGATCCAAACCGCGCCTACGGACCGGTTCGACCGGATTGCCTCGTTTGACTTCAATGCTCCCAATCCGGTTGGCGACGCCGCCGGCTTTCCCGTTCCCGGCCAACTCGTTTTCGTGGGTGACGGGAATCGGCGAGGCATTTACAAGCCATCGTACCACGACTTTGCACCTCGTTTGGGTTTGGCCTACCGGGTGACGGACAAGTTGGTGATGCGAGCTGGCTTCGGCATCTTCTTTGTGCCAGCGCTGCAGGTGTCCATTCCCTTCCCCGGGTTCGAACAAGTAACTCCCTTCGTAGGGACCGTGGACGGTATCACACCTGTCAACCGGCTCAGTAATCCCTTTCCCAACGGGCTGATTCCGCCAAAAGGAAAGGCTGACGGGGGGGCGACGTTCGTCGGCTTTAACGTGGATGCGGTCGAAGAAAACCGACCCACACCCTATATGCAACAGTGGACTTTGGGGCTCCAGTATGAACTCAGCCCCAATAACAGCGTAGAGGCTACATATGTAGGTAACCATGGCGTGAAGTTGCCCTTCGGCAGCATCCAGAGAAATACGTTGTCTCCCGAGGCTCTCCGGCTGGGCGATAGCCTGCTGGACCCGGTTACCAACCCCTTCTTCGGGTTCATCTCTTCCAGTTCGTGCGGGCTCGACGGAGCCACCGTGCCGCGGCGCCAGTTGCTGCGGGCTTTCCCCCAATATTGCAATGTCAGCCACCGCATGCCCCCGGCGGGCTTTTCCCGTTACGACTCCGTGCAGTTCACGTTTACCCACCGCTGGAGTCAAGGATTGCATTTTCTCGCCTCCTACACTATCTCGAAGTTCTTGGACGACACCGCGGGGCCAGGAGCCTGGTCGCTTGGGGCCTCCAACAACCTTCAAAATCCCTTCGACCTATCGGCCGAAAAGTCTCTCAACGGTGGGGACATCCCCCAGAGTTTGGTGTTGAGCTACATCTATGAGCTGCCCTTCGGCCACGGCAAGTCTTCGGGGAACAACCTTAGCAAACCTCTCAATGCGATTCTGGGTGGTTGGCAGGTCTCCGGTATAGCTGCTTTTAAGGACGGCTTCCCGCTCGCGATCAGAAACGGCACCAACAACAGTGGGTCCTTGGGCGGTGGCCAGCGGCCCAATATCATTGGTGACGCAAGTATCAGCAATCCTACAATTGACAGGTGGTTCAATAGCGACACCGGCGCCGCCTTCGCACAGCCGGATCCCTTTACTTTTGGTAACGGCCCTCGAACGATGTCTAACTTGCGCTCGCATGGGTTCAACAATTGGGATTTGAGCATCATGAAGTGGTGGAGGCCGAGCGCGGAGCAGCTACGGGTTCAATTCCGGTTCGAAATGTACAACGCCTTCAACCGCACGTGGTTGTACGTTCCCAACACAAGTTTTGGGAGTACCAGTTTTGGTAGAATCACCAGTGCTGGTCCCCCCCGCAGCATTCAGTTCGGCTTGAAGGTTTACTTCTAACGTTCCCAAGGTTGGGTGACTTTCCCGAACAGCCTGGCCGCCCCGCAACGAGGCGGCCAGGCTGCTGCTTTTTTGGGATAAGATGTTGCGTGGGTAGAGTATTTACTCTTCTTATTGAATATCACATATAATATAGTGACGAATACGCTTGTAGCGGAGGTCTGCGATCGCCGACTTGTCGGCGCACACAGAGTGCCGCTACGGAAAATGAGTGTCGCTATATTATATGATATTCAATAGGAAACGGCTTGGCATCCAGAGGCCCCTGAGGCAGGCCGCAGCATGTGACGTGACGGGGAAAAGAAGTGTCGTGGTGGTTATTCGAAGATAGGGGTGAGGATTTCAGGAATGCCTCGAAGGCCTCTGTTCCCCAGAGTTCTTATCTTGATTTTGCTCCCGACTCTCTTTCTGGCAGTCGCGAGTTCGGGTCAGGTACCCTCTAACTCTGACGCCAAATTAAAACAGCTTTCCTTGCAGGCCCAAGAAGCTCAAAGGCGTAGCGACTACCGAGGCGCCGCCGCAAGCTATCAGCAGATGCTGAAGCTCCGGCCCAATCAGGCCGAGGTTCGCGCCAATCTTGGCCTGATGTATCATCTGTTGGGGGAATACAGCGAAGCCATCCAGAACTTTGAGGCTGCGCTACGCGCCAAGCCGCAACTCTTTGTTCCGAACCTGTTCCTCGGCCTCGATCTGCTGCGGTTGCGGCAGGCCCGACGAGCGCTAACCTATTTGCAGCGAGCTTACGAACAGAATCCCCGCGATGAACAAGCCACTCTGGGTTTGGGGCAGGCTTACGCGGCACTGCGTGAATTCGAAAAGGCCAATGACTGGTATTTTCGTGCAACCCAGATCAATCCCCAAAGCGCTGATGCCCGGTACGGGCTGGGCGTGACCTATCTGAACCTTACGCACTCAGCCGCGGAGGAACTGGGAAAAGCCGATCTGAACTCGGTTTATTCTCAGATTTTGCTGGCGGAATCGCTCCAGCAACAGGGGCACCTGTGCGATGCGATTACGATCTACCGGAAACTGTTGGACGCAGAGCGCGCGCCACCGGGCTTGCACGCGGCGCTCGGTTTCGCTTACGTGCGGCAGGGTGAAATTTCCGCGGCCGAGGGAGAGTTTCAGGCAGAACTCAAAGACCACCCGGGTTACTTACTGGCTCGCTTGGGGTTGGCGAGCGTTTCCATTGGGCGGGGGGATCTTGTAGGAGCCTTGAGCGAATTGGAGCAAGCCTGGAAGTCCGACCGGAACTTTATTGAGGCCAACGCGCCCCATCTCTGGCTAAGTCTCGATTTGATAAAAGTGCACGAATGGGTAAGGCAGCTCCAGGAGCTTAGGGCAAGCGAACCGCAGGGCGCACTGGTAAATTTTCTGATTACCACGTTCGAAAAGTGGCAGCAGAATCCGATCGAAGCCTCCACTTGGGCAAGGCAACCTTCTCCCAGGCAGACTCCCGGTTCCCATTCCTCTTATAAAGCATCTCCTGAAGACCGAAGAAGTGCAACACAGCTTTATTCCCAAGGGAATTACACCCAGTGTGCGGGAAGGCTAAAGCCCCAACTGAACCAGTTACCGCTCAGCGACCTATTAATCCTAGCCCAATGCGCGTATTATTCCGGAGACTATCGAGCCAGTTTCTTGGCAAGCGGGGAGCTTGTCAGAGCGAGCCCTCAAGATGCTCCAGGACTGTACTGGCGGGCAAAGGCGGGCCAAAAATTGGCGATTAGCGTACTTATGCGGGCGGGTCTTGCCGAACCCAATTCACCCAAGGTCCACCTGCTCCTGGCCGAGGCCTATCGGGAGATGAACAACTTGAAGGAGTCTGTGACGGAATACCGAAAAGCGATCGAGCTTAAACCCAACGACCTTGCCGCTCATCTGGGTCTGGCGACGACGTATTGGCGAGTATTTGAGTTTGACAAGGCGCTTCCGGAGTTGCAAAAAGTCTTGGAACTGAACCCCGCAGACCCTGAGGCTAGCTACCTACTAGGGCAGAATTTGGTTTCTCAGCATCAATATGCGGAAGCTGTGCCCTATCTCAAGAACGCACTCAATGGCACGCCGTCCACCGTACCGCACGTCCATGCATTCCTCGGCAAATCTTATGCTGCTCAGGGACAGACGGCCAAAGCGGTGGGCGAGTATAAGCAGGCTCTAACGGCTGACCACAATGGGGGGTATCACTATCAACTTTATCAGCTTTACAAAAAGCTGGGTGATCAGGAGGCTGCCACAGCTGCTTTGCGGAAGTCAGAAGCCCTTCGGAAAAGTCAGCTTGAGAGGGAGCGCGCCAGTTTCACGAAGCCTCCCTAGGCCGGTCCTCCCTTTGCTCCGAGACCAACAGCACTTGCTCGCGCTTGGCTTGGAAATCGACCGAAGGTTTTTCGATCAGAGTTGCGGTCAGCCGTACCCTACTGAACAGCCAGCGATATCAATATCTTGCTCGAAGACATCGGAGATCACAGAAGAAGATTTGACCGAGAACATCAAACAGATAGCGGGTCGAAAGGATGTATCCATAAGAAAACCACACGGGCAGGTTAGCGCCCATCTTCCTCGACTATCGTCTCAATCATCAGGGGAGATACGATGTACCTAGTGGACTGTCGCAGAGATAGTTTTACCATGGCGGATGCGGCGGGAGGGCCTGGAGTATTTCCAGCGGAAAGGCTTGGCGTCTTTCGAGTAGGCGTTGATGTAGCGGCGGAGTTTGCGGGCGAGATCGGTGGTGGAGGGGAACACGCCGCGGGCAATGACGTCGCGTTGCACCTTAGAAAACCACAACTCGACCTGGTTCAGCCACGACGAGTAAGTCGGCGGGAAGTGTAAGGCGACGTTGGGGTGCCGCTCGAGGAACGCTGCCACCTGCTTGGTCTTGTGAGCCGAGAGGTTGTCGAGGATGAGGTGAATCTCCTGGTCGGGCTCGCAGCGGGCGACGACCTCACCGAGAAACTCGACGAAGTCCTGGCTGGTGTGACGCGCGGCGGTCTTCCCATGCACCTGCCCAGTCTTGGTGTTTAAGGCGGCGTAGAGGGAGAGAGTGCCGTTGCGCTTGTACTCGAAACCGTGCCGCTCGGCGCGTCCAGGGGACAGCGGCAAGACGCGGTCGCGACGGTCGAGCGCTTGCATAGCGGTCTTTTCGTCCACGCAGAACACGGCGGCATGGCGCGGCGGATCGAGGTAGAGACCGATGATGTCGGCAGCTTTGCGCTCGAAGTCGGGGTCGTTGGAGGCCATGTAGCGCTCCAACCGATGCGGCTTGAGATCGGCTTCCCGCCAAACACGATGAACCAAGTCTTTGCTGATGCTGAGTTCTTTGGCGAGTTTGCGGCAGGACCAGTGGGTCGAACCGTCGCCAGGCTGGCGGCGGGTGGCATTGAGGATTTTGGCACGCAAGCGGGCGGTGAGTTTCGAGGGTGGTTGCCCGGGACGGTGGGTTTCCAGTCCGTCGAGTCCGTGTTCGAGGAAGCGTTTCTTCCATTTCCCGACGGTCGGTGTGGAGCAATCCAGTTTGTCGGCGACGGCGGCGTAGGAGAGGCCGTCGGCGAGTAACGCGATGATTCGAGCGCGTAAGACAAAGCCGGCGGGCAGCGATTGCGAACGGGCGACCTCCTCGAGTTCGGATCGTTGCTGTTGGCTCAACACGAACGGTTCGCTTTGAAAGGGCATACTGTATAGACGCCCTCTCCATAGATAAAGTTACTTTGCGACAGTCCACTAGTTATCCCTAACCGGTTTGCCCAGTTTATCTACATACCGATCTTCGATCGCTGGCGTGAGTTCTCACCCAGAGCAGCAGTGTAATTAGTTCCGCCACAGCGAGACCCGCGATTTCAACGTTCTCCTTCAAGAGCTCCTCAGAGTTCAACTGGAATTCAAGCATGGAGGAGTTCGGTCGGTGCCACATGGTTTCTCAAACCAGATAAAGCTTTTTGGAGGGGAACTGGAGACCTGTCGTTTGGACCCCAACGACCTTCTTATCGTTGAAGGACAACGGGAGATTAATTGGAATTTCTACGGTCGTGGGTCGGCTTGAGAACTGAATGGAATGGCAGCTACTCCGCCCAGAGCCAGCGATAAGCGGAAGTTGCGATGCTGCCAGATACCTTTCTGAACTGGTGAGCCGTTGCCTACTTCCACTCCGAACGCGGTGGAGCCTGGACTTGAATTACGATAGCTTGATCAGAGGAGTTGTTTTCAACCTCCAGGCTGTTTCTGCCAGAGATGAATATCGTCTCTCTCTCCCCCACCTCATACATCCCTTGCTGCGATTTAACCGCGAGGCCACCTTTCCATACGAACAGCAACTGCTCACCGTCCTCCGCTACGTCTGTCGAGAACTTCTTGATTTCGATAACGTAAAAGGGACCCAATTAACGGGGTTGTGATCGAGCAAAAGGGACCCACCCCTGATAGCCTCCCGAGGCGAGCCCGGATGAACCGGCATGTTGGATGGGAGGACAAGGAGTTGTTAGGGATGGATCAGTACGAGATGGTCAGAACCGCACATCGTGTGTACAAGAAAAGCATTCGACGGATTTCCCGGGAAACGGGCCACACGCGGCGGACGATCCGGAAGGTGTTGGCCGGGCAGGAACCCCAGTACCGGCGTGAGAAGGAACCGGCGTGTCCGGTGATGGACCCGGTCGCGGGGGTTGTGGATAGGTGGCTCAAGACCGATCGGGAACAACCGGTCAAGCAACGACACACCGCGCGCCGGATCTGGCAGCGACTGATGGACGAGCACGGCTTCACCGGGGCGGAGCCGACCGTGCGCCGATGGGTCCGGGAACGGAAATTCCGGTTGGGATTGAACCGGCCGATGGCGGTGGTGCCGTTGGATCCGGAGCAGGCCCGGGAAGCCGAGGTGGACTGGGGCACGGCCTGGGTCCGGATGGGCGGCGAAGACCGGCAGGTGAAGCTGTTCTGCATGCGGTCCCGGTACTCGGGCAAAGCCTTCGTACGAGCTTATCCGTGGGAGCGGCAGGAGATGTTCCTGGACGGTCATATCCGGGCATTTGACTGGTACGGTGGGGTGTTTCCGACCCTGGTCTTCGACAACCTGAAGACGGCGGTGAAACGGATTCTGCGCGGGAAAGCGCGGGTGGAGCAGGCGCGGTTCACCTCGTTTCGAGCGCACTACACGTTTGAAGCGCGATTCTGCAATCCGGCCCAGGGCCGGGAGAAAGGGGGCGTCGAGGGTCTGGTCGGCTTTGCGCGTCGGAATTTCCTGGTGCCGGTCCCCGATGTCACAGACTTCGACGATCTGAACCATCAACTGCTGGAGCGGTGCCTGTCCGATGGCCAACGGCGGATTGGTGGCCGGGCCGACGATCGCACGATCGATGAACGGCACGCCGCCGAGCGGGAGCATCTGCTGGCATTGCCCGATACGCCATTCGAGAACACGAAGGTCGTCGGAGTGCGCATCAGCCGGTACCAGACCGCGCAAGTGGAGGGGAACCGCTACTCGGTACCGACCGCCTATGTGGGCCGGCGGCTCTGGGCCCATATCGGGTGCGACCGGGTGAGCTTCTACGCCGACCAGAAAAAGGTGGCCGAACATGCCCGCGCGTTCGGTCATAGCCGGTGGCAGATCGATCCCTTGCATTACCTGGAGCTGATCCGCCGGAGAGTGGGGGCGTTTGAGAGTGCCCGGCCGATCCGGCAGTGGCGGCCCCAGTGGCCGGCACATTACGAGACGCTGCTGGGGCGGTTGCGGCAACGGCACGGTTACAGCCGTGGCACCCGGGAGTTCATCGGCATCCTGCAACTCCACCAACAGTGGGCACTGGATCGGGTGTCCTCGGCGGTTCAAGACGCCCTGGAGGCGCACAGCTACGAATCCGATGCGGTCCGGCACATTCTGATTCGTGCCGACCGTCCCGGGCGGGCCCATGCGCCCCTGGAGCCCGGGTTGATGCCCGGCATCACGGACCTGACGATCGCAACCTCCGATCTGGATCAATACGACCGCCTGTTGGCCGGAGGTGTGCGATGACGCCGGGCCAGGAGATCGTACTCGACGATGCGTTGCGGCAACTCCGGCTCCCGGCCATGGTACGGGAATGGAGGGAACACGCCCGGCAGGCCAAAGAAGCTGGTGAGGACTACATCGGCTTTCTTGTGGCTTTGGCCAGCCGCGAGCTGGAACAGCGTCAAGCCAATCAGGTGCAGCGCCGGCTGCGCGCGGCCCGGTTCCCGCTGCTGAAGACCCTGGAGACGACCGATCTGAAGAAGTGGCCGGCACTAGATGCGGTCGAGGTTCGCGACTATGCCGAGTGCAGCTACATCACCCGGCGCGAGAACGTCGTGCTGTTGGGCAAGCACGGCACCGGCAAGACCCATGCCGCGACAGTGCTGGGAGTGGAAGCCTGCCGGCGGGGCTACCGGGTCGGGTTCACCACAGCCGCCGGATTGGTCAATACACTGATCGAGTCCCGTGAGGAACGGCAGTTGAAGCGATACCTGGCCAAGCTATCCCGCCTCGAGCTGCTCATCATCGACGAGGTGGGCTATATCCCGTTCTCGGCCGAGGGGGCGCAACTGTTGTTTCAGGTCTTCTCGGATCGTTACGAGAAAGGTTCGGTGATCGTCACTTCGAACCTGCCGTTTGCGCAGTGGACCAGTGTGTTTGGTGCCGCCGCCCTCACGGCCGCCCTACTGGACCGGCTGACCCATCACTGCTCGATTCACCAGTTCGATTGGGAAAGCATCCGCTTCACTGAAAGTCTGGGCGCCGCCAGCAAACGGAAGAAGAAACCCCGCGTCGCCAGAAAGTCCGCGTGAAAAACGCGGGCGCGATGGGCTGTGGAAAGTGCCGCCCCTATGGAAACCCGCTACAAACCCCGCGGGTTCCCACAGCGGCTTGGAAGCCTCCGGCTCCCACTCTTTCCACAGCCCCGCCGGCGGTATTACTTACGGGCCATTAACCTGGGGGTGGGTCCCTTTTACTCGATCAAGGTGGGCTCTTTTTACGTTGTCAAAGCGACTTCTCGCCAGGCTTCAGCTTTTGATGTGCCACGGCAACTCGCTGTGAGCCCATGGCTGGATGAACGAAGAAGCCGTTCTGGTTGGAAAAATCCAAAAGCTTGACTACACCTGGAGTGATCACACCTTTGGGCGGAACGGCACCCGGCCGGGAAGAGTCACGAGCTCCCGAGTACAGCACCATGTCGGGTGGACACTGGAAGCTGATCAGAATGGCTGTTCCAGTCCCCGTTGTAATGGTGCCGTGAATCTGACCTGAGGGGACAAAGGCTGCCTGCCCCGTATGTAACGGTCGTCGCGAATCTCCCTGGCGGACGTCCACCTGTCCCTGCAGGACGAGAAATGTGTCGTCGGAATAATCGTGAACATGCTGAGGAAATTCATGCCCAGGTTGCGAAACGGCATAGTTTAACGTGAGTTTCCTGGCCCCCATCTCTGGGTGAAGAATCCGTCGTGAGTCCACTTTTCCCATCGTGAAGGGCACCCCGTCAGTGACTTTGAAAACCCGAATTCCAGGGACCTTTCCAGTCTCCACTTCCAGCAGGCTGCAGGCGAGAACGAGTCCTGAAAAACTGCAGCCGAGCACCTGTCGCACGCGATTCCGATTGGACATATTCTTCAGTTACCTTTCTTGTCCCGAAGGGACACTGGGAAATGACCCCGTGAGGGCTGGTTACCCGTAAAGGCTCTCAGTCAACCGACACGACCAGTTCATTTGTTTCATCCTTGTAGATGGGCTCCGCAGGACATGGGAGAATCCACCATGTCGGCGGGACTTGACGCTGGCCCTATGGCATCGTCTTCTTCAAAGAACGCCACAGGCTCGCAACACAGTCTCCTGCACGATCAAGTCGTGCTTGGAAGAAAGTGATGCGGGTCGCTGCTTGCGAATGACCTGAGCCATTTCTCGAAAATCGTCAACGTATCTCGGTTTCCTGTGAATTTCGGCGTTCTGTGGCCCTGCCCGGTAAGGTCCTTCTGCCACCTTTAGGTCGATCTCAAAAGACGGAGGTTCTATAGGCTGAAGTGTCACAGTTCCATTCGTTCCCTGAATCTGCACCAGCCTGTGATTGCCTCCAAAAGGTTGTTGGGCCGAACTGTACACTTCTGCCAGGAAACGATCGTATTCAAAGACGGCCATCGTTTGGTCTGCCAGCCTGTCGTTGTGAGAGCTGTCATGACGAAGAAACGGTGAAACTTTCGAAGGACGTCCCAAAAGATCTACCATCCTGTCGATCAGATGACACCCAAGTTCAAACATCATGCCGCCGGGGAAAAGAGCCAAAGCCGGACGGGCAGCAGGAGTGATTTCCGAGCTGATGATGCCGCGAAACAGATACACTTCGCCCAGCCATCCTTTCCGGGCCGCTTCAATCGCGGTTTGGATCCCAGGATGGTACCGCCACATGTATCCCATTTGAACCGCGAGTTGTCGGCGGTCAGCCTCACTCAAGAGAGAACGCAGTCTTTCTAAGTCATTCCCCGGTGGCTTATCGAGGTGAATGTGTTTGCCCGCTTCGATCGCCTGTAGCGCATAGTCCAAGTTCTCTTGGACGCGCGATTCGACCGCGACAAGCTGAATGGAGGAGTCGTTCAATACTTCGCCGATAGACAGCCAACGGACTCCCTGGTAGGCAAGCTGTCCACTGTGTTGCTGTCGAAATTCCTCATTCGGTTCGCAGACTCCCACCAACTCGAAATCAGGCGAGTCGCGAAGTACTTTAGTTTTAGCTGCCGCATGAGCGTGTCCAATGCCCAGCACTGCTGCACGAAGTTTGCTGTTGCGGGCTGGTGCAACTTGGGAGTCTTGGGTTACCACGGCTGTGATCGTGCCGACTCCCAACCTCACAAATTCTCTACGATTCCAAATGGGAGGCATAGTCGATGCTCAGGTATCGCTCAACGAAACTTACCAAGACGAAACTGTTCTGTGAGATAGTCGCTCGCCCGCCAAGCGATGGCCAAGATGGTTTCCGTTGGATTCTGACAAGCTGAGCTGGGCCAGCAGCCGGCGTCTATTACGAGAAGATTCGGAACTTCGTGTGCTTGGTTAAACCTATTTAAGACACTGGTCTTGGGATTATTTCCCATTCGGGTTGTGCCCACCTCGTGACTGATCTCGCCGGGTACGCTCAGAGACTTGGCAGCGTCTAATATCTCAGCCCCAGCTGAGTGCATAAGTTCTTGGAGGCTGTCAAAGGCATCATCCAGCATGTATCGATCGTTGTCCGTCCGCTCGTAGTGGATCTTGAGTGCGGGAATTCCCCAGGCGTCGACGACCGCAGGATCAATCTCCACACGGTTGTTAAAGGTCGGCAACGGCTCGCCCCGTGCGTAGACCGTGACGATCGCCGGGTGATCCCGTTTGATGCGCCTTTTGTAGTCGGCTCCAAATCCTCCCAGCAGATCGGCATGGGACGGGTAAATGCGACTTCCTCCCTTGACCATGATCCCGTATCCTCGGATGAACTTTGGATGACGTGTTCCCAAATTTCGAAAGCGTGGAATATAGGAGCCGTTGGATTTCCCGTCGTCGTTGAGCACTTCCGTCCCCCTAAGTTCCGGTAGTACCCCTACGATCGAACCGGCAGTAAAGTGATCGGTCAGATAGTGTCCAAGGACACCACTATTGTTTGCCAGCCCTTTGGGGTGAAAACGGGAAACGGAGTTGAGCATAATGCGCGTCGATTCCAAGGTGGAGGCAGCCAGCACGACCACTCTGGCGTAAGCCTCCTCGTAGACTTTGCTTTGACGATCAAAAAATCCTACTCCCTTAGGACGACCCTCCCGATCCACTACGACATGCCTGACAACTGCATCGGTGCGCAGTGTCAGCTTGCCAGTGGCCAAGGCGTCGGGAAGCGTCACGGCGGGAGTTGAAAAAAAAGCTCCAACAGCACAGCCCACGCCACAGCCACCGCAGAAGTGGCAAGCAGGACGGCCGCGGTGAGGCCGACTGAGTTGAGCGGTGCGCAAAGCGGTCAGCCGCAATTTCATTTTGCGCGCAGCTTTCCGCATCAGATGCTCAAAACAATTGAAGGCGAAAGGGGGCAAAAAATTGCCGTCAGGAATCTGGGGAAGTCCCTCCTTCATCCCCTGAACCCCAATGTAGTCTTCTACTCTGTCGTAGTAAGGGGCCAGCTCTGCATAGGTCAAAGGCCAATCTTCGCCGTAGCCATCAATGGACGCCGCCCTGAAATCGAACTCGGCCAGACGAAAGGACTGCCGCCCCCAGTGCAACGTTCTGCCTCCCAAGATGCGGGAACGTAACGACCAGTCAAATGGTTTGTCGGCAGGGGTTGTGTATGGGTGCTGGCTCTTCTCAGCGTAGAATCCTACGAAGGGAGTGCGCTCTGCCGCGGCCAGTCTGCCATCCTTGTTGATGTTCTTTGGACTTCCCACTCCACGAAATGGGAACTCATAGGGCCAGCTGTGAGTGAGAAACTCGGTTGGATCTACCTTGGGACCGGCTTCGAGCAACAATACTTCTAGACCCTGCTCCGTCAAAACCTTGGCGGCCAAGCCACCGCTGGCTCCTGTACCGACTATCAGGACGTCATAATTCTTCAACGGCATTTGTCTCCCTCTCCAATCCAACTTTCGACCGTCTCAAGCCCGACTGCTACCCAACAAGCAAATGAAGTTCACGAATCAGAGTCACCGTGGTGTCCAGGAAGAGGGCGCCCCAGCCAAATCACCCAGGACCGCGTTGCCCTTGTATTTCAGCTCTTGATGAATTCCGATTTCCGACGTGTAGTAGGCAAAAGTGGTCCGGCGTTGGATGTCTTTCAAAGAACCGTCTCCCTACCTCGTCCTTCACGAGAATAATGCTGGCCATCGCTACTGCCGTTAAGATGGACAACTGTTGCTCACCACTGATCTGCCTGAAATTGGCTCCAAATAATTGGCAGCTCTTCCTGTCTATCCATTCCAGGCCTTTCAGAAAGCTCTATTGAACCTCCGGACTCTCTTCGCTCAAGACCAGATCGATGTGCTCGTTAACCTTCGCCGCCCGCGCCCCTGGCGTTTCCGTTTCCAGAAAAATCAACTCAGCGACCGCCGTGACGGTTTCGTTCCGTGCTTCCGAGGACCAGTAATCTCACTCGATTCGACCACATAGGAGCTCGTCTTACCCGCGGTTGGCCAAGCCTCGGTAACGCACATCAGGTACTTCTTCAGTGGAGCATTGTACGTAATCGTCACGCAGCCGCAGTTGTTGTTCCACTGAACCAACGGTATGATCTTGGAAAAATCGGCCGTCCAAATCGGCTTGCCGTTGTTATCCTGTCCAGCTAAGAACTCGTACTTAGAAGCGTCATTGACGTTTTCGATCCTAGGGAGTACGCAGAGCAAGTGAATCTGGTCGCCGGTGTCCCAACTCAGGTTGGCGAAACGGGGCTTGGGATCAGGTTCGACCGCTCCGTGGCCTACCAAATAGGCTTTGCCGTCCGGAGAGTCTCCATATTCTTTCCGAAATCAACGAAGTGTGGCGCCCCGATTTTCACCGGATATCCCCACATCCCAGTCTCTCCGAACAGAGGCTTCTCGTGAGTATGGGGCGTCTCTTTCCAAGTTCGTCCCTGATCTGTCGAGATACGAAAGCCCACAAACGGTCCCAGCCACGGCCAATTATACGGAAACCCTCCATACTTGGTACGTCCACGTGGGCTAAGCGTATAAGTACCACAGTACCACACATGTAGAGTTGCACAGATCGCGAAACAGTTGCAAGTAGCCTGTGGAAAACGTAGAGCTGTGGGAAGTGACACAAAGTGTCGGCGCGAAGGTTGGGCGAATGTTATCGATATTTGGGCTTGGGGTTTCGGGCGAGGACGAGCGCGCCCAAACGGGATCACGGGTGACCTGCCCCCCCAAAAACGGTCCAGTTGATAAGTTAGAGTAAAGGGTTTCAACTGGACTTGAAAAAGGGGGAAGGATGGCTAAGAAGCGGTATACGGCCGAACAGATCATCCGACATCTACGAGAGGCAGAAGTGGAGCTGATTAAGGGCCAGACAACCGGAGTGGTCTGTCGGAAGTTGGGAATCACGGAACAGACATATTATCGATGGCGGAAGGAGTACGGGAGCTTACGGGTTGATCAGGTGAGGCGACTGAAGGAACTGGAACGGGAGAATGGCCGACTGAAGAAGTTGGTAGCGGATCAGGCGTTGGACCTTGCGATTCTGAAGGAGGCATCCTCGGGAAACTTCTGAGCCCGCGTCGACGGAAGCAGGCAGTGGAGTGTGTCTGCCAGACCTTGGGAGTGTCGGAGCGGCGGGCGTGTCGAGTGCTGAGGCAGTACCGATCCACCCAGCGGCATCGAACCTCGACACCACAGGATGAACCGCGACTGGTGACCCGGACGCTGCAGTTAGCCGGCGAGTACGGTCGATACGGCTACCGGCGGATCACGGCGCTGTTGCGACGGGAGGGGTGGAGGGTGAACCATAAGCGGGTGGAGAGAATCTGGAGGCAGGAGGGACTGAAAGTGCCGCAGAAACAACCCCGGAAAGGCCGCCTGTGGTGGAACGATGGGTCGTGTCTTCGGTTAAGACCGTGCTGGCGGGATCATGTCTGGGCGTACGATTTTGTGGCAGATCGAACCCGGGACGGTCGTCCCCTGAAGATGTTGACGGTGGTGGATGAGTACACGCGAGAATGTTTGGCCATCGACGTAGAACGGCGAGCTGATTCGATACGTGTCTTGGAACGGCTGGCAGCCTTGTTTGTGGAGCGAGGAGTTCCCGATTACCTTCGCTCGGATAATGGATCCGAGTTCACAGCACGCTTGGTTCGGAACTGGCTGGAGCGGGTAGGGGTAAAGACCTTGTTCGTCGAGCCGGGGAGCCCATGGGAAAACGGGTATGTAGAATCGTTGAACGGGAAGTTTCGAGACGAGTTTCTCAATAGAGAGATCTTCTACACCTTGCGGGAAGCGAAGGTGTTGATGGAGGGATGGCGACGGGAGTATAACAAAGTTCGCCCGCACAGCGCGTTGGGCTACTGGCCGCCAGCCCCGGAAACGATCCTGCCGTTACCGCCGGGTTCCGCTCCGCTCCACCCGGCTGCAACGGCTTATGGACTAACATAACAAAGTGGACCAACAACCGGGGGCAGGTCACGAGTGGATCAAGCCGGGCTTGTGCAGTGTTGGCGGTAGGACTCCAATATGCACTCGTGGTGATGCGCGACAGCAGAGAACGGCTCGCCGCTTGTTTCACCATTTCTACCAACTCGGACTCTAGTGTCCTGAGTCTAACGGTTCTTCACAATGGCTAATCTTAGCCAAAGTGTTGTAACTCCAACAACCTAAATGACATATGGCATGGCTAAATTCTGTGCTTGGGTATAGTTATTTACGACGCAGGACCCTAGCATAAACGGATCTCCACCACCCGAGAAGTTGACTACCTGACAACCACTGGCCTCTGCCTCGTTCAGCAGTGACATGAAAAGGTCCAAGTCTAACGAACCCTGCCGGTCCGGTCCACTGTGATAAGCGCAATGAGCACACTTTGACGGGCATTGATTCGTCACCAGTAAGTTGAGACAGTTAAAAGACGACCTCATCGGTTTGCTCTGGTCACGAGATTCAGGTGTTCGATCAACTGCTCCGGCCGCCGCAAACCGAGAAAGATGCTGCCACCACGGGTGTTGATCCGGTGTTATTCTGGCCCTGCTCTCGAGCTGACGCACGGCTGGTGAGGCGAATCGACCGGACTCCTTGCAAGTCCAACTCAAGGGTTTTCGGGCAAGCCGCTAGGGCGGGAACCTCGTGCGACCAACCGAGCATACAGGTTGGTACAAGCACTGGGGCAGGTCAGCTTCCCCGTTGCAGGGCCCAGGCAGCTGAGGTATAGTGCGAACAGCGGTTAATGTCTATCTAATGACTCAGCAGAAGTTGGATTTTCTTGCTGTTCGAGTCGAGCGGTTGCAGCGTCAATCTGGGGGCGGAGTGTCGATTGAGGTTTTCCCACGCCAATGACGTTGGTTTCAAACTGCCAAGCCTAAGCGGATATGGCAATATTTAACCTAAGTCGCCAAGGCCCGAGATGGAACCTTTCCTTGGCCCAGGGGTAGGACTACAGGCCAGACCACTGGAGTCACCATCTTTACAAAGCCCTCCCCATGTTGCCAGTAGCTAAACCGTGTATTACGAATAGGATGAAAGGGGTATAGCCATGTCACATTCAAAGAGCACCCGAAGAGACTTCTTGGAAAGGACTTGGCAGATGACGCTGGGAGCCAACCTGGGTTTGCTGGGACTCACTCAGGCCAGTTGTTCACGGGAGATGACTCAACAGGATGCAGAAGAACCACTGGCGACCGAGCCAGCAGTCGATATCGGAAACCGTCAGGGGCAAGGTGGTGACGTGCTGGTTCCTCTCACTGCGAAGCAGGTTAAGGTCGGCGGAGAAATCGGACGACGCTTCATGCTGACGATCGAGAAAAATCTCCTCGCCTTAAATGACGACTATTGGTTGACTTCCTTTCGGAAGAAATCCGAGAAACCATCTCATTATGTGGGAATAGGTAAGCTCATCGAGGCGGCCACACGGTTCGCCGCGCACTGCCCTGACCCACAAGTTGCCGCGCAGGTCATTGCTTTCAAAGACCATCTGGTGCGGGAGCTTCTCAAGACCCAACTACCGGACGGCTACAGCGGCTCTATGCGCGAACCGCACCGCATGAACGGAGAGTACGACGTTCACGAACACGGCTATATCATCCTCGGTCTCGTCACCAATCATATGTACTTTGGGGACGACGCGTCGCTGCAAGGCGCCCGGAAAGCCGCCGACTACGTAATCAAGCACTGGCCGGGTACCAAGCTGACTACCCTCGGTGTACCCCAGGCATTCGCGGCTCTCTCTGAGGCGACGGGCAACCGACGGTACTCCGATTTTGCGGAAACAAACCCCATGGGCCGGGACTCGTCGCTTCCCCTTCGCAAGTGGGCAATTTACCCTGGCAAAGGACCCGTTTATGCACAGAATCACTCCTATCGTTGGCTGTCACGATGTTTGATGCAGCTCGAATTGTACCACCGTGAGCCGGACGCATCCCTTTTGAAACAGGCAAGGGATTTGGGAAACTACCTCTTGAAGGAGGATGGACTACTTATCAACGGTACCGTTGGTCGAGGGGAAGTCTGGCAAAACGATCAGGATGGTCGTGGACGACCGGTGGGTGATGACGTGCCGCTCCACTACAGAGGCGGAGACGTTGCCGAGACTTGCTCTACCGCCTATCTGATCCGCGTTCTCGAGCGACTCACTCGACTCACCGGGGAGCAGAGACATGCGGATGTCATGGAACGGGCCATCTACAATGGGCTTTTCGCCGCCCAGTCTCCAAGCGGGCGACGCCTGCGCTACTTCACAGCTCTCGAAGGGCCTCGTGTCTACTTCCCACCCGATGACTACTGCTGCCCCAACAACTTCCGACGAATTGTCGCGGAGCTGCCCGGCATGATCTACTACCGTAGCCGGGATGGGTTGGCCATCAACCTCTACACGGCATCTACCGCGACCGTATCGTTTCAAAACGCTGACGGCCTCACCGTCCGGCAAGAGACGGATTACCCCAACTCGGGAAAGGTCACCCTTCTAATTGGACTTGATCGGTCACGCGAATTTGCCGTACACCTGCGCATTCCCGGCTGGTGTCGCCAGGCAGTAGTAAGAGTGAACAAGGAGGCACCAAAGCAGGCTCGAGGGGGGACCTCGGTGGTACTAAAGCGTCATTGGCACGATAGCGACCGTGTTTCGCTGGAAATGCCAATGTCCTGGCGATGGGTTAAGGGTCGGAAGCGGCAAGCTGGTCGCATGGCATTGATGCGTGGTCCCCTCGTTTTCTGCTTGAGTGCCAAGCGAAACAATGGAGGTGAAGAATGGATCAGATATCGCCAAATCGCCGGAGTCGATATTAGCAGCATCGTCGTTGACCCCACGTCTGTCGTCGGCCCAATTCCCGATGAGTCGGTGCGTCCCGGCGGGATTGCCTGCAGGGTGAAAGCATGGAGTTCGGATCGCGACGTTACCAAGCCACCGAATCTCGATCTCGTGCTGAGCGAATTCCCGGAGCCAACGGGTGAGGCGACTTATTTCCTGGTGTCGGATGCAACGGTAGCCGTCGATGATGAGTTGATTATTCGCGACTGATGCGCACGTTGACTTGCCCGCGGGGGCGGCCTAAGATGGCAGGAAGATCGCCTCGCTGAGGCAGTAATGGAACGAACCAAAACACGTTGGTTGCTGGCGGGAGTGCTGTCCTTGCTGCTTTGGCCCGCGTCCGCTGCCGCCCAGAGGACGTCGTGGAAGGAGTACATGGAGGCGGCAGGAAACGCTTACCAGCAGGCCGACTACGTTGAAGCTGAAAAGCTGTTCAAGGCTGCCCTTAGAGAAGCGGAAAAGTTCGGTGAGCAAGACCCACGCTTTGCCACCAGCCTCAACAACCTGGCAGCGCTGTACCAGGCCCGGGGCAAATACGTGGAAGCCGAGCCGCTCTACAAGCGCTCGCTGGCGATTCGGGAGAAGGTTCTGGGGCCCGACCATCCCGATGTAGCTGCGAGCCTCAACAACTTGGCGGTGCTTTATAAGACCCGGGGTAAATACGTGGAGGCCGAGCCGCGCTACGAGCGCTCGCTGGCGATTCGGGAGAAGGTTCTGGGACCCGACCATCCCGATGTAGCCGTGAGCCTCAACAACCTGGCAGAGCTGTACCGCACCCAGGGTAAATACGTGGAAGCCGAGCCGCTTTACAAGCGGGCGCTGGCGATTCGGAAGAAGATGCTGGGACCAGAACACTCTGACGTTGGTCAGAGCCTCAACAACCTGGCGGTGCTTTATGACAACCAGGGCAAGTACGCCGAAGCTGAGCCATTGTTCAAACGGGCGTTAGAGATGTCGAAGAGGGTTCTCGGTCCCGAGCATCCCAACGTGGCCACCAGCCTCAACAACCTGGCGGCGCTTTACAAGACCCGGGGCAAATACGTGGAAGCCGAGCCGCTCTACAAGCGGGCGCTGGCGATCCGGGAGAAGGTTCTGGGGCCCGACCATCCCGATGTAGCTGCGAGCCTCAACAACCTGGCGGTGCTTTACAAGACCCGGGGCAAATACGTGGAAGCCGAGCCACTTTACAAGCGGGCGCTGGCGGTCGTGGAGAAGGCTCTGGGGCCGGCGCATCCCAGCGTGGCCACCAGCCTCAATAACCTGGCGGGGCATTACCAGGACCAGGGCAAGTACGCCGAAGCTGAGCCATTGTTCAAGCGGGCGCTGGCGATCCGGGAGAAGGTTCTGGGGCCCGACCATCCTGATGTAGCCGCGAGCCTCAACAACCTGGCAGAGTTGTGCCGCACCCAGGGCAAGTACGCCCAGGCCGAGAAGCTCTACGAGCGCTCGCTGGCGATTCGGGAGAAGATGCTGGAACCAGAACACTCTGACGTTGGTCAGAGCCTCAACAACCTGGCGGAACTGTACAACACCCGGGGCAAGTACGCCCAGGCCGAGAAGCTTTACAAGCGGGCGCTGGCGATTCGGGAGAAGGTTCTCGGGTCGGACCATCCCGAGGTGGCCACCAACCTCAACGATTTGGCGGCGCTTTACGACGACCGGGGCAAGTACGCCGAAGCTGAGCCACTGTTCAAACGGGCGTTAGAGATGGCGGAGAAGGTTCTCGGTCCCGAGCATCCCAACGTGGCCACCAGCCTCAACAACCTGGCGGCGCTTTACAAGACCCAGGGCAACTATGCCCAGGCCGAGTCGCTCTACAAGAAGGCGTTGGCGATTCGGGAGAAAGCCCTCGGGTCGGACCATCCCAACGTGGCCACCAGCCTCAACAAGCTGGCAGAACTGTACCGCACCCAGGGCAACTACGCCCAGGCCGAGCCGTTCTACAAGAAGGCGTTGGCGATTGCGGAGACGGCCCTGGGACCGGAGCATCCGATCGTCGCTCAGGGGCTGGAGAGCTACGCTGCGCTGTTGCGGGAGACGAACCGGGAGGACGAGGCAGAGAAGATGGAAGCCCGTGCACAGGCCATCCGCACCAAGCACGCACAAGAGAATCCATCTAAATAGAGACTTCCAAGACCTCCTGCGCCGGATGAACTTCCCGCCGTGACGTGGTGGGTCATCTCACGCTGTCCTTAGGTTCGCCGAGCAACAACCTAAAAATTGGGAAATTTTGTGAGCGGATGTATGCAATTTCCGAGACACCGGGGTCATTTGGGGCACACCCCTTTCTGGTGGCGCAACTCAGACTTCCTCCCAGGATGTGTCTCCAGGCTGTCATTTCCGTTCTGCTTTTCTCTCGGAGCCTCTTAGCCTTCAGTGGGAATTTCCGATTTCGGCCCACTGCCTGCACGATAGTACACCCCCAGCCGCTGACACACAATGATTTTGCGGCATGAATGAGGAAGCGGGCGGTTCGAGGTTCGCTGCGGCCCTGTTCTTGCCGCCTGATGAGGCCAATCCGTCGCAGCATGCTGCAGAACAGCCTCCGACTCAGGTGCCCTTCGGCCAACAGCAGCCAATAGTAACGTGCATGTTACACCTATTTCGCCTGAGAGTTCGGCTTTCTGGGCACTCTGATCCAGTGGTCGGAGAAGGTCAGATAAGGAAGGGGTGTGCTCCTGGGCATGTGACAACCGATACAGCCGTCGGATGAATTGACCGGGCATTGAGTGGCGGAGGGAACGCTGTGGCAGGTTAGGCAGCGGGCATCGTAGAAAGCATCGTCGCCGCGCCGTACGTCCTCATGTGGGTCGTGACAGGTGAGACAGGTGATGGTGCCGCCGCTTTTCTGAAAGCAGGCGCTCTGTTGCAGGCCCACCGGCTGGAAGCGGGTCACAATCGGATGCTCGATGGGCATTCCGGGAGGTGCCGGTTCGTTGCGATGGCACTCGCCGCACATGCGTACCAGTTCTTTTCCGGACAGCCTTCCCAGATTGCGGATACGAGTCTCTGCGGCGCCGGAGGTGATGGCAGCAACGTGCGCTCCGCCAGCGCCATGGCAACGTTCGCACTTCACTCCCGGAACCACTGACGCAAAGTCTGGGGCACCGGAGGCTGTCTGCTTCACATAGGTGGAATGGCAGTTGAAGCACTGGAAGGCGGCCGCGGGTGTGAAGTCCAGCCCTAATGCCTTCTCAAGGCTTCGGGACAGGCCAGGGGGATGCCCGGTGGTAATATCGAAGCCGTTCTTGCTCTTGTAGTAGCTCATGCGATGTTCGAGAAGAAATTTTCCGTACCGATCGACCGAAAGGTGAGAGAAAAAAGTCCGCCCCTGGTCGCCAGCGCCGAACACCCACTGGATAGGGACTCTCCTCTGTCTGTTTCCTAGAGTGACCACCACGAAGTAGTCCGATTTTCTCTTTAGGTAGTCGAAGCGCGCACCTTTGAAATCGGGTGACTCTACCACCGACCCGCTCGGGACCGAGTCGCGTCCCACGAGCTCCGAAACCGGATGGAGCGCCTTGGCGTGGTTCGATCGAGACTGGATGGCGAACTTGTCGGCATGACAGGCCCCACAACGCTCAGCGCCCACGTAGCCTTCCTGGGCCCGCAGGATGCCTGCGGCGAATACCAGGCAGGCGAGCAGGAGATTTGCCCGTGCGATTCCTTTCACCGCAGTTCGCGTAAAGGATGAGAGCCACCGAAAGTATTCCATCCTATCTCTGTCATAGGTCATCGTCCAGATTCTCACCGGAATTAGTTTTTTGGCCCTCCGGCACTCGTGAGTATACACCTATTGGCCTTCAACTGAGCCTTTCCAGCACGGTTCTTCTCTCTGGGGGCTCCGAGCCGGTCCTCGCCGGGTCCTGAAAGCCCGTCGTCGCGGCTTCCAGAACCAGCTTTTTCAGACACCTCTCCATTCCGGAGGGGTATCGGAATGGTTTTCCTGGGTGCCGCTGCCTGAGCTATCCCGACGGAAGCGGCGACGCTACCACATAGCAGCGCAGTATTCGCGAATGGGCTATAATTCCTTTCCATTTAGTAAAGCGACCGCTGGAATAACCGCCCAATGCCAACACTTGATTGGATAGGAAAAAAGGCAGTCCTAAACCACCATCGGCAAGTGCCCTACCACCTTCTGCGCTGCGACGCGAGCCTTTCGGTAGGTGACCCCGACAGCGAAAATCTGCTCGTACAGAGTGACAATCTCGTGGCACTCAAGGCCTTGCTGCCCTACTACACCGGCAAGGTTAAGTGCATCTACATCGACCCGCCGTATAACACCGGCAACGAGAAATGGATTTACAACGACGCAGTGAATAGCCCCGAAATTCGGCGATGGTTGGGCAAGGTGGTCGGTGCTGGCTGGTCAAGTTGCCAATCGGCAGGCCGCGCTTTGCAGCATCGATGGCGGGAGTGGCGGTCTGTTACGCTGGCCCGCAGCCGGATATAATTCCGCGTCTTCTTACGTCATGTTCTATGTCTGATTTGCCGCCCTTGCAACAATTCGTTCCGCGTAATCTTCAACGGCGAGACCGATTGCGAAAAACGTTACCGCGGAGGGAATTAGTACTTGCATGCCCTGAGCCTGGAATGCAACCAGAGTCACCCAAGTACCAGTCAGACATGTACCAATCAGTACAATGCAATAGTTCGCCCAAAGAGAAAGCCGCGAAATTTTCGGTCGAAACTCACTCAAAGAACCACAATGCCTCATAATCGATAGAATAGAGCCAAGCGCCACAATGAAAGCAACACCGAGAAATGCGAAAATAAAATCCACGACAGTACGAAGGAAGGCGGGATCGTGATTAATCATCGGGTCCGACATGTCTACACCGTAATTCTTTAGCGTGGAGGTTAGTCCTTCTTACGCACAAGAAGGTTCGGAGTAACACCGGAGGCTTTCGGGCCTAGATAGACCCAGCAATCTTGTATTTTGTAAGGTTTTGTTTTGCCATCGCCGGCCTCTTCTATACGTGTGTAGTATCTGTCATCAAATAGAAGTGATCGAATAATTTTAATTTCGAGGACCTTGTAATTTATATTCGGAGAAATTTTGGTTACTGTTTCACCTCTTGAAGGGAAAAGAACAGAAGGGGGATGTTTCCATGCTTCGAGCTCTGCTCGTGGAACAACTAATGTGCCAACCTTCGGAGGATTAAGTAACTCATCCGCTGATTGGGCAAGAGACACGTCCGTTACACTCAAGAGCAATAGCACCGCGACAACAATAGAAAAGATACGTCCCATTTTCCCTTCCAATCGTCAAGGAAGACCGTCCGATCCTCTATCACCTACCGTAAGGCGGCCCTAGCCGAAGCTCAACGCAGAATACGATGATTCCCGCTACATTTGAACTGTCATAAGCATATCCCAAAGCGGGGTCGAGTGACAAGGCCGGTATCGCGCGAGCGGTCGGGGCGGTGGACACGAGGTCGCTGAGTGGACTCAACACTCATGCTTTCCTCCAATCAGGTCAGTCCATTCTCCCACGTCCCAAAGACAAGAACCACACAGAAAAACAAACCGACCACAAGGGGGGGAACTCCCATAAGCGCTAACTTGGTGAATTGTTGAATGAGTAATTGTCCACGTGATTCAGTCTTCGCCGCGGAGGTTCGGCGAGCGAGGCCGAGATCGTGCGCCACTCGCTGATCATCTGTTCGAGATCGAAGGCCGGTTCGATGGCCCGGGCGACCTGGTTGAGTGCGAACTTGAAGTCACGCCAAGGGCTACGGGTTCGTCGCCGGCTCGACGTCGTATCCCCAGGGGGAAACGGCGCGCGCGTGGCGCAGGACTTTCTCGACCAGCAGCGCCACGAGTAGTTTGCCGTAGAGCCAAGCCTGTGCGCTGTCGTCATCGTACTTGGGCAGATGCCCGAGCCGGGCCAGGGACTTGAAGCGTTTGAAGACCAGTTCGACCTGCCAGCGCAGGCGGTACCATTCCAGCACGTCGGCCGCCGTAAACTCCTCCAGGGGGTAGGTGGTGAAGACGACGACGTAGCGTGCAAAACGCAGGGTTTCCGGCTGCACCTGGGACTGCTTGCGCTGGGCCGTCTTGCGGATCTTGGCGTGCGCGGCCGCGATCGCTTCTTTGGTCTTGCGTACCGCGCAGACTCGACCCAGCACCGGCGGTCCACCCTTGGCCACCGTGCGCGCCGTCCATACGCCGACCGGTCCAGGCCGATTGAGGGTTTCCACGGCTGCCAGCAAATCGAACGGCTCGCCGTCGGCGGTTTCCAGCGGCAGCGTCCCGCTGTTCACCCGCACCGTCACGTGACCGCCGGCCGTGGCCACATGCCGGATCCCGGCCGCGTTAGAATAACCCCGATCGGCGAGCACGTAGTCGCCCGAACGGATCGGAAACTGTTTGAACGACTCGCCCGCCCCCGACCCTTCCGTCCCGGTCAGCTTGAAGAAATCACAGCCCAGCGAAGGCAGGCGGACGCTGTAATGGAGCCTCCACAACGATCCGGTCCGTCCCGGCTCCTGCACGGTCGTGGCGTCGAAGACCCGCACTTGGAATCCTCCGTCCGAGGAGACCGCGATGCCGTGTTCCCGAAACAGTTCCACGCACAGCGCATAGAGCCAGTCCCGCGATTTCCGGAGCCGCTTCAGCAGCGCCACGTCCGACAGATCCGCAAGGCTCGCCTGCCGAGCCCGCACGACGGTCTCTCTCAGCGAATGCCCGCATCCCAGATGGATCAGCAGCGTCCGCAGCAGCTTCTCCGGCGACTTGTCCTTGCGCAACCCTTGCAGCGCCCCCGTCTCCGCCGCGAGATCCTGCCAATTGCCCGGAAAGAACGAGACCAGCAAGTCCCAGTCCTCGCTCGTCGGCCCCTCCGTCACGGTTCTGCTCATGCCAACACCATACAAAACCATGATGCAGTACACAAGTTAGCGCTTATGGGGGGACTCCCTTGAGAGAGACTTAGCGGCTGGGGCCATCGCCTCGCTCCGGGCCGCGCTGCCGCTGGCGGAGAGCAATCAAGCGATCGCTCGCCCCGTTGACATCCCCATACTCGGCACACACCCTCCGGTCGCCGGTGAGCAGGCCCTGTTCGATCCGGATTATCTCCGCGACGGCCCTCGCCGCCGCCGGGTCGTCTCGCTCCAGGCCCTCCGGAATTTGGGTAGCCTCCGTCGCGGCGCGCACCCAACGCCTCAGCGCCGTCCCGGCCCTCATCGTAGCTGTATGATTGGGGCCAATGGCGACGACGTGGACCGCTCGACCTTTCCTCTGTAACAGACCCCATAGATGCCGGTGAGCTCTACCCCAGGAGCGCAGTTCGGTGTCGGTGGCATGGTCTGGATCGACATAGACGAACCGGACGGTCGCCGCGGATTGGGTATCGGCCGCAATGGGTGACCTGACCGGCCCTTTTTGTAGCAAGTGGAAAGAGAGAGAATCCACTTGAGGAGGAAGTCAGGTCATGCCAACCCGGAATTACAAACCAGAGCAGATGGTAACGATCCTACGGCAGATGGAGGTGCAGATGGCCAACGGGAAGACCGCGCCGCAGGCCTGCCAGGAAGCGGAGAAACACACGCAGACCTACTCCCGGTGGCGGAAGGAATACGGCGGGTTGAAACGGGAACCAGCGAAACGGCTGCAGGAGTTGGAGAAGGGAAACGCTCGCCGGAAGCGGTTGGTGGCACAGTTGTCGCTGGAGAAGCAAGTATTGCAGGAGGTGGGGGAGGGAAACTTCTAAGCCCGGAGCGGCGGCGTTGTGCGGTGGGGCGTGCACGGGAGCAACACGGGTTATCGGAACGGCATGCCTGACGGCTACTGGGGCCAGGGCGAGGGACACAACGGTATGAGCCGATGGATCGGCCCGACGAGGATGAGCTGACCCGAGCGGTGATGGAACTGGCGACGCAGTACGAGCTGGCTATCGGCGCATCACAGCGCTACTGCGGAATGGCGGCTGGCAAGTAGGCCAGGACCGGGTACAGCAGGTCTGGCGGCGGAAAGGGCTGAAAGTGCCGCCAAAACAAAGGCCAAGAAGACGGTTGTGGTGGAACGACGGTTCCTGCGTGCGGCTAAGGCCGGAGCGGCCCAACCAGGTGTGGAGTTACGACTTGGTCAACGGCAGAACCGAGGAGGGGAGAAAGCTGCGCATCCTGACGCTGATGGATGAATATACGCGGGAATGTTTGGCGCTGCCGGTAGAGCGGCGAATGGGGAGCCGGCAGGTGATGGAGACATTGTCGGAGGTGATGGTATGGCGAGGGATTCCGGAGCATATTCGTTCGGACAACGGACCGGAGTTCATCGCCCAGGAACTGCGCCAGTGGCTGTCAAATCTGGGGACGGGAACCCTGTACATCGAACCAGGCAGCCCCTGGGAGAACGGATACTGCGAAAGTTTTAATGGAAAGCTGCGAGATGAATGCTGGAACGGAGAGGTCTTCTACTCGTTGCAGGAGGCACAGGTCGTGATCGGGCAGTGGCGGCAGCAGTACAACACGATGCGGCCCCACGCTGCGCTCGGGTATAGGCCCCCGGCGCCGGGGGCCTATACCCCTGTCCGGAACCCAGTTTCACAGCCCCAGGTTGTGATGATCGGCCCGTGGTTTTTTGAACCACAGCAAGAGTTAGTTTTGCGGCAAAATCTTGGGATTTGAGAGGAGATTTGCCGTGAGGAAGAAGCGCTTTTCCGTGGAACAGATCGTGGGGATTTTGAAACAGGCAGAAGTAGGGGTACCGGTGAGGGAGTTGGTGCGGAAGGAGCGGATTTCCGAGCAAACGTTCTAGCGGTGGAAGAAGCAGTATGTGGGTCTGGAGATCGACCAGGTACGGCAGTTGAAGCAGTTACAGGAAGAGAATCAACGGCTCAAATGGCTGCTGGCGGAGCTGACGCTGGACAAAACGATGCTGCCGGATGTGCTGGCAAAAAATTCTAAAGACTCCGCGATGCCGCCAGGTGGTTCAGTGCCTGCGCGGGGGCTACAGGATAAGCGAGCGGCGCGCCTGCGGCGTCATCCGGCTGCAGCGAGGAACGTACCGATACCAGAGCCAGAAAGATCCGCGCACGGAGTTGCGGATGCGGATGCGAGAGATTGCGACGGTGCGCGTACGGTACGGGTATCGGAAGATTTTGGTGTTGCTGCAGCGAGAAGGCTGGGCAGTGGGCAAAACGATGGTCAGCCGCCTATACCGGGAAGAAGGCTTGGCGCTGCGGCGGACGGGCATTGAGCGGACGTATCCTCCTAATGAGCAAGTCGACCTCTCGGTCCATCCGGTCAGCGAATTTCTGACGTTCGTTCGGCCCAAAGGGCCTTGAATTCCTGGGGCGAGAGCTCATTGAGAGACCGGTGAGGTCGAGTCTCATTGTACTCTCGCTGCCAAGCTTGCAACTTTCTCTGCGCATCCGTCAAATCGTCAAACCAGTGCACATTCAGGCATTCATCCCGCAGCGTGCCGTTGAACGACTCGATCATGGCGTTGTCGGTCGGCTTTCCGAGCCGGGAAAACTCCATCACCACGCCGTTGGCGTATGCCCAGAAGTCAACCAGACGGCCGGCAAACTCACTGCCGTTGTCGCAGTGGATACGCTTGGGTGCGCCGCGTTCGGTGGCAATCCGGCTTAGAATGTTGACCCCATCGGCACCCCCCAGTCTTGAGCCGGGTTCAATCGCCAAACACTCCCGCGTGAAGACGTCAACCACGGTCAGCGCACGAAAGCGTTGTCCGTTCGCGGTCTGATCGCTGACGAAGTCCATGCTTCAGGCAACGTTCGGCGCCTGCGGTATGGTGCGGGGCGGCTGTCGGCTCGCGGCAGTGACAGGCCGCCGGGCCCGGATCTGCAGGCCTTCCTCGCAGTATAGGCGATGGACGCGCTTCTTGTTGACGGGGATGCCCTCGCGCCTCAGCAGGATATGGATTCGCTGGTAGCCATAACGTATCCGGCTGTGCGCCAGATCACGAATCTTCTGTCGCAGCGCCGCCTGGGAGGGCCGGACCGACTCGTAACGGCAGGTGCTGCGATGCGTACCGGTGACCTCGCAACTGCGTCAGCCCCGCTTGCGCCTTCCGGTTCAAGTCTCCCCCAAAACTCTCCTTTAGTCCCTCGACAAAATGCTGGAACTGCTCGGTGATCGGTGTTACTTTCCGCATGGGTGTAAGTCTCCTTTCCTTCTAAGGACTGGTTTGTTGTCAAAACCAACTTACACCCTCTTCCTTGTTTACACACAGAAATTTACATCACCCTATCCGATTACACCCTTGACCTTTGTAGCCTTCTCCCTGTAGTTTGTGGTGAATACCTTCATTGCGCGGCCCGGTCCTTCCTTGATGGGGACTCTGATCATCGCGAGCGGAATTTTGATTTTTTTCATCCGGCGAAGGGAGTTCAGGCGGCGACAGACCAAGGCCCGATGCCGGGCGGACCGATGCAACGACATCTTCTTCACGAGTGAGACGATGTTCAAGACTCAGGAATTCGCCAAATCACCGAATTTTGGTGCCTGAATAGCGTAATTATCCTTGTCTGCACCCGACAATCTGACTTGCCGGACCTGCAATCCTCCTATTTCGGGCCGGATAGCTTGGCAAAGCATCCGCATAGGCGCTCCGTGCGGATGCGGCAGAAAGGTGATCCAGATACTGTCGATGGCCTCGACATTGACGATCCTGATGACGTGCTACATTCTCTCAAGGTGAGAAGGCGTACGCCAGCTTTGAACCTGTTGACCCGGGTGAAAGCCGGGGCCAAGCCTCGCGCCCTAGCCACACCCTACCCCAATCGAGGGTTAATCCTATCTTGCTGTAAAGCCTCACCCACCGCGGTAGGCATTCGCTTGGAGGTGTACCGATGCGTGAGAATTCCACAAAATGGGTCGGAAAGGCTACGTCGCTTGACCCTCCGCAGTTGCAGGAGTTCTTGAGCAAGCCATGGATATGCCATTTCGCCACGCTCACTCAGGCGGGAGCTCCCTATGTAATTCCGGTTTGGTTCGAATATGTGCCGGATCGAAAAGTTTTTTATATAATTGGTCGCAAGCACTCCCGCTATGTGGACCACATCCGCAACGATCCGCGAGTCAGCTTGGTCATTGATATGCCAAAGGCCCCTTCCACCCGTGTGCTGGCGCAGGGAAAGGCGGCCATTCTCGAAGGACCCGTAGGCCGCGGGGGACGCTGGGTGGAAATTGCTCGCCGGATGGCCCTGCGGTACCTAGGAAATTATATGGATGGGCCAGACTACATCGAGGCAACCTCGGATCGCCCCCGATATTTGCTGGAAGTTCGAGTCGAAAAGATGTCAAGTTGGATCGGCAACGAGTGGCATCCAAGGTACCTGAGAGACTGAGTTTTCTGTTGCCGGGCCAGATCAGCTGCCCGTGAAGCCTAGGGTCGACGAGCCCCGAAGCCGCGGTCGGTTGCCTTCCGGAAGCCGGTCAACAATAGGTACGCCATCCGTACCGGTCCTCGGCTTTCCCGTGAACGATGGCTAAAAACAGTTCTTGCAGCTTGCGCGTTATAGGACCCGGTCGAGCATTTCCGATCATGATGCGATCGATGGACCGGATCGGTGTGATCTCCGCCGCTGTCCCCGAGAAAAACACTTCATCAGCCAGATACAGAAATTCGCGTGCCAGTACCTGCTCAAACACCGGGATCTCCAAATCCTTGGCCAGTGTAATGACGGTGTTGCGCGTAATGCCCGGAAGCACGGAGGAAGTGATGGGCGGAGTGAAAACCTTCCCTTCCTTTACCACAAAAATGTTTTCTCCGCTTCCTTCACTCACATAACCGAAACTATCCAAGGCGATGCCCTCAACGTAACCATGCTGCAATGCTTCCATCTTGATTAACTGGGAATTCATATAGTTGCCTGCGCCCTTTGCCATGGCCGGCAGAGTATTGGGAGCCATGCGGTTCCAAGAGGAAACACATACATCCACGCCCTCCTCTAGAGCTTTTCCCCCGAGGTATTTCCCCCACTCCCAACAGATTAGGAAAACTTCCAATGGGCTCTCTAAAGGGTTTACACCCACTCCCCCGAAGCCTCGCAACACAATAGGACGAAGATAGCAGTGTTGCATGCGGTTGACCCGCACCAACTCGATCAGGGCTTGTTGGAGGTCTTCCAAGCTATAGGGAAGATCGGCCCGATAAATCTTGCAAGAATTCATTAGGCGCTCGAGGTGATCCCGCAACCTGAAGATCGCCGGGCCCTGAGGCGTGGCATAGCAGCGAGCCCCCTCAAACAAACAGGAAGCATTACTGATGACGTGCGAGACAACGTGCACCACTGCCTCGTCCCAATTGATGAACTTTCCGTTGTACCAAATTTTTTCCGATTTGGAGATGGCCATCATAGTTTCCTTTCAGTTTTTGGTCTCGTCGAACAAGGAGATAGATCGAGATACCTCCTCATTTATCCGGGTCATGTCGGGCTTTCCAGGTCTTATGGCAATTTTCAGTAATTTTCCCGTTTCGCGCGAAACGTAATCACCGGGAAGCTCCGGGAGAGTCTTATCCGCGTATCAGGCCCTCAACCAGATCATCCCGCGCTAAGGGTTCTCGACAATTCCCTAAAGGCGCTGTAAGGGTTCATTCGCCCAAAAAATCGGGCAGGGTCTTGTGTCCCCAGGCGAAACGAATAGTGGAGTTGGAACGCGAGGTGGCTTTAGGCTTATCGATGTTTAGCAACCAGATCGAGTTACAGGGGCCCCGTCCCCGGGTCGCGACCCAAGTGGTACCCTACTGTACAGAGTCCTGCCTCCCGGAGCCTGGGAGATCACAGTCGCCCTAGGAATCCCCGCTACAGATTAACCGTGCTCAAACAAGAGATGATTGGTCGTGACCCGATGATCTTGTGTCTTAAATTGAGTACCGGGGAAGAACTGCCGAGTGGGCTATTGACGCCCGCGCGTGCCTCATCGGTGATGCCCGAAATTTTTGATAAACTTCGCAATTTCCTCAGCTATGCCATCCGCTGCGCGGATGGCCGTCTCCTTGCTGGCGCCAGCGATATGTGGCGTGAAGGTTATGTTATCCAATTGCAGAAGTGAATGGCTGAGATCAATCGGCTCGGCATCATATATGTCCAATGCTGCGCCAGCGATCCATCCCTCCTTGAGCGCACGGCATAAAGCCTGGTGGTCGATCAAGGCCCCCCGAGCAGTATTGATGAGATAGGAGGAAGGTCTCATCAACCTGAGCTCTTTCTCACCGATCATTCCCACGTTGTGTTGGGTCACACGTGCATGGAGAGAAACCACATCCGACTGAGTGAGCAAAGTTTCCACCTCAACACCCCTAATGTGCATCTCTTCGAAGATCCGAGGATCGAGATAAGGGTCATAGGCCATTACCTCCATGCCAAAGAACTTCAACATAGGAGCGAGTAATTGCCCGACCCTTCCGAAACCGATCAAGCCCACCACTTGTCCGGGAAACTCCTGAGGGGCATTTTCGTACCGATAAAAATCACCTCGCCATATACCCTTCTTCATATCAGCGTGGCACTCGGCGATCTTCTTCATCTGGGAGAAGATCATACCCATAGTAAATTCAGCCACAGCTAGTGCATTTCGGCCCGGTACATTTACAACTGGGATACTCCGTTGCACCGCTGCCTGAATGTTGACATTGACCGGTCCACCACGTGAAACAGCGATCAATTTGAGTTGATGAGCAGCTTTGATTACACGTTTCGTCACGGGTCCGACATCGGTGGCGATAATGTCCACATCCCCCACCTCATTGACAATGGCGTCCACATTCCCAACCGCTTCGTGGACTTCCTCAATTTCTTTGAGCGCGTCGTCCGGCCATGCATTCTCAAGAAACTTATAGGTCACTTCGTCCTGAATATCTTCCAGAGCCCGCTCAATCGATCTTTGGAATAACTGATGGGTTACAAAACGGTCTGCAATGATTAAAATTTTCCACTTCTTCTTGCCCACCACCAGATCCTCTCTTGGCCGGGAATGCGGAGGCCTTCTCTGTCCCTAAATTCCAGGGGCGGTCCACATCGGTTTCAACAGACCTTGGTTGACGATTTTCATAAACTCCACGAATACTTCTCTCCAACGATCATAGTGTTTTAGGTACTGCTCATGGTTTTTCAAATTAGGCTGAAAGACCTTTTCTACCCTGAACCAAGATTCCACGACCTCCTTGAAATTGCCAAATAGCCCAGTCCCTACACCAACACACATTGCGCAGCCAAGAGCAGTAGCCTCCTTCACAGTCGGGACTTTCATCGGCACCCCGAAGACATCCGCCATGATCTGTGGCCACAAGAAACCTTTCGAGGAACCGCCACAGAAGGTGACCTGCTCGGGACTTTTTCCCGTAAGCTCTTCCAGGACCAAAAGGTTGCCGTAGGCCACGTACGCAGCAGCCTCCCAAAGAGCTCGAATGCACCCCGCCTTACCCGAGGCTTGAGGATTGTAGATATCAAAGTTCACAAAGGATGGGGCAGCATGCTTCCAAAACTTAGACCTGTGAAGATCGGAAAAGAGTCCAATTATGTCGTTTGATCCCGGGGGAACACTCTCGGCCAGCTTTTCCATTAAAAAGTATGGATCGACTCCTTCCCGATGAGCACGCTTGATTTCCTCCTGGCAGAAGCCGTCTCGGAACCAACGAGCCTGTTGCCCGATAAGGAATCCTATGCCCTCGGTCATCCATTGACCAGGGATAGCGTGACACAGGGTTCGCGGACGACATTCTCGATCTATCAGCGGCGTGTCCCAAATCACAGTGGTTTGCCAGAAAGTACCGGCGACGACAGCCCAACTATTTGGGACGATGTTTCCTACCCCAAGGACTGCTAATTGGGTGTCTGCTCCACCTGTCACAACAGGCGTTCCTTCTCTTAATCGAGTCACTGCTGCAGCTTCTTTGGTCACCTCTCCGATTACGGTCCCTGGCTCGTAAACGGGAGGGTAGATACCTTTGGGAAGATCGCACATTTCAATGGCTTCTTGGGACCACGTTCGAGCGCAAAGGTCAAAAATTCCTGAACTGGAGCCTGCCGTGGACTCTGTTACGATCTTCCCGGACAGTTTGAAAAGCACCCAGTCGCTAACCATACTTACGCGGCTAACTTTATCCAGGATCTGCGGCTCATGTTTCTTAATCCACCAGAACCGTGGAGGAGAGATGATATTCAGCCAGTCCCCACCTATCCGATATAATTTTTCTGCAATACCCATCTCTAGCAATTCGATTGTTTCTTTCTCCGCCCTCGCATCGATATTCGGACAGGCCCATATTTCTCTCTGTTCGTCGTCGTAAAGAACCATTCCCTCGCGCATGCTCGTCGCAGAAACCGCGACTATTTCAGCGGGGTCGATGGCAGCCTTTTCCAGTGCGTTCCGAACGCAGGAAGCAAGGATTTCCCATGCCTCATGAGTGTCAAAAACTTGAGAGCCCGGGTATTGCGGCAACATCCTGGGAAGCCACTCTTTTTGAGCAAAGGAAACCTCTTTGCCATAGGTGTCAAATACTACGGCTCTTCCACTTCCTGTTCCAGCGTCCAAGACCAAGATGTAGCTTTTGGAAGTCATCGTTCTGTATAGATAATCACCATCCGGCAAAGAACATGCTCTTCGAGTTCCACCTCCGGATGCATGACGGCTTAATCTTACTCGAATTGCGGTAACGCAAGTATTTATCGTGGATTAGGTGAGTCGCCCTCCTCATCTCCGAGGGGGTACATCCGGTACGTCGCACTCTAAACCCGGGATTTTTCAGGAGAACGCGACCAACCAAGATGGTCCATGTTGGGGTTGATCTGCACAAGCGCCTCTTGCAAAAGTATTTCGGTAATTGATCCTCTCTTTCGGTGCACTGCTAATCCCGTGGGAGGACAGGTAGCACGATATGAGATGGGTGTTCTCGATCGTGATAGATGGCATTGGTGGCGACAACCGCTTCCGCAGCACTTCCGTGGCGTTTCCATATATTGAGATTTCGGTCATATCTCGGAAAATTGCTGCTGGCTATACTCAGCCGGATTCGGTGACCTTTCTTAAAGACATTGCTGGTGGCCCACAGATCTATAGAAAACAAATAAATCTCTCCCGGTCGCAGGGGAACCGGGTCGTTTTTTGAATTCCGATATCGGGCGCGCAGAATCCCGTCTGCGATCAGAATCGACCGTCCATCAGGCCATACATCGTTCAGTTTCGCTACAAAATCGGTGTCTTCGGCAGTGGAGGAGGCATAGATCCGCGCCACGATGGGTCCCGTAATCTCGACGTCTTCGCTCAAGGAAGCCGTAGTGTAAGTGAGGGAGAGTCTTTCTGCAGGGCGTTGATCCCGCGGCCCAGCCTGCAGACCCAACTTAGCCATGAGCATTTCCGACTCCGGCAGCCCTTGCGGTACCTGCTTGTCAGAATCAGACAGAAAATACAGAGTGTTGCCGCCAATAGTCTGCACCGGCTTCAGGGGATCATAGAGATAATGGTCGGGTGATTCGGAATCGCCAGGGGCTGTAGTATCGAGAATACCGTCGTTTAGAGAGGAAGCTGTCCCGGAGCGACCGTGGGTAAGATAATAATTAACGTAAGATGCTTCGGCCGATGGCCACTTATCTAGCTGCTTCCATGTGTTATCACCCATTACAAAGATTGTGACGGGAGGTTCAGATTTAACACCGTTATCAATGTCTTTCAGCCAGGAATCGAACCATCGAAGGACCAGGTTGTTGAAATCTATGACTGCCTTGGGTCCAAAATCCAACTCCCCAACCCGTCTCATAAAACCTTCGCTCACCGAGGGCCCGTGCATCCAAGGACCTACAAAAAGTCTCTGCGCACTTCTGGCTTTCTCTGTGGCCCCCTCTCTTACCATACCCATGAAGTTGCTCAGAGTGGCGCGTATAAACAAGTCATACCAGCTACCAAAATGGAGGATGGGCACATCTATGTTGTGGTATTGCTTGGTAAGGTTCCACTGGTCCCAAAAAGCTTCGTCCTCCGGGGAATGCAACATAAATTCTTCAAGCCATTGGAAAGGATTTTCATAGATAGGGTTACAATGCATGGGTAGAAAATCAAAAAGGCCTTCAATCCCTGTTTCAGCCACTTTGGTTAACAGAGTGACGCGATTGTTCAAAGCCGCAATCAACTGGTTTGTTCCCCAATGAAGATTGAGGGCGAGTTCAAAAGCTCCGCCTCGGTAGATCCATTCCTCCGTCAAATCCGCGGTGGCCTGCCGCACAAACATGCACTTGAGCCCCCGGGGTCGGGTAGGAGCCATTAGATATTGAGTGTTACCACTGTAGGATCCTCCGAAAGTTCCGATGGAGCCGTTACATAAAGGGTGTTCCCACAGCCACTCCACGGTATCGTGCCCATCCTGGTTCTTTCCCCAACCATCATCAACCAAAGGGTACCAGACTCCTTCCGACGCATACCGGCCTCGAACGTCCTGTACTGCCACTACATATCCCCTCTCCGCTAGATAGGTGTGGGTGTCCGTCCATATCATGGTTGCATTGTTCTTGTCATAAGGTGTTCGCTCTAACACCACCGGGTAACGGCCCGGAGTGTCGGGGATGTATAGATCCGTGGCGAGTTTGGTCCCATCCCGCATCGGGACCATAATATTCCCTTCGCATCTCATCTTAGATAGCCTCCCTTGCCAAATGATTGCTCGCCGCCTTGGCAGAAGCGATCAGGTAATCTCACAGCTCGAATGCCGCCTCAGAAGTTCACGGCTCGGTTACCGAAGATGTTTTCTGGAGGTAGCGAGATTGAGATTTGCCTGCCGGGACAATGACTTGACCCCACGGTTAGTACCACGTTGTATCTTAGTAATTCGGTGCTGACAAGGGCTGGTTGAAACCGGCTGCGCCAAGCTCCGCCGGTTTCAACCAAATCGCTTCCGGCGCCGATGGCCGCCGCTCGGGGTCGCTGCTGAAGCGGCTCACCCACCCCTAGCCACTCCCGCCTTACTAACCCGGCCGGTTGACCGGGTGAGGCCATCATAGGCCCCGGCAGAGCCGCCCCTACTGCGAGTAGCTCCAAAAACCGCCTGCGGTCATAAGAGCTCATTTCAACCCTCTTTTCGGCCCTACATTCGCAATCCTTGGAACTTTCGCCCGGGTATATCTCCCAACCGGGGCTTCGGCTCAGGTCTTGCAATTCGGTCAGGGCGGCCCGCTGGGGGCAGGGGAGCATCCCCTATGCTATCGGCAGGATCCGGGGCATGTACCCCTTCGCGGCCCTAGACATAATCAGCCCACAGGTATATAACGAGGCAAATGCGGTGGCATGATTCACTACCTCAGGTTAATTCAGCGATGCAGATACAATGCATCGGGTGCCGAATCACAAAATTTACGTCGGCCCGACCCCTGCTCTCTCCAGCCCGATTTAACCCTTCAGGCCCCTTCGCTCCAGGTCTGAGGGCTATCCCTCCAAACTCTCGTTTCATTCTTCGACATTCCGATGTTGTTGATGTCCAACAGGGTATTACTGATGCACTTCTGGATTCGTTTGATTCTACCCTCATCCCTGAAGTCACTTTCGATCTTCGAAATGTCCTTCAAGATTGAAACCAATCCTTCTTTGTACGCAATCCGCCCTTCGGTATCCAGGAAGGGTTCCATCAAATAAGTGGAAGCTCCGGGGGAAACACCAAACAACGTGGTTAGATGCAATTCTCCGGGAGGGGGTCTTTTCCGCTGTTCCTGGATTTTTTCATCCGTCCACTGATCGAAATAGATGTTCTCCGCCCGCTGGAAGATATCCGCAAGTTGGCGGTGTGCCCCTGCGATCTTCGGCCTGTAGAGAGTTTCAAGGACCTCGGCTAGCGCGTCTTTAAGGTCCCTTCCTGTGTCAGACATGATACGTCCGCCAAAACCAATGTTTACTTCTACGCCGGGATTGATGGAAGGACCCTGATAGTACATGATACCTTGTCCACCATCCGCATGAAGTCGCTTAATGTGGGCCCCTGTTCGGGTCGTATAAGGTAGGAACCATCTCAGGCGCTCCCATCGTTGAGGAGGATATACCCAGGTGCCACCCGAAGTGCCGTAACCGCAGTGAAGTCTTTGAATAAACTCTCTTCTCTTCTCTTGGGGGATATAAGGCTGGGCGTGTCCTTGGTCGAATATACAATCTACACCCCTGCTCAACTCCACGAGATGTTCTTTTTCCTCGTCGGTGAAATCCTTACCCCAGGTGCCCCAACCAATCAGGATTGCGGTCAGCCACATATCGGACCGTTTGCTCCGGACATAATCGGCGCACATGCGATTTATTCGACTGTAATATTCCACATCACCCCAGTGCCTACAATGTTCATCGTTGCACCTACCCTGGTCAGACGGTTCTAAGTGGAAACCATCGAAATCGAATTCTTCCATCACATAGTCCAACACCTTTTTCTGCCATTCCCAAGACTCTTCTTTGGCTGCACACATGGCGTGCCGATTGTCCCCCCGCACCGCGGGATCATGTTTGATGATCTCGTCGAATCCCCAACTGTAGACACCCATGCCATAGAGCACCTTCAGACCATGCTCATGTGCAGCTTTAAGAATTTTGTGTACTCGGCGCTTACGTTCCGTATCGACAACGCTGTGGATATCCACCGGCCAATCATGGGTGGCCAAGAGCCCAAAAACGTCGACTGAATTGTAACCTGTCTCGTTGAGTGCATTAAAATTCCTGATGTTGCTCTCTACCGTTTCGTCGTCGAGGATGCCCAGAGGCCAATTGGCTAAGGGGATCGCTTCATTTCGGACATCATTCACCCAGGCATCGAAGGCAATACGGTATTTGTATGCCCGTTCACCAACCACGGGGCCGGTTCCTTGCTTCTGAGGCGTCGAGCATCTACTCGCAAGCAACCCGGCCCCAAGGGTTGAGGCAACTCCCAGAAATTGACGACGCTTCATGTCCTCCAACATAAACCCTCCTTTTCCATTGCCCTCAGAATCGGTGTGGATCAGGGAGCCAGAATGAAGTCTCCGACATATTCCCCTTCCGCCCCAGCCTAGTAAGCGATGACTGCGATGAATTGCCCAGCGTTTGCCAAAAGTTCATTTCGAACGAAATACCTATGCAGATCCGGGTCCTGCACCGCTAACATGGGCTGGGCACCAGGTCAAGAGAGTGTCTCAGGAATCGGAGTTTTCGGATAAAACTAGATTAGGTTGGGCAGAATTCCCCTCGACTCCTCCGGGTTGTTTTTATTTTCCGAGCACGTCGTACGCGGCCAGCGCATAAATCTTGCAAGCCTGAATAATACTTTTCATGCCAACCCACTCGTTTGCCCCGTGTGCGACCGAAATCAGTCCGGCACCAAAGGATGGAACTGTAGGGATACCACCTCCCAGTTGGAATTTTGGGGCATCTGTGCCTGCCGGGTAAATGCTGAACGGAGGGCGAAAACCCAGCACCCTCTCGGATGCTCTGGCCAGCGCTTGCACAATGGGTAAGTCTTGACTTACCTCGGTAGGGGCAATCCAATCCCCGGGAGTCGGAACTAATTCCAGTTCAACCTTCAGAGAGGGGTCCTCCGTTTGCCTGGCGTCGAGGAATGCCTTCAGATCTTTAACTACCGCCTCCTTTTCCATGCCGGGGACCGTTCTGATATCCGTTCCAAACTCAGCATACCCAGGATAAACGCCGAAATAAACACCTCCCTGGACCCGCACTCCCAAATTGACCGTGACCCCTGTGGGGCATAACGGATGGGGATTAAATGTCAGCTTCAAATCACGGCTCATTCGGGTCATCAATTCAGCTAACTTAAGACTTGCGTTAACGGATGGCAAGCGGTCTGAAAGGCTACTATGCATTTGCGTACCATAGACCTTGATATTGAAGCAGCACACACCTCGGCTCCCAATGTGTAAGTTCTCCCATTCCCGAGTGATCCCAGAGGGTTCGCCAATTAAAGCCATATCGGCTTTCAGGCCGTGTTGAGTGGCGAGGTAATGAGCCCCGTACCTCCCGCCCGCTTCTTCGTCCGCCACCAGCGCGAGAAGAAGATCTCCTCGGAGTGAGGTCAGGCACTGAAGAGCGGCGGTAGCATATATAAAAGCTGCCACTGCAGATTTCATGTCGGCTGAGCCTAGACCATAGAGTCTGCCATTCTTGATAGTCGCTTGGAAAGGATCCGTCTTCCACTTATCTCGTGCATCTCCGACAGGCTTCGTGTCCAGGTGGGCGTTATAAAGCAGAGTAGGAGTGCCAGTTGTTCCTTTGAGCCGGTACAATAAATTGGGCCGCTCAGGCACCTCGCTTACGATAGTCGGGTCCTTTAGACCTAGTCGGCGTAGCTCACCCAGTAAAAGTGTGGTGATTTTCCTTTCGTCGCCCGGAGGGTTTTCGCTCGGCGTAGCAATGAGCTTGGAAGTAAGATCAATGATTTCATTGCCCCAAGAGTGTATAAGAGCGATAATTTCTCTCTCTACCCCCTCAGAGTTTTTCCGGAGTTGTTTACTTCGCTGCACGGTATTTACGCACTCTAACCGACAAGGGCAAGATCGATTCGCAAGTGAACACAGGAGCCTTACTCAACAACTCGCAAGTTCTCGACTCAAGCAAACGTCCTGATGCAATTCTTGAAAGGTCTGGATAATGACTTTCAGTATCGTATTTCAAGGCCGATCGTCGGCCCAGACAGTCAGCTTGCTCCTTGTGTTGGAATTCCCTAGCTGTCCAAATGTTCCGCTCAACCAGTTGCGCCTATTCCTTAATTATTACCCATCGTATGCCAAAACTTCCCCCTGCCTGCAAATACAATTGTGTAACCGAAGTAGTCTCAAATGGTTACAGCTTGGATAAGCTAGACGGATCTGAATCTGGCTTCAGAACTAAAGTAAGCCAGCGGTCAATCTGGGCGAAGTGGTTGTATGAAGGTGTTTTTGGAAGTAACCAACCGGGCAGCCTCAAAACAAAGCTGCGAGAAGTATGCAGAGTGTTCGGGCAAACACTGGGCCTGATGCACCAAGGCAACGTCCCGATAAATTCGGAGACTTCTAACGCGTAGAAAATGAAACCTGTCGCTGGCTGCACGTTGCCTTGTCAAGAATGAAATTGCTAAGCCCGTCGTGACAGCCTTTTCAATCGCTTCTTCGTTCTCAAGTTCTAAACAGAACAACGGCGATATCCCGATATCGCGGAAGAAATGGTCGAGTACCCGACGAATGCCACTGCCCCTGGGATAGATAATGATCGGGAAGTTCCTCAGTTGTTCGGCTTGCACGATCCTTTTCCTTGCGAGTGGATGGTTCTTTCCAACGACGAGTACGATTTCTTCCCGATAAAGTGGATAGACTGAAAACCCCTCCCTTTTGATAGGCAGGCTAATAATCCCCATGCCTATCGTTCCGGCCCGGATCTCTTCCAGAATGTGGTCTGCTAGGCCCGTCTCAACCAGCACATTTGCCGTTGGATAGCGCTGCTTAAATTTCTCTAAAACTGGGAGAAGGAAAAAGGTCAGCATAGTGGTTCCGGTCCCTACATATAAGCGGCAAGGACATGACCGTGAAACTTCCGAGACGCTTTGAGTCGCTTGTACAATCTGCCCCAGTATTGTCCGTGCAAATGGTAATAAAACCTTTCCTGCTTCTGTCAAAGAAACTCCCTTATTGCCATTGGAACGAGAGAAAAGTGAATTATGGAGTTCCTGCTCAAGGAGTTTAATTTGCCGACTGATAGCCGAATGAGAGACGTGAAGTTTTGCACCTGCTCCCGTAAAGCCTCCCACTTCTGCAACCGTTTTAAACATTTCCAATTGCCGCACGTCCATCTCCAAGCTCCTTCCCGTAACGCAGGGAATAGACGGAAATCAAGGAGAAATCTGAGCGAAAGCCGTGCAGTCATTACACACTTTCTTCTCAGGCATTCACCCCTGAAATCTGCTTACTTTCGGCAAATTTCGCATGGTTACGGCTGAAATGCAACCGTAATAAATATTTGGACTTTGTTATATAACCCTAACTTTAACCGCAGGTCTTGGAGCCGGGAGTCCAAGTAGACCCGCTAGAAGCGGAGGATGTCTTAAGAAAACTTGCAGGTGAGTCCGCCGTCAACGACGAGCGAGACACCCGTGATGTACTTGGCCTCGTCGGAAGCCAGAAACAGAGCGGCGTGGGCTATATCCCAGGCGTCGCCCATCTTACCCACGGGTACCATAGCATCGCGTTTGCGCACCATCTCTTCTATCCCGCCCAAACCATACGCGCCCTTAAGTGACTCGATGATGAAGGGAGTGTTCATGAGGCCAGGAAGAACGCAGTTGGCGCGGATGCCTTTGGCGGCGTACTGTACAGCGATGCTTTGGGTAAGCTGGTTAACCGCTCCCTTGGAGGCATTGTAAGACGCGGAAGGGTAGCCTGTATAGCGGATCGATGCGACCGACGAGATGTTGACAATCGCACCCCCACCTTGGTGCTCCATGAGGGGAAGGACATACTTGCAGGTCAGGAACATGCTCTTAATATTGACCGCGAAAAGGCGATCCCAGTCCTCCTCCAAAATCTCCACCGGGCCACCAACTTCCAGAATACCGACGTTGTTGTGGAGGATATCGATGCGGCCGTAAGTGTCAACGCAACGGTCGACCATGGCCTGGACCTCGTCAGCCTTGGAGACATCGGCCTGGTGGCTGGTGGATTCGCCGCCCTCCCTGGTAATAATCGTTTTGGTTTCCTCTGCGGCACCAAGGCGGATATCCACGGCGAATACCTTGGCCCCCTCGCGAGCGAAGACAACAGCGGTAGCTTTGCCGTTTCCCCATCCCGGTCCGATGGAGCCCGCCCCGGTAACAAGGGCAACTTTGTCTTTCAAACGACCTCCCATGGGTAACCTCTTTCTAATTTTCTAATTACGGTATCAACTTATTTCATTCCGGCTCTCGTCTTGAAGGCACTTTCTGAGTTCGGCTTTGAGTACCTTGCCGTAATTGTTCTTCGGTAAGCTCTCGACAAAGCGGTACGCCCGGGGCCGTTTAAAGCGCGCTATATTGTCCAAGCAAAGCCGGTCCAGGTCCTCTGACGTCACTACGGTACCCGGCTTAGGAACGACAAAGGCAACGATTTCCTCCCCCCACTCCGGATGGGGCCGGCCCACAACCGAGACCTCTACCACTTCTTCCTGGAGCAAAAGGACCTCTTCGACTTCGCGCGGGTAAATATTGGTCCCGCCGCTGATAATGAGGTCCTTCAATCGGTCCTTGAGGGTAAGGAAGCCATCTTCGCCAAGCGTCCCGAAGTCTCCTGTATGCAGCCAGCCGCCGCGCAATGTCTCGGCGGTAGCCTCTTCATTTTTCCAGTAGCCTTTCATCACCACATCGCCCCGCACCAAGACCTCACCGGGCTCGGCAGGGGGCAGGTCGCAGTCGTTCGGGTCGACCACACGGACCTCAACGCCTGTACGCGGTCCGCCCACGGAAGCGAGACGCTCGGAATAGCGAGGATGGTCGACGCTTGCGTGACACGCCTTCGAAAGCGATGTGATGGTCATTGGACTTTCACCTTGGCCGTAGATCTGAACGAGCTTCGGCCCCAGGCTAGTAAGAGCGTGCTTGAGGTCCTCGACGTACATCGGGGCACCGCCATAAACCAGTGTCTTCAGATGCCTCGTATCCGCGCCTGCCATTTCGTGGCTATTCAGCAGACGCAGAATCATGGTTGGCGCGAGCCACAAGGTCACTCCTTCATAGGCGCTGATCAGATGGAAGATTTTACCGGGAACGAAACGCCCGCTTACCGGAAAGATCTGGTTGGCACCCTTTGCCACGTTCGGCAGGCTGTAAAGTCCCGAACCGTGAGACATGGGTGCCGCATGGATGATACAGTCGTGTTGGCTAACCATGTCTATGTCGGCGAAGTAGCTGAGGGTCATCATGAGGAGATTACGATGTGTCAACATCGCTCCCTTGGGCTGGCCCGTGGTACCACTCGTGTAGAACAACCAGGCAGTATCCTCAGGCAGAACTTCGCGCATTTTCGTGGCTTGGCCCTTGAATAGATCACCATAATCGCTATCCTCCGTCACGATGACCTCAGACAACTCCTCGATCTCGCCCGTGAGTGGGGCAATGGTCTCGGCGAGATCTAGGCTGACAAAACATACTTTGGCACCTGAGTGATCCAAAATGTAAGCGAATTCACGCTGGTGAAGCTTGGCGTTAATGGGCACAGCAGTCAGTCCAGCATACCAGATGGCAAACAGCACCTCGACGTATTCTGGGCAGTTGCTCATGGCGATAGCGACGCGGACCCCGGGGTCAAGGTTGAAGCGCTCCATGAGCGCTCCGGCGAGGACGGCCACTCGACGAGCTAGCGCACTGTAAGTATGCTGGGTTTCGGTGCCCAGCGAGACTGCCGGATGCTCGGGAAAGGCTTTCGCTGATCTCAACATTAAATTAGCCAAATTCATGTATCCGCTCTATCTGGAGAACAGATTAAGCTTGACGAATCTAGCAACCCTTCGACAAGTAATTTCCATAGCCCTAAGATGCACGACGATAGGAGTCTCGGGCTTTGCTGGCGGCAGGCGTTAGATAGGGAATCCGTTGCGGGTGGGCTTACTTACCCCCGCCGAACCTGGAATTCTTCCTCTTTCCAGTCCTGCTAATAGCTTTTGAACTGAGATCTGCGCGAGACTGCCACCGTCATCTCCGGCTCATGCGGCGTGAAGGGAATTTTCCATAGGGACACTAACCTGACTTGAAGAAGAAATCCTCCGCTGTGCGGCGAAGCATCCACTCTTTGTCTCCAGCCGTGACAAAGTCAAGACGGTCGCGGACAAGGGAAATACTGTCCTCGTAGGATTCACCGACGGTTTGGAACGGGCAGTCCGAAGCCCACATTAGCCGCTCGGGGCCGAAGGCCTCATATAAGCGCTTGATGAGCGGCACCAGATCAAGGTGGGGCGGTTTCTTTTCGCCCAGACCGTAAATGCCGGAAACCTTCACCTTAACCTGCGAGTATCGACTCAGTGCACAAAGCGCTTTGATATCGAAATCCCTGATGGGGCCTGCCATGCCAATTCGGGCCATGTGATCAACGATGACCGGCGTATCGGGAAACTTCTCACACTTCCGGTCTACCGCCTGCAGGGCATCCGGATTGATGAGGAGGCACAATGCCACGCGTTCGTTTGCCCCACAGCGAAACATCTTTTCAATGCCCTCCCCGTCCAACCACACGGTAGGCGGTACGCCGTCCGCGTAGATACGGAACCCCCGCACTCCCTGTTCGGCCAGTTCGCGCATTTTCACATCGGGGTTGCTGCTTTTCCAATCTACGACGGCGATACCCTTGAAAACCTGCGGAGACTGGCGGATCACGTCGAGCATATAAGAGTTGTCGAATCCGTAATAACTCATCTGGACGAGGACGATCCGATTGACCCCGCTGGGTCTAGCATGACGGAGAATATCCTCGGGCAAATAGACCGCTGGCTTCATCTGTTTCGACGTGAAGCCTTCTGCCAACGGATATTTCCCGAAGTCGTTGGTCCAGACGTGAACGTGAGCGTCGATAAAATTCCCATGGTTCTGCCGGGGTCCCGGGTTTTCGCTGCCAGGCAAAGTCATAGGGGCCATTCCGAGAATCGCTGCTCTACCTGACCAGACGGCCCCTTGCTTGAAAAAGCTGCGACGAGAACACATCGATGCTCTGATCATGGAATCGACCTCGTCAGTCGGCGATACGAATTTGGTTTCCGAAGACCCTCCGAATCTTATTCTTTGTCTGAAGGGAATACAATATTTTCTTGGACAACCAGGAAAAAAGGGAGGCGATTCGCCAGATCGGCCTCGGACCCGCGGGGTGTTAGGGTTCAGCGGAAATACAACATTTGAGCGCGGCTGGGTCATCTCCGTGGGGTAGTCGCCCGATGAGGTCCATGTCCATTATTGAAGCCGCTGCGACGGCTGCTTCGCTGCCACCTCTAGCCCACCCAACACACGGGGTAGCAGCGGGCACACTTGCTCGCGGTTGTAGGGAAGAAATTTCATCACCGCCTCCTCGAACCACATTACACCGAATTGTCAAAAGCTGTTTTTCCACAGATCCTGAAGGCGGTACTACAAGGACCGCAAGGTCAAGGCATTCCGGGGATTCCGAACCAGCAACATGTGGACGTCGTCTTCGGAAGCTCCCGCTTTGCGAAGTGCGGGAAGAAACTCGGTGAAGAGCGTCTCGTAACCGCGAAAATTCCCGCCGCCGGGCTCGCCCACGATATACGAGCCGGCGTCCTGGGAAATTAAGACCCGGCGAAGATACCGCGCGCGCTTCATCCTCATCACCAGCTCAACGTGCTTGTCTACGGTATCGGGCGCAATCCCATCGAATTCAATCCAGGCGCCAAGTTCAGCCGCCCGCCGATGAATCCGTGCGTCCGATTCGCTCTGGGCGTGAACCCAAACAAAAGCGGAGGGGTGAACGCCTTCCTTCTTCAGTAGGTTTAACTCGGCCAGCGCTGCCGTGCCGTCGCCCGTGTGGGCCGCGATGGCTAAACCTGTGCGGTGGTGCGTGCGCGCAGCGGCTGTCACCAGCTTGGCGTGGATCTCAGAGAGAGGACCGGATTCCACGCCGATCTTCATGAACCCGGGTCGAATCCCGGCTGGAGGGATTCCGTCCTCAAATTCCTGGACCCACCGGGCCGCCAGTTGGTCGGCGCTCTCGGTAAAGGCAGAGCGCGGGACATACATGTTATCCTTGGCTCCCCACAAACCGGTATTGGTGATGATGTGTAGACCGATGGCCTTCGAGAGCCGACGGAGTAATTCTGGGTCGCGCCCGATGTATTTCGGCGTGCACTCGACCAGCGTGTCGCACCCAAGGGATTTGAGCTTCTTGAGGTGAGGTGAGACTTTCCGAAAGACTTCATTGGGATCGTATCGCCCGGGGGAAATCTTTTTTGCCCCCACAAAATCGACCATGACATGCTCGTGCATGAGCGTCCGGCCTATTTCTTGGGGCGGAACCGGCCCGAGGACAGTCATGATTCGCCGGGGAGGGCGAGGCTGCCCCTTTATGGCCGACAGTCGCAGCCCACCGGTTCCTAGCGCGAGAAGGTTGAGAAAAGCACGACGCCTCATCAAGTTCTCTATTTCAATTGAGTAAGCTCCAAGGTCGTTGTAAGGGTTCCTGAAACCAGGGTCGATTTCGATGGCACGATGATAATTCTCGATCGCCTCATCGTATTGGACACTGCCCAATGCAGGGGGAGAGATCCCCACTGTCAGTTTCATGGACCGGAGCAGATGTATCGAACCGCATGGTGGATTACGTAGGTTCCACCGACCTCCTCCCCTCCTGCCTCACATCCACCATTATTCTTTCAAGCCCCTTCGCTCCAAGTCTGAGGGCTATCCCTCCAAACTCTCGTTTCATTCTTCGACATTCCGATGTTGTTGATGTCCAACAGAGTATTACTGATGCACCTCTGGATTCGTTTGATTCTACCCTCGTCCTCGAAGTCGTTTTCGATCTTCGAAATGTCCTTCAAGATTGAAACCAATCCTTCTTTGTACGCAATCCGCCCTTCGGTATCCAGGAAAGGTTCCGTCAAATAAGTGGCAGGACCAGGAGAAACACCCAACAACGTGGTTAGATGTACCTCACCCGGGGGAGGCGTTATTCGCTTCGGAATGATGGTATGACCTCCGTATTCCAGGATTTTTTCGTCCGGCCACTGATCAAAATAGACGTTCTCCGCCCGTTGGAAAATATCGACCAATTTCTGGTGAGCTGCTGTGGTCTTCGGCCTGTAAAGGGACTCAAGCAGTTCAGCCAACACTTCACCTACGTCCCTTCCCGTGTCAGACATGATCCGCCCGCCGAAGGCGATGTTCACTTCCGTGCTAGGGTTGAGCGTCGGACCTTGATAGTACATAATGCCGCGGCCCCCATCCTCATAAAGCTCTTTAATGTGATTTCCGGTTCGGATCGTGTACGGCAGAAACCATCTTGAGCGCTCCCACCGTTGAGGTGGATAAACCCAGATCCCACCCGAAGTGCCGTAATCGCAGTGCAGCCGCTGTATAAACTCGCGTCTTTTCTCCTGAGGAATGTAGGTTTGACGGTGCCCCTGGTCGAATATACAATCGACAGATCGACTCATCTCCACCAGTCGACCTTTTTCCTCGTCGGTGAAATCCTTCCCCCAGGAGCCCCAACCCAGCAGGATCGCCGTCAGGATCAGGTCCGGCCGCTTGGCGCGGATATAATCGGCCACCCGGGCGGTTTGGTAGCCGTAATACGCCACGTCATTCGGCCACTTCTCCAGGCACTCTTGGGTATTGCATCGGCCCTGGTCGGCCGCTTCCAAGTGGACCCCGTCGATTTCATAATTATCGATCATGAAGTCAAAGACCTTGCGCGTCCAACCCCACGACTCTTCTCGTAACGGGTTCATGAGATGGGGACTGTCGGTCCGAACCGCGGGATCATGTTTGATGATCTCGTCGAATCCCCAGCTCATGATGCCGGCCGGAAAGCAGATCACCTTCATGTTGCGGTCATGGGCCGCCTTCAATATCTTGTTCACGCGGCGGTTGCGATCCGCGGTTGCGACGCTCTTGATATCAACCGGCCAGGCATAGGTCGATAAGAGTCCGGCAATGTCGATGGCGTTGTAACCGGCTTCGCTTTGCAAATCCAAGGCCCTTAGGAGCCCGTCCACCGTTTTGTCATCGAGAACCCCGTAGGGCCAGTTCTCTAGGGGCACCGCTTCATTTCGGACGTCATTGATCCAGACGTCGAAGGCGAGTCGATATTTGTATGCCCGTTCACCAACCACGGGGCCGGTTCCTTGCTTCTGAGGCGTCGAGCATCTACTCGCAAGCAACCCGGCCCCAAGGGTTGAGGCAACTCCCAGAAATTGACGACGCTTCATGTCCTCCAACATAAACCCTCCTTTTCCATTGCCCTCAGAATCGGTGTGGATCAGGGAGCCAGAATGAAGTCTCCGACATATTCCCCTTCCGCCCCAGCTTAGTAAGCGATGACTGCGATGAATTGCCCAGCGTTTGCCAAAAGTTCATTTCGAACGAAATACCTATGCAGATCCGGGTCCTGCACCGCTAACATGGGCTGGGCGTCGGTTCAAGAATTACGTCTTGCGCTTTCTCCGCCGATTCGACGAGTGCAACGGCAACCCGGATACCCTCCTTAGCTTCCTCCGCCGTTATGACTTGCGGTTTCTCCCCCCGCATGACGCAAGAAGCGAAGTACGATAACTCGGCCGCGAGGGCACCTTCCACAAGGCCGCGGATTCGAGGCGCCCCGATGAGATCGGGAACAAGAAAGCCGCTTTCCATCCAGAAACTGAGGCCGGCATTCACTAGGTCGATATTCGCAATCCCCTTGTCGGTGATGAGTTGAAGCTCGTCGTCGCTGAAGATCCCGACTGGGTCCGGCGTTAGCCAAGTGCTCTCAATGCTGCCCAGAGCTCCACTGGCAAACTCGACGATCCCCCACATGACGTCCGGCGTCTCGTGTCCTGCAATGTTGCGTTGGAACCCCCGCACTCTCTTCGCTACGCTATCGGTGTACCAAAGCAATAAATCAATGTCATGGACCGCCGCAGCAAAGACGGGATGAGCCCGCGAGTATTTTTGACGCGTCTCTTTCGTTCGATTCCTGCGAGCCTGGATAGAAACGACAGCACCCAGTTCGTGATTCGCCAGCTTCTCCTTGATCATGGCGTATCGCGTCTCAAAGCGGAGAATATGCCCGGGCATCAGAATAACATTGGCCTGCCGTGCGGCTTCGATCATAGCTTCGACCTCAGATACCGTGCAAGCCACAGGTTTCTCCACCAGAATGTGCTTTCCCTCCCGGGACGCTCTCACCACCGGTTTTAGGTGTTCGGCCTCCGGGGTGACCACGCTAACGGCGTCCAAGTCTTTGAGAGCACACAACTCTTCGTGGTTATCGAACCAACGGGGGACATTATAGGTTTTTGCAACTTCCGCAGCTCTCTGTGAGGAAATATCAGCAACAGCGACAACCTGCGCGTGAGCCAGCCCCCGGTAAGCTTCAATGTGATTTACCCCCCAGAGACCACAACCGATGATACCGATCTTGACCTTTTCCACCCCTACCCTCTATTAGGAATGGCTTCTAAAAGCCCACCCGAATGTCTGGAGTTTTGAGAAAGCAACGGTACACTAACCCATCGTACCCGCAAAGACTAAACAGGAAGTAAAATTGATTATACTTTCTTGTGTATGCCATAATTTCCTTCTGTCCGCAAATACAATTGTGTTACCGAGTTGGTCTAGGACCGTTACAGCTCGGACAAGTTAACGGGATAGAAACCCACCTTGAGAACGAGAACTTTAAGGGCGTCTCAGCCCCAAGCCTCCGAAGGATTTTCAGCGGCTCAAGCCCACGCCTGAGGAACCTCAGAAAAGCCGCTCTACGAAGCCGTCCTCGGTTACATTTCCATTCCATTGGTGCGACGATTCACACTCTCATTACATCAAATGGCTTGATGACTCACTCCCGCCAACACCCCCACCGACTAAGTTAGACTCGGGACCATTGGTCTGCTTCCCGAAAACTAGACCGATTTTGATGTCGGGGATTCGGTAGATTCTCGAAAGGACAGGAGGGTGTACCGATGAAGAGATCACGATTCTCGGAGCGGCAGATTGCCTTTGGGCTGCAGCCGGCCGAGGCGGGAACTCCAGTGCTGGAGATGTGCCGGAAGATGGGGATCACAGAACAGACGTTCGACCGATGGAAGAAGCAGCACGGAGGGTTGATGCCCTCTGAAGTCCGCAAGCTGCGACAGATGGAAGAGGAGAACGCTCGGCTGCGTCGTCTGGTGGCAGACCTGAGCCTGGACAAGGAGATGCTCCAGGAGGTGATCCGAAAAAAACTATAAAGTCGGCTCGTGGCCGGGAGCGGGTCGAGTTTTTGCGGACGACCTATCGGGTGAGTATCCGACGAGCGTGTCGAGTGCTGCCGGTGAATCGTTCCGGCTACCATTACCCGGTCTCGTCGGTCAGAGCAGGCAGTCTTGAGAAAGCGGATACGCGAGATTGCCCAAACCCGTATCCGCTCTGGTTACCGGCGTATCCACGTGCTGCTGCGCCGGGAAGGATGGCCGATCAATGCCAAGCGGGTGTATCGGCTCCATAAGTTGGAAAGGCTTCAGATGCGACACAAGACACCCCGGAGGCGGGTCATGGCCAAGTTGCGCAAGGACCAGCGACCCACCATGGCCCCTCATGAGAACTGGTCGATGGATTGGATGTGTGATGAGCTGTTCGATGGTCGTCGAATCTGGGTCTTGACGATAGTGGATAACTTGAGCCGTGTGAGTCCAGCCGTCTGGGTAGGTCGAAGGGCCCGTGCCACCGATGTGGTGGATACCTTGAATCAGGCCATCTCAGAGTTCGGTTGTCCGGAGAGGCTCCGGGTAGACAACGGCAGTCAGTTCACCTCCAAAGAACTGGACCTGTGGGCTTATACAAACCGGGGCATCTTGGATTTCTCCCGGAAGCCTACCGACAATGCCTTTATTGAAGCCTTTAACAGTCGTTTTCGATTGGAATGCCTGAACCCACACTGGTTCCTCGACCTCGAGGATGCCACAATGAAGATCAATGCTTGGCGGCAGGACTACAATCGGATCCGACTCCATGGAGCCATCGACAATCGGGTGCCGATGGATTTCCTGAAACCGACCCATCAGCCATGGCGGATGGGTCCTAATAACCGGCTCTCTGACTCTTTACGGGGTCCAAGTTCCGGGTAGCGGACCAGTGTGCCAGTTGCCAACCCGACGCGGTAATCCCCGCCACTTGCAGCCATGTTCGGCGACATATAGGATGGCATTGAACACTTCCAGGCTCGATAGGCTGATGTTGCCTCGTTGCGCCGGTAGGTATGGCGCGATGCGTGCGTACTGAGATTCGGTGATTTCCATCCGTAAAGGGTAACACCATCGATTCCATTAGCGTTAACATGCCCTTAGTCGAGAAAAGAATGACTCACTTGTGCCTGTGCGCGGTGGTGGGCCGTGGCCAACACTTGCTGCAGCTGTCGGGCCACAATCCGTTCCTCGCCTGGATTCATCATGAAAGTGCTCAAAATTAGGAGACCGTTTTCGGGCGTCCCCACTTCTATCGGTGGATCACCTTCCCGCAGAGCGACCATGCAATCCTCCGTAGTAAAGTCCCACTCTTTCTCATTCCAGCGCACTGTCAAGTGGGGAACATGGCTCTGAATTGGCGGCACGTGATACTCGGCTTCGACACCCGGCACCGACTTGACGGCGGCGTCAATCAACGCAATCTGCAGTTCCCAGCGCTTCCACTCTGCGTCGTGGTTCAGCTTCAAATATCGCTCAATGGCCGCTACGAGACCGACGACTTCCTCCTTGCCTACCTTGCAAGGACGACCTATGGCGTCCGCATTGGGGTAGTTGTTGAGCAATGCAGCTCTGATAAGATCTTTGCGGCCCAGCAGCAAACCTGAGGACTGCGGGCCTCGCAACGCCTTGCCGCCGCTAAAAGTGACCAAGTCAAAACCCATACGAGTGTACTCGGTCAAGTTTTCTACCGGTGGCACGTCCGCCGCACAATCGTTAAAGGTTGGGATACCATGCTTCTTACCGACCTCGATCCATTCCTCGTGGTCGATGCGGCCCTTGGGTACAACCGTGTTAAAAAAGCGGTTAGGAAAGGAGTTGAGGAACAGCATCATGGCGGTACAGGGGTTGATCGCGGCTTCAAGTTCTTTGCGGTTTTCGATCTCGATCATCCGCACGCCCACGTTTCGCACAGCGTGGTCGTACGAGAAACGGTGGGCTTTCTGGATAATCACCTCATTTTTCATGCCGACGATCTCGGGTAGGTGATGAACTTTGTCCAGGTCGTCTCCGGTGACGCAGGCCGCCGTGCCCAACATCAGGGCACCCGCGGCACCGGAAGTCACCAACGCCGCTTCGCAACTGAGAAGCTTGGCCAAGTGCTCGCCCGATTTTTCCAGCAGTTCAGGAATCGACACGTATTGTTGCGAGGCTTCACACATGGCTTCTACCACCTCTGGTGCCATTAACGACCCGCTGAGGGGCGTGTAAGTTCCAGCAGCGTTAATCAGCGGCTGAAGGCCTAAGCGACGGTAAATCCCTTCGGGTACCTGTCGCTTGGAAGCTGGCCGAGTGGCAATGGGGTTGTTAGGGGAGACTCCAAAGGCTAGAGAATCTGAATCTGCTCCTTTTGCGAAATGGCGGCGCTTCAAAAATTTCATACCACTATCCTCCTCCTGTAAACTCCGTAAACGGTGCCACGTTCGATCTTCCTGGAAGTTTTACTCGTTTGTCCGAACCCGTTTCCCGAGTTACAATTCCGAATAAATCCGGCCCTACTGCGTTCCGACGGGGTGACGCAGGTCTTCTTAGGTTTGAGACCCGACCGTGCAAAATCTCTTCCTATGAGGTGGCGAACCCTCCGTTCACTGTACCTTTCCCTGTAAAAATCGTAAAGCGTTTCCTAATAGGATCAAAGATTTCTCCGCCTCAGATAAAAAATCGCACGGATCCTGGATCATGCGCCATGTAGTTATGTCCGAGGAGAGAGAGCCAGTCGCGAAGGGTCTGCAAGAAGCTCTCCAAGTTACTCTACAGGTAGACCGGACCCAAGAACAAGCCAACGATCATTAGGAGGAGTGCAATATTAGGTTTTCTCTTGGCTAACCGGGGAGGCGGGGACGTTCTTGAACCTTGGGAGGCCGAGGTGGTCAAGAATGCAACAGAATATTCTGTTGCGTTTAGGTTTCCAGTGGTTGAATCGGCAGCGGCAGAATGGTGCAAAAGAGCAAGCAATGGTTAAGTTTTCCACTTGAAAGCGAGTCCGAGTCATGGAAAGGATCTCTACTCTAGGCCAATCGTCCCACCTGCAAGTCCATCTTTGATCCTTCAGGCGGTCCCTGGCACTGAGGTGTTCAGTGAACGGAGGATTCGTGGAGGGGACGCGGTTTGAGTGTGGTCCGTTTCGCCTTCACCACAGGAAGCTTGCTATTTTTCGCCTTCATGACCGCAATGGGAATTCGGGAGAATGCGGCTCGCTTTCCGGCGGTGTCCAGCACGTGGACCTGAAGCCACCAGCTACCGGGCCTCACTCGGTCGAGTGGGATCTTCAGGAAAAAGGCAGGTGATTGCCCGTCGCCCGCATCTATCGCCGGAAGCGGTCCTAACTCTACGGCCTTTTTCCCGTGCTGGATCAGCACTACACCGGCATAAAGTTGAGGTGAGGTGGTTTCTCGGTTCCTCCGGGTTCCATAGGCCTGAAAATAGACATAGAGCGGCTGATTCTTTTGGAAAACCTTCGTTACATGGGGCAGGATTCGACGCTCTCTGATGACAAGCGGATTACGTTTCTTCCGGCCGGGACGCCCTCGGCGGAATTTCGCGCTGTTCTCCACAATCTGGTTCGAGACTACAACAGAACTCAGTGTCAGTTCGGAATCCTGGACTTGAGGCAGGCGGAGTGCTTGCTCGAAGGTTCCCACCTTGCCGGTCAGGTTTTCCCGGACCACCACTTTCAGATCATACTTGCCGGAAGGCAGAACCACTCCGCCCTGGTAGAGCAGATTGCTGCGAAGAAGCTGGGCATACGAGTCGGGGTCCATCTTGACCGGCAGCGTGTCGCGCAAAATCGCCGCCGTCTTGCCCTGATTGTCTGTGGCGCGCCACACAAAGTCGAATTCCGTCTTTCGATGGCCCGATTTCGCTGCGAACGGTACGGCTTTTCCGGGAATCTTGGCTGAAAGAACAACAAAGTATTCCTCCTGGGTCTTCTTGGAGCCGCGTGGATGAGATTTCGGCAGTCGAAAGTGGGAAGTTTCTACGGCTAAGGGAAGATCGACAAAGGGTTTTGCCAAGTTCAGAGCTTGGACCAGTTGACGTTCGCGGGCGCCTCTGCCGAGGTGCTCGAATTCCTTCGGGGCAAAATATCCGGGCCGGTGGTCGATCCGCAAGCCGGGTCGAGCGGGGGAGGGAAGAGTGACCTGGACCCGAATGCGGCGGAACTTGCCGTCTGGCTCGCTATGAGAACTGTAGTATCCCAGCAGATAATAGCTGGAGCTCTCTTTCTGGACCTGCCGGAAGATGGTTCGAAAATCGTTCAGGTCATAGAAGGCACGGCCTCCGGTATTTTTGGCCAGCGCCAGAAGGGTATCCCGCGAATCGAGCAGGCGTTTGACTTGGTTTGATTGTGCCTCCCCGGAGTAGATCGCGGTACCCGTGGCCCCGCTGGTAGAGGTAGCTCCACCAGGAGGAGCAGCAACGAGTCCGCGAGCATCGACCGTGTAGAGGGAGAGGTTCGATTGATTCGCCGCGTCAATGGTGGCGCGAAGCTGTGCCAAATTCTCGCTTCCGGTGCGGGTAACACCGCTTGAAAAGTGGATGACCACCTTGCGGCCCGGAATCCCCCGCAGCATGCGCGCCAACGATTCAATGGCAGCCAATTTCTGATCCGTATTAAAAATGTTGAACTCGGTCTCATCAGGGGTAAAGGCGGCGGAGACGTCCTCGACCACTCCCTCTTCTCCTTCTGTTCCTGGCGGGGCCAAAGCTGCCGACTCTCCTACTTGAATCTGGTCCACAGCCGCCAGCAATAGGTCGCGGTCATGGGTGAAGTCCTGCAGAAGCCGCAAGCTCGAGGTATAGCTCACGACGGAGACGAGGTCTGCCGGGCTTAGTTGGTATTGGATGAATTCCCGTACTCCCCTCAAGACCCGAGTCAGGTTCTCCACCGGCATGGAAGTCTGGTCGAAGAAGAGCACCAACAGACGGCGGTTCCTGGTGATCTCGCTGGCTCGGGTGGAAGGGAGTTCCCTTTTAACATCTCCAGCTCGATCCAAAGTTAGCACCGGCGAGCTTGGCGTTTCCTGTTCTTCCGATCCTTCGATATTTTCAAAACTGAACAGACTCAGGGTCTGTAGCTCATCTTCCTCGTAGAGCTTGAAGTCCTCGGGGCTTAACCCCTTCACCGTGCGTCCGGATTTGTCGCGCACTCGCACGTCCACCAGGACCAGGTTGGTGGTCGTGCGCAATACAGGCTCCTCTTGGTTCTCCGGTCGCTGACCGCTTGCCAGCACCGGGTTCAGAAGCAGTCTCAGCGATACGGTCCACAGAAGGATTCTCTTCATGGCAGTGAGGAAGAAAGATTCACTTCTTCGAAGCTGTTTTCTCCTCTTCAGTTTCCTGGCTCTTGACTGATAGGGAAACAGCGCACAGTTCAGAAGCTGATACGAAGAGCAAAGTTGAGTACGCGCATCGCACCCACCCCTTCCAGTCTTCCAAAGCGGTTTGAATTCACCACGGTGTTCAGCATGGTAAAGCTGGGAGTATTGAAGGGGTTCGTTGCTTCGATCCGAAATTCACCGCGAACGCCCCAGTCCTTCGAGATCGTAAACCGCCGTGCCAGGGACAGATTCAGATTGAACATGCGGGGCCCGGTAATCGTGTTACGGCCCGCATTGCCGAACTCACCCGGCGGCGGGAGTCGAAAAGCATCCGCATTGAGAAAGCGCTGCACGGTCCGTTCGCTCCGCGGCAGGCCAAGTGAGATTCCCGTGGCATCCGCCCGCTCGGCAAAGTTGGCTCCCGTGCCGCTGTTGTTGCTGGCGTTGCCCAGCACACGCGCGGTAAGAGGAGTTCCCGAGCTGATCCAGGCGAATCCGTTCACGACCCAGTTCCCCAGCAAGCGTGCTCCCCAACCTCCCTGCGTCCAGAAGGTTTTGCCTTCGCCGAAGGGAAACTCGTAAGAAGAATTGAAGAACAACGTATGTCGGCGGTCGAAGTTCGAGAGTCCCCGTTCGGCGGCGAGATTCGTATGGTCTTGGGCGGGGAGGGGAGCCGTGCCTCCCACGCCGGAGGTATTGTCGATCGATTTTCCGAACCGATAGGAGCCCCACAGGATAAGGCCGCGGCTGAATTGTCTCCGGAGCATCACGGACAGACTATTCATCAGCGATTCACCCCCGGAAGTTTCGTAATGGAAGCTCAGGGCATTCTCGATTCTGCGCCGTTCTTCCGTGGTCAGCGCCGAGCCGGCCAGCGCCCGGTTGGGAGCCAATAACAGGTTCTGCCTCAGGCCCCTGGTTCCGGAGTAAGTTACATTCGTCATCAGCTTGTAAGGCAACTGTTTCTGTAAGCTGAAATTCCAGGTTTGAGCATAGGGGGTGCGGAAACGCCGGTCCACGGCCAGCGTATTGCTCACCGTTTCCGGAGCCAGAATGGGAAACCCGTTCCGTAGGGTGAGGATTTGCGAGGGCGAGGTCAGCAGAGTCTGCGTCCGGGCGAAAGGCGGCTGATGGGCCAACTGTAAGGGCAACGTGCGCAAACGCCACGTGTGATAGAAGATGCTGTAGCCGCCACGAAAGACCCAGCTTTGCTTCTGGGAGGGGCGAAAGGCAAACCCTACGCGCGGGGCGAAGTTATTGAAATCCGGCTCCATCAAACCTCTCGGCACGGGTTGCCCATCGATTCCTGTCGCGCCGGGCGTCACGGCCAGGACGTCCGTAAATCCATGGGTAACCTCCAGGTTGCTCATATGATCGAATTTCTCGCGGAACGGCTGGAAATACTCGTAGCGAAGCCCCAGGTTCAGGGTCAGGTGCTTGTTGACCTTCCAGTCGTCCTGGATAAACCCGGCAAGCACCTTCGAACGGAAGTAAGTGCTCGGCGTACCGAAACGGAGGGAGGTGGATTGGGGTAGTCCGAGCAGGAAGTCGGCAAAGTCGTAACCCGTACCGGAGACCGGGAAGCCTTCGGCGTCAAATCGGCTGGTGGCGAAGCCGGTAAAATGATAGGTGCCGCGCGCCTCGGGGTTCGACAGATGGTTGAGTTGAAGGAGCCGGATTTCACCGCTCCACCTCAGCGTGTGCTGGTCGCGAATCCAGGTGAAGTTGGCGAGAAAGCGCGTGGTTTGATTTCGGGCCAGCGAGGGGATGACGTCATCCAGGCCGGTAAAGTTGGTGAATCGTATTTTGGGCACGCCAAAGTCTCGGGGATCGCCGGAGATGCCCTGGATGCCCAGCTCGCCCGCTACGTCTCGCTCAGAAGCGAACCGGTTCAGCGTGGAGTCACGGTTGCGATTGAAATGAACCATGAATTGAGCCAGCAGCTTGGGATGGAAATTGTGGGTCAGGTTGAGGTTCGCATTCTGCCCGCGGACGGACTGTTTGCGGAGGAACTGAGGGAGGTTCTGGATTGTATTGCTACGCAAGGAAAAAAGCAGGTAAGAGAACGACAGGTTGTCCTTCTTGGAGAGGTTATGGTTCAGATGTGCCGAGACCGCGTCCATGGACATCGGAAGATGCGTCTGGAGGTGGAAGTTTTGCACCTGCCCGGGAAGGTTCGGTTCGGGGACGAATTCGAGCAGCCCTGCGGCAGCCGGGTCCAGTCGGTCCACCGGAATTCGATTCCCGGCGAAGAGCGCCCCAGTCGCCGGATCGTAAAGGATGGGAGTCTGGCTTGCCAGGGGACCGGCGGGGATCGTGCTTTGTGAAAAATCCCCTTGTCGTTCGGTCAGTGTGGGCATGCTGGAGAACATATCCATGGCCTGGCGGTTGCGCATCTGGGCGTAGTTGACGAAGAAGGAGGTCCTGTTGTGGCCCTTATAGACGCGCGGAATGACCAACGGCCCGCCCAGGCTTATATTCCAATTCTGTTGGAAGCTGGGAATGCGGGGTGATTCCTCCACGTTGAGGGGATAAGGCCGGGCGTCCAGTGCCGAGTGGCCGAAGCTTTCCGAGATGCTGCCGCGAAGACGGTTCACTTGGGGCACCCCGCCGCCGGGAGGCATCATCCCGGGGAAGAACATGCCCCCAAAACCTCCACCGAAGAAGCCGTGGCCGCCTCCCAAGCCGCCGCCGGGTGGAGCGCCTGTGAATTCCCCGACCTGACCGACGCCGCCGGGAAGGAGGAAAGCATCCGGCGCGCCCCCGGAGGAAGGACTCGGTCCGGCAGGTGGCACTCCCGCGGGTGCCCCTTGGGGTAAAGCCGGCGGAACTCCTCCCGGCTGCGTACCTCCGCCACCTGCTTTCCCGGGAACCTTCTTTCCCGCCGTTCCTGCCCGGATGGGCGCAGCAGGCGAGGAAGTCGGAATCTCGATGGATAGATCAATATCCAGCTTTAGCGTGGCGCCGGCGGAAATCTCTACCGACTCCCGCACCTCCTTGCGCAATCCAATCAGACTGACCTCGACCCGGTAGGTCCCCGGCGGCACCTCGATGATGGTAAACACGCCCGATTCATTGCTGAGGGCTGAAAAGCGGTGCTCGGATTCAAGGTGAAGGGCTTCCACCGTGGCGCCGGGAACGGGAACGGTAATTCCCTGGGGGCCTTGGATACGGATACGGCCGGTCAGGGTGCCTCCACCCGCTTCCTGCGCCGACAGGACGGTCACCGAGGCGATCAATACCCACACCGGAATCAGCAGTCTTCCCCCTTGCATGTCTCAACCCACCGAACCCGGCCCGTCGAGGGTTTTTAGGTTTGGAGAAATCCGGCTCATCTCTTTCGCCCGGCGACGGCGGTCATTTCCCGACTACGCGCACGCGGCTTTTTAAGTGCTGATGGCGCAGCCCTGAGCACTGTGTTTGTGGCTGACATCGCAACTATGGGCCTCTTCGGCCTGGGGCCTTCTATGGAAGAACGAAGTGTACCCTCCTCGGCTACGCCTTCTACTACAAATAGCTATACATGGGACTGCTTGCTTGAGAGTTGCGAGTCTATTTGGGCGTTTCATTGGTACCTTTGCTCTTACTGGTCGTGGCCGCCCAAGATTTAAAGGGATTGCTACGTCCATCCCACTATTCAGTGTACCTATTTCTAGCATCAGGTTCGACCCAGAAATAGCAATAAACTGTGTCATCCAAGGACGAACGTGACCATCCGTATCTCCAGTACGTACGCCGGCGAGTGCGCGCGAAGACGGTGGACAGGACAACCGTTGCTTGACGGGGTCAGGGCGCGAGGGTACAGTTTTTGGGATCGGAAATCTTCTCTTGATTCCTGGGTTTCAAGGGTTTCACCCTGCAAACGAGCGGGCCAAGAAGCTACAGGGGTTGAGATTGTTCGTCGATTATCCTAGCCGCACAGACAGCTTGACTGAGTTGCGCTTGCTGGCTTAAAGATACGTGGCGGAGGTTATTATGCGGGCAGGTGGCGAGCGCATCGTGTGCGTGATCGGCAGTGCCGACGTAAAGCGGCAGGAATTCTTGGACTGGTGCCCACCGCGCTGCCCGAGGCCAACAAGGTGTGCCTATTTTCGTGCATCTTCTTGCCTTCGCTCTGTTATCGGAGGCCCACCTGGCCGGAAAAGACGCCGCCGAGCTTCTGAACGACGACCCACGGAACTGGTGGGGCCTTACCGACCAGTTGTACTGCAAGGCTAAGCTACGACTGAGGCATCCTTTACCACCGGAAGCGGGCCTTTTGCGGCGGGTAGGGGGCAGGCTCTTGCTTCCAATATTCGAGCTCATGATGAGGTTCCATCGGGCTTGCCGCCGGTAGAGACGCACGCATACCACCCATCCTATTTGCTTTCTGGGAGGACTTTTTAGGTTTCGTTCGCGGTCTCCAACCAGGCCAATCTGCTCTTGGCCCTCGGGAGGCGAATTTCGTCAACTCCTGCGGAACACCTTATAAAATCAATTGCTTGAGATCTATTTTCGGTAGCAGACCCCGCTACCATTTTTTTCAACAACTTACAGCTAATTCCTTGTGACGCCTCATGCTGAATTGAGCTTGAGCCAGCAGGACACCGGGTGTAGAATTTTGCGCAGAACGAAAGTTAAAGCAAAAATTTGCACTTATAAGAAACGGGGCAACCGGGCTGCCCTCGAACACACGGGCAACCGAAGACTGCAAAATCAGAAAGGATGGTGATCCATGCGAAAAGGAATGGGGCTTTTCTCAGCCGTTTGGGTGGTGATTTTTGCTGTTGTGCTCCCGGCATCCTTGGGAGCGCAGGGGGAGTGGAAAAACCCGCTCAAGGAGGCGCTCGATGCCGGCCAGCCTGTAATCGGGGTGACGACCACCGTAGGTCATCCGGAGATCGCTGCCACTCTGGCCATTGCCGGTTTCGATTTTTTCTGGTTTGAAGGGGAGCACAGCCCGCTCGGTCTGGAAAGCCTGCGTGAAATGATCCTGGCTACGCGCGGGCTCCCCACGGTGCCCATCACGCGCGTGCCGTACAACGAGCCCTGGCTGGTGAAACGGGTTCTCGATGCGGGGAGCCTGGGGGCTATCTTTCCCTTTACCGACAACCGCGAGCTGGCCGAGAAGGCGGTGCAAGCCTGCAAGTATCCCCCGGAAGGTATTCGCGGTTTCGGGCCCAGCATGGTGCTCTCCCGATGGAATGTAGATCCCAGTACCTATATCAAATTTGCGAACCGCAACATCCTCGTCATCGTCATGATCGAATCCGAGGAGGGCGTCAGGAACATTGATGAGATCGCTTCTGTACCGGGAGTGGACGTTCTCTACATCGGGCCCAGTGATTTGTCCTTTTCTCTCGGGGTCGGGGGCCAGGGCGACCATCCCCGAGTGCAGGCGGCAATTCAAAAAGTTCTGGCGGTGGGGAAGAAGCACAAGAAGATTGTGGGCCTTCCGGGGGGCTCGGTTGAGTCGATCAATCAGCGAATTCGCGAAGGATTCCGCTTTTTCCAGACCACCAGTGACATGGGCTTGATGCGCAGTGCGGCCGTATCCCTGCTGGGCGGTATCGAAGGCCGACCCGTGAAAAAACCCAAACCCGGGACCCTTTACTGATCCGGTGGTGTAGGGAAAATCACGCGGTGAGCCGGCAGGCTTGAGGAGTCGGTCGGCGCCTCTCGTTGGGTCCTCGGTCTCGCTCCCGACCGGCCCACACGACTGCCGCCTTATCTCCAATGAAATGTGAGATATCCGCTCGTGCCGGGCAGGCGCAGAATATCCCTACCCATCTTCCTAATTGCCCCGCATCGATTCTTATTGTATCGTTCTTTCGTCTCTGGATTTTCGCTCTTGGCTTTGCGCTTGCCCGATGTGCGCGGCTTGGTTTGGATGCAACACGGATGGGTGAGGGGGCGTGAGACTGTCCGGGAATCCCATGAGTCTCTAAGTTGAATTGACAGTCTTCCAGGACATTTCCTGTGAGCCAAGAACACACGATTTCAGAGGATAACCGCACATGAAGATCACCAAAGTTGAAACGCATATTTTATTGGATCCCCAATACGATCCTGACGCCTGTTCCTCTGCGCAGGATGACATTGTGGTTCAGGTTCATACCGACGAAGGGATTGTGGGCATCGGGGAAGTGGACACGAATCCCTGGGTGGCCCAAGCCATGATTCACGCGAAAGGCACACACATTCTGGGCCTCGGTCTGGAGGAGATGCTGATCGGGGAAAACCCGCTTGACACGGAAGCCTTGTGGGAAAAACTTTACACGGGCAGTTTCATGACGGGCCGGCGGGGCCTTGGGATCTGTGCCATCGGCGCGCTGGATATGGCCTTATGGGACATTTGCGGGAAATCGTTGGGTGTGCCCTGTTGGCGTTTGCTGGGCGGAGCCTGCAAGGAGCACGTCACGCCCTATGCCTCTCTTTTGCCTACGGGTGATACGGTGCCCGCCTACCTCGATTCCCTGGTAGCTAAAGCCAAGCAGGCCAAGCGACTGGGATTTCGGGCGGGCAAGATGGAAGTGTGCGTCAAGGGACCTTATACGCACAACCGCCTGCAAGAACCCGACGAGGTGATAGTGGATATCGTCGCGGCCTGTCGGGAAGCCGTGGGGCCGGACTTCGTAATGATGGTCGATGTGTGTTACTGCTGGACGAATGCGAAAGAAGCTCTACGGGTTTTGAAGCAGTTGGAACCCTACGATATTTTCTTCATGGAGACACCGGTGCAGTTGGATGACCTGGAGGGCTACGCCTACTTGCACGAGCACTCGCCGATTCGCATCGCCGCCGGGGAGCTTCAGAGCACTCGATTCGAGTTCCTGGATCTGATGGACCGCGGAAAAGTGGATGTCGTCCAGCCCGACGTTGGGCGCGTGGGAGGATTGACCGAGGCGCGCCGCGTCGCCCATCTTGCCAGGGTCCGAGGAAGATTGGTCGTTCCACACTGCTGGAAGACGGCCATTGGAATTGCTGCCTCCATTCACCTCAATGCCACCTCACCCAATTGTCCTTACGTGGAATTTCTTCCCGCTACTCTTTCGGAGTCGCCACTGCGGCGCGAACTGGTTCAGAAAGATTTCCAACTGGTGGAGGGGCACATTCCGCTGCCGCAATCGCCCGGGTTGGGTATCGAGTTGAATCAGGAAGCGATGGAGCGTTTTCGCGCCGACGGGAAGGGGACGCAAACGTGAAGCAGCCCGCCGCCTCGTCTTGCATGGCTTGCAGCTTGCCTGGGTTGAAATGAGGGGGCGCTTGTCGGTGGGGTCTTGCGGATCAGGATTCGAGAATAACGGGGCCGGCCCCGTTATTCATCGGGGTTCCTCTACGGTTGGCACAGCCGAATCGCGGGTTGAGTCCATCTACTTCAGGTACTTCAGGTGACCGGAAGCTACCGCGTTCGTTAAAACCCTTGCGAGTATTCAAACTTCCAAACCAAATTGGAATCGGATTTGCCGCCCGCTACGAGACCCTCCCATTGGGTATTGAGGTAGAGGGTGTGACCGTCGAAGCCCAGCCAAGGGCAGGAGTCATTTCCGGGTGTGTTGATGCGCGGTCCGAGGTTTTTGATCTCAGACCAGGCGTTATTTTCCAATCGGCTGATGTAGAGGTCCGTGCTGCCGGCGATGGAATCGGGCTGCCGGCTCGGGAAGATGATGGCATCGCTGTTAGCTGAAATGGTCATGTCGAGCTCGTCGCCCTCGGTGTTGATTCCCGAGCCCAGATTGACGGGTTCGCCCCACTTGTCGCCGACCCGTTCACTGTAATAGTGGTCCATTCCGCCTTGGCCGCCTTCGCGGTTGCTGGAAAAGTACAATCTTTTGCCGTCTCTTGCGAAAGAGGCTCCAAATTCGCGGGTTTCGGGGTCGCTGACCGGGGGGCCGATGAATTCGGCTTTCGTCCATGATCCGTTTTGAAAATGCGAAATGTAGAGTTGAGTCGATTTCGCAAAATTGTCACTGCGCACGAAAACCAATGTCGAACCATCCGCCGAAAATTTCCCGTCCGCTTCGTTGGCGCTGCTGTTGATGTTCGGCCCCGCGTTGTAAGGGTCGGACCAACGTCCATTCTCGAAGCGCGAAAACCAGAGGTCCAGCTTTCCGTGACCGTCCGGTCGCGGCGTTTGGTACACGAGCAGCTTTCCGTCTTCGGTCAGACTCACGCAATAGGGCTTCTCATCGGGTTTGAAGGGGACGGCAAGCTTGGAAATGGTGAGAGCTTCTCCAGGAGCGATCTCACTTTCGACACCCGGATCTCCACCGGGTGTGGTCATGCAAGCGGAAAAAAGAATGCAAAGGGGCAGGAGGAGCGAAAAATACCTTTTCACAGATTGCCTCTCTTATATTCCTCAGCGATGTAGTCCGAAGCGCGAGCCGCCAGGGCCCCGATCGTCAAAGTTGGACCATAACCGCCGGAGGTGACAAAGCTGGCACCATCCACCACGAAAAGATTCGATACGTCGTGGGCTTGATTGAATTTATTCAAGACGCTCTTCTTGGGATCGTCGCCCATCCGGCAGGTTCCCATCTCGTGGATCATGGAGCCGGGAGGCCGAATGGCGGTTGACTCGTGGAAGATCTCCGCGCGCGCGGCATGAAACAGCTCCTTGAGATTTTCGAAGGCATCCTTGGCCATCTCGCGTTCGTTGTCGCTGAACTGGCAATGAATCTTGAGGGCGGGTATTCCCCAGGCATCTTTCACGTCTTTGTCGATTTCGACGAAGTTTTCCCACCGGGCCAGCATCTCTCCGCGCACATTGAAGCTGATGGGCGTGGGGTAATATCGCCGGACGCGCTTTTTGAAGCCCGCGCCGAAGCCCTCGAAACCGGAAGCATACCCGGGATACCTTCGGGCTCCACTGCCCCCTTCGTGCGTATAGGACCGGATGAATTTTGGATGGCGGTCGTTAATGTTTCGATAGGCAACAATATCCACGCCGGACGATTTCCCGTCTTCGTTGGTGATGTCACGCCCGAACAATGCGGGGAGGAATGCGCTGACGCGGGGCCCTCCGAAGTTGTCCATCAGATAGTGGCCCAGCACGCCGCTCGAATTGGCGATGCCGTTCGGCCAGAAGCGGGAAACCGAATTGAGCAGGATGCGAGTCGATTCCCATCCGGCGGCGGCCACCACAACCACCTTCGCCCGGGCTTCATAGTCTTTTTTGGAGATCCGGTCCACGAAGGAGACGCCGCGAGCCTTCCCGTTGTTGTCCACCAGAACTTCCCGAGCGACCGCGTTTGTTTTCAGGGTCATCCGGCCCGTCTTCAGGCCGGCCGGCAGGGTGTCGGAGACGGAATTCCAGAAGGCGCCCACGTCGCAGCCGCGCCCGCACGCGCCGCAGTAGTGGCAACGACCCAAGCCGTGAATACTGCGCGTGCGTTGTGCCGCCCGTTTGGTAATGACGCGCATCCCCACTTTGGGTGCGATTTTCTGGATGATCTTCTCGCCGCAGTTGAGGGGCATGGGAGGGAGGTACTTCCCGTCCGGCAAATGAGGGATATTTTCAATCGAAGCAGCGACGCCGACGAAGCTTTCCACCTTGTCGTAGTACGGGGCCAGATCAGCATAGCGGATCGGCCAGTTTTCCCCGTAGCCGTCCCGGTCGGCAGCGCGAAAGTCGTAATCACTCAATCGGCGGGCGTTGCGGCCCCAGTGGAGGAGCTTTCCGCCTACAAACCGCGATCGTACCCATCGGAAGGGTTTCCCTTCGGGAACGGTGTAAGGGTGCTCGGTATCTTTGACGTAGAGTTGTTTTGTGTATTCACTTGCCGTCCACTGGTTCCAATAAGTCTTTTCCCGTTCGCCCGGCCGGTCGAATCCTCGGTATTTCATCTCATAAGGCCAGGTATGGGTGTGGTAGTCTTTGGCGGGGTCCAGCTTCGGCCCGGCTTCCAGCACCAGGATTTCCATGCCGCGCTCGGATAATTCCTTGGCGGCCCAGCCTCCGGCCCCGCCGGTTCCCACTACGATAGCGTCATAAACTTTCTCTGTTCCTAACATGGGCGTGATCCGTCAATTGGGATTTGAGTCCAGCTTGAGGCCACATCGTACTGGCCGCCGCCCCCCATGTCAACCTGATTCGGGGTACGTTTGGGTCATGCAACCATCGTCTGGTTACTCGGTTTGGGCCGGATTCGGAGGCGTGCCGTTCCAAATATCCACGGCGATTTTCCAGGAGTCATCGGCCTGCCGCCTGACAATCCAGGTGAATTTGGCCAACGCGGGAAAGGCGTCCCCCTCGGAGGCCGCAGGACCCGGGGCCATTTTTATGACCGCCGTTCCCACGACGTAGGCCATATCATCATATCCGTGGATCTCGATCGGCGTCAGGGTCAAATCCTCCATTTTCTGCTGCATGGAAGCCTGGAGGAATTTTTCCGCCTCGGCCGCCCCTCGAAGAATTTTCCCGTCGGGTGGAAGCAGGATAACATCTTCGCTGTAGGTCGGTAAGGCGACCGCAGGATCGCCGGAGAGCATGGCCTTCACGTGAATGTCTTTGAAGGCCATGATATTGGCCTTATCCGCCTCCGTCAAAGGTATGGGAGTCGTTGGGGACGATTGGCAACCTGAAAGAAGCCACGAAAGGACGCCGAATGTCAAAACCCAGTATTGGTTCATGGAAGCCTCCATCTTGCTTGTATATCTGTTCATACCCATAAAATAGCTTAGCCTCGTCCGGGGTGCGAATCGGTTCCCCTGTGATGTCCTTCTTGATCCACTCCCCGTTTACAGGTTATCCCTCTTATACTCGTCCACCAGATAATCACTGGCGCGGGCTGCCAGAGCACCGATCGTCAGCGTAGGCCCGTACCCGGCGGAGGTGACGAAGCTGCTGCCATCCACCACGAAAAGGTTGGATACCTCGTGGGCTTGGTTGAATTTGTTCAACACGCTCTTGTTAGGATCATCGCCCATGCGGCAGGTACCCATCTCGTGGATCATGGACCCCGGTGGCCGCAGCTTTTCCCCGTAGCTCAGCACCTCTGCGCCTGCGGTATGGAGCAGCTCCTTCAGGTTTTCCAAGGCATCGGCAGCCATCTCGCGCTCATTATCGCTGAACTGGCAGTGGATCTTCAGGACCGGAATGCCCCAGGCATCCTTCACGTCCTTGTCAATTTCAACATAGTTCTCCCAGCGGGACAGCATCTCCCCCAGAAAGGAATGATGAAAACCGACCAACGCCGGGTGGTTCTGGCGGACCTGCTTTTTGAACTCGGACCCGAAGCCGGAAAGTCCCAAGGCGTATCCGGGAAATCTTCGTGCCCCGCTCCACGTCTCATGGAGATAAGAGCGAATGAACCGGGGATGGCGGTCGTTGATATTGCGGTAAGGTACGATGAATGACCCTGACGATTTACCGTCCTCGTTGGTAACCTTGGCTCCGGCAAGCTGCGGCAGAAGCGCTGTCATCGCGTGTTCGTATCCGAAATTGTCCATCAGATAGTGACCCAGCACGCCGCTGCTGTTGGCCATGCCGTTGGGCCAGAATCGGGATACGGAATTCAGCAGGATGCGGGTCGATTCGAGTGCCGAGGCTCCCAGCACCACGGCCCGGCTCCTGACTTCATAGTCTTTCTTCGTCGCCCGGTCCACAAAGGAGACGCCGCGCGCTTTTCCGTTCTCATCCACCAGGATTTCACGCGCCACGGAGTTGGGACGCAGCGTCATGCGCCCCGTCTTCCGGGCGGCTGGCAGCGTATCGGAGATGGAATTCCAAAAAGCTCCGACATCACAGCCTCGCCCGCAGTCGCCGCAATAGTGGCATCGGGCAAGTCCGTTGATGGATCGGGTGCGCATCGCGGTCCGTTGAACGATCAGCCGCATGCCCACTTTCGGCGCGGCCTTCCGGATGATTTTCTCTCCGCAGTTCAGCGGCATCGCCGGCAGGTATTTCCCATCCGGTACATGAGGAATGTTTTCGACCGACCCGCTCACTCCTACGAAGCTTTCTACCTTGTCATAGTAAGGAGCCAGGTCAGCATAGCGGATGGGCCAGTTCTCGCCGAATCCATCGTGCTCGGCGGCGCGGAAATCCAGGTCGCTCAGCCGGCGAACCTCACGCCCCCAGTGGAGGATTTTTCCCCCCACAAAGCGCGACCGCACCCACCGGAAGGACTTCCCCTCCGCGGTCGTGTAGGGATGCTCCGCGTCGGTGATGTACAACTGTTTGGAGTACTCATCCGCCGTCCATTGTTTCGGATAGGTGCGCTCCCGCTCTCCGGGCCGGTCAAAGCCTCGGTACGTCATTTCATACGGCCAAGCATGAGTGAGGAAGTCTTTGGCGGGGTCCAGTTGCGGACCCGCTTCCAGGACCAGGATTTCCATGCCGCGCTCGGCCAATTCTTTGGCGGCCCAACCGCCGGCCGCGCCGGTGCCTACAACGATGGCATCGTAAATTTTACGTGGGTCGAAACCCGTCATGGTTCAACGCACCTCTCGCAAGAGACTTGCTGGATTTCCCCCGGAGTCGCTTCCCATTTAATACTTTACCTGCCACCCTGTCAATGTAGAGTCCCAGGGGGCGTGAGCGCACCGAACACACGGGCAAACGGTCGGAGTCGAGCGGGCCCGGAAGGGCATCTCAGAGTGAAACGAGCCTCTCCTCTGGGCTACCTCATTTCGGGGTTCAAGACCACCTTGGTCGCCGAGCCGTCTTGGGTTACGCGGACGGCTTCCGCGAACTTGCTGAGTGGAAATTCATGGGAGATGAGCAAATCCGCGCTGATTCTCTCTTCGCGGAGAAGTTGGAGACATCGCCGCCACGAAGTCCACACGTACCCGTAGGAGCCAGCGACGCGTAACTCCTTCATGGTGATCTTATTGAAATTGGTATGAATGGGGCCGGGATGGATTCCCAGCGGGACCAGCGTTCCCTGGTTCCGCACCGCGTCCCAACATGCATCAAGGGAGCCGGCAACGCCGGCGCATTCATAGGCCAGATCGACGCCTTCGCCTTGACTGTAATCTCCGACCACCTCCAGAAGGTTTTCGCGGGTGACGTCCACCACTGCGTCGGCTCCCAGCGTTTTGGCCAGAGCGAGCCGCCGTTGGTCCTTGTCGATTCCGCATACGATCACTCGCGCGCCTTCCAGTTTGGCGATCAGCAAGGTTAAAAGGCCGACACAGCCCGGCCCGGAAACCAGGACCAAATCTCCTGCGTGAACGGTGGTTCGTTCAATGACGGCATGAACGGCTACCGATAACGGTTCGCCCAAAGCTGCCTGCCGGAAAGTTACGTTGTCCGGTAACACGTGACAGCGCTCGGCTCGGATGCAGAGGTATTCCGCGAAGGCGCCGTCCTTCATATATCCGGCGGAAACCCGTTCGGGACACATGAAGGGATTGCCCGCACGGCAATGACGACACACTCCACACGTCTCCGCCGGATTCGAGGCGACGATTCGATCCCCCGCAGTAAACATCTTCACCTGCGATCCGGTTTCAACGACTGTGCCGCAAAATTCGTGCCCCAGCACGACCGGAGGCCGGCACGGCCATCTTCCTTCCAGGATATGGAGGTCGGTGCCGCAGATACCCGCGGCAGCGATTTTCAACTTGACTTCATCGGGTTTCGGCGCAGGCTCCGGCCAATCTTTCAGTTCTACCTGACCCTTTCCGGTACCCGTTATGACGATGGCTTTCATATTCGCTTTCGAGCCAAAATCCCACCGAGCGGCACGAGAGGCTCGGCTTAGACTGCAACAACCTTGCGACAGGCGGCCAAAATATCTTGTTCGGAGACCATGACGGCTTTTTCGAGTGCTGCGGCTACCGGCATGGGGACGTCTCGGCTGCAGACTCGCTGGATGGGCGCGTCCAGGTCGTAGAAGCATTCCTCCGTCACCGTGGCGACGACCTCGGAGGCATAGCCGCAGGTACGCCAACCATCGCTGGCCACCACCAGGCGATTCGTCTTCTTGACCGACTGGAAGAGCGTGGCCGTGTCGAGGGGTTTCAGAGTGCGGAGGTCGATGATTTCCGCTTCAATCCCGTCGGCGGAGAGCTTTTCCGCCGCGGCAAGGGCAACCGGTACGGTACGTCCCGTAGCGGCCAGGGTAAGTTCCGTGCCCACGCGACAGACGCGCGCCAGACCGAGTGGCAGAAGATGCTCGCCTTCCGGCACCGGCCCGGTTTTCGAGTACAGCAGCCGGTGTTCCAGCATCAAGACAGGGTTGGGGTCGCGGATGGCTGCTTTGAGCAACCCCTTGGCATCGGCGGGCGTGGAGGGCATGACCACCTTCAGTCCCGGGACGTGGACAAACCACGCTTCGAGTGATTGGGAATGTTGTGCGCCCAGGCCGACACCGCTGCAGATGGGGGCCCGCATGACCAGAGGGACCGACACCATCCCACCCGTCATATAACGGAATTTGGCGGCGTGGTTCACGATCTGATCCGTCGCGAGGCCGATGAAATCGACGAACTGGAACTCAATGACCGGGCGCGCGCCCACCAGCGCCGATCCTACGCCGGCCCCGGCAATGGCGGCCTCTGAGATCGGCGCATCGATCACCCGTTTGGATCCGAACTCCTCCAGAAGCCCTTGCGTTACTTTGAACAGCCCCCCCATGCTGCCTACGTCCTCGCCGATGACGAATACACGCGGATCACGACGCATCTCTTCGGTCAGCCCCTCATTTAGGGCGGTTGCAAAGGAAATCCTTTTCATGGAGACTCCGATGCGTAAACGTCCTCCCATGCGCTCTTCTCATCTACCGGAGGACTCTGTTTTGCGAATTGGACGGCCTGGGCCACCTCGGCAGCCACTTCGGTCTCGATCAAGTCGAGTGATTCAGCCGTGGCGGTTTCCGATTCCAGCAAGTGGGTGCGGTAGCGTTCGATGGGGTCGCGCCGTTTCCACTCCTCGATCTCCTCTTGGGTACGCAGGTCTTGCCGGGTGAAGAGGGAATGAGGCTCCCAACGATAGCTGCGACATTCCAGTAGCGAAGGACCTTCGCCCTTCCGGGCACGTTCGGCGGCCTCATGGACGGTTTGGAAGACGACCTCCACGTCATTGCCGTCCACGGCTTCTCCGGGCATCCCGTAAGCCTGGGCCCGATGTGAGACGCTGCCTCCGGCTGTCACCTGCGAAAACGGCGCACTGAGTGCCCACAGGTTGTTTTCGCAGATGAAGACCACCGGGAGACCGAGCACGCCGGCAAGATTGAGGGCTTCGTGGAAGGAGCCCTGGTTGCTGGCTCCGTCTCCGAAAAAACAATAGACTACCGAAGGGTCTCCCTTCACGCGAGCGCCCAAGGCTGCACCCGTTGCGATCGGAATGCCGCCTCCCACGATGCCATCGGCACCCAGCATGCCTCGCGAGATGTCCGTAATGTGCATGCTGCCGCCTTTCCCGCGACAGTAGCCGGAGGCACGACCCATGATCTCGGCCATCATTCGCCCCATATCCAAGCCACGGGCAATGGAGTGTCCGTGGCCGCGGTGGGTGCTCGTCAGCAGGTCTTGCTTCTGCATGGTGGCGCAGGCCCCCACGGCAATGGCTTCCATCCCGATGTAGAGATGCGCCGTCCCATGGATGAGTCCCGCTTTATTCAGGACGTGAAGCTGCTGTTCGAAAGTTCGGATGCGGAACATGCGCCGATAGAAATCCACCCGAAGCTCGGTAGAGAGCTCGGTGGATGCAAGCTTTGCAGGTTCGTGTTCGGAGAGCATCATGCGAACGGCCATTTTAACAGCCTGGGGGCGAATGCACACGTAAAATAAAAGCAGGTGCGCCGGGAAGCCGGTCGAAGTCCGAAGACGAACTCCGAGGGTTGGGCAAGGGCAACGAGTTCGGTTCGGCTCGATCCGGCGGTGTTGTCCGGGTTCAGATACATGTGAGACTGTGAGGGTGATGCTGGAGGGAATAGGGATCGATATGCCAACCGTGGCGGGTTTTGGGCGAAGGGAGCGTAGCGAGCGCAGCCCAAATCCCGCCGCAACCGCGCCTTGAGGGTCCCCTACCCCCTCCCTCACACCCCAAAAAGCACGACGCCTGGCCCCGAATTCAGGACCAAACGCCGCGCCCGTTCAGGTAGCCTTTCGTTTCTACCCAGAAACCCAAGGAGCCTGAACCATGCAGATCCAATCTCTGCACATCCCATCTTATCGCACTTGGGCGGTGGATGACACCTGCCCCCGCCAAGCCATTGAGCGCCTCAAGAAAATCGAACTGTATGACGAGCTACGCCGTGAAGGCTGTTCGGCGCCCACCGCTCTGCGGGCCATCGGCTGGTCGAGAGCCACCTACTTCCGTTGGGCAGCGCGCTACCGGAATCGTGGCCCGCACGGCTTGGCAGCGATCAGGCGACGCCCGCAACGCACTCGATCCCGGCAATGGACGCCAGCCCAGCAGCGCCAAGTCTGGACCTTGCGGCGCCACTATCCCTTCATGGGCAAGCGACCTCTACGGGTTCTGCTCGCCCGCCAGGGCATTCATCTCAGTGAATCCACCGTTGGCCGCATCCTCGCCAAAGGGGTGCGGCTCGGTCGTATCCGCCCCTGCGCTTTCTGCCGGGGGCGCGTCAAGCTGAAAAAGCGCCGCTCCTTCCACCAGGGCCACGCCCAACGCTGGCGCTACGGCACCCGGGCCACCCAACCCGGCCAACTCGTCCAGATCGATCACCTGTCGGTGTCCCTCGACGGCACCCAACTCAAGGAGTTCCGGGCCGTCTCCCCGGTCGGCAAGCACATGGTGACCCGTGTCTATTCCCGCGCCACCGCTCGCAACGCCCGACGTTTCCTGCAAGCCGTGATCGAGGACCTGCCCTTCCCCCTCCATTCCGTCCAGGTCGACGGCGGCTCCGAGTTCCGGGCCGAGTTCGAGCAAGCTTGCCAGCAACTCGACATCCCTCAGTTTGTCCTGCCGCCTCGACGACCGCAGTTCAATGGCTGCGTCGAACGAGCCAACGACAGCGCCCGCGTCGAGTTCTGGAACCTCTACACCGGCGAACTCACCGTCGCCGCAGCCGGAGCCGCCCTCGCCGACTACCAACACTTCTACAACCACCTCCGACCTCATCGAACCCTGGACATGAGGACGCCAATGGAGTACCTTGCCACATGGAAGGCCACCTGACTCAAGTCTCATATGTACTGAACCCGCACAGGCGGTAGCGTCGGACCCCGTGCCAGTGTATGCTTGAGGCACGCATTTTGGAATCTCGCGTGTGGGAGGAGCCTTCCGGCAGAAGGACCCGAAAGAACTTTCGATATCATCGAGGAGACTTCCGTACATGGGACCGAAACAGACCCATATGGATCGCCGACACTTCCTGAAAAAAACCGGGGCCACGGGAGCGGGGTTGATACTTGCCGGCTGTCGAAACGCCCGGGAAACGCAGCAGGCGCCCATCGAGCTTACTCCTGAGCACCTACAGGCGGTAAATCGCCGCCGGCACATCGTGGTTCAGGACGATCCTGCCAACTTTGATCCCTTCGATCTGTATGGCATGCAGTTCGACCGGTGGATCGCTCACCGCTTCGGTTACGCCGATATGCCGGGCAGCCAGATCGACGGCATCTGGTGGGACCTCGAAAATGGGGACCAAGCCGTTTATCCAAGCCGGATTCTGCCGCCGTTCAAGAATCCTGGACTCCTCCAATGGCGGGATCAGGGAATTGATTGGATTCAAGAGTTGGTCCAAGAGACCCGGAAGCGGGATATCGAAGTATTCTGGCATCATCGGGTGAACAAGGTGGAGATCCGCCCCCAAGGGGGGCTCGAAATGGAGAAGATGCACCCGGTCAAGAAGGAACATCCGGATTGGGTGATCAAAACCTGGTGGTGGCAGGGAATGTGGAACCTGGCGGTTCCGGAGGTTCGCGAATACCGGTTGAGTATCTTGCGAGAGGTGGCAGAAAAATACGATTTTGACGGCATCCAGCTTGATTTTGCCCGTCATACGCCCTTTCTCCCGCCGGGACGGCAATGGGAACTTCGCAAGCATGTAACCGCGTTCGTTCGTGGCGTTCGGGGGATATTGCTCGCGGTGGAAAAGAGACGCGGGCGTCCGTTCCTGCTGGCGGCGAAGGTTCCGAGAAATCTGGAGGGATGTCGGGTGGATGGTTTTGACGTGGAAGAGTGGGCCCGGCAAAATCTGGTCGATATTCTGACGCTGGGCTCCCGATCCGTTGACGTGGATATCGAGGCGTTTCGCCGAATCACGGCCGGGCGGAACATCCGGCTCCAGCCCTGTTTCGACGATCATCACACCACGGACGGGTATCGTCATCCACCGATCGCGTTCTTACGCGGGGTGTTCAGCAACTGGTGGGATCAGGGAGCCGATAACGTGGTGACATTCAACTGGTCGAACGCGCCGCCCGCGGCCTCCGAGAAGGTCGGAGCCCGGCCCGGCCCGATTTCGCACCAGCAGGCCTACCTCGAGGCGGGCAGCCCGGAGTCCATGCAGTTCAAGGACAAGATTTTTATCGTTGAGCGACGTGGCGGGTATCCCTGGTCAGAAGGATTTTTTAACCGCAATGATACGGCCCCTCTGTCGGTCCTCCTCTCCAATCATGGGCGGCCCGCGATGCTCCAGGTGCGAGCCAGCGAAAACTTCCAGGCCCAGGGCGAGCGAGTCAAGGCAATCATCCTGAGAATCGTCCTGTTCCGAACTCCGCGCTTCCTAAGTCGGGGTCAGCCTCAATCCGCCGGCGGCACCGTCCCGCTCGGTCCGCCGTTTTCGGAGCAGGATCAGGTGGAGGTGCGGCTGAACGGTGAGGTTCTGGCCTTGGCTGTTCGCGACCCGGAATGGAAAGACCCTCACATATTCTCTCCTCAGCCGCAGCCCGCCTCAGGCGGCACCCGCCCCTACGTCGTTGATTCGAAACAGAAGTTACTGCGCTTGGATTACGCGCCCAATCCGGCGCAATGCCGCCGGGGCCTGAATCAGGTGGAAGTGCGCGTGACGAAGCGTGGGTCCTATCTGCCGGGTTCCGACATCAAACTGGAAAAGGTCGAGATGCACGTAAGCTATTCGTAGCCTCGCGCCGCGAGATAAAAAGCACAGGCAGATTTCTAAAGGGGCTTATGGCTGGGTCGCGCTACCTATGGGTCAATATCGACACATACTTCTTGAAGGCAGGAGGTCGGCGGTTCGAATCCGCCCGCCCCGACCATTTAACTTCTTTGTTTTCAGCACCCGTCTGCCTTTCCTATCGTTGCGGAAGACGGAATCGTAAAGAAACCGTCAGAAAGCTGGCCCTAACCGGCCAGCGCCGTAAAGCAAGTCGCGCCGTGCTCGTTCGCCTGCCGGTCCAGCTTCGACAGCGCTTCCCGCATCATGTTCAGTTTCGCCTGGCTGTAGCGCTTGAACACCTGCGAATCGCCCTGCCGCAGCATCTGCGTCACGAAATGATCCGCCACGCCCCCGGCGCTCAACCGGGTCGCAAACGTGTGGCGCAACTCGTATAACGAAAAATGCGGCAGCCCGGCACGCTGGAGCGTCCGGTTCCACAGCGTGTGCACCGTCGCGATGTGCGGCTGGCGCGACCCCATCCGCGGACTCGGGAACAGGTAGTCGGAATCCCCGCTCCGCTTCATCTGCAAGGCGAACGCTTCGCAAGCTCGCTCCGTCATCGGCATGTCCGCGATGCCATTCACCGTCTTGGAGTCCGGCAGATGCACGATCCCGTTCTGCAGATCCACCTGTCCCTTGCGCATCGGGATCAACTCGCGATAGGGCCGCAGCCCCATCTCCACCATGATCACGATGATGTTGCGCAAGTACACCGGTGCGCAGGCTTCCAGCCGGGCCTGCTCCGAGGCGCTCAGATAGTGCGGCTTGCGCGTCGTACCCGCCAACGGCACCGGAAACTCCACCCCGTTGCATGGATTAACCGCCAGCCGCCGCTTCTTCACCGCCACGTTCAGGATGCGACGCAGGATGCGAAACTCCTGATGCACGGTGGCCGGTTTGAGCCGGCCGCGCAGTTGCAGCCCCGACTTGGTGTGCACCCGTTTGCCGGTGTTCAATCTCATCATCAGGTACGCTTCGATCTCCTCCGGCGTGATGTTTGCTAGTTTGTGTTTGCCGAATCGAGGTCTGAGAAACTTCAACGCGCCGAGGTTTTGCTGATGAGTACTCTCGCTCCGGAAGGGCGGCTGAGAGCGGTTCGCAAGGAACCAGTCCGCCCACTGGTTGAAAGTGATCCCACCGTCCGGTGAGGCGCTCGGCAGCAGCCCCTCGTCGCGAGCCACCAACCGCTTGCGCAGCAGGCTGGCGTCTTCCATTGTTTTCTCCCAACTCTTTCCTTTCGTTGCGCTTACACGGTTTTGGGGCGTCTGCTTTCGCTCGCAACGCCTACGGTTGGCCCGCTTGGGGGGCGAGTTTTCTGACGGTTTCTTGACGGTGGTGGCTGCCACAGCCATGCTCTCCGGGCAGCGCAGTTTGTTGTCGAGCGCGATCCAGTCATTGCGATACTAGCGCTTGATGGCCTTCACCTGCTCCCGCAGTTCGCTCCCTGTTCTCCTTCTCCAACTCTTTCAGCCGTTTCGCCTGATCCAGCTTGAGTCCGCCGTATTCCTTCCGCCAGCGGTAACAGGTCTGGGTGTGGATGCCAGCTTCCTTGCACGCCTGCGGCGCGGTCTTCCCATTTGCCATCTGCACTTCGATCTGCCGCAGCACGGTTACAATCTGTTCCGCCTTGTACTTCCTGATCGACATCTCCAGCTTCCTCCTTCGTGAGATTCTCTCTCACTTCAGCTGGTACAAAAAGGGCCGGTCAGGCCACAGATGGGTGTATATTTTCAATCGCCGGAAGGCCAAAAAGGAAATTCCGGTCTAGATATGATTTAATGACCCTCAGGAAGTCTGTAGAGAAAGAGGACTAATGAATCTCAGAATCAGATTCGCGTTGGCCTCCGTTGCCGTAGTCGTCATAGTGGCTGCAGCTCATAGCCAGCATGTTGGAATTTCGCCTGCGATTGCGGCCCAGGAATCGATTTCCCGGGCGATGGCACTAACATTCGACGATCTTCCATACGCCCACGTTAGTTTTGATGATCCCGGTGCATTGTCAAGAGCTCAAGTCGTGACCGCCGCTCTACTCCGTTCACTTGCAGCGCACAGCGCACCTGTGGTCGCGTTTGTAAATGAGGCTCAACTCGGTTCTGGAGTGAGTAGGGACACAAGAGTTAGTTTGCTTCAACAATGGATTGATGCCGGGGCGGTACTAGGAAACCATACTTTTTCCCATCCGGATTTCAATATGCTAACGGTTGAAGAATTCCAGAACGAGATCGTCAAAGGTGAGATGGTGACGCGGCAACTCATGCAATCGCGGGAGCCGTATCAATTGTACTTTCGTCATCCTCAGACGCACACGGGCGATACGGGCGAGAAGAAAGCTTCGATCGAGCAATTTCTTGGGTCCCGTGGTTACCAAATCGCGCCCCACACTATTGACAGTGCGGATTACATTTTCAATGTGGGGTATGTACAGGCACTGAACAGCAATGATCAAGCCATGGCAACACGAATCCAAACTGAGTACCTGGAGTTCGTCATCCGCGCAACGGAGTTCGCCGAGTACATAGCTCCGCGAATTTTCGGGCGGGACATACCACAGACGCTTCTTGTCCACGCAAACGACATCAATGCGGATTCCCTTGATGCACTCTTGAAACGATTGGAGGAGCGCGGATATCGATTCGTGACGCTGGATAGCGCAATGAGCGACACCGCCTATCAGACGAGAGACACACTTGTCACTAGCTTCGGTCCGACCTGGCTCTGGCGGTGGAGACAAAGCTTGGGGCTGACGGTCTCGTTTCGAGACGACCCTGAACCTCCTGATTGGATTTTGGAGCTCTACAACGCCAGCTCGCAGTAAACAGAGAGTTAGCAGCCCCACACAAGGTTCGAATCAGCCGCTGTTAGGCACGGCCGCTTTAGTGCCCCCGAGATCGGGAAGACCAAGCCTCACCTTGGGTCGAGCTATCGTTTTCTTTTCGACATTGATCTTCATGATTGACCTCCTCCTGAACGGTCCAGTATTAGATTAAGTCGACGGGCAAACGATGAATGGAGGATAAGACCGTCCTGTTTAGATCATTGACTACGGTCGGAACCGACACCGGCACCTAGTGTAGTGTCTCACAAGTAGATATACAGATGTCCCGGCTGCGTGTATTGTGCGGCTCATGTGGAGATCTGCCGCAAGATTGCCCATCACCCCAGAACAGCAGGAAACGCTGCGACGCTGGCTGGGTGCTCACAACACGCCCCAAAGTGTGGTGACCCGGTGCCGGATCGTTTTGATGGCTGCCGAAGGAATATCGAACCACCAAATTGCCAAACGGCTGCCCGTCAGCCGCCCGACGGTCCTTCTTTGGCGCCAACGCTTCGCCACGCTCGGGCCGGCGGGCTTGGCCGAAATCCGGAAAGGACGGGGCCGACCCCCCCGTATTGGTCCCGAAAAAGTTGAAAAGATTGTGCACATGACGCTGCACACCCAACCGAAGGGTGCCACCCACTGGAGTTGTCGAACCATGGCCCAACATTGCGGCCTCAGTCCAGCTACCGTGCAACGGATATGGGATGCCCACGGGTTACAACCTCATCGGCTCCGTCAGTTCAAGCTGTCGCGCGATCCGCAGTTTGTCGAGAAACTGACCGATGTCGTTGGCCTCTACCTGAATCCGCCCGACAAGGCCCTAGTCGTGTGTGTCGATGAGAAGAGTCAGATTCAGGCCCTGGACCGAAGCCAACCAGGCCTGCCGATGAAGAAAGGGCGCTGTGGGACGACGACTCACGATTATAAACGGCACGGAACCACCACTTTGTTTGCTGCCCTCAACCTGTTGGAAGGAACCGTCATTGCCGATTGCATGCCGCGTCACCGAAACCAGGAATTCTTGAAGTTCCTCCGCCGCTTGGATCGGGAGTTCCCCGCACAGAACCTGCATCTGATCCTTGACAACTACCAAACCCACAAGCACCCGAACGTGAAACAATGGTTAGCCAAACGGCCCCGCTTCCATCTGCACTTTATTCCTACCAGTGCCTCCTGGCTCAATTTGATCGAGCGTTGGTTTGCCAACTTAACAGCACGCAGAATCCGTCGCGGTGTCTTTCACAGCGTCCCGGAACTAGTCGGGGCGATCAACGATTTCGTCCGAATCTATAACGACGATCCTGCTCCTTTCATCTGGACCGCTTCTGTGGAATCCATAATGCAGAAAATCAATCGTTGTAAAACCATTTACGGGACACTAGTGGACTGTCGCAGAGATAGTTTTACCATGGCGGATGCGGCGGGAGGGCCTGGAGTATTTCCAGCGGAAAGGCTTGGCGTCTTTCGAGTAGGCGTTGATGTAGCGGCGGAGTTTGCGGGCGAGATCGGTGGTGGAGGGGAACACGCCGCGGGCAATGACGTCGCGTTGCACCTTAGAAAACCACAACTCGACCTGGTTCAGCCACGACGAGTAAGTCGGCGTGAAGTGTAAGGCGACGTTGGGGTGCCGCTCGAGGAACGCTGCCACCTGCTTGGTCTTGTGAGCCGAGAGGTTGTCGAGGATGAGGTGAATCTCCTGGTCGGGCTCGCAGCGGGCGACGACCTCACCGAGAAACTCGACGAAGTCCTGGCTGGTGTGACGCGCGGCGGTCTTCCCATGCACCTGCCCAGTCTTGGTGTTTAAGGCGGCGTAGAGGGAGAGAGTGCCGTTGCGCTTGTACTCGAAACCATGCCGCTCGGCGCGTCCAGGGGACAGCGGCAAGACGCGGTCGCGACGGTCGAGCGCTTGCATAGCGGTCTTTTCGTCCACGCAGAACACGGCGGCATGGCGCGGCGGATCGAGGTAGAGACCGATGATGTCGGCAGCTTTGCGCTCGAAGTCGGGGTCGTTGGAGGCCATGTAGCGCTCCAACCGATGCGGCTTGAGATCGGCTTCCCGCCAAACACGATGAACCAAGTCTTTGCTGATGCTGAGTTCTTTGGCGAGTTTGCGGCAGGACCAGTGGGTCGAACCGTCGCCAGGCTGGCGGCGGGTGGCATTGAGGATTTTGGCACGCAAGCGGGCGGTGAGTTTCGAGGGTGGTTGCCCGGGACGGTGGGTTTCCAGTCCGTCGAGTCCGTGTTCGAGGAAGCGTTTCTTCCATTTCCCGACGGTCGGTGTGGAGCAATCCAGTTTGTCGGCGACGGCGGCGTAGGAGAGGCCGTCGGCGAGTAACGCGATGATTCGAGCGCGTAAGACAAAGCCGGCGGGCAGCGATTGCGAACGGGCAACCTCCTCGAGTTCGGATCGTTGCTGTTGGCTCAACACGAACGGTTCGCTTTGAAAGGGCATACTGTATAGACGCCCTCTCCATAGATAAAGTTACTTTGCGACAGTCCACTAGTGGGTGAGAGACCGGACGGTGACCGACATTTCCAACGACAAAGGCAATTCTCAACGGAAGTTCCAATTACCAGTATGGGGTGATGCTATTCCGTGGTTTCTCACGTTAGCGAGTACGGTTATTATTGCCGGAATTGCTGGGTTTCTTGTGGAAAATATCCTCTGGTTCCGCGACACAGCTTTCCAAGAAACCACTTCCAGTGACTTGGTTTATCGGATGCATGCCCATCATCTGCATATTGCGATGATCAAACGTTCAGTTGGTCTGTTGAGCGGATTTGCGCTGCTGTTTCTCGGAACGGGTGTGTCTTTCTACCAACTCCGCTCAAAGTCAAGGTACAAGCTTGAGGGCAAAATAGGACCGCAAAGCTTCGCGGCTGAGGCTGTCAGCGCGTCACCAGGAGTTCTTGCGATTTTTCTGGGAGTGATACTTCTTCTTGGAACTATAGCGAGTAAGGACAGTTTCCCTTCGTACATGGGGGAGGTCCAACCAACCAAGCAAGGTGTGGTTTATCGCCCGCCGTTGCCATCTGAATTGGGAGATGAAAAATGAAGATACCCTTTCTAGCAATCATGTTGGCTTTCGCCTTTTCCACACCGATTACTGCGCAAACCCCTCAAGATATTAAGACCACATGCGACACGCTCGTTCGGTTAACGGACGCGGCATTGCAGAGTAAGGATCTAGTGGAAGTGCATTCCTATACGAAAGCTGCCATGTACATACGCAGATGTAGGAATGAAGAAAATGGATGTCATAAAGACTATTTTGAGAAGGTGGTCCAAGGTAATCCAAGTATTAAAAAACTTGTTGCGGATCCTAAGTGTTGCGGTAACTTTATCCATCGTAAAATCGATAAACTTCTTAAACTCGTGGAGGATGGAAAACTCACGCGCCAACAACTGGGTGACGTCTTTAAGAAGCTGGGTATCGAAGGGCGCGTCCCCAAAGAGAAGAACCACACAGAAACACCCCGACCACAAGGGGGACTTACGCCCTTGAGAGAGAACTAGCGGCTGGGGCCATAGTCTCGTTCCGGCCCACTGCTAGGCCACCCGCTCCGCACTCTTGGCAGCCAGTTCCCCCGGTGACCTTCCCCCCAATTTAGGTCCAGTTCGAAAGTGAGGAATGGGTTGAATTATCGCCGCCGTCGTGGCTGTGGGAAAGGGGAAAACTCGAAGAGTTTTCCAAGGTCGCAGAGCGACCGGCTTTTCCACAGCTTGTTTCACCCGCCATCCGAAACAGTTCGGGACTGAGAAATCCGAGCGAACTGTGCGGGCGGACCGTGTTGTAGTGGACGCGCCATGCCTCGATGGTGCGCCGGGCATCGGCGAGATCCAGAAACCATACACTTGGCAAGCCCTCAGTGACCAGACCGAGTTTTTGTACCAGTCGTTATGAGAGTTTACATCACCACCTAGGGTTGTGAAACTGGGTTCCAAACAGGGATATAGGCCCCCGGCGCCGGGGGCCTATATCCGAGCGCGGCGTGCGGCCGCACCGTGTTGTACTGCTGCCGCCACTGCTCGATCACGATCTGTGCCTCCTGCAACGAGTAGAATATTTCTCCGTTCAGGCATTCATCCCGCAGCCTGCCATTGAAACTTTCACAGTACCCATTCTCCCACGGACTGCCGGGCTCGATATACAATGGCCCCGTCCCCAGGCTTGTCAGCCAAATCCGCAGTTGTCGGGAAACAAACTCAGGGCCATTATCCGAGCGAATATGTTCCGGGATTCCCCTACACAACATCACATCCGACAAGGTCTCGATCACATCCCGACTATTCAGTCTCCGCGCTACTCGTAGCGCCAAACATTCCCGCGTGTGCTCATCAATCAACGCCAGAATCCGCAGCAGCCGTCCCTCGTGCGTGCGAGCGCTGAGGAAATCATAGCTCCAAACATGGTTGGCCCGCTCCGGCCGCAGTCGGATGCAGGATCCCTCGTTCAGCCACAGTCGCCTCCGGGGTCTTTGTTTCTCCGGCACTTTCAGCCCTTCGCGCTTCCAGATCTGTTCGACGCGGTCTCGGCCTACAGCCCATCCCGCCATCTGCAGCAGCGCCGCGATCTTCTTGTACCCGTAGCGGCCGTACTGGCTGGCCAGGGCGATTACCGCTGCGGTCATCTCGTCCTCATCGGGCCTCGGGATCGATTCGTATCGTTGCGTTCCTCGCCATGGCCCCAGCAACCGGCAAGCGTGCCGTTCCGACAGGCCATACTTCCCCCGTGCCCGCTTGACCGCACAACGTCGCCGCTCAGGGCTTAGAAGTTTCCCTCCGCCACCTCCTGCAATACTTGCTTCTCCAGCGACAAATCCGCCACCAGCCGCTTCAACCGCGTGTTTTCCTTCTCCAACTCTTTCAGCCGTTTCGCCTGATCCAGCTTGAGTCCGCCGTATTCCTTCCGCCAGCGGTAACAGGTCTGGGTGTGGATGCCAGCTTCCTTGCACGCCTGCGGCGCGGTCTTCCCATTTGCCATCTGCACTTCGATCTGCCGCAGCACGGTTACAATCTGTTCCGCCTTGTACTTCCTGATCGACATCTCCAGCTTCCTCCTTCGTGAGATTCTCTCTCACTTCAGCTGGTACAAAAAGGGCCGGTCAGGCCAGTGGGCGGCAAGGGCGCCGACATGCTGGTGGGCGGCACGGGCATCGACTCCGTCCTCTACTTCCGCTCGGACGAGGGCGTGACGGTGGACCTCGCGGACAGCGCCAACAACAAGGGTGGCACCGCCGAAGGCGACACCCTTGTGGGGATCGAGGAGGTCTGGGGCTCTTTCGAGGACGACACGCTCACCAATATCGAGAACATCCAGGGCTCGATGTATGCCGACATGATCACCGGCGACGGCGAGGCGAACGACCTGTTCGGCTGGCTGGGCGACGACACCCTCACCGGCGGCGCGGGCAACGACATGCTCGACGGCTGCATGACGGGCGAAGACGTGCTCAACGGCGGTGCAGGTGACGACATGCTGCGCGGCAGGTCGGGCGACGACAAATTCGTCTTTGGCTCCGGGCATGGGGATGATACCATCGTCGATTTCACCGATGGCGAGGACATGCTCGACCTGTCGGCGATGGGCCTCTCCGGCTTCGGCGACGTGAGCGCGGAGGCGGTGGATGGCGGCGTCATGCTTGACCTGTCGGCTCACGGCGGGGGGACGATCATGCTGGAGAACTTCGCGCTTGCCGACCTGGATGCCTCGGACTTCATGTTTTCCTGATCGCCTGTCCGTGCGTTGCGCAGACCGGCCGGCCGCCGGCGGGTTGCGGGAATCTCCTCTCGCTTCCGTGAGGGGAGCGGATTAAAACATGAAGGAGGGACGATCAGACCTTTCTGCCGGAGTACCGTCAGGGCGACCTGAAAGCGGTCATGGCGCGCGCGGGGAGAGCTCGATGCAGGGCGTCACGGACCACGGAGCCCTCGCCCGGCTCACGGCGAGCTGGTAGGCGCCCGGCCCGACAGCAGCAGTAGTCAACCAAACAACGGCGGCGGCCGCAGCGGGAAATCCCATTTCGAACCCAACCTCGGGGTTGGCGGATGTGAGCCGCTACAGCGTAGCGCTTTATTCGCGTCAAATCCTATCGCTTTAGGTGAATCAATGGAACGGAGTGCTGGCGGCCGCTGCCAGAACTACCAGCCGATGTCATGGCCCCGGCTGCGCATTCTGCCTTGGATCAGGCTCTCTATTCTACCCTCCACGCGGTCCCAGTGGTCCCCTGCTTTCCGCTTCTGCTCGGCCTCGGCGTGGATCAACGAATGAGCTCGTTCAAATCCTTCACCAGAGCGTTGTATGTGTTGTTCAGATCCTCGTAGGCGTCGGTCAACTTCGTCACATGTGCGCCCAACTGCTTCTGTTCCTTCACGAAGGCGCTGGCCCACCTGACTTGATGCTTCTGCTCCCGCGCGTATTGTTCGGCCAATTGTCGTACCTGCTCTTCCAAGCGCTCGACCTGCCCGGCCAGCCGCCTCTGATCCTGCCCGTATTGCTCGGCCAGCTTGCCTAATTCGTTCGTCAATCGCTGTTCTAATTCGGTCATGGGTCTCCTTCAGCTGTGCCCCGATCCCGGTGATCTCCCGCTCCAGCTGCTCCACCTGCCGGCTGTCTGCGTCCCGCTCGCCCCGGTCCGCGGCGTTCCTCCGCTCCACGCGCCCCGCCTGTTCGACCGTCTCCGACGCCCCGCCCCGGCGGAGCGTCCGATACCCCTCCGGGCCGAGATGGACGTTCGGCTCCCGGCTCAGCTCCGCCGCCCGCTCCAGGTCTCCGGCCTGGTAAGCTTCGTCCCGCAGAGACGCCAGGTTGCGGCAGTCGATCCGCTCGGCCCGTCCCGCCTGCTCCAGTCCACGGTTCGCCTCTTGCGCCCACGCCTCGCGGGTCTTTTCCAGCCAGTCCCCGGCCTTGGCCGCCCGCGATTTCCGCGCCCCTCCCTTCTCCGGGGCCGGCGCGTTGTAGCGCCGGAACCACTGCTCCCCGCTGCGCTCGATGCCGTCATGACCCCGCTCACTGAACATCAGGTGCGCGTGAGGCGCGGCGCACGAGTGGCTTTGGAGGGCCTTGCGGGGGAAAGGTATTCAGGTTCGTGCCGTCGTCATTGGAGCGAACCATACGGCCACCATGCAGGCCAAAGCAGCCCTCCATACCTGGGGCAACGGAACCGGGAAACCGGGCCAACAGACAGGGCCGGGGCCGACCCAAAACGACCCGGCGGTGAAGGCGGAATTGCAGTACATCGAGAACGCCATTGTCAATGTAGACACAGGGATCATGGCGAAGTACGGCGGAGTCCAAGGAATCTCAGATCGGTTGATTGAATTGGAAAGCCTTCCCAAATCGGAGGGTACAAGCGGAGTCGCGATCGACAGCTACGAGACGTGGGTATCGCGCCGTTTGAGGTTGCCGGATGCGGAGCAGTGAGGCGCAAACAGGAAGACCGTATTTGTATCGCTGGGGCCTGGAGCCGGGGTCCGGGCTGGGGCCTGGTAGATTGCCCCAGAGACAGAGGGGGGGTGCGGCACGATTCGGCGCGGCGGTGGGGCATCACCCATTTTCCTATCTTATTGCCACGCCTACGCTTGCCTGCTACTACCCGGCCAGCCCGTGCCGCGCCAGCGGGAAAGGGCAGGACGGGAGCGCCCCCCCTTTTTTGCCGCTGGCGCGGCACAAGGCAGGGGGGAGTGCGGCAGGCGGTGAGGCATCGCCTGCCCCCCTTTTGGGGGTCGCTCCCGTCCTTACTAAAGAGACTGTAAACGTCTAAATCTAATGGATTATCTGTCCATGTGGCTCTACGGATGCCCCCAAACATGCCCCATAACTTGTTACTCGGGGTCCGTCAGGCGCGGGCGACGTTTATCTTCAACTCCGTGAAGAGCTTGCACCGTATAATGTCGCGGCGGAAGTCGTCCAGCACCAGAAGGCCAGGCCCCGCCAGTTTAGTATCTGCCAAATCGACTCTCGGCCCGGAAAAGATAAGAATATGCGCCGGTATTGATTTCGTTGCTATCTTCACGCCCGACCCAACTACTAGTAAGGCTGAAGATGGCAGCGAAAGGCGCAGTCAAGGCAGAAATGACGGAACCCGCAAGAGTCAGGGCAAATGAAGCAGGTTTCTTCCATGCCTTGCGAGCTCGATTACGAAGTTCGTTAGCGAGGTCATTCAACTCGGCTTGGCGGAGTTTAAAGGCAATCTCCTGCTCATCCTCGGGCATGCGTGAGAGTTCCATCACAAATTTGCGGACAGATAACATGTAGTGTTTGTGCGCATCAAGATTCTGTTGGCGAAAATCCAATACTTCATCAAAAGGCACCGATCCAAGATCGACAGTCACCGTATTGAGGTCAAATTCAATCACGCTCCCGCCTGAATGCTCAGTCCTCACGGACAACAGTTCTGTGAGCGCCCTGACCATGCTACCCATATCTGTCGCCGGATTGAGATTGGCGTTGAGCACACTACCGTACGGACGCAAGAACTGCGAGAGAAGGACAAGGACGAGCGATCGTACCTTGGGATGCATTGGTATAGAAACGTTATCTTGGCTTTCCTCAGCCAATCCGCGCTTCTTGAGTTCTTCGAAAATCATCCGGTAAAGACCCTCATCGCCGTACGATCCAAGACGCGACATCGACAATTCATGGAAGGCAGTTGCTTCTTTCGCGAGTTCGTCCAGAACTCCAGAACTGATAACGTCGGTCATGGCCATCGCTAGCTTTTCGGTTGCCGACTTATCGACGGCCGTTTCCGGCTCGATTATCTCCAGCAAACCATGTTCCTTAAGGCTCAAGACTGTGCTCCTGTCGAGTATTTCTGGCCGATCCTTCATGTATCGAGGAACCAAGAGGGCGATTCCGTCGAAAAAGAGTACGAGATTCTTGATCCAATCCCCATACGTCCACATTGGATTCGGATAGTAAAACGCAAGCTCTCTTGTTTCTGAAGTCGTCATATGAAGCCCATGACATCCGAAACCCGGGCTATCAGCGGTCTAGCAGGATCCTCTGCCCGAGATCCCCACTGAAGTCGGCGGCCCGGTGTTGCATCGGTGTCCACTGGTATTCGAACCAATTCTAACGGGCGTAGGACCGGCAATTCTACGCAGAATTCCAGCCTACAATGATTGCAGGAATAAGCCAAACCGGGCAACCGGTCCAGAAAGAGGCGTTCTCGGCCGAAATCGGCGAAAAATAGAGCCCGCTCCCAGCAGACCCGCGTTAGACCTTCGTCTGCCCGAACAGTTTTCGGATCATCGGCAGCCCTTTGCCGAAAGGAGGCATCCGTCAGCATGACGGATGCTATTGTGGTTTCATCTTCGCGTCCGACCACTTCTAAGCGCACCGGCATTTTCAGGTCTATGAGCATCGTCCGCGGCCGGTTGCGCTTCTCCATCACCGGCACCTTCATCGCAGCAGCTCGGTATACGCGAACTGCAAACGGCGTTCCACTTCCATAGTCACCTGCGGGCGCCGCCCAATCGGCACCGTCGCCGCCTGACTACACCCGGCGGTCCGATGCGTCAAGATGACATGGATCCGGCAAAGGGCATCCTCCACCGGTTCCGGAGAAGGTGCGAAGGCATCAGAGGGGCTGCCATCCATCTTGAAGGGTTCGGTCATGGCGGGTTCTTTCACTGTTGGAGCACAGACGAATTTCCGGGTCCTCAAGGGTACGGGCCAATGCTCAATTGCTTAATCCGTCGTTAATTGTTCCTGTAGTTCAGCCAGCGATCGCGCTGCTGCACTCCACCTGCAGGATGACCAAGCGTGTGGCGGCTAATTCCTGCACGTGTTCGCTTTCCTCTCCGGCGATTGCCAGATGGGGGGTCATGCATAAGGGATCTTCGATTGCCTGGTTGGCCTTCACAGAATCATATTCATCAACGACCCGGTCCCAGTTTCGATCAAGGTAGTCGAGCGCAAGCGCGAAATGGTCGGTCTCCGTTTGACCAGCGGCATTCGCAACTACTTCGCGGTTTCTCCTGAAGGTGTCCACGGCCATTGCAAGAATTTCGTCTTCTTCTGGATGCAAGTCTTTTACGCCGCGACACGTGATTATCGCGGAAACATGCACGCAAGCGGCAATAGCCTCGTCAAACTTCTCTCCAAGTGTGGATGAGAAAATTGGTTTGTCGATGCAATCGGACCATTTACGGACGAAATCCGGGTCAGGAAGCGGCATGTGCGACGAAGGACGCAACGCCAAGGGTGCCAGAACCTGATCGTTCATGATAGGGACAGTCGTGTACGGCCAGTCGTCATTAAGGTAGCGCTTGCCAAGCGAAAGAGTTTCGTCGATGTATCTTCCCCATTGTGTTTCGAAATCCGTTATCTCAACCAGAATCACAACCTCTCTGGCTGGCCAGTAGACGCTGTCGTATTCGTCGGTGGGACGGGACAGGCACCGGGCTTTCCAGCCTCGCTCAAGGAGCGCATTTTCGAGTTCATGCAGCCGGTTGTTGAAGCGCCGGTCGGCTAGGTGGCGACAATGCCGCGCGGCAGCGCGGACCGCGGTTCCCAAGCCGGCCTTCCGCGTTGCCTTCACTATTCTCTGAATTGCATCCGGCCCACTGTCATGTGCCATTTCATGCAGGATGCACGACACGTCAACAAGGCGCTCCGAGAGCTTGGCGAGTTCCTTCAGCGGTGGTGAGGACATGGTGCGCCAAATGCCGGATTGATGATGCTCGCGCGCCTGACCGCCTAAGCTTCCCGCAAACGTGGCTGTGGCTTTGGCAGTTTCGAGTTTGGACAGCCGTCCAATGAGGTTGCCAAGCACGCCCGTCAACAAAGCGCCCAGAGTGTCATTGGTGCCGGCTCGAACCGGCTCCGTCATCGCGGAAGGGGGATTTTCGGGTGCGGCATAGGCCAGCGCGTTGACGGCATCGACTATCCTGTTGATTTCGGAAGCCAGCGCGTCGGCGTTTGAGATGCGCTTCCCCCTGATCCATTTCTCGGCAAAGGAGCGAAAGACCCTTTCCGTGCCGCGAACGAGCAGCGCCATCTGGCGCGTGTAGTTAGTCAGGCTGTCAGCCGCCGCTCTGGCCAGCAGTATCTGCCGAAAAGCGACATTCCACGCAACACGGGCCTTGGCAGGAATATTTGCCCTTGGCATGTTCTTGGACCATGGCTTGAAGTCACCGACGGCAATGGTCCGGCCCATGGGATCGACAGCATCTGAAGCTGCCGCATCCGAATTCGGCGACAGCGCGATCAATGTCTCGCAAATTTCGCAAACAGTTTCGTGAGGGTCGGACTGGTGCTGTTCAGCCGCTTGATACCAATTCGATCGGACCGTGCGGCCGTGGGCGCCGGCGGGTTCAATAATCGGTGGGGTCGTCCACGGGATCTGATCTCGAAACAGATCAAACAGAACCTGCTCGCCTCCAAGGGACTCCACCAGACTCTCGGCCAGATCTGGGTCGATCAGGCGAGCCGTGGACAGCAATCTCGCAATTTGGCGAACATCCGGGTCGCGATCAGCAGGAAACTCGCGTCCGAGAGCGATTCGTATGGGATCGCCGCCACAAATCGGCACGAGGCAGGAGAGCAGTCTGTTCGTCTGCGATATGCTATCGCTACGAGGTGGCTCGATTCCTTCCGGGAGCTGCTCAAGACAGGCGGCCCGCAAATCATGCTTTGGCATTTCACGAAACGCGAAAACCGCGTTTCGCAGGCTCGTCAATTGCTCGGATTCCGACAGAACGGGAACATCAAGTTGGGGGTCTGCAAACATCGAAGCCAGCGACCAGTAGGCTTGCTGCACCCCGTGTTGCTCAAGCATGGACATGAATGAAGCGACGTGGCGTTCGAGCGTTGCCAATCCCAATCCGGTGAGAATCGCCGCCCATTGATCGATATCGTGGCTTTTGCCGAGCATGTCGGCCAGCTTCCGGAGCAATTGTGGTTCGTTGTCAGCCCCTGAATCAGCGAGAACGGACTGCACAACTCTTGGAAGTGTTTCGCTGGTAGTTGCAGGAAGGCTTCTCCAAAGAGTATCGGAGTTCAGATATACGGTTTCGTCATGCGATGCTTTCACGAGGGCGTCCGAGCGGAGGATGTGAAGTCCGCCGAGTACGCCGGGGCGGCTTTCGCGCACCAGGTGTTCGTCGATCAGTCTTCTCAACGAGCGGTTGGCGGCATCAGGTTCCAGGTCCAGCAGTTCGAACAATCTCTTTGCCGCGACCTCGCCACCGCGGGCGCAAAGCACGGCTGCGCATCTTATTATCGTGAGTTCGTCGTTGCGGTTCTCGTGTTCCCTCTGCCGAATCTGTTCTCCGATAACCGCGGCGAGCCGCTTCCCCTGGGTCAACAGGTGCACATACTCGAGCATCAAGCCTTCGGATCGTTCGAACGGTTCACGCCAGTGAGTCCAGTTCGTGTGGTTTCCTGCGGATAGTTTTTCCCAAACAGTTTGAGCCAGATTCTCATCGAGAATTACCGGAATGAATACGGTGTCCGACTGATTGGCGACAAGGGTCACGTCCTCCTGGCGCACAGAGCCCAGGAAATACAAGGCGGGAATTCCCCTCAGTTCACGGACGAGCACATCCCAAAGGTTGCTGTTTACCGAACCGACTTCGTCGAATACCAGACCGATCGGAGACATCTCGGTCGGACGGCGGGCACGGACAAACCTAATGATGGCCTCAGCATGGGCCGTGGTTGCCATTCCGGTGATCTGAAACCATCTCAATTGACCGGCGATAGCAGTCGTCACCAACCATACCAGTGCCGACTTTCCCGCTCCCGACGGACCGGAGACAAGCACATGCCTTCGCTGCCAGAGCGCATCAAGGACCTTGTTCATGTCATTCGGACGGTCCAGAACGAGGTTGGCAGCGACATGCCCTGCCTTGACCTTCACGCCCCGATAGAAGTCCGGTTCGTCGATCGGGGTAGTGAAATCGACGGGTTCCAGGCCGCCCAAGAGAAGGGCGTAATCAATCGCCGATGGATCTTCTGCCTCCAGACGTTCAAAGATGCGCCGTTCCACTTCCGTCGTGGATATCCTGCGGCGTTTGTCGAAGGGCAAGAACGCGTTATCTGCCGCAGCGTCGGCGACCAGTCTGTACAGATCACTGGTAAGCCCCTCGGCAATGACTTCCGCTATTTCCAATTCCGTCGAAAGCAATCTGACGATTTCATCGCCTGGCGTTCCGCAAACGAAGATTCTCCGGCCCTCATCGTCAAAAAGCCGACTGATGTCGGTTTCGACTCTGTTGGTTCGCGGCTTCTCAAGGATCACGGCGGACCGGATGTCCGTGCCGTTCTTGAACTTGGCCACCTTGTCGTCAACGGCAGCCAGAATTGTGCGGACTTCAGCCTCCCGGAACGTGGCGTCATTGCGTGACTTGATCTGGATCCAGATACGACGATCAGAGGATTCGACAACGCAATCCTCGAATCCTTCCGGCACCAGATAACCGGGAGGCACCAGCCCGGCCCACTGCCGGACGAGAATCAATGCCGAAACCATGTGTTGGTAATGAAAGCCTCGGCCGGCCCACGCCCCCGAGCGAGATTCCCTCCAAGTTTCTAATTTGGGAAGCTTGCGGCCCGGGGTTGAATTCGAGTCTTCGTTCAAGATGTATCTACCCTACCGCTCAGTCTTGCCCCGAGGCTATCGCTGTTTTCTCAGAGGGCTCAGGGCAGGACCCTGGCAATAGCCAATAGCGGGATCGAGACAAGTGGCAACTCAGTGAGCTGTCCAACAAGAAACGAAAACCAACCAATGGTAACCAAGGCGGTCGTCTGACCGGCGTACTGCAGCACTGTTTTCCCCATAGCGATTCCTCCTTTCAAGCAAATACGATAATGAAGGCGACCGCCAGGGCTGTCCTGCCCCGCACTGCGTCGTGCCCTGAAACCTCTGATTTTCTCCTCTCGGTTTGTCATCATTCATAACAAGCGCTAGCCGACTATTTCCTATTGATGGAATCCTCCTATTGGTCTTTGATTTTACACCGACAATCAATCCTGCCCAACCGTGCGAGGCGCCGCGAATGAGCCGCCTGTAGTGACAGGATTCTGTCCTGCGAGCAGCGACCGGACGGGTGGACACTTTTCGTCCTGAGCCGGCTCGAACGCCTTCCCGCAGGGATTGATGAATGGACGGGAGCGACCCCCCGCGCGGGGCGGGACGGTGGTTGTGCAAACCCACCCCGCGCCACGCCCGCACCAAGGTCTCGAAAGGGGGGGGGCGCTCCCGTCCGCCTCGGAGATTTCCGAGCGGGCGTCGCCGGTCCCGCCAGGGAGAGCCAGACCGAAGAGAACACGGAGGATAGGTGGAAGCGGCATTGTGAATCCCGGAGGGGCCTTTTTGTGAATCGACTCCCCATGTCGTTTTCACGGCCCAGTGCTGGCATAAGGCGCCGGACTCTCATCGAAACGGGACCTCCGAGAGCCGCGCCGTATTCCGGGTGGAGCCACGGTGGATTAGCGCCCGACCGGCCTGCCAGCGCACTCGCTTTTTCAATGCGACAATCCGGTCCAGGCGGCCCCGCAGATCCCAGGACTCATCAAGAATCCGGACCCTGCCTTGAAGGGTTGCCTGCTCCATCCTGGCCATTTCCTGGCTGACCTCCGCAATTGACTTGCGTGGGGGTATTCGGTGCCGGATGATTCGGCCCGCTGCGTCGTTGCCCGCCGCGATGCGGATCACACCACCGTACAACTCATATATTCCACTGTTGATGCCCTCGATCACATCCGCCGGGATGCCTCCAGACACAGTCCACCCTCGCAGAATCTCGGGCACCGGCTGGCTGGTCGGGAGCGCCATCGCCTACCACTCCTCTCCCACCTATGGGGGGAAAGCAGCAGCATTTTATCGAGTTTGGATCGACCGCGTCAAGACCCCAGTGCGTCTCAAGTATTTATTATTCAATCACTTATGTACACCACGGGATGCCGCCGGACCGTATGGGCTAGCAATGGAAACGCTCCCGGTTTGGTGCTCCTCAAACGTCGGCATCAATTATTGGCCGTCATCTGCTCCCGCCCGACATCCATGCTCCGCGGTGCTGCCACAAGGGTATTCTGCGTCATCGCCCGGTCGCCGCTCAGAGCAATGGCCGAACACCAGGAGCTGCATGCCTCCGACGAACAAAGAACAGGCCGCCAGGAGCCCCTGGGCAACCCAGCTCACGGTATCCGCCAACAACATACGCCCCACCACGGCGTTCCGGAAAAGAAGCGAGTCCGTTGGTCCCCCAAAAACTTGAGCGCCAGAACTGAATGGCGGGTGTTCTCTAGCACTTTGTCGACCGTGGTGCCGTAGACCCCTCGGCTCGACGGGGTCCGTATTCCTACTCTCCCGTGACGATAGCCGTGGGGTTGGGATTCCCGACAAGGGAGATTTATGAGAAAATTACAGGAATTTATTGCTGAATCTCTTGGGATGATACGGGACATTCGTAGACACTGGGACCGGCGTAACTCTTTGTCCCAAAGGGAGATATTCCAACCTTTTGGTGTTGACTCAGGAAGAAAATGCTGTCTTTACTCTCTTCTATGGCCACCCTGACCGACTTGTTCCCAAGCTTGTGCCAAGGAGTTCTGGTGCACCGACGTCAGGCCCACAAAATTCGGGCGGTCGGCCATGAGATTGCCGGATTGGAACCGGCCAACCGTGACCAAGAGGACATCCACGCCCTGGAGAGGTACGGCGGTCTGCGGGTCGCCGTGCCGCCCCTCGATCATGGACAGCTTCACGGCATGGCGATCTTGGCGGTTGCCCGGGAATGGTTTCTAAGAATGAACAAACGGCGTTTCGTGCCGATCGGCAAGCGCACATCAGACAAAGGGGTCCGGGTGCGCCGAAACGGCCTTTCGAGGTGCGCGGCAGCGCTTCCTTATCTTGCTGGCTTCTTTGCGCTCCCGTCAGAGTCATTCCCTGCGGGAAGGTGGTCAGGCCAATGGGGACGATGATGAATCATCCGGTTGCGCACTCCCACCGACCAGGAACTCCGCCCACTGGAGCTCGAAAGCCACCCTGGCTGCGCACTCTCATATTTCAGGGGAATATCTACTCAATCTTCCCCTAATGGACCCCATCTTCTCAAGTAATGGGAATTATATACTTTAGTAGCAAACGAGGCTACCACGGAACCTACCACCAGATGAGCGTCAAGCATCTAGGCCAGTACGTGAATGAGTTTGAAGGCCGCCACAACCAGCGCGAAGCCGATACGATCGATCAGATGGCCGCTATCGTGCGTGGGATGGATGGGAAGCGGTTGCGGTATCGGGAGTTGGTAGGGTGAGAGGAGTTCAACCTAAGAAAGTTCTAATTAATGCTGCTATAACGGAGACCAAAGATACTGAAATAATCCCGATGAGCCACTTCATCATGTTGGATTCTCTCTTGACAATCAAGGTTTCTAATTTTTGTAAACCTTCTTTGGTCGCCAAGTGACTTATTCCCGTTTCCACCCTGGCAAGGCGTTCTTCTACGGCTCGTAATCTTGCTTCAAGTTCTCGCCCACCATTGCCACCGTTTTTCGTAAGCCGTTGAGGACGAGAACTCATGCTTAGAACTTTGTTGGATTCACTCTCCATGCGATTCCCAAAATTTCACTTTCTCGACAACATCACTACTGGCAAACCCGGAAAAGTTGTCGGAAGAAACCACAATGCCCAACATGCCGTCGCTACGCCCAATTTTAAGTTGGTTGGAAACGTCTTTGCTCACGGAACCTTCTTTACGAACCAACCATACTCCAGGCTTATCTTCACCCAGTCCTTTTCAGGAAATGAATCTTCCACGGAGATTTTTGTGTTATCGGGTAATATGACTACGTAGATCGACATAGAAAACTCCCAATCAAGGCACACCATATCCCCGACAGGCAGGCGTATCAAGGCAACTCTGCCGGGCGCGGTTCAGGATTTCTCTATCAAGGCAATCAACTCACCACGTACCTCCTGAAATACGCTCGCCCAGTCATTCGGCTTTGGCTGCCGGAACAGCCGCATCGTAGGATACCAGGGCGTGTAGGATCTTCCTACCATCCAGCGGCTGTCGTGATTGAACGCCAGCAGGTTCCAGACGGGCCTCCCCAAGGCCCCGGCCAAGTGGGCCAGCATGGTATCGACCGTTATCACCAGGTCCACCTCCATCAACGCGTCAGCGGTGGATTCCAGGCCCTCCAGCGCAGATCCCGGATCGTGTACCTGTTCTTGCCAACCCGACCGCAACTCCCGGACGCGCGGACCTACCTGAAAGCTCACGAACTCCACGCCGTTTAGATCGAACATCGGCGCAAAGTCCTGAAGGCGACAGGAACGGGTGTGGTCCCGAATGTGATTCATGTTTCCTGCCCAGACGATGCCGACCCGGAACTGCCGCGCCGGGCGGAGCACGGGTCTCTTACGGCGCATTGGCGGAAGGTACGGGCACGCAGACGGGACCGTACCCATGTCGTCGCCCCGAATGCCGGGCACATCCAGGAGGGAGCCATGCCAGTCGGTGCGCGGAGCTGGCTGGGATCTCGACTGAATGCGATCGATTCCGGGAATCCTCCGCAGCAAACCGAAAACCCTGGGGTGTCCGCAAGCCAGGATGATCTTCGCTCCGTCCTTGGCAAGCAAGGGAACATAGCGGATGTACTGGATCAGGTCGCCCATTCCCTGCTCGTCCCAGAGAAGGATAGATTGCCCGGCCAGGTCCTGCCCCTCCCAGGCACGTCCCGTCATTCCTTTCGGCAGCCTCATAATTTCCTTGGCCGGTCGCGAGCGGTGCTTCCAGGCTTCCCGCCAGCGTCCCGTCAGGAGGTTGATGCGTCCCCACTCGATCCTTGCCTCGTGGAGGTCCGGATTAAGTGCCAGGGCCGCCCGGCAATACTCTTCCGCTTTCCTCATGCGGCGGCGGTCGGCCAAGGCATGCGCCACTGCCACCAGTAGCATCGGGGGGTCATCTTCAAGCGTGATCTTCAAAGAGTCTCTCCTGCTCCGCGAGGAAGATACCGAGGACCAGATGGAAGGAAATTAGAAAGGCAGGCCCAGCAGCCCCTTCAAGGCTCGATGTCTCCGACTGAGGACATCACGGGCAGGAAGGAAAACCTGACCGAGCCTCAAGGTGAAACCCACGGCTGATATGCCAAGGCCAGGGGCACACTCTTCAGAACCCAAGAAGAGCACAAAGCGAAAGGTCAAACTGTTGAAATAAGCCTGTCTGCTATCCCTCAGCCTGGATTATCCTATTGTAATTTGTCAAGTGCATAAGTCCGATTATTTTTGAGAAAGCATTTGCTACTAGTGTTGTGTCCCAGATAATTCTTTACAGGATTGCACCTTGTCAAGGATGACATCAGCCGTGGCCTTCCAAATGAAGGGGTGCGGCTGGTTGTTCCAGGTGGAGAGCCATGCATAGATGGAGCGCTCCAACTCTTGAACACTGAGGAACGTACCGCGCCGGATCATGCGTTGGGTGATGAGGCCAAAGAAACGTTCGACCTGATTGAGCCAGGAACTGCTGGTGGGGGTAAAGTGAAAATGGAATCGTCGGCGCTTTCGAGGTTTGAGCCAGCGTTGGACTTGAGCACCCTTGTGAGTGCCGTAGTTGTCCATCACGAGATGCACATCCAGATCCGGAGAGACTGCCTTCTCGATTTGATTGAGGAACTTCACGAACTCCTGACCACGATGGCGCGGCCAGCAACTGCCAATGACCTTACCGTTGACGATATTGAAAGCCGCGAACAGAGTCGTCGTGCCATGGCGTTTGTAATCATGGGTCTGGCGTTCGGGCAATCCGGGACGCAACGGCAGGATTGGAGCGGTCCGGTCCAGGGCCTGAATCTGACTCTTCTCGTCCACGCAAAGCACCAGAGCCCGGTCCGGCGGGTCCAGATAGAGACCGACAATGTCCCGGACCTTGGCCGAACGCCAGACCGTGATGAGAAACAGCCCGCCGACTATGAGGGCGACGGCGGGCGCGGCGTAGTACCAGCGAACGATCCAGCCGTAGAAGTTGGGGGTGTGATAGAGCACCAGATCGAGCACCGGATCGTCGCCGGGCATGGGGAAAGGCCGGTAGAGGAACCCCCAAGCGGAACAGCACAGCCCGGCAAAGATCAGGATCGGATAGCGCCATTTCATGGGGCTTGCCTCCGGCGCGTCAGCGCCAGCTTGTGGTCCGTGTTCGGAGCCTTCCCGCAGGGATCAATGGGACGGGAGCGACCCCCAAAAGGGAGGGGGCAGGCGGTGGAACACCGGCTGTAACACCCCCCCTCCCAGCGTGCCGATATAGCGGTAAAAACAGGGGGGTCGCTCCCGTCCTGCCCTTTTTCGCTGGATCGGCACGGGCTGGCCGGGTTATTACGGACAAGTAACAGCGTAACAACGAGATAGGAAAATGAGCAGTGGAACAACCAATCTCTGATTCTTGTAACACCCCCCCCTCTGACCGCGTTTCCCGCTGGATCAGCACGGGTATCGTGCACGGAGTGTAATAAAACCGTCCCGTCCGGCGCTGACTTTAGGAACTCCATTTGTGAACCTTACCGCTGCCATTACAGGTCAGCATCCGGCACCCTCAAGCGGCGCGAAACCCACGTCTCGAAGCTGTCGATCGAGCGGCCCCGGTCCCGCGTCGCTGTCGGAAGTTCTCGTAGCGCAATCAAGCGATCGCTCGCCCCGTTAACATCCCCATACTCCGCCAGCACGTCTTCATCCTCACTGCCCAAGGCCTCCCTGATCCGCTCGCTTTCCTCCTTCACCGTCAGCTCCTCGCTGGTGTATGCTTACGTCGAGCGAAGGCAGATTCCCCATTACCGCATGATGGGCCGCTCGATCCGCTTCCGATTGTCGGAGCTGGTCGAGTGGCGCCAGCAATTTCATGTCAATGGAGGAATCGATGAACAACAAGATAGGTAGACCCAGAAATACATCGGGTAGCCTCTACCGCCGGCGCGATTCACGCCTCTGGTGGATGAGCTACCGGGACCACGACGGGAAGTTCAGACAGGAGTCGACCGGTGAGAGGGAGAGAGGCGAAGCCGAGAAGGTGATGCGTAAACGGTTGGTGGCTCGCGACGAGGGGCGGCTGCCGAGCGCCGCGCCGGACGGTGGGATAGCAGTGCTTGATGACGTCCGCCTGCTCCCGTAGCTCGCTCCCCGTTTCTCCTTCGATCCACTCCGTCTCGGTTGGAATCCCGAGTGGACGAGACGTTCCCGTTGAGCAATTGAGATGTACGGTGGCTTGAAAGCCAGCGACACCGGAATTTAATCATGACGCACCGGCAGACGCTATTGATCGGGCGCGAATATAAAACCAGGAATCTATCGGCAAGACCCTTTCTACTTCATCCAGATGATCCCGGAAGATCTGCAGACACTCGTTCGGGGCGGAGGCATAGAGCATCTGCCTTTTAAGCGTCGTCATCGCTTCTTTTCTCTCCATCGGTTACGTTCAATTCTTTGCTTTATCAACAACTTGGGGAACCTGTTCGCCGCTCACGGGCAACCTCAATCCCTTCAACAAACAGGGGTTTTGATACAGTTTTGATACACGTGCGAAGCAGGTGCTCTGTTGTCACGGGACCAGTGAGCACTTTGGCAGAGCCCTTACCCTATCTTGATCAATGCGGGATTGTCCGAAGTCAGACTGCATGGACTTGACGAGGCGCTTCAAGCACAAATACGCTGATCTTCATTCCTCTTCATATTCGGCCTCGACAAATTGAACAACAGGATCACCTGTCTTCACAAAACTCTTTTCTTCACTTCGTGTGTACGACGACATGATTTCATAGTTGCACTTCGCTGTGTCGGTAACGCAGTTGCGCTCACTCTCGCCACACATAGAATGTTTCAGGGTCTGCGGCATCGAGTGTCGTTGATTGCCCGTCAACCTTGTCGCGATACTTCTCATATCCCAATCCGAGAAGCCACAAGTCTCCCTGGATGAGGTGGGCTTCGATCAAATTGCTTAATATCAGTGACAAACGCCCTAAGAGCATGTTCTGGGCTGATTCGAGCGCCTCCCTTCGAGATGCTAGCAGCTCGTTACCCAATTCTTCGTCGTTCTTTATGTAGTCCATCATTCCTGTTTCAACTGGATCGAACGTGTGGATGCTACGAGACGCGATGCGATAGAGATTCTGGTACTTGGCTCCCAGGCCAACGGTGTCGGCCCGCTGCTGCAGGGATAGCCCCGAATACCCGTGTTTCTTCAAGGTCTTGAATTCTCTTTCCGAGTATCGTAATTTGATTTTCGCTTCCAACTGTTCCCATTTCTTACGATGCACTAAATGGGCCATCCCAGTGCCCTCACAGAAGTTCACCTCCCTGAGATATTTCAGCTTTTCCAAGATCGATGCGTCCACCCAACGCCTCGTGAGTTCCGTGGCATCGTTTTTGAGAAAGTAGATTAGATTGATGTGCGTCTCGAGAAGAACCCTAAGAAGAATCCAGGATTCCTCGATGAGTCTCTTCGACTTTAACAGCTGAACACCTCGAAAAGTATTTACTGCCTTTTTGAAGAGTGCAACAAGAATCCTCCCCTGGGGCGTCTTCGCAATTGAATGCCTTTGTACTTGGATCGCGAGGCGATTTGACACTTCAAGCAAACGCTTGTTGAGCTCACAAATGTCTCCGGTGACCCTCTTCTTGATTTCGTCCGGCGGGCGCATCCGGAACGCTTTCTTCGAATCTCGGTCAGAGTCAGTGACTGGCGGAACAATCACGTGGATCGTTTCGCCTCCACAATATGTGCACGGCGGATTGTGAGCACTGTTGTGAACGAATGCCTCCCACGTATGCCCGCAGTCTCTGCAGTGATGATCAAAGATAGGCATGCCTAGACTCCGACAATATTCCGCCACCGATCACCAGTGGTCGGAATCATTTCGCCTCAAAATCGTATGAAACTAACAACGATTGTGCAGAGTCGGCAACCGACTGCTTGCGCAACACTGAACCGAGTCTATCATGTTCTCGGGACCGGAATCTGACCTCACCGAGGACTCGCCGATTGTTCTATAATTCAAGTACCGAGAACGCAGAGACTCTTTACCAATCCGCCGCGCGGGTCGTGCCCAGGCGCCTGTCTTTGTTCAGCGGAGGATCAATCACAGGAGCGGAAGGCGTTGCAAGACGACTGAGCCGGTGCCATTGTCGCCAATACCGGATACCCCCTGGTCTGCCTCGGCGCTCCGCTCGGTGGGTGACGGAAACGATCTCGAACTGGTGGCTGGGTGAGTTTCTTTCAGGGAGCATCCGCGCTCCCCCCTACTGGGCGGGCTTGTTTCCGTATGGTTTTTGTTTTGGGGACGCAGGAAAATGGGGCAAGACCGACAGGGAAAACATCCACTCGTTAGCCCATCATTCCATAGATGTGGCGGAGGTGTTTGCGCGGATAATGCAGTTGCCGATCATCCTCGACCGTCTGGAGGAGGTAGCAGCGGGAATTCCACTCGGCCTCGTCACAAGCTAAGAAGGTTCTAGAAAAAGGTCAAATTGAGAAATAAGAAAAAAGGCTCGCGGATCGAACACGACAAGGCGCTTCTGCAGGTGATGGCGGCTGGTAAATAGGCTGCCGAACGGGGGAACAGATCTCTGTGGAACCCGCTGGTAGTGTCGCCTGATGTGGCTCATCGGTCCGCGGGTGCCGAACTACCCACTAAACACGGGTCAGCTACCATGTCCACCCACCACTGCCTATGGTAGGAATGGGCATACTGTGTGCGCCTTTGGCGCAATTAGGTTAATATGCGGCAGTCCCCGCGGTACATGTACCGACCGCTGTGGCACGGCGCTTGGCCTCCGAAGAAAAGAGGGCTGAAACCGACATGACGAACAATGGCGTAACCACAACCGACTTGGCCTACGCCGAAATCCTCTGGAAATCAGCCGACGCCCTGCGCGGTCAGATCGACGCCGCCGAGTACAAGCACGTCGTCCTCGGCCTGCTCTTCCTGAAGTACATTTCCGATTCCTTTGAGGCGCGGCGCGGCGAGCTCAAGGGGGAACTGGAAGCCGACGGCATCAGCGGGCCTCAGATCGAAAACCTGCTGGAGAGCCGCGATGAGTACACCGCCGAGCGGGTCTTCTGGGTGCCGCCCGAGGCACGCTGGCAGAACCTCCAGAACCAGGCCGCGCGGCCCGACATCGCCACGCTGATCGACGACGCCATCCTCGCTGTTGAGCGCGACAACCCGAACCTCAAGGGCAAGCTGCCGCGCGACTATGCCCGTCGCGGCATCGCGCCGGAGAAGATGAAGGGGCTGATCGATCTGATCGCCGACATCGGCTTCAAGGGCGATCGCGCCAAAGCTCGCGACACGCTCGGCCGCGATAATGTTGGCAATAGTCTGGGACTTGCCCGTGCCTGGCGGACCCTGCACCACAAGATTCCTGCCCTCGCGAGCCAAAGAAATGACCTGGGTCTGAAAGGTATCAGCATCCAGGATGTGCCCGAGATCCCTGGGGTCGGGGAAACGCGTGTCGAGGTTTTCGTCGGGAGCAAAGATGCTAGATTCTGGCTCGAAGCCGCCGACTAGTGGACTGTCGCAAAGTAACTTTATCTATGGAAAGGGCGTCTATACAGTATGCCCTTTCAAAGCGAACCGTTCGTGTTGAGCCAACAGCAACGATCCGAACTCGAGGAGGTTGCCCGTTCGCAATCGCTGCCCGCCGGCTTTGTCTTACGCGCTCGAATCATCGCGTTACTCGCCGACGGCCTCTCCTACGCCGCCGTCGCCGACAAACTGGATTGCTCCACACCGACCGTCGGGAAATGGAAGAAACGCTTCCTCGAACACGGACTCGACGGACTGGAAACCCACCGTCCCGGGCAACCACCCTCGAAACTCACCGCCCGCTTGCGTGCCAAAATCCTCAATGCCACCCGCCGCCAGCCTGGCGACGGTTCGACCCACTGGTCCTGCCGCAAACTCGCCAAAGAACTCAGCATCAGCAAAGACTTGGTTCATCGTGTTTGGCGGGAAGCCGATCTCAAGCCGCATCGGTTGGAGCGCTACATGGCCTCCAACGACCCCGACTTCGAGCGCAAAGCTGCCGACATCATCGGTCTCTACCTCGATCCGCCGCGCCATGCCGCCGTGTTCTGCGTGGACGAAAAGACCGCTATGCAAGCGCTCGACCGTCGCGACCGCGTCTTGCCGCTGTCCCCTGGACGCGCCGAGCGGCACGGTTTCGAGTACAAGCGCAACGGCACTCTCTCCCTCTACGCCGCCTTAAACACCAAGACTGGGCAGGTGCATGGGAAGACCGCCGCGCGTCACACCAGCCAGGACTTCGTCGAGTTTCTCGGTGAGGTCGTCGCCCGCTGCGAGCCCGACCAGGAGATTCACCTCATCCTCGACAACCTCTCGGCTCACAAGACCAAGCAGGTGGCAGCGTTCCTCGAGCGGCACCCCAACGTCGCCTTACACTTCCCGCCGACTTACTCGTCGTGGCTGAACCAAGTCGAGTTGTGGTTTTCTAAGGTGCAACGCGACGTCATTGCCCGCGGCGTGTTCCCCTCCACCACCGATCTCGCCCGCAAACTCCGCCGCTACATCAACGCCTACTCGAAAGACGCCAAGCCTTTCCGCTGGAAATACTCCAGGCCCTCCCGCCGCATCCGCCATGGTAAAACTATCTCTGCGACAGTCCACTAGGATGCGCTCGAGGATCTCAGTTCCAGCGGTGCCATCCCACATGCTGTTAGGGTCCAGGTCCTTCCACATCAGGAATTTGGCGAACGAGAAGAATCCCAACTCGATGGTGTTCGGTCGGACGCGCCAGCGCGTCAGCGACGACACTGTCTCCTGGACACGCACGAAGTAATCCGAAGGCAGCCATTCGTTGCCCTCGGGAAAATCCGGCAGTGTCATACCGAAGTCATTCGACAGCAATGCACGGAGAGAGAGATTCAGCTCTAGGTCCTGGTCCCTGAAAACGAGTCTAAACCGACCTCGGGCGCTGGTGCGCTCGAGGTCGACCGGAAGCAGGATCAATGGCGCAAAACGCTCAATCTGCGAAGAGTTATTTTCGTACCAGCGGAGGAAACCCAGGGCGAGGAACAGAACGCTGATCCCCTGCTCCTCTTCGAGGGTCTGAGCGTCCCTATACAGCGTGAGTAGCTTCTTTTGGAGACGGTCGGCTGTTAGTTGCGTCTGGAGTTTGTTGTCGCTTTGGTAAGCGGCGGCCATTCCAAGCTCGACATCTTCGGTCGGTAAGAAAACAGACTCATCGTCGCTATCCTCCTCCTCCGAGAAGAGGCCACCTTGAGCGGACTGGAAGCTCATGCTCTTACCTTGGAGGTAGAGGATCTTGAAAACCTCGTCGGCCAGCTCATCCTTGATGGTGATCTGCTTGGCCCGATCTTTCCTGATCGGCGCGTTGATGAGCTTGTTGCGTTTCCCGACGTCAAGCAGTTGCTGTCGGAGATTGTTGACGGCTTTTACCACGCTGCTATCCGGGTGAGAGTCAGGGCGCGTGTGCTTGTCGCTCGCAGATTGATTCATAGTCCCACTTCCACCTTGACCGCCTCGATCAACTCGTGTCCTACCATGATGGACGTGCCAGCGATTACCCAATGAACCATGCTAGATTCTTTCCCGATCAGTAAGCTCGTCCAGCGCTTGAGATCACCCCAAGCGCTGCACTCCTGATTTCTTAGACGAGACAACCTAACACGTGTCGAATCAGATCCTCCACTATAGCCCGGGAGTAACGAACACCGCGAGGAGCACCCTCTTACTACTAACCCCCGGCAGGCAGCCTTACTCCCCGGTAGAAAGCTTCTGAGAGCCGTTTTCAAAGCTTTCCACAGATCGCTCTGATCCTAGGGGTTTTTCCACGCTGAAACAAGACGACACTCAAGCAGGATTTACTGTCCGCCTTCCCCGCTGAAGTAGGCCGCCCAGTCCTCTATCAACTGGCGCCGACGCTCGAATAGATCTGTCCAGCGATACAACGCTTCAATCCGGTTTCTCAACACGTGAGCCAAGGCCAACTCGGTGTTCTCCTGGTAGATGTTGGCCCAGCGCGCAATCTGGTTCAGGTTCGATCCGATCCGCGCCATCTCCCGGATCCGCTTCCGCTCCCGCTCGGCGTGCACCACCGTCCAGGTCCGTACTTTCCCCAGAGATTGCCGCACCAGATCTGACAGCGCCAACCCCGCCCCGGCGGCCTTGGCGTGCCACTCGGCCCGCTCCGTCCGGCTGGCCCGGATCTTCACCCAGACCTTGCGTCCCTCGCGCATGCTTTTCCTTGGGGGGTCGAAGGGGGTATATGCCCCCCTCGCCAGTCCCTGCCGGGGATCACGCGCCTACGTGGCCCCAAAGGGTAGACTGACTTCGTCTCTATCTTTGCTTTATTTTCGCTTATTCAGGGCTATTCTAGCACGAATAACAGGAATCCAGGCATCCATGGCTACATTCTCAAATCTCGAACCTCGGTCGTTCCTCAGCAGGATGTTTCCCCCTTCCTTCCTGGGTCCGGTTGATCCCCAGATTCATCCTGCAGACTCCTGGGAGGGCGAGGGTGTTTGCCCGTGGAAAACCGTCTTCGATCACAGATGTCTGGGGAAATTTCACGGAGATTGAGATTGCAGGAAGCTGCAGGAGCGCTTGGCACTGCGAGGCCCGGTATTACTTGGCGAAAAGGACTCGCCGGGCATACAGGGCCAGGAGGCGCGCGTTATATTCGCTCCACGGTCTCCGATCTTATGGATCAGTTTCTGGTGGAGTATCTGCGGGCGAACGAAAAGGCGTGTGATGATTAGAGTCTCAACTGGGACTTTGATGGAATCGCCTTTTTCATCACCGCCTCGGCCTGCTCCAGGTTCTTGACAGTGCCTGGGAGATCCAGCTTGTTGTCCGGTTTGAAAGCCATCCAGTCGTCCTTCCACCATGCCACAGTCATCCAATTGCCGATCACCATCCTATTCGGCTTCATCACCTTGTCCCCACCCGCGGCCTTAACCCGCTCGTGCCAATGCCATTTCAGGTCTTGCTTCTGCTCGCTGGTCTTTCCCTCTGCGTCAACCTTGAAGCACAGCCTGGCCTCCTCTCCAGGATAGGCTTCGATTTGAAGGTACAATTCGGGATCGGGATTATCTTTCAGCCACCACCAGAAACCTAGGAACCCCCCGGAGGGGTTAGGAACGTACCCCCATTGGATATGGCGGCAGGTGCCGTTGCCCAACGTGCGTTCGAGGTAAAGATAGAAACCTTCCCAGCTCCGCCAGGATTCCTGTCCGGCATCCCGGGTCCATTCCACGTAGCTATTGGTTTGGTCCTCCAACTCCCGCAGGTGCTGCCGGAAATCCCACAGGATCGAGTTATGGCCCTTGTAGCTGTCGAGCACTTTCAGGAAGTACTTGCGATGGAATACCTTGTAGTTTTTTATGGCCTCGATGCGGCAGTCATTCGCGAGAGACTGGTTTCCTGTCTTGAGATAAAGCGGGTAGAGATTTATCTCCAGGACCTCGCCGACGAGCTTCGTGCGACCCTCTATGACTTCGTTGTAGTACCTTTCCAACTGCCTGCCGTGATCCTTGGTGCCCGTCTTGTCCTCAACGAGAAGCACATGCTTGTCATTGATCCGCGCGAGAACGTCGATGCTTCTATCCTGCTGATGAATCTCTGTCTTGATCTCGTCCTCCAGTTGGATGGGATCTGTGTCGGCCCTCTTGTGATTGAGCAAGGCGAGGACGAACCGGCGGCCGCACCGGCTCAGTTCTTCCTGCTCCGGTCCGGCGCCTTTCCCCTGGCCTGCCCATTGGATCAACCAGCAGATCATCGCATCCTGCGAGAGTTCCTTGGTGGCGAAGTGAAACAGGTTGGGATCGCTCAACGGCGTCCAGTATTTCTTGGGTGACTTTACCTTTCCCGGCTTTACATATCCATTGTCGGGTTTGTCCATTGTCTCCTCCTTGAATCTCAGCGTCGCGCGGCGGTTTTCAGCACCTTGAAAACCTCCGGGTTGTTAACCATTCGGAGTGCAATATCGAGCGTGGTTTGGCCGCCTTTATTCCGTGCGTTGGGGTCGGCACCCGCATTGAGAAGTGCCTTGAAGATTTCCGCGTTCTCGTTCATTTGAGCCGCCACATGGAGCGGTGTGGCACCGAATTTATTCCGTGTGTTTGGATCGATACCAGCCCCGAGAAGGGCTTTGACGATCCCCAGGTTATCACTAAACTCCACGGCCTGATGGAGCAATGTATTACCGTATCCACCGTACCGGATCATCGGATCGGCGCCTGCGCTTAAAAGCGCCTCGACCATCGCCGGGTTGTGGCGAGCGTTGTACGTCTTTACCGCATCTTGGAGCGGGGTAGGGGCGTATTCGTGCCGTGCGTTGGGGTCGGCGCCGGCATCGACAAGCGCTTCGATGAGTAACGGATTGCTGCTGTTCCTGACGGCCCAATGCAACGGGGTAGTACCATCCATCTGGTCTTGCGCCATCGGCTGGGAGCCGGCATTAAGGCAGGAAACCACATCGTCCAGAGTGGCGAATTCCCAAAAACGCGAGTCTCTCCAATGCCTGCAATCTACCCATCTCAGTTGCCATTTCTCCCGAGGAGCCGGAGGCTTTCCCCTCTCCGATTTGATCACGTCAAGCATATTCTTCACTTGCTTTACGCCCTCCGCACGCCGGACGATTGCACCCGCTTGGAACCGCTCCTCGTTGCTGGCAACCTGCCCGGAGACGGTTACCACTCCCTTGGAGAAGGTCACGCTGATTTCCCGGTTTTTGAGTTGTGGATTCCTGAAGAGTTGCGATTGAATTTCAGATGCGAACTGCCGGTCAGGTGCTTTTACGACCCGTTGATCATCGGACGTGTGCTGTTGTCCGGCAGTGGCAACATTCCTATTTGATGGGTCTCTGGGAAGAAAAGAGCCGCCAATCCCCATCATAACCACGGAGACGAAAATACCTAATATGGCTCGCTTGCGATTCATATATAGGCGTTTGATCGGCTTTATCAGACAGACCATACTGGTGATGCAGAGAATCAGGCCTGCGAAAATAATAATTCGGAATTTCCTAGATTAAGGTATTGACAACCGCCCTAATCCGTGAGAAAATGTTTCTGCGATTGAAACAGACCCCACGGAAAGGACGGTTGCCATGGACATTATACAGATTTTCCAACGGTTCCCCACTCAAAAAGACTGCATCTCCCACCTTGAGAAAGCCCGCTGGAACGGCACCCCACGTTGCCCCTACTGCACGTCAACCCGCACGACCAGGATGCAGCTTCGCCATCATTGCTATGAGTGCCACACCTCGTTCAGCGTTACCGTGCGCACCATCTTCCACCATACTCACCTGCCGATTCAGAAATGGTTTCTGGCCGTCATCCTGATTCTGAACGCCAAGAAAAGCGTATCGGCTCTCCAACTCTCCCGCGACCTCAAGGTGAACAAGAACACCGCCTGGCGGATTGCCATGCAGATTCGGAAGGCCATGACGCAGGCCGAACAACGCAACCTACTCACCGGCATTGTCGAAATGGATGAGACCTATATCGGGGGAAAGCCACGGAAAGGTAGCGGGGATCATACTTCCAAGCGGGGCCGGGGAACCGACAAGGCCACAGTGATCGGAGCCGTGGAGCGTGAGGGCCGAGTGACTGCTAGAAGCGTTATGAAGGGCAAGCTCAAAGGCCGCAACCTGCGGTCCTTCGTGCGAGAGAAAATCGACGCCAAGGACGCCATGCTGATTACCGATGAGTACACTGGCTACCGCGGCATGGAGCGGGTACTGCCCCACGCCGTCATCAATCACAGCCGGACCTACGCCGACGGCCCCATCCATACGAACACCATCGAGGGATTTTGGGCCCTTCTCAAGCGCGGGATGTTCGGCCAGTTCCACAGTGTGAGCCGACACCACCTGCAACGCTACATCGACGAGTTTTGCTACCGCTACAACCTGCGGCACGAGAAGCCGGAATCCGCCTTTGATATGACGATCAATCTCGGACTTGGAGTTGAATAATGAAGGAATCCAAGGAACAGCCTTTGAAGGTGATCGCCGGAGCACCGGACCGGCCACTTGTGATCGGGAACATCGAGATACCCTGCTACGTACTGGAAGATGAAACCCGTGTACTGAGTCAGCGTGGAGTAAGCGAGGGGATCGGACTCAACCCAAAGGCCGGCTTTAGAATGCCTCATTTCATGGCCTCTAAAGCAATAAACCCTTTTGTTTCCGATGATTTAGTGCCGGCTTTGAAATCACCCATCCCATTCAAGAATCCAGTTGGAGGAGGGAATGCTTACGGCTATCCAGCTACCATTCTTCCTAAAATCTGTGCAGCCGTTATTGAAGCCAAGAATAAAGGAAAACTGCGACCGCAACATATGAAAGCAGCCGAACGTTGCTGGATTATTATGCAAGGATTTGCGCACGTCGGCATCATCGCTCTTGTTGACGAAGCAACTGGATACCAGGATCTGCGTGACCGACAGATACTCCAGAAGATACTCGATAAGTATCTTCTGGCAGAGCGTGCAAAATGGGCGAAGCGATTTCCAGATGATTTCTATAAGGAGATATTTAGGCTTCGTGGATGGCAATGGCAGGGAATGAGAGTTAACCGACCTCAAGTAGTAGCTCATTATACGAATGATATTGTGTGGGATCGCCTTGCCCCAGGAGTGCGCGAAGAGCTTGAGAAATTAAATCCTCAAACCCCCCAAGGAACGCGGCGGGCAAGACACCATCAATGGCTGACACATGACATTGGTCATCCTTCCCTTCAGAAGCACCTTTACGGAGTTATTGCACTTATGAAGTCAGTAGTTCAATCCAAGGGCGGATGGGGAGAATTTAAGCGAAGGATTCAACGTGTATTTCCCAAGATTCACACAACCCTCGACCTTCCGTTCAATGAGGATGGGTAGAGATGCCTCAAAACTGGAACAATCGCACCATGTGGACAGGCGACAACCTGGACATAATGCGCGGCATGAACTCCGAGAGCGTTGACCTTATTTACCTGGACCCTCCCTTCAACAGCAATCGCACGTACAGCGCGCCTATTGGCTCTCAGGCAGCCGGAGCCGCCTTCAAGGATACCTGGACCTTGAGCGACGTGGACAACGCCTGGCATGGCGAGATCGCGGACCGGCAACCAGCCTTGTACTCGATCATCGACGCTGCCGGTCACTCGCATGGCAAGGGCATGAAGTCCTACCTCATTATGATGGCCGTCCGGCTCCTGGAAATGCGAAGGATTTTGAAGGAAACGGGGAGCTTGTATTTGCACTGCGATCCGACCGCCAGCCATTACCTCAAATCACTCATGGATGCGATATTTGGGGCGGGAAACTTCAGAAATGAGATCGTGTGGTGCTATCGAGGGGGGGGGGTGCCCAAGTATGACTTTGCCCGCAAGCACGATATTTTGTTCCGATATTCAAAGACTGAAAACGTTGTTTTCAATGTGGATGCCGTTCGGGTAGCGTACTCTGAAGATTCGTCTGAACGCCTAAAGTATAAAGCCCGTTCGTTTCGGGAAAGTGGAACCTATGACAACTACAATCAGAACCCCAGGGGCAAGCATCCTGAAGATTGGTGGCCTATGCAGCCGATCATGCCATCATCCAAAGAACGAGTAGGCTATCCCACTCAAAAGCCCCTCGCCCTATTAGATCGCATCATCAAGGCCAGCTCCAACGAAGGCAACCTAGTTCTGGACCCCTTTGCTGGATGCGCCACGGCTTGCGTGGCCGCCGAACGCCTGCATCGGCAATGGGTGGGCATCGACATATCGGAGAAGGCCGCCGAACTCGTACAGGTCCGCATCCGCAGGGAAATCGACCTTTTCCATGACTTCAAGCCGATCCGCCGTTCGGAGGTTCCCCAGCGCACCGATCTAGGAAAGCTGCCGAACTACCGGACGCACAAGCATCAATTATTTGGAAAGCAGGAAGGACACTGCCGGGGGTGCAGGGTAGCCTTTCCGTTCCGCAACTTCACGGTGGACCACGTGGTTCCGAGAACGCGCGGTGGGACCGACCACCTAGATAACCTCCAGCTGCTCTGTGGTGCCTGCAATAGCCTGAAGGGAGACCGAGAACAGCAATACCTGGTTGCCAAACTGCGTGAACAAGGGATACTCTCATAGTCCCAGATTGTCGAGCAGTTAGTAGCCTATTGTCTGTACCTTAATCTAGGAAATTCCGAAATTGTATGGCCCAAGCCTAACATGGCAGTATCTCCCCTCACTTCGGTGAGGGGAGCGGATTGAAACGTAGTAAGAGTAGAGACCGTGCCTTTTGATCTCCACATCTCCCCTCACTTCGGTGAGGGGAGCGGATTGAAACCTTGAGGTAAGGGTTGGTAGGTTTATGGGCGACGGGGATCGAGGCGGGTCGAGTTTGATAAAGTCCCTAAGTCCGAATTCGCTAGGAGGGCCGACAGGACAGTAACCGACAGGTTGCAGTTGCGCGCTCTTTGTCCGCCACTCAATGCGCAGGCCGGGCTCAATGTTCTGGCAGTGGTCAGGGAAGGTAGGTCCCTGGCTCGACGAAGCGCGTCCTCACGACGAGCGGGGCGATTGCAACTCGAAAACCATTACTGCAACCAGGTGCCTGCAGCCCGTAGAGCAGGGCCGTGGCAGCCACCACCGTCAAGAAACCGTCAGAAAACTCGCCCCTCAAGCGGGCCAACCGTAGGCGTTGCGAGCGAAAGCAGACGCCCCAAAACCGTGTAAGCGAAACGAAAGGAAGGAGTTGGGAGAAAACCGTGGAAGACGCCAGCCTGCTACCGCAAAATATAGGGAGAAAGGAATGGCCAATAGGGCGGGCTGGACCCCAGGGGAACGAACCGATTCCGGACCGCGGCTTTCTGCTTTTTCTCCCGCAGTCCCTCTATCCTCTATTTTAGCATTACGTTACCTAGAATGCCGAGACTTTCCCCGTCGGCATCCCGAAGTCCCACGGTGATACGAAAGGTCTCTTGGGGAAGGGAAACGGATTTCTGGAGGCGGTAGAGGTCCCGCGGGTCAATCGCGCCGAGGTCTTCCCGGGCCAAAATTTGCCCCAGCTTGTTGTAGAAAGTAGCCTCTCGGGTACCGGCGTGAAATACGCCAAAGGAACCCCGTAGGGTGACCTTGTCGCCTTCCGGTTCTGCACTGAGCGGCTCACTGACCACGCCGGCCCAGGTGACGTTTCGAACCGGGTCGTGAGAGCGCGAGAGCCACCAGTTCACCCGGAATTTGTATTCCTCTCCCGGTTCGAGCTCGGCGTATGGGCTTATGACCTCGGACTCGAAGAAGTAGGGTGTCTGCGCGGGGTCGTCCGGCAGAACCTGATCGTAGGGGCCGCGGGAAACGGTGCCGGGGCCGTGATTCCAGAACTCGATCGAAGCGTTATCCGGGTAAGGACGGTCCGGGAAGTGCTGGAACGTCTCGACGAAGCAGTACTCGGTCTGGCCATTGACGACGGCCAGCCATCCCTGGTGGGAATCGACTCCGATTTTGCCGACGCGATAGAGATATTGGGCGCGGAGCAGGCGGCCGTCCTCCAGGGTCTGGTAGCTCGGGTGGCGTGCGTCACCGTAGATTTGGTAGTACCCACCCGGATGCATGCTTTGGGGATTGAGCGGGGCATAAGCGAAAAGCGCGGGGTTCGGTTGGGAGGGATCACTCAAGTCGGCTCCGTTGTGCTGCGTAACGTGCCATATCCCCCAGCGAACTTTCCTCCGGCTGATATTTCGCATTACCTGAACCACCTGAATGCGCGTCGAGCCTCGCCGCAGGTGGAACGTCCGCTCGAATTGAATCCCCGTGCGCGGATCGGGAGGACTGGTCATGCGAAGGGCCACCTCCTCGGGCGAGTCCTGGATCACTTCGGCAGTGTGGGAGGACCCGTCCAGAATGTAATAAGGAACGCTGGGCCACTGCTCATCGCTGCTCCAACCCTCGGGGGCCGGCCAAACCTTGTCACCGCCGTAGTTGGCCCAACCTGCCTCCGGATTGTTCTGTTCTTTAGGCAGGACTTTTCCAGACAGACCTTTGTTTACATAGAGATAGGCGAAATTTCCCAGCTCGATCTGGATCGCCCGTCCGCCCAGTTGAGGGGCCAAATAGAGGTTTACGATTCCATTGGTGAGTCGATATACAGACCAGCCGTTGTAAGTGGTCTTCTCCAACCTGCATCGTTCAGGCCCAGCGGCAAAGCTCATGGTGGTCACGCCAAGGATTACAAGGAACCATCTCCACATTTTATTTTCCCTCGATAGAAAGATTTTCGTTTGCCCGCGGTCCAGGTCGGGAATTCTTCCGAGCCTGGAGCGTGGCGGGATCAATTTCTCTGGACTCCCAATTCGGCCAACTGGTGCGAATGGGCCTTCACGGTGGGATAGAAGGAGCGATACACCTGATAATAGCGGTCGTAGAGCGCCATCGCAGCCGGCCGAGGCGTCACTTTTTCGCGCACTCGAATCGACTGACCGCAGGCTTCCTCGACGCTGGAGAAGATGCCGGTTCCTCCTGCCGCCAACAACGCCGCGCCGTAAGCCGAGCCCTCGGAGGTGCCCAGCGTCACCAACTCTTGACGGTAAATATCTGCCTGGATCTGTCTCCAGAACGGATTCTGCGATCCACCTCCCGATAGCCGCACCTGAGTCACGGGAATCGCTAGTTTGTGAAATATTTCCAGTGAATCCCTGAGGCTGAATGCCACTCCTTCCAAAATCGCTCGAATCAGATGGGCTTTGGTGTGGGCCGCCGTCAGGCCGAACCATCCCCCACGCGCGTTTGCGTCGAGATGGGGAGTGCGTTCTCCCATCAGGTAAGGAAACCAGAGAAGTCCCTCACTGCCGACGGGTACATTTTCGGCTTGTTGAATGATCAGTTCATACGCCTGGCGACCTTCGCGGGCGGCTTGTTCTACCTCCGGGGCCGCCAGTTGGTCCCGAAACCATCGCAGGGAAAGCCCGGCACCCTGGGTGACTCCCATGACATGCCACTTGTTGGGTACGGCGTGGCAGAAGGTGTGAATACGACCTTCCGGGTCAATGCAAGGGTTGTCGGTGTAAGCGAACAGAACACCGGATGTGCCGACGGTAATGGAGGTGAGCCCGGTCGAAACAATGCCATTGCCGAGCGCACTGGATGCCTGGTCGCCTCCGCCGCCCACCACGGGGGTGCCTTGTCGGAGTCCGGTCAATTCCGCCGCCTGGGGTGAGATTGTCCCGCTGATCACCACCGACTCGTACACTCGGGGCAGGATGGCCTCGTCGATCCCCAAGGCCGAACAGACCTGCCCGGACCACTGCCGGCTCCTCACGTCCAGCAGCAACGTTCCGGAAGCGTCGGAGACCTCGGTGGCAAATTCATTCGTAAGCCGAAAGCGGATGTAATCCTTGGGAAGGAGCAGGTGAGACGTCTTCGCGAAGATTTCCGGCTGGTGATCACGAACCCACAGTAGCTTGGGGGCCGTGAATCCGGTCAGTGCCGGATTCGAGGTGAGTTGGATCAGACGCTGTTTGCCCAGCTTCGCGGTGATCCAGTCGCATTGCGGCTGGCTGCGCTGGTCGCACCAAATCAGGGAGGAACGCAGCAGTCGGCATTGCCGGTCCAGCAGAACAACTCCGTGCATTTGGCCGGAAAGCCCTACGGCGGAGATATCCGAGCTTTTTAACTTGGCGTCTTTCAGGGCCGCGGGGACGGCCCGGCATGTGGCTTGCCACCAATCTTCGGGGTCCTGCTCGGCCCAGCCGGGCTGAGGCATCGCCATGGGGGTATGATTCCCGGAAGCTGCTCCCACGACATCGCCGGCTTCATTTACGACGATCGCTCGCGTCCCTGTCGTTCCCACGTCAATTCCCATTACGTAGGCCATGGAAAAGACCTCACAAGGCAGTCCAAGATAGCAAGGGACAGGTTCTTGGGTCAAATATACCGTTCTGTCGGCGCGCGGGCGGGCGCGAACGCCGCTCCGGACGCATCCGCCGTCAAACCGAGATCACCTTGACATTGCGCCGCAGCCACGGCACCAGATTGTCAAAGCGGAACGTTCCTGCTTCGTACAGCCCGGGAATGAAGCTGTAGGCCTCTCCGGCGTCCGCGGTGAGTTGTGCGCCGTTGATCGCCAGAAACGTGTACGTCGCGGCAAAGGCCGTGCGCTTGTTGCCGTCGATGAACGGATGGTTCTGGGCGAGACTCTCCCACAACGCGGCGGCTTCCGCGACGAGATCGGCGTAGTAGCCGGTTTGCGGCCGATAGAGCGCCGCCTCCAGAAGACCGGCGTCCCGGACGCCTTGCGCTCCACCGTACCGCTCGATCTGGTCCGCGTAAATGGCGAGAACTTCCGCCAGCGTGAGGTAGTCCGTCATTGCGCGAGCTTCTTGTAGAGCTCGTCATACTTGTCATGACTGCCCAGATAGGCGGCCATGACGTGTGGCCGGGGCCGGGCCTGTTTTCGCTTCTCGATCAGATCGGCCAGCGCCTCCTCCACGAGTGCCTGAAGCTGGCGGCCTTCCTTCTCTGCGATCGCGCGGATAGAGGCCAGAGTCTCGGCGTTGACCTGGGTAGCGAATTTTTTGCGGGTCTGGGACATGGCGAAGTTCTCCTCAACGACTTACTCCAGCTTATCATGACAAATCATGATACGTCAAGAAATCTGTGCCGCCCCTTCCTGGACCCCGGCAGGAACAAACTCTTACGGTTCTGTTTTAGAGTACGATCAAGTATGTTGTCGGGCTATATAGGAACAAACTGGTTGCGTCCGCCGCTCCCTTGCTTCCGGCGGCCCGAACCAACGCCCCGGCCAAAACCTTTCCCGCCATTCTTCGGCGGGCAGGCACGAACGCTGCTCCGACTTCGATCCTGCCGGCGTATCTCCAGCGTTAACAGCAGCAAAACAAAAGTTTCAGTTGACGGAGGGAATTCTACGTATTAGAACCCAATACGGATTACCTTACTATTCACACCCCAACGACCGGGAGTTTGCCATGCCTTCCAGGAGAAGATTCTTGCAAGCGGTGACCGGAGGGATTCCTGTTCTCAGCCCGATCGCTCGGCGGCTTCTCGCGGTGGACCCGGAGAGCAAAACCGCGCTGGACGAATTGCCGACCCAGGCCAGGATTCGCGACGTGACCACCGCAGTCGTTTCTGCCGGCGCTCACACTCCCTACGTTTACGTCCGAATTCACACCGATTTGGGAGTTACAGGATTAGGCGAGGCTACGCTGGAATACAAGCCGGAAGCGGTGGTGGGGGCGATCCAAGACGTGCGGCCCTTTCTGAAGGGTAAAGACGCGACGCAGATCGAGCACCTCTGGCAAGCCATTTATCGTCTTTCGTTCTACCGCGGCGGGCCCGTGCTGAACTCGGCCTTGGGCGGGATCGACATGGCCCTCTGGGACCTGCGGGGGAAGCTGCTCACCGAGCCCATCTATAAGCTGCTGGGCGGGCCCACCCGGACGAAGATCAGAGTCTATACCCATTTTGGCGGTGATACCCCGGAGGAATTTGCGGAAAATGCCCGCAAGAAGGTGGACGAGGGATTCCGCGCGCTCAAGTCCGGCCCGGGAGGCGTGTTCGAGATGGTGGAAGGTCCGCGAGCCATCTACCAGATCGTCAAGAAATTTCAGGCGGCTCGTGAGGCGGTCGGCGACGAGGTCGATTTGATGTTCGATGCTCATGGCGACCTCTATCCGGCAGTTGCCGCCCAGGTGGCCAAAGAGCTTGAGCCTTTGCATCTTCTGTTCCTCGAAGAACCGACGCTTCCCGAAAATGCGGATGCGATGGAGCGAATTGCGCGGGAAACTACCCTTCCCGTCGCAACCGGGGAGAGGCTTTATACGGTCTGGGGATTTCGGGAAGTCCTGGAAAAAGGCATTGCCGATGTGATCCAACCGGACATGGTTCATGCGGGAGGTATTTCGCAACTGAAAAAGATCGCGGGAATGGCGGAAGCGTATTACGTGGCCGTGGCACCCCATAATCCCTTAAGTCCGGTGGCGACCGCCGCCTGCTTGCACCTGGACGCGGCCATTCCCAATTTTCTGATCCAGGAGGTGGTCACCGGCAATCGCGAGCAGCGCCGGGAATTGGTCACGCGGGATATTGAGAAGCCCCGTGACGGCTACGTGGAATTGCCTCCCGGACCGGGGCTGGGTCTGGAGTTGGACCGGGATGGATTGGAGAAATATCCCTATGAGCCGCAGGGGTTTCCCTTGCAATACCGGAGAGATGGATCGGTGGGGGAGAATTAGATTCCGTCGGATTCCCCCCGAGACCTACTTTCCCTTGGCCTTCATCAGGTCATGGAGTTCTTCCATGAACTCGCCGACGTCTTTGAAATCCAGATAGACGGAGGCGAAGCGAACATAGGCAACTTTGTCGAGTTGGCGCAGGCGGGCCATAATCATCCCGCCGATTTCAGAACTGGGTTTCTCCCTGTCGGGTGAGCCGGCCACATGCGACTCGGCGTCATTTACCATATTTTCCAGATCGCCCATGCTCACCGGACGCTTTTCGCAGGCTTTCAGTAATCCCGCCAGGACTTTCTGGCGGTCGAATTTCTCCCGCCGTCCATCCTTTTTGATCACCATGTAGGGAACTTCGTCGATGCGCTCGTAGGTAGTATAGCGTCGCTCGCACTTCAGGCATTCCCGCCGCCGGCGGATGGTGTTGCCCTCGCGGGCCCCGCGGGAGTCCACTACCTTATCTTCGCCGTGGCCGCAATAAGGACAATTCATAACAGTACCTTCTTCGAGGCCCTTCCCAGAGTCCTCTACCCGTCTGGGTCCTTCTTATCCCCCTGCCCCGGAAGACTTTTCCTCTACGGCCCAACGCCGCAAACTTTGGAGCGACAATCCTTCCCGCGCCATCCAGACGAGTCCCAGCAGGCTTGCGGGAGCCATGATTACGACCCAGCTCAGAAGAGCGACACCGGTGGCGGAGACTACCTCCATCTGCATCCCCTTGGTCAATGCCAACAACACGGCCACCTGAAAGCCTCCTCCTACGGCCGGCACTTGCACGGTCAGTCCCACTACTGCGGAAATGGCGGCCAAGCAGGCCCCGAGCCAACTCAGCCCGCCCGCCTTGCCGCCGATGCTCTGAGCCACGAGCCAGAAGACGGAGATGTTGGCCGCCCAGACGAGGATCGAAAATCCCACGCTTCCCATGAATCGCCGCCATTGACCCAGCACTCCCAGCCCATCGGCAAATGACCGGACCGAGTGTTCCAGGCCCTTTCTCCAGCTTGGCCGAGCTTGGGGAGACTTCTCGGGATGAGAAAGGTACCGCAGGACTTTTTCTGCGTAAAGTCGGAATCCCAGCGAGGCCGCGATGAGTCCGGCCAGCACCCATACGATCCACTGACTGGACTCCACCAGGCTCTGGAGAAACCGGTTTCCCGGGAACTCTCCCGAGTGGAACGGAGAAAGGCGCAACGCGAGGGCGAGCATCAAGAGGAGCGACACCCCATCGTAGATCCTCTCGATAAGCCAGACCGCCGCCAGCGTGGCGAGCGGGACCCCGCTGCGGTGCGCCACATAGGCGGGTCGAACCGGCTCGCCGACCCGGCCGATCAGATAAACGCAAGTAAAACCGATGAGTTGGCCGGCCAAAAGCACGCGCAGGGGCACGGTCCGGTCCAGGAAATACCGCCAGCGGAGGGCTCGCCATAGGTAGGTACTCAAGGTTGCGGCCACCGCGGCGAACAGGTATCCGGGCCGGACGTGCCTCAGCATGCTTACGAACCGGTCCCACTGGAAGGAACGCCATTCCTCGCTGGTAATGAGGTGGCGGACCACCAGCGTCAGAACGCCTATGACGATGAGCAGCCACAGCCATCGCCGCAAGAACCTTACGCGCGAATTCAAGAAATTCCCTGAGAATCAACCCGGAAGGATCAAGTCTGGGCCCAGGATCCGGGCGGGTTGAGCCGGTTAGTGTGACAGTTTCTTCAACATTTTGAAGAATCCCGGAAAAGAGATCCCCACACAACCCGAGTCACGAATCGTAGTCGGGGCGGGTCCCTCGGCAATCAGTCCGGCTACGGCGAAGGCCATGGCGATACGGTGATCTTTCTGGGGATCGATCGGGGCTCCGTGGAGCCTTTGCCGCCCTGGGACGTCTAACCCGTCGGGAAGCTCCTCGACTTGGGCGCCCATCCGGCGCAGATTCTCGGCCACGCCGCGAATGCGATCGCTCTCCTTGACGCGCAGCTCGCCCGCGCCCCGTACCCGAAAGCCAGCTTCGGTCTGAGTTCCGAGTACGGCAAGGATCGGCAGTTCATCGATCAGAGAGGGAACCATTGCGGGTTGAATCTCTATCTCTTTGAGTCGGCTTGTCCGTGCATGCAGATCACCTACCAGCTCTCCGTGCATCATCTTGATATTGAGGATTTTGATATAAGCTCCGGCGCCCACCAGCAGGTCCAAAAGTGCCGTCCGGGTGGGATTCAGCCCGACGTTCGGGAGGACAATGTCTGAGTCGGGAACCAGAAGCGCAGCCCCGGTCAGGAAAGCCGCCGAGGAGACGTCACCGGGAACGCGCAATGGCCGGGGCTTGAGCCGGGGCCGCCCCTGGAGGGAGATGGTGTTGCGGTGGCGGCCGATGTCCGCTCCAAACTGCTCGAGAGCAATCTCGGTGTGATCGCGCGTGGGCACCGGCTCGATCACCTGGGTCTCGCCCGTTGCGAGCAATCCGGCCAGCAATACCGCCGACTTTACCTGCGCGCTGGGCACGGGCAATTCGTAGCGAAGCGGGCGAAGGGGTCCGTCGCGAAATTCGAGGGGTGGACGTCCGCCTTCGCTGGAAGTGATCCGAGCCCCCATCTGCTCGAGGGGTTGGGTGACGCGGGACATGGGCCGGCGCGAGAGAGACGCATCTCCCCTGATGACCGATGGGAAATTTTGGCCGGCGAGGATGCCGGCCATCATGCGCATGGTGGAACCGGAGTTTCCGGCGTCCAGCGGTTTACGGGGTGCGCGGAGGCCTTGCAATCCTCGGCCTTCGACTTTCACGGTGTCGCCGACCTTCGCGACTCGTACCCCTAATTTCCGCAGACATGCGAGAGTGCTTTGGCAATCCCGGCTGGGAGAGTAGCCGCGGATTTCGCTGACGCCTTCCGCCAACCCCGCCAGCAGTGCGTAACGGTGGGAGATGGATTTGTCGCCGGGAACAACCCGTGTGCCCCGCAGTGATTTCGCCGGCCGGATTTTTTCCTTGTCGCGATTGAAAAGCATTCCTGTTCGGCCTGTTGACGATGGCTCGGGCCCTTGTGGATCGGTTCGACCGTGAGATGTCACGTACGGGGCGGGTAACCGCAAGGGATGGCCGGACGTTTCCCGGTCCACATGGCGAGAGCAGAGCTTAAGGAGCCTGGCAGGAGCGAGCCTGTAAGCCGAATCCTGTCTCCCTGTCGATTTGCACCGGCGGGGGAGGTGATCATTCCTCTAGGCCCGACATTGCTGCGGGGCTCAAGCGACCTACCCGGGAGTTCGCCCCCGGCCTCACGCCAAGTGAGGCCGAGTTACGGAACGGGCCGTTCCTCCTCCCCTATTTGGTCTTGCTCCAGGCGGGGTTTGCCCTGCCCTCCGCCTCACGGCGAAGGCGGTGCGCTCTTACATTAAGCCCCCAGGGGCCGCACCCTTTCACCCTTACCTGAGCCCGACTCTCGACCGAGCCGGGCCATCGGCGGTATCTTTTCTGTGGCACTCTCCGTAGCCGTCCCGTCACCAGGACGACTCCTCGCCGTTAGCGAGCACCCTGCCCTGTGGAGTTCGGACTTTCCTCCCCCCGCGCCGAAATCCTTGCGGACTTCGGCCGGGCGGCGATCACCCGGCTGGTTCCTGCCAAGCTCTTCTGCCTATTACATCATAGTCGCAGCCACTTTTGGCGTAAAAAACCAAAACCTTGTCTTATCCCGTAGGGAGACGGATGGTCGCTGGCCGACTGTTTCCTTTCCGGTCGATGCTACGCGTTCCAGCATCGGGCGGAGGTGGATGGGAAAAGGTCAATTTCCAAAAAAGGAGAGGAACTGCGCCTCGTCGAGGGTGGCAACGCCGAGCTTGCGGGCTTTGTCGAGTTTCGAGCCGGGGTCGGCACCCACCAATACATAGTCGGTTTTCTTACTGACCGCAGTGGTCACCTTACCTCCGGCCCGCTCGATCATGCGGGTGGCCTCATCCCTCGAGTGGCCGACGAGAGTGCCGGTGAGAACGAACTGTTTGCCGGCCAGCGCGCCACCGGGCGGGCGGGCCTTTCCCTGCTCAAAGTTAAGTCCCGCCTTGCGAAGCTTCTCGAGCACCTGGAGATTCTGCTTTTCATGGAAGAAGTTGAAGACGGCCTCGGCCACTTTGGGGCCGACCTCGGGGATGGATTCCAGCTCCTCCCGCTCCGCCGTTTGCAATTTCTCCATCGACTCGAAATGTTCCGCCAGTAATTGAGCGGTACGTTCTCCTACGTAGCGAATCCCCAATGCAAAAATCAGGCGGGCCAGCACGCCCTTTTTGCCGTCCCGAATGCCATCGAGCACGTTTTCGGCCCACTTGTCTGCCTTGCGATCCAGGCTGACCCAATCCTGATTTGTGGGCTTACGAAAGAACTCGCTGATGCTGTGGGCAGATTTGTCGGTCATTTTCTCTACTTCCAGCAATTCCTTACTCGAAGCCTTGTGCAAGGCTGCGAGCGAGCCAAACCGCACCGCGAGCCGTTGTGCCATGATCTGGCCGACGGAAGGAATATGAATCGCTACCAGCACCCGGGCCAGCCGATCGGTTTCACTCTCGCCCCATCGCCGCAGAGTGACCAAGTCGCCTTTGGTGAGGCGGTAGAGATCGGCCACGTCGCGGACCAGCCCTTTCTCAACGAGTTGATCGACCAGGGCGTCTCCCAGACCCTCGATGGTCATGGCCCTGCGGCTCGCGAAATGGAGCAGCGACTCTTTCAATTTTGCCCGACAGGCGGCATTCACGCAGCGATAGGCTACTTCGCCCTCTTCCTGGTAAACCTGGCCTCGGCAAACCGGGCAGCGGGTGGGCATCTTGAACTCATAGGCGTCGGCGGGCCGTCGGGAGTCGATTACCTTGACGACCTTGGGAATGACCTCCCCGCCTTTTTCGATCCATACAAAATCCTTTACCTGCAGCCCCAGCCGGCGGATCTCCTCCTGGTTGTGCAGGGTCGCGCGGCTGATGGTGCTTCCGGCCAGCAAAACCGGCGCGAGTTTTGCGACGGGCGTAAGCGTACCGGTTCGCCCCACCTGGACCACGATGTCTTGCACCTGAGTGGTGGCCTGCCGGGCCGGGTATTTATAGGCATGAGCATACCGGGGTGCTTTGGCGGTTGCACCCAACTCCTCCCAGAGAGGGGTCTGGTTGACCTTCACCACAATGCCGTCGATTTCATAGGGCAGCGAGTCGCGTCGGGCTTCCCATTCTTCGAGGGTCGCCAGCAGCTCCTCCCAGCAGTGACAGAGCCGTCGTTGCGGATTTACCTTGAATCCCAGCTCTCCCAGATGGTCCAGGACGCTTGCATGCTCGGTGAGCGGCACCCGGCCTCCGACCAGCAACCCGTAGGCATACATGTCCAATTTTCGCTGCGCCACCAGGGCAGGGTCCAGCAAGCGAATGGAACCGGCGGCGGAATTGCGCGGATTGGCGAAACGGGGTTCTCCGGCTGCCTCCCGGTCCGCGTTTAACTTCTCGAAGGCTTTGCGGGTCATAATGACCTCGCCGCGCACCTCGAATCGATCAGGTCGCCCGAGGGGACGCAGTTTCTCCTGATTCACCCGCAGAGGGACGGATCGGATGGTTCGGATGTTTCCCGTGACTTGCTCGCCTTCCCGGCCATCTCCGCGCGTCACGGCCTGGTGCAAAATACCCTCCCGATAGACCAGGGACATGGAAACGCCGTCGAGCTTCAGTTCGGCGGTATAGTCCACCCGGCTTCGTCCGGTCAGCTCCCGAACCCTGCGATCAAACTCCTTAAGCTCCTCGACCGAATAGGAATTGTCCAGGCTCAACATGGGAACCGTATGCCGCACCTTGGGAAATTCCTCGGCAGGTTGGCCACCAACGCGCTGCGTAGGGGAGGCCGGATTTACCCAGGCCGGATGTTTTTTTTCGAGCGCTTCGAGCTTCTTCATCAACTGGTCGAACTCGAAGTCGGAAATCTCCGGGTTGTCCAGCACGTAGTACCGATGCTCGTGGTACCGAATCTTCTCTCTCAGTTTCTCCATTTGCTTTTCTGCTGTCTTGCCGGCCGCCATGGATTCGGTCCTTTCCGGAGATACCGCGGGAGAGAATTATACAAGGTTTCCGTGCTAACCTACCTGCGAGAAAACCCTCTCCGCCAGGCATGACCCCTATAGATATATGGGGAGCAACGCAGCTTCGCGGGTCAATGAGAAATCAGAGAGCCGCGTACCTGGGCCGCAAGTGGACTTGAGCTTGGGGGAAAAAGTTTTCGCGCAGCGATTTCTGCGCTAACCTGACCCCTCGCAGCGGTTTTTCGGACGTAGCTGAGCATCCTGCCTGGAATCAACCTGGATCGAACCCCCGTGGCCACCATCGGAATTGATGCCACCTACAGTGCCGAAGAGAAGCCCTACGGGATCGCCCGCTACTCCCTGCGGCTGATGGAAAATCTATTCGCCCTTCCCTGTTCCCACCGGTTTGTCCTTTGCTACCGGTTATCCCGCCTCTTTCGCCGTAAGCCCTTTACACCGCCTTCCGGCAAGCCCGTTGAACGCTGTTTTATTCATCCTCCCCTGGGCTGGCGTCTCAAATCGAAGCTGGACCTTTTTCACAGCCTGGCCCAGCGTCCCCCGGCTTTCCGGTTCCGACGTGAAGTGGTAACGATTCATGACGTTTTCCCGCTTACCGGCAAGGACTATTCCACGCCGGGATTCCAGCGGGCGTTTTCCGCTCTTCTCACCGCGGCGGTGGAAAGGGCAGCGCGAATCATCACCCCGTCGGAATTCACGGCCCGGGAACTCGAAAAGTGCTGCCCGGTATCCCGCGAAAGAATCCGCGTAATCCCCGAGGGGGTGGACCCGCCCCGCCGTACCATGACGGAACGGGAAAAACAGACCCGGCGAAGGAAAATTCTGGGAGGTGAGGGAAGGATTCTTCTCCACGTCGGCGCCATCCAGACGCGGAAGAATATCGTGAATTGTCTGCGCGCCTTGTCCGGTCTGCCGAAGGACTGCTGCCTGGTTCTGGCCGGCGGAGACGGGCACGGCAGCGAGGACGTGTACCGGCACATCCGACGGAACGGACTATCGAGTCGAGTGCGCGTCCTGGGTTACGTACCCCAAGATCAGGTCGAGGAACTCTACCAGATCGCCAGCCTGCTGCTATTCCCTTCCCGGGAGGAGGGATTCGGACTCCCGGTGCTGGAGGCGATGAGCTATTCTCTTCCGGCGGTCATTTCGAGTTCCTCCGCGTTGCCCGAGGTAGGAGGCGATGCAGCCCTCTACGTGAACCCCGAAGACGTCGAAGACATCACCCGAAAGGTCTCCGCCGTGCTCGAGGACCCTTCCCTGCGCGAAAAACTGGTGAGCCGAGGACTGCAACGCATACAAGGGTTTTCCTGGAAACGAACCGCGGAGTCCACCCTACAGGTTTACGAGGAGTTGCTGCCGGCCGGATGAACCCAGGGCCCACCCCCTCTGAAGCCGAGCGATCCCGCTCCGGGTTTTCCGTATCGCAACTCGGTGACCGGCGGGAGAAGGAACCCATCCAGCGAGGGAAGGCTCGAACCCGAACCGCTTTTCTCTGCGCAAGCTAGAAGAGTGCTCGGTTCCGGAGCCGTGGTGGACCGCAACGTCCGCCTGCTGCGGTCTGGATTGACTGAACCATCCTGCCATGTTAGGGTTGCGACGCTGTTGAAAGGATCGAGTCATTGCCAAAGAAGAGTCCCTGAACCTTCCCTCGACCCGTTCGCTGTTTTCCCGACCCGACCGGGAATCTTGGAAGTATCTCCTGCTCATTCTCTACATTCTCCTCTGTTTTGAACTGGGAGTGCTCCTCTTGTTCCTACCTTGGTCGCAACTTTGGAGCCGGAACTATTTTGTCGAGACATTTCCCCTGCTGAACGCAATCGCCATGAGCTACTTCGCCCGGGGTGCTATTTCAGGGTTGGGTCTGCTGGATTTCGGATTGGGAACGTGGGAACTCTGGCAACTCAGGAAGCGTAAGACGTCCTTTGAGTCTGGCTGACGGTTTTCTTATCGGCTACATTACCGACCGGAAGGGTCTCACGCCGGGAGAACTCCCCGTTCGCCTGCGGGAGGCCATCGAAGCGAATCTTTCCTGGGTCCAGATTCGGGAAAAGGATGCGTGCGCGCGCGAAATGTGCCCGTGGGTGGCGGAAGCGGTGCAGGCCGCTTCCGGCCGGGCCACGCAAATCCTGGTCAACGACCGGCTGGACGTTGTGCTGGCCTGTGGAGCCGACGGCGTTCACCTGGGAGGCCATTCGGTCCCCGCCGCGGTAGCCCGGAAATGGATTCCCAAGCCACGACTGGTCGGGGTCTCCTGCCATTCCCTGGAGGAAGCGCAATCCGCTCAGGAGGCGGCCGCCGACTACATCCTGCTGGGCCCCATCTTCCAACCCTTCTCGAAGACCAGTTCCCTGCCGCCGTTGGGACTGGAGGGGTTAAGAGAGGTCTGCCGCGAAATCCAGATTCCCGTTCTTGCCCTGGGCGGCATCAGTCCCCGGCGCATCCTGCCCTGCCGCGAGGCCGGTGCCCGCGGAGTCGCTGCCATTGCGATGTTTCAGGATTGCCGGTCCTTGACCGAGCGGGTGGAGGAAATTCAAAAGCACCTGCGCTGAAGTCAATCCCGGCAAAGAACGCGCTGGGGACTCTCGCCAAACATGAACCTTCTCCCAGCAGATTCTCAAATGCCTTCCATCCCTCGACGTTATCACCGACGGCCTTGATCGCCGCGGTCAGGGGAACCGCGATCATCAGCCCCATGGCACCCCACAACCACCCCCAAAACAACATGGCGACCGTGACCGCCAGCGCATGGAGCTTCACTCGATGGCCCACCCGCTTCGGCGTCGGCAGGTTGACGGCAACAAAATGGATGGCAACAGCGCCCACGCCACTCCGATGTAAGGGATGAGGTTGAGGCGGGTCAACGGGCCCTGCCCGCCGTGCTCGCGCGCAGGCCCTTCCAGATGCTGTAGCACATGGCGACCAGCACCAGCGCGAAGGGGAGGCCGGCGGCGAGGGTGGCCGCCTGCGCGGCCATGAGGCCGCCGCCGAGCAGCAGCGCGATGGCGACGAGCCCCTCGAAGACACACCAGAACACGCGCTGGGCGACCGGCGCGTCCAGCTTGCCGCCGGCGGTGATGGTGTCGATGACCAGCGATCCGGAGTCGGAGGAGGTGACGAAGAACACCACCAGCAGCACGAGGCCGATGAACGACGTGACGTTCGCAAGCGGCAGCGTCTCCAGCAACGCGAACAGGGCGATCTCCGGCTGCTGCGTCTGCACCGCCGCGATCACGTCGGGATGACCGCGGTCAACGTACTGCGACACCGCAGTCCCGCCGAAGGCGTTCATCCAGATCGCGACAATCAGCGTTGGGATGATCAGCATGCAGGCGATCAACTCGCGCACCGTCCGGCCGCGCGAGACCCGGGCGATGAACAGGCCGACGAAGGGGGACCATGAGATCCACCAGGCCCAGAAGAAGATCGTCCAGCCGTGCATGAAGTGGAGGTCCTCGCGGCCCACCCAGTTGCTGAGCGGTCCGATCGCCGCGAGATACTGGCCGAGGCTGGTCACGACGCCGGTGGCGATGTCGCGCGTCGGCCCGACCGTCAGCACGAACGCCAGCAGCAGCAGGGCGAGCAGCAGGTTGGCCTCGCTCAGCCGCTTGATCCCCTTCTCCATCCCGCTGACAACCGACGCCAGCGCCATGCCGGTGATGCCGACGATCAGCAGCACCTGGGTGGCGGCGGTCGCCGGCGTGCCCCACAGGTGGGCCACACCCGCCGCCACCTGTTGGGCGCCCAGGCCGAGCGATGTGGCCAGCCCGAAGAGCGTGGCGAAGACGGCGAGGATGTCGATGCCGTGGCCGAACCGACCCCACACCGCGTCTCCCATGAGCGGATAGAACGCCGACCGCAGCGTCATCGGCAGGCCGAGGTTGTACGACGCGAAGGCGATCGACAGCGCCACTACCGCGTATATGGCCCACCCATGGATTCCCCAATGGTAGATGGCGCCAGCCATGCCGAGGCGCGCCGCCGCCGTGTCGGACGCCTCGAGACCGAGCGGCGGTTGCAGGAAATGCTCCACCGGCTCCGACACCCCGAAGAACATCAGGCCGATGCCCATCCCGGCGGCGAACAGCATGGCGAACCAGGTCGATCGGGAGTAGTCCGGCCGGGCATCCGCGCCGCCCAGGCGCACGCGGCCGAGCGGCGTCGCCACCAGCAGCAAGCAGAAGAGCACGAAGAGGTTGCCTGCGCCCATGAACATCCAGTCGAAGGTGGACATGAGCCACGCGCGCAGCGCCCCGAAGGCGGCCGCCGCCCCGGCCTGGAACGCCAGCACCCCGGCGATGAACGCGATGATGGTGAGGCTGGAGACGACGAAGACCGGATTGTGGATGTCGAGGCCGAGGAACTGGACGTTGTCCTGCCCCAGCTTGTAGTCGATCTTCGAGATCTCAGCCATAGGGTTTCGTCAGCGGTCCTGCAGTACAGCCGCTCCGCCGCCACGGCGGTAAGCGGCGGGGCCCGGATTCGTTCCGTTCCCGGCGCCGAAGCGGTAGGTCGGGCCGATCTGGATGCGGCGGCCCTTGGGCAATTTCATGCGCTTGGCCAGGGCCACCCCGGGTGCCAGAACGAAAGCCATGAAGATCGAGCCGATCAACGTAATGATTACGGAACTCGCCAAGCAGCACCCGGCAAAGACAATCGCCGCCGCCATCATACGCCGGCTGGCCGAAGGGTTTACCGGTGTATCGAGGGGAGATTCACGCATCAACGTTTGGCCTTGCCCGAAGGGCCTCCGGTCATTCTATCCCGATTCCCAGGGGAACGGGAGGTCTAAAATCCCCTCTTGCCGAATGCCAGCTTTCGGTGGGCGATGGTCGGGCAGAAATATATGTCGGTTTTTGCTGTAACGCATTTCAAAACGGACTACAATAGACGGGCGGAGGGGGCAGGCCCGGAAAACCTGAACCGTTTTCCGGGAGTTTTGCTTGCATCGAACCCGTTCCCGGTCGCCGGTCATCACCCAGGCCCCACTCCCTCTGGGAAGGAATGCTTATGGGTCGCATCCTACCGGTATCCGCACTGTTCTTGGTGCTCTTTCTGTTTCTCCCTCCCCTATGCGGGCGAGATGCCCATCTCGATTCCCTCCAAATCAAGGGGCACGTACGGTCGATAACGGGCGAACCTCTGGCCGGGGTTCCCATACGAGTCCGTCCTCTCGATGCCTCGACCGTTCAGGAGGAAATCAGCGATGCAGACGGCGCCTTCCAAGCTGAACTGGCCGTGGGGAAAACCCTGGATGGGTGGGTCCTGGTCGAGGCAACCTTCGAGGGTTACGCGGAAGCGAGCGAACCCATCCGAGTCAACGGCGAGGCGCATTCCTTTCAGGTGGACCTCTTCCTGCGCAACCTGCGAGAGGAACCCAACCAACCGAAACTGGATTTTCTCCAGAGGGCGGTCGTAAAGCCGCTGGTGCGGTCCGCCTTGCAGCGAAATGTCCCCCTCGAGGGCCGGGACAATTTCAAGGAAGGCCTGCGAATCTGGAAGAAAGACAAGTTGCCGGGACAAGCCGCCCGCAAATTTCTGCACGCCGCCGCGCAAGCGCCTGAGTTTGCCGAGGCTCGTGGACTGGCGGCCTTGGCCCTGATGCGCGCCGGGGGATGGTCCGCCGCCGGAAGCGCCCTGGAAGCAGCCCTTCAGCCGGAGGCTCAACTTGCCGAAATCCTGATCGTGAAGGGAGTTTGGGAAAATTTTCGGCATCGCAAAGAATCGGCCCTGAAAACACTTACGGAATTCGTCGCCAGGGAACCGAAAAATTGGCTGGGTAGCCTGGAACTGGCTCGGGCCCTCCTGCTACACCAAGGCTGGGAGGAAGCGGACCGGTATCTGGAGGAGAGTCTGAAGCTGGGAGCGCCCAAGGCGGAGGTCTTTTACCTCCGTGCCCGCGCCCTGGAAGGAAAAGGGGACTACCATGCCGCCCTCACGAATATCTACCGGCTGCGGAAGAAAGTGAAAAAATCCCGCATGCCCCCGGGCGTCGTGCAATTGGCCGCACGACTCGAGGAGGCCGTTTCCGGCCTGACTACCCATAAGATTATTCCTTTTCTGGAAGTTCCCCTCCCGCAAATCCAGCAAGTGGTACCGTACCTGAAAGGGCTCCGGCAGCCTCGGACTCAGACCGCGCTAGGCAAAATCCTGAGGTGTTCCGGGAACCGAGTGAAGGCCTTTTTCCGGGATTATCCCAACACCACCGCAACGGAGACGTTCCGACAGAGCCTGTTCAATAAAACCGGAAAGGTGAAGAGTTCCCGTGTCGAAGTCTTTACCTACATGATGATCGTTAACCCCAATCAAGGAAATCCCTACGTCGAAGAGCTCCGGGGGGACCCGGAAGGCAACCTGCGCCACCAGGGAGGGCTCCGGGAAGGCTTCATGGTCACGAAGGGATTTCCCGCCAGCATGATCGTCCTGCACCCCAAGCAGCAGTCCACTCTGGATTACCAGCACTTGGGTACCCTGGTGGAGAATGGGCGGCAGGTCGAGGTGATGGCTTTTGCCGAGAAACCCAATAAAAAGAGCAACTTGGCAAGCTTTCGGCTTCAACTGACCCGATTAGTTCCCTTGCGGTTACAAGGTATAGCCTGGATTGACTCGGAGACGTGCCGGATCAAGAGGATTCGCACTGAACTCTTTAAGCCTTACCCGGAAGTCCATCTGACTCGCCGCACGAATGAGGTGGAATACGGCGAAGTGATGTTCCAGGGTGCCAAATACCCCTTGTGGCTCCCCCAAAAGGCGGTTGTGGCCGTGGACTGGGCCGGGAAGACCCTGAGGAATGAGCACACTTTTTCCGATTACCAACTGTTCCAGGTCCAAACCGAAGAAACGCCGATCCGGGTTGGTTCTAACCGCTAGATCATTCGCCGCCAAGCAGGCGCGCGACTCCCTCCACGGGCGCTCACCGGGACTCATCGCAGGATCCATCCGTTCCCTTCTCCGGGTTGCTTACCCTCCGCCTTCCGATTCCGTCGCGAAAAGCGCGCGGCCCTTCCCATAATCGGGCCGCACCCCATCTTGAGGTTGCATTCCCGGCCCTATTTGCATATATTGCTTCCCTTCATGGCCCAAGAACACGAACCGAGGCTGGTACTGTGGACGGAGGGGGACTTTGACCCGTTTCGCGGCGTGGATGAAGCCATGATTCGACGGGCCGGAGGAACCCTGCGCTTCGTGAAAGCCACCCATGAGGAGGAGCGCCTCCGATGGGTGAAGAGGGCCACGGTCTTGGTGGCCGGCTGGCTTCCTCTGCCGAGGGCTGTTCTGGAAAAATTGGACCGTTGCGTAGGGGTTATTCGGACGGGCATCGGGGTCGATTCGGTTGATCTGCCGGCGGCGACCGAGTTCGGACTCTGCGTAGCCAACGTGCCCGATTTTTGCCTGGAAGAGGTCGCCGAGCACACCCTCGCGCTTATTTTTGCCGTGACGCGGAAAATCGTCACGGCCGACCGCTGGGTTCGCCAGGGAAAGTGGCACCGATGGTCGGCGCAGGACCTGCTGCCGATTCATCGACTGAACGGCCAGACGCTGGGATTAATCGGAATGGGACATATCGGACAGAAGGTCGCCGTCAAGGCCCAGGCGCTGGGATTGCGGGTGATCGCTCATGACCCCTACCTCAGCCCCCAAGTAGCCGCCGCCCTCAAGGTCCCCTTAACCGGCTTATCGGAACTGCTCAGTAGGGCGGATATCGTCTCTCTCCACGTTCCGCTGGGAGACAAGACCCGCTATTTGATGAATTCGGAAACCTTCGGACAAATGAAGCGAGGCGCCATCCTGATCAACACTTCGCGGGGCCCGGTCGTCAACGAGTCGGCGCTGCTGGAGGCTTTCGAGAAGGGACACCTGGCCGCCGCCGGATTGGATGTACTGGAAAAGGAGCCCCAGAGGGGGCCTCACCCCTTGTTCGACCTCGAAAAGGTTGTCCTGACCTGCCATTACGCTTCTTGCAGCGTGGAAGCTTATGCCAATATGGGCCTCCAGATTTCCCAGCAAGCCAGCCAACTCCTGAGAGGGGAATTTCCCACCCATCTGGTGAATCCCGAGGTCAAGAGCAAGCCTCAACTCCGGCTTCGGCGGAGAATTTAGTCGGAAGCCTTCTCGTGAGGGAAGAGAGCAGACTCACTTGGCCGGCACAAACTTCTGCACGCGCATTCCCACGTTGACGTCCACCACGTAAACGGCTCCGTCTTGACCGACTCCCACGTCATGGGCCCAGTAGAATTGACCGTCGTAGGACCCGAACGAGCCCCATTGCTCCAGGATGTTCCCTTCCAGGTCCAGCTTCAGCACTCGCGCGCGCTCGGGCGGTTTGGGGTTCATATCGCCGCCGTCCGCCACGTAGAGGGAACCGTCGCGTCCCACGGTGAGGCCCCAGGGCCGCCCCAGCTCCTCGCTCTGCCATTGATGGAGGAACGTTCCGTCGGGCTTGAAGACCTGAATCCGGTTGTTGGACCGGTCGGCTACATAGACGCGCCCCTTCGCGTCGAGAGCGATGCCGTGGGGCAGATCGAATTCGCCGGCTTTCGTCCCTTTGGATCCCCAATCGAAAAGGAACTGCCCGTCGGCGGAAAACTTGGCGACCCGGCTGTTTCCGTAACCGTCGGACACATAGAATTCTCCCGTCGGAGCCACGACCACGTCCGTGGGCTTATTCAGGTGCGTTCCATCCAATCCGGGAACCCCCTTGGCGCCCACCGTCATTAAAAGCTCCCCGTTGTGGCTGAACTTGAACACCTGATGGAGTCCGGTGTCGGTGACCCACACGTTGTCCTGGCTGTCCACCGTCAGGCCATGAGACACGCCGAACATCCCATCACCCCACGAGGCCACGATCTTTCCCGAGTCCCCATCGAAACAGAGGATGGGACGGTCTCCCCGGTGAAAGACGAAAACGTGATTGTGCGAATCCACCTCCACGCCGGAAACCTCTCCCAAAGCAAAACCCTGGGGTAGCTGAGGCCACCCATGTACGACCCGGTAAGAGCCGGACCCGTGTTCGGAACCGGCTGGGGCACCCGGAACTGCTATCCATGCCAAAAACAAGACGATGATCGCGCCTAAGGCTCGCATTCTGTTCCTCCTTGCAGCTTCGAGCGTATCGTCCCCTCCGCCGCTCGAAACCTGAATCGGTTGCATTCGCCCGGTTGGTTCAGTCTCTTTCCTGCACTCCGCTGCTCGCGTTGCCCCATAGTACACGAGGCGAGCGGGGATTGCCACCATGGGTGCTCGTTCAGTACATCCGGTACACTTGGACTTCCTTTCGTGATGGGAATTCTATACTTGACGATCCTAAAAGTTAAAGACGCCCTTGGCTGTGAAACCGGCTGATTTGGCCAAGGTTCAGGAGGTGTAGCAGCTTATTCTTGCCCGCTTGTCCCTTGAGCCACATCTCCAGGGCGATCAGGAGGAGAATCAGGAACGCAAAGCCGGCCCGCAGCATCCGGTTCAGGGTTTTGACGGACTCGCTCAGCGCCACCACCTGGACGTTCAGCTCCCGCAACAATTCCGACATTTCAGGCGTCAATCCCACAAGCGCACCTTTTCGGTGGTGCGGGGCAGGCTGAGCATGGGCAGCTCGAGCTTGATTCCGGCGGGCAGAACGGGGTCGGAGAGGGCCAGGCCGGGGTTGGCTTCCAGGACGGCTTCCACGGCGCCGGACGCCTGACCGTAGTATTGCGAGCAGATCTGGTCCAGGCGGTCGCCGTCGCGGGTTAGATAGGAGGCCATCGGACGCTCATATCTGCCGCCAGACGCCATTCGTCAGGTAGCCGTGCCAGTACCCCCTCTTACCTTTACTGGATTCAATCGATGGATTTAAGGTGGGAGACTCACGATTTCCATCCCATACCCAGCCGTTCGGAACGTTCAGAGGAAGATCGGCTATACCGACGCTAGGTACAAAGCACACAATTTTTTTGTCCCCTTGGGTAAAGTAGAACTCCCCCTCGGCGAGCTTCTGAAACTCATCCTTACCATCGAGATCGCTTCTATGCACTGCTTTCTTCATGCGATAGCCTCGACGGACACCGAATAGTTCAGGCTCCCGTCATCCCCCGGATTAACCCGGATGGCCGCCTTGTCGTCGTAGGTTTGATAAATGGTTTTCTCCCAAGTATCCGAAGCCCCCAGGCTGAAAGAGTACAGAGGGTACTGGACTCCATCGTAGCTGAGGATAACTTGTACTCGATTGGGATTCAGTCGGTTGTGTTCAGTGGAATTATTGAACAGGATGATGTTCCAGTTCTTATATCGCTTGCCATCTGGAACACTCAGAAGAGTCTCCAGAGAGGTTGCCGTTCCCACCACCGCCACCGGTCCTGGTTCTGGTTCCTCGGCAGGAACCTCTGGAGGAGTCGGCGTTTCCGGCTCCGGAGTTTCAGGAGCAGGCGGATCAGGCTCAGGTTCTACGGTTGGATGGCTCCATGCTCGGGCAGCATCTGCCGTGTTATCAATAAACCAGACCGTTGTTCCTAAATTGGTTCCCCCTCTCCAATTTCCTGTTCCCAAGGCGAGGTCTTTTTCTGAGTCTCGCTCTTGTGTTGCCGCGTTAAAGGCTTTGGCAATATCGTTATAATGACCCACGAACCACAGCGTGGTGCCATCACAGGCCCCACCCTTCCAGGTTTCTGAACCAAGATAGATATCTTTGTCTGCGTCTCTGTCTCGCGTTGCGGCGTTGTAGGCCCTCGCGTAGTCAGTTTCATTATCAACGAACCACAACGTGGTTCCGTCGCTGATTCCCCCTTCCCACTTCCCCTCACCGAAAGTAATATCCCTTAACGGTGTTCTCACCCGCGCGTTAGCATTGTAGGCGTAGGCTTTGTTGTCTGCATTACTAATGAGCCACAACGTCATTCCGTTACTGACGCCCCCATCGTAGTACCCCGTCATATCATGCGCAAAGTGTCGTACCAGCGTCGCAGCGTTGAAGGCAATCAGCTTCTCGTTGGTCGAGTCAAGAATCCATAGCGTGGTTCCATCGCAGACAGCCCCGTCCCAGTATATGAAATCCTCAAGGATGAGGTCTTTCGAGGTATCCCGTTCGATCATTTTCAACTCCTGGAAGGCTTACTATCCGTCATCCGCAACCTCATCCTGCTGGGCTTGAACCACGGTAATTGTGTAGTCCTGGGTAATGCTCGCATCGGAGGCAAATACCCGCAGAACGAACCTACCCGTGCCAACTCCCAAGATGGCATCGTTGACGGCAGATTGAATCCCCGGCCCCACGTAGGAAAACGTGATGCCTTCCTGCCCTTCCACCACCAGGTCTCCCAGCCCCCCTGTGCGGCCCCTACCGGCAAGGTAGCGGTGTACTCGAAAACGTGGCGGTTGAAGGCCGGCGTCAAGGGAAGCAACTGGTTGCCCAGATAGACCTCCAACCTGGTCAGCCGGGGGTCGCGCTCCGGCGCGGGCGGGCGATAGACGATCAGGTGGTAGGTCTGCTGGGTCTCACCATCTAAGGCCGTAACGTCCAAAAAGAAACTATTGTCGCCTTCCTCCAGTCGATTGCCGGTGGGAGCTCGGAGAGCAATCGAAGCTCCGTCCACGATCACCGGCTCGCCGTAGCAGAGGGCGCGAGTGTCCGGCTCCTCAACGTCTACCCGATACTCCAAGACTTCGGAATCGAAGTCAGGCATGAGTGGGAATTTCCGCGTAGGTCGGGATTCATCGCCAAGCGTCCACACATCGCAGAATAGAGTACGCAGGCGGGCGCGCCGAGTGGAAACGGGTTGTGGGGTGGTGCGATTTCTCATGGGCAGCAGCGGGTGTCCCCGCCCATCCGCCGCCCTCAATCACGCTACGGAGCGGGGAGGTCCGCAGCGTCCGATAAGTTTTCTTTCTCGCCGCCGCTCCCTCCTCGCGAAGCCTTTGCGGCGCCTTGCTTACTACTACGATGCCAGTATGAGCAAGGCGGTCGTATGGCTGTCAAGTAAAAACGACACGAAACGAAGACATGCACAACATCTAGTACTTTTTCTGCATCCGAGGCGCGTTCAGCGTGCGCAACGACACCTCCCGAACGGCCACCGGCCACCTCCACGGGTTCGCAGACCCGGAGGATCGGTGCCACCCGACATCCGAGCCGGAAGGGAGATTCCCGCGCATTCTTGCGGTGGATACGCTATACTGATCGCATCGGACTGGGAAATGGAGTCCTTCAGAGTTACGCGGCCCCGGTGCGCAGTCGAATGGGTCAGCTTTACCGCGAACCAACCTTCAGCCGCGTAGAGCAACAGAATCTACCAGAGGAGCGTCGATGAAGGCGAACCGAGTCAAACAGGCCTTGAAGGCCGGCGATAGTGTTCTCGGCACCATGATTCATGAGGTCCGGAACCCCGAGCTTGCCTACTTGCTGGCGGCGGCGGGAATGGACTTCCTGCTGGTGGACACCGAACACGCCTCGCCGGACACCGAAACGATACAAAACCTGACCCGAGCCGCTAAATCAGCCGGTATGGTTCCCCTGGCCAGAGTGACCGACAACGAATACTTCCTGATCGCGCGGACCCTCGATATGGGCGTCATGGGAGTCATGGTGCCCCGGGTGGACACTCGGCAGGAGGCGGAGCGCGCGGTCGCCGCGGTAAAGTACCCGCCGGAAGGACGCCGAGGGTTCGGAATGCGCCCGGTCATCACCGATTACGAATCGACCAGCGTACCCGAGGCCATGGCTTGGTCCAATGAAAATACGCTGGTGATTCTCCAGGTAGAGAGCGAGGCGGCCGTGGCCAACCTGGAGCAAATCACCCGCGTCCCCGGGGTGGACGTGTCGCTGGTCGGGCTGAACGACCTGTCGATTTCTCTGGGGGTGCCGGGGGATTTCAAGCATCCGCGAATCGAGGAGGCTCTGCGGCGGGTGTTCGAAGTGTGCCCGCAAAACGGGGTCTCGCCGGCGGTTCATGTATCGGACATCGAATCCGCCAAGCGATACCGCGCAAGGGGGATGCGGTTCATTATGCTGGCTTCGGAAAGCCGCCTTCTCATGAAGGTCGCCTCGCACGCGGTTCGTGAAATCATGGGGGACCCCCGCCGTGAGGGGAAGGGGCTGTACTGAATTCATACCGAAGCGCGAGACCTTTGCGTAGAAAGAAACCCATGACGGGGTTGAGTCAAAAAGAGGGGCCTGGGGCGATAGGGACACCTTTGCTTGAAACCCCTTGACTTGAGTCAAGTTGTTGACATAGACTACGTAATTCTGTTCGATCCCACTTTCCAGGAGACTGCCCATGGAGTTCCAACTAGGAGAAAAGGTTGTGTATCCAAATCAAGGAGTTGGAACGATCGAGCAAATTTCCAGCAAGGGATTTAACGGACGCCCCGAGGGTTATTACCTGCTGCGGATTCGGTCCAATAGCCTTCGCGTCATCGTGCCCTTTACCAGTACCCAGACCGTAGGGCTGCGACGAGTGGCCAAAGGTAAGGAGCTGAGTGGGATTCTCAATTTCGTACAGAATGGCCAATGCGCTATGGCCCGCAATTGGAAATGGCGTTATAAGGAAAATTGCGACAAGATGCGGAGCGGCGAGTTGCAGCACGTGGCCGAGGTCCTTAAATCCCTCCTGACCCTCAACCAGGATAAGGCCCTCTCCTTCCGGGAAAAGAAGATGCTCGAACGGGCATGGCAGTTGCTGGTGGAGGAAATCGCCACCGTCCGCAATTGCTCCCGCCAAGCGGGTGAATTACTTCTCTCCAAGGTGGTTACCAAAGCCAACCTGAAACCGGTCCTGCCTAACTGAGCAGGAAGACATTCCCCCCTAACCTCACTGAATGGGGCCTCATTCATCTCTTTATGCTTCGCGGACCCCGGAACCTCCCGGGCTGACCCGTCGTAATTGCAATGGCTCCTGAATATACGGAAGTGTAGGTAACGGGAGAATATTTTTCCACCGAATTGAGGCCTTTTTACAGCCCCTTTCCACAGGTTTTGCACAATATTTTGCGGTTTGGCCGGAACTGGCCCAATATTTAGTGGCTTTTTTCCTTGACAAGCACTCCTTCCTTTTATAAATTCACCTTGGCACAGGTCTTCAAGTCGGGTACCTGAAACGGGAGCAATAGACGGCAAAAGTAATTTGCCATTTGTCCATGGGTTTCCCACGGGGGTGCGCGGCAGGTTGCCTGTCCTAATTCCTCATTGATTTCGTTAATTACATAGAGCACGGAGGTACAACGATGCCGGACAGGAGTTCTGTCCCATCGAAACCCCAGGGGGTACCTACGGCGGAGGGAAACGGCTCGCAATCCCCCGCCCAGGGAACAGCCGGCCTTTCGATCCATCGGCTTTTCACAAAGCCGGGAGTGGATCCTTTCGATGAGGTCGAGTGGGAGCTTCGAGTTGCCTCCATCCAGAACGAAAAAGGCAAGACCCTGTTTGAACAGAGCAACGTGGAAGTCCCCAAAGAGTGGTCGCAGACGGCGACCAATATCGTGGCTTCCAAGTACTTTTACGGAAAGCCCAATAGCGCGGATCGTGAGACCAGCGTCAAGCAACTCGTTTCGCGAGTTGCAGATACCATTGCCGATTGGGGGCGCGAGGGCGGCTATTTCCAAACCGAACAAGACTCCCAAGTCTTCCGTGCTGAGCTGACCCATCTGCTCGTTCACCAAAAGGCGGCCTTTAACTCTCCCGTTTGGTTTAATTGCGGGCTTTGGCACAAATATGGTCGTTCCCTCAAGGGAACCGGATGGTTCTGGAACCCGACTCGTCAGCGTATCGAGCAGGAGAAGGAGGCCTATCGGCATCCGCAGTGTTCGGCCTGCTTCATCAACTCCGTCGAAGATGACCTGGAAAGCATCCTCAATCTGGCGAAAACAGAGGGCATGCTCTTTAAGTGGGGTTCAGGAACGGGCACGAACCTCTCCCCTTTGCGCTCTTCCCGCGAGGCGCTTTCCGGGGGAGGTGTCGCCTCCGGTCCGCTTAGCTTCATGCGGGGCTACGACGCTTTTGCCGGCGTCATTAAATCCGGCGGTAAGACTCGCCGGGCGGCCAAGATGGTGATCCTGAACATCGACCACCCCGACATCGATGAATTTATTGAATGTAAGGCCAAGGAGGAGCGTAAGGCCTGGGCGCTGGTAGAGGCTGGCTACGACGCATCTCTGGATGGCGAAGCCTACAGCTCCATCTTTTTCCAGAACGCCAACAACAGCGTGCGCGTCTCAGACGGGTTCATGAGCGCGGTGGTGGAGGACCGCGAATGGACCACGCGAAACGTTGCTTCCGGCACACCCCATAATCCCTATCGGGCCCGCGACCTGATGAAAAAGATCGCCGCGGCCTCTTGGCAGTGCGGCGATCCGGGTATGCAGTTCGACACGACCATCAACGGCTGGCATACCTGCAAGGCCACCGGGCCCATCAATGCCTCCAACCCCTGCAGCGAATATATGTTCCTGGATGATTCGGCCTGTAATCTGGCCTCCCTGAACCTGATGCGCTTTCTTGCTCCCGACGGTCGCTTTGAAGGGGAAGCATTCCGGCAAGCCGTGGAAATCATGATCATCGCTCAGGAGATCCTGGTCGATAATGCGAGCTATCCTACGGAAAAGATTGCGCGCAATTCTCACAATTACCGACCTCTGGGCCTGGGCTATGCCAATCTGGGCGCCCTGCTGATGTCCTACGGCTTTCCCTATGACTCGGATGCCGGCCGGGAATTCGCGGCTACTTTGACTGCCCTGATGCACGGTCAGGCCTATCTGACCAGTTCCTGTCTTGCCGCCACGCTGGGGCCTTTCCTCGAGTACCCGCGGAACCGTGACAGCTTCCTGGGAGTCATCTCGATGCACCGGGCTGCCCTGAAGAACCTCAACCCTCCCGCCCGGATGGGTCCCCTCGTGCAGACACTCTGGGACACCACCCGCGCCGTCTGGGATGAATGTCTGCGCAATGGCAGTAAATACGGCTATCGCAACGCTCAGGTCACCGTGCTCGCCCCCACCGGGACGATCGGGTTCATGATGGACTGCGATACGACCGGCGTGGAACCCGACCTGGCGCTCGTGAAGTACAAAAAGCTGGTCGGAGGCGGCGTCATTGAGATCGTCAACAACGTGGTGCCCGTGGCCCTGCTTCGCCTCGGCTATTCCGATCAGCAAGCCTCGGAGATTGTCAACTATATCGACCAGCACGGCACCATCGAGGGGGCGCCTCACCTTACCACCGAGCACCTGCCCGTCTTCGACTGTTCGCTGAAGCCCGCCCAGGGATCACGATCCATCCATTACATGGGCCACATCCGCATGATGTCGGCTGTCCAGCCCTTCCTGTCCGGGGCGATTTCCAAGACCGTCAACATGCCGGAAGGGGCCACTCTGGACGATATCGTCCAGACCTATATCGAGGCTTGGCGGTTGGGCATCAAAGCCATTGCCATATACCGCGATGGATCCAAGCGCACGCAACCGCTGAACACCTCCAAGCAGAAGAGCGAAACAGCGCCGCTGCAATCCGGGGAGAAGCAACAAAAGCAAAAGCCCACTCCGGGAAGACCCTATCGACGCAAACTCGACAACGAACGCCGGGCCATAACTCATAAATTCTCCGTCGGAAACCACGAGGGTTACCTGACCGTTGGGCTGTACGAAGATGGGGCACCCGGCGAGATCTTCCTCACCATGGCCAAGGAGGGCTCCACCGTAAGCGGCTTGATGGACTGTTTTGCAACCGCCATCTCCCTGGCTCTGCAATACGGGGTGCCCCTGAAGGTCTTGTGCGACAAATTCTCTCACACCCGATTTGAGCCGAGCGGCTGGACCAACAACCCCGACATTCGGTACGCCAAGTCGATCATGGATTATATCTTCCGGTGGCTGGCCACAAAATTTCTTCCGGGCGAAGCCCAGCCGCAGGAATTTCCCGATGCACATTCAGCACCGATCGGGGGTGCGGCCGCCGCGCCGGGATACACGACAAAAAAGGACCACGATGCGGGGCCGCGGCCGTCGTTTACCGACCAACTCATCACCGCCGATGCCCCTTCCTGTGCCGACTGCGGCGCTCTGATGGTACGCAACGGTAGCTGCTACAAATGCCTGAACTGCGGAAGCACCTCGGGGTGCTCGTAAGCGGGTCGAGAACGGCGATTTGCGGCGCTACATCACGTCCCAACGGTTATCGAAGTAGGGTTCACGGATGATTTTTCCCCTGCCTACGACAAAAAATCCCACCCCCAGGGAGGTACCTGCCTCCTTCTTACCACTGGCTCCTGGGGACTTGGTGAGCAGCTCCCACAGCGAGTCGAGAGCCTGTCTCCGCTTTACCGCAGCGAAACCTGAATACGGACTACCCATCCGGTTACCAACGGGTGAGTAGTCCTCCCTCCCTCCGCCTTCCTACCTCGTGCGGAAACCAAAAACAAAGTTCGGGTTTTTTGTGGATTGGAAAGCGGTATCAATGGCTTCTATCACCGTGTTCGGAAAGCAGCATTCCCACCGCTACTTGAGTGAGTTTGATTTCAGGTATAATGTGCAAGGAGTCTCGGATAGAGCCCGCACAGCGATAGCTATTCAGTGAGTAGAAGGAACTGGTGCCTCATGTATCGGGACTCACCGCATCAGATCAAAGGGAGAGTTTATATGAGTCAGCGTCAAAGCTACCGATTCATAATCGACGCCTTCGCACCTGAAACAATCCCAATGTCCCGATTGGCAGAATATATGTCTGAATTGGCAAAGCTACTCGGAAGCCAAGAGCGTGTCCATTTCGTTCGTGTAGAACCGGGAAGCACTGTGCTGGTGCAAGAAATAGAGCATGAGGCCATCCCAAAGGTTAGAGAACGACTAGGAGAAATCAAAACTCGGATCGCTCCAGAAGACGCCATAAAGGCATACTCCAATATAGACAGTAGGCGAAGAGGAGCTGGCACAACGTGAGCCAAGATTAAATTCGATCACCAGATTGTCGCCATAGCTAAAGTTGAGAATGTACAGGCGATCTACTCGGATGACAAAGATGTAGAAAAATACGGGAAGGCTATCGGAATAGAAGTTAAAAAGATTGTTAACCTTCCACTTCCTCCACCAAAACAGGACGAGCTTTGGGAAGAAAATGCCGAAAAAGATGAAGACCCAACGCGCGGTTAAGGAGAGGATATAACTAAGGCCCTTTCGTTTTGCGGAAGATGTCTCTGATCTCCTGAAAGTGAAGCCGAAGAGGCAATAACCAAACACGCAACGGCCAAGAAAATAAAAGAGGGTGCCTAAACGATAGAGCCGGTATCATCAGAAGAAGGAACCGAATGGCCAACACCTTTCAAAACGATCTGCTCAAGGTCTATAGGTCCGTAACCCGGCCGAATAAGCTCGCGACGGTGATCTTTTTTGTCACCTCGGTCTGCAACGCCAAGTGCCGGACGTGCTTTTACTGGAAGGAACTCAACCAGCGGGGAGACCTGACCTGGGACGAGATTCACCGCCTCAGCGAGACCATGCCCCGGTTTACGGACCTTTGGCTATCCGGCGGCGAGCCGATGCTGCGGCGCGAACTGACCGCGATTCTCCACCTCTTCTACGTCAACAACGGCATCCGCTGGGTGAACCTGCCCACCAACGGCCTGCTGCCGGAGCGGACGGCGGAATGGGTCGCGCGCATACTGACGGAAAATCCCGACCTGAACCTGGACCTGAATATCGCCATGGACGGGCTCGGCCAGATGCAGGACTCGATCCGCGCCGTTCCGGGCAACTTCCGCAAGACGTTGGAAACCATCGAAGCCGTGCAGCTTTGCCGTCAAAAGTTTGACAACCTGCGGGTGAACATCAATACGGTAATCTGCGCCGAAAATTTCGATTCCGTGCTCGATATCGCCGACTTCGTCAAGAAAAACTGCGCCGTGGACGGCCATTACTTCAACATCATCCGCGGCAATGCGAAAGACCTGGCCCTCAAGAAGGTTCCCACCGAGAGGCTCCCGGCGCTCTATCAAGAGCTCCAGAAGAATTACGAGCACTATGCTCCGACCATGCTGCGCCGGCTGAAAGGCTTCAAGAAACGGATCGGGCACGTTTACTATCAGGGGACCCTGGCCTTCCACAATAAAGTCCAGCTCGAAAACCTGGAATCTCCTCACCCCTGGCCCATGCCCTGTACGGCCGGAGAGACGGCCATCGTCATCGACTACAACGGAGATGTACGAGCTTGCGAGCTACGGGATAACCTGGGGAACTTGCGCGATTTCGGGTGCGACTTCTCCAAGTTCTGGGCGACTCAGACGCGCACCGAAGAGCTTGACGCCATCGTGCGCGACCAGTGTTGGTGCACCCACGTCTGCTTCATCCACGACAGCCTTCGCCATTCCCCGAAGGTCCTGCTGCACGACATCCCGGCCACCTACCTCGAATACAAATTCGGCTCCGGTAAAGCAGACGCCCGCAACTCCGCGGCTGCTCCGCGGGTTGCTCCCGCGTCCTCGGTTTGAAGTTCCGCGTTTACTTGGCGATTTTCAGACGCAGAAGACGCGCCACCGAACGCGCTGTCGAAGGACTCTTCAGGGGTATGCGGAGATAGGCAATCTTCTCGGGGAAGCGAACCTTGCGAATGGCTGTCCGGAGGGAAACAGGAAGTTTCTCAACCGACAGGAAGTTCTTCTGAGCCGCCCGGTCCATGGGAACGCTCACTTCCGCTCTTCCCGGAAGCATATGAACCCTGCACAGGGTTGTCCGACCGAATTGGTAGCGCGGCATCCAACCCAATTCGCTTCCGTAATAGCGGATTTCCTCACGGACGTCCCCCAGTTTTCCCAAATGCCCGCGTAGCTCATTACACAAAATCGCGGCCCGGTCCCCGGCCATCCGTACCAACTGGCTCCATTCCGGCTTTCGATTCCGGCCGCGATAGAGATTGACCGACGGTCTTCGATTGTTTATCTTCGTGGCCATAAGGTTAACTGATCTCGAGCAACGGCAGGCGCGGCTTTTATTATCCCACAACCGAGTCCCGAGACCACTCCCTTTCCCACCTCCCATCCCCAAGGATCGGAATGAAGACTGCGACTTCGGAGGCTGATCCACGGGCAAGGCGTGGTAATCTATTCAGCCCGGAAAAATGAAAGGTCAATTTCCGGAGGCTGTCATGATCGAAAGCGCTGCTCAGAAGCTGGGAAAATTTCTTTCTGCCTACGGCGCCCCGGGTCTTTTCGGGATCGCCTTTTTGGATTCCTCCTTCGTCTCTCTTCCGGGAATAAATGACGTTCTGTTGGTGTACCTCTCCAGCCGTCAGCCGGCTTCGGCCCCGTTGTATGCGCTTCTTTCCCTCGCCGGATCCATCTTGGGTGGGATGACTCTGTACTGGCTGGGCCGAACCGGCAGCGGTTGGGTAGTTCGGAAGAAGTTCTCGCGAGCCAAGCTGGAGCGGGCACGCCCGTGGCTGGACCGTAACGGATTCGTCTCGGTAATCGTCATGTCCTTACTGCCCCCGCCGGCGCCCTTCAAGCTGTTCCTTCTGGCCGCGGGGGTTTTTCGACTCCACGTACTGCAATTCGTGGCGGGCTTGTGTGTGGGCCGCTCGGTCCGATTCGGGGTGGTAGCCTATCTGGGAGCCCGTTACGGCCGGGCGGCAGAGGCCTATCTGCGGGAAAACACCGGCTGGGCCTCAGCGGTCCTGATCGGGGTGGCCTTGCTAAGCTACCTGATCTACCGCCGCTTCCGTCCAGCGAGTTCTTCCGAATAACGGTTAGGGAAGCCGCCCGGCGGACCGGAAAAGCTGAATTCTTCACTCAAGACCTCAAGCCGAGAGTCCATTTCGACCCTTACCACAAAACCCTGGCGGCGCCGGGTCGCGGAAAGGAACCGCAAATCCCGGATCTCAACCACAAAACCGTTGGGAGCGTCGTGGCTTGTCAACCAAGCATGACGGGCGAAATCGGAGAAGACCTGCGCTGTTTCCGTCTTTAGGGCCGCTTCAAATACCAGATTCCGTTGGGGCTTGCGAAAAAGGCGGACCCTGTCAGGGACCACCGCCGCACCGAGAGTATCAACCGGCACCACATGGAAAGCCGATGCCGTTTCCACAATCCCAGTCCAGAAGAAGGGATTGACGGGGGATGGATACGCCCCTACGCTGACGGGCAATTCCGCCGCATAGGGGCCCGAATCCAGCCTATCCAAAGCCCGGCGATGAGTCACATCCCTCAGACCCCACCATAAGCCCATGAATACGAGCCCCAGAACCGCCCCCCACCGATGATCCGGATTTCCGGTTCCCACCTCCTCGGCCACCAGCCGGAACAGCGCCGGCAACAGAAGGGCAGCCAATAGAACCAGCAACAAGACCGGATCGATAATGAACATGATGTCCCAACCATACCAAGCCTCGTTGAAGGGCAGAAAAGGACGCACGCCGTAGGAATTCGTAAAGTCGAGCAAAAGATGGCTCGCTGTGCCGATCCAGCAGACCGCGAGCAGCTTCCAAGGCCTTATCTGGGGGGGAGTCCGGCCCCGCGCGCGCGCAACGGCCCACGAAAGACCCAAAACGGTGGCGGCCAAACCCACCGCCAGAACCGTCACTCCCACCAACGAGTGCGTAATGCCTCGATGGTATTTCAAGTAGGCGGTGGAGCCTTCCAACCACGTAACGATGTCCAGGTCGGGGAGATTAGACCCGACAACCAAACTCAGGGTCGCGTAGGGTGTGAGCCGGTTCAAGCCGGCGCGCGAAAGGGCGACGGCAGTCAGAGCGTGCGTCAGGTTGTCCATGGCGTCGAAATCAAGGCACAACGCCGGAAACACGCGGCCGGGGTGGCACCAAAAGAGTCAGCATGTCGGAAACCAACTCGAATTCCGCCGGCAGGCTGCCTGCCAACTCACCGTCCACCTCCAGGTAAACCTGGTTCCCGACATCGTTCGAGGGCGTACAGCCGAGCCGCTGAACGCGATATACCTCCACGTCGGCAAAGGTGGCATGGAGACCCGTAATCATCCCCGCCAAATATTTAAGGTAACTCCCCCGCCCGGCGCCCCGGAAAAGGCATGCTACCAAGTGATCGGCAAAAAGATCGGCCCCCGGAGTGACCCGAAAGGACCCGGCATAGTGTTTCGTGCGCCCCAGGACAAGGAAGGTAGCTCGGCGTACCGTGCTCGCGGCGGAACACTCAAAAGGAACCCGAGGGTGGCGCCACCATTGGCGGAGTGCTTCCACTGCGTAGGCGGCCTTGCCCCAACGAAATTTGCAGGACTCCGAAAGGGCACGTATGATGGCGGCATCGAAACCCACCCCGGCCAGGCTTAAAAAGTAGCGTTCCCCCTCCGCCCAGCGGACCCGTCCGAGCCCGATACGCCGTGCTTCCCAGCTTGGCAGCACTCGGGCAGCCTGAACGGGTGAGGCGGGTAATCGCAGCTCGCGCGCCAGGATATTCGCGGTGCCCCCGGGCAGCACGCCGAGGGGAATTGTGGAGCCGGCTATGCCGTTGATCACTTCGTTGATGGTCCCATCACCGCCGCAGACAACAATCAGGGGGACGTTTCGGCTTACAGCCTCCGCGGCAAGCCGCCGGGCACTGTCAGGACCCGTCGTCACCGCAATCTCAAGCCGGGTACCGTGATCCTGCAGGACTTCCACGGCCTGAAAAATCTGCTTTTGTCTTCGGCTCGGAGCCCCACCGGCGACGGGATTGTAAATCAGGATGCCCTGTTGAACAGGTCGCGTCACGACTTCGGCCATGGATTTCGGCAACGGGCGCGAACACCCGCTCGGTCATAGAGTTTACACGGAAAGTCCGAAGAAGGCCCGAAGAGGGAAGGAAGCGTCCGAACGCCCTGTTGGACAGGTCGCGTCACGAATCGATACGTTCACCAAAATATCGTGGTTTCCGTAAGCCCCCTCGGACAACGGCCGGCCTTAGAAAATTTAAGCAAGATTCGTATGCGCGGCAGAACAGGACCGGGCTATCGGGTCTGAGTGGCGAACACTCCGCTTATAATCCGCTTCGCGATCAGGTTGCCCTTCTTATCTTCCTTGACATCGATGTAAACCGGATCGCCCACCTTTACGGTGTCGGCTGAGGCCCGCTTTCCATCGCGGACGTATTTGGTCTTTTTGACAATCTGGAAGGCCGGGTCGGTCCCGAAGTGGGTCTTCGTCAGGACAATTTCCTTGTCGCTGATCTTCTTCACAATCCCATACGTCAAGTTTTGAAAGTGACGGCCGATACCCGTGGGATCGCCGAATCGCACGGTGGCTTGGGGTGGGTCCTGCGAATGAAGGTCGGCGACCGGAGGAACCAACACGCATAAGATAAGTGAAAAAATTAGGTGCTTCATAGCTGATCTTTATTCCCGTGTTCCAAGGCTAACAACTCCATCTTGGGGTGTCAAGCCGGTGTACATGCGGATCTGAGGTTGAGCCGACAGGGTGCTTGGCGTATTCTTGGGAGCGAAGGGGAAACTCGAATCGGAAAGTCCGGACCAGCCCCTTTGTTTCTCGGTAGCCAATTTTAGGCGGGCGCAACGAGAAGCTCGAGGGTCCGTATGCGGTGGCGTCCGCCACCGCCAATATTTATTAAAGACCTGAACTGGCAAAGCGACCGAGAGGCCGGCGGGTCGGAAGTCTTGGTCAGCTCTGAGGTCGAAAACCCCGTCCCAGTGTAGAATGCAGGTCGTCACGGTCAAGGAGCTTAATTGCGGGAACTTTTTCCAGGAAACTCCCTGCTGCGGGCCGCAGTGTTGGTGGCGGCGCTGGGAATGGCACTGGCCGATCCGTTGTCAGCCTCTGAGTTGACCGGCTCGCGCCCGGTGTTGAATATCCCTCGCGTGCGGCGGCCACCGGTGATGGAAGACTTTCTGGAGATGAAGCCGAACGTCGAGATGAGGGGACAATTGGCAAAAGTGGAGAATTTCATCCAGCAGCAGCCCGCGGATGGCAAGCCTTCTTCTCAGCGCACCGAAGTCTATCTTGGCTATGACAGCCAAAATCTCTATGCCATCTTCGTATGCTTCGACTCGGAACCCCAAAAGATTCGGGCGCGGATGACCCAGCGCGAGAACATCTTCGGCGACGACTTGGTATTGATAGCGCTCGACACCTTCCACGACCACCGCCGCGCCTATGAGTTTTGGGCCAATCCCCTCGCAATTCAGATGGATGACCAATGGATCGAAGGCCAGCCCTTCGACACCTCCTTTGATATGCTGTGGCATTCCCGCGGCCGGCTTACCGAGCAGGGCTACATCGTGTGGATGTCCATCCCCTTTGAGAGCCTTCGCTTTCCTCCTACCCCGAAGCAGACCTGGGGCATCATCTGCTGGCGGATGATCCCCCGTGCCAATGAGTTTTCGGCATGGCCCCATATTTCCAGCCGCATCGAGGGCGAACTGAATCAGTCTGCCACCCTGCGTGGCATCCAGAACATCTCGCGCGGGCGGAACGTTCAGTTGATCCCCTATGGCTTCCTGCGGTCCTTTCGCGCCCTGGATACTCTCGACCCTGACCGGCCGCAGTTCGTGAGCAAGCCCGTCGATCCCTATGCCGGGCTGGATGCCAAGTTTGTCTTCAAGGACAGCCTCGTCCTGGACGTGGCTCTGAATCCCGACTTCAGCCAGGTGGAGTCCGACCAACCGCAGGTGACGGCCAATCAGCGCTTTGAGGTTTTCTTTCCGGAGAAGCGCCCGTTCTTCTTGGAGAACGCCAGGTTTTTTGCGACCCCGATCAATCTATTTTTTACCCGACGCATTGCCGACCCGCAGTTCGGGATTCGGCTAACCGGGAAAACGGGACCCTATACAGTCGGAGCCTTGCTGGCTGATGATGAGTCGCCCGGCAAGAGTGTTCCTTTGGACGACCCCCTATCCGGTCAGCGGGCACGGTTCGGAATCGTCCGCATCAACCGCGACCTGTTTCAGCATTCCACCGTGGGCCTGATCTACGCGGATCGCCAGTTCGCGGGCAACTTCAATCGGGTGGGAGGCTTGGACGGCCGCCTCAAGTGGGGCAAGAACTGGGTGGCGAGCTTCCAGGGCGTCGCCAGCTCGACCCGGCTCCTCGATGGCAGCCGATTGGCCGGACCGGCGTATGACGCCCAACTGCGCCGCACCGGACGCCAGTTCATCAACGTCCTGGAGTTCAACGACCGGAGTCCGGGCTTCCGCACCCAAACGGGATTTCTGCCGGGTCGGAGTCGAGGGTTCGTCGCACGACGCCTGCGGACCGACCGAGTGTCGCTGCGGCCTGACATTCGGAGCCTGAGGCAGTTTACGAGTTACCGCTTCCGCCCGGAAGGCAAATATCTGATCTCCTGGGGACCCGACGTTACGATCAACCCCACTTGGGACCACCAGGGTACCCGCCTGGATTTACTTTATGCCGGTGCCATGAGTTGGGAGTTCACGGGCCAGACCTATCTGGGGTTGTTTCAGGATGGTGCCCGCGAGCGCCTGCGACCCCAGGACTTCGAGGGCCTCCCGGAAAACCGTGACTTCTCCCACCAGCGCAAAGGGTTCTTTTTTCGGACCAACTTTCTTCCGCAGGTCAATTTCGAGGGCGAATACTCGCTGGGAACGCGCGTCAATTTCGTCCCTCCAGACGGCCAGGAACCGCTCATCGCCAACCTGAACCGCGGCAAATTCGGCCTCATCCTGCGGCCCCGTACTCGCTTGCGGATCGACAATGCCTATATTTGGGAGCGGCTCACGCACCGTGCCGGGCTGGCCAGCATTTTTAACAATCACATCGTCCGCTCCAAGTGGAACTGGCAGTTCAACCGCGAACTTTCCTTGCGTACGATTCTCCAGTACAACACCGTGTTGGCGAACCCGGGGTTGACCTCGCTGGAGACGTCCAAAAATTTCAACGCGGACTTCTTGGTTACCTACTTGCTCAATCCCTGGACGGCGCTTTACGTCGGCTATAACGGCAATGTACAGAATATCGAACTTCTGGAGTCTCCTGCGGGCAGCCGAATCGTCCGTTCCCCTTACTTCATCAACGACGCCAAACAGTTCTTCATCAAGTTTTCTTACCTGCTCCGCTTCTAAGGGGTGAACTCCGGGTTAGCAGCCTGCGGCTGGGAAGCGACCTGGGGTCGCGCCCGCATTGGCCAGGCCGGTTGGGGGGTTGCGAGTGAAGGCGGGGCTGGCCGGCTGACCTGCATGGGCCTTGCGGCTGACTTGTCGGAATGGGGCGGAAATTGGGGTTCGGTGCGGTGGAGGGGAATCGTATTTCTTGAATTCCTGGGAAGTGGGTGCTAATTTTAGAAATTGGGGTTCTGGCCGTTTCCCCTTTGCGGCCGGCCGGGTCCCAGGGGAGTCAATGATGATAGCGAAAAAGGGCGCCTTCGGTGCCTTGGCATCTTTGCGGTGGAGGGGCGGCACTGCGTCCCTGTATCGACTTGACCGACTCGAAAAAGTGGGTCTGGGCAACGTCTCCAGCCTTCCGTTTTCACTGAAAGTCCTGCTGGAATCCCTACTGCGGAATTGTGATGGGTTGCACGTCACCGAGGAGGACGTGGCCGCGCTGGCGGGTTGGAAGTCTGACTCGCCTGCGGCCCGCGAGGTGCCCTTCAAGCCGGCCCGGGTTATCCTGCAGGATTTTACGGGTGTGCCGGCGGTGGTGGATTTGGCCGCCATGCGTGCAACGATGCAGCGTCTGGGAGGCGACCCTGCGCGGGTCAACCCCCAGGTTCCCGTGGATCTGGTGATTGACCATTCCGTACAGGTCGATGTATTCGGCACGCCGATGGCGCTGCAGCGCAACGCGGAGGTCGAGTTCCAACGCAATCGGGAACGCTACGAATTCCTCCGTTGGGGACAGCAGGCTTTTCGCAATCTCCGTGTCATCCCTCCCGCTACGGGGATCGTGCACCAGGTAAACCTGGAATTCATTGCCAAAGTCGTGCTGGCTCGCCAGCAAGGTAAGGATGCCGTGCTGTTCCCGGATACCCTGGTGGGCACCGATTCCCACACCACCATGATTAACGGGCTGGGCGTACTCGGCTGGGGCGTAGGAGGCATCGAGGCGGAGGCGGCCATGCTGGGCCAACCCTACTACTTCCTGACTCCGCGGGTCGTGGGATTCAAACTGAAGGGCCGATTGCCGGATGGCGTTACCGCCACCGATCTGGTGCTGACCATCACCGAGAGGCTGAGGAAACATGGGGTGGTGGACAAATTCGTCGAGTTCTACGGCGAAGGGCTTTCCCAAATGACTCTGGCGGATCGGGCCACCGTGGCCAATATGTCACCCGAATATGGTGCGACGGTGGGATTGTTTCCCGTGGATGAGGAAACCCTTCGCTACCTTCGGCAAACCGGCCGCACCGACGAGGAAGTGGAGCGGGTCGAACGCTATACCAAGGAACAGGGCCTGTTCGCTACGGACCGGACCGCGGAGCCCCGGTTCGCCGATAGGTTGGCATTGGACTTGGAGACCGTGGAGCCGAGTCTGGCCGGCCCCAAACGTCCGCAGGACCGCGTCCCTCTCTCGCGGATGAAAAGCTCCTTCCGGCAGGCGCTCACGGCCCCGGTCAAGGATCGCGGCTTCGGTCTGTCACGCGAGGAGCAGGGCCGCCGGGCGACGATTGCCGTCAACGGCGCGCAATCAGAGATCACCCATGGCTTGGTCGTCATTGCCGCCATTACCTCGTGCACGAACACCTCGAATCCGTCGGTCATGTTGGGAGCCGGATTGGTAGCCAGGAAGGCGGTGGAACGCGGCCTGCGCGTGGCCCCGTATGTAAAGACCAGCCTGGCGCCCGGGTCGAAGGTAGTCACCGAGTATCTGACCGAAGCGGGGCTGCTCGAGCCGCTGGCCGAGCTCGGTTTTCATCTGGTGGGATACGGCTGTACCACCTGCATTGGCAACAGCGGTCCGTTGCCCCGCGAGGTGCGGGAAGCGGTCGCCGGGAATCAATTGGTCGCGGCAGCCGTTTTATCAGGCAACCGGAACTTCGAGGGACGCGTTCATCCCCATGTGCGTGCCAACTACCTGGCGTCCCCGCCGCTGGTGGTAGCCTATGCTTTGGCGGGCCGGGTGGACCTCGACCTGACCCGGGATCCTCTGGGCCGAGATAGCGCCGGCGCGCCCGTTTATCTGCGGGACATTTGGCCTTCTCCTCAAGAGGTCGCCGCGGTGATGAACCGGGCCATCCGCCCCGAGATGTTCCGCAAGGCCTACGCAAACGTCTGGGACAGCAACCCGACTTGGAACGCCGTGCCGGTCTCCGGGGGGGCTCTCTACGGGTGGCGGCCTGGGTCCACCTACATTCAGGAACCGCCGTTCCTGGCTCGGGTGGGTGCCGGACCCACGCCCATCGACGACATTCGCGGAGCCCGGATATTGGCGTTGTTGGGCGACTCGATTACCACCGACCATATCTCGCCCGCGGGGAGCATTCCGGAAGCAAGCCCGGCGGGCCGCTTCTTGCTGGAGCAGGGCGTCCCGCATACGGATTTTAACTCCTACGGCTCCCGGCGAGGCAATGACCGCGTGATGATGCGCGGCACCTTTGCCAACACCCGCCTCAAAAACTTTCTGGTGCCCGGAACCGAAGGCGGCCTGACGGTTCACTTTCCTGACGGTGAGCGCATGGCGATTTACGACGCGGCGGTGCGTTACCGCGAGGAAGGCGTGCCGCTGATGGTGATCGCCGGGAAGGAATATGGGTCGGGCTCCTCACGGGACTGGGCGGCCAAGGGAACGCTGCTGCTGGGGATCAAGGCCATCCTGGCGGAAACCTATGAAAGGATTCACCGCAGCAACCTGGTGGGAATGGGGGTTTTGCCTCTTCAGTTTCTGGAGAGGGAAGACGCGGCCTCGCTCGGTTTGACGGGCCGCGAGGTCTTCCATGTCGAGGGACTCAGCGACCCGGTGTCACCGCGGTCGCGTGTAACCGTCACGGCCGAGGGGCCGGACCGCAGACGTCGCCGGTTCCAAGCGATGGTAAGGCTGGATTCCGACGTCGAGCTTGACTACTACCGCAACGGCGGTATCCTTCCTACCGTCCTGCGGAGCCTGCTCAGGGAAGCCTAAGAAGGAGCTCGGTGTCGGGGTCGCAGCGAGCCACCACCGAAAGAATTGCGAGGGCCACCTCTACGACAGGCGATCCAATCAATCAGGGGGTTTGTACATGAAGTCTTATAACGGCGCGCCGGTTCCAGCCGACGGAGAAAAGATCCAATTCCAAAGGGGACGATTTGCGGTTTCTTCGCGTCCCATCATTCCCTTTATCGAAGGTGACGGAACCGGACGCGACATCTGGAAGGCATCCCGGCGCGTCTTTGACGCCGCGGTCGCCAAGGCCTTCGGCGGCAAGAGAAAAGTTGCCTGGTACGAGATTTTCGCCGGCGAGAAGGCCTTCCAGAAGTTCAATCAGTGGTTGCCGGCCGATACGGTCGAAGCCATCCGGGAGTTCCGCGTCGCGATCAAGGGGCCGTTGACGACTCCGGTGGGCGGGGGCATTCGCAGTCTGAACGTAACCCTTCGGCAGTTGCTCAATCTTTATGCCTGCGTGCGGCCGGTGAAATATTTTGCGGGAGTGCCTTCGCCGGTCAAGCATCCGCAGCGCATGAACACGGTGGTTTTCCGCGAGAACACCGAAGACGTCTATGCGGGGATCGAATGGCTCCAGGGAAGCGCGCAAGCGGCGCAGGTGATCGCGTTCATCAACGCCCAGCTCGCCTCCGAGGGCTCTTCGAAGCGGGTCCGGGAGGATTCCGGGGTGGGGATCAAGCCCATCTCCGTTACCGGGACCCATCGACTGGTGCGGCGGGGTATCCGCTACGCCCTCGAGCGCGGGCGAAAAAGCGTGACCCTGGTTCACAAAGGCAACATCATGAAGTTCACCGAGGGAGCTTTCCGGGACTGGGGCTATCAGCTTGCCCGGGACGAATTTCGTAGCCAGACCGTCAGCGAACGGGAGAGTTGGATCCTGGCCAACCGGGAAAAGAACCCCCGGTTGACCGTGGAAGAGAACGCCGCCACGATCGAGCCGGGCCTGGCGCACGCCCCCCGGGATTTCCGGGAGCAGATTCATGCCGAGGTGAAAGAGTGTCTCGACCAGCTTTGGGCCTCGCACGGCAACGGCCAGTGGAAAGAGAAGGTGCTGATCAAAGACCGCATCGCCGATTCCATGCTCCAGCAGATCCTGACCCGCGCGGACGAATATGACGTGGTCTGCACCCCGAATCTCAACGGTGACTATCTCTCCGACGCCTGCGCCGCTCAGGTGGGCGGCTTGGGACTTGCGCCGGGGGCCAACGTCGGCGATGAGCACGGCCTTTTCGAGGCCACCCACGGGACCGCTCCCAAGTATGCCGACCAGGACGTGATCAATCCCAGCGCCGTCATCCTGGCGGGCAGTCTGATGTTCGAGTTCATCGGCTGGATCGAGGCGCACGACCTGATCGAGCAGGCCCTGGGAGAGACCATCCGGCAGCGCCGCGTCACCTACGACCTGGAGCGGTTGATGAAGATGGAAGGCGTCCCCAACGTCCACAAGCTTGGCACGCAGGCCTTTGCCAGCGCCATCATCGAGAATATGGACCGCGTGCCAGCCAACCCGGCTTAACGGGCCAGTCATCCCGGCGGAGGATGAGGTAAGCATGGCTACTAGAAGAGAGCAAGTTCAGGAATGGATTGAATGGTCGCGGCAAAATCTGCCGGAAACAGGGCACTACCCGGAGCTTGATGTTACGGAGATTAAAGGGACAGAGTGTCCATGGCAGGGGGAAATCCGCTCTGAGTTTGATGAGGTTGGCGTTGGTACTACTGAGGGGTACGGGCGGCGACAGGAAATCGTCGATGAGCTACTCGCCGTGTTCGAAGATCAGCTTTCTCGCGACCCGGGCGACGTGAGTATCAGGTTCACGGCACTGAATCTTTATTACGCAGTATCTCGTTACGAACGAACTCCTTACGACTGTTCTGAATACTCCGAAGAGTGGGAGCGCGAGCAATTTGCCGAAAAACTTCCTTATCTTGTGCGCTTGCTGCCAGTGGAGGATGTTTGTAAAGATTGGCGAACGATCCGCTGGGAAATTGGCAACGCGTACTATATTCGGGATTGGGAACGTGCCGGGCGACTTTACGACCGCCTGGTGGCGCTCGATCTCGACAACCCGGACCAGGCCGAGAGACACTTCCTCCGGGGCCAATTTCATTTTCTCAGGGTTTTGGGACCCAAGATAAATCCGAAATTCGATCTTCGGTTCTGGGAGCCTGAGCACAGGACTTATTCATGGAGTCTCGTCCCCGCGAAGGAGATCACTCTCGATGCCGCTGAGCGCGACAGAATATGCGATGCCGCGCATGACCTTCGTAAAGGCTTAATCAACCGTGCCGATATTTCACCCGCATATCGTTCCATGTTGGCGTTCTGCTATTTTGCAACGGACGATTTTCATAAAGCAGCAGAGAAATACGAGCAAGCTCTATATGAGTTTAAGGAGAGGAAAAAAAAGACAGCGAAGAAACTATTAGATAACAAGGGAGCCGTTCAAGAATTGATTAAGCAGGGGCTGACGTTTGAAGAAGCACTCGCTGAGTTGGGGATGAGCTATGGAGATACAGGAAGCAGAGAGGTCCCCCTATACACATCTATTGCCACCAGCTACCAGCGAGCAGGTGATACAGAAAAAGCAAAGGACGCGCTGAAGCGGTGTGCCGGCGAGTTTCCCAACGCGAAGGGAATTTATAAGGAGTTGGCTAGAATCCAAGCTCAAGCAGCAGATTACCGTTCGGCTTATGAGAGCTTGACCAAGGAGCTTGAGCGGGATCCAACCTTCGGTGAGGATTGGTTGGTTTCGACTGCATTAGCCTTGGGAGGCGTGGATAGTAGTGAGCAGATCGCCACTCGCGTAGAGAACTACCTCAGATCAAATCCCCAACGCGCTGAGGCCTTAGAGTCTCTTCTGAGAACACATTGGCCTTCGGTGGGCCATCTGACCGATAAGGCCCGGAAAAAATGGATTGGCGGCAGCTACATGATCTTGAATCTCCCGGTTGATGTGCAACTGCGCCAGGTCCTGGCAGGACAGGCGGCGACTTTGTTCGCCACGGCGGTAGAACTGGAACTCAAGGCAAAGGTGTTCGGGGAATTTCGCAATGATGTCTTACAGTCCTCTGAGTTTCGATCACTGGCTGAGCAGGAGAGTTCTTTGCCTGAATGCAGGCCATTCTGTCTATTCCTTGTCGGAGGGAGGCCAATGACCCTCGGCCAGATGCACTACGTCCTCAGGGACTGCCGAGACTCTAAGCGGGACATATTGAGACGATTCAATCATTGGGTTCAAAAGAATCGACCTCTACTCCTCAAAAAACTTCGGGTGTTAGAAAAGATTTACGGCATCCGTGGGCCTGCGGTGCATGGGAGTATTTCAAAAGAAGATGCTGAAAGAATGCCTCACTTATGTCGGGATTTTCTCTCGGAGTTATTGCCAAGTCCACAACATGAAACAAGTTAGCGGAAAGAGAAAATTGACTCAAAAGGAAACCGCAAATGCGTAAAAAGGTAACCGTTGTCGGGGCGGGCAACGTGGGGGCCACCGTGGCTCACCGGCTGGCCGACAAGCAACTGGCGGACGTGGTGCTGATCGACATTATCGAAGGGGTGCCCCAGGGCAAAGGGCTGGACCTGCTCGAATCCGGGCCGGTCGAGGGGTATGACCTTCAGGTTCGCGGCACCAACGACTATCGAGATACGGCCGGGTCGGACCTCGTCGTGGTCACCGCGGGATTTCCCCGCAAGCCGGGCATGAGCCGGGACGACCTGCTGAAGAAGAACTACCAGATCGTCAAAGGCACGGTGGAGCAGGTGGCTCGAAACTCGCCCGAGTGCATTCTCATCATTGTTACCAACCCGCTGGACGCCATGGTGCAGACCGCTTACCGGGTGAGCGGCTTCCCGAAGCACCGGGTCATCGGCATGGCGGGCATCCTCGATACCGCCCGTTACCGCACTTTTCTGGCCGAAGCTCTGGAGGTCAGCGTGCAGAACATCTCCGGCTTCGTGCTGGGCGGGCACGGAGACACCATGGTTCCGGTGCCTCGCTATACCACGGTGGCCGGCATCCCCGTCACCGAGCTCCTGCCCGCCGATCAGCTCGAGCAGATCATTCAGCGGACCCGCGACGGCGGCGCGGAAATTGTCGGATTGCTCAAGGCCGGCAGCGCCTACTACGCTCCCTCGGCGGCCGTCGTGGAGATGGTGGACGCCATCTTCCATGACCGCAAGAAAATCCTGCCGTGCGCCGCCTTTCTGGAAGGGGAATATGGCATTCACGGACTCTTTGTCGGGGTTCCGGTGAAACTGGGCGCGCGGGGCATCGAGCAGATCATCGAGCTGAAGCTGACCGCCCAGGAGCAGGCCGGCCTTGAGAAATCCGCCCATGCCGTCCGGGAACTGGTGGAGATCATCCAGGTTTGAGGGAGGGGTCTCGCCCCAACGCGGGGCGCGGTCAGTCGATATAGCCGAGGGTTCTTAAAACCTCGATGTCCCGCTTTTTCAAGGTGGGGCGATTCTTCGCGTGACGGTTGGTGGATCGATACCAACTTTTCAGGTGGTCCACTCGGGCGCGGATGGGAGAAGGCGATTCCCCCGCGAAGATGGGGTTCTCTTCATTCCGGTCCTGCGCCAGATTGAACACTTCCACTTCGTTGGAGGTCGGAGTCCAGATGAGCTTTCGATCCCCCCTAAGCTGGCCCATCTTCAGAGGAAGTTTTTTCCCGGAGGGAAGATGCCAGAGCCACGAGATCCACTTTGGCGCCTGCCCCGGCTTTCCGGGGAAAGTCATGAAATAGGTGGAGCGATCCTCTGGTAGCGGCAGGTCGTCCATATACGGCAGGAGGGACTTTCCCTGGAAAGGCAAGGGAGGCTCGACGCCGACCAAGTCAAGAATCGTGGGTGTCACGTCCAGAAGCGTGACGTTCTGTCGCACCACCCGTCCGGTCGGCAGCGCTCCGGGGTGGTGGAAGATCATAGGGATGCGCACGATGTTGTCGTAGAGTTGACGCCCATGGCCCACGTAGTCCCGCTCGCCGAGGCTCTCGCCGTGGTCGGCCAGAACCACGGTAAGAGTGGAATCTCGAATACCCAGCTTCTGCATCTCATCCAACAGCTTGCCGATGTGGTGATCCGTATAGGCGATTTCGCTGTCGTAATTGCGGATTCGTTCCTCCATTTCCTCATCCTCGGGCCGGGTACGGGAATGGCCCGCGGGATTCGGTTTGAGGTCGGCAAATTCCTCCCACAGAACGTAGGGGCCGTGCGGATCAAAATAGTGGACCCAGAGAAAAAACGGCTGCTCATAATGACTCCGTAGCCACTCCATCGCTTTGGGAGTCACGTCCTCGGCGGATCGATAAGAGTTGAGCCATTGGTAATTGCGGCCAAATTCCTGGTCGTAAACCTGGAATCCGCGATGGAGCCGCGTCAATCTCTTCTTCAGCGGCCAGGCACTCACATAGGCGGCTGTCCGGTAGCCGTTCCTTTCCAGGATGCGAGCGAGGGTCAGCAGGCGGGGATCACGGGCAACAGGTTGGCCGTTGACTCGGGCGCCGGTTTCCTGCGGATAGCGGCTCGTGAACAGGCTGGTGTGAGCGGGTCCGGTTAAGGGAATGGTGGTGCGTGCCCGCTCGAAACGGACCCCTTGTTCGGCCAGGCGGTCGAGCCGCGGCGAAGTAATCAGATGGTATCCATAACAGGACAGATGGTCCGCGCGCAGCGTGTCAACGGTGATCAAAACGACGCTGGTGCGAGGCTGCGGACGCTCCGCTAGGGTCGGCAGGCTCCCGATGAAAAGCGCCAGCCCCCCAGCCAGAAGGCAACTCATCCGTACCTTTGTACTCTTTAGGAGGTGCATCGTAATCCCTTAAATAACATTTCCCCACCATCGAGTCAAACCTTCCCACCGCGTTGATGGCCGGAAGCATGCGCCACGCCGGCATTTGACACCTGGAGTAAAAGTTAGGCATCTTAGATTCCGACGGCAGCTTATGGGGGGTACGAGTGAGGACTGGTTGCGGGGCTGCCCCAGGATGCTCCCGTATGCCCGTTTCGAGAAAGTAGGATCCGTGCAACGAATGGCTTGCTTCGACCGTTCCCGATTGAGGATGAGGTTCGTCAGTGTTCTGGCTCTGGCCGGGGCCTTCCTGACTGCTCTTGGCGGGGTTGATTCCGTCCCCGATCGCGGGCCGGCCACGCCCGGGCCCGGTCAGCGTCGAGTTCCCTTTGCCAGCCTGGGCACGAAGGTGGGGGAGGTCCGGCCCACCTCGGCTCTGATCCATGGTTATCTTTTGCAACGACCTGCCGACGAGCTGCTCCTCGAACCTTATGCCGAAAGAAAATACCGCGGTCAACCCGGCTCGGTACTGCTGGAGTACGGTTCATCACCGCAAATGGAGGAATTTCCGAAACTCGTTTCCTGGAAAGAGTTTGAGCGTTACCGCTTGAACCGGGCCGCCAATGATTTTACGGCTTGGCAGCGGGTCCCGCAGAATCACTCCTTGCTCGTCAATCCGAACCATCCATCGGAGGCCGAGCGGATGCGCGAGGCGCAGGCTTCGGATTACTCGGTTCGGGTGCGTTTGGAGTCTTTGCATCCCGAAACTCGGTACTACTTCCGAATGTGGATTCGCGGCGAAGACACCGAGCAGGTTCGAGCGGGGCGGATCCATCAGTTCACTACGGCGCCCAATCGTGAGGGTTTTAAGGACGTAAGTTTTCTGGCCGCGACCTGTTTCCACCACGGGAAGATGAAGGATTTGCGGGAGGGCGTCTGGCCCGTGGAGGGATTTCGCATGTATCGGGCCATTCTGGACCGGGTTCAAGCCGGACAGCTCTCTTTTGACTTTGCCGTGATCAACGGCGACGCGGTCTATCTGGACAAGCAGGGCAACCACTACCGAACCCGCCCGGCCCACGCGGCTGCGGGGATGCGTGCCCGGTTTTTCGACACCTACCTGACTCCCCTGGCCCGAGACTTTTTTGCACGCTTTCCCGCTTACTTTCTGAAGGATGACCACGACTGGAGGTTCAACGACGCCGACCCCGTCTTCAATGCGGCGGCTTCGCCGGGCCGGTCCTATTTGGACGTGAGAAAATACTATCGTGGTCCGCCGGGGCCCTACCTGGGCAAACAAATTTTCGAAGAATTGCACCCCCTGGATCGAGGCGCGAGGAGCACTCCCTATCGAACCTTCCGTTGGGGGAAAGGCTTGCAGATCTGGTTGCTGGAGTCCCGGGAGTGCCGATACCCGAACGCCCGCCAACTGGGTCGATACCGGATCCGGGGGCTGGTTCCACCGCGCGAAAACCCAAGCGGCCCCTTTCTTTATTACCCGGATTATTGCGGCGTGCCTTCCCAGGAGGATTTTTGGGGAGAAAAGCAGTTCTCCTGGCTTCTGGAAGGCTTGAAAAAGAGTGATGCCCATTTTAAGATCATCATTTCACCGACGCCGGTTTTGGGGCCGGACCAGAAAATCTATGCCCAGGTCGGGCTGAATCCCTTCCGGCGGAAGCAGGACAATCATGTGGTTCGTTTTCGCCTGGAATTCTCCCGTTTTCTGCGCGCTCTGGAAGCCGAGAAGCTCAGGAACATCTACTTCGTTTCGGGAGACCGGCACTTCCTGTGGCACAGCCGTTACCAAACGCGGGAGGGAGAATTTTCCCTCCATGAATTCGGCCCGGGGCCTTTTACGGATGATGTGGTGGCCTTCGGCAAGATGCTTTACGAGGATGAACGGGGAGGCGCGCAAGTGGTTGCAACTCTAGGGAGTTCGGGCTTCTTGCACGTTCAGGTGAAGAACGTGGCCGTTCAACCCCGCCTGCACGTTGACTGGTACAGCATGAACGACTGGAAAACGGCTTCTGTGCGGCGCTGGTCCCACCGCTTTGAAGCTCCCTTCCTGCCCTGAGGGTGAAGAAAAAATCCTGACGCATCCGCTCGGTCCATAAGGCGCGGAGGTAGGATTTCCGCAAAGGCCAGGGTCTTCCCGAGAGAAATTCCAGGCCCTGATGGACAAAAATTCGTTGACACCTTTTGATAAGGTTTGTTAGTTTACGAAGCTTGCGCTTTGAGCAACGTGCCGACTCTTTTTTTATCCTTTGAAGAAGCCCTCCGGACGAGTTGTTCGAGCATCCATTGAGGTAAAAAGGCCGAATGTTTGTGGCCAAAAAAATCTTTCTGACCAAGGGTGTCGGAAAGAGCCGCGAAAGGCTGAGTTCCTTTGAACTGGCTCTTCGTTCGGCTGGTATTGCGGCCTTCAACCTTGTCCGCGTCTCCAGCATCTTTCCCCCGGGTTGCCGGCTGATCTCCCGGGCCCAGGGCATGAGAGCGCTCCGGCCGGGTCAGGTCGTATATGCCGTCATGAGTGAAAACTCGACGCGTGAACCGCACCGACTGGTAGCGGCGTCCATCGGTCTGGCTCTGCCGGCCGACAAGAAGATGTACGGCTACCTCTCCGAACACCACTCCTTCGGCGAGACCGAGGAGGTGGCGGGCGAATATGCCGAGGAGTTGGCGGCCGAGATGCTGGCCACCACGCTGAATGTGGAGTTCGACCCCGACCGAAGCTGGGACGAAAAGAAGGAAATCTATCGCATCTCGAACCGTATAGTACGCACGACGGAAACCACCCAATCCGCCATCGGGGACAAGCAAGGCCGATGGACTACGGTGTTGGCAGCGGCCATTATGCTGGGGAGCGAAGATTGAAATCGAAGAAAAGAACCACGCATTCTTCCTCGGCCATCGGCTCTCAAAGTGCCGGGAGCCCGGTTGCCTGGGCGGAGGAAATAGAGAGGAAGAGCCGGATTCTTTCCCACCCCACTCGCCCCCTGCGAATCGACGAGCGGAAAAATGCCAAGGCCCTGCTGGAGAAGATGCAGGGCATATCTTTCCAGGGGCGGAACCTGGCCAAGGCCTACCAGGTCTGGCGCTCCATGCTTCAGGAACCGGTCATGATCATGATGGGGATGGCGGGCGCGATGGTGCCGGCGGGGATGCGCGAGCTGGTGGTTTATCTCATCCGCAATCGCCTGATTGATTGCCTGGTTTCGACCGGTGCGAACTTCTTCCACGATATTCACGAATCGCTGGGCCGTTTCCATTACCAGTGCAGCCCGAGCGTGGACGACGTGTTGCTGCAAAAAAACATGATCGACCGCATGTACGACACGTTGCTCGACGAGGAGGAGTTCCGCCAGCAGGATACCTGGATCGGCCGATTTTCCGCGGGTCTGGATCAGTCGCGTCCCTATACGACGCGTGAATTTCTCTACCTGCTGGGAAAGGAAGCGGCGCGAATCGCCAAGACCGACGGGATTGTCACCGCCGCGGCCCAGGCCGGCATCCCGCTGTTTTGTCCGGCTATCGGGGACTCCTCCATCGGGATCGGAATCGCCGAAAATCGAAACCTCGGCAAGAACCACCTGGTCTTCGACGTGATCGGCGACGTGGTGGAAAGCTCTCAACTGGCCGGAGGCTCCCCCGCTTCCGGTGTGATCTACTTCGGGGGGGGCACGCCCAAGAATTTTGTCCAGCAGAGCGATATCACGGCGACCTTTGCGCATGACGACAAAGGCGGCCACAAATACGCCCTGCAGGTGGTCACCGATGCGCCCCATTGGGGAGGTCTGTCGGGGTGCACTTTCGAGGAGGCTCAGAGTTGGGGTAAGATTCAGCACGAAGCCGACATGGTTACGGTCCATTGCGACTCCACCATTGCCATGCCTCTGCTTGTGACCGCACTCTCCGAGGATGAAGAATTGATCCACCGTCGGAAAAAACCCGCTTTCCAAATGGGTCGGAACTTGGAGTTCCGATTCGAATAGTCTCGCCGATCATGCTAACCGGCTATCCGGCAAACTGCCCCGAAAACTTCGCCGGCCTTCCCCCCGAGCAGTCGGCTTACGACAGCGCGCCTATCGTTGTCTGGCCCATCCCTCTGGACCGCACCACCAGCTACAAGGCCGGGACACGATACGGCCCCCGGGCGATCCTGGAGGCTTCCCGCAACATGGAGACTTTCGACGAGGAGATTTGGGCGGAGGTCTCGGAGAACGGCATCGCCACCCTGCCGGAGATGGAGACGCAGGAGGGAAGCCTCGATCGGGTGATGGCCAACATCCGTACCGTCGCGGGGCAGTTGGCTGCCGACGGCAAATTCGTAGTAGCGCTGGGCGGGGAGCATTCCCTTACGGCTCCCATTGTGTCCGCTTTCGCCAAAAAATTTCCCGACCTGAGTGTGCTGCAAGTGGACGCCCACGCCGACCTGCGCGAGGCCTACCAGCAGTCGCCGCACAGCCACGCCTCCGTAATGCGTCGCGTACTCGAAATCTGCCCGGCGGTGCAGGTGGGCATCCGCAGTCTCTCGAAAGAGGAAGCCGAAGTCCTGCCCCAGCTCAAAACAGAGATCTTATGGGCCAAGGACCTCCTTTCTCGGCCCGCTGAGGAATGGGCGGAAGAGGTAATCGGCGGGCTCAGCGAACACGTTTACGTCACCCTGGATCTCGACGGATTCGACCCGGCCTACCTGCCCGCTACCGGCACACCGGAACCCGGTGGGCTCGACTGGTATCAAGTCACCGGATTGGTGCGCGCCGTCGCCCGGAAGAGAAAGATTGTCTCCATGGACGTCGTCGAATTGCTTCCCCAGCCCGGCCACCATGCCTCCGACTTTCTTGCCGCCAAGCTCGTCTATAAATGCCTGGGCTACGTGTTTGGCCAGGGAAGCATTCGGTAGCCGCACGTCCATCTCCGTCCCGCCTCGTAACTGTGCTAGGATAAAGTTTACAAACACCGGAACCGAATCAAGAGAGGCATCCTATGGAACTTGCCGGCAAGAAAATTGCCGTTTTGGTGGAGAAGCAATACCAGGAGTTGGAGGTCTGGTACCCGTTGCTGAGGTTTCGGGAGGCGGGGGCGGATACCTTTGCGTTGGGAGACCAGGCCGGCAAGACCTACCTGAGCAAGACAGGCTACCCGGTGGTTGCGGACCGGTCGATTGCATCGGTCCGGGCCGACGATCTGGACGCCGTGGTCATTCCCGGCGGCTGGGCGCCCGATTTTCTGCGTCAGGACGAGCGGATGGTAGAACTCGTGCGGGAGATGGACCACCAGGGAAAAGTGGTTGCCGCCATCTGCCATGCGGGTTGGATGCTTTGCTCGGCCGGAATCCTCAAGGGCCGACAGGCTACCTCCTATAAGGCCATCAAGGATGACATGATTCACGCCGGGGCACAGTACCGGGACGAGGAAGTGGTGGTGGACGGCAACCTGGTTACCTCCAGGACTCCTCAGGATTTACCTGCCTTCTGCCGGGAAATCATCCGCGCGGTGGCCGCGAAAGCCGGTGCCCGGGCGTCGGTGGTAGGCGCGAAGGGCTGAGCCTGCCTCCTCCGGGATTCGCCTGGAATTCACTCGGAAGAGTTAGTTCGGCCTGAATTGGGAGAGTCATGCGGTCGCACAAGAATTTGACAATTCTAAGTTGCTGGAAAAAGGTGGTCAAGAGGGGATTCGTTCTGCTTGGCGGCTTGCTCTTGTTTTCGGGATGGGCGACCGCTGAGCTTCGCTCTCTTGATCCGGCGCGTTTCTCGCCGACCCGGTTTCTGCGCACCATTCGCCGGCTGGCGGACGAGGAGATGATGGGGAGAGGGAACGGCACGCCGGAACTGAACCAAGCGGCCCACTTCATCGCGCGCAAATTCCGCCGATTCGGTCTCCAGCCCCCTCCGGGTGCCGACGATTACTTACAACGTTTTGTCATTACCGTCTCCGCAGCCATGGGTCCGGAAAATTCGTTGCAGGTGGAAACCGAACCCGGCTCGCAATCCCTCCGGCGGGATGACGATTTTCGTCCCCTCAGCTTTTCTTCGAATGGGGCTGTGGAGGCCCCTCTGGTCTTCGTGGGCTACGGTATTACTGCCCATGAGCACGACTACGATGACTACAATGGAGTTGAAGTGCAGGGAAAGATCGTGATTGCCCTTCACCATGAGCCCCAGGAACACGACGAAGAGGCCGTGTTTTCAAGCCAGCAATACACCTCTCACTCCCGCCCGGTCAGCAAGGCCATCAATGCCAAAAACCACGGAGCTGCCGGATTGATTCTCGTCATGGATGCCGGTAACCATCCCCACCGAAAGGGCAGTCTGTTTCGGTTTGGGACCTTCGCCGGGCCGCGTTCCGTCGGGATTCCTGCCGTACATGTAAAAGACGCCGTAGTAGATCGGTGGCTTCAACAGGCCGGGCGGAAGGAAACCTTGGAAGGGCTTCAGAAAGCGATAGATGGCGACCTTTCCAATCACTCTTTTGCCTTGGACGAGGGTATCCGGGTGGCGCTTCGCACCCAGGTAAAGCAGAACCAAGCCGAGGTGGCGAACGTCGTCGGCTACCTGCCGGGAAGTGATCCTCAACTGAAAGGCGAGTATGTCGTCATCGGAGCGCATTATGATCACTTGGGCCTGGGAGGACCTACCTCGCTCGCTTCCTCCAAGACGAAAGCCGTTCACCACGGCGCGGATGACAACGCTTCGGGAACCAGCGGACTGATGGAATTGGCGCGGGAATTCGCCCGCCACCGGAAGCGGCTGGCACGGTCGATGATTTTCGTGGCCTTTGCGGCAGAGGAGCTGGGAATTCTCGGCTCCACTTACTACACTGCCTATTCCCCGGTCCCTCTGGAGAAGACCGTGGCCATGCTCAACCTGGACATGATCGGCCGGATCAAACAGGGTCGCCTCTATGTGGGGGGCACGGGCAGCTCAACCCGCTTTCGGGAGATGGTCGAGGAGGCCAACCGCGAGATTGAGCTGGATCTCTCTTATTCCATCTCTGCCTATGGAGCCAGCGATCACACCTCCTTTGCCGTCAAGAACATTCCGGTTCTCTTTTTTTTCTCGGGTCTCCACTCGGACTATCACAAGCCGTCCGATACGTGGGACAAGATTGATTCCAAAGCAGGGGCTCGGATTCTGGCTCTCGTATATCGGATCGGGGCTACCCTGAATCAGTTGCAGCCGAGGCCCTCGTATGTTCGCACCAGCGAACCGATTCATTCGGTCGCCGGTGGAGGTGGAGGTGGAGGCGTAGGGTACGGCCCCTATTTCGGTTCCGTTCCCGATTTCGGACAAATCGATAACGGCGTCCGCTTTGCCGACATCCGCGGCGGAAGTCCCGCCGACCAAGCCGGACTGAGAGCCGGCGACGTCTTGATCGAATTCGACGGGAAGAAGATTGAAAATCTCTACGATTTTACCTATGCGCTTCGAGCCCACAAGCCGGGAGATAAGGTGCGGGTGGTGGTCCAACGCGAGGACGGAAACGTTTCCGCACAAGTCACCCTCGGCGTTCGCTGACCGCAGGCCGTTTCTTCCCCCGTCGGTTCTCCTCACTTCGGACCGAAAAAATTCCATTCCGACCACTTCCAGGAGCTGGTTCCGAGTTGAGGTCGCCGGATGAAGCGCCCCGAGTTCCTCACCCGTTGGTTCGGCATTCGGCCCGGAGAGGAGCGCCTCAGCTTTGCGCTTTTCCTCGATCGGCTCGGCGAAGCGGACAGCTTGATTGAAAAATGGAGATACCGGGCAGGAGACATCATTTATATATCGGTATATATAGGGAAGAGGGTCCGCCGGATGCGATGGATTGCTGGCTGGAGGGCGGCGTGGGGCTCGAGGGCACACCGGAAGGTGAAAAGATTCGCGGGTGATATCGCTCGGGGAAGTTGGGAAGGAATGAAAGTTTCTCATTTACGCAACGGTATGAGGAGGCTGGCGCAGGACCCGCGAGGACGGTTCGGGAGTCGAACCGTAGGCTTTTCGATGGTCGCCCTCTCCGCGCTTTTCATCTTTTTGGAGATGCCTTTTTTCGCCAATCCGCAGGGCGTGGGCAGCGCCGGCCCGAAAGTACAAGGAACGCCCGGTGATCCGCTACGGGACCCGCGCGAAGTTCATCTGCGCCATGTACGTCAGCTCACTTCCGGCGGGACCAATGCCGAAGCCTACTTCAGTTTTGACGGCCGGCGCTTGGTGTTTCAGGCGACGCAGGGCGGTTTCCGGTGCGATCAGATTTTCACGATGGACGTGGCCGGCTCGGAGCCGAAGCTGGTCTCGACCGGCCGGGGTCGAACCACTTGCGGCTATTTCTTCCCTGACAACCGCCACATCGTATATGCCTCCACGCATTTGTCGGGGGCTGACTGCCCACCCCGCCCCGACTATTCGCGCGGCTACGTCTGGCCGATCTATCCCACCTATCAAATTTTTCGCGCCACGCTGGACGGCAGGATTGTGGAGCCGTTGACGAATTCTGCGAGTTATGACGCGGAAGCCACCGTTTCGCCGGACGGGAGGAAGATGGTCTTCACCTCCTCACGCGACGGCGACCTGGAACTCTACGCGATGGATTTGGCGACCCGAAAGATCAAACGCCTGACGCGGGAGGTCGGCTATGACGGCGGGGCATTCTACTCTCCCGACAGCCGGTGGATTGTTTATCGGGCCAATCACCCCAGCTCGACCGAGGAGATGGCCCGCTACCGGGAGTTGCTGGCGCGGAACCTGGTGGAGCCGATGCAAATGGAGCTGTTCGTCATGCGCGCCGACGGGTCCGAGCGCCGCCAAATCACCCGCCTCGGCAAGGCCAACTTCGCCCCCTATTGGTTGCCCGACGGAAAGCGTATTATCTTCTCTTCGAATTTCGGGTCCGCATCCCCTCGCCAGTTCGAGCTCTACGTGGTGGACCTTGAGGGAGGCACCCCGGAACGAATCACCTTCACCGGAGGATTCAATTCGTTTCCGATGTTCTCTCCCGACGGCAAAAAGCTGGTCTTCAGCTCGAACCGCAACGCTGCCCAGCCGCGCGAAATCAACGTCTTCATTGCCGATTGGACCCCGTAACCCGGCAGCAGCGCATGGTTGCTGACCGTCAACGGCCAACGCCGGAACTCCAAGCTGGCCGCGTGCTATCATTGCGCTTCCGACCACTCTGAATCTTGAGGTGCGTAATGCCGCTCTACTTTTCTTCTCATACGACGGCCTGCATGACCCGGCAGGCCCTGCGGCAGTTAATCCTGGAATTGCTGGCCGACCCGGAAGTCAAAGTTCGCCGGTGCGTCTCCGGACAAATCGGGGGACGCATGATTACGGAGGTCGAAGCTCCCGACCGGCCGACGCTCCAGAAATGGTTCGGCCGCCGGAACGTTAACATCGAATGGATGATGCGGGTGGACCTGGATGGGGCCGATGGGACGGTTCAGGAGTATTGAGTGGGCCGCGATTAACCATCACGAATCGAGGAGTCGAACTGGATTCCTGGCGAAACGATCAGAATTTTTGCCGATTAGGTTGGATGGCCTACCTGGCTGGTGGAGCGGCGAACCCAGCGCTCGTGCCACAACTGGAACATGAGCAAGGCCCAGAGACCTCGCCGGTGATCGGCCCGGCGGCTCCAGTGTTCCTCGAGCAGACGGTGGACGGCTTCCGGGTCAAAGATTCCGTCCCGAGCCAGCCTATCCTTTCCCAGGACTTCTTCGACCAGCGGCTTCAAGCTGCCCCGGAGCCACTCCGCGACGGGAACGGAGAATCCCCTTTTTTGCCGATGCAGGATTGCGGAGGGCAGGCGTCCCTGCAGTGCTTTCTTGAATAGATATTTCGTCTTGAACCCGTGCACTTTGTGTGCGGCGGGCAAGCTGGTCATAAACTCCACCAGGCGCTGATCGAGAAAAGGGGTCCGCAACTCGAGGGAGCAAGCCATGCTGGCGCGGTCGATTTTGACCAACAGGTCATCGGCCAGATAAAGTTGGAAGTCCATGTAGAGCAGGCTCAATAATGAGTCCTCGAAGCTTGTTCCCGCCAGCGTTTCCTCGACCGGAGCAAACAGTTCCGTAGAGCCGTGCTGCGCCCGCCATTCGCGCGAAAACAGTTGTTGCACCACCGCGGGAGGGAACGCGCCGAGCCAGATATGATGCCGACGCGAGGAGGGCTCCTCGCAGTGGTCCAGAAATCGTCGTATAAACAGACTCAGTGGAACGGCTCCACCGGAGGCGGGCAACAGTTTGGCAAGCCTTTCGAACACCCCCCGACGCAGGAACTTCGGAACTCGCAGGAAGGATTCCGCGATACGATGGCCCAGGTAAGTAGGATAGCCGCCGAAAAGCTCATCGCCTCCTTCGCCGCTGAGCGCCACCTTGATGAAACCTCGGGCGAACCGTGAAAGCAGGTAGGTCGGCAAAATGGCCGGGTCGCCTAACGGCTCATCCAGGAATCCGGTGAGAAACTCCAGCGATTCCCTTAAGGAGGTTTCCGTGGCGGCAACGACGTGGTGTTTCGTCCTGAAGTGCCGTGCCACACGGGCGGCGTAATCCGCTTCGTTGAAGGAGGCTTGAGGAAACCCGATGGTGAAGCTGGTGACGTTTCCCGGCGCGAACTCGCTCATCAGGGCCACCAGCGCGGAGGAGTCAACCCCGCCGCTCAGAAAGACCCCCAGCGGAACATCGCTCACGAGACGCGAGCTCGCCGCATCCTGCAGCCGCCGGAGAAGTTCTTCTTTGAGAGGTCCGGTGCGGGTCGCGGCGGCCCGACCCGATTGAGGGTAATTTTTCAACTCCCAGTAGGGCTCGATGCGGACAGCGCCGCGCTCGATAACCATTCGATTTGCCGCGGGCAATTTTCTGATTTCCGCGAGGGCCGTCTCGGGGGAAGGGATGTACCCGTAAAGGCAGTACCTCTCGACCGCGGAAGGATTCAAGGTTCGGGAAATACGGGGACATTCGAGCAGGGCTTTCACCTCGGAGGCGAAGATTAACTCCGCCCCGCCGCGCCAATAGAAGAGGGGCTTTTCTCCCGCACGGTCACGCGCGAGCAGCAACCTTTGGCGGGATTCATCCCACAGCGCCAAGGCGAACATGCCGTTCAGCTTTCCGAGACAATCCTCCCCGGTTTCCTCGTAGAGGTGCCCGACAACCTCGGCGTCCGATTTGGTTTTGAAGCGATGCCCGCGCCCAAGGAGTTCCTGCCGTAGCTCACGATAGTTATAAATCTCGCCGTTGACCACCCAGCTCACCTGGCCGGATTCGGTCGAGAGCGGCTGATCACCGGTCTCAAGGTCAATGATGCTCAGGCGCCGGATCCCCAAGGCCAGGCCCGGGCGCTGGAAGGTTCCGCGGCTGTCCGGTCCCCGGTGTTCGAGTTGCGCCGACATACGCTCGACCAGCTCGGCCCCCCCTACGGGGCGAAGCTCCAAATTGAGGGTGCCACAGATTCCACACATGCAAAGAAACGTCCTGATTTAAGGGTTTGCCCGGCGAAGGGAAGTCCGCTGCGGCTTCACTCGTTTAGCCCTGCAGGGGGGATCCGCCAAACGGAATATCGCCAGTCCTGGATAAACGGCTCGCTTCCAGGAAATGTCCGATGCATTTGCGATACCGATTCGTTGCGACACAGGATTAAAATCGGCTCGCGAGCCGATTTCGCACGCCGCACCGCGTCCCGAGCGTCGAATACGGTCGTCCCGGGTTGACGCAAGAAGTCCTGGAGGCGAGATGCGATATAGTTGCTGGTCAACTCGCTTCCGCCGGTCGTGATGACCTGAATCGGGCGGCGGAGATAGAAACCAAGGCCAGTGCGAAAGCAATAATAAGCATAGACGGGACTTTCGGCCTCCGGTCCGGCCAGGATTTTCGCCGCCAGCGCCCGGCTCGAATGAGTTTCTGCGTATCGTTTCAGCGGCCGGGCGGCGCGAACGAGAAGCAGCGGGACCGTCACCACGAGCAGGCCCAGAGTCAGTTGGGCACCGTAGGTCCGCCAAGCCACGTGTCGGCCCAGAATACTGATTCCTACCAGGATCACCCCCCAGAATAATAGCGTCGGTCCCAAGAGGGCGACCAACTGCGGACCTGTTTTTTTGGCCAGCACTTCCGGTTGGCCGGTCAGTCGTAGAATCCAAGGGGTGGTAGCGATGAGAGCTCCCAAAATACCCAGTGCCCAAAAGCCGCGCCGAATCCAGGACGGGGGAGCGTATCCGGCCTCAGGGCCCGGCCAGCCATCCCAGAGCTTAGCGGCCAGCACGCTTAAGGGGATGAAGGCGGGCAGCAGGTATCCGGGAAGCTTCGAGCGGGAGAGGGAAAAGAGAACGAACACCACGGCGGCCCAACAAAATAAGAAGAGGAAGGCCCGATTCTCCGGGTCTTTCAGCCGCCGCCAGTCGCGCCAGCGGCCACCATAGCCGCCCAGGAGAAACAGACTCCAGGGGAGCAATCCGAAGAGAAAAACCGGGACGTAGTAATAAATCGGGCCGCTTCGCCGCGCGCTGCCTGTGGCAAAACGCAGGAGACTTTCATCCAGAAATGCGTAGCGGGGAAAGTCCGGATTGTCCCAGGAGACCGCCAGGAACCACGGCAGGGTGACCGCAAAGAAGGCGGCCAGCCCCGCCGCCCAATGAATACGCTTCAGGTCGCCGAGACGCCGCGAAAAGCCGAGATAGGCAATCACGGTGAGAAGCGGCAATAGGAATCCCACCGGCCCTTTCGTGATGGTCGCCAAACCCATGGTGGCAAAAAAGAGCAGGCTCAAGCTGACGCGGCGAAATTCCGAACGTTCCAGAAACCAGAAACCAAGCAGCGAGAGAGAGATCAGAAAGTGCAAGGTCATCTCGAAGATCACCATGCGGGAGAAGACGATCATGAAAGGCGTAGAAGCCAGGATCAAGGCCGCCTTGACTCCTCCTCCGCCTAGATGGCGTCCCCAAAACCAGGCAAGCAGGACCGTGGCCATACCCAAAAGTGCCGAAGGCAATCGGGCCGCCTCCGCAGAGGTCCCCAACAGCTTGAAACTCGCCGCGACGAGCCAGAAATAGACGGGGGGTTTGTCCAGGTAGGTGAGATGGTTGAAACGGGGAGTCGTCCAGTCTCCGGCTTCCAGCATTTCCCGGGCTACTTCCGCATTACGCCCTTCATCGGGTTCGATCAGCGGGAGCTCTCCAAGTCCGACGAAATATAGGATCGCCGCGAAAGCCAGAGGTATCAGCGGGCCATGAAGATGTCGCAGCCGGCCACCGGCGGGCGGGTGAACAGAAGTGTCCGCGGAGAGAGCTGGGGCGGGAGTGTTCAACGTTTCAGGATCGCAGCCTTCCCCGATTTTTCCACCGCATCCGGGGCCGGTGGGAAGGCTTGACGAGAGGGTTGCGGGCTTTCGAAGACTTCCAAGATCGCCTCCAGGGCGATGCGATTCTTTTTCATCCAGCGAACGGCCAGGGTGTCGCAGAATCCTTTCCAGATTCGGTTTCGGGCGTTGTATTTCGAGCGGCCGTGGATCCGGGGCAAGTGCGAAACGGGAACTTGCATCACGCGCCACCCGCGCATCTTGAGCAGGGTGGGAAGAAATCGGTGGAGGCCGCAAAACAGCTCCAAATCCTCCAGGCACTCTCTCCGGTAGAGCTTCAGCGTGCAACCGGTATCCACCACGTTGTCCCGCGTGACCCAATTGCGAAATCCATTGCCGATCTTCGACGAGAGGCGGCGGAACCAGTTGTCGCTGCGCCGCTGCCGGATACCGCAGACGGCATCCCACTGCTCCAGCAACGGCAGAAGGCGGAGAATGTCCTGCGGGTCATTTTGCAAGTCCGCGTCCAGCGTAGCTACGTACCGTCCCCGGGCCAGATGAAACCCGGCGGCCAAGGCATGAGTTTGGCCGCAGTTGCGGGGGAACCTCGCCACCCGCAGGCGGGAGTCGGTTTCTTGCGCGGCCTGCAATTGCCCGAAGGTAGCGTCGGTGCTGCCGTCATCGACGATTATAACTTCATAAGAAAAACCCGTTTCCTCCAGAGTCTCATGAATGCGAGCCAGCAGAGGCGCGATATTTTCACATTCGTTGAAGGCCGGCGCCACGAGACTGAGTTCAGGAAGCACGCTTTTCGCCCCCGAGCGAAAGGCTAGGTCCGTACCGAATACCACGGTGGTCCCATTGTACCACGAGACTTTTCAACAACTTCCCGCTCACATCCGTGTTTGTATCCAGGGGTGAGTCGGGGGAAATGTGCCCGGCATCCCGCAATCTGTTTTTAGAATCCCAACAGAGGGATATAATGGGTGTTGCTGGGCTTTTCACAAGGGCTAGGGGCGCTCATACGGTCCGGGACGCCTCAGGCCGACGGGATGGGTGGTCCCCGCGTGACGGACTGGAGCAAGTTTTTAGGTTTTGGAAAGAGGTGAACCGATGAGAATAACGGCTCGTATTATTTTGGCCCCTATTTTGGCGGGCCTTATGGCGGCGGCGGGTTGCAATAGCTCGAAAGCGCCCGATGATCAACAAATCGTGACCGAAATTCAATCGCAACTCTTCGGGAATCCGAAGCTCAAAACCCGGGTAATCAGCGTGGTCTCCTCCGAGGGAGTGGTAACCGTCTCCGGGCAGGTTGCCAGTAACGAGGAGAGGCTCCAGGTGGGTGAAATCGTCCGGCAGGCGGAGGGCGTAAGGCAAGTAACCGACATGCTCGACGTGGTCGAACCGGAGATGGAAGAGCCTGAAGTTGCCCCCGATCCCGAGCCTCCGGCTCCCCGCCGTCGATCTCCTGCAGCGGCCCGCAAGCCGGCTCCCCCAAAGGAAGTGGTCCGGCGCGCTCCGGCCCCGGCACCGACCCCGGCTCCCGTCCGGACGGCAATAGCCCCGACTCGGCTGCCGGCTCCGAAGCCGGTAACGGTTGAAGTCCCGGCAGGGGTACTGGTATCCGTGCGATTGATCGATACCATCGACAGCAAACGGCACCAGCCCGGAGAGGAATTTGCCGCCAGCTTGGCTTCTCCCCTCAATGTGGATAACCATGTCCTGGCGCGGCAAGGTGCAGACGCGACCGTGCGGTTGGTGGATGCCCGAACCTCGGGCCGGATCAAGGGACGCTCGGAGTTGATCGTCGAGTTGGTGGCTCTGACGATTCAGGGTCGGGAGTACTCCGTCCAGACCGATAGTTACGTCCATCAAGGGGCCTCGCGTGGCAAGAGCACGGCCAAGAAGGTCGGTGGTGGAGCGGCCCTTGGTTCGATCATCGGTGCCCTTGCCGGCGGCAAGAAGGGTGCAGCCATTGGCGGGGCCGTCGGTGCCGGCGCCGGCACCGCCGCCCAAGCGGCTACTAAGGGCAAACAGGCACGACTGGAGTCCGAGACGCGCTTGGACTTCACCCTGGAGGTCCCTCTCACGGTGACCCTGAAAGCCGGCAGGTAAACAACGACGATGTAACCCTTACGACCTACTGAAGCCCACCTTGGCATTTCCATCGAGGTAGGCTCTGTTTTCCGGCCTATGAGCTTATTCTCTCTTTGGGTACAATCGAGAGGGCCGAGCACGAACCATCGGAAACAGGATCCACCATGGGGCTGCCTTTGCAGGATGAGAGTCGGGAAAAACTGAAGGAGCACCATAGGACACTGACCGCCGTAATTTGCGCTAACAGCTTCTCCTCGCTGTTCGTGGTGCTTTTACTCATTTACGTCGGGCGTACTTTTCCCGAGCCAGGGAGATCGGCTTTTCTAATCTACTTCGTCTCGATTGTGGTGCTGGGCTTTTCGATCCTGAGTCACTGGCGCTTGGCCGGGCGTCGCCAGCGGATACGGAGGGACCTTGTCGAAGGGCTGGTGGAGGAAGTTCTGGGCCCGATCGAAATGATACGGTCCCAGGGCGGGTACGTCCTGAGGGTCCGCGATCAGAAATTCGTGGTGGATGGATTCGTGGGACAGAATCTTCCCAAGGGGGGAAATGTCCGGCTCGCATACGCTCCCCACTCTCGGGTTGTGGTCTCTGTGGATCCGTGTTGAGGGGCGCTGTTTCCCCTCCTTCCCTTCATCGAAAGCTCCCAGGGGCAGTGGACGGGAAGCGGAAGAAGCTCGACAGAACTCTGGCTGAACGAGCATTTCAGATTCCACGCCAACCTTAATTAATTGTTGGGGCAAGCACTTTCCGAGCCGGCCTCTTCCTGAGCGACTCCTCCTACCCGCTTGAAGGAAAACAGTTTAGCGCCAGGTTTTTGCGTGTGGCCAGCATTTCACCGAATAGGGTAAGATGAGTAAAAGGTGGTGAGACGACTCCGCTATGGATTTTGATCAGCTAGGCAGCTTTCTGGAGGTTGCCAGGCTCCAGAGTTTCTCTCGGGCTGCGCAGAAGGCGTTCCGCACTCAGCCGGCCATTAGTGCGCAGGTCCGGCTCCTCGAGCAGGAGTGCGGAGAAAAGCTTTTCGACCGTAGCGGGAAGAAAGTTCTGCTGACTCCGGCCGGGCAGATCCTGCTTGGGTATGCTGAGCGGCTGCATCAACTCCAGAAGGAAGCCTTGCAAGCTGTTGCCGATCTGCATCATACGCCTCGCGGGAAGCTCTCTATCGGCGCCAATGAGGCAACCTGCCTTTACGTCCTTCCCCGCACCCTGGCCCGCTTCAAGGAACAGTGCCCGCAGGTCCAGATCAGCATTTACCACAATTTAAGCTACAAGATTTTGCAGAAGGTCCAGGATGGTGCGGTGGATTTGGGCATTCTGACCCTGCCCTTGAAGGCGAACAATATGGAGGTATTGCCCATCTTTAAGGATGAGATTCAGGTTGTGATGCCTCCGGATCATCCTCTCGCCAAAAGTAGGAAGGTCTCTATCGACGAGGTAGCCCGATACCCTTTGATCATCCCCAAGACGGGGCATACGCGCCACATGCTGGAACGCCTGCTTCGTGAATTTTGGGACCGGATGCAAATTTCGATGGAACTGGCCAGCGTAGAAACGATTAAGAAATTCGTCGGAGCCGGGTTGGGCATCTCGGTGATCAGCCGGAGTTACGCGCTGCCGGAGGTTGAGGCGGGTGTGTTGCGGCTGATCGCGCTGGACGGCGTCAAGCTCTACCGTGAGCTGGGTTTGATCTACCGAAGTGACCGCCACCTTTCCTTGCCGTCGAAGACTTTTATCGACGTGATCCGCCAGGTTCGGTCTCTTCCTGATGCAAAACCCGCCCAGGATTCGGCGCATTAGGGATATGTCGCCGATGGGCTCCTCGTTACCCCGTGGGGGATTCCACCATGGGAAGAGGGCATTTTTCCCCTAAGCACCACCATGAGAAAATCCGGACAACCCTTGAGGGTCATGAAATTCGGAGGCAGCTCGGTGGCCGACGCGGACTGTTTCGCCCGGGTCGCCCGATTGGTGGCTGACGCACGCAGGAAGAGAGGAATTGCCGTGGTGGTTTCTGCGCTGGGGGGTGTTACCGACATGTTGATTCGTGCTGTCACGGATGCCGCACGGGGAAAACAATCCTTGTGGCGGACCTCAAGGCGGGAGATCGAGTCGAGGCACCTTCGGGTGGCGGGAAAGTTGCTTGGCTCGGGGGAGCAGGAGCGCGTGGCGGGGCCGATCACAGACTGTTTGGGGAAGTTTGAGGCTCTCTGCTCGGGTGCGTCCCTGATGGGTGAGGTTACACCGCGAGCGCTCGATGCCGTCTCAAGCCTGGGTGAGGTGATGTCCGCCGAGCTTCTGGCTGCCGTCCTGCGAGTGCATCGAATCGACGCCGAAGCGGTGGACGGGTTGGATTTGGTGGTGACCGACGAGCGTTTCGGCAATGCCTCGCCGATTTTTGAGGCTACCCGAGCCAGGACTCGAAAAAGATTGCTTCCTCTGTTCCGAAACGGAACTCTCCCGGTCATCACGGGCTTCCGGGGCGCAACACGCCAGGGAATCGGCACCACTCTCGGGCGGGGTGGCTCGGATTTCAGCGCCACCTTGATCGGAGCCGCCCTCGATGCCGATGAGATTTGGATCTGGACGGATGTGGACGGCGTCATGACCGCCGACCCCCGCTTGGTGGCAGAGGCTAAGATCATCCACTCCCTTTCCTATCAGGAAGCTATGGAGCTATCCTTTTTTGGAGCGAAGGTGCTCTACTATAAGACGCTGCAACCTGTGATCCCGAAGAAGATTCCCGTATGGATCAAGAACACTTTTGACGCGGTTGCGCAGGGGACTCGGATCAGCGCCCGCGCTCAGGCTCGATCCCCCGGCTCGGGTGGAGTGAAAGCGATCACCTCGGTATCCCGGGCGGACCTGATCACTCTGAGTGGGAGTGAGCCGTTGAGCTTTGCCGCCATTGCCGCCAAGGCTTTTGCCGCACTGGCCTCCGAGAATTTTCCCACTCTCATGGTCACGCAGTCTTCTGCGGACAACGTGCTGTGCTTTGCCGTGCACCACAGGGATCGGGAGCGCGTGCAGGCGCTTTTAGAGAAGACCTTCGAGTTGGAAATGCTCCACGGCTATATGTCCCCCGTCGAGGTCACTCGTCGGGCGGCCATGGTGGTGGCCATCGGGGAAAATATGAAGGGAACGCCCGGCATTGCAGGAAGGGCCTTCGGAGCCTTGGGCGAGGAGGGGGTGAACGTCATCGCGATCGCCCAGGGATCTTCGGAGTTGAGTATCACCTTCGCGGTAAAGTCTTTGGACGTAAAGAGAGCCGTGCGGGTGCTGCATCGGGAGTTCCAACTTTAGCGTCCGCCGTGGCCGAGCCAGGGCCCGAGTCGAGATCAAATGGAAGCAAGAGTTATGTCTCGAGCTTACCTTCAATGCACCGCCGAGGATTGCGGGCGGCCTCTTGAATCGAGGAAGGACGCCTTCCTCTGTCCCCATTGTGGCGGGCTTTTGGAGGTTCAGTACAAGTTCGAGATCACAGAACCGGAGAGGGTCCGCCATGAGTGGCACCGGAGGCGGCTGAGCGGTGACCCGATCGACCGGAGCGGCGTGTGGCGGTTCCGCGAATTGCTTCCCTTCTTGGAGGAAGGGACGCGCGTCATTTCGCTCTCGGAGGGGAACACGCCCCTGGTCGGCGCGCGTCGGACCGGCTGGTGGGCCGGACCCGTACACCTGACCGTGAAGCATCAGGGTAACAATCCGACGGGCTCGTTCAAGGACCTGGGAATGACGGCCTGCATCACCCGCTCGGATTCGCGGAGCGTCCGCGTCGTGGCCTGCGCCAGCACGGGCAATACCTCTTCCTCGATGGCGGCCTACGCGGCTAGGGCCGGTATCAAGTCCCTGCTATTCGTACCGTGCAAGCAGATTTCAGAAGCCAAATTGGCTCAGGCGCTCGACTTTGGGGCCTTGGTGGTGGAGGTCGGCGAGACCTTCGACGAGGCTTTCTCCTTGCTCCGTGAACTGGCGTCTGAACTGGGTATCTATCTGGTCAACTCCCTGAATCCTTTCCGCATCGAAGGACAAAAGACGATTGTGGCTGAAATGCTCGAGCAGCGGGCCTGGAGTCCGCCCGACTTCATCGTCGTACCCGGCGGCAATCTCGGCAATGTTTCGGCTATCGGGAAAGGACTGCGCGAGTTGAAGGGACTTGGGTTCATCGAAAAAGTTCCTCGGCTGGTTGTCGTCCAGGCAGAGGGAGCCAGCCCCTTCTACCGAACCTATTCGGAGGGAAGCCCGCACCTGCTGGCTGTGGATAAGCCGGAAACCGAGGCGACGGCCATTCGAATCGGCCGGCCTGCCAATTGGACCAAAGCTCGGCGGGTTCTGGAGTGGTCGAACGGATTCGTCGAGAAAGTCACCGACCGAGAGATTCTGGAAGCCAAGACGGCCCTGGCTGAGGACGGCATCGGTTGTGAACCCGCCTCGGCGGCCACGGTTGCCGGCATCAGGAAGCTGGTGCGCGCGGGGAAAATTGAGCGCGGCGCCGACCTGGTAGCCGTCCTCACCGGCCACCAACTCAAGGATACCGAATACATTTATCGTCACCGGGCGGTCTCCGGAGCCACCCAACGACGGCTCCAGATGAGCCCGGACCTCGAAGTGCTCCGACGCACTCTGCTTGAAAAACTCTTTACGGTTCCCGTTTCGTCGAGTTGAATCTTCGGAGGCACTTGGGTCCTCGATGACCCCTGAGGTTGCTTGCCGAGGGCGGGGTGGGCCGGTCTTATTTCGGCAGACGGATGGAAAAGCCCGCGCCGAGGAACCAGTCGGCGGCGGCGTCTGAAAGTCCGACCCCGGCGGCAATGTCGATCTGAAGGTTGGACCGTAACAGATAGGTAAACCCTCCATCAACCGAGTGCGCGGGGGCACCCGGGGCGCTGGCCCCAACTTCCCCGAACACTTCGACGAAGGAACCCAAGCGGTCGGTGAGACCCACGCCCAGCACCATCGTATAAAGGTAATGGGAAAGCGTCCGGGAACGTCCGCTTTCATCCAGGCTGGACTCCCACTCCATCCCCACGTTGTAGCCGACCCCGAATCGGTCCGAGAGCGTGTGCCCGAGGCTGAGTCGAAATGAAGGATCCGCCCGGTCGCTCGAAAAGGCTCCATCCCCCACCGGCAAGGAAGTTCCTACCAGAAAGGCCACTTCCGGCCAGGGACCCTCCTCCGATTCCGACCGGAGACGAAACTTGGCGCCCAACTCGGCGTCCGCAACGCCGTTCCGGTTCACTTCCGAAGCGCTCATCCGGTCCTGCTCCCACGCGTATCCTGTCCATCCCAAACGGAGTTCCACTCCTGGGGTGATTCCTGTTCGCAGAAGCGTACCGGGGAATTCATGCGATCGCCGGCGTGCGCCTCCGGCTTTTTCCTGGCCCAGCGTCCAGCCTGCTTCCACCTGGACGTATCCCGGCGCTACGGTTGCCGCCGACTCTGTCTGATCCGGTCGGTCCGTGATAAATTCCGGGTCGGATGCAGCAGGATCAGCTACGTTTGTTCCCGCTGATGCGTTTCCCTGGGAAAGTCGCAGATTCATCCGGCACGGTAACTTGGTCTCTGCTTGATGCGGAGATGACCCTTCGCCTGATAACAAGACCGGGGGTCGGTTGCAGTCGGCCTGGGCCGAGGCCCAAAGCGGCATTGTCAGAAGGGTGAGTGCAATCTGCATCGCTATCCAAATCGATGGGGCGGTTGGTTGCAGGTGAATGTTTTGATCCATGCTAGGCGAGCCTCACGAAAGAGCGTACGCTGATAATTAACCTATGTTAACAATCTTATATTAATTGGGTTATTATAAAGAGGGATGGAAGCGGGTGCAATAGAAAGGCCACTTTTTTATTGACACTTATCCTAATTTGTCTTAATGTAGTAATCGGGGTTAAGTCATTATATTATGGCGATAAAAAGAGGCAGTGAATCCCCGGAGTCCTTGAGTCAGGCAATTGAGGACTACCTGAAGGCCATCTATACCCTCGGAGGAGATCAGAAGGCCGTCCATACCAGTGTCATCGCCCGTCGGCTCAAAGTCAGTTCCGCGGCGGTGACGGCGATGCTGAAACGAATGTCGGACGCGGGGTTCGTGAATTATCAGCGGCGTCGCGGGGTGGTGCTCAGCAAGGTAGGCACGGCGCTGGCCCTCGAAACCATCCGCCGGCACCGATTACTCGAAAGTTTCTTTGCCGACCACCTGGCCATGGACTGGCACCAAGCTCACGTGGAGGCGGAAACCCTCGAACACTTCATCTCCCGAGAATTGGAGCGGTTGATCGATTCGAAGCTGGGCCACCCGTTGAATGATCCTCACGGCCACCCGATTCCTTCGGCTAACGGCGTGGTCGCGCGGGAAAAGTTGCAGCCGCTGGGCGAACTTCCCATGCAGGTCCCCGCAACAGTCCGCCGGGTCAGCGATGAGGATGCCGAACACCTCCGCTGGTGGAAGAAGATCGGTTTGGTGCCCGGCACACCGGTTCGGATCCGGGAGGTGGGTCCTTTCGACGGGCCGCTTCTGCTGGAGATAAACGGCAAGCCGGTTCACGTCAGCAGGAAGGGTGTGGAGGGTGTGTGGGTCTCGGTGAGTCGGGAAAAGGCTTCTGCGCGAGTTCCGGCCAAGAGGAAGGAGAAAGAAATCAACCGCGCTTGAAACCGGTAGATCAAAGGCTAAGGAAGATGAATACACGCAGAAGAACCCAAGCGACCCTCGTGGCTCTCCTTTTGTCACTGGGAATGGCTCTGCTGTACTGGGCGGGTGATCGCCCGGTGCAAGCGCACATAGTTCCTCCCGAGAAGTTGCACCCGGTCGTCGAATCCTATCGGCGCATGACCTTCCTTTTGAACCTCAATCCGGTGCTTTGGGAAAAGGTCCGGGAGGATTTTCGAACGATCACCCGGTACTACAGAACTCTGGACGCGCGTCGAGCCGCTGGTGCCGAAAAAGAACTGGAATCCGTTTTAAGAGAGTCCGGAGTGGAGGCGGAAACCCCGGCCCCTTCCGACCCGTCCCGTGCCCGTGAGAAGGCGCGTCGGCGCGTCTTTGAGCTTGCCACCCGGACGGTGGCACAACTGGCCGTGTTGCGCATCGAACAGGCTGCGAGTGCCGCTCCGGACCGCCATGCTGCATTCCGCCATCTCGGGGAGGCCCGGCAACTGTTTGCCGCGTTTGAAAAGACGCTGTTCCACACCGAACTCGCCCGGTTCCGCCAACTGGGGCAGTCATGGCTGGCCATGGTGAGCGCTCTGGGTTCGCCGGGCATTCTCCGCGTTGGAGCCGTTCCCATGGATACGGATGCCTTGCGCCATGGGGCGGCAACCATTTCCGATTTTCTCCGCGGGAATTACGGCCTGACGTTTCAGGCTCCGCGGGGCCGTTTCCTGGCTCCGCTGCTTTCCCGGAGTTCCGCTTTCGATTCGAAGGCGGCGTTCGTGTTGGGTCTGCCACCGGGGTCCGACATCAACAAGCAGAATCCGCGGCCTCGGCAGATTCTCAATATGGCCGCACGAGGCGTCGATGAGCGGGAGACCTATCTGATTGCCCTTGGCGATATGGCCTTTGACAGTTCTTACATTTTCGGCGAACCCGCCCGCAGCTTGGGGATCAGTTGCAATACGTGCCACAACAAAGGCGTGACGAATCCCCGATTCGTGATTCCGGGGATTTCGAGCGTCCCCGGCACCGTGGATGTGAGCAACAGTTTCTTCGGCCTCCATGCCAACAACGGTTTGTTTGATCCGCTGGATATTCCCGACATGCGGGGGATCCGCTTTACCGCCCCCTACGGCCGCAACGGGCGATTTGCTTCTCTGCGGGACTTCGTGCGCAACGTGATCGTCAGCGAGTTCAGTGGTTCGGAACCGGACCCGGACATCGTGGATGGATTGGTGGCCTACCTACTGGAAATTGACTACCTTCCCAACCCGTACCTGAATCCCGACGGTTCCTTGAATGAAAAGGCTTCCGAGTCGGCTCGCCAAGGAGAACGGATCTTTCATCGCTCTTTTTCCGGTATGCAGAATCGTTCCTGCGCCACCTGCCACGTAGCCGCCACTTTCTTCCTGGACCGTCAGAGACACGACCTGGGCACGGTCCCCCCGGCGGAAACCTACGGCAAGGACGGAGCTCTCGATACGCCGACCCTGCTTGGAATCCGTTTCACCGCCCCTTATTTTCATGACGGCAGCCTGCCCACCTTGCGAAGCGTCGTGGACTGGTTTGATAAGCGGTATCAGCTTGGGCTCGGCGGGCAGGAGAAGCAAGACCTGACGGCCTATCTGGAGACGGTGGGAGACGGCGTGGAACCCTACGAAAAAGGGTCCAGCATTGTGGCGCCCGAGCTCGAGGAGTTCGAAATTTTCATGTCCACCTACGAGACGTTGCTGGCGCGCGGCAAGAACGATGTTCTCGGGGTTGTCCTGCGCACGGTGGCCTTCGAGGTCCGCGCTCATAAGTGGGACCTGGAAGACCCGTCGCTGGAACCGGTCATGGAAGAGATGGCGCAGTCGCTCGATGATGCCTACGCGGCTCTCGAAACCCAGGACATGGCGCTCGTGGACCGGAAGGTGCAGCACTACCGCGCCCTCTACAACCAGCATCGGGAGGCATTGCTGTGAAGTCGGCGAAGCTCGTATGGATGTCAACCCCGCTTTTGCTCCTTGCGGTTTCGCTGGGAATGAGCCAGCAAATCCCTTCCGGGTCCGAACAGAAAGTGGATTCCCAATTACCGCCTCTCCGCATTGCGTTTATTCCTGCTACGAATCCCGACCAGTTGATCGAAGATATGAGCCCCGTGGTGCGTTACTTCGAACAGGCGTTGGGCCGTCCGGTTCGCGCCTTCGTGATGCTCGACTACAGTGCGGCGGTGGAGGCTCTTCGGGCCGGCGAGGCGGATGTCACTTTTATTTCTCCCTTGCCTTATGTGATGGCGTACCGGATGGGCGTAGCGGAGGCCATCCTGGGGGAGGTCTATCGCGGAAGAACCACTTACCGTTCCAAAGTATTTGTCCGGCGTGACAGCGGCATTCGAAGTCTGGAGGATTTGCGCGGCAAAACGATCGCCTTTGTGGACCCGATTTCCTCCTCGGGCTTCATGTATCCGGTGGATGTCTTTCACCGCGCGGGCCTGCTCCAATCCGGCGAGCCTCCTGAGAAGTTCTTCGGCCGGGTCTATTTCGCCGGCGGTGACGAACAGGCCATTCGCGCCGTCTTGAATCGATTTACCGCTGCTGCGGGGGTCGGTGAGTTTTCTCTTCTCCTCCTACGCCCGGAGGAGCGCGACGCCGTGACAGCGATTGCCGAATCAGTGGAGATTCCCTCTCATTGTGTAGCGGTTCGCAAGGGGTTCGACCCCAAGCTCCGACGCGCTTTTCGAGAAGCCACCTTAAACCTCAACCAACCCCAGCACCGCCATCTTCTTCGTTATCTCTATGGCACCGACGGCTATGTTCCCGTCACTCATGAAACTTTCCTTGATGTGGAACGGCTGGCCCGGACCCACGGCTTCATTCGGGACAAGTGAGCGCAGTACGCCTAAAACAGGTAGAGGTCTGTTACGGAAACCGACCGCCTGCCCTGCAAATCCCCCATCTCGCAATCGAATCCGGTGAGCAGGTGGTGGTTATCGGTTCGAGCGGCGCGGGGAAGACCACGCTGATGCGACTGATGAAGGGCTTCGTACCCGCCACCCGAGGGGAAGTAGAGGTCCTGGGTGTTCGTCTGCCTCCTCCCACCGGCCGGGAACGCAGCCGGTTTCATCGTCGCGCCGGATTGGTTCATCAACAGTTTGATCTGGTCTCCAGGTCCACCCTGCTGACCAACGTCCTCTGCGGGCGTCTGGGCCAGAATGGAGGTTGGCGGTCCCTGCTCGGTTGGTTCTCCCGGAAGGACCTGGATATGGCCTTGCGCACCCTGCAAGAGGTGCACATGGATCACAAGCTCATGCAGCGGGCCTCAACCCTTTCCGGGGGTGAACAGCAGCGGGTTGCCATAGCCCGGGCACTGGCGCAAGAGCCCGAAATTCTCCTGGCCGATGAGCCTGTTTCCAATCTGGACCCGCGACTTAGCCGTGAGATTCTGCAGTTGCTGGTCGGGGCGGCTACGCGGCGCAAGCTTACCTTAATCGTTAACCTGCACCAGCCTCGTTTGGCGCGGGCTTTCGGCGCGCGTATTCTCGGACTACGGAACGGACGGATTGTTTGGGAGGGACGAGCCGACGAGCTCGCGCCCTCCATCCTGACCCTGATCTATGGAGACCAAGAAAGCCTTGCGGTCAGCCACTAACCAATCCGTTATTGCCGGACCCGGCCATGCGGCTTGGCTTGTTAAAACCGCCGCCATCGTCGCCGGATTGGGAGTCTTGGTCTTATCCTGGCGCGGAACCGAGGTTCGCCCGCTTCTTCTCCTGGAAAGCCTTCCGCGAATCGGCGAGTTTTTGGGGCGGATGGTGCCACCCAATTGGTCTGTGGCGGACTTGGTGGCTACCGCCTGCCTTGAGACGCTCGAGATTGCCTTGCTCGGGACGGTCATCGGGCTTGTTGTGGCCTTTCCCTTGGGATTTCTGGCTGCCTCCAATCTGATGCCGTGGTGGGTACATCATCCCACGAAGATTCTCCTGGGGCTCATGCGCTCCGTCCCATTGATATTGCTGGCGCTGCTTTTCGTGGTGGCGGTAGGTTTGGGACCTTTTCCTGGAGTGTTGGCCATTGGGTTTCACTCGATCGGCATGGTGGGCAAGTTCTGCGCCGAGGAGTTCGAAAACACGGACCCGCGCATTTTGGAAGCCATAGAAGGCACCGGGGCCACACGACTGCAGGTGCTGCGCTTTGGAATCCTGCCCCAGGTGATTCCGCAGATTATCTCCTTTTCTCTCTATCGTTTGGAACTGAATATCCGGGATGCGACGATTCTTGGATTGGTGGGGGCGGGCGGCATCGGCTACTATATTACCCTCTATATCCGCGGCTTTCAGTACGACAAGGTCGCGGCCCTCTGCCTGGTCATCTTCGCCATGGTCATCGTCGTGGACCTGATCGCTTTGTTCCTGCGAAAACTTGTCCTATAGCGACTCGAATGTCCCGGCCTGTTGGCCGCCTGCGTTTCCGCCTGTGGGAAAGCGAGGCGAGGTATCGTCCCGCGGGTCGCACCCGGTGGCCTGGGCGGTCTCCCCGACCGCACTCCGCAATTTCCCTCCATTCATTTCCCCCTTTCGGGCTAAGATGGTGCTCTTCAATATATTACGTTTGGGAGGATGGCACTGTGGAAAGCAAAGAAATCTTAGCCGTTTCCCTTTCTCAAGGGGTGGTGGGGATTCTGGTAGTCGTGGGGTATTTGGTGGCGGTACTCCTGCTGCGGCGAGCCCTTTTTCGGCGGATCTCCACCTGGGCGGCGCAATCTGAGACTCGGTGGGACGATGTGGTTTTGCATGCCCTTCGGTTTCCCGTCATCCTGCTGATCTTTATTTCCACGGCCTTGCTGGTGGGGCGGATCGTGCAATTGCCGGTCGTTTGGTCTCAGGCTCTCGACCTAATCGTACGAGTGGGAACCATCGTTGCTTTAGTGATGTTCGCGGACCGCTTCCTGTGCGGTGCGGTGGAACTCTATCAGAAGCAACTGGATTCCATGCACCTGTCTCGATCTTTTTCGCGGGTGATCGTCCGGGTGGCGGTGTTGATCGTGGGTAGCATGATCATCCTGGACACGATGAATATTTCCATTACTCCCATGCTGGCCTCATTGGGCGTGGGAGGTTTGGCCGTCGGCCTTGCGTTACAGGGCACGCTTTCGAATCTCTTTGCCGGGATGCAGGTGATCAGCGACCGGCCCATTCGCGTCGGAGACTTCATCCGTTTGGAGAGCGGGGAACACGGCTACGTCACGGAAATCGGCTGGCGGGCAACGAAAATCCGTATGCTTCCCAACAATACCGTCATCATCCCTAACTCCAAAATTGCCGAAAGCATCATCACCAATTACTATCAGCCCGCGCAGGACATGTCCGTGCTGGTGCAAGTGGGCGTTCACTACGACAGCGACCTGGAGCATGTCGAGCGGGTCACCTGCGAGGTGGGCAAGGAAATTCAACAGACCGTGCCGGGTGGCCTTGCCGATTTCGATCCCTTTATTCGCTATCACACCTTCGATGGTTCCAGCATCAACTTTACCGTAATTTTGCGGGCCCGGGAATTCGTCGATCATTACCTGATGAAGCACGAGTTCATCAAGCGGCTTCACGCGCGGTACACCACGGAGGGCATCGTGATTCCGTTCCCCATCCGCACACTCGATGTGCCGCCGGGAGTCCTGGATCGGCTGGGTAAGCCTGACGAAACCAAACCAAGCAAGGCCAAGTAGGGTGCTGTCAGACACTTTTTATGAGCCTTGACGTGAGGTAAGCGACGCGGCACCCGTCCATCAAGGTTTCGAGTCCGGGGCAGGGAGATTTTGAAGGTTCCCTGAATCGGTCCTTTTGGAAAATACGAGAAAGTGTTGTTGGGGCAGGTAGTCGAAGTTGTCCCGGAGGTGATAGCCGGCGGCTTCCATTTCCTCTCGAATCGTCTCCGACTGAGTGGCGTGCCCGAAAAGTCTGTGGAACCAGCCCTCGGGCTTGAAATCGATGATGGCGACGCGCCCCTCGGCGCGAAGGTACTCTCCGGCGCGGGTGAAGTAAGTCACTCGGTCGGGGATATGATGGTAGGTATTGGAAAGGAAAATCAGATCGACTCCATCCTCCGGTAAGAATGGGTCGTCTGGCTTGCCCTGAATCGTCTCGATGTTCTCGCGGTCTTGCTCCGAGGCCCGCTCCTTCAGATATTCGATCATCTCCGAATCGATGTCGGCCGCATAGACCTTTCCGGTCGGCCCGACTGCGTCCGCCAGTTTGAAGGTGAAGTAACCGCCTCCCGCCCCGATGTCGGCCACGCGGTCTCCTGTTTGGATCTCCAAAGACCGAATCACCTCATCGGGCTTCTGCCAATTTTCCCTGTCAAAGCCTTGGTAAGCGAGCCGCTTGAGATGGCCACAACCGAGCAGAAGAATCGCCGTCACCAGGAAAAGAAAAGCCGCGGCAATCCTGATCGGCCGTGGGGACGCTTGCGTTTGGCGGGGAACGGTCAGGCTCATCTTTTTACCGGGAGAGCGGCTCCGAGCGCTTGCCGTGGTCCGCGAGGATTCGCCGAGGTGGGGGTCCAAGGGCCCCCAAGATTCCTGAACGCGGATCGCTCGGGGCGCAAACGCTTCGCGCCGGGTTCTCTTATCGCGCCCGTACTGGAGTCGCCCCGGGTCGATGGGGTCGGGGAGGTAAACAGATATCTCGGTGCCCGCAGGGACTGTAACGAGAGGAACGAGCTTGGGCTTGGATTTCTTCTCTGCGACGGCCTCCTGAGAGGCTCCGGCCTCGTCGCTGGAGGCTCCGTGTTCGGCCTGACTCTTCATTCTTTCTGATCGGGGGCGGAGAGGAGGGAGGCAAATAGTTCATCGTATTTTTCCAGCTCCACATTGAAAACGATATCCACTTCCCGGGCTCCCAGGGGCGGGCGATAGTCGAGTTTTCCCTCCCAGCGGTCCTCTTTCGCAAACAACAGGCTCTGACCGTAAGAAAGCGAAGGGCTGATTTCCACATCCACAAACTTCCTTTTTACGTCGGGAAATATTGCCGGTCGGAGCAAATAGGCCGCGGCTACGGCATCGAAGACGGTAATCCGTTTCTTGGGATTCGATTCCCAATATGGCGTATCGACTGCCCGAAAGAACTGGGAGATACGGTTGCCGGACGCCAGAATGCGGTCAAACTGCCATTTTTGATATTTTGTCTGCAAGCAGACATCCAGGGGGACCAGGGAAATTTTGGCCCCGGACCGAATGACTTTCCGCGCTGCTTCGGGGTCCCACCAGAAGTTGAATTCGGCGGCTCCGTTGGAGTTGCCGCCGGTGTAAAAGGCGCCGCCCATGATGATGAGATGTTTGATTTTTCCAGCAAAGTTTGCATCGATTCCCATAGCCAGCGCCAGGTTGGTCAGGGGACCGATGGCAAGAATGGTGATTTCGCCGGGATTGCGGTTGACGGTTTCAAGCAGAAACTGGACGGCATTCATCTCCTGGGGTTCGAGCCGGGGCAGGGCACCCAAGGGAGGGACGACGTGGTCCGGGCCGCGGTTCCAGGGGTTTAGCGCCCCACGCCAGGTATAGCCGTTCGCGATCTTTTCCACGCGGTCGAAGTGCTCCACGTCGTGGACGAATGGGTAGAGCGCACCCCGAAAGACGGGTACTTCCTCCCGACCGGCGATCTCCAGCAGCTTCAAGGCGTTCTGGACGCCCTGCTCCACCCAGACGTTGCCGCTGACCTCGGTGATGCCCATCATGTCGATATCCTGTGACTGCAACAGCATCAGGATCGTGCTGGCGTCATCCATGTGCCCCTTGTTGTAGGGCAGAGCGAAACCGGTATCGGTATCTACAATCAGTTTTGTCTTGGCCATGGCAGAGGGTGTGAACATAGAAAATAGTACCCAAAAAGAGAAGAGTTTTATGAGCGTCATTCTGAATTTCTCCTCACCCACTCAGAGGTGTATTCGTTGCCGGTATCCCGGTCTTCGGGCATTCGGCCGGGCGGGAACAAGTTCAGCGGCCTAACCAGGGGGCGCAAGGGAGTTGGGTTCGCGGAAAGCAAGCCCGGAAGGTTCCAGAGTCATTCGGAAGGGAATGCTTCGAAAGCTTTGGAGCGCGGATAGACCCGCCTTGCAACTAGGGGCCATGCAATAGGGGATGGGCGTTGATCCGCTTTCGCTTTTCCCGGTCCCCTCTCAGAAGAACCCACAGGTCCACGTCGGCGGTGGATGCGGCTAAGCCAATAATTTCTCTTGAACCTTCGGCTCGTCGGAAGGACCGATCAAGCGCTGATTGAGTCCCTGGAACGGATACGAGAATCTATGGGCATCAAACCCCAACAGATGAAGAACTGTCGCCTGAAGGTCATTCGGGGTCATCTTGTCTTTCACGATGTAATAGCCGATTTCGTCGGTTTCTCCGTAGTTCACACCTCCCTGAATGCCGCCGCCCGCCATCCAGATGGTAAAACACTCGTTGTGGTGGTCCCGACCGACCCACTTTCCATACTTGCCCCTGCGGTTCTCGCGCATGGGAGTCCGCCCGAACTCACCTCCCCAAATGACGATGGTATCGTCGAGTTTCCCCCGTTGTTTGAGGTCTTTGACCAGCGCAGTCATAGGCCGATCGACCTCACGGCACTTATTGGGCAGATCGTTGTGGATATCCGTGTTTTCCGAGACGCCGTGATGATCCCATCCCCACTCGTACAATTGGACAAAGCGAACGCCGCTTTCAACCAGGCGGCGGGCGAGCAGGCAATTGTTCGCAAAAGAGACCTTTCCCGGCTCGGTGCCATACATCTCATGGATATGTGGGGGCTCTTTCGAAATGTCCATCACCTCAGGAACGGCGATTTGCATGCGATAAGCCAGCTCATATTGTGAAATTCGAGCCAAGGTTTCGGGGTCGCCGAATTCCCGAGCCTGGAACTGGTTCAAATCACGCAACGCATCGAGTGTCTTGCGGCGCCACTCCCGGTTCATGCCCTCCGGATCGGAGAGATAGAGAACCGGGTCCCCCTGGGTTCGGCACTGCACACCCTGATAGACGGAGGGCAGAAACCCGCTGCCCCACAAGCTCTTGCCCCCGCTGGGAGTCTTGCCCCCGCTGACCAGCACCACAAAGCCCGGCAGGTCCTGGTTCTCGCTTCCCAGCCCGTAGGTCACCCACGATCCCATCGAAGCGTGGCCCAGGCGGGGGCTGCCGGTATGGAGTAACAGTTGCGCGGGTGCGTGGTTGAATTGCTCGGTGTGCATGGACCGGATCACCGCCACGTCATCCACGATGGTGGAAAAGTGCGGCAGCAGTTCACTGACCCAAGTACCGGCCTGGCCATGCTGCTTGAACTTGTAGGGCGTCGCGAGCATCCTCGGGACCCCTTCGATAAACGCGAATCGCTTGCCTTTCAGCAGATGCTCCGGACAATCCTTGCCGTCGTATTTTTGCAACTCAGGCTTGGCGTCAAACATTTCGAGTTGCGTGGGTGATCCCGCCATGTGCAGATAGATCACCGACTTGGCCTTCGCTGCATGAGGAGGCAGCTTGGGGGCGAGTGGATTGGCGAGCTGGTCAGACCCTTGGGTCGCAAGCAAAGGATGCCTCATCAGCGACGCCAGCGCCATCGAACCAAGCCCCACTTGACAGCTACGAAAGAAATGCCGCCGGGTAATCGCTCGCGCAAATTCAAGATTTAGATCCATGGCTTACCTCTTCGTCAGAGTTTCATCCAGATTCAAGAGCACATTGCTGACGACCATCCAAGCCGCCTGTTCGGCATCATCTTTCCTTAAGGGGATCGGGGCAGCAGGACGAAGGCTGGTCATACCCACGTCGATATACTGCGGGTTCTCCTCGTCGCCGTCCAGCCGCCGGCAGTGCACGGCAATGACATTCTTTCCACGTCGGAGCACTTGCGCCGCGTCGTCGGAAAGGTGAAAAGCTTTATAGCGTTTGGAGGCTCCTTCACCTTCAGCGGCGAGCTTCCCATTGACATAAACTTGAAATTTCCCTCGGTGGCTAACTTTCAGTTCGAAATCGGCGAGGTCCGGCTCCGAGACGCGGAAGGTGGTGCGCATCCAGAGGTCGGAGGTGTCCCACTCGGTATTGTAGGATTCCCTCGGTTTTTCTTCCTGATCTTCTTTTTGGGGGGGGTGAGTGCCGAATACCCCCGAACCGATTTTCCATTTCTTGTCGTTGAATTTGGCCCGAGTCCACGTCGCTACAGGTTCCTGCGAGGTGTACGTCCATTTCGGTGCCGAATCCCGCGCGTCCGCGAGGAGAGTTACAATTCTGGACTTGTCCAAATAGACGGATTGGTCGATGTGGATGAGCTTGCGGCCGGCCTCCAGATCGTCCTCAAAATGCCGGAGAGCCTCCTCGTACAGGGCCACCAGGCGCCCCAACTCCTCGGGACGAGGCGGTCTTACCAGGCATAGACGAAAAGCATGGCGGGCTCGATCTTCGACGCTGCTGCCACCTTTCCGGATAACTCGGCGGGCCAACTGCTGCGCCGCCTCCACGTACACAGGATCATTCAGCGTGACCAGGGCTTGCAGGGGCGTGTTCGTACGGATTCTCCGCAGCGTGCATACCTCCCGGCTGGAAGCGTCGAAGCTCATCAAAGAGGGGTAAGGAGAAGTTCGCCGCCAGAGGGTATAGAGGCCGCGTCGGTATCGATCTTCGCCGTCGCTGGTTTCCCACGCCGAGTCGCTATAGACGGTTTGCCAGACCCCATCGGGTTGCAGGGGCATCACCGGCGGGCCGAACATCTTTTGGCTGAGCAGGCCGCTGGCGGCCAAGGCTTGGTCCCGGACCATCTCCGCTTCCATGCGGACGCGGGGCCCGCGCGCCAGCAGCCGGTTGAATTTGTCCTTTTCGAGCAACTCCTCGCGGACGTGGGAAGATTGTCGATAGGTGGCTGACATCACGATCTTTTGCAAGATTCCTTTGACGTCCCAGTCCAGTCGCATGAACTCGGTCGCCAGCCAATCGAGGAGCTGGGGATGGTTCGGGGGAAGACCTTGGGTGCCGAAGTCCTCTTCGGTCTCCACGAAGCCCGCTCCGAACATTTGGGCCCAGAAGCGGTTCACCGTCACGCGCGCCGTAAGAGGATTCTCCGGCTCGGTCAACCATTTCGCCAACCCCAGGCGATTGGGAGCAGCACCCTGGGGAAAGGCATGAAACGCTTCGGGCACCGCAATTGCAACTTTTTCGCCCAGGTTCAGAAAGCTGCCGCGTTCCAGAATGTGCGTTGCTCGCTGCTGATCCTGCGGCAGCTCGCGCATGATCAAGGACGTAATGGGGCCGACCTTCAGGAAGGGCCGGTCGTCATCCTTGTCGCTATCTTCGGATTGGTTGAAAAACCCATAGAGCTGATAAAATTCGCGCTGAGTGATCGGGTCGAATTTGTGGTTGTGGCACTGGGCACAGCCGGCCGTGAGGCCCATCCAGACCTGCATGGTGGTGCTCACCCGGTCTTTCACCGCCAAGTCGCGGAATTCTCGATCGTCGGTGCCACCTTCGGTATTCGTCATCGTATTGCGGTGAAAGCCGGTGGCAATCAACTGGTCCCGGGTCGGAACGGGAAGCAGGTCGCCGGCGATCTGCTCCAGGGTGAAGCGGTCGAACGGCATGTTGCTGTTCAGAGCGCGAATGACCCAGTCACGATAAGGCCAGATCGTGCGCAGGTTGTCCTTTTCATAACCCTGCGAGTCGGCATAACGGGCCAAATCCAACCACACGCGAGCCCATCTTTCGCCGTAATGAGGCGAGTTCAACAAATCGTTGACGACACGTTCATAGGCGTCGGGTTTATCGTCCTGCGCAAATGCATCCGCCTGCTCGGGCGAGGGTGGAATTCCAATCAGATCCAGGTAGAGCCTACGAATCAAAGTGTGCCGATCCGCCTCCGGAGAAGGAGCTAATCCTTCGGCTTCGAGGCGAGCGAGCACAAAATGGTCGATTTCATTCCTGGGCCAGGAGGTGTCTTTCACTGCGGGCAGCGGCCGGCGAACGGGCTTTGCAAAGGCCCAATGGCTGGTATAAGACGCGCCCTGATCAATCCAGGCCTTGATCAGTTCAATCTCTTCCGAGGATAGCTTCTTCCCGGTGGCCGCGGGGGGCATCGGCATATCGGAGTTGCTGATCCGGGCAACCAGCCGGCTCTGGGCGCTGTTGCCGGGGGTAATGGCGTGATAGCCTCCTCGGTCGGCCACGGCTTGGTTCCGAACGTCGAGTCGAAGGTTCGCTTGGCGATTTTCCGCGTCCGCCCCATGACAGGAAAGGCAATTCCGCGACAAGATGGGGCGAATTTCCCGGGCGAAATCGACCTTGGCGGGCGAAGCGCCTCCATCGTCGGCCGGGAGCGGGTTGGGTGTCATCAGCCCTATCCATGCTCCTATACAACCGGCGATCATCGATCTGAGAAGCGTTTCCCCATAGAAGCCCCTACGGGGAGCTTTCCTGAGCTTTACCTTCATGGAGTCATTCTCCTGCCGAGGAATCTTCAAGCCGCAACGATTTTGGCCGAAATTTATGTGGGCTATTGTAAATCGTTGCGGTTCTTTCTTCAACCCTCTGTAGGAGATTGAGCAAGGGTTTTTCCGCCGGTCCTGCCGCAGGGTGCATCTCCCCCTAAAGTCGGCTATCCTGTAGGGGGATGTGATTCTGTTGTGCGCACGGGAGGCAAAGTCGCAATTTCGTTCCGGTCTTTGAGGTTCGCAGCCCTCGCCCTAGGGCTTTCTCTTGCTGCGGGTCCCGTCTGTTTTCTCCGGTCATCGCCCGCTCCACCGGATACCCGTTCTGCACCTCCGTTGCTGAGTCGGAAGGATGGGTCGGCGGTGGTCGATGCTGCCTGGAAGCATCGGCAGCGCACTCGCCGCAAGCCCGATTGTTCCCACCTAGTCCACCAAATCTACCACTTGGCGGGTTTGCCCTATCCTTACGCGACTTCGCAAAGTCTCTTCGCCGGGGCGGAACCTTTTGTCCGGGTAAAAAAGCCTCAGCCGGGTGACTTGGTTGTGTGGCGGGGTCACGTCGGAATTGTGGTGGACCCCCAAGAGCGCTCATTCTACAGCTCGCTATCCACCGGCCTGCGCGTGGAATCCTACGATTCGCGCTATTGGCGGGGCCGCCGGCCGGTCCGATTCTACCGCTATCGACGTCCGGGTCCCGGTCGTATCCAATTGGCAGGAGCCGGGCCGCCTACGGCTTTTGCGGTTCCGTCGAGCATCTTGATCGCGACTTCAGGATCGAAACCCGAACGCGAAGATATCGCCGCGGCCATCGCGGAATTGAGCAAGGGCGCGGCGGGGATTCTGCGCGGCGGTGACCTCTCCCAGATTCGCGTTCCCGTGGTCATCTTCGATCAGCTCTACGTCGAGCGCGCAAAAGTGAAAAGCAAGCGTGGCTGGGCGCGTGTCCGGATCCATACGCGCGTCTCCGTCCGGGGCGGGCAGATCAAGCGGAAGCAACGACGCGAAAAACGCCGCTGGGAATTGCGCCGGACAGAAGCAGGGTGGCAGGCCTTGAAACCTTCGGACCGCGTCTATGTGCCGCACGCGATGGCCGTCCGGGCGCTCGCCGAACAGCTTGAGCTTCTTACGCGGCCGGATGTTTCCGCACCGGATCCCACAAAGGCTGCCGACCAATCCTTGCAGATAGTCCGCCTTCTGTTAGCCCTGTTGGAGGACAAGTAGGGCGTTGCCCATTTCCCGACCTCCTCAATGGCGGAATCCGTTAATCGGCTCCCGAGAATCGGTAACCGGCCGCTCTCATGGTCTTTTCGATTTTCTTTTGCAGGGCTCGGGCGGTCTTCTCGTAATCCGGGTTGGGGGCTGCCTGCAAGATTTTCAGAGCCTGCTTTACACTTTCGTTCGCCTGCTCGCACAGGAGAACGAGGTTCTTGCCCTCATCTATTCCCTGGGTGCCAAAAATCTTGGCGACTGCCAGCAGTTCCTTGGCCAGGTATAAGTTAAACGCCGTGTTGGGGACTTTCGCCGTGCCCGCCTGGAGGGCATCGCCGGCTTGGGTCGTCTCGACTCCCAGAGCGGCTGCCAGGGACCTTTGCATCTGGGTTCGGATGGCATTCAATTGAGCTTCCCGTTGCTCTTCGGGGGGAATCCACGACCCTTCTTTTGCCTGTTCGAGAGGCTGATTCGCCGCAGGAGCCTCATCGGATGGGTACGGACATTCCACGATGAGGTCCTTGGCTTCTTCCTTGTCCTGGGATTCGACCCAGCGGCGCGCCACTTCCGCCAATTGGAAAGCGTGGGTCCGGGCATATTGATAAGAGTCCTGGCCCAGGCGCCGATATTCACTCCGGTGCTTCGAGTCTTCCAGTTTGGCGGTCCCCGCCTGATAGGCCTCGGCCAATTCTCGATAACCTTGGGCGATACCGCTCGACAGAATGATGCTCAGCACCAGCCCCCGCTCGGTGTAATCGTGGGAAGGCTCACCCAAAGCAACATTCCGTACAAAGCCGAGAGCGCGGATAAAGTCCGACCGGCCGAACAATTCCTTGCCGTCCTCATAGACCCTGCCCCAACCTTTGGGACGCTCCACGGGAGGCGCGCAGGATACGATCATGACTAGAAATAAGCCGAATAAAATGTCCTGGGGTGCCCATGGCCCCCGCCTTTTCCTATTCATTTTTGTACGTCCCTCACTCTAGGAAATCCTCCTCCTTACGCTTACGCGCATCCGACAGCGAACGATCGGTATTAGTATAGCTTAGCTGCCCTTTGTGGTGGGACTTCCGTATCACCTCATTGGCCCAAAAGTTTGAGCGCGAATCTTCGCTCAACCAAGATGGGCTGGAGCAGACCATGCACCGCTCGTCGCGTGCGTTTGGCGGTGCCAGGCAAGCAGCAAGACCAAGCCGATAAGAATCAGCGCAATGCAGAGTCCGACCCAAAGCCCCACCCGAAGCAGAGAAAATAGCCGAGAGGAAGTCCCAGGAACCAATACGCCAGCAAATGAGACAGCATAGGGGTTCGCGTGTCTCTGGCACCTCTCAGTGCGCCTGTTGCCACGGCCTGCAGGCCGTCGAAAAGTTGGAAGAACGCGGCCACCCTCAGCAATGAGACACTCGCGTTGATCGTGGCTGCGTCCGGTGTATAGATGCGCGCGATACGCTCAGGGATCAGCAAAAAGGCCAGTGCGGCACAAAACATGAAGCCGGCACCCAGCAACAGAGCGACCCAGCCGGAGCGACCTGCCGCGGGCAGGTCCTTGCGTCCCAACGCCTGCCCCACGCGGACGGCAGCCGACGAACCGATTCCCAGCGGCACCATGTAGGTGAAGCTGGCCACGTTCAGTGCTATTTGGTGCCCCGCCAGCGACACCGGGTCCAGCTTTCCGATCAGGGTCGTGGCCACGGCGAAGACCGACACTTCGAGGGCTAACTGCATCCCGGCCGGAAATCCCAGGCTGACCAGTCGGCGGATACGGGCGAGGTCCGGTTTCAGCGGCGTCTGCCGTAACCCGGTCCCGTGGCGGTGATCGTGATACAGGATGTAAGCCAGCAGCACGACTGCCAGATAGATCCGCGAGATGCAGGTCGCCCAGCCGGAGCCTTCCACCCCCAGCGCAGGAGCGCCGAGGTGGCCAAAGATCAATATCCAGTTGGCCGCAAGGTTGACGCCATTGGCGGTAAGCAGTGCAAACATCACCGGCTTGACCCGATTCATGGCCTGCAGATACCGGCGGAACGCAAAATACAACAGAAGCGGAAAGAGGCTCCAGGTGATGGCTCCCAGATAGGGGATGGCCCCCTGCAAGATGCCGGGATGAATGCCGAATGAGCGCAGTAACGGCAACAAGGACCCAACGAAAACCATCAGAACCGTGGCGAGCGGCAAACTTAAATAGACACCATTCAGAAGAAACCGATGGCAATCCCGCACCTTACCCGCGCCGAACGCCTGTGAAACCAGCGTATCGAGACCCAGAAGCAGTCCCGCTCCAAAAATGGCTACCGCATAGAACAGGACGCTCCCCAGGCTTACCGCACTGATCGCTTCTGCGCTCTCGCGGAGACGGCCCACCATTACGGTGTCCACGATCGCCATGCTCACCCATCCGAGTTCCGCCAAGACCAGGGGACCCGCCAATTTCCACAGAAGCCGAAATTCGGGCTTGAGAGCCTTGAGTTTGCGGATCAATGTCGCTTCCTGGAGACGGGTGCTCACGGTCAAAAAAAGGTCGGCAGCCCTGCGCACGGAATCTTAACCCTCTCCACCATTGCACGCCGCCCCGCTCGAACGTCGGACCGGAAATCCGGGCTACCCGGAACTTACCCAGGAAGCGAGGAAGGCGACCCAGGTCTAAAATTTTGCGATATTGGAATCTCTTGGGGAGTGCAAATGGAGGCGCGGGTGAGAATCGAACTCACGTATAAAGGTTTTGCAGACCTTTTTAGTAAACGCTGTAAACGTCGCCTTTCTATAGACATAGCGGGTTAACGAGTGGGCTCGAGCCCGGAGTTGTCCCGGAACCGGGCTCCGAACAACTGGTGCAACCACCAACTGCGGGGTTCAGCCGGCAACATTGTCAATTAGCTGCTTCCGATTCTTGGACATTTCTGTTCCGACGATAAAACCAATCGGGAACAGGTGGATTTGAACGGTGGTGTTCGAATATTTCGTCCTGAAGGCTACGAATTACATGTTGCAGGAACCGCTGTTATTCGGAGAGGTTAGAGAGGTGGTGGTGAATTCCTACGATGCGAGCGGTTGCCTCGGTTTGATCCTTAATTTCGCCTAGTCCCCAAGCGAGAACGCGGATATTGGATGCAAATACAGAGATAAGCTTCGCAACTGTAATTCCGGTCACGACCGAAAGGCAGAGAACCAACATTATGAAAATCCAGAGGACTGCCTTTAGAACATTACTCCATTTTCGACGCAGGGTCACATCCCACCAGCAGCTCATCTTCTGACAATGAATTTTGGAGGAAAGTGGATCGCTGGGAATCTTTTCTGGTGTGTACCAATTTTCTAGTTGTTCTGAAATTCTTGGCGATCTCTTTGCGATGGTAAAGAGCTGTTTCACTCGGTCATTCGTGGGAGGCCAAACATTCTCGCGTGTACTCATCCACCACGCTCAGGAGTCGAAAGGGGCGTCCGTCGTGCGTGCGGTGGTGCAGGTTGAATTGTCCGACAGGTTCCCTCATGAGGCTGCGGCAAGGGATTGGTTCGAGAAGCAATTGTGGCCTCAAGGTCCTGTCTGCCCGTACTGCGGATCATCCAATGTACAAACCAACATCAAGCACAAGACCATGACCCATCGTTGCCGTGAATGCCTGGATCGCCGCATATTTTCCCTGAGAACCGGAACCGTCATGGAAGGCTCCAAGCTCAAGTATCGGGTTTGGGCCATTGCTATCTATTTGCTTACAACGAATCTAAAGGGCGTGTCCAGCATGAAGCTGCATAGGGATTTGAAGGTTTGCCAGAAATCGGCGTGGCTTCTGGTCCATCGTATCCGTAAGGCTTGGCACTATGAGACTGTCGGAAAGTTCGCTGGGCCAGTGGAAGTGGATGAAACCTACATCGGCGGCAAAGAGAAAAACAAGCACGTCAATAAGAGATTGCACTCACGGGGAGGTCACCGGCGGCTGAGAACCGGACAGCCACCCGCCGTCGGAGACCGACATTATCGCTCGAATTTGGAAGGTCAGCAAACCTGTCAACAGCGCGCTTGGCGCAAGGGCAAACTTCCCGAGGTTTGAGGAATCCGGCTTGACTACCTCAACGCCCGCCGTGATTCTGTGTCATCCTTGGCCTCCTACATCTGATAGCTGACTACCTGGCGGAGAAAGGCATCCCAGCCGATCCGGTCGGCGTCAAACTCAGTCAAAGCCGATTTGGGCACCACCAGTACTCGGGTCTGCGACGGACTCCGGCCAAGCCATCGTTCTCCCTGATTGAGAATCAAGGTGACAAACTCACCTTCACTCAGCGATCGCAAGGAGCCGCCATGCCGGGACAGAGCCTCCAGCAACGCCTTTTCGACATCGACCATTTTCTTTTCGATTTCCGCATTACGCTCTGCCATTTGGCGTTGCTGCTCCTGCAAATAATTTTGCAGACTATGAAGCTGCTCTTCCGGTCGCTCCAGCGGCTCGAGTACCTGCTGGGGTGCCGCCTCGACCACCGCGCTTGACGGGGCTGGTGAGGAGGCGGACGCGGGCGGTGGTGGAGGTACAGGAAAGCCAGTGTCGGCTTGAACTCTGGTTGCTGCTTCGTCAGCTCTTAGCGCTTCTTCGTGAGCTCTTAAGATTTCAGCATTTTGACCTTGTGTTCCCCGCAAGGAGTTCTTCAGCCGAGACAGTTCTTTCTTTTGCTTTTGGCGAGCGGTCTCCCTTTTTTGATGAGCGACCTCCCTTGCTTGATGAGCGACCTCCCTTGCTCTATACCAAGACGTGCGGAAGGGTAGGTTGACGACGAACACGGCGCCTTGACCGTAGAGGTAAAAGCTCTCAGTTCTGCGTGAGAAGACTCGCGATCCTGAGTCGGATTCCTCCAGCGCATAGTTCAGAGTCGTGTGCAGTATGCCCTTCATGATTTCCAACTCCTGCCGTAAGCCGGCGGGGTCGAAAGACTTGGTTCCGGTCTGAGCGGACAGCGCGACGGTCATCGTGGTCACCATGAGCGTGATCTTCATCCAGTTTCGGGTTTTCATTCGCATTTTTCATCCTTCCTTTCAGTCGGGTCTCCAGCTGGCTGGATTAGCGGCGCGAGCCTTGAGCTGCGATTTGGGGTTAGGTTCGTTTTGGGACCCTGCTTTCCGTTTTCTGACGCGGGAAATCACGTTAGGGACTGGGGCCTATTGGCCCGCCCCAATCAGCGATTCAATCATGGTGGCCAGTAGGGCATCGGTTCGCGTGTCTCGAATCTCGTCACTGACTGCCAGCAAATCCAATTCTTCTCTCAAGGCCGATAAGTCCCGAGCCCGCTGAGCCATGAGCACCTCGTAGAGAGCCAAGTCACTTCTTTTGAATTCGCCCTGCAAAGTGGCCTGACCGGCAGCAACTTCCAATTGCAGGCGGCGGATCGCTTGCCCGATGGTGCGATCCAGGTTCTCTTGCCCTTGTTTGGAGAATCGGTTGAATCGAACCTCGGTCTCGCCTCGAACTTGAGCCAGCCATCGTTGCTGTTGCTGTTGTTCCCGCTGGGTCAGCAGCCGATCAAGTTGTTGGCGAAAACTGTTGGATTGAATGGGATCGGGGAGTGGAAGTCGACCGGTGTCTCCCCAGGACATCAGCCAAACCCCATTTTCACTGCGCCAATGGAAACGGCTGACGGATAACCCGCCCAACAACAGTATTAGTATTAGTGCCGGAATGGCTACTAGAGCCGCCTTCCAGGGCCAAGCCAATTGCCTTAACAGTGCCAGTGGACCGGTAACAGGGGCGAGTGGTTGAATCAAAAAATGGTGTGGAACTTCCACCGCTTCCCAGCCTTTTAACTTTTGGATGGTTTGCTTGAGGCGGTCTCGCTGCTCTCTACAGGCCCCGCATGATTGGAGATGAAATTCGAGCTGCCGGAGGTTGGCATGCTCCAGATCGCCAACCAGCGAAGGTCCAAGTTGCTCTCGATAGATTGTGCAATCGTTATCCATCGTCAGTTCCTCCTGCACAATGAACTCAGGTCCGGGAAGCCAAGCTTCCCAGGCTTCGTTTGAGGATGTTCAGGGCCGAGTAAAATCGTGACTTGGCGGTACTTGGGGGTACCTCGAGCAAGGCAGCGATTTCTTCAAAACTTTGCTCTTGAAAAATCTTCAACTCCACGACGATTCTTTGCTCGGGACTGAGTCGGCCTAGTGCGCGTGCAATGCGCTCGTTTCGTTCGCGTCTCCAGACAGCAGTTTCCTGTCCCTGGGCGATCTTCGTTTGGGCTACCCGAGAAAAGTCGTGAGAGTCGAGCGAGATTTCCCGGTATTTGGGCCTTTTTCGGAGCTGGGTCAGGCACCGGTTGCCGGCAATGCGATAAAGCCAAGTCGAAAAACGAGATTGGCCCCGAAAGCTTCTAATCTGAGTGAAAGCGGCCCAAAAAACTTCTTGACACACCTCCGAAGACTCTTCCGGATCCCGCAGCATCCGTAGCACCATGTTGTAGATCGTCCGCTCCCATTTGAGGACCAGATGATTGAAGGCAGCCGAGTTCCCTTGCTGGCTCTGCCTGATCCAATGCTCTTCCTGGTTCACCGGCATCGGCTGGGTGCGTTTGGAGAGTCCCTAAGCTGGTGTAATTAATGCGCTGCTTTTCATGCGCTCAAATTGTTAGACGACAGGACCGGCTGGAAAGTCGGAGAAAAACGGAAACCATTGGCCATCTTTTTCGCAGCTTTCCTCTGGATGAAGTAAGATAAGGACTCCCATGCCTATGCACGGCTTCCAATGGGAAAGAGCAGTTGCTTCCGCAGAGGTGTAGCTCAGTTGGTAGAGCATCTGCCTTTTAAGCGTTGTCACCGTTTCTTTTCTCTCCATCGGTTACGTTCAATTCTTTGCTTTATCAACAACTTGGGGAACCTGCTCGCCGCTCACGGGCAACCCCAATCCCTTCAACGAACCGGGATTTTGATACAGTTTTGATACACGTGCGAAGCAGGTGCTCTGTTGTCACGGGACCAGTGAGCGCTTTGGCAGAGCTCGTCCCTTATCTCGATCCATGCGGGATTGCCCGAATTCAGACTGACCTGACCAGTGCTTTTTGTACCAAGTGGAAAGAGAGAGAATCCACTTGAGGAGGAAGTCAGGTCAATTTGAGGAAAGGCGCTCTCCATACACCGCAAGACCTGCGGAGAATGGTTGCGTCCTGCGGAGATTACGGCCTATAATCTCCGCACAGAGTGCGTATAATGGCTCAATACATTCACACTAATGCGGATTGGCCCCGGTTTCATTGGAACCGGGAGGACCTCGCGGAACTTCTGGCAGCTGTCCGTCACCAGCAGGGCCGTCTGATCGGTCGCATGGAAGCTCTCGGTTTTAAGCTCCGCCAGGAGGCGGTTCTGCAAACTCTCACCGAAGATGTAGTTCGAAGCAGCGCGATTGAGGGAGAACGACTGGACGCAGAGCAAGTCCGTTCTTCGATCGCGCAGCGTCTCGGCATGGACATTGGAGGTCTGAGAGCTGTGGACCGGAAGGTAGAGGGAGTCGTTGAGATGATGCTCAACGCCACACGCCACTACGATCAGCCACTTTCCGCAGAACGTGTACTAGCTTGGCATGCATCCCTCTTTCCGACCGGCCGAAGCGGCATGAGACGAATCAAGGTGGGCGCCTTCCGCGATGATGGCAGTGGCCCTATGCAGGTCGTTTCCGGTCCGGTCGGGCAGGAGCGAGTCCATTTCGAGGCTCCGGCTGCCGCAAGGCTCGACGGAGAAATGCGTGCCTTTCTGGACTGGTTCAATGGAGACACAGAAACCGATTGGGTGGTTAAGGCCAGCCTTGCGCATCTTTGGTTTGTGACCATTCATCCCTTCGATGATGGCAACGGTCGTATTGGGCGTGCGATTTCCGATCTGGCCCTAGCCCACTCTGAGCAAAGTTCGCAGCGCTTCTACAGCATGTCGGCGCAGATCCAGCAGGAACGCACAGCTTATTACGACACCCTGGAGCTGACGCAAAAGGGAACAATGGATATCACGCTCTGGATGAATTGGTTTCTGGCGTGCCTGGGCCGCGCCATCAAGGGCGCTCAAGCCACTCTCGGAGCCGTGCTCTTCAAATCGCGCTTCTGGGAAACCCTTGCGGATTTTCCACTGAACGAGCGCCAGCGCCTAGTGCTCAACCGCCTCCTCGATGGCTTCGAGGGGAAGCTCACCACATCGAAATGGGCGAAGCTCGGGAAATGTTCCCATGACACCGCTCTGCGCGACATCCTTTATCTTGTCGAGCGCGGTGTCATGGTCCGAAATCCGGAAGGCGGGCGGAGTACGAGTTACGCCCTTGGCAAGATCCCTCAACTTCCGGAGGATGGAAACGTTGAACAGTCTTGCAATTAGACATATCGCGTCGTCAAAGAACAGAAGTGACGGCTGTTTCTCGCTCTGGGCGAGCGGAAGTTGATCATCCGAGGCCAAAATCTGAGTCGAGGCAAACACCAAAAGCTGCACACTGACATTGAATTCACGATTGAGTATACAAGGAAATACCACAACCGGAAATGCCGAGCGTTCCCCTCTAAACCTTACTGATGCCTAAAGAGATCTATCTCGACGCTAACGCCACCGTACAACCTCTCGATTCAGTTGTTTCAGCCGTCGTGGCTGCCATGTATGGCTCGTGGGGCAATCCGTCAAGCGAGCACAGCACCGGAATAGCAGCTCGCAGTATATTGGAGCGAGCTCGTGATGCCACTTCGTTGGTGCTCGAAGGAATTGAGCCCGACAATGTTGTTCTGACTTCGGGAGGTACCGAGGGCAGTAATACGATTCTCGGGTCAGCAAGAGAAGGATCGACAATTGTCGTCACCGCTGTTGAACATCCTGCAACCATGATGCCCGCCGAGCTCGCCCGCCGCCGCGGTGCCAAGCTGATTGTTGTACCCGTCGACACTGATGGACAGGCCGACCCAGAGGACTTTCGTAAAACTGCTGCACAGGTATCAACATCGCAATTCTATGTATCGGTGCAGTGGGCGAACGGCGAAACAGGCGTAATCCAACCTGTCGCGGCAATCGCTGAGGCAATTCGCTCATCTAGGCCGGATGCCTTCCTGCATGTTGACGCGGCCCAAGCAGTTGGCCGAATCCGCACTCCGGTTTTTGACGCAGCCACAGCCTTCACTTTCTCTGGTCATAAGCTACATGGTCCACAAGGGACTGGTGTCTTAGCTTTCAGCAGTTGTCCGAATGGACAAATTCCAGCACTGCTAGCCGGAGGGGGGCAAGAAAAAAATCGACGATCCGGCACGCAAAACGTTGCGGGAGCTGCGGGTCTCACAGCAGCTCTTGAGGCGCGAGCGGCTATCTTAGACAAAGCTATAAAAAAGATGGGTTCGATGAGAGATGCCTTCGAGTCGCGCGTCCTTGACCTCGTGCCGCACGCTGTTATCAATGGCGAACAAGTTCTTAGGACACCAAACACGTCAAATATCTGTTTCCCTGGCGTGGACGGGATGTCGCTTGTTGCCCGACTCGACGCACTTGGTATCCGATGCTCCCAAGGATCTGCCTGTTCCTCAGGCCGTCCAGAACCTTCACATGTGCTCCGAGCGATGGGAATAGGCGAACAGAATGCATATTCGAGCGTCAGGTTCTCGTTCTCAATACTAAACACCGAAGACGAAGTGGAGAAGGCCGCACCCGTTATCGCCAGTCTCGTCAAGGGGGAGGTATGAATCAGGCATCAGCAGTAAGGCCGCGTTTCGAATATGGCCGTCACGAGACATTTCCAGTTCGGCATGGCTGGCTCGGTAAAGGCCTCGCCCGCGTGCGTAAGACGGGCAGCATTTATCCCAATTTGGAAACCGCAGACGTTCTCGGACTCGGCAGCCGTATGGCAAAATCTCTTCAATTTTGGCTCGAAGCTAGTGGATTAGCTAAGTTTAAATCTAGAGCAGCGAAGAGCGGCTTGAAAGGCCGAAGCAAACGGAAAGATTGGTGTATCAAAGACTTAGGTACAACAGTCACCCGCAACGACCCCTACTTTGAGTATCCCATCACTTGGTGGTTCGTGCATACGGCACTTGCACAACGGGAAAGAAGCGCATGGGGATGGTTCTTCAACGACTTTCACGAACGTCACTTTACCAGAGATACATGCGTGAATGCATTCCGCGATTATGCGGCAGAACATGCTGCGAACCAACCCAGTGCCGCGGTGGCAGAGAGAGATATCGCCTGCTTGCTTCAGGCCTACGCGGTCCCATCGGCAGGAGTTGTCGCGGACCCTGAAGATGGGACGGTGTGTCCACTTCGTGACCTTGGACTCGTCGTTCGGCACAGTGAAATCAGTCGCTTCGAGAAAGCCCGACCGCTTGACGCTATCCCGGTCGAGGCGTTTCTGGCCTGTGTATCTACTCTTGCTAGGCAAAATGGATCGGATAGCGTGGCTTTTGCCGATATGATGCGCCAGCGTAACGGGATAGCGCGTATCTTCGGTCTGGGAAGCGACCAAATTGAGGCCATGGCCGAGGCTGCTGCTGAGGTCTACCGGTACCAGGGTGTCCATATCACACTATTGGGATCGGAACGCCATCTCGTTTTGCCTAAATACTCCACTTCAGGGTGGTTTGACGCACATTTCCAGCGTATCAGGACAGCAGCATGACCCAGGAAATCTTTCTCAGGGCCGTTAGCCTGCGCGACGACATCTCAGTACCGGAGCGGCTCGCTCATTACCGTCCAACCCGGCGCTCATTACCAGTTGTTCATGCGGTTATAGAAGGTGGTGCCACTATGGTGATCGCGGCATACGGGAGTGGCAAATCCTTGGCTGCTGGTATTGGCGCGCTGATCGTCTTAAACGATTCCTTTACTTATAAGATGCTCGACCCGGTGATGAAACGCCTCGGAAGTATCGATCCAAACCTTCATGCAATAGTTCAGAAGCGTCGTGCGTCTCCTGGTGGTGGACGTGTCGCTGTGCTCACTGGTTATGTCCCGGATGTGGCTAGGACACTTGCTGAGGCCGCTGGGCTCGATGCCGCCTCGGCAAACCTAACGGGAGTATTGAAGCAGCTACCGCGATGCGGGTCTGACCGGATTGCTATCGTTTGGGACGAGTTTGGTCGACATCTTGAAAGCCTCGTCGCCGAGGGGCGAGCACGCGACCTCCATGCGCTGCAGCAACTTGCGGAATGGACATCGCGCGCGAAAAATCCAAGGGCAAGCCTCGTATTGCTGATGCACCAGAGCTTGTTCGCATACGCAGGCAGTCTCAACCAAACATCACGCAATGAATGGCGCAAAATAGAGTGTCGATTCCAGCCCTTTCGTTTTGTCGAGGACAGTCGGGAACTCTATGAACTCATTGCGGAGGTTGTCTCTACGAGGCGATCAGAGGTCTTTCCAAAATCTCATGAACGGGTACGGCACAGGATCGCCCAAGGGGCCATCTCGGCTCGCTGGTTCGATGGGATAGAAGACGCCAGGCATGTCATGCAGCTCCTGAGCAATGCCCACCCGCTGACTGCCGCCGCGTTGCAGGTACTGCCACGTGTCGTTGCTCGGATCGGCCAAAACGAACGAAGTCTGTTCACTTTTATCGAAGAAGCTAAACTTGGCACTGCTGTTGGGACCCTTGAGATCTACAAGGCATTCTCTGACGCCATGCGCTCCGATGTAGGCATCGGTGGTATGCACCGACGATGGGTCGAAACTGAAAATGCACTCAGTCGCGCGGAGGATGATGATGAGCGTGAAGCCCTAACCACCGCATGCCTCCTTCAACTCGGCGTAGGCGGTGAGCGCCGTCGCCTTAGCCGAAACGCTCTTGAGCTCGCAGTGGCGAGCCGCGGAGGGGGCTTCGAGGCGGCAACGAGGACAGTTGAATCGCTGATAACTCGCAAACTGCTGATCCATAGGCGCTCAAATGACGATGTGTCTATCTGGCACGGGGCGGATGTCGACTTAGCTGGGCGGATACGTGACGAGCGGGGCCGCCGAGAAGAGCGTTTCGACCTTGTCGGCTTTCTTGAAGAGAATCATCCGGCACCTTTTGTGCGTCCGACGCGCCACAATGCCGAGCGTGGAACCGCCCGCTACCTGCGCGGCCATTATGTAACCGCTCAGTTTCTTCTTGCATTATCTGAACCGAAAGCCCTGTTGCCAAGCCACGGTGAATGGGGTCATATCTATTATGTACTGTCCGATTCAGCAGAGGATATTGCAGCCGTACGGACACGAATCGAACACGAATGGGGACAGGTCGACGCGCCTGTCATATTCGTAATTTCCAACGAGCCTATCCCTGTAAAGGATGCCGCACTTGAGGTTGCGGCTCTCGACGCTCTTCGTCGTGACGATGTGCTCCTAGGGGAGGATCCATTAGTAAGCCAGGAAATTGACGAGCTTCTCTCTATAGCGCGGAGGCATCTTGTTCTCGTTTTACATCGACTTATTACCGATCGGCCAGCTGGGACGGTATGGCTACACGCTGGCCGCCAACTTGGAATCACACCGGAATGTCCAGCTGGTATTACCGCATCGCAGCTGATGGACGCTTGGTACCCTACGACTCCACAAATCGCAAACGATCAGGTAATGCGCAACAAACTCTCCCGGCAAATGCAAACTGCGCAAGTAAGAGTAATTTTGGGTAGTGCATCAGTTTGAACTATTTGGCTTGTAGGGGCCACGTTTCCTAGCCTTCGGTTCTCTCGCATCAATCAGGTCCACAATCCACTCAACGTCTCGGAGCTTGTCTGTAATCTCCGCTGCCATTGCCGGAGAAGTGCGCAACGTCCGGTGAATCCGGCAGAAGTTGTAATAGATCATGTACAAGGCCAGCATATAGAAGTGATTCTCGACCCGCTTCGAGAAAGCGTTTGTCAGCCGTGTAAACCGCCGCATACTCATTCGCATCGTCAGGTTGTGTCGCTCCACGTGCGATGTGCTGATCTTGGAGTAGTCCGGGTTGCCTATAATCCGTTGTCTCTTTGTCCCCGTGCATTCCCCAGGTGAGTATCGGTGATCGTCCGGTGCCGGTCCGTAGAGCTTCACAAGCTGGGCAAAGTCAACGTCATCTCCGAACACACGCTCTACCGCATCAAGATAGACCCTATGGCCGTCCGATGTAAGCTGTACCCGATTCGCCAGCCGGTCCTTCAAATCATCCATGAACGCCATAGCGGTTACACCGGAGCGGTCCCCGACCTCATAGGCCAGGATCATCTTGCTATCGCTGTCGATTGCCGTCCAAGTCCAAACATCGCCCGCGCCATCCGGTGCGGACTTGGCGAAAGGCACGTTCTTTTCCTTGGCGTAGCAGAACGCCCATATCTCATCCACCTGGACACGGCGGGCCGTGACGTTGCGTACCACATTGTCATGGTAGTCGCCACAGGCGTTGCCAGCATCCACCAGTAGCTTAGCAACCGTGTTGAATGAAACGCCGGTGATTCGGGAAATGGATCGCATCGAGGAGCCTTCCACTAACTGGCTCAAGATGCTGATTCTTTTGTCTTTAGTGAGCTTGTTCATACAAAGAAGGATAAACTGAAACACCTTCTCTGTCAAGCATTATGTTCATGTTGCCAATATTCGAACATTACGGTTGCACTAGAATCATAAACATCTTATAATCGGCTCATGGAGAATGAAGACTTCCGAACCCCAGGCCAGCTCATCCAAACCTTACTAGACGAACGCGATTGGACTCAACAGGTATTAGCCCTCGTTCTCGGGGTGCATCCGAGTTCTATCGCCAAGATTATATCGGGGAGAAAGCGTGTCGATGCGAAGATGGCTCTTGCGCTCAATGAAGTCTTCGAAACGCCAGCGGAGCGTTTTCTGAGTATCCAAAAGTCGTACGATTTGGCCCAAGCGAGGATCGTTGCCAGACCGGATCCTGAACGTGCGACCAGGGCGCAGTTGTTCGGGAATCTACCCGTTGCAGAAATGATGAAACGCGGATGGATCGATGCTGACGATATCCGCAACTTCAAACAGGTTGAAGCAGCCCTCGCAAAATTCTTTGGTGTGGCCTCCGCCGATAAAATCGAGATTCTTCCACACGCCGCTAAGAAAACAGAGGGTTCCGGTCCAGTTACTCTCACTCAGCAGGCGTGGCTGCACAGAGTCAAACAAATCGCCGACGATATGCTAGTTCAAAAATACTCGTCCAAGGCTGTCCGGGCCGCTATTCCGAAGCTTCAAAATTTGCTTCTATTGGAGCATGAGGCCAGACATGTTCCACGGATACTGGCCGAGAGTGGTATCAGATTCGTGATCGTAGAGTCGCTCTCATCGGCCAAGATTGATGGTGCATGTTTCTGGTTGAATGATTTTGCGCCTGTAATCGGCATGTCTCTGCGTTTCGACCGTATTGATAATTTTTGGTTTGTCCTCCGGCATGAATTGGAGCACGTCCTTCAGGGACACGGACGGGACATGGCAATGTTAGACGCTGAACTGGATGGCGACAGCGCCGGAACTGGCTTGGCCGTCCGAGAAGAGGAACGGGTAGCAAACCAAGCCGCCGCTCAATTTTGCGTGCCACCGGAAAAGCTACAAAAATTCATCGCTCGAAAGGAACCGTTTTTTGGTGAGCAGGACATACTCGGATTCGCACGCACTCTCCAGCTGCATCCGGGGCTGGTCGCGGGGCAGTTGCAGAGATACACCGGACGTTATGACCGTTTCCGTAAACATCTAGTAAGGATCCGTTCCATCGTCGCGCCGAGCGCGATGGTCGATGGTTGGGGCGATGTTGCACCGGTCGATATCTAAAGGGAGAAGCATGAAAATGTCTACAATGGACCAACGGCTTCAGGGTTTATACCGACTCTACAAGAGAGAGACGGGGATCAAGGCAGTTGATATGCACGAAGTGGCGAAGTGGGCGGAAAAGAAAGGCTTCCCGCTTCCACAGCCGCCTGACCCCATAGACCTGCTAGCCAAAGCGTTCTCAAGGGCAGCTCGACAAGAGACTCGGACAGACGAGGAAACTCGCTTTCCCTATCGCGCCAATCATGCGTTCAAAGTGCAGCATGGACCAAAGCAGTTAATGCTTTGGGTGGACATTGACGAGGCAACACGTCCTCAGATGTGGAAGTCGTCCATCAACCGAAGGGATCAAATGGTAGGGGATGCCTATCATTTGACGCTAGACGTAGATCATTGGAACCGGGTCAATCCAGATGACAAACCAATTCAGGTGCCTCTGGATTTCACTGATGATGTTGAATGGCGGAAGAACACTCCGCTCCTTGAAGAAGCTAGCTAGTCGCTCTTCCTCAACCTAGAGAACCGGGATCGTGCAGCGTTGCTGGCAATCTCAGAACGCCGCTTGGGACTCAGCTTGGTAGCGCGAGCTGGACCGCCGATCTTTCCACCGTTTCGCTTGGCGGATGGTAGAGAATCTTCACTCTCTCCGGTCGCAATCTTAGCCACCTCGACGGCACAGCCGATCACGTCCGCCAGTCTCTTTTGTCCGTCCGGTCCTTTTGGCATATGCGCGTTTATTATACCTTGAGGCTGCCACTGTCAAGCTGTATTCTACAGGTCGGAATTTCAAACTGACCCACTACCTAATTTTGCGAGTAATGGAGCATGGCCATAAAGCCCATCTTGGATATACATCTAACGACACGTCCGCAGAGGCATCGGTTTATCGAACTGTGCTTGAGCGGACGGGCATCCACTACTCAAAGAAAGATGCTGGGCACTTCGCCGAGCCTACGCAAGTCAACGATCCGGGGCTGCGCTCCGCCTGGGAGCTGATCGCACTCTACTTCCGGGAACCAAACAAGGATCCGAAGCCATTATCCGACATTGTTGGAGTACTGAATGCCCGACCAATTGGACTTCCCCTTGGCGTCGTCCCAATCCTGGTCATGGCGGGTTATCGCGCATTCGCACGGGTTGTCAGCTTACGTACCGACGGTGCCTACGTTCCCGACGTGCTGGGCTTCGAGGCAAGCAATATGTTTTTCGAGCCCCACCGCCACACAGTTACCGTGTATGATCTCAGCGATTTGGCACGAGATTACCTGCAAGAAATCGCCTATGTCTTTGCCCACAAGCGTCCCCGTCCCGACCAAGAGCTAATTCGTTTCGCATGCGATGCACTTGCACATTGGAAGGCATCACTTCCAAAAGCTGCGCACCGGTCAGTATACTTGTCCAAGGATGCCCGCATCTTTTTGCGGCTGATAAACGAAGCTTCAGATCCCGCAACTTTGATATTATTCAATCTACCAGATGCCTTCGGTTGCGGTGATAATGACGATTCTTATGAGGCGACCATAACTAGGGTGGAGCGGATTCGGAATGAGGTCGATAGCCTTATCGAAGGTTATGTCGATGAGGCAGTCAAGGTCATCGGCAAAACCCTCGCAGTCAATTCGGGCGGCGTCCGCTCCCCCAAGGCCCTGTGAGGGCGACTCTCATTGTACTCCCTCCGCCAAGCCTCGATGACCTGCTTGGCATCCTCCAGTGTCATAAACCGATGCGCGTTCAGGCATTCGTCCCGGAACGTCCCGTTGTCGGTCGGCTTCCCCAGCCGGGAAAAGTCGATCTTTACCCCATTCTGATAAGCCCACAGGTCCAATACCTGACGGGAAAACTCGCTGCCATTATCACAGTACAGCCTCTGCGGCCCACCGCTCCTGCTGGATCCTCTGTAGCACCCGCACTACCTCTTCCCCTCTCAAACTCTGTCCCGGTTCGATGGCCAAACTTTCTCGCGTATACACATCCACCACCGTCAGCACCCGAAACCGTCTCCCGTCCGCCAGTTGATCGGACACCAAGTCCAGACTCCACACCGGGTTCAGTCCGCTGGGTTTGATTCTCTCTCTTCGTTCCACGGCCACCCGGCGTTTCCTCGGCACCGTCCGTCGCAGCCTCAGTCCTTCTTCCCGATACCATCGCCTCACCAGAGACTTGCCCACCGGCCAGCCTTCCCGCTGCAGCAGCACCAGAATCTTCCAACATCCGTAGCGCACCCGCACCACGGCGATCTCCCGCATCTTCATCCGCAACTCTGTCCACGGGTCCTAGTGTAGTGTCCCGTAAATGGTTTTACAACGATTGATTTTCTGCATTATGGATTCCACAGAAGCGGTCCAGATGAAAGGAGCAGGATCGTCGTTATAGATTCGGACGAAATCGTTGATCGCCCCGACTAGTTCCGGGACGCTGTGAAAGACACCGCGACGGATTCTGCGTGCTGTTAAGTTGGCAAACCAACGCTCGATCAAATTGAGCCAGGAGGCACTGGTAGGAATAAAGTGCAGATGGAAGCGGGGCCGTTTGGCTAACCATTGTTTCACGTTCGGGTGCTTGTGGGTTTGGTAGTTGTCAAGGATCAGATGCAGGTTCTGTGCGGGGAACTCCCGATCCAAGCGGCGGAGGAACTTCAAGAATTCCTGGTTTCGGTGACGCGGCATGCAATCGGCAATGACGGTTCCTTCCAACAGGTTGAGGGCAGCAAACAAAGTGGTGGTTCCGTGCCGTTTATAATCGTGAGTCGTCGTCCCACAGCGCCCTTTCTTCATCGGCAGGCCTGGTTGGCTTCGGTCCAGGGCCTGAATCTGACTCTTCTCATCGACACACACGACTAGGGCCTTGTCGGGCGGATTCAGGTAGAGGCCAACGACATCGGTCAGTTTCTCGACAAACTGCGGATCGCGCGACAGCTTGAACTGACGGAGCCGATGAGGTTGTAACCCGTGGGCATCCCATATCCGTTGCACGGTAGCTGGACTGAGGCCGCAATGTTGGGCCATGGTTCGACAACTCCAGTGGGTGGCACCCTTCGGTTGGGTGTGCAGCGTCATGTGCACAATCTTTTCAACTTTTTCGGGACCAATACGGGGGGGTCGGCCCCGTCCTTTCCGGATTTCGGCCAAGCCCGCCGGCCCGAGCGTGGCGAAGCGTTGGCGCCAAAGAAGGACCGTCGGGCGGCTGACGGGCAGCCGTTTGGCAATTTGGTGGTTCGATATTCCTTCGGCAGCCATCAAAACGATCCGGCACCGGGTCACCACACTTTGGGGCGTGTTGTGAGCACCCAGCCAGCGTCGCAGCGTTTCCTGCTGTTCTGGGGTGATGGGCAATCTTGCGGCAGATCTCCACATGAGCCGCACAATACACGCAGCCGGGACATCTGTATATCTACTTGTGAGACACTACACTAGCCTGTTTACGAATTCTCTCCAACTTCCAGACGGTGCGTGCGGAGAAGGGCACAAAAATACGTGGATGGGCACGGACCGGCAAGGAGACGGCAATGGTTGAAACGGCGATGAAGCCATGGAAGGAACCGCCGCGGTGATCCGCCGCGCCGCCCAATTGGCAATGGAAAAACCGCCCTGCGTGGTCAAAGTCGCAAAGCCAGACCAGGACATGCGCTTCGACGTGCCGTTGGTGGGCCTTCCCACCATCGCCGTCATGTGATTTCGATAACGTAAAAGGGACCCAATTAACGGGGTTGTGATCGAGCAAAAGGGACCCACCCCTGATAGCCTCCCGAGGCGAGCCCGGATGAACCGGCATGTTGGATGGGAGGACAAGGAGTTGTTAGGGATGGATCAGTACGAGATGGTCAGAACCGCACATCGTGTGTACAAGAAAAGCATTCGACGGATTTCCCGGGAAACGGGCCACACGCGGCGGACGATCCGGAAGGTGTTGGCCGGGCAGGAACCCCAGTACCGGCGTGAGAAGGAACCGGCGTGTCCGGTGATGGACCCGGTCGCGGGGGTTGTGGATAGGTGGCTCAAGACCGATCGGGAACAACCGGTCAAGCAACGACACACCGCGCGCCGGATCTGGCAGCGACTGATGGACGAGCACGGCTTCACCGGGGCGGAGCCGACCGTGCGCCGATGGGTCCGGGAACGGAAATTCCGGTTGGGATTGAACCGGCCGATGGCGGTGGTGCCGTTGGATCCGGAGCAGGTCCGGGAAGCCGAGGTGGACTGGGGCACGGCCTGGGTCCGGATGGGCGGCGAAGACCGGCAGGTGAAGCTGTTCTGCATGCGGTCCCGGTACTCGGGCAAAGCCTTCGTACGAGCTTATCCGTGGGAGCGGCAGGAGATGTTCCTGGACGGTCATATCCGGGCATTTGACTGGTACGGTGGGGTGTTTCCGACCCTGGTCTTCGACAACCTGAAGACGGCGGTGAAACGGATTCTGCGCGGGAAAGCGCGGGTGGAGCAGGCGCGGTTCACCTCGTTTCGAGCGCACTACACGTTTGAAGCGCGATTCTGCAATCCGGCCCAGGGCCGGGAGAAAGGGGGCGTCGAGGGTCTGGTCGGCTTTGCGCGTCGGAACTTCCTGGTGCCGGTCCCCGATGTCACAGATTTCGACGATCTGAACCATCAACTGCTGGAGCGGTGCCTGTCCGATGGCCAACGGCGGATTGGTGGCCGGGCCGACGATCGCACGATCGATGAACGGCACGCCGCCGAGCGGGAGCATCTGCTGGCATTGCCCGATACGCCATTCGAGAACACGAAGGTCGTCGGAGTGCGCATCAGCCGGTACCAGACCGCGCAAGTGGAGGGGAACCGCTACTCGGTACCGACCGCCTATGTGGGCCGGCGGCTCTGGGCCCATATCGGGTGCGACCGGGTGGGCTTCTACGCCGACCAGAAAAAGGTGGCCGAACATGCCCGCGCGTTCGGTCATAGCCGGTGGCAGATCGATCCCTTGCATTACCTGGAGCTGATCCGCCGGAGAGTGGGGGCGTTTGAGAGTGCCCGGCCGATCCGGCAGTGGCGGCCCCAGTGGCCGGCACATTACGAGACGCTGCTGGGGCGGTTGCGGCAACGGCACGGTTACAGCCGTGGCACCCGGGAGTTCATCGGCATCCTACAACTCCACCAACAGTGGGCACTGGATCGGGTGTCCTCGGCGGTTCAAGACGCCCTGGAGGCGCACAGCTACGAATCCGATGCGGTCCGGCACATTCTGATTCGTGCCGACCGTCCCGGGCGGGCCCATGCGCCCCTGGAGCCCGGGTTGATGCCCGGCATCACGGACCTGACGATCGCAACCTCCGATCTGGATCAATACGACCGCCTGTTGGCCGGAGGTGTGCGATGACGCCGGGCCAGGAGATCGTACTCGACGATGCGTTGCGGCAACTCCGGCTCCCGGCCATGGTACGGGAATGGAGGGAACACGCCCGGCAGGCCAAAGAAGCTGGTGAGGACTACATCGGCTTTCTTGTGGCTTTGGCCAGCCGCGAGCTGGAACAGCGTCAAGCCAATCAGGTGCAGCGCCGGCTGCGCGCGGCCCGGTTCCCGCTGCTGAAGACCCTGGAGACGACCGATCTGAAGAAGTGGCCGGCACCAGATGCGGTCGAGGTTCGCGACTATGCCGAGTGCAGCTACATCACCCGGCGCGAGAACGTCGTGCTGTTGGGCAAGCACGGCACCGGCAAGACCCATGCCGCGACAGTGCTGGGAGTGGAAGCCTGCCGGCGGGGCTACCGGGTCGGGTTCACCACAGCCGCCGGATTGGTCAATACACTGATCGAGTCCCGTGAGGAACGGCAGTTGAAGCGATACCTGGCCAAGCTATCCCGCCTCGAGCTGCTCATCATCGACGAGGTGGGCTATATCCCGTTCTCGGCCGAGGGGGCGCAACTGTTGTTTCAGGTCTTCTCGGATCGTTACGAGAAAGGTTCGGTGATCGTCACTTCGAACCTGCCGTTTGCGCAGTGGACCAGTGTGTTTGGTGCCGCCGCCCTCACGGCCGCCCTACTGGACCGGCTGACCCATCACTGCTCGATTCACCAGTTCGATTGGGAAAGCATCCGCTTCACTGAAAGTCTGGGCGCCGCCAGCAAACGGAAGAAGAAACCCCGCGTCGCCAGAAAGTCCGCGTGAAAAACGCGGGCGCGATGGGCTGTGGAAAGTGCCGCCCCTATGGAAACCCGCTACAAACCCCGCGGGTTCCCACAGCGGCTTGGAAGCCTCCGGCTCCCACTCTTTCCACAGCCCCGCCGGCGGTATTACTTACGGGCCATTAACCTGGGGGTGGGTCCCTTTTACTCGATCAAGGTGGGCTCTTTTTACGTTGTCAAAGCGAGGCGCAACTTCTGGGCGAGGAACTCCGGACCATAGTACCTGCAGAATAGATGGCCAACCATCGAAAACGACCGCATTTTTTTGGTTATGCGTAGTTGAATCCAACAGGAGGGTGCTGAGATGGTTGACCGGTCGAATAGTACAACACCAATGAACTGGGTGGCGATTGATATCGCCAAGGAGTGGAACACCGTGTTGGTAGAGAGCCATGACGGCAAGTGCCGCAGTTTCAAGATGGCAAATCGGATTTCCGATCATGACAGGTTCATGGAGTTTCTGCGTAGGGCTACCCGGACGCACCCATTGGCCGTTATCTCATCATAATTTCAGACAGGAAGGAATTTGAATGACCGTTGCACTATTCGATATACTTTCGGGCGAACGAACCGCTAACTGATTTTCGACCAGAAACGGAGCAGACGCGTTTTGTACGAGACGGATGACCTTGAATGGCATGAGGTTCGAGATTTTTTCAAGGCACATGGCTGTGTCATTTGCAGTAGTCCCGAGATGAGATGGTACCGGGAATCATGGGGAGCACTTAAAAGAGCAGGTCTTGCCAGCACCACGGAATTCGAAGAATACGAGCTTGCCCAAACCATTCCAAAGCTGAGAGCGATCTGCCTGCTGGCGATGTACTTGGGAATTTACCAAGCTGCAGGAGAAATGAGTAACCTAGTGGACTGTCGCAAAGTAACTTTATCTATGGAAAGGGCGTCTATACAGTATGCCCTTTCAAAGCGAAGCGTTCGTGTTGAGCCAACAGCAACGATCCGAACTCGAGGAGGTCGCCCGTTCGCAATCGCTGCCCGCCGGCTTTGTCTTACGCGCTCGAATCATCGCGTTACTCGCCGACGGCCTCTCCTACGCCGCCGTCGCCGACAAACTGGATTGCTCCACACCGACCGTCGGGAAATGGAAGAAACGCTTCCTCGAACACGGACTCGACGGACTGGAAACCCACCGTCCCGGGCAACCACCCTCGAAACTCACCGCCCGCTTGCGTGCCAAAATCCTCAATGCCACCCGCCGCCAGCCTGGCGACGGTTCGACCCACTGGTCCTGCCGCAAACTCGCCAAAGAACTCAGCATCAGCAAAGACTTGGTTCATCGTGTTTGGCGGGAAGCCGATCTCAAGCCGCATCGGTTGGAGCGCTACATGGCCTCCAACGACCCCGACTTCGAGCGCAAAGCTGCCGACATCATCGGTCTCTACCTCGATCCGCCGCGCCATGCCGCCGTGTTCTGCGTGGACGAAAAGACCGCTATGCAAGCGCTCGACCGTCGCGACCGCGTCTTGCCGCTGTCCCCTGGACGCGCCGAGCGGCACGGTTTCGAGTACAAGCGCAACGGCACTCTCTCCCTCTACGCCGCCTTAAACACCAAGACTGGGCAGGTGCATGGGAAGACCGCCGCGCGTCACACCAGCCAGGACTTCGTCGAGTTTCTCGGTGAGGTCGTCGCCCGCTGCGAGCCCGACCAGGAGATTCACCTCATCCTCGACAACCTCTCGGCTCACAAGACCAAGCAGGTGGCAGCGTTCCTCGAGCGGCACCCCAACGTCGCCTTACACTTCACGCCGACTTACTCGTCGTGGCTGAACCAAGTCGAGTTGTGGTTTTCTAAGGTGCAACGCGACGTCATTGCCCGCGGCGTGTTCCCCTCCACCACCGATCTCGCCCGCAAACTCCGCCGCTACATCAACGCCTACTCGAAAGACGCCAAGCCTTTCCGCTGGAAATACTCCAGGCCCTCCCGCCGCATCCGCCATGGTAAAACTATCTCTGCGACAGTCCACTAGGTGGATATTTTTTGGAGCACGCTCCCTTCTCATCATATCTGCATTCACTCGGCGTGGAGGTTGAGGAGATTTGGGAGTTGGCGCGTCGGAAGGGACTGCTTGAGACCGATTGTCGGTGTTATTCAGACGACGAGGAAACGGATGATGGACAGTTGCATGACATAGCCATGCACTTCGTTAGTGATCAAAATAAAGCTATTTTCAAAGCTCTCGAAAAACACTACGGCGGAAATACCGCGTTGTTCGTATCCCTATTGAACTCAAGGTTGCCACTCGATGAAGTTGAACATTCGCAAGATATCGCCGATTTCATGTATCCGGACGACGGAAGACTGGCCGTCTCGTCGTATGTGAAAGCTGGCATGAACGGTTGGGCTTGGATATGAACAAACCCCGCCTCGTTGGCCGCCCCTCGTGCCCGCTCCACCGCACAACGTCGCCGCTCAGGGCTCAGAAGTTTCCCGGGGCCACCTCCTGCAAGACTTGCTTCTCCAGCGACAACTCCGCCACCAGCCGCTTCAACCGCGTGTTTTCCTTCTCCAACTCTTTCAGCCGTTTCGCCTGATCCAGCTTGAGTCCGCCGTATTCCTTCCGCCACCGGTAGTAGGTCTGGGGATGGATCCCGGCTTCCTTACACGCCTGTGGGGCCGTCTTCCCGTTGGCCATCGCCACTTCTATCTGCCTCAGTAGCGTTACGATTTGCTCCGCCTGGTACTTCCTGATCGACATGTCCAGCTTTCTCCTTCGTGAGATTCTCTCTCACTTCCGCTGGTACAAAAAGGGCCGGTCAGGCCAAGCGACGCAGGCTCCCTGCTCGCTCACCTCGTAGCCTCCACGCAGGTATCCCACCACCTAACGGCGTCGCGGAGGCTTTAGAATTTGTTTGCCAGCACGTCCTGCAACATCGTTTTGTCCAGCGTCAGATCGGCTACCAGTCGCTTCCGCCGCTGGTTTTCTTCCTGCAATTGCTTCCGTTGCCGCACTTGGTCAATCTCCAGCTTCGCGTACCGCTTCTTCCACCGGTAGAATGTCCGCTCGGAAATCCCCACCTGCTGCACCAACTCCCCGATGGGTACCCCTACCTCGGCCTGCTTCAAAACTGCGACAATTTACTGTACTGAAAATCGCTTCTTCTTCACGGCAAACATCCCTCCCTCTTGAGGCTTTGATTTTGCCGCAAAACTCTCATCCGCACTGGTTCAGTTTTCTGGGAACCCATCAAGGTCAGTGCTAGGTGGGAATTTTCTATCTTGTCAAGGTCTTAAACTAGGAGATTCCGTTTCTATTCCTAGATTTCAGAGCTATGCTTACAGTTTCCCCCAACAGGGAGGACATGCCTTTGGAAGCCGTAATTAAGGATGGTAAAAGAACCTGGCAGGAATGACCCATGCTGGTGTGGGTCTGGGAAAAAGTACAAGAAATGCCATCTTAATAGTGAGTCGGAACACCCCCTTCCACCGGAAGCAATACTTGCCGTTGCGCGAGGGGCCTGGGATCACAAAGAGTGCCTCCATCCATCCGCAACTCCGGGTGTCTGTGACAAAATAGTCTTAGCCCACACAATCCAGAAATCAGGCCCTCTTCGATCAATCACAGATTCCACCAATCACGTTAAGACATTCTACCGGCCCAGGTTAGATTCAATTAGCAAACCGACACCTCGTCAAGTTGGATTGCGAGATGCCTCAACATTCACCGGCTTTTGTGCAAAACACGATTCCCTCACCTTCAAACCGTTAGAGACAACAGCCTTTATCGGAAACACAGAACAGTGCTTTCTAATAGGATACCGCGCTCTTTGCCATCAGGTCTATCAGAAGTCAGGGGCTCTGAAAGCAATACCTATTATTATGAAGAAACTGGATGACAGCAGCCTCCCGGTCGAGACCCAAAAGGAAATGCAGCATATCTATACAGCTATAGATGCGGGTACCAAAAAGGGACTCAACCACTTCCAAAAGCTAAAGGCTGGTATGGATAAGCAGCTAACAGAAGCGGATTATTCCGGGTGGTCTCGGGTGGTCGTAAACTTCCGTGGTGATCTCTGCGTGGCGAGCACAGGCTCTGTTTCGCCGAATTGTGACTTTGATGGTAAGCAATTACAGGTCCTACATGATCCTCAGGCCGACATGGAGTCTCTTTTATTCGGGATGGTCGCAACTTCCATCGGTGGGGCTGTCGTATTGACTTGGTTGAGCCGAGAAACCAAACCGCGGGCGTTCATCGATTCTCTGCTAAAACACGACAATCGAAGGTTGCCTGGTCTTTTAGTTCAATTCATATTCGCATATATAGAGAATACGTACTTCTCCATTTCCTGGTGGGAGTCTCTGTCTGAAGCTGACCGTCAACACATTGGGTCATTAGCTAGGGTCGCCAACCCGTACTACACGGAATTTCATTATTCGCTTTCTAAGTTTGTTCCTTGGGAAATCACAAGTATCGCGAAGGATCATAGCTGAGAATGCTCCCTAATTGGCGGGTGCACTACAACACGGTCCGCCCGCACAGCTCGCTCGGATTTGTCAGTCCCGAGCTGTTTTGGATGGCGGGCGAAACGAGCTGTGCCGGCACGAGGGGATTCCGTCGAATCTGTATTATCGATGGAGCAAAGAATTCCTTGAGGCCGGGAAGAAACGCTTGGCCGGCGATACCAAGCAGGAAGCGACGTCGAGCGAAGTCAGCGAGCTACGGGCCGAGAACGACTAGTTGAAGCAGGCGGTGGCCGAAATGCTGCTGAAGAACCATTTTCTGAAAAAACCTTGAACGGGCTGGATTTCGGGAGCAGCGATATATGAGGCGGTCTGAGTCGGAGAAACTGGAGACGATCCGGCTTGTGGAGCAATCCGAGCTGTCGGTGACATCAACGTTTTCAGGGTATCCATTTGACTCCAAGATGACCCAATCTTCCAGGGGTTGGCTTCGGAGCCGTGCGGCGAGGAGCTTGCACTTTCGGAGTAATGTTCCGAGGTCACTGGATGCGTCGACCGCAGCAATCTGGATGTCTTCAAGCAGGTTCATGGAGCGTGGCGCTTTCATGGTCGATCTGCGAACATCTCTGAGTTGAAGTGTTTTGTCAGGCCAGTGTACTTTTTGCATGCAAGGGTCATCGCAGCGAAATAGTCGCCCACATCCTCACAGCTCCCTCGCCATCCACCTCACTTCGCCCACGATCGCCGCGTCATCCGGCCACGGAACATCCGGCCAACGGGGATGGTCACTGACCAGTTGCCAGCCGCCGTCGATGCCCTTGCCGGCTCGCTTGACCACCAACCCCTCCTCGGTGCGCAGCACGAAGATGCGCCCTTCCCGCCGCTGCCGCCGGTTGCGGTCCAGAAGGATGACGCAACCCTCCGGCAGGGTCGGCTCCATCGATTCGCCCATCACGCCGATGATGCTGCAACGGTCCGCGACGAGTCCCTGCCGGGACAGCCACTCGTGACGGAAGTAGGCGTAGCTCTTCACCGTCTCGTCCAGGTCCAGAGCCCCTCCACCCGCGGCCGCCTGCAGCCGGTGGACGGCGATCGGACGAGTGCCGGGGAGCTGACGGATCTCGGGTGAGGTCCCCGGAGCGGACAGCGCCTGGTCGTCCGTAAGATCGTCGGCTACCCGGGGTCCCGCGAGTTGCGCCCTGATTTCGTCGCGCAACGCCCGAGTCTCGGACTTCAGGGCGCGGACGATCTCGTCGCGCAAAGCCTCACCCGAAAGTCGCTGTTCGATCGCCTGCACGGCGTCCCGGAGACTCGCTCCTTCGGCGAGACCGAGCGCTTCCCGGATCTCGGGCGGCACCGGCGGTTCGGGAGCGGGAATCGGGGATGGTGGGTCCTTCTCCCGGCCGGCGGTGGGAGACGCCTCGGTGTCGTCTCGAGGAGGACCGATATGGATCTCCACGCCCAGGACAGCGCAAATGGCCTCCAGGGTGTCCGTCCGAGGACTCGAGCCGCGCCGGATATTGCGGATGGTGTCGGTGCTGCCGGTCGCCAGCAGGGAGAGCCGGCGGTCGGAAACGTTCCTGCCAGCAATCAGACTGAGAAGCTGTTCTCGAACCTTCACATGGTAATGATACCACAAATTGCAAATAACGAAGACAAAGCGAAAAAGGACTTGCACAACGGTAGGTATACCGCGATACTATGCGGTATAGATCAACTAACGGTCTGCCCTGTCGATCCCGTGCAGCGCGGGGAGCCGTGAAGAAGATCGACCCGGAGAGGGAGAAAAGATGATTCACGAAAGAAGAGAGAACGGCGAGACCATCCTATCGGTCACAACGGAGAAGGATTTTCACGAGGCGTTGAAGCGTGGGCTTCCGTCGAGTTGCCCCACCAACTCGCGGAGCAGATCGGTTTGATGGTCGAGGACGTGGGCACCGATGAAGAGATCGACGCCGCCAGGTTCGACCCCCATGACTAACCCCGGCCAGCGTGGCGGAGCGCCTTGGCAGAAACCGTGGAAGCCGGGGGAGAACTGCACCCCCGAAAACTTCTCGACCGGCCAGAAGTACACCGGCGGCAACAGTCTCTACCTGATGAGCCGGGGCATCCGGGATGGCCGGGGCGACAACCGTTGGGGCACCTACAACCAGATCAAGGCGGCGGGCGGGCAGATTCGCAAAGGCGAGAAAGGAACGCAGGTCCTGATCTACAAGCGCGTGGACCGGAAGGCCGAGAAGGACGAACAGGGAAAGACGGTGAAGGACAAGGACGGAAAAACGATCTTCACCGAAGAGCGGAGGAAGATTCCCGTTTGCAAACAGTACACGGTGTTCAATGTCGAACAGGCCGATGGATTGGAGTTGAAGCCTCGACAGGCGCAAGCGCGGCCCGAATGGAAAACACACGACGAAGCGGAGCGGGTGATCGAGGCGAGCGGGCCAACGGTGCAGCACGTCCCCGGTGATCGCGCCTACTACCGCATGGCTGAGGATAAGGTTGTTCTCCCGGAGCCAGGGCAGTTCCCCACGCGGAACGGCTACTACCAGACGGCGCTGCATGAATGCGGGCACTCGACCGGCCACCCGGACCGCATGAACCGAGACACGCTCAAAGAAGGGATGGAGAAGGGCTTTGGATCGGCTGAGTATGCCCGCGATGAATTGCGGGCCGAGATAAGCGCCATGATGACGGGGGAGCGCGTCGGCGTGGGGCATGACCCGCAGCGGGGCGCGGCCTATGTCGAGAACTGGGTTGCAGTCCTGGAAAAAGACCCCTACGAGATCCACCGGGCGGCGCGGGACGCACAACGGATGAGCGATTACCTCATCGACCGGGCGATGGAGCGCAACCGGGACGCTCCCGCCAAAGAGTGGGCCGCGGAAATGACCCGGAAATACTCCCACGCTCGCGGGCCGCAAATCAGCCACACCCCCAAACAACCGATGGAACAGCCCGCGCAACAGCAGCAACGCGACGTGGGGCCGAGCCGGTAAGGAGGGGCCATGTTTGATCCACGAGACTTAGCCACCGATCCCCGCAGGACCGTAACTCGCCCCAGGCGAGACCACGCGAAAGAGCGAGAACAGAGACAGCGCAACGGCCACCGGCGCGAGTACGATCCGCGCACGGAGCGCCAGACTTTCGAGGGCCGCATGAATCGGGCGGTAGCCGACGTGGGAATGTATCGCAGTGTCGCCTACCGCGATCTGGCCGAAGCTCATTTCGATGGACAACCCTACGCGGCGCGTCGGGCCGTGGATCGCATGGTTCGCGCCGGGCACGTCCGGGAGCACACCGCCCGTGGGCCGCAAGGCGGCCCCTACAAGGTGCTCACGCTCACCGAGCGCGGAGTGGAGCGGGCTCGTGAAACACAGTGAGCTTCAACATGACGTGGCCGTGTTTCGCGCCGCAAGGATGGAGCAGGTGCGTCTACTCGAACAAGGAGCCGTGCTCAAGCGGGTCCGTATTGATGCCGAACTCAAACGCGAGATCGCCCGCGCCACGGAAACCGCGAGAGCGCGCGGCGGGAAGGAAGCGGCGGACGCCGCACGGTTCGAGGCGGCGGAGGCGCTGGGGCTCCCCGTCAAGGATGGACGGGTGGAGTACCCGGACGCGCAGCTCGAGTACAGCGACGTCGAGGGCCGCACCGGGCGCTGGTCAATGACCTCACGCCGTTGCGGTTGCTGGAAGCGCCCGAGGCGTCCGGGGTCTTGAACGAACTCACCAACCGCCCCGGAACCTTCTGGGACGGAGCGACGGGCAGCGGCATGAATTGGCGGCTGGCCGTCAGCGAATTGGAGGCCGAGCGGCGTCACCTGCGGCTCGATGGTGAGCCGGTCATTCTCTACTCGCTGCTCTCGCCTCCCAGCGCGGCCAGGGCGAATCTCCTACAGGACCTTTACCGCCTCGACGCCACGATGACGGTGACGCTCGAATGGCGACCGCAGCGCCTCGATGCCGCCCGGCGCAAGATCCGGGGGGCGCAACGGCATTACTTCGCGAAACGCTACTCGCTGGCGGCGCACGTTCAGGAAACGGAAGGAACATCGGCGGCCATGGTGGACACGGCGGCCGCCGCCGAATCCGACCGCCTGGGGGATGCGCTGGTCGAATTGGAGACGGACGGGATCGCTTACGGGGACCTTGCGCTGACGGTGGCGGTCCACGGCCCGTTATCGGAGACCGAGAGCCTGGACGGGGATATTCGGCGCATCTTCGCCAGTCACGACGCCAAGGTGATCCGCGAAGGTTACGGGCAGCTTCCGGCCTGGTTCAGCCGGATGCCCGCGCAACCGCGACGGCGGCAGGTCCGCTCCGTTTTCGTCTCGGCGGGTGTGGTCGCTTGCATGGCCCCGATCTTCGGGCCACCAATTGGGACATCCCGAAGCGGTCACTTGCGGAAGGCGGCACTGGCCGTGCTGGAAACCCGATGGCGCACGCCCTACCACTACGATCTGTTCCAGGGCGACGTGGGACACACGCTGGTGCTCGGCGCGACCGGCGCGGGCAAGAGCTTCGCGTTGAACTTTCTGCTGGTGCAGGCCCTTCAATACGATCCGCGCGTTCTCATTCTCGACCTGGGCGGTTCCTATCGCTGGCTGACGCGCTTTCTGGGAGGCGGCTATATGGAGTTGTCACCCGAAGGAGGAGGCGCGGAGGGGTTTCGGTTGCGCCCGTTTTCGCTCCCTGCAGGTGAGCGCACCTTCCAGTTCCTCACCGGGTGGGTCTCGCGTCTCTTGCGGATCGGCGGGTGGAACCTCAGCGGCGAAGACCCGAGCGAGATTCGCGCCCGCGTCGAGGATTTATACGCCTTCTCACCCGAGCGCCGGACGCTGGGGGTGCTGGTTCGTTCCCTGCCCGCAAAGATGTGGCCCGCTCTGGGGCGCTGGCACGGAGACGGGGCGTGGGCGAGGTACTTCGACAACCCGGCTGACGGAGACGATTTGCAACTTCAAGACTGGCAGGTGATCGACATGGCGGGGGCGGCGGAGCACGATGACTTGTGCGAAGCGGCGCTGTTCTATCTCCTGGAGCGGATGCGGCTGGCCTTGGAAAACCCCAATGAGGTTGCCCGCGTCAAGCTCATGGTGGTCGATGAAGCGTGGCGCTACCTGCAGGATCCGGCCGTCCTCAGCTATCTCGCGGAAGCGGCGAAGACCTGGCGGAAAAAGAACGCGGCCTTGATCGTCGCCACACAGAGCGCCGTGGACGTCACCGGCACTGCCGGGGCGGAGGCACTGCTGGAATCCATGCCGACCAAGCTCTTTCTCGCCAATCCCGATCTGCCCGAGAAAGCCGCCGAGACGTTCCGGCTCAACCCTGCGGAAATGAACACCATTCGGGGATTGATCCCCAAACGGGAGCTTTATCTGCGCCGCACCGACACGGTAGGCATCCTGCGGCTCGAAGTCGATCCGGCCAGCTATTGGCTGTATACCTCGTCGCCGCTCGATGCCGAGATCCGGGCGGCGGCGGTCGAGAAACACGGCCTGGAACAGGCCATCGAACACTTGGCAAAACGGAGGTAACTCATGTTGAAACTCATTCCCCTCGCGGCGGCGGGGCTACTGGTCACGTTGCCGCTGATCGCTCAGGACGGCGGGCCGGTGTTGCGGGTTGTCGAAGCCGAGGACCAGATCGTTGCGATTCGTGCCAAGACCCGGCACACCACCGTCATCGTGCTTCCCGCGACGGAAACCGTCCTGGATTTCGTCGTGGGAGACAGCGAGTACTGGCACCTGACCGGAGCCGCCAATCTGGCTTTCCTCAAACCTGTCGCCGAGGGGGTCACCACCAACGTGGCGCTGGTGTGCGCTTCCGGGCGGATCTACTCGTTTCTCGTCACGGAACGCAAGGCCGAGCCCCACCTGGTGGTCCGCATCGAGGCGCAGGTGACGGATGATGCGCGCATCTCGCCGACCGCCCATGAGCCCGCTTTTGTCGCCCGGAGCCAGGTCTCGGCCTATCGGCAAATGGCGGAGTCCGCGATGCGGACGGCCAAGGCTGCTCAGGTTGACGCCGACACTCGGATCGCCGACGTGACCGCGCTTGCGGCGGGGGAAACCGAGGCGTTCCGGGCGGAGTATCCCACGCGCCTCGAGTTTCCCTACCGCTTGGAGGATAAGGCGCGCAAGTGGCCGTTCCTGGTCGAGGGGATGTGGCACGACGGGCGCTTTACCTACCTCCGCTCTCGCGCCCAGGAGTCTCCGGCGCTCTTTGAGGTCAAGGACGGGAAACCGGCGCTGGTGGCCTACGACCTCAAGGAGGACGGGCTGTATATCGCCCGGCACGTTTTGGGCGACGGCTGGTTGCAGATCGGCAAACAGAAAGTCCGGTGGCGCTTCACCGCCCCGGAGATAGGGCCATGAGCGGCTGGAGGCGGCTCTACGCCAAACCGGCGGGATCGTTGCCGGGCGGCGTGGTCACCCAATGGGGCGTCGGCATCCTGGCCCTGCTGGTGCTCGGGTTTCTGACCGGGTGGATCTACCTCGGCGGGGGGGCGGATGCGGAGCTTGCACCGGGAACGGAACCGGAACAGCAAGCAGCGCGGAGTTTTCAAGACCGGATGGCGGCGCGGGTCGAGGAAGAAGCTCTAAAGGCGGAGTCGCGCCGCCTTGCGGCGGAGCGGACGTTGCAGCAGCAACGGCAACAGGAGGCGGCGGTGGCGGGTGGAATCGGAGCCAGAAGGGTGAACGCCATGGACGCGATGACGAACGCCGGGGTGAGCGAGGATACCGGGAAACCGTACACCGAGGAAGAATGGAAACTCCGCGAACGCCTGCGCCTGGAGGCGATCGAGCGGCGGATCCGTTCGCTTCGCAGTCCGCCGGTGGCGCAGACCTACCGGCAAGCGGATGGCCGGGCCGCGGGAGCGGGCCCGGTGCAAGGGACCGAGGATGACGCTCCCGTTGCTTCGGTTCAAACACGTAGCGATGCGGCGCTCCAACGGGCGCTTGACACGTTTGGGACGGTGACATCGGGTCTTGAAGACGAAGCGGCGGCTGAGGCCCAGGCGGACCTGGCGTTGCTGCAAGCACTCGAAGGGACGCCACCCGCCACCGCCACACCCACAGTCCCGCCGTCGCCGGCAGCGCCCGCGCCGCCACGGGATTACAGTTCCCCGGCCCGCGTCGGAGGGCTGGAAGATCCGCCCGGTTGGGAGCGGATCCATGAAGGCTCGTTTTTGGAGGCGGCGCTGGTGACGCAACTCTCCGGTGACTTTCCCGGCCCGGTGCTGGCCGTGGTTTCGGTGCCGTTTTACTCGGCGGATCGACAACGGATTTTAGTACCGCGTGGGGCGAGAGTCATTGGCACCACTCAGGCCGTTTCGAGCCGGGACCAGTCGCGGCTCGCCGTGAGCTTCCATCGTTTGCTGTATCCGGACGGGCGCTGGGTTTCGCTGGAATTTCACGGCCTCAATCAAGTGGGCGAGGGCGCCTTGAAAGATCGAGTGAACCGGCACTACCTCTCCCTGTTTACCGCTGTCGGGGCGGTCGGCATCCTGAGCGGCTTGACCTTGCGCGGGTCCAATCCTTATGACGGCGGCCGGCAGAGCTTCCAGGCCGGGGCCGGGCAGGGGCTCGGGCAGGCCGCCGAGCGCATCCTGGACCGTTTCCTGAACCGTTTACCCACCCTCACGATTCGCGCCGGGCATCGGCTGCGCGTCTGGTTCACTTCCGACGTGCTGGTGCCCCGGCCCACAAAAGGAGACTGAAATGAAATACCGAATTATGACCGGCGTGGTTGTCATCCCGCTCATGATCGTGCTCACGGCCACTCCCGCCTACGCTATTTTCGGCTCGATCCTGGCGGCCATCCAGCGGGCCAAGATGATCGTCAATCAGGGCATCCAGATCTACAAACAGACGACCTCGAAGGTCACCCTGGACAGGCAATTGACCGAACTCACGAGCCAGTTTGCGCACTTGAAGGATCAGGCTCTCGGGACGGTCGGCGAGCTCACCCAACCGTTCACCGACCTGGCTTCACGGCCCGCGCAACTGCTCGGGACCGGGCTGTCGTGGAAAGACGATTTCACCGGGATCGCGGCGGAGCTTGCGTCATCGGTGGAGGCCATGGGCGAGACCGGCAAGAGCTTCAGGGAATCGTGGCGAGGACACCTCACCGCCGCCGACACGGTGACGGAAAGCGACATCATTGCGTTGTTCGGAGACCATCGGCCCGAGGTGGGGACGGAGGCGGCCACCCGCTACCGGGCGGCGCAACAGCGGTCGCAAGCCAATTTCGCCGCGCAGCAATCCGGGCTCGAGGCGCGGCGCGACTCGATGCGGGAAGGGCTGCTCTTGCAGGTGCATCCGTTCTATGGCGGGAACGGGCAGTAATGGTGACCGGCCATGCAGATCCAGATTGATCCGAGTGTTCCGACCCAGATCCCCCCGGAGCAGCTACGGGATTTCAAGTCGTTCCTCGACACGGTTCTCGATGGAATTATCGGGCCGGCGGCCCAGCCTCTGCTCGATAGCGGGAACGCGCTGTGGACCGGTCTGGCGGTGATCGTGGTCGTGCTCACCGGCCTTAAAATCGCGTTCAGCGGGAACCTCCAGCCGTGGGAGCTGGTGCGGGTCGTCATCGGGTTATGGGTGCCGTGGGTCATGCTGCAGTTCTACAGCACCCACTTGCCGGGGTTGGCCTGGACCTTCCCGGGGATGATCGCCGCGGGGGGCACCTGGTTGCAGAATTTCTTCATTGCGGATACCGCGTATGCGATGCAGACCGAACTCGGAAACCTTGTGAACGTGCTCGGTACGAACCTGCAGACAGCTTATTCCCAAGGAAGCGTTTGGGACCTGGTTACGACCGGCGCGCACGGCGCACTGACGCTCATTGCCGGAGCCATCATCATGCTCTTCGTCGTGCTCTGCCTCATGCTTCTCTTTTGCATCACCTACGCGCAGGTGATCTGGGCACACATCGCCATGGCGATCCTTATCTTATTGGGACCGCTCTTCATTCCGTTTCTGGTCTTCGATCCCCTGGCGTTCCTGTTCTGGGGCTGGTTCCGCGGGCTCATCACCTATGCGCTGTACGGCGCGATTGCCGGGGTGGTGATGCGCGTGTTCGCCGGCATCGGCCTGGGATACGTCACCACTCTTGCCCATACGAGTCTCAACTGGCAGAGCCTTACCGATCTGGGCTTGTGGTTGCTGGCGGTCCTGCCCCTGTTCGTGGCCGGGCTCTTGTCGAGTCTCAAAGTCGGGGAGCTGGCCACGATGCTCGTCACCGGCACCGGATCGGCCGGCAGCGGGCTCATGTCGGCGGGCATGATGGCGGCGACCGGGGGCAAGGCGGCGGTGGTGGCGCCTGCAGCGAGGACACTGAAAAAATGAACGATACGAAGAAAAACGGTAGCGAAGACGCCGGGCAGGAATACGCCGAGATATGGGGCGAGGCCATCCACTCCAACCGTCACTTGCGGGTGGTCTCTGTCGGGCTGGGCCTGGTGGCTCTTTTGCTCGTCATCGTCGTGTTTCGGATCGTGTCCGTCGAGCCGCCCCGTCCCATCGTCGTGCGGGTGGATGAAATAGGCCGTGCCGAGGCCGTCGCTTACGAGGCCATGGAGGCCCGGGCCGATCCGCTGGACCCCACCACCAAATACTTTCTGAATCGTTTCATTCACGACTTCTATTCTCGGCGGCGGGCTACGGTGCAAGAGCACTGGTCCCGCAGTCTGCGCTTCCTGAGCACGGAGCTTGCCAACGCCTCTTTCCGGGCCGAGAGCCGGAACGTCGCGCTCCTGGCGGCGGGGGCCGCCCGAGACGAGCTTCAAGTGGAGCGCGTGGTTTTGCGGATTCAGGCCAATCCCCAGGAGCCGCATGGCGCAACCGCCGACTTCGATCTGGTGCGGCTGGTCGGGCAAAAGGAGATTGCCAGAGAGCGCTGGTCGGTGTCCTTGCAGTTCCGGTTCCTCGAGGAGGTCCCCCCGGACCTGATCGTGTTCAACCCGATGGGCTTGGTCATTTCCTATCTGCAGAGCGACCGGGCCATCGTCACGGACCCTCGATGATCGAGCACTTGCGCGGAAGGGAGCGAAAACTGGAACCGCTCGGCTGGACGGGCCGCGAGGCGGAGTGGATCGCGCTGGTGTGTCTGCACAGCGGCGTCTTCACGCGCCCGCAGTTCTGTTACTACTTCGATACAGAGAGCAAGCGGGCTCACCGATTCGTCAAGGCATTGGTGGAGCGGCGGCAGGCCGTCGAGGGAGACTCCCTCATCTTCAATGGGGGGGGCCAGACTGTGCCGGATTTCGAGCAAGCCAATCTACCGGGCGCTGGGAGTCGAGAACATCCGCCACCGGCGGAAAGCCCGTCCGCCGGTTGTGATGCGCCGGTTGCTCTCGCTGGATTTCGTTCTGGAACATCCGGGCATGAACTGGCTCCCCGCCGAGCCGGAGAAGGTCGAGTTTTTTGAAGGGCTTGGCCTGTCCCGGCGACTCATTCCGCGCCGGATTTATTACGGGGCCGTAGGAACCCAAAAACGCTACTTTGCGCTCAAACTCCCCCTTGCCGAAGACAGTGAAACCGTCACCTTCGCCTACGTCGATCCGGGCCACCAGACGGATCGTGAACTGCACTCCTGGGGGGCCGCGCATGGACGGCTTTGGGATGCGCTGCGCAAGAAAGGGCGACAGGTCCGGGTGATTGGAATTGGAGCCCAAAACAAGACGGTCGAACGGGCCGAACGGGTGCTGCGGGCTTGGGCGGCGGCGGAACCAGGGAAGTCTCCCGAAGGACTGACGGTGAAGCAGGAAATCAAGCTGATTGGCGATGCGATGGATCACGATAACGAAGACGTACTGGGACGGTATGGGGGATTCGGTGGAGCCCTGAAACGATTGGCGGCGCTGCAAAGTCTGCCCGAAGCGAAGGTTACGGAAGGGGTCTCGATCGACGACTACTCGACGTGGTTTGCGGAGCGTTTCGCCGCACCCGGAGAAGACCTGTAATGGAGGGGTTCTTTCATGCCGCAAATGACCGCATGTTAAATGCCGCAGGGACAAAGGGGGGGGTACGGCACGATTCGGCCAAGAGATGCGGCAAAACTACATTCTCCTATCTCTCTCATTCCGTTTTGGTTACCCGCTACCCATCGGCCTCACCCGTGCCGAACCAGGCAAAAGGGGGAGGACGATAGCGACCCCCCCAAAAAGCGGGGGGGCATGTGACCCCGATAGCGGCGCTGTGCGGCACGCCGCTCCTGGTCCCCATGGGGTCGCTATCGTCCTTATTGATCCCTGCGGGAAGGCTAGGAACAGCCCCCAACAGGGGCGCTGACGAAACGGAGGCAGACCCATGAAAGGGCGTCGATTCATTCCTCATATCCTCCTGTTTTTCGGCGGGCTGGGGTACGCCGTCTGGAGCTTTGTCCAGCGTCCCTTCCCCAGGCTGGGAGAGAATCCGCTGCTCGATCTCATGGACTACCACACCCCCGACTTCTACGGCTGGGTGATGCTCTGGTACTACGTTGCCCCCTTCGTCACCGTCATGCTCGCGGGGCTCATTCTCCTGTCGGTTTGGAAGGTTTGGTTCGGGGGACGGCGAAGGGATTTCGCCCCCTTCGCCACGCTTCCTCCGTGGCCGCTCGATCCGAAACAAGAGGCCCCGGCCATCGTGATCGGCGAGGTGCATCACCCGGTCGAAGCACGGGAGATTTTCAATCCCTCCTGGCTCACCATTCCCGAGCGGGGGCTGTACACCGGAGTGGCGGTCTTCGGGGCCATCGGGTCCGGCAAAACTTCGGCTTGCATGCACCCGTTCGCCCGGCAACTTCTCTCCTGGCAAGCGCAGAATCCACAGATGCGGGCGGCGGCGCTGGTGCTCGAGGTCAAGGGAGATTTCTGCCATGACATCCGGCGAATCCTGGCCGATGCCGGCCGGGGAAACGACTACATCGAGCTGGGGATGAAGGGCCGCTGGCAGTGGAACCCACTCTCCGCCTGGTGGCTCGATTCCTACTCGCTGGCCTACACCGTTTCGAGCTTGCTCAACCAACTGTTCGGCAAGGGCAAGGAACCTTTCTGGCAGCAAGCCTATACCAATCTGGTCCGCTGGATCATCGAGCTTCACCGGGTGTTCCCCGAACGGTGGGTGACGTTGCAGGACGTCTACCGTTGCGCCATCGACCCGGACCTTTTCGCGGCGACGATCAAACGGGCCGAAGAGTTCAGCGACGAGTTGAACCAAGGAACCGTTTTCGTGGCGAGGAACGTGCTGCAAGCCGAACTCATGAAACTTGCGGAATGGGTGTGGAAAGACGCGCCGGACCCGAAGGAGAAACAAGCCCAATTCACCCTCCCGCTACGCGACAAACTGGACGAACTCAAGCTCACCTATCGGGTGGTTTGGGAGCCCGGACGCGGCGAAGATGTGAGAGAACGGGTGGAGGCGGTCAAACGCTGGTTTCTTAATGACTGGCAAACGCTGGACAACAAAATCAAGTCCTCGATTGTCGAAGGCGTTTCGGTGTTCCTGTCCATGTTCGATATGCCGGATGTGGCCAAGGTGTTCTGTCCGGGGCCACCGGAAGAACCCGACGACCCGCAAGCCATTTCAGTCCAGGCCAGGACAGCCCGGAAGCCGGATGGCGGGAAAGGAGACTATCAAGAGCCCACGTCGATTCCGCCGGTCGAAGAGGAACGAATCGAGGGGCCGCGCCACCTGCCTCCGCTCTATGAACTGATCGAGGGGGGCAAGGTACTGGCCTTGAACATGCCCGCCGGTGCGAACCCGGCGCTGGCCCGCGCCGTCGGCGTGATGCTCAAGAACGCCTGGCTCCAGGCGCTTCTCATGCGACCGGCCCGGATGAAGGAGTCGCCGGGGGTCTACTTCCGGCCCGCCGTCTTCATCTGCGACGAATATCAAGCCTTCGCTTCGGTGGGTGAGGACGATCCATCGGGCGACGAGAAATCCTTTGCCCTCACCCGGCAATGCCGCTGCATCCCGATTGTCGCCACGCAGTCCATCTCCTCGCTGCGATCTGTGTTGGGAAGCTCGGAAGCGTGGCGCTCGCTGTTGCAGACACTCCGCACCCGAATCTTCCTGTCTCTGAGCGATGACGCATCCGCCAGGATTGCATCGGAGTTGTGCGGACAGGTGGCGAAGATCAAGGAATCGTACACCATCAGCGAGACCTCCAGGCGGGCGGAAGTCTCCCCGCTCTCGGGCCGTGCCGGGGGAGGCGGAGGCAGCATCGGCGCTACCAAGTCATTCCAGGAGCGCCGGGAGGCCGTGTTTCACCCGCGAGACTTCGCCTTGCTGGGGAACTGTCAAGCGATCTGTTTGCCCTATGACGGGGCGCGGTCGCTGGAGCCGTGCCGGGTCTACCTGAAACCCCACTATCTACCTGCAGACCGCCCGTATTGGAGAGCCAAAGAGGCGGGACAATTATGAGCACCGCGAGCGGGCTGGAACACCTGAAACCGTTTCTACCGGGCTTGGAGAGCGCCCTGGAAGATCCCGAAGTGAGCGAGATCATGATCAACGGCCCGTTCAATGTCTGGGTGGAGCGGGCTGGGCGTTTGACTTCTCATGCCGTGCCGGACCTGGATGAATCGGCGCTTTTGCGAGCGGCCATCCACATCGCCCGGCCTTTGGGCCTCGACCCGGCAAGCTCGCCGATTGTCGATGCACGCCTGGAGGACGGCTCACGGGTGGCCATCTGTGTCCCGCCCGCAAGTCCCACGGTTGCAATCACTGTCCGGCGCTTCGGCAAGCGGGCGTTTTCGGCGGCGGATCTGGTGGAGCAAGACGCACTCCCCGAAAACGTCCTATGCGAAGCCGAGCGCGTGTTGCAGTCACGGCGCAACATTCTGGTTTCCGGCGGTACGGGATCCGGCAAGACCACCTTGCTCAATGCCCTGATCGAACTATTGCCGGAGGACGAACGCATCGTCGCCATCGAGGACACGCTGGAGCTTCGCATCCAGCGGTCGAATTGCGTCCGCTTCGAGGCTCGTGGGTTGCAGGAAGGAGCGGTGACGATCCGGGACTTGGTGCGCCATGCCTTGCGTCATCGCCCGGATCATATCGTGGTGGGTGAGGTGCGCGGGGGAGAAGCGGCGGACCTGCTGCAGGCCCTCAACACCGGACACGGCGGCTCACTCACGACCGTGCACGCCAACAACGCCGTGTCGGCCTTGTCACGAATCGCAAGTTGCGCCATGCAAGGCGGCGGGGAGCTTCCCTGGGAAGTCACCTGCCGCGGTGTGGTGGACGGCATCAGCATGGTGATTCATATGACGCGGCGAGAGGGACGGCGCTTCGTGGAGGAAGCCTTGTTCGTCCGGGGCTACGACGCGCTACAGAACCGCTGGCTCACCGAGCCGATCGGGAGAGAACAGGATGACGCAGGAGGGAAAGATGAACCTTGATAGAGAAGCGACGGACACCCCGATCACGGTGAAGGCCGCTGCCCGCTTCTTGGGCGTCAGTTCCTCGCTAGTGTATGCTTACGTGGAGCGAAGGCAGATTCCCCATTACCGCATGATGGGCCGCTCGGTCCGCTTTCGATGGTCGGAGTTGGCCGAGTGGCGTCAACCATTTCATGTCAATGGAGGAATCGATGAACAAGACAGGAAGACCCAGAAATACATCGGGTAGTTTGTACCGGCGGCGCGATTCACACCTCTGGTGGATGAGCTACCGGGACCACAACGGGAGGTTCAGACAGGAGTCGACCGGCCGGAGAAGACTCCGAAGCTGTTATGTACGGAATAGGTTGGAATCGCTGGAGTGCCGTGGAAGGGTGATTCGGTGAGCGAAGTGGTGCCAATCCTAACGGAGGGTCAGGTTGCAGAATTGCTGCGCGTGAGCCGACGGAGCCTCCAGCGCATGCGATCGAAGGGTGAAGCCCCGCCACATGTTAAGCTTGGCTCACAGATTCGCTACAGCTTAGAATCGGTCAAGGAGTGGATTGCCCGTGAAGAAAGAGCGCAGCAAGACACGTGTCAGAGGCATCCGTCAGATCAACGGCCGGTGGGAGTACCGGTTCATGGTCGACGGACGCGAATACAGTCGAGTTACCGACTTAAAGGCCACCGAAAGAAACCTGTCCAAAGTAGCAGCGTTGCTGGAGATCCATAACAGGCGAGAGAGGAGTGCTGGCGGGGACGGTCCTCGTTAGCGAGAAGGTGCCGTTCAGTCGAGCTACAGAGGCATTCTTGGAGTGGTCGAAAGCGAACAGAAAAGAGAACACGGCGAAACGACACCGGACGAGTGCGGCTAGTCTCGTACACTTCTTTCGGGATCAGCGGATCAACACGATTCGTCCGGGACACTTGGAGAACTACAAGACGTGGCGAGTTGATTGCCAGATCAAGCCCGTGTCTATCCGCCACGACTTGCATGCTGCCAGTCAGTTGTTTCAATTCGCCCAGAAGCAGGGCTGGTGCGAGTCGAACCCAGTGAAGTTGGTCGAGATGCCGTCTGACCGGGAATCGAGGAACGATCGGATTCTGTCCGTGGAGGAGGAGCAGAAGTACCTTGCTGCTGCCGCCAACAATGACAGCCTCTACGATTTCGCCCGGCTCATGCTCCAACAGGGTCTTCGCCCACAGGAACTCCTGGAGCTTCAGAAGAATCACGTCGATCTTGAGAAGCGTGAGTTGCACGTTATCGACAGCAAGACCGCCGCATCAACTCGGACAATCAATCTGACGAGTGAGTCTTGTGTAATCTTAGGCCGACGCCTGGCTGGAAGTTCACCGTGGGTCTTCCCATCGCGGCGAAAGGTCTGGCACCGGCGGCGGCGTGAATTCTACTGGGTCATCATCGACGACAAACATTTGACCTATTCCGGGATCTTCACCGCACACAAGAAGGCGTGCCGCAAGTCAGGGGTTGGGTATGGAATCTACTCTCTCCGACACACCTTCGCTACTCGCTTCTACCGGGCAACCAAGGATATCGAGTCGTTGCGTCGCGTCCTGGGTCACGCAGACCTCAAGACGTTACTCCGCTACGTCCACATCGATAAGGACGATCTTCGAGTTGCAATGGAAACCTTCGAACGAAGCCGTTCAAACGTGCTTCAAAAAGAGGTAGTCCAGTGAGACAGCCCGCAGATTCCGTCCCGGATCTATCCCGGAATAGGTGTCTGAAACGGTCCTTAAGTGTCGTCTGCTGGCATCTCCTGTCACATCAGAAGAAGAATCTAAACTACTAACTTTTAAAGAATTATATGGACCAGAAAGGACTAAGTGTTGGAGGCGCGGGTGAGAATCGAACTCACGTATAAAGGTTTTGCAGACCTCTCCCTTACCACTTGGGTACCGCGCCGGATGCAAGGGACATGCCGGAAAGATGGGAAAATGGAGCGGGAAACGGGATTCGAACCCGCGACTTCGACCTTGGCAAGGTCGCACTCTACCACTGAGCTATTCCCGCTCGATAATTTGAAACCCGCCTGCTGATTCGTCTTACTCCGCTGCCACTACGTAAAAATTATGGAACCGCCCATCCGCGTTGTCAAGGAGCGAGCCGGTAGCTCGCCCCGGCCCCGGTTTGAGTCTAGCCGCAAACCGCGCCGGTGGCCGCCGAGGAGACCAGCCTGGCATATTTCCCCAAGGCTCCGGAAGTGTAGCGGGGAGGCGGGGCGGTCCACTTCTTCAGGCGGGCTTCGATTTCCGTGTCCGGGATTTTCACATCCAGGGTCCCCTTTTCCGCGTCCAGCACAATCCCGTCCCCGTCTTGAAGCGCCGCGATGGGGCCCCCCAGAGCCGCTTCCGGCGCAACGTGGCCTACCATCATGCCGTGAGTAGCCCCGGAAAACCTGCCGTCCGTAATCAAGGCGACCGAATCGCCCAGCCCGCGGCCATAGAGGGCGCCCGTAACGGCCAGCATCTCTCGCATGCCAGGTCCCCCCTTGGGACCCTCGTAGCGGATGATGACCACGTCTCCGGCTAGAATTTTCCCTTTCAAGATGGCGTCGAAAGCGTCCTCCTCGCGGTCAAAGACCCGCGCGGGTCCTTCGTGCTTGCGAATCTTGACTCCGGCTACTTTTACCACCGCACCGTCCGGCGCGAGATTTCCCTGCAAGATTACCAGCGTCCCGGTAGGGTTGATGGGCTCTTTCACCGGGCGGATGATATCCCGATCCGCGCTGGCATCGGTTTTCTCCAAATTTTCTTGCACCGTTTTTCCCGTAACCGTGAGGACATCGCCGTGGAGCAATCCAGCTTCGAGCAGCACCTTCATGACTCGGGGGACGCCGCCGACCCGGTCCAGGTCCGCCATCACGTACCGTCCGCCGGGACGCATATCGACGATGTGAGGCGTCCGGGCGCGGACGCGGTTGAAGTCCTCCAGTTTGAGTGGGACACGCGCCTCCTGCGCAATCGCCAGCAGGTGAAGCACGGCGTTGGTCGAGCCGCCCGTAGCCATGACCATGGTAATGGCGTTTTCAAATGCCTGGGGCGTCAGGATATCACGCGGTGTGATGCCTGCCTTGAGAAGTTCCATCATCGTCTCGCCCGTCTGGTGGCAAACTTCCTTGCGCCGCGCGTCCACCGCCGGGACCGACCCGCTGCCGGGCAGCGACATGCCCAGGGCTTCGATGGCGGAGGCCATGGTGTTGGCCGTGTAGAGTCCCGCGCAGGCGCCTTCCGCCGGGCAGGCCCGGCACTCCAGTTCGCGGAGTTGTTCTTGGGTCATCTGGCCCCGGGAATAGGCGCCCACGGCTTCGAACACATCCTGAATGGTTACGTCCTTGCCGTTCCAATTACCGGGAAGTATCGTGCCCCCGTAAAGAAAGATCGAGGGGATGTTGAGCCGGGCGATTCCCATCAGCATCCCCGGCAGGCTCTTGTCACATCCTGCAATGGTCACCATCCCGTCCAGTCTCTCTCCTATAGCGACCAACTCGACCGAGTCGGCAATAATTTCGCGCGTGATGAGCGAGGTCTTCATCCCCTCGTGGCCCATGGCGATGGCGTCACTGACGGTGATCGCTACAAATTCCAGCGGCGTCCCCCCGGCTTGGCGGACGCCTACCTTCACCTCATCAGCAAGTCGATCCAGGTGAAAGTTGCAAGGCGTCAGCTCATTCCACGTATTCGCTACACCCACCAGAGGTTGAGACAGGTCCTTATCGGTCAATCCCATAGCCCGGAACATGGACCGGTGGGGTGCCCTCTCAGGACCCTCGGTTACTTCCCAACTGCGATGCTTCATCTTGTTGTCGAAAGGCATAATTCACCCGGTGTGTAGGGATACTTTCCCCCTTGTCGGTTCCAGCAGGGGGAGCGGGTATTGTATCACCTGCGCCTGAAGATAGTACAGGCCCCGGACCTCGGGAGTTGTTTGCAAGCCCGCCTCTCAGGCCTGTGTTATGATGACCATTCACCATGAAAATACTGGGAATTGAATCGAGTTGCGACGAGACGGCTGCCGCCGTAGTGGAAAACGGCGAGCGGATTCTTTCCAGCGTCGTAGCGTCTCAGGTGCCGATCCACGCAAAATACGGTGGAGTCGTTCCGGAGCTGGCTTCGAGGGCGCATCTGGAAAAAATCGTTCCGATTGTGCGGCTGGCGATGGAGCAGGCCGGACTGAACTACTCCGAGGTGGACGCCATAGCCGCCACGCAGGGGCCGGGACTGATCGGGTCACTCTTGGTGGGTTGGTGCTACGCGAAAGCGCTGTCGTCGGCGGTGGGCAAGCCGCTGGTTGCGGTGAATCATCTCGAAGGGCACATCCACGCGGTGCTGCTCGAAGCCCGACAGCAGGGAGGAGAGGAGCCCGTACTACCCGCGCTCGCGTTGGTCGTCTCCGGCGGTCACACGCACCTCTATCAGGTCGAGCGGGCCAGTGAAGGCGGAGTCTTTCGCTATGCCCCGGTGGGTCACACGCGAGATGATGCGGCCGGCGAGGCCTATGACAAGGTGGCCAAGCTGCTGGCTCTGGGCTATCCCGGCGGGCCGGTCATCGACCGGCTGGCGCCCTACGGGAATCCGCGGGCCGTCTCCTTCGGGCGTCCGAAGATGAAGGGGAATCCCTTCGACTTCAGTTTCAGCGGCATCAAGACGGCGGTGCTGTATTACGTCCGTCGGGAAGGATTGGCAGCGGAGGCGGCGGAACGAAAAGAATGGCGCAAGCAGGCGACGAGCCCGGCCATCGAGGAGCTAAAAACCCACCTCTCGCAAAAGACGATGGACCTGATCGCCAGCTTTCAACATGCCGTCGTCGAAGATCTGCTGGAGCGGACTCTGAAAGCTGCTGACCATTTCCGGGTAAACTCGCTGATGGTCTCCGGCGGTGTGGCGTCGAACAGCCGGCTCCGAAAACGATTTTCCCAGGCCGCCCCGCCTCTGGGCTATCCCGTCTTTTTCCCTTCGCCGGCGCTCTCCACCGACAACGCCGCCATGATCGCCGCCGCGGGTTATTACAAGTGTCGGGCCGGCGAATTCGCAGACCCCAAGGAGACGGCCTCTGCGTCGTTGCCGCTTGTTACCACGCCAAGCGGAGCGTCAGACCCTGTCTAATTCAAATGGATCGTACTACGTGGAAGGGCGATGTAGCCGTTATGGCCGTCAACCTTCACGGCGAGGTGGGCGCGGCATCGGTGGATGCAGACTCAGTTTCTCGATGCTGCAACCTGCACCAAGCGATCGGCAGCTTCCACTTTGACGGGATGATGGGTCGAGATCGGGATGGGTTGGTTCACCATGCCGGAGTCTTCCTTCTTCCAGTTCCAGTAATCCTTTCCCCAGCGGTAGTTGAGAGCGCCGTTCACGGCCAGGTTGCAAATCCAAAGAATCAGGTCGCCTCTGCTCTTCGGCATTCCTAGCCGCTTCAAGATCGACCGGATGGAGTAAAAACGCCGCCAGGCATGGTTCTTTTCATAATGGAGCCGCTCGGCGGTAAGCAGCGGATGGTTGAAAACGATCGAACCGAGGTCGTATTTGGACCAATCCCGGTGAACGATCCGTTGTTCTTCCTCAAACTGCCGGAACAGCGCGGTGCCCGGCAACGGGGTGAGCAGCGAAAACTGGGCGAACTCCATACCGGATTTCTCGATGAAATCAAGTGTTTCCCGAAATATGTCCAGGGCATCGTTATCGAAGCCGAAGATGAACGATCCCCAGACCCTGATGCCCGCATCGTGGATCCGGCGTATGTCACGCAGATACTCATCCGGCTTGTTCACGCCCTTGCCGGCGTCGCGGATGCTCTTATTGGAAAACGTCTCAAAACCGATGAACACTCCATAGCAGCCGCTCTCCCGGGCCAACCGCATCAGCTCCGGGTCGCGGGCGAAATTGATGGTGACCTGGGAGGCCCATCCCAGATTCAGAGGGCGAAACGCTTTGAATAGCGCCTTGGCCCTTCGAGGTACGCCGATGATGTTGTCATCCACGAAGTAGATGAACCGCCCGTCCAGAGCCTGGAGCTCCTCGATCACATTCTCTACGGGTCGGAAGCGGTATCGGACGCCCGACATGGTGGTGACCGAGCAGAAGTTGCAATTGAACGGGCACCCGCGGGTGGTCTGCACGGAGTTGAAAATCACGTATCCTTTGGGGTCGAGCAGATCGCGGCGGGGAAGGGCAATCTTAGCCAGATCAATGGGCGCGGGGTCGTGATAGCGGGACTTCATCCGGCCCTGGGCAAAGTCCTGCACCAAGTCGGCCCATAGGGTGTCGGCCTCTCCCAGCACCACCGAGTCGGCGTGCTCGCCAGCCTCGTTCGGACACATCGACGGGTGAATCCCCCCCAGCACCACCGGTATGCCCCGGGCGCGGTACTGGTCGGCCAGGGCATAAGCCGCCGGCGCCTGGGCCGTCATTGCTGTAATCGCCACCAGGTCAGCCGAGTGGGTGGCTGCCACCGGACCCAGGCAGCCATCATCAATGGCCACTTCATGCTCCGGTGGAGTGAGCGCGGCCAGGGTCGCCAGGTTCAACGGCGGGAACAACGCCCCTTCCGCTCCAAAGTTCAGACTCTTGGATACGCTCGAAGCGTACCGGAAGAACTTCGGAGCAGCATACATATTCGAGTCGTTGTCGGGATTCACAAATAGAATCTTCACGGATCCTCCAAGTTATTAAGTTATGGAGTCGAGGCCTAAAGCGCGGGGGCAATCTACCACACAACCATAAACAAGTATATATATGAAATTCGGAATTTTTGATCGGCGCGCCGCTTCGTTGCATCCGAGCTTTTATCTCGAATACGACATCTGGATGGCTACAGTCCCGAGCCTATTGTTTCGGTCGGGGAGTCGTAGCTTTTGGCTCCACCGCAGCTTGTTTTAGCTTCCGGGCAGCGCGTTGAGCGGCCCACCCCGCCTTATTCACCTGGCGGCGGGCTCGGCCGATGCTCAAGGAGCCTTCCGGGACGTCGTCAGTGATGGTCGATCCAGCGGCCACGTAGGCGTCCTTTCCCACCCGCAGAGGTGCTATGAGCATGCTCCCGCTGCCGATGAAGCACCCCTCTTCGATGTGGGTGGGCCACTTCTTTTCGCCGTCGTAGTTACAGGTAACGGTGCCCGCGCCGATATTCACCCGCTGCCCGAGGGTGGCATCGCCCAGGTAGGTCAGGTGGAGGGCCTTACTGCCGGGTCCCACCTGCGATTTTTTGACTTCCACGAAATTACCCACCCGGGCGCCCGGTTCGATCCGCGTGCCGTCTCGCAGATGAGCAAAGGGACCTACGGTCGCATCGGAAGCGACCTGGGAGGCCGCAATCACCGAGCAAGGACGGATCGTTACCCGGTCTCCTATCCGGGCGTCCTGCAATGTGGAGTAGGCGTGGATTTGGCATTGGGAACCCACTTGCGTGTCTCCTCGTAGGCTGACTCCCGGTTCCACCACCGTATCGGGACCCACCTCGACGGCGGATTCGATATAGGTTGTCTCCGGATCGATGAGGGTTACGCCGGAACGCATGAGCGATTCACACTTCCGCCGGCGAAGGAGTTTTTCGACGCGCGCCAAGTCCACGCGATCATTGATACCCTGCAATTCTTCCGGTTCGGGGGCCCGGTACGCGGTGATCTTGAACCGTTTGCGCCGGAAAACAGGCAGCAGGTCAGCCAACAGATATTCCCCCTGCGGATTTTGATCGGTCAAGGTCTCGACGTGCGCCAGGAGCTTTTTGCAGTCAAAACAGAGAATACCGGAGCTGACTTCCTGGATTTTTCTCTGCGCGGGAGTGCAATTCTTCTCTTCGACGACTCCGAGGGGGAGGGGGCCGCGACGGACGAGTCGTCCGTAACCGTGGGGATTCTCCACCCGGAACGTAAGGATGCTGGCCGCAGCGTGTTGTCGGCGATGGGATTCCAGAAAGGCGCGGAGCGTTTCGGCGCGCAGCAGCGGAATGTCTCCTACCAGCACCAGCAGATGGGAAAGGGTGGACTTCTCCAATTGCGGTTTGGCCACCCGCAGCGCGTGACCGGTTCCCAACTGCTTCTCCTGGAGGATAAATTCGACGTCCGGCGCGGCGAAGGCCTCGCGGACCTGATCGGCTTGGTGGCCGATGACCACAAAGATTCTGCGGGGATGCAAGGGGCGCGTCGCATCCAGGACGTATTGACCCATGGGCCGGCCCGCCAGGGGGTGAAGGAGCTTAGGGATTTGCGACCGGAAGCGGGTACTTTGTCCGGCGGCCAGGATGACCACGCCCACGTCCCCATTCTTTTTGCTCATAGTTCCCATCCTTCATCGAGAATCCAAATCCTTTGGGTCTTTCGTCGGGGGGTGTTCGGGACAGCCAACCGCTCGACGGTTCGTTGGGTCGGGGGAGCCGGGATGGCAGTGGGCCGAGGGTTCAGGAGCGTTAGCCGGACTTGGCCACCAGTTGGCGGAACCGGGAATTACTTTCCAAGGAGCAAAAATCCTCATCTCTTCGGGCATGGATGGCGTTGACTGGATTCAGCGCAATGGCCGCTTCCAGGGATTCCAGAGCTGCTTCCACGTCCTCGGAGAGCGAATGGGCCGCGGCCAGCGCGTACTGGACGTGATCCTGGTTGGGCTCCAGTTTGTCGGCCCGGGATAAGTTTTCGAGTGCGGATGGCAAATTTCTTTGATTGAGTTGGATAAGCCCATATTCGTAATAATCCGCCGGCGTGTTGAACTCCTCCGCGGGCGGATGGAGCCTTTGCTCGCATACGCGGAGGTAAACCCGAGCGCGGGAGGAGACTTCCTTGGCGGGGCTTGCAGCCACCTTTTCGAATAATGCAACGGCCTTTTCGTAGTTTTCTTTCTGGAAGTAGCGGATGGCCGTCTCGTAATGGTTAAGCGTCTGTGAAATGTCTGTCTCGATCCGTTGTTTTTCCATTGAGTGACTAGCGATCCGAGTTGGACGGAGGCCAAATCGACCCCCGGAAAGAATTTAGTGAAAAACGATTATTGCCATCTTCCCCTTGTCCGCTCCCGCATTTCCCTTCCCTTACATGTGGCTTGCAGGGTATATAACCAAATTCGCGGGCTATAGTCAAACCGCGGATGGCAAGTAGCCCCCGGCCCGACGTCAGTCGGAGGGGGCAGGGGGGTGAGGTTACCGGGCTGTGGAGATCAAAAACCCGGGAATTATAATTCCTATGGATTTCTGCTTTAATATTCTTGGCGGGTAGGATCGCCAGGCGAGGGGGCCAGGAGAAATCCTTCCAGAGCAGGGTTGCCTTGCGAAATCGAGAGCCCTAGGACGCTTATTTTCTCCGCTTGCAGGAGCGGTTCCGTAAGACGAACAGGAGGGTTTGGGCACGCGGGTCGTTGAACTTCGGCAACTGAATTCGTCCGATCTGAGCGGGCTTTTGGAAGAGGAAAAGCGCTTCTGGAACCGGGAGCTCTTCTGGGACTATTCCTCGGTATCGGCGCTGATTTCGAAGTGCTTGGATGAGCGTCAGTTAAGGGGCTATGGGGTCTTCGAGAATTCGGCCGTAAAGGGCTATGGATTCTTTGTCTTGGAGGGGAAGAAGGCCACCGTGGGCAACCTCTTTGTAAGCCATGATGTCCCCCGTGCCGAATACGCTCAACTCCTGCTCGATCATTTGGTCGAAACCTTGCAGCAAACTCCGGGCATTGAGCGGATCGAAGCGCAGTTGCCCCCCTTTACGTGTGAGGAGCTGAGTGCCTGCTTTCGCAGGTGGAATTTTGCGGTCTTTCCACGGCGCTTCATGGTGGTTTCTCTCGAGTCGGTCCCCGAAGTTTCTATTCCCCTCGGCAAAAAGATGGAATTTCGCCCCTGGGAAAGTAGGTACGAGGGGTCTCTGGCCCTGTTGCTCCATGAGGCCTATCGGGAGCACGTCGATAGCGCGATCAATCTCCAATACCGTTCGCAGGGCGGAACCCTGCAGGTGATCGAAAATGTAACCAAGTGCCGGGGTTGCGGCGAATTCGAGAGGCAAGCTTCCCTGGTAGCTCTCCATGTCCCCAGCGGGGTCGTCTGCGGGGGCGTACTTGCGACCTCGGTGGGGGCCGCGAGCGGTCACATCCCCCAAATCTGCATCTCACCGCCCTTCCAAGGCTGCCGGATCGGCACGGCCCTGCTCCACGCCTGCTTTCATAAATTGCGGGCCCGCCGCTACCGGGAGGTCTCCCTCACCGTAACGGAGAAGAACGCAAGGGCGGTTCGACTCTACGATAAATTGGGATTCCGTACTCACCGCGGTTTTGGTGCCTATGTCTGGAATCGGCAAGGAGCATCTGGAGGAGCGGTGGAGGACCGGCGAAGTTGTTGAATCTCCGGCTTTGCAGGGGGATCATTCCGCCGCTGAGACTCCTGACGGGGGGTGAATCGGTGGATTCTTTCCCGGCTCCGGTGAGACGCGGACCCGGAAGACCGGGATTTACTCTTCCAAGCTGATGATGCTGTAAACCTTCTCGATGTTTCCGTCAACGTAATCCCGGAAACCGAACATTTTCGGCTCGTATCGGGAAAGATTGACGTTCCGCTTCGTCTCTTCCAGGGTAGCTCCGCGGGTGACCTGTTCGGTTACCTGATTGACCAAGTCCTTCATGTAGGTCAGCCACAGGGCCAAATGCTGTTTTCCCTCCATCAGGTCCCCGTGGCCGGGCAGCACTTGGTTGAAGCCGAGCCTTTCGATCGCCTGCAAGGTTCGGATCCATTCATAGGGATAGCCGTCTCCCATGTAGGGCGTAAAGCCGTGCAGCAGGTCGCCGGTAGCCAGAATTTTTTCCTTGGGCAGATAGACCACCACGTCGCCGTCCGTGTGGCCGCGCCCCATGAAGAGGATTTGCACGGACCGGTTTTTCCCGTACAAGCTCAGGCTTTTTGCAAAGGTCAGATTGGGCACCACGGCTTCGGTGCTGGTCAATTCCGCCAGATACTGTTCCGTTTGGCGGAGGTTTTCTTCCAAATCCTTTCGCGCGGAGCCCTCCCGAGTCTGCGCCAATTGCTTCTTCAAGTCCCGGATCTGTGCGGGAAGGCGGGTGATCTCCGCGTTGAGGCGCGGCAGGCCCCGGTTCAGGATGTTGCGCCGAGTCGCCTCCGAAGAGATGATTTCAATGCCGTGCGGGTAGGATTGCACGTAAGCGGCGTTCCCCTGATAGTGGTCCCAATGGAAGTGGCTGTCCACCACGTAGCGTACCGGTTTGTCGGTTACGGTCTTGATCTGCTCCATCAGCGCTTGTGCAGCCGAGGGCTTGGAGTGGGTGTCCACAATCAGAACGCCGTTGTCCAGGACGATCACCGCGGCGTTGGAGTTGATCTTGTATTGCGGCCGCGCCACGGCCAGATAGACTCCATCGGCCGCTTTTTTCAGGTCGAATAACGGTTCAGCCGCAACCCCCCACGTCGCAAAGACCATAAAGAAAAATGGCAAAAGTATTCGCAGGGGTTCCTTCTCCTTCGTTGTATTTATGTACTTGGCGACTCCACCGTTATCATAAAGCATCTTGAATGTCCCTGCGTTTTGATTGGGGGATGGAATGGTTTGCCCGCATCCATCCTGTCCCGCTGACCTCGCCGATGATTGCGAGCTTCTCATCACTGAGGTACCTGAAACGGTTCACCGACAATTCTGCTCGTGCGGCTTTCCACGCTAAAGCCATTCGCTTTCGGAAATCCTCCTCGGGACCATAGCCGTGTACCAAGGCAGAAGCGGGAACTTCACCGGCGTCCATCTGAGCCGGTGTAATTTTTCGCGCTTGAGGGAGGCCGGGGAGAAGGTCGCGCAAATATCCAGTCACTATGGATTTTTCTGCTTTCCGGGAGCGTTGCTCTTAGAGCCGGACGGCTTGTCTTTCTGCGGCCTCGTCCGGTGCTTGGGCGGCACGCTGTAAATCGCACCCTTCGGGGCAACTAAAAAAGCAATGAGCGTGGGCCCGCCGATCCCTAGAGAGAGGAACATGGGCACCTGCCCAGGTTCGGCTCCGCTGCTCGGGTCATGCATCAGGACACCCATCAATACGGAGAAAACCACAGCAGTGACCCATCCTTGGTGTCGTTTCCAGAACGGGCGGCGGGTGAGTACCTTGCGCACGGACGACTTCGGCAGGGTGCGCGTTTGCCCATCCTTGAGCACCAGCGTAAGGGAGTCGTCCGTGGCCGACTGGGAGTAGCCCTTGATCTTGATCTTCCAGAGTTCCCGAGGGGCTTGGTCCTTGTAGAGAAACACCTTGATATGGGTTCCGGGTTTACTGCCTGCACCCGGGACCAGTCGAGCCTGATCTTCCACGCTGCCGACGCCGTGGGCGGCCAGCCGGCCAGAACCAGCAGGAACACCAGTCCGGCAGCGACGCTCCTGCTGAATAGCCTCCCGTGGTTTCCCGTGCGATTCTTCATGGCATCCTCAAGCTGACCCGCAGTTCCTCGTTTGCAACCGCCCCCCCCCACTCGACCGGGTCGCTGGAAGTCTTCACCCGCACGATGATACGTCCCGGTGGCACCCCGGTAAAGCGAGCGCTGCCCTGGGCCGAGGTCACCGCCCGTTGCCGAAAGGCCAGGGGATGCAGCCAGGACCCCCCGCGCCTCGGCGCTCAATCCCGCCGGGCCGGGCAGGTTCGGTCGGGGCCGACGGAATGACTCCTAAGATTTTCGGGCGGCGAGAGGTTTTTGCCGGCCGGTGCGGAGGTGGACTCTTTCGCGGGCGGTCCAGCAGGCGTACCTGGCCGGCGCCCGCGTCGATGGGCGGCTCCCGGTCCGCTCGTCAGCCGGTTCCATCGGATCGGGCGAAGTAGCGATGGCGTTGGCCCCGGCCTTCATCACGAGGTTGTTCAGGACGCCTTCCATGCCCTCTTTCTGTATGGATTCGGGCATCACCGTGACGCCCAGGAACTGTGCTGCGCGCATGGCCCTCCCGGTGAATCCCCGGAGTTGAATCCAAGCGAAGCTGAATCGGCTGCGCAGGGATTTTAACATCCCAGGGAGGAATGAGCGGAAACTCTGGGAAGGAAGCGGATTTACTCCGGGGGAGCCGCGTGAGGGACACGGTCGCACACCGAAAGGGTAGATTATTTGGTAACATAAGATCATGGCTGATTGGCAACTTATCGAGGGCAACATTGCTACCCCGCAGGGATTTCGCGCGGCGGCCACCTCGGCCGGAATCAAGCAGGAGCCGGGCGCGCTGGACTTGGCCCTGATCGTCTCCGATGCGCCGGAGACGGCGGCGGCGGCCCTGTTCACCACCAACCGGGTGGTAGCAGCTCCGGTGACCGTCTCCCGCGAAAATCTGCGCCGCAGCCGAGGGCAGGTGCGGGCCATCGTGGTGAACTCGGGAATTGCCAACACCTGCACGGGGCCGGCAGGTCTCAGGACCAGCCGTGCAACCGCCCGGGCGGTCGGGAAGCTCTTCGGCTTCGCGGCGGATCAGGTCCTGGTCTCTTCCACCGGAGTCATCGGCCTCGCGCTCGACCCGAAGCTGATCCTCGATCGGCTCCCGACGCTCAAGGAGAACCTTTCACGGGAAAAGGCCGATCAGGTCGCGCGCGCCATGATGACCACCGATACGGTGCCGAAGTCCGCCGTCCTTTCCGGCAAGATCGGTGGGAAGAGAGTTCACATCGCCGGCGTCACGAAAGGTGCAGGCATGATTCATCCCCGTATGGCGACCATGCTCTGCTACCTTACGACGGACCTGGCCGTCGAGCCGCGCGCGCTACAGGGGATGCTGCGGGAGGCGGTGAACGAATCCTTCAACCGCATCACCGTGGACGGGGACACTTCAACCAACGATACGGTAGCCATCCTTGCCAACGGCGCTGCAGGATTGCCACTAATCCGACGGGGTTCGACCCATTACGGCACCCTGCTCACGGGACTCAAGCAGATCTGCCGGCGGCTGGCTCAGATGATTGTCGCGGATGGGGAAGGAGCCCGAAGGCTGATTGAGATCGAAGTTCGCGGGGCGCGCAACGCTCGCGAAGCCGAGCAGGTGGGCCGGGCTATCGCCAATTCGCCGCTGGTCAAGACCGCCCTCACGGGCGCGGACCCCAACTGGGGCCGCTTCATTTGCGCCACGGGTTATTCCGGGGCGAGAGTGGATGCCGACAAAATCGAAATTCGGGTGGGCGGGCTTACTCTCTGCCACAAGGGCCGGCCCGCTCCCTTTGCAGAAGCCGACGCCTCCCGCCGCATGGACCAAAAAGAGGTTCATCTGCTGGTTGACCTCCACCAAGGCAAAGCCTCCGCCCGCCTCTGGACCTGCGACTTGACGGAAGAATACATCCGCATCAATGCACTGTACCGAACGTAGGGCAGAGGATAACGATCAAAACGGAATGTTCGTGAGATCACACGGATTTCTAAGGATTGAATCGGGCGGATCGTCTGCGCCACGCCAAATATTGTTCGAGGTTTCTGTAGGGAACTTCAGACCCGATGGCACGCGCCATATCCCGAGTCATAAAATTCGTCCAGTAGTCATCGAATATTTCTTGGTTGTATTGAGTAAACGGACCATTTCCTTCCAAAAGGGCGCCAATTTCTCTCACCGAACCGATATTCTTCGTGTTGCCGCTTCCAGGCCGATCACTGGCTATTCGCCATTTCTCTTGAACCAGAAAAGTAAAGTCACGCGCCACGGATACTATGTCCTGCAATTGGTCAAGTTGATATACATGACGTTCGTCGTCCGCACCACCCACGACCTCACGGCGGCTATAAATTACGCCAAGGACGAGATGACCGGCATATTGACTGTATGCAAAGGTAACGTTCTTGGTTGATCGCCGCTGCCTGAAATAGCCTGTAAACGCTCCTAAGGTGAAGCCGTTCACTGAATCCTGGTTCGTTCGGTAAGTGCTTTTAAGGTCGAGAGCGATCTTGGTTTGGTCGGAGTCGATGAAAGTGATGTCTGGATAATGGTTCTGGTGCTCGCTCAAGACCATCCTGTAGTTATGCGCGGCGGCAAACCGTGACAGGAGGGGGAATAGCATCAATTCGATGATCTTTGATACAACTTTGGTGTCCCGAGAGATCGTGTAAATGTTCCTGTATGCATCAATGAAGCCCTTGGCAGCCCAATCGCCACTGTCGGTTGAAAGTGTTCTAAGAAAATCCTCAAAGTGTCTTAAAAGGTTTTGTCGAAAACGCTCAACAGGCATCCTCGGGTTACCCCACACTTATGTTCCGATGAATAAGATTTCATTTGATTTAGAATTGGTGGAAAGAGCGTATTTATATCGGCCGAAGTATTCCACTCGCACGTCGCGCTTATACCTAGCAAGCAGGGATACGAGTTCCGCTTCTGAGGGAATTCCGTCACTCCGATACGATACGACCAAGATGCTGTCATGAAATCTTGCAAACAGATGGTCGAACGCGGTGCGAATTCGGCGCTTATCAGCCCATTCAGGAGAGTTAGATTTAAGACGAAGATGTTTTGACCTGTAGTCTATTCTTGTCTTCCATTTTTCATAGATCGTCATCCCCTCGAGAAAATGATAAAAGGACAAATAGTCCACTCCTATTCCTTGTTTGGAGATATAAGGGGTGTCAATGTAGATTAAATCGTACTTCCCAGGTACGTCCAGCGCGTCATAATTTACTGCGATATTCCTCTTCCCATTGTCAAAAACAGCCCGATTTGCTTCTTCAACGAAGATTTGAAACCATTCTTCGAAAGGCTTGTCCCAGCTTGCTTTGTTGCCGAAAGATCGAGGTACATTGGCAAAACGGATATAAAGATTCTTTCTGTGAAACAGGTTATAGGGGCGCTTAACCAGGCAGGCCTGACATAGTGAAAAAAAGGCAAGTGCAAATTCGTAAGGGTCTCTCAACCGGCGGATATTTGTCAGCGTCTGATCAATCCATAGGTTCTCTTCATCGGTGAAATAAATGTTGCGAAAAGTATCCTGTACCACCCGAGGGTATGAGATGTGAGGGTGTCGGGCAAGGAGCCACTCTATTTTTTCTGGCATTAGACGAATTTGGCTATTCTCTATGAGTGCCCGACCGATATACTCATTGAATTTCAAAAGGTCGTTATACGTTACCACCTTACCGGCTTGCTTCAGATGATAGGCAACCGAACCTGTTCCGCCAAATGCATCGAGACAAGTGGTGAAGTTCAGGCCTGCTATCTGGTCCCAGATCCAATCTGTCAGCTTGATTTTACTACCCTGATAGCGACTCGAGGGAAAGCGAGCGAGGATATCAGAGATAAGAATGCCTTGATGGGCCGGAGGCCGAAGCACAATTTTCTTCCTCTTAACTCTTCTCGTTATTCTCCCAACTTGATGGAAATTTTACCGTTCCTTGCCTAACGTGCAGACACTGAGGTCCGGCTTCGAATGTAACGACATGGGGTTGCTTTCCGTAACCGAACAGAATTCCACCAGAGCCAACCTTTGCGGCGTAAAGGGTGGGGCACCCTGCGAACCTGACTGCACCGCAAGAGGAAGTCCTGAACGAGGCGCCAGGGGAACGTCGGCGCACCCATTCCTAGGTCGGGTGCCCCATCCTTTCCTGCCAGAGGCCGATGATGTTGCCCTCCGGGTCGGAAATCTTGGCAAAGAAGCCGAAGTCCTCGACGGGCTGTTTGGGCAAGACGACTTTCCCGCCGGCGGAAGGAATCTTCTGGAGGTATTCGTCGATCGAAGCAACTTGGATGTAGATCACGGGAGATTCTCCGGGAGCACTCCTCTTCATCAAGCCGCCGTTGATAGCGCCGGGTTGTTTCGGCATTCCCTTCTCATCGGTCTCGACCGTGCTTACCTGGTGGAAAGACATCTCCGGGTCTTCAATGATCTGCCATCCAAAGAGACCTTCATAGAATTTGCGAGCGCGAACGATGTCGTCGGCAGGGATTTCAAAATGCACGACTTTATCCATGTTGCTTTACCTCCTGGGTAAAATCAAAAATTTCCCGTCCTTATGATGTTGCAAGACTTGCCCGCAAGGTTCCAGACGCCTCTTGCGCCGTCCGGGAAGCTTCACCGAGCGAAACAGATTTTACCCGCTACGCCACGGCAGGTTCTACCGAAAATATTCGTGGCAGGTTGGTGTGCAGCGGTTTCCACGCATCCCCATGATCCAGCGAATAGTAGAGTTCCCCGCTGGTGGTATCCATATAGATGGCGGGATCGTCGCAGGTGTCGGTCCCGGTGGCGTGGCGTGCCGCAGGACCTGCGTGTAGGCGTGCTGCTGGGGCAGGCCGCGGGTCAGCTTCTGGGTGACGTGCACCGACGCCGGTTCGACGCCGTGGGAGCGGGGACGGTTGACCGCGGTTTTCCGATGCAGTACAAGGTTTCGTCCGACCGGATGAAGATCTGTCCCTGGGAGATGGCTGGCGTGGCCATGCACCTTTCCCCCATATCGTTCACGCTCAGGAGATGGAATTTCTCTCCCGCCTCCAGCACACACACCTTTCCCTCTTCACTCAACGTATAGAGCTTTCCATCAGCAGCCAGGATGCTGGCGTAATAGTCTCCCCCTGCCGGCAGGCGCTTTTGCCAAGCGACCTGTCCGGTTTTCGCCTGCAAGCAGGTGATAATCCCGCCCTTCTGAACCGCATAGAGATGATTCCCCACGACGACGGGTGAAGAAACGCCCGGGGCACCGCGCTCGTACCGCCACGCCAGATGAGTGTCGTTAATTTCACCTCGCCCGCCGGGCCGAATCGCCAGGAACACGTTCCCTCCCAGCCCCGAGGTGGCAAACAGCATTCCGTGCGCCGTTACCGGGATGGGAACCACCCATCGGGGCATTCCCCGGCAAGTCCAGATTTCCTCACCGGTATCCGGATCGTAGCCTTTCACCTGGTAGCTGCCGCTGACCACCACCTCGGTCTTTCCGTTGACCTGCCAGAGCATCGGAGTCGCAAAGCTGCGCTCGAAGCCGGACCGCGACGTCCGCCATTTTGGCTTGCCCGTCTTCTTGTGAACGGCGAGCAGAAAGGGGTCTGCATCGTTGTCCGAGTTCATGATGAGGCTGTCTTTATAGAGTATGGGAGAGCTGGAGCCTCCATGGTCATTGCCCGAGGGACCCAGAGGCAGGTCCCAAATTTTATTTCCCTCCAGGTCGTAGCACAGCAGACCGTAGGAACCGAAGTAGAAATAGACCCGCTCGCCGTCGGTGACCGGAGTGGGTGAGGCCGGACTGTTAAACACGTGCACTTGTTCGATTTTTACCGGAATCTCTCTTTGCCAGAGTATTTCGCCCGTCCGGGTGCTCAGGGCAAGCGCAATCAATTGACCTTTCGGTTCAGGCACCCACTCGTCGCTGATCTTCGGGGGACCTCCCTCGGGCCGGAAAGCAGTAAGAAAAATCTTGTCGCCCCAAATACAGGGAGAAGAGTGCCCTGGACCCGGCAACGCGGTTTTCCAGTAAACGTTGTCCTGGTCACTCCAGCGGATGGGAAGGCCTTTCTCCGCGGAGATGCCGGCTCCATTCCATCCACGAAACTGCGGCCAATTTTCAGCATCCGCCAGGCCGTGGAACCCCAGAACCAGGACGGTCACTACCGGGAGTAAAATCTTGCTGCGCATAAGGGGTCTTCTCCAACGGCTCAGGCTGATGGCTCATCCTATATTCTAGCCTTCCTCGGAGCAGAATCATACCCTGTGGAGCCGTTCAGCTACCCGGCCTTGGTTCCGCACTCCTTCGTATCGGAACTTCGACCTCTGCAGGCGGAGGCTTTACAGATTTTTTCCTTGACAGCGGAGGGTTGACTTTACTTATAGTCTATAGAGACTTGGACCACTCGTCGCTATTGTTAAGTATAAGCGGCAGTGGATATAGATATTAAAGGAAAGTTCGGCAAGCGAGTGAGAGAATTTCGCGAGAAAAGGGGCCTCTCTCAAGAAGCTCTTGCAGGCCTTTGCGGCGTCCATCCTACTTACCTGAGCGGGGTTGAGCGTGGTAACCGTAATGTTTCGTTAGAGAATATCTGTAAAATTGCCCGGGGCCTTGGTGTGACGCTATCCGAACTATTTAAAGACATGAGATGAAGACCGACTTTGGGCAGCTACCGGCAGTACTGGGTACACCTTTCTACCAAACTGACGATATTCAAATATATAACTCCGAGTCTCTAGCAGCGATGCGGAGCATCCAAGACAGTGTTGTCTCGCTCACAGTTACATCTCCTCCTTACAACATAGGAAAAGAGTATGAGCAGGTTATTGATCATGAGGAATACTTGACTTGGTGTGAATCATGGATTAGGGAAGTGTACCGTATCTCGAGTGCCAAGGGTGCCTTCTGGCTGAATCTTGGGTATTTTGAGTGGTTGGGACGGGCGAAAGCGCTCCCAATTATTTATTGTCTCTGGCAGAGGGTTCCGTTCTACCTTATCCAAGAGATAGTATGGAACTATGGGGCTGGCGTTACGACGAAAAGGATGCTATGTCCCCGTAATGAGAAGTTCCTTTTCTATGTAAAAAACCAGTTTGAATACACGTTCAATCTGGATGACATCAGGGACCCCAAGGTAAAGTATCCGTTGCAAAAAAAACACGGTAAGTTTAAGTGTAATCCACTTGGTAAAAACCCCGGAGATGTGTGGTATATCCCAAAAGTAACATCGGGTGAGAATCGAGCTTCAAAAGAAAGAACACCACACCCCGCTCAGTTCCCCATGGAATTAATTGATCGTATTGTGAAAGTTTCCAGTAAACAAGGGGACCTAGTGCTAGACCCTTTCATGGGTTCTGGTACTACGGCGGTTGCCTGTTTGGTCAATAAGCGGAAGTTTGTCGGCTTTGAAATTCGACAGGATTATTGTCAGATTGCCGCGGCGCGCCTGGAGAAACACTACGCTCAGCCAGCGTTGGAGTTCACCTCCGCTCATGGGTAGAGATGTACGAGCTTGTACTCGTCCGCCTCTGGTCTTAACCTTGATTGCTGCCCTGTTGGAGCGTCTTGCCCAATCCAATCCGAATGGTCGAGCCATCCGAATCTTATCTTTGTGATCTTCCCGGCGATTTCTGCTTTTTTAAAAATAGAAAAGTTGACAGTTAGGAAATAGCCAGACTTGCTTTTCCTTGACGACTTACCAGAAGCGGACTTTTGAGCATAGCTACGATTACCAAAGATTGACCTCGCATGTGAAGAAGTTTTGATTTCGATTGAGTATCGACTGTCGGGTATGAATACCAGATCTTTATCCGATTTTTCCTTTTCTCCCCTCCACTTATCGGGATCTCTCTCTTCCAGCTCAACAGAGATAAGCTGATGTAGGAAAAAGCCGACAATTTGTGGTTTAGGAAATATTTCTTTTCCGATTTGAAGTTTTCTACCGCCAACCTTAGTAGCATGGAGGTCATTCCAAGACATAAGTACCACTTCGACAATCTCTTTTGTAGGTAGTGGATGCTCTTCTATTAACTTTGCTGTGACGGTTCCCCAATCTTTGGGATCGTGATCTTTGTAGGGGGATACAATCTCTGCCATGACATCTTGACTTAAACAGAACCCCAAAGTCTCTACCAGAGACGATGAGTAAAGACCTGTCGCGTCTTACGAGCCAGGACGTGAAGAGTGAAACGGAGCTAGGCGAAGATGAGCGGAATAGGTTGTTTTCCCCGGTGAGAGCGGAGACGGCGCAAAAACGGCGTGAGATTTACCGGCGGGCGGCCCGTCTGTTTTATGAGAAGAGTTTCGAAGGCGCCTCGATGCAGGAGATCGCCCAGGCCGTGGGGCTTACCAAGGCCGGCCTCTACCACTATGTGGACAGCAAGGAGCAGTTGCTGTATGAAATCATGAATTACGGGATGCACGTCCTGGACGAGACCGTCATCAACAAGGTGGCGCACCTGGAAGATCCTCTGGAAAAATTAAAGCAGACGATTGCTGGCCACATCCACCTGATTGTCCATGCGCGGGAGCTGGAGACAACCGTCATCCTCCACGAAAACCGGACCGTCCGCGGTCCCTTGCGGAAAAAGATCAACGTCCGGAAGAAAGCCTACATTCATTACCTGGAAGACCTGATCAGGCGAGTTCAAGGAAAGGACAATCGCGGCAAGGTATCTCCTCGCCTGGCGGCCTTTGCGCTGCTGGGAATGATCAACTGGCTGTATCAGTGGTATGACCCGTCGGGGCCCGTCAAAGAGGAGGAGTTGGCCCGGACCTTCATCCAAATCTTTTTGGGAGGCCTGCTAAGCCCGGCCACGCTTGCCGAATCCTAAGGTCCCAAGGGATTTTATCTCCTGGAGTTGCTCTCCTAATCGCCGGACACCCGGGGAGTCGCGCTCTGGTTTTGCCGGTGTGGAAGTTGTTCTGGGGCCGAGATAAGCGGGGTTGGACCGGTGGCTCGGCACAGACCTGGGAGGCTGATACAGGGTCAGCCCGGGAACTTGCGATGAGAGTGCTTTTCGCCGGCGGCGGAACCGGAGGCCATCTGTTTGCCGCGCTCGCGGTGGCTGAGGAACTGCGCCGCGGGGCGGCGCATGAAATTCTTTTTGTCGGCACGGATCGGGGCTTGGAAGCTCGAGCCGTTCCTGCGGCGGGTTTTGAGCTGCGGACCGTGCACGCCAAAGCATTGAAAGGGATCCGTCTCGGCCGGCAACTGGCTCATCTGCTGCTCCTTCCCAGGAGCCTATTGGAAGCAGCCTTGATTCTGAGAAAGTTTCGACCGCAGGTGGTAGTAGGAACCGGAGGCTATTCTTCAGGTCCAGTGTTGTTGGTTGCGTCGGTGGCCGAGACCCCCACCTTGCTCATCGAGCCTAACTCCGTACCGGGATTTACCAATCGCCTCCTGGCACTCGGGGTCAGCCGCGCCGTCATCGGATTTGAAGCCGCCGAGCGGTATTTCGGCGGGAAGGCCGTGCTGACGGGTAATCCCGTGCGTCCGGTATTTTTTGACGTGGGCTCAAGGGAGCGGTCTTCTCCTCGGGCGATTCTGATTATGGGAGGCAGCCAGGGTTCGGAGGCCATCAACCGCGCCGTGGTGCAGGCGCTGCCGATGCTGCGGGAGCGGATTTCAAGTGCGGAGTTTTACCATCAAACGGGTGAAAAAGATTATAATGGGGTGCGTGAAGCTTACGCGCGGCAGGGTTTGTCGGCCACGGTATTCCCTTTCACTGCAAACTTGGCCGAGATTTTTGCTAAGATTGATCTGGTCATCGCGCGGGCGGGGGCCATTACGGTTGCCGAACTTGCGGCTTCGGGCAAAGCATCCCTGCTCGTTCCTTTTCCCGCCGCCACGGATAATCACCAGATGGAAAATGCTCGAGCCATGGAGCGGGTCGGGGCCGCGAAGGTCCTACCTCAGTCGGAATTGAATGGCGAACGAGTGGCCGGAGAAATCGTCGGATTGTTGGGGGATCCGGCGCAACTGGACCGTATGGAAGCGGCGGCCCGCACCTTGGCGCGTCCGGACGCAGTCCGGCATATCGTCGCGGTAATCGAGGAGCTAGCAAAGAGCCAAGCCCACCTTTAGTCGAATTCCATTCTCCGCCGGTTGACGCCAGAAATCGGCCGGAAGGACAAGGTTGATTTGGGGGAATCGGGTCGAAACCTCCGCGGGATCGAGAATAAATCCCAACGGATTCATTTTGTGGGGATCGGCGGAATCGGCATGAGCGGCATAGCCGAAGTTCTGCTGACGTTGGGGTATGCGGTGAGCGGGTCGGACTTGAGACCCAGCCCGGTTACCGATCGGCTGGCCGGCCTGGGGGCCGTGATTCACGGCGGACACCTTCCCGAACAGGTGCGGAATGCTCACTTGGTGGTCACCTCTTCGGCCATCGCTCCCGACAATTGCGAGTTTGTCGAAGCGCGCCGCTTGGGTATCCCCGTCATTCCGCGGGCGGAGATGCTGGCTGAATTGTTGAAATTGAAATACGGCATCGCGGTCACCGGCGCCCACGGCAAGACAACGGTAAGCTCCATGGTGGCCGTTCTGCTGGCCTCTGCGAATCTGGACCCAACCGCCGTGATCGGGGGGCGGCTGGATGTATTCAGGTCGAATGCCCGCCTGGGCAAAAGCCGTTTCATGGTGGTCGAGGCCGACGAAAGTGACCGCTCTTTCCTGCATCTGGAGCCCACTTTGGCGATCCTGACCAACCTGGACCGTGAGCATCTGGATCAATATCAGAGCGTGGACGACATTGCTTCCGCCTTCGTCGCCTTTGCCCGCCGGGTCCCATCGGAGGGTGCGGTGATTCTCTGCGCGGACGACGAGAGGCTCCTGGCTTTGCGGGCTGGCCTCGACCGAAGGGTTATTACCTATGGACTGGCCCGGCAGGCGGAGGTGCGCGCCTCCGAGGTGGAGTTGTACGCGGAGGGTTCCTATTTTAATGTTCAGACGCCTGCGGGAGACGCCGGCCGGCTGAGTTTGCGTGTTCCCGGCATACATAACGTGACCAATTCTCTCGCCGCCGTGGCAGTGGGGTGGGAACTGGGCATCCCCTTCGAGAAAATCAGGCAGGGGATGGATTCCTTCCGCGGAGTGGATCGCCGTCTCCAGGTGAAGGCCCGGATCGACGGCATTGTCGTGATGGACGACTACTGTCACCATCCCTCCGAGATCAAGGCTACCGTCGAGGCGGCCCTCTTACGGAATCCTCGCCGCCTTTGGGCTGTCTTCCAACCGCATCGCTATAGCCGGACGGCTCACCTGATGAGCGAATTCTCCCCTGCCTTTCAGGCCTGCCAGCGGGTGGACGTGCTGGATATTTATGCCGCGGGAGAGGCGGCCCTTCCCGGCATTACCGCCGAACGATTGGTGGAGAGAATGCGAGCCGAGGGATGCCCGCAGGCCTGCTATGCACCGGACGTCGAGGAGCTGATTGCGAAGATCATCCGCGAGGCGCAGCCGGGCGATCTGATCGTAACCATGGGTGCAGGGAGCATCTCCAAGTGGGCGGTCGAGCTGGTGAAGGCCTTTGAGTACGCTCTATCGACACGCCAGGCAGTGCGCCCATGACCCGAACGGACCGTGATCCGGGATGGCTTGGCGATGAGTTGCGGTCCCTCCCGGTGGTATGGAAGCCGCAACAAAGCCTGGCGGCGCTGACCTCTCTGGGCGTGGGAGGACCGGCGGATTTGGTCGTCGTTCGAGATGCGGAGGCCTTACCGCCCTTGATCGATCTGCTCGGTAGGCGGGAGCTCGGTTGGAGGTTTTTGGGGGGTGGGTCGAACCTGTTGGTGGCCGACGAAGGATTGTCCGCGATCATCGTTCAATTAGCGCCGCAGCGTGACGGCGTGAAGTTGGATGGCTCCCAAGCTGAGGTTTCCGCCGCGGCCGATCTGGGTCGGACCGTGACCGAGTGCGCCAAGAATCATCTGGGGGGCATGGAGGGTTTGATCGGCGTCCCGGGTACGGTGGGCGGCGCTTTGCGGATGAATGCCGGAGCCTACGGAACTCAAATCGGCGAGCGGGTAAAGTCCGTCAAAGTTTTTCAGGGGACCAGCGGAGAGCTGAAGGTCCTGAAGCCGGGAGGCATGAAATTTACATACCGGCATTCCTCCTTTTCCCCCAGCGACATTATGCTTTCGGTGACCTTGAAGTTGCTGGAGAGTCCTTATGAGGAGATCGTTGCGAAAATCAAGCGGTGCAATCAGAAGCGTCGCGCCTCCCAGCCTATCAACCAGAGGAGCGCCGGATGCATCTTCAAGAACCCGCCGGGCCTCTCGACCGGGAAAATGATCGATGAGCTGGGCATGAAGGGGCTACGGATGGGCGGCGCGATGATTTCCGATCGCCATGCCAATTTCATTGTGAATCGTCAAGAGGGGACCGCGGCCGATATTTTCCGACTTATGGACCTGATCCGCGAGCGGGTGTTGAAAGCCTACGCCGTGGAGCTTGCAGAAGAGGTGATCGTCTGGCGGGACGCCCCACGGGGGTAGCCGGCTCAGCTTGGTAGTGAAACGAATGTCAATATCAACGTCGCGCGAAAAGTGGCATCCATCCCCCAGGCAGACCGAGGTTTTCGAGTCTCGCTACCTTCGCCGCCAGCGGGTGGACGAGGTTCGATGGCGACCAAGGCGTGACATGGGGAGACGGCTGGCCTGGGGTGTGGCTCTGCTCGCCCTGCTGGGCGCGGTGGTAGGGAAGGCCTATTGGCTTCCCGATTTGAGCCTTTCCTTGGGTTGGCTCCCAACCTTCTCCTCCCGGGTCGAGATTTACGGCAACCGGTATGTTCCTTCGCAGGAGATTTTCCAAACCTTGGGCGCGGGAGACGAACCGGACCTCTCCCCGTCGGAGAGTCGGCGCAGGATCGAGCGGATTCCCTGGGTTGGCGAGGCCACGGTCGCCCGACTGATCCCGCACGGGATGGGCATTTGGATTCATGAGCGGGAGCCGGTGGCGTTCGTTCGCGTAGGGGGAGTCATCAAGCTGGTGGACGCCGAGGGCGTCCTGCTGGATATACCGACCGGATCCAGCTTCGACTTTCCGGTTCTGACCGGATGGATCGAGTCGGGAACGGATTCCGCATGGCGCAGGCGGCTGAAGCGCTATGAGGAATTCAACCGGGAGATTTCGGAGGTCGGCCATGGCGATTGGATCGTTTCCGAAGTCGATCTATCCGACCTTAACGATCTGAAGGCTGTCCTGATCCAGCGTACCCAGGGTGTCCTGGCGCATTTCGGGCGGAGGGATTTTGGAAAGCGTTTCCGCAATTTCCAGAGTTTCATGTCCATGGCCCTGCGCAGGCAAGAGGTGATCCGGGCGGTGGATATGCGCTTCCGGGACCAGGTTGTGGTCCTTCCGAAAATCTGACGACGTCCGCACGACCCTGATGAGTGCAGCCTTGGCGAAGAAAGAAAACATCATTTTCGGGCTCGACATCGGCAGCAGCAAGACCTCGGCTCTGATCTGCCGGGTAGAGGAAGGAACCCGTCTGGAAGTCGCCGGTCTGGGTGTGGCGGAATCGAGAGGCTGGCGCCGGGGAAATATTTCCAATTTAGAGGATGCCGTCTCCTCGATTCGAGAAGCCGTAGAGGCTGCCGAGGCCGCTGCCGGTCTGACCGTCGAGTCGGCCTATGTGGGGATTGCCGGCACGCACATCCATGGGGTGAACGCCCAGGGCGGCGTGTCGATGGGAGCCAAACCCCGCGAGATCACGCGGGAGGACGTCCAGCGGGTCATTCAGCGGGCCCAGGGCATCTCCCTGCCTCACGATCAGGAAATTGTCCACGTCTTTCCCCAGGAGTACTGGGTCGATTCCCACAACGGCATCCGCGACCCCGTCGGAATGACGGGCCAGAGCCTGCAAGTGAGCGTCCACTTGGTGGCCGCCGCCTCGACGGCCGTCCAGAACGTCGTTGCCGCCGCCAACCGGGCGGGAATCTACGTCCTGGGCACCGTCTTGGAACAGATGGCTTCTTCGGAATCCAACCTCACCGCGGACGAAAAGGAGTTGGGCGTGGCTCTGGTGGACATTGGGGCCGGCACCGCGGAGGTGATCTTCTACGAGCAAGGATCGGTGCGCCACACGGTGGCCATCCCTGTCGGGGGCGATTATTTTACCCACGACGTTGCCGTCGGGCTCCGGACACCGATTCCGGAAGCTGAAAAGTTAAAATGCATGTGGGGCCTGCCTGTTTCTGGGCGTCCCGCCTACGAGACGCTGGAAGTCGGCGGCGTGGGTGAGCGCCCTAGCCGGATGGTTGCCTATGCCACCCTGTCGGAAATTCTGGAACCGCGAGCCGTCGAGTTGGTGGAGATGGTGCGGGCCGAGATTGACCGGCAGGATTTCCGGAAGCAATTGGGCGCCGGGCTGGTCTTGACCGGCGGAGGAGCCAAGCTGAAGGGTCTGCCGGAGCTGGCGGAGCGCCTTTTGTCTCTGCCGGTGAGGCGCGGTGGCCCCGGCGGGCTCGGTAATATGGGGGAGACTCTTTGCGACCCGGCGTATTCCGCCGTGGTCGGCCTGGTAAGCTACGCCCATGGCATGAGGCGGCATCAGGAAGGCCGTTCGACTACTTGGGGAAGGAAACTGATCGATCTGTTTCGAGCTCGGCCCTGACACGGTGGTTGGGAAGCGATCGTTCGGGGCCGTCGGAGTGGAACCGCATCCAGGGGAGGGGCCAGGAGTAGATGAGATGAAACAACAAGCCCAGGAAGAGCTTTTGCGGGTCGATTTCTCCGACCTGCCGCGTCACAAGGCCCGAATCAAGGTGATCGGCGTGGGAGGCGGCGGGGGCAATGCGGTCAACCGCATGATCGCCGCCCGGGTCGAAGGAGTCGAGTTTCTCGTTGCGAATACCGATCTTCAGGCCCTGCGAAGTTCCCAGGCCCCCATCAAGATCCAACTCGGCGCAAAGCTGACCAAAGGGTTGGGTGCGGGCGCCAATCCGGAGATGGGTCGCCGGGCCGCTCTGGAAGATACCGAAAAAATTATCGAAGCCCTCGAAGGCGCGGACATGGTTTTCGTCACGGCGGGCTTGGGAGGCGGCACCGGTACCGGGGCGGCTCCCATTGTGGCCAGCCTGGCCCGGGAGCTCGGATCCCTGACCGTGGCCGTCGTCACCCGCCCCTTTGCCTTTGAAGGAAAGCGGCGCTCTCTGCAAGGAGAACAGGGACTCGCGGAATTGGGGGAGGTGGTCGATACCGTGATCTCCATTCCCAACGAACGCCTGCTCAATTTCGTGGACCGGGGAACCAGCTTCTTTGAAGCTTTCCGTATCGCCGACGACGTCCTGCGGCAGGCAGTGCAGGGGATCTCCGACATCATCACCATTACGGGGATCATCAACCGGGACTTTGCCGACATCAAGGCGATCATGGAGGGAATGGGATATGCGGTGATGGGGACGGCCGTCGCGGACGGCCAGAACCGCGCGGTCGAGGCCGCGAATCTCGCCCTCTCCTCTCCTCTGCTCGAGGATACCTCGATTGACGGGGCGCAAGGCATTTTGCTGAATATCACCGGTTCGAGCAATCTGACCCTCCATGAGGTCAATGAGGCTTCGACGATCGTCCACCAGGCGGCGGCGGAAAATGCCAATATCATTTTCGGCGCGGTACACGATGACTCCATGAAGGATTCGGTCAAGATCACCGTGATCGCTACCGGCTACAAGCCGGACCGCTCCGGCGTATCCCCAAAGAGCACCACCCCGGCCCTCCACAGCGCCCGCCAAAGCGTCCGGCAAGTAATGGCGCAAAAGGAGAAGCTGCCCGTCGAATCGAGCGAACCGGCGGTGACCAAAGACCGTCCTCCCGCTGATCTGGAGGTGCCCGCCTTCCTCCGGCGGCTTACCGCGCAGAAGGATTAGCGGTTGGCTTGCATGTCAAAACCTGCCTTGTAGGGGCCCTCTATCCTTGCCGTCGGCAAGGGTGGGATAAAGAGAACGTTCCGCAATTCACGATCCCGCCTGCCCAAACCCCTTTGTGACAATGATTTCCCCCGCTCTTTCGCTGCCCTGCGGTCCCGAGCCGGACCTTTGGGAACCGGATAAGGTCCCCCGCCGAGTTTGCAAACGCAAAGTGTGGCAGGGACGAAGCCCGTCTTTGATGTTGTAGAGAGAGGAACCCCCAGTGGTTCCGAAGTTACACCGACCGCGACGGCAGCCGGACGCGGAGGGCGTCGTAAAGCGGGAACTTTTCGGTCAACTCGGCAATCTCGCCTCGGACGCGGCGGAGGACGGACTCGTTTTCCGGCTCCGCCAGCACGGCGGCAATCCAGCGGCCGAGGCGGCGCATTTCGGGTTCCTTGAGACCGCGAGTGGTCACCGCAGGCGTTCCAATGCGAATCCCGCTGGCCACCATCGGCGGTTTCGTGTCAAAGGGGATCGCATTCTTGTTGACGGTAATGCCGGCTGCCTCCAGGGCCTTCTCGGCCTGCTTGCCGGTGATGCCGCGCGAGAAGACATCCACCAACAGCAAGTGATTGTCGGTCCCGCCGGAGACCAGCCTGAATCCCGCCTCGGCCAGGGTTTCGGCCAGGGCCTTGGCATTGGCCACGACTTGCCGTTGATACTCCCGAAAGTCCGGCGTCTGGGCTTCGCGAAAGCAGACTGCTTTGGCGGCGATGACGTGCATCAGCGGCCCTCCCTGGATACCCGGGAAGATCACCTTATCCAACTGCTTGGCGTACTCTGCCCGGCAGAAGACGGCTCCGCCGCGCGGCCCCCGCAGGGTCTTGTGGGTTGTGGTGGTGACAAAATCGGCGTGGGGGAATGGACTGGGGTGGAGGTCGGCGGCAATCAGCCCGGCGATGTGAGCCATATCGACCATCAGGAGGGCTCCGGCCCCGTGGGCGATGCGGGCGAAGCGTTCAAAGTCGATCGTGCGCGGATAGGCGCTGGCGCCGGCAATGATCAGTCGTGGCCTATGCTCCCGGGCAATCGAGTCCAACTCATCGTAGTCGATGGTTTCCGTCTCTTTGCGGACGCCATAGGTGACGATCTTGTAAGTCTTGCCGGAAAAATTGAGCCGATGGCCGTGAGTCAGGTGTCCGCCGTGGGAGAGGTCCATGCCCAGCAGCGTATCCCCTGCCTTCATCACGGTCAGATAAACACCCATGTTGGCCTGGCTGCCTGAATGGGGCTGCACGTTTACGTGCTCGGCCCCGTAGAGTTCCTTGGCGCGGGTGATGGCCAAGGATTCCGCCTGGTCCACAAATTCGCAGCCCCCGTAGTAGCGCCGTCCGGGCAGGCCCTCGGCATACTTGTTGGTCATGACCGAGCCTAGCGCCTGGAGAATGGCTTCGCTCACAAAATTCTCCGAAGCAATCAATTCCAAGGTGGAAGCCTGACGCTCCACCTCGTGGTCGATGGCTTGCGAAATCTCCGCATCTACGTCCTTCAGGGGGCGCAGGTGCCCAGGCCGATCGGCGCTCATGGGGCCTTCTCCTGGAGAGAGCGTTTCTCGATGGTTTCGATCTTCGCCACCCGCGCCTGGTGGCGTCCTGCGGCAAAAGGTGTGCTGAGCCATACGTCCAGGATGTTTCGCGCCGTCGCTTCATCCAGGGTTCGGCCGCCCAGGGCCAGCACGTTCGCGTCGTTATGGGATCGGCTCAGGGACGCCGACAGGGTATCGGTACACGTTGCGGCCCGGACCCCGACGACCTTATTGGCCGCTATGGTCATTCCCAGGCCGGTTCCGCAAACCAGCACGCCGAATCGGGCCTTGCCGTTCGCCACCCGCAGCGCCACCTGTTCGGCAAAATCGGGGTAGTCGGCTCTGGCCTCCGAGTCGGTTCCGACGTCTTCGACAGCGTACCCTTTTTGGCTCAAGTAGTCGCGCAACCGCTCTTTGAGCCGGTATCCGGCGTGGTCCGCACCTACGGCGATCTTCTCTGAATGCATGGCTCCTGTTCCGTCCACTAGGACTGCTTCTGCTTTCCGGGAGCTTTGCCCTCAGCACCGGACGGCTTGGCTGCTGGCGGCTGCGTCCGGTGCTTGAGCGGCACGTTGTGAATCTCGACCATCCCCGGGGTAGCTAAAAAAGCAAGGCCTGTGGGTATGCCGATCCATATACCAGCCAATAGGGCTTTCCCCAGAACCGTGTAGTCGTCGGCCTGGATTATACCGGGGCCCGCGATTACGGTGCTAACCAAAGGAGTGATCCATACCGCGTATCGTTTTCCGAGAGGTCGGTGGACCAGCACCTTGCGCACGGCTGACTTCGGCAGGGTGCGCGTCGGTCCATACTCCATCTTCAGCGTAAGGGAGTCTTCCGTAGCCGACTGAAAGCGGCCCTTGAGCTTCCGGCGTCCCCGAGGGGCCTGGTCCTTGTAGAGCACAACCTTAGTTCGGGTTCCCGGTGTTACGGCCTGCACCCCGGGCCAGTTGAGCTTGACGCCGCGGGAGAGATGGACCAGCACCCCGCGCACGACCGACTTCGGCAGGGTACGCGTCGGTCCATACTCCATCTTCAGCGTAAGGGAGTCGTCCGTAGCCGACTGGAAGCGGCCCTTGACCTTCCGGTTTCCCCGTGGGGCCTGGTCCTGGTAGAGCAGTACCGTGATGGGGACTCCCGGTTTTACCGCCTGCACCTTGGACCAGTCAGACTTGGTCATCTGCGCTGCCGCCGCTGGCGGCCAGCCGACCAGAACCAGCAGGAGCACCAGTCCGGCGGCAATGCTCCTGCTGGCAAGCCTCCCGTTGTTTCTCGTGATCTTCCTCATGGCGTCCTCAAGCTGAGGCGAAGTTCTTCACCGGAAACCGCTACCCCTTGCTGCTGAGTGGCGCTGGTGGAAGTCTTCACCCGCACGATGATACGCCCCGGAGGCAGGTGACTAGGCAGGGTGGAAACGGCTGGCTCACCATTTAACTTCATTGTTTTCAGCACCTGTATTCCTTTCCTCTCATTCCTGAAGACGGAAACGTAAAGAAACCGTCAGAAAGCTGGCCCTAGTTGGCCAGCGCCGTCAAGCAAGTCGCACCGTGCTCGTTCGCCTGCCGGTCCAGCTTGGACAGCGCTTCCCGCATCATGTTCAGCTTCGCCTGGCTGTAGCGCTTGAACACCGCCGCGTCCCCTTGCCGCAGCATCTGCGTCACGAAATGATCCGCCACCCCCCCGGCGCTCAACCGGGTGGCAAACGTGTGACGCAACTCGTATAACGAAAAATGGGGCAGCCCGGCACGCTGCAGTGTCCGGTCCCACAGCCCGCTCACCGTCGCGATGTGGGGCTGGCGCGACCCCATCCGCGGGCTCGGGAACAGGTAGTCGGAACCGCCGCTCTGCTTCATCTGCGAGACGAACGCTTCGCGGACTCTGTCTGTCATCGGCATGTCCGCGATGCCATTCACCGTCTTGGAATCCGGCAGGTGCACGATCCCGTTCTCCAGATCCACCTGTCCCTTGCGCATCGGGATCAACTCGCGATAGGGCCGCAGCCCCATCTCCACCATGATCACGATGATGTTGCGCAAATATGGAGATGCAAAGGCTTCCAGCCGGACCTGCTCCGAGGCGCTCAGATAGTGCGGCTTGCGCGTCGTGCCCGCCAACGGCACCGGAAACTCCACCCCACTGCACGGATTGACCGCCAGCCGCCGCTTCTTCACCGCCACGTTCAGGATGCGGCGCAGGATGCGGAACTCCTGATGCACGGTGGCCGGTTTGAGCTTGCCGCGCAACTGCAGCCCCAACTTGGTATGCACCCGTTTGCCGGTGTTCAATCTGGTCATCAGATACGATTCGATCTCCTCCGGTGTGATGTCCGAGAGTCGGTTCCCACCGAACCGAGGCCTCAGGAACTTCAGCGCGCCGAGGTTGTGCCGATGGGTTATCTCTCTCCGGAAGGGCGGTTGGGAGCGGTTCGCAAGGAACCAGTCCGCCCATTGGTTGAAGCTGATCCCACCGTCCGGCACGGCACTCGGCGGCAGCCCCTCATCGCGAGCCACCAACCGCTTACGCAGCAGCCAGGCTTCTTCCACGGTTTTCTCCCAACTCTTTCCTTTCGTTGCTCTTGCACGGTTTTGGGGCGTCTGCTTTCGCTCGCAACGCCTACTCCTAGCCCGCTTGATGGGCAAGTTTTCTGACGGTTTCTTGACGGTGGTTGCTGCTACGGCCATGCTCTACTGGCTGAGCAGCACGTTGTTGCAGCAATGATTTCGAGTTGCAATGGCCCCGCTCGTCGTAAGGACGCGCTTCGTCGACCCAAGGTACCTGCTTTCCCTAACCACTGCCAGAACCTTTTGTCGGCCAAATCCCAACCTTTACACGCCGACTGCCACTTTCTCCGCTCGACCGTGGAGAAAATCCTTAACTTGGCTAAGTAGGATTGCTTCCTCGCCACTTGCATTTTGAAGCAGGGCATCGGTCTCGCGTAGGGCCTTTCTGACGGTCATCCATGGAACGATTTTATCTTCGGTTAATACGCGGTTGGCCATCCAGGCGCTGAGTTCGGCCGATTGCGCGTCCGTCAGCATTTCCGGGCTTTCGAAATAGATCAGGCGGCGGGCAAACTCGCTGATACTAGGGTCCTCGATCTGCGCGGCGAGAGCAGACCGATCACCCCAGTCGGCCTGGTGAAACTGTTCCATGCGCGCCTCATCCGCTGCGTTCGGGAAGCTGTCATAGATGCGCTGTTCGACATATGCCGGTGGGTCCTCGTCCGCAAAGCGGCGTGCCTGAGCTTGACCGACCCGTGCCTGAAAATCAGGATCGCGCTGAATGACTTCCACCCGCCGCCGGCGTTCATCCGGTGGAATCTGAAGCGCTTTTGTGCCTGCCGGCGCGTTGCCTGCCGGCATCATGATTGGCTGGCGGTTGGTTCGCAGGGACCGGATCGCTTTAGAACTAGCGTTCAGGACCGAGACCAGATTCTCAACAGATAGGGAACGATAGTCGTCGGGATCGAAAAAAAGGTCGAACACCGCGAGCTGTCCGGCATCTTGTGGATTCTGGCCGCAGGGTGTGACGAGCCAGGAATAGATACGCCCAAAATAGTTTTCGGTCAGCGAGAATAGCGATTCCGTTGCCACATAATTTTTTACGGCGTCCTTGGTGGTCGCGCCATCCATGGCCTTCCAGATGACCGGCGCACAGTCCCGGATCAGACGGGCTATGTAAATGGTTGCCGTAACATCGGCCATCGCCTCGTGCGCGACTTCGTGATTGTAGCCATTGGCAGGAGCGATCTCCTCAAGGCGGAACACCTGTCGGCCACGATCATCGGACGGGACCACCATCGCGTCTGGCGTGTAGACGCTGGCAGCATACGCCATACGCAGGACATCGGACCGCGCGTTTCCGTTCGTGTTCGTGAGATAGGGCGGGTGTAGGGTCTGAAAGAGCGCCTGACGCAAGAGATTCTCGTCGAATGAAATCGAATTGAAACCAATAAACGTGGCGGGTGACCACTGGAGCAGCTTGTCACGAATCTGCCGGATCATTTCGTAATGAGACGGCAGATCCGGATCGGTCAGCATTGCGGGCGTGACGCGGGTGACGCGGAGGGCGATAGGCGACGGAATGATGTGCGGGAGCAACCGGCACCTTATGTTGAAGCGCTCCAACTCGTTCAGATCGTCATCCGTCCTGATCGCGGCGAATTGGAGGATTTGATCGAAGGTTGTTTCGGTGCCTGTCGTTTCGGTGTCGTTGAACACGTAGGACACGACTACCTCTTGTGGACCATTTCTGTCGAATCGATCAACTCCCCTGCACTGCCTGGAGCACGCGCCTGTCGGTTGCACACCGTCAGCTTGTCGTAGAATGGCCGGGTCTGCCGAAGGGACTCGCCCCATGGAGAATCTAGGCGTTTCAGTCGATAGTTTTCTCCTCGTCAGACTGGGAAATGGTCAATTCCTCGGCCTGAACTTCACGGGCTTCAAGCTCGACCGGCTCAAGCGCTGGAATCGACGACCCGGCCGAAACAACCCCCAGTGTTTCGAACCTTCGGGCCGCCGGAAGAAGCCTCCCTTCAAGCGAGCCAATCCCCTGGTTGTAGCGGTCGACCGCCTGTCGAAGCGAGCGTCCAAGGTCGCCCATGTGTCCGCCGAAGACCTTGATCCGGTCGTACAAGTCGCGACCGCGCTCCGCTATCTCAAGGGCACTCTCGGCAAGCTTCTCCTGCTGCCAGCCATAGGCGATCGCCTTCACCAGGGCGACGAAAGTGGTCGGCGTGCAGATCAGCACCCGCCGGCGCACAGCAGTCTCGAACAGACCCGGATCTCTCTCGATCGCCGCCGCGAAGAAAGCCTCGCCGGGAATGAACATCACGACGAAGTCGGGCGTCTCCGGCAGGGCATTCCAGTAGTCCCGTGATGCGAGGGTGCGGACACGATCTCGGACCTGCCGCGCATGATCGGCCATAAGCTGTTCGCGGGTGTCCTCGTCGGCCGTCTCGACAGCACTGAGGTACGCTTCGAGAGACGTCTTGGCGTCAACGATGACCGACTTGCCACCGGGAAGGCGGACGATCACGTCGGGACGGAGACGGCCGTCCTCGCCTTCGATGGTCTTCTCCGCCACGAAATCCACATGCTCGGTCATGCCCGCCATCTCAAGCACGTTCCGCAACTGATACTCTCCCCATCGACCGCGGGTCTTCGGCTGCCGCAGCGCCTGTACCAGGCGGCCAGTTTCCGAGCGTAGGTTGGTCTGTCCTTCTGCCAGACTTTTCACTTGCTCAGTGATGGCCCCGTAGGCACCCTCTCTCGCCTTTTCGATTTCGCCCACCCTGTGCTCGAACTTCGAGAGACTCTCTCCGATTGGCTTGACCAATGTCTCGATTTCCTTCTTGCGCTTTTCCAGTTCCTCGTCGGCGGTCTCCCTGTGCTTGCCGAAGCGTTCGCTCACGAGCTTCAGAAAGTTCTCGCTGTTCTTCCCGAGCGCGTCCGACGCTAACACCGTGAACTTGCGCTCAAGCTCGTCGTCCATCTTCCTCAAGTCCTCGACGTGGGCCTCGTGGTTCTTGAGCTCGGCTTCCAGCTTTGTCTTGAGTTCTACGCTCTCTTTGTTAACCTGCTGAAGCTGTTCCCGGAGTTTAACATTCTCCTGTTCGAGCGGTGGCACACGATCAGCCGAGACGGCGAGAGCTGCATTATTCACCGCCAATTCCGCGCTCCGCCTCTCGGCAATCGAGGCTTTCCTACGCGCCGGAAGCGCGAAAGCAAGATACGAGCCGGCCCCGCCTACCAAGGCGGCAATCACAAAAAGAATGATCGTTTGTTCGAGGTTCATTTCGTCGACCCATTGTTGTTACTCTGCGCAATTGGCCATACACGCACGGAGTATCGGGATCGAGCAACCGGCCGCTAATAAGAGAGGCCCGCAGCCACCTGTGAGAGTATACGCTCGCTATCCCGTTTGCGAGGCGAGACTATGCTTTGGGGGTCGGCGGGTTGCTTATGATGGCTGTTCTCTCTATGTTCACCTTGTGCATTCTAACATGAACATAGGTCTCCTCGCGCAACCGACGGGGGCAGGTAACTTCGACCGGCAAGATCGCGTTACCGGTGCAGCTTAACGCCAGTAGGAGGGCATCTGGGGTTCTTTCCGAGTGAACCAATGATTATAGGGATCTCATGGAAAAAGCTTTAGAGAGTTTTATCGACTCCTGAAGCCGGGGGGATGGTTAACAGTGGAGTTTTCCAATACCAGGGCATCAGTCTGGAATGCGATTCAATCAGCCCTGGAGCAAAGTGGTTTTGTTATAGCCAACGTATCATCACTTGACAAGAAGCAACATTCATTTAAGGCGGTCATGACGCCGACAGCAGTGAAACAAGACCTTGTCATCTCTGCCTACAAGCCCAACGGCGGCCTTGAAGACCGCTTCAAGTTGACAGCGGGAACCGAGAACGGCGTTTGGGATTTTGTCCGTACTCACATGCGGTAGTTGCTGGTGTTCGTCTCCAACAACAGCCAATCCCAGGTTATCGCCGAGCAGCAGAACTATCTACTGTTCGACTGCATGGTGGCCTCCCACGTCCAGAACGTGTGATGGTCTCCTTGTCCGCCCCCGAGTTCTACGCCAGCCTGGAACAGCGGTTCCCCTCGCGCGAAACAATGTTTTCCTGTTCGAGCAGGCGGTCGAGTATGACAAGAAGCGCATGACGATCAAGGAGGTCCTTCAGATCGATCTTGTCGTTTTCGACGAAACATCGACCATCTAATGGCTCAGACAGCAACTCACGAGAAAACCCCAGACCTTCCAAGACATCCACCCGCAGTTCCTAAAAGAGATCGGTGGCTGGCAGAAGCATGAAAAGGCTCTGGAGCTTTCCGAAATGCTGGAGCAGAACTTTTTGCGCTATGATGGTAGGGGCAAAGTGCCCAGCCAAGTTCATGGCTACCTGTCCACCCACTTCAAGGAACTGCGCAACCGGCCCAAGGACGACCCGGCGTTCTGGGCTAAGGCCAAAGAACGCTAGTACGTTCCCGACCCGAACAAAGCCGGCAACCTCAAGAAGCTCAGCGAACGGACCCTGCTGCACGAGTTCAAGGAATACCGTGAATCGAAGCAGAGACGGCTGAGAGTGTTTCGCCTCGAAGCCGTCCGCGTCGGGCTCAAGAAGGCCTGGCAGGAGCGTAACTACAAGACCATCATCGCCGTCGCCCGCAAGATCCCCGAAAAAATCCTCCAGGAAGAACCCAAGCTTTTCATGTGGTACGATCAGGCCGTTACGCGAACAGGAGATGCGTCATGACAGATTGGAGATGGAACGGCGCACGATGGTGGAAGTTCGACTTTCACACGCATACCCCGGCATCCGACGATTACGGCAAAGGGCCTGAACAAGAAACACTGAAACAACGCGCGCCAGAAGAATGGGTGCTGGACTATATGCGTAAGGGGGTGGATTGCGTCGCAGTGACAGATCACAATACAGGGGAGTGGATCGATCGATTGAAGGAGACCATAGAGGAACTGGAAGCAAAGGGCCACTCGGATTACCGCAAGCTCTATCTTTTCCCTGGCATGGAAATCTCGGTAAACGGTGGAATCCACTTGCTTGCAGTTTTCGATCCTTCCAAGACGTCTTCGGACCTTGACGCCCTTCGTGGAGCCGTAGGGTATCAAGGAACACCGAGACAGAGCGATGGCATCACAACCAAGTCGTTTGTCGAGGTAGTCAACGCAGTTGCTTCCGCCGGAGGAATCTCGATTCCCGCCCATGTGGATCGTGACAAAGGGCTTTTTCAAGTTACGGGGACGACCTTGCAGCAGGTGTTGGGCTGCAAGGATATCTTCGCCATGGAGTTGGTAGACTCGGATTTTCAAAAACCACGTGTCTACATCGATAGCAAGCTGAACTGGACTGAAGTTCTCGGCTCAGACGCTCACCATTCTATCGAAGGCACGGGACCGCGCTATCCAGGCAGCCACTTCACCTGGGTCAAGATGGGATTGCCCGATATCGAGGGGTTGCGGTTGGCTTTACTGGACGGCGCGCTTTCTGTGAGTCGGTCCGATCTGGAAACGGGCAACCCAAACAAGCACGCGCCTTTGGTATTTGAATCCATTGAGGTTTCGCGAGCGCGCTACATGGGTCGTTCCCAATCCTTCACTATCAAGTTTAACCCATGGTGCAACACCATTATCGGAGGCAGGGGGGCGGGCAAGTCAACCCTTATTGAGTTCCTGCGCCTTGCGCTGCGGCGGGAGAATGAACTGCCGGAAGATCTGAAACCGGAGTTTAAAAAATATGGTCAGGTTTATTTAAATAGGGAAGACGGCGGTCTGCTGACAAGCGACGCTACCATTAGAGCAGTGTATCGAAAAAACGGCTCCCGGTTCCACGTCCAGTGGAATACCGCCGGCTGCCTTGAACCGATTGAGCAAGAGATCAACGGGGTATGGCGCCGCGCGGAAGGCGACATCCGGCAACGATTTCCCGTACGAATCTATAGCCAGAAACAGATTTTCCAGCTCGCGAAGACACCTCTTGCGTTGCTCAAGGTTGTCGATGAAGGCCCAAAGGTCGATCAGCATTCCTGGGCTGAACAATGGAGAGCGGAGGAAAGCCGCTTCCTTTCCCTTCGCGCTAAAACCAGGGAGATAGAGACTGGTCTTGCCGAGGAACCACGTCTTCGGGGAGAGATCGACGACGTGAAACGAAAGCTGGCCGTCTTCGAACAGGCGGGACACGCCGAGATCCTTAAATCCTTTCAAAAACGGAGCCGCCAGCAGCGGGATGTCGAAGCATGGGAAGAAAGCTGGACCAGCGTGGGAAAGCAGTTACGTGAAATCGCGGCTCGAATTGTCCCGGATCCTCTGGACAAAACCTCATTCGATTCGGATTCTACAGTAGATAATGAATTGAAGGACTACACAGACAAGGCGCGCAACCGCTTGGATGAAATCCGCGAAAAAGTGGAAGCTCTTGCGTCACAGGCGGATGAAGTTGTCACCGAGTGGCGAGGAAGCAGAGATGAGTCATCCTGGAAACAGAGTGTTGATGCTGCTCCACAAGCCTACCAAGAGCTACAAGCAAATCTGGCCCGCGAAGGTGCTGGCGACCCTGCGGCCTATGGTGAGCTTGTACAGCGTCGGCAGGCCATCGAGCAACGACTGAAGGAACTGGACGAGCGCAAAGACCAGGTCAATGATCTCCAGAATCAGTCAGATGCGAGTTTACGACACTTGCTGGCAATTCGCCAACGACTGACTGAATCTCGTCAAACATTTCTCTACAATGTTCTTCACAGCAACAAGTATGTCCAGATACAGGTTGTTCCTTACGGAGCAAGTGAGACTGTCGAAGGCGAGCTTCGCAATTTGCTCCAAGCAGAGGACAGACGCTTCGAGAAAGACATTGGATCTCCGAGTGGCGAGGGATTGCTCGGGGAACTTTACAGGAACAGCAACGGCTCTGCCGATGCCGAGAATATTGAACAGAAGCTTGCGGGCATCAAAAAAAAGATCAAGAAAATTGCCTTGAACCAACACGATACGGGAACTCTGGCAGACAAACGTTTCGCAACCCACATTGGCAAACTCCCACCCGAAGCCATTGACCGCCTCGACTTGTGGGTTCCGGAAGATTCTTTAAAGGTGGAATACAGCACAACGGGCGATGGACAGCACTTTCAATCGATAAGGGAAGGTTCGCCCGGTCAAAAAACAGCAGCGCTCCTGGCTTTTCTACTTTCCTATGGTGAGGAGCCGTTGATTCTAGACCAGCCGGAGGACGATCTGGACAACCACCTGATCTATGGCTTGATCGTAACCCAATTAAGGGAGGTTAAACGCCATCGACAGGTCATCGTCGTCACGCACAACGCAAATATCGTCGTCAACGGTGACGCCGAACTGGTGATAGCTTTTGAGGCGCGTGGCGGAGAAACACAAAAAGAGTGCGAAGGTAGTCTACAGAAAGTGCAGGTTAGAAACACTATTTGCGCAGTCATGGAGGGCGGGCGCAAAGCCTTTGAGGATCGTTATCGCCGCATTGTGCTTGAGGAACACCATGTTTGAAAGCTCGGAAGAACTGCTGCAAAAGATACGCCTTGGAGAAGACACGTCACTTGAACTCAAGACAGTCCGGTTCCGGGGCGACCGGGTACATGAACCAGGGCGGGTTGATATGGCCGATGAGTTGGCGGCTATCGCCAACACTCACGACGGCGTGCTTATTCTGGGCGTGGATGACAAGACGCGCGACATTACTGGCATACCGGTGGACCGTCTCCAAGCCGTCGAACGCTACGTTTATGAAATCTGCAACGATCTTATTCAGCCTCCTGTTTCCTTCCGATCGTTTCGCCTGCGGCTTCCCGACAGCACAGGCGTTTTGCAAGCGGTGCTCAAGGTGGAGATTCCGCGCAGCCTCTTTGTTCACAGCAGCTCCGGGAGATATTTTTTTCGACAAGGAAGCTCAAAACGAAAAATGCCACCCGATTACTTGGCGCGGCTGTTCCAGCAGCGAAGCCAAGCCCGCCTGATTCGATTCGAGGAACAGCCGGTGCCGCAATCGAGCATTGACGATCTGTCGGAGAAACTGTGGGCCAACTATACAACCCGGTCCGACGAGCCTGCCGGTATCGTGCTTCTCAAACGCAGTCTTTTGTCGAAACAAGAAAGCGAAACGATGCGAGCCTCCATCGCCGGCATTCTGCTCTGCTGCGAGGCCCCGGAACGCTTTTTGCCCAACGCGTATATTGAAGCGGTACGCTACCGTGGAAAAAGGCAAGACTCCAATTACCAAATAGACGCTCAAAAAATTCGCGGACCGCTGAATCGGCAAATTGAGCAAGCAATGATCTTCCTTAAGAGAAACCAGATCGTCTCCGCCGTGAAAACGCCGCATCGAATCGAAAGGAAGCAGTTCAGCGAAAGAGCGGTGTTCGAAGCGGTTGTCAATGCCGTAGCTCACCGCGATTACTCCATTTTCCGCTCGAAAATTCGATTTTTCATGTTCGACGATCGGCTGGAAATCTACTCGCCGGGCGCTCTCCCGAATACAGTAACCATTGACAGCATAACCCTCCGTCAAGCTACCCGAAACGAACTGATTACCAGTCTGCTTGCGGAGACGCCCGTGGCAGAAACGGTGGGCGAAGTCGGACGCGGTTTTTACATGGAAAAGCGAGGCGACGGCGTCCCGATCATTTTAAGCGAGAGCGAAAGACTCTCCGGAAAGAAACCGATCTATCGCCTGATTGACGACTCTGAACTTTTACTGACCATTTATTCTGCAAGGATGGAGCGTGCGGATGAGCAGTAGTATAAGATCCTCCAGGAGACACTAAGCTCTTCATGTGGTACGGCCAAGCCGTTATGCACAGTGGGGAGGATCATGAACCATGAACCGTCCCAATGAAGTATCGACTTCTGATGTGACTCCCGCAGGTACATGGGAGCAGGATGCCCCCAAGCGCGCCTTGGATGAGCTGTTTAGCCTCACCTCACAATATAGGACCAGCGAGGCATATCAACAACTCCTGCAATTCGTAACACGTTTTCGATCCTACTCTCCGTTCAATGCCATGCTGGTCCACATACAAATGCCAGGAGCAGAATTTATCGCTCCACCGCACAACGTTGCCGCTCAGGGCTCAGAAGTTTCCCGGGGCCACCTCCTGCAAGACTTGCTTCTCCAGCAGCCAGGCGTCTTCCACGGTTTTCTTCCAACTCTTTCCTTTCGTTGCTCTTACACGGTTTTGGGGCGTCTGCTTTTGCTCGCAACGCCTACTCCTAGCCCGCTTGATGGGCGCGTTTTCTGACGGTTTCTTGACGGTAGTTGCTGCCACGGCCATGCTCTAGTGGCTGCGTAGTACGTTGTTGCAGTAATGGTTTTCGAGTTGCAATGGCCCCGCTCGTCGTGAGGACGCGCTTCGTCGAGCCGGGGGACCTACTTTCCCTGAGCACTGCCAGAACCTTTTGTCGGCCAAATCCCAACTGACCTGTCCCTGACCTGGCTCCAGACGAATTCTCGCTGGATTGCTGGCAGCACATATTCGTTCGAAGCGATACAGTCCAACGCTTGTTTGATGGTTCCGCCCTGCTGATACATTTGTTTATCCTCCTGTGCAAAATTGGTCTGCAAGATTGTTTGGACCGACGCCTATCCCGTAGCAACGCCAGGGTGAGATGTTGAGGTCGTTGTTACTGGTGGCGCTGGGTGCTCCCGATTGGGCTATTATAAGCCGCACGGTTCCGTTCTAGGGTGTGAGCGTCCATCAGGACTCTGAGCAGCAGTTGGGGGACCTAGCGAAGGGAGGGCAAGCCCGACCGGAGCCGGGGTTCGGTGTGTCTCCCATCGACTTTCCCCGCGACCTTACGCGGCCCGTAGCGACTCTTCCGGCCTCACTCGGCGCTGTCTGGGAACCACCAACATCATCGACAGCTCCCATGCCGGCATGCGATTGCGGACGCGTCGGGTTACTCAATGGAAGAATGGCGCCATGGCCCTGCGATGGGCCGTCGCCGCTTTCCTCGATACCGAGCAGCACTTCCGCAAGATTCTCGGATATCAGGACCTCTGAATGCTCCAGGCCAGGCTCACCGACCGGGTCAGCGGAGATGGAGAGTCAAAGGTAGCTTAAACTGCTGAAAAGGACCGCCATCAAAGCCTTCAACTATTTTGGGGACAGCTTCATCTGTTTTCCTGATTGTCTCGAAATGCATCGAGTTGACCAAGTAGTCTTGCCACATCTTGAGGGATCTCTTCTGCCTGATAGCAATCTATGATTCTCCAGTTAGTTAATGTTATTCCATGGCTCTGCTGAAATCGGCTCCGAACAGCCATCAGGACATCTTTACCAGCCACAATCTCCAGTCTTGATTCCATGCTAGACCATTTCCTATCAAATATTTTGAGTGCCTCGGTGGTTAACGTTGCTTGGTCCTTTCCGCTAGATTTGAAGTAAGCGCAATACTTGCTTATGAATTGACCACTGCAATCCGACTTAAGCTCATTCGTAATCGATTTAAGTATTTCCGCAATGTTAAAATCCACTGGTACCGTTGATCCTGTTCGGCGCGCCCGCTCTTTGATTGTCCTATTTGCTGCTCGCTCCAGGATTTGTGGGGATATGAGGTAGTTTTCAATTTCTTTTCGATGATGAAAGTGCGCAAACTTGATCTCTTTCTCAAGTTGGCTCTTGAGTTCGGTTGATTCCTCGTCGCAACGGTAATCCCGATCGTAGATAGCGGCAATGCTTAGCTCAGATCCAAGAGTCTTTCGAAATCCCCATGCCAATGCCTGGATCTTTGGCCAAGATTCAAAGCCCCAGATTCAAGGGCAGTTATGCCAATGCCAGCTGCCAATTCATTTAAGCCCAGGATCTTTGCGAATCGCCTGAGTATCTTGTAGTCATCTAGCCCTTCTACGAAAACAAGGCGCCGATTTCTTGCTAGCTCAGTCAGAGTAATGTTCTGAATTGAGCCAATCTCGTCGAGTGCTTGCTGGACGCCTTCAATATCCCGAAGACGACGCGCGGAAAACTGGGACTTGTCCACCAACAATATCTCGCTAGGATCAGCCTCACTTAGGATCTCGACTGAATGAGTGGCCAACAAAATGTCGGGGCGAACTTCCCTAAGGATTCCCAAGAGCCGTCTTTGGACTTCCGGGTGCAAATAAACTTCGGGCTCGTCAACGATAAGCATGTCCGATTCTCTACATCTAGAAATATGCGTAAGTAGTTGGCACCAGATTTGAAACCCTAGTCCAGCCCAGAACAGTTCTCGGGCGATTCGGTTCTCGAGCACGAACATAACTAAGCGATTATCCAGGAAAGACGCCAGTTCTGGCTTGCTGACAGACATGCCAGGCCAGGTGTCCTTGACGAGGTCTCGAAATTCGTCAAACCCTTGTGGGTTTTTCATCCAGTAGTTTCTAAAATGTCGGCTGGCGCGCGGGGTGCCCGCGGCGCGCTTTATTGTGTCATCGGTGACAATTTGCTCGTGTTGTTCGATTGGTCCAAGGACTGGAATTGTCTGCACTATGTCTGGGAACGCTTTGCGAAAAGCGCTAGGTGTAGTGAATGTCTTTTGGGTTTCCCAGTAGATGGTCGCTCCGCCATCGGCGGGGAAGAATAAGAAAATCTTATTTCCGCTCGAGTAGCGAAATTCAATGCGGCTATCTGAATCTGTATAATCCGAATGCACGTTCTCCAGTGAGATTGGTATCGTGTTATCTGGGATAGTATGACCCAAAGATGCATTGCCCGTATGTGTTCGCACCCGTGAGGCACTGCGAGATCGTGCTGTTCGTAGTGCCTGTTCAAGAACACGGAAAGCACTGAGAATTGTTGATTTCCCGCTGTTGTTCGGTCCAACGAGCACGTTCATGCGTTGTAAAGAAACAGAGTAATCTTGGAGCGCTTTGAAGTTCCGGAACTTAACGGATGTGATCGACATCTCCAGCTTCCTCCTTCGTGAGATTCTCTCTCACTTCAGCTGGTACAAAAAGGGCCGGTCAGGCCACCCGTAGCACAGGCGAAGCGGGGTTGTGTTGAGCATTCCGGACCATCCTGAAAACTGATTTCATTCCATCGTGAACACCGATTCCAGGCATCCTAATAGTGAGCCCATGTTTGTTCGTTAGCTAGCCGTGGGCCCGGTCGACGCGACTAGACGCCTAATCTCCCACAATCTATCAGCCTCTGCTCATGAATGTTGAGTAAAACCAATCTGCGTACCTTCGTAGCTCATCAAAACAGGCACCGGTACTGTCGAACGCCGTGGAGGAATACACTACGGTACCTAAGCCTCGATAGAAATAGTTTGTTAAGTCTCTTTTCTGTGTTTCATAACTCGGAGTCCGTCGCATACCCCTCATGTGGAACTGGAGCCGATAGGGAGGCCCTCCGTACAGTTCCATGATGTGCGGCGATGCGGCGTGAACGTAGCCCGAGTATGACTTGTGTAGTGTTCGGATTACCTCCGATACAATGCTCGGGTCCAGTTTTGAACCCGCAACGCTTGCGAAAAACTTGGCGTTATAGGCGTGGATCTTCTTTCGCGGAATCGATGGTCGCTTTTGGGTTGACCGGAGCGGGTCTTCTGTATCGAACTCCTCTTCGTAGAAAGCATCCAGGTACCTCCTATGCAGGACGGTCAGATTATCGACGCCGATTCTTAGGAAGAGAACATCCTCCTGAAGTTCATCGATAATCCGCTGGAGGGCACCCACCTCTTGAACGAAACCGTGGTCTAGTGGACTGTCGCAAAGTAACTTTATCTATGGAGAGGGCGTCTATACAGTATGCCCTTTCAAAGCGAAGCGTTCGTGTTGAGCCAACAGCAACGATCCGAACTCGAGGAGGTCGCCCGTTCGCAATCGCTGCCCGCCGGCTTTGTCTTACGCGCTCGAATCATCGCGTTACTCGCCGACGGCCTCTCCTACGCCGCCGTCGCCGACAAACTGGATTGCTCCACACCGACCGTCGGGAAATGGAAGAAACGCTTCCTCGAACACGGACTCGACGGACTGGAAACCCACCGTCCCGGGCAACCACCCTCGAAACTCACCGCCCGCTTGCGTGCCAAAATCCTCAATGCCACCCGCCGCCAGCCTGGCGACGGTTCGACCCACTGGTCCTGCCGCAAACTCGCCAAAGAACTCAGCATCAGCAAAGACTTGGTTCATCGTGTTTGGCGGGAAGCCGATCTCAAGCCGCATCGGTTGGAGCGCTACATGGCCTCCAACGACCCCGACTTCGAGCGCAAAGCTGCCGACATCATCGGTCTCTACCTCGATCCGCCGCGCCATGCCGCCGTGTTCTGCGTGGACGAAAAGACCGCTATGCAAGCGCTCGACCGTCGCGACCGCGTCTTGCCGCTGTCCCCTGGACGCGCCGAGCGGCACGGTTTCGAGTACAAGCGCAACGGCACTCTCTCCCTCTACGCCGCCTTAAACACCAAGACTGGGCAGGTGCATGGGAAGACCGCCGCGCGTCACACCAGCCAGGACTTCGTCGAGTTTCTCGGTGAGGTCGTCGCCCGCTGCGAGCCCGACCAGGAGATTCACCTCATCCTCGACAACCTCTCGGCTCACAAGACCAAGCAGGTGGCAGCGTTCCTCGAGCGGCACCCCAACGTCGCCTTACACTTCACGCCGACTTACTCGTCGTGGCTGAACCAAGTCGAGTTGTGGTTTTCTAAGGTGCAACGCGACGTCATTGCCCGCGGCGTGTTCCCCTCCACCACCGATCTCGCCCGCAAACTCCGCCGCTACATCAACGCCTACTCGAAAGACGCCAAGCCTTTCCGCTGGAAATACTCCAGGCCCTCCCGCCGCATCCGCCATGGTAAAACTATCTCTGCGACACTAGTACGCGACCGGACTGATGCGCCTGCGCCCGCAGCCGGGCGGCCAGCTCGGCTTCGCACGGCCCGATTGGCAGGAAGCGGTCCTGGTACTTCTCCCTGAATCCCGCCAGGGCTTTGCGGAAGGCGTCTCGACGGCGGCCCGGTGGGAGGCGTTGCACGCCCAACTCCAGTTCATACAGCACGATCGGTGAGAGCCCCAGTTCCTCGCGTTGCCACAGAAAGGCCATGACCTCCGGGTTCGGCGGTCTCTTGGTCAACTCCAGGACCACGGAGGTGTCCGGCAGAAAGCCCTTCATTGGTCCGGCTCACCACGACTCGGGATTTCCAGCTCCGCCACCAGCCGCTTCAACCGCGTGTTTTCCTTCTCCAACTCTTTCAGCCGTTTCGCCTGATCCAGCTTGAGTCCGCCGTATTCCTTCCGCCAGCGGTAACAGGTCTGGGTGTGGATGCCAGCTTCCTTGCACGCCTGCGGCGCGGTCTTCCCATTTGCCATCTGCACTTCGATCTGCCGCAGCACGGTTACAATCTGTTCCGCCTTGTACTTCCTGATCGACATCTCCAGCTTCCTCTTTCGTGAGATTCTCTCTCACTTCATCTGGTACAAAAAGGGCCGGTCAGGCCACCAGAATTGAATCCGCAACGGTAAGCAAAAGTCGCTTGGCTGGAATGAAAATCGTCTTCTATTTCGATTTCTGCTGCAGGCGCTCCATTATCTTTGCATCATTCTCAGTCGCCCGTCCTGTCGCTTGCAGCCGGTCCAGCACGGCAAGAGCGGCTTCGATCTCACCCTCTTTCGAGAGCAGCTTTGCTTCCGCTCGCAGAGCTTTAGCCGCTATATCCATTGGCCCCGTCGGTACTGAGAGGATTAACCCCTCGTTAGCAGCAGCGGAAATACTATCTCTTGCGAATTTCCGCTTCGAATCTGCCACGTGCAATTCTGCCATACGATGGATTTTTATAGCGGCTTCGTAGGCTTCCAGGGACTGCCCATCCTTGTACAGGGCGTCTGCATAAAAACAAAGGCTTGGCCTGTATGTCTTGCTTTCTCGGAACACGTCCTCCAGAAGAGCTATAGCTTCCTTCAAGTCTCGCACTTGTGCCTCCTTCACCAAGAGGCAACCCAATTGTTCCTTGTTTCCAGATCGGCGATAATAGTGGACAGCGCGTTCGAGAAACGGTTTTCTTTCCTTGCCGCGAACGTGCCAGCCAACAAAACAGACAATGGCTCCTGCCAGCACATCCGCCAAGGCCGGCGACATGTTGGGTTCATACTTGCGCTCAATTTCCTGAATAGTTCTTAGCATCGTTGTTCGGTTTGGAAGAGCACTCGTGCCCGCTGTGACCAAAGCTAGAGATTTTAATTTCTCAATTGCACGTTGTTCACTTGGCGGACCGAGGAATTTTGTTAGCCAACCCATATCGCCAACTTCCCGATCATCATGCGGAGGTTATGCAGCCGCTCCTAGCGAAACCTGAAAGAATCTAGGATATGCAGACACCTTAAGCAAGGATTTCCATTTTGGCCCTGGCACGGTCACAGGATACACTCGCGCTGCCCCGAATAAGACATCTTTTCGCGCTGAACCCTGCTCATCACCTTCGCCGGTAGGCGCCAGGGCGCGTCGGTCCGCTCACAGACGTGGATTGAGCAGTCTGAACGGCGCTCCGGCCGACACGGCTCCCTGCGAGAGTGTTTTTTTGAGCCAAAAGCTGTTGATCCTCGTCCGGGCCACGCTACCCGCTCGGCAACGGCAGTGCCCTGATCCGACGCAGCATGTCGCCGAACAGCCCGCGGTTCAGATGCCCCTCGGCCAGCAGTAGCCAATCATGCCGGGCGTGTTTGACCAATCGACCGCCGGTTTGCACCAGTCGCTGCTGCATGGTCCATCGGGACGTCGAAGATCGGATACTCCTGCCGGAAGCACCCTGGAGATCTGGCTGACCCAGTGCTCCCACGTGCGCTACTGCACGATCTTGACGTAGTTGTCGTACGTGTTCTGGATACGAGAGACGTACAGGGCCGGCTCCGTGCCCCGGCAATAGCCGTAGCGCGCCTTCGTGTGATACTGGGGATCCTCCAGCAGAGCGATGGCGTTCTCGACGTTGCCAAACCAGCGATCGGGATCCAGCCCGATCTCAGCCGCGAGGCGCCGTGCATCGACGAGGTGACCGTACCCAACGTTGTAGGCGGCTAGGGCGAAGCGCACCCGCTGCCTGAAGGGGATCGTGGGATCCATGCGCTTGATCTGCCGATCCAGGTACATAATCCCGGCACGCACCCCGCCCTCTGGCGGATCGACCAGCTCCGTGATGCCCATTTCCTGTCCGGTCGCGGGCATGACCTGGAAGAGCCCTAACGCGCCGACCCAGCTCTTCGCGTTCGGATCGAAGCCGCTCTCGTGAAACGCCTGGGCCGCCATCAGCCGCCAGTCGAGCCCGTAGCTTTCGGAGTACTTCTTGATGACGCCGTCGTAGGGTGACAGCTCGCCGCTCACGCCGGTCCGACGCGTTGTCGCAACCGCGATCCGGTGCTTGTCCTCGAAATAGGCTTTCCTCGCCAGGTTGTATTCCAGGCCGCGATAGGTCTTCTTCACGAAACTATCGAGGTACGCTGCGAGTTCGGTATTCTGCGGGCGTACGGCAAAGGCGATCGCCTTCTCGTCGTCTCCGCCGCGAGAGAGCGTCAGCGCGCCAACGATCTCGTCACGATACGTCAGCTCGACGTTGAGAATGTGACTGTCGCTCACAGTGAGCGGTATCTCGCCACGAGCGACCATGCCGATGAGCTGCTCGGTTTCGAGATCTTCGGGGGCCTCGACGATCGTGAACGGGCCGTAGTCGCCCTGCAGGCGCTCGAGCGTGTCGTAGTAACTCGACGACCTGCGCACGTGGAGCGTCGTGCCCTTCAGGTCAGCCAGGGTGGTCATCGGGGGATCCCCCGCCCGGCTCACGACCATCTCATCGACGAAGAGATATGGCTGACTGAATGCCACGTGCGCGCCGCGCTCCTCGGTGATCGTGAACGAGGCTGCAATGATGTCGCCACGGCCTTCCAAGAGCCACGGGATCAGCTGGTCACGGGAAGGTGGCACAACCATCGCCAGACGCACGTCGAGATACTCGGCGATGAGCTTCGCCAACTCGAAGTCGAAGCCCATCGGCCGACCTCGGTAAAGATAATAGGTCACTGGATTGTTGCGGGTGAGCACCCGCAGCACGCCCCGTTCCCGGATGCCCTCGAGATCGCCAAGGAAGCGTTCATTGGTATGTCCGGTCAAGGACTTCTCGACGAGAAAGGTGTTGGTGGCTGCCAGCAGCGCTGGGTTCTGCCGGCGGACGGCCCAGGCGATCTGGCGTCCCTCGGCGATCTTGAACAAAGGCTCAACGGCGTCGGTATACGCCTGGATAGCATCGAGGGTGTGGCTATCGACGACGGTGAGCGGTCGCTTGCCCTGTGTCACTTCATAGACGATCGACTCGGTGTCCAGATGCTCTTCTACGAAGACCACCTTTAACGTGGCGATGTCCGAGCCCTGCAGCGCTTCCAAGGTCTCCGCGAACGACGAGCTCGGCCGGACGTGGACCTCACGTCCCGCGAGCGCTACCGGAGATCGAGGAAGGTTCTCGGCGCCCCTTTGTCCAACGACCCATTCCTCAACAGTTGCTGTTGGTCGCGCGAACGCAACCTGTTGCTCTCGCTTGTCGGTGACCGTGAGCTGAGCGGCCACGAGATCGCCCTTCCCCTCCACCAGCATCGGGATGAGCTCGTCGCGGCGGTCGACGAGGACGAACTCCATGTCGACGCCCAGGCGCCCGGCGAGCTCTTCCGCCAGGGTCTTGTCCAGGGATGCTGGCATCCCCTGCCTCGGAAGAAACTCCTCTTCGCCGCTTGCGCCCACCAGCACGCGGAGCGTGCCTCGCGCTCTGATGCTCGGGAGATCGCCTTGGTCAATGACCGCCGGCACCGACTCCCCAGCTCGTTCCTCGACGTCCGTCGCCGCCTGACAGGCCATCGTCAACAGCGCGACCAGAAACACCGCGCCACGCGGCACCGACCATGGTGGCCCCGCTGCCGTTGTAGGCTGTCTTCTCATCCTCCGCAACGCCTCAAGACGCTCTCCTGCCATTCCGGTGAATCTGCTCGAAGATATCACGATAGGTTGTCTTTTCATCCGCCGCACCCAAACCCTGGAGGCGGCGCGATGATCAGCGGAGGGTGAAACACGCTGGCGGTTTGCGGAGCGAGCCGCACGGGGCCGCGAGCAGTTCGTGCATAACCCGCGTAAAGCCCTGCGCTACCGATATCACTCAGGAAGAGCTGAAACAGACACGCACACGGATGGGTCGCTGGCCGGCGGCAGTCGCTGAAATTTGCGTGGTCGCGATGCTCACGCCGGCAACCGGGCGTCCCCAGGCAGGATGCTTTCTACAGCACTTCGCTTCTGCTGGACTCGGTCTCGCAAGAGCGGTGCCGCCACAATCAATACGGTAAAGGGCAGAATCCCGAGCGCGTAGATGGCAAAGCCACCAAGCTGCCAGCTTTGGACCACCAAGAGCGGCCTGATCTGTACGTGCGGACACAGCAGCGGATCGTGGTGGCGGTGCTCTCCGTTTTGCCGATCGATGTCATTTGCTCGATCGACGAGTTGGCCGCTGTTCTGGAGGACCGGGACTGTCCCGAAGAGATCGCGGGACGAATCAAGCAGTGCGTGCGGGAAGCCGTTGGGAAGCGCATCACCTGCTCCATCGGTTGCGCACCCAACCGATGGCTCGCCAAGGTCGCCGCGGACCTCAATAAACCAAATGGACTGACCGTGCTGAATCCCCGAGACCTGCCGGGCCGGCTGCTCAATCTCGGGTTGGAGGAATTATCCGGTATCGGCAGGCGTATGCGTGCGCGTCTGGAGCGGGCCGGGCGCGCCAGATCAAACCCTTTTCCGAGCAGCCACGCCCTACCGGTCGGGAACGTTTCTTAACCCTTTTAATAACAGGCGTTTTGGCGATATTGGGGCACGCCGTATGGGAAGCTCACCGCCCGCTGGAATCACCCGAAGGACAGATCATTCGCGGAGATCCTTAAGGGATATGGGGTACAACAACACAACATGGACGACCCTTAACTCTGCATTGCGGAAGGCTTCCTGTCCGATTCTTCCAGAGTCCTCGAAAGTTCCTCCCACTCTTTGAGCATTTCATCCAACCGTTTGCGATTGTGCTCCACCAGTTTGAAGAGACGGATTGATTCCTCTGCACTCTTGAAAGTGCCCATATCCAACTCTTGCGTGGCAATTTCCACTTCACACCGGGTGATTTCTTCCTCCAACCCCACGTGCCGCTCCTTCATTTCCCGGACAAGAATAGGATTTATCTTTTTCCGCCGCACCGGTGTTCCACTCCGGTCTCCGGATCCCCCTAACTTCTCCGCGCGCGGCGGCTTCTCTCGAGCAACTCGTTGGAGCGTGCCGTGGTTCTTTTGCCACAAGTAGTCTTCATAATTGCCGAAATAATCTCGGAACTTGCCCCCATCGATCTCAAAGATTCGCGTCGCCAGCTTGTCAATGCAGTAACGATCATGGGAAACAAAGACTACCGTCCCGCTGAACTCTTGCAGTGCTTCGAGCAGTATGTCCTTGGCTCGCAGGTCGAGGTGGTTGGTGGGCTCATCGAGCAACAGAAAATTTCGAGGCCGCAGCAACATGCGGAGGAGCGCATAGCGGTTGCGCTCACCACCCGAAAGAACGCGAATCTGTTTGAAGACCTCGTCACTCGAAAACAGGAAGCAGCCGAGCAGAGTGCGCAGTTGCGTCTGGCCGCTCAGGGCACTGGGTGCGATGCTCGAGACATCATCGATCAGGCGGGCGCCAGGGTCGAGCGCCTTATACTGGTCCTGTGCGAAATGGTCGACTTCCACGTTGTGTCCCAGCCGAAATTCACCTGCCGTTGCCGGCTCGCTTCCAGCCAGTATCTTGATCAGTGTGGATTTCCCCGCGCCATTCACCCCCACCAAGCCTATGCGATCCCCGCGGTTGATGACGAAGCTCATGCCTTGGAATACTTGATTGCTTGCATAACTCTTGGCGACCCCGCGAAACTCGGCCACCATGCGTCCGCTCTTGGGTGGCTGAGGAAACGCGAAGTGGATGGTCTTTTCCTGGGCAGGTAATTCGATCCGTTCAATCTTCTCGAGTTCCTTGATTCGGCTCTGTACCTGCTTCGCCTTCGTGGCTTGGTAGCGGAAGCGATTGATGAAGAGTTCGAGGTGTTCAATCTTTTCCCGCTGGTTGCGATAGGCCGCCTGAAGTTGCGCTTGGCGCTCGGATTTCTGTGCCAGATAGCGTTCGTAGTTCCCGCTGTAAAAGTAGGCGCGACGATTCCACAGCTCGAGAATCTTATTCACTGTGGCATCCAGGAAGTAGCGGTCGTGGGAGACCAAGACGAAGGCGTACGGATACTCATTCAGATACTGCTCCAACCAGTTGCGGGCCTCGAGATCGAGGTGATTCGTCGGCTCGTCCAGCAATAAGAGCTTGGGCTTGATCAGCAAGAGCTTGGCCAGCGCCAAGCGCATTTGCCAGCCGCCGGAGAGTTCCTCCGTCGGACCGTTTGAATCTGCGGGCGCAAAACCCAAGCCATTCAGCACCATGCTGGCCTGCGCCTCCAATGAGTAGCCATCCCGGCCCTGAAATTCGGTCTCGATCCGGTGATAACGATCCGTAATCCGGTGGTACTCATCGCTACGCGGATCAACTTCCGCCATCTGGTGCGTCAGGGCTTTCATTTCTTCCTCGAGTTCGAGCAGATCGCCAAAAACAGAGAGGCATTCTTCCATAACTGTGCGCCCGGACAGTGACAGGCCATCCTGAGGAAGGTATCCGGCAGTAATATCTTTCGGCGCAGAATACAGACCACCATCGAGGGGCTCCATTCCCCCCAGGATCTTCAGCAGCGTTGTCTTGCCTGTCCCGTTCCCGCCCACCAGTCCAATGCGATCAGTCGACGTGATAAGCCAGTCGAGACCTTCGAATAAGCTCTTGGAGCCGAAGTGTTTTCTGGCCGCGGAAAGTCGAATCATATGTATGCCCGGAGTTCTCCACGCAATTACATGCACAGAGCATGCCTGTACTTCCCCTTTATTATATCAACCAGGATTTCCTTTTTGACCTTCCTGGCAGAGATAAAGCACGGCCGCGATGCAACGGTTTCGCACTACTGCCACGTTCGGTACTCCTTTCCCTGCCGCTCCGGCCTTCGAATCTGCCCTCTAGTCATCGCACCCTCCGGAGGACCGAGGTTTCTTGTTCTGCTTGCTAGCGGCCCCGAGACTTTCGATGAACCGGATGTTTTCCCAGTCGAACTGGTGAATCGCACAGTGATAGGTGAGCCGATCCAGCAGGGCCGCGGTCAGGGCGGCAATGAGCGCATGCACGTGATTCCGTTATCACACCGACGCTGACGCAACTGATCGTCACGCTACCGATGAACATTTGCGCCACGGGCTGCTAAGGCACAAGGCCCAATTGGTTTGTGCCAGAGGCTGTGGGCCAGCGGTAGGCTCTACCGGAAGTTCACTTCATCTTCCCCACTGAGATAGGTGGCACAATCCTCCATCAGCTGCCGCCGGCGCTCGAACAGATTCGTCCGGCCATAAGCCGCCTCAACCCGGTCTCTCACGTGAGCCAAGGCCGCCTCGCACACTCCCCCGGATAGGGCGTACACTCGGCACTCCAGACCCGGAATGAGGATCGAAATCCATGGGCCGTGAAATCGGTTCGCTTCATGCGCTGCAACACGACGTAAAACACCCGGAACGACAACGGCCGACCGGCCCTGGGTTTTGATAGAATTCAAAGCATGTGCGGCCGCTACACGATCGCGAAAGATCAAGAAGCGCTCAGCGGGTATTTCGGAGCCGAATTCTCCGAAACTCACCTGCCGATCTACAACGCGAGTCCGGGCCAGTGTCTACCGGTCATCCTGGACGTGGAGCCGGGCAAGATACAGCCCGCGTTCTGGGGGATTACCACCGATTTGCAGGGTCGTCCCCGGCGCATGCTATTCAATGCGCGGTCTGAAACCGTCGACCGGCTGCCGACTTTCCGGGATGCATTCCGACAAAGCCGATGCCTGGTCATTGCGGACGGATTCTATGAATGGCAGACCACTGGATTGGGCAAGCAGCCGTACCGGATTGTCCTCAGCACGGACGAACCGTTTGCCTTTGCTGGGATTTGGCGGGAACGCCAGGGTGAACCGGCGTACGTGATCCTGACGATGGAGGCAAACACCGTCATGCGACCGATCCACGATCGGATGCCGCTGATCTTGGAGCGGGACAAACTGGCCCCATGGTTGGATCGAGGTCGGCCCGTGGGCGATGTGCTCAAGCTCTTGACCCCGTATTCGGAAAGCCTGATGCGGGCTTATCCCGTTTCAGGGGCCGTGAACAAGTCAAGCAATCAGGGGCGAGAACTGATCGACCCGGCTGCGCTGCTCCCGGATCGAACAGGATTGCTCTTCGATTAACCGGTCATCACCCTACGGCTGGTCTCCCCTCGCGGCGGGCCCACTTTCGCAACTTCAGTGCATGGCATGGATACCGGGGTTTTGCATTTCCTGATGCCGTCCAGATGGAGTCGCAGTTCCAGGGCAAATCCCGGGCAACTCTGCCACCAGCCGATTCAACCGGGCGTTCCCTTTCTCCAACGCCTTCAGTTGCTTGGCCTGCCCCACCACGTCTTCACTAGCACTGACGCTCCCTGCATCTGCTAGCTTTCAGTACCTACAGAGCCTGTATTGCGGCTTGTATCTTCGTCTTATATTCGCCATAATACGGCTCGTGCGGAAACCTCTCCAGCCGGAGCACCTGTACGTCGATTTCGACGGCTTCTTTGCCTCTTGTGAGGAGCAGGCGGAACCTCGCTTGCAGGGCCGTCCCATCGGAGTGGTCCCGTTCGCCGATGCGGTCCATAGCTGCGTGATCGCGGCCAACGAGCTCGCCAAGCGCAACGGCATCCAGACCGGAACATCCATTACCGAGGCCCGCCGGCTGTGCCCTGGAGTCGCCTTGGTTGCTCAGCAGCCCGACCTGTATGTGAGAGTGCAGCAGCGCATCGTCGCGGCGATCCTGGACGTGCTGCCGATCGACGCTATTTGCTCCATCGATGAGTTGGTCGCCTCGATCGAGGACCGCGATTCCCCTGTCGTCATCGCGCAACATGTCAAGCGGCGCGTACGGGATGCCGTGGGAGATCGCATCACCTGCTCGATCGGCTGCGCCCCGAACCGGTGGCTTGCCAAGATCGCCGCCGATCTCGACAAGCCGAACGGTCTCACGGTGCTCTCCCCAAGCGAGTTGCCGGGCCGCCTTCTCGATCTCGACATCGAGGAGTTGCCCGGTGTTGGTAAGCGGATGTGTGCCCGTCTGAAAGAGGCCGGGTTGGCCTCCATCGAGGAGTTGTGGCAAGCGGAACCGGGTTGGCTCCGATCGGTCTGGGGCAGTATCGTCGGCGCTCGTCTCTGGTACGCGCTGCATGGCTACGCCGTGGAAGCGCCTTCGACCCGCCGCAGCTCGATCGGTCACGGTCGCGTCCTGCCGCCGGGGCAGCGCAGCATCGAAGCCGGCCGGCCGCTGGCAAGGCAGTTGACGGTGAAGGCGGCACGGCGCGTGCGGAGGTCCGGACTCGTTGCCCGCCGTCTTTGGCTGGGGGTTGACTGTCTCAAAGCGCCATCCTGGTCGGCCGCCGAGCCGCTCGCACAAGCCAATGACGATCTCGCCTGCCTGGATGCTTTGGGCGCTCTCTGGGCGCGTCTCGCCGCTACGCGGGGTGGGGCCACCTTGTTCCGCCTAGCGGTGTCGATCGACCGGCTCTCGCCGGCCAGAGCAAGGCAACTCGAGCTGTTCGACACCGACGACCGGCGCGGCGCGGCCCTCAGTTTGGCTGTCGACGCGATCAACCGCCGTTCCTGTCGCACGGTCGTTGGCTACGGGAACTGCGGCTCCCCGGGCGGCTATACCGGAGCGAAGATCGCCTACGGGCGCATCCCCGAACTGGAGGACTTTCAATAAGATGCAGCTAGGGGACTACGCCGATGGAGGCTGGTGGTTCATCGTGGAATGTAAAGCCTGCGGGCGTCAGTCGCGGTTGGAGCCGAACGACATCCTTGACCGTTACCCGTTCGCGGGGCGTGCCATGCGCCTGGAAGATCTCGAGAGCCATCTTCTCTGCCGGGACTGCCGCCGCCGTCAGGCACACCTCGAAGCAGTTCCACGTCTGCCGAAGCAGGCTTTCGTGGGGGGGATGATCTAACCCTCCGTCGGTGGTAAAAATCCTGAGTTTCCCCCGATATAAGTCAATTCAGGCACCATGGTGTGCGGCGAGCGACGCGCACATACGGGCCGGTTTCTCTACCGTGACGCTCTCGTGACCGGGGCTACCGGCCGCCAGCCCCGGTCACGATCCTGCCGTTACCGCCGGGTTCCGCTCCACCCGGCTGCAACGGCTTATGGACTAACATGTAAGGTGGACCAATAACCGGGGGCAGGTCAGCAGCTTCTTCAGCCGGGTGTTCTCGGCCGTGATCTCCTTCAGGCGCTTGGCGTCCGAGACGCCCAAGCCGCCGTACTTGCTCCGCCAGGCGTAGTAGCTGGCCTCAGAGAACCCCGGGCGGCGACAGAGCTGCTTGACCGGGAGGCCCGCTTCCGCCTCCCGCAGGAACCCGATGATCTGCGCTTCGGTGAATCGCTTCTTCACGTCCGATCTCCTCTCCGCGTGATCGAACTCTAAACCGGGGTGCTACTCAAGAAGGGGGGACGCCGGGACGACACGCCACGGCCAGTCTAGGATATCTGCCCGAGACTGGACTGCGCCCAGGCGTGGCCCTGCCGCAGCGGCCAAGCGGTACGAGGCGACAGCTTCGACGACATCCTGCGGGTCGCGTCCGGTGCGCGGCCGGCGCCACTAACTGTCGGCTGGTGACGCGTATTCGTTGTCGATCTCTTTGGCTATTTCGATCACCCTGCCGACCGTGGCATGAAGGTGATCGGCGAGAATCTCTGCCATCTCCCGGTCCAACCCTGCACGGCCGTTTTGAAAATACTCACGCAACATGCGCACCGAGTAATCTGCATGACGGTATAGGACCAACAACGGCTCCTCGAACGGACGGTCACGCTCTGTCAGTGCTGTCCGAAAGCGTTGAAAAGCGTCCTCGACCGTCTGCAGTCCGCCAAGTCCGAGTTCACTCGGCTCGCTATCGTAGACGGCGAGTGCCACCTTCGGCGTCCAGTAATCACAGGCTTTAAAGATCGACGTCAACGGAGTAGAAACGTATTTCATGCGGTGTTCCTCATCGTCGGTCTTGAGCTCAGTAATCGCCATCCGACACTGTTCCGCCAGCGTTTCATGTTGCCCTTCGATCAGAGCTTTGAGGCTAACGTGCTGCCGCTTGGTCTTCCCATCGTGGCGCCGCAGTATGAGTTGACATCCCCGGCTGTTCACGCTCTGCTGGACGATGAACGTTGAAGTGGGAACGTTCTTCTTTTCGCCCCACTCGACGGGATGACCGGCACCAGCGATTCTGATCTGCCTAGCTCTTGCAAGTGAAGGAATCGAAGAGGCCCACGCGCCGGAAGTGGCGAATTCGACGACAGCCTTCGGAGCCCCAACTCCCCTGAATAACTGAAAAGCCGCGTCCTGCTGAATGACCAGCCCGTTCAAAACTCCGAAGATTCTGATGTACGCGTGCGGTTTGTCCTCATTCAGATCATCTACTTCGCCGGCGTAAGTCTCCAAAGCCCAAGCGGTGTCCTGCACCATATCCAGGCCTGACGTGACGACGTGCCAATCGCGCGTAGGACCACGCCACAGCCTCTCGTGGCGTCTGACGCGATTTACGAGGTCGCGCAACCGCTTTGCGAGGTCGTAGAGCGTCTGCCCGCTGTCAGGATGCGGTGTCTTCATGTGACTTTCTGAATCGTACCGGGATCTTCGCAGACTGGATTCGTTGAATCAGGCCACCTCGGCCTGTTCATAGACCATCCGCCAGATCACCACGTTGCCCAGCGTCTTCCCGTGCCGACTCGGAAGCAACGCGATCCCCGGACACTCAGCTCCCCGGCCGAAGGCATTGTCAACTTGAACCTATCGCTGGCAGTGTCGATCTCAGTGTTCTTAGCTGGATTTTTAGAACCTGAATTCTATCGTCATCCTTTAACTGGAAATGTAGGGAGGCGCGGCGCGGCGATTCGACCGCACCGCCTTCGAGCAGGGCGGCGATCTTCTCGGTGACGTCGTTCAGGCCCTTCTCCAGCACCCGACCGCGTATTTCCGTTCTCGCGATCGGCGCCGCAACTCTCAGCGCCTCGGCGGTGAGCTGCGCGCGGAGGTCGTCGTGGAAGTCTTTTTGAAGCGTCACGTTAACCAACTCGTAAGGCAGATCCCCACGGCGGAGCGTGCCGTCCCCCTCGCGCGGCACGAACCATAGATTCAAGGCTTTTCCAGGGTCCTTGACTGAGCCGACGACCGCTACGTCGGCATTCCACTTTTTCAATACTGCGTGAGCGCTTTTCCGTATGGCCGGCCGCCAATCGTCCGCCGCCCCGGCGGGTGCCGACACGACACTGTATTCGCGGACCAATTCGATACCCTCAATACTCGTAAATGCCTCCGTGACCGTGTTGGTGTCGCGTCCGCTGCGATCGTTCTCCAACAAGCACAACACTAAGCGAAACCGCGTTTCAGAAAGCGGTGGTCTGGCCTTGAAAGCGTTAGTGATGCTTAGCCACACCTGTTGAGGCGGCGGCACGACCTCCAGAAATGACATAAGCCACGCCACGAGCACCACCGCGACTATGCCGCGGATCCAGACGGCCAGACCTGATAACCACCTCATTGGGTGGACCCTCTCACCGCAAGAAGTCGAGCAATGTCTTGAAGAACATTCAGATCCGGGTAGGAGGTATTGCCGACAACCAATAGGGACGAGATGTAGTCGCGACGGCGGAAGACCGTCCCCCTCGAGTCGAGAATCCCGGTCGCGGTCATCGCCGGGAACCTGGAGTACAGAATGAATCCGAGAATGTTGGGCTTCAGGCTCGGACTGACCTGAGGCTTTATGTTGGTCTCAAGCCATCTGGATACGTCTCGCTCTGCCCTTTCCGGAGAATCGGTTTCAAGCAAGGTTCCCGAAGGCCGGTACAGGGCAGAGCAATCGATGGCAATGATCCCGCAACGGTCGGCGCGCAAGATTTGATTCCTGGCGTCCTTGGCACGCTTGAGCAATTGTGTTTCGGATTGGAGCCGCTTGCATTCGACCTCGATGGCCATTCCCTGCCACAAGAAGGAGAAATCAGCATCAGGTGCTGGGATGGGAGATCGGGGGGATACTCCGTCGACGTTTGTAACGCAGGTGCCGGCAGCCATGAACGTTCCGGTCATGAACAAAGCTCAGCGGGATATTCGCCGCAAGACCCGGGTCTTGCGGCACGCGGCGCGGATCGGCAACGTGCGAAAGACCTGGACACCCGGCTTACATGTGGGACACACACGTTACGTCATCGTAGGATAAGAACAGCCATGAACGTTCTGACATTCGGCGAAGCAATGCTCGTTTTGCTTGGAGGTGTAGCGGCGATAATAACAATCGTCGCGGCGACACTGAACAGACCGATATTTTGTACCACTACCAGTGAGAGAGTTATATCACAGCCTGGGGCTGTGAAACTTGTTTTAAGACAGGGTTATAGGCCCCCGGCGCCGGGGGCCTATAACCAAGTGCCGAGTGGGGCCTCACCGTGTTGTATTCCTTCCTCCATCCCTCGATCACAATTTGAGCTTCTTTCAACGAGTAGAAGATCTCTCCATTCAGGCACTCATCCCGCAACTTCCCGTTAAAACTTTCACAAAACCCATTCTCCCACGGGCTACCGGGTTCGATGTACAGTGTTCCCGTCCCCACCTTTGCCAGCCACTGTCGCAATTCCCGGGCGATGAACTCTGGTCCGTTGTCGGAACGAATGTGTTCCGGAACCCCTCGCCACAGCATCACCTCCGCCAACGTCTCAATCACCTGCCGACTCCCCATCCTCCGCTCTACCGGTAGCGCCAAACATTCTCGCGTGTACTCATCCACCACCGTCAACATCTTCAGGGGACGACCGTCCCGGGTTCGATCTGCCACAAAATCGTACGCCCAGACATGATCCCGCCAGCACGGTCTTAACCGAAGACACGACCCATCGTTCCACCACAGGCGGCCTTTCCGGGGTTGTTTCTGCGGCACTTTCAGTCCCTCCTGCCTCCAGATTCTCTCCACCCGCTTATGGTTCACCCTCCACCCCTCCCGTCGCAACAGCGCCGTGATCCGCCGGTAGCCGTATCGACCGTACTCGCCGGCTAACTGCAGCGTCCGGGTCACCAGTCGCGGTTCATCCTGTGGTGTCGAGGTTCGATGCCGCTGGGTGGATCGGTACTGCCTCAGCACTCGACACGCCCGCCGCTCCGACACTCCCAAGGTCTGGCAGACACACTCCACTGCCTGCTTCCGTCGACGCGGGCTCAGAAGTTTCCCGGGGCCACCTCCTGCAAGACTTGCTTCTCCAGCGACAACTCCGCCACCAGCCGCTTCAACCGCGTGTTTTCCTTCTCCAACTCTTTCAGCCGTTTCGCCTGATCCAGCTTGAGTCCGCCGTATTCCTTCCGCCAGCGGTAATAGGTCTGGGTGTGGATGCCAGCTTCCTTGCACGCCTGCGGCGCGGTCTTCCCATTTGCCATCTGCACTTCGATCTGCCGCAGCACGGTTACAATCTGTTCCGCCTTGTACTTCCTGATCGACATCTCCAGCTTCCTCTTTCGTGAGATTCTCTCTCACTTCATCTGGTACAAAAAGGGCCGGTCAGGCCAGTATTGCGGTGTACCTACCGTTATGCAAGTCCTTCTTCGTTTCACTTTCGCCTTTTTCGCAATTTGTGGTATCATTACCGTGTGAAGGTTCGAGAGCAGCTTCTCCGTCTGATTGGTGGCAGGGACGTTTCCGACCGAAAGCTCTCCATGCTGGCGACCAGCAGCACCGACACCGTACGCAATATCCGGCGCGGCTCAAGTCCTCGAACGGACACCCTGGAGGCCCTTTGCAGTGTCCTGGGAGTGGAGATCTACCTCGGTCCTCCTCGAGACGCAGCCGAGGTGTCTCCTACCGCCGGCCTAGCGGAGGACCTGCCACCCCCGATTCCCGATCCCCAGCCGACGGTGCCTCCCGAGATCCGGGAAGTGCTCGGTCTGGCCAAGGGAGCGAGTCTCCAAGACGCCGTGCAGGTGATCGAGCAGCGGCTTTCGGGCGAGGCGTTGCTCGACGAGATCGTCCGCGCCTTGAAGTCCGAGACTCGGGCGTTGCGTAACGAAATCAGGGCGCAGTTTGTGGGACCCCGGGTGGCCGACGATCTCACGGATGACTAGGCGCTGTCCGCTCCGGGGACCTCACCCGCAATCCGTGCACTTCCCGGCACTCGGCCGGTAGCCGTCCACCGGCTTCAGGCGGCCGCGGGTGGTGGGGCTCTGGAGTTGGACGAGACGGTGAAGAGCTACGCCTACTTCCGTCACGAGTGGCTGTCCCGGCACGGACTCGTCGCCGACCGCTGCCGCATCATCGGCGTGATGGGCGAATCGATGGAGCCGACCCTGCCGGAGGGTTGCGTCATCTTGCTGGACCGCAACCGGAGGCGGCGGCGGGAAGGGCGCATCTTCGTGCTGCGTACCGAGGAAGGACTGGTGGTCAAGCGAGCCGGCAAGGGCACTGATGGCGGCTGGCAATTGGTCAGTGACCATCCCCGTTGGCTGGATGTGCCGTGGCCGGATGACGCGACGATCGTCGGCGAAGTGAGGTGGATGGCCAGGGAGCTGTGAGGAGGTTGCCCTTCTTCGGCCCTGCCTTGCCAGAGCCTCGGCGATGATGACGATTCCATCTCTCGCTATCGGCGCTCATCCCAAAAACCACGGATTCCAGTGCATGTCTACACTTGATCAATCTTCTTCACGCCAACACGCTCTCCGCTGCGAGCCGCGAATCGAAAATGCTTGCCGAACCCGGCGCTCCTGAGGCTTAATTATCTTTTGTCCCTTTCTCCCTCTGCGGCGCTGAACGCGCCCCCTTTCTCTCTGGGGAGCATGAGAGAATAAGCCATGCGGCGTAAGCGAGACGGGTGGTTTCCATTGGGGAAGTCTTCTCCGACCTGGGCGGCGGGCCAGTTTGGAAATGGCAACGGCAAACCAGCAGAGATTCGGGCGTTGATGGGCCGAATTTCGATTGCCGGCTATCTGCAACCCGCATCGGCGGGCCTATGGCCTAACCATTGACCGCCGTGAGACTGACGCGCTCGACGCGATCCTTGCGGCGTGCCCGGAAAGTTCGCCGGACACGCGCCCCGCCTGCCCGAGTTTCCCAAATGAGAATAAACCATGAAACCGATAACCTGTTTTATCGCGGCCGCTGTTGCCGCCGCGCTTGTCGCTTGCGTCTCCGAAGAAAAGGCTGGCTATATTGAAAGCTCTGAGTTTGGATAGGCATACCTTGGAGAGCATGTTCAAGAGGCCGACGCCGACTGGCATTCGGTGGAAGGACATCGTCGCCATGCTGAAGGCAGCAGACGTGGAGGTCTCTCAGCGTTCGGGGTCGCGTGTGCTTCTGAAGAAAGGAACAGAAGGGATGGTGGTTCACCGGCCCCACCCAGAGCCAGAGACTGAGAGAGCGACGGTCCGCGCAGCACCGTATTTCTCGAAGCTGTAGGAGTTAAGCCATGCCCACTTCCCGGAGAAACGCGACGAATCGGCCCGCGTCCAGAAGCAGCCCGCGACGCCCGATATTAACAGAACAAAATCCGTCGGCTGCCCGTAGCGGTGATCCGTCCGGCTCATTGGCAGCGCGGTTGCCTCCCGGACACTGCATGACAATTGTCGGGATTGACCTTGAACTCCCATGTCCCGGCGCCCGACGACCGTAACGCGTCACCCTGGTCATGCAGCGCCGCACCTTACGGGCCGGAACGCCGCCGAGAGCCAGACGACGACCGTCGGCAGGAGGGGTGACGATGGCCCACAGGTTTTCGACGCGAGCTTCCTTGTCGGCGAGGGCATGACGGCGCGGTTGAGGTAGATCGGCAGAAGAATATCGTCATTCCTGGGGATCGACACAGACTTGAATCTATGACCTTCTGGTTATGGATTTGACATATTCCTTGAACCGCCATTAATCCAGAGGTGATATCCGTCAGGCCGGATTTACAGTCGCTTTTGGCTTACGAACAACGCATAATGCCTCATATGGCATTTGCCAATTGTCGATACACCTCCCAAAGACACAACATTCCTCAGATTGTGATTGATTCAGAGCTTCCGATGCTAGCCGTTCCATCACAGCTTTATGTATGGGGCGCATTTCGTTCGGGTACAAATAAAAGATCAGCCAAGCTTTCCGCCTCTTCAGCGGTTGAATTTGCAAGGAATTTACATGCGCCGGATCGCGATAGTTCTTTTGGACCATCCGCCTCAGTTTAGTGAGAGCTTTTTCCATTTTCTGCTGTTCGGCATAGTCGGCGGAGTTGAGAAGATGCAGGCCAACTATAGTCCATCCTTCCGGGCGTCTTTGGCTTATCCGCTCGACAATGTTTCGGAACAGCGGGCGGAGCTTTATCATAGGCTTGGCTAATTTCATGCCGACATCGCGCGAATCATAGTAACGATCAATCTGACCCGACAGTTCCGTTATCAAGACATTATCATGTTGCTTTTCGACCGCAGCCAGATTGAAACCGGTTTCCAGGTAAAGTCCAAGAAAATCCATTTCGTCACCAAGTAACTTGAATGATTTTTGAACGAATTTCCTCTCACTTAGGTAGTGAAGTAGGGGAATCGGACTATCGAGAATGTCGATGACGCACATAAAGTCAGCGATCGAAATCGTAGGCGCTAGATCGTGATCGGCAGGAACCCACCCAATCCGTTTGAATTCCCCTTCTGCTGAGCACAGAACCGACAGATCATCAAGAGTAACTGATAGACGGATGACACGGTCGATCTTTAAGGCATCAATACCTAATCCCCGCACCGTCGCTCTTGACGTCTCATCACCGATTTGTGCAGCGACGATCAGTTTTTCCAGACGGCTCGACTGGATCGAGGGCACAAGAACAAGGTCTTGGATATGCCTCTTAACGCGGTCAGGCGCACCCCGCATGCCCTCGGGAGTTAACCTGTGCGATTTCGCCTCAGCGATGACAACGATTCGATCGATAATCGCCAGGTAGTCGGTCTCAAATTCCTGACTGCCCGATCGCCATTTCACGTTGGCGCTGATAGTGGCGCTGGGTAGCGCGGTCGACAGCGCCTCGCCTAGTTTGGATTCCAAAAAGTGCGAACGTGTCTTCTCAAGATCCACCTTCAGACCCGCTACCTCACCCAATCGGGTAACCAGTGGATGTATATGACTGAAGACCACTTGCGGCATGGCGATGAAAAAACTCTCGCCGAGATCAATGCCTGGCGCGGTCCATATTGGGTTTCCAAGAAATAGATGCTCTGGCTTGGCATCAACGAGGTTTCCGGGCGGCAACGAAATTGCCCTTAGGATCGTTTCCACCAACTCCGGGGGGTGTGCCGTCAGCGCAGCAACTTCATCAGCCTTGAAAATCAAACGTTTAGAGAGGCGAAGATTCAAGTGGGCCATGAGGCGACTGAGCAAGCCTTCCCGCGTAATGCCAGACGGTAGCGCCGCAATCATTTCCTCAGGCTTGCCGACAAGGTCCGGCACGCTATCATAGTAAAGCTTGACTATTTTCCGGGTATTTGTGCCGCGACAGACTTTCCGTAGAGTACTGAAATGTTCGTTGGCTCGACGCTCGTATTCAACGACGACGGCCTCTATCACTTGTACAAGGTCACTGATGCCGAATCCGTAATGCGCCGAGAATGGCGCATCAAGCGGTCCATACAGCTCTTTCGCAATCCTTATGATGTCTGTGAAATAGCCCCAATTACGGACCGCCTGTGTGTGAAGCCGGATGCGATCTTGAAGAGACAGAACAGCGCTTTCGTGCTCGTCTGTGATCTTCTGCTCTGCAAGGATGCGCTGGTGGAAAAAGGTCTCTGACAACTTCGGCACGGCATCGAATACTGTCTGCATGATATTGGGTGTCAGAGGTTTCGTGCCCCACTCTTCAGACGGAATGGTCAGCAACACTGACTGGAGCAGCTCAGCATGATGTTGTTGAATATTGTTTAAAGGGGAGTCTTGGTGGACATCTTTCCTGAGACCGTAAATTGCGAACGATGCCACTATCCCCAAGGGGTCACTCAGCTGAAATTGCTTCCTCACGAGTTCAAGCGTTTGTGGAAATTCGGTAACGCTGCGAGCTGCTACCTTGAGGACCCCCGCCTTAAACTTGTTATGATCGCCCGCTGGAATTGTAAGGGTCGAGAACTCAATAGAGGGCTTTTTCGACTTACGGATACGAGTCTGTCGTCTATGATTCCTATTCTTCTTTTTCATGTCTGACCAGACCGATATTTTGTACCACTCGTAGTGAGATGAGATTTTACATCACAGCCTGGGGCTGTGATTGATGAGTTCCCAGAAAACTCTCATCCCCGCTGGACCAGTTTTCTGGGAACTCATCACACTTCAGCTGGTACAAAAAGGGCCGGTCAGGCCAGAGAGCGCAATGGCGAATGGGGCGAAGCCGGTTGCCCTTAAGGTCCCCAAAACCACATCAAGAAAAGCATAGCCGAGTGCAAGTATGCAATTCGAAAACTACCCACTTTCAGCGACGGAAACCCGTGCCCTCTCGTGACGGCGCGGAGCAGTATCATAGCCGTCAAGACGACTGCGAGTGGTCGAACCGCGCCGCCACGGCAGCCAGCGCCAAGTGGACGGGCGTCTGCGTACTGCGGGCTTCGAATTCACGCAACCGGAATACACCTAAACCAAGCCCTCGAACTGTCCACACAACCAGGATCACTTCACTCGACTTCATCAGGATCACCGCAGGATACAATCCTCTGCGCAAAGCTGCACGTGTGGTTGGCACATGAGGCTATAGCCGTCCATCCGAGCGAAGAGTCTCCGTCCAAGCTGAGATTAACGACATCCTTGTGTCCGCATCTTGGACAGCGAGCGCACCAGTACTTCTGAACAACCCCGCCAAACCACTCGGCCTCACTCCTGTCATCAAAGCGCCACGATGCCGACTCGTCGAGTCATTTCGCTTCCAAGATCCAGACGGATTGCTTCTGATTTCCCACGCGGGTTTGAGCCATCATATTGCTCCCAAGCATGAGAGGTTTTAGTCACCATCGACACCGATTCCCAGTGGCCTCCGCTTGCCGCCACCTCCTTCCGCGACCTCTCGCCAATCGGACTACATGAAATTAAGGTTGTATTGGGAGGAGGCCGGCCTCACCGTCCCACCTCGTCGCCACTGATGGGACGCCTCGTCATACGACCACCCTTCGTCAGCCATGAGGTCTGCAAATGCGCTCTTCGACATTTGCAGCGAACCTAGCACCCCGGCGTTCCACGCATCGATGACGATTCTGTTGAAGAGATATTCTCCAAAGATTGCATCGCCCGCGCCAGCGAGGATGCGCCGGACGTGGCATTGAAGATCAAAGTCCTTCGAGGGTTCGACTCGCCTCCGCTTGCCTGTCTTCAGAAAAGTCAAAATCATTTCGCCCGCGAGAACTGACTGTCGGTTCTTCTTTTTGTGCATGGACCATATTGGATCGCCCACTTGCGAGATGGCTGCTCGCAGATCTCCTCCCGCCGCGGCTGCACCGATAAGGATCGCCTCGAAGTACCGTGGCGACCAATGCTGAAATACCACAGACAGCCACCGATGCGGCTTCAGCATCGCGAAACACGCCTCGATGCTATCTCGAAGCCGCCGCAGATATGTTTCCTCCGAGTGGCCGATTTCTCCGCCAACGATCATTTCTTGCTCGTACCTTACTCGACTGGGCGTCGATTTCCTCCACGCATTCCAGAGAGTCGACAGGTCAAGATAAGAAATATGCCCCCCATAAGGCGGATCAGTGAAAATATAGTCAACAGACTCGATGACCGACGGAAGATCAACCACATTCTTTTCGTACACTTCAAACTTGCCAGTGAAGCCACCGGTTCTTCTTCGGTGAGTTAGAATCGCGTCGATCTCCTCCTTAGCAGCTATAATGTTGAGGGCGCGCTCGTGGAACGTCGACCACAACGGCAACTCAACAGGTGACGCCGCGACCTTATAGCGATAGATGCTAAAGATGCTCGAACCGCCACGAGATGCGGCCCGCCCCTCAGCTGACAGAAAAGTAAGATTCAACTTCGTCAAAGTCGCAGACCACGCCAAACGCAACGCGCTTCGCGCATACCCGTCTTCCAACCGTTCAACGGCTTCACGCAAAATTGCGAGTGCAGCGAGTTGCCGCGGCGCGAACAAATCATATAAGTGCTCAACGTCAGACGTCCTTGGCAGTTTCACATTCTCGGGCAAATCCAGGCGTCGGAGTGTCGTCTTGACTTCTGAGGCGCTCATTTCCTCGAGGGACGACACGCGCCGTTCACAGCGGTCGCGAACCTCCGCTAGGGCCGCCCGGTATAAACCAATATCACCGTTCGCAAGTTCCACAATTCCCGTCGCGATGAAGTTGGCCAGTGGGTTGATGTCGTTGTGAATGCCACAGCGGTTCTCAAGGAAGGCTTCGATTGCCGTAACCCCAGATCCGCCAAACGGATCAAGGACACGGCCGCCCTTGCAGGTAAAATGCTTTATGTAGTCTCGAACGACGTTAGACGGCCGTCTCGTGAAATACGGATGAACGCCGTAATGGCGTTTCGCACTTTGACGATCAGCCGGAATCGGTGCGTCGATCGGCGTGATGTGTTCGTATTCTTTCATTTCCGTCGACGTAGGATTCTAGGGTCGAATGTCGCAAAGGCTGCTAATTCTATTACGTCAATGTGAGGGGGAATATTCTTCTCATCGTGTTTCGCACACAGAATTACGGCCCGGGACAGTTCGTCCTTACCATACTTCCTGAGCTGGTAGCGAAAACCTGTACTATTACGCTTCAGTTCCACTGGTACGGAGTATTCAGGATAGTCCAGAAACCGGAACGTGGTCTTGCAGTCGTAACCCTTCCCCACGAAACCACCAAGCTTTACGCCCAAATGATTTAGTGGGCCAGATGCGCGCAGGATATCCGTTTCTTGGATATGCGGTAGTTTGGTGTCCCTCAAGTGGTCTCGGGCAATCCGATTGATCTCATTCACTGACCAAAATACGAGTCCGGGATCGTGCTGCGCAACGTTTCGAAGCTGGTCTACCCAAAATGCACTCTGATGTGCGACGGTGAAGCTCAATGGCCGGTCGGGCCGGACAATGTTCCTCGGTCGCTTTGAAACAAACTTGTACTGTACCGGAGCCACGTAGAACGCGTCGTCGCGAATCTCGATAGACACGTTGATCCGTTCGAAGTCGCCGGGTGGGAGCTTGTACCATTGGCGAATGGCTTCGCCGATGCTTTCCGCCGCCCGGCCCTGTTGAATACGGTCGTGGCCAACATTGCCAGGAACGGCTTGAAGCTTGGAGTTGAGCTTCTTGTTCTTACTAATCGCCAAATAGGCCGAAAGTGTGGCACCGTATGGAGTGACGAGGGCAACTCGAGCAAGACCGCGTTCCCGCAGAAAATCCTTGACGGGTTCGGTCAGGTCATGAAGGTAGTATTGCGGCCCGCCTGATCGGCGACTCATACGCTTGGTCTGCTGCAGATGCACAACAACTCCGCCGGTCGCGAACGCTCTGCGTTGTGTGCGACCGGACGATGTTATACACCGCTGGTGGCGGTCAATCAAGATGTGACCGCGATTGCGGGTTGGGACGGCCGCTGCACGTTCAGGTCGTCCGGAGGCGGCGCGTGGGTTCGCAATCGGCTGACGGGGGTAATTCACTCGCTGGGCGGCGTTGGTGATGCAGTGGTCGGAGGGTAGTCAGGATGTTATCGCGCCGAGCTTCGAGCATGTGGCCGGGCCTAGGTCATGGCCTGGAGCAGCCAGCGTGACGGCCCAGCGTACCAGCGTGTGAAGAACTTTCGAGCGGCGCCGGCGTAACGGTGTGCGACCAACGCCATCGCAGTTTCTTTCAAGGAGCATGCGCCGACGGTTCAGAGCGTGCTGTCGCTGAGTAGTCGAGACTGGCGCCGCTCGATGGGGGTGAAGTTTGCCGGATGGTGGAGCCACTTGTATTGGGTGTCGACGGGGCGGTCATCGCCTTGCTGGGCAATGCCTTGTTTTCCTCACGGCGCACGTTGTCGACGGCCGCGCTCAGGTGCTTGGCGGGTTGTTCACGCGCTCCTTGTCGGTGTGCATGTAGTTCTCCACCTCACGCTTTTTGCTATCCTTCCGTCGCGCCATGGCATTCCTCTTAGACTCGGCTGACTAGACCGATCTTTTGTGCCACCTTCTAACTTAGAAATTGGGCCGTTTTCGGCGGGGGCAAGTCAGTTGAGATTTGGTCGACTCAAGGTTCTGGCAGTGGTTGGGGAAAGTAAGTCCCCTGGCTCGACGGAGCGCGTCCTTACGACGAGCCGAGCTGTTGCAGCTCGAAAACCATTGCTACAACCAGCTACGGCGCAGCCGTAGAGTAGGGCCGTGGCAGCAACCACCGTCAAGAAACCGTCAGTAAACTCGCCCATCAAGAGGGCTAAGCCGTAGGCGTTGCGAGCGAAAGCAGACGCCCCAAAACCGTGTAAGCGCAACGAAAGGAAGGAATTGGCAGAAAACCGTGGAAGACGCCTGCATGCCGGCCAGGCAGGCGGCAACGGCTCGGGTCTCAGTAGGGCCGGTGCTTTGAATCACATCGCGGAGGGCGACCGATTCGGCTTCGCACCCCCCAGGTTGGCCGAGGGCGCTGGTTCGTCGCTGGGCTCGGCCCGCTCAGGCGGCGCGCATACCGCCTTGGCTCCCGGCTATGGCATCGCGCCCACCCCGGCATCCTACAGATACAATCCGCTCCAAGGAGCCTTCACGGCCGACCCATCGCCGGCGGCCCACGAGTCCTCAGGGATGCAGACTCGACAACTCCTCCTTTCCCAGCTTTCCCAGGCCTCCTTCAACCTCGAAATGGGGGAAAGCGACGAGGGCAAGGGCAAAGGTGGAGGTATCGTTCTGTGGGGCCAGGGCGACCTGCAGAGCTTCAACAGGGACCTCATCGGGAGTAGGATGAACTATCGCGGTGACCTGAAGGCGGCCCACGTTGGGCTGGACCTCTATAGCAACGAGAAGGTGCTCGTCGGCCTCTCCTTCATGCGAAGCTGGACTGATATGAGTTACACCGACGATGGGATCGATGGGGTGTTGGGGAATCGTCTGAACACGGCTCACCCGTATCTGTACTGGCAGCCCCACCAGCGCTTCAGCGCGTGGGTCATGGGAGGCTTGGGAAGAGGTCAGGTTGCCGTCCAGGAGCCGGGCCGGACCCACAACTTCAATGCCGACTTCCGGATGTTCGCGGGTGGGCTGCGCCCGGTGCTGGTCAAGCGGGGCAACACGGAGTTGGGCCTGCGCGCAGACGCCTTCACGGCACGCCTGGGGACCAAGGCCTCCGAGGACATCGCAAGGGCAAGAGGCGAGGTCATCCGCGCACGGATGATGCTGGAACTGGTCCACGACAAGCCTCTGGCGGCGGGGAGGTCGCTCAGCGTGAAGGTGGAGGTCGGGGGCCGCTTCGACGACGGCGACGCGGGTCGGGGCGCTGGTGGTGAAACCGGTCTCCGTCTCGGGTTCCTGGATGCGTCCAGCGGTCTGGACGTGGCGTTGCGCGGCCGGGTGCTGCTGGTGCATGAAAGTGACTACCGCGACTTCGGGGTGGGGATGCAGGTAAGCTGGGACCCGGGGAAAAAGCACCAGGGCCTGCGGCTTTCGATGATGTCTTCGCGAGGACGGGATGGGGGAGGTAGGACGACGCTGTGGAACAACAACTCGGCCCTGGTCACCGATCCCCTGGGCGCGGGCTACATGGCCAACGCCTTCCAGACCCGCACGGACAGCGAGGTGGCCTACGGCATGGACGTCTTCGGCGGACGGGGTCTGCTGACGCCCTACAGCCGGATGCAGCTTGCCGGCCTGGGGCGCGCCCTGCGCGTGGGGACCGAATTGAGCCTGCTTTCCCGCTGGCTGCCGGCGCTGCCCGCGAAGTTCCAATGGGAAGGGATCAGGCGGGAAACCCCGAACGGCATGATCGATCTGGGCGCAAGGCTGGTCATCTCAATTCCCTTCTGAGGACGTTGGGAAGAAAAACGTCGGAACCTCGTTCTTGTTCCCATCGGCTACCCTTTGGGCGCTGTCGCAAGACATCTTTGGACAGGGTAGTCGGAGAACCGCATGGCATATCCCACCAAGGTTGGCGTATAATCCCCATTATTTACTATTGAATGACTTGGGAGAACGGGCCGACTGAGGGGAGAGAAGCATGAGCGGCGAGGGAACCAACCTACTGATTGCGCTGGTGATCGTGGGAGTCGCCTTGGCAGGGCTGATCCTGGCCAGCAATCGCGGGCTGCGACGGGACATGGCGCAACTGCGGCAGGACATGGCGCGGCTGGAAGCGCGGCTGCGAGAGGACATGAAGCAGCTAGGGGAGCGCGTGGCGCGACTGGAGCATGGCCAAGCCAGGCTCGAAGGGCTGCTGGAAGGATTGCGCGAGGCCATCACCGGCCGGGCCGCGGCCCGCTAAGAAACGGAAAGCCTGACCCGAATCCGGGCTTAGAGGTCCGATCTCCGTTCTACACCTCCAAGGAGGCAAAGTGTCACGAATCTACTGAACGAGTGCAGGAAGTTGACGCTCCCCGGCGAGAAAGATAGAATCAAGCAGCTTCACCATTCAGGAGAGATTTCGAGCTTGCCTCTATACGAATACCAATGCACCGCTTGTGGTGAGTTGAGGGAGGTGATTCAGAAGTTTTCCGACCCGCCCCTTGAGACCTGCCAACGATGCGGTGCGCCGCTCAAACGCTTGATCTCCAGCCCGGCCATTCGGTTTAAGGGAAGCGGCTGGTACGTTACCGACTACGCGCGAAAATCGGACCCCGCGGCGACGTCCGAGGCCCCCCCGAAACCGGAGGGATCACCCCCTTCCCAGGATGGGGCCGGAGGAAAAACCGCGAGCGCCGCAAGCAAGACCCAACCCAAGCCTGAGTCAGCCCCAAAGACAAAGCCTTCCGGTTAAGGAATAACCGCAGGACTTGTCTTCCCCGAGGGAGACCACGGAATCCGACCGGGCCGGCCGGCTACAGTTGCAGAGACTGCAAGTAAGCGCGAAAGGCTTGGCGCAGGTCCGGTCGCTTCAGGGCGAACTCCACCGTCGCCTTCAGAAAACCGAGCTTGTCTCCCGCGTCATAGCGCTGTCCCTCGAATCGGTAAGCGTAAACCGGCTCGCTCGGAATCAGCCTGCGGATGGCATCCGTCAACTGGATTTCACCGACCGCGCCGGCGTGGGTCCTCTCCAGTTCGCGAAAAACCGCTGGGGTAAGAATATAACGCCCCACGATCCCCAGATTAGAGGGAGCCTGTTCGACCGTGGGCTTTTCCACCATGTCCTCGACGCGGTAGAGACGCCCGGAAAAGTGGCTGTCGCGCACAGGCCGGCCCTGTATGATGCCGTAGCTCGGAACCTCACTGCGTTTCACGGGCATGATGGCCAGGATGCTGGAGCGGGTCTGCTCGTAAACGGCCAGCATCTGTTGCAGGCAGGGGACCGGAGCATCAATGATGTCGTCCCCCAGAAGCACCGCAAAAGGCTCCTCCCCGACCCAGTTTTTCGCCACCAGCACCGCGTGCCCCAGTCCCAGGGCCTGCTTCTGTCGGACGTAGGTGACGTGCATCAAATCGGCAATTCGCCGCACCTCCGTCAACAGTTGCTTCTTCCCTTGGCGCTCCAGGAGCTGCTCCAGCTCGTAAGAGACGTCAAAGTGGTCCGCAATGGAATTTTTGCCCCGGCCGATAACCACGATCACGTCCCGGATGGAAGAGGCGACCACCTCTTCCACGCCATACTGAATCAGCGGCTTGTCCACCAAAGGAAGCATCTCTTTGGGTTGGGCCTTCGTTGCCGGCAGAAAGCGAGTTCCCCATCCGGCAGCGGGCAGAACCGCCTTACGAATCTTCATCGGACCCCCGATATGGATATGGAATGTAAACGGCTTTCCGGGTTCTCATCCCACGAGCCGCCCATGGTGTAACCACCGAACCCCAATTGGGTCCCTGCACGGCCCCCCGGATGGGGCCGCAAGGTTCCCCGCCGATACAGCCCGGCTCCTCTGCAAAAATCCGTCCATCTTATGCGAGGCTTCCCATGTGCTCCTGCCTGCGCCCAGCTATTCTACAGGCAGGTTCGAGGACAACACAATCGGCCTCGGCGGGTGACGGACCGAGGGCCGGGTTTCGCGGTGCAGGCCGCACCCTCATCCTTATCCGATCAAGGAAATACGCTCGGAAGCGAGAAAGTGGCTGGACGGAATAGGCTGCGCCGTTTGCGATATTTAGACAGTTCTGTCTAATTCCAGTCAGGCCGAATTCTGCTCTCTAAACCATGCTAATGTCCCGTCCCATATAATAGTCTACATATGTCCACGCCCATGATCTAATCAGCGGCATGTTTAAAGCCGCCGCCGCTATTGACATCGACGAACCGACGATACGACAGCTTGAATCTCTGGTGCGTTCTGGGAATACCCCTCAGAGGGTGGCCCAGAAATGCCGGGTCCTGCTGCTGGCTCACCGTGGAGTGGCTAATTACTCGATTGCCCGGGAGTTGGGTCTGTCGCGGCCGACCGTGATTGCAGCGCGGGCCGCGTTCGAAGAGGGTGGCGTGAGCGCCCTGACTGCGAAACCGACCCGGAAGCGGTCGCGGCGCGTCCTGACGTCAGAACTGGAGCGTGCGATTCTGGACACGACGTTGAAGACCCGGCCCGCCGCCGCCACCCAGTGGAGCGTCCGGACACTGGCCCAACACATGCATGTATCGCGAATGATGGTGCATCGGGTTTGGGAGCGTTTCGATATCCAGCCGCATCGGGTCGAGAAGTTCAAGATCTCGAACGATCCCCAGTTTGAGGCCAAGGTCCGGGACATTGTCGGTCTCTATCTGGACCCGCCGGACCGGGCTCTGGTGCTTTGCGTGGACGAGAAGAGTCAGATTCAGGCCCTGGACCGGACCGCTCCAATCCTGCCGTTGCGTCCCGGATTGCCCGAACGCCAGACCCATGATTACAAACGCCATGGCACGACGACTCTGTTCGCGGCTTTCAATATCGTCAACGGTAAGGTCATTGGCAGTTGCTGGCCGCGCCATCGTGGTCAGGAGTTCGTGAAGTTCCTCAATCAAATCGAGAAGGCAGTCTCTCCGGATCTGGATGTGCATCTCGTGATGGACAACTACGGCACTCACAAGGGTGCTCAAGTCCAACGCTGGCTCAAACCTCGAAAGCGCCGACGATTCCATTTTCACTTTACCCCCACCAGCAGTTCCTGGCTCAATCAGGTCGAACGTTTCTTTGGCCTCATCACCCAACGCATGATCCGGCGCGGTACGTTCCTCAGTGTTCAAGAGTTGGAGCGCTCCATCTATGCATGGCTCTCCACCTGGAACAACCAGCCGCACCCCTTCGTTTGGAAGGCCACGGCTGATGTCATCCTTGACAAGGTGCAATCCTGTAAAGAATTATCTGGGACACAACACTAAGGTGAAATGCAGGGCGGTGGGGTGAGGATCGATGGCGAAAGATGTGATGGGCCTTTACCGGAAGCATTTTGTGGATAAGAGGGATGAAAGGTTGGGGCTCTTCGTCCTGATGGCGGACCACTTTGCCGTCCGGGGCGCTCTCTATCCGGGTAGCTTCACCCACTTGACGCCGTCTTTCGTCTTTCCCGTCACTTGTTTCGTCGATACGGATCGGAGAGCGGCGCGCTTCTTTGCAGACCCTTCCGTGCTTGACTTTGTGAAACGACGGAAAATCTATGCTGAAGAGCCGTTGGTTCGATTTCACCATGCGGATTACGCGCAGGGCTTCAACGAAGATGACGGAATCTTCGACCTTTTGATCTCGCAGTATGCGGGTTTCGTGTCCCAGGGCTGCAAGCGGTATCTCAAGATCAACGGTTATCTGTTGGCGAACAACAGTCATGGCGACGCCAGCATGGCCTCGATAGACGCGGACTATGAGCTTGTCGCGGTCATCCATCGCCGGGGAGAAAAGTACCGCCTCTCGGAAGCGGACCTGGGTTCTTATTTGGTTCCGAAGAAAGATACCGCAATCACGAAGGAGTATCTGGAGCGTATTCAGAAGGGCGTCGGGTATAAGAGAAGAGCGTTTTCGTATGTCTTCCAGAGAGTTACCTAGCACCCAGCGAGAACCGAGTCACTCCGCCTTTCCCTGGGAATTCGTCCTCTCCCGGGCCGAAGAAATTCCCATTGACATAAAGCGAATATAAAGCGAAAATAATAGGCCGGAGCGTATTCCATCATGCCCCTCTGCGGCACGCAACGGCTTTCAGGAATTGCTCGCGCGGCGGCGGCCAGCCCCCGGGTCCGACAGCGGGCGGAGGTCGAGTATTTCGAGCTGGCCTCACGCTCCACGTTGAACCGGGAGTCGAGCGGGCGCATGCCCTTTGCCTGGACCATCAATCCCTACCGGGGATGTGAGTTCGGCTGTAAGTACTGTTATGCCCGGTACACGCACGAGTTTATGGAATTGCGGGACGGGCGGGACTTTGAGCGGAAGATATTTGCCAAGACCAACGCTGCCGATCTGCTGCGGGCGGAGTTACGCCAGGCTCGGGATCGGGGTCTGCCGATCGCCTTGGGAACGGCAACCGATCCCTACCAGCCCGCGGAAAAGCAATTTGCAATCACCCGTCGGATATTGGAGGTGTTGGTCAAACTGGAAGGGCTGGAGTTCTCCATTACCACCAAGTCGCCCCTGATCCTGCGCGACTCGGACCTTCTGGATGAAATTCACCGCAGACACCGGTTGGGTATTCACATGACCGTAACGACCGTCGATGAGCGTCTGGCGCGGCTGTTGGAGCCCAAGGCGCCGCCGCCCCCCAAACGTCTTGCCGCGGTGGCGCAGCTTTCCCGCTTGGGTCTTTACGTAGGGGTCAATCTCATGCCGATCGTTCCCGGCATTACCGACTCAGCCGCCCAATTGGAGCAGGTGGCGCGACAGGCAGCCGCATCCGGGGCGCAATTTTTGGCCAGCAACCTGCTTTACCTGATGCCCTCGGCGATGAAGCAGTTCATGCCGTTTCTGGAAAAGGAATTTCCCCACTTGGTGGCCGGCTACCGTAGAGCCTATGGCCGTTCCGCCTACCTTTCGGGTCCCTACCAGGAACGAGTACGGAGGCTTTTGCAACAGTTGCGGAGTCGCTACGGGCTGGAAGGTCGAAGGGAGGACAAAAGTCGTCGAAGGGCAAACCGGCAGCTCGTTCTCGGGTTTGGAGCGGAGGGTTCGACCCAAGGAGTCATCCCACTGTGTTCGGCGGGCTAACGCGCGGCCCCGGCCATCAGCGGGGTATTCTCCGCCGGGCTCCAGTTCACTCCCCCTGAGCGGCCCGTGGCAAGGGCATGGACGGACTATTGGGCGAGGTTCTCTGCGATACGCTCCAAAGCCTTCTGAATGTTGGCAATGGAGTTGACGTAGGAAATGCGCAAGAACCCCTCACCCTGGGGACCAAATCCGGTTCCCGCCAACGTAGCCACGCCGGCTTGATCGAGAAGCCGGTCGGCCAGTTGCTCGCAGGTGAAGCCGGTAGCGGAGATGTTGGGGAAGGCGTAAAAGGCCCCGCGGGGCATGCGGCAGCGAAAACCGGGGATACGGTTGAGTCCTTCGACGAGAATTTGCCGCCGTTTCCGGAATTCACCGAGCATTCGCTGCACCGAGCTTTGATCGCCGCGGAGAGCTTCGATGCCGGCTCTTTGTATGAAAGAGGCGGTACAGGAGTTGCAATTGATCGCCAGCAAGGATACTTTCTCCGCCAGCGGCGCCGGCATGACGCCATAGCCCAGTCTCCAGCCGGTCATCGCATAGGCCTTGGAGAACCCGTCCAGGATCACCGTCCGTTCCTTCATTCCGGGCCATTGCACAATGCTGCAGGACTCCTCGTCGTAGGACAATTGCCGGTAGATTTCGTCCGCGAGAACCAGGACCTTGGAATCAGCCAGGGTTTGCGCCAGAGCCTCCATTTGGGAACTCGGAATCACACAGCCGGTGGGGTTGTGAGGGGAGTTGAGGATGATCAGCCGGGTTTTGGAATTGATGAGGTTTTTGGCTTCGTGGAGATCAAAGCCGAAATCCGTGTCATCGCGATACCGCAACGGCACCGGCGTGGCACCGACAAAGCGCACCATGGAGGCGTAGATGGGAAATCCCGGGTCGGGCAGCAAGACCTCGTCACCTGCTTCCACCACGGCCAGTATGACGAAGAACAGAATCGGCTTGGCCCCCGGCGTGACGACGACCTCGGCCGGGTCCACCGGAATCCTGCGGGACAGCGAGACGTGCTCGGCGATGGCCTCCCGCAGCTCCGGGTAGCCGGCCGGAGGTCCGTAGTGGGTCCAGCCATCTCGCAGGGCTTGGGTAGCGGCTTCGACCACGTTCGGAGGGGTGGGAAAATCCGGCTCGCCGATTTCCAGGTGGATGACCTGCTTGCCTTGGGTTTCGAGCGCCCGCGACTTCACCAGTACCTCGAAGGCGGATTCGGTTCCCAGTTGCGAGATACGTTGTGCCAACTGGAGGGGATTTGTCATTTTCCTACCCGAATCCTTCCTGGGTCCGTTCCCGGTTCCCTCAGAGGGAGCCGGAAAACGCGGCCAGTATGTCTTCCCAGTGAATCTCGCCGTATCCTTGCGCTCGCCAGTCGGCTTCGGCCAACTCTTCCAGAGGACGGCTATGCGCCAGACCCAGGCACTTCATACCGGCGCGGTGCGCTCCTTCCAGACCCGCCGGAGAGTCTTCGATGACCAGACAATCTCCGGCCTGCAGAGCGGCTCCGGACGGCTGCTTTCGGAGCCGTTCCAGCGCCATCCGAAAACATTCCGGGTCGGGTTTCGAGGGGCCGAATTCGTCGGCGCTCACGAGCACCGGAAATTTTTCCGTTAGATTCAACTTGTCCAAAAGATGCACGACCTCGGGACGGATACTGCCGGTGGCAATCGCCAGGGGAAAACGCGGCCCGACGCGCCCGATGAATTCCACCGCTCCCGGCAGGGGCGGCAAGCCGTCCTGAATCACTTCCCGGTAGCGCCGGGACTTCCAGGCGAGCAGCTCCTTGAAACGCTCCTCGGAGAGTCGATGCCCCTGGGCATGGAAGAGGCGACGAATCAGATCGCGGTCGTGCAGCGCCAGATAGTCGGCGAAGTAGTCTTCCTCGGTTAGAGTCAGACCTTCTCGCTGCGCCAACTCCTGAAACACGCCCAAAATGGCGGGTTCCGTGTCCACAATCACACCGTCAAAATCGAAGATGATGGCTTCGAGCACCGTGCCTCGACGACTCTTGGAAATTGTCGTATCATACACGGCGAGTAGGGACTTCTCAACCAAGCCCCGCGCCGAGAAGGCCCGGGATGGATGTTGAGGGGGTCCCACCCGGGTGGCAGCGCCTCGAGTCGCAAAAGGTCGCGGCTCGCGGAATGGGGTTTCCCAGCGCGGCAGCCGGCTCCCTGCACTGGGGCGGGACGAGAGCCGGAGGGAAAGGAAATGGATCAACTGGGCATACCGGCGGCTTTTATAGCCGGAGTGATTTCCTTCTTGTCACCTTGCGTGCTGCCGCTGGTTCCCGGCTATGTTTCGATGATGTCCGGGGCATCCTTGGAGGAGTTGAAGTCGGGCTCGGATGCAAACCTTACCCGGCGCGTTTGGAAGAGTTCGCTGGCGTTTATCGGCGGTTTTACGGTAGTTTTTGTGGTTCTGGGCGCTTCCGCGACCTGGGTAGGTCAGTTTCTTCTCGGGCAGCGCACCGTATTCAATGTCGTCGCCGGCGTCCTGATTATCATCTTCGGCGTTCACCTCACCGGCTGGGTCAAGATACCGCTGCTGTACCGGGAGGCCCGCATCCATGCGCAGAGTTCGGGCCGGGGCTGGGCAGGATCGTTTCTAATCGGCCTGGCCTTTGCTTTTGGCTGGACTCCTTGCATTGGACCTATTCTTGCCGCCATTTTGGCCGTTGCCGCGACCCGGGAAACGATTTACCAGGGAATGTTTCTTTTGATCATCTATTCGGCGGGCCTGGGCATTCCCTTTCTTCTGACCAGCTTGGGGCTTAGCCGTTTTCTGAAATTCTACGCCCGGTTTCGTACCCACTTTGGCGCCGTGGAAGTTACCTCAGGCATCCTGTTGATTGCGATCGGCGTTCTCATCGCCAGCAATCGGCTGGGGATGCTTTCCGGCTACCTCTCTTTCCTGAACCGGTTCGTGCTATAGGGAGACAACTTTGTATCCGGTATTGTGGAGTTACGATTCTTTTCGTCTGCCCACTTACGGTGCCTTATTGGCCGCGGGCATGATACTGGGAATCTGGACGGCCGGCCGGTTGGGACGACGGGCAGGGATGGACTCGGCCCGCTTGTTGGACCTGAGCACCTGGATGGTGATCGCGGGCCTGATCGGTGCGAAGGTGCTGATGATGGTTGCCCATGCCGACTTTTACGTGACTCATCCGGCGGAGATTTTCTCCTGGGCGACGTTACGCGCGGGGGGGGCTTTTTACGGCGGCCTTCTGGCGGCGCTGATTTTCGCCATGGTGTACATTCGTGCGGTGGGGATGCCCTTGTGGAAGACGCTGGATGTGTACGCGCCGGCCCTGGCGTTGGGCCATGCCGTAGGCCGGTTGGGGTGCTTCGCGGCGGGCTGCGACTATGGCAAACCCACGGATCTGGGCTGGGGTGTCGTCTTCAGCGATCCGGTGAGCCATGACTTGGTAGGGATTCCGCTCGGGATTCGTTTGCATCCGACGCAACTCTACGAGGCCGCCGCCAACTTTTTGATTTTTCTGGGTTTGCTGCTGGCGCAGCGGCGCAAAGCACATGACGGAATGATCTTTCTCTGTTATCTTCTAGCTTACGGGGCCGTGCGTTTTACGGTCGAGTATTTCCGGGGCGATCCGGGTCGGGAATTCATATTCGGGGGTCCCTTTTCATTTCCCCAGATGTTGTCCTTGGCTGCTTCAGCCACGGCGATAGCTTTGATGATCTACTTTCGACGGCGGGGCGGGGAAGGTCTCAGCCGGCCTCTGGCCGGCTAACAAGGAGTCGAGTTCGTGCAAAAGCGGAAGATGCTGGTGGGCATCCTGATCGCGGTCGGATTGTCGACGGCACTCTATTGGTTGAACCGCTCCTGGATAAATCCCGGCGTGCAGAAGGGACGTTCCGATCAGGAGCGTCCGTTGGCCCCGGATTTTTCCCTCACCGGCCTGGATGGGGAGGAAATCCACCTGGCCGACTACAAGGGTAAGGTGTTGCTGATCAACTTCTGGGCCACTTGGTGCGGGCCGTGCCGGGAAGAGATTCCCGCCTTTGTCGATCTGGTGAATCGTTACCGGAATGAAGGCTTCACCATTCTGGGAATTTCGATGGACGACGGGCCTGATCCGGTTCACAAGTTTTACCAAGAATTTGAGATGAACTACCCGGTGGGTTTGGACGATGCCCGGATTGCCCAGCTTTTCGGGGGCGTCTTCGGGATTCCTACCAGTTTCTTGATTGGCCGCGATGGAAGGATCTATTCCCGTCATATCGGTCTGGTTCCGATATCGATCATCGAAGAGGAAATCAAGACCCTTCTCGCTCAGAAAGACGGGGAGGAGGTAACCGCGTTTCGTTCTGCCGAAACCGGCCGAGGCAGCACCGGCGAGCCCATAAAGCTGGGCAACCCGCAGGTGATTTTTTCCGAAGTCCCTGGAATCAATATCAGCCAACTGAGCCAGGAGAGAAAGGAAGCCTTTAAGAAGGCCCTCGCGGAGGATCGTTGCACCTGTGGGTGCGGAATGGGTCTGCTGCAGTGTCGAGTGGATGACAGCAGTTGCAGCGTGAGTCTGGAAATGGCGAAGAAGAAGCTGGCCTCCTTTGCAAGCTCCCAAGGCTGAGGCGATGTCGGATGGGTTGGCCAACTTGAAAACAGTTCCCGTTCTTGTGAACAGAGTCCTCGCTTTCCTTTTATTGGCAGCACTTGCTTTCACCGCGGCGGCGAGGGTGCCCCCGGCAGACTTGGTGAAACTCAGGTCCCTGACGGCGACCGACGCTGCCCACCCGGGCTCGGAGTTGAACGTGGTGGTGGTGGCGGATATTTCCGAAGGCTACCACATCAACGACCACCGGCCGACGCTCGATTATCTGATCCCGACGAATCTGGAGTGGACCCGCCACCGGGCGATCGAGGCCGGTAAGGTAATTTATCCGCCGGGGCAGATGAAGTCGTTCCCCTTTTCCAAAAATGCCCTTTCGGTGTACGAAGGAAGGCTGTTGATCGGGGCCCGGCTGCGTCTCGATCCGGGGATCAAGCCCGGCGAGTACACCCTGCAAGGCCGACTCTCCTACCAGGCTTGCAATGACCAGGCCTGCTTGCCTCCGGCGAAGGAGCCTTTCCGGCTCCGTATCAAGGTGGTATCCACAGCGGTGCGGTTGAACCGGCTGCACAGGGGATTTTTTGATCAAGTCGAATTCGAATGAGTGAAGAACCATCCTCTGCCCCGGCACCTGCGGCCCCGGCATCTATGGATTGCCGCGGGAAGCATCTGGCCGGGGAAAAAGATGCGGCTCCGCGCCCGGGGACGGCGAAGCCCTTTTTAGCTCTGGCGCTGTTGGCGTTGCTGGGGATTCTGGCGTGGTGGCTGAATCCATCGCCATCGTCTCTCCAACCCGCCCCGCTCAATCCTGATGTCAGACAGAATGCTCAAACCCAATCTCCCGGACTGAAGGGAATCCTGCCGACAAGTTTTACTCTCCTGCCCGGGGTCGATCTGGCCAAGCTTACCGCAGAGCAGAAGCAACAGGTGCTGCTGCGGCTCAATACGGAGCCCTGCCCCTGCGGCTGCGGTAACACCCTGGCCGGTTGCCGGGTGAACGATTCCTCCTGTGAGACCTCTCTTGACTTAGCGCACCGGGTCGTCTCGCAAGCTAACGCACCCCAACCCCGCTCTTAAAAGTACGTCCGGCCGTCCGCGACGCAGGTGTCTTGCTGAATGACCCGGCCCCGAAATGCCGTTCGTTGTTGACTTGAGTACCCGATTGCGTAGGGTCATGGAGATTGGGGATGGAGAGGCCAAAGAAGAACACCTGGACCTTGCCCTTCTCGGTATAGCTGCGAGTGGGTATCCCGCTTACGGCCCGCATCGAACGGTCGGTTGGGTCAAGCTGCGCCCGGGGAGCGAGCGGCGGGCAGAAAGCCCCTGGTTAGGTGGAGCCTTCTGCCGACCCAAAATCGAACTCTTCGATCACCGCCTTGGCATTCCTGGGGCGGCGCGCCTTCTTGAGCGCTTCCTTTTTAGCCTTAAGCTGCTCTACCTGGCCGGTGGAGCTTTCCAGTTTGGGTTCCACCTCGGCCTTGATTTCTTTCGTCGTGAGCGGGTCCTCGAGGGCCTTTTGGTAGCATTCCAGGATAACGTCCAGGTTCGAGGACCAGAAGGTGAGGAAATTCTCGGCTGTTTTTTGATGGTAGTTCCGTTCAAATTCACCCAGGCTTTCGCTCTTCACCTTCGCCACCAGGTCAATTAGCTGCTGCCGGTAGGATTGGATGATCCCTTCTTCTTCGATGCAGGGAGGTGGGGGAGGAGGTTCGTCCGATTTCTTTTTCTTCTTCTTGGCTATACCCACACCCGCGGTGGTGAGAATCAGGGCCACAACCAGAAAATATTTCATGGGTCGTCCTCCTATCGAACCCCGTTGTCATCCCCACGGGATGGCAACGGCATCGGCAATAAGCACTGGAAATCGTCTTGCGTAATGGTATCATAAAGCCATCGGAAAACCTGCAATGTTTTACGAACTGGGGAACTCTGGATGAGGATTGCCCCCGGCAGCGGGGCCGTGGCAATAAAAAATCCAAAGGCGCGTAGGCCGATGAAAATCCGCACCCTGATTGTGGACGACGAGCGGCCGGCTCGAGAAGAGTTGGCCTTTCTCTTGAAGAGTTTCCCGGACGTCGAGGTCGTCGGACAGGCCAAGAACGGAATTGAAGCCGTGCAACTGGTCCGCGATCGGTCCCCTCAGGTAGTATTTCTGGATGTTCAGATGCCGGGCCTGGACGGGTTGGCCGTGGTGCGGCGCCTGCTGGAGAAAAAGGGTCCTCTTCCCCTCTTCATCTTTGCCACGGCCTATGAGCACTATGCGGTCCAGGCTTTCGAGGTGAACGCATTGGACTACCTTCTGAAGCCCATCGGGAAAGCGCGGCTGGAAAAGGTCCTGCACCGTTCGCGCCGGATGCTGGAAGGAGATGAGTCAACGCAGGAGAAAATCGAGCGGCTGGTGCGAATGGTGCAAGAATATCCGTTCGTCCAGAAGTCCAAGCTGCTGGTAAAAAGTGGAGGGCGGCTGTTTCTGGTGGATTCCGACAACCTGGTCTATGCCACCATTCAGGACGGCCTCATCAGTATCCACACGCGCGAAATGGAGGGCCAATCCAACTTTCGGACTATCGAAGATCTCCAGATGAATCTTGATGCCCGGAATTTCTGGCGCGTCCACCGCTCCTACCTGGTGAATATCAACAGCATCCGGGAAGTGATCCCTTGGTTTAAGAGTTCCTATCAACTCCGCATGATGGACCGGAAACAGACCGAGATCCCGGTCAGCCGCTCTCAGACGCGCCGGCTGCGCGAACTGTTCAATCTCTGAGGCCGGTTCCGTCGCGAAGCGCCTCCCGCACCCGACGCATTCCCCTTTCATTGCCCTGCCGAGAAAAGAACTCCTCGATGGCCCGGACCAAGCCGGGGATGGTGAACTCGCGGGCTTCCACGGCCACAGGAAACCCGAGTTCCCGAAGCGTGGCAGAGGTGACGGGGCCGATGGATGCCAACGCCACATGATCCAGAAGTCCGGCGGCTGACCCTCGGCCCAGGATCTTTACAAGGTTCTTGGCCGTGGAAGAGCTGGTAAAAGTGATCAGGGAAGGCGGCGCGCCGAACACCCGTTCAACTTCCTCGGGACGCACGGTAGGTGTAACGGTGTGGTAAGCCTCGACCACTTTGACCCGTGCACCGCGCCGGCGAAGCGTCGCGGGCAGGATGTCACGGGCGACCCGCGCCCGAGGAATCAGAATCGACTTTCCTTTGACTCGCTTTCCCGACAGAGCCTCCAGTAATCCTTCCGCAGCGTACTCGCGGGGAATCAAGTCGGCGCGGAGGCCGAATTTCTCCAGGGCCGCAGCGGTTCCCGGACCGATGGCGCCGACCCGGATTCCTCCCAACGCGCGGGCGTCCAGGCCGCAGACGCGCAGCCGGGAGAAGAAATTCTCGACTCCAGGGACCGAGGTGACAAGCAGGTACTGGAAATCCTTAAGCCGCCTGATAGCTGCGTCCAGCGGTTTCCAGGATTTTGGCGGGCGGATTTCAATGGTGGGAAACGCCACCACCTGGGCGCCAAGTCCCGTCAAGGCTGCCGCCAGGGGTTCTGACTGTCCCCGGGCGCGGGTGATGATGATGCGGCGGCCAAACAGGGGCAGTTGTTCGAACCATCGCAGCCGTTCCCGGAGCCGGACCACCTCGCCCACAACGATGAGGCAAGGGGGGCTGAGGTGGGAGGCCTTCGCGGGGATGTCACCCAGGGTTCCGGTTACCACCTCCTGTTCGGGTCGGGTTCCCCATCGGATGACCGCCACCGGTGTCCGAGGGTCCCGCCCGTGCTCCACCAGCAAAGAGACGATCTCCGAGAGGTTCTTCGCTGCCATGAAGAACACGAGAGTGCTCACCCCGGTGGCCAGTTTGGACCACTCCAGGGTGGGCAGAGGTTTGGCGGGGTCTTCGTGGCCGGTGATAAGGGCTACACTCGAACCGAAAGCCCGGTGGGTCAGCGGAATCCCTGCGTAGGCGGGCACGGCGTGTCCCGAGGAGACTCCCGGAACCACCTCCCAGGGGACGCCGGCGCGGCGTAATGCCTCAACCTCCTCACCGCCGCGTCCGAAGACGAAAGGGTCTCCCCCTTTCAGCCGGACCACGATTTTCCCCATCTGTGCTTTGGCCACCAGAACGCGGTTGATCTCTTCCTGTGAGGTGGCCTGCCGGCCGCCGTGCTTTCCCACCAGGAGTGTTTCCGTTTCTTGACGGGCATGACAGAGGAGTTCCGGGTTGACCAGGGAGTCGTACACGATACAGTCGGCTCGCTTGAGGACGGCTTGGCCTTTTATCGTCAATAAGCCCGGGTCACCCGGCCCTGCTCCCACCAAATAGACTTTCCCCTTCTTGGCCACGGCTTACCTGATTGCTAGCGAACTTCCTTGAGAATCTCCTCGGCTCCTTGCGCTAGAAGGTCGTCCGCCAGTGACGTGCCCACCAGCTCGGGCGAGCTCGCAGAGCCGTTTCTGGCGGCGCGCAGCAGTCGGTCTCCGGATGGGGTGGCGACCATGCCCGCCAAATGAAGATGTCCGTTCTCCAGCCTCCCGTAGGCGGCTATCGGAACCCGGCATCCTCCGCCTAATCTTCTGAGGAAGGTTCGTTCCGCCTCGGTAATGATACGGGTCGGTGGGTGATCCAGCGTTTGCACCAGATTCGCGGTCTGGGAATCTCCGTCACGAATTTCAACCGCCACGGTTCCTTGTCCCACCGCAGGGCAAATCTGGGCGGGAGAAAAATACTCCGTAATCCGCTCTTGCAGAGAAAGCCGGTGCATTCCGGCCGCCGCGACCACCAGGGCGTTGAAGTCTCCCCGATCCAGTTTCCTCAGTCGTGTGTCCAGGTTGCCGCGGATTTCCCGGAGAACCAGATCGGGCCGCAGTGCCCGCAACTGTGCTTGTCGGCGCAAGCTGCTGGTGCCGATGCAAGCACCCGCGGGCAAATCCGACAGAGCGGCGCCCCGTCCACCGATGAGCACGTCGCGCGGGTCTTCCCGTTCAACGAATGCGGCCACTCTCAGGCCTGCGGGCTGATCGTTGGGCAAATCCTTGAGGCTGTGTACGGCCAGGTCGGCCTCGCCGGTGAGCAGGGCTTCTTCAATTTCTTTGGTGAAGAGGCCTTTCGTCCCCGATGCGGTCAACGAGACATCGGGCTGCTTGTCCCCGGTGGTCTTCACCACCCGAATTTCAACTCGAACGGGGTGAACGTTCTCCAAGCACTTCTTGATCCACTCGGCTTGCCAAAGAGCCAGGGCGCTGCCTCGTGTGGCGATGATAATCGGGTTGTGATTCACGGGCCGGACCCTTTTGTTTGAGAGAAATTCCGCATCGGCAGCCTGGTGCGGAACCTGGGAATGGGAAAGCATCAACTGCCGAGCCCGAACAATTTTTTCACGAGATGGACCAGGGCGTTTCGTTCCGGTTTTCCGGCGGACCCTTTCAGTTCCGTAATGGGGCCGTGGAGAATCTTGTTGACAATGCTCTGCGTCAACCCTTCGACGTCGGCCCACTGATCGGGAGCCAGGCCGGCCAGGCGTCCCCGTGCGCGCTCCAATTCCGCCAGGCGGATGCGGTTCAGGTGGTCGCCCAGCGCGACAATGGTAGGTACGACCTCGCGGGTGGCCAGACGGCGTAGCGTCTGTTCGACTTCGGCCTCGATGATCTGATCCGCCCACTGGGCTTCCCGCTCCCGCTCCCGCCGGTTGGCTTCGACAACCTGCCCCAGGTCGTCAATATCATAGAGAAAGGCATTGTCCAGGTCGTTGACGCGAGGATCGATGTCCCGCGGGACCGCGATATCCACCAGGAAGATCCGCCGGTTCTTGCGGGCAGCGAGCAGGTGCTCCACCTGTGGTCTTTCTATCACGAAGTGCGGCGAACCGGTGGAACTGATAATGATGTCGGCACGGGCGATGTGTTCGAACAGCTCGTCGAAGCGAATGGCCTTGCCCCCGAAAGCTCGCGCGAGCTCTACGGCCCGGTCGTGAGTGCGGTTGGTGACCAGAATGGTGCTGGCGCCGCTCCGAAGTAGATTTTTGGCCGCCAGCTCGCTCATCTTGCCCGCGCCGATGACAAGAATAGTCCGGTGACGGAGTTCCCCGAAGATTTTCCGGGCCAGCTCCACGGCAGCCGAAGAGATCGAGACGGCCGAGGTGCCGATGGAAGTCTCGCGCCGCACCTTGCGGGCCGCTACCAGAGCTTGGTTCATGACCTCATGCAACAGCCCATTCACCGCCCCCGATTCCCGCGCAGCCAGGAAAGCGTGCCGCACCTGGCCCAGGATCTGAGGCTCGCCCAACACCATCGAATCGAGACTGGAGGCAACGCGGAAGATGTGCCGAATCGAGTCCTTCTTCTCCAAACGGTAGAAATATTTTTCGAAGGAGGAAAAGCTCTTTTGGTAATACTCGCTCACGAACTCCTGAACCGGATGGACCGGGTCGGGGGTCGGCTGAGTATGGGCAAAAAATTCTACGCGATTGCAGGTGGAAACAATCAGCCCTTCCTCGATCCCCGGCCGGCGACTGAGCAGGAGCAGGGCGTGTGTCAATTGTGATTCGGGAATGTGGAACTGCTCGCGCACCTCCACTGGCGCCGTACGATGATTCATTCCCAGAAGAACCAGGTTCATGGAAGTATCCGCGGAACCGTTTCCGGCAAGCTAGGGCCTCCCTGCCGGGCTGGGCAAGTAGCCGTGCACGCTGCTTGCGTAAGTAACGACCAAGAAAGTAAACATCAGAGCCCCAAACCCCGCCAGGGTCAGGTAGGCGGCGCGGCGGCCGCGCAGATTGCCCGTGAGTCGCGTCGAGAAGATCGCCACATACCCCGTCCAGGTGGCCACGGAGGCGAGAATCTTGGGGTCGAGCCCCCAGAGGCCTTCCCACGTTTTGCTGGCCCAGAGGAATCCCGTGATGATTCCTACCGTCATGAAAGGCAATCCCAGGATCAATGTTTTTTGGGCCAACTCGTCGCAGACCTCAAGCGACGGCAGACGATAGTAGAACGCCCGGGGCTTTTTGGATTTCAGTTCCCGTTCTTGGATGACATACATCAAGGAGGCGACGAAGGTCAGAAACAAGGCCGCGTAGCCTACAAACAGAGAGCCGGTATGAACCACGAGCCAAGGTGTCCGGTACTGGGGGGATTCGAAAGCCCCCTCACCTTGCAGCGCGGAACCCAGCGTGAGGGCGAAAACCAGCGGAAGAATGAAGATCGCCAGCGTCATAATCCGGTATTTTGCATAGAAGGCCAGAAACGCCAGACACACCAGGATTCCTACGGCTGAGAGAGCCCCTCCCAAATCCGTCACCGGCAGCCGCTGGTGGGCGGCTCCGGCCACGACAAGACTGAGAAGGTGGCATAGCAGTCCCGCTCCCACCGCCATCAGCGTGGTGGGTGCCAGCCGGGGACGCCGACGTACCACCGCCGACAGCGAACCAGCAATTGCCAGCCCGTAGAAACTGAGAGCCGTCCACACCAGGATGGTATTCACGATGGGTTAACCCGCCTTCTGCTTGCCGCTTAGATTATAGCACTGGCAAGGTTCGTCCGTAGGAGGAGCCGCGGGTGGAGGTCATCTTGGCCGTGGAGGAGGTGGATTCGCAATCCATTCCGGAAGCAAGTCGAGCCTGAGTTGATATCGTTCAGTCAGTGAATCGTCCGGACCTTCTTCTCCATGAAATCCATGAGCAGGTATTGACCGAGGGTGTAGGGGGTCGTGAAGTAGGCCTTTCCGCGGCAGAGTTCGGTGACCTTCTGAACAAAATGGATCAGGCCGTGGTCGGTGGCCAGCATGAAGGTATTGATCATGATCCCCGAGCGGCGGCAATTGGCCACCTCTTTCAGCGTCTCACTGACGACCAGCGGATCGAGCCCTAATGCATTCTTGTAGATTCGGCCGTCCTCAAGCGTCAGGGCCGAAGGTTTACCGTCGGTGATCAGGATGATCTGCCGCATATCCTTTTGCTGTTGAGCGAGAATTCGGTGGGCGAGCTTTAATCCTTCCCGGGTGTTCGTATAGAAAGGACCTACCTCGACCTGGGCCAATTGCGCCAGCGGAACTTGTTCGGCTGAGTCGTGGAACAGCACCAGATGCAGCGTGTCGCCCGGATACTGCGTGCGAATCAGATGGGTGAGCGCCAGGGCGACTCGTTTGGCCGGCGTGAACCGGTCTTCACCGTAGAGAATCATGCTGTGGCTGCAATCGAGCATCAGGACCGTGGCGCAGGAGCTCTGATATTCGCATTGGCGGACTTCCAGGTCTGGATAGTCCAGTGGCAGGGGAAACTTGAGGCCCTCGCGCTGGATCACGTTGAGGAGGGTCCGATTGGCGTCCAGGTTGAGCGCGTCGCCGAACTCGTATTTCTTGGACGGGCCGTGGGCTTCGACGCCGGTGGCCATCTCGCGGGTATCGTGGCGGCCCAGGCTGGACTTGCCCACCGAACCCAATAAATCCTTCAAAGCTCGGTAGCCGAGAAAATCCAGACTCTTTTCGGTCAGTTGAAACTTCACTCGGCTCTGGGGCCCGGTTACATTCCCGGACCCGGGCTGGTTAGGACGGTCCTCCGGATTGGGAGGCTGATCGACGCGGATGTATCCTTCTTCCGTCATGCGTTCCATCAGTCGGTTGACCAGGTCCGCCAGGCGAGACTCCCGATAGTTTTCGGGATTTTCCTGCAACTGCCCGAGCAGGTCCTGGGGAATCAGGTTCCGGTTCGCCAGCGCTTCCAACAATGCGCGGTGGAGCTGATCCATCGTGCGGTCCGCGTCCATTGGCTGGAAGTCGTAAAAATGTTGGTGGAACCCGCTCTCCAGGAAGAAGTCCTGGAGCATTCGCATGAGTTCTTCCGTGCTCAGGTTTTCGAAGGGATCGGCAGTGTATTTCGTGTATTTAACGAATTTCATGCGGTCGGTCGTGAATCAGTTGACTTGGCGACGGCGCGAGCGGAACTCCTCGGGTGGGGGCTCGCGACGGGGAGGCTCGGCGTAGAACCCCCGCTCCTCGCTGCGGCTGATTTTCTTCAGGGCATTCAGGCCTTCTAAAATCAGCTCGGCCCCGGCCACCAGTATGGCGGGATTGTCTTTCGGTTTCATACCCAGAGCTTGGGTTCGCTCGAACAGGCCCCGGACCTTTTTCATTTGCCGGTAGGCCTCTTTGATGGGTGCCGACTCGGGAAGCTTCAGCGTCCCGCCCGACTCAAACCATTGAATGACGGGTTGCATGGGGGTGCCGTCGCAATGCCGCCGGTAGGTTTTGGCGATGGCCATGCGGATGACCTCGCGCATCACTTGGTCGGCGCCGCGAAGTTCTCCCTCGTATTCGAGTTCGACTTTGCCCGTGAGAGAGGGCAGAGCAGCGTAGATATCTCCGATGCGGGGCACCACGCGGCCTTCGCCGTGCAGCAGGGCGCGGCGCTCGGCGTTGCTGACCACGTTTTCGAGGCAGGTGATCGGCACGCGCTGGCTGACTCCACTGCGCTTGTCGATTTTCTTTTCCTCCCGAGCCGCAAAAGCGATTCCCTCGATGATTTCGCGCATAAAAGGAAGCAGATGCAAGGTGCGGCCACCGTCCCGTTTGACCCACGCTTCCTGCTGGGTGATCTGCATTCCCTCCTCCAGGCTGAAGGGGTAGTGGGTGCGAATCTCGGAACCGACGCGGTCCTTCAGAGGACTGATGATCTTCCCGCGAGCCGTGTAGTCTTCCGGATTGGCTGAAAATACCAGCATCACGTCCAAGGGGAGGCGGACGGGGTATCCCTTAATCTGTACGTCGCCTTCCTGCATGATGTTGAACAGCCCGACTTGAATCTTTCCCGCCAGGTCCGGCAATTCGTTCATGGCGAAGATGCCTCGGTTGGCGCGAGGCAGCAAGCCGTAATGGATGGTGAGCTCGCTTGAAAGAGCGTGCCCCCCTCGGGCCGCCTTGATGGGGTCCAAATCGCCGATGATGTCCGCAATGGTAACGTCGGGGGTGGCCAGCTTTTCGACGAAACGTTGCGCGGAGGGGCGATATGCAATCGGGGTGTCTTCCCCCTTCTCTGCCACGAGCAGGTGGCAGACCCGGCAGATCGGCCGCAAAGGGTCATCATTGATTTCACAGCCGGCGATCACGGGAATTTCCGGGTCCAGCAGTTCCACCAGAGAGCGCAGGATGCGGCTCTTCGCCTGGCCGCGGAGACCCAGCAACACGAAGTTGTGCTTGGAGAGGATCGCATTGGCCAGGTGAGGCACCACACTGTCATCATAGCCGATGATGCCGGGGAAGAGAGTATCGTGCGCCGCGATTTTCCGCAGCAGATTCGTCCGCATTTCCTCTTTGACGGAACGAAACCGGTAGCCGCTGCTTGTTAATTCACCTAAGGTCCTGGCTTTTCCCATCGCGGGTCAACCGTTCAGAAATATGCGAAGATTCCCGATAGCGTGCGCCTCTGGGCATCCCTGGAAACTCAACCTACATCAATCAATGTCCGGTGTAAAGAGCCAAAATGGTCGATCTTTCCTTACAACGCGACCGCTGGGCATGCGTCGCAAAAGTCCCAAGTGTAGGGGAGTATTTGATTCACTGAACCTCCGTTTGGAATTCTCGGCCTTTGTAGGACCTCCGGGGCGGCTGGGTTCTCCTTGTCCAGGATTCCTGAATGTCGAAGATCGGAAAATGACGGAAAGCGGGCCTGCAACGGGCAAACCAAGGTGCGGGACCAGCGCCTCCTCCCGCACCTTACAAGGGCGCATGGCCATTGCTCTTTGATTTTGTCCGGACCTTCTCAGCGCGGTTGAGCTGCGGCAGGAGCGTCTCGAGAAGACGGGTCACCCGGAGCAATCGTTCCGGTTCGGAGCGAAGGGCGAGTGTTTGTTGTTTGAACTTCAGATCCAAGGGGAGAGAAGCGGCGATCCGAAAAGAAAGGTGGCGATACGGGGTGGGGAAATGGACCGGAATGTCTTCGGCCTTGCGGACCCGTTGCCAGACTTGCGTGAATAGGTCGATGGCACGGCGCGCCTCGGGAAGCAGAGCCAGGTCCTTTCCCTCTTCGTCGTCGAACCAGTACACCCTCGCCTGCAAATACGGTCGGTCCTCATGGGTATGTAGGATTTCAAATCGCCGGCGCCCGGAGGTAAGGATGTCCATCCGTCCGTCGTCGTATTTCCGGATGATGTTGATGACCTTGGCCGTGCAGCCGATGCGTTCGAGCGACCCTCCTTGGGCCCGGACCACTCCGAATTCCCGTTGCTCCTTTACGCATTCGTTGATCATGGTCTTGTAGCGCTCCTCGAAAATGTGCAAGGGCAGCGGGGATTCGGGTAGCAGGACGACCTCCAGCGGGAAGAGCGGAAGCAGGGTTTCTTTCATCGTAGGGGGAGGTGCTCGAAGGGATCGTCGATGAGCATGGGAGATACTTCCACGGGAAAGTTCCGTAACCAAAGCCCCATCCATCATAGCATAGCGGATTTCCGTCGGCGTCGTCACCCCGCGAGCTGCGGTTCGCTCCGATTTACCGGGCCAAGCGGGTGTGGTAATATCGAGTTGCTCTCCATTTATGACGGGCAGCACGCCTGAGACAGCGGCTGGAGGCACGTTATGTCAGGTCATTCCAAGTGGGCTTCAATCAAGCACAAAAAGGCTGCCACGGATTCCCGTCGAGGACGCCTGTTCACCAAGCTGATTCGGGAGATCAGCATCGCCGCCCGTATGGGAGGCGGGGACCCGGACGCCAATCCTCGGCTTCGAACCGCCGTGGCTGCGGCCAAATCGGAAAATATGCCCGGGGAAAACATCAACCGAGCCATTCAGAAGGGGACCGGCGAACTTCCCGGCGCCGCTTTCGAGGAGGCTTTCTTCGAAGGTTACGGCCCCGGGGGGGTTGCCCTGATGCTTGAAGTCACCACGGACAATCGCAACCGGACCCTCTCGGGAATCCGCCACCTGCTTTCCCGTTACGGGGGAAGCCTGGGAGAAAATGGCTGCGTCTCTTGGATGTTCAACAAGAAAAGCTACCTTGTCATACCTCGGCAAGGGACCGACGAGGAGAAATTATTGAGCACGGTCCTGGACGCGGGCGCGGAGGATATGACCGACGATGGGAGTAACTGGGAGATTTATTCGCCGCCCAAGAACCATTCGCAGGTCCTGGAAGCCGTCAAAAGCGGCAGCTTCACAGTGGAAGCTGCCGAGGTATCCATGATCCCCCAGTCCCAGGTGAAGCTCGCGGGCAAGCCGGCGCAACAGATGCTCAAGCTCGTCGAGGAGTTGGAAGATCACGAAGACGTGCAGCACGTCTATGCCAACTTCGATATTGACGAATCGGAGATGCACGCACTCGCCGGCGCGGACTAGGCCGGGGACATCGGGGAGATGCGGAGGCTTTCGACGCTTGGCCCCGCACGATTCAAGCAAGGAGAACAGCGCTCCGAGAATGCGGGTTCTGGGCATCGACTGCGGGGTTGCACGCACCGGCTACGGCATCATCGACCTCCGGGGCGGCCGGACGCCTTCGCTGGTTGCCAGCGGGGTCATTGCCACCTCGTCGAAGGAGGATTTCCCTCGTCGGCTCAGTTCCTTCTACGGGAGGCTGAAAGTGGTTATTGAGAAGTTCGCTCCCGAACAGGTTGCCATTGAAGACCTCTTTTATTCCCGGAACTTCCGCACGACGTTCAAGCTGGGCCACGTACGCGCCGTCGCCATGCTGGCAGCGGCCGGAGCGGGTCTGCCCGTCGCCGAGTACAGTCCTCTGGAAGTAAAATCGAGTATGGTGGGCTACGGCAGGGCAGAGAAATTTCAGGTCCAGGACATGGTAAAGAGGATTCTTGTTTTAGCCGAGGCGCCCAGGTCCCTGGACGCTTGTGATGCCTTGGCCGTAGCGTTGTGCCACGCGCATACGGTTGAGACCCGGAGTCGGATGGGCCTGGGGGCCAACGATTCCGGCATCAGGCGACGCAAGAGCAAACCATTCCGAGCGCCGGTTCGAAGGTAGCAGGGTGCGGATACTCTTCGTTTACTTCATAGCGGTAGGGGTTCTGGTGGGTATAGCTCCCGGCCCGGCTTTTGCCGGACGGGAATCGCTCCGGTCCCGGATTTCCTTCACGAAAGTGCTTCCGGGAAGCAGTCCGGAATATACCTACATCCAAGTGGATGCCGCCGGGCAGGGCTCCTACGAGGGGCGAGCGCTGGATAAGGCTCCGGCTCCTCGTGCCTTGCAGCTTGGGGATGCGACTACGGGCCGGATCTTCGAGTTGGCCAAGCGCCTGAACTATTTCCGGAATCTGCGCCTGAGTTCAAAGCGCCGCATCGCCAATATTGGGAAAAAAACGCTGGTCTATGAAGGAGACGAAGGAACTCACCAAGTGGTGTTCAATTATACGCCTGACTCCACCGTGCGGGAATTGGTGAACCTGTTTGAAAAGATCGCCAATGCGCAGCGGCACATTGCCGTTCTCGAACACGCGGTAAAGTATGACAAGCTCTCCCTGGGACGCTATCTTCGCCGCATTCAGTTGGACCTCAAAAACAAGGCGATGGCCGATCCGCAATTGCTGGTCCCGGCGCTCAGGGAGATTGCCTCCAATCCACGCCTCCTCAACTTGGCTCAAACCCGTGCGCAAAGCCTCCTGGAGAAACTGGAAAACTCCAAGAAGTAGCGAAATTCAGAAGGTGGACTTTACAACCTTTTTGTCTTATCTCCCATCCAAAGCTTTGGAAGGGGACAATAGCTGCGTTTGTGGGGTATGCCATGAAAGTTCCATCGCGGGAACGATGGGTGGTCCTGGCGTTTTTAGGCTTCGTTTTCCTGACATCTGCCCGGGCTGCCGAACCGGAACTCACGCAGGTTCGGGCGGTCCACCTGAGTTTCGTTCAGGGTAAAGTCAACCTCCAACACTCTGACCCCAGTCGCCCGCTGCAGGCGCTGGTTCATACCCCGATTCAGGAAGGCTTCACGATTTCCACCGAGGCCGGCAGCTTCGCCGAGGTGGTATTCGAGAAGGGGTCGGTGGTGCGCGTGGGTGAAGATTCGGAGCTTTTCTTTGGCCAACTGGCCCGGGTGAGGGATACCGGCGCGGAGGTGACCCGGCTGCTCCTGCGCAGAGGTTACGGGACTTTCAATATCCGATTCGAGGCAGGGGATACCTTCGAGGTCGAGTCCCCGCAGGTACAAATCAGCCTGGATCAGAGTGCCGAATTTCGGGTTGACTTGGAGTCGCCGTACATCCACGTCAAAGTTTTCCGGGGGCCGGCGCTGGTTTCGGTGCCTACGGGGACTCTGCGGGTAGAAAGCGACCAGATTTTGTCCTTAAATCTGGAAGGGGACCCCCTGGTCCAGCTTCGGAGTGGAATTGTTTATGACGATTGGGATAAGTGGAATCGCAGACGGAATGAAATAGGTCCCCGGATGCGAAGGTATCCCCGCGCGGCTTCCGGGCCTGACTATCATCAGCACCACTACCATTACAATCACCACGGCCATCACTACGACCACGGTCATCATTATGACCACGTCTATCATTATCCTTACCGGTTCGGCTTCTATTATGGTTCCCCTTATCGGTGGACCGGCTTGAGATGGCACCGGCGGAATTTTTTCTTCGGCTATCCCTATTATTCCCGTCGTCACCACTACGGTTCGTCGTACCGGCGCCCTTACCGGACCCTCCATCTGCATCCCTACCGGGGAGGCCGCCGCCATCGCTTTGGGAAGCGCAACCCTCTGCGTCGTCACAGGTTTGGGCGATATGACTCTCCCGTGCGCAATCCCTATCGCCGATTTGGAACTTGGCCGCATGATTTGCGGAGAAAATATCCGGGCGCATTCGGCACAACTTCGGGAGACCATCCTTGGAGCCGGCGTCGATTGAGTGCGCAGGGCTTTGGCGCTGCCTCGGGCGGGAGGTTTCGGAATCGTGATTTCTTCCCCACGGGTTCGACGGGGGTGCCTTCTTCTCTTCCCTCCCGGACGACGGGCTTCGTCCGCAGGCACCCGGCGCGCGCACGGGACGTTCAGGCCTCTGGTTCCCCGCGTGCTGGGCGGACATCTTCATCTTTCCGCGATCGATCCAGGCGCGATGCGGTCGGCCCCGCTGCAGAAACAGCGGTGGGCAGCGGCGGGAGCTATCTGGGTGGCAGGCGCAGGAGCGCTGCGCGGACCGGAGTTTTGCGAGGCTCACGTTCGATCCGGGATCGAGGGCGGGTGAATCCCCGGCGATCTGCCCGTTCGAATCGGGTCGGAAATCGCCCCGGCTTGCGCGGCTCATCGGGAGGGAACTCCGGTGTCCCGAATTTCGGCCGCAGGACCGAATCTACAAGAACCCGAGGAGTCGGTCCGGCGCGCGCGATGCGTACGCCAGCACCCTCCCGGGCATCGCGAAGGAGTGCAAGGCAGGGATCCACCCGTCGGAGTGGGATTGGACCCACCGGGTCACCCCATGCAACGGCATTGTCGCGTTCCAGAAGTGCGCGTCCATCGGCTGGAAGGACCTCCCATGCCGTGGACTCTTCAGATTCCGGGGTCCGTCGCCGAGTGGGACCGGCCAGCACAGCCCGTAGGTTGGGTTCATCCCGGTCTTCCAGAGGGACCGGCAGAGCAGGCCCGAAAACCAGCCCCTCGAGCCGAACTAGGTCAGGGGGTTCATCTGTTAGCCGCCGCATGCGCGGCCGGCCGAACGTTCCTCCTTTGGCAGGTAGAAGCTCCTCTGCGAATCGCGTCTCCACGCGAAGGAGTTCGGGAGCGCGGGTTCGTAGTGTTCACCGCACCCCGGGATCCGGCGGTAGTCGCCGAGTGGGGACCCGGCCAGCGAATCGCGCCCCGGCTTCCCCGCGGACGTCGCAGAGAGGCAGGTCTTCCGGCTACGGCAGTCGAGGACCGAGCCGCGCGCGGCCGCATCGATCCCCCGCCCGGGGTACGGTGCGACGTTCCGCACGTTCGTATTCTTCACCGGGCAGAAGCTCCCGCTCGGCGGCCCGCAGCCATAATCGGGGTGGTGTTTCCCGCTCTCGGAGCTACAGCAGCCGGGTCCGGAGCTCTTCCGGACGCCATTCCGATAGGGCCGCGTCGTCCCGCGGTCATTATGGGGCACCGAGAAGCTCCGGGCGTGGCGCACGCGGAAGACCCGGCCGCCGCTGATTCTGAGAACCAACCCCACGACTCATCCGAAAGCCCAGGAATACAGTCTTAACCTTACCCTCTCGATGGAAGGCATCTTATAAATGCGTCTTTGCGTGCAGCCGTCAAGGCACAGTTTCAATGGTAGGTTCAATTTGGTTGCCGCAATGCGGGCAGGTCCGCGAGCCTGCCCTGCGGGCCTGGAATAGCTCCACAAAACCTCCGCCGATGATCCCCGTCGGCAAAGCGACCATCATGATTCCGACCACAGTCATCACGGCTCCTATGATTTTCCCCAGGAGGGTAATGGGGACAATGTCGCCGTAGCCCACGGTGGTCAGTGTGACAATGGCCCACCACATCGATGCCGGGATACTGTGGAAGTGTTCCGGCTGCGCTGTGTGTTCTACTTCGTACATCAAGGCCGAGGTGACCACGAGCAGCGCCACCAGGACCGTGAAAGTGGCCGTCAATTCGTTTCGTTTATTGTGTATCAGCGTGCCCAATAGGCGGAAGGCTTCCGAATAACGTCCGAGCTTCAGTACGCGGAGGATTCTTAACAGCCGCATGGCGCGCAAAATGCGGACGTCGGTGACGAGGAAGGGAACGTAAAAGGGCAGGATGGCCACCAGGTCGATCAAGGCCAGCGGCGTGAGGGCGAACCGCAGACGGCCCCGGAGGGATGGCGCGAACCGGGAGTCGGCAGTGCAAGACCCGAGACGCAAAAGATATTCTACGGTGAACACGAGTACCGAAAAGAGCTCGAACCCGTCGAACAACGGGCGGTACCGGCTGCTAAACGATTCGACGGATTCAAGGATAACCGCCAGGACGTTGGCCAGGATCAACGTCATGATGAAAAGGTCGATGCTGTTGCTGGTTCTGTCACCCGGCGGCGCCACTTCGAGAATTTCGTAGATCCGTCTTTTCATTTTTTATTTCCTTTCCCGCATCTTACCGGAGGGAAGCCTTCGTGCGGCACCCGAATACGACCCGGTCATCCGGCCTGCGGCCTCAATTCGAACCTCAGAATATAAATCTTTTCGTGATGGACCGAAAGGAAGGATTGAGGGCTGAGGCTACTCTACGGTAACGCTTTTGGCGAGGTTGCGGGGTTTATCGATTTCGCAGCCACGACGGGCGGCGCAGTAGTAGGCAAACAGTTGCAGGGGGATGACGGTAAGCAGGGGCGAGAGCAGGTCGAGCGTTTCCGGGACTTCGATCACCTCATCGGCCAACTTGCGGATCCCGTCGTTGCCGGCCGATGTCACGGCGATCATCTTGCCGTCGCGCGCTTTGATTTCCTGGATGTTGCTGACCACCTTATCGTAGGAGTCGTCGTTGGGCGCCAGAGCCATGGTGGGGAAGCCAGGATCGATCAAGGCGATGGGGCCGTGCTTCATCTCACCGGCGGCGTAACCTTCGGCGTGGATATAAGAGATTTCCTTGAGCTTGAGCGCCCCTTCGAGTGCCACCGGGAACTGAAACTTGCGGCCGATGTAGAGGAAGTGGCTGTAGTCGCAGTAGGCTTCGGCCAGGTTTTTAACGGAGTCGTTTTCGGACAGCACTTGGTGGACCTGTTCAGGGATCCGTTCCAGGTGGCGGATCAGGCGTAATCCGTCGGAGTAGGAAAGATTCTGCGATCGGCCCACCCAGAGAGCCATCAAGAGCAGCCCGGTCATCTGCGTGGTGAAGGATTTGGTCGAAGCCACGCCGATCTCCATTCCGGCATGGGTATAGACGCCGGCATGGGACTCGCGGGCGATGGGGCTGCCCACCACATTCACCAATCCCAGGACCAGGGCGCCTTTTCGCTTCGCCTCACGCAGCGCGGCCAGCGTGTCGGCGGTCTCGCCCGACTGGCTGATGGCCAAAACGGCGCTGTTATCCGGCAGGTTCAATTTGCGGTAGCGGAATTCGGAGGCCAGTTCGTTTTCGACCGTCAGGTCGGTAAGCGTCTCAAAGACGTATCGGCCGTAGAGGCCGGCATGGTGACTGGTGCCGCAGGAGACAATAATCAGGTGGCGGACACGGATCAGGCGCTCCGCTACGGGTTCCAGGCCGCCCAGTTTGGCGACTGCCTCGGAGCGGTCCAGGCGGCCGCGCAGGGTGTTCTCCACCGCCTCGGGCTGCTCGAAGATCTCTTTCAGCATGTAGTGGGGGAAATCTTGCTTCTCGGCGGCGGCGATGTCCATCTCCAGGGTTTCCACTTGGCGACTCACGGGTCGGTTTTGGAGCGTGGTGAGGGAAAAATCACCGGGACGAAGCCAAGCGACTTCGTTGTCTTCCAGATAAAGTACCTGACGGGTATGGGAAGCCAGAGCCGAAACGTCGGAAGCCGCCAGCGCCTCCTCCTCACCGATGCCGAGGATCATCGGGCTGCCGCGCCGCGCCACGATGATCTCCTTGGGGTGGCGGACGTGAAGCACGGCGATGCCGAAGGTTCCCTCAACGGCCGCCAGCGCCTTCTGTACGGCGGCCTCGAGGTTGCCGGCGTAATGTTCCTCGATCAGGTGCGACAGAACTTCCGTATCCGTTTGCGAACGAAAGTTATGGCCTTTTTCCTGAAGATGCCTTTTCAGGCGGGCATAATTTTCAATGATACCGTTGTGGACGACAAAAAGAGTGCTCTTGCAATCGGCGTGCGGATGGGCGTTGGCTTCGGAAGGTTTGCCGTGGGTGGCCCAGCGCGTATGGGCAATGCCGGTGCTTCCGTTCTGGGGCGACCGACGAAGCTTCTCCTCGAGCATCGCCACTTTGCCGACCGACCTCAGCAGGAAGGCGCCGGAATCCTGCGCCAAGGCGATGCCGCTTGAATCATAACCCCGGTATTCCAGCCGTTTGAGCCCTTCCACTAGGACGGGCAGTGCCGAACGGTTTCCCACGGTGGCGACGATTCCACACATCAGATTCTCCGGGGCGGCGCGTTAGTCTCTGCGGGCTCATCTGTCGGCAGGCGGTTCGATCGGGTCGGCCACCGTCCCGGAGGAAAGCCTAACATTTTCCGGGCAATCCGTACAACGTGAGGACCTGTCATCTGCCGTTATGATTCCCGCTTCGGCGCGGGGGCAGGAAGGTCCCCACGGCGGTTTGCTTGACCCCTGACGAATAGGCTCGTAGAATCAATTTGTTGGAGGATGCGGGAAGAAATTCGCCTCTCTTTACGAGGCCTCGACGATCCATTATCCATTATGAAGCTGCTGGGAACGATTCTCAAAGCATTCGTCGGAACCAGAAATGAGCGCGAGCTGAAGCGCCTCAGCGCGCAGGTTCAGGCCATCAACAGCCTGGAACCGGCGATGCGGAAGCTTGCTGATGCCGACTTTCGCGCCAAAACCGAAGAATTAAAGAAACGCCTTGCCGACGGCGCCAAGCTGGATGATGTGCTGGTGGAAGCCTTTGCCCTGTGCCGCGAGGCCGGCCGCCGTACCCTCAACATGCGCCACTTTGACGTGCAGTTGATCGGGGGCGTCGTGCTGCATGAGGGCAAAATCGCCGAGATGAAGACCGGTGAGGGCAAGACGCTGGTGGCCACGCTACCGGTTTACCTGAATGCGCTCGAGGGAAAGGGCGTGCATGTGGTGACGGTGAACGATTACCTGGCCCGGCGCGATGCGGCTTGGATGGGGCCCATCTATCGACTGCTGGGGCTTACGGTGGGAGTCATCGTCCACGACCTGAAGGACGAGGAGCGCCGCGAGGCATACAAAACCGACGTTGCCTACGGGACGAACAACGAGTTCGGATTCGACTTCCTCCGCGACAACATGAAGTTTGAGCTGGAAGACTGCGTTCAGCGCCCCAACCACTACGCCATTGTGGACGAGGTGGATTCCATCCTGATCGACGAAGCCCGGACGCCGCTGATCATCTCCGGCGCTTCCGAGGAATCCACCGAGAAATACTATCGAATCGACAAGATCATTCCACGCCTGGAAGAAAAGACCCACTTCGAAATCGACGAGAAGCACCGGAACGTCACGCTGAACGAAGCCGGCGTGGCGAAGGTGGAAAGCCTGCTGAATCTGGAAAATCTCTACGATCCTGCCAACCTCGAGATCGTGCACCATGTTTATCAGTCGCTGAAGGCCCACGCGATCTTCAAGCGGGACCGAGATTATGTGGTGAAGGACAGAGAGGTCCTCATCGTGGACGAATTTACCGGCCGCTTGATGCCCGGCCGGCGGTGGAGCGACGGGCTGCACCAAGCCGTGGAGGCCAAAGAAGGCGTCAAGATCGAGCGCGAAAACCAGACCCTGGCCACCATTACGTTCCAGAACTATTTCCGAATGTATCGGAAGCTGGCCGGGATGACCGGTACGGCGGAAACCGAAGCCGCCGAATTCGAGAAGATTTACAATCTGGAAGTTCTCGTCATTCCCACCAATCAGACTCTGATTCGTCATGAGCACCCGGATGTGGTCTATCGGACCGAGCGGGAGAAATTCAACGCGGTGGTGGAAGAGATCAAAGAATGCCACCTGCGGGGCCAACCTACCCTGGTCGGCACGATTGCCATCGAAAAATCCGAGCGGTTGAGCCAGCAGTTGCGCAAGGCCGGCGTCCTGCCCCAGTCCGTCAGTGAGGCGGCCCGGAAGGCCGGGCTTGAAGGTCAGAAGCTCAACAAATGGGCAGAAGACCTGGTCGAACGGCACGGCGGGGTGGTGGAGTGGTTGATGCGGGCGGGTCTCGAAGCGAGTCAGTTGCGTTCCATCTTGAATCAGGGACGCTTCCGGAAACTCGCGGCCGGCTCGAACGGGAACCCGAAGGCGCTGATCGGGGCCTTGCTCAAGGAAGCACGCTTCGAAGCCAACGAGCGTCCGGCCCTGGAGGCGGCGGCGCGCGACTCGTTCGTCCCCCGGCTTTGTGAATGGATGAAATCCATCGACGAGAAGACCTTGCCGTTACTGGATGTGCTGGTGGGCTTGAAGGCGCGGCCGCAGCGTCTCATCCGGGCGCTGCAGGAAAAAGAATTGAAACACAACGTGCTCAACGCCAAGCAGCACGAGCGCGAGGCGGATATCGTCGCCCAGGCCGGCCGGGAGGGCGCCGTGACCATCTCGACCAACATGGCGGGGCGCGGCACGGACATTCTGCTCGGTGGGAACGCCGAATTCCTGGCCCGCGATGCGCTTCGCAAACAGGGCGTGAACCTCGATCGGGCCCCCGCCGAACAGCGGGAGGAAGCCCTGAGCCGGGTTGGTAGTCAGGTGGCGGGCGAACACGGTCGAGTGGTGGACGTCGGAGGGCTTCACATCCTGGGCACCGAGCGGCACGAATCGCGGCGGATCGATAATCAATTGCGTGGCCGCGCCGGGCGTCAGGGCGACCCGGGCTCCTCGCGCTTCTATCTGTCGCTCGAAGACGACCTGCTTCGTATCTTCGCCGGTGAACGCATCTCCCGCATCATGCACAAGCTCGGCATGGAAGAGGGCGTCCCCATTCAGTCGAAGTTAATTACCAAGCGCATCGAGGCCGCTCAGAAGACGGTGGAGTCGCAAAACTTCGAATCCCGCAAGCACCTGCTTGAGTACGACGACGTAATGAACAAGCAGCGGGAAACCATCTACGGTTTGCGGCGCCGACTTCTGGAAGGCGGGGACCAGAAGGGATATTTGATGGAAGCCTGCGACCGCATCGTCAATTGGCTGGTCGATACCTTCTGTCCTAAAGAGGCGCATCCCGACCAGTGGGACATGGAGAGCCTCCGCAAAGAATTTTGGACCCGTTTCGGAGTGGACCTGAGAAAGCACACGCTACCGATGGACCCCAAGCAGTGGGAGGAATTCCGCGAACAGCTCCAAGGGATTCTCCACAACCATTACGACGGGCGGGAGAAGGTCCTCGAACCCCAAAGGATGCGCTGGTATGAGCGCATGATGCTCCTCCAGGTGGTGGATAAGCAGTGGAAGGATCACCTGTTGACGATGGACCACCTGAAAGAGGGTATCGGTTTGCGCGGCTACGGCCATCGAGACCCGCTGGTCGAATATAAGCGGGAATCCTTTTCCCTGTTCGAGGAGTTGATGGACCGCGCGGAGGATGAAACACTTCGCTACCTCTTCCTGATGCGAACTCCCGAAGAAGAAGAGGCGATGATCCGCGAATACCAGAAACGGAAGCGGCGCGAGCAGGCCCAAATGAGGTTCGGCGGCGGGGAACCGGTCGCCAAACCCAAGACGGTGGTCCGCGGTCGGAAGGTCGGCCGTAACGACCCTTGTCCCTGCGGTAGTGGTAAGAAATACAAAAAATGCCACGGCGGGGCGGTGGCGGCGGCAGCAGGAGCCAGAGCGGAGGGACCCTCCCGCCCGACCGCACCCGCCTAATCACTGACTTTCAGGAGTAGAAACAGTGCCCGAAAGACTCGATGAACGCGCATTTCAGGAAAAGGCCGAGGCGGCCATCAACGAGGTCGAAAACGCCCTGGCTGGCTTGGAAGAGGAATACGACTACGAGGTGGACTATCAGGCCGGTGCGCTCAAGGTGGACTTCGAAGAGCCCAACTCGGCCACTTTCGTCATCAGTCCCAACAGCCCCGCCCGCCAGATTTGGATCTCCGCTCTGGCTACCAGCTTCAAACTGGACTGGTCGGAAGAGAAAAGCACGTTCGTCCTCCTGGAGAGCAGTGAAACTTTCCGCCAGCTCCTCTCCCGGCTCATGAATCAACAGCTCGGCACCGGCACCTCGGTTTCCGTTTAGCTTTCTGGGCAGGGCGGGATGCGTGCCAGCTACTACGGCGGCTCCATTACTGCTGAACCGTTTTCGCTGCTTGAGAAGAAGACGTAAAGAATTCCCGCAGGCGATGCAGATAATCCTCCCCGGCAACCAGATAGAGGTCATCGTGGCCGGCGCCCTCGACCGGAAAGAAGAATTTCGGCCCACGGGCGGCTTCATAAAGCCGAGGCGCCATGGCAAAGGGAACCACCGCGTCCTCGGTTCCGTGTATCACCAGCACCGGCGCGATGACGCGGCGCAGCTTCTCCAGGGAATCAAATCGTGTCTTGGGGAAATATTCGAGGAAGGGAATGCGAAATATCCTGCGGGCCATTTCACGGCCCCGGGTGAAGGTGCCGGAGAGAATCAACCCTCCGCAAGGTTTCCGTGCCGCCAGGTCCACCGCCACGGATCCTCCCAGAGAGTGCCCGTGGATGAAGATTCGGCCCGGCTCCAATCCTTGGTCCTCGATCAGATACCGGTAGGCCGCATCGGCATCGCGGTAAACACCCTCCTCATCGGGGGAGCCTTCGCTGTTGCCATAACCTCGGTAATCGATCGCCAGCATATTGGTTCCGAGCAGGGAGAGAATCTGCAGGTGACCGAGCCGGTCCGTCAGGTTGCCCGCGTTTCCGTGCAAAAACAGAATCGCGGCCGGACTCTCGGGCGCAGAGCGAAACCAACCGTGGATGCGCACCTCGTCGGTGGTCTTGAGAAAGACGTCTTCCCAATTCAACCCGTAATGGGAGAGTCCGTCGAAATCAGCCGGGAACGGCGTGGGGAAATAAACCAGACGGTTCTCGAACAGGCGTACCAGTAGACCGCTCAAAAGAAACCCGCCCAGGATAGCCAGAATGATCGACATAAGACGTCGAAGGGGGGAGGGTTTTCCGGCTGTCTTCATCTTCCCTCCGTCGCCGAACCCGGCACCATCAGGCGCATTTTAGCACAGACCCCGGACTGGACTCACGCTGGCGCGGCGACTTCCCAAGCGGCCATCGGCTTTGCGTAGATAGTGGTCACCGCCATAAACAGGGTGAGGCGGCTCCGAACGAATCGCTCCCCGACCTTGCCGGCAGCGAAGCCGGGCAGTATTGCGCCGATCACGCCGCCGCTGACGCTCAGGTTCTTGAACAGATCCACGACCGAAGGCGACCCCTGCTGGTCTAGCGACTCCCGGCTGATGGTGGCGACCGAGTTCGGCGTGTCGATGGGCGTTTCCCGGATCACGGTGCCGGTCACTTCTATTTTGGTGTAAACGATGTTGCTCTCATCGGTCAACGCAACCTCGGTTTCGTCACCCTCTTCCGCCGCCGCTTCCTGTTTTTCCTCTTCTTTCTGCGGATTGGGTTCGTCAGCCTCCTGAACCGGCGGAGACTCGTCCTGATCAGCCGCCCCGGGGCTCGCGGCGAGAATGGGGACCCCCGCGAGCCATAAGAAGAGAAAGACCACCAAAGTCTGAGGAAGTAAGTGGGTCATGTTTCCTCCGTCGCCGAACCCGGAGATACGCCGCATCCTATACATAACATACATACATAACAATTCTTGCCAGGTTCTTACGGTTCCCTGAGTATTTTCCATCACCTGGAGTCACTGAATAGACCCGGCGGATTTGTGCGGCGCTGTCGGAAGATGTGCCGGAACGGCTGCTAAGACGCGTCTTTCGGGACGAAGGCGATGGCCCGAGTCGGGCCGCCGCTCTGGTCGGCTACCTTGATGGGCAAGGCGATATAGAATGCCCCCTCGGCCGGCAGCCGGTCGAGCCGAGTGAGCATTTCTTCCCAGCTCATGCCGTGTTTCAAGCCCGCGACGTGAACGGGCTGGCCACCCTCGGCGGGTCCCATGCTGGGCCCGTCCGTGCCCAAATGAACCACGCCTTTGCCGTGGAGGTAATCCATGACGGCGTGCTCGGGTGCCGGCCAGCCGGGAGCGCTCTTGAACACCACCGGGTCGAGGGTCATGCGATTCCCCTCGGGGAAGGGTTTATAGTAGCGGTCCGAATAGCCGCTGTGGAACAGAACGACTTCACCGGCCCGGATCGGTCGATGTTTCTGTTCCCACTCTTGGATATGGCCCACACGGATGAGGGGGCTTTTACCCGGAGGAGCCGCGTCGAGCAGGGACGTCGCGTCGATCACGACCGCCCACCCCATGAGTTTGTCGAGCGGATATTTTTCGCCCGTCAGCCGGCCTATCTCCCCGGCGAACGGAAGGTTACTGCCGGGCGGAGGAATAAAGTGTGCCGGGAAGTCCACCTGGGTTCCCGTGTGTTCGTCGATCACGTACCGCTGTCCATAATAGGGAGCTTCACTCGGTATCAGGATTCTTCCTTGGGAATCGTAAATCGGCTCGAACCAGTTGTAGATCCAACGCTGGAAAGGAGGGTAGCCCGCCCAGTGAGCGGGAAGATCCTCGCGGACGGTCAGCGTCAGATCGACGATGTCGCTGCCGGCCACGAAATCCGGCCATACCGCCTCCGGGCGGGCCTGTACGGTCCCTGGGATGCCCAGGCCCGAGGAAGGCGCGTTCATCCGCCCCGCCCAATACGCAACCCCGATGACGATCATCAGCAATGCCGACTTCATGCCTCGATCAAGTAAGTGCCTCTTCCTGTTTTTCGCCATCGGAGTCCTCCTGCTGCCCGTAGGTGTGAGCCGGTCCGGGCAGGGTGGGGGTTGTCGATCAGTTCAAGGGTTTCCTTGCGGGGAGACCCAAAGCTAAAGGTTCTACGACCTCAATCCGATAACCGTCGGGGTCTTTGAAAGAGAAGCTGCGCTTTCCTTCCGCATGGTCATCGGGTGGGAAAGGAATATCGAGGCCTCGAGCCTTAAGGTTCCGATAAGCCTTTTCCGCCGACCGGGTAAACAGAACCACGGTGATCGGGGAGGGAGTCTGGGACGCGGTCAGGCGTTCCGGGCCCAGCCAAAGGAGTCCACCCTGGAACCCCGCCCTATGGCCGGGCTCCTCGACGGTAAGAGGCAGCTCGAGGCTGTCCCGGTAAAATAGCTTGGAAGTTTCAAGGTCGCGCACAGCCAGGTGTAAACCGCCCATGTGCAGGGAGCCGTTGTGGAGCTTGGGGGTGGGGTGTGTTTGCGGTAGGGAAAGTCCGGCTGCCGCAAAGAGCAGGGCCGATAGTCCCGCCCATGTTCGAAACCGAAAATTCTTCATAAAGCCTCCTTGCGGTTGACTGGCTTGGGATGGTTCCGGGTCCTGAATCCAATCGGTGCAAATGGGTTCCTGATTCGGGTACTGGGTTCGAGGAAGTATATTCTCAACGATTGATCATGCTGGCCAGGCACCCGGCTCCGAAGCCGTTGTCGATGTTGACCACGGCCACGTTGGGTGAGCAGCTATTCAACATGGCCAACAGAGCCGACAGACCCTGGAAGCTGGAGCCGTAACCGACGCTGGTCGGCACAGCGATCACCGGCACGCCCACCAGTCCTCCCACCACGCTCGCCAGCGCGCCCTCCATACCGGCCACGCAAATAATGACGCGGGCACTCTGAAGCTGTTTGACTTGATCCAGCAGGCGGTGGAGTCCCGCGACGCCCACGTCGTAAACCGCCTGCACCTGATTGCCCAGGATCCCGGCGGTTACCAGAGCTTCCTCGGCCACCGGGATGTCTGCGGTTCCCGCCGAGACCACCAGGATGGTGCCTTTCCCTTGCATCTTGTCGGCTCGCTGGATGGTAATCGCCCCGGAAAGTTGGTGAAATTCGGCGCTGGGAGCCAGCTTGTGGATGAGTTGGTAGAGCTCGATCGTGCCGCGAGTAATCAGGATATTGTGCCGCTTGGCAAGCATCCTTTGCACGATGGTCACGATCTGTTCGGGGGCTTTGCCGGGAGCGAAGATGACCTCGGGATAGCCCTGGCGGAGCTCGCGATGATGGTCGATCTTGACGAAGCCCAGGTCCTCGAAAGGGAGGTTCCGCAGGCGTTCGAGAGCCACAGGGACGCTCAGGCGGCCGTCACGTACCTGCTGGAGCAATTTGGAGAGGCTGTCTCGCGTCAAGAAATTCCCTCTTTGCGAACCCTTCCGTGTCGGGCTGCTGAACTATGCTATCAGTCAAAGGGGGCATTGCACAACGCGGGAATTGCTCGGAAGCCGGAGCACCCTGCCGTGGGGGGTATCGGCTGGGGGTCTCCATTTACCGTCTTGCTTCGATGATTATGGTTGCCATCCGCTCGGCCCGTGTGATGAGGGTGCGGAACGGATTGACGCCGAAGGCTCGGGGGTGATAGCGCCGTCGGCCACAAACACAATAAGGTTTGGATGCCCAAACACCGCATCGACCACGCCGGTTGCGGCGTCTCACCCTCGCGCGGCCAACTGGAAGTGGGAAGATGACTCTCTTCCCGCCGAACACATTAGAATACCGCACTCTCATCTATTGTTTTGCAATACTTGATGTTCTGTCAAGTTAAGTATATAATTCCCCAAGTAAACACCGAGAGTGGTCTTGAGAATCACAGGGCTTTTGCCATAAAGTAAACCCAGGAGGAATTGGGAGTCAGGGGTTCAACCCGGTCCCTGAAAATCCCTGAAGAAAAGGCCATGAATCAAGGTAAGCATCCCGAACCCCGCTCCTGCCTTGCCGTCTGTCCGGTCTGCGGCTCCAACTGCAAAAAGCCCTACCATAGTGAAAGCGTCCGGCATGAATGCCCCAATGGGCATTCCTCGGAGTCGAAGACGGCCAAAGCGAAGGAGTAAGCCGGCCAGAAGACAGAAGAGTGGTTTGCTGGGAAATTACAGAAATAGACCCGGATTCGCAACTTGGGAAAGGCCCGGTGGATGTCCTGCCCGGGAGGTGTCGGATGCTTTTTGCTTGGCGTTGGAAGCACCTGGCGGTTGACCGGGTTCGAGAGGCCAAGTAAAATCAGAGGGTGTGTGGGGGCAAGCTTTGCGAAGCCTCCGCGCAGGGTCAGAAAGGAGTTGGATTGGGAAAACATCGACTTGGCGCGTGTGTGGCGGGAGCCATTTTTATCTTCAATTGCCAGGGGACGCATAATAAGAGACTTCCCGTCCAGGCTACCCCGCAGGCATCCACTCGGGCAACGACTCCTCTTCCGTTATCTCCTCTTCGTCCGAACCTTGTTCCCCCCAGCGTGGAATACGGGGGAGACCTTCTGCTCTCTGAGGTGGAGGCCCTATATCAGAAAGGTTTGGATCTTTACCGCCAGGGCGGGTTCGTGGCGGCGCGAGAGGTCTTCGACCAGGCTCTTACACGCCTCCTGGAGTTTCCCCGGGGGGACGTGTCGGACCCCCGTATGGCGGAAACTTTCAATCGGTTGGTGGAGGATATTCATGCGCTGGAGCTGACCGCCTTTGAAAACGGCGATGGCATGGCGATGCAGAAATACGAGGCTGCGCCCATCGAGGAATTTGCCGAACAGACCTTCCAGGTGGACCCGGCTTTGAAACAACAGATCGACCAACGGGTCCGGGGGATCCAATCGGACCTGCCGATGTTCTCGAATGAAACGGTCGATGGCCTGGTCACCTATTTTCAAGGTGACGGCCGGCCCTTTATTGAGAAGGTCCTCAGACGCATAGGCCGATATCGATCCACGATCTCGCCTATCCTCCGCAAACATGGTCTTCCCCAGGATTTGATCTACCTGGCCGCGGCTGAAAGCGGGTTTAATCCGTTCGCACTGTCCCGAGCGGGGGCCAAAGGGCTGTGGCAATTTATGCGTTATGAGGGGAAGAAATACGGTTGTCGAATTGATTCCTGGGTGGATGAGCGTGAAGACCCGGTAAAGGCCACCGAAGCGGCAGCCAGCTATTTGAAGGAACTGTATCAGGAGTTCGGCGACTGGCTGTTGGCGATGGCATCCTATAACGGCGGAAGAGGCCGGGTTGGAAGGGCCATCGAGAGAACCGGATACGCCGATTTTTGGGAGCTCCATAAGCGGCGTGTTCTGCCCCGCGAGACCCGGAATTACGTCCCCATTATTTTGGCAACCGTGCTCATTGCCAAGGAACCTTGGATCTACGGATTCCACGTGGTTCCGGATGATCCCTTGGCACATGACCAGGTGGTTGTGGGAGCCCCCGTTGACCTTCGGTTGGTAGCTCAAATTACCGACCACCCGGTTAAAGAGTTAATCGAAATCAACCCGGGCTTGTTGCGTTGGGCTACGCCCCTGAATACCCCTGAATTCGTCCTAAAACTGCCTCTCGGCACAGGCGAGAAATTTCTCCAGGAAGTGGAAAAAATACCCCCCAAAAATCGTCTATGGTGGAGAATCCATACTATAAAATCGCAAGATTCTTTGCCTAAAGTGGCCAAAAAGTACAAGATTTCGGCATTGAAGCTGGCCCAGGCGAACCACCTCGCGATGGACGCCCCCTTGGAGGTGGGGGCCAAACTGGTCCTTCCCTTGTCTCCCGGCCAGGAGGTAGCGCTGCGTCATGGTCGATCCCGGCAGATGCGGTATCGAATCCGAAGGGGTGATACGCTGGGCGGAATTGCCCGCCGGTTCAGGATCAGCGTCCGTCAAATTCAACGATGGAATGGCATCCGAGGCTCGCGGATCATAGCCGGCAAGACTTTGCGCTTGTACGTGCCCTATGTGGGCGGACGAAGTTCCTCCCGGGGACGACGGTCTTCGGCCGGGCGCTCCTCGACCGGATCAAGCCGCTTGGTAAAGTACCGCATCCGCAACGGCGATTCGCTGAGTTCCATCGCGCAGCGTTATAAGGTGAAGGTGAGCCAAATCCGGCGCTGGAACCGAATACGGGGATCACACATCAGGGCGGGACGCACCTTACGTCTGTATGTCGGGTCCTCCTCGAAGGCGATGAAATCCGCCGGTAGTGTTGTAGCCCCTTCTCGGTCAGGGTCTAGCCGAACCGCTCAGGGCGGACAGTATAAGGTCCGGCAGGGAGATACCTTGTCGGCGATTGCCAGACGCTTTAATGTAACGATGGGTGAGATCCGGCGGTGGAACGGAATGCGCAGTTCACGTATCCTGGCCGGCCAATTTTTGCGTGTGAGCCCGTCAACCGGACAGGTGGAGAGTGCCCCTCGAAAGGCTGCCCGGCCTGATCCCAAGGCTCAGGCGCGGGGCCAGGTTTTCCGCTACCGTGTTCGCAGAGGTGACACACTGTGGGAGATTGCACAACGCTTTCAGGTGACCCCGCAGGAAATCCGGCGCTGGAACAAGATTCCGCGCTCACGGACACGGATTGTCGCCGGGCAGACTCTGCGCTTGTACGTGCCCTCCTCTCGGTCGGCAAGCCCGCCAGACCGCAAGCAAGGGACGGGTTCGGAGTAGGTGGGTCATGCTTGCCGAGGTCCTGGAAGCAGGTCGGTTCATCTTGGCACCCAAGACCGCCTTGGTATAGCGTCCCTCCTCGGTTCCAGTCCAAGGGCGGCGAGCCGAGAACTGGACCTTGGATCGGAGCCACCCCGGAGACTTCGGGGAGATTTAAGGAGGATTCCATGGGCTTCCGAGGTCGCAGTAATGTGGGCCCCGGTGGGGAGATGGATGAATGTGGGGATGATCTTTCTTCGGATTACCCGGAAGAGGACCCCGACAGCGAGCCCCCTGAACAAGAGGAAGAGGTTTATTATCGGGGAGATGAGCCTGGGGTAAGCCCCGTGTCGCAACCACGGCGGCGCGCCAGCCCCCAGCGTGTGCTGGCGAAAGCGGCACGAAAATCAAAAGTCAAAAAACGCCCCCCAAGACGGGCTAAGCCTAAGAAAGAAAAGGCCGAAAAGAAACCAACCGTAAAAAGGCCGGCCGAGGAGGCCAAAAAGAAAGCGGCTCCGAAACGGTCCCAGTGAAAGAGAGCGAAAGCGAAGAAGAGAGCACGGTGACGCTAAGGTGCTGAATGAGGGGAACCGGTATTCTTAGGCCTCATTTTTAGGGTTTCGGCCTTCCGAATGGCTCAGGACGTATTGGACGGCCTCGTAGAGGTCCTGGACCCAGATTTCCGGTTGCAAGCCCCCGACGAACTCCTTTGGCCCGTCCCGGCCCCGGACTAGAATCACAGGACACCCGATGGCCCTCCCGGCCTGCCAATCGACCTCTGAGTCGCCGATCAGAAAGGTGCGCTCGAAGTGGAAGCCGTACTTCTTCTGGGCTTCCAGCAGAAGACCCGGTCTGGGCTTCCGGCACTCGCAACCGTCTTCCGGGCGGTGAATGCAATAATAGACCTCCTCGATTTTCCCGCCGTGACGCTCTATTTCCTTGCGAAATCTCGCGGTGATCCGGTCCAGCCTTTTCTGAGAAAGATGGCCGCGCCCTACGCCGGACTGATTGGAGACGACTACCGTCTTGTATTGGCGCTCCCGCAAAGCGCGGAGTGCTTCGAGGGCTCGGGGCAGAAATTGGAAATCTTCCCAGCGGGTCACCCATCCGTTCGCCAATCGGTTGATGACGCCGTCGCGGTCCACTAGAACGAACCTTTGCAGGGGGGAAATGCTGGAGTTCAAGGGTTCTGTTTTTCGCCGGGGGTGCATCTCCACCGGGAAGGTGGTAAGGAGAAGCAGTCGTTGGCCCTTACCAAGAGTGATTCGCGGCGGAGATCTCGGTTTCCAGTTTCTTCCTCCCCATCCCGCGGTTGCGAATTGCCGGCTAGTTCTCCTTTTCGGGTTGAAACTCGTCCACGCCGAAGTCCCAGATTTCCCAGTTTAAGCGTTCTCCGTTCAAGATTTCGGCCACGGCATATTCCCCTTCCGGCAGGGGCTCGGTGGGCTCCATCTGGTAGATTCCGTCTGCAACCTTGCTTGTTTTCACGGTGATAGGTCGGCGGGATTCTTTCGGCTGGCCCCCGAAGGCGCCGACGGTAACGACCCCGACGCGCCTGGTTTTTTTCCTGGGGAGCAGTTCAATCAAAACGAATTGAGCGGGCTTTTCGTCGGGGAATTGCAGATACAACACCGGGGAAGGATTCAGGATACGAAGGGCCGCGTGGCGCTGGGGCACAACCACGAAGGAACGTCTCTTGAGTACGGGAGCAACGGAGCCCAGAATTTTGCGTTTCTTATCGGCAACGAGTTCTCCCTGCGTCTGAATCAATTGAATGACCCGGTGACCGTCGAAGAGGAACACCCCCTGCGTCAGAGGTAGCATCACGCCGGGCTGGATCTCGACCCCCTGCGTGGTGGGGCGCACCGGCCTTGCGGCGGCAAAACGTGCCGCCTCCTGGAAATCCTTTTCCTTCTGCTGCTCTTCTTCTTCCCGGATGCGTTGGGTGGCCTCAAGGTCAACCAGTTCCTTGGGCAGCTCCTCCCAGCCGGACCGTTCCAGACTGTAGAACCGGACCCGATTCCCCTTCAGTTCGTATTCCCGAACCAGATGGAACGTGCCGTCCTTGAGATGGAGCTTGGTGCCCCTCGGCAAAGCCTGAGGACCGTAGAGCGGCAGCCAACTTAGCAACAGCCAGCTTGCGATGAATTCCCGCAACCGCATTCGCTTTGCCTCGCTTCAGGCCTCCTGATAGTTTAGATGCCTTTGGAGCTGGGGTTTAGTATATCTTGCACCAAGGGCGTGAGGTCGGCAATCCGAAAGCAGAGCCGGGTGCGCTCTCACCCCGTAAATCCTGATCCACCCAGGACTTCCTTTCCGGGGAAGGCAGCCCCTCCCCCCATCCATATCCTGCCCGTGCGCGCGAGCGAACGGATATGGTAAGATAAATCTTACAGACCTGCCACGAGCGCCCATGAAATTCGGAGTCATCGTTTTCCCCGGCAGCAATTGCGACCATGACGCATACCACGTTCTGAGTAAGGTCGTCCACCAACCCGTCGAGTTTATTTGGCATGAGTCGAGCGACGTTTCCTCCCTGGATGCCATGATCGTCCCGGGAGGGTTTTCCTATGGAGATTACTTGCGGACCGGAGCCTTGGCCCGTTTCTCGCCGGTCATGAAGGCCGTCGAGAGGTTCGCGCGCTCGGGGGGCCTGGTCCTCGGCATCTGCAACGGCTTCCAGATTCTCGTGGAATGTGGAATGCTCCCCGGAGCTTTGATGGCGAACCGCGGATTGCGGTTTATCTGCCGGTTTGTTCATGTACGGGTGGAAAACACCGCGACGCCTTTCACCCGGGCCTGCGCCCTAGGACAAGTTCTCAAGATGCCGATTGCCCACATGGGCGGCAGTTATTTTGCCGAGCAGGAAACGCTGCTTGAATTGCAGCGGCGCGATCAGGTCGTCTTCCGTTACTGTGACCCGCAGGGCCGTCTGCTGGCCGAGGCCAACCCCAATGGCTCGGTGGAGGCCATTGCGGGAGTAGTAAACCGGGAAGGGAATGTTCTGGGGATGATGCCTCACCCCGAGCGGGCCGGCGAGGCGGTTCTGGCCTCCACGGATGGTCTCTTCGTTTTCCGATCTATGCTAGGTGCTGCCGTCGGCAGGACGTGAGTTCCGCCAAGGGGCAGAACCGCCACGCGGAATTGGCTATGGAAACAAAAACGATCGAACCGGAACTGATTGAACGGCACAACCTGACCGAGGAGGAATTTCAACGTATCGTTTTTCTGCTGGGGCGGGAGCCTACCCTTACGGAGTTGGGCATCTTCAGCGTGATGTGGAGTGAGCATTGCAGCTACAAAAGCTCCAAGGCGCATCTGGCGCGGTTGCCCACCGAGGGGCCAAGGATTCTTCAGGGTCCGGGGGAAAACGCCGGCGTGGTGGACCTGGGAGACGGCTACGTAGCCGTCTTTAAGATCGAGTCGCACAACCATCCGAGCTTTATCGAACCTCATCAAGGAGCTGCCACGGGGGTAGGGGGCATCCTGCGCGACATCTTTACCATGGGGGCGCGTCCCATTGCGCTTCTTGACTCGCTTCGCTTCGGCCCGCTGGAGGCCAATAAGAATCGGAGCCTTTTGGAGGGCGTGGTCGCGGGTATTGCAGGATACGGCAACTGCATCGGCGTGCCTACGGTGGGCGGGGAGATCGTTTTCGAAGAATGCTACAGCCAGAATCCCTTGGTGAACGTCTTTTGCCTGGGCGTCGCGAGGCGGGACCACATTTTTTACGGGAAGGCGCATGGAGTCGGCAACCTCGTCATCTATGCCGGCGCCAAGACGGGCCGGGACGGCATTCATGGAGCCACGATGGCCTCGGCGGAGTTCGATGATTCGGCGGCCACGGCCCAGGAGAAGCGGCCGAACGTACAGGTGGGCGACCCGTTCCTGGAAAAATTGCTGTTGGAAGCCTGCCTGGAGGCCATGCGGGCCGGCGTGGTGGTCGGCATTCAGGATATGGGAGCGGCGGGCTTGACCTGTTCCACCTGTGAGATGGGCGCCCGGGCCGGAACAGGTATCGAAGTCGAACTGGACCGGGTCCCGCAGCGGGAAGCCGGCATGACTCCCTATGAGATCATGCTCAGCGAATCGCAGGAGCGCATGTTGCTGGTGGCCGAGAGGGGCCGGGAAGAGGAAGTCTCCGCCATCTTCCGGCGCTGGGGCTTGGATGCGGTGGTGATCGGAGAGGTGACTGAGAAGCCGAAGTTAAGGATTCAAAAAGACGGAGAAGTAGTGGCGGAAATTCCCAACGCGGCTCTGACCGACGAAGCGCCCCGCTATGATCGACCGCTTAGGCTCCCGGAGCCGGCCCCGGATGGGTTGGGCAGTGAGGTTGAATCCCTGTTGCGCAAGAGTCGGGGTGAGGGCTTGGAGCAGGATCTCCTCCGGCTTCTTGCCAGCCCTACCATTGCCTCCAAAAGCTGGGTCTATGAGCAATACGATCACATGGTACGCACCAACACGGTGATTCCTCCCGGTGGGGATGCCTCTGTGGTCAGGGTCAAGGGCACGGAGAAGGCGTTGGCCATAACGGTGGACGGAAACGGGCGGTATTGCCGCCTCCACCCGCGCCGGGGCGCCACGTTGGCCGTGGCCGAGGCGGCTCGCAATTTGGTGGTTACCGGAGCTCACCCGCTGGCGGTTACCGACTGCCTTAATTTCGGCAATCCGGAAAAGCCGGAGGTGATGGGGGAATTCAGCGAAGTGATCGACGGGCTGGCGGAAGCTTGCCGGGTTCTGGAAACGCCGGTTACGGGGGGCAACGTCAGTTTCTACAACGACACTCTGGGCCGGTCGATCTTTCCCACGCCGGTGGTCGGCATGGTGGGCCTGATCGAGGACGTGAAGCGGGTCATGGGATCGGCCTTTCGGCGCGAGGGTCGAGCGGTCCTTTTGTTGAGGGGCGGGAACGATGCACGATCCAATCCGGAAGAATTCGCCCGGCAATGCACCTGGCTGGCCTCCTCGGAGTACATCAAAGTCCGGCTGGGACGGTTCGGGGGCGAGCCGCCGGAAATCGACCTCACCCGGGAAAGAAGAGTGCAGCATTGTTGCCGGGAACTGATAGCCCAAGGGCTGGTCGAATCAGCACATGACGTCTCCGAGGGTGGGCTCCTCGTGGCGGTGCTGGAGAGCGCCTTCGGAAGCCGGGTCGAAAACCTGGGGGTTCGGCTGGAAGTAGAGACAGGCTTGCCGCCGGAAATCTTTCTGTTTGGTGAGGCGCCCTCCCGAATCCTTTTCAGCATGGAGGAGAAAAATGTTGCGGTGGGCCGGGAGATTGCCGCAAAATATAAGCTAGACTTTACGCGGGTTGGAGCCACCCAAATCGAATGGGTCGAAGTAAAAGCCGACGTCGGTATCATTCTCCGCTCCCGCGTCCGCGATTTGCATCAAGCCTGGCGAACCGCCCTGGAAGGGTGTCTGGAAACAGCCGAAAGGTCTTCGGCAGCCCGTTAAGCTCTCCGCGAGGAGCGGGTTGTGTTGCCCTGTCACTTCTGAAATCCCCGAGGGATTTGTGAATCCTACACGAACGAGCTTTCCCGTCTTACAGTCGGACGACGATAAATTCCACGAAGAGTGCGGTGTGTTTGCCGTCTTGGGCCATCCAGAGGCGGCCAAGCTGACCTACTTGGGACTCTATGCCCTTCAGCATCGCGGCCAGGAGAGTGCCGGCATTACTTCTTCGGACGGCGAAATGCTCTTCAACGAGAAGGGGATGGGGCATGTAGGGGAAATTTTCACCGAGGAGGTGCTGGCCCGGTTGCCGGGGCGGTCCGCCATCGGTCATACGCGATATTCGACAGCCGGTGATACGAGCTTTCAGAATGCTCAGCCTTTGTGTGTGGACTTTGTAAAAGGCAAAATAGCCCTGGCGCATAACGGGAACCTGGCGAATGGCGGGCGTCTTCGTCGCGAGCTGGAAGCCCGAGGGTCCATCTTTCAAACCAACAGTGACAGCGAGGTCGTTCTGCACTTGTTGGCTCATGCGAAAGCTCCGGGTTTGCCGGAGGCGATCGCCGAGACGCTCGACAAGCTGGTAGGAGCCTTTACCGCGGTCATGGTTACTCCCGGCATGGTGATCGGCATCCGAGACCCGCGGGGGTTTCGGCCGCTTGCGTTGGGAAAATTGGAGGGTGCCTACGTTCTCGCCTCGGAGACCTGCGCTTTCGACTTGATCAATGCCCACTACCTGCGCGACGTCGAGCCGGGAGAGATGGTGATCCTGAACGACCGGGGGCTGACGTCGTTTCGCTTCGCCCCGCCGGGTCCTCATTCTTTCTGCATTTTTGAGCACGTTTATTTCTCCCGTCCGGACAGTTTTACCTTCGGCCGGCAGGTTCAGACAAGCCGGGAAAATCTGGGCCGGATACTGGCCCAGGAGAGTCCCGTGCAAGCCGACGTGGTGGTCCCGGTGCCCGACTCGGGCGTGGCGGCGGCCATCGGCTACTCCCAAGGCTTAGATATTCCTCTTAAGTTTGCCCTGATACGGAATCACTACGTGGGAAGAACATTCATCGAGCCGCAACAATCGATCCGGGATTTCGGAGTCAAGCTGAAGCTGAATCCGGTCCGCAGCCTGATCGAGGGCCAACGGGTGGTGCTGGTGGATGACTCGATTGTCCGGGGCACCACGAGCCGCAAGATCGTCCGCATGGTGCGGCAGGCCGGGGCTCGTGAGGTGCACCTTCGGATCAGTTGCCCCCCCACCATCTCGCCCTGTTACTACGGCATCGACACGCCCACCGAGAAGGAGCTGATTGCTTGCGCACATTCGGTTGAGGAGATTCGGAATTATTGCGAAGCTGACAGCTTGGCGTATCTCTCTCTGGAAGGATTGCGCCGGGCTGTGGGGGACGACAAAGGAAATTACTGCCTGGCCTGCTATACGGGTTCCTATCCTACTCCGGTCAGTGAACCGGAATTGGCAATTCTCAATCGGCGATAAATCCATGGCTCAGGGGACCCCGGCCTCGAAGCCCCAGGTTCGGCCCCAACAAGCTGTGGCGGAGTCTCCGGCTCCTCGCCCCTTCGTGATGGAAGCCACGGTCCCCACCAAATCAATGGAGAAGGCGACCCTCTTTGTTTCCAGGACGTGCTGGTCCCGACCGGGCAAAGTCCTCGGAGGCGCCTGCAAGAAAACAGGTATGCCGCAAGGTGTTCCCGGCGCGGACGCGCGGAGGTTGGCGTCTCCTCCGGACTGGGTCTTGCGGGACCTGAATCATCTTACCCAAGGAACCGAATGCGGTACGCGGATGCGGGAGTTGACATCGATCGCGCCGGCCGGGTGAAGCGGGATATTAAACGGCTGGCGGGGCGGACGTTCGGGCCGCAGGTCCTGGCTCCTCTGGGAGGATTCGGAGGTCTTTTTCGCCTGGAGCGGAAACAGAGAGAGGGAGTCCTGGTCGCGAGCATCGACGGCGTGGGAACCAAATTGACTCTTGCCTTCGAGCTTGAGGGGCACCCGCAGATCGGGGAGGATTTGGTCAATCATTGTGTCAACGATATTCTGGTGCTGGGCGCCAAGCCGCTTTTTTTTCTGGACTACCTGGCCGCCGGCAAGCTGGACCCGGATACCCTCAGGAACGTTGTTCGCGGACTCACGCGGGCGTGCCGAAAGGTTGGCTGTGCGTTGATCGGAGGAGAGACGGCTGAAATGCCGGGCGTTTACGCGCACGGCCAATATGACTTGGCCGGGTGCATCGTCGGGTACGTGGAGCGGCGGAGACTTATCGACGGCCGACGCATCCGGCCCGGCGACGTAATTCTGGGGTTGCCCTCGCTGGGGCTTCATACCAATGGCTATTCCTTGGCGCGGAAAGTGCTGTTGGACGGAGCAGGATTCGGATTGAGGAAGAAGCTCCCTGGACTGCGCCGAACTCTGGGCAAGGAACTACTGGCTCCTCACCGGTGCTATGGACCCCTGTTGGAGCCTCTGGTAAGCCGGGGCCTGCTAAACGGTTTGGCTCACATCACGGGAGGGGGTATGACGGATAATATTCCGCGCGTGTTGCCTTCCCGCTGCCAGGCGGAGATTCACCGCGGGAGCTGGCGGGTCCTGCCCATCTTCCGATTGATCGAGCGGTTGGGCGAGGTAGCCGAACCGGAGATGTACAGAACTTTTAACATGGGGATCGGCATGATATTGATCGTCGGTCGAAGGCAGTTGCCGGCCGTGGTTCGTCATCTGACGCGAGCTAAAGAAAGGTTTTGCGAGATCGGTTCCATCCGTCGAGGTCCCGCTCGGGTCCAGTATCGTTAGGGCTCTTTCAGGGGCTGAGTGGACGGTTCCGTGAGGGCTGTTTCGCGGTGAAGGCCGGGGGCTGGATTGTCGCCAGAGAGGGGAAAAGTTTTGACGAAGTTGGGCATCTTACTTTCCGGGCGAGGCTCCAACTTTGAAGCGATCGCCGAACAGGTTCAACAGGGCAGGATTCCGGCCGAGATCGCCGTCGTTATCAGTAACCGTCCGGGAGCTCCGGGTCTGGAAAAAGCCGGCAAGAGGGGACTCGAGACTCTCTGTCTTCCTGCGAAGGGACGTGAGCGCGACGAGTATGACCGGGCCCTGGTGCAGGAACTCGAAGAGCGCAAAGTAGATTGGGTCTGTTTGGCTGGTTTCATGCGCCTTCTGAGTCCCACCTTTATCCGCGCTTTTCCCAACCGGGTACTGAACATTCACCCCTCCCTGCTGCCGGCTTTTCCGGGGCTGGAAGGGCAGCGCCAAGCCTTGGCGTGGGGAGTAAAATTCAGCGGATGCACGGTCCACATCGCGGATGAAAGCCTGGACGGGGGGCCTATTTTAATGCAGGCCGTCGTGCCCGTGCTGGAGGACGATACCGAGGAGACCCTCTCGGAACGCATCCTCGAGCAGGAGCACAGAATTTATCCCGAGGCAGTGCGCCGGGTCGTGGAAGGTCGAATTCGCATTCAGGGACGGCGGGTCTTCATCCTGCCAGAAAATAGAATGGCGTGAATCTCCCGCACCGAATGGGGAGAAAAGGTTCGATTTGAACCCATGAAGCGAAAAGCCGAATTCAGTCTGGAAGAACAGGCGGCCTACCTGAGTCGAGGGGCTGAGGAGATCATACGTTCCGAAGAGTTGCACGCCAAGCTCAGACGCTCCTCCGAGACCGGCAAACCGCTCAATGTGAAAGTGGGGTTTGATCCCACGGCTCCCGACATTCACCTGGGGCACACGGTTCTGCTGCGCAAGATGAAGCATTTTCAGGACCTGGGGCACACCGTCATTTTTCTCATCGGCGATTTTACCGGAATGATCGGCGACCCTTCGGGCCAGTCGGTCACACGCAAGGCAATGACTCGGGAGGAGGTGGCCGCCAACGCGGAAACTTATAAGAAGCAAATCTTCAAGATTCTGGATGCGGAAAAAACTCTGGTGGAGTTCAACAGCCGGTGGCTTTCCACCTTGAAGGGCGAGGACTGGATTTCCCTCTGTTCGAAATATACCGTGGCCCGAATGCTGGAGCGGGAGGATTTCGCCGAACGGCTGAAAACACAAAAGCCCGTCGCTGTGCACGAGCTGCTCTATCCTCTGGCGCAAGGGTATGACTCGGTGGCTCTGGAAGCCGACTTCGAGTTGGGCGGGCGAGACCAAAAATTCAACTTGTTGGTGGGCCGTGAACTGCAACGCGAGTACGGGTTGGAGGCGCAGGTCATCCTGACCATGCCGCTGCTCGAGGGCCTGGACGGCGTGCAGAAGATGAGCAAGTCGCTCAATAATTACGTGGGAATTTACGATCCTCCGGAGGAGATGTTCGGAAAATTAATGTCGATCTCCGACAATTTGATGTTTCGATACTACGAGCTCCTGACGGATTTGACGCCGGCGCAGATTGTGCGTTTGAACCACGACACCGCCTCCGGGAAGCTCCACCCGATCGAGGCCAAGACGGAGCTGGCCCGACAAATCGTCTCGGACTTACATTCGCCGGCCCGGGCACGCGATGCCGCCGAGGAGTTCTCCCGGGTGTTCCGCCAGCGGCAGGCGCCCTCGGAGATGAAAGTGAAGCAGCTGAAGCGTTCCCCGAAGCCGGTTCGCTTGACAAGGCTGATGGTGGATTCGGCCCTGGTCGCCTCGAACGCCGAGGCACAGCGGATGGTCAAACAAGGAAGTGTAATGGTGGATGGCCGGCGCGTCATGGACCTCAAAGCGGACCTGAATTGCTCGAAGCCGCAGGAGCACATCTTGAAAGTCGGAAAACGGCGCTTTCTGAAGGTGGTGGTTCATTAGGGAGTACGCGGAACTCGAAGGGGGCCCCTAAAGGGGATTGATCGCGCGTGGGAAGCAAGCCCCGCTATCCGGCCAGGCGCGGCGCAAGGGGACCTGTTTTCGACTACGGAGAGGAGGAGCGCAACCTAAGGACATAGACGATCTCTTTGCGGTTGTCGAAGCTACTCACCCGTCGCGCCCGAGAGGCCAAACCGTTGTGTTCGGCCTGTACTTCGTAATCTTCGTTGACCTTCAACCCGCCGAAGCGATAACGCCCCCCGTCGTCGGTATAGACGGCACGGCTTACCTGAGTCTTCAGGTTGGTCAATTTGACCGTTGCTTGGGGCACTTCGTTTTCGTTTTCATCCACCACGCGGCCGCGTACAAGTTTAGTCGGGGCTTTCTTCTCCTTCGCGAACAGTGCCGCAACTGAGCCCACGTCAGCAAGCATAGCGGCGATCATCAAAGAAACCATCCATCGTCGGTTTTTCATAACTCCCCCCTCTCCCCGGAAACGGGTGTTCGGCCTACCGGCGCAACCCTGGGTTGCGCGCCCCGAGGGCTCAATAAAGCTCCTCCTCTTCCTCGTCTCCGACAACGACATCCAGTTCGAGGGGATGGGTGCTGACCATCTCGAGATCAAGGCCGCATTCGGGGCAGTCGAGTGTTTCACCCTCTTCCACGTCGTCATCGGTCGTTATCAGCGTGTCACATTCTGGACAGTTGGCCATACCGTATTCCTACCCATTGGTTTCCGCCTTTCCTTCATACAAATCTGTTTCATGGCGTTTGTCAAGAGCCAACCGGGATTTTCGTATAGGTATCGCTTGTCGGAAGGATGCGCTTCCCAGGCTCGTTTGTTATAGTGGCGGGACCGCCCTGGACCGAATGGAGAATCTTGGACCGGAAAGCCTTTTTTGCCGGCTGGGCGTAAGGTCGAAAAGAATCAAGCATGAAGCGTGAATTTCCCGAGCGGCCCTTGGTAGGAGTGGGCGGGGTGGTGTTCTCGAACCGGCGAGTGTTGCTGGCTCGCCGCGCCCGGGACCCCTTGAAGGGCCAGTGGTCGATCCCCGGGGGCCTGCTTCATGTCGGCGAGAAGCTGGAAGCAGGCGTTCGGCGGGAGCTCAGAGAGGAAACGGGCCTCGAGGTGGAGCCGGTTTCCGTGCTGGGTGTATTCGACCGAATCCTGACGGAGAAGAGCCGCGTCAAGTACCACTACGTTTTGATTGACTACCTCTGTCGTCGCTTGGAAGGAGAAGCCGTGCCGGGCTCGGATGTTTCCCAGGTGCGTTGGGTTCGGGTTGAGGAGCTCGGTGAGTTGCAACTCTGGGAGGATACGCGGGCCGTGGTGGAGAAAGCTTTCCGGCTCGCGGACTCATTCGGGCTGTAACGACGAGCCAGGTGCCGTTTATCCCGGGGTAGCGGAAAGATCAGCGTCGGTAAACAGGACCCGTTCGCCGGTGGACGTGGGGGGCAAGGGAGATCATTGGACCCTGAAATGCTTTTCGGGCCACCCGTATTTGCCGATCAGGGGCACAAACTTGCAGGGGTCCAGAATGCGTTTGAGGTAGCGGTCTCCCTGTTTGATCGCGAGTGTCAAGTCTTGCTGCGTAAGGTCTCCCACCGGAAGCACCAGGCGGCCACCCTCACAGAGTTGGCGGGGCAGAACCGGAGGAATGTCAGGGGCCGCAGCGGTTACCAGGATGATGTCGAAGGGGGCTGCCGGTGGATAGCCTTCGCTACCGTCCCCCGAGAGGAGGGTGACGCGGTTGCATCCTAATGCCGTGAGTCGTGCCCGAGCGCTTTCCGACAGCACGGAGTTCCGCTCAATGGTAAAGACATCGGCGCCCAAGGCCGCCAGGATCGCGGCCTGATAGCCGGAGCCGGTTCCCACCTCCAGGGCTTTTTCCCCCGGCTGGGGATTGGCTGCCTGTGTCATAGCAGCAACGATGTAGGGTTGGGAAATGGTTTCGGAATCTCCGATGGCGATGGGCCGGTCCTCGTAGGCCTCGTCCACTTTCGAAGGCGGTACGAACTGATGCCGGGGAACGTGGAGGAGCGCCTCTAAGACGCGGGGGTTGTGGATGTTGCGGCGGCGGAGCTGAGTTTCAACCATCTCGCGCCTCTTCGCTTCAAATCGAATCGCCTCTGTCTTCAAGCGATCAACTCCTCAGCCGGGTGATGAATCGGTGACGCATCATGGGTCTCGCTATCGGCCTTCGTAACTTGATTATAGCATCTCCTAAGAACCGTCCGGTTGCGCGCTCGACCCGGCACTCGCTCGCGGAGTTATAATGGCATGAGGAGGATTGCGTGGGTATGTCGAGGTACTCGCGGCAGATTTTATTCCCGCCCATCGGCGCTGAGGGACAAAAGCGGATCGAACAATCCCAGGCGTTGATCGTGGGTTGCGGGGCTTTGGGAACCGCACAAGCCAACGCATTGGTCCGCGCCGGGTTGGGTAAACTTCGGATTGTGGACCGCGACTTCGTCGAGGAGAGCAATTTGCAGCGTCAGTTGCTCTTTGAAGAATCCGATGCCCGGGACAATCTCCCCAAGGCCATTGCCGCCGAGCAGAGGCTTAAGGCCGTCAATCGGTCGGTTGTGGTGGAAGGGGTGGTGGAGGATTTCAATGCATCGAATTGCGAAGAGTTGACCGAGGGCTCACAATTGATTCTCGACGGGACCGATAACTTTGAGACCCGTTATTTGCTGAATGAAATATCGATCCGGGAGGAAATTCCCTGGATTTACGGCGGAGCGGTCGGCAGCGCCGGCAGTACCCTGACCGTTGTTCCCGGACGCACCGCTTGCCTGAGCTGTGTGTTTCCCTCACCTCCCCAGGGCTTGCATGAGACATGTGACACGGTAGGAATACTCTCCTCGGCGGCGAGCTGGACCGCAGCCGTCCAGGTGGCCGAGGCGTTGAAAGTCCTGATCGGCAGATGGGATGACCTTCACGGCTGCTTTCTTACCTATGACGTTTGGCTGAACCGTTTCGGCCAAATTCATACCCAGCCGAACTCTTCCTGTCCGGTCTGCCGGAGGCGGGAGTTCTTATATCTGGTAGGGCGCGGCTCTACACGAGTCAGTCTCTGTGGACGCAACTCCGTTCAGATCCACCAGCGGGAATCGCGCCGTATCGACCTCGATCAACTTAAAACAAGGCTGGAGAAGGTGGGGACGGTTCGAGCCAATGCCTACCTGCTCCGATGTCTCCTCAACGAATATGAGCTTACCGTCTTTCCTGACGGGCGCACCATCGTCAAAGGAACCCAGGACACAGCCGTTGCCCGCAGCCTTTACGCGCGCTACGTGGGCGGCTGAAATGCCGTGAAAAACCGGCCGGCCTTCCATTCGCAGGATGTCTTCAGGGTGGATTAACCCCTAATGCTCACCAGCGAAAAGGGGAGTCACCCCGGCACGGGGGCGGGGGTAGAGGGGCGGCGTTTATCCTCGTACATTCTTCTGTCGGTAGCCGCCAGGGCTTGATCGGCGGAATCTCCGGCGCGGTGAAGGTGACAACCCAGACTCAGGCGGAGCGTCAGGTTTCCGATGCGGTTGTTTTGCCGCCAATGCTCCAGGCGTTGATGGATTCGCCGCTGGACCATGGTCGATCCGGATTCATCCGTTTCTGGGAGGATCAGGAGGAATTCGTCTCCTCCATGGCGGACGATGTAGTCGGAGCCCCGGATGCAGGAGCGGAGAATCTTGGCTACTTCCCCCAGCACGAAGTCACCCGTCAGATGACCGAGTCGGTCATTGATCTCCTTGAACCTGTCGATATCCGCCATCATCAGACTTAAGGGCCGGGAGTTGCGTTCGGCGCTGGCAATCTCATTTTGGAGCAGCTCGCGGAGGAGACTACGGTTGAAAACCTGCGTCACCGAGTCAAGCATCGTGTTCGACAAGCGGGATTGCGACTCCAGAAGCTGACTGACATTGGACAATCGCACCTTTCGAATCTCCATCTGCTGGCGAACCAGAGCGAGAGCCAGGATCAACACCAGGATCATGAATACAAAGAGCACTGGAGGGGAAACAGTGAAGGTGACGATAAAAGGGTTCGAGCCCCAGAAGCTGTCGGAAATCAGGAAAGAGAGGAACCCCAGGATCAGAACCGCCGCTACGAACCCGATCAGGGTCCACATTTTCCAGCCCCGGGATTCTAACTGCCGAAGCTCGGAAATCAGACGCCGCCGGGGACCGAGTTGTTCTATGTCCTCCGGGCGATCCCGTTGGAAAGGTCCCTTCAATCGCTCCACCTCCTGATACTTCTGGCAAACCCAGAGCTCAAAAGCCCATTATCAGGACACCGGAGTCTGCAATCACCCTGCGCTTCGGTGGGGACTCGACCCGTGAGGGGAGAATCAGAGTTTCTGGCTTACGGTCTTGGCCTGCGTGAAAAGCAACAGATAGTCTTTCCCCCCGGCCTTCGAGTCGGTGCCGGACATGTTGAATCCCCCGAAGGGATGCCCTCCCACCAAGGCTCCAGTGCACTTACGATTGAAATAGAGATTCCCGACGTGGAAACGTTTGGTGGCCTGATCCAGCTTTTCTTGATTCCTGGAATAGACCGAGCCCGTCAGGCCGTATTCGGTATTGTTGGCGATGTTCAGGGCATCGTCATAGCTTTGGGCCTTAATGACCGCCAGGACAGGCCCGAATATCTCCTCCTGAGCCAGGCGAGCCGTGGGCGGTACGTCGGCAATCACGGTGGGCTGGATAAAGTGACCCTTTCCGTTCGCTTCCCCACCTCCGACGAGCAGGCGACCCTCCTGCTTGCCCACTTGGATATAGTTCAGGATGGAATTTTTAGCGGTTTCGTTGATGACGGGCCCCAGATTGACGTTGGGGTCCTCGGGCAGCCCGACGCGGATCTGTTCCACCTTTTGGCGCAGCCGCTCCACGAAGGGGTCGTAAACGTCCTCGACTACAATGGCGCGGGAGCAGGCCGAGCACTTTTGGCCTTGAAAGCCGAAGGCAGAAGCCGCTACATCTTGCGCAGCCTGGTCGATATCCGCTTCGCCGTCCACCACGATGGAGTCTTTCCCGCCCATCTCGGCGACCACACGCTTGATCCAGATCTGTCCGGGTTGGGATTTGGCCGCCAATTCATTAATGGCCAAGCCGACCTGCTTCGATCCCGTGAAGGCAATGAAACGAGTCTGCGGGTGCTTGACCAGGGCGTCGCCGACGGTGGGGCCGGGGCCGGGCAGGTAGTTGACCACGCCTGGCGGCATCCCAGCTTCTTCCAAAACCTCAAAGAACTTATACCCGATGGTGGGTGAGTCGCTGGAGGGCTTCAGGACCACCGTATTGCCTACGACCAGCGAAGCCGTCGTCATACCCAGCAGGATTGCCAGCGGAAAGTTCCACGGCGGGATGACCACCCCCACTCCCAGGGGAATGTACCGAAGAAAGTTTTTTTCTCCGGCTACCGGCGTGAGAGGCTGCGGATTATCGATCCGCAGGCACTCGCGGGCGTAGAAATCGCAGAAATCGATCGCCTCAGCCACGTCGGCATCCGCTTCCGCCCAACTCTTCCCTACCTCGTAGGTCATCCAGGCAGCATAGGTGAACTTGCGCTCACGCAGAATTTCCGCCGTGCGCAGGAGCACCCCGGCGCGCGTCTCGGCGGAGGTTTGGCTCCAGCTCTGAAATGCCTCTTCCGCCTTCTGAACGGCTTGGTCGGCCAGCTCCACCGTTGCCTTGGGGAAGATCCCGACGACCTGGTCGGTTTTCGCGGGATTATGAGAGATAAATTTCTCACTTGTTTTCAGCCGTTTACCACCCACCACCACATCATACTCACGTCCCAGTTCCTTGCGGACTTGATCGAGAGCCTCGGACATCTTTTTGCAATTCTCAGGATCTTTGAAGTCGGTGAAAGGCTCATTCTTGAATTTAGATAGAGTCATCGCTACCTCAGGAGAATAGGTTGTACAGGCTAATTATACCATCAATTTAGCCAAATTTAGGCGACCCCGGGTAAGACTCCATCCATCGATTCGCGGCCAAAGAGGGATTTTGTTGGCTCTTCAGAATTCCAACCGAAGGGGTGTCTGCGCTCTTAAAAGTCCCGGGGCGCGGGTTCGTTGGGTGGAGGGGAGTGGGTGGAGACGCGAAATTCAAACAGGGCATGGCGTCCGACCTTGGCACCGGGCAGGGGAATCTGCGCGAGGACCCGGCCCTCCGAGGTCGCTTGCGTAAATTCGAGGGTGACGCTGGCCTTGGGGAGGCCGGAGTTCTCCAGGTCGGCCTCCGCCTGTTGCAGGGAACGGCCAATGAAATCAGTCGCGAGAAAGCTGGTAGGATTCTCTCCCAGCGAGACCAGCAGAGAAACATTTGGCCTGTGAGCCCCAAGATGGGTCGAGGCAGGCTCTTGCGCCAGAACCTGATTGGCCTGCGAACCGGAAGAGTACACGCGGGCGACCTCCCCGAGCGTCAGGTTCCGTTGAAACAATGTGATCTGCCCCGCGCGGAGGGTCTTTCCCACCAAGTTCGGGATGGGGACCGTCTGTTTTCCCAGACTTACCAGAACGTAAGCGGATTGCCCCATCTTTACCTTGCTCCCAGCCGACGGGGCTTGGGAAATGATCCGACCGGCTTCCCACTGTTCACTGTACAACTGGTCTTCCACCTTGACCTCGATCCGATACGGCCGTAGAAGCTCTTGCCCCTCCTCGACCGACAAGCCCACCAATGCGGGGATCGTGTCCTCGAGATTCCGCAGGCTCAGCCGAATGGTCCCGATGGCGCTGAGCACGGCTGCCGACACCAGAACCAACGCCAGGAGAATCCATTTCATCATGCCCACAAAATGCCTTCCGATTGCCACGGGCGAATCCAGCCTCCAAAAACGAATTCAATTCCGGCCAGTTTAGCATAATCTCTCAGGGGGTATGGGGCGTAGGAAGGTGAAGGCTATACGGCACGGGTAGGTCTAACTATTATCCAGGTTGAATTTTTAACGGGATCATGCACCGGAGTTGCGGATCAGGATTGCGGCAAAGAACCCGTCCATGTCGTCTCGCGCCGGCTGCGTGCGAAAAAACCCGTGCGCGTCGAAAAGATCATGGAGGGTGGGATGTTCTTGGATCAGTTGATCTCGCGAGAGCAGGGCTACCCCAGGCTCATCGGCCAGAACCGACCGCACGACCTGCTCATTTTCCTCGGGCTCGAGCGAGCAGGTGGCGTACACGAGTCGTCCTCCCGGCTTCAGACTTCGGACCCCCGTCGCCAGAAGTTTGCGCTGTAAATCTCCCTGCCGAGCCGGATCGTGGGGGGATAGTCTCCACTTGATCTCGGGGTTACGCGCCAGGGTGCCGGTTCCCGAGCAGGGAGCATCCACAAGAACTTTTTCAAATCGGGTCGTAAAGGGAAGCTGACGGGTTCCGTCACAGCAAATCCAGAAAGGCTGCCGGGAGGCTTGAGAGCCCGCGACGCTGGCCCTTGAAAGCCGCCGCGCCGTTTTCAGTCGGCGCAGGCTCAGATCGCAAGCCAGGATACGGCCTTTCACGGCCAGACCCGCGAGGTGGCGGGTTTTCATTCCGGGCGCCGCACAAAGATCAAGCACGGTATCGGCTTCACGTATCCTGAGGAGAAAGGGAACCAGTTGGGAAGCTTCGTCCTGGATTGCGACCCTGCCCCGCCGAAAAGCGTCTGTGGTTTGGACGCTACCCTCGAGCACTCGAATCCCGACCGGAGAGAAGCGGCAGGGACGAACGACCACACGCTCTCCGGCAACCGAATCCAAGATCTCTTGCCGCTGAGCCTTGCTCGTGAGGACCCGGAGGGTGAGGGGCGGTGGTAGGTTGTTTCGCTGGGCAAGTTGAAGGGCCGCGTCATGGCCCAGACTGCGGGACCATTTCTCGAGCAGCCAGGCCGGATGCCCGAACCGCAGACTCTCCGCTTCGGGATTGTCCAGACCCGCAAGGAAGCGATCCAGAGGCCGGCGGTCGCACTTCCGGAGCACGGCATTCACCAAGCCGGCCGCCGAGCGTTTTCGCGCGCGCTTCGTCAATTCCACCGCATCATTGACCGCGGCGGATTGGGGAACTTTCTCGAGATACCGGATCTGATAGACGCCCAAGCGGAGCGCCGCCAACACCTCCCGGTCCAGCGAAGCCGCAACGGAACCCGAGAGCTTCTCGATCAGGAAATCCAACTGATTTCGCCGGCGAAGAATGCCCAGGACCAGCTCCTGCACCAGGTTTCGGTCGCGGGGGTCCAGTTCATTTACCGGGGAGCGGTGGAGCAGGTCCACGGCAAACAGGCGGCTGGTCTCCAGGCGGAGCAGGATTTTGAAAGCGGCTTGTCGCGCCGGCGAGATGCGCAAGGATGGGATACCGTGTTTTTCAGCGCCCGGTTAGGGGTTACTCTGGCCGTGGGTCGGGTTCCGCGTTCTCTTCCGTCAGGAGTTGACCCTGTTGCCCCAACGCAAGGGGAAGACCAGACAGGTTGATCTTGGTTTATGGGGGGCGGGACCCGCCATTGCGAGTCTCGATTTGCCGCGACGGTGGATCACCTCCATCGACGGCCCACCCCACTCTCCGGTCGAAACCGGGGCCCCCTCGGAGGTCGGGTGATCTTACCTCTTGCTGATCAAAGAGTAGCCGCTGATGGTATTGCAGGCGTCCTTGACAGAGTTACCCAGACTGCGGGTGGAGTTGGCGAAGATCAGATCGCCGTCCTTGTTGAAAACGGCAACCTTATTATCCCTATTCAGGAGGGCCTTGCCGCCTTCGTGTTCGAGGAAGACAATAAAATCGGCTTTATGCTCGCGGATGGTCACGATGGCCTGAGGGCACCTATCGTTGAAGGTCTTCATGATTTCCACTCTTTGCGGCCTCGCGCCACCTTGGAAGCCGCCACCGCCGCTACCTTCGACTTCCGCGTTGGCTCCTACCATTTGCCAGGAACTACTCTCTTCAATAAACACTCGAGGCTTGTCGGCGCCGAATGCGGTTTGTGACAATAAGAACAGACAGACCACAATACCTAATCGATACATATTGTTCCTCCCTATTTTTCTGATTGTGTTTGGCGTCAGTCGCATACCTGTATAGAAATCGTGGAATGATCGAGGTTTCGACATTTTTGTTACCCATCACCCAGCCGCTCGCCGGGCTGCAACCGGACTCCGTTGGCGAAGTCGCGAGCCGTGATTCGGTTCCGCCCCTCCCGTTGGACCTGTTTCAGTTCCAACCAGGTGTTTCCACCGCAGGCCACAAAAACCTTGCCGCGGCCGGCGGCCAGCCTTCCGGGAATTGCGGCCAACTCCTGCTGACCTCCGCTCTCGGGAGCGCCCGGTGCCGGTACCGCCCACCAGACGTGCAACGGCTTGCCACGAAAAGTGGTAAAGGCCCCGGGCCAGGGCCGCAGGCCGCGAACTCGTCCAAAGACCCTATCGGCCGGGAGGGTCCAATCGATTACCCCGTCGGACTTCTTGAGCATCGCAGCATGGGTGGCGAGCGAGTGATCTTGGGGTTGAGGCTGGATTTCCCCCTTTCTCAGCTTCCGGAGGGTTTCGACCATCAACTCCGCCCCCGCAAGGCTCAACCGCTCCGCGAGGGACTCGGTGGTGTCGTCGGGCGCGATTGCGAGGGTCCGGCTCAGCAGCACGGGACCGGTGTCGAGGCCGGCGTCGATCTGCATCGTGGTCACGCCGGTCACCTTTTCCCCGTGGATCAGGGCCGCCTGAATGGGTGCGGCACCGCGATGCCTGGGCAGTAGGGAGGCGTGGAGGTTGATGCAGCCGAGCCGGGGAATCTCGATCATCCAGGGTGGAATGATGTGCCCGTAGGCTACCACCACGATGGCGTCCGGGCGAGCGGAGGCAATCGGTTCCCGCACCCTCGCGGTTTTGAGCTTCGCGGGTTGGAATACTTCGAGTCGAAGCCTCTCGGCCGCCTGCTTCACCGGCGGCGGTTGGACGCGGTAGCCGCGCCCTACCGGTTCGTCCGGGTTGGTGAGAACCAGGACAATCTCGAAGCCTTCGGTGGCGAGCTTTTCCAGAGTGGGGACGGCAAAACTCGGGGTTCCGCAGAAAATGATTCTCATGGTCGATGGCAGGCGACTTCGTTGCGTGAATCAACTGCGACCTCTTTGGGTTGGCCTCCGAAGCAGTTCACGGGCGACTCATGTTGCCCAGCTTTCACGCGGCGGCGGATCTGGCGTTTGATCGATTCGCGCTTCAGTATATTGAGATGCCGACAAGACCTCTTTGGGTTGGCCGCTGAAGCGGTTCAAGGGCAACTGAATTACCACTGCCCGGCTTTCACGCGGCGGCGGATCTGGCGTTTGATCGATTCGCGCTTCAGCATACTGAGATGCCGAATATAGAGAATGCCGTTCAGGTGGTCAATCTCGTGGGCAAAGGCACGGGCCAGCAGTCCCTCGCCGGTAAAAGTGAACTCCTTCCCATGAAGGTTCTGTGCCTGCACGGAAACGCGCGCCGAGCGCGGTGTCTTGGCCCGAAAGTCGGGCAGACTCAGGCAACCCTCTTCTCCGTTCTGGGCTCCCTCCCGGCTCAGGATGACCGGGTTGGCAAGAACCAGCTTGGCGCCCGGCTTCTCAGTGGTGGTGGTGTCGATAACACAGAGGCTTTTGGAAATTCCGATTTGAGGGGCTGCCAGCCCCACTCCATTGGCTGCATACATGGTCTCCCACATGTCCTCCACCAGTTTTTCCAATTCCGCGTTAAATTCCGCAACCGGCTCGCCGAATTTTTTCAGCACCGGGTTGCCGTATTTGACGATGGGATAGATCATGTTGCAAGCGTAAGGTTCCTTTTCGGGGATTATCGATTCCGTGGATTTCCAGGAGAGGGAAGCCGACTAAAATTTTCGTACTTGTTCCATGTATCCGTCAAAATTCCGGCGGGTCTCTTGCAGGGAATCGCCGCCGAACTTCTCCAGAAATGCCCCGGCCAGCACCCAGGCCACCATGGCCTCACCCACCACTCCGGCGGACGGCACCACGCAGACGTCCGACCGTTCATAAGCTGCCTTGACGGATTCTTTGGATTCGAGGTCCACTGACTCCAGCGGCCGGCGCAGGGTCGAGATAGGCTTCAGATAACCCCGCACAATGACGTCCTCGCCGTTCGTGATGCCGCCTTCGAGTCCTCCGGCCCGGTTGGTGGGGCGGACGAATTGTGACTGGTCCCGGTCATACGCAATGGCGTCGTGGACGCGCGAGCCGAAGCGCAGCGCGTTCCGGATGCCGGTGCCGATCTCGATCCCCTTGACGGCCTGAATGGACATCACGGCTTGAGCCAGTTGGCCGTCCAGGCGCCGGTCCCATTGGGTGTGTGAGCCCAACCCCGGCGGCACAGGGTGAGCCACCACCTCAAAGATGCCACCCACCGAATCCTTGGTCTTGAGCGCCGCATCGACTTCCGCTTTCATACGTGCCTCGATCTCCGGGTCCACGCAATTGAGCAGCACTTCCGTGCGGTCGCGTAGGGCGCGGATTTTTTCCCAAGGCACATCACCTTCGGGAAGCTCCGCGGTGCCCACGGCAATGACGTGGCTGGCGAGCTCAACCCCGAATTGCGCCAGAAACACCTGGGCCAACGCGCCGACAGCGACCCGAGCCGCCGTCTCCCGGGCGCTCGCACGCTCCAGCACATAGCGTCCTTCGCGGAAGTTGTATTTCAGACAACCGGCCAAGTCGGCATGGCCCGGCCGGGGCGGCGATAGGGGGCGATATTTGTCGCGGGCTTCCGGACGGTCTTCCACCGCGAGAGCGTCCTGCCAGTTGGCCCAATCCCGATTTTCGATGAGGAGGGTGATCGGAGATCCGATGGTCTTCCCATGCCGGACTCCCGCAAGAAACTGGGCCCGGTCGGATTCGATCTTCATGCGCCCGCCGCGTCCGTAGCCCCCCTGGCGGCGGCGTAACTGCTTGCCGATAAAATCGAAATCCACCCTTAGACCCGCCGGCAAGCCCTGAACGATGGCTACCAATCCCTGGCCGTGTGACTCTCCCGCGGTTTGAAAATTAAGAGTGGACATCGGATGCTCGCCCCCGCGCTCACGGTGCGATTTTAATGGATTGGCCGCTTCTCGTCAAAAAATCCTTCCGGCAGGGGTTGAATTCAGTTCGCAAGAGTTCCCGGAGGGCCTTCTCGCAGCACTTTTTCCGCGCTGGCGATTTGCTCATGCGTTCCTTGCACCAGGAGGCAGTCGTGGGGCTGGAGTTGAAGATTCGGACGTGGGTTGGTCATGACGTTGCCGTGGCGCACCACCGCCACCAGCAGCACGCCGGTCGATTCCGGAATGGCCAACTGATCGAGTCGGGTACCGATACTGAGGGTGAAACGATCCAGGGCGAGGGTGGCGGATTGGAGGCCGCGGCCCAGGCCCGGGAAAGAAGGTTCCTCGGCCTGCCGATCATGGTCATCCGGGTACCCTGCGCTTTGCAATGCTTCGACCCGGCGACCGAGATCCTCGGGCAGGGTCCCATAAAGATGCAGGACGTGGGCCTGAATCTCAAAGACGGCTCCCAGTTCCTCGGAAACCGCCGTCGTGGCCCCGGACTCATAAAGTTCCTTCAGCGCTTTTAGCTGGCGGGTGCGGACAATGATGGCAATCGACTCGGAGAGCGACCGCGCCATTCGCACCGTGCGCCCTACCAAAGAGGGATTGGTAATGGCAAACACGATGGCCCTCGCGTCTTGGATGCCCGCATGCATCAGAATTTCCTTCCGAGTGCAGTCGCCGTAATAGATCTTCTCTCCTTCTTGTCGTCCTTTTTGAACCAGCTCGCCGTTCACTTCCAGGACCAAGTAAGGAATATGCTTGCCGAAAAGAACTTTTGCCAGCAGCCGGCCATTGAGCCCATAGCCACAGACGATCACGTGATTCTTAAGGGTGGTCTCCTCTTCTTCGAGTGAATCAATGTGCGGGCCAAACAGCCGGTCCAGCCGGGCGGGAAGGGAAGCATGGAATGCCACATGGGGAGCGAAATGGATCAGAAGAGGAACCAGGAGAATGCTCAACCCCGTGGCCCCTAGAAATATCTGATACTGGTTTTCGGTAATCAGGTCCAGAGCTCTGCCCTGGCGGAGAAGAATGAAGCTGAATTCCCCCACCTGTGCTACTCCCAAACCTACCAGCACCGCTATCCGCAAAGGAAACCGGACCGCGAGCACCGCAATAACAGCCGTCAAGGCCTTGCCCAGGACGATTGCCAGACCCAGGCCCAGAACCATGGGAGCCTGGGTTCCGATGGTTCCAATATCGATCAGCATTCCCACCGAAATGAAGAAGAGGCTGGAAAAGATGTCGCGAAACGGAGTGACTTCAGTGAGTACTTGATGGCGGTATTCGGATTCGGAGAGCAGCAAGCCGGCTAGGAAAGCGCCGAAGGCCAGCGAAAGGCCGAAACTCTGAGCCAACCAAGCGGTGGCCAGCGCTACGGCGATGACTCCGATGATAAACATCTCTCTATGTTGGAGACGGACGATGCGCTCCAGCATGAAAGGAAAGATGTAGCGCGCCCCCACGAACAAGCCGATCATGGTGACCGCGCTCTTGACCAGAAGTAGCAAGAGGGAAACCAGCGACCAAGTCTCGCCGGGTACCAAGGAAGGAAGCAGCATCAGCATCGGCACCACGCAGATGTCCTGAAAGATCAGCAGTGCAAGGCTGATTTTGCCGTGCGCGGTGGTCAACTCGCCGCGCTCGATTAAGATTTTGGTTACGATGGCGGTGCTCGACAGCGCTACCAGGAGACCCCAGAAAAGCCCGGTGCGGGGGCTTTGGCCCAGCAGCAGCAGAACCACCAGGGTGCTGCCCGCAGCCAACGATACCTGGAGACTGCCAGCCCGAAGGACTATCTGCCGCATCTGTTCCAGTTTCTTCAGTGAAAACTCAATCCCCAGCGTAAACAGCAGCAGTGCGACCCCAACTTCGGCCAGCAGGTCCACCGCTTCGCGGTCGCTCACCCACCCGAATCCGTGCGGGCCGACGATGATGCCGGTCAGCAGGTATCCAACGATGGCCGACTGGCGGAGCCGCTGCAGCAGCAGCATCACCGCAATGACCGTCAAGAAGACGATGACCAACTCGCCGAGTATCGGATGGAGCATGAAATTTACCGAATCTGATTGGGAAAATCGGCGGGCGCTTCCACCGCGATTTCCGGTTGGCAATCGAGACGCCGGGCTTAGATGATTCTCCGGCTCTCCGGGTTTTGACTCAATCGTAGGCGATACTCAATGCAGCCAAGCCCACACCATTCGCCCCAGCAGGGCGCTGAAAAACACTGCCGAGCGTCATTCCCAGGGCCCACGCTCAATGTCGGCTCGAGGAATCCGCTTGTCCGTCAACGACCTGCGGTTGAAAGACAGATTCCTCGCTTCGTTCGGAATGGCAACGGAGCCGCTTTTTCAGCATCCTCCTGGGGCTATTATAGCGAACAACTATTTTTGCGAAGCAGGGAGCGGTGATCGGGCGATGCCTGGGTATTATTTCCCGCACAGAGGAACCGGGTGAGTGCCGGCTGGCCATCGCGTTGGATGCAGTGCTTGGCTAGCAGCAGGCCGCCGGTTCGAATCCGGCCTGGGTCTCCATTTAACTTCTTTGTTTTCAGCACCCTTATGCCTTCGCTCTCATTGCGGAAGACGGAATCGTAAAGAAACCGTCAGTAAACTGGCCCTAGCCGGCCAGTGCCGTCAAGCAAGTCGCGCCGTGCTCGTTCGCCTGCCGATCGAGCTGGGAGAGCGCTTCCCGCATCATGTTGAGCTTCGCCTGGCTGTAACGCTTGAACACCTGCGAATCACCCTGCCGGAGCATCTGTGTCACGAAATGATCCGCCACGCCCCCGGCACTCAGCCGGGTCGCAAAGGTGTGGCGCAACTCGTACAGCGAAAAATGGGGAATACCGGCACGCTGGAGCGTCCGGTCCCACAGCTTTTGCACTCTCGTGATGTGCGGCTTGCTTGATCCCGTCTGCGGGCTCGGGAACAGGTAGTCGGAATCGCCGCTCTGCTTCATCTGCGAGGCGAACGCTTCGCGGACTCGGTCCGTCATCGGCATGTCCGCGATGCCGTTCACCGTCTTGGAATCCGGCAGATGCACGATCCCGTTCTCCAGATCCACCTGTTCCTTGCGCATCGGGATCAACTCCCGATAGGGCCGCAGCCCCATCTCCACCATGATCACGATGATGTTGCGCAAGTGCACAGGTGCGCAGGCTTCCAGCCGGGCCTGCTCCGAGGCACTCAGATAGTGCGGCTTGCGCGTCGTGCCCGCCAACGGGACCGGAAACTCCACCCCGCTGCACGGATTGACCGCCAGCCGCCGCTTCTTCACCGCCACGTTCAGGATGCGTCGCAGGATGCGAAGCTCCTGATGCACGGTGGCCGGCTTGAGCCGACCGCGAAGTTGCAACCCCAACTTGGTGTGCACCCGTTTGCCGGTGTTCAATCGGTTCATCAGGTACGATTCGATCTCCTCCGGCGTGATGTCCGCCAGTCTCTTCGCGCCGAACCGGGGTCTGAGGAACTTCAGCGCGCCGAGGTTTCGCTGATGGGTATTCTCGCTCCGGAAGGGCGGTTTAGAGCGATTCGCAAGGAACCAGTCCGCCCATTGGTTGAAGCTGATCCCACCGTCCGGCGCGGCGCTCGGCGGCAGCCCCTCGTCGCGAGCCACCAACCGTTTACGCATCACCTTCTCGGCTTCGCCTCTCTCCCTCTCACCGGTCGACTCCTGTCTGAATCTTCCGTCGTGGTCCCGGTAGCTCATCCACCAGAGGCGTGAATCGCGCCGGCGGTAGAGGCTACCGGCGGTATTTCTGGGTCTACCTATCTTGTTGTTCATCGATTCCTCCATTCACATGAAATTGTTGACGCCACTCGGCCAGCTCCGAGAGTCGGAAGCGGATCGAGCGGCCCATCATGCGGTAATGGGGAATCTGCCTTCGCTCCACGTAAGCATACACCAGCGAGGGGCTGACGCCCAAGAATCGGGCGGCGTCCTTCACCGTTGGAGCGGTTAGTAGCCGTCCAGGGCGCGTGTTTCGTTTCGCGGTGGAGCGGACCTTGGACGGACAGGAGCTGGCCGGAATCCCTCACGCCCGAGGGGATGCGGTGGTGCCTTGCTTCGCAGGCAGGGTTGATGCTACTGTACTGCACAGAGCAACCCAAAGACAGTAGCCAGCATACCCTTTGGGGCCACGCTCCGCGCTGGCCCCGGCAGGGGCTGGTCAGGGGGCTTGCCGCCCCCTGAGACCCCCGGCCCGGAAAGAGGAGCGCAGATGAGCCGATCGCCACGCCCCGTGTGGGTCAAGATTCGTGCCAGCGAAGCCGAACGCGCCAGCAGCCCGCAAACATGGCGCTCGCTCAACTGCGGCAACGCTTGCCTGAGCTGCGCCTGACTGCCTACGAGCTGTAGCCGTTTTTTTCTATGACCAGCTTCAACGCCTCTTTGTCCAGCGCGTACTCGGCCACCAGCTTCTTCAGCTTGGCGTTCTCTTCCTGGAGTCGCTTCAACTCCTGCGCCTCGGCTACATCCAGCCCGCCGTACTTCTGTTTCCAGGCGTAGATGGTGTGCTTGGACACTCCAACCTCGCGGGCGACTTCTTCGACCTTGCGTCCCGCTTCCACTTGCTTCACTGCGCCAATGATCTGCGCTTCCGTGTGGGCGCTCCTGCTCATCCGCTTTCTCCTTTCCTTCGTCCGATTATCGGACCGTTAGTGTGCGGATTGCGGGGGGAAGGTCAGTTTTCGTATCACTATTCCAACTGCTACTCGCTTGACGATGACACCATAGCGGATTGAGTCAACGATTGTTCGCTCCACAATTTCCCCTCTCTTTCGCGCCATCTCGTCGAGCTGCTTGGTGGTGTAGAACGATACGACCGGCTGGCCGAAGTTGGCCCACCGGCGACCGAACTCAAGCCGGCCGCTGAAGAAGCGGCCAAACAGCTTCTTGACGTAGAAGATCACGGGCAGGAGAAAAGCCGGGCCGAATGTCGGCTCGAAGACGATCAGATGCCCGCCTGGCTTCAGTAACGTCATCGCGTTCCTCATACAGCGATTGGCTGCGTGGTGCGACTCGGCACGAGTTGGGCCGATCAGGTGGTGGAGCACCGCGCCGAGCACGCAGAAATCGTAGGTGTCCACATACTCCATGACTAGATGGCTATCGAGGATCGATCCCGAGATCGTCTTGCACCCGACGGCCACTTCAGCCTTGCGCAGATAGTTCTCGCTGATGTCCATGCCAGTCAGATCGGTCAGCGGCGTCTGTTGCTGGATGAGCGATAGGGTGGCTCCGTCTCCACATCCGATGTCAATTAGTTTTGATTCTGAAGTGCCGTTCTCGCGGAGGAAGGAGAGTGCGAACTCAAATCGACGAGGGTCAAACGACGGTGTAAAGGTATCAAAGTAGTCTTTCGTACTCTGATCCTCCGTAATATCTGGCAGGCCTGTTAGCCTTTTCAACGGCTCGATGTTCTCCAATTAAGCGAACGCATCGGACGGATTCTCGCCCAACCTAGCCTCAACAGCACGCTCGCAGCATCCTCTTCAGCGCCAGCCGAACCTCGTTCGGCAGCGCGAGTTTCATCGCTCGCGGCAGACATCAAGCCGCTAGCAGCCCGAATCGCTTGAGCGAGGGATTCTCCAGCGTGTAGAACCGGCCGCAGGACAGCGGCAATCCTACAAACGCGCACAGCTTGCCGCAACTCTCGGAGCATTTCAAAGGATCGCCAAACAAGTTCGCGCTTATGGGAATGACTCCCCTGTCTTCTTCCAGGACGGTAATTCTCTGCCAATCAGTTCTTCCAGGCGATCAACGTCTTCTGAATAGAGGTTCCGCAAGTATCCTCGGACACCCTCGCCTACGGTAAGACCGTTTCTGGCTACATTGATCTTTCGGTAGAGTCTGCCGAGGGGTGAGCGAGAAAGGTGGATGATGCTCCTCGGCGCGTATCTTCTGATGCAGCGCCGCACAGGTCGCCACAAGGCTTCTATGAATTCATACTTGTTCACGTATCCCTTATTAAGAATTGTTGAGACAATCGGTGGAACGTAGGTGTCATCAACACCCAGGAACCCATAGAGTTCCTTTAGAACGTTGTGCCTTAAGGGGTCAGCATCTATGTCGTCTTTGATAATGATATGCACGTTCCCCACGCCAAACGTGTCCAGATAACTCTTGAGTGGGGCGGAGTACATACCTTCCTGGACCAAATCGGGATACATCGACACTGCCGCGTGCATTGTGTCCATGTTCAACGTCCGGAAGTCACGCTTGCTGAGCAGCCTGCGACGAATGTAATGCTGGTAATGCGAGACGAACCGGCTCGCCGGGTTGCGAAGGGACACGATGACTTGCAAGTTACCCAGCGCGTTCCGTATGTTAGTGGGAGGCACATTGACGAGGTAGCGGGGCGTGAACTCACCGGCGGCTTTGTACTTGTTGCCATTTCTGAAATGCTTCAGATACCACCCCATTCCTTTATCCGCATTCCTGTCGAAAAATTGTATTTCCTTGGGAGAGGTCATGAGTATCTCAGGGTGGCAGTAAAGGCACTCCGCAAGCCAGGTGCTGGCGCATTTATGTCCTCCAACACCGATAAAGGTAGGACGCGGTGGATTTTGCAAGAGGGGGGATTTCACGCCGTGCGTCTTGGTGGCAGTCATAGTGTGTCTCTCCTTTTCCAGAAGTCATGATTCTCCTGTATTCATTGCAGCCCTCGCGTCGAGATTCCTTTGTTCGGAGCGGGGATTTTGGGCTTTGTCTGGATTTTCCCTTCCTGAACCGCCAAAAGCTGATTGGCCGGAACGTCTTGGATTCGCTCCGCGGCTCCGCCGAGCGGTCCGGCCGTGGCGCGCCGAAGCCAGACGCCGTCCGTTAGTCGCTCACCGGCCTCGTCCACGGCTCGCTTGCAGGTCTCGAAGTGGCGCGCGAGAACCGTTTCGGCCTCGGTCCCGAGGCGAGTCCGCTGGCCGACCGCGGGCCGGAAGAAGATGCGCCGCACGCGCGTGCTGTCCTTGAGCCGCTGTAGCAGACCGAGGCAGCCAGCGCCCCAGGGGAAAAACCCGAGCGTCTTGCTTGGCGGTAATGACGCTGGCGTTTTCCGCCTGGTTCACGTGCATGGTGCGCAATTTGAATAAGTTGAACACCCGTCCGTTCAACCCCACCCGCGACGCCCGGTAGAGAATGGGTCCGGGACTCGCCAGTGCAATGCCAAAAGCGGCAGCCAGAAGCAGCGGGCAAGAGAGAACCAAAAGGCACGCGGCCAGCACCCAATCGAACAAGCGTTGTGTCAACTCGACTGACCCTCGGTAACTTTCCTACGGTTTTGGCGGGTTCACATCTTTGGTTTGGCTTGCAGATTTCACCCTCGGGCAATTCTATACTATGCTATGAATGATTGCCTGGCTCCGTCAATCCTTTGTACTCGTTCCGTCAATGCCGTACACGGAACCTCCTTTCGTGATCGTGAAGATAGGCTGACCTTATCCGAGGGAGTACTTGAGGCTTCGTTTTCGGAGTGAGGGAGGCTGTTTTCCGAACGCTCCGACCACCGAAACGGCAAAAACTCCCATGGCGAAAAAAGCCTCCCGAAACGCGAATGCGGCTGGCAGCCACGAATTCGTAATCATCCTGGGCACTCGGATCGTGCTGCTGGTTACCGGTGTTTTGTACCAGAGCCTGCTGTCCTACACTCTTCTTCCCGAAGGCCGGGGGGCCTACGCAATCTGTGTTTTGTTCGGGTTGCTGCTGGGCATCCTCTTTACCCTTGGTGCCGGCCGTGGGTCGCAGTATTTCGTTATGGCGCAACAGATGAGCCTTTCCCAGGGTGTTTCGGTCGCCTTGACGATCTCGCTGGCCGGAAGTGGCTTGGCGATCGCTTTGGCAATACCGTTCATTCACGGCGAGCTGGCCTTCTTGGAGAAAGCAAGCTCCCCGTCTCTTTTTTGGGCCCTCGCTTTAATTCCTCTCACGTCATTCTCAACGGCAATGTCATTGCAGCTCCGCGGGCTAAGGCGATTTGCCAGGATGGCGATCTTTTCATCCCTGCGATCCATCGTGGGAATCCTTGTACTTGTCAGTCTTGTTTGGGGCCTTGGCCTTGGCGTGAGGGGAGCGATTCTTGCCATCGCCTTCGGTAACCTTGCCCTGATCGTAGCCTGTATCCTGGACCTCAGGAGACACTGTGGGCTCGTGTGGCAAATGCCCACCCGTTCCGGATTGACACGCGCCCTGGGCTACGGAGTACGGCACAATATTGCCCAAGTCGGTGCCGTACTCCAAGATCGACTTGGCAGTCTGTTGTTGGCAATCACCGCTTCTCGGGCCGATATTGGACTTTTCAGCGCCGGAAGTGCGATGATGACGCGTGTGTTTATCGTTCCGTTCTCCATCTCCATTGCGCTCCAGCCCCGCGTCGCCGCCGACCAGGCGGGTCGGCCTGAACTGACCGCATTTTGTGCCCGCGTTGCTTGGTGGACCACTGGAGTCGTGCTGGCCGTGTTGCTGGCAGTCAGCACACCGCTGATTCGGCTCCTGCTTTCGGAGGCTTTCCTGCCCGTAGTTCCGCTCATCTGGATCATGGCGCTCGGGGTTTTTGCCTACTCCGGTGCGGACATGTTCATGTCCTACTTTCGCGGCATCAACCGCCCGGAACTGTGCTCGTGGGCCAGTTTCCTGGGGATGAGCGCAAATGTTGTCGCGTTCTTTGCCCTCTATCCGGCGGTTGGTATCGAGGCAGCCGCCTGGGGGATGACCACGGGTCTGTTCGTCCGCAGCGCCTTTCTGCTCATGGGTTACCTCCGTATAAGTCGGATGGGCTTGCTCTCTACCTGCTTGCTAAAACCGGGTGACATTGCGTACCTGTGGAATGAGGGGCGATTCTTGATGAACCGTGCGGTGGGGAAGCGTTTTGGTTAGGAGCCAGAGCCTTCAAGGGCCGAGCTGAATAGGGGCCTCCAGGTTCAACAGAGGCCGGATAACTTAAATCTTTTTTGGGACTACATTCTGAACATGGCGCCTGCGAGAATCCTTTGCATATTACCCCGATTGACCAACCCCACGAACGCCACACGCATCGACATGTTGCAGAAGAAAGGCTATCAAGTCGAGGCCATGACCTTTCGAAGAGACTCTCACCACGGGCGGCTGCCCAATTGTCCTGTCGCAACCTTGGGTTCCATCCGGAATGAGTGCTACCTGAGGCGCATACTAACGCTGATTGGGTCCATACCGAAGCTTCGACCTGCGATACGACGTAGCCAACTGGTGTACGCGTTCAATACGGACTTGGCGCTCACGGCTTTTATAGCGGGATTGGGCTTGGGAAAACCCATCGTACTCGAGGTCAGAGACATCCGAGAAATTCAGGTCGCCCGGGGTTTGAAGGGTCGGATCGTGCGGTCAATGGATAGGTTTATTGTAGAGCGTTGTCGTCTATTAATAGTATGTTCCTCTGGATACTATCGCTATTTTCGTGACTGGTTGAAGACGAGAACACGCAGTCTTGTTATTGAAACCAAGGTCGAGTCTTTCCGCGCCGTGGCAGGTGGAGGAGACGAATCACCGGCAGCGGCGGGGGTTCCATTTCTCGACCGACCTTTGAGAATCGGTTACTTCTCAAAGCTACGGGATCAATGGTCTCTCGATTTTCTTGAGTGCTTGATCAGGTTATCGAACGGGAGATTCAAAGTCGTCGTTGCGGGAATGGTGTCACCGAAGATCCACCAATTCGACAGGTTTCTTGAGAGAAACCCGGGTATCGAATACAGGGGCCAATATCGGCATCCCGAGGATATGCCGGAATTGTATGGGAATGTGGACATGATACTAGCTTGCTACCCTGCGGTAATACCCCACGGCTGGTCCCATTCCACTCGATACTACGAGTCTTGCTTCTTTCGCAAACCCCTGATCGTTCGAGCCGGCACGAGAGACGCCGGGGAAGTAGAGAGACACCGGATCGGCTTCATCATCGGTGAAAGGAGGCCAGAGGATGCCGTGAAAGAGATTAGCGCCATTACTGCCGACGACTGGTTCCGTTGGTGCGCACACATGGCAGAGCTGCCTCCTCATGTCTATTTGCATACTCGGGAAGCGGATGATTTGGCCGCAGCGCTGGAGGAACTCTGCATGTCAAGTCCGTCATGAGCGGGTCTGAACCCATACGCTTGTCCGCCCATCTCCAGGCGATAGGCAGGAATAAAATAGCGTGCTGGTTGCTCGCCGTGTTCCTTGCATTCGGTCCGATTTACTGGCGGCCTGGCGTCAGCGTGGAGGTGCTGCGACGGGTTGAGTGGAGTATCTTTCTCGTGGCGCCAGGTCTGGTCTTCGGGCCAGATCTGTTGAAGGGCTAGGCAGACTCCGCTACCCGGCTGGATCGCTGGTTCCACTGGTTTTCGCCGGCATTCTGTTCCTTTAGGTTCCAGGGTTGGTACAAGGCGGCGAGCCGTTTCGAGTGATCGTATTCGTCATCCAGCTTGACCTCTGCGGCGCGTTTTCTGGTGTTTCTTCTGCATCGCTACGGATGGCGGCAACGTACGAACGATTCCCGCATGCACCCTTCGACGGGATTTACAGCCGTAAGACGTTGGCGGAATCTCTCCCGAGAGCGTTGCGGGTGTCGAAGACTAGCGGAGAGTGTTCTTGAATCATGGGGTAGTCAACGCAGGAGTGGTCGGTCACCAATACCACGATATCGTAGGTCCTCAAAGTGTCCGGGCTAACTTCAGCGGATTTCCGAGTGCCGTCCTCGAGAGCCAGTTCCGGAACAAACGGGTCCGAGTATTCGACGTGGGCACCGTCCTCCTCCAGCAGTCGAATCATGTCCAGAGCAGGAGATTCACGTGTGTCGCTGGTGTCTTTCTTGTAGGCCACTCCAAGAAAAAGAATCCGGGCTCCGTTGACGCACTTGCAGTTCTGGTTGAGAGCCTTGGTGATTCGTTGGACGCAGTACTCGGGCATCTGAGCATTGACTTCACTTGCCAGCTCAATGAAACGAGCGTTGTAGTTCAGCATCTTCAGTTTCCACGAAAGATAAAGAGGATCGATCGGGATGCAGTGGCCTCCGAGCCCCGGTCCAGGAAAGAACGGCATGAATCCGAATGGTTTTGTGGCTGCCGCCTCGATCACCTCCCACACCGAAACATCCAGCTTGTCGCACATGATGGCGATCTCATTCACCAGGCCGATGTTAACGGCACGGAAGGTGTTCTCGAGAAGCTTTACCATCTCGGCGGTAGCCGACGACGAGACGGCGACTATCTGTTCAATGGACTGCTGATAGAGAAGCTTGGCCATCTGCGTACAACGCCGGGTGATTCCTCCGACCACCTTGGGAGTGTTATGGGTTTTGTAGGTGGCGTTACCCGGATCGCGACGTTCCGGTGAAAAGGCAACAAAAACGTCTTTTCCTACTTCCAGATTATCTCCCCGGAGGTCATTGACTAGAAGTTCCTCGGTACCCCCGGGGTAGGTCGTGCTCTCCAAGACGATCAGCATGTCCGGGTGTATGTGGGCACGGATACTCTTGGATGCCGCCATGATATAGCTTATATCCGGGTCCTTTGTCTTTCGTAGCGGAGTGGGTACGCAAATGATGATGCAGTCCATCTCTGCGACCACGCTGTAGTCGCTGTGGGCTTGCAGACGGCCGGACTTGACCGCCTTCCGTAGATCCTCGTGTGCGACATCAGCTAGGTAGGAAACGCCGCTCGCGATCTTCTCCACTCTCCGTGAGTCAATCTCAATGCCGTGTACCCTAAACCCGGCACGCGCGAATTCCAGAGCCAGTGGCAGTCCCACATAGCCCAACCCGACGACTCCGAGCTGAGCTTCCCTCGAAATAATCTTTGATTCCAAGCTATTCATCGATACCCCACGTAACTAATTCGGCAGGTTTCGCCGACTTGTTTTCAAAAAGCGCTGTACGACCAGCACAATAAGCGTAGAAAAGATAGGCAGCAAAGTCAAAGGATGAGCCGCGTGTTCTCCTTCTGAACTGCTGGAGACGTTTCGCTTGGTCGAGCTTCAACCCGCCGTACTCGCGGCACCACCGATCGTAGCTGTGTTCGGTGATCTCAAGCCTCCGACAGGCGTCCTGACCCGTCGCTCCGCGGGCCAACTCAACCGCTGTCTCTCGAAGCTTGCGGACGATCTGCTCCGCGCTGTGTCTTCTCCTCTCCATGCTGACCCCCCTTTCACGATTCAGATCATGAGATTACATCTGGGTCCGTTCTAGGGGGTCAGATCAGTCTAGTTTTCTGGCAGCAGACCACTGTGGCAGCGGCCACCGTCAAGAAACCGTCAGAAAACTCGCCCCTCAAGCGGGCGAACCGTAGGCGTTGCGAGCGAAAGCAGACGCCCCAAAACCGTGTAAGAGCAACAAAAGGAAGGAATTGGGAGAAAACCGTGGAAGACGCCAGCCTGCTTGGCTAGCGGACCACTCCTTCGAGAGGACTGGAAGCGGTGGCGTAGAGTTTGGGAGTCATCCGTCCGGCGAGAAAAGCGTGCCGGCCGGCGATGACGGCGTGCTTCATGGCTTGGGCCATGACGGCGGGGTCCTGGGCGAGGGCGATACCGCTGTTCATCAGCACGGCATCGGAGCCCAGCTCCATCGCCACGGCGGCATCGGAGGCGATACCGACCCCAGCGTCCACGATCAAAGGTACCGTTGTGATCTTTTCGCGTAGAATGCGCAGGTTGGTGAGGTTCTGAATGCCGAGCCCGGAGCCGATGGGAGCGCCCAGGGGCATGATCGCAGCCGCTCCGGCATCGATCAACCGGCGAGCTGCAATCAGATCATCATTGGTGTAGGGCAGCACAACAAAGCCTTCGCGGACCAATGTCCGGGTGGCTTGGACCAGTTCTGCATTGTCGGGAAACAGCGTTGCTTCATCCCCGATTACCTCCAACTTGACCCAGTGGGAAAGACCCGTTTCCCGGGCCAGCCGTGCCGTTCGGATGGCTTCCTCGGCCGTGTAGCAACCGGCCGTGTTCGGCAGAATGAAATACTTCTCCCGCGGGATATAATCCAGGACTGACTCCCGAGTGCGGTCGTCGAGATTCACGCGGCGGACGGCGACAGTCACCATGCGAGCGCCGGAGGCCTCATGCGCTTCCATCATCTGCCGCATCGTGGCATATTTGCCCGTACCCACGATGAGCCGTGAGTGGAATTCGCGGTCCGCGATGCGAAGAAGATCATTTTCCATGGACATGTTCTCAATTGTAGCGGGTACGGCGATGGATTGCAAATGCGAGGAGGGTTCCATTCGGCAAGGATACAAGGCGCCCAGGTCCGCATCCTCGCGAAGCGCTTCGTATCCTGGCGCCCGTGGCTTTGGAGTATAATCGGCAAAGTACCGCAATGAGTTTCGCCCCCAATCTCGAAGCCAACGACTTGGCCTCTCTAAAACGCAAGATCGAGGCCTTCGTAAGTCAGGCAGCCCATCCCGCCGTGATCGAAAACGAGGAGAGGCTCTTTGATCTTCACAGCTCCCATTGGAGATTAAGCATTGCGTTCGGGAAGTTGATCTTGGAGGTTTGGAACCCTTTACGAAATCTCAGGCGGAACATTGAAGAGTTGGCTTTTCAGGACTTCGGCCGCCTGGGACTGTCCGTTCGTAGGTCTGTAGGTCAGAGGGGTGGAGTCCTTGAGATTCGAGAGCTGGGCCGTGAGATTCGGCTGTCGAGGGAGGCGGCGCGCGGGCGGTTCCGCACGCAGCTTGTGATGGCCTTGGCGAAGCAATTTCCCGATTGGACATTCGAAAGGGTGAGTAACCGATCGGACCGGGAGCGTTCCCTTTCGGGCATCTACACCCGGGGATTGGCACGCCGAGGAAGAATTGCGTGGGGATTCCTGGGGGTTTCTCCTGCCGAGAACCCTGACAGTATTCCCCATATTCTGGGCTTTGGGTTGGTTTGGCTCCACTGGCTCCAAACTCAACTGGAGGGGGTTACAGTGCAAGGGCTGAAACTGTTTTTACCGGCCGGGTTCAGTGCTCCCGTCGCCCATCGAATGGCTCACCTGAACGGGCGATTGGCCCGTTTTGAACTTTATGAAGGGGTGCCCGAGGCCGGCCCCTACCGCCAAGTGGATATTCATGACTATGGAAACGTGGAGACTCGGTTGAGGCCTTACTGCGGTGAGGAGCCGCAACTTTCCGGTCACCGGAAATGGCTGGCCCGGGCCGATAGGAAAGGTGAAAACGCCCCGCGTCAACCCGAGCTTTGGTTGGAGGAACTCTTGTGCCAGGACGTCTCCCGGATCGATCACCTGCTGGATAACCTCAGTGTCTATCGCCAGGTGTTTTCCTTTGTCGGGGCAGATCGGGGTATTCTCGACATTCTCACCCGGACGCGCAACGGACGGCTGGCGGTTCTGGAGTTGAAGATGCAGGAGGACGTCAATTTTGTCTTGCAGGGACTCGATTATTGGATGCGTGTTCAGTGGCTCAATGATCGCAGTCAACTCCAGAAATTCGGCTATTTCCCGCATCGCCCCCTGTCATCCAGTTCGCCCTTGTTGTACCTGATCTCGCCGGCGTTCCGGTTTCATTCCACCACGGATGGGGTGGCCCGTTATCTTTCGCCACAGGTCGAGGTCATCAAGGTGGGAATCGCGCCGGCCCGGCGGAGGGGCATCCAGGTGCTCTTTCGACGACAAATCCAGCCCCCGGTCACGGCCAAAGGTTAGGGGTGGCGATCTTACATCGAGTATTTTGACGCACCGCGCGGATCAGGTTCCGGGGAGTACGAGGCTCGATCCCCACCCCACGGATTGAGAATCTCTGCTATGGGGGCAATACCCCGTCCCTTGAGGTGCACTCCGATTCGGGCCACTGGGTGATGATCGACCCGAACCGGCCTGACAACGGGGTGGATGAGCTTTTGCGCACGGCCCCGGACGAGTCTCCTCTTACCCATGCCGCGCGGGAGGCCATGGAGATTACCTTCCAACCTGATTCGGCTAAATCTGTTTTTCCGAATCCAGCAGCAGGGTAACCGGACCGTCGTTGACCAATTCCACCTCCATCATCTCCTGGAACCGGCCGGTTTGGACGTCTGCTCCCGTGCCGCGCAGGAAGCCCAGAAATTCTTGGAAGCGTGCGCGAGCCTCTGCCGGCCGAGCTGCGCGCTCGTAATTCGGCCGGCGGCCCCTGCGGCAGTCGCCGTAGAGGGTAAGCTGGGAGACGCAGAGAATTTCGCCTCCCGTCTCCAGCAGCGAACGGTTCAACTTCCCTTCGCCATCCGGAAAGATACGTAGATGGACCACCTTTTCCGCCAGCGCCCGTGCGTCGGCGGAAGTGTCTGACCTTCCGATGGCCACCAACAGGGTCATGCCCGGGCCGATCCGGCCCACGGTCTCCCCGCCCACGCGCACCGCCGCGTGGCGAACTCTTTGCATTACAACTCGCATCGGAATTGCGACCTCGGCAGGTTTTCCGGGGCGGTAAGCCGAGTGGAGACCCGCAAGCCGAGGACTTCTCTGGGTGTCTTACGATGACAGGGATTCATGCCAGCAGCTTCCCGAGTCCCGCACGGACTCGTTGTTCGGTAGGGGAGTCGAGTTTCTGATTCTGGCGTGTGAGGTAGAACACGTCGATGGCCTTCCCGCCCTCGGTATCAATCAAGGCGACTTCAATGTTGCATTCGAGCTGAGAGAGGGTGCGTCCGATATCGTGGAGCAGCGCGGGTCGGTCTGCTGTGTAGATCTCCAGGAGAGTCGCGCGGGTCGAGATTTCGTTATCGAAGAGGATCTGCGTCGGAATGTGCGTCTTATATTTTTTTCGAGCCGGGCTTTCGCGGCGGCCGGCAATCAACGGGCTTACTTCCCGCTTGCCTTCAATGACCAGGCGTAAAGTCTCCTGAAAACGATCCTTTTCCGAGGGATTTAGTTCGAAGTTGCGGTGGGGATCGTCGAATACGAAGGAATCCAGGATCATGCCGCGCCGGTTGGCAAAAGCGTCCGCCTTGAGAATGTTCATTCCGAAGGCGGCCAGCAGACCCGTGATTTGGGTAAACAGCGAGGGGCGATCCGCCGTCAATACGACCAGGGAATACCATCCCCCTTTCTTTTCGAGTACCGACTCGACTCGCCGGTGGGACAGGTCGGAAGACAGTTGGAAGTGCTTTAAGATTTCCTCTGCCGAATGGGTCCGCAGGTAGTGCCGGGGAAACCCTTCGAGAAACGCTTGGAGCGACGCTGGCTCAGCCTTTCCCGCCAGAGACGCCACCACGGTTTGCATCTGCGGATGCACCCCGGCCGAGTGGAACCGGTCGTCATCAACGGTGTGGGTCAGCTCATTGTAGGTGGCGGCGTAAAGTTGCCAGAGCAGGTCCCGCTTCCAGGAGGTGAGCGCGGCCGGGTTGACCGATTGGATGTCCACGTAGGTCAACAGGGTAAGCATCTTGAGCCGGTCCACGGTGGCCACGCGGTCGGCGAACTGGCGTACGACTTCCTCGCGATGGAAGTCGCGCCGCATCAGGGTGGCGGACATCTCCAGATGATTCGCAATCAGAAACCGAACCTGAATCTTTTCCTCTTCCTCTATCCGCAGGCGGGACATGATTGGCTCGATGATCCGCAAGCCGGCCGCGACGTGGCCGTCCGGTTGCGTCCCTTTGCCGATGTCGTGAAAGAGCAGGACGAAGAAGAGAATTTCGGGACGCTCCAGCTCCGCGAGGATTTCGCCGAAATTGGGCATCCATCGCTGGTGGGTTCCGTCTCCTTCCGCAACGGCGTCGCGACGGGTTTTCGGTCCGGCCCGGAGCTCGTGCAAATGCTTGATGGTCAGCAGAGAGTGCTCATCGACGGTATAGCGGTGATAGAAGTCGCGAATCACCAGACAGTCAATGGCCTTGAATTCGGGAAACAGAGTGGTCAGAACTCCCGTCTGGTGCATGGCGCCGAGCGCGTCGTAGGCGAACGGGGCGGTCAGGATTTGCCACAGATGAGCCCACAGGTCGGGAACCGATTTTGCCAGCGCCGGCAGGTGATCCCGGATCCGGCACTCCGTCTCGGCTCGCAAACCGGCGCCGTGACGCGCGATGACCTGGAACAGTTCCAGCAGCCGCTGGGAGCTCAAGGATGCGGAATCCTTCCAGTCGATCTTTCCCTGCGTGATTCTGAAGTGGCCGTCGTGGATCTGTGACTTTCGGGTGCGAAAACGGCTGAGGAGGGAAGCATGGGCGATAGCGGTTTTGTCCGTCCAGGATTGTAACAAGGCGGACACGACCCGAGCCTGGCGGAAGTAATCTCGCATCCAATCCTCGGGAGGGCGCGAGCCGGTCTGGCTCAATCCTGCCATCTGCTCCTGCCGCTGGTAGGTCAAAGTGTTCTGGTCTTGGCCGTTCAAGTAGTGCAGGTGGGTGCGGACGTCGAACAGGAACTGCCTGGCCGAGAGGGGAGCGTCCAGCTTCCGGGTGGCCAGTTCCGGACCGGAGTGCAGGGTGCCCCGCTTTTCAAGATGCAGAATCTGGGCCGACCAGCAGGCGACCTGGAAATCGCGCAGTCCTCCCGGAGAGGATTTGACGTTCGGTTCCAGATGGTAAATGGTGTCTTCGTAGATTTGGTGGCGCTCGCGCGTAGCCTGGGTGAGGCTTCCGAGCAGCTTGAGCCCATCGCGGCGCGCCAGCCGGGGGATGGCTTCCTTCACCAGTTGCGTGTAGAGGGTCGCGTCGCCGGCCAGATAACGGGCGTCGAGAAGGGCTATATTGAATTCAAGGTTTTCCGGATGAAAGCGCCCGCACTCATTGAGGAGCCGCGTCGAATGACCCAGCTCCAGTTTCAGGTCCCAGAGCTGCCTTAAGAATGCTCCCATCCGGTCGCGGCTTACCGCTTGGCCCACGCGCCGGCGGAACAGGAGTAGAAGGTCGATGTCGGAGTGAGGAAAGAGCTCTTCCCGGCCATATCCGCCCAGACCCACCAGGCAGAAATCCGCGGGGCCTGCGGGCACCGGCGAGATGCAGTCGGCATATACCTGGAGAATGACCCGGTCCACCAGGGCCGCGCGCGCGCGCGCCGTACCCGGCCCGTCACCCGTCGTAAAGAACTCCGCTTCGATCCTGGCCGACTCTTCGCGGTATCGGGTCGTCGGGGTTACGGGTGCGACGATTTTGTTTCCTGAAGCGCTCATGCGGGCGCCCGGCGGGTCAGATAGAGCTAAAGGGCCAGCTCTCCTTTTTCGCCGCTACGAATACGGAAGACTTCATCCATGGAGGAGACGAAGACCTTTCCGTCCCCGATCTTGCCCGTCCGCGCCGCCTTGAGCAGGGTGTCCACCGCCTCATCGACGATCTGATCCGGCAAGACGATTTCCACCTTGATTTTGGGGAGCAGGTCCACGGTGTATTCGCGGCCGCGGTAAACTTCCGTATGGCCCTTCTGCCGGCCATGGCCGCGAACTTCACTGACCGTCATTCCGGTAATTCCCATCTGCGCGAGGGCGTTTTTTACGTCATCCAGTTTGTAGGGTTGAATGATAGCTTCGATCTTTTTCATGATCCTCCCCCCTTTGCAGAGCCGGCGTTACGGGTCATGGCCAAGTCAATGCGCGGACCCGGGCCTGAATCAGCCCGCCTCTCGTCGGGTCCCTCCGTTGTTCCGCCACCCGGGGTGGGTCCCCCACCGGACGTCCTCCGCGCTTTGGGGAATGAAACGCGGAGGGGGCCGGTCCTTCTCTCCGGTGGAGAGGAACCCTTAGATCGCGCGACTGGGAGTGCCTCCCCCGGAGGCCGGAGTCGGAGTGAAGTCGGGGTAGGCGCGCGCCCCGTGTTCACTCAGGTCCAGCCCCTCGATCTCTTCCAGCTCCGTTACCCGGAGTCCTACTGTGACCTTGATTCCATAGAAAAGCAACAGGGCCAAGGGGAACGCCCAGATGCCGCAGGTAACGACTCCCAGGATTTGCGCCCATAACTGGGATCCCAGAGCATACTCCTTTCCGAGGAAAAGGTTTTCATGGAGGAGGGCGGCGGCCAGCGTCCCCCAGATTCCGTTTACCAAGTGCACTGAAATCGCGCCGACCGGGTCGTCCACGCCCACGTCGTCAAAGAATAATACCGCAAAAACTACCAGGATGCCGGCAATCAGCCCGATGAGGATGGCGCCCCCGGTGGTCACCGTGGCGCAGGGGGCGGTAATCGCGACCAAGCCTGCCAAGGAGCCGTTCACCGCCATGCTGATGTCGGGTTTTTTGACCCGAGCCCAGGCGGTAAATATCGCCGCCACGGCCCCCGCGCAGCCGGAAAGAAAGGTGTTGACGGCGATGCGGGAGACGTCTCCGGTGCCGGCGGTGGTGGACCCGGCATTGAATCCGAACCACCCGAGGAAGAGAATCAAGGCGCCGAGCGTGGCCATGCTCAAGCTGTGGCCCGGAATGGCGCGCGGGTTGCCGTTCCGGTCGTATTTGCCCAGGCGCGGGCCCAGCATGATGGCTCCGGCCAGAGCCGCCCAGCCCCCGACCGAGTGCACCACCGTGGAACCTGCGAAGTCGATGAATCCCTTGTCGGCCAGCCAAGCTCCCGCGTTGTCCGCATAAAGGAGATTCCCCCAGGCCCAGTGGCCGAAAACAGGATAGATGAAAATGGCGATGACGAAGGTGTAGATCAGATAGCCGCTGAATTTCACCCTCTCGGCCACGGCGCCGGAAACAATGGTGGCTGCCGTGCCGGCGAATACCACCTGAAACATCCAAAAAGTGAACCCCCATTGGCCGTCCGGGGTGGTGTTATCGAATCCCGACAGGAAGAAATCCGATCCCCCCGTCCACAATTTCGTGCTGAGACCGAACATCAAGGCAAATCCCACGCCCCAATAGGCCAGTGCGGCTACCGAGATCGTCATCAGATTTTTAGCCATGATGTTCCCAGTGTTCTTGGCGCGCGTGAACCCGCCTTCGAGCATGGCGAAGCCGGCGGTCATCCAGAACACCAGGGCCGCGGCCAGAATGGTCCAGATGATGTCCACATTTTTCTGAACGTTGCTCACGCTCGCTTCGATCGCCGCGCTGACGGCGGCCGGAACGGTGGAGGAAGACTCGGCGGCGGCGACGGGGTTTTCCGCTTCCTGCGCCCACCCCATACGGGCCAGCCCCACCGGACTGAGAACGGCGAATAGAAGTAACCAGACTGCTGAACGCATCACTTGATTCGAAGTCATTTTTGGGAGTCTCCTCTTTGAATTCTTTGGACCCGGTTCGCGGTTGAAAATCGCAGCCCAAGGGCCGCCCCGGGCTTCTGCCGATTTACCGGGCGACAGCCGGAAGATCGCAATCGTCCTTAGAGAGCCTGTTCTCCTTTTTCGCCGCTGCGAATGCGCAAGACTTCATCAATGGAGGAGACGAAGACCTTCCCGTCTCCAATCTTGCCTGTCTGTGCCGCTTTCATCAGAGTATCGATGGCCTCGTCGGCGATCTGGTCCGGCAGGACGATCTCCACCTTGATCTTGGGGAGCAGGTCCACGGTGTACTCGCGGCCGCGGTAAACCTCCGTATGGCCCTTCTGCCGGCCATGGCCGCGAACCTCGCCGACCGTCATCCCGGTGATTCCAATTTCAGCGAGGGCGTTTTTTACGTCGTCGAGCTTGTAGGGTTGAATAATCGCCTCAATTTTTTTCATGGTCTCTGCCCCTGGATATAGCCACACCTGAGGGTTGTGGCCGAAGTAGGATTCAGAACCCGGGCCGTGGAACCGGCCCGAACCCAGGTCGTAGCGTTATAGAAGAATCTGGCGCGGGCCCGACTGGGGTGGTAATCTGGTGGGAGGATAAGATTTTAACCCCAGGCAAAGGCCCGCAAAAATTCATAACAACCCTTCGAGAGGAGGCTTCCGGGAGATTCGGCTGGCCAGCAATGGGCCTGCTCCTCGATATCCTCTGATTGAATGGTTCGGTGGCTTTCTTAAATTCACCCACCGGCTTTCTCTGCAGATGGTTCCTGTTTCGCCGCGCACCGGCAGGCATTCGGTGCCTTACGCCGCGCGCGCGGTCCCGCAAGAGGCCTCTACACGTCGAAGTAAAGCGAAAACTCGTAAGGGTGGGGTCGAAGCCGGAGCGCGTCGAGCTCATTGGTTCGCTTGTAGTCGATCCAGGTCTCGATCAGATCCGAGGTGAAGACGTCGCCCTTCAGCAGAAACTCGCTGTCCCTTTCGAGAGCGTTCAGGGACTCTTCCAGCGAGCCCGGCAGGGTTTTCACCTGGGCGGCCTCTTCCGGCGGCAGATCATAGATGTTTCGGTCCAGAGGCTCCCCGGGGTCCATTCGATTCTGAATGCCGTCCAGTCCGGCCATCAACATGGCCGACATGGCGAGATAGATATTCGCCGAGGGATCGGGGGAACGGAATTCGAGCCGTTTGGCTTTCGGGCTGGTGGAATAGAGCGGAATCCGAATGCAGGCGCTGCGGTTCCGCTGTGAATAGGCCAAGTTGATCGGAGCCTCGTAACCCGGGACCAGCCGGCAATAGGAATTCGTAGTAGGAGCGCAGAAAGCCAACAGAGCCGGGGCATGACGGAGCAGGCCGCCGATGTAATACCTGGCATCTTTGCTGATCTGCGCGTAACCGGCCTCGTCGTAGAACAGGTTTTGCTGATCTTTCCAAAGGCTCTGGTGGGTGTGCATGCCGGAACCGTTGTCCATAAAGACCGGTTTGGGCATGAACGTAGCGGCCTTCATCTGTTCTCGCGCCAAGTTTTTCACGATGTGCTTGTAGATCATCACTCCATCGCCCATCTTCGTCAGGGAAGTGAAGCGCAGGTCGATTTCACCTTGGCCCGCGGTGCCCACCTCGTGGTGATGAATCTCGACTTCGACGCCTGCCTGCTTCATCTTGAGAATCGCTTCCGAGCGGAAATCCTGCAGGGTGTCGGTAGGAGGCGTGGGGAAGTACCCGCCTTTGAAGCGGGGCTTGTGGCCCAAGTTGGGTTTCTCATCGGTTCCGGTATTCCAGGCACCTTCCTTGGAATCGACGAAATAGTAGCCCGAGTGCTCGTTTTGATCGAACCGGACATCATCGAAAACGTAGAACTCAAGCTCCGGACCCCAGTAGCTGACATCGGCGACGCCGGTGGATTTCAGATAGGCTTCCGCCTTCAGGGCCACATGACGCGGGTCCCGCGAGTACCTTTCCAAGGTGACCGGGTCATGCACGTTACAGACAATCGCGAGCGTCGTGTTGCGGTAGAAAGGGTCCACGAAAGCCGTGCCGACGTCCGGCAAAAGAATCATGTCGCTCTCTTGAATTTGTTGAAAGCCCCGAATGCTGGAACCGTCAAATCCCAGCCCCTCAGTGAAATCGCCTTCACTGATCTGATCGGCGGGAGCGGAAAAGTGTTGCCAAGTGCCCAGCAGGTCGGTAAACCTGAAATCTATAATTTCCACTTGGTTGGCTCGGCAAAAGTCCAAGACTTCTTTCGGTGCGGACAGCTCGGTTGCCCGTAGTTCACCTTCGCGCGTATTCGGCATAAAGGTTTTTTCCTCCAGGAATATTGAATTGTAGGGTGAAGCAGGAGCAAGACTTCTTTTTCCCGATTCTAAAGAGCGGGTCGGCCAGGGTCTGAGCCACCAAAGGCAGGAATGGGATGAACCGTTTCGTGATGGCTGCCTGGTTGTGATCGCTACGGGAATCGGCTTTTTTGTGCATGATCCTGCTTTCTGACGAAGCGGTGACCTGATTCAGTTCGGACTCTGCCATACCTTCGGTACGAACCCACCCGGCTTGGCCTTCGGCAACGGTCTCGATTCGGAATGGGGTCGCAAACTCTGACGTCGAGTTATTTCGCTTTTCGGACAAATTCCTCAATTCATCCGAGTCGATCCAATTTTCTTTTAGGGGACCCATTCTGTGGCGAACAGGTGAGGAGTGTCAAGAGGAAAATGTGCAGATTGCTATTAAAATTTTGTATATATGCAATAAAAATATTTCATATGACAAAAATTTGGCCTGAATTTACAATTTGACGAATAAATCTTGATTACTATGCAATATAATATGAGCACCTTACTATAAAAGGTCAGCCTGGAGTTCATGCTCCTATGAGCCATCAACAAGGCCATGCAAGCGCCCTCGAGCTCCTCCAGAAGGAGGCGGTAGAGTTCCTGCGGCTCCAATTTACCGATTTGCTAGGGTCGATTAAACACGTCGAGGTACCGCTAAGCCAATTTGAGTCGGCTTTGGGCGGGGACATAGTCTTTGACGGCTCCTCGCTGCAGGGGTTTGCCCGCGTTGCCGAATCCGACGTCCTGCTCAGCCCGGACCTGGACACCTTGCGGATCTTCGAGGAGTCTCCCGAAGAACCTAAGATGGCGCGGGTGGTCTGCGATATTCACCGTCTGGACGACACTCCGTTCCCGGCCTGTCCCCGCAGTTGCTTGAAGAATGTTTTGGCCCAAGCCGCGGATCTGAGCTATGGGGCCATGGTAGCTCCCGAAATCGAATTCTTTTTGTTCCAGCGCAACCCCGAAAACGAACCCACCACCGAGACGCGTGATACGGGCAGCTATTTTGACTTGGCGCCGCTGGACCAGGGTGAGCAGACTCGCCGCGATCTGATGAAGTCGCTCAGTTCCTTGGGAGTTGAGGCGGGGGCGGTGCATCATGAGGTCTCTCCCGGGCAGCATGAGGTGGACCTGCCCTTTGCCGAAGCGCTTCGCACGGCTGACAACATCAGCACCTTCCGCGTGATCGCCCGCCGGGTGGCTTCGGCCCGTGGACTCCATGCTACCTTCATGCCCAAGCCGGTCTATGGCAAAGAGGGCTCCGGTATGCATCTTCATCTGTATTTGACCCGGGGAAATGCGAATGCCTTTCTTCCGGCGGACCCGGATACGGGGCTAAGCCAGGTAGGGCGCTATTTTGTGGGTGGGCTCCTGCGTCATGCACGCGGTTTTACTCTGATCACCAATCCGTTGATCAACTCCTATAAGCGTCTGGTGACAGGCTTCGAAGCCCCGACGCATTCGGTTTGGTCGGAGCAGAACGTGAATCCGCTCGTTCGGGTGCCGCCCGGGCACGGCTCGTCCCCTCACTGCGAGGTGCGCAGTCCGGACCCGGCTTGTAATCCCTATTTGGCGCTGGCCGTGATTCTGAAGGCCGGGTTGGAGGGAGTCAAAGAGAAGATCGATCCGGGTCCGCCGGTCAATAAGGACATCTACGGCATGAGCGCACGGGAGCGAGGCCGTTTGAGCGTGGACCCGCTGCCGGTTGACCTGCACGAAGCGCTCCGTGCATTCCAGAAGGACAAAGTCATTCAGGAGACCTTGGGGAAAGAGATCAACCACCATCTACTGGAAGCCCACAAAGCCCTTTGGACCGAATATCTACAGCAGGTCCATCCCTGGGAATTGGACAAATACCTCGCCTACTATTGACTCCCTTTGGAATGGGGAATTATGTATTTAGGTTGACAGGGAACTATCTGCTGAAGGATCAGACTCATGCGGTTCTTCCGGTTCCGGCTTACTTCCCAAAAGGATTGAAACGGCATCATCAAAGGGAACTTCCGCCATTTGTGGCGCTTTGGTTTGGCCTTGCCGGGCTGTTTCCTGGTTCATGGGTCCCTGTTTCTCCTTAAAAGAAGATGTATTTGATCACGGCGCCCAAGGCCGACATGCCGATTGCTGCCAAGAATATATTAACGTAAACCAACCCGCCTTGAACGTGGGCAACTTTAAGGCTTAATTCCACGTGATCTTCTTTCAAATCGTCCTTTATGGCGGTAATCGCCTTTAGGAGCCGAATCTCCATTTCGTTCATCGCTTTCAGCAACCGAATTTCCAGTTGCTGAACCTCTTCGCTGCTCATGACCTCTTCTCTTTACGCCTTATTCTACTAGCTCAGAAAATCCTCCGCAAGCCCTAGTGCATTTCGGTGATGTTAAGCTGCGTGTGTAAAAGGTGGAGGGTGCGGGTTTTCCCTGGTGGGTTCATCCGGTTAAAGATCGAGAACACGATTCGATCCACGCTGTGAACATTGGCAAAGCAAACCAGCGGTCGGGTGCGACGCCGGACCTCCACGAAACAGCGCTCGATGACGTTGGTCGTGCGCAGCTTCCGCCACCGGTGCCGGGGGAAGGGGAAGAAGCTGAGCAGCTCCGGCAAGTCTTTTTCCAACTGCCGCACGATGGCGGGATAGGCTTCCCGGCCCATATCCCGATGCCGTCCGCCTTGGCTTGCGCCTCTTCGGAAACGTACAGCATAGAGTATTTTCGGTAGGCCAGCGACCAGCCTTGACGGACCATCCAGCGGGACAAGCTCTGGCCATTCGCATAGCAGATCTGACCTGCCCCCACGAGTGGTACCACCCTCTAAGTTAGAGTTGGAATCATTTCAAGTCCAGCCCGTGGGATCGAAGTCATTGCCCGATACCCTAGAGAACTGTGCGGGCGTGTATGCAGGGGCCACCTAAGCGGGATTGGAATTTCCTGAAATCAGCAGCCAAAATCAAGGCGAAGTCGAAAGACTAGCATCCAAGATCGTATAGAATTCCCCTTGCAATGGATTGAGCCCAGGAGGGTCCGCCCGGTTGTCTTTCGATCGGGACGACGCCCCCCCCCCCCGAGCCCTCAGCCCCTTACTCGCCGGCGTCGAACGAGTACACGAATCCCAGCAGGAAGGTGGTCTGGTTCTGTACGAAGCGGTTCGCGCCCTTCAGGAAGACGGGCGCGGTGGACCAATCGCGACGAACTTCAAAGCGGCTCAGCAAATCTCCGGCCAGCTTATATTCGAAGGTCTGGGTGAATTCCTTCACTTGTTGTTGCGTCCCCGTGGACCAGCCGTCATCGTCCTGGAACCATTCCAGACGGGAAGCTACGGCGACTTTATCGTTGAAGGCATAGCGGACGTAGCCGGCGATTCCCTGCCAGGCTTGATCGGGGTCGGTGGGGAAGGCTCCCGTCTCCCGGCCGTAATCGTAGTTGACCAGGAAGGAGAGGTTGTCGTCATGGTTGTAGGTGACAATGGTGTCCCACACATGCCGAATGCTGTCATTGGAGCCGGTCAACTCAGGACCCACCATGTAATTTTGCACGACGCTCAGTTCTGGCACGGGACTGAAGCCCACTTGAATGGCAAAGGACTTTCCCGAGTTGTTTTCGACGACGTTATTCCACCCGTTGGCCAGGTGGGCCGTGACCCAGGCAGTGTCGTTGATCGTGTACTGGGCGCGGAGACCGTAATGATAGAGGGGAATCGCCCAAGTGTAGAGCAGACCCCGCGAATAGTTCCAGTTATTCTTCGACTCGATGACCTCGGCTCCGATGGGGGTGACCCACTTCCCGAAATCAACCTGAAACTTTTCGTGCATCTGATAGGAAAAATAGGCTTCCTTCAGGTATTGGGCAAATCCCAGCCCGCCGACCGGTTCAGCCGCGTTCACCACGTTGATCGTCTCACCGAAATCGAATGAGAGGGCGAAGCCCAAAGGGCTGTCCCGGGTCGGAGCCTTGCTGAGCGCCAATTCAGCCAGGCCCAGGGTCATCTGGTTGGCGGGTCCGTCGAAGGCGCGCAAGCCGACGGTGCGGTCCTGAGGTTGGTTCACGTTGTATTGGTAGTAGCCGTCCACCATCCCGGAAAAATCGACCGAACTCAAAAAGTTGAGCACCGGCGGGAGCTTTTTGTCGGAACCACTCGGCGGCTCGGGATCCGCCAAGGTGGGATCGGCGGCAGCGGCGGCCGAAGCCGGCAAGGGATCCGGGGACGCCTCCGTCGGCGACGAAGGACTTCTTGCGGGAAGGGTTTTCAGGGTTTGTTCCAGCCGGGCTACTTCTTTCTTAAGCGACTCCAGCCGTTCGAGGAGCTCGGCGGGGGAAGGAGGCGGAGGTGTTTCCGGGCTTTCCCCGCGAACATAGGGAGACAGAGGAGAAAACATCAAGCAGGCGCACAAAGCGGTTCGAATCCAATTTTGGATTTTCAATGGGTACCATGACCTTTCTCCTCCCACCACCTGAAACGCGCTGCCAAGGCCGCTCATTCCAGGTTGCAATTACCACCGCACTCACTATAGGGGGAGACGAAATATCGGTCAAGGAAATAAATTTTTTACACGCCATAAAAAAATCTTCTTCATCACGCGGCCCAGGAGTTGCTGCACAGAAAAAACGATCCCGGGGAAGGGACGCTCACGGGGGGAGGGCCACGCCGCATCCCGAAGGCTGCCGGGGATGCGGTAGCTGCGTCTATCGAGCCGTACGGTTTCTGTCAGCCCATCGTTATAGATGCCGACGACGTGGTCATTGTGGGTCATACCCGCCTTCAGGCTGTGCTCAAGCTCGGCCTGAAATTCGTGCCCGTCCACGTCGCCGACCTCACGCTGGAGCAGGCGTGGGCCTACCGGCTGGCTAAGGAGTTGGAAGCCTTGGCCACTATGATGGATGCCGATCGCGCCGCGTTACGTGGATATCGCCGTTGCCCGCTGGGAGGCGTACACGGGGGAGAAAGCGGAGCGAGTATGACCTCCCTGTACACCGCACATGCGCTAAATGAGGTCGTCCACGGCCACGTTGAGCGCGGTCGCAATGCGCTTCATTGCCTTGACCGAGCCAGGCTTCTTCCGGTTTTCGATGTCCGAAAGATAGGAAGCCGCGACGCCGGCAATGTCGGCAAGTTCGCCGGCCTTCATGCCGCGATAGTTACGCCACACACGGACCGGATGTTCGCCGTCGGCAACGCGCTTGACCAGTTCAAAGGGCACGAGTTCCTGGTCGGGATCTTCGAGAGTGCGTCGGATGATGGTGGCATCCATGGCATCTTCGTCAACGGCGCTTCGCAATGCCTCGTACTCGGCGCGCGGGATAACGGCGTATTCTTCGCCGGCCAGAGTGATGGTTTGGGGTCTGGTAGTAGTCATCGGTATGCTTCTCCACGTGGCAGAATGGCGGCTATCGTCATCGTTCTGGCTTCGGTATCAAGCGTGTATAACACTCGCCAATTGCCCACCCGGAGCCTGAAGCCATCGCCCCCCTTCAAGGCAGTCACGTTATGGTTCGGGGCGAGCGGGTCTGCCGCCAGGCTGTCGATTTTGCTGCTGATGATTCTCTCCAGATTATCGGGCATGGCACGAAGCCGTCGTCGTGCTTCCTTCGTTATCGCCACCTTGAACATAGGGAAATATATCTTATAGAGAATAATATGGCAAGTAAATATTATCTATTAAATAAAATAATGACGGCCCCGTTCATGTAGTGAAAACAGATATGACTTTCGCTACTACTATCGGCTTGTCTCCTGCGGCCCGGGAGCTTACTGCGCAGAAAAAACGATCCCGGGGAAGGGACGCTCACGGGCGGGTGTTCCGTGGGGGCGCTTTGGAGTCGAGGAACTCCCCGAGAGGATGGGGGCGAAACGTGATGGCGAGGATTTTTTATCAGGACCGGACGGATGGCCGGCCCCGGACAACTTGGCCGGGGCCGGCTGAATCGGGCCACGATCGGTGGTGAAACCCTCGTAAGAGGGGGAGGGGGAATCTTACCGGGTCCGGTTGACTACTCTTCCAGCAGCCCTGGCGGCGGCGGCAGAGCAGCCAGAAAGGCCGCCAGGTTATTTTTGTCAACAATGGCCGTGCCCGTATTGATGATCGCCGGGACCGGATAGACGGGCGCCGTGCGCCAGTCCGTGAACTGCCGGACGGCGTTATGATGCAGATCGTCGAGCAGCTTCACCCCGTAGAAAGCCATTGTGTAGGGTTTCTGCGATATGGTGGCGGCAATGCCTCCGCGATCGATCCAGTCCAGGGTGAGGGGGTTTTTGTCCATGGCGACGATGACCAGTTCGCCATGAATTTCCATCCGATAAAGAGCTTCCGCGGCCCCTTCCCCTCCGGACGCGTCCAGACAGAGTAACGCGTGGATGGGGGGACCTTCCTCATCCATCATCTTGGAGATCAAGTCGTTGGCTTTCTGCACGCTGGATTCATCGTCCAGGACATTGAGGATCTTGATCCGGGAGTATTTCCTCAACGCGTCCCGATAGCCCCGGACGCGCTCATCCAAATTGTGCTGTCCGGGAATGGTCAGGATGATCACGTTGCCTCTTTGCTTGAGCAATTTCGCCGCCAGCTCGCCGCCCTCGAATCCGGCCTTGTAGTTGTCGGTCCCAATGAACGTAATGCGCTTGCTTTCCGGCGAGTCGGAGTCGATGCAGATGACCGGGATGCCCTGTTCGATGGCCTGGTTGATGGGTTCGATGAAGGGACCCGGTTTGGCCGGTGAGACCAGGATGCCGGCGGGTTTTTTGGCGACGGCCTCCTGGAAGGCTGCCAGTTGCGCTTCCACGTTGTAGTCGGCCGGTCCGACGATCTCGGCTTGCAGCCCGAAGCCGAGCGAGCGTACGGCCCGCTTGAATCCATACTGCACTTCTTTCCAATAAGGGTTCTCCAGGTTCATGGCCACCAAGTAGTAGGTTTCCCCCTCCTGATGGTAATCTTTTTGACACGACGGAGAGATCCCTAAGACCATGAATACCGTCAGGACAAGCGAAAATCGCGCCCAATTTTTCATCTCTATCACCTGTTTTACAGCCCTCAGGCTGAAGTTCATGGGTGCCGGAAGGTATGGAATATGGCGAACGGACTCTAGCTTTCTAACCCATTCTGCTCTGGCTGGCAAGCCCTTATTATAAACTTCGGGGTTCATCGGGAAACCGCCGGCGGGCCGAAACCGGTATTGACGTCGGCGAGAAAGGCAGAGATAATGGACCCGTGAGGTTAATGACGTGAACTCCTTCCGAAATTTCCTGCGCAAAATTTTCCTGGTGGACCTCTTTGAGGGGTTGGCTCTGACTTTTTCCTATCAGCGGCCCAGCGCCAATTATACCGAGCAGTATCCCAAGCAACGTCCGCCCGTGGCGGAGCGTTACCGAGGGGCTCCGCGGCTGAATAACAATCCGGAAACGGATGCGACTCTCTGTATCGCCTGCAACCTGTGTACGCTGGCTTGCCCGGAAAATCTGATTGTAGTGGGCTGGGACCGTACGGCCGATCGCAAGAAGGTCCTCACTACGTTCACCTACGACTTATCGCGCTGCATGTTCTGTGGCCTCTGCGAGGATGCCTGCCCGGTGGACGCTCTCGAGCTCACGCAGGATTTCGAAATCGCCCACTATTCCCGTGAGGGTATGATCTGGGATCGCCCCATGTTGGAGGAGGGCCCTCGCCCCACCCGCTACAGTCGCTGATTGAATTCCCTCCGCTTGCACGGAATATGCGGATCGCCATCCCCGCTCCGCGTCCCGGATTTCCGGGATAAGCCCACCCAGATGGCCTACGCTCTTGCGAGGTCCATTCCTCCGCGCGGGTGGAGGACGGGGACAGGTCTGCCCCCACCGCGCGGTCTTGCGACCGTTACTTCTTGGGAGGGATTACGGAATCTGTAAATGATTTGGATAGGCGAAACTTGACCACCGTCTTCGCACGAATTTTGATGGTTTCTCCCGTCTGTGGATTGCGGCCCAAACGGGCTTTGCGCTTGGATTTCGCAGCTTTGCCAATTCCCGGAATCACGAACTGGCCCGATCTTTTGCATTCCTTGGTCGCCAGCGTTGTCAGTTCTTCCAAAACTCCGGCAACCGCTTTTTTAGAGAGATTGGTTTTCCCGGCCAAGGCCGCTATCACCTCGGATTTGGTCATCGTTTCCGCCATGGATTGCTCCTCCCCTTCGATTGGAATTATGCCGCGTAATCTAAGGGTAAAACGGCGTGCTGTCAAGGAAGTTTCGCGGCCGGAATAGACTTTCGGCCCGTAAAAATGCGCCTACGAGGGGATGGGGGAAGTAAAAACCACCCGCCGGATTCTCCAGCGTCCCTCTATGCGGTAGGGAAAATAGGGGGGTGGCCAAGGGGGCGTTGCGCGTCCGGAACAGCGTTTTGTTTTAATGCCGTGTCCCCTCCAATTTGTAACGGAAATAATCCCGGCTTTGGCCGGAACCATGGCCGAAGTAGAACCACTTGGGAAAGTTGAAATCGGAAGTCAACGAGCGGGGCATGATCAAGGCCGCCTGGAGAAAAGCCTCCAGGTTCGGGACGTCATAGATGTTCACTTCGTAACCCTGCTCCTCCAACCAGGCAACGATTTGGCGCTTTTTCTCCTTCTGCCAACTTACCGAAAGCCGATTGATTCCCCATTCGGTCATCGTGCGGAGAATCTCCTGAGCGGTTGAGGGCATGCTGAGAATCAGCGGTGCCAGGAAATTCACCGGAGACTGCCGGATGGCCCGCGGGTACCGCGCAGCCAGTTCCCGAAAATCGTCCTTTTGCAGGAATTCGATGTTCCCGTTGAACCAGAGTTGGGTGTCCTCGAATCCGATCCGCTCGATCAGGGCGAGGACGCGGGGGATGCTTCTTCCTTCTTTGAGATCGAGCTTGACGGCTTTGTCGAGCCGCTTAAACTCCTGCAGGCACTCCTCGAGCGTGAAGACCTCTTCGGCTTCCGACCAGGGAGTCTGTTCAAACGAGTCGTAGCGGAGCACTAGGCGGTCGATCGGATCCACGCGAATTTCACATTCGCCCCAGTGAATCGGGGAAGCGAGAAACTGGCGCAGATTGGCCCGATCATTCACCCCATGCCAGGCAAATTGGATGCGACGGGGCAAGTCTTTTTCCGCCATCAGACTCGTGATGTCATACGAATTGCCGCGCACCGTGCGGGGAGTGCGCAAGCGTTTGGTCTCGAACAAGGTGCTGGCGTGTAGGAACAGGATTTCGTCGTGGGAATCCACCTCGGCCATGGCTTTGATGTTCTCCGGCTCGTTGTCCACGGCCGCCAGGACTCGGTATCCCTTCTGCTGGAAATAGAGCACTCCGGCGGCTTTGGCGGCCGGCACGGCTTCGTCCCACTCCTGCGGATTCATGTAGAGCAATTCCGACTCGAACCGGACACGATACCCTTCCCCCAGAGCGTTGAGGGATCGGAGGGTGGCCTCGCGAATCGATTCCGGCCGGCCCGTGTTCAGACCTACATGCATCCCCGGCTGGATCTGAAACCAGCGGATGACGTCCATCACGCCGCGATACGGCTGGTGCGAGGCCAGAATGGAGTCCCGATTCCAGCGTTGATCCAGATACCACCGGAGGACACTCTCTCTTTTTGACTGCGGCAAAAGGCCATTCTTCCAGGAAGCGGTCCAATTGGTTCTCGTGAACGCGGATATCCTCGACGCTCAATCCATGAAAATACGAAGTGCCATGGGCCCGGTCGTAAGCGAGAAGAACCCAGCGGGCCATATACCGCATATCGAGGATGGTGCCGTCGATGTCGAAAACGATCATCAAAGGCTCCTCGGAGTATTTCTGCCGCGCCCGGTCAAACCGGTTCGCGAGGGCCCTCATCCAGTTCCCTGTTTTCATGCGCTACCTCGAAACCGCCCCGAAGCTCCTGCCAGTCGGATCCTCGGCAAAAAGCTATTATAAGCCTTTCGCAATGCCGATAGAAGAGATTCGGGCGGTGCCCTGTTTTGCGGTCGTGATCCGGACTGCCGGGGAGGTTGTCAGAATCCTCTCCAGGGTATTAGAATAGAGTTCGTATCCTTGAGCTGATGGGGTGCTATTTATGCCGATCTTCGAATACCAATGCCGGGAGTGTGGCACGCAGTTTGAAAGGATTGTGAGCGGCGCCTCTGAACCGGTAGAATGCACTTCCTGCCAAAGTACGAAGCTGGAAAAGCTCCTGTCTGCTTTTGCGGTGGCGGGTGGGGCGTCGCAGGGTCTTTCCGCCGAAAGCGGACCCTGTGGTTGTGGAGCCCCCCGGCGCGGCATGTGCGGGGAATAAAACGGCGCTTTCGTCTGCTCGGCGCGCCCTGTTCTGTCTTTCCCGCGGCTGCGGAAGCGATTTGTAATCCGCCGCCGCCGCCGCCGGCTCGATAGAGTGACAACCCTCACCAAGCCATTTCATCTCTTCGCGTTGCGGGCTGAATAATGCCTTCCCCCCGGATTCGACCCTTACGCAACCACCAGGAATTTCTGCAATGCGAGCAGATTCAGGAGGCCGTTTGGGGAACGGTCAGTGTGAAACGGGAGATGCTGATCGTGGTGCGCCAATTCGGCGGGGTGGCCTTAGCCGCCTTCGAGAAGGAAAAAGTGGTCGGCTTCCTCTGCGCGTTCCTCGGCCGGCATCGCGGCCGCAAAATTCACTGGTCCTTTCAGATGGCGGTCCGGCCCGGCTATCAAGACCGGGGATTGGGTTTCCGGATGAAGTTGGCCCACCGCCGGTTGGCGCTCGAGCAGGGAATCCGGTCGGTTTATTGGACCTTTGACCCTCTGCAATCCCGCAACGCAGCCCTGAACGTCGGCAGACTGGCAGCCCTGCCCGAAGAATATTTTCCCGACTACTACGGACGCTTTCCGAGCCGCATCGAAGCGGGAGTCCCCTCGGACCGGTTCCTGGTTCACTGGCCGATTGCCTCGCGCGCTGTCGAGCAGCGATTGAAGCGCGAAACCCGACGGCAGTTGGTTCTCGACTCCGTCCCGGCGGTCAATCTGACCGAGACGGACCCCAGAGGATTTCCGGTAAATCGCAAAATCCTTCTCCGCCTTCCCGGTTCTCACCTTCGCGTCGAGATCCCTCCTGACACGGGCCGAATGCGGCGGCAGGCGCTGGACCTGGCCCTTGCTTGGCGAAAGGAAACGAGAAGGATTTTTACCCATTATCTGGCGCGTGGTTATCGAATCCAAGATTTCCTGCGCACCGGTCCGGGTCCGCAGGCGTCCTGTTTCTATATGCTCAAACGAAGATCGAGCCGATAGACCTGCTCCAGGAATGGATGGCCCGACTCTTTTCCGTTTGCGGGCGATGCCCCTTGGCAAGTTTCCACCCACGTTGCCAAGGCGCTGAATCTATAGTAAGTATTCGAACAGCATTCAAAACCTTGGATTGAGGTGGGAACCATGATGAGTCGGCGGTCATTTTTTGCGCAGGGAGGTGTGGGAATGCTCGCTTCGGGCACCTTTGCCGGGGCTGGCCTCGCGGCGTCCCATGAGAAAAAGCCTTACTTTGAATTCCGGATTTTTCGGTTGCAGATGGGGTCGCAAGTCTCACGCATGAACCAGTGGGCGGAGAAACGTCTGCAGCCTTTACTCGACCAGCACGGCTTCGGTCCGGTGGGATTCTTCAACGAAAGGATGGGTCCGCATATTCCGGCCTTCTACGTGCTGCTTACGTATGCGAGCCTGGCCGAGCGGGAGACGCTCTGGAGGCGTGTGATCGAGGACCCCGCCTGGTCCGGGGCGCTCGACAAACTCGAGGCCGGTTCCGAGCCTCCCTACTACCGCGCCGACGGCTGGCTGCTTCAGGCGACCGATTATTCTCCCCAGCTCAGGCCGACCTCGGGTGAGGGCACCCAGCGCATCTATGAGTTGCGCATCTACGAATCACCCACCGAAAAGCAGCTCCGGGCCCTTCACGAGCGGTTTGCCGGGCCTGAAATTCCCATCTTTCATCGCAGCGGCGTTCATCCTGTCCTATACGCCGATACGGTTATAGGTCCCAACATGCCGAACCTGACCTATTTGACTCCCTTTGCGAGTCTCGCTGGTCGGGAGAAGGCATGGCAGGCGTTTGGTAACGACCCGGAATGGCCACCGGCGCTGGAGGCTTCCATCCGCCGCTCCGGCGAGATCGTGCGCAACATCACCAGTATCGTCCTGGGTCCCACGGGTTTCTCTGCGCTCCGGTAGCGGGTTCGTGGGTCAGAACGAAGATGCCCAGGCAGGACACAACCATGCAACCAGAACCATCCCTCAAACAGCGCTTGGCCGCCGGCGAGACGGCCATAGGCTGCTTCGTCAACACGCCCGCCGGAGGCCTGATCGAAATCATGGGCCAGGCAGGTCTTGATTTTGTCGTGCTGGACGCCGAGCACGGACCTCTCTCGATGGAGACCTGTGAGGTGCTGCTGCGGGCCGCCGACAACGTGGGCGTCGCCGGGATTGTAAGGATTCTCGCGAATGAGCCCACGCTGGCGCAGCGGGCGCTCGACATCGGAGCCGCCGGCGTTCAGGTGCCGCAGATTCAATCCCAAGCCGACGCCGAGCGCGCCGTGCGGGGAGCCAAGTACGCGCCCCTGGGCGTGCGGGGTCTGTCGCCTTTCATCCGTGCGTCCGATTACGGCGCTCGACTCGAAGGCTTTACCCAACAGGCCAACCAAGAGACGATGGTCATCATCCACATCGAAGGCAAGGAGGGGGTGGATGCCATCGACGCGGTGCTCGCCGTCGAGGGCATCGACGTGATCTTCCTCGGTCCCTATGACCTTTCCCAATCGGTCGGCGTGCCGGGACAGGTGAATCACCCGCAAGTCGCCGCGTTGATGCGTACCGTCGCCGAAAAAGCCCACGCGGCGGGAGTGACGCTGGGCGCCTTCGCCAAGGACGTTCCCGGCTCGCGCAAGCTGATGGAACTGGGCGTGCGCTACCTCATGTGCGGCGTCGATGTGGGAATTTACCTCGATATGTGGCGAGAGCGCGTCGGCGCGCTGCGGGATCGAGACCGCTGAGATGGCATCCTGGAGATATCATCGTGGGCGCATCCCATCCTCCTGCAGAGGAAACGAAGGTTCTGGCCGTCTTTGCGCATCCTGACGACATGGAGTTCCTCTGCGCGGGGACGCTGCTTCACCTGGCCGACCGCGGCGGTTCGATTCACGTGGCGACGATGACGCCCGGAGACTGCGGCAGCATGCGGTTGTCGGCAACGGCCATCGCGCGGCTGCGGCGCAAAGAAGCCGGCGAGTCGGCTCGCCTATTGGGCGCCCGTTATGATTGTCTGGAGGAGCGCGACCTGCGCGTTTTTTACGAGGGGCGAACCCTGATGAAGGTGATGGAGTTGGTTCGGCGCGTAAGTCCCCGGCTGGTCTTCACCCATTCGCCGACCGACTACATGGTGGATCACGAGAACACGAGCCGGCTGGTCCAGACGGCCTGCTTCGGGGCCATGGCAACGACTTTCAAGACGGGCTCGCGCCGCGCCGCTCGCGCTACCGGATTCGTGCCCCATCTCTACTACGCCGCGCCTTTCGGTGGCCGGGACATCTTGGGGCGGGCCATAAAGTCGTCCCTGTGGGTCAATACCACCCAGGTCATCGGACGCCAGACGGCTATGCTCGCTTGCCACAAGTCGCAGCGGGAGTGGCTCGAATCGCAACAGGGCATCGACAATTATCTGGATTTTCTCCGCCGCCGCGCCGTTCAGCTCGGCAAACAGGCCGGCGTGGCTTTCGCCGAAGGCTTCCGCCAGCATCTGGGAGCCGGCTTCCCGCAGAACAATTTGCTGACTGCCCTTATGGGAGATCTGGTCCGGCAAAAACGCAGAGGTTGAGCCCGACCGGCTTTGGCAGGTCTCCTGGGTTTCCGCTCGGCTGGCAGGCAAAGGGTTGGCCGGTAGGCGAGATTCTCCTCTTCATGGATTGCCCCTGAGATGCCGTCGTCGTCCCGGATTTTGCAGGACCGCGAGCGCGTGCGATTCAAAACCCGAACCTGGAGTTGTTATTTGGAAGTCACCCCGATTGCTTTATACTGGCCCATGACCGTGCTCGTGCCGGTTCCCGTGTCCGCACGAAGATTGGGTCTATGGCTTGGCTCGCAGGGGCGTGGTCCGGCGGGTCATTGAGAGTTCACTTATGGGCAGGCTACTCGGTTATCTGCTGCAAATCATAATTTTCTTTTTCCTTTTGCGTCTCGTCTGGGGGTTGGTTCGCTATTTATTGGGAAAAGCGAAGGCAAACTTCCGGGCGCAAGGTGAACCTGCCGATAAGGAAAAATTCACGGCGAGAGGGAAGACGTTTCGCGATCCCGTTTGTGGAGCTTTTGTCTCGCCGGAACTCTCCCATCCGTGGAAAAGAGGCGGTGAGACCTTCCATTTCTGTTCCCCGGAATGCCGGGAGCGATTCCAAAAAACCAGGGTCCAGTAGGTGGGTAGAACCGGAAAGTTTTTTCGGGAAGCCCACAGGGCGGGGATTCTCCCGCGGCCGTAATTCTTCGGATAAAAGTGTATGGACAGTTTCGCCGAAGTTCATCCAGGAAGCAGGCAGTGTGCCTCTGAATCATCTTTTCCGAATCCAATCCCCAGGCCGCCCTTCGAGGATAGAGTGAACCGGGTGCTGTAGCGTCGGTCTGCGACTGCCGCTACAGTGGAACCTGTTCTCAAGGTTGACGTTAACGTTGTCGGCCACATTCTTTTGGTTTCCGGTTTCTCCCTTTCCATCCCGCGGTTGAGAATTGTGGGTTAGGCCGGCAGTTTTAGGTTGACACCCTGGGTAGGGGCTTGCTATAAAGTTAGAGTATAGTTATACATCAAACGCATAACTATACAAGCAGGATTCATGCCATGCCGAACCTCGGCGCAACCGAGAGTGCCTTGCAAAGTAGTGTGAAGGAGATTTCCAAACAGGAGCGGGTGTCCGAGGAGGGCCCTGTGAACCGCGCCGTGCGCGTAGGGTTGGTGGGGGCGACCGGTTATGCGGGGCGTGAATTAATCTCACTCCTGGTTCGTCATCCGGCGGCACGCTTGGTGCGCTTGATGTCCTCCGGTCGGCGGCACAAAGAGCCGGTGCCTGTCGAACAGATTCACCCCTCGTTTCGCGGTGAACTTTCCCTTTCCTGTATCCCTCTGGAAGAAGGGGAACAGGTTGCCGAGGAGATGGATTTAGTGTTCTTGGGTACCCCGCCTGAGGTATCCATCCGGTTGGTGCCGAAATTACTGCGCCGAGGGTTACGAGTGATTGACCTGAGCGGCGGTTTCCGTCTTCAGGACCCGGAAATTTATCCCCGCTGGTACGGCTTCGAGCATGGAGCTCCCGAATACCTGAAGGATGCCGTCTATGGGGTAACGGAGCTTAATCCCGAACGGGTCGCAGCGGCGAATTTTGTCTCGAATCCGGGTTGCTATGCCACCAGCGCCATCCTGGCGCTGGCCCCTCTGTTGCAAGCCGGTTGGATCAGCGAGCAGGCGGAGATGATCTGCGATGCCAAGTCGGGCGTCAGCGGTGCAGGAAGGGAGCCGAACCCGGAGACTCATTTCGTGGAAGTCAACGAGAATTGCCGCGCCTATGGGCTGTTTCACCACCGGCACGTTCCGGAAATTCTCCAGGCGCTCGCTCTTGAGCAGGAGCAGTTCCGTTTCACGCCTCATCTGTTGCCTTTGACGCGCGGCATCCTGTCGAGCCTCTATCTTCGTTTGCAAGATAAGAAAAGCCGGGGAGAGATTTCAGCGCTGTTCCAAGAGTTTTACGGGGGAGCTCCCCTGGTTCGTATCTACACGGATTCCGCGTTGCCGGAGATCAAAGCCGTCCAGGGAACCAACTACTGCGACATCGGATTTGCGCTGGAGGAATCGACCGGAAGGCTGACCGTGGTTTCGTGTCTCGACAATTTGGGCAAGGGGGCGGCGGGCCAAGCGATGCAGAATATGAATCTGATGTTCGGCTTGCCGCAGCAGACGGGGTTGCTGTGAAGCTGGTCATCAAGATCGGCGGCAAAGTGCTCGAGCAGGACGCGCTGCGGCGCCGCTTGGCTCGCCAGATGGTGCGCCTCGAACGGGCGGGCCATGCGATGGTGGTGGTCCACGGAGGGGGAGCCACATTAACTGCTACGCTGGCGCGGCTCGGCGTCAAGACGCGATTCATTGCCGGGTTGCGGTACACTGACCGCGAGACGCGCGATGTGGCCCTGATGGTGCTGGCCGGGTTGGTCAACAAGCGCTTGGTGGCGGAGTTTCTCTCGCAGGGCGGCACCGCGGTGGGCCTTTGCGGGGGCGATGCAGGACTGACGCGGACGCGCAAGCTACGACTCGGAGCCAACGGCCGCCGCGTTGACCTGGGATGGGTCGGCCGGCCCGCCCGGGTGAACGTGGAATTCCTCCGCAAGCTGATGCGGGACGGCATGGTTCCCGTGGTGGCGAGCATCGGCTTGGGCCCGCGCGGCGAGTATTACAACGTGAATGCAGACGATCTGTCTGCGGCGTTCGCTTCGGCATTGCAGGCGGACGCGTTGATCTTGATTTCGGACACGGAGGGCGTCCGGGACCACGAGCATCGCCTGCTGCCCGTCATCGCCTTGAGCGACATTGAACGTTTGATACGCAACAAGGTGGTCACCGCCGGAATGGTTCCCAAGCTCCGCTCCTGTGCCCGCACGTTGAGGAAGAACGTATCGGAAATTACCATTCTCGGGGCGGCGAAGCCCGACGCGTTATGGCGTACCGTGGTCGAGAAGAAAAATTTGGGCACAAGGATTATTCGCAGCCGATGAATTTCGAACAGGTTTCCGCCCGCGAGAAAGCCTTTTTGATTCCGACCTATGACCGGCTGCCGGTCCTGTTGGTGAGTGGCCAGGGCTGCTGGGTACGGGACGATACGGGGAAGGAATATCTGGATTTGCTAGGCGGGCTGGCGGTGAACTCCCTGGGGCACGCCCACCCGGAGATTATGGCCGCGCTCAGGGATTCCTCGCAGACGCTGCTTCACGTCTCCAACCTGTTTTATCACCCTTACCAAGGGGAGCTGGCGGAACGGCTGTGCCGACTTGCGGGCCTCGACCGCGCCTTTTTTTGTAACAGCGGCACGGAAGCCGTGGAGGGAGCCCTAAAGCTCGCCCGGGGTTATGCGAGGAGCCGTCACCGAGAAGGTCCTTTCGAAAAGACCGAGGTGTTGGCCCTCGATAATTCCTTTCATGGACGGACGGCGGGGGCCTTGGCGGCGACTTGGCCGGAGAAATATCGTGTGCCCTTCGAGCCACTGGTTCCCGATGTTCGCTTTGTCTCGCCGATCCGGGTGGAAGCCTTGGAGGAGAGTTTTTCCGAGCGTGTCTGCGCCGTGCTGATTGAGGTAATCCAAGGGGAGGGAGGCGTGGCTCCCCTGAGCGAGGATTTTCTCCGCAAGGTAGAGGAGCTGTGCCGCCGGTCGGGGGCCTTGCTGATCTGTGATGAGATTCAGTGTGGCTTGGGGCGAACGGGTCTTCCCTTCGCCTACCAGCGGCGTAATCTGCGTCCCGATATTGTGGTGGCGGCTAAGCCGCTGGCGGTGGGCCTGCCTTTGGGTGCGATCTTGGCCAGCGACGAGGTCGCCCAGGTATTCCAGCCGGGGTCGCATGGCTCGACTTTCGGCGGGGGCCCCTTGCAATGTCGCCTTGCGCTCAAATTCCTGGAGATTCTCGAACGGCCCGGTTTTTTGGATCATGTTCGCGCGGTAGGCAGCTATTTTCGCGGCCGGTTGCGGGATTTGGCCCAGGAGATTTCCATCGTCCGGGAGGTTCGAGGCGAAGGATTGATGATCGGCGTGGAATTGGAGGTTCCCGGAAAGGAAATTGTAAAGAAGATGCTGGAAGCGGGCTTTCTGATCAATTGCACCCAGGAGAAAGTTCTCCGTTTCCTTCCTCCTTTGATTCTCGAGCGGGAGCAGGTGGACCGCCTTGTCGAGGCATTAGGAAAGACTTTGGCTGCGGTCAGCCAAACAGCAAATCCCGCGAGGGTTCGGGCATGAGGGTCCCGGTAGTGGCGGCAAAGCGGCTGAGTGTGTCGGACCTGGTCTCCATCGGCCCCCTCACGCGGGAAGACTTTCATGGGTTGTACGCTCTGACCGAGCGGGTCAAGGCGTCTCCGGGCGGCTATACACGGGTCCTGGCGGGAAAACAGATGGCGATGATTTTTGAAAAGCCCTCCCTGCGAACTCGGGTGACCTTTGAAGTGGGTATGACCAGCCTGGGCGGGCACGTGATCTACCTGGACCACACCAAGCCCCGCCTGGGTGAGCGCGAACCCATCCGCGACGTGGCCCGGAACCTGGAACGCTGGGTGGACTGCATCGTGGCGCGGACCTTCCAACATGAGGCGGTGACGGAGCTGGCCGCCCATGCCTCCGTTCCCGTGATTAACGCCTTGAGTGAGATGTACCATCCTTGCCAGGCTTTGAGCGACTTGTTCACGTTAAAGGAGAAGTTGGGCCGGTTGGAAAACCTGGAGATGGCCTACGTGGGCGACGGCAACAATGTGTGCCATTCGCTGATGTTGGCAGCCGCGAAGCTGGGGGTGTCCATGCGGGTGGCTACGCCGCCGGGCTTCGAGCCGCAAGAGGAGATCGTCGGGGAAGCCCGCCAAATCGCCGGTAGTTGGGGGGCCGAGCTTTCGCTTAGCCACGACCCCTGGGAAGCTGTCCGAGGGGCACAGGCCGTCTATACCGATGTGTGGGCCAGCATGGGCCAGGAGTATGCCGCGCATCTGCGAACCCAGGTCTTTAGCCCGTATCGCATTACCGAAGAGTTAATGGCCGAGGCCGACCCGGAAGCCGTATTCATGCACTGCCTGCCCGCCCATCGCGGCCAGGAAGTGGTTCCGGAAGTGATCGATTCGGACCGGTCGATTGTTTATGACCAGGCTGAAAACCGGCTGCATGTCCAGAAAGCGTTGCTGCTGCTCCTGTTGCAAGAGCCGGAGGCGCCGGCCTAGAAAAAATGGATTGGTGATTTTCGGACCCGAATATCGCATCGTGAGGTGCCGGTGAGCATGATTCGGAAAGCCAAATTGACGGATGTGCCCCGGTTGGTGGACCTCATCAACCGCTTCGCCGCGGAACGTGTCCTGCTGCCGCGTACGGCGGCGGATGTCTGCGACCGCATCCGGGAGTTCACCGTGGCCGAAGAGAATGGAGAGATTGTCGGCTGCGGTGCGTTGCACTTCTATACGCTCGAGTTGTCTGAGATTCGCTCCTTGGCAGTTCTGCCCACCATCCAAGGGAAGGGCCTGGGCCGAAAGCTCACCGAGCGGTTGCTGGAAGAAGCCGCCGAACAGCAACTCAGGCAGGTCTTTGCCTTGACGATGGTGCCCGAATACTTCGAAAAGCTGGGCTTCGAGCCGGTTTCTATGCAATCTCTTCCCATGAAGGTTTGGCGGGACTGCCTCCGCTGCGAGAAATTTTTCCACTGCGATGAGAAGGCCGTGGCGTATTTCATAGCTAATTCACAAGAAAACGCTCCACTCGCGGTTGGACCCAGGGCAGACAAGGCTTTATGATCTTAAAAATATGATCAGTTACGAAGACATTGACATCGCTGATGAAACGTCAGAAGCCCTCAAAGCTTTTAATGAGGAGGTGAAACAATTCCGCGATGAGGGGCCGCTTGATAGTATCGCAGTTGCCAAATTGGAAGAACACTTCAAAGCGGCTCACATTTACCACAGTGCCGGCATCGAAGGTAATAGACTTACTTTGCAGGAGACATTGATCGTATTAAAAGGGGATTATATACAAAAGTCACGAAATCCAAAATCAAGACAAGGTTGATTTTGGATACACGGGGATTGTCGGGTCTTCTTGACGGGAATCTGCGGCCCTACCGCTCGTAAGATGAGGACTTGCCTTGCTGGTAGGAGCCGTTTGCTTTAAGGGCCTCTACTTCTTTTTCCAAGGCTTCGCACTTCATTCTCAGGCTCGCTTGATTGGCCATTAGCTCATCATTGATGGCCACTATCTCTGCCTGTTTCGCCAGGACAGACTTGATCTCCTCGCTCCTTAATCTGTCAAACCACATAACCACCTCAACGATTCCCATGCTCACGGTCACCGATAATATGACGACCGTGCTCCCTGAATAAATGACCGTTGACCACCAACAAGCCATCCATGAGCAAGAGCTTGCTGAAAAATGACACTCCACTAGAATAGGAGTTATGATTCCGACAGAAATAAGAATGAAAAACGACCATTGGTATATTCTCAGACCTTCAGCAGAAACGCTCCATATGGACTCTCTTTGAGCCACGGGTATTCCAAGCGCACCTATTGTGATGATTTTAGTTTCTCACGGGTTGCCCGTCCCAACACGGACGGGCATAGACTACCCACTACGAAAGGATTCGTCAATATAAAATCAACCCAACTCTTCAGGTGACTTAACATACTCGATCTTGACGGGTCTGACGAGAGCTTTGATGGCTTGGTCGAACGTCGCGGGAAGGCGAAGGTCCTCACGCAACTCCGCCCGGCTGGGCTGGTAGGAAGGGTGGACGATTTTGACTTTCCTGGGTTTCTTGTTATCTTCCATTTTGATGATTCTACCTCCTCATTTTCGTGGCCGGAAAAATCTGTAGATTGCTCGACCAGTATACCAAGCGAAAACTCCCACCAACAGCCAAAACAACGGACGGTACTTGAGTTCCTCGACCAACTCTTTCGGAACTTCCATGAATAGAGTCATGGGTTGATCACTGGCACACTTTGGAAGGCGAGTGGTAAGGAAGGCTGCTGAGATGTGACAGCCTCACCGCGCCTCACGGCCACGGGACACTCGCCCGCAAGGTCATACGATCACCCCTTCTTGACTTCTTTTAATCCAATGGTCCTCTCGCAAGAGATCCCTCCTGCGTCTTTGGGGGGGATCACGTGCGGGTCGAAGACCATCTCCTTAACCTTCCCGTTTTGTTCGTAAAAAACTTTCAAGATATTCATTGTTCGTCTCCTGTTACAAATGTCAGGTTATTTAACTTGACAATCATAATACCTGTCAAGTATTACTTGCGGCGTATCCCTAATCGAATAGTACTCGTGCCGGGTCATCCGCTGAATAGGCTCACAAACGGCAGGAACTTATAATCCCTGCCGGATCCGAACAAGCGGAACTCACCAACCAAACCACTATTCGTGAGGGATACTGGCCCGGCTCCAGCCTTGGCACAGCCGGTCTACATCCGTTGAAAGGGAGGAATCCCATGAGAAATCCATTGTATCCGGGATTCTTGATCTTGTTAACTGCCCTGACCATGGTTTTGATGCAAGCCGGTGAAGCTTACGGGATCATCTGCACCAAAACAAGCGAACGTCGCTCTGGGCTCAACAAGATTTGCTATTACAACTGTGCGGGGTCAGAGGCTGCCATCACGGTCAAGTCCCACGAGCTCTGCCCACTTACCATCGAAAGATAATCCATGACAACCATCTTCCCGGGGGGCTCCGTCCTCCCGGGAAGATCAGGAGGTTCCTATGCAAAGGGTTCTTTCGATAGGCGCCTTATTTCTCTTTTATATACCGGCTCCCGCGGCCACCGTCGAGGACGTTCAGTCCTATGCGGAGTCCTACACATCCGATCTACCCAACTTCGTCTGCGGCTACACTGACACGTTCCACCTCCGGTTGCATCCCGATTTTGATTGGGAACTGGATAAGTGGCACACCGGAGAGATCACCTTCGATGGCCGGCGGGCGCGCCGGAAGGTTCTGACTTTCAAGGGAAAACCCACCAGGAAGCGGATCTACCAGATTGCAGGATACACGGGCACCTTTGGCCACGTCCTCCTCGGATACAAGAAAGATGGCTATTGGGACTGTCACAAGACGGGTAGCGATGAGGATGGGCTGGATTCCTTTGCGTGCCGTTCCGATCGCGCCATGGGGTTGGGAGGGAAGATCAACGCCGATGAAGTTCTGGTGGAGTTCTCCCCTGCCGCGGGAACCTCCGTGGTACATGCGGAGAGCGACACCGGGAAGGTGCGCAAGTTGATCGAGAAGATTCCCGATCCCAAACTGGGCGGAGCCTACAACCTGTCCTCGCATTACGGGTACGTGACGGTGGCGGGAAAGAACTGGCTGTTGCCGACCTTGAGCAGGAATTACTACGACGGTCGCGGGAGTGAGTATCTGCATGAGGTGAAGTACCACGATTGCAAGCGCTTCTCCTCAATCTCAAAAATCAACTTGGAAGGCTTTGAGTAAGATATGGAAAACATAGTGAACTATTTCACTGGGATCTACGTAATGTTGATCGCATCTGGAATGTCTTCCGCCTTGGCTATCGCCAGCGTATTTCTGATTTTCTTGACGGCCTTGGGGCTATTTTGGCTGGCGGTGAGGAAGATTCGGAAGGACCTTTGGGAAAACGTGTCGTGGTACGAGGGGCTTAGGATAGCTTGGCTAATGTCCTGGCGAGGAGTTCTGCTGGGATTCCTGATGGGTTTCATTATAGGATCTGTCGGGAAAATCATTGGCATATCCACTGGAGTAGCAACTCTCTTGTCGATGATCGCAACCGTTTTCTTGGGATGGCCCATCGTCATTTCCCAGCTCGTCAACAAGCAATTCCAAGGATTCAATCTGCGGGTCATCCGCGATGACCGGGCCTTGGACCCGGGAAGTTCAAGAGAGGATTTGGGATCTCTGTTCGGCGAGAAGAAGAATTAAGTTGAGAGGAGGAATCATGCCTGAAGATCTATGTATCGATCATCTCATGGGCTTTCACGAGGCTGTAATCAAAGCCATAAAGAAGATTCCGAGCGGCAAGTTGGCGACTTACGGGTGCATCGCGGAGGTGGCCAACCGCACCCGAAGAGATGGCCCCAAGCACATCGCCCTGAACGTGGGGAAGCTGCGAAGAACGCTCTATGACTGCTATCGCAAGAAGGGGTACGGCCTCAAGGAAGACTCCGATGAATTCAAAGAGTACCCGATTCCGTTGCACCGGATGGCAACGCAAGGGGACTTATGCTCAGCGAACGATTCTCCAATAACCGGGGCTGAAAACTGCGTGCTAAGGAAAAGAGAGGGAACGCCCTGTTGCGAAAGTGCGTGGTGGGACGGGAGCTAACTAGATCGGTCCCCACATAGACTCCATATTCTCTGACCAGGGAAGCGAGCTTATGAAACGCTGGCATCTGTTTTTGATTCTTTGCCTTGCTGCCCCTGTGCTCTGGTTGTTATTGACCTTCCTGCTGGGAGGGGTGCTCTACTTGACATTTGGAGTATCCCCCGAAAGAACAGGGCTGGTAATGGGGGCCTTTCCGTTTTGGTTTGCAGAGGCCGCAATCATTATATTTGCCAATTGGAATCCTTCTGTTCGTTGGTTGAACGAAAGTTTCCCAATCTTGCTTTCAAGAGGAGCGACCATGCTATGGGTAGTAGGGTTTTTGTGGATACTTTCGGGGGTCCTGTCGCGGCGAAAGGAGCGAAAGGGGAACTTACTCTAGGAGGAGTTAAAACTTATGAATGAACAGCTTGGTGCATCCGATCCACATAAGATTCCAGATGATCTACTTCTTTCCATGTCGGTAACGGCCACTTGCTTCGCTGTGCTTCTGTCTGCAATAGAAGAAACGCTTCAGATAGAGAAGCCCAAGGTTGCTTCAATATTTCGCAAATCTCTTGACAAAGGCATGGAGGCTCTTTACGAGCAGTCGAAAGGGGTGGACTCTGAGGCGCCGATCCGAGCCCAACAGTGGGCTGCTGCTCGGAGGCAGATCCTGATTTATATTCGTGAGTTGCTGGAAGACATCCGGCGGCATTGATAGCGGCTGGGCCATTTGAAGTAGTCATAAATCCTCTTGACAAACCAGATTCAGGCGGGTAGCCTGTGGTCATAGCAAGTCGAGAGTAGAATGATGCCTTGAAGCCCCGTCAGTGGATGTGCTGGCGGGGCTTCTACCTTACCCCACCAAGTCCTGATATTTCAACCTATTCCATTCGGGAGAACTGATCTTTCAAATGGGCCAGATTCTCTTTCGCTTCTTGTAATTCCTGGGTGATTTGGAGGATTTCTTCGGGTGGTAAAAGATTGGGTAAAGGTTGCTCTGGCTTAAACGGATTTTGTCCATCGTCCACCACCAAACAACCTTGGGAGACTTTCAGCCATCCGGATTCCCATGCTCCATGCACCTTCTGCATGGCCTCCATCCCCTTGGACAACTTCCTTTCCAAGCAAGCGATAAGTTTCTTTTTCTCGTGCAGTTCCCAAAGAGTTTCCTTTCTGAGTTGTAGTTGCTCATCTTTGCTCATGGATCAATCCTACCTCACCAAGTCCCGGTACTTCAACCTGTTTCCGTCCATGTTTTCGCATACAGCTTTCATCTGCTGGATGGTGTCGAGGTCGCGGATGTTGTGACGGCCCACGAACTCCTGGATGTAGCGGTTCAGGTGCTTGGGGGAGAGGTTGTGGAAGATGCCCTTGTGCGCCCTCTTGAGCAGGCTCCAGAAGCTCTCGACCCCCTGGACGTGAACATCGCCTCTGACGTACTCATCCCGTGAGTGCTTGACCGATTCGTGATCGAAGGCGAGCGATTCGTAGGGTGTGGCCTCGTCGGTATAGACCTTGGCGCTCGGGCGGGCATGATCTTCGATGAAGGTATGCAGAGTATCCTGGTCCGTAGATTCGACGACCTGGGCTGAAACCTGGTTCGTGGGCCGGTCCTTGATCCCGACAACCGCCGTCTTGCCGATCGTACCCCTGCCGGCATCCTTCCCCAGTGCCTTGCGCTGGGCTTTGCTCAGGTTGCGCCGCAGCCCGCCAAAATAGCTCTCGTCCACCTCGACCGGACCGAAGAATGCTCCGCTCTCAATCGCCAAGGCGGTCCGCAAGCGGTGCGCCAGGAACCATGCCGACTTCTGCGTGATCCCCAGGTCGCGGTGCAGCTTCATGCTGGACACGCTCTTCAGGCTGGTGGTGAAAAGGAAGATGGTGATGATCCAGTCCTGGAACCCGATCTTGGAGCATTCCATGATCGTCCCGGTCCTGGTGCTGAAGAACTTGGCGCATTCCTTCTCACGGCAACGGAAGGGCATGGTCTTGTGCCTGGAACCCGTCTGGACGTTGAACGAACCGCAATAGGGGCAATAGACCCCCTGCGGCCAGCGTTGCTCGATGATCCAAGCCTCAGCCGTGTGGTTGTCGGGGAACGTCTGGAGGAGTTGCTTGAGAGTGATGCCTTTGCGGTGGGCCTTGCCGGGAGCCTTCTTTCTCATGTCCTGTAACCTCCTGATTTACAAGTAGTTTACAGGTAAATCACATTATTTGCAAGACTTTTTCGTCACTTTTGTATATAATCCCCTATTAAAAGAAGGGCTGGAGATAAGTAGCAAACCACTTAAGGATGTTATCGAAGTCAAGCGTCTCGGGGAGGCATTTGACTACCTGAATACGCTTTCCGAACTCGACCAGACAGTCAGAGAAACTGACATTCGTTCTCTACATAAGCTCTTGATAGGCGACGAATCCGATCTCTCTCCCGGAGAGTATCGAAACGTAGGCGTTATTATTTCAGGTGCCGAGCACCGCCCGCCTGAACCATTGGAAATACAACCTCGAATGGAACAACTGGTCCACTGGATCAATGAGAACCTCGAAAAAGACCCAATAGCTATGTCCGCCGTGGCTCACCACGAACTCGTTTCGATTCATCCTTTTAAGGATGGGAATGGCCGCGTCTCCAGGTTGGTTATGAATATGATATTGCTGAAGCATGGATATCCGATTTGTAACATTCGACGCGAGAACAGGGCAGATTATTACGAAAGCCTCGCTTTCGGCGACATAGGTATCTACGGGCCTCTTATTTCGATAGTACATTCGAGATGTGCAGATCTCTTTTCGGAATATAAACGGATTCGCACCGAAACAAAACGTACAGCCGAGTGGGCTGTAAGGTGGGGCGATAAAGCAACTCAAGTATTGCAAAAACGGGAATCTCGGGAAATGGCGTTATGGCAAAGCCGGATTCGCCAAGTCTTTCTGGAATTCCAAAACAGAGCCGAGCTTATGGACGAAGAAGTGCCGCAAATCGATGTTTCGTTTTACGATTATAAGACTGATATAGACTTCGAAAGATATCAGAGGCTTTTGACCGAAGGGTTCATCGATCGTGCCAACGCTTTTTCGATCACTTTCAAGGACGACGCGACGCATGCGCGTTTTATGTTCCGCTATTATCGGAATTACTCTAAATTCCTCCGAAGCAAAGTAATCCCGTTGGAACTTAACTACTTCGATCCCAATGAAAGCAAGTATATTCGTCTATCTGAACTTCAGGGCATGGATTGCATTAGATTGAGGGAACTTTATTTTACATCGAAAGGTAATTTCGTAGTTCGTTACTTCAATCCAGACACCCAACGGGAGACCAAAAAGGAAGCCGGAACAATTGCTGAGGCCGCGCAATGGCTCTATGATGACGTGCTCCGTTATATTTTCCATCTCACCTGATCTTAACCTGCGAGTCGTCCCCCCCCAAAAAACGTATTTTTCAGAGATTACTTAAGACGCATCAGTCAACGATCGCCTGATAAGCGAGGACCCTGAATTCGTTGCGGATGGGGTAGGTCCGGCTCGGAATCAATTGAGTCAGGATGAGGCCGATCATTTCTTCGGTGGGGTCCACCCAGAAATAGGTACTGGCCAGGCCGCCCCAGCCGTACTCTCCCACAGAGCCCGGCACTGCGGATTCGGCAACGTTCTGGAGCACCCTTACCCCCAATCCAAATCCGTACCCCTTCATTACGTTGGCGCCGACGCGAAACGGCAAGATCGTTTCCGGGAGATGGTTGGTGGTCATCAATTCCACCGTCTTGCGGCTGAGGATGCGTACTCCGTCCAGCTCCCCGCCGTTCAGCATCATCTGCGCGAACCGCATGTAATCCGACGCGGTCGCAACCAGCCCTCCGCTGCCGGAGAGGAATTTCACGGGCTGCTGGTACCGAATCAGGGGCGGCCCGACGATGACTCCGAGGCCTCCCTGGGCGTCCCGTCCATAGAGGGTCGCAAAACGATCTTTCTTGTTGTCAGGTACACCGAAACCGGTATCCTTTATGCCTAAAGGCTGGAAGATGCGCTGCTCTAAAAATGTATCGAGCTTCATGCCGGAAATCACCTCGATCAGATACCCCTGCACATCCACGGCGACGCCGTATTGAAAGTCTTCGCCGGGGTGATGACGCAGCGGAAGCTTCGATAGTTGCCGTATGAATTCCCGGAGAGTGGTCTCCCCACTTTGGAGGTTGGCTTCCCGGTAGAGGACGTCCACCGGCTCTTTGGAATTGTCGTAGGTGAATCCGGCGGTATGCGTCAGAAGGTGACGGATGGATACTTCGCGCCTCGGCGCGGTCACCGTGAGGCCGCGGTCCGAGGCATGGACGAGCACCTGCAGGTTCTTGAATGCAGGGATAAATTTTGCGATCGGATCATCCAGTTGGAATCGGCCCTCTTCGTAAAGCATCATCAGGGCGACGCTGATGATGGGTTTTGTCATGGAGTAAAGGCGGAAGATGGTATCGGACTGCATGGGTTTTTGGGTCGCTTTGTCCCTCAACCCGAAGCGCTCGAAATGTACCACCTTGCCGCGACGCGCAATCATCGTGATCAGGCCGGCCAGTTTGTTCTGATCCACGTAGGCCTGCATGAAGGGACGAATTCGTTGCAAGCGCTCCGAGGAAAGGCCGACTTGTTCCGGGGCGGCGGTAGCCAGCCCCTGTCCCGCTGCCAACGGTACGAAGCCGACCAGACAGAGAAAGCATGTAAGCAGCCGGGTAATGGGTTTCATGGGATACCTCCAGAATAGCCTCTATCTTTGGCCGGATAGGAAGCGAAGATCATATGCCCCTTAGCCTTCCCGTTTCAAGCTCCGGTCCAGAACCCCGGCCTGTTTCTAAGAGAGCTGCGCCCGGCACCGGGTCCGCTTGACTGGGGATACCCTTTCACCTAGTATGAACTTGCGCGACGAGTGAAAGCGGGGCACAAAGCATGCGAATTCAGGATTTGGGATTTCTTTTCCCTCGGGGTCAGAGGAAAGTGGGTGCGGGTTTCTTGTTATGTGCCGTCTTGCTGGCAGGGTTCGTAGGGCGGTCCGAGGAGCCGGCTACCGAGCCGGTGGAGTTTTATCCGCTCGCAGAGGTTCGTCCCGGCCTCCGGGGGACGGGGTTGACCACGTTTCATGCCGATCAGATTGAGGAATTCGAGGTCGAAATCCTCGGGGTCCTGGAAAACTTTGCTCCCCGGCGGAACATGATTCTGGCGCGGGTTTCCGGGGGACCGCTCGAGGAAACCGGCATCGTGGCCGGTATGAGCGGCAGCCCTATATATATTGAGGGAAAACTTCTCGGCGCGCTCGCCTTTGGCTTCCCGTTTTCCACCGAGCCGATCGGGGGCATCACCCCGATTGAAGACATCGTCGCCGTGGTGCCGGAGAGAGCCGAGGCGGAGTCTCGCAAGACGTTTCGGGCTCCGCCCGTGGACATCGTTCGCGTGGCGAACCTTTCGGGTTCCGAGGCGGCGGACGTTCGTTGGATTCCCCCGGACCAATCCGAAGGGAACCTGTTCGCGCGATTCCAGGGTCCGGCCACCGCTGATTCCGGGCTTCCCGTTGGGCTCCGCATCCCTCTGATCTTCAGCGGATTCGACCCGAGTTGGGTCGAGCCGTTGAAGTCGCAGTGGCGGAGCTGGGGGTTCGAACCGCTCATGGGGGTCGGCAACCTGCGTTGGAGTGAACAGAATGGAAGCGAGCCTCCCCTCCCGCAACCGGGGTCGATGATCAGTATGCAATTGGTCCGGGGCGATCTGAATATCAAGGCCGATTGTACGGTAACCTATCGAGTCGGCAATCAGATTTATGCTTGCGGCCACGGTTTTCTGCAGAGCGGTGGCACCCAGGTGCCCTTCAGCGCCTCGAAAGTGATCACGGTGGTTCCCAGCGTATTCTCCTCTTTCAAGCTATCCGCCGCCGGACCCTCGGTCGGCACCATTCGGCAGGACCGGAGCGGGGGAATCCAAGGTGTCCTCGGCGAACGGGCGCGGATGATTCCCGTCCACATGGAACTGTCTTCGACCCTCCACCGCGAGCGGGAATACAACCTGGAGGTTGTGCAGGATCCTTTCCTTTCGCCTCTTCTGCTGAACCAGGCTTTGATGGTGGCCATTACCGCTACCGAGCGGCGGTTGGGGGTCTCTACGCTGGAGTTGCAGGGGAGGATTCGCCTGGGGGGTGACCAGTCGGTTGAGTTTGAAGATATCGTTTCCGGTGAGGTCAACTCCCATGTCGCCGCGGCGGCAGCCGTTGCCGCCCCGCTCAGGATTCTGCTCAGCAGCGGATATCCGGACCTGACGGTCGAGGGAGTTGACCTGTCGGTGGTCTCCACCGCCGAGAAGCGGTTGGCCAATCTGGAGCAGGTTTGGAGCAGCAAATCGGTGGTTCAGCCGGGAGAGGAGATCGTCATCCATGGCATGTTGAGAACTCCCGGAGGCAAAACGCTCACCCAGAAAATTCCCCTTGTCGTACCCGAGAGCGTGGCCGGGAAGTTCCTGTCGATTACCGTGGGCGACGGCGGAACGATCAACCGGTTATACTCTCGCCGGGTTTTCCCCCACCGGGGGAGGCCTGCCAAGGACCTTCGCCAGTTGGTGCGGGCCCTGAACCGGTTGCGCCGGAACAATCGTTTGTATGTCTTGCTGCTGGCGCCCAAGCGTACCTTTGTGATTCAGGGGGAGGAATTCCCTTCACCTCCGCCCTCGCTGATTCAGACCTTGTTATCGGATCCCGCGGTTTCGACCAACATGGCCACCAGCGGACAATCGATCATTGGGGACTCGGAAGGGAGTCCTCTGCCTTATGCCATCCAGGGCCGCAGGACCTTACGTTTGCAGGTGAGCGATTCACCCGGAGGCTAAGGGGGACCGTTCGCCCGCATACTGGCTGGTGAACGGTCTTCTGAGTCGGGCGGCGCTCACGGCAAGGGTTCGGACCGCGGTTCCGGGGGCCAACCCAAGAAAGGATAGGGATGCTTCAGCGTGTAGCGGGGCTTAGTACCATCGTTCTCTTCGTTGTTTCAACGGCCTTGCCGGTGGACACTTCCTTTTGGGAGGTGGCCACCTATGAGGATTTCCTGGAAGGGACCCTGGAAAATATCTCTCTGGCGCGCGAGGGTCGGTTGCAGCTTTCGCCTGAGTGTAAGGGCATCTTCGATCCGGATGAGACGCTGGTCCTATCGCTGGCCCGGGACGAGGAGGGGCAGCTTTACCTGGGAACGGGACATCAGGGGAAGGTCTATCGGATCAACTCCCAGGGAGAGGGGGCGCTGCTGTTTACCGCTCCCGAGCCCGACATCTTCGCCATGGTCACGGGGCCCGACGGAGCCCTCTATGTAGGCAGCTCGCCCGAGGGGAAGGTCTATCGCATCGGGCCGGAGGGAGATTCTGCGGTCTTTTATGATCCGCAGAGCCAGTACATATGGGCCCTCGCCTTTGACGCCCAGGGAAGTCTTTACGTGGGAACGGGAGACCGAGGCAAAATCTACCGGGTGAACGGCCGGAAAGAAGGGGAGCTGTTCTTCGATTCCCAGCAGACGCACGTTATCTGCCTGCTGTTGGACAGCCAGGGCAATCTTCTGGTGGGAAGTGAACCGAACGGATTGCTTTACCGGGTTTCACCGGCAGGAAAAGCCTTTGTACTTTATAAATCCGACCTGCCGGAAATCCACTCGCTGGCTCTGGATGCGAAGGGGCATATCTACGTAGCTGCGCTGGGGACCGCAGGTCCGAAGCGGCAACCCTTTTACGTGCGGCAGAGCCTTTCGGTCGCCTCTCGGGCCACGACCCAGGGATCGACAACCGAAAGGATCCCGGGAGGTGGGTCCAGACAGCCTTCTCCCCAAAGAAGTCCGTCAACCGTTCGATCCGGCGGCCTGCAATTCCCTGCCTTTTCGACTTCGATCCGCGGTAAGGGAGCCCTCTACCGGATTCTCGCCGATAGCTCCGTCGAGACGTTGTGGCGCTCCAACCGGGAGAGCATTTTCGGGCTTGTCACTCTCCCCGACCGGGTCCTGTTTTCCACGAGCACTCAGGGGCGTATTTTCCAATTGACGGCTCCGGCGGGAAAAGCTCCTGAGCTGACCCTTCTCAATGAGACCCAGGAGGCCTTGGCGACCCGGCTGCAAAGGGGAAAGGGCGAAATCGTTTACGTGGCTACGGGAAATATCGGGAAAATCTTTCGCCTCTCGGCTGCTCCCACCTCCGAGGGGACATATCTATCCCCGGTGCGAGATTCGCAATTTGTCTCCCAATGGGGACAGATCAGTTGGCAGGGAAGTCTGCCTGCCGGAACGGAAGTCGCTTTCTATGTTCGGACCGGAAATTCGGAGCGGCCCAACCCGACGTGGAGCGATTGGAAAGGCCCTTACCGAAACCCCGAAGGAGAGAGGCTGCAAAGTCCTCCGGCCAGATACCTGCAATGGAAGGCCGTTTTCAAGGGAGACAGGAGTCGGTCTCCCGTCCTCGACGGAGTGACGGTGACCTTTCTGAATCAAAATGTCGCTCCCGAAATAGCTTCCCTCAAGGTATTGACACCCGGGGAACGATACTCGAGTCGGAGCAATAAGCGTTCCCCGGCCCGGGGAAGTTCCTCGACCGTTCGGGTCGGTTCTCCGTCGTCTTCGTCCTCGAGTTCCGGGATTGCGGGCCGCGGGGCTGCCGCCAAGACTCCCATTACCATCACCTGGAAGGCGAAGGACGCGAACGGGGACCCGATGGTTTTCGCCCTTTTCCTGCGCGCTGCGGGTGAAAAGGGATGGCATAGGCTGGAGGAGGAAATCTCCGGTACCTCCTACCGCCTTAAGCCGACTGCGGTTCCCGATGGAAAATATACGGCGAAAGTTGTAGCCTCCGACCGTCAGACCAATCCCGTGGGTGTAGTGCGCGAATCGGAGCGCCTCAGCGCGCCCTTTTGGGTGGATAATACTCCGCCGGTCGTGAAATCCCAGTGGATCAAGGGTGGGTCCAGCGTGCGATTTGTAGTGGAAGATGCCAGCTCGAGCCTCCGAGCGGCCGAGGTGCGTATTGGTTCCCGACCCTGGGAGCCGATTGCCTCCGCAGACGGCATTGTGGACTCGAAGCGGGAGATTTTCACGGTTCAGCTTCCCGACCTGCCCGCCGGGGAACATCGCATAGCCCTGCGGGTCCAGGATCGGGCGGGCAACGTGAGTCTGGGAAAGATACTGATTGACATTTCCGGCTAAGCTCGCCCCGAATAGAGCTTGATGGATGGTTTTTCGTGGAGTTGATACAACTATGTGGCTCAACCCGGCATCTTATGGTTTAAGTGGAGATGCGGGTAACCTATTCACCACTTGAGTGCAGACCAGAGCAAGGCGAAGGCGGTAGATGAACAGGAAGCGGAACTCGTCCGGCGAGTACAGCGAGGGGATGAGGCTGCTTTCTCGAAGCTGTATGAGGCACATAAGCGGCGTGTATTCTCCCTGTGCCTGAGAATGGCGCGCGATTCGGCCCTGGCTGAAGACCTTACCCAGCAGGCTTTTCTTCAGCTCTTCCGCAAAATAGGAAGCTTTCGGGGCCAGTCAGCCTTCAGCACTTGGCTCCATCGGCTGGTGGTGAACGTGGTGCTCATGCATCTCCGGAAGAAGGGGTTGGATGTGGTTCCGCTGGAGGATTCCGACTCCCAACAGGAGGACGTACCCCGAAGGGACTATGGACAGCAAGATGCTTACCTCGTCGGCTCTCTCGACCGCATCACGTTACTCGATGCCATTGACAAGCTGCCCTCCGGATATCGGAACGTTTTCCTCCTCCATGATGTGGAAGGCTACGAGCATCATGAGATTGCCGGTATGACCGGGCGCTCGGTGGGGAATTCCAAATCACAACTCCACAAAGCCCGGCTGAAATTAAGGGAGCTCCTGCAACAAGGCACAAAAAAGTCTGCAATGGGTAGGAATACGAGATAGAATGGTAGCGTTAGCGTGCAAGAACCCCCCGAGGAGTACCAAGTGAGGGACGAATTGGGTAGAGACGTGGGTTCGCCTGCTGCGGTGGAGTGTCGGCAGTTCGAGTCGCTTCTGGCGGATTGGCCGGAAGGCGATTCGGACCCGTTTTTCAATCGGCACGCCGACCGATGTCCCTCCTGTTCTACCCTCCTTTCCGATCTTCAAATCATCGTTTCCACAAGCCGCAATCTTCCTGAGGATGACCCTCCGGCTACCATTTGGCCCTCGCTGCGGCAACAGTTGCGGGAGGAGGGGTTGATTCGGGGAAAAGGCCAATGGCTGCGCCGGTGGCTTCCGGCGTGGTACCGGCCCTTTCCCGCTCCGGCAGTTGTGGGAGTGATGGCGGCGGTATTCCTGTTCGCCAGCCTGATCGCTTTTAACCCCACCCTCGAAAAGCCGAGTCAGGATTCCCTTAAAACGGTGGCCACCGAAGACCTGGGCGATTCCCGGAAGAAATCCGCGGGAAGGAAAAGTTCGGCCCGCGTCACGCTGGCGCAGGCGAACATCCTGCCGGCGCTGCTGGAAATGGAAGAGAACTACCGGGCACAAGCGGCCAGCCTACCCCAGGAAATGACGTCCACCCCGAATTGGTGCATGGTCGAACTGGATCAAGCCATTGAAGAATGTATTAAAATTATCGACGAGGAACCCGATAATTCTCTGGCTCAAGACCATCTGATGTCCGTTTATGAGCAGAAAGCGGAATTGCTTGCCTCGGCTCTCCAGTGGGGATCCGATTACGGAACGTTCCCGTCCAACAGGGATTGAGAGCGCCATGAAATTTTACGAAAGATTTACATCGTCCATCCTTTGGGCTGTGTTGCTATGCGCCTCGCTGGGGCTGCAAGCCGCTCCCGTCAAGCAGGAAAAGACCTTCAAAATGGGGCTGAATCCTCATATCAGCATTGAAAACCCGGGCTCGGGTCGGCTGGTAGTGCAGGGTTGGGATAAGTCCGAAGCGAAAGTGACCGTGGTGATCTCCTCGGAAAAGTTGGCGGTGGATATACACAGAATGCCGTCCGAGGGGCCTGTGGACCGCCTGCGGGTGGCCGTTGGCGCCGCCGAAGGCAGCCGGGAGGTGTCTGCTGAGAAAGCCGACTTTATCGTCAAGGTCCCCTCCGAAGTTCAGTTGGAAATCAAGCAGAGGGCCGGCACGGTGAATGCCGAGATGCTTTGGGGTGACATCAGTATCGTGACTGTGGCGGGGAACGTGACGACGACCGACGTCGGCGGCCATGTAGCCCTGCGGTCGATGAGCGGCGAGTTGCATATGGTCCGTCCCACGGGTCGTGTGGAGGCGGAAACCATCGGCGGCAACGTCTTTTTCAGTTGGCCGGAAAGCTCCCGCGTGTACGCGCAGACGATGACCGGGAAAATCTCCTATGAAGGTGATTTTGCACCCCGAGGCCACTATCGATTTCGGAGTCACAGCGGCGATATCGAGGTCATCTGTCCCGGCTCCAGTGCTTTTGATCTGGAGACGCGCAGCGTCCGGGGCAAAGTGAAGCAGGATGCTGACTTGCCTCGGTTTCCGGGCCAACAAATCCATCTGGGACCAGTCCCCCCCACCAATATTTTGCCGGGTTCCCACCAGCCGGGTAATGCCTCCGTGCAGATTTCCACTTTTAATGGCACGATTCATGTCCGCAGGCAGCAGTAGCTTCTCCCTACCGACACTCGATTTTCTTTCCCCTGATTCCTATAATGGGGTTGAGTTGATCCGGGAGAAATTCGTCTCGCTTATGCCGAAAAGGAAGAAGATCATATACCTGACGGGATTCATGGGCAGCGGTAAATCCACCGTCGGGGCCTTGTTGGCCCGTGAATTGGGATGGCTGTTCATTGACTTGGACCAGACCATTGAAGCCGGCCAGGGAATGACCATTCGGAAAATCTTCGAAACGGAAGGCGAACCCCGCTTCCGTTGGCTGGAGCATGCAGCTCTCCGGGAGTCGGTGCAAAACGAACCGGCCGTGATCGCCTTGGGAGGAGGCACCATCGTTCAGCGGCACAACCAAGCGTTGCTGCGGGAAATGGGAGGAACGACCATCTGGCTTTCCTGCTCCCCGGAGAGATTGTTGGCCCGCTGTGCCGGTATGGAGGACCGTCCGCTTTTCCGAGGTGTGGAGGGTTTTCTGCAACTGCTACAGGAAAGAGTCCCCGAGTATCAAAAGGCGGAGTTCCGGGTCACGACCGACGAGGTTCGTCCTCGGCAGGTGGTAGAATCCATTCTTCGTCTTCCTATTTTCTAACCCGGCCATTTTCTAACCTGGGTCGCGGTCCGAAGCCCTGCCATTACCATCACGCGGGTGGAGTATCTATGCGGGGGGTGGCGGCGCCTTTCGATAGGGATTCACTCCGCTGGAAGATTTCAATGTACACGTTGATGAGAGAGACGGCGGCGGGAGTGATCCCCGGAACGCGGCCGGCCTGCCCCAGGGTCAACGGGCGGACCTTGCTCAGCACCTCCACCACCTCACGCGAGAGGCCGGAGACTTTCCCGTAATCAAACCATTCCGGGATCAAGCGGTTCTCGGCTCGCTTCATGCGTTCCACCTGCCTGCGCTGCTGGGCCAGATAGCCTTCGTATTTGAAGTCCGTCTCCACGCGGCGCAGCTCATCCCGGCGCAAGGAAAAGGGCAGGGCGTCGTTGAGCCATTCGGCCAAGTCCTCAATTCGCACTTCCGGCCTCTTGACCAGTTGAGCGCCGATCAGCCGGTCGGAGCGGTCGAGACCCAGGCGAGCGCAAATGCTCCGGCCGATTTCGGAGTCGGGATCGAGGCGCGACCGGAGCAGAAAAGCAGTGGCATCCGCGAGGCGCTGCTTCTTTGCCAAAAAAGCCTGGTAGTCCTTCTCGCGGATCGTGCCGACGCGGTAGCCGATGGGCATCAGCCGCTCGTCGGCATTGTCGATGCGCAGGTGGAGCCGAAACTCCGCCCGCGAGGTAAACATGCGGTACGGCTCGGGAGTTCCCTTGCTGACCAGGTCGTCGATCAGAATCCCCGTATAGGCTTCGCTTCTTTCCAGGCGCAGCGGGTCCCGGCCCCGAACCCGCAGCCCCGCGTTGATCCCCGCCATCACACCCTGGCAGGCGGCCTCTTCATAGCCGGTGGTCCCGTTGATTTGCCCCGCGAGGAACAGGCCCTCGATCTTTTTCGTTTCCAGCCACCCGGTGAGCTCGGTGGGCTGCACCATGTCATATTCAATGGCGTAGCCGGGCCGGAGCATCTCCGCATTTTCAAGTCCCGGAACCGATCTCAGCATGGCCACTTGCACGTCGATCGGCATGCTGGTGGACATGCCGTTGACGTAGATTTCGTAGGTGTCCACCCCTTCCGGTTCCAGGAAGATCTGGTGTTGGGCCCTTGCGGGGAATTTTACGATCTTGTCTTCGATGGAAGGGCAGTAGCGCGGCCCAAGGCTCTTGATCTTGCCGCTGTAGAGGGGTGAGCGTTGCAGGTTCTCGCGCAGCACGGAGTGGGTTGCGGGATTCGTGTAGCCGATCCAGCAGAGGCTCTGCGGCTGGGTAATGGATCGGGTTCGGAAGGAAAAGGGTGTGGGCTCGGGGTCGCCGGTCTGTTCGGCAAACTGGGAAAAGTCGATGGTTCGGCCGTCGAGCCGTGGCGGCGTGCCGGTCTTGAGACGGCCCACATCAAAGCCCAGCCGTCGCAGTGCTTCTCCCAACATTACGGCAGCAGGCTCGCCGCTTCGCCCCGCCGCGTAGGTCTGCTCACCACAATGAATCAAGCCGTTCAAAAAAGTTCCGGTGGTGATGATTACGGTTTCCGCCTCGACGCTGCGGCCGTCCAGCAGCTTGATGCCCCGCACGCGAAGCCGGGCCGAAGGGGTCGGGATTTCCGAGGAAATTCCGGCGGGATACTCAAGGGCTAGGTCCACCACCTCGGCCTGCTTGATGCGGAGATTGGGCTCGGCTTCGAGCACCTGCCGCATCCGAACCCGATACTGTTTCTTGTCGGCCTGCGCGCGGGGCGACCAAACGGCCGGACCCCGACTGGTGTTGAGCAGGCGAAATTGAATGCCCACGGCGTCAATGACCTCGCCCATGACCCCGCCCAGGGCGTCTATTTCCCGTACCAGATGCCCCTTGGCGATGCCCCCGATGGCCGGGTTGCAGGACATCTGCGCAATCAGGTCAAGGTTGATGGTATAGAGCGCCGTCTTGAGGCCCATGCGGGCCGAAGCTATCGCCGCCTCGCAGCCGGCATGGCCCGCGCCGACCACCACGACCTCGTATTTTTCGTTAAATGGCATCACGCTATGCTCTCAACCCGCTTACCCCATCGCAGAGTCTTCATTCTAGTAGCTGGGGGTCGAAGTCGTCAAAGGTCCGCCCCGTCCTTTCGGAAGGAAAGGGTGGGGACAGGCGCGGGAAATCAATCCTGGTGAAAGACTTCTTTCATCATGGCGTAAGGCTCGCCGGGTTGAAGATCGGGCTCGGGATCGAATAGCGGCGCCATGAAATCTTCCCACTTCCGGCCGAGCGGCGATTCGTCGAATATCTGGAAGGCCCTCTCGACGTCCTCGCACTCCAGGTAAAGGAAAAGCTCCTGCCCCCGCAGGAAAATGCTGTAGTTGGAAATTCCCCCTTCTTTATGCAGAGCCAGCAACCCCGGCCAAACAGCCTTGTGCCGCTCGATGTACTCCTGTTCGCTTCCCTTCTTGATGTGCATCTTAAACGCAACTCGCCTCATAGGCCTCCTTTGTAAATGGGATCGAGGAAGTATATTCTGCCCATGGAAATGGGGGAAAGCGAATCTTTCCGGTTGGCGCAACTGAATCATCATCATCGCCCCCGGGCATCGCGGGGAAAGCGTGCTCTGTTCTCCGTACCAGGGTCTGGAATGGCTCCTGGAAAGGGGTGATATACTCGGCCATCGAATTACAGCCTTTACAAACGAATCGGGAGGAAACCATGTTGACGCATACGAAAGGTATGATGAAATGGCCGCTCATCCTGGCGGCGGTGCTGCTCGTAGTGCGGATCGTCCTCGAGCAGGCGGGCGCGCCGGAGGGTGTGAACAACGTCTTCGGCATATCCTGGCTTTACTTCCTTGTTCCGCTGTTTTTTGCCTACCACATCAGCGCAGCCAGCCAGGAGAGTCCTTTCAAAACCCTCTTCAAGAAGCTGGTGATTTTCGCGGCGTACACGCGGCTGATGATCCTGCCGACGTATATGCTCGCTTACCGGCTGGGGTGGCAGGCACCTCGCTTCGCAATCGACCAGGGTGGTGTGGTGGGGGAAGATGTCAGCCCGCTGAGCGGTTATCTGGTGATTCCGGTCCGGAACGCGCTCATTTGGATCGTGTTCGCGACCGCGGTCGGGATGATTCTCGGCTCGGTGACGTTGCTGATTCGGCGGCGCAAATTGGCTGGCACCCAAGCGACGTAGCCCCGGCCTGGCGATAAACCGGTTTCCTCGAAAAGCGTTGTCGGAGGCAGCCGATTTCTGGCTGCGTGGATCGGTTGCCCGCAGGGGCCGGCCCAAGGGTGAGCCTGCGCATCGGGGCAGGGACACAGGCCGGGCGTTCCCTCCTGTCCAATGTAGTCTAGTTAGCCTGCGCATTCGGGGCAGGGGCACAGGCCGCGCAGAATTTCGAAGGTGTAGATGCCGGTTGAGTGACCGTCACTCCAGAAGATTTGCAGCGCGTAATTTCCGACCAGGTCGGCCCGTGTAGGCTTCAACGGTCCGCCCGGCCCCAGAATCGGCGGGAGAGGAGAGGCGAGGGAGGCATCCGGCGTGGAGGGACGTTCGGCCAAGCCGTGGTCCGTACAGGTAGCACACGGACAATGATTGCGCAGGAAGGCATAAGGATACGCGCTGCGGTGGCCGTCCTCCCACGCGATGAGGAAGGTTTCGTTCCCGCCCGCTAATTGGATATGGGTTGGGTTGGAATTGGCGCGGAGAGACATGGGAAATCGAGGGCCTTACTGGATCGAGACCAGCTTGGGCACGTTGAAGTTGGCGATGCTGACTTGCGCGGCAAGTCCTTCCGACATTTCCTGAAAAGCCTTGCCGTAGAGGGAACCTTCCTGGGCGGCCAGGGGCCGGCCGGCGTCGCTGTGGGCGCGAATACTCGGGTCCAGGGGAATTTCGCCCAAAAACGGGATCTCCAGGTTTTCACTCGCCTGCTTTGCGCCCCCGCTGCCGAAGATCGGTTCCTGGTGCCCGCAGGACGGGCAAATATAAGAGCTCATATTCTCGACCATACCGAGTATGGGAACTTTGAGTTTTCGAAACATGGCAATGGCCTTCGAGGCTACCGTCAGGGCTAAATCCTGGGGGGTGGAGACAATCACGGCTCCCGTCAACGGGATGGACTGGCTCAGACTCAATTGGATGTCGCCGGTACCGGGGGGCAGGTCCATAATCAGGTAGTCGAGCTCGCCCCACTCGACGTTGCCCAGGAATTGCTGAATGGTCTTGTGCAGCATCGGGCCGCGCCAGATGACAGCGTCGTCCTTGGGAAGGAAAAAGGCCATCGAGATGATCTTGACCCCGAATCGAACCGGCGGGATGAGATTCTTGCCGGAAACCGTGGGGGCTTGCTCGGCCCCCATGAGGATGGGGATGCTGGGGCCGTACACGTCGGTATCCATCAGGCCGACGCGGGCACCCGCGCGAGCCAAGGCGACCGCCAAATTGGCCGCTATGGTGGACTTGCCCACGCCTCCCTTGCCGCTGGCCACCGCGACCGTGTTTTTCACCTGCGGGATCAGCGGAGACTTCTCGCCGGGACGGGAGGTGACCTGCGCCGTCATGCGCACGTCCACGTTCTTGACGCCGGCGAGCGACGAGACCCGGCCACGGGCCTGGTCGGCAAGCTGCTCGCGCACCGGGCAGGCCGGCGTGGTGAGCTCAAGGGTAAAGGCGACTTGGTCGCCTTGTATGTCGAGATCCTTGACAAAGCCCAGTGATACAATGTCACGATGAAGGTCGGGGTCCTGAACCCCCTTCAGGGCATCCAGCACGTCCCGTTCGCGAATCGCCATGATTTTGATTTCCTCGGTGAAACAGGATGCAGTTGAATCTCAGGTCCTCGGATCTATTTCCTGGCAGCCTGTCTCACCTTGCCCAGCAGGTTTTGTGCCTCCCCCTGAAAGGGTGAGTTGAGGGCCGCCGCCTGTGCGAGCACCTTCTCCGCCTGTCGCAGATTCGCCTTGGTCGCCGGCATGGCCGCGTACGTGTAGCCGAGTCGAAACAGGGCCCGAGCGTGCCGGAAAGGGTCGCCTCCTTCGAGCAGTCCCAGCGCCGTGTTGAACTCCTTGGTCGCGGAAGCCCACTGCTTTTGCCGCAGGCTCAGGAAGCCCAACGTTTCATGGGCCATGCCCAACTGAACGTTCTTATTTTGGGCCCAAGCTTCTTCGGAAACGTGACCGGGTTTCGGCAGGTTGGGGGCCAGCTCCAGGACCTTCTGCGCATACTTGGGAACCTCGGTAAGCTGCTGGCCGCGTTGGGCGAAATCCTCCGCCACCAGGTTCAGAGTGATCACGTCATCGGGACTGGCTGCGATGGCCTTTGCCCCGTACTCGATGACTTTCTCAGGGTTGTTGGCCATTTTGTAGGCAATGAAGTATTGGAGGTTCGCTTGGCTGATGAGTTGGGTGTCCGGGAATCGTTCTGCAAACTGATCCAGATATTGGATGCGCTTGCTGACATCCTGGATTCGCGGGAGGAGTTGGAAGAAGGCGTACTCCAGGTAGCGGCGATTTTCCTGCAATTGTGCTTGGAACCCTTCCGGGTCTTCTTCGGCCTCCGGCGGGTTGTCCCATCGTTCGATCACTTTTTCGGCGCCGGTGAGGGAGACTTCCGTTCCTCGGTCGGCCGGTCCCCCCTTGGCGACGTGGCCTTTGGCAAGGTTTACGTAAAGCAACACACCGGCCTTTCCTGACTCGGCAGCCTTTTCCCCGTGTTCGATCACCTTGTCCATGTTTTGTAATTCCAGATAGTTCAAGGTGTAGTGTTCGTGCGCGCAGGGAATGAATTCCGAATCGGGATTTTCCTGAACGAACTCGTCCAGAACTTCAATGCGCTCTTGGGCGTTGTCAATCTCGAAGATGTCTTGAACCAGATAATCCTCCGGAGTTCCCATGGCGACCCCGGGAAATCCGGGGCACATTCCCTGACCGGCGGATGGCCTCACGGAGAAGATGAAAAAGACACCGATGAGTAAAATCAGTATCCGACGCATATGGACCTCCCCATTAATTCCGGGTCTTCCTCAACCTTCCCGCCGCGAGCCGCTGTTCTCGCTACGGCCATCGCGGGTTAAGCCGAGGAACCCTTTGCGAATAGAATTTGTAATCTAGCGCAGTTCGCATTCCTTGCGAGGAGCGCCGGCGCATCCAGCCCCTGGGAAGCGACTTGCATGGATTCCTATATGTTCCTTTCGGCCAACGTTCGCAGTCAAGGCGATCCGCCCCCCCGCAGCTCTCAAGATGCTTTCCAATCCCCTGTTGCCGCATGGCCGTTATTTTAGCGCTATCCGGCGCTCTTTGCATGTAAAATGTGCCGCAAGTGCTTTTCAGCTATTTTAGGCGGTTGCGGGTGGAACCGGGTACCCGTAAGCCTGGCCCGCTGGGGTGCCGATCGGCTTGCGGTGATGCCTGGGGAAGGGGCACGTCGAGTCGGGCGTCCGCAATGGATAGGGCCATCGCAGGCGCCGTTGCCACGGCAAGGCAAATGATAAGATAAAAGGAGGTTCGCGATGCAACATTATGCTTGGGATACGGTTCGGGAGGAGACTCTCAAGGAGGGTCTTACGCGCCGGGTCATCAATGGGGAGAAAATTACCATTGGATATATGCAATTTGCGAAAGGCGCAGTGGTTCCCCTTCATCATCACGAAAATGAGCAGTTTTCCACCGTCGTCAGCGGCCAGGTGCAATTCGATCTGGAAGGGAAAAAAGTGGTGTTGAAAGCGGGGGACGTGTTGCACATCCCTTCCCATGTTCCCCATTACGTGGTCTCTCTGGAGGACAGCGTGGCCATTGACATCTTCAGCCCCGTGCGCCAGGACTGGCTGACGGGCCAGGACGACTATATCCGGCAAAAGTAAGCACCCGCGCCGACTCTTCCGGTGTGCCGGCGCTGGGTTGCGAGGAAATTGTCCCGAATCGAGGAGAGCAGAGAATGGAATTGGGAATCAGGGACCGTGTGGCTCTTGTGGCCGCTTCCAGCAAAGGCTTGGGCAAGGCCGTCGCCCTGGGATTGGCCCAGGAAGGAGCGAAGGTGGCTCTCTGCGCCCGAACCCAGGCCGACCTCGCATCCACGGCTGCCGAGATTGCGAAGCAGACCGGAGTCGAGGTGTTCGCGCGTCCGGTGGACGTGACCGTCTATGCCGAGGTCCGGGGTTGGATTGCCGAATGCCGCGACCGCTTCGGGCGTATCGATATATGCGTCACCAACGCGGGTGGCCCGCCCAGTAAAAGCTTCCAGGAAACGGACCTTGCAGACTGGCAGTCGGCGGTCCAGTTGAACCTGATGAGCACGCTCTATCTTTCCCGCGAGGTGCTTCCCATCATGCAAAAGCAGAACTGGGGGCGGCTCATCATGATTACCTCCATGTCCGTCAAACAACCCGTCAAAGGGCTGATTCTGTCGAACTCGGTGCGCTCGGCCGTCTCCGGCCTGGCCAAGTCGCTTGCCAACGAATACGGTAAGTACAACATCCTCGTCAATAATGTGTGCCCCGGCTACACCTTGACCCAACGCTTCGAGCAGATTGCTCGCCGCAGGGCGGCCGTCGAGGGAAAGAAGATCGAGGAGGTTTATGAGGGAATCAACCGCGAGGTTCCGCTCGGCCGGGTGGGACGGCCGGAAGAGTTCGCCGCGCTGGTGGTTTTTCTGGCTTCGGAAAGAGCTGGCTACATCACCGGCTCCACGATCGCCGTGGACGGCGGCGCCGTCCGGGGCACCTACTGAGCCGACCCGGAAGATATGGGAGGGCCGGCTGGCCGTGGACCTTCCAGGTCAGTGAATCCATGATTTCTCCGCCGAAACCGGTTTCCGGAAGAATCAGGAAAAAGCAGAAAGCAGATTTTTCCCCGGAATCGGGTTGGGACAAGCTGCCTCAAAACGGGCCTGGGGCGGGGCAGGTCCAACGCGATTAAGAGGTAGAATCTGGGACACGAATCTTCTCTCCCGTCATCTCCTCCAGGGTTGTCATAACGGCGGCGAAGTCCAATTCACCCTTTCCCTGCGCTTTGGCGGTTCCATAAATTTCCTTGACCACGGCTGCCGTCGGCATCGGAACGTTATGCGCGTAGGCGTTTTCCAGGGCCAAGCCGACGTCTTTGTGCATCAGGCCGAGCGGAAAAAGAGGACCGAAGTCGCCCTTGAAAATAAAAGGTGCTTTGAAGTCCACCAGGTTCGAGCGCGCGAAACTCCCCTGCATGACGTCCAGAAACAGCTTGGGGTCCACCCCGGCCCGTTTGGCGACCAGGATTGCTTCGCAGAAGATCAGCAACTGGGTGGCCAGAATGGCGTTCATCGACACCTTGCAGGAAAGCCCCTTGCCGTTTCCGCCCAAGTGAACGTACTTCTTGCCCATGACGTCGATCAACGGCATGGCCTTGTTGAGCGTCTCCTCTTCTCCGCCGATCATGAACAGGAGTTCTCCTTTTTCGGCCCCGTGCTTGCTGCCCGTAACCGGCGCATCCAACAGGCCGGCGCCCTTCTGTTTCATCAGCCCCGCCAGCTTGACGCTTACAATCGGGCTGATCGTGCTCGAATCGATCCAGACGGCCCCGGAACCGAGCGTCTCCAACCCTCCATCTTTGCCGCAGACCACCTCCTGCATGGCGTTCGAGTCGCTCACGATGGAGACAATGAACTCTGCGTTCTTGACCGCTTCGGCCGGGGTTGCTGCCACCTGGGCCCCGGCCTTCCTGAGCGGTTCGGCCTTGCTTGCGGTTCGGTTGTAAACCGTTAAAGAATAGCCGGCCTTGATTATATTCAGAGCCATGGGCGCGCCCATGATCCCCAGACCGATAAATCCGACTTGCGTAGGCATTGGAAATCCTCCTGTAGTAGGTTCTCCCAGACCGCCGCCGATTGTGGGTTCAGGTCGCCTCAAACCGCTGGCGGCGTTGAATTTTCGTTGGTAAATGCCAGTAGCAGCCGCACGTCGCGAACGTTATTGTCCGTGTAGCCGGTCTCCAAAACGTCCCCCAGGGAGAGAAAGTAGTGATAGGAATCGCTGGCGGCTTGGTGCGCTGCGGCGTCCAGGCCCCGGGCTTGGGCGCGGGGGAGCGAGTTGCCGTCCGCCACGGCGCCGCTCGCGGGGCTGTTGCCGTCCTTGCCGTCGGTGCCGGCGCTGAGGACCACCCACGGGTGGCCGGCGATCTTGGGAGTCAGATGAAGTACAAAGGCCTGATTTCTCCCTCCGGTACCGGCTCCCGTCACCGGGCAGGTGACCTCGCCGCCCACGACCAAACATACGGGCTTGCCCGGGTGCCGGGCACTGAGTCCCGCCAAGCGATCCCCTAAGGCCTCGCCCACCTCCCGGTAGTCGGTATCCCACTCCCCGGAATCGATCTCGGCCAGAAACCCCAGCTTTTCGGCGGCCCTCCGCGCCGCTTCCACCGCGTCCCGGTTCGAAAGAAGACAAACGAACTTGGAGTTTCCGAATCGCTCATCGTCGGGTTTCGGCGTCTCTGTGAGGCGTAAGTCTTCGATCAACCGGCGAATACTCGCAGGGAGCTTCCCGGTCAGGTCGTAGTGCTTCAGTAGATCGTAGGCTTGCTCTACGGTGGATTCATCGGGCAGCGTGGGACCTGAGGACACCATGGAGGGAAGCTGTTCGGGGACGTCGGTAATGTAAACCGTAAGCTGAGCGGCGGGGTGAGCCTGAATCGCGAGCCGCCCGCCCTTGACCGCCGAAAGGTGCTTGCGAATTACGTTCATCTCCTCGATGGGTACCCCTGCACCCACCAAAACCCGGTTGAAATGCTCCATATCCTGCAGCGAGATACCCGGGTCGATCGGCTTTTCCAGCAGTGCCGAGCCGCCTCCGGAAACCAGGTAAATGACCAGGTCATCCTCCCGGAGTCCTTTTACCAAGGTTAAGGCCGCTGCGGCCCCCGCGAAGCTGCCGGCTGTCGGATAGGGGTGGCCTCCCCGAAAGTAGCGAAACTTTTCTATCTTCTGGCTGGGTTCGGAGGGCGATATGACAACCCCGGCTTGCACCTCGCCGGCCAGGATTTCGCTGATCACGGCCGCCATCCGGTTGGCCGCTTTGCCGAACGCCACGACGCAAGGCCTTTTGCGGAGGGAAACCGTTTCATCTCCAACGACCAGAGCCCTTTCCTGTTTACGAATTTTCTCCTCCATGGCGCGGCGGACGTCGATCGCGGCAAGCACCTGGGTAAAAATCCGCCGTGCCAAATCCTTACCTTTCTCATAAGCCGGCTTCGTTGGAGATGCGCTGAGCACCGTACCGCCTGTCATTCAGCAACCTCGCAGGGGCATGCCACGCCCCAGGTTGCCCGCCCCTAGAGTCAATCCTGGGTCAGAAACGCTAGATTATTCGTGATTGAACGCAGAAACGCAAGCCTTGCGAGGCGGAGGGCCTGTCTTGGCCGGGGACCATGGGGACGGAAGGGTCAGGGAAGGTTACGGCGCGAGTTCCTGGTAATCCTTATAGAGCTGGGCGATTCCTGCTTGTTCCGCGTTTCCCGGGTGGATGATGACTCGATAACGAAGGGTAAGACTCTCTCCCTGCGCGAGACTGACGCTGCCGTCGCGAGCCGGGTCGTCATAGAAGTGGTGTTCGCCGAAGGGATTGGCGGCAAACAACCCATAGCCGCGAGCATGCCAGTAAGTGGGATGTTTGACGTTCCCGGGGTGGTCGAAGATGGCAACGCCCAAAGCTTCACTGCCCACGTTGCCCGAGTAGTCCACCCAGTGCGCCTGTTTGCCCCAGATCTGGGTTTCGCCTCGACCTCCCGCAGAGCTGACCATCTGGGCACCGTTGCTTTCCCGCAACTCGTCCACCACGCGGATGGCGAAGGTGCCTTCCTTCGTGTCGCCCAATTTGACGGGTCCCGAAGCGGCCGTGATCTGAAACTCGCAGTCCACAACCCGCAGTGTCTCATCCGCGTGAAAGATGAATTTCTGCGTCTGCTCGGCGATGACGTCGCCCTGGGGGGAAAGCAGGTGGAAGAGCGCGCTCACCTGGCCGGATTCGGCCCCGCTCGTGAGGGTTAAAAGCTTTTGGAAGGCCGTCCGGCCCCGCGGCATGCCTTCTTCCACATATTGCTTGCCTCCGGCGGATTCTACCTTGCGGCCCGCAGGTTGGCCCTCGGCCCAAAAATCGATTCCATTGATGTCGCCATGGGCGAAATAGAGGGCACGGTGGTGGGGGTGATCCTGACTTTCGCCGGGGATGTCGGTCCGCATGGGAAATCCGCGGGTCACGATCACACCGCCGGCCGCTCTTAAGGGGTGGAGGTAGGGTTTGGGCGATTCAGGACCGAAGTGGTAGGTCGTGAATGCCTGGTCGTCAAGGGTGATTTCTACCCGGTGGTCGGTTTGCGTGAGGCGGACCCGTTCGGCGGGCGCTGCCGGTGAGCAGGCAGAGATGAACAGCAAGCCGATGATGGCGGCCCAAAACTTCGGCTGTTGCGTCGGGTCCATCATGGCAAATTGGAGGTGGGAGAAAGGAAAGATGCCGCCATTTCCTCCCGGTTGTCCTTGGGTTCGCAAGTTTCCCTTGAGCGTGGGACTTTTGTTTTGTGCCGAGGCTGCGAATGGCTAACTGGCCAGCCGTTGGCAGACCTGATAAGTCTTGGTTATGTCGATGGCGTCAGAGCCCTTCTCAATGTGCTGAATGACGCCCTCTTTGTCCACTACGAAGGTAGTGCGATTCGCAAACCCGCGCTCTTCATTCAGAATGCCGTAATGCGCGGAGACTTCACGTTTGAAGTCGCTGACCAAAGGATAGGTGACCTCCAGGTCCTCGGCGTAACGCTTGTTGGCATATTGGCTATCGACGCTGATTCCCAGCACCTGGGTGTCTGCTTCCTGAAATTTGGCGATATCAGACTGATACGCCTTTAATTCCTTCGTTCAACCACCGGTAAAAGCCAGAACGTAGAAAGCCAGTACCACGTTCTTCTTTCCCCGGAAATCGGAGAGCTTGATGGGGTTCCCCTGGTGATCGGGGAGGGTGAAATCCGGGGCAGTATCCCCCACTTTAAGTTCGACGGCAGGCTTCGACGCAGGCGTGGCGCTCTCCTCGGGCTGCATCGCCGTCTGGCAGGCTGTGGAAGCCGAGATCAATCCGGCCAGGACCCCGGTAAGGAGTGAAAATCTTGGGGCTCTCATCGGTTCATCCTCCTAAACATTTGGGAAAAGCACGTGCATTATAGCCACGATCAACATGGAGAACAACCCCATGTGCGGGTTCAGTACATATGAGACTTGAGTCAGGTGGCCTTCCATGTGGAAAGGTACTCCATGGGCGTCCTCATGTCCAGGGTTCGGTGAGGTCGGACGTGGTTGTAGAAGTGTTGGTAATCGGCGAGGGCGGCACCGGCTGCGGCGACGGTGAGTTCGCTGGTGTAGAGGTTCCAGAACTCGACGCGGGCGCTGTCGTTGGCTCGTTCGACGCAGCCATTGAACTGCGGTCGTCGAGGAGGCAGGACAAACTGGGGGATGTCGAGTTGCTGGCAAGCTTGCTCGAACTCGGCCCGGAACTCGGAGCCGCCGTCGACCTGGACGGAATGGAGGGGGAAGGGCAGGTCCTCGATCACGGCTTGCAGGAAACGTCGGGCGTTGCGAGCGGTGGCGCGGGAGTAGACGCGTGTCACCATCTGCTTGCCGACCGGAGAGACGGCCCGGAACTCCTTGAGATGGGTGCCGTCGAGGGACACCGACAGGTGATCGATCTGGACGAGTTGGCCGGGTTGGGTGGCCCGGGTGCCGTAGCACCAGCGTTGGGCGTGGCCCTGGTGGAAGCGGCGGCGCTTTTTCAGCTTGACGCGCCCCCGGCAGAAAGCGCAGGGGCGGATACGACCGAGCCGCACCCCTTTGGCGAGGATGCGGCCAACGGTGGATTCACTGAGATGAATGCCCTGGCGGGCGAGCAGAACCCGTAGAGGTCGCTTGCCCATGAACGGATAGTGTCGCCGCAAGGTCCAGACTTGGCGCTGATGGGCCGGCGTCCATTGCCGGGGTCGGGTGCGTTGCGGGCGCCGGCTGAGGGCTGCCAAGCCGTGCGGGCCACGCTTCCGGTAGCGTGCTGCCCATCGGAAGTAGGTGGCTCGCGACCAGCCGATGGTCCGCAGGGCGGTCTTCTCACAGCAGCCCTCGGCCCGCAGGTCCCGGTAGGTTTCCAGTTGGCGCCGTCTTTTGACCGCCTCGGCGGGCGTCGTATCGTCGACCTTGAGACTGCGATAAGATGGGATGCGCAGAGATTGGATCTGCATGGTTCAGGCTCCTTGGGTTTCTGGGTAGAAACGAAAGGCTACCTGAACGGGCGCGGCGTTTGGTCCCAAATTCGGGGCCAGGCGCCGTGCTTTTTGGGGTGTGAGTGACGGGGTAGAGGACCCTCAACGCGCGATTGCGGCAGGATTTGGGCTACGCTCGCTACGCTCCCTTCGCGCAAATCCTGCCACGGTTGGCATCCCGAGCCCTCTTCCCTCCAGCATCACCCTCACAGTCTCACTTGTGTCTGAACCCGCACACCGTTTCTGAAGATTTAGGAGACGAAAATAGCCAAATGCAAGGTGCTTGGTGTCCCGGCCCCTTGGCCGGGAGGGGAAGGGATTGTCCCTGGGACCGGGAAAAAGTGGCCGATATTCTATGGAAAAATGACACGGAAGACTCGCAGTTTCTAATAAGACACTTATTATCATATATTTATATATATTATGGTCGTATTAAAATATTACTTGACAATAATCAACTAATATTTTATTATTGCATCTAACTAAGGTAGAAAGTCAATTCAGGAGGTGAACAAAAAATGTTGCTTACCCGATGGGAACCTTTTAGAAACCTTCCGGCAGTGCCCAAGTCACTGTTTCCGGACATCGACAAACTGTTCAACGGATTCTGGGACGAGAGAGTTCTGGAACCCAGAGCCTGGACACCTCGGGTGGATATCTACGAGGACGCCGACAAGGTGGTTCTGAAAGCAGAGCTTCCGGGTATTGAACCCAAAGACGTGGATATCCACATCGATGAGAACACGCTCTATCTGAAAGGGGAGCGCAAAATCGATTCGGAGGTCAACGAGGAAAACCTGCACCGAGTGGAACGTGCTTACGGGACCTTCGCGCGGACCTTCACGCTTCCGACCAGTGTCGAATCCGAAAAAGTTTCGGCCGAGTATAAGGACGGAGTGCTGAAGGTAACGCTTCCGAAACGGGAGGAATCCAAGCCCAAGCAGATCAAGGTGGCCGCGAAGTAAGAGAAGGACCTTGAGAGGGCAGGAGTGAACATGACCGCGCCGTTGGCTCTCTAACGAGCCCGGCGCGGCCTCCCCATACCCGGGCGTTTTGCCCGCACTTGCATCAGAGGCGCTGCCGGCAAGGACAAAATTATGGTCATGCATTTTGACAAGCTCACACTGAAGGCACAGGAGGCCCTCCAAGGCTGCTCGGAGGTCGCCGACCGCCTCGGACACCAGCAACTGGAACCGATCCATCTGTTGATCGCGTTACTGGAGCAGGATGAAGGCGTGGTGCCGGCCATCTTGCAGAAACTGGGTGCCTTGCCGGAGAGTCTTCGCCAGGCGGCAACGAAAGCGGCGGAATCTCTGCCGAAGGTAACGGGTACCGCCGAGCACTACATGTCGCCGGCCTTGAAGCAGGTTCTGGACAATGCGTTTCGCGAGACCGAGACATTCAAAGATGAATTCGTATCGACCGAGCATCTCTTCCTGGCGCTGACCAAAGAAAAAGGTGAGAGGGCCGGTGAAATCCTCGTCCGGAATGCGGTAACCCGCGATGCCGTGCTCAAGGCGCTGGTGGCGGTGCGCGGCAGCCAGCGAGTCACCGACCAGAATCCCGAGGCAAAGTATCAGGTTCTGGAGCGGTATGCGCGGGACCTGACGGACTTGGCGCGTCGCGGCAAGCTCGATCCGGTCATTGGACGCGATGATGAGATTCGCCGGGTGATTCAGGTCCTTTCTCGCCGCACGAAGAACAATCCCGTGTTGATCGGCGAGCCGGGCGTGGGAAAGACGGCCATTGCGGAGGGGATCGCGCAGCGCATCGTGGGCGGGGACGTACCCGATAGTCTCAAGAACAAGCGAATCATTTCTCTCGACCTGGGAGCCCTGGTAGCGGGCGCGAAGTTCCGAGGCGAGTTCGAGGACCGCCTGAAGGCGGTGCTCAAAGAAATTGAGGAATCGAGCGGGCAGATCATTCTTTTCATCGACGAGCTTCACACGTTGGTCGGGGCGGGCAGCGCCGAGGGTTCTATTGACGCCTCGAACATGCTCAAGCCCGCCTTGTCCCGAGGGGAGTTGCGCTGCATCGGGGCCACCACGCTCAATGAGCACCGAAAGCACATCGAAAAGGACGCGGCCCTGGAGCGCCGCTTCCAGGTGGTGTACGTCTCCCAGCCTTCGGTGGAGGACACCATTGCGATCCTCCGGGGTTTGAAGGAACGCTATGAAGTTCACCATGGAGTTCGCATTAAGGATGCGGCGATTGTAGCCGCCGCTGTGCTTTCGAACCGTTACATTTCCGACCGTTTTCTGCCCGACAAGGCCATTGACCTGATTGACGAGGCAGCGTCGAGCCTGCGAATCGAGATCGACTCCATGCCGGCGGAAATCGACCAGATTGAACGGAAGATCACGCAACTGGAAATCGAGCGCCAAGCTCTGCGTAAAGAAGACGATCGCGGCTCGACCGAACGCCTGGGCCAGCTTGAAAAGGAGCTGGCCGACTTCCGCGAACGATCCGGGCAGCTCAAGCTGCGCTGGAAAGGTGAAAAGGAGGCCATCACGCGGATTCGGGAGCTCAAGTCGGCCATCGAGCAGGCAGGAATCGACGAGCAGCGCGCCATGCGCGAGGCCGACCTCAGCAAGGCCGCTGAAATCCGGTACGGCCGGCTGACAGCCCTGGACCGGGAACTTCGGGACGCTCAGAAGGTGCTGGAGAGACAGCAGAGCGCCGGCCGGATGCTGAAAGAAGAGGTGGACGAGGAAGACGTGGCCCGAATCATCTCCCGGTGGACGGGAATTCCCGTAACCCGAATGCTCGAAGGCGAGGTGGCGAAGCTGGTCGCGATGGAGGAGCGACTGGCGCGGCGCGTGGTGGGTCAGGACGAGGCCCTGAAGCTGGTGTCGAATGCCGTGCGTCGCAGCCGGGCGGGGCTGGCCGATCCCAAGCGTCCCATCGGTTCCTACATCTTCGTGGGCCCCACGGGAGTCGGCAAAACGGAGTTGGCGCGCGCGTTGGCCGAGTTCCTCTTCGACGACGAGCGGGCCTTGGTGCGGCTGGATATGTCCGAGTACATGGAGAAGCACGCCGTAGCCCGGCTCATCGGGGCGCCTCCCGGCTACGTCGGTTACGAGGAGGGCGGGCAGTTGACCGAACAGGTTCGTCGGCGCCCTTATTCAGTCCTGTTGTTGGACGAGGTGGAGAAGGCTCACCCGGACGTATTCAACGTCTTCCTTCAGATCCTCGATGAAGGCCGATTGACCGACGGCAAGGGGCGTAGCGTGGATTTCAGAAATACGGTGATTATCATGACTTCCAACCTCGCCGGCGACCTGATCCGCGAGGCCGCCGAGCGCGCGGGTCGTCAGGAAAGCTCAGGCGGCCCCAGGGGCCTAAGCGACCAGATCAGGGGACATGTGGAGCGGGCGCTGCTCGAGCAGTTTCGCCCGGAGTTCATCAATCGTCTGGACGAGATCGTCACCTTTAATGCCTTGGGACGCGCGGAGATGTTGCGGATCGTCGATCTCCAATTGGTGCAGATCAAAAAGCTGCTCGAGGACCGTAAGATTGAAATGGAGTTGACTGAAGCGGCCAAGGCGCTTCTGTTCGAGCAGGGCTACGACCCGCAATTCGGCGCCCGCCCGTTGAAGCGGACGCTCCAGCGTCGCCTTCAGGACCCCTTGGCGATGCGGATTCTGGACGGTAAGATGCTTCCCGGTGACCGCGTTCGGGTGGATGCGGACCGTAAGCGGGGTGAGCTTGTCTTCGAGCGACAGGGCAACCCGGTCCCGATCGACGAGCCGGTCAAGATGCGCTAACCGGGCGCTGAACCCAGTGGCACCTTTGTCATTCCGAGCGAAGCTAGGAATCTGCTCAAAGCCGCAGTTGCTCACCGGACTAGCAGATTCCTCGGGCCGACTCGACTAAGAGCTTCGGCCCTCGGCCTCGAAACAGCGCGACTTGCATGCTTCTCAGAGGTCGGATTCAGCGGACCGGAGTGATTACGTCACCTCGGCAAAGGGGATCATAAGCGGTGGGTCAACCAGGAACGGGAGTTTCCGTAGATGGCCGAGGGCCTTGCGGAGTTGCTTGCCGAGGGTCGGCTCCAAAGTCATGACGAAGACTAGGCGATCTTTCGGCATACCGGGCTCCTGCAGCACGGAGTCGATATTGATCTTGTATCGGGCGAGGATACCGGCCACGCGAGCCAGGATGCCCGGGCGGTCCCGCACCACCAGCCGGAGGTAAGCGGTTTGGGAGGTCTCCTCCGGGCTGATGATCTTGAAGGGCTGCCAGGACTGATATCCCAGGAAAGCTTTGCTGCCGGCTCCGGCCAGGATCATCCTCGCGATGCCCACCACGTCGGAGGTGACAGCCACCCCGGTGGGGTCGCCGCCCGCCCCCTGACCCGAATACAGGGTGGTCCCGCCTTTGCTCCCCACTAGGACCAGCCCCATATTGGCCCCGGTAACGCCGGCCAGAGACGAGCTGCGGGGAATCATCCAGGGTCCGGTAGAGATTTCCAGCTTCTCTCCCGGGCGGTGGCGGGCCGAGGAGATCAAGCGTATCGTGTGTCCCAACCGTTGGGCATAGGCGAAGTCAATGGGCTCGATCCGGGTAATCCCCTCGACGGGGATGCGGGAGACGGGCACCAGGGCACCGAAGCAGATCATCGCGAGGATGGCAATCTTATAGCGGGCGTCGTAGCCCTCGACGTCAAAGGTCGGGTCCGGCTCGGCATAGCCTTTCTGCTGAGCCTCGGCAAGGGCATCGCGGTAGTGGCACCCTCGGCGCTCCATCTCGGTGAGAATGTAATTCGTGGTTCCGTTCAGAATGCCGGAGGCGGCCATAAACTGTTCGCCCGCCAGACCTTCGCGGATGGCGTGGAGCACCGGGGTGCCGCCGGCGACGCACGCCTCGATGCCCAGCGAGACACGCTTCTTTTGGCTCAGGCGGAATAGTTCCATTCCGCGCTCGGCCACCAGGAACTTGTTGGCCGTCACGAAATGCTTCCCCCTCCTCAGCGTCTCCCGTGCGATGGCCAGGGCGGTCTCCGGTCCTCCGACCAGTTCCACGACAATATCGAGTTCCGGGTCTCGAACCACCTGCCGCCAATCGTGGGTGGTTTCGACTTTGCGGCCCATCCAGGAGAGATTCCTCTGATGGATGGTCCGTGAGCAGACCACCTTAAGGATTAATTGCCCGCCCAGGCGGCGATCGATTTCCTTCTGATGCTTCAGAAGCACGCCCACGGTGCCGGTCCCGACGGTGCCCAGGCCGACCACGCCGACTCGGACCACCTGGCCGTCGCCGGAGGGTGAGATTTTTTTCCGCTTGGAGGGGTTCACGGTTAAGGAAATGGCTCCTTATCCTTGTAATGTAATAAGACCACCCTAAGTTAGCCGAGCGGACAGGCTGCGTCAATAGTTACGGTTGTATTTACCCTGTCGGGAGGCGCAAAAGGTCCGGTTGAAGGGTTGAACTGTGCGGGCATTCGTGTGAAACTGAGACCTGCCTCAATGTCTGGGAGGCGCAGATTCGTTGGCAACGTTGATCCGCTTTTCGCATCTAACGGATATAGGGAGATTTTGATGAAAGCAGGTCCCAGGGGGAAGGTAGAACTCCTGGATTTAGAAATAAGTTCTTTATGGGGAGGGTGATTGACGTATGAGTGATCAGAAGAAGGATCGGGACGCGGCTCACGCGATTTTTGGCGGCATTGGCGACTCCGGCCGCCAGCCGACGCAGCCCGTCAGCCCCCAGCCGCCCAGCACGGGTAGCTATGGGCAAGGTTACGCGGCTCCTCCGGCCCCGCCGGCTCCTCCGGCCCCGCAGAGCCCGTGGGCGAATAAGCCCATGCTGGTGTTGGTGATTCTTTTGGCGGTGATCAGCGGAATAGGCCTTTACCTGGCTTATAGCGTTACCCAGGAATTGAAAGATACTCAGGCAATGAGAGAAGACCAATTGAACCTTCTCACCCGGCGCCTGGATACCAATGACCAAGTGTACGCGGACCTGAAGGGGCAGCTTCAGGTAAGCGCGGAGAAGCTGGGGTTGACGCGTTCGGAATTGGCCCGGGCCCGCCGCTTGGCCGGAAGGATTCAGGAAAAGCAGAAAGAGGCAGTGTCTCAGTTGAGCAACGCCATCGAGGAGAAAGCCAGCACCGAAGAATTAAATCAGTTGCAGGCGGAGACGAAGACCAAATTTTCCACTCTGAGCACCAGCCTCGACGATACACGGAAGGGTCTGGCCGAGACGAAGAAGGTCGTGGCAGGGACGCGGACCGAGCTCGCGGGCATGATTGCCGGTAACCGCGAGGAGCTCGTTGCCTTGGCACGGCGCGGTGACAAGGATTACTTTGAATTCGATCTCGACCGCAAAGGAGCTAAGCAAAAAATCGGCACCGTCTTGGTCGAGCTTCGCAAAGTGAACTTTAAGCGCAATCTCTATTCCGTCCGCCTCTCCTATGATGACAAACGCACCGAGCGGCGTAACAAAGCCCTGAATGAACCCGTCCACTTCTACCTCCGGGGGGCGCCGTTCGCCCTGGAGATGGTGGTCAATAAGATTGAGAAAAAGGGAGTCGCCGGTTATATCAGTACGCCCAGGGAATTTTTCCCGAATATGAAGGACGTTCTTCAGGGGCGACCTGAGGCGTAGAGCTTCTGGTTGGGCCGGGCCCGAGGGCGCCTCGCCCAACCCCCCACGCTGCCACCTGCCGAAACAGCAGCAAGTCCAGGATCATGGGGGAAAGAAACGGCAAACCTCCCCGAGCCAACCGGCATCCAAAGCGAATGTAGGCGACATATTTCGATTTGACTCCGTAGCGGAGAAATCCCTTGAGGGAGTTGGGTCATGATCGACCGCAACGACAGCCCTGAGTCCAAGGACCCCATCTTCGGAGACCCCCCAACCGAGCGAACCCAGGCTCCTACTCGGTGGCCGGTGCTCTTCGGCTGGCCTTGGCCGGCCTCAGGCCGACGGGTACCTCCTGAGACGTCCGGAATGCAAGAGTCTTCCGTGAGGCCACGCCCCCGGCGACCGACGGATTTACTCACTCTTCTGACCCTGCTCGTTCTTGTCGCCATTACCGGATTCAGCACGTATCTGGCGTTCTCGACCCGCCGCGCAGTGGAGGGAGAGCTGGCCAGGAAAGACGAGCAGCTTGAGCAGATCACCCGGCAACTGGCCGTCCAGAACCAAAAGCAGTCTGAAGTGAAAACAGATTTGCCGGTTGTATCGGATGAATTGCCACCCAGAGAGACGAAATTGGCCAACCCTCCTCGTCGGGCTAACGGGATTCGCAAGGACCAGAGGGGTGCCGGGCGCCCCATTCCCCGCGCCAGCGAGCCCAATACCGACGCCGAGGAGCCCAAACAGTTGCACGATGACCTGGCTGTCAAATCCGCCGGGGTGGTCTCCGGGCGTAATGCCGTGGAGAAAGGTGAGGAGCCGAACCGGATCACCGTTCGAGTGTCGGAGATGCCCGGCATGAAGCTGACCCGCGTCGGTAGTGAAGCGGAGGAGTTGATCGGAAACCCGGATCCTTCCCAGGAAGAGCGGCGCAAGCTGGAGGAACAGATCGTTCGCTCTCGGGAAGAGCTTATGGAACTGACGCAGAGAACGCAAAGAGATCACTTTGAATTCCACTTGGACCGCAAAGGAGCTGAACAGCAGATCGGCCCTCTTCGGATCGAGCTTCGCAAGGTTCACTCCAAGGGTCATCACTATACCGTCCGGCTTACCTGCACCGAAGGAAGAAGAGCACAGTGGAATAAGGCCTTGCACGAACCTATCTATTTCTACCTGCAAGGATTCTCCTTGCCCTTCAGACTGGTCGTGGATAGATTCGACGGAAACGGAAAAGGTTTGTCAGGCTATCTCGAAGCACCGAGTGGATTTCTTCTCCGCTCCGGAGATCGATGCAGGATTTGGAAATACTATTAGGCCGGTTCGGATGTGGGGATAGGAGTTCCCGAGCGGGGGTACCCACCCAAGGTGATTGATCTCCACCAGGCCCCCCTAGTGTTGTGTCCCAGATAATTCTTTACAGGATTGCACCTTGTCAAGGATGACATCAGCCGTGGCCTTCCAAATGAAGGGGTGCGGCTGGTTGTTCCAGGTGGAGAGCCATGCATAGATGGAGCGCTCCAACTCTTGAACACTGAGGAACGTACCGCGCCGGATCATGCGTTGGGTGATGAGGCCAAAGAAACGTTCGACCTGATTGAGCCAGGAACTGCTGGTGGGGGTAAAGTGAAAATGGAATCGTCGGCGCTTTCGAGGTTTGAGCCAGCGTTGGACTTGAGCACCCTTGTGAGTGCCGTAGTTGTCCATCACGAGATGCACATCCAGATCCGGAGAGACTGCCTTCTCGATTTGATTGAGGAACTTCACGAACTCCTGACCACGATGGCGCGGCCAGCAACTGCCAATGACCTTACCGTTGACGATATTGAAAGCCGCGAACAGAGTCGTCGTGCCATGGCGTTTGTAATCATGGGTCTGGCGTTCGGGCAATCCGGGACGCAACGGCAGGATTGGAGCGGTCCGGTCCAGGGCCTGAATCTGACTCTTCTCGTCCACGCAAAGCACCAGAGCCCGGTCCGGCGGGTCCAGATAGAGACCGACAATGTCCCGGACCTTGGCCTCAAACTGGGGATCGTTCGAGATCTTGAACTTCTCGACCCGATGCGGCTGGATATCGAAACGCTCCCAAACCCGATGCACCATCATTCGCGATACATGCATGTGTTGGGCCAGTGTCCGGACGCTCCACTGGGTGGCATCAGCGGGCCGAGTCTTCAACGTCGTGTCCAGAATCGCACGCTCCAGTTCTGACGTCAGGACGCGCCGCGACCGCTTCCGGGTCGGTTTCGCAGTCAGGGCGCTCACGCCACCCTCTTCGAACGCGGCCCGCGCTGCAATCACGGTCGGCCGCGACAGACCCAACTCCCGGGCAATCGAGTAATTAGCCACTCCACGGTGAGCCAGCAGCAGGACCCGGCATTTCTGGGCCACCCTCTGAAGGGTATTCCCAGAACGCACCAGAGATTCAAGCTGTCGTATCGTCGGTTCGTCGATGTCAATAGCGGCGGCGGCTTCAAACATGCCGCTGATTAGATCATGGGCGTGGACATATGTAAACTACTATATGGGACGGGACACTAGGGCACCCATAATTCCAAGGACTCGATCTGCTCCCCTGTCGGTTTCAACGATGGGGACTTCGCCCCCCTTTCCTTTTCCTTTCTTGAACATGCACGGCTTACATGGTAGAAAGGATTTCATCCCGTCAGCAGGCACTTGCTTTCCGCGGGTGAGGTGGCTAAGTGTCTGAATTCACTGTCTGTTCCGTAGGGAAGGAGTGCTCTGGTGAAAGTTTACGAACCCGCCCATCTTCGCAATGTCGCCCTACTGGGCCATGGTCACACGGGAAAGACGCAACTGGTTTCCTCTCTGCTGTTTACGGCCGGGATGGTGAACCGTTTGGGGCAGGTGGACGAGGGTACCTCGGTGACCGATTTTGACGAGGAGGAGATGCAGCGGAAATTTTCTATTTCGGCGAGCCTGGCGTATGCCGAGTGGGCCAAGTGCAAGATTAACTTCATTGACACGCCGGGCTACAACATGTTTTTTCACGACACGGAAAGTGCCTTGCCGGCCGCCGACGCGGCGCTGCTGCTGATTCACGGGGTGGCAGGCGTGGAGGTGCAGACGGAGAAGGCATGGCGGATTGCCGAGCAACAGGGCCTTCCCTGTGCCTTTCTGTTGAATCAAATGGACCGCGACCGGGCCAGCCAGGAGCGCGCGCTGGAGTCTCTTCGCCAGATCTTCGGGCGGGGTGTGGTACGCTTGCAGCTCCCGCTCGGAAGTGAGAAGGATTTTCATGGGGTGGTGGACTTGATTCAGATGAAGGCGTTCGATTACCCGGCCAACGGCTCGGGCCGGGCCAAGGAGGTTCCCATCCCCGAGGAGATTACCCCGGCGGCTCAGGAGGCGCATGAGAGCTTGGTGGAGATGGTGGCCGAGGGCAATGACCAATTGATGGAAAAATTCTTTGAGGAAGGGACGCTTTCTCCCGCAGACTGCCACGAGGGGCTGAAGCAGGCTTTTCAGGAGCGGCGCTTGTTTCCGGTGCTGTGCACTTCAGCGCTGCGGAATCAGGGAACGGAAAACTTGTTGCATTTCTTGGTGGAATTTTGCCCGGCACCTTCCGAAACCGCCCCGGTGGAAGGAAGCTTGCCCGAAAGCAATGAGGTCGTCAAACGTAAGAAGGGTGTCCAGGAACCCGCTGCTGCCTACATTTTCAAAACGGTGGCCGACGCCTTCGCTGGCCGCATCTCCTATTTTCGCGTCATCTCCGGTGTCGTGAAGAATGACGCCAATCTGTTGAACTTCAAAAGGGGAAGCTCGGAGCGGTTGGCGCACATTTCGGTGGTGCAGGGAAAGACCCAAACGAATGTGGCCGAACTTCGCGCGGGCGATATCGGGTCGGTCGCCAAGCTGAAGGAGGCCCTGACCGGGGATACCTTGGGCGACAAAAACGCGCCTTTCCTCTTTCCCTTTCCGAAGCTGAGCGAACCGGCCATCTCTTTTGCTATCGAGCCGAAGACGAGGGCTGACGAGGATCGGCTTAGCACGGCCATCCATCGCATGACGGAGGAAGATCAGATGTTGCGCTTCTTCCGTGACGCCCAGACCCAGGAATTCCTCCTCTCGGGCGCGGGGCAGCAGCACGTTGAGGTGGCCGTCTCCAAGCTCAAGCGGCGTTACAGCGTTGAGGTGACCTTGAAGGCCCCCAAGGTCCCCTATCGCGAGACCATTCGCCGCAAAGCCAGCGCCCAGGGCAAGTACAAGCGTCAGACCGGCGGCCACGGTCAGTATGGGGACTGTAAAATCAAGATGGAGCCGCTTCCACGGGAATCCGGCTTCGAGTTTGTCAATGATATTTTTGGCGGCGCGATACCGAAAAACTACATCCCCGCCGTGGAGAAAGGCATCCGTGGTGCCGCGGAAAAAGGCTTCCTGGCGGGCTGCCCCGTAGTGGATTTCAAGGTCATACTCTACGATGGCTCCTACCACGACGTGGACTCTTCGGACTTGGCCTTCCAGATTGCCGGTTCTATGGCCTTCAAAAAGTGCATGGAACAGGCGGGGCCCTGCCTGTTGGAACCGATCATGGGCGTGGAAATCACGGTCCCGGAAAATTTCTCGGGCGATATCATGGGGAATCTGAACGGCCGCCGCGGCCGCATTCAGGGCATGGACCCTCGTGGAAGTACATCCGTCATCAAGGCTCAGGTTCCGTTGTCGGAGATGCTGACCTACGCGTCCGACTTGACCTCCATGACGCAGGGGCGCGGCAGCTATTCCATGGAATATTCTCATTACGATATAGTTCCGCGCATGATAGCCGATAAGATCACTGCGGCGGCCCGCGCCGAAGGGGCAGGGGAAACTGAGGAGGAATAGTTAAGGGGTGGCGGAAGTTCAAGTTCCCGGGCGTGCCCGAGGGGCGTGAAAGTCATTGGGGAGTGTACGCGTTCAAGTGTATTCGATGCGTGACAGCTCAGTGGGCCCTGTCTGCCAGCCCGGCAGTCCAGCCAGCAGCAGGAGCACAAGTCCGGCGGCGAGGCTCCGGCTGAATAGCCTTCCGTGGTTTCCCATGAGCCTCTTCATGGCATCTTCAAGGTGAGGCGAAGTTCCTCATTTGAAGCCGCTACCCCTTGCTGCTGCCATGTGCCGTCGGAAGTCTTCACCCGCACCAGGATACGCCCCGCAGGCACCCCTGCAAAGCGGGCATTGCCCAAAGCTGAGGTCACCGCCCATTGCCGGAAGGCCAGATGGTGCAGCCAGGAACCCTTGCTCTCGCTGCTCAACCCCGCCGGGTCGGCCAGCAGCATGACCCCGGCATCGCGAACCGGTTTTCCGTCCTTGTCGAGCACTCCCACCATTACCGTCGCCCCCGGCTTCCCTAACACGATGTCCTCTATCTTGGTCTCCCCCTCGCCCAGCTTGGTGCGCGGGGAAGAGATCGGCGGATAGTTGGGGGTCAGAACATCCAGTCACTACGGGTCTTCCTTCTTTCCGGAAGCCTTGCTCTCAGCACCGGACTGCTTATCTGCTGACGGCTGCGCCCGGTGCTTGGGCGGCACGTTGTAAATCCCACCCATCTTTGGGGCAAATCCAAAAGCAAGGGCTATGGGCGCAAGGATAAGCGCAACGCCGATCAAGTGTACTACCGGTTCATCCTCCCATCTGTAGGGCGATCTCGTCAAAGCGGGGACAAAAATAGCGGAGCTAGCCGCAACAGCGATCCATCCCTGATATCGTTTCCAAAACGGGCGGTGTTTGAGCACTTGGCGTACGATAGACTTGGGTAGTGTGTGCCTCTGTCCGTCCTCTTGCTGCAGCGTAATGGAGTCGTCCGTGGCCGAGTGGAAGTAGCCCTTGATCCTCCGGCTTCCCTGGGGGGCTTCGTCCTTATACAGTCGCACCTCCGTCTTTGTTTGAGGCGGCACCGCTTGCACCTTGGACCAGTTGGGCTTGATTCTGCCAAGGCGAGGGATCACCACCTTGCGCACGGTTGCCTTCTGCAGGGTGCGAAGTGGCCCATACCTAGTGTACTGTCCCGGTAATAAGCGATATATTAATGGGCAACCTTTGGCCTCTGGAGGTATGCCCATGCCACGCGGTCGCCCCGTTACTCCCCTCACTCTCAGTGAGAGTGAGGAATCGGAACTGGGGAGCCTCGCCCGCTCCCGAACCTTGCCGCATAGTCTGGTGCTGAGGGCCCAGATTGTGCTGGCCTGCGCCGAAGGCGTTCCCGGCTCTACCGTGGCCCGGCGTCTGGGTGTCACCAATACGACCGTGGGCAAGTGGCGAAAGCGCTATCGTGAACATGGAATCCCCGGACTACACGATGAACTGCGTCCCGGACGCCCCCGCACGCATGAGGATGAACGTGTTGCGGAAGTCATCAACACGGCCCTGCAAACCGAACCTCCCGATCGTTCGCACTGGAGCGTGCGTTCCATGGCGGAACACACGGGAGTCTCAAAGAGCACGGTCCAGCGGTGGTTCGATCTGTTCGGCGTCCAGCCGCATCGCCAGCGGCATTTCAAGATTTCCAACGACCCGTTCTTCGTCGAGAAAGTCCGCGACATCGTCGGTCTCTACCTCAATCCCCCGGACCACGCCGTGGTGCTCTCGGTCGATGAGAAGACCCAGGTTCAAGCTCTTCAGCGAACTCAGCCCGTTCTCCCCATGGGCCTCGGCTACGTCGAAGGCGTCACCCATGATTACAAACGTCACGGCACGACCACTCTGTTCGCGGCTCTCGATGTGGCCACCGGGAGAGTCATCACCCGCTGTAAACCGCGACACCGTCATCAGGAGTTCCTCACTTTCCTGCGTCAGATCGACGGCAGTGTGCCGCACAACCTCGACGTCCATCTCATCGTCGATAACTACGCTACTCACAAACATCCCAAAGTCCGCGCTTGGCTCGCTCGGCGTCCCCGCTACCACGTTCATTTCACCCCAACCTATGCGTCCTGGCTCAACCAAGTCGAACGCTGGTTCGGCATCATTACCCAGAAGGCCATTCGCCGAGGTTCCTTCTCCAGCGTCAAGGCTCTCGTCCGTAACATCGAGCGCTTCGTCGAACATTACAACGCCAACACCAGTCCTTTCGTCTGGACCGCCACGGCCGAATCCATCCTCGCTAAGGTCGAACGACTTTGCTCATATATTTCCGGGACAGTACACTAGGCTGTAGCGTAATGGAGTTGTCCGTGGCTGAGTGGAAGTAGCCTTTGACCTTCCGGCGTCCCCGAGGGGCCTGGTCTTTGTAGAGCACCACCGTGATTTGAGTTCCAGGTTCTACTGCCTGCACCCATGACCAGTCGAGCTTGATCTTACGTGCTGCCGCCGTGGGCGGCCAACCCGTCTGCCAGCCAGGCAGGCAGGCGTCTTCCACGGTTTTCTCCCAATTCCTTCCTTTCGTTGCGCTTACACGGTTTTGGGGCGTCTGCTTTCGCTCGCAACGCCTACGGTTAGCCCGCTTGAGGGGCGAGTTTTCTGACGGTTTCTTGACGGTAGTTGCTGCCACAGCCATGCTCTACGGGCTGCGCAGCTTGTTGTCGAGCGCGATCCAGTCGTTGCGATACCAGCGCTTGATGGCCTCCACCTGCTCCCGCAGCTCGCTCCCCGGCGCCGGACCTGAGGTGCTTCCTCAATCAATTGTTGTTGGGAAAATTCTAACCAGTCCTTGTGGTATGCCTGCGTAGGTCCAATCCCTTATGCGCTCGTTTTGTCGAGCGGGATCTCATAGGCGGTTCGCGGAACTCATCGTGAACAGAGAGTTGCATTGGCCGCTCCTGGACGCCCGAGCAGCCGTGGGAAGCAGCGCTGTTAGTCTCGGGCCGTCGTTTGGTTCTTGGCCTGCGGCGGCGCATAGGTCAGTCCGAAAACGTTATCCGTCAGCCATCGCCGGAACGACTCGTTGTCTGTGAACTGCTTGAAGAGTTGCATGTCGTCGTTCAGCACGGCAGTCATCACACGCCTCAGGGCTTCGTCATGCTCGATCCGGGCGTTCTGCCTGTCGGAGTTCTCCCGTGCGTTGCGGTAGGCGGTGTCCCCCGCAACCTTGGCTGGAATCTCTTCCGTGATAAGGCGGCGAACCCGGTCTTGGTCCTCCCAGGGGATATCCCCGAACTGGTCGTTGAAGGTCTTGAGGATTTTCGAGAGGCGATCGAGTTCGGGTTCCGGCCTGGAGCCGCCGCCGCTGGTCGGCACCGGCTCGATCTCGGCATCCGCGTCCGCTAGTTGGACGTGTATCGCCGACCTCTTCTCGACCCGGTAGCTGTCCATGTCGATGGACTCGAGGATGCCTTTGGACAGATCCTCTTCCACGGGCGCGGGGAGCTTCGGCACGAGGAAGTTCAGGAAGATCGAGAGCTTCTCCCACTCGGCGTTCGTGTAGGGCAGGATCGAGGCGAGGAACCCGTACGCGCGCACAAACGCCTTGGCTTTGCCCTTGAAGTCCACCTGCCCGTCCTCGTCGAGCTGCTCCTTGTAGACCGCGACGCAGGCATCGAGGATGGGATCGAGCCGGTCGCGGTCGGCCCCTCCTAGGTAGAGCGTCACGAGCCGGTCGATCTCCGCGTCGCCATGCACCTGATAGCCGTCGAGCGAGGCCTTGAGGTCGTGCAGCTTGTTGGGGTCCGTCTCCTCGCTGAGGATCGTCGTCCGGTAGTAGTCGGCGAACGCCTCCCGGATGGTATCGGCACCGTTCATGAAGTCGAGCACAAACGCGTCGTGTTTCTGCGGGTGCGCCCGATTGAGACGCGACAGCGTCTGGACCGCCTTGATCCCGGACAAGATCTTGTCCACGTACATCGTGTGCAACAGCGGCTCGTCGTACCCGGTCTGGAACTTGTCGGCACAAATGAGGAACCGATACGGGTCCTGCTGGATTTCGTCGGCGATTCGGCTGGACGGGAAGCCATTGAGGGACGCCTCACTGACCTGCACCCCGCCATACTCGTGCTCGCCTGAGAAAGCGACGATGGCCTGATACGGACTCTTGCGCTCCAGCAGGTACTGCCGGATCGCGTGGTAATACTGGATCGCGCGCTCGATGCCGCCGGTCACCACCATCGCGCGGGCCTTGCCACCGATCTTGTTGAGCGCCAGCACCTGTTCGTGGAAGTGGTCCACCATGATCTCGGCCTTGATCTGGATGGCATGTTCGTGGCTCTCCACGTAGCGGCGCAGCTTCTTTCGGGCGCGCTTTGTGTCGAACTCGGGATCCCCCTCGATCTTCTTGATGAGCTTGTAATAGCTCGCGACCGGTGTGTAGTTCCGCAGCACGTCCAGGATGAAGCCCTCCTGGATCGCCTGCTTCATGGTGTAGCTGTGGAAGGGGCGGTGCCTGGTCTGCCCGCCCGCGTCGTATGCCTCCCCAAAGATCTCCAGCGTCTTGTTCTTGGGCGTGGCGGTGAAGGCGAAGTAGCTCGCGTTCGGGAGGAGCCTCCGCGCGGTCATGATGCGGTTGATCGTGTCTTCGGTGGTCTCGTCCTTCTCCTCCGCGCCCGCCTCGGAGAGCGCCATGTTAACCGCAGCTGCGGTCCTGCCGCCCTGGCTCGAATGCGCCTCGTCGATGATGATGGCGAAGCGTCGGCCCCGCTGCTCGTTCCCGATCTCGTCGAGGATGAATGGGAACTTCTGCACCGTCGAGATGATGATCTTCTTGCCGCTCTCGATAAACCTGCGGAGGTCACCCGATCGGTCGGCATGGCCGACGGTGGCCCCGACTTGGGCGAACTGCTTGATCGTGTCGCGGATCTGCTTGTCGAGGAGGCGTCGGTCGGTGACCACGATGATGGATTCGAACACTCCCGCGTCGTCTTTCCTGAGCCCGATCAACTGATGCGCGAGCCAGGCGATGGAGTTGGACTTCCCGCTGCCGGCTGAGTGTTGGATAAGATACCGCTTCCCGGCGCCGTGCCGGCGCGTGTCAGCCAAGAGCCGACGCACCACCTCGAGCTGGTGGTAGCGCGGCCAGATCTGCTCCTTCCTCTTCTTGCCCGTCTTCTCGTCCTTGGTCTCGACGATCTGCGCGTAGTTCTCCAGGATGTTGGTCAGCCCGTCGCGGGTGAGCAGGCGCGTCCAGAGGAAGTCGGTCTTGAGGCCGTCTGGGTTCGGGGGGTTCCCGGCACCGTCGTTCCAGCCCTGGTTGAAGGGCAGGAACCACGAGGTCTTTCCCTTGAGGTGCGTGCAGAACCGCACTTCGTGGTCGTCCACCGCGAAGTGCCCCACGCAGCGGCCGAACTCGAACAGCTTCTCGCGGGGGTTGCGGTCACGCTTGTACTGATCCACGGCGTCCTCGACCGTCTGCTTGGTGAGGCTGTTCTTCAGCTCGAACGTGGCGATCGGTAGGCCGTTGATGAACAGGCCGAGGTCGAGCGCCCGCTGGGTCTCATCGCGGCTGTAGCGGAGCTGGCGCGTGACGGAGAAGCGGTTCTGCGCGTAGCGTTCAGTGGCGACGGGGTTGCCAGGAGACGGTGTGCCATAGAAGAGTTCGACGTGATGTGGTCCGTCATTGACTCCCTTGCGGAGCACGTCGATCACGCCGCGTTTACTGATCTCGCCCTGGAGCCGCGCCAGGAACTTTCGGCGCGCCGGGCCATCGTCTACCAGGCGCAGGTTCTCGAACACCTCTGGTTGCGTCTCGACGAGGAACGCCAGCAGCTGCGCTAGATCGACCGTGTACTCGCAGTCGTAGTCGTTGGGGGCACCACAGATCCAGCCGACCTCACGCGAGGGGGCGGCAGCTTCGCCTTCCAGGCCTGTCTGCGACAACGTCGCATCGCAGGGACTGCCGGTCAAGGCGGTGCAGATCAGCCGTTCGAGGCCGCGTTCGCTGGTGTCAGTCGTCATTCGACATCCTGTCAAGTACCCGTCAAGTAAACGATATCCTTACAACTAGTTGAATATACAAATCTTGCTGTCCCTGCTGTAGCAGGGAACGCTTACTTAGCGGCATTTGATCAAGTAGCTGATCGGGGCTGAGTGTGTACTGGCATGGGCACTCTTAAAAGCCTCCCGACCGCTTCCTTCGCATACCACGCCGGGCGGGGAATTGCGTGATGGGCCGTTCAAGGGCCGCATTCAGTAGCACCGGCGACCGCTTCCGTCTCTTTTTCCCGAACTCACAATCCCTGTGCAAGACCTTCCAATTTACCGATCCACTCTCCAAAATGCGCACATTTCGACCGCAGAGCAGGCAATCCGATCTTCTCCGCCACAATGGGACCCGCGGATGGCTTCATTTTTTCATATTCCGGTATTGCATCAGTAATTCTCTTCGAAGGGGCGGTGTCGATTCCATCATTGATGTGCTCCGGCGACTCGAAACCGGAAGCCATCTTCACAAGCTTCCGTATCTCGACACCATAATCACAAAACTGCGAGTCGAGTTTCCGGGGATCGGACAACAATAGCGTCTCGAATTCGTGAAGCTGAAGATAAGGAATGAACCGCGGGTCAGAAATGTCTTCTTCAAGGGCGTGCTCCAAAACCCTGACGCGGTCATAAGGATTGCTCGCTTTCAGGGCATCTTCGTAGCCTGGAAAGTCCGGCGGAAGCCTGTACAAATCAAACATGGTCGTAAAGCGCGCATCTTCGTTTTGGTCCTCCATCCTCCAGACGTTAATATCGTTCTTCGCTTTCGCATAGTTCACGATGCCGCCGCGATGCTTGACGCCGCGCCTACGGCTCGTCATGACAGACCGGGCTTTTACCCAGATCGACAGATTCCCCAGATACGGGCCCAGAGTCCGGTTAACGAACGTCTCTTCGGTTTGGCCTTCGACGATGAAATGCAGCCTTACGGCCATTACGGTCGTCCCCCGAGCACGTTCTTGTCCCATAATTCGGAAAGCGTATAATCTTTGATCCAGTTTCCCAGAGCCCCGGCATCCAGCCGCCGGAATACAGATTTACGGCCTTCACGCTCGACTACGACGATGTCCGCGGCCTCGAAGCAATCGACGAGCGCCGCGGACTGCGTGGCGACAATGACCTGGGCCTTCACGGACACGGCCCGTATCAGTCCCCCGACCACGGTAATGGCGCTGGGGTGGAGTCCAAGTTCCGGTTCGTCCAGAATCAGAACGTCCGGCAAGTCCCTTTCGGGTTGAAGGAGAAGCGCGACGAGGGCTATGACCCGCAGCATGCCGTCCGAAGCCTGCGAGACATCGAACACCCGGTCACTGCTTCGCTCACGCCAGGCAAGCAGCAGATGTCCGTTATCGGGTTCCAGTTCGAAATCGGAGAAGAAGGGCAGGATCAGGCGGACCGTGTCTACAATCCGTTGGTAATAGTTGCCTTCCTCCTCCCTCATACGAAGCAGAAACGGAGCGATATTGCCCGCGTCTTCTTTCAGATAGCGGTTGTCGTTCATTCTCCACTTGCTTCGGATGCGGGCCATGGCCGAAGTGTTGTGAAATTGGTATAAGACGATCTTCCTCAGGATATTTCGAATGAAGTGGGCGGTCTCGTCCTCGGGGAGCTTGTCCAGGAGTTGCGGAGTGCGGTGTCCGGCGCCCGTTTCTCGCCAGGGTGCAATGCCGCCGTAATCATTGCGAGAGAAGCGGTAACGCTCATCAGCAAAAATGAACGTATCGCCGGCCGCAAATACCAACCGGAAGGCATATTGGTTTTCTCCAGCTTCGGTCCGAATCGTCAGCTCGGCTTCGATCTCGTGTGTCCTGGACGGGCCGTCGTGCAAGAGGTTGCTGGCCCCGCCATGTTGCGCCACGTAAACCGGGAGATTGTCCGGGTCCGCCAGCATCCAACTCATCATGCGAAAGAAAGAGATGAAGTTGGACTTGCCCACGCCATTGGGTCCAATGAGCACCGTCAGGGGGCCGGGTTCGAAACCGTTCAGTTCCTGAATGGTCTTGAATCCCTTGAGGGTTATCGCATGAAGCCTGTTCATCATCTGTCCTCCTCTCCCGCAGAACCACCTGCTTCGCCGCGAGAATCCGGCCCCACGGCTTGACCATAAGGTTCCGGGCGCCCCTCCCCCTCGTCCGGCAACCACTCCGCTGCCTCGCGAACGTCGAGCTTGCCGGTGACAACATCGGCGATCAGGTGGGTGCGGTACTCGCGGACCTCGTCAATCAGGCGTTTGGTCTTTTCTCGTATGCGCACAAGTGATGAAAGTTTCTCTTCGATCCACCGCACAATTTCTTCTTGCTCACGCCGTGGCGGTAAGAGAATCGGATAATTCTTTACATCGTCAAGCGAAAGACCATCCTTCGTTCCGCCGTAGAGGCTCACTTGGCCGTGAGTTTGCCCTACCGTAGAGAGAAGTACATAACCAAGCCACATTGCGTAAGCCTGTGGCAAAGGTTGGCAACGAGCTACGTGCTGACTAACGTAGGCTTCGCCTAATTCGCCAGGAGCAACTCCCACCGATCCAATATATGCAGTAACCGAAATCAAGATGTCGCCAGCCTCGATGCACGTTCGACCAGCCTCCGACGTCTCCGGGAGATCTAACCGTACAATGTCGTCGAAACGCAATTGCAGCGAACCGCGACTGAGATTGGTCACTCGGATGAACAAGGGACCGGTGTCTGAAGCATACGATGACCAGCCTCGGGAGCCTGTGGTAACTACTGAAACTAAGTTCCTTAGCCGACACCGTTCCCAATGCTCCGGCAACTCCCCCAGCCACTCCACCCCGGAGTCCTTATAGCCGGGGTAGGGCCGACCAGTGCGGACGTCGATCTGGCCCGTGACGGCTTGGTGGATGATGGCCTGCTTCTGTTCCTCCAGCAATGCAATCAGCTTCTGCTTGGCGCGGATGTAGCGCCGGATGCGCCGGTCGGCATGGTCGAGAAAGCGGACGATGGCGGCTTGTTCGGGATAGGGCGGAATGCAGACCTCGAACGTTCCCAGCCTTGTCTCGGCAATCGCTGGATATGCGATACCCACTGCCTCTGCCGTAACGCGGTTTGTGAACGGATCACTCTGGCAGAAATAGCTCACGAACCTCGGGAACGTGCCGCGTCGCGGCGTCAGCACTGCAAAACCAGTTGACGCGACTAGATCATCACCCTGGTGTTCCGCGTGCCAGACAGCTTTCAGATAGGTCCTCACCGTCGAAACGATCGTATCGCCGGGCCTGACGACACGCCTTGCCCGAGACGGTGAGTTTCCGAATCGAATCCGTTCGGGCTTTGCGGTCAATCGGCCAGTCGCAACTGACCCGATGTCCAGGTACTCAAATGTGTACTCTGGATCAGTGTCTTCCGACAGGACGAATTCATTGACGTCCAACCAGCTCTTGAGTCTCCGCACCTCCCAATGCTTCGGCACCTCTCCAAGCCACGGTACTCCGGAGTCCTTGTAGTCCTGGTACGGCTCGAGCGCACGTGCCGCGTCGTCTCCGAGTTCACAGGTCGAGTTCACGCAGAAGCTCCTCGACGGTCATTTCGTGGTGCCGGGCAACGCTCTTCAGGATGCTCGACAGCGTCTTCGCCCTGATCGGAGTGTGCAGCGGGACCACCTCATGATGTTCACCGTTGTTCTGCGTCGTAATCCGCACGTGGGAGCCTCGCTGTCGCACGGTGTCGTACCCCAGACGTCGAAGCGACGCTTGCAGCGTCGCGCCGCTCACGTTCCGGGGCAACTTCATGCCACGAGAATCTCATCCCGCACGAAGTGCAACCGAATCACCTTCGGTCGCGGCATGGTGTCGTCGAAGTAGCAGTCGACGGCCTCCTTGACGTTGCTGCGGATCTCCTCGACAGACTCGCCCTGGGTGTGAATGCCGTACCCGAGGGCGCTTGCCGAGTACCCGCCGTCCACTTCGTCTTCGGTGATTTCGAAGATGATCTCGGTCATGTCGTCGTCTCCCGTTGTTCGCCACCGCCGAGGATCTCGGCCAGCAGCCCCTCCGTCTCCTGCTCCAGCGCCAGAATATCCGCCCGAATCTCTGCCAGCGTCCGCATCGGCTTCGGCGTGTAGAAGTAGCGCGTGAAGCTGATCTCGTAGCCGACCTTCACACTGTCCGCCTGGCACCAGGCGTCGGCCGCGTACGGCAGGACCTCGCGCCGCAGGAACGCCTCGATGCCGCCGTCTTCCTGCAGCGGGATCTGCTCGGTGTCGCGCAGTTCGGTATCCGGCTCGTACTCCACCACAGCCGGCCGGCTGTTGACGTTGGCCGCGAACAGGCCGCGCAGCGGGTCGGCCTCCGTCCCGCGCTTGTGGATCTTCCGGAGGACCGGCGCCGCATCGCTGCGTTTGCCGGTCTCCTTCAGCGCCTTGATCTCGGCCGCCTTGTAGACGCGGTTCGGGTCGGCGGCCTCGATGCGCAACGGCCGTTCGACCGTCACCTTCCAGATCGGAAGCGCTCAAGCTCGTCTGCGGTGGCAGTTGCTGCCATGAAGGGCATACTTGATCGAATCCGGTCGTTCTTGTACACGTCAACGTAGTTGCAGAGTCGGACAAGAGTCTCGCCCTCTCTTGTGTGCTTGTCGACGTTGCTCACTCGAAGTTCGGCGACGTTCCGCAATCGCCGCACCTCCCAATGCGCCGGCACCTTCCCAAGCCACGACACGCCGGAATCTTTCAACTCCGGATAAGACTTGAGTCCAGCGTTTGCAACCGCGCCAGGCCCGACCAGCATTCCCTCAGCATCGATAGACGGGGTTCCGATACTTCCTACCCTGGGCTCTCTGCTCCGACAAACCTGTCCAGTAGCGTGCATAGGTCCATCAGCACCTGAGTAACGTTCGTTTCCGTTTGATCTTCCGTCCGTATGACCATCCCATTTGTTGCGATGCACACTTCCGGATATTGCCCCTTAAAGAGATACCCGTACCGACAGACTTCTGCTGTCTGTTGCGGTATTTGGCCTATTAGCGCTTTGACTGTCTGCCTCGGTGCTGTGGCTTCTGCGTAATGTTCTTCTAGTCTTCTCCTAATAGATGGATACACCTTACTCAGCAACCGGTCGAGGTCATGCTTCCTGTTTTCGAGTCCTGGCCCCGCTGGCGTTTCGTCGTCGGTGTCCCCGCGGTACACATTAAGTGTTCCCAGGGACTTGAGGTACAGCTCCGCTGCTTGGTGCAACACGAAAATGGTTGGCATGCTAACCGACTGTGGTTTTGTACTACGCAGCAATTCTCGTCCGGCTCGAAAATACTCTGCACCGTGTTGCTGCAGACACATGGCTGGTGGTGGGTACACCTCTGCGTCGCACACGGTGCAGCGGATCTCGAAACGTGCACCTATCATTTCTGCGTATCGTTCGTCTTCTTCCCTGTCTTGCCCAATCAATTCGCCGGTGCAATCGTCCAGTTGACATCCAGTGTCTGGCAGTTCCGTTAGGAACTTCTTGGTTCTTTCGTTCTGCTTCTCTCTTTTGGCTCTAAATCGTGCGATCTTCGCCACGTGTTTTTGCGCGGTTGCCGATATCCGTGCCCAGTCCTGGGCCGCCTCCTCTGTCCAACTGAGGTACTGCTGTAGTTCCCTGGCCGTCAGCAGCCAATAGTCGAGATGTTGTGTCACCGTCTTCTCAGTCTTCCTACTTGTCTACTCGGGCGTCCTCTGCCCCGTTCCGCAGACGCACGCCGTTCACGCTGCGGGGCAGCGTCATGCCACAAGAACCTCGTCCCGCACGAAGTGCAACCGGATCAACTTCGGTCGCGGCATGGTGTCGTCGAAGTAGCAGTCGACGGCCTCCTTGACGTTGCTGCGGATTTCCTCGACCGAGTCGCCCTGCGTGTGGATGCCGTGCCCGAGCGCGCTGGCCGAATACCCGCCGTCCACTTCGTCTTCGGTGACTTCGAAGATGATCTCGGTCATGCAGTCGTCTCCCGCTGTTGGCCGCCGCCGAGGATCTCGGCCAGCAGCCCCTCCGTCTCCTGCTCCAGCGCCAGAATATCCGCCCGAATCTCGGCCAGCGTCCGCATCGGCTTCGGCTTGTAGAAGTACCGCGTAAAGCTGATCTCGTAGCCGGTCTTGACGCTCGCCGGGTCATACCAAGCGTCCTCTGCGTAGGGCAGCACCTCGCGGCGAAGGAACGCCTCTATGCCGCCTTCTTCCAGCAGCGGAACCTGCTCGGTGTCGCGCAGTTCGCTGTCGGGTTCGTACTCAACCACGCGGCACTTGCCTTTTACTGTGGATTCGACCAGACCCCGGATCGGGTCCGGCTCCATCCTGCCCGGTTTGTGGATCTTATTGATAATGGGTTCGGCTACCTCGGCCCGCGCGGCCAATGACGTCTGAAGCAGCTTGCTTCGCTTGGCCGTCAACTTGACGCCATGCTCGGAGATGTCCGTCTCGACGGCAGCCATGAAGCGATTGAAGTCGAGGTGAGGTCCGGCGCCGAATGCCTCTGCCACCCGGTCGACGACGTTGGCAATCGGCTCTTCCTGCGCTTCCCGGCATGCGGCGCGGAAGCGGAGGCGTTGTTCGGGCGACAGATCGACGGCCAGCCGCAATGGCCGTTCGACGGTCACCCTCCAATAACCGAAGGCCCGGTTCGGGAAGATCTTGGATTGCTCGGTTTCCTCAAACGCCAGGAACGTATCGCAGATGCGTTGGATGTCCTCCTCCGACAGCTCGCAGTTCTTCTTGCCGAGGTTCTTGCGCAGCGGCTCGAACCACTGCGTGGCGTCGATGAGCTGCACCTTCCCGCGTCGATGGGAGGGTTTACGGTTGGTCAGCACCCAGATGTAGGTGGCAATGCCGGTGTTGTAGAACATGTTGAGCGGCAGGGCGACGATGGCTTCCAGCCAATCGTTCTCGATGATCCAGCGGCGGATGTTGCTCTCGCCCTGCCCGGCGTCGCCGGTGAAGAGCGAGCTGCCGTTGTGCACCTCGGTGATGCGGCTCCCGAGCTTCGTGCCGTGCTTCATCTTCGAGAGCATGTTCGCCAGGAACAGCATTTGACCGTCGCTGGAGCGGGTGATGAGCGAGTACTCGGCATCACCGCCGTGTGCGATCAGAAAGCGCGGGTCCTGGATGCCCGCCTTGCCGCCCATACGCTCGAGATCGCTCTTCCAGCTCTTGCCGTAAGGAGGGTTGGAGAGCATGAAGTCGAACTCTCGGGACGGAAAGGCGTCGTTGGAGAGCGTCGAGTGTTCCGGACCCCCGACGATGTTGTCAGCTGCTTCCCCCTCGCCCTTGAGTAGGAGATCCGCCTTGGCGATGGCGTAGGTTTCGGAATTGATCTCCTGACCGTAGAGATGGGTAGCGACCTGCTTGCCACGCTGCCCGGCGATCTGCGTCAACGCCTCCTCGGCCACCGTCAACATGCCGCCGGTGCCGCAAGCACCGTCGTACACCAGAAAGGTCCCCGAGTCGATCTGGTCGGCGGCAGGCAGCAGGACCAGCTTCGCCATAAGCGTCACGGCATCGCGCGGGGTCCAGTGCTCGCCGGCCTCCTCATTGTTCTCCTCATTGAAGCGGCGGACCAGTTCCTCGAAGATCGTTCCCATCGCGTGGTTATCCAGGCCGGGGTGCTTGATCGACCCGTCGCCATGGAGGACCGGGTGGGGACTCAGGTTCACGTCCGGCGAGAGGAACTTTTCGATCAACGTGCCGAGGGCGTCGGCCTTGGACAGGCGGGGAGTCTGGTTCCGAAACTCGAATTTCTCCAGGATGTCCTGGACATTCGGCGAGAAGCCGTCGAGATATGCCTCGAAGTCAGCCTTGAGTTGCTGTTGGCTGGCGCGGGCCTTGAGGTCGCGCAGCGTAAACTTCGATGTGTTGTAGAACGCTTGGCCAGCGGCCTGACGCAGTGCCTGGTCCTGGTGGATGATCTTCGCCTTGTCGAGCGAGGTCTTCATCTCCAGCACGGCCGGCTTGCTCGGCTCCAGGAGCGAGTCGAGCCGGCGCAGCACGGTCATGGGCAAGATCACGTCGCGGTACTTGCCACGGACGTAGAGGTCGCGCAGAACGTCATCCGCGATGCCCCAGATGAAGTTGGCGATCCAGCTGAGTTGGCTTCCCTCCAAGCTCAGATCCTCCCGATATTCTTGGGCTTGAACATAGGGCTCCTCGCTTCCCTCACTCCAATGTCTGGCGATTGGGCGGGGCTCAATTCTCCCACACCCTTCAACCAGATTCAAAAATGGCCTTCCAGACAACTAAATAAGATTATGATTCTTAGCAAGCTTCACGGTGTTCGTCATCGTGATTGCCCCAACCGCTCCACCGTCTCATCCACGAACAAGAAGCCACCGGGCACGTCCTCCCGCACGCGGACCCGCTTCAGCGGCTGGGGCCATAGTCCCGATCCGGCCCGCGCTGCCGCTGCTGGATGATCTGCCGGATACGGTTCAGACCCTTCTCAACACTGCGGCGATCTCCTTGTAGTCCGCTGTGATGAGTACGTATTGCCTCGTCAAGATATCCACCTGCTTTTCGAGCTGCTGCACCTGCTCCTGCAAGGCGCTCGATCGTTGCTCGGCTTGCCTCGCGAAGTCTTTGACCAACTGCCTGAGATCCTTCATCCAGGCGTGCATAGAATCGGCGCTTTCGAGTTGCTGCTCCTGATCCGCTTCCCACAGCGCCGATAGCTCCTTCAAGGTGTCCATCAAGCGTTTCTCTAGCTCGGTCATATAGCTCCTTCACTCGCTCGAAAGCTTCACGGCAGGCTGCCCGTCCACGGTCCAGCCAGTCTTCGGTTCCGTGCCCGCCGGCAGGACCAGGTACCTCTCGTTCTGTTCCTCGTGGAACCACACCCCCCACGTCGTCTCCTGGAGCCGCTCGACGCTGCGGCGCTGCTCTTCGATCTCTGCTTTCAGTTCGGCCCGCGTCTCGATGAGGTTTTAGATGTTGTTCGACAACCACTGCGTCAGCCCCCAACTCCCGATGCAAATGCCCAGAAAGAGCATTACCCCGACCGATACGCTCCGAAACCACGCCCACCACAGAGTCGAGTTCATGTGCTGGGTGTACTGTTTGATATCGTGCACGATGATATATGACTCGTCTTTCACGCTCCGCCTCAAGTTTTCTGCGAGCTTCTTGAGCTCGCCCTGAGTCACCGCCTCGATTTGTTGCCGGTCCTGCTCGACCTTCTTCTGAAGGCGTCTTTGTAAGTCGCTCATGCTGGAAGTCTCGTTCATAAATCGCTCCTTTCAACCGCCAGCGTCCCCCGCTGTCGGGGTCCGCCGCCGTGATGTAGTTCTTGCCTTGGCGCGTCACCTCCAGCCCGGCCTCCTGCAACGCCGCGACCACTCCGGCGCGGTCGCGAACCTCTCCCTGCTCGACCCGCTGGAGGAGGTAGTCGCGGATCGCGCTTCGGGGATCAGCCTCCACAGCCAACCCCGCCCTCAGCCGCCCCGCCTCGATGTAGGCGCGATGGCCCGGCTGCTGCAGCCGCGCCCGGGCCGGATCGTCCGGCCGGCTCCAGTTGTTTTCGTGATTCTGCCAATCTCGTAACGCGCCATAGATCTTCTCCCAACCGGGTGGAGCGATATTCAGGCTCTTGCCGCTCTCCAGGTCGCACCTCGCCGCCAGTACATGCACGTGAACGCCGCCCCTCGCATCGCGGTGCTCGACAGCCGACCAGGCGTAGCGGTCCGGCTCCAGTCCGGCCCAGGCGGTCTTCTCAAACTCTTCCAACACCTTGTCGATTTGCCAGTCGCTTGGCTGGTCCTCCGGCGCCCAGGCGAACAACCCGGCGGTGTACTTGTGCTCGAACTCCAGCGAGTCGGCCACCGTCGCAACAGATCGGAGAGCGACAATCCGGCCGCGCTGGCCTTGGCGTGCCAACTGGCGCGTTCAGCTTCGCTGGCCCGAATCTTTACCCACACGGGGCGTGGCGATCGGCTCATCTGCGCTCCTCTTTCCGGGCCGGGGGTCTCAGGGGGCGGCAAGCCCCCTCACCAGCCCCTTTGGGGCCAGCGCGGAGCGTGGCCCCAAAGGGTATGCTGGCTACTGTCTTTGGGTTGCTACTGTGCCGTAGGGTAGCATCAACCGTGCCTGTGAAGTATGCTGGCTACTGTCTTTGGGTTGCTACTGTGCCGTAGGGTAGCATCAACCGTGCCTGTGAAGCAAGGCAGCACCTCCTTCGGGCGCGAGGGATTCCGGCCAGTTCCTAGCCGTTAAGGGGCCGCTCCAACGGTGAAGGCCGCCACTCGCCTCTTGGGTGTCAGCCCCTCGCTGGTGTATGCTTACGTCGAGCGAAAGCAGATTCCCCATTACCGCATGATGGGCCGCTCGATCCGCTTCCGACTGTCGGAGCTGGTCGAGTGGCGACAACAATTTCATGTGAATGATGGAGGAATCGATGAACAGAATAGGTAGACCCAGAAATACATCGGGTAGCCTCTACCGCCGGCGCGATTCACGCCTCTGGTGGATGAGCTACCGGGACCACAACGGAAAGTTCAGACAGGAGTCGACCGGCGAGAGGGAAAGAGGCGAAGCCGAGAAGGCGATGCGCAAGCGGTTGGTGGCTCGCGACGAGGGGCTGCCGCCGAGCGCCGTGCCGGACGGTGGGATCAGCTTCAACGAGTGGGCGGACTGGTTCCTTGCGAACCGATCTCAACCGCCCTTCCGGAGCGAGAAGACCCATCAGCAGAACCTCGGCGCGCTGAAGTTCCTCAGACCTCGGTTCGGTGACAATCGACTCGCGGACATCACGCCGGAGGAGATCGAAGCGTACCTGATGACGAGACTAAACACCGGCAAACGGGTGCACACCAAGTCGGGGCTGCAACTGCGCGGCAAGCTCAAACCGGCCACCGTGCATCAGGAGTTCCGCATCCTGCGGCGCATCCTGAACGTGGCGGTAAAGAAGCGGCGGCTGGCGGTCAATCCGTGCAACGGGGTGGAGTTTCCGGTCCCCTTGGCGGGCACGACGCGCAAGCCGCACTATCTGAGTGCCTCGGAGCAGGTCCGGCTGGAAGCCTGCGCAGCGCCGTACCTGCGCAACATCATCGTGATCATGGTGGAGATGGGGCTGCGGCCCTATCGGGAGTTGATCCCGATGCGAAAGGAACAGGTGGACTTGGAGAACGGGGTGGTGCATCTGCCGGATTCGAAGACGGTGAACGGCATCGCGGACATGCCGATGACGGAGCGCGCCCGGGAAGCGTTCACCGCGCAGATGAAGCGGAGTGGCGATTCCGCCTACCTGTTTCCGAGTCCGCGGGTGGGGTCCAGTAAACCGCACATCACGGAGGTGGGCAAACTGTGGGACCGGACGCTGCAGCGCGCCGGGCTGCCGCATTTTTCGTTATACGAGTTGCGCCACACGTTTGCGACCCGGCTCAGCGCCGGGGGCGTGGCGGATCATTTCGTGACGCAGATGTTGCGGCAAGGCGATTCGCAGGTGTTCAAGCGTTACAGTCAGGCGAAGCTGAACATGATGCGGGAAGCGCTGTCGAAGCTGGACCGGCAGGCGAACGAGCACGGCGCGACTTGCTTGACGGCGCTGGCCGGTTAGGGCCAGTTTACTGACGGTTTCTTTACGATACCGTCTTTGGCAACGATAGGAAAGGCAGACGAGTGCTGAAAACAAAGAAGTTAAGTGGTGAGCCGGGCCGGATTCGAACCGGCGGCCTACTGCCAGCCAGGCAGGCCGGCCAGAACCAGCAGGAGCACCAGTCCGGCGGCGAGGCTCCTGCTGAAAAGCCTTCCCTTGTTTCCATCGAGATTCCTCATGGCGTCCTCAAGCTGAGGCGAAGTTCCTCGCCTGAACCCGCTACCCCTTGCTGCTGCGAGACACCGTCGGCAGTCTTCACCCGCACGATGATACGCCCCGGTGGAACGCCGGTAAACCGGGCGCTGCCCTGGGCGGAAGTCACTACCCGTTGCCGGAAGGCCAGCGGATGCAGCCAGGAACCCCGCGCCTCGGCGGGAAACCCCGCCGGGTCGGTGGCAAACAAACCCCGCAAGAGCGCACCGCTAGTCGAGAGAAGCATCTTTGCGTTCCGCGTCTGCTTTTCTTCTTCCTTTCGGCTACCACTCCCCAAATTCCGGGCAGTTCCCATAAACTTTGGCGCTCGCCTTCATGCGCAACTCGGCTTCGACCTTCGCGGTCGAAGAAGTGGAACTCGTCATCCGGACCCAATCCGATGTTTTTTCGGGACACCCGTCATAGGTGCAGCCCGTGAGCGTGACGGAGGTGCCAGGGAAATAGAGCGTTTCGATCAGATCGTGTCGATCAACTCTTATTCCTGTTCCTAGAATATCGCCCTCAAGTTCGTAAAGGGTCATGTGGTTGCTGGCCTGGCTCACGTCCCCCCGCTGCCCTCCACAGCCGGGATAATAGCCCGGCGGAGTGGGGAACCGCCACCAGAGAGGAAAGCAGGGAGTCACCGCGGTACGGTAAGACATCGTGCCATGCGTGACGACGGCGGATGACGCCTGCGTACTACACCTACCTTCGGGGCCAGGGGCGTTGTAGTAAATACAGTTTTTCAAACTAAATGGGACCTGCGTGGTGCAGGAATTCCATTGCAGCTTCGTCAAGGGACCGCCCTTGTGTTTCCATCCGCGGAACTGATCCGTGTCCGTTATGTTGCCGTAATTCGAGGCCACGCCCCAGTTTCCCCAGGGTGGAGTATGGCCGATGGCTCCGAAGGGTTTGCATTCCTTATCGATTGCCCCGTCAACCGTCCGGTTGCGGTTTTCACCTTTCAGGGTGATAAGGCAATACTCGTCACCGTATTGAGCCAGCAGAACGTCGGTGACGGTTGCGGTTACAAAGGTCAGAAGCAAAAAACTCAAGCATGTTCTCTTCATGATCGAGCACCTTCCTTTCCGTTGGTGAAACATCAGGACCATCCCCATCTTGATTCTCGTGGGGATATCCCTTCTACCCTATAAAACACTTGAAATCGTCATCGGTCACAATTTTTTTCTGCGGGTAAAAGAGACCGCCGATGGTGAGGGTGGGTGGCGACTCAGGGGGAGGCTCTTCGGTTCGGAGTGCCCTCCCGTTGTGGGCCTACCCCTACGTCTTGATGTCTCGGTGCGACGCGGTTCGAGTGCGGGCGTCGATGCGCCGCTGGAGCATTTGAACCGCTCGCTTCAGCCGGGTGGTGACATTCGAGCGGGAGATATGGAGGCGCTGTGCCGTCTGGCGGGTGGAAAGACCCTGGTACAGACGCAACTCGACCACTTGACGGTAGGTGTCCGGGAGGAGAACAATCATCTCCCGCAGCAGGGTAAGGAGCTGTTTTTCCTGGGCCAGAGCTTCGGGGGTTCGGGCTGGGTATTTCACTGCGGAGAGGGGAGCCTCGCCGCGACCAACGCGCTGGCGGCGAACATCCTTGGCGGCGTTGACGACGATCGTGCTCACCCAGGGGCAAGCCTTTGGGCCATTGAAGCAGGTGTGGTTGATGGCCTGCAGAATCTTAATCCAACTGACCTGCAGGGCGTCTTCAGCGAGGCTATCGTCCCCGCAAATCCGCTTGGCGAGGGGAAAGAAGCGTTGGGAGCAGCAGGCAATCCATTCTTCCTTGTTCCCTTCCAGGAGGGCGCATTCCCCGGCGATCCGCTTGAGGGCGGGGTGGGGCAGAACGTGCAAACTTTTGGGCATCTTATAGCAACTCTCCGCCCTCCGGCTAACCCAAAGGCGGGACCCCTAAAAGAATCGGGAATTATATACCGAAGTCACATTTTTATCTTGACTTCCAGTCGGCGCGGGGAGCCGTGAAGATCAATAAGGGAGGGAGACGATGATTCGGGAAAAAGAGCAGGACGGGGAGCAATACCTGTCGGTTGAAATCGAGGATGACTTTCACGAGGCGCTGAAGCGGGGCCACCCCATCCCTGGTATCGTTTCCGGATGGGGAGGCGGGTGAGCACCTTGCGCACGGCTGACTTCGGAAAGGTGTGCCTCTGACCATCCTCGAGCTTCCGGGTAAGGGAGTTGTCCGTAGCCGACCGGAAGCGCCCCTTGATCTTCCGGTTTGCCCGCGGGGCTTAATCTTTGTAGAGCACCACCTTGGTTGGGGTTCCCGGCTTTGCGGCCTGTACCTCGGGCCAGTCGAGCCTGATCTTCCACGCTGCTGCCGCCGTGGGCGGCCAGCTTGTCTGCCGGGGCACAGGCAGGCAGCCGGGGGAGGATAGCCCAGAAGTCTATGCGCCGCTTGGGTTGCCTTCCAAGTGGGTCGTTTCCATGGCGCGTCATTATCCACAGTGATCGAGCGAACTCTGGCTCCTAGCCGAGCCCGGGAAGGACGTCTTCGGTAGGCCGGTACAGGGTCATCCATCCTGTGAACGAGTACAAGGAGTCGCACTGTTTCCGAATTTAAGCTAAAATTCAAACGATGAACGCGACGTTTTGGGAAGTATTGCCTCGCCTTTGTGCCTTTAGCGGTACTCTGTGCCTCTACGGGGCGAGCCAAATGTTTTGGTTTCGTCGGATCGGGTCCATTCTCGAGAGATGGCTGCCGCGCCGATCCCATCGCCGTTGGGTGGGTGGCGGTCTGTTTCTCCTCTATGCGCTGCTTTTCGCGGTCAATTTTTCCTTTCGTAGAGACTTCAACGAGACTCCTTATCTTTCCCTCCATCACGTTTTCATAACCCTGCCTTTTGCTTTGTGGAATTTCGGCTCGATCGGGGGCTTTTTCCTGGTGGGGCTGCTGCGCTTCCCGATGCTCCTGCTGCGCGCGGGCCGGTGGACTTGGCGGCGGGTGCGGAGGCAGCCGGCAAGGGAGTGGTTTTCGCCGGAGCGTCGCGCCTTCCTGGATCGATCGGTCTATGTCGCCGGGACGGTGCCCTTCTTCGCCGGGGTGTACGGATTTCTTCACGAGCGGCTGGATGTGAAAGTATCCCCGGTCAAGATCGTTCTTCCTCGGCTTCCCCGTGAATTTCACGGGTTCCGCGTGGCGCAACTGAGTGACGTGCACATCGGCGGTTTCATGACCGAGGCCCAGATCCGAAAAACCGCCGCGCAGGTGAATCGTTTGCAGCCGGACCTGGTGGCCCTGACCGGGGATTACGTCACCTGGGACCCCGGAACACAGGAGCATGTGGTGGCGGCCCTTTCCTCTCTGCGGGCGCCTTACGGCGTCTTCGGGTGCCTGGGCAATCACGAAATCTGGGCGGGCGTCCAGGACTCCATTACCGAGCTGTTTCGCAAGGCGGGCGTGCGAATCCTTCGCCGGCAGAACCAACTACTGGAGGAGGGCGGCGGCCGGCTTAACTTGATCGGGGTGGACTATCAACGCGAACGGGTCGGTTACTTGCAAGGTCTGGAAGGACTGTTGCCCCTGAACACGGCCACCATCCTGCTGAGCCACAATCCCAATTCGTTTCCCCGGGCGGGGGAGCTGGGCATTGACTTGAGCTTGAGCGGCCACACGCACGGGGGACAGGTCAGCCTGGAGTTTATTCATCCCGCCCTGACGTGCAGCCGGTTCATCACTTCCTATGTCCAGGGACATTTCCGCGAGCGCGAAAGCCAGCTTTACGTCAACCGAGGTCTCGGCACCATCGGCTTTCCGGTCCGGCTCAATGCCCCGCCGGAGATTACCCTTTTCGAGCTGGTCCGGTCCTAACCCCCCCCCAACGTAAGAAGGTGGGTAGAATACCCATCGTAGCACCTTGCAATGCGTATTCGCCCTCCGGGGACGTTACGGGCGAACGCGGTCCAGAGAGGATCCATCCTGAACCGAACGGCCTGTCCGGGCGCCCCGGGTTCGCCATGCGTTTTGTGCCCCCGGCGTGTATACTGACTATTCCCCTTCCCGGTTTGAGGGAGAGTATCGAGACGGGAGATGGGTGGCTCGCCGCGGAGCAGGCAGTGGCGGTTCGCGAGGTGCTCGAAGCTGCGGCGGCGCATCTCCGGAAGTTGCACACCATCCCACGGATTGAAATCTTGGCAATAAAAGTCCTTTTTTTCGGAGTTCTTCCTGAGATTACGGGTCGGCGGCAGGAGTGGATCGAGCTTCGCGAGGGAACACGCTTGGCCGAATTATGGGGGGAGTACGTCAAACGGTTCCCGAAGCTGGAGACCCTGTCGGCGGCGCTGATGACCTCTGTGAATCAGGAATTCGTGGATCGTTCCCAGCTTTTGCGGGACGGTGACGAGGTGGCATTTCTTCCCCCCGTGAGTGGCGGTGTGGACGATCTGTTTCTTCTTACCCCTGAGGCCATCCATACAGCGGCTCTGGTGCAACGCGTGAAAGCCCCCCCGGACGGAGCGGTGGTGGCCTTCGAAGGCATCGTGCGGAACCATTCCCGCGGAAAGCAGACCCAATATCTGGAGTACGAGGCCTACGAGCCGATGGCCCTGAAAAAGATGCGTGAGATCGGGGCCGAAATCCACCAGCAGTTTCCCATTGACGCCATCGCCATGGTACATCGCCTGGGGAAATTGGCAATCGGCGAAACCAGCGTGGCGATTGTGCTCTCGTCGCCGCATCGAAAGGCGGCCTTTGCAGCTTGTCAGCACGGGATTGACCGACTCAAGCAGATCGTTCCTATCTGGAAGAAAGAGTTCTTTGCGGACGGAGCGGTATGGGCCGAGGGGGAAGGACAGCGGCGGGTCCTGGTGGAAACGCGCTCGCATGATCCCTGAGACTGGGCCACCCACGTGAGAAATCGCAAGCCTTCGGATTTGATCTTGAAAAAAATGGGAAGCCCCTGGAGGACGGATAGGAATGAATGAATATGTAACCCTGGCCGAGGAGGCCGCTCGAGAGGCAGGGAAATTGATTGCCCGCCACTCTCTTGAGCCTCGCGAGGTCAACTACAAAGGCAAATCCGATATTGTTACCAAAACCGACCGCCAATCCGAGGAACTGGTTTTGGGGCGGATTCGAAATCGGTTCCCCGAACACGCCATTGTGGCCGAGGAGAGCGGATCGAGCGCGACCGGATCGGAATTCTGCTGGTACGTGGACCCTCTGGATGGGACCACCAATTTCGCCCACGGGTTCCCCATGTTCTGTGTGGCCATCGCCCTGGAGCATCGCGGGGAAGTGGTGATGTCCGTCGTCTATGACCCGTTGCGGGAGGAGCTCTTCAAGGCGGTCAAGGGACAAGGCGCTTTTCTGAACAATCAACGCCTGCGGGTTTCAACAACTCCCAGCCTGGATGAGAGCCTGTTGGCGACGGGCTTTCCGCCCTCGGCGCGGGCCAATATCAAGATAAACCTGGAGTTGTATCTTCGTTTTACGGAGATTTCCCACGGCGTCCGGCGACCCGGATCCGCCTCTCTGGACCTCTGTTATCTGGCCGCGGGCCGCTTGGACGGATTTTGGGAATTGAAGCTCAAACCCTGGGACAAGGCTCCCGGCGCTTTGCTGGTTTTGGAGGCAGGAGGGAAAATTACGGATCTGGACGGCGGTCCCTTCGTCCTTCTCGGTGATCCCATCTTTGCTTCGAATGGACTCATCCATGCTGAAATGGGTGAGGTTTTTTCGCAGATCAGAGCCGGCCAAGTTCCGCAATGGCGCGAGTAGCGGAGGGTGCGAGTACTCTCTACCCAGGGTCTCCTGCGGCGACGAGAGTTGGGGGCGACGGGCCTGCTTAGGCCAGCAGCGGCTCCACGACGTGGCCGTGGACGTCAGTCAGCCGCCTCTGGATGCCGTTGTGGTAAAAGGTGAGTCGTTTGTGGTCCAAGCCGAGCAGGTGCAGGATGGTCGCGTGGAAGTCGTAGATCGTCACCGGATTCTCGCCGGGCCGGTAGCCGACCTCGTCGGAGGAACCCCATCCGAAGCCGCCCTTGACACCGGCTCCCGCCAGCCAGCAGGTAAATACATGCTGATGATGATCTCGACCTTGGGTTTCCAATCCTTGCGTGATCGGGGTGCGGCCGAATTCGGTGGTCCAGGTCACCAGCGTGTCTTCGAGCATTCCCCTTGCCTTCAAGTCTTTCAGTAGCCCGGCGACGGGTTGGTCCATGATTTTCGCTTCCCGGCTATGGTTGGAATGGACATTCCCGTGGGCGTCCCAGTTCTTCCCGGCTCCGCTGGCCCCCTGGTAAAGTTGCACGAAGCGCACGCCGCGTTCCAGCAGTCGCCGCGCCAATAAGCAGTTCCGAGCGAACCCTCCCGTCTCGGGCGATTCAATCCCGTAGAGTTGCTTTATCGGGTCCGGCTCGTCGGAGAAATCAATGACCTCGGGAACGCTCGCCTGCATGCGGGCCGCCAGTTCGTAGGAGCGGATTTGAGCCGCCAGCGTATCGTCACCCGGATTCTTGCCCCTATGCTCCCGGTTCATGGTGGTCAGCAGGGCCATACTGGCCCGGCGGTCGCCGGGTGAAATACTCTGCGGAGTTGCCAAATCGGGAATCGGCTGCTCTTGGGACGTGCGGAGGGCGGTTCCCTGATGTGCCGCGGGCAGAAAACCGGAAGTCCAGTTGATGGAGCCGCCCCCGGCGAGCCCGCGTGCGTCCGGCAACACCACAAAAGTCGGCAAGTTCTGATTTTCCGTCCCCAGCCCGTAGGAGAGCCACGAGCCCAGGCAGGGATAACCGTTGCGAATGAAGCCGGAATTCATCTGCAGGGTCGCGGGACCGTGGTTGGCGCTCTTGGCCACCATCGAGTACACAAAGGCGATGTCATCCACGCAGGTGGCAAGATGAGGTAGAAGCTCGCTGACCCACAGTCCGCTCGCTCCCCGCCGGCGAAACTCCCATCGGCTCTTCATCAGATTGCCGGGCCTTCCGAAAAACGTGTCGATCGTCCCCTTCCCGCTCAGTCTCTTCCCGTCGTAGGTGACCAGCTCCGGCTTGTAATCGAATGTATCCACGTGACTGACCCCGCCTAGAGCAAAGATTTGCACCACACGCTTTGCCTTGGCGGGAAAGTGCGTCGGCTTGGGTCCATAAGCGGTTGCGGAGAGGGCAGAAGGTACGGCCCCGGCCTCCTGATTGAGAAGCCAAGCCAGCGCGATGCCTCCTAATCCATTCCCGGCCTCGCGGAGAAAGTGGCGACGAGAAACAAGAGGGGCCATGTTCCCGATCCGCATGGATTCATTCACAAGATTCACTCCAGATATCGAAATTCGTTGGCATTCAACAGAGCCCAGCAAAAATTCTTCATTCCACGCTCCGCGACGAAACGGGAGGCCCGCTCGATCTCAGCCGCATCCGGCGTGCGCCCGAACGCCAGACGATAAGCTAAAGTGATCCTTTGGGACGGGTCCGCACCCCCCTCCCGGTTCAGGCGTTGGGCGAAGTGGTCCGTTTGGCGCACGACAAAGGCATTGTTCATCAACGACAGCGCCTGGAGAGGCGTTGTCGTGACCCCGCGCCGGGGCGTTTTTATGGAAGGACGGGGACAATCCAGACTCTCGAGCAACGGGCCCTGGGCGGAGTTCACGTTCATGCGATAAACCGTGCGGCGGTTGTACTCGGCACCCTGCGGATCGTTTGCGATGTAGAAAGGGACGTTGGTGATAAGAACCTGAAAAGGGCGAAAGCTCGGCCCGCCCATCTTCAGATTCAATTGCCCGCTGACCGCCAGCATGGCATCGCGGATGGCTTCCCCGACCAGCCGGCGCGGGGTAAATCTCCACAGCAGCCGATTTTCGCCGTCCGCTTGGGCCGCTTTCTCCCTGAAAGCGGAAGATTGCCGGTAGGAATGCGAGAGCATGATCCATTTGTGCAGCTTCTTAACGCTCCAACCCTCGGCCAGGAAGCGGGAAGCCAACCAGTCCAGCAACTCCGGGTGAGAGGGCTGAGCGCCGTTGAATCCGAAATCGTTCGGTGTCGCCACAATGCCTTTCCCAAAATGGTAGTGCCACAAACGATTCACCATGACGCGCGCGGTCAAGGGATTTTCGGGATGCACAATCCACTCGGCCAATTTCATCCGGCGCAGACCCTCGTGCGCATCCGGCAGTAGTCCGAAATCCGAGGGGAGCGTCTGCACGGCGGACAAGCCGCCCGCCCAGACCTGCTCACCCTGGTTCACCGTGTCACCCCGCTGCAAAACGTAGGTCAGACCCGGCTGCCGGGGCTTGCCGGCGTAAGCCAGAGGCACGGGAGGAAAGAGTTTCAACTCTTCTTCGGCGGCCGCCAGAGCCGCGAGAAGCCTTTCTCTCCTTTTGCGTTGCTTTCCCGTCATGGCCTCCATGAGCTGATCTTTGGGCACACTCGGGGCACCGGCACCAAACGAGAGAGCCATCTCCTCCGGGCTCAAGGCACGATCATAGAGGCGCGCCTCGTCAATCTCGCCTACCAGACCCGACGCCACCAACTGGGTGGTTCCCCCTCGTCCGAATACAAGGGTGGTTCTGCCGGATGCAAAAGTTTGCAACTGCCCCTTGACGCCCATGGTCTCGGGCCGATAGGAGCCGTACTCGGCGCCGTTCCGGTATAGGGTGACCCGGTGGTCCGGGCTGTACACGACCGCAAGGTGGATGACCTCCTCGGGCTTGGCCCGCTCCTGGGGTCCATCCACCGGAAGGGAGCGCCAGCTATATTCGCTGGAGGTTCCCCATTGCGCTTTTCCGCCCCCGAATGTGATCCCGTCGAAGATGCGCGCGTCCACCTGCTCCACGGTCATGACCCGGGCGCTCTTCTGTTCCAGGTCGGCAATCGAAACCCAGACCTCCAGCGTCTTCTCCCGTAAGGCACCCGGTAGCGGTGGTGTTCTTACCAGTGTTTCTTTGCTGTGCAGTTGGAGGCGTCCGTTTACGATACTCGCGCCTTCGGGAAGTTTGACATGGAGTTGCCCCACCGAATCCTTGCCGTCCACGTCGAAATTCCAACGCGCGATGGGAACCGGTAAGCCCTTTTTCCTTCGCGGACGGCCGCGCCCGGCCAGGACCTTGTTCCGGGCCACTTCCTCCAACGCCAAAATCTTTCGGTAATAGCTTTCGACCCTCTTGTTGAGTGGGATCAGGCTTCGGTCTCGATTTTCGGCTTCCGCATGCGGCAGGACCGACCGATTGCCGTGATAAAACCCGTCGAAAACGGACTTGATACGATAGTAGTCCCGCTGCGGGATAGGATCGAATTTGTGATCGTGGCAGCGAGCACAATTGACCGTCATTCCCATGAAGGTCTGCGCCACCGTGCCGATTATGTCCTCCAGCTCTTCTTCGCGGATTCGGAGCCGCATCAGCTCGCTGGGCTGATCGCTGCCCACCTCATCCCAGGGACCCAGAATCAGGAAGCTGGTGGCAATGATGCCGTCTCGGGTGACCGGTTCCAGCACGTCCCCGGCAATCTGTTCGGTGACGAATTGCCGGTAAGGCTTGTCCTGATTGAAACTTCTGATCACAAAGTCGCGGTACCGCCAAGCGTGTTCCCGCAGGGTATCGCGCTCGAAGCCTTGGCTCTCGCCGAACCGCGCTACATCCAGCCAATGGCGTCCCCAGCGTTCCCCATAGCGTGGAGAAGCCAATAGGCGGTCAAGCAGATTTTCGTAGGCGTCCGCCGCCGAATCGTTGACAAAGGCGTCGATCTCCTCCGGCGTCGGGGGCAGGCCGTGCAAATCGTAGGTCGCTCGCCGAATCAACGTTACAGGATCCGCGGCCGGAGAGGGAGAAAGTCCCCGCGCTTCGAGCTTGGCCAGTATGAAGGCGTCAACGGGATTGCGAATCCACTCTCTGTTTCGAGCCTCCGGAACAGGAGGAGAAGTGATCGGCTGCAGGGACCACCAGTCCTTCCCCGCACGGTTGGAACTTAACTCACCGCCCCACGGCGCTTCCTCATCGATCCATTGCCGGAGAGTTTCGATCTGGGATGGAGACAGGGGGTCGCCCGGCGGCATTTTGCCCGACGAGACCATCCGATAGAGGAGACTACCCGACGAGTCACCGGGAACCAATGCGGGACCCGATTTACCCCCCTGCAGTGCCGATTCACGGGAAGTCAGATCCAAGGAGCCGGTAGGGGTGGGTCCGCTATGACACGTCACGCAACGAGCCAGAATCGGCTTGACTTGCTGCCGAAGCTGATCCTCGGGCGGGGACGCCCACCCGGGCTTCGCCACGAACCCCGCCAAGAGGAGGAAAACCACAGGTTGCAAGGTCGGCATTTTCATGCGTTGGAACCGTGCCGGCATGGAGCCGCTTCGTAAATGTGCGACAACAACGAATCCATTTTCGGTTCATGCTAATACATCACGGGTGCCAAATCAACACGGGTAGCCCCTCGGTAAGGCGCTATCAGGAGGTACACCGAATGACTCGGGCCGGCGCCCAGGAATGAAAATGACTAGGCTGAAATTCGCAATTTCTTTGATCTTTCACGGGCGATGTATTAGATTTCTCGACAACGAAGAGCCCAACGCTGACATCAATTTATTATCGGAGGCAGATCCTCATGAAAGATTCCATGGATCGACGAGATTTCATCCAGAAAGTAACGGTGGGTGGTGTTGCCGTGGCCGCCTCCACCGGCACGGCCCGCAGCCAGAGGGCCGTCGCAGGCGCCAACCAGAGGTATCGACTCGGCATAATCGGTTGCGGAGGCATGGCCAACGCGCACATCGACGCCTTGCTGAAGATGAAGGACACCGACCAGGTGGAGATTGGGGCCGTCTGCGACGTATATCAGAAACGACTGGACGCCGCGGCGCAGAAAACGGGCGCCAAACCCTATCAACGATACCAGCAACTCCTCACTCGGAAAGACCTGGACGGTGTATTGATCGCCACTCCTGAACACTGGCACCACCGGATGATTTTGGATGCGATCGAGGCGGGCAAGCACATCTACGTCGAGAAACCGATGACCCACACCATTCAACAGGCCCAGGAAGTGGTCCGCAAGGTGCGCAATTCGAGCCTCAAGCTGCAGGTAGGCGTGCAGGGCATGTCCGACGAATCCTACGAGGTGGCGAATCACTACGTACAGGAAGGGGTGCTGGGGAAAGTGGTTCTCGCGCAGATCGATTATTCGCGGAACTATGCCGACGATTTCTGGGCCGGCGAAATCGACCCGGATGCCCGACCCGGCGTCAACCTTGACTGGAAAGCCTGGCTTGGGCCGGCTCCCCAGCGGCCCTGGGACCCGCGCCGATACTTCCAATGGCGCCGATATTGGGACTACTCAGGAGGGATCGCCACGGACCTGTTCATTCATCGCATCACCCGCATCCTGAAGAGTCTGGCACTCACTTTCCCGGAGCGCGTGGTCGCTAGCGGTGGAACCTGGAATTTCACCCGGAGCGTGGCCGAAATTCCCGACACCTTTAACATGCTGTGCGATTATCCGGGCGGACCCACGGTGATTCTCGTCTCCTCGATGGCCAACAACACGCCGGTCGATCATGTCCTGCGCGGCCACAAGGCGACGCTGCAATTCAACTCCGAGGGATTCGTAATCACACCGCAGGACCCCGGGAAGGAAAAGGAAATGGCGGAACCCGGAAAGGCCCAGGAAGTGCGCCTGCTGGTGTACAAGAAGACCGGGTCTGAGGACATCACGCTCCACCACCGCAACCTGCTGAATGCCGTCCGAAAAGGGGAAACTCTTCGTTGTGACGCTCAGCTCGGTTATTACGGGACCGTGGCCACCCTGATGGGGGTTCTCTCGCTCCGCAAGCAGGTATATTTGAAGTGGAATCCGGAAAAAGAGAAGGCGGAAAGAGCTTGAATGGCTCTGAATCTGGACACCTACACGTCTTGCCGGCGCAACTGCTCGGCAAGGTACTCGGCACTGCGCAGCGACAGCGCCAGAATCGTAATAGTGGGATTTTTCTCCGAAGTCGTGACAAAGATACTTCCGTCCACGACAAACAGATTCCTGACCTCATGGGTTTGCCCGAAGGAATTCACCACGGACTTGCTCGGGTCGGCCCCCATGCGGCAGCCACCCAATTCGTGAATCGTGGCCCCGGGGACATCCGGCTCCTGCGGCACGGAGAGGATTTCCTCGCTGCGGGAAAGCATATCCTTATGCATGCGCCGCTCGTTGTCCCCAATCGTGTAGTGGATGCGGGCAAGCGGCATCCCGTACTGATCCCGTCGCTTCGGATCCAGATCAATATGGTTGTGTTCGTAGTCCAGGACCTCACCGAAAGCATGCAAGCGGACCACGGCAGGATAGGTGTCACGAACCCCTCTCTTATAGGAGGAACCGAAGCCTTTGAGGTTATGGGCATGGCTCGGAAACCGAGTGCAGCCACTGCCCCAACACTGGATTCCGAAACCGCGAAGATAGTCATTCTTCTGGTTCTGGTTGAACCGGGGAATATAGATGTGCGCGCCTCCCAGGCCGTCCTCGTTCGTCGTTGTCGACCCCTTGAACTGCGGCAAAGCGCCCACGATATCCTTGGTGCGAATGTGCTCCTTAAAATATTTCCCCACCATCCCGTGATCGTTCGCGATGCCGTTGGGAAAAGCGGTTGACTTCGAATTCAGCAGAATCCGAATCGTATCCACGCAGGAGGCCGCCACCACCACGACACGCCCGAAGACTTCATGGTCGGTTCGGCTGTAACGGTCGAAGTACCTCACGCCCTTTGCCAACCCCCGCTCATCGGTCAGCACCTGCGCCGCCACGGCATTCGACTTGAGCGTCAGGTTCCCGGTCGCGAGCGCCCGCTCCACCATGACCGATGCCGAATCGAAAAACGCCCCGACATCGCACCCTCGCCCGCACTCTCCGCAGTAGTGGCACGGCGGCCGGCCGTCATGCGCGCGCGTCAGCACCGCCCGTCTTATCGGGATCACTCGGATCCCTACCTTTTCGGCTCCCCGCTTCAACAATAGCTCTGCGCAGCGTGGCCGTGGCGGCGGCATAAACACCCCATCCGGCAATACTTCCAGGTTCTCCCGGGTCCCGCACACCCCGATCATCCGGTCCACCCGGTCGTAGTAGGGCTTCAGGTCGTCGTAGCCGATGGGCCAATCCTCGCCGTAGCCGTCGCGGCTCGCCGCCTTGAAGTCGAGCTCGCTCATCCGCAAGGCCACCCGGCCCCACACCAGCGTCTTGCCCCCTCGGGCCCACACCCGCACCAGATGAAAAGGCTTGCCGGGAGCGGTACTGTAGGGCTGCTCGGCCGGATCCAACGTGATGTGTTGGTTGTATTCGCTGGTGTAGAAGCGGTGGGCCATCTGGCGAGGGTTGCCGAAGCCGCGAAAGGGCATCTGATAGGGCCGATGATGAGTCAGATACTCGCTGCGCTCCAACTTCCGGCCCGCATCGAGCATCAATACTTGAATGCCCTTCTCACACAGCGTACGGGCCATGATACCCCCCGCGGCTCCCGAGCCGATCACAATCACTTCCGCTTTCGGTTGCGCCATCTGCGTCTCTCCTAGACTCTATGGGAAACGGCTGGCATTCCCATCGCAATCAAGCCTGCAATCATGGATGCTCCCAATATAATAGTTGTCAAGTTTCGTATATAATCCTTCCCTTTCATGATCCTCCCATTCGCTCCGCAGCCCCCGCCAGCCGGAAGTTATGACCCGGAAAATAGCAGAAGAAAAAAATACCCTCAAGTGGCGATAAAGAGGCTTTCAGCGAAGGGATGCTCTTCATCCACCCACTGTGATTCATGACGGAAGCCGCACCGCTCACCTAACTCGGCAACCTCTTCGACCGTAAATTTGTAGGAACTCTCGGTCCAGATGGTTTCCCTTGGGGAGAAAGAGACCGTAAGATCGCATCCGGGAAGGTTTACGGTCTGGTGGGATTGGGAGAGGAGATGCATTTCCATGCGACTTTCGTCGGCATTATAGCAGGCTTCGTGCCGGAATTGAGACAGGTCGAAATTGGCGCCGAGCTCGCGGTTCATGCGGGCCAGGAGATTGAGATCGAAGGCTGCCGTCACGCCCAGCGAATCATTGTAGGCTCGAATCATCTGCCGGACGGGCTTCTGAAGATCGGTGCCGAGAAGCAGCGAATCCCCGGGAAGCAGGGACCGGCGCACATCGGCGAGAAAGCAGGCCGCCGCGTCACGCTCAAAATTCCCCAGGGTGCTTCCCAAAAAGAGCACCGCCAAGGGCTCCTCGGGTCGCCGGAGTGCAGCCGCCTCCGCCATGCCTTCCAGGTAAGGGGCCTCGATTCCGACAATCGTCAACGCCTCCAGGAAGGCAAGCTCCCGTTCGCATTGAACGAGTGCCGGCCTTGATATTTCGATGGGATAGTAAGTCGTAGGGGCCCGGCGGCAGAGAGATTCCAACAGCCCTCTGGTCTTCTTGCCGCTACCGCTGCCCAGCTCGGTCACCTGCTTCGGGAAGCCCATACATTCCACGATGGCCTCTGCATGGCGCCGCAAAATACGATTATCCGCAGCCGTCAGGCCGTATTCGGGCAGCAGGGAGATGACTTCAAAGAGGGTGGAGCCGATTTCATCGTAAAGGTACTTTGAGGGCAATGTTTTTTGTCCCTTCCGAGATAGACCCGCGTGAACCTCAGCGGCGAATTCAGAAATGGAATGAGCGGTCGTCGTCGAAACAGACAATGGATCTCCTTAGGTCATCCATTTTCTACGCACCGGAAAGTGGCGTAGATGTAGGGGTAATGGGGCTGAAACCAGTTGCGGTAGGACCGCCTGAGCAGGCAGGCGGCTGTCCGGGGCGAGCCACCCTTGAGGACATAATGTTTACCGTCAAAGAAGTTGGCGGAATATCCGGGGTAGAAAGGGAAAATCTGGAATCCGGCGAAGGGCCCGAAGGGCGTGCAAGTCCATTCCCAGCCGTTTCCTACCAAATCGGCTACCCCGAATGCGCTCTCGCCGGCCGGATGCGCTGCGACCGCCATAGGATCCCAGGAATGGAAATCAACATTGGCCTGCCCTGCCTTCGGCTTCTCATCTCCCCAAGGGTACAGGCGTTCCGGGCCTGCCGGTTTCCCGTAGGCGGCCCGGTGAAATTGCTCCTCGGTAGGGAGGGTTTTCCCCCTCCAACGGGCATAGGCGGACGCCTCGGCATAACTCACATAAACGGGCCATTCCAGCGGCAGCGGGACTTCATCAAACATCGTCCGGTAGTACCATTCATCCGCTCGTTGCCGCCAGAAACCCGGATGGGTTATCCCAGCCGAGGTTTTCCATTCCCAGTCCGCCTGAGTCCAGTACGCCGGGTCGTTGTATCCGCCCGAGCGGATGAATTCCAGGTATCGCCCGTTGGTCACGTTGAAGGCATCGATGGCGAAGCGCGGGACCGTGACTTGGCGGCATTCGAATTCGTTATCCCAACCGAAGGCGCTATCCCCATTTTTCACCAAGCCGAGCGTGGCGGTACCTGCGGGAATCTCCACTATCCGTGGAGTGTGGAGGGGCGGGGAAGGTTGCGGTCGAATTTTCGGTTTGATCTTCTTTTCCGGGGACATCCGGTGCAGCATGTAGGCGAAGGTTTCCGCATGCATGAACCGGTGCTCAATGGCGACGTGGAAGACCAGCCCGTTTTCGATCCACGGGTGATTCGGGTTGGAAAAGGATTCCTCGCGCAAGATTTGGTCCATCGCGCCGCGCACCCGCCGGTTATAGGCTTCCACCTCCGACAACGACGGCCAATCGGACGGCTGATCCGAGGGCAGATCGCCGGCGGTAGGATCAATCCCGAAGGCGAAGAGGCGGTCAAAAGATGCATGGAAAGGGTCCCGCCCCATAGCTCCCCGCCAAATCAAATTCCAATCGAAGGCTTCAAAGTGGCCCAGATAAAAGATATTGCGATGCCGCTCGGGTATCGGTCGCTCGTAGAGGCAATCGGGACGGAGTAATCGGAACGCCTCATCCGTCCGAGCCCGCGCATCGGCCAGACGAGACAGCAGACTCTTTCTTAGTTGTTCCTGGTTCGACGTTCCGGCCATGATCCGCCCCCATAAGACTCCGAAGGCATAGAATGGAATCTCCTGATTGCGCCCGATGTGCCCCCGGGCACATCGGACCTGTGTATCGAGAGTTCGCCGGGAAGTCAAGGCCTCTCGGAAAATTTTCATCCGCAACTCCAACGCGGAAACATCCTTTCCGGGAGAGGCGCGCCATGCGTGGAACAACAAAATCCCACATTCGCCACGGTTTCGGTATAATCAGAGCTCGGCAACCTACGAGGCGAGGCCTGGGTTGTGCCCCGCTGAATACTATTTCCTGGAGCTCAGCCATGAATCCCTTTTCACGCCGTGATTTTTTGAAGAAAGCCGGAGTGGGTGCAGCCGTTCTCGGATCGAATCCCCATCTAGGCAGTGCCGGACCGGCCGGGGCCGCACACGAAACCAAACCCCTGGGCTATGCCGTCGTCGGCATCGGGCGGCTGACAAAACATGAGGTGATTCCCGCCTTCAAAAATACGAAACATTCCCGTCTGACGGGCTTGGTCAGCGGCGACCGCGAAAAGGCTCTCCGATTCGCCCGCCAGTACGGAGTTCCCGAGAAGAACATCTACAACTATAAGAATTACGATGCGATGGCCTCGAATCCCGAAATTGATGCCGTTTACAACGCCCTGCCCAACAGCATGCACGCCGAATACACCATCCGCGCTGCGAAAGCCGGCAAGCATGTGCTTTGCGAAAAGCCCATGGCCAACTCCGTGGGCGAATGTGAGGAGATGATCGCAGCCTGCCGCCAGGCCGACCGCCGGCTGATGATCGCTTACCGGCTGCAATACGAGGCGAATCATCTGGAGGCCGTCCGCCTGGTTCGCTCCGGCGAATTCGGGACTCTAAAGTTCATTGACGCGCAGCTTGCCTTCGTCATCGGCGATCCCAAACAGTGGCGGTTGAACAAGAAGATGGCCGGTGGCGGGTCGTTGATGGACATCGGCGTGTACTGCCTCCAGGCGGCACGCTACCTCTCGGGTCAAGAACCCGTCCGCGTCACCGCGCATGCGTGGTCCACCGATCCTGTCAAGTACCGCGAGGTCGAGGAAAACATCACCTTCACGCTTCTGTTCCCGGGCGGCTTGGCGGCGAATTGCTACTGCAGCTACGGCATGGCGGGCTTGAACGGCTTCCGCGCCGTAGGACCGAACGGCTGGGTGGAGATGAGCCCCGCCTATCCCTACCGTGGCCTTCGGCTACGAGTCGGAAAAGAAGGGTCGGTAGAAGACCGGACCCTGCCCGCCCAGGACCATTTTGCTACCGAGATCGATCAGCTCTCCGAGGACGTGCGAGCAGGTCGTAACCCCAAGGCCTCAGGCGAAATGGGATTGCAAGACCTGAAGATCATGATGGCCATCTACCGGGCGGCAGAGACAGGAAATCAAGTAGCCATAAGCTGAATTGAAACCCGAACGATGCCGACCGTCCGCCGTCACTCTACATACCTACCCTGATCCTTCCCTGCGAACCCCCAGTTCTATCCAGGAGCCGGAATGGGCGTATTGATCGGGCTCCTGACGGGAGCCGCGCTTGCCTTTGCATGGCCGGAGTGGTTTCTGTGGATGCGGCCGATCCTCCAGCCCGGATTTGCCGTCACGATGCTCTTGGTGGGATCGCTGGTCCGCCCGCAACAAGTGCGGGTCTTCGCCCGCAGGCCCACGCGCACGCTCGTCGGATTCGCGGTGCAGTACACGGTGATGCCGCTCACGGCGTGGGCGATATCGTTAGCCTTTGACGACCCAGTCCTGCAAATCGGAATCGTTTTGGTAGGTTGTATGCCCGGCGCGATGGCCTCGAACGTGATGACCCTGTTGTTCCGAGGTGACCTGATTCTTTCGGTGACGATGACGACTTTCGCCACTCTCATGTCCCCTCTCATCCTGGCCTTTTGGCTTCCTCTACTTGCGGACACGCGGATCGAGGTGCCGGTTGCGTCTCTTGCCTGGAATGCAACCTGGATGGTGGTGCTCCCGGTGGCGGCGGGAATCCTCCTGCGGCAGGTTAAATCCCTCATGCCGAATGGGTGGGACCGAACCGCCACGATGTTGGCTTCGGCATCCATTGTGCTCATCATCTTGGTGGTAGTGGCCCACAACCGGCCGCAACTTCTTACCCTCGGGCCGCGACTGGCGGGAGCCATGCTGGGATTGAACTTGTGCGGGTACGCACTGGCGTTTCTGGTAGGGAAACAACTCGACTGGCCGCCCGAGCAGCGGCGAACCTTGGTGATTGAAGTGGGAATGCAGAATGCCGGGCTTGGTTCCGTGCTGGCCCTGACGCATCTGGGAGCTTCCGGCGCCGTGCCCAGTGCCTTTTACACCGTGCTGTGCGTGATGACCGCCGCCCTGGCCCTTCCGGTTCGAGATCGGGTCGCACGGGACGCCCCGGCATCGGTGAACGCCTCCAGGGGTGGGTGAACTCCGCGCCAGTCCCTGTCGCAAGACGTAAAGTTAGCTAGGCGGTTCACGAGTCTTCAGGTCGAACTCTGGCCACACCTTGGAAGTTGCGTCATATTCCGCTAGAACCCTGCGCGGAGGCAGGATAAAATAAGAGGGCAAGTGAATTCAGGAATTTCAACCGCGGGCAGCCAGAATGCCATCCTGGGGAGTAAGGGGTTGCTGGCCCTGGGGGTAAGCATCCTCCTGGCTGACAGACCCGACTCCGGACTGCACCCGACAGCCGAGGGGATAAGGATAACAGCAGCCGATTGGAGGAAGAGTCCGCCGATACCATGAAAAACTTGTCTCAGTTCTTCGTATTTGTTTTCGTGGGAGTCACCTTGAGTTTGATGAGCGGGGTCTGGTCCCGACCCGACACAGACGCCGCCTCGGATTCTCCCGGTTGGCCCTCTTGGCGGGGGCCGGAACAAACGGGAGTCTCGCGGGAGACAGGCTTGGTGGATTCGTGGTCTCCGGAAGGCGAGAACCTTCTCTGGAAGGCCCCCGTGGGGGGGCGTTCCACGCCGATTGTTCTGAATGGTCGGGTTTACGTCATCACTTTGGGGGGTAAGGAGAAACTCCATCGGCATGAACGGGTCATTTGCCTGGACGCCGAAACCGGAGAGCTGATCTGGGAGCATGGCTTCAATGTGTTCCTCACCGATATTCCGTGGCACCGGGTCGGATGGGCCAGCCTGGCCGGTGACCCCGAGACCGGCTACATCTACGCCCACGGCATCGGAGGTATGTTTATCTGCTTCGACCGGGACGGCAAAATCATCTGGTCCCGCTCGCTGACCGAGGAATTCGGCCGTATTTCCGGGTACGGCGGACGCACTCACACGCCCATCGTGGACGAGGACCTGGTGATCCTCAGCTTCTTGAACGCCGGATGGGGAGAACAGGCCCGTGGCGCGCACCGCTACTTCGCTTTCCAGAAGCGTACGGGGGAACTGGTTTGGGTCTCGCAGCCGGGCGGACGACCGTTTGACACCACCTATTCGGTCCCAGTAGTGGTAGTCATCCAGGGTCAGCGGTTGCTGATCGCCGGAAACGCCGATGGCGCCGTCTATGCCATGAAGGTTCGCACCGGCGAGAAAGTGTGGGGATTTCAGCTCTCGAAACGCGGCATCAACTCCTCGGTGGTGGTGGAGGGAACCCGCGTGTACGCATCCCACAGCGAAGAGAACGTCGATGGGAGCACTGAGATGGGCCGCTTGGTGTGCATCGATGGCACCGGGAAAGGGGACGTTACCCAGACCCACAAGGTTTGGCAGGTGGATGGCTTCGGTGCGGGCTATGCCTCTCCGGCCCTCCATGACGGACGCCTCTACCACATCGACAATTCCGCCAACCTGCATAGTTTCGACACGGCTTCGGGCCGCCTGCTCTGGAAACTGAGCCTGGGTACCGTGCAAAAGGGTTCCCCGGTCTGGGCGGACGGGAAGCTGTATGTCAGCGAAGTGGACGGCAAATTCTACATCCTTCAACCGGGCGAGAAGGAAGGCAAGATTCTGGATCGGGATGAATTTATGAATCCCGACGGGAGCGCGGTCCAAATCAACGGCTCGCCGGCCATCGCCAACGGGCGCGTCTATTTGTCAACCCGCAATGCGCTCTACTGCATCGGACGCCAGGGAAACAAGTTCGGGCCCGTCCAGCTTCCTGGGACACCCGCGGAGGAAAAGGGCAAAGCAGCGCCGGCCTGGATTCAAGTGGTGCCGGCCGAAGTCGTTCTCAAGCCGGGTGAAAGCCGGAGTTTTGCGGTCGAGGCTTTTGATTCCCAAGGCCGGGCGGTGGGTAGGATGGCCGCCCGATGGGGACTTCAGAACCTCCAGGCGGATCTTCAGGAGGGTCGGTTGACGGTCGGCGAAGATAGCGGTCCGCAGGCCGGAACCGTTCAGGCGGTGGTGGCCGACATGACCGCGTCCTCCCGCGTACGGGTCATCGGGTCGCTTCCCTTGCAGGAGGACTTCGAAGGCATCGAGGTGGGGAAAGTTCCGGCGCACTGGATCGCTGCGGCGGGCAAATTCGTGGTCGAAGATCATGAAGGATCGAGAGTGCTGAGAAAATTGAGCCGTAACCCCAGGTTTTGGCGGACGAACGTCTTTATTGGACTTCCTACTATGAGAGATTACACGATCCAGGCGGACTTGAAGGCGACAGCCAGGCGGCGCCGGGTTCCCGACATGGGGTTGATCGCCAACCGGTACATTCTGGATATGAAGGGCTCCCAGCAACGGCTCCAGATTCGAACCTGGCCTTCCGAATTGCGGATGGCAAAAACGATCGATTTTTCCTGGAAGCCTGATGTCTGGTATCGTGTAAAGTTCAGGGCGGAAACTTCGCATGGGAAAGTAGCCCTGCGCGCCAAAATCTGGCCGCGTGAAGGGCCGGAACCTGATGCCTGGACCCTCGAGACCCAAGACCCCCGGCCCAACCGGCAAGGAAGTCCCGGACTCTATGGTTACTCCCGGGCCGCCATCTATTACGACAATGTCATCGTGAGCCGAAATACACAATGAGAACGAATCGAAAAGCGCTGTTACAGATGTTCATCCCGGCGCTGGTCTGCCTGCTCGTTTTCTCTCTCTCCCGGGCGGCGGATTGGCCCATGTGGGGTGGCAATCCCAGCCGCAACATGGTCTCGAAGGAGCGCGGGCTGCCCCAGGATTGGGACCTGAAGGGGGGAAGAAACGTCAAATGGGTGGCGGAGTTGGGCTCGCAGTCCTACGGCAATGTCGTCATTTCCGGTGGAAAAGTCTATGTAGGAACCAACAACGAACGAATGCGAAATCCCGCTCTGAAAGGCGATCGCGGCGTCGTGATGTGCTTCCGCGAATCCGACGGCGAGTTCTTGTGGCAGGCCACCTCCACGAAATTGGCCGCCGGGCGCGTGAATGACTGGCCCGAACAGGGTGTCTGCTCCTCTCCGGCAGTCGTTGGGGATCGGCTCTACTACGTCTCCAACCGATGTGAGCTGATCTGCTTGGACACGGAAGGATTTTTGGACAAGCAAAACGACGGCCCCATTCAGGAAGAACAGAATCAATCCGCAATGGACGCGGATGTCATCTGGAAGCTGGATATGATCGAAGAGTTGGGCGTCTTTCCGCATAACCTGGCCACAAGTTCCCCGTTGGTGGTCGGCGATCTGGTCTTCATCTGCACCTCCAACGGAGTCGATGAAGGGCACATCAATATTCCGGTTCCCGAGGCTCCCAGTTTCATCGCCGTCAACCGCCACACCGGCGAGTTGGTTTGGGAAGATGATTCGCCCGCGGAGGAGATCCTTCACGGCCAGTGGTCTTCGCCGGCATACGGGGTGGTCAACGGAAAACCGCAGGTCATCTTCCCCGGAGGAGACGGCTGGCTCTACGCCTTCGACCCCGAGACCGGGAAGAATATCTGGCGGTTCGACTGTAATCCCAAGGACACGGATTGGAAAGGGGGCCGGGGCACGCGGAACAACCTGATTTCCACTCCCGTCGTCTATGACGACAAGGTCTTCATTAACGTAGGTCAGGACCCTGAACATGGCGAAGGCGTGGGGCATCTGTGGAGCATCGATGCCACCGGCGAAGGGGATATTACCCAATCCGGAGTCGTGTGGCACCACGACTTCCGCCGGAGCATCTCGACGGTGGCCGTTCACGACGGCTTATTGTTCGCCGCCAACCTGACCGGATTTCTCCATTGCCTCGACGTGAAAACCGGAAAGAAATATTGGGAGCACGACCTGCTGGCCGCCGTGTGGGGTTCCCCTTACTGGGTGGATGGGAAAATCTATATCGGGGATGAGGACGGAGATGTGGCGGTGCTGAAAGCATCCAAGGAAAAGACTGTCCTGGCCGAGATGAACCTGGGAAATTCGGTTTACGGGACTCCGGTGGCAGCCAATGGGGTCCTCTACATCATGACGCGCTCCCACCTTTATGCCTTTGCCCAATAACGGTTCCCGGTGACCTGATGAGCACGATACCGACGCAAACAACGTCCTCGCTGGCCGCCAAGGTTGCGCAGGCGAACGAAAAGCTGGACGCGTGGGTGCGGGAAATCGTGGCTTGGCACTTCGACCCGGCCACCGGCTGTCCCTTTTGGCTGGAGTTCGCCTCGCAGCTCGACTGGGACCCTCGAAAAGAGATCTGGAGTTTCGAGCACCTGCAACGATTCGGCCTGTTTCAGGACGAATGGCTGCGAGGAGGGCCGGTACGCCGTTGGATTCCGCGCGCGTATGCCGACCGCCCGATCTTCATCTTCGAGACCGGAGGAAGCACCGGGGTCCCCAAGAGCCGGATCAACGTCGAGGATTTTCGCATCGACTACACCGAATTCAGCAAAACGCTGCCGGAGGAGGCCTTCCCGTTGGGTTCGAATTGGCTGTCACTGGGTCCCTCCGGTCCCCGGCGGCTGCGGTTGGCGGTAGAACACTTGGCTCAAGTTCGCGGGGGTGTCTGCTTTCATGTGGATTTTGATCCCCGTTGGGTCATCCGCTTGATGAAGAAGGGCGACCTACAGGCGGTTGAGGCCTATAAGGAACATGTAATCCAACAAGGGCTTACCCTTCTCGGGGCCCACAAGGATATCCGCTGTCTGTTCACCACGCCCAAGCTGCTGGAAGCTTTGTGCAATCGAAGTTCCCTCAAGGAGTTAGCCATTACGGGAGTCTTCTGCGGAGGGACTGAGATGACGCCGCAGTTTTATCGCTTCGCCCATGAGGAGTTGCTCGAGGGCGCTTTTTTCGCACCCACCTACGGCAACACGCTCATGGGGCTGGCTTGCCATAAACCGTTCGACCCGGCCGACAACTACGCCGTGATTTACTACCCGCCCTACCCCCGGGCGGTGGTCGAAATCGTAGACCCCGACCAACCCGACCGTTTGGTGAATTACGGCGAGAGAGGCCGGGTGCGGCTGACAACGCTCACCCGGGAATTCTTCATGCCCCACTTCCTGGAGCGCGACGAGGCCGAACGCGAGCGACCCATTGAACTCTACCCCTGGGATGGCCTGCGCAACGTCCGACCTTTTCAGAGACTGCAAGGGACCGTAGTCGAAGGCGTATATTGATGCTTCACATTCCCTAGGCGATGCTCGCATCACCGCATGTGGAACGGATCAACATGGGAGCCATCCCCACCTGCCAAATCGCTTGGGATCAACCTCACGAAGGAACCCTATTTGAGCACCTCTACCGACGGCGCGCCATTCAGCGTCAGCCCATACCCAAACTTGCAGCCCTTTGACTTTCAACCCCGAACGCGAGTGGTCTTCGGGGAAGGTATCTTGAATCGTATCGGGGAGCTGGTCCGCGAGTTGGGGGGAGAAAGAGTGCTTTTGGTTTCTGACGCCGGAATCCGCGCCGCAGGCCACGTCCGGCGGCCCTTCAATCCATGGAGGATGCGGGTCTGATTGCAACCCTGTTCGACGGCGTGGAGGAAAATCCCACCACCCGCCACGTCGAGGCGGCCTTGGAAGTGGCCCGGGAACATCGCCCTGATCTCATTGTGGGATTGGGCGGCGGCAGCTCCCTGGATTGCGCCAAGGGAGTCAACTTCGTGTTTACCAACGGCGGCAGGATCGCCGACTACTGGGGTGTGGGCAAGGCCGTGCGCCCCATGCTTCCCCTGATCGGGGTACCGACCACGGCGGGTACGGGTAGCGAAGCGCAATCGTTTGCCTTGATCAGCGATGAAAAGACGCACCGTAAGATGGCCTGTGGAGATAAGAATGCGGCCTGCGCGGTGGCCATTCTGGACCCGCAGGTGACTCTGACCCAGCCCGCGCGCGTGACGGCCATGACGGGCATCGATGCCGTGGCCCACAGCGTGGAAAGCTTCGTCACCACGCAACGAAGCCCCGTCTCGCAATTGTTCGCCCGGGAAGCCTGGAAGTTGTTGCAAGGGAATTTCTTGACCGTCGTGAAAGACCCCGAGAATCGCGCGGCGCGGGCCGCCATGCTGCTGGGAGCGCACTATGCCGGTTTGGCGATTGAAAACTCCATGCTTGGGGCCACCCATGCCTGTGCCAATCCTCTGACGGCCCACTACGATATGCCGCACGGTTTGGCGGTTGCGCTCATGTTGCCTCATGTAGTGCGCTTCAACGCAGCCGCCGTGGAGGAACTTTACGCGCAACTGGCGACACTGGCCGGAATGCGGTCAGCGGAAGATTTGGCGGCTGAAATCGAGTCCATGCGTAGAGCGGCCCGGATTCCCGAGAGCCTCTCCGCGTGGGGGGTAAACAGGGAGGACATGGCTACCCTGGCCCGAGAAGCCGTCGAGCAATGGACCGCGAAGTTCAATCCTCGTCGGGTCTCGGAAGAGGATTTGCGCGCCCTTTACGAAAGGGCTTTTTGAGCTGGAGGACGACCGGAATGCGCCACTTCGGCAAAACAACGTTCTGGTTATTTCTTGCTGGCGCCGCGTTTTCGCTATTTTCCTTTGGGGGAGAATACACCTGGGGGGTATCCCTCGTCGCGGGGGAACCGCAAGGGTCACGGCAACGCCGGGAATGGCCCCTTTTTCGGGGTAATGGGCAAAGAACCGGCAGGGTACAAGGTTCGCTCTCCCTCCCTCTCCAGCTCGGGTGGAGCTACCAGACCGGGGACGCCATCGAGTCCTCGGCGGCGATCGCGGAGGGCACGGTATTTGTCGGTGCCCTGGACGGCTCCTTTCATGCCGTGAATCTTGCAACCGGCAAGAAGCAATGGAAGTATCCAGCCTCGGCTGGAGTAAGCTCCTCTCCCTGTGTAGCCGAGGGGACAGTCTATTTCGGCGACGACGAGGGAAATTTTTACGCGCTCGCGAGCGCCACCGGCAAGCCGCGTTGGACATTCAAGACAGGCGCTGAGATAATATCTTCTCCGATATATTTTGCGGGGCAGGTTCTGTTCGGCTCCTATGACGGCTATCTCTATTGCCTGCAGGGCCTTGACGGGGCCCTGAAGTGGAAATTTGAAACCGAAGGACGGATTCACGCCAGTCCTGCAATCGCCGCAGGAAGAGTGTTTGTGACGGGCTGTGACGGGTACTTGCGCGCTCTGGATCTCGAAACCGGCCGCGAAGTGAGCCGCTTCCACGTGGGTGACTACATGGCCGCTTCCCCCGCCCTGGAAGGCGATCGGATTTATGTGGGCACTTTCGGAAGTCAGGTGCTTTGCATCGACTGGAAGCAGGCCAATTCGGTTTGGCGCTATGAGGCCCAGAGTCGGAGCCTGCCTTTCTACTCATCCGCGGCTCTCGCTTCGAGGGTAGTTCTGGTGGGAGGGCGCGACAAGGCATTGCACGCGCTCGACCGACGCACGGGAGATCCTCTGTGGACCTTCCAGACACGAGGCCGGGTGGATTCTTCGCCCCTGGTGGTGGATAGCACGGTCTTCGTCGGCTCCAACGACGGGAATCTCTACGCCGTCAGCCTCGATACCGGCGAGATCGCCTGGAAATTTACCGTCGGCGGTGCCTTGGTCGCCTCTCCTGCCCTCGCGAACGGACGCTTGGTCATTGGATCCCGGGACGGAGTTCTCTATTGCTTCCGGGAGGCGACCCCGTAGATTCATATGCCGGACCAACTTCCCATTCTCCAACCCGGCGGTGTTCAGGGCGAACCGGGACCATCTTCCCTGTCGTCGCCCTCTTCGGGCCCGTCCGAGGTCGGCAATTATTTCATCTCGAACTACCCGCCCTTCTCTTTCTGGCAGGCATCAAGCCTTCCGCAGGCCCGAGCCCGGTTGCAGGCCCCCAGGCAGGCTGACGTTCCTCTGGGGCTTTATTTGCATATTCCTTTCTGCCGGAAGCATTGCAAGTTCTGCTACTTCCGGGTCTATACGGATAAAAACTCGCGCGATATCGAAACGTACCTGGACTCGCTGGCCACGGAGGTGGAACTCTACACCCGGCTTCCGGCCATGAATCCGCAAGGCTTTCAATTTGTGTATTTCGGCGGGGGGACGCCGTCCTTTCTCAGCTCGCGGCAACTGGGTTCCTTGGTTGACCGCCTCCGCCGTCACGTCGATTGGGACGACGCCGAGGAAGTCACCTTCGAGTGCGAGCCTGGGACCTTGACACAGGAAAAACTGGCGACTCTTAAATCCATCGGTGTGACCCGATTGAGCCTGGGTATTGAAAATTTCAAGGATGACATTCTGAGGGAAAACGGCCGCGCCCATCTTTCTCCGGAAATCTTCCGCTCCTACGAGCAGGCACGGCGGGTGGGCTTCCGCCAAATCAACATAGACCTGATCGCGGGAATGCTGGGTGAAACCTGGGAAAATTGGCGCGAATGCGTGCGCCAGGCGATCCAGCTCGATGCCGAGAGCGTGACGATCTACCAGATGGAGTTGCCCTTCAATACGGTCTATTCGAAACAGATCCGTGAGGACGGCAAATCCCTCCTCCTGACGGACTGGTCCACCAAGCGGGCCTGGGTGGACTTTGCCTTCTCCGAGCTCGAGCGCGCCGGGTATGGGATTTCCAGCGCCTACACCCTCGTCAAGGACCCGGCGCGTACGCAGTTCGTTTATCGTGACAGCCTGTGGCACGGGGCCGACATGATCGGCACCGGCGTGGCCTCCTTCAGCTACCTCGACGGCATCCACTTCCAGAACGCCGACCGATTCGACACCTATGTGGAATCCCTCCGGCGAGGGGAACTCCCGCTCGCTCGCGCTTTGGTCTGCACTCCACGCGAACGCCTGATCCGCGAGATGATCCTGCAATTGAAGCTGGGAGCGGTGGACGCCGGCCGGTTCCGCCGCAAATTCGGTATGGAGATGCTTCCCGACTTCCAGCCGGTTTACGAAAAACTGAGCGGACTGGGACTTCTTGCCGTCGAGGGAGACCGAATCCGGGTTACGCGGGCCGGGCTCCTGCGTGTGGATGAGATGCTGCCGGAATTTTTCGAACCTGCACACCGGGGGGCACGGTACACGTAACCCACGGCACGGATATTGCGACTTTTCATTGTCTATGCGCCTGAATCACCCGAGTCAGCAGGATCAAGACGTTATTGTCATGGGTGGAGGCCCGGCCGGCTCCACCACGGCTACCCTTTTGGCACAGAAAGGGCTCCGTGTCCTTTTGCTCGAAAAAAGCCGCTTTCCCCGCTTCCACGTCGGCGAATCGCTGATGCCGGAAACCTATTGGCCTCTCCGCCGTTTGGGGATGCTGGAACGGATGAAGGCCAGCTCCTTTCCTCGCAAACACAGCGTACAATTCATCTCCGCTTCCGGCCGGGAGTCGATTCCTTTCTATTTCTCGGAGACCAACTCTCATGAAAGTGCCGGGACCTGGCAAGTTTTGCGGAGCCAATTCGACCGGATGCTCCTGGACAACGCGCGGCAATACGGAGTGGAGGTTCGAGAGGACGTGGCGGTTGAGGATATCCTGTTTCAGGATCATCGAGCCACGGGAGTGGTGGCCCGACCTCGGGGCGGAAAAACCCGGAATCACTATGGCCAAGTCCTTGTGGATGCTACGGGCCAGAACGCCGTGCTTGCGAAAAAACTCAAGATTCGCTATCCCGACCCACATCTGAAAAAGGTCTCGATTTTCGCCCACTGGGAAGGAGGCCGGCGCGACCCGGGGATCGACGAGGGGGCCACACTGGTTCTGTACACTCCCGACGGCCGGGGATGGTTCTGGTACATTCCTCTGCCCCACAATCGTGTCAGCGTGGGAATCGTCGGCCCGCCGGACATTCTTTTTGCCCGACCGGGCGAGGCAGAAGCAACCCTCAACGCGGCCATCGCATCCTGCCCGCCTTTGCGGAAGCGACTCGAGCCGGCCAAGAGGGTTTCGGAAATCCACACCTGTAGCGATTTTTCTTATCGGTCAAGCCGCGCCGGTGGTGACGGATGGGTACTGGTCGGTGACGCCTTTGGCTTTCTCGACCCCATCTATTCCTCGGGCGTCTTCCTGGCGCTGAAATCAGGAGAGCTTGCCGCCGACACCATAGGCGACGCCTTCGCGAAGGGCGATTTTTCCGGCCGGCAACTTGCAAGCTTCGGGCCGAAACTTTCCGTCGGGATGGAGGCCGTGCGCAAGATGGTCTATGCTTTCTACACCAAGGACTTCCGTTTTGGCCGTTTCATCCGCCGATCCCCGGAATGCCGGGGTGAACTCATCAACGTTCTCGTCGGCGACGTGTTTCGAGACAGTACCACGGGGCTGTTCCGATCGCTCCGCCAGATGTGTCCTCTGCCCGAGCCACTGCCCCTGGCGGATTCCGAGGGCGTACCCGGTGAAGGGAAACAGGGCTCTGCGAATTGAAGAAAAACCTCACTTATGTAGCCGCGGTGGTTCTCTACTTCCTCCACCAAGACCTCTGGTTCTGGAATAACGGGACTCTTGTCTTGGGTGTCATTCCTATCGGGCTGCTCTACCATTTTCTCTATTGCTTGGCCGCCTCGCTCCTGCTGACTGCCCTGATCCGCAACGCCTGGCCGGCTCGTTTGAAAGTCGATCCCGGGGAGGAGCACTCGCAAAAATGAGCTTGCCTCTTCTGATCATGATCGGTTACATGCTGCTACTGCTCGGGATTGGCCTGTGGAGCAACCTCCGACTTCAAAAGACCGGCGAAGACTTCTTTGTCGCCAGCCGGACCATCGGCCCGTTTCTCCTGTTGATGTCGCTTTTCGGGACCAATATGACGACCTTCGCCATCCTGGGGGCTTCGGGGGAAGCCTACCATGAGGGAATCGGGGTCTTCGGATTGATGGCGTCTTCGTCTTCCCTGGTAATCCCCTGCGTGTTTTTCTTCGTCGGAACGCGCGTTTGGGCCTTAGGCAAGCGACACGGATACCTGACGCAAGTGCAATACATTCGGGAAAGGTGGGGTTCGGACCGCCTGGGGCTGCTGTTGTTCGTGGTTTTGATAGCCCTGTTGATTCCCTACCTGCTGATCGGCGTGATGGCCGGCGGGCTTATCATTCAGAACCTCACCGGCGGCGCCCAGGCCGGACTGCCGCAGTGGGTGGGGTCGGTAGGCATCTCTGCCGTTGTGCTGTCTTACGTATTCATGGGGGGACTGCGGGGGACCGCCTGGGCCAATGCATTTCAAACTCTGGTCTTTATGACTCTGGGACTGCTCAGCTTCTATGCCATCGTCAATGACCTCGGCGGGCTCCGCACCGCCATGGGAGCCGTGGCCGAGGAGCATCCATACCTGTTCCATCGTGGTGGCCAGGGAGCGGATCACCAGGGAATGAATCCGTGGCAGTTTCTCACCTATACCTTTACGCCGTTGTCGGTGGGTATGTTTCCGCATATGTTCATGCACTGGCTGACGGCGCGGCGGATGGAAACTTTCCGTTGGCCGCTGATGGTGTATCCTCTCTGCATCGCGGCCGTATGGCTGCCCTGCGTGATGCTGGGAATCATCGGGTCAGCCGACCCCGCCATCCCGGCCCTCGCGGGTGCTCAATCCAACAGCGTGCTGGTCCAGATGATCGCGGCGCACGCCCCGCCGCTGCTGGCCGGGCTCTTGGGAGCGGGTGTGCTGGCCGCCGCCATGTCTTCCCTGGACTCGCAGGTTCTTTCCGCAGGGACCATGTTTACTCAGGATATTGTCGTGCACTACGAATACCACGACCGGCTGGATGAGCGGGTCCAGGTACTGCTCGGCCGCGGATTCGTCGCGTTGATCATTCTGATTACCTGCGTCCTGTCGTTCTTTACCGAGCGAAGCATCTTCAAGCTGGCCATCTGGTCCTTTGCGGGCTTTGCGGGGCTCTTCCCGGTCGTGGCCGCCGCGCTCTTCTGGAAACGAAGCACACGCTACGGCGCGGCGACGTCCATTTTGACCGTTGCGATTTTATGGATTTATTTCTTCTTGCAGGGATGGGAGTCGCCCGGCTACACGGTGGCAGGAACCGGCGTCATGCCGGTGGCGGTGCTGGTGCTGGCCGGGACGGCTGGCATGATTCTCGGTTCGCTTTTCAGCTCGCCTCCTCCGGAGACCACGCTGCAAAAGTTCTTTCCGGTCCCGAAGCCGCGGGAACCTAAGACGGCGCGTGTCGCCGTCGAGGCGCGAGCCTGAAGTTCGCCATGAAGATCACCTACATCACGGCGGGTGCCGGCGGAATGTATTGCGGCAACTGCCTGCGCGATAATACGCTGGCTGCGGCCCTGGGAGCCAAGGGCCACGAAGCGGTGTTAGTCCCCCTCTACACGCCGATTCGGACCGACGAGCATGACGTGAGCCTTCGTCGTATCTTCTACGGCGGTCTGAACGTCTATTTACAGCAGAGTTCTTCTTGGTTCCGACATTCACCGCAATGGGTGGACCGTGTGCTCGACGCACCGGGACTGCTTCGTTGGGTTTCGCGCTTCGGCATCCGAACCGACCCGCGACAATTAGGTGAACTGACCCTCTCGGTACTGAAAGGAGATGAAGGATACCAGCAAAAGGAGCTTCGCAAGCTCCTGGGCTGGATGGACCGGAATGGACGTCCTCAGGTGGTGCATCTTACCAATTCTCTTCTGGCGGGCTTGGCTCGGGAAATCAAGCGACGCCTGCGCATCCCCGTGGTCTGCGGCTTGCAAGGAGAGGATGTTTTCCTGGAGGGTCTTCCCGAACCCTACGGCGAGCAGGCGCGGGAAAGCCTCCGCAAGCGAGCCGCCGACATCGACGCTTTCATCGCCCCGAGCCATACCTATGCGGATTTCATGGCGGAGGTTCTGAAAACTCCTCGGGAACGCATCCACGTCGTCAATCCCGGCCTGAATCTGACCGGACACGGGAGGCCGAAAAAGAGGTCACCGCAGGAATTCGTAATCGGCTACATGGCTCGAGTCAGTCCCGACAAGGGTCTCCACATCCTGGTGGAAGCCTTTCGTATCCTGCGTCGGACGACCACCCCGGCCGAGGGTCTTCCCCGTTACCGCCTGCGCGTAGGCGGCTACCTCAGCCCCCGGGACCGACCGTACCTCGACAAGCTCAAGCGGCAACTCCAACGCGAAAGGTTGGCCGATGACTTTGAATATCTGGGAACGATGGACCGGGAGGCGAAAATCGACTTTCTCCAAGGCCTGAACGTGCTCTCGGTGCCCACCACCTACGCCGCGCCCAAGTGTCTCTATGTGCTTGAGGCTTGGGCCAACGGGGTGCCGGTCGTTGAGCCCCGCCACGGTTCCTTCCCGGAGTTTATCGAAGCGAGCGGCGGAGGATTCCTGTTTGAGCCGAACCGTGCCGAAGAGCTGGCAGCCCACCTTCGCCGTATGGCGGAAGACCCTGCCCTGGCCGAAAGGATGGGAGGGAAAGGCAGGACCGCCGTTCATGAGCGATTCAATGCGGAGAAGATGACCGAAGAGACCCTGGCCGTATATCGCCGGTACGTCTCCTAACCGTTGCCGGACTTTCCAGGCCGTCCGTCCCCTTATGGCACACGAATTCAGGACCCAAAGGCGCGTGGAATTTGCCGACACCGACATGGCCGGCATCATCCATTTCACAAGTCTCTTTCGATATATGGAAGAGGCCGAGCACGCTTTCTTCCGTTCTCTGGGTTTAAGTGTCGTCTTACGTGAGAAAGGGCAAAGCATAACCTGGCCGCGCGTAGCCGCCTCTTGCGAGTTCTTTCAGCCGGTCCGATTCGAAGATGAAGTCGAAGTTCACCTGTGGGTCAGTCGAAAGGGCACAACCTCGCTGACTCATACGGTTGCCTTTCACAAGGACGGCCATCTCATCGCCCGCGGCCGGATCACAACGGTCTGCTGTGTGCATGGAGCCGAACGGAAGCTCAAGCGCATTCCCATTCCGGACTTCATCCATGAAAAGATCGATGTTGCACCCTTGGCTTGATTTCCCATTCTGACTTCCATGCAAGATGAAACCCAAGGATGGTTCCGCGGCCTCTCAGTCCAGGGTCTCCACAAAGAGTACCCGACCCGGGGCGAACCCCTGGTCGTTCTGCGCAACGTCTCCTTTCAGCTATCCTCCGGGGAAGCCATGGTTATCATGGGCCCCTCCGGCTCGGGAAAAAGCACACTGCTACACATACTGGGTACCCTGGACACGCCCAACGAACCCACCGAAGACAAAGTTTTGATCGAAGGCCGGGACCCGTTTACGTTATCGGAGCCGGAACTGGCACTTTTCAGAAACCGCAAAATCGGTTTCGTATTTCAGGATCACCATCTACTGCCCCAATGCTCCGCCCTGGAGAACGTCCTCATTCCTAGGATGGGCGCCGGGTCTGGGGGCGCAGCCGACCCGAAGCGGGCGCTGACGCTGCTCGACCGCGTAGGATTAGCCGCGCGCCGCGATTATCGGCCGGCGGAGCTTTCGGGCGGCGAGCGACAGCGCGTGGCTCTGGCGCGCTCACTGGTGAATCGTCCCCGACTGATGCTGGCGGACGAACCTACGGGCAATCTGGACCGTGCCACCGCCGAGTCGGTCGCCGCGTTGCTGCTGGAGCTTCATCGCGAGGAGGGCGGGTTGCTGGTGGTGGTCACGCACAGCCCGACGCTTGCGAATCATTTCCAGCACCAATTTGAAATGGTGGATGGCACACTCCGGCCTGTCCACTGAATTCCGTATCGGACGTTGGGCGGCGACCCGCATCAACCGCTGATGAACGCAAGAACCCTGCTGAGAAGAAATCTGGGCCATCATTGGCGCGTGAATCTGGCCATCCTGATGGGTGTGGCCGTAGGCACAGCCGTCCTGACCGGCGCCCTGCTGGTGGGGGATTCGGTCCGGGGAAGCCTGCGCGACCTGACGTTGGATCGCCTGGGCCGAGTGGATCACGCTCTGGTATCCGACCGCTTTTTCCGTCGTGAGGTGGCCGCACGCCTGGAGAAAATCCCGCAATTTCAGCGCACATTTCAACACGTCTCACCCGCTGTTTTTCTACGGGGAACTGCGATGAGTGCCGGAACCCGGAGACGAGCCAACCAAGTCCACGTATGGGGCGTGGACGAGGGTTTCTGGAAGCTCGGTAGCGCCCCTGCGGACAGCCAACCGGAGGGCCGCGAAGCCACCCTGAACGAATCACTGGCACGCGAGCTGGCGGTAAGTGCCGGGGACAGCGTCTTGGTCCGGGTCGAGAAACCCTCCGTGGTGCCTCGGGAAATCGTCCTGGGCAGGCGCACCGGAACAGTGCGCACGCAGCGTCTGCAGGTGAAGTCCGTTCTTCCCGACCGAGGCCTGGGACGCTTCGGATTTGAAGCCCACCAACAATTGCCTCGCAACGTATTCATTCCTCTCGATACCCTCCAAAGAGGGGTGGAGCAGCCGGCGCGTGTCAATGCCCTCTTGGTTGCCGGCAAGGATGATGCCGTCTCGCGAACACCCGACGCCTCCCGGCAGCTACAAGCGATGCTGCGCCAAGTCATCGATCTGGAGGACTTGGGGTTGAGCTTGAAACGGAATCCTACGCCCGGCACGCTCTCGTTGGAAAGCCGGGAAATGGTTCTTGGACCTTCCCTTGCCGAAGCGGCGATGGAAGCTGCCACGAGACTAAAGCTGGAAACCGCACCGATTTTTACTTATCTGGCCAATACTCTCGCTTCCGGTGAGCGGTCCATTCCTTACTCCACCCTCTCCGGCCTTGACCCCTCCCTGGGTTCGCCCTTTGGGCCTCTCCGACTGATCGACGGTACGCCCGCTCCCTCCCTGGCGGAGGACGAAATTCTCCTCAACGAATGGGCCGTAGAGGATTTAAGAGCACGGCGGGGGGATGCGATTGTCGTGACCTACTACGAAGTGGGTAGCCGAGGCGAATTGATAGACAAGACCGCCCGCTTTCGCCTGAAGGGCACGGTCCGCCTTTGGGGACCGGCGGCTGACTCCACTCTTACGCCCGAATTTCCGGGCATTCACGATGCCGATAGCATGATGGATTGGGACCCTCCGTTTCCCGTGGACTTGCGGCGGATTCGCCAAAGAGATGAAGATTACTGGGACCGCTACCGAGCTACCCCGAAAGGTTTTGTTTCGCTCCCGACTGCCAAGAAGCTGTGGACCTCCCGCTACGGGTCTCTGACCTCCATTCGTTTGGGAGCTGCACCCGGAACGAGTCTTGCGGCCACCGCGGAAAAGTTTCGCGAGCATCTTCTGGAGCGATTCGGGCCCGAACAGACCGGGCTCCTTTTTCGACCTGTCAAATTCCAGGGTCTGGCCGGAACGAAAGGCAGCACGGACTTCGGCATGTTATTTGTAGGATTCGCCATTTTCCTGATCATCTCGGCGGCCCTGTGGGTAGCCCTGCTGGTCCGACTCGGCATCGAGCGCCGCGCCAAAGAGATCGGCATTCTGATGGCCACGGGGAAACCTCTCCGCTTTCTCAGACGGCTCTTTCTGGTCGAAGGAACCCTGTTGGCAGTCCTCGGCGGTTTTGCCGGGCTGATCGGAGCGTTGGGTTATGGATGGTTCATGGTTTATGGACTGCGCACCTGGTGGCGGGAAGCCGTCGGATCGCCTTTTATCGAATTGCACGTTACCGGGATGAGTCTGCTGGCTGGATTCTTGGGTTCCTTGACCGTGATCTTCCTCTCCATCGGGCTCGCGGTACGCTACTTGGGGAAAAGCACTCCGAAAACTCTGCTGGCCGGCTCGTCCTCGCCGGCACCGGAAAAGCTCAGGAGCCGCCGGCGTAGCAACAGACCCCTTCTCACCGGTGGAATCGCATTGGCCTTGGCCCTCGGATTGATCGCCCTGTCTTTGGGCACGGGTAAGGTCCCCATTCTGATAACCTTCTACGTCTCCGGGGTGTCCTTGCTGGTGGCGGCTTTGGCATTCTTTACAGCGGCGCTTGTCGGTGAACGGGACGGCAACGTCCGGGGTAGCGGCTTGGCAGCGATAGCGCGCCTGGGAATGCGGAATGCCTCGCGGGTGCCGGGCCGTAGCGTGCTGACGGCGGGGCTGGTAGCTTCTGCCAGCTTCGTCATCGTCACCGTGTCTCTGAACCGCCAAGACCTCTCCACGGATTTTCCGATCAAGGACTCCGGCAATGGCGGGTTCAGTTTGGTGGCGGAATCGGACCTCCCCCTCCATCATGACCTCGACTCCCAAGAAGGCCGGAGGGAGTTGGGCATTCCCTCTTCGGCGGGGGCAACCCTGAAGGAAGCGGAGATTGTTCCTTTCCGGCTCCGCCCGGGGGAGGACGTAAGTTGTCTGAATCTTTATCGCCCCACCCAGCCGCGGCTCCTGGGGGCAACTTCGGCCATGATACGTCGCGGCGGATTCGAGTTCCAAGGCTCGCTGGCGGAAACGCCCGAGGAAAACGCCAATCCGTGGCTCCTGCTCGACCGGGAATTCGAGGAAGGCGTGGTTCCCGCCGTGGGCGATGCGAATACGGTCATCTGGATTCTCCACCTGGGCCTGGGGAAAGATCTGACGATCTCCGACGAGAGCGGAAACCCGGTGCGGCTGCGCATTGTCGGCTTGCTGAAACGAAGCGTGTTTCAGTCGGAATTACTGATCTCGGAGGAGCACTTCCTACGCCTCTTCGGGCGTCGGAGCGGATTCCAATTTTTCATGATTGAGGTGGCCGGTGCGAATTCCATGCGAGTGGCCCGCGCTTTAGAGAAGAACCTGGGAGAATTCGGCCTCGACGTTACCTCCACCGCGGACCGCCTGGCGGGTTATCTGGTGGTAGAAAATACTTACCTGAGCACCTTTCAGGCCCTGGGAGGATTGGGACTCATGCTGGGAACCCTGGGCCTGGCCACCTTGATCCTGCGTAACGTCGTCGAACGCCGTAGCGAGTTGGCCTTACTGGTTTCGCTGGGATTTCGGCGGGTGACGATTGGGTGGCTGCTGCTGGCGGAAAACGGATTCCTGCTGCTTTTCGGGTTGGCTGCGGGAACGGTGAGCGCGCTGCTGTCGGTAGCGCCCCACTTGGCGACGAGCGGGAGCACGCTCCCCTGGCTTTCGGTGGGCTTCACCCTGCTGTTGATCTGCGGAGTCGGCCTTGCCGCCGGCGCTGCCGCCGCGGCCACCGTCCTGCGCACACCCCTCTTGTCTGCCCTGCGAAGCGAGTAACCCACTCCGGCGGGCTGATCCTCAGAAGATCAACTTCAAAGCCAATTGAACCTGACGGGCGTCTCCGGGAAGTCCGGACCGCGCGGAAAAGATGCGTCCAAAGGTGGGAGAACCGACGAAAACGTCGGGCAGATCGAAATTCGGATGGTTGAAGAGATTGAAAAACTCCGCTCGAAATTGCAGATTCCATCCTTCCCGCAAAAAAGTGTTTTTTAGCACCGAGAAATCCAGATTTGAAAATCCCGGCCCGGAAAGAATGTTGCGCCCCGCGTTGCCGAAACTCCCGAAGGAAGGAACGGTGAAGGCTTCGGTGTTAAACCAACGATCCGGGCCTGGACGGTCCAGCTCCGCCACTCCCACCCGGTCAGGCCGGTCGCCGGCGGCTAGACCGAGCAAGGAAGTTCCCGTATTACTGTTATCCGCCAGCAAGATAGGCGTAAGGGGATAACCGGACTGCATGCTGACGATTCCATTCACTTCCCAACCGGACAAAACAGCCGAACTCAATCCTTGACCGCGATTCAGCAACGCCTTTCCCGACCCCAGAGGAAGCTCGTAGCTGAAGTTCAAGGAGAACCGATGCCGAACGTCGAAGTTCGATCGCCCTTTCTCGGCGCGAAGGTTGGAGCTGTCCTGGGGAAAATTGGCGTCGCCGGCGCTGGGAAATAGGGTGGAAGCATTATCCATCGAGTGCCCCCAGGTGTAGGCGGCCAGAAAGGTCAAGCCGGACGGGAAGCGCTGCCGGAGCCGAAATTGCAAGGCATGGTAGGTCGAGTTGCCCGAGGATTCAATCTGGTTGATATCGTTAAACTGCGCGACCGGGCGGGGATTGAAAACGGCAGGACTGGGTGCCGGCTGATTCAGGTCCCGAGCGCTGATGAGCCGCGTCCCTTTCGAACCTACGTAGCCCACTCCCAGAACCAGATGCGGATGGAGCTCCTGCTGGAGGTCGAAACTCCAGTGCTGTTGGTAGGCGGTATCGAGATCACGCTGATAGGTGATGGCCGAGGCCGGGAAGGGAAAGCCCAACCTGGCGGGAAAAGGATCATCCAGAGTGAGCAGCGCCCCGAGCCGCGGGGCAAAAAAGTTGAAGACAAAAAAGGGCGAGTTGAAATAGAGGCCGTTCGCGATGGCCAAAGCCGACTGGTCATAGTAGAGCCCGTAGCCGGCCCGCAAGACGGTGCGGCCCCCGGAGAAGGGACTCCAGGCGAGTCCTATTCGTGGCGCAAGGTTGTTTCGGTCCGGAAAATACCCGCCGCGCGGAATCCCCTGTTCGCCCACCGGCACCAGCGACCGGGTCTGGACATCATAAAGATTGGCTCGGTCGAATCGATCCGCGGGCGGGGAATTATACTCGTACCGCAGGCCCAGGCTGAGCGTCAAACGGGGACGGAGATGCCAAGCGTCCTGGGCAAAGAGATTCACGCTGGTTGTCCGCAGATATTGAGGATTGTCGAGCCGGGCTCCCCCGGAAAAGGATGGGAATCCCAGCAGCAGATCCGCCAGAGGATTGCCCGTGAAGAAGGAAGGCGCGTTAAAATTGATAAAACCTCGGGACATCACGCCGCGAAACGCATTCTGCTGAGCGCGCCGCAGGTCAAACCCGAAACGCACCAGGTGGTGGCCCGGGGAATAGTGGGTTTGGTTGGTCGCCTGGAACGTGTTGGTCACGCTGCGCTGCGGGTTATTCGGTTCATCCCCCAAAGGGGAAAAGCCGGCCACGTTGATAAGGCTCAAGCCGAAATCCCGGGGATTTTCCGCCAGGCTCATGATCCCTACCTGCTGATTGACGTTCTGGCCCCGGTTTTCATGCAGGGTGCTCCCCGCGACCCGGTTGTAAGCGAGGCGAACGTCGTTGATCCAATGCGCGCCGAAGACATGCGTCTCGGCCAGCATCATATTCTGTCCCCGGCGGGGAATGGTATTCCCGTATCCCGGCACGGAAGAAAAGAACCGCCCGGCAAAGGGCTCCGTCAGATCGCGGTCGTTAAAGCTGTACCGGGCCACCAACCGATCGCGAGAGCTCAGAACATGATCGACGCGCGCGTCAAAGCTGTCCTCGCCATCTCGGAGTTGCGGCGCAGAGACGAAGTTCCGCCCGGGAAAGGGGAGATTGGGCATCGGATACCGATTCGCCACGGCAACCCCGGAGGGATGAAGGCGGTAGGAGGGAATCGTCGCATTCGGGAACGGGGCGCCCGTAAAGGGATCGATGGGCGGCGGCAACAGGCTCTGCGAAAAGTCTCCCTGACGCTCGGCTGCGGTGGGGACATTCGCGGTTCGCGTGATCCCTTCACGACGGCGGCGCCCCTCATAATCCAGAAAGAAGAAAACCCTGTCTTGTCGGACGGGTCCCCCTAAAGAAAAACCGAACTGATTCTGTTGCAACTGAGGAGTTTTGGCGGCAGGATCGTCGAAGAAATTCCGGGCATCCAGAGCTGCGTTCCGAACAAATTCGTACACGGTCCCGTGGAAGCGGTTGGTGCCCGATTTGAGGATCACGTTGACCTGCGCGCCCGCGCTGCGGCCGAACGTGGCATCGTAAGTGCTGGTCTGAAGCTTGAATTCCTGAATGGCATCCACCGGCGGGCTCAACGCGAAGGTATTCAGAACCGGATCGGTGTTATAGACCCCGTCCAAGAGAAAATTGTTCGCCTCTTCGCGCGCGCCGTTGACGTTCACCGAGAAATTGCGCCGCGCGGACCCCGGCGAGCCCGGTGCGTGAGGATAGGCTCCCGGCACCAATAGACTCAACTCCAGAAAGTTTCTCCCGTTGAGAGGTAAGCTGACGATCTGTTGGTTTTCGATCACCTCGCCCAAGGCCGGACTCTCGACTTGGAGCAGAGGGACCCCGGCGGTTACGGTGACTCTCTCGGTAAGCGGCCCCACCTCCAGAGACACATCCACCCGCGACGGTTCACTCACCCGCAACCGGATACCGTGGCGCACGAACTGCTTGAAACCCGCCACTTCCGCCTCCAGCCGATAGAGGCCCGCCGGCAACAGATCGAGCGTATAATAGCCGTCGCTACCCGTAACGGTAGCGCGCTTCGTGTTCATCTCCAGATGGATGACGGTTACGTCCACGCCGGGAAGAACGCCACCGGAACGGTCCGTTACCAAACCGCGCAACGTGCTCGTGACCGTCTGACCGGGTAAGCCGACCACCAGGATCAATGAAAAAAGAGCTCCGAGCACGATACGGACGCCGGAGACGGGTCCCTTCGAGTGTCGAGAGGGGCTGCAACTTTTCACGGCTATGTTTGTGACGCGAGCCAACACTCCATCTCTCCTCAGGGAAGGCAACCCTGAACGCCGACCCCAATCCCAAGTGGATAAAAAGTCGAAAACCTAATTATATATCATAATTAGGAGGAAATCGTTTCGCCCAAAAGGGAAGTCCCTCCCGCAAACCCTTGTTTCGCTACAACAGCTTTCGCTATCCGGCGGAGAGTTGGCCGAGGGCCCGCACAGCCGGCGTGCGTGGGTTGCCGAAGGTCGGCGCGGGAGAGGTGCTGCCCCCCCCAACCCTCTGCGGTCGTCGGAATGGCAGGATCGGACAGCATTCGATGGCCGGAGCGGCAGCGGAAGGAGTACCGAACCTGCTAGAAGTAACAGTAAGGATACGGTTGTAATTCAGTCGGGAGTTGACTATTCTACTGGAGAGAGGTGCTATTTTACGGCTAGGACATACATACACATAAGGGAGTCTTGGTTGAGAAGCTCCGCGTGGCCAAAGGGGGCTGCAAAGACTTCCAATCGATAGGAGGTGCCGAGATGAAGTTTTTAAGAACTCTTCCCGACGCTGCGAATCGCTTCGCAACTGCCGGTCTTCACATAGCCCGCGCTATTCTCATTTCTCATCCTGGGAACCTTTTTCGCCGTCCAACCTGCTACCGCGCAGGAATGCCTCCAGATCACGGTCGTGGACCCGTCGGGAGTAGAGATTCCGAATGCGACGGTGTCGATCGGCGCCATCGAGCAGCGAACCGGCAGCGTTGGCGTGGCGACCTTCTGCAACCTGGGTGACGGCCCCCATTCGGTGGTCGTTTTGGCCCCGGGCTTCGCCCCGTACGATGGGACGCTGTCGCAGTCGGTGGGGGAGGTTACGATCGAACTCGATCTGGCGAAGGTGACCGAGCAGATTGTGGTTATCGGCAGCCGCGCCGAGCCACGGTCGGTGATCGAGTCCACCGTGCCCGTGGACGTAATCCGCACCGAGGATCTCGTTAGCCAGGGGAGCAGGGACTTGGTAAGCCAGCTTCGGACGGTCATCCCCTCTTTCAACATCAACACTCAGCCGATCAGCGATGCGGCGACCGTCGTCCGTCCGGCTAGCTTGCGCAACTTGGCGCCCGACCACACGCTGGTCCTGGTCAACGGCAAGCGCCGCCACCGCTCGGCGGTCATCACTTGGCTGGGAAATGGGATCGCCGACGGCTCGCAGGGGCCGGACATCTCCACCATTCCATCGATTGCCATTCGGCAGGTCGAGGTGCTGCGCGACGGCGCGGCGGCGCAATACGGCTCGGACGCCATCGCCGGAGTCATGAACTTTCAACTGAAGAACGATCCCTCGGGAGGCAGCCTGGAAGTCCAAACCGGGGGCTTCTTCGATGCCAATCCGGGGAACCCGGCGACGTGCGGGTCGGGCATCATCGGCGACATCAAGCACTCGTGTAACGGGATCGGCGGACACGGCCGGACGCTTTCCGTAGCCGGCAACGTCGGGTTCCCGCTTGGATCGAACGGTTTTGGCAACCTCAGCATGGAGTACGGCACCGCCGCACCGACTAACCGTGCCATCCAGCGCCAGGACGCCTTGGACATCATCAACGCAGGCAATACGAATCTGCGCGACACGGCGCAGGTTTGGGGGTCCCCGAGAAACAACCACGACCTTAAGCTGTTCGCAAACTTCGGCCATCTGTTCGACGATCGTTTTCAACTCTACGGTCACGGGAACTACTTGTCGCGCAAGGTGACCGGTGGCTTTTACTTCCGGAATCCACACACGCGGGGCGGGGTCTTCCGCGGTTCCAGACTTCACCCCACCTCTCTGCTCAACGTGTACAGCGCCGACGGCGAGATCACGAACTTCCCCGACCCCAAAGAACTCGACCTGACCGAGTCTGATCACCGTGGCGCCATCGTTTACGACGCCAACGGCCAAGTCGCAAGCCTTCCCGGGCAAGCCGGCGTCCCGTCGCTCCTCGTGGGCGATCGAGTTTGGGCGAACACCGGTGTGGCCGGCGCCGGCGGCTGCTCCACGATACCGGTCACGAACCACGTCCCCGACGCGGCCGCGCTCGCCGCGGTCGAGGCCGACCCCAACTGCTTCACCCTCCACAGCCGGTTTCCTGGAGGATTCACGCCGCAGTTCGGCGGGGATCTGATCGACTATTCGCTGGTCGGCGGCCTCCGCGGGTTTGCCAGCAGCGGCCTCACCTGGGACGCGAGCGTCAGCACCGGCACCAGCGAGATCGATCAGTTCATTTTCGATACGGTCAATGCGTCGGTCGGTTACGACACGCCGACATCGTTCCGGCCCGGCATCTACCGGCAGGACGAAACCAATCTCAACTTCGACGTTTCCTACCCCCTCAACGATCGCGTGCACTTGGCCTCCGGGGCGGAGTGGAGGAGGGAGAAGTTCACGATTGGCGCAGGCGATGACTTGTCGTGGGAGATCGGTCCGTATGCCGCGCAGGGCTTCAGTTCCGGTTCGAACGGCTTCAACGGCTACCGGGCCGACACGACGGCGGGAGACTGGAGCCGCAGTAACGTCGCTGTCTATGGCGACGTTGAGTTCACCAACCCGGGCCGGTGGAAGCTCGGCACGGCCGTCCGGCTCGAGGACTTCGATGACTTCGGCACGACGGTCAACGGCAAAGTCTCCGGGCGCCTCAAGCTGACCGGCATGGTTGCGCTGCGCGGTGCCGTCAGCACCGGGTTTCGGGCGCCGACACCTGGGCAACAGCACGCGTTCAACGTGACGACGGCCTTCATCGGCGGGCAGCTGACCAACCAAGGTGTAGTTCCGTCTACCTCAGCCGTAGCCATGGCGCGAGGCGGCGGCCAGCTCCAACCGGAGACATCGGTCAACTACAGCTCGGGCGTCGTCCTCGAGAAGGGCCCGTTCACCTTCACCGCGGACTATTTCCGGATCGACATCGACGACCGCGTCGCCCTGGCGCAGGAAATCAAATTGTCGGATGACGAGATCGAGACGTTGCTGGCGGAAGGGATTCCAGAAGCACGGAATTTCCCGGTGTTCCGGTTCTTCCTGAACGACTTTTCGACGACCACCCAGGGCATCGACCTGATCTCGACGCTGGTGAAGGGGAGCACGTCGTTCAGTGCGGCCTACAACTACACGGATACAGCGGTCAAGAACGTCGAATCTTCCGTGATCAACCGGTTCCGCATCACTACGCTGGAACGGGGGCTGCCGAACACGCGGTGGAGCTTCACCGTCAACCACGATGCCCGCCGTTTTAACCTCATGGGCCGCGTGAACTACTTCGGTCAGTTCTGGGACAGCGAGGACGCGCGGAACGCGGCTGACTTGGGCGCCGTGTCCGCATCGGGGCTGTACCCGTCCTATGGCGGCAAGGTGCTGCTCGATGCCGAGCTCGGCATCCCGCTCGGGAAAAACGTTGCTCTGGCCATCGGCGGGGAGAACGTGCTGAATACTTACCCCGACGTGAACCAGTTTGGCATCCGGACGGTCGGCAATTACTACGGCCAGTTCTCGCCCTTCGGGTTCAACGGCGCTAACATCTACGTGCGGCTCAACTATCGCTGGGGCTTGAGCCGCCCAGCGGTGCATAGATCGTCTCGGACTCAAGCGGCGCCCCAACGCGATCCGGAACGGGTGCGCGAAGAGGTTGCCGAGCAGATCGCGGAGCTCGAAGCGCTGTACGATGAGTTGATCGGCCACCTGAAGGCGATCCAAGAGGCTCAGACCGATGTGTGGGTGAAACGCTGGGCTGGAGACCAGGCAACAAGGGCGCGGATGGCGAAACAGCGAGACCTGGAAATGTTGCGGTCAAGAAGTTTTGCAAGCAGAGCCGGAAGAAGCGCCGAATTGAAGCAGCTATTCGTCAAGGATCAAATTGCCGCCGTCCTTCGACAAAAGAAAGACCAGTTGGCCCCCGGCTTTGGCAGGTCTGCCGTCGGCACGTGGCTTCAATCCCGGACAACCCAGCTTGGCGCTCGACCTTCGGGTTTGTAATCTGTGCCAGTTGCGACCCGAACATTTCCAGGCCGATCATTTACCGCGGTACATCATGCGGCCTGCCCCACCCGATCCTGCAACCGCACCCGCTGCCGCACTCGTCGGTGGCGGGCCGCTGGAGGCGGAGAAGTCGCGCAACTACACTGGGGCCAGACCTTCTAGTTTGACCTCCCAAGGCTTGTCTCGGCTCATCCATGCCGGATGCGCTCGTCGGGTGGAGGCCTGAGATCGGGGCAGGTCCACTGGCAATGGAAGTTCAGGACAATACTCCGCATGGGGAGGAGCCAGGCGCTCTCTTTGGGGCTTCAGTTCCTAGGGGACAATCGGGCGGTGTCGCTCGCCAGGAAGAGAAGCGGTCAGGGCAGCGGGTGATTGCATACCCGACATTGCCGGCGACGTCTGGCATTCAGAGACCCACACTTCCGACAGCGGTTATACATCCACCGGGCAAACCCTTGGGTGATTACCGCGCTGCCGAGCAGGATGGCGATCACCACCAATCCGCTGACCACTGCTTCGCCCATGCGATTCCACCCCTTTCGACCTCTGCCCACCGAAACCCGTCACGTGCCGGCGTCCATCCTTCGCCATAGATTCTAAGGCCGGGTTCGAATAGCGGTCAACGGAACGTCCTTGTTTTCCGTTCGGAACCCGATGGATAGTGCCATTCAGGGGTAGGGTGGCGTCGCCAGCCACGTCCACGGCTTCCCCAGCCGTCTGAAATACCCGTTGTGGATCAAGCAAAATTCAAGGATTATGTCTTGCTTAACACACGGCCTGACCAAGGCGCTTGAACGGATCGAGGTATATCGATGGAGATGGCTATTCTTGTGGGATTGGCCTTGGCGGTCTGTAGCGGAACTTTGGACGGCAGCATGGCCTATCCCATGCAGTTTGCCCGCCGCTGGAGATGGGAGAATATCTGGATCGTCTTTTCGATATTTGGAATGATTCTCCTGCCTTCGTTCGTCGTTTTTTTGACCCTGGGGAACGTTTTCACAGTCTATGAACGGGCTCCCGGCCATGCTTTATGGGCTGCCTTTGGCTTTGGGGCGGGATGGGGCGTGGGAAACACTCTATTCGGTGCGGGAATCACTTTACTGGGAATGGGCCTGGGTAATGCGTTGATCATCAGCTTGTCGGCCGTCATGGGCGCCTTGATCCCTTTAATTACCTTGCACCCCGAAAAGCTGGGTACGTTTGAGGGTAACGTCATCTTGCTGTCTCTAGGAGTGCTTGTGGTCGGGATTTCCCTGTGTTCTCTGGCGGCACGTAGGCGCAAAGATGAAAAACCGATGCTGATCAGAGAGCGAACGAATTTTTTTCTGGGGGTTTTGGCGTGTATCGCGTCCGGCATTTTTTCTCCCATGTTGAATTTGGCCTTTGCCTTTGGAGCTCCTATCTCCCAGGCTGCTCTATCTCTGGGAGCCAGTAAGATCGGTGCAAGCATTGCCTTGTTGAATCTTGCGCTCCTCGCCGGTTTTATTCCCAATGCCATCTACTGCGCTTATCTTCTGCATCGAAATCGGACTTGGAAAGACTTTACTCTGCCGAATACCGCTTCCCACTGGTCTTATGGGTTCATGATGGGACTGGCCATGATGGGAGCGTTTCTCGTGTATGGAGTCGCGAACCTTTTTATGGGACCGATGGGCCCGGTCCTGGGTTGGCCCGTCTATATGGCGACGCTGATCCTGACCGCCAACGTCTGGGGTTTGATTCGGGGCGAATGGCAAGGTTCAGACCGAAAGACCTATATCTATTTGTTCTGCGGCATTGCTATCATCGTGGTCTCCATTTATCTGGTCAGCTTGAGCCAGTGAAGCCGATCTATGGAGATTCATGGAAGCCTGGCAACAATTCCAGTCAGAGCAGGGGGAACGATGAAAAACCACGCAGTTTGGAAATGGATGGTGCTCTTGGTTCTGCTCCTGGGCAGCGATTCGGCCACGGCGAGCGGTGGCGTGGTCGTGGTAAACGGAGGGAGGGAGCAACCGCAGGAGGAGGCGGTCCTTTTCGCCTTCGATAATCACAGCATTCCTTTGGTTTACGGCTTGAAACTGGGTTTGGTTACGGGAAGCAAACACCCGGATAATCCCGTGCTTCGAGTGGGTAAGCCGGGTGAGGTGGACGCCAAAGCCGTGGCCTATTACGGAACGGTGTTGAAGATTGGCGACCAACTACGGATGTGGTACATCGGATCTCCTGAAATTTACGCCACCGGGGCCGGAGGCTGGCCCGGATGGGGCATGGGGCAGATCTGTTACGCTGTCAGTAAAGACGGGGTCCGTTGGGAGAAGCCGGCACTGGGCTTGGTGGAGTTTGCCGGAAGCCGGCAGAATAATCTGGTCGATCTCGACATCGATCGGATCGTGGGTTCCACGGTCCTTTACGAGCCGGATGATCCTGACTCCAACCGACGCTTCAAGATGATTTTCGAGAGCCATCGGTATGGACAGAAAATGGGAGTTGCCTACAGCCCGGACGGATTGACCTGGAAACAATCTCCCAACAACCCCGTCGGGCCGATCCTTGAGATGACCGGCTTGATCAAGTTCAACGGCGCCTATTACGTCAACGGGCAGGGAACGGCACATTCCAAGCGGACCCTGGTGACCCACGTCTCTTATGATTTCGAGCACTGGACCGAGTCGGCGGTGCTGGGCTTCCGCAGGGACAACATCGATCCGCGTTCTCCGGTCTTTTTCCCCCGCGCGGGAGAGCAGGTTCATCTGGGAGCCGCGCTCTGGGATCGGGGCAATGTACTGGTAGGATTCTACGGGCAGTGGCACGGAGCCTTGAACAACGATCGCCGCTACATCAGCATGGACCTCGGGCTGGTCTTGACTCAGGACGGATTGCATTTTCGCGAACCCATCCCGGACTTCAGGATCGTATCGGCCGCTGAGGAGTCTGACGGTGTCCATCCTTCCCTGATCCAGGGACAAGGATTTGAAAATATCGGCGATCAAACCCTGGTCTGGTACGGTGCTTGGAGGGATGGCGAGATTCGACTCGCGACTTGGGAACGAGACCGGCTGGGATATTTCGAGCCCGTTCGGCGTCCCAGGAATAAGGCGGGGTCGGAAGCTCCCCATTTTATTACTTGTCCATTGCAATTACAGGATGCAGGAGCCAAGCTTTACCTGAATGCCGATGGTCTTGCGGAGAACAGCTACCTGAAATTGGAACTTCTTGATGAGCAATTGCGAAGTGTGCCGGGATATTCCGGGGAGGATAGCGCATGGGTCAAGAAAAGTGGCCTTCGTCAGCCGATTCTCTGGAAAGGCAACCCGAGTCTGAAAAAGTTTGATCACCCGATTCGCCTCCGCGTCAGCTACGCGGGACTTCGACCGGAAGACGCTCGGGTCTATGCGGTGTATCTGACGGAGAAGTGACGGGCGAGAGATGCGTGACGGATGATGGATGGGCCGGTGCCTTGCATACCGACCACTGGAGGCTCGATGGATTCCGCCACCACGGATTTCACAACTGTGGGGTAGCCGGAACAGGCCCGCAGTCCTGACATGCAGGATAGGTTTGGTTGTAGAGGTGGGTCAAAATTATGAGGAGGGACGTTATGACTACGGACGGAACACCTTGGTATAAACAGCTTCACTGGCAGGTTGCCCTGGCCATGCTTTTGGGCACCCTGGCCGGACTCGTCGGGGGCGAAGCCTTGGCGGACAAGATTGGTTGGATCGGGCAGTTGTTTATCAAGTTGTTGAAGATGATTATCGTGCCCCTGGTGGTGACGTCCATCATTTCCGGCGTGGCGTCGGTTGGCGGTAGCGCGGGGCTGGGGCGGTTATTTGGCAAGACGCTGGGTTACTACGTGCTCACCAGTTTTCTGGCGGTGATCACGGGATTGCTAGTGGTCAACACGTTGCAGCCGGGGGTTGGAGCCGACATTGCGGGAGCCGAAGCCCAGGAATTGCCGAATCTGACGGTTGCGACCTCGCCCGTGCAACTGATCCTCGATATTGTTCCGGAGAATATTGTCGCAGCCGCGTCGGCAACGAAAATGCTTTCGCTCATTTTCTTCTCGATCGTGCTCGGCATCAGCATCGCCAGTCTCCCGGGTCAACATCGCGAGCCCTTGTTGCGTTTGATCGGTTCGGCCTTCCAAGCGATGATGAGGCTGACGTCGGGAATTATTCATTTAGTAGCACCGATCGGGGTTTTCTCGTTGATCGTGACTTTGGTGGGAACGACGGGCTTGGCCTCGTTCAAGGCGTTGGGGCTTTATGCCTTGGTCTTGTTTATCGGGTTGACAATCCATCTGTTCTTTACGCTTCCGCTGGTGTTGAGGTTTTTGGGGGGGATCAATCCGCTCGTCCACTTTAAGAACATGGTTGACCCGATGTTTATGGCCTTTTCGACCAGTTCGTCGGGCGCGACGCTTCCCGTCACCATCAACGCCGTCCAGAACAAGGTGGGAGCTTCCAACCGCGTTACGTCCTTTGTGCTGCCGATGGGAGCCACCGTGAACATGGATGGGACGGCGCTGTATGAATGCGCCGGGGTCTTATTTATTGCGCAGGTGATGGGTGTTTCCATGGGCTTCGATCAACAGATATTGATCGTGATAACGGCGTTGCTGGCGTCGATCGGGGCGGCGGCCGTACCGTCTGCCGGGCTGGTCGTAATTTTTATCGTTTTGGAGGCCGTCAATTTGACCGGTCCGCAGGTGGCGTTGATTGTCGGTGCGATGCTCGCGGTCGATCGTCCGCTGGATATGTACCGCACGGTGGTCAATGTGTTCAGCGATTCCTGCGGCGCGGCGATCATTGCCCGCTCGGAGGGTGAGAAAAACGTGGACACGGTGGTTGTTCGGGGTTGAGCCAGATGGGAATAAGATGGATAGCGAGTCAAGGGGCGTTGGAATCCAGGGTAGAAGCGAGCGAACATAGTGGTCGAGGCACGAGATGAAGGTCAGAGGCCTTCCTTGATCCCACCAGGGAAAATGGTAGCGGGTCTCAGTGTCGCCGTCACCTCCCGGGCGGCTCCGGTCGATGTTAGCGGCGATTGCGTGTCGGGCATGCAAACCGTTCGTCCCTCTAGCGGCTCGCTACGCAAGGATCTCCTGGACCACCCGTGCGGGAAACTCATCGGTGAGTCGCTCGTGGCGCCCCTCGCGCTCGAAGACCAAATCCCGATGGTTCAACCCCAGCAGGTGCAGGATGGTGGTGTGGAAGTCATGCACGCTGACCGGGTTTTCGGCGGCTTTGTAGCCGATCTCGTCGGTGGCACCGTAAACGGTTCCGCCTTTGATGCCGCCGCCGGCCATCCAGACACTGAAACCCGATGGACCGTGGTCGCGGCCGGACTCGCCGCTGGCGGGCTTCTGGGCGATGGGGAGCCGTCCAAACTCTCCCCCCCAAACCACCAGCGTACTGTCCAGCAAGCCACGCTGCTTCAAATCCGCCAGTAAGGCGGCGATCGGTTGATCGGTCTTGCCACAACAGTAGCGCAGCCCTTTGTTGATGGCGTGATGGTTATCCCAGATCTGGCTCTCGATGTAGATTTGTACGATGCGGACGCCGCGCTCCACGAGGCGGCGAGCCATCAAGCAACGCTTGCCATAAGAGGCCGTCAGCTCATCATTCAGCCCGTACTGCTTCCGGGTCGCCGGAGTCTCCTGCGAGACGTCGAGGGCATCCGAGGCAGCCAGTTGCATGCGTGCCGCCAATTCGTAGCTGGCAATACGGGCCGCAAGATTCGCCTCGCCGGGGTGCTGCCGCAGGTGGGCGCGATCCAACCGCCGCAGCAGGGAGCGCGACAGTTGGGTGACTCGGTTCGGCCACTCTTCTCTGGGATGCAAGTTCAGCACCGGCGACCCCTCCGAGCGCACCCGAGTGCCCTGATAGACCGCCGGCAGAAACCCCGCCTGCCAGTTCTGGATATCGTTGGTCGGCAAGCTTTTCGGATCATCCAGCACCACGTAAGCGGGCAGGTTCTGGTTTTCCGTTCCCAAGCCATAGACCACCCAAGCCCCCAGCGTGGGACGGCCCGGAAACATGCGGCCCGACTGCATGATAAACAGCGACGCCTCGTGCGCCATGTGCGTGGTGAACATCGACCGAATCACCGCCAGGTCATCCACCCACTTCGCCAGGTGCGGCATGACTTCGGACACTTCGATGCCGGATTCACCGTGTTTGGCAAACTTGAAAGGGGAGGGCATCAGCCCACCGGCCTCGCGAACGGCGCGGATTTCGCTGGCCAAGTCGCGGCTGGGCGGCTGCCCCGCGTGCTTCAGCAGGGCGGGCTTGGGGTCCAGCAGGTCCACCTGACTGGGTCCCCCATTCATAAAGAGTTGAATCACTGCCTTGGCCTTGGGCTCGAAATGCGGTGGACGCGCGCGGAGATCGTAAACCCGCTCGCGGCTGGCAGCCAGGGCGGGATTGACTGCAAACAAGTCGTTCCCCAGCAAATAAGCCAAGGCAGTACCGTAAAGACCGTCGCCGACGCTCGAGAAGAATCCACGTCGGGTCCATCGTCGGTACGCAGGGCGCGGCGAAGGGTGGCTACTTTCGGGAATCATGGGACTCCTCCCTTCAATTCAGATACAGAAACTCGGCCGAATTGAGATAGGTGTGGCACAACGAAGCCAGCGCCAGCCAGGGGGCCTTGCGCGTGATCGGCTCGGCCGGCACTTCCGATTCGAGATGTCGCTGCCACTCGCGAATCAAGTCCCGCAGGGCGGCCGCAGCCGTTCTGGCCTCTTCCGGGGAAGGAGGGCGCGTCAAGGTCAACCAGTAAACCCGCTCGATCTGCCGGGGAATGTCCTCCCCGACGGCGTCCATCACGCGTCCGGCCATGTAGCGCGCGCTCGCGCGGAGAAGCTCGCTGTTCTCCAGTTGCAAAGCCTGCGAGGAAACCGTCGAATGCGGGCGCTTGAGGCAGTTGGGAAACAGCAACGGCGCGTCGAAGGTTTCGAGCATGGTGACGGGGGTGGAACGCCTTTGCAGCAGGTAGATGCTGCGCCGGTAGCCACGCCGGGTCCCTTTCGCAACCACCTCCCCGTCCGGTCTGACATCGAGTTCATCGGCCGGACCGAAAGGGGTGGTGTCCAAACGGCCGGCTACCTTGAGAATGGAATCGCGGAGCGCGTCTGCGTCCAGCCTTTGCAGTGGGAACCGTGACAGGAGCCGATTACTGGGGTCCACCCTCTGCACCTCCTCGGCAGCGGTCGAGCGTTGCCGGTAGGCGGTGGAAGTCATGATCAGTTGATGCATCGCTTTGATGCTCCAGCCCTGCCGCACGAACTCATGGGCCAGCCAGTCCAGCAATTGCGGATGCGACGGAGGGGAGCCGGTGCGTCCAAAGTTGCCCGGGGTGGCCACCAATCCCACCCCGAAGTGATGCTGCCAGATACGGTTGACCATGATCCGAGCCGTCAGAGGATGGTTGGGTTGCGTCAACCACTTGGCCAAGGCTAAACGCCTCCCGGCGGTTTCCGTGCTCCATTTCCGCCTCTCGACTTGGTAGGGAGCCAGCCCTGCACTGAGCACGGATGGAACCCCCGGTTCCAAGAGCGGTCCGGGGTTGGTGTACTGGCCCCGCCAAAGAATCCGCGCCGGGGTGGGCTCTCCTCCCATGTCGAAGAGCGCGCGGATCTTCGGTTTCGCCTTCAGCTTCTTTTTGGATTCCTCGATCGCCTTTTTCAGCTTTTCGGCTTGTTGCTTGAAATCTTCAAACTTCTGTTCCAGCTCTTCCTGCTCTACCTCCAGCAAGGGTTTGAACTTCTCTACCAGATACTTCGCGAGGGCGCTGCGTTTCTCCTCGGGCGTCGCGAATGCCTTCCGCACATCCTCTCGCACCGCCGCGGGCAGCGCCGACAGGTTCCTCGCAATCAATTCCTCCCGAAACGGTGCCGCCCTTTGGGCAAGCAGTTGCTCCAGCTCGTCAATTTCCTTTTGGATCGGGGCGTTCCGTTCTTCGATCTCCTGCCGCTCGCGCGCCGATAGCAGCGGCAATAAACGGGTGTTGGAGTCATCGCATTGAGCCCCGACGCCGACGCATTCTACATTGGGCGACAACCAATCATAGGGATCATAGGCGGTTTGCAAGATCGTGCCCAGCCGGTAGAAGTCCCGTTGCGGCAGCGGATCATATTTGTGGTCGTGGCAGCGCGCACAGCCCATCGTCAGGCCCATCACCGACGAGCTGAGGATCTGAATCTGGGTCGCCACCACGTCGAAGCGCTCCGGCAGGTAATTCTGCTCGGTGCCGTAAGTCGAGTCCGGACCCATGCGCAGGAAGCCGGTCGCGACCAGCTTGTCGATCTGCTCCGGCGTGTACTCGGTGGCCAACTTGTAGTCGAACAATTCATCGCCCGCGATCTGCTCCACCAGAAATTGATCGTAGGGCTTATCCGCGTTCAACGATCGAATGATGTAATCGCGGTAGCGATAGGCGTGCGGTCGGAACGCGTCGGTCGAAACCCCGCCTTCCGAGTCGGCATACCCCACCGCATCCAGCCAATACCGCGCCCAGCGCTCGCCGTAGCGGGGGGACGCGAGCAGACGGTCCACCAACCGTCCATACGCCCCCGGACCGGGGTCCGCTCGATACGCGTTGATCTCCTCGGGCGACGGCGGCAAACCCGTCAAATCCAGATACGCCCGCCGCAACAAGGTCAGCCGGTCCGCTTCTTCCGGCCATCCCAGGCCCTTTTCCTCCAGTCGCGCCAGCAGAAAGGCGTCAATCGGATTGCGGACTCTCTCCTTTTGTCGCACTTCCGGCACCGCCGGTCGCTGCGGGGGCTGGAAAGCCCAGAACCGGCGATCCTCGTCGCTGACCAACGGGTCTTCTTCGGCGCGAACCTCCAAGGGCTTCTCAGCGTCGGCCGGCGCTCCGGCCGCGATCCACCGGCGCAGCTTTGCCAACTCCTCGGAAGTCAATCCCCGCACGGAGAACTGCTCCTGTAATTGGGGCGGGGGCATCTCCTGGGCCACAATTCGCCGCACCAGCAGGCTTTCGTCCGGCCTTTGGGGAACCATCGCCGGACCGGATTTGCCTCCTCGCAATAGACCTGCGCGAGTTCTCAAGTCGAGGTCCGCGTACTGGTGCCTTCGGCCATGACAAGGCAAACACTTGGCGCCCAGGATCGCAGCCATGACCTCCGCCTCGGTGACCGGAGCCGCCCCATGCTCCTTCGAGATGTCCGTGTTCTCGGCGATCGCCCCCGCTTCGATCCAGCGCCGAATCAGTGCAATCTCGCCATCGCTCAGCCGGTCTCCCCCCATCGGCATGGCCCCGGATGAAACCATCGTCAGTAGCAGACTGTCGCCCGGCTTTTTGGGCAGGATCGCGGGACCCGACTTCCCGCCCTGGAAAACGTCCTCCAGCGTCTGGAGGGATAAACCCGCCAGTCGTGTCTTGGCGTCGTGGCACTGCAGGCAGTTCTTCTGAAAAATCGGGAGGATATGAGGCTCGAAACGGGGGACCGGAGGATTCTCTGCACCCCGCGACTGCGCAGGAAATCCTGCCCCAACCAGCAGAATTACGGTAACGCTCAGCAGGGGACCCACGCCCCTGAGCCGCCCGCGCACCGTGCGTTGCGAGGTCATTTCGCGGTTACCTTCCTTATCGGAGCCTGCTAATCTCAAATCTACCCGATCCCTACCGAAAATTCCAGCCCAACTTTTGTTTGATATGGATGCAACCCTTCTCCCACTCATCCTATTCAAGCCTGACAAGAGACGATGGACGGGAGATACGCCGTGTGTTCGGAGTGTTCTTACGGAGATACTGACTGTCGGGCCCACTCTTGAGCGAGTCCTACGGCCTTTTTCCAGCCGGAGTAGTTTGCTTCCATCTGACTTTGGCCGGGTGAAGATTCGAAAACGCGGTCGGGAGTCCAGAGCCGTTCTATTTCCTCCAACCCTTTCCAGATACCGGCCTCAAGACCCGCCAGAAATGCTGCGCCCAGAGCCGTGGTTTCTATCCACCGCGGACGCACCACGGGCAAGCCTAAACAGTCAGCCTGAAGTTGGAGGAAAAAGTCGTTGGCGGCCATGCCTCCATCGACGCGGAGTTCCCGCAGGTTACTCCGGCTGATTTCCGAGCCGTTGGCCATCTCCTCCAGCAGGTCTCGGGTTTGGAAGGCGACGGCCTCGAGTGCTGCCCGGACCAGATGCTCCTTGCGGGTTCCTCGTGTAAGGCCGACGATCAGTCCGCGTGCGGCCGGGTCCCAATGGGGGGCTCCCAAGCCTACGAACGCCGGAACGAAATAGACACCCCCCGAGTCAGGCACCGACCGGGCAAGAGCTTCCGATTGGGAAGCAGACTCCAGAATTCCCAGCTCATCGCGAAGCCATTGGATGGCCGCACCCGCGATGAAGACGCTCCCTTCCAAAGCATACTCGACGGGTTTCCCGTCACGCTTCCAGGCAACCGTCGTCAACAGTTTTCCGCGTCCACGGAGCGGCTTTTCTCCCGTGTAGAGCAATACGAAGCTTCCGGTGCCGTAGGTGCTCTTGACTCGGCCGGGTTTCCAGCCGGCCTGACCGAACAGAGCGGCCTGTTGATCTCCCGCTACACCCAAGATAGGGATTCTGCGGCCGAACCAGGGTTCCTCCGTTTCGCCAAAATAGCCGGCTGAGGGAAGCACGCGCGGCAAGATTTTCGGCGGAATTTCCCATAAATCCAGCAGCTCCTCGTCCCATTCGGCCGTGTTCAAGTTGAGCAGCAGGGTACGGCTGGCGTTGCTTACGTCCGTGGCGTGAGCCCGGCCGCCCGTGAACTTCCACAGGAGCCAGGAATCGATCGTCCCGGCCGCCAGCTCCCCTCGGACCGCCGCCGGCCGCGCGCCTGGGACGTTGTCCAGGACCCACTTGAGTTTTGTGCCGGAAAAGTAGGGGTCCAGCAAAAGACCGGTTCGAGCGTGAATCTTCTCCTCCCATCCGCGCCGTTTACCTTCCTCGCAGAGGGAAGCCGTCCTGCGGCACTGCCAGACAATAGCCGGTGCAATGGGTTCTCCTGTCTTCCGGTTCCAAACCACGAGAGTTTCCCGCTGGTTGGTGATGCCCAAACCTGCAATGTCGGCGGTTTTTACTCCGGCTCGTTGCAGGGTTTCCGTGGTTACCTGGTACTGAGTGTCAAAGATCTCTAGGGCGGAATGCTCCACCCATCCGGGTTGGGGATAGTGCTGGGTAAATTCACGTTGCGCGGAGGCCACCACACGGGCCGCTTCATCGAAAAGGAAGGCTCGGCAGCTTGTGGTGCCTTGGTCGAGGCTCAAGATGTACGCCATAGGCAAGGTTTCCCAGACAGGAAGGTAAATCTTCACCCCCAAAGGTGGCCGGGGATAACGGGAATATATCCCACGGCAGTCGGGTTTCCCAACCCTTATTTCGGGAGGACGGCGGAGTGGATGTACCGCTTACGAATTCAAGTATCTGCGCCGCCGGGTGAGATCAGGGTCAGCCGGGTCGGGGCGTTCTTCGATAAGCTCCTCGGGGAGGACGGTGTGGAACGAGACAACGGCCCAATTCGGTCCGGGCATGACGACCGCCTGATGCCACGTATTCGGCGGAATCGAAATCCACCTTTCCTCTACCTTCGAGAGAGGGTCGCTTTTCAGCCGATGGGAACGCCAGTTTTCCCCCGTACGTGTCTGAAGGTCACCCTGGCCTCGGTACGACATCATCCTTTGGCGACTGTTCGGGTGCTTTTCGGCTCCCGTTGAGGTGCCGGAACGAAGTAGGAACAGCCAACTTGAACGAATCATAGCCGGAAGATTGACATCATAGGTGGGAAGGGGAATGGCTTCCCAAGTCATTAACGTGTTGGGAGTCTCGGACAACTTCCTCGCCGTTCGTTCAACTGCCGCGTCAAGGAATTTTCTGACGGACTCTTTTCCGACCGCCTCGTCCAACTTCCGAAGAACCTCCCATTCTTCCTGAATCGAGAAAGCGGTCTCAGTGGGCATGAGTATCTCTCAAAAGGGTCGAAGTCGGCAACCGAGGAGTTCTCAATACTGGCTTCATTGCAGGGTTTCCGCCACCATGGCCGCTATTTCCGGCCCGAGCGAAGCCGCACAGGTGAGCCCGGGAGAATCCATTCCGATCAGATGGATGACCTGCGGGTAGGTCGGGTCGCGAGTCATCACAAAATCACCCAGTCCCTTCTTGCCCGGAGGAACGATCTTGGGACGGAGGCCGGAAAAGCCTTGACGCAGGTCCGTGGGCGCAAGGTCGGGCACCAGCCGCCGGGCTTGAGCGCAGAAATCTTCGACGGACTCCCGATCCTTCTCGTAGTCGTTTTTGTCGGTAACGTGGCGTGCGTTGGGGCCGATGAGCAGCGGGCCCCACAGCGTCTTTTTGAAATGAACCCCCAGGCTCAGACCTGTCGGGTGCGGCGCGGGATAGACCAAGCCGTGGATCAAATAGGACTTGGACTTGACGGCCTCCCAGTACTCACCCCGGACGGGATAGATGCGGTATTGGCCGTTGCCGAACAGGGCCGCTACTTCGTCGGCAAACAATCCGGCGCTGTTTACCAGCACTTGAGTTTCAAGTGGGCCTACGGTGGTCTGAATTTTTACGCCCGAGGGGGTGGGTTCGACGGCCTCCAGCTTCGCTTCGGTGACCAAGTGGGCGCCCTGCTCGGAGGCCACCCGGGCAAAAGCTTTGGTCAATTCTTCGCTTTCGACGATTCCCGTCGAAGGGACCCGCAGCGCCGACCGGCCTTTCACATGCGGCTCGTGCTTGCGCAGTTCGGTGAGAGTGATCATTTCGAGCCCTTCTACCCCGTTCTCCTGACCTCGCCCCAGGAGTTCCTCCAGCTTGATATCTTCTTCGGGTGCGGTGGCGACGATGAATTTGCCCGTCTTGCGGTGCGGGACGTTGTGGGAAGCACAGAACTGGTAGGTCAGTCGATTGCCTTCGACGCAGTGGCGCGCTTTGAGCGACCCAGCGGAATAGTAAACGCCGGAGTGAATCACCCCGCTGTTGCGAGAGCTGGTGACCATGCCGAGACGGGGCAACTCCTCCAAAACAAAAACATCCTCCGTCTGTCTTGAAACCTCGGCAGCGATGGCGCATCCAATGACGCCTCCCCCGACGATGACCACGCGCGCTTTTTCCACGAAAACCCGATCCTTTCCGTTGATATTTTAATAGGAGAAATTATACGTCGATTACGGCTTGGCTTTTAAGGCTTAGGTCGTGCCCTATCCGCCGCAGCAACTGAAATCGGAGGATCGCGCGGGGACCAACCCGGATAGGAAAACTTTACTGAGGTACGAGCAGATGCTACATTGAGAGAGTATGCGACGTAGCTTTCACTGTGCGCCCGTAGCTCAGAGGATAGAGCATCTGCCTTCTAAGTGGCTACCTCTCCTCTTCTCCTTTCTCTCTCTCCCTTATTTTCCATTAGCTTTACACTCATTCAGGGATTCTGCTTTCGCTCAGCACAGAACCCTTTTGGGCTGCTTGACCTGCATTTCTGACACATTTTTGGCACAGCAGGAGGTTCATGGGAGCTTCTGCCGTGGGCAGATGCTCTGTTTGAAGATCGCGTCCGCGGGAGATTGCTATTCCCACTCAAGGGCCGAGGCGCTCGTCTGCGATTACCAGTTTGTGCATACCTCAAGGATACGGTTGGGAGTGCAAGAGCCATCCGATCAAAATATCTACGGAGCTTTCTCCGGAAATAACCCGGGCATCCACCGCGAGGCCAGCGCTACGGGGAACGTGAGGCGTAATGGCGCGCGAGGGCTTTCGGAAACCAGCACTCCCTTATCCACCAGAGCCGAGACAATGCGGCGGGCTTGCCGCTCACCGGTGCCGACAACGGTATCGGCATCTCCGCGGGACAGTTCCCCACGGTAGAGGACTGCTTCGAGAATACTGCCAGATTTTCGAGGTAGGCTTCCCCGCCTGATTTCCTCTTCCGCCCACAACAGAATTCGGGTGCGGAGCCGGTCGGGCTGAACTAGGCCCTCCATGAAGTGACCAGACCGAAGTTTTATACCAGTCCTTGTGAGGAATATTACATCACAACCTGAGGCTGTGAAACTGGGTTCCAAGCCAGGGGTATAGAGCCTGTATGTGAACTCGGGTTAGCTATGTGGAAATCAAAAGGGATTATTATGATCGGCTCCAGAATTCTGGTGTTGAGGAATCAAATGACAACTACCAAGAAAGTAGTACGAAAGAAGCTCAGTCTGCTACAACCAGCGACCGAGTTTTCCAACGGCAGCGAAGCCTGTTGTCAGCAGCAAACACCGGCAGAGATCAAGCCTCTGACCACGCACCCTCGACCTTTGGCTTGCCCACGGAAACTCAGAGCGCATGACAGTCCTGTCTTGCGGAAATCGGTAGTGCGTCAGTTTGCTGCTTCCCTCCCGGTTGACACCTTTTGGCACTTCGGATAGTCTGAGAATCGGGCCCTGATCGTCGTTCAACGAATGCGAGGGCCTTCTCGACTGGAGATTGGAGCAGAAGCATTTCCAGTCGGGTCTCCAAGATTGGGATTGCGGGAATTCCATGCACCGGGTTTCTCGCACCGCCTGAAAAGCAAAGGTGTTTTCAGGATTTAGGGTAGAAGTCTGTGAGAGGTCATCTCACCTTTCGGCCCGGGGCTCATCTGTACACCACCAAACTGCCGGTGACGGCCGTCCATGTTCCCAACGAAGACATCTTGCCTTTCTTCGAGAAGCATGAACCCGGATCCACACGGTGCTCAGTGACCATGGTCGGAAGTATTGTGGCCGGGCCGATTGACATCCCTATGAGCTTTTCCTGCAGATGGAAGAGTCGAGCACCGAACCGATCAGGTCCTTCGGCCTTAGAGCAATGGGTTCGTGGAGCGTTTTCACTGAACTCTGCTGGATGAATATCTGCGGATCAAGGGTCACAAGAAGTTTTACGAGACCCTTGATGAGACGCAGAAGGACCTAGTGTACTGTCCCGGAAATATATGAGCAAAGTCGTTCGACCTTAGCGAGGATGGATTCGGCCGTGGCGGTCCAGACGAAAGGACTGGTGTTGGCGTTGTAATGTTCGACGAAGCGCTCGATGTTACGGACGAGAGCCTTGACGCTGGAGAAGGAACCTCGGCGAATGGCCTTCTGGGTAATGATGCCGAACCAGCGTTCGACTTGGTTGAGCCAGGACGCATAGGTTGGGGTGAAATGAACGTGGTAGCGGGGACGCCGAGCGAGCCAAGCGCGGACTTTGGGATGTTTGTGAGTAGCGTAGTTATCGACGATGAGATGGACGTCGAGGTTGTGCGGCACACTGCCGTCGATCTGACGCAGGAAAGTGAGGAACTCCTGATGACGGTGTCGCGGTTTACAGCGGGTGATGACTCTCCCGGTGGCCACATCGAGAGCCGCGAACAGAGTGGTCGTGCCGTGACGTTTGTAATCATGGGTGACGCCTTCGACGTAGCCGAGGCCCATGGGGAGAACGGGCTGAGTTCGCTGAAGAGCTTGAACCTGGGTCTTCTCATCGACCGAGAGCACCACGGCGTGGTCCGGGGGATTGAGGTAGAGACCGACGATGTCGCGGACTTTCTCGACGAAGAACGGGTCGTTGGAAATCTTGAAATGCCGCTGGCGATGCGGCTGGACGCCGAACAGATCGAACCACCGCTGGACCGTGCTCTTTGAGACTCCCGTGTGTTCCGCCATGGAACGCACGCTCCAGTGCGAACGATCGGGAGGTTCGGTTTGCAGGGCCGTGTTGATGACTTCCGCAACACGTTCATCCTCATGCGTGCGGGGGCGTCCGGGACGCAGTTCATCGTGTAGTCCGGGGATTCCATGTTCACGATAGCGCTTTCGCCACTTGCCCACGGTCGTATTGGTGACACCCAGACGCCGGGCCACGGTAGAGCCGGGAACGCCTTCGGCGCAGGCCAGCACAATCTGGGCCCTCAGCACCAGACTATGCGGCAAGGTTCGGGAGCGGGCGAGGCTCCCCAGTTCCGATTCCTCACTCTCACTGAGAGTGAGGGGAGTAACGGGGCGACCGCGTGGCATGGGCATACCTCCAGAGGCCAAAGGTTGCCCATTAATATATCGCTTATTACCGGGACAGTACACTAGACCGGTCCGTTACAATACTCGACGTGCTCATTAGGGACTCAAAATGAAAGGGAGAATTCTTGCTCAGGTCTTCCGGGGCGGACTAACCAAAAACACCGAAGGAGGGAAGAAGAAAGCTGCTTAATGAACCATCCCTGGCAGGAGCACTGTGAGGTTAATATCGGCACAGAACATTCTATGGATTCTGCAAAGCGTGGCTCTCAGTCAGGATTTGCTCGAAAGGCTTCCGTGCCGACGACATGTTGGTGGCGTCTGGAGCAGTGGGAGTAACAAGACATCTGTTTGAAGACATTGCGCACATTCCTGCTAGAATTAAATGAAAGTCAGCAAATTAAGTGGAGCAAAGCGTTTTTGGACGGGAGTTCTACGCCTGGGATAACGGAAATCGAGAGTCGGAAGGGCCATGCGGAACTAAGGAGATAGAGTGGAGGGCAGTCAACTGCACGGTCTTCCACTGGGAGCGTAAATTTACGCTGCGTCCATTCACGATGTCCGACTGGGGGAGGAAGCGATGCCGGCGATCCACAAAGTTCGGTGGTATGGGCTTGGTCGCGTCAAAACCCGGAGCGGGTGATTTCAGACCAGGGTTACGACAGCCACCCTCCGTGCCGTTACCTACGTAAATGGATCTTCGAGCGTAGCAGGACAACCTCCGCCGGTTGGTAGTCCGTTACGACCTTTGCTTACCACTTACCAGATATTTGTTAATATCGCCTGCTGATGATCGTCCTATGGAGGCTTTTGAAATAGCTACTAGATAGTATTGACGGTGCATCATGCAATCAGTTTAGTGCATCCCAAACCATCACACTGGGGAAGTTTGCTATTGTCGCCGTTCGTCGGCTTCCTCCACTCAGCAGCCATGCATTTTCTGTTGATTACTGACCAGCCAATTCCTGTTGGAAGTTTGAAAAGAAACGAGGCTCCATGAAAATAAGGCGGGAATTTCTCCCTGATCGTAAGCGCGTGTTATTTTTTTCTCGAGGTCGAGGTCGAGGACACGCGATTCCTGACATTGCAATTAAAGAAAAATTATGTCTGACCCATACGGATACGGATGTGCTTTTCGTATCTTATGGAATTGGAGCAAATACCTTTGCCGAATTCGGTCATCCGATTATAGACCTTGAGTTACCGGAGGAGAATCCATTCCTTGAAACCTTGGTTCGGGCTAGCTCGCTGATTGGCAAGTTGCATCCGCAACTCGTTGTATCTCATGAGGAGTTCGCTGTCTTGCCTGCCGCCAAATCGTTTAGTCTTCCTACGGTGTTCATCACTGACTGGTTTGTGAGATCAGAGCACCTCATCATGAGGACACTGGAATATGCTGACGAGATTATTTTTATAGAACAACGTGGCATTTTCGAGGAACCACCCTTCGTAAAAGATAGAATTCATTACGTTGGGCCCATAGTCCGCCCGATGAGCTACAGTAAGAGTGATCGTAGTCGGGCTCGCAAGGAGTTGGATCTTCCACGCAGAGCCACCATTCTATCCGTAATACCGGGAGGCTGGGCAACAGAGAAGAGGGCACCGATTTTCGACTTACTGGTGCCCGCATTTGATAAACTCAATATCCCTGATAAACTCCTGATCTGGAATGCGAATGAGGACTACGAAATATTGGCCGATCGTCTCAAGGACCATTCAGAAGTAATCGTGCAAAGGGAACACCGGCCGATTGAGCAACTCATGGTAGCGAGCGACTTAGTGATTACCAAAGCTAACCGTGGAACAATCATAGATCTATGCACACTAGGTATTCCCTCGATTTCCATTTCCCGGAGCTTGAACTCAATAGATGAACTCATTGTTCCACGCATCCGGACGAATACAGCTCTTAACGCCGGCGCATTAGATGCGAACTTTTTGGCGGAATGCATAACGAAAACTTTGGAATTAGTCGGTGATCGTCTCGAATTATTCTCATGTCGTCCTGAGTTGAGAGATAATGATTATGATGCTGCCGCTGCTGCTGCGAACCAACTATCTAATCGGATCGACAAACTTGGCTATCAGGATAAAGAAAGATTTGAATGATCCAACCAATTGCCTGAATATTCTCGAAAAGGAAGGACAAATACTTGAGAATTTAGGTTGCGTTGGCTTTGCCCCAAAGTTCATCGATTCATTAAAGAGTGGGAAAACAGGTTTTTTGTTTGACCTTCCCCCCGCAATCCGCACACTAACGGTCCGATAATCGGACGAAGGAAAGGAGAAAGCGGATGAGCAGGAGCGCCCACACGGAAGCGCAGATCATTGGCGCAGTGAAGCAAGTGGAAGCGGGACGCAAGGTCGAAGAAGTCGCCCGCGAGGTTGGAGTGTCCAAGCACACCATCTACGCCTGGAAGCAGAAGTACGGCGGGCTGGATGTAGCCGAGGCGCAGGAGTTGAAGCGACTCAAGGAAGAGAACGCCAAGCTGAAGAAGCTGGTCATAGAAAAAAACGGCTACAGCTCGTAGGCAGTCAGGCGCAGCTCAGGCAAGCGCGAGCCGATGTCGAGCGGGTTCGGCAAGCGTTGCCGCAGTTGAGCGAGCGCCATGTTTGCGGGCTGCTGGAGATCGCCGTATCCAGTCAGCGCTACTGTTCGCGCAGGGCCCAGAGGGATGAGCCCGTGCGCCGCCGCTTGATCGAGTTGGCGCAGGAGCATCCGCGCTACGGATCGCCGCGGCTGTGCGTGCTGCTGAATCGCGAGAGCCGCTGCAATCACAAGCGTGTGGAGCGGCTCTACCGCGAAGCGGGGCTCAGTCTGCGCCGCAAGAAGCGCAAGCGTTTGGTGCGCCATCACATCTCCACGGCGCCGGCGCAAGCGGCCAATCAGGAGTGGGCATTGGACTTCGTGACCGATGCGCTGGCATCGGACCGGCATCTGCGGGTGTTGACCGTTGTGGATGTGTTCACGCGCGAGTGTCTGGCGCTGGAGACGGATACGTCGCTGGGAAGCTTGCGCGTGATTCGTGTGCTGGAGCAGATCATCGCTGAGCACGGTGCCCCGCAACGGATTCGATCAGACAACGGGCCGGAGTTCACCAGCCGCGCCTATCTGGCTTGGGCTCTGGAGCGTCGCATCGAGCTGTTGCACATCCGGCCTGGCAAGCCCATCGAGAACGCCTATATCGAAAGCTTCAACGGACGGTTGCGCGAGGAGTGCCTGAACGTGAGTTGGTTTCGCAATTTGTTTGACGCGCGTCGCCAGATCGCGGCCTGGCGCAAGCATTACAACCAGTTGCGTCCGCACAGCAGTCTGGGCTATCGTACGCCCGAAGAGTTTGCGGCGCTTCATCGCGCCGCCGGTCTCTCCAGTGCTGGTGCGGGGAAAGGTGTCTCAAACGCCGACCCCTTTCCCCACGCCCCTATCCCCGCTCAATCGGGCGGGACCAACCCGAGTTGTCGTATGCTCGGTTGAACGGATTCGGGGGGAAGGTCATGTTCAGTTGGAACTCGAGCAAGTCGCTTTGGCGCCATGGTATGAATTTTCTCCATGAGTAAGGGGGATAAATTCAAAATCTCCTGCAACGTTGTCCAAAGAGATCTATAATCTCATTACCAAATTGATTGAAAGGTTGCAGGTGCTTCATAGGCACAACATCGTCCTCCGGGAGCTCAAGACGCCCAACATCTTCCTAATACCCAACGGGCAGGTTGACCAGACCGAGTTTTTGTACCAGTCTCAGTGAGAGAGTTATAGCCGCAAAACTCTCATCCGCACTGGTTCAGTTTTCTGGGGGCCCATCAGGGATCCCTGCCGTCACGCCCATCGGGCGTGTCGGATTGTCTGACCTTCATGACCTACTTGCCCGATTAGAGGAGGCCGCCTAAAATACGTCGTAATACTTATGAATCAGAGTACTAAGTTTGGGTTTGAATTAGCCAGTGTCTGTCAGCAGCTTGAGCTCTACCAACGATTAGGATGCTTGAGCTAGACCCAACACGTTCCATGTTGTTTGGTCTGGGCTCCGATCAAACTGGGGAAACGCCCCCAACCGAATTAGAGAAAAATTTGAGAACTCCAAAAAACGAGCTAGCTCCAAAGGAAAGAAATAACGTACCGAATGGCGTTCCTCGGTCTTAACCGCCAACCTTCCTTCCTCCCACCGCCACAAGTTTATGTTTACCGTGCAAACATGGCGGTCAGTATCTAATTCCCCCGAGGCGACCCGCAAAATCTGTCCTTCAGGTGTGGGGACCACCTTGAACCGCTGGGAGGGTTGTTGCCGAAGCACCGCCGGGCCATACCAAAAATCGAAAATGAACAGTCCTCCTAGGTTCAGGTGCCGCCGCGAACTTCGTAAAGCGGAGAGCACGTCGCTGTTTCCCAGTTGATAGCTCAATACGGCAAACATCATCAGGACGGCATCGAAATGCCTCTGAAGGTCAACACTGCGAATGTCTGCCCGTTGGAAATGCGTGCCTTTCATGTTGGAGAGGAACGCCACTTTCTTTTGTGCTTGGACAAGCATGCTTTCTGAGCGATCTACTCCGACTACTTCGTAGCCTCGCTCAGCCAGAAGGAAAGCATGATTACCTGTTCCACATCCCAAATCCAGGACGCTTCGGACCGGCACACCACTATAGGTCCGGAAAATGTGATTTATCAGTTCGCATTCCGCCGCGTAGTTCTTGTCGTCATAGAGCAAATCGTAGGCATCGGCATATATTGGACCGAAAGCCTCCTTCATGACAGTACCTCATGGACGGCCTCACACACATGCGCTAACTGTTCCTCTTTCAAGGCGACACCTGAAGGCAAATAAAGTCCCCTGCGGGAAAGCCGTTCGGCCACAGGATAGCGTTCATTTTTGTAAAGTCCACGCTTATGGAAAACAGGCTGTTGGTGCATCCCCAGGAAGAAGGGGCGGGTTTCTACCCCACGTTCTCTCAGCATTTCGGCAAATTGACTGGCCTCTATGTCCCTCTGTTCGGAAAGGACGATACCGTACATCCAGTAAACAGAGCGCGCCCACGGTTCCTCCACCGGAAGCTGCAAACCTTCAAGATCTTTCAGCCGACGAGTATATTCCTGACCGATCCAGCGCTTGTGGGCCACGATTTCATTCATCCTTTCCAATTGAGCCAATCCCAAGGCAGCTTGCAAGTTGGTGAGGCGGAAGTTGAATCCCAATTCCTCATGGTGAAATCGGTGCTCACGTCGAAAGCAGAGATTTCGCATAGAATAAGCTTTCTCAGATAGCCGCGAGTCATCGGTGAGCACCATACCTCCTTCACCAGTCGTGATGATTTTATTGCCATAGAAGCTAAAGCAACTCAAAGTTCCGAAACTGCCACAACGACGCCAACTTGCATGTCGGTTCGACAGGTACTCAGCGCCATGCGCTTCTGCCGCGTCTTCAATAATTGCCAGTCCATATTGATGTGCCAACTCCATCAATGGATCCATGTCAACGGGATGTCCGTAGATAGCCACCGGCATAATGGCCCGGGTGCGTGGTGTGATTTTCTCCTCAACCTGAGTCACATCCATACACCAAGTGCGTGGACAAGAATCAACCAACACTGGAACACCGCCATTGTAAATGACGGCAAGAGGGCAAGAGATAATAGTGAATGTCGGCATGATGACTTCATCGCCCGCTCCTAATCCCAAACAAGCGACAGCCAGTTGCAGCGCTGCAGTGCCATTGCTGACGGCGATTCCGTATCGCCGGCCGCAGTAGGCTGCCCAACGTCCTTCGAATTCATTGATAAAGTTGCCCGCTGAGGAAACCCAACCGGTACGTACACTTTCTGAGACGTACTCTAAGTCTCTTTCGGTCAGCCATAAATCGTTGACGGGTATCATCGATCAGAATTGCTCTTTCTCATCTGGTCCGATGTAAGGGCCTTGTTTAATCTCCAGCAAGGTGGTGTCCTCAATCATACGGAAGCCATGCCCTCCGCCCACCATGAGTATAATGTCCCCGGTTCGGACCTCGCGGGTAGCAACCAACTCACGCTCCTCGTTGTAGATATCTATTTGGCATCTACCCTTTCTGACGATGAGCACCTCGGAGGTACCTATTATTGTCCGTTCCAGTTGCCGGTGTACGTGGCGGGGGACTTCTCCATTCGTCCCGTAAACTACAAAGCCCACCTGAAGATTGAACTCCGCCGGCGTTAGGAACGTCGTCTTTTCCGGGTTTATATTCGCCCGTATGATGTGAGTCAGTGGCCGCCCGTTCCAATTAATGTATTCAACAAGATCCGTCAATAATGTTTCCTTTTCGAATAGTCTTTACCGCTTCAATCTGCTTGTCTTCTCTGAACACACCCGCGCTTTAGCCTCTTCCAGGATATCTGTCAGTCGACGAGAATAATCATGATGAGTGTAGGTAGCCAGACGCTGCCGCCCCCGGTCGGCCAGGGTGCGATGCAGTTTGTCATCCGTCCAAATTCGGTAAATACCATCGGCGATGGCCTCAACCGAACGAGGGCTTACTAAAATTGCCGCATCCCCCACTTGTTCCCGAATGCCTCTGATGTCCGAAGTGAGCACCGGGCAGCCAAAGGCCCAAGCTTCGAGCACGGGGATGTTCGTAGGTCCAAAGAAGGTTGGCATTACCAAGGCCACGGCACTAGCATAGAGGCCTGCCATATCTTTGTCGGGAACATAACCAAGATAATGGACCTGATTCGCAACATGGAGACGATGAGAGAGAGAGATGACCTCATTGAACGTGCGCTCTCGTATCTCCGTCAAGTGAGAGCCGACGAACACAATCGGAATCTTGAGGTGGTATTGTTGCTTTAGCAACTCCAGCGCCTGAATGATGCGGGCGTGATTCTTGTGGGGCCAGAACTGAGCAGGATAGAACAAATAGCGTTCCGGCAGATGGTAGGAGGTCCGCACCCGCTGCTTCTCGCTTTCTGAAATATCCACCGCTGGGTAGCACGCTGGCAGAAATGGCAATACCTTTACCCGGTCTGGTGTAACGCCATAGGCTCCATAGAAGTTCAGGACATCTTCTTTGCCGACCTCCGAGTCAGTCAATAGGAGTGTTGCATAGCGAGCCCCATTGCGGAATAGATATTCCCGCCGTTCCCACTTCCCATTAGCGGAAACCTCAGGGAACTCTGGTTGAAGCCGGTGCTGGAGATCGTGGATTGCCATGACATAGGGAATCCCTGCCTCGAAAGAAAGTGGAATAGGAGCTGGATAAAGCATTAGCTTGACACCGGAGCGTTGAAATCGGCGCTTCATGTCAGGTCGATGCCGGACCAGTTCTGGGTCAGGTAGGTCAACCACTCCGCGTAGGTGCGTTCGAAGCTGATCTAACCCCCCGTGCAGATGGCCTTCCCTAATAGCTGCTAGGAGTGCCGCTTTCGTCTTTCGGTCGAGGGAAAACGTGTCGATCGTTTTTACGGTCCAGGCTGGGCTGTTTATAAAGGCTATGGCTGGATGATCCATTCTATGAGTGAAGAGCACAAACTCTTCCTCGCCAGCATCGCTTGTGCTCTCGTAAAGGGCTCGGAGCATCGTGATGGTGTATTGATACATACCACCGCTAAAGCGATTCAGGAACGGAACAATCCCAATGCGCATTCTTGGTATAACCTTTTAATATCCAGAAACACCAGAAACATCCGTCATTTCATCAATCGCACACATCCTACAGCACGAGCAGCCGCGGCCCGGTCCGGCTCTACAGGAAGAGGGCTTGGCCATTGGTTACGTGGCCTGTTAATCCACTCCACATACTCGCTTTTTGAGCAATCCATCGCCTCAGCCACGTTCCACCCTTCCACCTTGTAGCGATAAAAAATCTTGCTTACTTCCCTGGCTTCACCAAACGCCTTGATAGCGCGCGACAGCAGATTGAGGTCGAACTGTTGAAAAGTTCCAAAATGACGGCGAACTCCAAACGGCACGGTGAGATACAAAATCCCCCCAGACTTCAGTACCCTGCGAAACTCCTTCATGGTAAGGATAAAATCCTTGACCCGATGCTCCGAATATGCGTCAATCCGTGTGTATTGTCTGTTGTCACACCCGATGTGCTCGAGCGTGGAGATGCAGGCAATGACATCGTAATAGTCATTACGGATGGGAATGTCACGCAGATCATGGAAGAGGTAAGAAATCCCTTTTTTCCAAAAGCAACTCCTCTCCGGTGCGAGGGTAAGAACATGTATGAGCTTGCCCTGAAGTACACGATGATTCAGAATATAATCATGATTGAGCGTGGAGCCTGCATCCAGAAGAACATCCGATCGCTGGCCTAAATTCGCCAGTAACCAAGGATATTCGACACATCGTTCGTCAATCCCAATGCCGTATCCAGTCGGCAAGAGTTCACCTAAGCGAAATCGTGCCAGGAGTGACTCATCTCTCAGAATCCTTGTGATAAGTTCCCTCTTGTAGTTGTTGTAATCCGGTGACCACGGGACTATTTTTTTGCGCGCGTGGCGACTAAACATACAATCCTCCAACATCTTCTTATTCTAAGCGCCACTCGATTCGGCTAGATCTCAGTAGGGGTAATCGGTGATCCTACTCCAAGGCCTGAGTGGCCGTCTTTTCATCTACACAGGCCACAGCGATCTGAATACTCAATTACCGCTTCTCTATCGACGCTGAGTTTCAAAACCTTAGCCATGCGCCTCTCCCGATGACGGCCACCGTGGAAGTTGCACTGATCCATCTTAATGTAACAAGAATATTACAACGGTTCGCCATATCTGTGACCTTCCCCCGAATTTAGGTCCGACTCCTAGTGTAGTGTCCCGTAAATGGCTTTACAACGATTGATTTTCTGCATTATGAATTCCACAGAAGCGGTCCAGATGAAAGGAGCAGGATCGTCGTTATAGATTCGGACGAAATCGTTGATCGCCCCGACTAGTTCCGGGACGCTGTGAAAGACACCGCGACGGATTCTGCGTGCTGTCAAGTTGGCAAACCAACGCTCGATCAAATTGAGCCAGGAGGCACTGGTAGGAATAAAGTGCAGATGGAAGCGGGGCCGTTTGGCTAACCATTGTTTCACGTTCGGGTGCTTGTGGGTTTGGTAGTTGTCAAGGATCAGATGCAGGTCCTGTGCGGGGAACTCCCGATCCAAGCGGCGGAGGAACTTCAAGAATTCCTGGTTTCGGTGACGCGGCATGCAATCGGCAATGACGGTTCCTTCCAACAGGTTGAGGGCAGCAAACAAAGTGGTGGTTCCGTGCCGTTTATAATCGTGAGTCGTCGTCCCACAGCGCCCTTTCTTCATCGGCAGGCCTGGTTGGCTTCGGTCCAGGGCCTGAATCTGACTCTTCTCATCGACACACACGACCAGGGCCTTGTCGGGCGGATTCAGGTAGAGGCCAACGACATCGGTCAGTTTCTCGACAAACTGCGGATCGCGCGACAGCTTGAACTGACGGAGCCGATGAGGTTGTAACCCGTGGGCATCCCATATCCGTTGCACGGTAGCTGGACTGAGGCCGCAATGTTGGGCCATGGTTCGACAACTCCAGTGGGTGGCACCCTTCGGTTGGGTGTGCAGCGTCATGTGCACAATCTTTTCAACTTTTTCGGGACCAATACGGGGGGGTCGGCCCCGTCCTTTCCGGATTTCGGCCAAGCCCGCCGGCCCGAGCGTGGCGAAGCGTTGGCGCCAAAGAAGGACCGTCGGGCGGCTGACGGGCAGCCGTTTGGCAATTTGGTGGTTCGATATTCCTTCGGCAGCCATCAAAACGATCCGACACCGGGTCACCACACTTTGGGGCGTGTTGTGAGCACCCAGCCAGCGTCGCAGCGTTTCCTGCTGTTCTGGGGTGATGGGCAATCTTGCGGCAGATTTCCACATGAGCCGCACAATACACGCAGCCGGGACATCTGTATATCTACTTGTGAGACACTACACTAGAAAACCATTGCTACAACCAGTTACTGCACAGCTTGTGGAGGAGGGCTGTGGTAACCACCACTGTGCGGGTTCAGTACATATGAGACTTGAGTCAGGTGGCCTTCCAGGTGGCAAGGTACTCCATGGGCGTCCTCATGTCCAGGGTTCGATGAGGTCGGAGGTGGTTGTAGAAGTGTTGGTATTCGGTGAGGGCGGCACCGGCTGCGGCGACGGTGAGTTCGCCGGTGTAGAGGTTCCAGAACTCGACGCGGGCGCTGTCGTTGGCTCGTTCGACGCAGCCGTTGAACTGCGGTCGTCGAGGAGGCAGGACAAACTGGGGGATGTCGAGTTGCTGGCAAGCTTGCTCGAACTCGGCCCGGAACTCGGAGCCGCCGTCGACCTGGACGGAATGGAGGGGGAAGGGCAGGTCCTCGATCACGGCTTGCCGGAAGCGTTGGGCATTGCGAGCGGTGGCGCGGGAGTAGACACGGGTCACCATGTGTTTGCCGACCGGAGAGACGGCCCGGAACTCCTTGAGATGGGTGCCATCCAGGGACACTGAGAGGTGATCGATCTGGACGAGTTGGCCGGGTTGGGTGGCCCTGGCGCCGTAGCGCCAGCGTTGGGCGTGGCCCGGGTGGAAGGAGCGGCGCTTCTTCAGCTTGACGCGGCCACGGCAGAAAGCGCAGGGGCGGATACGCCCCAAACGCACCCCTTTGGCGAGGATGCGGCCAACGGTGGATTCACTGAGATGAATGCCCTGGCGGGCGAGCAGAACCCGTAGAGGTCGCTTGCCCATGAAGGGATAGCGCCGCCGCAAGGTCCAGACTTGGCGTTCATGGGCTGGCGTCCATTGCCGGGATCGGGTGCGTTGCGGACGCCGGCTGAGGGCTGCCAAGCCGTGCGGGCCACACTTCCGGTAGCGCGCTGCCCAACGGAAGTAGGTGGGGCGCGACCAGCCGATGGCCCGCAGAGCGGTGGGCGCCGAACAGCCTTCACGGCGTAGCTCGTCATACAGTTCGATTTTCTTGAGGCGCTCAATGGCTTGGCGGGGGCAGGTGTCATCCACCGCCCAAGTACGATAAGAGGGGATGTGCAGAGATTGGATCTGCATGGTTCAGGCTCCTTGGGTTTCTGGGTAGAAACGAAAGGCTACCTGAACGGGCGCGGCGTTTGGTCCTGAATTCGGGGCCAGGCGTCGTGCTTTTTGGGGTGTGAGGGAGGGGGTAGGGGACCCTCAAGGCGCGGTTGCGGCGGGATTTGGGCTGCGCTCGCTACGCTCCCTTCGCCCAAAACCCGCCACGGTTGGCATATCGATCCCTATTCCCTCCAGCATCACCCTCACAGTCTCACATGTATCTGAACCCGGACACCACCATCAAGAAACCTTTAGAAAACTCGTACCTCAAGCGGGCCAACGGTAGGCGTTGCGAGCGAAAGCAGACGCCCCATAACCGTGTAAGTGAAAAAAAGGAAGGAATTGGGAGAAAACCGTGGAAGACGCCAGCCTGATATACAAGCAGCTTGACATCACCTTTCCGACCTTAGCTCTTGACTATTAGGATGACTTTCCTTAATATGAATTCATAGGCTTTTATGTCTTTCGGACGATCTTGAGCACGTTGTGCTCTGGGAAATCCTTCTAGGGACGGTTGATTCGGTGGTGCGTTGCGGTCCGACTGGGAGGGATCATGCTTCCTTAAGCAAGGGAAAGCCTCTCCTACCATCGCTAGATATCGACAAGCGCCACAATTTTATGAATAAATCCCTAAGTCCTTCAAACAGACACCCATTTCCTACCTTGGTATTACTTTGTACATTATTCGACAGCTCCAGAGGTGAGTTGACGAGGGAGAAGGTCACACAAACGAACCTTTTCTGTTAACGAATCCGTAGCAGCCCAGTGGTGGGGATTTCTGTATAGCGTCACCATGGAACCTCCGTTCAATAAGCTCAAACATTTTTTCGAAAGCATCGAAGTTGAACCTCCCTGCACGCTTGAAGAACGATTACATGCCCTTTCTAGTGTTGCACCACATGCTGTGTTCATCGAAGGGGAAGAGGGCACTGGAAAGACAACTCTACTCTTGAGTTTCAAAGACTACTTAAGACAACAAAATGTTGGTGTCATCCAGCTAAGCTGTATTGAAAGTACAGTATCTCCTTGCATATTAGCTCGGAATCTGATCAAGAAAGCAGAAGTACTATACTCAGACAAAGCTGCCAATCTTCATCGGGAGTACTCCGACGTTCTAGCGAATCTCTCCCATCGACTGGAAGTGCGAGACGCTGAAAGTATGTCACACGATCGTGCGGAGAGATTTGTAGTGGCTGATCTCTGGCTCAGAGAACTGATAGGGATGACAAGGGAAATAATCACTTACCTGCTGAAACTAGTCAATTCTGGCTCTAAACCCATGGTGATCTTATTGGATGATTTCCACTTAGCTGACTCCTGGGCCGTTTCATTTATGGCCTATCTGGTAAGGAGGATTAAACATCAGCCCTTGTTCATTTGTGTAGCCTGCGACTCAGAGGTCAAACTCGAATCTAGTCTGATCAGAAACTTCTTAAACAAGAGTGACCACTACCAACTCAAGCTTGAACCAATGGACAGCGAACAGGCAGCACTCCGCAGTGCAATCTCTGTCGACGGAAAATCAAGTGCTCAATTGCCAGAGGTAAAGCATCCGTTGTTCCTTCGAGAACTATCTCTCTATTTAAACGAACACGACCTGAATGCGAGAACGAGAGGGGAGGCAGATCTCCCAAGAAATTGTACCGAAGCGATTCAAGCGAGACTAAAACTTTTGCAGCCTGATCAAAGGCGGGTTCTAGACTACCTATCCCTATTTGATGACCCTCTTAATGGAAAGCAGCTAGATTTTCTTATTCACACAGACGATGATAGTTTTAGGTTGGACAAAGTACTAACTGAACTGCGTATCAGAAAGATAGTGATTGAGCAGCAGGGGAAAGATAAGCCAGAGTATAGGGTTTCCCACCCGTTGTGGAAGCGCATTGTAATGAAAAATATTGCTATCACTAGGAAACATACATTTCACCTAAGAATAGCTGAGTTGCTTGAAAGAGAACTGCGCTGTTGCACACTTTCCGAATGGGATGCTAGCGACAAGATCGATAACATGTACCATCACTTTAGAAAAGGTGGAGATTGGTTAAAGGTCGTTCAGTATAACGAACTCTACTACTCATGTAAGCTCAACAATATTGCGGAAAATGTGGTCGTTGATCTAGAACAACTTGATCATCTGATAGCGACCGCCAGTGACTTAGGCAAAGCGATCAAATCAAGGGTCAATCTTGGCTTAGCAAAGATGTACCAGAAAAAGGCCCAAACCGAGAAGTGCATTCGGGCATACCAGAAATGCTTGGACTTGGAGGAGGATGTTTATCTTAGAAGTCACATCTATGTCGATCTCGCTTCGGTTTACATTCACCACGGTGAAGAGCGCTCCTACGAAAAGGCAATCAGATTCATAAACATGGCACGCAAAGAAGCGAAGCACATTACAGACTCCTCGGACCTTCAGAAACACGTGCTAAGCTATGTCAATAACGCCGAGGCTTTTTTTGCTTACCGACGAAAGAATTTTCGATATGCGATCAAGTTAGAAAAGGAAGCACTTGGATTTCTTGATCAAATGTGTGATTCGGATAACGGGAAATTGAAGCAAGCAGCCAAAGAAACAATCCTATTAAACATGGCTACAGTCTATCGCAAATTGCGTCATGAGATCACTGATGTCGATTACTACACGGAAATAGTAGGTCTAAGATCAGAAACAATGTGGCGAGCTTTGAATTTGAAAGCTTTTGGCGACGCTCTTTATGAAGCACAACGCTATGATGAAGCTCTCAAGCGCTATTTGGAATGCGCTGAACTATCAAGTTCTCATTATAGACACGTCAACACTTGCATGGCCGCGAATCAATGTTCCGGCCTTTGTTGCCACAATCTTCGCGACTACCTAAGTGCTGTAAAGCACTTTCGGAATGCACTTGAGTTGGCGATAGACATAGCTGAACTATCTGAGATCGCTACGTTACTGACCAACTTAGGCTTAAGTTGTTACAAAGTTGGGGATTATAAACGAGCATTCTTCTATTACTTCGAAGCATTCAAGATTAGAAAAAAAACAAAGACAAGAGAGATTATTCGATCTTGTGTAGATTTGGCTATCGTGTCACTCCGAGAGAATGACTATAAGAAGGCTATCAAGTGTTTCATAGAGGCGGGAAGCAGGGCATCAAAGTTTGAGGACTTTGATGGCGCTTTAAAATATCTACTTGCTGCGTTGAATTGCTACCGGCAAGCTGGAATCTCAGACGTAAAACTAGTGAGAGATATTGCCAATGTTATACCCACAGCGGACCCAAGAGAGGGGGGCAAGTTGCAAGAGGAGATCAGGCAATGGTGTTCGAGCCACATGCAGGCAGTTCATGAAAAGGTTTCGAAGCCCGAGAGTTTGGAGTCCTACCTGAAGGCAGTTCCAGGATAGTGTCTGAAAGGAGAACGAGAATATGAAGACCAGCAACTATGTTATCTATGTTCACGTTCCTGAGGGTGACAAATACTACGTGGTGCATGGCTATTCTGGTAAGGCCAGACCGAGCCGTAACGGCAGCTGCTTCAGCTCCCGGACCTCGACAGCCTCCAGGCCACCATATTGCTTCTTCCAGCGGTAATAAAGTGTTTCCTTGACAGGAAAGCTTACACCTACATGATTAATTCCACGTAATTTCAGATAGTACGGATGGAAAGAACAAGATAAAGTCACGGTGTCCGATGTTGGGAATTCAATGCCCGGAAACGGACACTGAAGGACTGAGTTCGGTTCGCCAACTCTCTTCACATGCTTTTAATTTCAATCTGTTAGGCTACCCTGAAGAAATGGTACGGCACTTGCAATGTTTCCCTTTGAGGTATCCATGGACATCCTTCGAGAATCCTCAGTTCGCAGGCGTCAGATTCGGCGAATCCTGTATGGCATGACTGCTGCAGCCATGGTTGGGCTAGTGACGGCAGGTTTGTCGCGGCTCGAACCGGCTGTCCCGAGCGTCGATCAGGCGACGGTTTGGATGGGCACGGTGAAGCGAGGGCTGATGCTCCGCCAAGTGCGCGGCCCTGGCACGCTGGTTCCCGAAGAGATTCGTTGGGTTTCCGCCGCCACGGAGGGTTGGGTAGAGCGTATCCGACTACTGCCCGGCACGAAGGTGAAAGCCACCACGGTTTTGCTTGAGTTGAGCAACCCAAAGTTGGAGCAAGCTACCCTGGACGCTAAATGGCAGCTTGAAGCTGCTGAGGCCGATTATGAAAATCTGAAAGTGCAGCTTGAGAGCGAACGCTTGGACCAACGAGCTGCGGTTACAACGGTCGAAGCCGATTACCATCAGGCCAGACTCAAGTTTGAGGTAGACAAGGAACTGGCCGAGCTTGGCCTCATTTCGAATTTGGATTTCAGGGAATCGGAACTAAAAGCAAGGGAGTTGGCTAACCAGCACGAAATCAAAAACAAACGTATTGCCATAAGTGCGAAATCCGTGAAGGCCCAACTCACTGCTCAGCGGGCACGGGTAGAGCAGCTTCGGACCCTTCTGCGGCTGAAGCAAGGGCAGGTGAGTTCTCTGCACGTCCGGTCGGGGATTGAAGGTGTGCTTCAGCAGTTGCCCATTGAGGTGGGCCAGCAGGTGACCGCCGGGACCATCCTGGCCAAAGTGACCCAACCCAGCCGGCTGAAGGCCGAACTGAAGATAGTTGCAACCCAGGCGAAGGATCTGCAACACGGGCAGAAAACCTCCATCGACACTCGCAATGGTGTCATCCCCGGTCATGTAATTCGGATTGACCCCGCCGTGGATGAGGGCACAGTGACCGTGGATGTTGCCCTTGATGGTCCACTACCGAAAGGGGCACGTCCTGATCTGAGCGTCGAAGGCACCATCGAAATCGAGCGTCTCAAAGACGTTCTCTATGTCGGCCGGCCTGCATTTGGCCAAGCCAACAGCATGGTTGGTCTGTTCAAGCTTGGAAACGGAAACAAGGATGCGGTCCGGGTACAAGTCATGCTGGGACGTAGCTCGGTAAACACCATTGAGATCCGCGAGGGTTTGGAAGAAGGCGATAAGGTGATCCTCTCGGACATGTCCCGCTGGGAGGCATTTGATCGCATTCGCCTGGATTGATTCCCCGACGAAACAAGGAGCCAGAACCATGCACACCGAACCTCTGATCCGCTTGGAAGGCGTAACCAAGGTCTTCTTGACTGAGGAGGTGGAAACACACGCTCTCTCGGGCGTGCATCTGGGGATCAGGTCCGGCGAGTACGTGTCCATTGCGGGACCTTCAGGCTGCGGAAAATCCACCCTGCTCTCCCTCGTGGGGATGCTCGATTCCCCCACGGACGGAAACTATTGGCTGAGCGGAAAGCCTGTGGCGGGCCTGTCACACTTCCAACGTACCCGTATCCGCAACCGGGAGATTGGATTCATCTTTCAGAATTTCAATCTGATCGGCGACCTGACGGTGTATGAAAACGTCGAGCTGCCGCTGACTTATCGAGGCATGACGGGAGCGGAACGTAAGAAGCGGGTGCAGGAGTCGCTTGAGCGGGTGGCTATGTTGCACCGGATGAAGCACTATCCTTCGCAACTCTCCGGCGGCCAACAGCAGCGCGTCGCCGTGGCGCGGGCATTAGTTGGAAAGCCCCATGTCCTGCTGGCTGATGAGCCGACCGGGAATCTGGATTCCAAGAACGGCGGGGCCGTCATGGACTTGATGCGTGACCTGCACCGCGAGGGCGCTACGATCTGCATGGTCACACACGATCCTCGCTATGCAGATCACGCTGAACGCACCGTCCACTTGTTCGACGGCCGCATCGTGGAAGAAAGCAAGGCTAGGGGAGAGGATACTTTCCAATGAGCATTCTCTAGCAAGACTTTCAGTACGACTCGCAGGTCAGCCCTTGTTCATTTGTGTAGCTTGCGACTCAAAGGTAAAATCCGAATCTAGTCTGATCAGAAACTTCTTAAACGTTCCCCGTCAGCGAAAGAGGGGCAAACCGGGAGTTGGAGTTATAAAGAGAGTTAAAAGGACTTCAGGATTGGGATCCCAGCCCTAGAGGGAGCTGCATTTTACAGTTCCGTGACCTCTGCCGATGCTGGTCATGGCCAAAGCGAAAGGAGAAGATAATAACCAGCGATGTCGTCAAACAGATCCTAAAAGCCACCCGTCGAAGATTCACCGCCGAGGAGAAGATCCGCATCGTTTTGGAAGGGCTCCGAGGGGAGATCCCGGTCACGGAGTTGTGCCGCAAAGGGGGGATCCAACCCTTGATCTACTACCAGTAGTCCAAGGCCTTCCTATGAGGTGGTCCCGCTTTTCAGACAGCTTAACGGCAAACTTAAGGTGTATTCCTCAGTTGTAAGAGTCTGCCGTTGAATAGGAGTATAGCAGCAGTTGGGGGCCCCGGCGAAGGGAGGGCGAGCCCGACCGGAGCCGGGGCCCGGAAGGTCTCCCACCGGCTTCTCCCTCCATCTCACGCTGCCTGTATTGCCTCTTCCGGCGTTCCCCCGCCCAGCCCCGAGTGGGGCCGCTTCCGGTTGTAAAACTCCAGCCATTCCCCGATCATCCTCTCGGCCTCGAACCCGTCCTCCGGTTCGGCCAGATACACCGACTCGTACTTCAACGAGCGCCACAACCGCTCGATGAACAGGTTGTCCATCCAGCGTCCCCGCCCGTCCATCGACACCTGCACGCCCGCCTCCAGCAACCGCCCTGTAAAGGCCTCGCTGGTGAACTGCGTGCCTTGGTCCGTGTTGAAGATCTCCGGCTTGCCGTAGCCCCCCAGCGCCGCTTCCAACGCTTCCACGCAGAACCCGCTGTCGAGCGTGTTCGACAGCTGCCATGCCAGCGCACAGCGGCTCGCCCAGTCCATCACCACCACCAGGTACAGATACCCCCGCCTCATCGGAATGTAGGTGATGTCGGCGCACCAGACCTGGTGGGGCCGTGCGATCTCCAGGCCCCGCAACAGATAGGGGTAGATCCGGTGTCCCGGATGAGGCTCGCTGCCGCGGGGCTTGCAATAAATCGCTTCCAGCCCCATCGACCGCATCAAACGCCGGACCCGCCGCCGTCCTGCCGCCATCCCTTCTCGCCTTAAGTGACGGCTCATCTGTCGGCTGCCGTAGAAGGGATGCTCCAGATACAGCGCATCGATCCGATGCATCAACGCCAGGGTCTCTTCGCTTTCCTGGCACGGGTAGTACAGCGAGGAGCGGTTGATCTCCAGCAGCCGGCATTGCAGGCTCAGGCTCGCCTTCCGATGGCCGCGGCGAACCAGGGCCCGCCGCGACTCCCGACTCAACGCTCGAACCCGCTCGCCAAGTAATCCCTCTCCACCACCAGCTCCCCGATCTTGGCGTGCAGCTGCTTGACTTGCTTCTCCAACTCCCGGCTGCGTCCTCCGCCCTCGCCTGCGAACACCCCCACCAGGCTGTCCGAGGCTTTACGCTTCCAGACGCTCACTTGGTTCGGATGCACCTGATGCTTCGCTGCCAGTTCCTGCACCGTCTTGTCTCCGCGGAACGCCTCCAGAGCCACTCGCGCCTTGAAGGTTGCCGTAAACCGTCGTCTCTTGGCCATCGTCTGTATTCCTCCTTTATTGGGATGGAATACACCTTAACGACCTGTCTATAAAACCGGCACCACCTCTCCTGGGGGTGGGTCCCTTTTACTCGATCAAGGTGGGCTCTTTTTACGTTGTCAAAGCGATCAACAACAGGGGTGGAAAAGCGACGATCTTGGGGGGCAAGGTGGGATCACGGGCCTGCACGATCTCCCAGGGGGAGCGGTTGCCTTTGTAGGAATTCTTACGACAGGTATTGAACCAGAGGTTGTAGGTAGCAGCCTTGGGGAGGAAATCAGATCGGTCCTGAAAGGACTCCACCTGATAGAACTCGTCCTCAATGAGGCGGTGGGCGGTTTCGACGTCGGCCTGCCAGGTGTGGGCACCGGGAGGAATGGTCTGATGGGTCAAGCCGGCGTCCTGCACACAGCGAGTGAAGGCGCTGTCGGATTTAGCCTGCCAGCTGCCGATGAACTCACTGCCGTTGTCAGTCTGAATGCGAGAGCCGGTGAGAGGGACGCCGCAGCGCTGGAGATGTTCCAGCAGCAGGCGGACAAAGTGACGGGCATCGGAGAGGGAACGTTGCTGAGCATAGGCGATGAAGTGGAGGCCACTGACCACTTCGCGGGCGGTGTATTGGACTCGGGGCAGGCGGAAGCGACGGATCTGGGGCCAGAGTTCGGGGATGTCGTCAAGGTCCTTGGTGTCGATGTCGATCTGCTCGAACAGTCTCCACCGCTGTTTGACGGCTCTCAAGTCGTTTTTGGTCTTATGCTTGCGCCGTTTCTTCTTCAGCAGGCCTTCCTGGTGCCAGATACGGCGCAAGGCTTTCTCACTCAAGCGCAGCCGGTAGAGGCGCTTGATCCGAGCGGCTCCGAAGGAAGGGATCTGTTTTTTGAGTTGGATAGCCCGTCGTCTCTGAGCCGGGGTGATGTGACCTTCCCCCCGCAATCCGCACACTAACGGTCCGATAATCGGACGAAGGAAAGGAGAAAGCGGATGAGCAGGAGCGCCCACACGGAAGCGCAGATCATTGGCGCAGTGAAGCAAGTGGAAGCGGGACGCAAGGTCGAAGAAGTCGCCCGCGAGGTTGGAGTGTCCAAGCACACCATCTACGCCTGGAAGCAGAAGTACGGCGGGCTGGATGTAGCCGAGGCGCAGGAGTTGAAGCGACTCAAGGAAGAGAACGCCAAGCTGAAGAAGCTGGTCATAGAAAAAAACGGCTACAGCTCGTAGGCAGTCAGGCGCAGCTCAGGCAAGCGCGAGCCGATGTCGAGCGGGTTCGGCAAGCGTTGCCGCAGTTGAGCGAGCGCCATGTTTGCGGGCTGCTGGAGATCGCCGTATCCAGTCAGCGCTACTGTTCGCGCAGGGCCCAGAGGGATGAGCCCGTGCGCCGCCGCTTGATCGAGTTGGCGCAGGAGCATCCGCGCTACGGATCGCCGCGGCTGTGCGTGCTGCTGAATCGCGAGAGCCGCTGCAATCACAAGCGTGTGGAGCGGCTCTACCGCGAAGCGGGGCTCAGTCTGCGCCGCAAGAAGCGCAAGCGTTTGGTGCGCCATCACATCTCCACGGCGCCGGCGCAAGCGGCCAATCAGGAGTGGGCATTGGACTTCGTGACCGATGCGCTGGCATCGGACCGGCATCTGCGGGTGTTGACCGTTGTGGATGTGTTCACGCGCGAGTGTCTGGCGCTGGAGACGGATACGTCGCTGGGAAGCTTGCGCGTGATTCGTGTGCTGGAGCAGATCATCGCTGAGCACGGTGCCCCGCAACGGATTCGATCAGACAACGGGCCGGAGTTCACCAGCCGCGCCTATCTGGCTTGGGCTCTGGAGCGTCGCATCGAGCTGTTGCACATCCGGCCTGGCAAGCCCATCGAGAACGCCTATATCGAAAGCTTCAACGGACGGTTGCGCGAGGAGTGCCTGAACGTGAGTTGGTTTCGCAATTTGTTTGACGCGCGTCGCCAGATCGCGGCCTGGCGCAAGCATTACAACCAGTTGCGTCCGCACAGCAGTCTGGGCTATCGTACGCCCGAAGAGTTTGCGGCGCTTCATCGCGCCGCCGGTCTCTCCAGTGCTGGTGCGGGGAAAGGTGTCTCAAACGCCGACCCCTTTCCCCACGCCCCTATCCCCGCTCAATCGGGCGGGACCAACCCGAGTTGTCGTATGCTCGGTTGAACGGATTCGGGGGGAAGGTCACTGGAAGGCCACCTGACTCAAGTCTCATATGTACTGAACCCGCACAAAGGCTTGACAAACACTCTAAAATCATGTTATGTAAAATGCAAGTAAGTTCTTAATATACTTCTATACCCTTGATTCCGCTGAATTAGCGCCAAAATATAAATCACATTCCAAACAGAACAAGTATGGGATGCCAGACTAGCCAAATCGAGGCAGTTCATGAGAAGGACTTGAAGCCCGAGAATTTGGAGTCCTACTTTAAGGCAGTTCCAGGATAATGTCAGGCAAGGAGAACAAGAATATGAAGACCAGCAACTATGTTATCTATATTCACGTTACTGAGAGTGACAACTACTACTTGGTGCATGGCTATACTGGTGCGGTAGATAAAGTGTCCCCGGATGTGGTCAAGTTTCTACTCGACCATGTTGACCCACTTCATACTTGGCATATTAAAGACCAAGAAGTCGTCAAACAATCCCTAGCAGGTAAGAAACTGGGTCATATTTCCATTAGCGCTATTGATCTACTGAAAGCTCGAGGCTACTTGACAGCCATGTCAAGTCAGGAAGAGCGTAGCTATGTCGGACGCCTAGCAGCTTTTTTGCACAATAGAAATACAACTGTACGTTCACCGGTATTTATGATCGTACCTTTGTATCAGTGTAACCTCCGCTGTCCGTACTGTTTTGAAACCGAAACTCGCGTCAAGCTAAACAAAAAATCTCTTCTCAATAATCTGATGACTCAGGAAATGGCGGACGCAGCGTTCAGATCGATGGAGTTCATGATAGACGAGTGGAATGCTAATGTTAGTAAACTAAATGAAACATCGAAGCCAAGGCGGCACATCACCTTGTATGGTGGAGAACCGCTCATGCAGGACACGCTGCCAATCATCAATTATATCGTCCCAAAAAGTTTAAAACAAGGTTATAGTTTCTCAGCTATCACGAACGGTGTGGAGCTACAACACTTTTTCCATTTGCTTGGCCCAGAGAAAATAAGCACTCTTCAAATCACGTTAGATGGACCAAAGGATGTCCATGATCGCACCCGGATTGGTCATCTGCATAAGAAAGGAACCTATGAGAAAATACTGCAAAACATCAGCTTAGCATTGGAAACTGGCACAGAGATCTCTATTCGACTCCACACCAACTGGCACACAGTCAACCGTGTGAAAGAAGTCGTAGAGGATATAGAACATCGTGGTTTGCTAGCTTGGCCAAATTTTAGCATGTATGCACATCCAGTGCATAATTTTCACCAGGGAGAGGCTACACCCAGATACCCCTACCTAGCAATTCACGAGATGCACAAGGAGCTTGATCGAAGTTATCCGGAAATTTACGATATTAAAAATGTTCGGAGGTCAGGTGGTGGGGTCAAAAATAAGTTGAGGCGCTACATCAAGGGCAAACTACCAGCCATTTACATGGATATGGAGCCATGCGCAGCGACAACTGGCATGTACATCTTCGATCCCCTCGGACGCATTTATAGCTGTTGGGACACAGTTGGAATTGCTTCAAAAGAAGTGGGTTCCTATTCAGCAAAAGGTTATGTCTTAAACGATCGGGCTGAAGAATGGAAAAAGCGGTCTCCAGCATACATTGATGATTGCAAGGATTGTAAATATCTGTTTTTTCATTTTGGTGGATGTGCTTCGATTCCCCTAAGCTCCAAAGGAACGATCCTTGCTCCCGCGTGCTTTGAGTATCAAGACGACTTCATTTACTTTGGCAGGAGATTTTTCAGAGGACAGGGTGGAAGCCCTTCAGACACCCTTGTTCAGCTTCAAACATCAGCTTAGTGAGCTAGACCTCAGTAGTGAAAACTGACCGAGACAGGAATTCGTTACTCACTAGTCGCATGCATCCTTGGTGAGTTTGGCCTTTAACTTTTTGAGAGGTGAAAGCATGAAAGAAAAGAAGAACAAAGACGAAATTCAACCTCTGAATGACGATGTACTGGCGAATTTATCAATCGAGGAACTCGAGGAGAAACTCGAACTCCAGATACTGCAGATCCCGGAGGCTCAAGCATGCTGGGATTGTGCGTGCGACGGTGACGCTTGTCTCGCGCACGTTTGTGGCACTGACTGTTAGGACCTAGTTGTTGTTTGCAGCAGATGTAAACTCTCCAGGATATACGTGCTTTTGATGTGATTGCTACCCCGTCGATACTGTACCTGTAAGGGGTAGTTACAAATGGATGATATAATCACGTGACCGGCCCTTGGTTTTTTGATCCAACGGGAAGGTGAGTTTTGCGGCAGAGTCTGGAGGCTGGAGGAGGGGATTTTGCCGTAAAGAAGAAGCGTTTTACAGTGGAACGGATCGTGGGGATTCTGAAACAGGCAGAAGTAGGGGTACCGGTGAGGGAGTTAGTTCGGAAGGAGGGGATTTCCGAGCAAACGTTCTACCGGTCTACCGGTGGAAGAAGCAGTATGTGGGTCTGGAGATCGACCAGGTGCGTCAGCTGAAGCAGTTGCAGGAAGAGAATCAACGGCTAAAACGGCTGGTGGCAGACTTGAGCGTGGACAAGACGATGCTGCAGGACGTGCTGGCAAAAAAATTCTGAAGCCTTCGCGACGCCGCCAGGTGGTCGAGTACCTGCGCGGGGGCTACGGCGTGAGTGAGCGGCGCGCCTGCATCGTAATCCAGCTACATCGAGGAACCTATCGATACCAGAGCCAGAAAGACCCGCGGACGGAACTTCGGATGAGGATGCGGGAGATCGCGGCAGTGTGTTTGCGATACGGGTATCGGAAGATTCTGGTGCTGCTGCAGCGAGAAGGTTGGGCGGTGGGTAAGACGATGATCAGCCGGTTATATCGGGAAGAGGGCTTGGCGTTGCGTCGGACAGTCCCGAGGAAGCGGCGCGTTGCCGTGGAACGGCGGGAGCGGCCCCAGACAACCGGACCGAATCAGGCGTGGAGTTTGGACTTTGTAACCGATCAACTGGTGGACGGGAGACGGTTTCAAGCCTTGACGGTGATGGATGTGCACACCCGGGAAAGCTTGGCTATTGAGCCGGGACAGAGCTTAAAGAGACAACACGTGGTGCGCGTGCTGCAAAGCATTCAACGGGATCGGGATAGACCGAAGCGGCTATTCTGTGACAACGGATCGGAGTTCTCCAGTCAAGTGCTGGACCTGTGGGCCTATCAGAACGGGGTGAAGATCGACTTCTCGCGGCCCGGAAAGCCGACCGACAACGGGCACATCAAATCGTTCCATGGGACGTTCCGGGATGAGTGTTTGAACGCGCATTGGTTCACGACCCTGGCCGAGGCCCGGCAGATCATCGAGGCCTGGCGGATGGAGTACAATGAGAGTCGCCCTCACAGGGCCCTGGGGGAGCGGACGCCGCACGAATTCGCCCTTCAGATGGCAGCTAGCTGCCATCTGAAGGGCATGCAAAGCCCGCAAGACTCACCCTGAACTTGGCACAAAAATCCCGGGCCCCTCAACGATGACATGAGTTCCGCTCCGACCTGTACAGAAAGAAAGTACAAGATGAAGGATTCTTTAGAGATCTTTCATCTGGACTGTTCATCAGTTACTCCGAGTTATGTTGTCAAGATCGAAGGGGAAAGAAGTTATGTCATATCGGAGAAACTTCGAAAGATTTTGCTTCTTCTGGATGGCAAACGTAGTACACGCGAAGTCGCCCACATCATGTCTAGCGAGAAGTGTCCGGCAATATCTTACAAGCAGATACAACAGATTATTTCAGATTTTCTGTGGAAAAATGGCTTAATCGAACAGGTAGATTCTTCCGATTTACCGAACAAACCTGCGCTATCCCCTGAGAAGAAAAATCGCAGCTTCCACTTCACACTGAAAGTGCCATTAATTTCCCCTCGAATGGCCGCGAAAGTGGCGAAAAAGCTTACTTGGTTCTTTGATCCGTTTGTTGTAATTATGGGACTAATAGCTGTTTGTTCGGCACACCTAGCTGTTTATCTCGAATGGTTTCTTCCACGACCCAACGCTCCATTAGAACCCTCCCAATTGTTTGTCATTTTTTTAATGGTTGTCGTCACTGTTTTGTTTCATGAGCTAGGACACGCTACAGCCTGTCATGCTTATGGCACTAATCACGGAGCTATAGGATTTTGTCTTTATTTGATTTTTCCTGCCTTCTATGTGGATCTCTCAAACACATGGCGTTTACGTTGCAGACAACGGGCTATTATCGATGTAGCGGGTATGTACTTTCAATTATTGGTGACTGTACCGCTTTTCTGTCTTTATGTTCTAACAGGAACTCCATATTACGCTCACGTCATCTATGCTATCGATCTCATGGTACTCTTGTCTCTAAACCCGATCTTTAAGTTTGATGGTTACTGGTTGCTCGTCGACTTGAGTGGCATCGTTAATCTCCACAAGAAGGTGACAAGAGTTGTAAAAGAGATAGTTCTATCGAGCCTAGGCATTGCTAAGGAAATGCCGACGCTTCAGGATGTCGATGGTAAGGGAAGGAAATTTTTTATTGTTATTTATTCGTTGATCACTTGTAGTGTGTTTGGTGCTTTTCTACTCTTCCTGTGCACAATTGCACCGACGCAACTTCTGCTACTACCTGAAAACTTCTACCAAGTCATATTAGGAATGAGAGAAGAGTCTCCAGGAATCACTTTGCGTCTTGGGAAGTTGATAAGAAACCTGATCTTTATTTTGTTCATCTACCGCTTGATTAGTGTTGTGTGTTCCAGTCTGTCCAAGAGGTGGAACAAACCCAAAGTGGTATGAAGAAAGGCAAAAGCATTGAGTATCTGATTTTAGGCGGTAAGATGACTCTTGTTCTGTATCTTGTGGGTCATGCTCTGCTTTTTCTTCACGAAGTCGCACATGGCGCCGCCGCTGTTGCTCTTGGTGGCTATTTCCCATTCGTTCAAGTTGATGCGGCTGGAGGGAGAAGTGTTTTTATCTTCCCTCTCGGCTCAGCAGACTGGAAGCATGCATTGGCGCTTCTTGCAGGTCCAGTGTCTGGTCTCCTAATCTCTATCGTGGCACTGTCCTTCCTCACTATTGGTTTCAAGAATCAAGAATTGAGACTGCTTACGGTTTTCACAGGGGGGATAGCTGCTTTAATCGTAGTCATTGTCTCGGGTCTCGTACCGCCTTGGAATCTAGGCTATAAGGAGTTGGGCCAGGCACTTGCTCTCCTTAAGTTTCCCGTCATGTATCAGCACCTACTAAAGGTGGTATGGCTCCTAGTCGAGACTGTACTCCTTTTTACTTTCTTAAGGCTCTTTTTCAAGGAACTCGTTCAATTCTTCCCCGTCAAGACGTACTGGGAGCGATTTTTGTTAGTTTCTGCCGCCCTGGCTGCGCCCGTCACGGTTCTCATCGCGGTAATGAGTATTATCATGCTTAGGTCTGGCTACGAGTATGGTGTGATAATTCTTGAACGCCATATGCCACATATAGTATTCATGTTGTTAACCTATTTCTTGCTTGTAATCTTGGTTCCGAAACGTAGTTCAGCTGTTCACCAGAGCAAGCGTTTTACGTTTCCTCAAGTCCAGATTGCAGCTTACATTCTGATTGTTGTAGCTTTTGGCGTTGCACAGGGTTTCGTGTTTGGACAGGATCGCCGTAATCCCCGTGGTCTGTTCCTAAGTAAGAAACCTCCTGAGATAACTGTAGCAGCCTGTAACATCAGTCTAACCGTTAGCGAAAACGACCAGGTGCAGGTTCGTCTACTTATGCGTCCATTTGTGGATAACCATAGATTCCTGTGGAATCGGGTAAGCGAGGATGAGCCAGAGAATTGGGAATATTATCTTCAGTTTGTGACGCGAAACCTACCCCTACTACTAAGCACGAAGAAGTTCGAACTAGTCAGCCATTATTCTGATCCAGATGTGCCCTTCTTCAATCGACAGTGGCAGCGCGGAGCCCGGGTGATTGAGGCGAAGGTCAACCTTGCACATTTGGGTAATCTCAATGAAGACACGCAAGAGCTGAAACTTGTGGACTTTTGGAGAGACAGGCGCATGGGCTATATCGACTTGTTAGAAGTGAACTTCAAAGGTGAGTTTCAGATCATTGATGTGGAAGTCAAGCCGGAGAGTGCACTCTTGCCAAATCGCCAGTTGGAAAAGCAACTGCAGTGGGAGAATCTCAATTTTGAAGAAAGCCCTGCGGTCAGTCACATAACTTTTAAACGGTTGTCCTCCATGAGTACAGAAGGGATTCCTTAGGGGAACCAAACAAACTAGTTCAGTTGCCTGTAAGTCAAAGCTCAGTATTTTTCTCAGGCTTAGTTGCTGACTGAGCAGTGGCGGCAGATCTACAACACGATCAAGCCCCACAGCGCCTTGGGTCGAAAGACCCCGGCGGAGTTTGCGGCTCTGTGTTTCGGCCAAGGCCGGAACACAGAGCACAACCGGCGATTGACTCCCCACAACCAATCCGGGAAACTCTCAATCGAGTGGTCCAGTTAAAGGGGTGGGAGCACAGTGAACTAGATCGAAAGACGTCACAGGAGTTTGCCGCTTCGTGTTCCGGCCGAGGCCGGAACACGAGCCAGAACCCGGGGAAGATTCCCCAAACGAACCAGGAAAACTCTCATCTCGATGGTCCAGCTAAAGGGGTGACAGCAATATAGAGCCAGAAGAACATGAGTGAAACATTTAGCACAAAGGAAGTTCGGGTAAATCTTCACTCCGAGGGGCGCAAAGTATGGCAAGCCTTCATAAAGACAAGTGAGGAGATACCTGAATTTGGGAGGTTCAGAGATAGCTCATATTTTCGCACTCTTGGGGGTGCTGAAACTGGGGGTAATCTTTATACTTATTTTCCTTTCCTTTTTGTTGATGCTTTCCCCGAGTTGAGCAACCATCGAATGAGACAGATATCGTTGATGGCTCTGCTTTATCTGTACCATGTGCTCATTGACGATGATCTGATGGATATGCATAAAGAAGGCGTTCCATCGCGCTTAGCTATTCTTACGAGCAGGGCATACTGCCTGAAAGCGCTTGAGATCCTTAACAGAGTGCTTTCGCCAAAGCCACTTCCCCTCAGACAGGTTGTGGAACTGCATCGTGAATATAGTGTCGCTAACTTATTAGAAAGTAGATACCACACCGGTGTGGTTGAACAATGTGAACGCGAGGATCTCTTTCGAATAGTTTCCAAGAAATCGGCCATGATTGAACTTATCGTTCTGGCCCTTTGTGGATCAACTGGGCGTGACAAATATGCAAGAAAGCTTGTGAAATCGCTCTATTTCTATTGTCTTGGGGATAATCTATTCGACGATTTCCGGGATTGGAAAATGGACTTTATTGCCGGCAGATACTCCTATCTTCTGACTCGTGTAATCAGCGCTAGCCAAATCTGTCCAGCTCCAAGTCCTCAAGAAAGAAGCAGTACAGTAAACCTGATAGGTAAACACCTTTATTCGTCTGGGATTGCAGAAAGTTATTTGACCGAAATAATACATTGCTGGCAACAGGCAAGTGACTCAGTTAGAACCATCAATTGCCCGAAATGGATTTTTTTCCTCAGTACCCTGCAGCTTAATTTGCAGAGTATCAGATCGAATTTAGTGAAAGAGTTGCGTCGCATATCCCTACAAGAGGAAAAATATGTCTATAGACTGATGCGCAACAGTTCAGTGAGGGGACAGGATAGAAGCCGCTATAAGAATGTCCGACACCCTGTTCCTTATGTGTCGTCGAATGTAGACGAAGCAGCTGAACGAGCAGTTGAATTCCTATGTCAAAGATATCAACCCAGGATTGGTTTCAAGGATTTTATGTCCGGAAAGGGACACCTTACCGTTTGGGTGAGCAGTTATGTAGGATGTGAGCTTACTGAGTGGCTCAGACTAGAACACAGACGTGCAGGAAGGAAGAGTCTCGGCAAGCTCCTAAAGGGGATGGCTGCGGATATTGTGAAGAAACAGCACGACAGAGGTTGGGCGTCGAATCATGCTGTGTCAGAGGATGTTGATACAACGGCGTGGGCACTAAAGTTCTTGTTGGAAGTAGGCTGCATTAGTAACGAAATTATAAGACGAGGTGTGGGGACTATAAAGAAGTACCAGCGTAGGAACGGTGGTTTTTGTACGTTTTTACCCGAAGCAATGGGCCGAGGGTTCAGTGGGTGGAGCGTAAGTCATGTCGAAGTCACAGCAGTGGTTCTTAAAGTGTTAACAAGGGCAGGCTTAGAATTATTAGAAATGGATGAAGAAGTAATTGAGAGAGGAGCAAAATATTTAAAGAGGGAAAAGATTGGCAAGCATTTGTGGCGCGGATATTGGTGGGATGGGGAGATGTTTGCTACGTATCACGTTTTGACCGCACTGCAGACTTGTGGCGTGCGTTGGGAAACCCAAAGACGGAAGAACTTGATACAAAGAGTTGTGTCGCGACAAAGCGAAGACGGCAGTTGGGGTGAAGCAACGTTGGGAAAGAACAGCGCGTTTGAGACAGGATTGGCTATTAGATGTCTACTCTCTTTGGATGAGGCTCTTGTTAGAAGTAGTCCGGTGAAGCGTGGAATCATTTGGCTCCTGAATCATCAAAATACGGACGGTGGATGGGATTCCCGACCAATGATGCGAATCCCTTTTGGCGGCGAAAGGGCTCCTTGGAACCGGCGGGAGTGGAAACTCGACTTGAGAAAAGGGTTGGGTATACTGATTAGAGATGAAAATCTCACTTTCACGACAGCTACAGTACTTGGAACTCTAAGAAGTTACCTATCCCTTTCAAAAGATTGCCATTTAGTAGTACAGCTCAGATGAGATCCCGTAACGATAGCGTGGCCATCATCGTGCCAGCTTGAAAATCCAGAGTGGCAGAATTGACTAACATCACACAGTGCATAGCAAACGATGTGCGTTACGCTCTTCGTAGTTTACGAAATAACCTTAGCTTTTCTTCTCTAGCAGTTCTTGCGTTGGCGCTGGGAATCGCCACTAACAGCATTATCTTTAGTCTAGTGAATGCTGTGTTGCTTAGGCCGCTTCCTTTCAAAGACCCAGATGAACTTGTTCTAATTCGAGAAAGCTTCAGAGGAGATTGGATACGTGCTTCGTATCCAGACTTTGCTGACTGGCGAGAGCAGAGTAAGAGTTTTGAGAACATTGCGGCTTATTATTTGGAAAGCTTCAATCTTACAGGAGTGTCGTCTCCTGAAACAATAGAAGGCATGCGCATAACGTCAAATCTGCTTTTACTACTGGGTGTCGAAGCGCATATTGGTCGGACTCTTTTACCCGAAGACCAGCCTGAAGATGATCAGGTGGTTCTATTGTCCCATGCTTTTTGGCAACAGCGCTTCGGTTCCGATCAAACTATCATCGGAAAAAGATTAACACTGGACAATCGAAATTTCATTGTACTAGGAGTACTTCCCCCAAGCTTTTGGCTTCACACCAGGGACATCAAGGTGTGGGTTCCTTTTCCACCACTGCCACGAGATAAAGGGCGCGGCTCACATAACTTGAATGTTATTGCTCGTCTCAGATCCAATGTAGAACTTAAGCAGGCCCAAGCTGAGATGAGCACGATTGCACAACGCCTTGAGCAGCAGTATCCGACGACGAATACCGGCTTTGGAGTAAGACTTATTCCTCTCAATGAGCACGTCGTCCGGAATGCGAAACCAGCTCTATTGTTGCTGCAGGGAGCTGTTGTTGTTGTGCTTCTCGTTGCCTGTGCTAATGTCGCTACTCTGCTCCTTGCGCGCACAACAAGACGTAGAAGAGAAATTGCAATCCGGATGTCGGTGGGGGCTGGTCGGCTCCGCATCATCCAACAGTTGTTGACAGAAAGCGTGTTGCTCGCTGCACTAGGTGGTGGCGTCGGGCTTCTGATGGCTTTCTGGGGAATAGATCTTCTAGTTTCCGCTATCCCAGATTACATCATTAGTCGCCTTCCTAGCCTGAGTGAGGTTCGTATCGATATCCAAGTGCTGAGTTTTACGTTTGTTCTATCTGTTCTGACAGGAATTGTTTTCGGAATTGCTCCAGCCCTGCAAGCTTCTAACCTCAATGTGAACGAGTTTCTTAAAGAGGATAGTTTAACTTTGACGACTGGAGTTAGCAGGCGATTTGCCCTTAGGTTGCTGGTAATCTGCCAGATCGGTTGTGCCGTGATGTTGTTGAGTGCCGCCGGTTTAATGATCAGGAGCTTCCTATACTTGCAGCGTGTTGAGCCAGGGTTTGATCCGAAGAACGTGCTAACCATGATGATCTCTCTTCCCCAGTCTAAGTATTCAGAAGCGAACCAGAGATCTACTTTTTACCGACAGATCCTCGATCAGGTTGAAGCCTTGGGAAATAACCAGCGTGTGGCCTTAGTGAACCATGTTCCACTTAGCAACACGAATTCAGGCTCCTGGGTTACGGTTGAAGGACACGAACTTCCAAGAACTGAACAGCCCCCCGCTGATTACCGTGTAATAACTCCTAATTATTTCCGCACATTAGGCATTCCTATTGTAATAGGCCGCAGTTTTGATGAGATAGACACGCCAAATTCGCCTAGTGTTGTCATCATCAATGAGACGATGGCCCGTAGATTCTGGCGTGGGGACCCTATCGGCAAGCGCTTGAAGCTGGGAAGCCCTGAATCAGGAGGACCTTGGCATACAGTTGTAGGAGTGGTCCGCGATGTACGGCACTGGCTAGAAGAAGATCCGAGACCAGAAATGTACGCGCCACTTGCTCAGGATCCGTGGCGTCGTATGTTCTTGATCGTGCGTGCGGACTCAGATCCCTTGAATCAAGTGGGCGCGATACGCGAGAAAATATCGAATGTAGATAAGGATCAACCTATTTCTAATATTCGAACCATGGAGCAGATGTTGTCTGACTCAATTGCTCCTTGGCGTTTATATGTGGTGCTGTTGACCACCTTTGCTGTTAGTGCCCTGTTTTTAGCGATTCTCGGTATCTACGGCGTAGTGTCATATTCGGTAGGCCAGCGGACGCAGGAGATCGGTATCCGTGTGGCAATAGGGGCAAATGCGACCGATATACTGAAACTAATAATTCGTGAAGGAATAGTGATGTCTCTAATTGGAGTTACGACGGGTCTTGCTGGAGCTCTAATTCTGACTCGAATGGTTTCCAGCGCACTTTTTCTCTACGAGACTAGTCCCACTGATCCCATAACTTTTGTCGGTCTTGCACTCATTTCAGTCGGAACGACGCTAGCAGCTTGCTATCTTCCTGCACGACGGGCGGTTAAGCTGGAGCCTGCAATAGCACTGAGATACGAGTAGAATGCTGTCACTATTGGAAACGTTGGTGCGGGTTGATGATCGAAACTTGATGTAATCCTGACCTGTCCCCACGAATGGTACCATCCTCTAAGCTAGAGCTTAACGAGCTGAGGGGCCCCCATTTTTTGGTCCACCCAGTCAGTGAATTTCTGACGTTCGTTGGGCCCAAAGGGCCTTGAATTCCTGGGGCGAGAACTCATTGAGAGACCGGTGAGGTCGAGTCTCATTATACTCTCGCTGCCAATGACCTTCCCCCCGAATCCGTTCAACCGAGCATACGACAACTCGGGTTGGTCCCGCCCGATTGAGCGGGGATAGGGGCGTGGGGAAAGGGGTCGGCGTTTGAGACACCTTTCCCCGCACCAGCACTGGAGAGACCGGCGGCGCGATGAAGCGCCGCAAACTCTTCGGGCGTACGATAGCCCAGACTGCTGTGCGGACGCAACTGGTTGTAATGCTTGCGCCAGGCCGCGATCTGGCGACGCGCGTCAAACAAATTGCGAAACCAACTCACGTTCAGGCACTCCTCGCGCAACCGTCCGTTGAAGCTTTCGATATAGGCGTTCTCGATGGGCTTGCCAGGCCGGATGTGCAACAGCTCGATGCGACGCTCCAGAGCCCAAGCCAGATAGGCGCGGCTGGTGAACTCCGGCCCGTTGTCTGATCGAATCCGTTGCGGGGCACCGTGCTCAGCGATGATCTGCTCCAGCACACGAATCACGCGCAAGCTTCCCAGCGACGTATCCGTCTCCAGCGCCAGACACTCGCGCGTGAACACATCCACAACGGTCAACACCCGCAGATGCCGGTCCGATGCCAGCGCATCGGTCACGAAGTCCAATGCCCACTCCTGATTGGCCGCTTGCGCCGGCGCCGTGGAGATGTGATGGCGCACCAAACGCTTGCGCTTCTTGCGGCGCAGACTGAGCCCCGCTTCGCGGTAGAGCCGCTCCACACGCTTGTGATTGCAGCGGCTCTCGCGATTCAGCAGCACGCACAGCCGCGGCGATCCGTAGCGCGGATGCTCCTGCGCCAACTCGATCAAGCGGCGGCGCACGGGCTCATCCCTCTGGGCCCTGCGCGAACAGTAGCGCTGACTGGATACGGCGATCTCCAGCAGCCCGCAAACATGGCGCTCGCTCAACTGCGGCAACGCTTGCCGAACCCGCTCGACATCGGCTCGCGCTTGCCTGAGCTGCGCCTGACTGCCTACGAGCTGTAGCCGTTTTTTTCTATGACCAGCTTCTTCAGCTTGGCGTTCTCTTCCTTGAGTCGCTTCAACTCCTGCGCCTCGGCTACATCCAGCCCGCCGTACTTCTGCTTCCAGGCGTAGATGGTGTGCTTGGACACTCCAACCTCGCGGGCGACTTCTTCGACCTTGCGTCCCGCTTCCACTTGCTTCACTGCGCCAATGATCTGCGCTTCCGTGTGGGCGCTCCTGCTCATCCGCTTTCTCCTTTCCTTCGTCCGATTATCGGACCGTTAGTGTGCGGATTGCGGGGGGAAGGTCACCAAGCTTGCAACTTTCTCCGTGCGTCCATCAAATCGTCAAACCAGTGCACATTCAGGCATTCATCCCGCAGCGTACCGTTGAACGACTCGATCCAGGCGTTGTCGGTCGGCTTTCCGGGCCGGGGAAATTCCATCACTACGCCGTTGGCGTAGGCCCAAAAGTCGACTAAGCGGCCAGAAAACTCGCTCCCGTTGTCACAGTGGATCCGCTTCCGTGCACTCCGTTCGGTGGCCATCCGGCTGAGAATGTCGACCACTGCGGCACGCCCCAGGCTCTGGCCGGGTTCAATCGCCAGACACTCCCAGGTGAAGACGTCAACCACAGTCAGCGCCCAAAAGCGTTATCCGCTCGCGGTCTGATCGCTGACGAAGTCCATGCTCCAGGCCACATTCGGCGCCTGAGGTCTGGTGCGGGGCAGTTGCCGGCTCGCGGCGGTGACAGGCCGTCGACGACGCCGGACCCGGATCTGCAGGCCTTCCTCGCAATACAGGCGATGAACGCGCTTCTGGTTGACGTGAAGGCCCTGGCACCTCAGCAGGATGTGGACGCGCTTGTAGCCGTAGCGTATCCGGCTTTGTGCCAGTTCTCGGATCTTCCGCCGTAGCGCTGCCTGGGAAGGCTGATTTCGATAACGTAAAAGGGACCCAATTAACGGGGTTGTGATCGAGCAAAAGGGACCCACCCCTGATAGCCTCCCGAGGCGAGCCCGGACGAACCGGCATGTTGGATGGGAGGACAAGGAGTTGTTAGGGATGGATCAGTACGAGATGGTCAGAACCGCACATCGTGTGTACAAGAAAAGCATTCGACGGATTTCCCGGGAAACGGGCCACACGCGGCGGACGATCCGGAAGGTGTTGGCCGGGCAGGAACCCCAGTACCGGCGTGAGAAGGAACCGGCGTGTCCGGTGATGGACCCGGTCGCGGGGGTTGTGGATAGGTGGCTCAAGACCGATCGGGAACAACCGGTCAAGCAACGACACACCGCGCGCCGGATCTGGCAGCGACTGATGGACGAGCACGGCTTCACCGGGGCGGAGCCGACCGTGCGCCGATGGGTCCGGGAACGGAAATTCCGGTTGGGATTGAACCGGCCGATGGCGGTGGTGCCGTTGGATCCGGAGCAGGCCCGGGAAGCCGAGGTGGACTGGGGCACGGCCTGGGTCCGGATGGGCGGCGAAGACCGGCAGGTGAAGCTGTTCTGCATGCGGTCCCGGTACTCGGGCAAAGCCTTCGTACGAGCTTATCCGTGGGAGCGGCAGGAGATGTTCCTGGACGGTCATATCCGGGCATTTGACTGGTACGGTGGGGTGTTTCCGACCCTGGTCTTCGACAACCTGAAGACGGCGGTGAAACGGATTCTGCGCGGGAAAGCGCGGGTGGAGCAGGCGCGGTTCACCTCGTTTCGAGCGCACTACACGTTTGAAGCGCGATTCTGCAATCCGGCCCAGGGCCGGGAGAAAGGGGGCGTCGAGGGTCTGGTCGGCTTTGCGCGTCGGAACTTCCTGGTGCCGGTCCCCGATGTCACAGATTTCGACGATCTGAACCATCAACTGCTGGAGCGGTGCCTGTCCGATGGCCAACGGCGGATTGGTGGCCGGGCCGACGATCGCACGATCGATGAACGGCACGCCGCCGAGCGGGAGCATCTGCTGGCATTGCCCGATACGCCATTCGAGAACACGAAGGTCGTCGGAGTGCGCATCAGCCGGTACCAGACCGCGCAAGTGGAGGGGAACCGCTACTCGGTACCGACCGCCTATGTGGGCCGGCGGCTCTGGGCCCATATCGGGTGCGACCGGGTGGGCTTCTACGCCGACCAGAAAAAGGTGGCCGAACATGCCCGCGCGTTCGGTCATAGCCGGTGGCAGATCGATCCCTTGCATTACCTGGAGCTGATCCGCCGGAGAGTGGGGGCGTTTGAGAGTGCCCGGCCGATCCGGCAGTGGCGGCCCCAGTGGCCGGCACATTACGAGACGCTGCTGGGGCGGTTGCGGCAACGGCACGGTTACAGCCGTGGCACCCGGGAGTTCATCGGCATCCTGCAACTCCACCAACAGTGGGCACTGGATCGGGTGTCCTCGGCGGTTCAAGACGCCCTGGAGGCGCACAGCTACGAATCCGATGCGGTCCGGCACATTCTGATTCGTGCCGACCGTCCCGGGCGGGCCCATGCGCCCCTGGAGCCCGGGTTGATGCCCGGCATCACGGACCTGACGATCGCAACCTCCGATCTGGATCAATACGACCGCCTGTTGGCCGGAGGTGTGCGATGACGCCGGGCCAGGAGATCGTACTCGACGATGCGTTGCGGCAACTCCGGCTCCCGGCCATGGTACGGGAATGGAGGGAACACGCCCGGCAGGCCAAAGAAGCTGGTGAGGACTACATCGGCTTTCTTGTGGCTTTGGCCAGCCGCGAGCTGGAACAGCGTCAAGCCAATCAGGTGCAGCGCCGGCTGCGCGCGGCCCGGTTCCCGCTGCTGAAGACCCTGGAGACGACCGATCTGAAGAAGTGGCCGGCACTAGATGCGGTCGAGGTTCGCGACTATGCCGAGTGCAGCTACATCACCCGGCGCGAGAACGTCGTGCTGTTGGGCAAGCACGGCACCGGCAAGACCCATGCCGCGACAGTGCTGGGAGTGGAAGCCTGCCGGCGGGGCTACCGGGTCGGGTTCACCACAGCCGCCGGATTGGTCAATACACTGATCGAGTCCCGTGAGGAACGGCAGTTGAAGCGATACCTGGCCAAGCTATCCCGCCTCGAGCTGCTCATCATCGACGAGGTGGGCTATATCCCGTTCTCGGCCGAGGGGGCGCAACTGTTGTTTCAGGTCTTCTCGGATCGTTACGAGAAAGGTTCGGTGATCGTCACTTCGAACCTGCCGTTTGCGCAGTGGACCAGTGTGTTTGGTGCCGCCGCCCTCACGGCCGCCCTACTGGACCGGCTGACCCATCACTGCTCGATTCACCAGTTCGATTGGGAAAGCATCCGCTTCACTGAAAGTCTGGGCGCCGCCAGCAAACGGAAGAAGAAACCCCGCGTCGCCAGAAAGTCCGCGTGAAAAACGCGGGCGCGATGGGCTGTGGAAAGTGCCGCCGCTGTGGAAACCCGCTACAAACCCCGCGGGTTCCCACAGCGGCTTGGAAGCCTCCGGCTCCCACTCTTTCCACAGCCCCGCCGGCGGTATTACTTACGGGCCATTAACCTGGGGGTGGGTCCCTTTTACTCGATCAAGGTGGGCTCTTTTTACGTTGTCAAAGCGACCCTTCCCGCCGCCGCCAGTTGCGGTCCAGCAGGACGACGCAACCCTCCGGCAGGGTCGGCTCCATCGATTCGCCCATCACGCCGATGATGCTGCAACGGTCCGCGACGAGTCCCTGCCGGGACAGCCACTCGTGACGGAAGTAGGCGTAGCTCTTCACCGTCTCGTCCAACTCCAGAGCCCCGCCACCCGCTGCCGCCTGCAGCCGGTGGACGGCTACCGGCCGAGTGCCGGGAAGTGCACGGATCTCGGGTGAGATCCCCGGAGCGGACAGCGCTTCGTCGTCCGTGAGATCGTCGGCAACCCGGGGTCCCGCGTACTGCGCCCTGATTTCGTTGCGCAGCGCCCGAGTCTCGGACTTCAGGGCGCGGACGATCTCGTCGCGCCAAGCCTCCCCCGAAAGCCGCTGCTCGATCGCCTGCACGGCGTCCCGGAGAGTCGCTCCCTCGGCCAGACCGAGCACTTCCCGGATCTCAGGAGGCACCGGCGCTTCTGGTGGCTGGGGATCGGGAATTGGGGGTGGTGGGTCTTCTTCCCGTCCGGCAGCATCGCGAGGCGGGCCGACGTGGATCTCGACGCCCAGGACAGCGCAAAGGGCCTCCAGGGTGTCCGTCCGGGGACTCGAGCCGCGGCGAATGTTGCGGATGGTGTCGGTGCTGCCGGTCGCCAGCAGGGAGAGTTGGCGGTCGGAAACGTTCCTGCCAGCAATCAGACTGAGAAGCTGCTCTCGAACCTTCACATGGTAATGATACCACAAATTGCAATAAACGAATATAAAGCGAAATAAGGCTTGCATAACGGTAGATATACCACGATACTATGCGGTATGGATCAACTAACGGCCTGCCCTGCTGGCGCGGGGAGCCGTGAAGAAGATCGACCCGGAGAGGGAGAAAAGATGATTCACGAAAGAAAAGAGAACGGCGAAACCATCCTATCGGTCAGAACGGAGAAGGATTTCCACGAGGCGTTGAAGCGTGGGCTTCCGGTCGAGTTGCCCCACCAACTCGCCGAACAGATCGGTTTGATGGTCGAGGACGTGGGCACCGATGAAGAGATCGATGCCGCCAGGTTCGACCCCCATGACTAACCCCGGCCAGCGTGGCGGCGCACCCTGGCGAAAGGGGTGAAGCCGATGGAGGGATTCGGTTCGAGGATCGAAGACCGGACGGAGCTTCAAGAGCGGAGTGAAACGGAGGCGGCGGATGGGAAAGAAGATGTTCTGGCAGCGTAGCGAAGAGTACGCAAAAAAAGTCAGCGGCGAGGTCATCGAGCAGATCAAGGCGGGGGTTGCGCCTTGGCAGAAGCCGTGGAAGCCGGGGGAGCAGATCACCCCGGAAAACTTCTCGACCGGCCAGAAGTACACCGGCGGCAACAGCCTCTACCTGATGAGCCGGGGCATCCGGGATGGCCGGGGCGACAACCGTTGGGGCACCTACAACCAGATCAAAGCGGCGGGCGGGCAGATCCGCAAAGGCGAGAAAGGAACGCAGGTCTTGATCTACAAGCGCGTGGACCGGAAGGCCGAGAAGGACGAACAGGGAAAGACGGTGAAGGACAAGGACGGAAAAACGATCTTCACCGAAGAGCGGCGGAGGATTCCCGTTTGCAAACAGTACACGGTGTTCAACGTCGAACAGGCCGATGGATTGGAGTTGAAGCCTCGACAGGCGCAAGCGCGGCCCGAATGGAAAACACACGACGAAGCGGAGCGGGTGATCGAGGCGAGCGGGCCAACGGTGCAGCACGTCCCCGGTGATCGCGCCTACTACCGCATGGCCGAGGATAAGGTGGTGCTCCCGGAGCCGGGACAGTTCCCGACCCGAAACGGCTACTACCAGACGGCGCTGCATGAATGCGGGCACTCGACCGGCCACCCGGACCGCATGAACCGGGACACGCTCAAAGAAGGGATGGAGAAGGGGTTTGGATCGGCTGAGTATGCCCGCGAGGAATTGCGGGCCGAGATAAGCGCCATGATGACGGGGGAGCGCGTGGGCGTGGGGCATGACCCGCAGCGGGGCGCGGCCTATGTCGAGAACTGGGTTGCAGTCCTGGAAAAAGACCCCTACGAGATCCACCGGGCGGCGCGGGACGCACAACGGATGAGCGATTACCTCATCGACCGGGCGATGGAGCGCAACCGGGACGCTCCCGCCAAAGAGTGGGCCGCGGAAATGACCCGGAAATACTCCCACGCTCGCGGGCCGCAAATCAGCCACACCCCCAAACAACCGATGGAACAGCCCGCGCAACAGCAGCAACGCGACGTGGGGCCGAGCCGGTAAGGAGGGGCCGTGTTCGATCCGCGAGACTTAGCCACCGATCCCCGGACCCGTCCCGTTGCTCACCCCAGGCGCGACTACGCGAAAGAGCGGGAGCAGAGACAGCGCAGCGGGCACCGGCGCGAATACGATCCGCGCACGGAGCGCCAGACTTTCGAGGGCCGCGTGAATCGGGCGGTAGCCGACGTGGGGATGTATCGCAGTGTCGCCTACCGCGACCTGGCCGAAGCTCATTTCGATGGACAACCCTACGCGGCGCGTCGGGCCGTGGATCGCATGGTTCGCGCCGGGCACGTCCGGGAGCACACCGCCCGTGGGCCGCAAGGCGGCCCCTACAAGGTGCTCACGCTCACCGCGCGCGGAGTGGAACGGGCCGAGAGGGTGGCGCACGAACAAGGACTCGACAAAGAGCAGAAGGCGTGGAGTGGGTTCGTGAAACACGGTGAGCTTCAACATGACGTGGCCGTATTCCGCGCCGCAAGGATGGAACAGGTGCGGCTACTCGAACAAGGAGCCGTCCTCAAGCGGGTCCGTATTGATGCCGAACTCAAACGCGAGATCGCCCGCGCCACGGAAACCGCGCGAGCGCGGGGCGGGAAGGAAGCGGCGGACGCCGCACGGTTCGAGGCGGCGGAGGCGCTGGGGCTCCCCGTCAAGGATGGACGGGTGGAGTACCCGGACGCGCAACTCGAGTACCACGACGTTGAGGGACGCACCGGGCGCGTGAATGTCGAGATTGCGACAGAGCACTACAGCGTGAAAAGTATCGGCGCGAAAGCTGCCGCTGGATTCGCCGTGCATGGAAGCAACGGACGGGCGGTGGCGCGAGTGGCGCGGGCGCTCGGCCAGGACCACAGCGGCGGAGGCGGAAGCGGAAGAGGTCGAGACAAGGGCTCCATCGAACTCTGAAGGAGAAGCCATGCAACCGTGGAAAATCAGTATCGGACTGACAGCCATCATCCTGGCAGTGGCCTCGATGCTCGCCGGCAAGAGCTTCGCTTATCTCAAGCCGTACTTGGGAATCATCGCAACCGACCACTGGATGCCCGTGGCGTGGTACGGCGGGCGGGCCGTGGTGACGCTTATGGTCGTGATCTACTCCGGCGCTCGCGTCTTGGGTCTGGCCGACATGGGCCGCAAGGTCGATCTGATGGAGCGGTCCATCCGGCGGGGCGAGGGCGGGCAAACCGAGCTGGCCGAGAAACTGGAACAAGAGGACCGGGGGCGGTTTCCCGGAGCCTGACAACAACCCAACAGACACGGAGGGAAACATGAACACCAAGAACTCAATCATCCGGGCGCGGGGCGCTCTCCTGGTGAGCGTCCTTGCACTATCGGCGGGGGATCTCATGGCGCAGGGAACGAGCCCCTGGCTGCAAGCCGTGGATGTTCTCCAACAGGCGTTCACCGGACCCATTGCACGGGGACTGAGCCTGGTCGCCATCGTGGTCGGCGGGCTCATGTTCGCCTTCGGTGAAGGCGGATCGAAGAAGGCCCTGGCCGGGATCGTCTTTGGCCTGGGCATGGCCATGGGCGCGGCCAACTTTCTGGCTTGGCTCTTCTGATGGAGGGCGGCAAGACATGGCGCGGCTACCCGGCATTGAGCAAACCGCTCACGATCCTGGGCGTGGAGCGGCGCTGGTTTCTGTTGAGCGCCACGTTGGGCCTTGCCATGTGGAACGCGATCAACTCCATTGTGACCGGGGGGGTGATCTTCGGAGTGCTCTACGGCGCGGGATTCCGGGCCTGGAAGCAAGACCCCGACATGCTTGAAATCTTGCGGGCATCGGCAAAGTTTCGCGTCCGCTACGATCCCGGTAAGTGGGCGGCAGCGCCGTGGACGCTCCTGATTCGGAGATAGCTCATGAATGTGGACAACGAACTACTGGACTACGAAGCGGCGGGCTCGCTGGCCGAGGAACTACCCTGGTGGGGCTGGCTCGAAGATGGGCGCTCCTGTCTGACGCGAAGCGGCGAACTGATGACGATCGGGCAGCTTTCGCCGAGTGTACTTGACGGCCAGACTCCCGAACAACTGGATCGGGTGGTCGACCGCTGGCAGCGGATGTTGAGCGGCCTCGATTCCCGGACCCGGCTCTACTTCTATCTGTTGCGCCGTCCGATCCATTTTGCGGACGAGTCCGATGGAGCGGCATCGGACGTGGCCGCGCTCGGGCGGCGAAAGCGCCGGGCGTTCCTGGAAGAACGAGTGCAGGAAGTGAGCGCCTACGTTGCGTGGGCTCACGATCCGCACCTATCTGCCGTCACCACCGCGAGAACGGGCGGGCCGTGGTGGATGGCCTATGCAAAGAACTGGATGGCGCGGCGGCGAAATCAGCATGAATCCGTTTACCTCCACTCCTCCATCGAGGCAGCGGCGGCGAGCTTCCGGCAGCTGGTCGAGGCCAGCCGGGCGCTGGTCGATGACCTCACGCCGTTGCGGTTGCTGGAAGCGCGGGAGGCGTCTCTGGTCTTGAACGAACTCACCAACCGCCCCGGAACCTTCTGGAACGGGGCGACGGGCAGCGGCATGAATTGGCGGCTGGCCGTCAGCGAATTGGAGGCCGAGCGGCGTCACCTGCGGCTCGATGGTGAGCCGGTCATTCTCTACTCGCTGCTCTCGCCTCCCAGCGCAGCCAGGGCGAATCTCCTACAGGACCTTTACCGCCTCGACGCCACGATGACGGTGACGCTCGAATGGCGACCGCAGCGCCTCGATGCCGCCCGGCGCAAGATCCGGGGGGCGCAACGGCATTACTTCGCGAAACGCTACTCGCTGGCGGCGCACGTTCAGGAAACGGAAGGAACATCGGCGGCCATGGTGGACACGGCGGCCGCCGCCGAATCCGACCGCCTGGGGGATGCGCTGGTCGAATTGGAGACGGACGGGATCGCTTACGGGGACCTTGCGCTGACGGTGGCGGTCCACGGCCCGTTATCGGAGACCGAGAGCCTGGACGGGGATATTCGGCGCATCTTCGCCAGTCACGACGCCAAGGTGATTCGGGAAGGTTACGGGCAGCTTCCGGCCTGGTTCTCGCGGATGCCCGCGCAACCGCGACGGCGGCAGGTTCGATCCGTGTTCGTGTCGGCGGGCGCGGTGGCTTGCATGGCCCCGATCTTCGGGCCTCCAATTGGGACACCCCGAAGCGGTCACTTGCGGAAGGCGGCGCTGGCCGTGCTGGAAACCCGATGGCGCACGCCCTACCACTACGATCTGTTCCAGGGCGACGTGGGACACACGCTGGTGCTCGGCGCGACCGGCGCGGGTAAGAGCTTCGCGTTGAACTTTCTGCTGGTTCAGGCCCTTCAATACGATCCGCGCGTTCTCATTCTCGACCTGGGCGGTTCCTATCGCTGGCTGACGCGCTTTCTGGGAGGGGGTTATCTGGAGTTGTCACCCCAAGGCGGAGGCGCGGAGGGGTTTCGGTTGCGCCCGTTCTCGCTCCCTGCGGGTGAGCGCACCTTCCAGTTCCTCACCGGGTGGGTCTCGCGTCTCTTGCGGATCGGCGGGTGGAACCTCAGTGGCGAAGACCCCAGCGAGGTCCGCGCCCGCGTCGAGGATTTATATGCGTTCGCGCCCGAGCGCCGGACGCTGGGGGTGCTGGTCCGTTCCCTGCCCGCAAAGATGTGGCCCGCGTTGGACCGCTGGCACGGCGAAGGAGCCTGGGGCCGGTACTTCGACAATGCGGCGGATGGCGACGACCTCAACCTTCAAGACTGGCAGGTGATCGACATGGCGGGGGCGGCGGAGCACGATGACTTGTGCGAAGCGGCGCTGTTCTACCTCCTGGAGCGGATGCGGCTGGCCTTGGAAAACCCCCATGAGGTCGCCCGCGTCAAGCTCATGGTGGTCGATGAAGCGTGGCGCTACCTGCAGGATCCGGCCGTCCTCAGCTACTTGGCGGAAGCGGCGAAGACCTGGCGGAAAAAGAACGCGGCCTTGATCGTCGCCACACAGAGCGCCGTGGACGTCACCGGCACTGCCGGGGCGGAGGCGCTGCTGGAATCCATGCCAACCAAGCTCTTTCTCGCCAACCCCGATCTGCCCGAGAAAGCCGCCGAGACGTTCCGGCTCAACTCGTCGGAGGTGAACACCATCCGGGGGTTGATCCCCAAACGGGAGCTTTATCTGCGCCGCACCGACGCGATGGGCATCCTGCGGCTCGAAGTCGATCCGGCCAGCTATTGGCTGTACACCTCGTCGCCGCTCGATGCCGGGATCCGGGCGGCGGCGGTCGAGAAACACGGCCTGGAACAGGCCATTGAACACTTGGCGAAACGGAGGTAACTCATGTTGAAACTCATTCCCCTCGCGGCGGCGGGGCTACTGGTCACGTTGCCGCTGATCGCTCAGGACGGCGGGCCGGTGTTGCGGGTTGTCGAAGCCGAGGACCAGATCGTTTCGATTCGCGCCAAGACCCGGCACACCACCGTCATCGTGCTTCCCGCTACGGAAACCGTCCTGGATTTTGTCGTGGGAGACAGCGAGTACTGGCACCTGACCGGGGCCGCCAATCTGGCTTTCCTCAAGCCGATCGCCGAGGGGGTCACCACCAACGTGGCGCTGGTGTGCGCGTCCGGGCGGATCTACTCGTTTCTCGTCACGGAACACAAGGCCGAACCCCACCTGGTGGTTCGCATCGAGTCGCAGGGGACGGATGGTTCGCGCATCTCGCCGACCGCCCATGAGCCCGCCTTTGTCGCCCGGAGCCAGGTCGCGGCCTATCGGCAAATGGCGGAGTCCGCCATGCAGACGGCCCAGGCCGCGCAGGTTGACGCCGATACCCGGATCGCCGACGTGACCGCGCTTGCGGCGGATGAAACCGAGGCGTTCCGGGCGGAGTATCCCACGCGCCTCCAGTTCCCCTACCGCTTGGAGGATAAGGCGCGCAAGTGGCCGTTCCTGGTCGAGGGGATGTGGCATGACGGGCGCTTTACCTATCTCCGCTCTCGCGCCCAGGAGTCTCCGGCGCTCTTTGAGGTCAAGGACGGGAAACCGGCGCTGGTGGCCTACGACCTCGAGGAGGACGGGCTGTATATCGCCCGGCACGTTTTGGGCGACGGCTGGTTGCAGATCGGCAAACAGAAAGTCCGGTGGCGCTTCACCGCCCCGGAGATAGGGCCATGAGCGGCTGGAGGCGGCTCTACGCCAAACCGGCGGGATCGTTGCCGGGCGGCGTGGTCACCCAATGGGGCGTCGGCATCCTGGCCCTGCTGGTGCTCGGGTTTCTGACCGGGTGGATCTACCTCGGCGGGGGGGCGGATGCGGAGCTTGCACCGGGAACGGAACCGGAACAGCAAGCAGCGCGGAGTTTTCAAGACCGGATGGCGGCGCGGGTCGAGGAAGAAGCTCTAAAGGCGGAGTCGCGCCGCCTTGCGGCGGAGCGGACGTTGCAGCAGCAACGGCAACAGGAGGCGGCGGTGGCGGGTGGAATCGGAGCCGGAAGGGTGAACGCCATGGACGCGATGGCGAGGGCCGAGGTGAGCGAGGACACCGGGAAACCGCACACCGGGGAAGAATGGAAACTCCGCGAACGCTTGCGCCTGGAGGCGATCGAGCGGCGGAGCCGTTCGCTTCGCAGTCCGCCGGTGGCGCAGACCTACCGGCAAGCGGATGGCCGGGCCGCTGGCGAAAACCCAACCGTTCCGGCCACCGATCCAGAAGCGGCAGCGCTCCAACAGGCGCTTGACACGTTTGGGGCGGCGACATCGGGACTTGAAGACGAAGCGGCGGCTGAGGCCCAGGCGGACCTGGCGTTGCTGCAAGCACTCAAAGGGACGCCACCCGCCACCGCCACAGTCCCCCCATCACCGGCAGCGCCCGCGCCGGTGCGGGATTACAGTTCCCCGGCCCGCGTCGGAGGGCCGGAAGATCCTCCCGGTTGGGAGCGGATCCATGAAGGCTCGTTTCTGGAGGCGGCGCTGGTGACGCAACTCTCCGGTGACTTTCCCGGCCCGGTGCTGGCTGTGGTTTCGGTACCGTTTTACTCGGCGGATCGACAACGGATTTTAGTACCGCGTGGGGCGAGAGTCATTGGCACCACTCAGGCCGTTTCGAGCCGGGACCAGTCGCGGCTCGCCGTGAGCTTCCATCGTTTGCTGTATCCGGACGGGCGCTGGGTTTCGCTGGAATTTCACGGCCTCAATCAAGTGGGCGAGGGCGCCTTGAAAGATCGAGTGAACCGGCACTACCTCTCCCTGTTTACCGCTGTCGGGGCGGTCGGCATCCTGAGCGGCTTGACCTTGCGCGGGTCCAATCCTTATGACGGCGGCCGGCAGAGCTTCCAGGCCGGGGCCGGGCAGGGGCTCGGGCAGGCCGCCGAGCGCATCCTGGACCGTTTCCTGAACCGTTTACCCACCCTCACGATTCGCGCCGGGCATCGGCTGCGCGTCTGGTTCACTTCCGACGTGCTGGTGCCCCGGCCCACAAAAGGAGACTGAAATGAAATACCGAATTATGACCGGCGTGGTTGTCATCCCGCTCATGATCGTGCTCACGACCACTCCCGCCTACGCCATTTTCGGCTCGATTCTGGCGGGCATCCAGCGGGCCAAGATGATCGTCAATCAGGGCATCCAGATCTACAAGCAGACGACCTCGAAGATCACCATGGACCGGCAATTGACCGAACTCACGAGCCAGTTTTCGCACTTGAAGGATCAGGCGCTCGGGACGGTCGGCGAGCTCGCCCAACCGTTCACCGACCTGGCATCACGGCCCGCGCAACTGCTCGGGACCGGGCTGTCGTGGAAAGACGATTTCACCGGGATCGCGGCGGAGCTTGCGTCATCGGTGGAGGCCATGGGCGAGACCGGCAAGTCCTTCACGGAATCGTGGCGGGGACGCCTCACCGCCGCCGACACGGTGACGGAGAGCGACATCATTGCGTTGTTCGGAAACTACCGGCCCGAGGTGGGGACGGAGGCGGCCACCCGCTACCGGGCGGCGCGGGAGGCGGGTGACAAGCGGCTGGTCCTCGATCACGCCCTGTCCGATGCGGCGGCGGAGCTTATCGCGTCGGCGCGGGAGGCCGCCGACTCCTACCAGACGCTGCGAAACAACACCAATACCTCCCACACCGCCTTGCAGCAGTCGCAAGTGGCCGGGCAGGTGACGGCAGGGAACCTGACCGCTGCCATGGCGCAACTGATGGCTTTTCGGGCGGCGCAGGAGGCCGCCGAGGATTACGAACGGGAGATCGAGCGCCGGGAGCGGCTGGCGGAATGGGTGGCGGCGCAACAGCGGGCGCAAGTCAATTTCGCCGCGCAGCAATCCGGGCTCGCGGCACGGCGGGACTCGATGCGGGAAGGGCTGCTCTTGCAGGTGCATCCATTCTATGGCGGGAACGGGCAGTAATGGTGACCGGCCATGCAGATCCAGATTGATCCGAGTGTTCCGACCCAGATCCCCCCGGAGCAGCTACGGGATTTCAAGTCGTTCCTCGACACGGTTCTCGATGGAATTATCGGGCCGGCGGCCCAGCCTCTGCTCGATAGCGGGAACGCGCTGTGGACCGGTCTGGCGGTGATCGTGGTCGTGCTCACCGGCCTTAAAATCGCGTTCAGCGGGAACCTCCAGCCGTGGGAGCTGGTGCGGGTCGTCATCGGGTTATGGGTGCCGTGGGTCATGCTGCAGTTCTACAGCACCCACTTGCCGGGGTTGGCCTGGACCTTCCCGGGGATGATCGCCGCGGGGGGCACCTGGTTGCAGAATTTCTTCATTGCGGATACCGCGTATGCGATGCAGACCGAACTCGGAAACCTTGTGAACGTGCTCGGTACGAACCTGCAGACAGCTTATTCCCAAGGAAGCGTTTGGGACCTGGTTACGACCGGCGCGCACGGCGCACTGACGCTCATTGCCGGAGCCATCATCATGCTCTTCGTCGTGCTCTGCCTCATGCTTCTCTTTTGCATCACCTACGCGCAGGTGATCTGGGCACACATCGCCATGGCGATCCTTATCTTATTGGGACCGCTCTTCATTCCGTTTCTGGTCTTCGATCCCCTGGCGTTCCTGTTCTGGGGCTGGTTCCGCGGGCTCATCACCTATGCGCTGTACGGCGCGATTGCCGGGGTGGTGATGCGCGTGTTCGCCGGCATCGGCCTGGGATACGTCACCACTCTTGCCCATACGAGTCTCAACTGGCAGAGCCTTACCGATCTGGGCTTGTGGTTGCTGGCGGTCCTGCCCCTGTTCGTGGCCGGGCTCTTGTCGAGTCTCAAAGTCGGGGAGCTGGCCACGATGCTCGTCACCGGCACCGGATCGGCCGGCAGCGGGCTCATGTCGGCGGGCATGATGGCGGCGACCGGGGGCAAGGCGGCGGTGGTGGCGCCTGCAGCGAGGACACTGAAAAAATGAACGATACGAAGAAAAACGGTAGCGAAGACGCCGGGCAGGAATACGCCGAGATATGGGGCGAGGCCATCCACTCCAACCGTCACTTGCGGGTGGTCTCTGTCGGGCTGGGCCTGGTGGCTCTTTTGCTCGTCATCGTCGTGTTTCGGATCGTGTCCGTCGAGCCGCCCCGTCCCATCGTCGTGCGGGTGGATGAAATAGGCCGTGCCGAGGCCGTCGCTTACGAGGCCATGGAGGCCCGGGCCGATCCGCTGGACCCCACCACCAAATACTTTCTGAATCGTTTCATTCACGACTTCTATTCTCGGCGGCGGGCTACGGTGCAAGAGCACTGGTCCCGCAGTCTGCGCTTCCTGAGCACGGAGCTTGCCAACGCCTCTTTCCGGGCCGAGAGCCGGAACGTCGCGCTCCTGGCGGCGGGGGCCGCCCGAGACGAGCTTCAAGTGGAGCGCGTGGTTTTGCGGATTCAGGCCAATCCCCAGGAGCCGCATGGCGCAACCGCCGACTTCGATCTGGTGCGGCTGGTCGGGCAAAAGGAGATTGCCAGAGAGCGCTGGTCGGTGTCCTTGCAGTTCCGGTTCCTCGAGGAGGTCCCCCCGGACCTGATCGTGTTCAACCCGATGGGCTTGGTCATTTCCTATCTGCAGAGCGACCGGGCCATCGTCACGGACCCTCGATGATCGAGCACTTGCGCGGAAGGGAGCGAAAACTGGAACCGCTCGGCTGGACGGGCCGCGAGGCGGAGTGGATCGCGCTGGTGTGTCTGCACAGCGGCGTCTTCACGCGCCCGCAGTTCTGTTACTACTTCGATACAGAGAGCAAGCGGGCTCACCGATTCGTCAAGGCATTGGTGGAGCGGCGGCAGGCCGTCGAGGGAGACTCCCTCATCTTCAATGGGGGGGGCCAGACTGTGCCGGATTTCGAGCAAGCCAATCTACCGGGCGCTGGGAGTCGAGAACATCCGCCACCGGCGGAAAGCCCGTCCGCCGGTTGTGATGCGCCGGTTGCTCTCGCTGGATTTCGTTCTGGAACATCCGGGCATGAACTGGCTCCCCGCCGAGCCGGAGAAGGTCGAGTTTTTTGAAGGGCTTGGCCTGTCCCGGCGACTCATTCCGCGCCGGATTTATTACGGGGCCGTAGGAACCCAAAAACGCTACTTTGCGCTCAAACTCCCCCTTGCCGAAGACAGTGAAACCGTCACCTTCGCCTACGTCGATCCGGGCCACCAGACGGATCGTGAACTGCACTCCTGGGGGGCCGCGCATGGACGGCTTTGGGATGCGCTGCGCAAGAAAGGGCGACAGGTCCGGGTGATTGGAATTGGAGCCCAAAACAAGACGGTCGAACGGGCCGAACGGGTGCTGCGGGCTTGGGCGGCGGCGGAACCAGGGAAGTCTCCCGAAGGACTGACGGTGAAGCAGGAAATCAAGCTGATTGGCGATGCGATGGATCACGATAACGAAGACGTACTGGGACGGTATGGGGGATTCGGTGGAGCCCTGAAACGATTGGCGGCGCTGCAAAGTCTGCCCGAAGCGAAGGTTACGGAAGGGGTCTCGATCGACGACTACTCGACGTGGTTTGCGGAGCGTTTCGCCGCACCCGGAGAAGACCTGTAATGGAGGGGTTCTTTCATGCCGCAAATGACCGCATGTTAAATGCCGCAGGGACAAAGGGGGGGGTACGGCACGATTCGGCCAAGAGATGCGGCAAAACTACATTCTCCTATCTCTCTCATTCCGTTTTGGTTACCCGCTACCCATCGGCCTCACCCGTGCCGAACCAGGCAAAAGGGGGAGGACGATAGCGACCCCCCCAAAAAGCGGGGGGGCATGTGACCCCGATAGCGGCGCTGTGCGGCACGCCGCTCCTGGTCCCCATGGGGTCGCTATCGTCCTTATTGATCCCTGCGGGAAGGCTAGGAACAGCCCCCAACAGGGGCGCTGACGAAACGGAGGCAGACCCATGAAAGGGCGTCGATTCATTCCTCATATCCTCCTGTTTTTCGGCGGGCTGGGGTACGCCGTCTGGAGCTTTGTCCAGCGTCCCTTCCCCAGGCTGGGAGAGAATCCGCTGCTCGATCTCATGGACTACCACACCCCCGACTTCTACGGCTGGGTGATGCTCTGGTACTACGTTGCCCCCTTCGTCACCGTCATGCTCGCGGGGCTCATTCTCCTGTCGGTTTGGAAGGTTTGGTTCGGGGGACGGCGAAGGGATTTCGCCCCCTTCGCCACGCTTCCTCCGTGGCCGCTCGATCCGAAACAAGAGGCCCCGGCCATCGTGATCGGCGAGGTGCATCACCCGGTCGAAGCACGGGAGATTTTCAATCCCTCCTGGCTCACCATTCCCGAGCGGGGGCTGTACACCGGAGTGGCGGTCTTCGGGGCCATCGGGTCCGGCAAAACTTCGGCTTGCATGCACCCGTTCGCCCGGCAACTTCTCTCCTGGCAAGCGCAGAATCCACAGATGCGGGCGGCGGCGCTGGTGCTCGAGGTCAAGGGAGATTTCTGCCATGACATCCGGCGAATCCTGGCCGATGCCGGCCGGGGAAACGACTACATCGAGCTGGGGATGAAGGGCCGCTGGCAGTGGAACCCACTCTCCGCCTGGTGGCTCGATTCCTACTCGCTGGCCTACACCGTTTCGAGCTTGCTCAACCAACTGTTCGGCAAGGGCAAGGAACCTTTCTGGCAGCAAGCCTATACCAATCTGGTCCGCTGGATCATCGAGCTTCACCGGGTGTTCCCCGAACGGTGGGTGACGTTGCAGGACGTCTACCGTTGCGCCATCGACCCGGACCTTTTCGCGGCGACGATCAAACGGGCCGAAGAGTTCAGCGACGAGTTGAACCAAGGAACCGTTTTCGTGGCGAGGAACGTGCTGCAAGCCGAACTCATGAAACTTGCGGAATGGGTGTGGAAAGACGCGCCGGACCCGAAGGAGAAACAAGCCCAATTCACCCTCCCGCTACGCGACAAACTGGACGAACTCAAGCTCACCTATCGGGTGGTTTGGGAGCCCGGACGCGGCGAAGATGTGAGAGAACGGGTGGAGGCGGTCAAACGCTGGTTTCTTAATGACTGGCAAACGCTGGACAACAAAATCAAGTCCTCGATTGTCGAAGGCGTTTCGGTGTTCCTGTCCATGTTCGATATGCCGGATGTGGCCAAGGTGTTCTGTCCGGGGCCACCGGAAGAACCCGACGACCCGCAAGCCATTTCAGTCCAGGCCAGGACAGCCCGGAAGCCGGATGGCGGGAAAGGAGACTATCAAGAGCCCACGTCGATTCCGCCGGTCGAAGAGGAACGAATCGAGGGGCCGCGCCACCTGCCTCCGCTCTATGAACTGATCGAGGGGGGCAAGGTACTGGCCTTGAACATGCCCGCCGGTGCGAACCCGGCGCTGGCCCGCGCCGTCGGCGTGATGCTCAAGAACGCCTGGCTCCAGGCGCTTCTCATGCGACCGGCCCGGATGAAGGAGTCGCCGGGGGTCTACTTCCGGCCCGCCGTCTTCATCTGCGACGAATATCAAGCCTTCGCTTCGGTGGGTGAGGACGATCCATCGGGCGACGAGAAATCCTTTGCCCTCACCCGGCAATGCCGCTGCATCCCGATTGTCGCCACGCAGTCCATCTCCTCGCTGCGATCTGTGTTGGGAAGCTCGGAAGCGTGGCGCTCGCTGTTGCAGACACTCCGCACCCGAATCTTCCTGTCTCTGAGCGATGACGCATCCGCCAGGATTGCATCGGAGTTGTGCGGACAGGTGGCGAAGATCAAGGAATCGTACACCATCAGCGAGACCTCCAGGCGGGCGGAAGTCTCCCCGCTCTCGGGCCGTGCCGGGGGAGGCGGAGGCAGCATCGGCGCTACCAAGTCATTCCAGGAGCGCCGGGAGGCCGTGTTTCACCCGCGAGACTTCGCCTTGCTGGGGAACTGTCAAGCGATCTGTTTGCCCTATGACGGGGCGCGGTCGCTGGAGCCGTGCCGGGTCTACCTGAAACCCCACTATCTACCTGCAGACCGCCCGTATTGGAGAGCCAAAGAGGCGGGACAATTATGAGCACCGCGAGCGGGCTGGAACACCTGAAACCGTTTCTACCGGGCTTGGAGAGCGCCCTGGAAGATCCCGAAGTGAGCGAGATCATGATCAACGGCCCGTTCAATGTCTGGGTGGAGCGGGCTGGGCGTTTGACTTCTCATGCCGTGCCGGACCTGGATGAATCGGCGCTTTTGCGAGCGGCCATCCACATCGCCCGGCCTTTGGGCCTCGACCCGGCAAGCTCGCCGATTGTCGATGCACGCCTGGAGGACGGCTCACGGGTGGCCATCTGTGTCCCGCCCGCAAGTCCCACGGTTGCAATCACTGTCCGGCGCTTCGGCAAGCGGGCGTTTTCGGCGGCGGATCTGGTGGAGCAAGACGCACTCCCCGAAAACGTCCTATGCGAAGCCGAGCGCGTGTTGCAGTCACGGCGCAACATTCTGGTTTCCGGCGGTACGGGATCCGGCAAGACCACCTTGCTCAATGCCCTGATCGAACTATTGCCGGAGGACGAACGCATCGTCGCCATCGAGGACACGCTGGAGCTTCGCATCCAGCGGTCGAATTGCGTCCGTTTCGAGGCTCGTGGGTTGCAGGAAGGAGCGGTGACGATCCGGGACCTGGTGCGCCATGCCTTGCGCCACCGCCCGGATCACATCGTGGTGGGTGAGGTGCGCGGCGGAGAAGCCGCTGACCTGCTGCAGGCCCTCAACACCGGACACGGCGGCTCTCTCACCACCGTACACGCCAACAACGCCGAGTCGGCCTTGTCACGGATCGCCAGTTGCGCCATGCAGGGCGGCGGGGAGCTTCCCTGGGAGGTGACTTGCCGGGGTGTGGTGGACGGCATCAGCATGGTGATTCACATGACGCGGCGCGAAGGGCGGCGGTTCGTGGAAGAGGCGCTGCACGTCCAGGGCTACGACCCGCCACGGAACCGCTGGCTCACCGAGCCGATCGGGAGGGAACACGATGACGGATGAAGAAAGAATCATACGGGGGAAGACCCTTGAGAACTTCGATCGGAAACTCGCCGAAGCCCTGCATCGTGACGCCGAGGACGAGTGAGACTAACGACACAATCGCAACGGATTCTCCGCGTGGAGTTCTCCCTTGTGGTTTTGTATAGAGAGCACGGAGGGAATGATGAGCCTTGACGGAAAAGCGACCGATACCCCGATCACGGTGAAGGCCGCCGCCCGTTTCTTGGGTGTCAGCCCCTCCCTGGTGTATGCTTACGTCGAGCGAAGGCAGATTCCCCATTACCGCATGATGGGCCGCTCGATCCGCTTCCGATTGTCGGAACTGGTCGAGTGGCGTCAACAATTTCATGTCAATGGAGGAATCGATGAACAATAGAAGAGGAAGACCGAAGATCCGAGGGGGGAGCATCTTCCAACGCAAGGGTTCCGCGTTTTGGTGGATGCGGTACCGGGATCGAGAAGGAAAGCTTCAGAGGGAATCGACAGGAACCGCAGATGAACAAGAAGCAAACCGCCTTCTGCGAGACCGGTTGGATGCCAGGGACGAGGGAAGGTTACCAGCCATTCTGGCCGGCAAGAAACTAACCTTTAACCAATGGGCTGATTGGTTTCTGGAAAGACGTTCCAAGCCTCCATTCCGCTCGGAAAAGACACACGCGGAAAATATCAATGCCCTCAAGTTTCTGCGGCCGGCATTCGGTGAAAGTCCCTTAAAGGAAATTATCGCAGACGCGATTGAGGATTACATCGCTCGGCGCTTGTGCTCAGGAAGGAGGGTACGCACGAAGTTCGGAACCCGGCTTGTGGGAAAGCTCAAGCCGGCCACCGTGCACCAGGAATTTCGCATTTTGAAGCGGATTCTGAATGTCGCGGTGAAGAAGAAATGTTTGGATACGAACCCCTGTAGTGCGGTTGAATTCCCGGTTCCATTACGGAACGCAACCAGAAAGCCTCACTACATGACGACAAGCGAGCAGCAGCGGATTGAGTTTTCTGCACCCGATTACCTGCGTAACGCGATCGTCATTCTCACTGAGACGGGGCTCCGTCCCTACAAGGAACTGATGCCCATGAGGAAATTGCAGGTGGATATGGAAAACCGGGTGGTTTATATCCCGGACTCCAAGACTGCAAACGGGATAGGTGAGATGCCGATTTCGGATTTGGCATACAGGGCGTTCCAAGCACAGATCGAAGCGACGCCAGCAAGCGAATATCTGTTCCCGACGCCACGCGCAAAATCCAGCAGGCCCTACATCAGATCACTGAAGAATATTTGGGCCGCGACACTGCGGCGTGCTGGCGTGCCGCATTTCCCGCTATACGAGTTGCGCCATACCTTTGCTACCAGACTCAGCGCCGGTGGGGTGGCGGATCATTTCGTGACGCAGATGCTGCGGCAAGGCGACGCTGCGGTGTTCAAGCGCTACAGCCAGGCGAAGCTGAACATGATGCGAGAGGCATTAACCAAGCTCGACCGGCAGGCGAACGAACATCGACGGATTTCGAGCACAGCAAGGCCGAACTGAACGATTATTGGCACAGTTTTGGCACAGTTTGAGGCGAAGAGGTCGATTTTTCAAGCGCCATGGAAATAGGATTTGTTGAGGCTAAAGGAGTTAGGAGTTAGAATGCACATATGCGCCCGTAGCTCAGAGGATAGAGCATCTGCCTTCTAAGCAGAGGGTCGCAGGTTCGATTCCTGCCGGGCGCGCCATGCAATTCAATAACTCAGGCATCCTACTCTTCTTACCCTACTCAACTTTGGTTGCCCATTGGGTTCACATCTCCCTCAAGATCAGGACGCTGAACCGTTGTCGCTATGGCACCCTGGGCCCTGCAGAATTGCGGTACCGTATGGGGGTGCCGACAAGAAAGACCAAGCCCTCGAATCGGTGAGATTTATGATGAAAAAAGTAATCCTCGTTCTATTACTCGGCCTGACGGGCTTTCTTTTGACGATACCGTCGGTTGTTCCCAAACCTAATCTTATTTTTATTCTCGCCGATGATCTGGGATACGGTGACCTGAGTTGTTACGGCCAGCAGATCATTCAGACGCCGCGGCTCGATCGCATGGCCGCCGAAGGGAGACGTTTCACGCAATTTTATGCTGGCTCGACCGTTTGTGCTCCCTCGCGTTATGTCCTGATGACCGGCAAGCATCTGGGGCATGGCTCGGTGCGCGGGAACGGCATCGGCGCGAAACAGGCTTTGAAAAAGGATGATTTGACCGTCGCCGAGGTGCTGAAGAAGGCGGGTTATGCCACGGCGTTAATCGGCAAGTGGGGTTTGGGCGATATGCGTCCCGAAACAGAAATCGGTATGCCGAATCGACAGGGCTTCGACTATTTCTTCGGCTATGCGAATCAGGTGCATGCCCACAACTATTATCCCGAGTTCCTTTGGCGGAACGAAGAGAAAGTCCGTTTGCGTAACAAGGTGAAGCGGGTCCCCCCGGCGTATGGTAGATTCCAGGGCGGAGCCGCAACGAAACGGGTCGATTACTCGCACGACCTGATTGCCGAGGAGTCCTTGCAGTGGATCCGCGGCCACAAGGATCGCCCCTTTTTCCTCTATTTGGCGCTGACCATCCCGCATGCGAACAACGAAGCATCCAAACTTTTGGTGACGGGGCTGAAGTGCCCGACTATGGTCTTTATGCGAACCAAGACTGGCCCAATCCCGACAAGGGACAGGCGGCGATGATTACCCGCATGGATCGCGATGTCGGACGGATTCTGGACCTCCTGCAGGAACTGAACATTGCGGACAACACACTGGTGATTTTCAGCTCGGACAATGGTCCCCACGATGAATCCCGACACAATACGCAGCGCTTCGATCCCTCGGGCCCTTTGCGCGGTATGAAGCGCGATCTATATGAAGGCGGCATCCGGGTGCCGACCATTGCGTGGTGGCCCGGAACCATCGAGCCCGGTTCGACCAGCGATCACATCGGTTACTTTGGAGACCTGATGGCCACGGCCTGTGACCTTGCCGAAGTGGAAACACCCGCCGGGCTGGACAGCATCAGCTTTCTGCCGGCCTTGAAGGGGCAGGGAAGCCGGCAGAAACAGCACGATTATCTATACTGGGAATTCTATGAGCTGGGGGGCCGCCGGGCCGTTCGCTGGGGCAATTGGAAGGCGGTTCGGCCGCTCTGGAATGCTCCGATCAACCTTTATGATTTGTCCGGCGATCTCGGCGAACGGCACAATATCGCCGACAAACATTCTGACGTCGTGCAGAAGATGGCGGGCATGATGGAAGCGGCTCACACACCTTCCCCTGATTGGAAGATTCCAGCCGATTGAGGAGAAGCGGGGTTGAGCCACTGAACACGAGCCCACCGTCTGTTTCAGTTCGGGAAGGACCCTTTCGTATTCAGGCGACGTCCAGCGTGCCGGGAAACGAATCAATATTGGCTGAGGTACGCCTTTTGCTCCCAATCCGAGATGGAGTCGTGGTATTCCTTCCATTCCTCTCGTTTTACTTTCAGGTAGTATTCAGCATAAGGATTCCCCAAGGCTTCCAGGATTACCGGGTCCTTCTCCAAGGCGTCCAGCGCCTCATTCAGGTTGGCCGGCAGCAATGCCATGCCCTCGGCTTTCAGCTCCTCGGCTGAAATCTCATAGAGATTGCGGTCATTCCGTTTCCCCGCCGGGATTTGATTCACCATCCCATCGAGGCCCGCGGCGAGCAGCACCGCCGCAGCCAGATACGGATTGGCCGCGCCATCCACGGTCCGGTTCTCGACTCTTCCGGGACCGGGAATGCGAATCATTTGGGTGCGGTTCGAACCACCGTAAGAGACAAACACGGGTGCCCAGGTGGCCCCGGAGCGTGGGGCGCCGCGAATCAATCGCTTGTAGGAATTTACCGTCGGCGAGGTCACAGCCGCCAAGGCCCGGGCGTGTTTTTTCAAGCCGCCAATAAAATGATAGGCGGGCTTCGATAGCCCGTTTTCATCGGATTCATCCAGAAAAATGTTCGCACCCTTTTTCGTGTCCCACAGACTCATGTGGAAATGCGCGCCATTCCCCGTCAGATGGGCAAAGGGTTTCGGCATGAAGGTGGCCAGAAGTCCTTTTTCCTCCGCGCAGGTCTTGACCATCCAGCGGAAAAAAGTGTGACGGTCGGAAGTCGCAAGCGAGGTGGAATAGGTCCAGTTGATTTCAAACTGGCAATTCGCGTCTTCGTGATCGTTGGCGTAAGGGTCCCAGCCCAGTTCGTCCATATACTTGATTAAGGTCGTCATGATGTCGAGGTTTCGATTCAGAGCCCCCAGGTCATAGCAAGGTTTGTTCAGTACATCCAACGGATCGTAAGTCGTATAATTTCCGTTGGAAGATTTCTGGAGCAGAAAGAATTCCGCCTCCACGCCCGTTTTCAGGATGTGTCCGGTTTCGCGAGCTTTCTTGAGCTGTCTCTGCAAGATGCTTCGCGGGCAATACGGCCATTCCCGGCCGTCCACATGGATATTGGAGGCCACCCAGGCGACATTCTTTCGCCAAGGAATCTGCATGAGGCTGTCGAAATCCGGCATGGCACTCATATCGGGATCGTGAGGACCCTGACCCATGTGGCCCACCGCGAAGCCGGCAAAGCCGGCACTCCCACCGGCCATGTCGTCGAGATGTTTCGCCGGGATGAGCTTGGCCTTGGGCATGCCTCCCATCTCCACAAACGAACAGAGGAAAAATTCGATTCCTTTCTCCCGCACGAACTTCGCTACCGGGTCAAGATTTTGCATGGAAACTCCTTCCTCCGCGATGGCCGACTCTAGTGGGAGACGGCTGCGGAAGCTTTTTCGCCCACCAGATCGTTGCGGTAAAATCGATCCAGGGTAAAAGGACGAATCAACTCCGGCCGTTTTCCGGTGGCGATGAGTTGAGCCAAGTATTTTCCGGCGACCGGAGCCGCCTTAAAACCATAGGTGCCCCATCCCACGTCGAGGTAAAAACCTTTCACCGCGGGGACTTCTCCGATGATGGGGCTGAAATCCGGAGTCATGTCGCAGATTCCCGTCCATTGACGCAGAACGCGGGCCTCCCGGAGGCGTGGGAAAAGCTCCACGGAATGAGAGGCCATCGACTGCAGCGTGGGAAGCGTTGACCGAAAGCTGTAGGAGGAATAAGGGTCGATTTCCGCACCGATCACAAATTCACCCCGCGGCGTTTGGCTGATATAGACATGCAGATTTGCCGAGACGATCACCCGATCCAGCATCGGCTTTAAGGGTTCGGTAACACAAGCCTGGAGGGGGTGGGTGACCACGGGCAATTCCACTCCGGCCAGGCGGGCCACCGTCGTGCACCATCCGGAGGTGGCGTTTACCACCGTGCGGGTTCGGATCACCCCTTGGTTGGTCTGGACGGAATCGATCTGGCCGTTCTGTCTGGTCAGCGCCTGAACTTCGGTGTGGGGATGAATCTCCACTCCCATCCTGTCGGCCTGGCGGGCATAACCCCAGACGACCGCGTCATGACGAACAATCCCCCCGGGGGGATGATAGAGCGCCGCCAGGATGGGGTAGCGCGGCTGCGAGCTGGTATCCAACTCAGGAACGAGCTTTTGGATCTCCTCCGGGCCGATCATGTGACTCTCCACCTTGAGCACTTTATTGGCTTCCGCCCGGATGCGCAAGCCGTTGACGGCCGAGTCGGTATGCCCCAGGGTAAGGTGACCTTGCTGCGAAAACAGGATATTGTAATCGAGGCTTGCGGAGAGCTCTTCATACAACCGGAGGCTTTCATTGAAAAATGGAATCCCTTCCGGGGTGCGGTAGTTAGCCCGAACGATCGCCGTGTTACGTCCGCTATTTCCGGAGCCGAGGTACCCTTTTTCCAAGACAGCGACATTGCGGATACCGTGCTTGGCCAGGTAGTAGGCCGTCGCGAGTCCGTGCACTCCTGCACCGATCACCACGACATCGTAGGTTTCCTTCAAAGCCTTTCGGGCCCACATCGCTTCCGATCGAAACAGTTGTAGCATTTTCTAGGACTCCAAACGTTGCGCGGCCAGCGATCCAAAGGGAGCTAAATGAAATTCCTTCCCCGCCTCCATGACCACATCCCAGAAGTATTCGCCGTATTCACGGCTGAAAAAGATTTCGTAAGCCGGCAAGCCGGCCCGATTTTTGCGCACGAGGAGAACCCGGATGGCCGCCATCGGCGCGAACGCGCAACTAAGATGGGGGAACCCGGCTTCGCGAAGATCCAGGGAGGTTAGCCGGCCCAGAATGGCCTTGGCCTTCGGTCCGCACAGGAGAAACCCTCCGAAGCCGTCGGTGCGGTCCATCACATGAAGACATCCGGCAGGAAGGTTCTCGCCGCGCAGGGGAGCGGGAACCGGTAGATCGGTCTTGTTCAGAATGAAGAAAGCATGATTTCGGCTTACCAGCGAAACGTAACCGGAATCTGTGCGGGCTATACGCCCAGGCTCGGGAATGCCGTCCGCAGAGATGGTGCCCGCCCACTTGGAAAGTTCGTTCCCTTTCATTTCCCATTTAGGAAGTGAACTGAGGTCGGAAAGGCCCGCACTGGCTCGAACTCCCCGCACTTCCTGGTCGGGATCGCCGAAGTGCTCCGCCAAGCGCCAGCCGGAGACGTCCACCAGGGAGGCACCCCTCCCGATCATCTTATGATGGATAGGAGAATGCTTGCGCGGATTCCCGAATACGACCATACGCTATTCTCTCAGCCGGACACCCTCCGGATCATAGAACGGTGGCTGATATACGCGACCCTGGACGGTTCTCCCCTGATTGTGAATCTCGAGTGGGGTTCCATGCGAGGACAGATCGTCCGGGACCCACGCCATGCCTACGCAACGATTTTGGCCGGGGCTTATGCGGGAGCTGGTGACCCGCCCCACTGGCCGATGGTTGAATACGACCGAACTGCCTTCCTCCACCAGCTTATCGGCGACAAAGCCTACCAGCCGGTTTTGCAGTTTTCGGGCTCGGGTCGTCAGCAGCCCTGGTTTTCCGATAAAATCTTCTTTCTCGAATTTGACAACCCAGCTCATGTCCGCTTCGAAAGGATTGGAAAGCGCGTCGGTGTCTTGGCCTACGATAACGTGCTTTTTTTCCAGACGGAGAATGCGTTGGGTTTCCACGCCGAATGGGACCATTGCAAATGGCTTTCCGGCTTCGAGCACCGCATCCCAAAGATGTTCCCCATAGCCGGCCGGGTAGTGGATTTCCCAGCCCGTTTCCCCAACAAAGCCAATCCGCAAAAGCCGCGCGGGCACACCCGCCACGTCTCCTTCGGCGTACCGCATGTACTTGAAGGCCCCCGAGGAGATGTCAATCGCGGTCAATGGCTTTAACACATCGCGGGCCTTCGGTCCGGCCACGTTAATCGCCGCGAAGTCTCCCGTTACATTGGTGACGTGAGCGCAGAGGCCGGTTCCCGTAATCCACCACTCCAGCCACTTTTCCACAAAGTCAATGTTGCCGCTGGTCGTAGTGATATAGAAGCGGTCCTCGGCCAGGCGGCTGATCGTACCGTCATCCAGAATGATTCCGTCGTCTCCGCACATGACCGCATAGCGGACTCGGCCTACCTTGAGGGTGGAAAAGTTGTGCGTGTAAACCTTATCCAGAATGCGCGCTGCATCTCGACCGTGAACTTCAATCTTTCCCAGCGTGCTCAAGTCGATTAACCCTACCCGTTCCCGCACCGCCTTCCATTCGAGTTCCGGACTCGTGTAGTTGAGAGGTCGCTTCCACTCTCCCATGTCCATCCATTGCGTGCCGGGCTGAGAGTGCTTGTGGTGAATGGGAGTGAGCTTGATGGGAAAATGATCCGGGCCCGCCAAAAGTCCCAAGGAGACGGTCTCCACCGGCGGCCTCGAAGTTGTGGTTCCCGTTTGCGACAGGGTGCGGTCCGTTTCTCTCGCGCAGCATGCGGCCAGCGGCATCTGGCACATTCGGCCCTGGCAGGGCCCCATGGAAGCAGTCGTGTACCGTTTGAGGAGCTCCATTTCGTCAAATCCCTCCCCTACCGCCTGTGCAATATCTTTCCGGGTCACGTCCTCACAGAGGCAAACAAACTGTTTGCCCGCGGTGAAACCGGCGAACAGATTCGATGCGGTTCGGGTTTCCCGGTAGCGTGCTTCTTCCTGTTGGATGCGGTCTTGCAGGCGTTCGAGTTCGTTCGGGAGGGAACCTGCAAGCGGATGCAGGCGGGAGGCAGCCTCCAAGCCGGCCCGGCGTCCCTGGAGCAGATTGAGGGAAAGATTCCGATACCCGGTCAGATTGCCCGCCGCATGGAAGTTGTCGGGAATTTTGTCCGGCACCATCTGATCCAAGAGCGGATCAAAAACCATGGTGCCTTGGTTTTGCCGCAGCAGGTCCGCCGAAGGGGCAAAACGCGAGCACAGACAGATCAGGTCACACTCGAAGCTTTGGGTCCGGCGAGGATCGATCCCACCCTCGGAGGTCAAGGGAGCTACGCTTAAGCTGCCCACCCGGGTACGGCCCGTCGCGGCGATCGGAACAAACGCAGGCAAATAGGGAATCTGCAATGGCTCCAGTTGCCGAGCCGGCGAAGGGTCACGGACTTCCGGTCGCTGATCGATGACGGCAACCACGGGTACGCCGGCCCGGGATAATTCGCGGGCCACCTCCAATCCGTCGTCATCGGCGGCAACGACCAAGGCTTTCTTTCCCGGTTTGATTCCGTATAAGCGGATCAACCTTAACGCGCCCGTACCCAGCATGATGCCGGGAAGGTCATTGTTTTCGAAAAGCCAGGGGACCTCATAGGTGCTCGTCGCGACGACGGTTTGGAGGGCCCGGAGATGGATCAGACGGTTTCCTTTTCTTATGGCCAGGAGTCCGCCTTCATAGCCTCCGATCGCCACCCCGGAGCTTAAAACTTGAATCCGTTGCTCCTTGCTGACCCGTTCGGCCAGTTCGCGCGCGATTTCAGACCCGGATTTTGTCTGCCCGGAAGAAGGATCCGGGAAAGAGCGCTGATCAGCGCGGAGGTGCCCTCCCAACGCGGGTTGGTCGTCGATGAGCACCACCTCCCCGCCGGCCTCCGCGGCGGCGATCGCGGCCGCGATTCCCGCCGGCCCGCCACCCACCACCGCAACGGCCGTGTGAAGATGCTCGTGGAGGTAGGCGGGACTTTCCGCACGCCTATGGCTCAGGTTTCCCAAACCTGCCAGTCGGCGCAGCAGTGGCTCGGCAAGTTTCCATAGGAAACGGGGGCGGATAAGGGATTTGTAATAGAATCCAACCGGCAAAAGAAAGTCGAAATTTTCAATCCAGGAGAGCGCGTCCCACCGGAGGGAAGGCCAGCAGTGCTGGGAGGTAACGCGGTCACCGGGGCGGACAGGTTCGGTGCAGACCCGGACGTTGGGCACGCCGTTGACGTTCATTAAACAGTTCGGACATTTTCCCGTGGCGCAAAACAGTCCCCGAGGTCGGTGGTACTTGAAACTGCGGGAAAAGATATTGATTCCGGTAGCCGACAGAGCCGACCCGATGGTATCTCCCGGATGCGCCGGCACCGTCCGACCCTCAAACCGGAAGGAAACCAGGCGACCGCGATCGATAACTTCCCCAGGTTGTGGGTCAAGTCTGTTCATGGGAACGAGCGAGGCCGGAACTGCCGGTTTCCGCACCCTTTTCCTCGCCAATCTATTCTGCTTCGAGCTGCTCGGGCCAGAATGTGGCCCGAATCTGGTTGGTGGAAGTGTTCCGTTCGCCGAGGAACCAAAGCCGGCAACCCATGCGATGGTACCACCACTCGGTTTGGAAGCCGGCCGAGTTGGTCCTCATATACAGATACCGGGTCCACTCTTCCTGCGAGGCGCTCAGGGAGGGCCGAGGCAGATGCTCGCCTCCGAAGTCAAACTCATAAGCCGAGCGGGAACCACAGTTGGGACAAGTTACCAGAAAGGACAAAGCTTACTCTCTCTTGCGGACCGCTTCCGCGCGCTTCCAGCCGGGACCGCCACGGAAAGCTTCGCGAGTTCCCACCAGCGGGACGCCGGTAATCATGGAGGCCTCTAAGGTCAAAGCCCGCAAATCTTCCGGCTCCAGATCGTGCACGTCGGATTTGCCGCAAGCCCGGGCGAGTATCTGGATTTCCGCCGTCATGGCATGGAAGAAATTCGCCACGCGATCGGTGGCCTCATCAATGGGCAGGCGGGCCGTCAACTCCGGGTCCTGAGTGGTGATTCCCACCGGGCAGCGTCCCGTATGGCAGTGATGGCAGGAGTAGGGTTCGGTCCCGAGTTTGTGATAGTCCTCCAAATATACCGGCTTATTACAATTGAGGGCGATGAGAGCGGCGGTGCCTACATAGACCGCATCGGCTCCGAGCGCCATAGCCTTGGCCGCGTCCGCGCCATTCCGGAGGCCTCCGGCCATGATGAGCTGGACCTCTCCGTACAGGCCGACGTCCTCTAATCCGGCTCTGGCCTCACACACCGCCGCCAGAGTCGGGATCCCGGTATGGTCGAGAAGCAGTTCAGGAGAGGCTCCGGTTCCTCCCTCCATTCCATCCACTACGATTACGTCCGCCCCGGCCTTCGCCGCCAGCTTGACGTCGTCATAGACTCGGGTCGCACCCATTTTTACGAAGATGGGGACCTGCCAATCGGTCGCCTCCCGCAATTCTTCGATTTTGAGAACCATGTCATCCGGTCCCAAGAAGTCCGGATGCCGGCAGGGACTTCGCTGATCGACACCGGCAGGAAGGTCCCGCATCTCGGCAATTTGGGAGGAGACCTTGGACTCCAGAAGCAATCCTCCGGTACCGGGCTTGGCGCCCTGGCCGATGGTCAGCTCGATGCCGTCGGCGGCCTTCATGTGATGAACATTGATTCCATATCGGCTGGGGAGGACCTCATAGATCAGGACTTTCGAGTTTTCGCGCTCGGCCGGCAGCATTCCGCCATCGCCCGTGGTTGTGGAAGTCCCCACGCGGGTCGCGGCTCGTCCGAGAGCGACCTTGGCGTTGTAGGAAAGAGCGCCAAAGCTCATGCCCGTGACCATAACGGGAATCTCAAGCTCGATGGGTTTTTTGGCAAACCGAGTCCCCAGAACTGTCTTGGTGCTGCACTTTTCCCGGTAGCCTTCCAAGGGAATCCGCGTCAAAGTACAGGGGATGAAGACCAAATCATCCAGCGAGGGCATGGGCCTGCGTCGTAAGGCACTGAATCCGCGAATGCGATAACGACCCAGTTCCGCCTTCGTCTGGATGTCTTCGATGATCTCCGGGCGCCAGATGTTGCTCGGCTCGAGCACTCGGGGACTTTTTACAGGGCTGCCTTCCATAGATCCATCTCGTGCTTGTCAAAGTTCCACAAGCGCCGGCCGGATACCACTTTCTTGAATGGCCGGTCGCTGGGGATTGCCCACGGCGAAAGGTTCTCCTCCAAAAATTGCCGGTCGTTGTCGTCCACCTCGCGGACTACGGCGTCATTTCCCAACTCGCGGATCGTACCGCCTACGTAGATGCAGCCCTCGTACATGGAGTCGCCCAAACCCGGACCCGTGTCTCCACAGACGATAATGACTCCCTTCTGCATCATAAATCCGGTCATGTAACCGCAGTCTTCTTCGACAATCAACAATCCACCCTTCATGCTGATCCCCGCCCGTGCCCCCACCGTTCCGTGAACGACGACCGTACCACCTCGGAGGGAGGCGGCGCAGCTATTTCCGGCATTCCCTTGCAGCCGAATCTTTCCTGCCATCATGGATTCTCCCAGCCCCCAGCCGCTGTTGCCTTGAATCTCCAGCTCGGGTCCATCGATCAAAGCCGCGCCATAGTACCCAACACTCCCCTCGATGACGATGGAGGCCGGGGTCAGGATGCCTACGGCAAGATTGTGTTGGGCCTCGGTATGGAGCACTCGGATCTGTTCGTGTCCTTTGGCGATCAGGTCCTTGATCTCGCGGTTGATTTCACGCGAGGTCTTGCCGCGAGCTTCAACCTGGGCGGTAAGAGTTTTCGGTTTGGATGCCATCAAAGATCGTCGGTCGGCGTCGGGTTTGGGAAGAGTCTCTGATCGTGCGCTCTCAAGTCGTTTCTAACACATAGCTTGGCGAGCGCCAAAGGTGAACATCGCGGACACCCGGTTCAAAAACTCTTTCATCGTGAGGGAGGATGGCCCGAAGGGCGATTTCCTCGGTAGCCATGGCCACGAACGAGTCCGACTCCGCCACCATCAGGGGCTTAAAGGCAAAATTGTCTTTTACATAAGCCAGGGAGTCGCCGTTGGCGGCCAAATAACAATAGGATCCGTCGAAATCATCGACGGAAGCCCAGAGCGCCTCTTCCAAAGATAGGCCCCGCGTCATTTGGTCCCGTAGGTAGAGGCCGATGATCTCGGAGTCATTTTCCGTGAAGAAGCGAAAGCCACGCTGTTCATATCGGCGGCGGAGCTTGTGGTAGTTGGTAATGTGTCCGTTGTGAACTGTGGCTAGATCCGGCACCCCGCGCGCCCAGAAGGGTTGGGAATGGCTCAAATCAACCCGGCTTTCCGTGGAAAGGCGCGTGTGACCTATCCCGTGCAGTCCCCGCAAAGCCCGGATGTGGTAGCTCCGTTCCAGGCTTTCCGGGGAGCCGACCTGTTTGGCGATTTCCAGTTGGTTTCCCATGCTTACCAATTCGAGGCCCTCTTCGAGTCCTTCCACCTGCTGAATCAGTTGTTGCACGTCGGCGACCGGCTCGACTATGACCCGGAGATACTCCGAAAGCACCTCCTGCTCATGCACCGGGACAATCCGGCTGAGCCGGTCCGCGACCGATTTCCCTTTTTCGTGGAAGTGGCCTCGCTCGCCCAGCTTGATGCGAAGGATCAAATGGGGCTCTTGCGGCTTTCCAAAGACGGCCACTCCCGCCGAATCGGGGCCTCGGCGGCCTAGGGGGGTCAGCATTCGAAACAGGATGTCGCCGATCGGCGTATCCGTTTCTCCGCATTTGTCCAGATAACCTATGATTCCGCACATGCCGTTCGCCTTAAAGCAAAAGACTTAACCTTATTCCGGTTCGTGAGAGCATAGCATACCATTTCACGGCGTTCTTTGTCAGGTCGGTCGGGCTGAAGGCCCGGGGCGGGTCGAGAGCGGGACCGCAAAAGCGGGTGGGCACCGTCGGGAAGCCTTTTGGGGGAGATGTCCGCCGGGTATCTGCCGAGGACCGAAAAAGGCAGGCCGGTCACTTAGCCAATTAACCAAAGAGTTCCGCGATCTCCGGGCTGGGGAACGCATCTACAACACCGTGCGCCCGCATCAAGCTCTCGGTTACCTTACCCCGCTTGAGTTCCTCACCCCAAACCAATCCCTTTCCCAGGAGGCAAAGTGTCACTAATCTACTGGACGAGTACATTTTCTTGCGCCTCGATCCGGGGTTGTGCTACAATTTCCTGTATAGCTTCAATTCAGTTTCAATCCACGCAGTGGTAGGATCTTCCCTACGCTCAAAGAGGTAGGGTTACATGCATCGAAAAAGGATATTCTCAACCGCAGGGGCGTTGCTCGCCTTTGCTGTTCTGCTTTTTATGACCCCTTCACGGGCCAGCGCAATCTGCACGGGTGGCTCGAATATATGCCGGTGCGCCTACACATTGGACATTTGCTTTGAGCCCTCTTACTTTCCATGCAGAGCCTTGAGAGGAGCTTGCCGGGATGCTACTACGTGCAAATGCGTTGTCTGTGGGTTTTCCCTCTTAGTCGCCGATGACGATGAACCCATCCTGGGGAGTGGCGATTTCGATTCTACGCCGGTTGCTGCCTTGGCAGGAAATATTCCGCCAGCGCGTAAGAAGGAGGTGGGAAAATGAAAAGGATATCGATTCAAGGAATCATGCTCCGGCTTCCTGTACTTCTGTTGCTCTGCGCCTTGCCGATTCAGGGTCAGGTGCCTGTCCCCGGACCAGGTTCGCTGGACAACCTCGGTATCTGGTACGTTCGCCAACCTGCGCCTTCGTTGATGGCGCAAACCGGGGCTTCCTCTGGGGCCTTCGTGGACTGGGTGATCCAGGGGAGCCCGGCCGACCAGATCGGCCTCCAGGCTGCCGATGTCATTACCAGGGTGAACGAAACCGCCATCGCCAATGCGGAGGATATCGACAACCTGTTCAGCTTTCGGAAGCTGAACCCCGGTGACAGCATAACCCTGAAGTACGTTCGCAAAGGGACTCCCAAGACGGCGACAGTGACGGTTTCCAAGCCGACCGAGGTCTTTCCCCGCATGAAGGTCCCCTTCCTGGCCGAGAACATAGAAGAAAGAACCTGGACGGAGAACGGGGTGCGCCGCACCCACAAGGTCAAGAGAAAGTACCACCGCGACGGCGCGGGTCGCATGGCGGAGGAGAATTTCCGGCCCGAGGGTGTCGATGGTGTTTTCCACACCGTTGACACCTTCGATTCCGTGAAACTGGTCAGGGTGAGCGTCAACCACTTCACCAGGAAGGCCAGGATCATCCGCCATAAGCGCAAGCTACCTGCCGACTTCAAGTTCGAGGATTCGCCCGTGAACTGGATTCAATCCCAAGCGAGTGAATACCTGGTCACGAAGACCATCCAGGGGTTGCGTTGTGAGGGATATAGGCTTGATGGGGTTATGGAGGTCCCGGACGTGTTCGGCATCTCCTCCGATGAGGACCTCTCCTACAGCATTGAACTCTGGTTTTCCGACCTCATGGTGTACCCGATTCTCAATATCAGCGAGGACCCTCTTAAGGGGCGTACCGTTAGTAAGGTGGTGGACGTTCAGGTAGGGGTGGAGCCCGACCCGGCCATCTTCGAGATACCGGCCGGGCTATGAAGTCGAGGAGGTCGAACTGGCCGACATCCTGACGGGTAAGAAGAGATAGGTTTTAGATCCCCGTCTTGTAAGATATAAGTAGAAAACGAAAAGCTGAAAGAAGACGTGCGGTTAAGTCCCGGCGTCTGCCGAGGACCGAAAAAGGCAGGCCGGTCACTTAGCCAATTAACCAAAGAGTTCCGCGATCTCCGAGACGTCCAGGAAATCCGTCCCGGACGACCTTTCGATGTACTCGAAGTCCCGGCCGGAAGGGGTGTTGGTAATCTTCTTGGTCCAGTCGATCCCGAGGGCCGAGTAGATCGTCGCGGCGACGTCTTCGGGGTAGATCGACCTTTTCCTGGCCCAACCGCCCTCGATCACCTTGACGCCCTGTTCGTCGGTGGCCCCCAGGGCGCGACCGCCCACGATGCCTGCGCCGGCAAACAGACCGCTCATGGCGAAGCGATAATGGTCGCGGCCTTTGTTGACCGTGAGGTCGCCGGGGGTTCGTCCAAACTCGCTCAGGCAAACGATCAACGTCTTGTCGAGCAGGGAGCGGCCGTCGGCAGTCTGGGTCTTTTCCAGGTCGCTGATCAATTCTCCCAGGCCGCTGTCGAGGTCCCGGCTCAGCGTGTAGTGGTTGTTTTTGTTGTTCTTGTCGTAGATGCTGGCATGGAAGTCCCACCCGCCGCCGCCGTGATTGAGGGCGATAAAGCGGGTTCCCGCATCGGCGACCAGGATGTTGCGTGCCAGGACGCAGGCCTCGGCAAAGGGACTGCCGCCGTAGCGTTTTTTCTCCTCCTCATCCAGCCGCAGGATTTTCCCCATCCGGGGCGATTGGAGCATCGCCAGCGCATTGTCGCGGTACGACTCCAGGTGCCGCACCTCCGGTTTTCCGGCTCCCAGGGCTCCGGGAGTAAGGGAAGCCAGGGCGTTCAAGTGCTCCACGCGCCGGTTGAAGCGGCCGAGTTCGTCTTCAGGAACAATGAAAGAGAACTCGCCGCCGCGGGTGTTCAGATTCAGGGGCGCAAACTTGCTGTCCAGGCAGCCTTGCTTGACCTGATCCGAGCTATAGTTCATGGAAACGAAGGGAGGCAGAAAATCAGTGGACTTTCTCTTGTCCCGGAACTCGTAGGCGACGACGGCCCCCAGGGAGGGCATCTCGCCGGCGCGGGCCGGGCTGATGGGGTGAACTACATGCAGGTAGTAGGTGGCGCGCTGGTGCACCGTCTCCCAGGCCTCCATCGATCGGACGAGGGCCAGCCGGTTGAGCTGGGGCGCCAGCTTGGGGAACAACCCCACCGGCAGACGGACGTCCGGCGCGAGCGTGCGGATGTCGAAGTCAGGTGGCGTCCACCGGCCTTCCTTGACGTCAAACGTGTCGAGGTGACTGGCCCCGCCCTGCAAAAACACGAAGACGCAGCACTCGGCCGTGCCGCGCGGCTGTACCTTCTGGGTGGCCGCCGCGTTGAGAGGACGCAGCGGGCGTAGAAGATCAAAGCCGGACAGAGCCACAGCGCCGACCTGCAGAAGCTGCCGCCGGGTCAAAATGGGAAGGTTTACCGGAAAACTCGGCATTCTGATCCCTCAATAATTCAAGATGAATTGGGGCTGATTGATCAGCATCCAGAGCAGGTCCTCGCCGCCCTGGACGTGATAGTCCGCCAGCAGACGCGTGGCGAACGCCGCTTCTTCTTGGGACGGGAAACGCGACAGCGAGGCCAGAAAAAGCTCCTCGACAATCTCGCCGTTCGTCTTGGGCGGCTGCGCGTTGAACAGAGGGTACAGACGCCCCTTATCCTGATAACGGACTTTTTCCTTCACCAGATCACTATTCAGCAACAGGACGGACTGTACAACGGAACTGCCGATAGTTTTGCTTCCCATGTGACGGTCGTCGAGGCCAAAATCGGTCAGCATCTTCCGGATTTTGGGATCAATGTCATCGGGCGAGACGGTTTGCAGGACATATTTCACTTTTTTACCGCCCAAGATGATAGCGCCCGATTTGAACTCGTTGAAGACACCCGTGGCTTGCGAGATCGCATCCCAAATCTGTTCGGCGGGAAGGCGGCGGACGAAGCGGCGCGCGAAGTAGCGAGCGTATGCGGGCTTCCAGTCGGCGTCAACGCGGTGCGAAAGCTGGTAGGCCGACGAGGTAGCGATTAAGCGGATGATATAGCGCAAATCGAAGTCGTGGGCCTGAAAGTCCCTGGCCAGGGCGTCCAGGAGTTCGGCGTGAAGGGTCTGCGGCGTCCAGGGAGACGGGGGATTGACGTCCGGGCCGTAACGGGCCAGGTCGAATTGCTGGGGCGGATCGACGATACCCACCCCGAAGATCTCGGCCCAGATCAGGTTGACGGTGGCCCGCGCGAACTGGATATGACCTGTAACCATGCGCGCGTAGGCTTCGCGCGGGTTCTCGCCGGGCGCCGGCTTCTCCCCGGTCAGAATGAACGTGGGCAGTACATCGACCGGGTAACGCGGAGGCCGCAGGACGCTCTTGCTGGACAGGTCATAACCTTTCCCCTCGTTGTTGAGCACGAATTCATCCACCATGTCCCCGTAAGGTCGGTACAAATGAACTTTCCCGAAAAACGCCGCCTGTCGCCACAGTTCGGCGCGCTCCCGCTCGCTGAGCCACAGGTTGATCTTTTCCAGATGGCCCGCTCCGTCGTGGCAGGAGACGCATTCCAGGTTGATTCCCAGAAACATCCTGGTGGTACGGATCGCCAGCTCGTCGTAGTAGTCTTCGTGGTTGACCGTGCTCTGGTCCGGCTCATCGACGTAGAAACGCACCAGGAGGTTGGCGTCCGCCGAGTTGTCGCTGGACCTGGTTCGGGCCGTCAACAGGTCTCGCACGAGCTGGTCATACGGCTGGTTGACGAGCAGATAGTTGTAGATGTGATCGTAGAAGAGGTTCTTGCCACGGGACCCCATGAAGTTGCTGACCCGGAACAGTTCCGAAAAGAAGTACGCCCAGCGGTCGAGGAAAGGCGTGCGGAACTTAGGTCCGATGGCTCCTCGCACGTCGGTCTTCAGGATCGCATCGACCAGCTTTTCGCGTTTCTGCGGGTCGGTGTCCTTCACGAACTCGCGAATCTTTTCCGGCTCCGGCAAGCGCCCCGTCAGGTCGAGCGAGACCCGCCGCAGAAATTCCACATCCGAGCACAGCGACGCGTGGGGAACCCTGTCCTGGCGAATCTTCCCGAAGATGTGCTCGTCGATGTAGTTTTTCTCGGCGATGGGAATGGCGGGTGAAGAGGGAAGCGTCTTGCTCACCCGGCTGGTCAGAGCGTCCAATTCGTCCGCCCGGCCTTCCGTTTTCAGGGGGTGGTGGGCCGGCCGGTGGGCACGGGTAGCCTTGCGATCGGTTTCGGATTGTCCCGCCAAGCCAGCGGTGAACAGGAGCAGAACGAGTAGGGGCGTGATCGTCAGCTTCGATCCTCTGGCACTCATCTTTACCCTCGTCCTTTTAAGGAATTTCCATCTTGAGCTTTCCACCTTTACCGAAGAGTCTAAACCTTCTGCCCTCTGCTGTCCACCCGCATTTCCGTTTTCAGGCCGTCAGTCAGCGCCGCTCGAGGTAGCGGCAGCCCGGTGACTCTGATCCCTGGACGTGCATCCCCACAGTTGTAGAACCACGAGCGTCAAGAGTGAAAAAAGGTAAGGAACTCGCACCGACATGCTCACCTCCGGGCGATGGTCGCAGCGTACTGCTGAGCTGTGGCCGGCTCGGTTGAAGATAGCATGGAAGGCGGTCGTGGATCGAATCGGTGGCGGCCGATGGCCGTTCGGGAGGTGGCGTTGTGTGCCTGAAACAGGTCTGGAATGCAGAAAAAGTACTAGAAGTTGTGCACGTCTTCGTTTTCGGTCGTTTTTTCTTGACAGCCGTGTAACCGCCTTGCGCATACTGACGTCGTAGTAGGAAAGGAAGTCGTCGTGGCAAAGGCTTCGCGATGAGGGAGCGGCGGCGAGAAAAGGGAACGGACGCTGCGGACCTCTCCGCTCCGTGGCGTGAGTGAGGGCGGTGGTTGGGCGGAGACATCCACCGCTGGACAACCGGTTGCCCCGAAGCTTGAAGGGATGCCATCTTCACGATCACGCAAGAAGGTGGTGTACGACGGGATGTTTGAACGAGTACAACGTCTTGTGGTAAAAGTAGCCCTTCGCGTAGAATGAAAAGGAGTGACGCAGGGTCGTCAGCCCGGTGAGGATCGCGTGATGAATCGAGGTCATTCCACAGTTCCTGATCTTGCGGCGCTGAGCATCGACGAGCGCGCCCGAGGGAAGGGAAGCACGAGAAAGCGGCGGGGCCTTCTGGTGGTGGCGTTGGGCCTGATTGCGGCGGCGATCGGTCTGACGCTTGCATTCAAGAAACAGAAGCCACTTGTCGAGGTGGCCTTGGCACAACCCGCTGGTGGCGAGCAACGCGCTACCCTCTTGAATGCCAGCGGCTACGTGACCCCGCGACGGCGTGCCACGGTGGCCGCGAAGATCACCGGCCGCGCGACCGCCGTCCATGCGGAAGAAGGGATGCGCGTCCGCGCGGGCCAGGTCCTCGCCACGCTGGACGATTCCGACGCGCGGGCGCGGCTGATTTCCGCCAAGGCTGAACGTGATGTGGCCGTGGCGGCGATTGCGGACCTGGAAGTCAACCTGGCGAACGCCGAACGCGAGCTTCGGCGCACCGAGGATCTGGCCGCGGCCGGTATTCGGAGCGCTCAGGCCTTGGATCTGGCACGCACGACGGCAGAGAGTCTCCGCGCGCGTCTGGAAGCGGCCCGGGAACAGGTGCGCGCGGCGGAGGCGCGCATCGCCGTGGGGCAGCAGGACCTGGAAAACACCATTATCCGCGCCCCGTTCGATGGCTTGGTGGTTTCCAAGGACGCGCAGGTGGGGGAAATGGTCTCGCCCGTCTCGGCCGGGGGTGGATTCACGCGCACGGGCATTGCCACGATTGTGGACATGAAGTCGCTCGAGATCGAGGTGGACGTCAATGAGTCGTATATCGCACGGGTGAAACCGGGCCAGCCGGTCGTCGCCACGCTCAACGCCTACCCGGACTGGCAGATCCCGGCCAAGGTGCGGACGGTCATCCCAACGGCGGACCGGCAGAAGGCCACCGTAAAAGTTCGGATCGCCTTCGATGCCCTGGAGCCGCGCATCCTTCCGGACATGGGCGTCAAAGTGGCCTTCCTGAGCCATTCGATGGCGGAGGCACAGTCCGGCGCAGAGATGGGCGCGCCCAAAGCTCTGGTTCCGTCCGAGGCGGTGCGCCAGGAGAACGGTAAGCCCGTGGTCTATCGGGTCCGTGACGACCGGCTGGAACGCCGCGCGGTGTCTCTGGGAGCAACTCTCGGGAATGGTGTGGAGATTTCCGCCGGGATTTCGGTCGGCGACCGGGTGGTGGTGATGGGCCCCACGGAGTTGCGGAACGGCCAGGCGGCCCAAATCAAGCGCTAGAGGAAAAGCATGGTCAGCATTGATGGTAAGGGTGAGTGCTCAAGTCTGATTTGCGTGCGGGGACTCGACAAGAAATACCATCGCGGCAGTGAGGAGATCGACGTCCTGCGGGGGCTCAACCTGGATACGGATCGCGGCGATTTCGTGGCCTTCATGGGTCCCAGCGGATCCGGCAAGACGACGCTCCTGAACCTGCTGGGGGGGCTGGACGTGCCGACAGCCGGCAGTATCCAGGTGACGGGCGATGAGATCACGCGCATGTCGGCGCGCAAGCTCACCGCCTGGCGCGCGCGCCACGTGGGCTTCATCTTCCAGATGTACAACCTGATCCCGGTCCTCACGGCGTTCCAAAACGTGGAGCTGCCGGTGATGTTGACCAAGCTGTCGAAGCGGGAGCGCCGCAAGCACGTGGAGACGGCGCTGGCGATTGTGGGACTCGCCGACCGTATGCACCATTATCCGCGCCAGCTTTCCGGCGGCCAGGAACAGCGCGTGGCCATAGCGCGAGCCATTGTCGCCGACCCCACGTTTCTGCTTTGCGATGAGCCCACCGGAGACCTGGACCGCAAGAGCGCCGACGAGATCCTGGACCTGCTGAGTCGTCTCGTCAGCGAATTCGGCAAGACGGCCCTGATCGTGACGCACGATCCGCGGGCGGCCGAGCGAGCGCACGTCGTGCTGCACCTGGAGAAAGGCGTGCTGGTCGAGGCGGCTCAAGTCGGAGAACCGGCATGAAATACCTGCCTTTGCTCATCGCCAACTTGCTGCGGAAGAAAATCCGCACCACCCTGACCGTGGGCTCGTTCGCGGTGGCGCTGTTCCTGTTTGGTATCCTGGCCGTTGTGCGGGGTGCTTTCAGCCAGGGCGTGGAGGTCGCCGGAGCGGATCGTTTGGTGGTCATCAACAAAGTATCTCTGATCCAGCCGCTACCGCTCTCCTACAAGGATCGCCTGCTGCAGATCCCGGGAGTCAGCGCGGTGACGTTCGCCAACTGGTTCGGCGGCGTCTATCAGGACGAACGCAATTTCTTTCCCCAATTCGCTGTCGACGGGCCTACCTACCGCGCCATGTTTCCCGAGTTTTCGATCTCCGAGGAGCAGTGGCAGGCGTTTACCGACGACCGCGAAGGCTGCGTTGTAGGCGTATCGCTGGCCGAGCGCTTTGGCTGGAAGCTCGGCGACCGCATTCCTATCCGGGGGACCATCTACCCGGGCAACTGGGAGTTCAATATCCGCGCCATTTACGAGGGGACGCGCCCCCAGGACGACACCTCCGGGTTCTGGTTCCACTGGGAGTATCTGAACGAACGCAATCCGTATGCCAAAGGTTACGTGGGCTGGTACACGGTGCGAATCGCCAATCCCGACGACGCGGTGCGCGTTGCCAGCGCCAGCGACCAGGAATTCGCCAATTCCCCCTTCGAGACCAAAACGGAAACGGAGAAGGCGTTCGCAGCCTCTTTTGTCAAGCAGATGGGCAATATCGAGCTTCTCATCCTGTCCATCGGCAGCGTGGTGTTCATTACGCTGCTGCTCGTGAGTGGCAACACCACGGCCATCGCCATTCGCGAGCGCGTGCGGGAGCTGGCGGTTCTCAAGGCGGTCGGCTTTTCGGACGCTTTCGTGCAGCGGCTGGTCCTGGCCGAGTCGCTGGTGGTGGCGGTCGTGGGTGGCGGTCTGGGCCTTGCACTCGCCAAGCTTTTTACGTTGCAGGGCGATCCCTCCGGCGGTCTGCTTCCCTTTTTCTACCTGCCGCCGGATGCCATCGTCGCGGGTCTCGCGCTGGCCATCGCTATCGGGGTGGTTTCCGGTGCTTGGCCGGCCTACAGGGCGCGGGGGCTCAGAGTCGTAGATGCGCTCCGGAGGGTCTGACCATGGCGATCCCGTTCATTTATAACCTGCGCAGCCTGCAGGCCCGTTGGGCTTCAGCCGTGGTGGCCGTCTTGGGCATCGCCGGCTCGGTGGGCGTGTTCGTGGCGATGTTGTCGCTGGCACGGGGTTTCCAGGCCACGCTGGTGGCGTCCGGCTCGCCGAGCAACGTGATCGTGCGCCGGGCCGGCGCCACATCAGAACTCGAGAGCAGCATAGCGCTCGACCAAGTGCGGGTGATCGAGGATGCTCCCGGAGTCGCGCGAGGCAGCGGGGGCGAGGGGCCTTTGGTCAGCCCGGAGATGGTCGTGGTTGCCAATTTCCCTCTCAAGAACACCGGCACGGACGCCAACGTGCAGGTGCGAGGCGTGCCGCCCCATGTCTTGGCCGTACGCGATCGTGTCAAGATGATGGAGGGCCGCTTTTTCGGGTCCGGCCTGAACGAACTGGTGGTGGGACGCTACGTGGCGATCAGCTACGCCGGATTCGACCTGGGCGCGACGGTGCGCTTCGGGGGCGGAACCTGGACGGTCGTGGGAGTCTTCGACGCCGGCGGGAGCTCCTTCGACTCGGAAGTCTGGGCGGATGCCAGCGTGCTGAGCCAAGTGTACCAGCGCCCCCAAAACATCTTTCAATCCGCGACGGTCCACCTGACCTCGCCCGACGCTTTCCATGAATTCAAGGACGCGGTAACCTCGGACCCGCGGCTGACGGTTCAAGTGGACCGCGAAGTGGACTACTACGAGAAACAGTCCCGCCAGCTAACGACGCTCATCACGGTTCTGGGAACCATCGTGGGCATTGTCATGGGCGTCGGAGCCGTGTTTGGCGCGCTCAATACCATGTACTCGGCCGTGGCGGAGCGGACCCGGGAAATCGCCACCATGCGGGCGATCGGATTTGGCTCTGCCGGCTTGGTCATTTCCTTTCTCTTTGAGTCCCTGTGCATTGCGTTCGTGGGCGGCGCGCTGGGCTGCCTGGTCGTATTGCCACTGAATGGGCTGACCACTGGGACCATCAACTGGCAGACGTTCTCGCACTTGGCCTTCGCCTTCCGGGTCACGCCGCCGCTGCTGATGACGGGGATCGTCTTTGCCCTGCTCATGGGTCTTGTAGGAGGCGTGCCGCCCGCCATCCGCGCCGCCCGCACCCGGCCCGCTATTGCCCTGCGCGAACTTTAGGGGAATCCATCGAACCCGTCGATGGCTTCTGCGAAGGCAGGGGATGAATGGTGAGCCGGGCGGGACTCGAACCCGCGACCTCATGCGTGACAGGCAAGGGGGCATCTTCCACGGTTTTCTCCCAATTCCTTCCTTTCGTTGTTCTTGCACGGTTTCAGGGCGTCTGCTTTCGCTCGCAACGCCTACGGCCTAGGTGTGAATTCTCAACAGGTTGTTCAGTAAAAGGGGTTGTCCATCCGAGTTTTTTCGGGAAAGCTGATTGGAAGATCAAACCATCAGCCTCGAAAGGAGAACTCGGATGGACCTCTGCCACAATGCCCGAACCTGTCCCCGAAGTCGAGATCTGATCGTCCGACGAGTGCGCATGGAAGGACGGTCGGTCCGAGCAGTGGCCCAATCCCTGGGGATCAGTGAGCGGACGGTTTACAAGTGGCTGGCTCGCTATCGGGTCGAGGGGAGAGTTGGTCTGCGGGACCGGTCCTCCCGACCCAGACGGATTCCCCGGCAGACCTCGCGGCGGGATCGGGAGATGATATATCGCCTTCGTCGACGTCGAATGGTGGCGGCACTGGAGAAAGCGGAAGGGGACAAGGAGGCCCGTGGGGAGTTTGAGAGTGAATGCTCAGGCTATCGCGAGTATAATTCTAATGCATTGAAGCTGTGGGGGTGCCATGTCCATCAAAACTCCGCATCTGGACCAGATCAAGCGGCCCAGCGACCTGCGTGGAATGTCCACACGCAAGCTGAAGGTGCTGGCCGACGAACTCCGCGCCGAAACGATCGACGTGGTCTCCCGCACCGGAGGGCATTTGGGGGCCGGGCTCGGTGTGGTCGAACTCACGGTCGCCCTTCATCACCTTTTCAACACCCCGGAAGACATCCTGGTCTGGGATGTCGGCCATCAGTGCTATCCGCACAAGATCCTGACCGGAAGGCGCGATCGGATGCGCACGGTGCGTAAAGGAGGTGGGCTCTCGGGGTTCACCAAGCGTTCGGAAAGCGAATACGATCCCTTCGGCGCCGCGCACGCATCGACCTCGATCTCGGCGGCGCTTGGTTTTGCCGTCTCTCGCGACCTGCAGCGCCGGAAAAGCCGAGTCATCGCGGTGATCGGCGACGGCGCGCTGAGCGGCGGCATGGCTTATGAGGCACTGAACAATGCCGGCTCGATGGACACGCGGCTGATCGTTATCCTGAACGACAACGACATGTCAATCGCCCCCCCGGTGGGGGCGATGAGCTCCTATCTCTCCCGGCTGATCTCGTCCGAGCAATATATCTCTCTCCGCAGCCTCGCGCTGTTCATGGCCGATAAATTTCCAAGGATGGTCTCCCACAGTGTCAAGCAGGCCGAAAAATACGCCCGCGGCTTCTTGGCTGGCGGTACGCTGTTCGAAGAGTTGGGCTTCTACTATGTGGGACCGATCGATGGTCACAACCTCGACCATCTCCTGCCCATCCTCAAGAACGTGCGCGATGCCAAGGGCTCGGGCCCGATCCTGGTCCATGTCGTCACTCGGAAAGGCAAAGGCTATCTCCCGGCGGAGAAGTCGGCGGACAAGTTCCACGGTGTGTCCGGCTTCGACGTCGTGACCGGCACTCAGGTCAAGTCCAAACCGAGCGCACCGTCCTTTACCAAGGTCTTTGCCCAGAGCCTGCTGGCAGAGGCGCGCCGGGATGACCGGATCTGCGCGATCACGGCGGCGATGCCATCGGGAACCGGAGTCGATATCTTTCAGAAGGTATTCCCCGAGCGGACCTTCGATGTCGGGATTGCCGAGCAGCATGCGGTGACCTTCGCGGCGGGGCTGGCCGCGGACGGAATGAAACCGTTCGCTACAATCTATTCGACGTTTCTGCAGCGCGCCTACGACCAGATCGTTCACGACGTCGCGATTCAGAGCCTGCCGGTGCGATTCGCCTTGGATCGGGCGGGCTTGGTGGGTGCCGACGGCCAGACCCATGCCGGCGCGTTCGACATCGCTTACCTGGGTTGTCTGCCGGGCTTCGTGCTGATGGCGGCGGCCGATGAGAGCGAGCTGGTTCATATGGTCCGGACCGCGGTGGCCATAGACGACCGGCCGTGCGCTTTTCGCTACCCGCGGGGCGTCGGGGTCGGCGTCCCATTGCCGGACCGGGGCGAGGTCTTGCCGATCGGCAAGGGACGCATTCTGCGCGAGGGGAACACAGTCGCCATCCTGTCCTACGGTGCCCGCTTGCACGAGGCCATGTCAGCGGCCGACGAGTTGGCCCGTCGCGGCGTGTCGGCGACGGTCGCCGATGCAAGGTTCGCGAAGCCTCTTGATGAGGACCTGGTGCGAGACCTCGCCCGGGAGCACAAGGTTCTCATTACCATAGAAGAAGGCGCGATCGGCGGATTTGGTACGCAAGTGCTGTACTTCCTAGCCAGGAACGGCATTCTGGATCGTGGGGTCAAGGTCCGTCCCATGGTGCTTCCCGATCGCTTTCTCGACCATGACAAGCCGCAGCTTCAATACGATGCCGCCGGTCTGCTGTCGCGTCACATCCAGGCGACGGCGCTCGAAGCCCTGGAGTTCCAACCGGAGGCAATCTTGGAAGTTCCTTAGTGTCCTGAGTTGGATGAAGGGGTGCGCCGCTCCTGTTCAAGGACGAGGATTTCGCCCGCACCGATATCGAGCCGGCGTGACCGGGCCAGAAGAATAATGTGGGTCGTGTTTCGCCGCGCGTAGAATCTTATCAGGGTAGAATAGGACGTAAAGGAGCAAGGGCATGAGTAGCGAAGAAGTCCAGCAGCTTGAAAACAAATTGACCAAAGAGATAAAGTCCATGGAAGTTCGTCTCAAAGATGATAGGCACTCCATGGAAGTTCGTCTCAAAGATGATATGCACTCCGTGGAAGTTCGTCTCAGAGATGATATGCATGGCATAGAGATGCGAATCAGTGATCGAGTTTCCAGCATGGAAGGAAAACTGGATAGTATGAGAATATTCATGCTCGTCATAGGTGGGATGATGGCTACGATTTTAGCAGCGGCCTTGCAGGTTACTATCAAGACGATCTTTTGAAGGAGAAAGGCCATGAAGTCAACGCAAGCAAGCATCCCCAAAAGGGCGGAAATTCCCTTTGATGATCGGGTTGCCATCCTTCTCGGAAGCAAGCCGGAACCGGAAGAACTGCATGAGCCTAAGGCTTCAGAAAGTCCCCCTATCAACCCAAGTACATAATTCCCTATCTATAATGCTATAATGAGATTCAGAAGTCGTGCGATAGGTTGGAGTGCGTCTCCAAACATGTGCGGCGGGCGTTGCCGCTCAGGCTCTGTGCAGGGCGGTGATACCTCAAACTGGTTACGGAGGTTGCACAAGCGAGTCCATGATGGTCCACATCTCCCCCCCCCCCCCGCGCCCTGAGCTATCGTGCAAGTGGTTTACTCTCGATTTATTTTTTCGGCGGAGTCATTGAACTCACGGTAAGGAGATGGAAAGATGCTGAAAATACCATCGGCGTACGCTGAGAATTATGAGAAAGCCCGCCTCTACGATCAGGAAGCGGTTGACAACTATCTCAAGCACGTCACCCTGGGCGATCCTGGATTGGACCCGGTGATAGAGGAACTCTCCTCCATGCCTCCTGGCGATCTGCACCGGTTCATCGAGGCGGGCATAGAACACCAGGATGAAGTTCTGCACGAGGCGCCGCAGGCCCTGCGCGACTTCTTCAAGAATCTTGAGGAGCCTCCCTGGCTCCTTTACGAAGCCTTTCGTCCCGGGGTTCGCGCCTTCCACGCCAACGTGGACTTCATGCTCACCGCATTCGTTACGGGGGTACTGGTGGAAGGCTTTTCGACGCTTATCGCCAAGTCTTTCAACATTACCGGGCGAGTGGCGTCCACCAAAAGACGCCTCCAGCAGAATAACCGCCACATGATGGAAATATTTTTCCCCGGTGGCCTGCAAAGAAAGGGAGATGGATGGAAGTTATCCACGCGCATTCGCTTCGTTCATAGTCGAATCAGGAGTCTGCTGGCGAAATCCGACGATTGGAAGCATGAAACTTGGGGCGCGCCGGTAAGCTCGGCGCACCTGGGCTTTGCCATTTCCGTCTTTTCCAAGCGCCTTCTGGAATACTCCTTGCTGGTGGGTGCGAAGTTCAGCAAGGAAGAAAAAGAGAGTGTTCTTGCCGTCTGGCGCTACGCCGGCTATCTCATGGGGATACCGGAAACCATCCTCTATACCAACGACTCGTCGGCGGAAAAAATATACAAGATCGGCTATATGTGCGAGCCCCCGCCGGATGCCGATTCGATAGCCGTGGCGAATATGTTGATCCAAGCCATTCCGGCCGTTGCGGATGTGAAAGATCCGAAGGAAAGGGACGATTTGGTAGCTTTGGCCTACCGCCTGTCACGAGCCCTCATCGGAAACAGACTCGCTGACCAGTTCGGGTTTCCAAAGCCCACTGGCCTACAAGGACTGCTAACCCTGTTCAGTTACCGGACGAAACAACGCATACAGCGATTTCTGAAGAACAGACAGTTAGTCAGATCGGAAAATTTTACTCAGCTTCTCCAAATCTCGGTGTACGACGAGGGGGGACTGAGTTACAGGATGCCCAACCACGTGTACACATCCAAATCAATCCAATGGTGAAGATGCTTGTACTTGTGGTGCAACCAACTCCGTACGGCAACCGCCTCCGTCGGATAACAGGAAGCAGAGATTCGGCCCGTTGATGGAACGAAGTCATCTGCAGTTGGCAGTGTCGATAGCGCCGCACCATCGAGTCGTCGATTCAGTGGCCGCTCCCATCCTGGGAGGGTCGAGAGGATGACTTCTGTGCTATTGGACCGCTACGTTGCCGCCGTTCTGCGCCGTCGGTGGCTGGTTGCTGCGCTCGCAACGCTGCTCATGCTGGTCATGACGGCGGGTGCCCGCTTCATCGCCGTAACGAACGATTACCGTATCATGTTCGGCGAAGACAATCCGCAACTGGCCGCTTACGACTCCTTGGAGAACACCTACTCCGCGTCCAATACAGCACTGATTGCCATCGCGCCCCGGGAGGGTTCAGTGTTTACCCGCGAGACGCTGGGCACCCTTGAGGAACTGACCGAAGCCGCGTGGCGCGCGCCTTATTCCAGTCGAGTTGACTCCCTCACCAACTATTCCCATAGCGAGGCGTTCGGCGACGATCTGACCGTCGAACCGCTGGTCGAAGACGCGCAGTCGCTGAGCGATGCCGACTTGGCGCGAATCGAGGGGATCGCGCTGAACGCAATCGAGATTGCCGGGCGTCTGGTCTCCCATGACGGACGGGTGGCCGGGATGGCGATCAATTTCGTCCTGCCCGAGAATCTGGACGCCGCGGTGGTCGAGATTACCGATTATCTCAACGCCCTCCTGGAGCAGGCGCGAACGGACCACCCGGACATCGCCTTTTACCTGACCGGCGACGTTGTCATGAACCGCGCCTTCGCCGACGCCACCCAGGACGATGTTCGGACCCTCGCACCGATCATGTTTTTCATCATCGTAGCCGCCGCGGCCTTTCTCCTGCGCTCGGTATTCGGCACCCTGTCCATCGTTGTCGTGCTGGTGTTCGTCATCAACACCACCATGGGGTTCGCCGGCTGGATCGGCACGGCGTTCAGCCCCACCAATGCCGGCGTACCGCTCATCGTCATGGCGGTCGCCGTGGCGCATTCCGTCCACGTCGTCGCGGCTGCTTTGCTGGGTATGCGGAATGGCCTGGACAGGAATGCGGCGATTGCGGAATCGCTTCGCCACAATGCCCATCCGGTGTTTCTAACCACGATCACGACGGCCATCGGGTTCCTCAGCCTGAATGCCTCGGATTCGCCGCCTTTTCACCTCCTGGGCAATCTCGTGGCGTTTGGCGTGGCATGTGCCTTCCTCTATTCCATGACTCTCCTGCCGGCGTTGCTTTCGATCCTGCCCTTGCGCGCGCCTCGGGTCCGTGCTGGACGTCCTGTCTTCTTCGACCGCTTCGGGGATTTCGTCATCGCACGCCGCAAGGTCCTGCTGTGGTCCGTCAGCATTGTGGTGGTCGCTCTGGCCCTGGGCATTCCTCGCAATGAACTGAGCGACAACTGGACGCGGTATTTCGATGAGCGTTATCAGTTCCGGCGCGATACGGACTTCGTGATCGAAAACCTGACCGGCTTGAATGCGCTGGAATACTCGCTGCCAGCGGGGAGCGAAGGCGGCATCACCGATCCTGATTATCTGCGCGCAGTGGATGATTTCGCCGCATGGTATCGGGGGCAGCCCGAAGTGTCCCACGTGCAAGCCTTTCCGGACGTCATGAAACGTCTGAACAAGAACATGCACGGCGACGACCCGGCCTTCTATCGCTTACCGGCCGATCCGGCGCTCGCTGCGCAATATCTGTTGCTTTACGAGCTTTCGCTTCCGTTCGGCAGTGACCTCAACGACCGCATTGACATCGCCAAATCCGCTACGCGCATGACCGCCGTAGTCCGCAGTTCGTCGGCTCGGGAACAGCGCGAGCTGGATGCGCGCGCGCAGGCTTGGCTCCTCGCCAATGCGCCCGACCTGGCGACCGCGGCATCGGGGATCAGTATGATCTTCGCTCACATTTCCCAACGAAACATCGACAGCATGCTGCGGGGCACGATCATCGCCATGACCCTCATTTCGCTCATTCTGATCGGGGTTTTCAAAAGCCTGCGCCTTGGCCTCATCAGTCTTTTGCCCAATTTCATCCCCGCGGTCATGAGCTTCGGTCTGTGGGGCTATCTCGTCGGCCGCGTGGGCATTGCCTCCTCGGTGGTCACCGTCGTCGCCTTCGGGATTATCGTGGATGATACCATTCATTTTCTGAGCAAATATCGGCAAGCCCGCCGCGAGGGCCTCCCGGCGCCCGAGTCCGTGCGCTCCGCCTTTCGCACCGTAGGTCAAGCGTTATGGACCACGACGGTGGTCTTGTCGTTGGGCTTCCTGGTGTTCGCTGCCTCGGGATTCGAGGTCAGTTGGGCGCTCGGCCTTCTGGTCGCGATCACGCTCATCTTCGCACTCTTGGCCGATTTTTTGCTTCTCCCGACTCTGTTGATGGCCATCGACCGGAGGAAATCATGACCCACTCCCATTTTGCCCGATCAGGGCTCTTGTTTCTCGCGGCTTGCCTGGCCTTGGGGGTTTGTCTGGGTGCACCGCCACTGGTGCGTTCAGAAAGCACGGCCCCCGAGGAAACCGGGCTGAAGATCGCGCTCGCAGCCCGCGCTCGCAGCGAGGGGTTTGGTAATTTCACGGCTCGCCAGATGATGGTGCTGCGCAACAGGCAGGGGCAGGAGAGCCGGCGGCAGCTCCGTCTCAAGGTTCTCGAGGTCGCCGAAGACGGAGACAAGAGCCTGTTCGTGTTCGATCAGCCGCGCGACGTCCAGCAGACCGCGCTGCTCATCCACTCCCACCGGGAAAAAGCGGACGAGCAATGGCTCTATCTGCCCGCTCTGAAACGGGTCAAGCGCATCAGTTCGTCCAACCGTTCCGGCTCCTTCATGGGCAGCGAATTCGCCTATGAGGACATGGGCGCCCAGGAGGTGGAGAAATTCACCTACCGCTACCTGCGGGACGAGCCTTGCGGCGATTTGACGTGCACGGTATCCGAACGCGTCCCGGTGGATAAGAGGTCGGGCTACCGCCGCCAACTGGTCTGGCGCGACCGGGACGAGCTTCGCGTCTGGAAAGTGCAGTATTACGACCGCAAGGACGCGCATCTGAAGACTCTCACCCTGGGGAGCTACCAGCAGTATCTGGATCGTTACTGGCAGGCTGGCGAGATGACGATGGTAAATCACCTCACCGGGAAGAGTACCCTTCTGACCTGGACGGATTTTCAGTTCCGAACCCAACTCAATGACCGCGATTTCACCCAACCCGGGCTAAGACGAGTACGTTGATGCTGCCCCGTGTTGTTCTTCACTGCACGGCTCTCAGCACCGTCTGGATTTTGGCCTTGGTCTTGGCCGTCGGAGTACGTGCCGAGATCGTGAAGCGCGAGTTTTCCGGGCGCTTGAGTGTCGAAAGCCGATGGTTTCCCCAAGCCAGCAATCATTCCAACCAGCGTTCGAACGCCAGCGGTTTTATGGCGGCGCCAAAGCTCTATCTGGAAGACGCCGCAGGTGGAAGCTTCACTCTGACGCCCTTCTTTCGCTACGACCATTCGGACCCACGCCGCACTCATGCTGACCTGCGTGAAGCCTATCTTCTGCTGTTCGGCGAAATCGGCAATGGAGAATGGGAGTTGCGTCTGGGCGTTGACCGGGTGTTCTGGGGAGTCACCGAATCGCAGCACTTGGTTGATATTGTCAACCAGGTTGACTTCGTAGAACATCCGGGAGGAGAGTCCAAGCTGGGCCAACCCATGGCCCATCTGACCTGGTCTGCCGATTGGGGCACGGTGGAGATATTTGGCCTGCCATATCACCGCGCTCGCACCTTTCCAGGTCGTAGTGGCCGCCTGCGCCTCCCGCTCGTCATTGATAATGAGCATGTCTCCTACGAGAGCGCGGCCAAGCAGTGGCATCTGGACCTCGCTGCCCGATACAGCCGTAGTTTAGGACCCTTGGATGTGGGTCTGAGCGTATTCGATGGTACCAGCCGGGAGCCTTTTCTCCTGCCGGGCACCGACAGTAGCGGCGCGTCGTCCTTGGTTCAGCACTACTCGCAGATCCGTCAGTTTGGGCTGGACACCCAGCTAACCGTCGGCTCCTGGTTGTTCAAGCTGGAGACGATTCAACGCTCCGGCGCGCGCAACCTGCTTGGCAGGGAAGACGATTACGCGGCGACCGCTTTTGGCGGTGAATACACGTTCTATTCCGTATTCGGCTCGGCGGCTGATCTCAGCCTGCTCAGCGAATGGAATTACGATGGGCGGGGCCGGAATGCGACCCCAAGCCGCTCGCCCAATACTCTCGAGAACGATCTCTTCTTCGGCACTCGCGTTGCGTTCAACGACGTCCAGAGCACCGAAATTACAGCCAGTGTTCTGGCGGACGCGGGCCGTGCCACACGTGCAGCGGCCTTTGAATTTGACCGGCGCATCTCCGGACAGTGGTCCATGCACTTTGAGGCTGTTGCTCTTCTCAGTGTGGACAAAGCCGATATCCACTATGGGATGCGACGTGACAGCTTCATCGAGCTGAACCTGATTTACAATTTCTAGCCAGTCCGATTCTTGTGCCGCCGCGGGGTTGGATGGGTTGGAGCTTCAGGATCATGGCGGTTTTGGGCCGAGACGAGGCAACCCCGGCAAACAGGAACTGCCGGAGTCCCAAGCGTAGCTTGCCGACCGGCCTTTTTTTGCCGGCGCGCGACCGTCGATTCCGTGCGCTGCCCATGGCAAAGCCGCAGGGGCACCCTGGACGGTACGGGTGCTTTCGCGATAACCTGAGATGAACCCCACGAACGGCGGGTTCGCTCGCCAATAGGCTTACGATGGACAGGGCCGCTGCTATGGAGACCCCATCTGGCAAGGACGCGAAGGGCGAAAATTTTCCCGTCGGTTCCTGGCTGCTACCGGCACACTTGCGGCCGCATATCGCAACATTTTATGCCTATACGCGGGCGATCGATGATATCGCCGACAACCCCAACCTGGAGCCGGCCGACAAGATCGAACGCTTGGACGGCTTCGCCAGAGCAGTGAGCGGCGTCGATACAACCGATCCGGCCTTCCGGAAAGCGCACGACATCCGTCGGAGCCTGGCTGCGACCCAAGTGACCCATCGGCATTGCCTGGATCTGACCCGCGCGTTCCAACAGGATGCGACAAAACTGCGCTATGAAGATTGGGACGATCTGCTCGGCTATTGCAATCTCTCCGCAGCGCCCGTGGGGCGCTACCTCATCGACCTGCATGGTGAGTCGGCCACGGCATATCCGGCGTGCGATGCCCTTTGCAACGCGCTGCAGGTGCTCAACCACCTGCAGGACTGCCAGGATGATTACGAGGCGCTGAACCGGGTCTATCTGCCGCAGAACTGGATGACGGAAGCGGGCATCGGTGCTGAGGTGCTCGGCGACAACCGGTCAACAACGGCACTGCGGCGAGTGCTGGACCGGTGTCTCGATGCAACCGATGGCTTACTGACGTTGGCCGATCCTTTGCCGGGCCAGTTTCGCAACCTCCGTTTTGCCATGGAGACTGCCGTGATCGTCGCCATCGCCAAAAAACTCAGCGCCGAGTTACGCCGGCGAGACCCCTTGGCGGAACGCGTGGTGTTGACGAAGACGCAGTTTGCGGAATGCTGTGCACGCGGAATGGGGCAAGTCCTGCTGCGAAGGGTCTTGCGCCGGAGCCATTCGGTCCCGACGCCTCCCTCGCAGGTCCACTCGCGCCCCGGAAGGCAAAAAACATGAGCATGGTGCCCCACGAGCCATTGAGAAGGCGTCCCTAGCCATGCAGGTGCTAACGACATGAGTCCTAGGCATCATCTCCTGGCTCCCCAAAGCGACCCGATCCAGGACCAGATCGAGCCGTGGGCTCACGTGAATCGCGTCGTTTCGCAATCGGGGTCGTCGTTCCTTTGGGGCATGAAGGTGCTCCCGGCGGAACGGCGACGCGCGATTTACGCGATTTACGCGTTTTGTCGCGAGGTTGACGACATTGCCGACGAACCGGGCGATATTGCCGACAAAAAGCGGGCTTTGGCGGCTTGGCGGGAAGAAATTTCCCGACTCTATGCCGGAGAGCCGCAATGGCCGACAACGAAGGCGCTGCTCAATATAGTGCAACGCTTCAACTTGCCGCGGAAGGAATTCCTCGCTGTAATTGATGGCGTGGAAATCGATGTGGCGCCGACGGTCCAGATGGCAAATCTGGAGGACTTATTGAACTATTGCCGCAAGGTCGCCGGCGCGGTCGGCATGCTGTCGATCCACGTCTTTGGCGTGCCCCAGCACCCCGGACCTCGAATTGCCGAGACGCTTGGAAACGCTCTGCAGTTGACCAACCTCTTGCGCGACCTGAAAGAAGATGCAGCGTTACAGCGCCTTTACGTGCCTCTGGACATGCTCCGTAAGCACGGCGTGGCCGCGAATCCCTTGCATGCCGTCTTCACTCATCCAGGCTTTGCCAAAACCTGCGCGGTACTTGCCGATCGCGCGCGCGGCTATTACGCGGAAGCAGACGGACTGTTATCGGAAATCGGATGGCGGAAAATGCGGCCAGCCGCCCTGATGATGGCGGTTTATCGAGAACTGCTCGATCTCCTGGAAAAACGGGGTTGGAAGCAAATCGATTGCCCGATTCGAATAACACGCGCGCGAAAGATGTGGATCGCCCTGCGTTACAGATTTTTCTAACGGCCTTTTTGCGTGTCCCGAACTCACATCATCGGCGCCGGCTTGGCGGGTCTTGCCGCCGCGGTATCGTTAGTGCATAAGGGGCATGCCGTCACGCTCTATGAAGCGAGCGGTCAGGCGGGCGGGCGCTGCCGGTCCTATGCGGATGCCAAGCTCGATTGTGTAATCGACAACGGCAACCATCTGCTGCTGAGCGGCAACAAGGCGGCGATGCGCTATCTTGCGGACGTCCGAGCCGCCGATGCACTGATCGGCCCCCCATCGGCCTGTTTTCCATTCCTTGATCTTCGCACCGGTCAACGATGGCGCCTGCGGCCCAATGCCGGGAGGCTGCCCTGGTGGATCCTTGACGCCCGCCGGCGCGTGCCGGGGACGAAGGTTCGGGACTATTTCTCAGCGCTGCGATTCGCCCTGGCTGGCGCAGATTGCACCGTGACGGATTGCGTCGGCGACAGCGGTGTCTTGTTCGAGAGATTCTGGGAGCCTCTCGCCGTTGCGGCGTTGAATACGCCGGCGCGAGACGGTGCCGCATGTCTGTTGTGGCCCGTGTTGCGTGAGACCTTCGCTAAAGGAGAGGCTGCCTGCCGACCACGAATTGCCAGAACAGGACTTTCCGACGCGTTCGTGGACCCGGCCGTGGAATTCCTACAGCAAAGAGGCGCTGCCATTCGGTTTGGACGTCGGTTGCACAGGATCAACTACCTGGGTAGCAACGCGAACCATTTGGACTTCGGCGCAGAAACGGTCACATTGCAAGATGGAGAAAGTGTGGTTTTGGCGTTGCCGCCGTATGTCACGGCCAGCTTGGTGCCGGCGCTGACCGTGCCGGAGGAAAGCCACGCCATCGTCAATGCTCATTTTCGCTTGTCCGAGCCTGCTGATCTGCCGACGGAACTGCCCTTTCTTGGGCTGATCGGGGGGACCGCGCAGTGGCTCTTTGTTCGTGGTGACGTCGCATCGATAACGATCAGCGCCGCCGAAGCGCTCGCAGACGAGCCAGCCGACACGATTGCCCGGAAAACCTGGAATGATGTCGCCCGGGCTCTGGATCGTCGCAGGGACACGTTACCGACGTATCGTATCGTTAAAGAAAGGCGCGCCACGTTCGCGCAGACGCCGGAGCAAGTCAAGCGGCGCCCGAAGACGCAAAGCAAGTTTACCAACCTGTATTTGGCAGGGGATTGGATCAATACAGGTCTGCCCGCAACCATCGAAAGCGCCGTTCATTCCGGTCACATGGCCGCGCGCGCCATCGCCGATGATAGACCGGCCAAAAACGAAGCATAGGCGAGAAGGGATCGCCGCTCGATGGAAGAAACGTAGGCCAAGCGCGCGCAGATGCATGACTCCGGAGCGTGGCACAGGAATCCCAACCGAGAAGTCCTTCCGAAGCTGGGAGTGGATCCCAAAGCGACTGGCACGCTTAGCTTGGAGAAAGAAAACCTGTCCGACATCCTGTGGGGCTATCCGTTGACGGCGGGGGTCGACTACGCTCTGACCGAGGTTGTTTTCCTGGGGGTGAAGGTGCGCTATGTGGACCCGCTGACCGACTTCATGGACGGTGACACATAGGACACTCTGGGAAGGCTCGCTGTACCGCAAGGATTTCTTTTAGGCAGGGGATCACAACCATTCCGCAGTGGGCCTGCGGAATCCCGCTTGGGAGCCAGGCACTGCCCAACTATAATCTCGATAGCGTCGGCCTTGGCCTCTTTTCTCGGACACTCCAGCGTTAGAAGATCACTTTCCTTAGCGTGGCTTGCGAAACTGGGCTGTGTCGTACCATTTCGTCGCGCTTGGCTTTCTGTCTGCTAACTGAACCAGTTCCTGAGGGATTGTGAAATGGACGCCCTCATCCTCAAGAGTCAGTCCCTCTACCGGGACAGCTTGCGACGACTTTAGGCGGTCAACGACGCGCAGAACAATTTCCTCCGGAGCCGAGGCCCCGGCGGTCACGCCCACTACCTCGGCTTGGCTCAGCCATTCCGGCTTGATCTCCGTTTCATCGTTAATGAGATAGGCGGGAACGGCAGCCGCTTGAATTACTTCTGTCAGTCGTTGCGAGTTGGAGCTGTTGGATGATCCGACAACCAAGATGAGGTCGGCTTGGTTTGCCAATTGCTTCACGGCGTTCTGGCGGTTTTGAGTTGCGTAGCAGATATCTTTTTGGGGGGGTGACGTCATCTGAGGGAACCGCCTTCGTAAGGCCTCAAGGATCTGCGCCGTGTCGTCCACACTGAGGGTGGTCTGGGTCAGATAGACGACCTTGTCAGGATTGGAGACTTCCAGGTTTTCGACATCCTGGACGGAACTGACTAGCTGCATGGGCGCTTCGCCCATGGTACCGGCTACTTCCTCGTGGTCCAGGTGGCCAATCAAAACCAGTGAGTAACCAGCCTTGGTGAATCGAATGGCTTCCAGATGGACCTTGGTCACCAGGGGACAGGTGGCGTCAATCACGTGTAACTGCTTCTTTCGAGCCAGATCACGAATTGCCGGCGAGACACCATGAGCGCTGAAAATGCAGACCGAATTTTCGGGTACTTCCTCCAGGTGGTTCACGAAGACAACCCCACGACCGCTAAGACGTTTGACGACGTGCTGATTATGAACGATCTCGTGAAAAACGTAGATAGGTGAGGGTAGAAGGTCTAGCGCTAGCTCCACGATTTCTATGGCTCGAACCACTCCGGCGCAAAAGCCCCGAGGATTGGCCAGGATAATCTTCTTGATCGCCATGCGACTTTTCCTTGCAGATCGAAGGTACGCAAGGAAACCCAGTTGGCCACTTTGGCAAGCACCAACGGGTTCATTGCGCCGAAGCTCTGCGTTGTCAACATTATACTTGATGCAGCCTTTGGTTGGGGGATTATATACTTGGCTAGCAGTAGGCCGCCGGTTCGAATCCGGCCTGGGTCTCCATTTAACTTCTTTGTTTTCAGCACCCTTTTGCCTTCGCTCTCATTGCGGAAGACGGAATCGTAAAGAAACCGTCAGTAAACCGGCCCTAGCCGGCCAGCGCCGTCAAGCAAGTCGCACCGTGCTCGTTCGCCTGCCGATCCAGCTTCGACAGCGCTTCCCGCATCATGTTGAGCTTCGCCTGGCTGTAACGCTTGAACACCTGCGAATCACCCTGCCGGAGCATCTGCGTCACGAAATGATCCGCCACGCCCCCCGCACTCAGCCGGGTCGCAAACGTGTGGCGCAACTCGTATAACGAAAAATGCGGCAGCCCGGCACGCTGCAGCGTCCGGTCCCATAGCTTGCCCACCTTCGTGATGTGCGGCTTGCTTGATCCCATCTGCGGGCTCGGGAACAGGTAGTCGGAATCGCCGCTCTGCTTCATCTGCGAGGCGAACGCTTCGCGGACTCTGTCTGTCATTGGCATGTCCGCAATGCCATTCACCGTCTTGGAATCCGGCAGATGCACGATCCCGTTCTCCAGATCCACCTGTTCCTTGCGCATCGGGATCAACTCGCGATAGGGCCGCAGCCCCATCTCCACCATGATCACGATGATGTTGCGCAAATATACAGGTGCGCAGGCTTCCAATCGGGCCTGCTCCGAGGCACTCAGATAGTGCGGCTTGCGCGTCGTACCCGCCAACGGCACCGGAAACTCCACCCCACTGCATGGATTGACCGCCAGCCGCCGCTTCTTCACCGCCACGTTCAGGATGCGTCGCAGGATGCGAAGCTCCTGATGCACGGTGGCCGGCTTGAGCCGGCCGCGAAGTTGCAACCCCATCCTGGTGTGCACCCGTTTGCCGGTGTTCAATCTGGTCATCAGGTACGATTCGATCTCCTCCGGCGTGATGTCCGCCAGTCTCTTCGCGCCGAACCGGGGTCTGAGGAACTTCAGCGCGCCGAGGTTTCGCTGATGGGTATTCTCTCTCCGGAAGGGCGGTTTAGAGCGATTCGCAAGGAACCAGTCCGCCCATTGGTTGAAGCTGATCCCACCGTCCGGCGCGGCGCTCGGCGGCAGCCCCTCATCGCGAGCCACCAACCGCTTACGCAGCAGCCAGGCGTCTTCCACGGTTTTCTCCCAACTCCTTCCTTTCTTTGCTCTTACACGGTTTTGGGGCGTTTGCTTTCGCTCGCAACGCCTGCGGTTAGCCCGCTTGAGGGGCGAGTTTTCTGACGGTTTCTTGACGGTGGTGGCTGCCACCGCCATGCTCGACAGGCTGTACAGCACCTGGGTGCAGTAATGGTTTTCGAGTTGCAACAGCCCCACCTGTCGTAAGGACGCGCTTCGTCGAGCCAGGGGACCTACTTTGCCTGACCCATACCGGAACATTGAATCTGGCCTGCGCATTGGGGGACGGATCAAGGGTGCGCAACAGCAATCTGTCAGTCACTGTTATGTCGGTCCACCGGGCAAATTTGGGCAATAATATACTTGACAACTCCCGATTAGATCAAGATTAATCTCCTGCTTGACTTCCAAGCCCACCTACCAGTAGAACCATCCCCGCAGTCCAAACCATAGCGAGGTCCCCCACATGAAGATCAAGATCGCACTCTCAATTTTAGTGTTGGCGCTCAGCGGCTTAGTGATTTTCCAGGCCAACCCACAAGATGAATCAAAGGAGGAAGATTTTGAAACCATATTAAAGGAGGTTGAAGAATCTCCAAAACAACTACTTCCCACATCGGAAGACGGAAATTGGGCCATGATTCATGGTGGTAGTGGTCACCTCAACTACCTCCTGTACAACAAGAAAACGGGAGTGGTGTACCAGCTTTTTTATCTCGGCTCCGGACTTCCAAGTAGAAACCCGAATGATTATGGATTTGTGCAATTAAGGATGTTTCCTCGAGGCGGTGGTGTTCCGAGCCAGTACTAGGAAATTCCGTATTTCTTGGCCTGTTTTCTCTTTTCCCGTTCCTGTTTCATCTTTGCTTCTTTCTTGAGGATAGTTTCCTTGGGGTGTACTTCATCCGCATACGCTAGACGAAAGGAGAATGCTGAAAGGGTAAATATGGAATGGATCGCAGGGCTTTTCAGGGGAGCTTTAGAGCTTGGTCGAAAGCTGACTTCCTCGAAGCGAGAATTTGATCTTCAGGAAAAGGTTCTCGCACTTCAAAAAGAAAATATGGAGATGAAGGAAAAGAATCTTCGCCACCCGAAAAGGAAAACTTTGAGCGTGTGCTCCTGTTCGGAGGGGTTTCGGCTATCGTCCAAGCAGGTACCAGATACCCGTTTTACTGTACTCGTTGCTTTGACAATTTCCATCTTAGTACCCTCCAGCCATCGGAAAAATCCCCATTGACAAAGAGCAAATGCCCGAGATGCAATTTGATTCTTCGCATCTGTTTGCCATCTTACTATGACAGCTAATTCGTAGCAAAAGATTCTCGATCATTCACGATATTTTACACGAATCTTGGAACCGGAGGAAGGAATGAAAGATAAGCCTGATTACGAAAAAGCGGTTGAGAGGCTAAAGGAACAGGGGCTGAAGGTCTGTTACCCCCACGTGATTGGAGAGGTAGGAACTTTTGCATGGTTTGTAACCAGCGAGAAAGGCGAAAAGTTTCAGATTAAGGCATGGCACCTGAACCTCCTCTGGCAATACGACAAGGTGAGCTTGGAAGGGATCAAGGAACTGGACAAGATTCTCAGGGAGAAAAAGAAATTAGGAAACATGCCGGAAAGAATGGATTGTGAAAAGATTATTCGAGAATTGAGAGAACAAGGATTCACTGTAGAATATATTCCAAGAGAGGACTCCATTCTGGATATTTCTCAAGGCAAGGAATCTTTTCTGTTTACATTTGAGGACTTGCGTCTTTTGCAAGAAAAAGGGAAGTTGAATCTTAAAGGGCTACGAGAATACTAGCATAGCCTACCCTACCCCCCCCCATCTCTTGGTAGCGCAACCATGAACTGGAAGAACCGGACACTTTGGACGGGCGATAACCTGCCCATCATGCGCGGCCTCGACAGCGAGTCCGTGGACCTGATCTACCTGGACCCGCCGTTCAACTCCAAGCGGACCTACTCGGCTCCCATCGGCAGCCAGGCGGCCTCCGCGTCGTTCAAGGACTTCTGGACGTTCGACGACGTGGACCGCCTGTGGATGGAGTTGCTGAAGCATCGCCATTCGCCTCTGTACGACGTGGTGCAGGCAGCGCACACTGCGCACAGTTCCGGCATGCGGCCTACGTGGGCATGATGGCGCAGCGCCTGGAGCAGATGAAGCGGCTACTGAAGCCCACCGGGTCGATCTACCTGCACTGCGACCCCACCGCCAGCCACTACCTCAAGATGCTCATGGACGTGGTGTTCGGGAAGGAGAACTTCAGGAACGAGATCGTGTGGAAGCGGTACGCTGTTCACAGTCTGGCCCAATACGGTTTCGATGCTGTTTCGGATAACATCCTGTTCTATTCCGCCAGTCATGTGGAGGGTAAATTCAACAGCATTCATGGATTCAGTGATGACTACGAACTTGAGAAGCGATTCCCACATATCGAAGATAATACAGGCAGGCGCTTCCAGCATGTTGCACTGGAGCAATCTTCAAATAAATCCAGTGCTGGCGAAACCCGCACGATACAAGGGCGTGAGGTTGTTAGTGAGTTAGGGTGGAGATGGTCGCAAAAAACATTCGATAGGCGGTTGGACGACAATCCCGAGATCATTTACTGGACCAGGAATGGACGTCCTCGATACAAGAAGTATGCCGATGAATATAAAGGTTCTCCATCAGGAAACATCTGGACGGATATACCTTACCTGTCATCAGGTGATAGAGAGCGCACCGGCTACCCCAAAAAGCCCCTAGCCCTGCTGGAACGCGTCATCAAGGCATCCTCCAACCCCGGAGACGTGGTGCTGGACCCCTTCTGTGGTTGCGCCACCACCTGCGTCAACGCCGAGCGCTGGGGACGCCAGTGGATCGGCATCGACATTGGAGAGAAAGCCCTCTGGCTTGTTGAGAGCCGCCTTCAGGCGTCCATCGACAAGCTGGCCCTCTACCACCCCGGGGACGTGATCCACCACACCGATCAGCCGCACCGCACCGACATAGGGCCGCTACCGGATTACAGAGTGCATAAGGACTCTCTATACGGTCATCAAGGCGGGAACTGCGGAGGATGTGGAGAGCACTTCCTGAAACGGAATATCACCGTGGATCACATCCATCCTAAGAAACAAGGCGGCACGGACCACATAGAGAACCTGTGGCTGCTGTGCGGGGCCTGCAACTCATCCAAGGGCACCAAGTCGCAGGTCGAATTCCTGCGAGAACGCATGTCCAGGAAGGCGGATATTGCGCCGTGACTGCTCAAGACCAAAGCAGGAGAGTGCCTCTTTGCCGCCCGCGCTTAAGGTACAGGACATGATTCCCCTCGGTCCCGGAGATAGCCCGAAACGCGCCGGTCGCCAGGGCGAGGCACTCATACGGCGGGAGCTTTACACGCAGGCCGTCGAGCATTACCGGCTGGCTCTGCGCAGGTATCCCGACAACGCCAGGCTCTACTACGGCATCGGGTTCGCGCTCAGGAGACTCAGGCAATGGGAAGCCTCGGCAGCGGCCTGCCGTCGCTCCGTGGCCCTCCGGGGAAAAGTACCCCATTATCGGGTCAATCTTCATTTCGCGTTGCAAGCATTGGGGCTCTATGAGGAGGATGAACGGCAGTTGCGGGAAGGACTGCAAAAGGGGGTCTACTCGACTCCTCTAATCGCTTCGCTGGGCAGCTCCCTGCTCCATCAGGGACGCCTCGACCAGGCGATGAAATGCCTCAACCGGGCACTGAAGGAAGACCCTGACAACGTCTCCGTCCGGCTGGACCGCTCCAAGGCCAACTTCCTGGCGGGACGCTACCGGGAGGGATGGGCCGATTACGCGTGGCGCCGCCAAAGCCGGATATGGTACGGGCCGAAGGGGTTCACGGGCCGCGACTGGAAGGGGCAGGACCTCGACGGGCAGTCTCTCCTGCTCTACGGCGAGCAGGGGTGATCCAGTACGCGCGCTACGCGCCACTGATGGCGCAACGCGCCGCGAAGGTCTTCCTATATTGCTCGCCGCGTATGGCCGGCCTTATGCGGCGTCTCCCAGGTGTATCCCAGGTGGTGACCGGTGAACGGTGCCCCCGCACCGATTGGGTCTGCTCGCTGGTGGACGCGCCCGGCATCCTGGGCACCGAGTTCGACTCGATCCCGGGGGAGTGCCCCTATCTGCCTCCGGCACGCCGTCAACGCCCCGTTCTGCCGGCTGCGACTCAGTTCCGGGTCGGTATCGTATGGGCCGGCAATCCGACCCACCCGAGCGACTTCAGACGCTCCTGCCGTCTCGACGACTTCGCGCCGCTGATCGCATTGCCCGGCACGGAGTACGTCAGCTTCCAGGTGGGGCCGCGGGCGCGTGAGCTGCGCTCGGGATGGCAAGGACTGGTGCACGATCCTGGCAATGCGCTGGCCGACCTGGAAGCGACCGCCGACGCCTTGCTGGAGGTGGACCTGGTGATAACGGTCGATACCATGCTGGCTCACCTGGCCGGTGCGCTCGGCAGACCCGTCTGGACGCTGCTGGCGTCCAATCCCGACTATCGCTGGATGCTGAAGCGGAAAGACACGCCCTGGTATCCGACCATGCGGCTGTTCCGGCAACCCAAGCCCAACGATTGGAAGTCCGTGTTCCGCGAGGTGCGGAAAGAGTTGGCCGCTTATTCCTGTGACCGTAAATCTTGAAAAATTAGGAGATGAATCATGCCTGAAAATCAAGGATCAGAATGTATCGAGAAACTCAAGCCCTGGGAGAAGAAAGTAGTCCAAGCCATAAAGAAGATTCCGCGCGGCAAGTTGGCGACTTACGGTTGCATCGCAAAAGTCGCTGGCAATCCCAACGCAGCCCTGGCCGTGGCGAACCTGCGAGGCGATCTCTATGAATGCTATCGGAAGTTGCACATCGCCGGGGAATACCCGATTCCGTTGCACCGAATGGCAACGCAAGGGGACTATTGCTCAAAGAATGATTCGCCCACAACCGGGGCTGAAAACTTCAAGCTAAGAAAGGAAGAGGGGACTCCCTGTGACGACAGTGCATGGTGGGACGGGAGCTAACTATAATGGTCCCCACATAGACTCCATCAAGCGGCCTATCATAACAAACCCTCCGGGGCTGTTGACGCAGCCCCGGAGGAACTTACTTCAGGAGGAATGAACAATGATACCCAACAAACTGGACATCAAGTGCGCAAAATGCGGTGAACCGGCAGTCCTGGAAGTGGTTCCCGATGGGTTTGACGATGCTCCAGAATCTTTCACCATAAGGCGCACTTGCAGTGGCCCCTGTGAGAAGACGTACGGCCCACAATTGACAGCTAAGGAAATGAACCAAGAAACCGGACTCCCGCTTACCGGATGGTCAAAACCCTAAAGGAGGGGAACATGGAAAACCAACACGAAGAAGATGAAAGTACCGAAGTTACAGACCGACAACTTATGGAATCCAACCAGCGAGATCTAGACCTTGTCAAAGAGGTACTCACGCTATTAATTCAATCGCAGAGCTTGGAAACAAAGAACCGATTACGATCCTATGTTGAACGCTTTGGAGGAATCTCTCCGGATTCCGCTCTGTCGGTTGACCTTCCCCCTTTTTCAAGTCCAGTTGAAACCCTTTACTCTAACTTATCAACTGGACCGTCTTAAGGGGGGCAGGTCAACAGGTCTCAGCTAATCCAACTCAGGGAAAGTTGCTGGCGTCGGTCAGTTTCCCCTCGACACTCGCCGCTGACCGTATCCAGGCGATGAGTTCTTGGATTTTTTCCTTGGTCTCGGGAGTGTAGTTCATCTCGTCCGAAACGCAGTATTCTAGGATTCTGAGTAGGTCGTATGTGCTCTCAATAACGTTCGACCACCCACCGGTGAATCCGTGGTCCTTGTAGAAGGGGATCATGTTGTCGTCTTTGCTCATTTTTACCTCCGTCTAGTTACCCATATAAGCCCCCTTTTTTAGCCCACGATTCGCGGCGGATGTCTTCAAGGGTTATGGGCCAGACCCGCTGCGTGCATGAGCCGGTCCTGATTTCCTGCCTGACTTACATGGCACCGAGCCATGAAATTATCGCGAAGGGAGATACAGTACGGACGGCAGGCATGATCCGCCCGACGGGCCGGTAACCCGTTGAAGAGAGGAAACAGTAGACCAAGTTGCAGAGTCGATGACAATGAGGGACCTAACGGCCATTGGTTGCCGGAGTGGAGGCTTTGGCTGCCCACGGGACATTTTCCAAAGCCCCTCTCCCGGCGGCGCTTACTCGATTTCTGTACCGCCCGTCATGGCCCAACTTCCTCAAGAGCATCATTTCCATATACCATTGGCTCAAACGGAAGGCATCCATCTGGGCCTCTGGGGGTATGCTTTCACATTTCTTGTGGGCATGAACCAAGTCGTTGCGAATCTTCGTTATTGCATCCGGTCCATCTCCGGGACCCTTTGCATCATGAGTCTGTGCTGACGTTAGCCACCGAGCCAGCCTGCTGCACGATCCAGGAATGCTCTCACTAATTCCGAGTGAACTCAGAGCACGGCTGATCTGCTCATGCTTTGACCTGAATTTACGCTGCAATACTTTGTAGGATAGTGATTCAAGAGCGGCCTGTGCCAGAATAATGCCAACGTGGAAGGGCGCCACATTGCAATTCAAGTACCAGTCGATGACGGTAAACATGGTATCCTTCCAGTCGGGATTGCAACATAGGTCGAGAAATTGGGGAAACAGTCGAGAAAGAATATCCCCTCCATCATTTGTCGGAAGCCAGGTTTCGCTCCCGCATAGCCATGATTCAGTGTGAGTTGTACCCCATTCAAGTATTGCATCTGTGCCGTTTGGCATCACTGCTTTAACAAGTATCAGCCCGCACGCCGCACCGCGTGCAAAAGATAGAAACGCTCGTATCGCTCGCAATATATTTGCAGCATCCATTGCGCGATAAGTTTTTCGATCGCAACGCTCTATGAGCCCCACATGGGTTACTGTATAGCCGTCGTTTCTCCTCAAGAACTTCTTGTTCTCTGAAAGGTCAGGATTCTCCGTAATTTCAATCCGAAAGTTGTCTAATGTTATTACACTGGACCCTAAACGACGAGAACTCCCGTCTATATCAATAAATTTGTCGTTTCGGCCATAAAATTCCTGGAAGTTGAGCACACCGAAAGTCACAGAACGAATGTCCGCGTTGGGATCAATTACCATGCAAGGAGAGACAGACGGAATCAGGTATCCTTTGAAGAAATTTCCCAAAGACATTAGATCATTGAGATTGTATCTGAGAAAGACCTTCGTCCTGAATCCGCTTGCAGTGGTAATGTGAAAAGGCTCATGTTGTGTTTTTATCAACTGTTTGGGAAGATTTTTGGATTCGATGCGACACCCAATCTGCGGATACAAATGAAGTCTTACGCAAGCCTGCAGAGGTTCAGGCAGATGGCAACCGCTTATGTGCGTGATGCTGGTGTTCTCAAGGAAAATCGAGTCATTTGGCCGGTGCCGACAAGATAGTAGATGCGAGTCTGGTTTCATTTCGTCACTCTTATGTGCCGCGCCCGAGACCGCCGATTCAAACCATGCGCGTCGGTGCGGGAGTCTGTCGTAGGAACCGATACTCGGATGCAACCTGGGGAATTATATACAATCTTAGCCAGATTTTCGGTAGTGGCTCAGTTTGAACTGTAAGTCTTTGTTTGGGGATTATATACGAAAGTCCCGAAGCCCGGAACTTAGCGGCGAACCCGGGGCTTGTCTAGCCAGCGAACCTTCACCGGCTGGACTACCGCTTGGGTCAATTGCTCAAGCGTGGCCTTGATGTTGAACGGCTCTTCCTTCTCAGACTTCTTGGGTTGGTAGGATCGGCGGACGAGATCGGTATTACGGGGCTTGGGTAGAACCGCTGTTTTTCCTGTCGTTTCTTGGCTCATGGGAAAACCTTCCTTGGGACATCAAAGGTATTTTTAAGGGTTTCACTTATAGAGTGGCTGGCGGATTGCACCTTGCCGTCCAGATGGCTGATCTTGACATCGATATTGGTAACGTGAGTCAGAATCTTCCCATTTTGGGTTTCCATCCTGTCCATGCGGATTTCCAGCGCGTTTATTTGCGCATTCATCTCTGTTAAGAACTTGACGGTTTTTTCTTGTAGGTCAATGATCTTGGAAAGAATTACCTCAGTTTCTTGGTTCATGCTTCCTTCCTTTCGCGCTGAGTGAATCCCTGTCGGGTTCTTGGCGGGTACGGTCAGAACCTTCCTCCTCTGGACCTCCAGCAGCCATAGCACATGCCTTCGTGCGGAACCCCTGGGGGAACGATCTTCTGACCACATTTCGAGCATATATATACTTTCTTCATGAGTGCCTCTCGCGCCGCCCTCTAAGCAGAAGGACCGCCGAACTTTTGTTTGATCCACGCAAGGTCCGTGGTGTTCCTGGTGACATCTTTGGTTAGATTATCGATCTTGCCTTCCAATCGGTTTATGTTTAATCCGATGGATTCATGGGCCTTGGTTGCGTTGCGCCACAGACCCAACCCAACACCGATGATCGTTACGATGATCGCGATGCTCTCTTGGCTCATTTCCTCCCGCCTCAGTCAGCCAATTGTAGCCTCAAATTTTGATTTTCTCCAATAATTCTTTGCGAAAATCAAATTCCTTGTTGACAAAGACCTCAAGCCCGCATAGGGATTAAGGTAGCCATGAAAACGGCGCTCCTGATCTTGATCGGGGTATTCGTCCTTCCGCCTATAGCCGCAACCGATGCCCCGGACTCCAGCGACTTTGGATTAAACTACAAGCAGTTTCACAAAATGCTGGAGGAAGAAGGGCTGGGATTCCTGCCCCTAAATAAACATTCGAACGACCACTACAGCACCATGCTTCCCTAGCGATCATTCTAGTCGGACAACGCGATGTTTGGAAAACGAGATTGTTGCGGCCAACATAAGACACGATAAGTGCCTTTATCGTGCTGTACACTCGCGGACCCCTGTGCGGTTCTTGTCTTGGGGGCGTGGGAGAATGGGCCGACTGATTTCCTATTGAAAGTGATCCAAGCCGCATTCGATAGTCATGCGTCTCTTTTACGATCTTGCCTGTCAATTTTTCCAGGCGAGACAGACTTTCCTCACGTAGCCGATAGAAATTGGCCATTTCTGGCCCAAGCGCTCGCGCTAGCGCCTCCGCGTGGTTCAGCGGAACGAACTGCCGCTGAATGGCGATGAGCGCCCGTCGCACGTCAACAGGATCAAAAGGATCCTCTCGGTAAGAGATCCGAATTGTGTCATCGCCTTTTTCTCGGTCCCGTATGAGGCTTACGTTTAGTTTCAATGGCTCGAAATGAATCGAGACACTCTCCCACGTTGCACCGTCGTGCTCCTTCGCATGCTGTGCGAACAGTTGACTCTGGATATTAGACAGAGGAAATTTGGGAGGCGACGCGTGATTTTGCATGACCTGCACCGTTACGGGACATTGTCCCGCAGGCTGTCTTAGTTCGTCAGCGATTTTCTCAAAAGCGATCAGGATTTCCACATCGCTGGACGTTGGCGAGTGAAACGTAGTTTCAGCTGGCAATTAACACCTCCAATCGTAGCGAAGAAACGGGCGAGACACCCATAACCCACCTCCACCGACGAGACCACCGACTAAGTTAGACTTGGTGCCGTTTGGTCCGCTACCCGGAACTTGGACCACTTAGAATGTCAGAGATCCGGTTATCAGGACCCATCAGCCATGGCTGATGGCTCGGTTTCAGCAAATCCATCGGCACCCGATTGTCGATGGCTCCATGGGGGTCGGACCTGATTGTAGTCCTGTTGCCAAGCATTGATTTTTATTGTGGCATCCTGTAGGTCCAGAAACCAGTGTTGGTTGAGGCACTCCCATCGAAAGCGACTGTTGAATGCTTCGATAAACGCATTGTCCGTGGGCTTTCCGGGTCGGGAGAAGTCCAAGGTGACCCCGTTTGCATAAGCCCATAGGTCCAACTCTTTGGAGGTGAACTGACTGCCGTTGTCCACTCGGATTCTCCTTGGGCATCCAAACTCTGCAGTGGCCCGATTGAAGGTGTCCACAACACCCTCTCACAGGATGGTCAGACATTAATATCTTAAACTAGGAAGTTCCGAATATTTATATCCACGTCCTGAACGTTCAATGCGCGAATGTACTCTGCGTGAAGTGCGCGAAGATTTAGAGAGACGGTTGGACTCACCTGCTGGACAAGTTCTTCAATCTCAAGACGCAAAAGAGTTTCGAGATTATCTTTTGTCCGTTTCTCGCAAGGCATGCGAAATAGCGAGCGCTGGGCTGCCCCTAAAGATCCTATCAACAAGCCTGAGGCCAGAGCATAGGCAGCTCCTTCAGCCCTAATCTTTTCCTTGCTCATTTCTTCAGGTACTCCCATTTCTTCTTAGGTGATCCCTTCATGCAGGCTCTAGCGACGTTCTCCGGGGTGTCGGGGATGCGGGGGGGGGGGGGGGGGGGGGGGGGGGGGCATCTTCAACTTGACAAGACGCCCCCTTTTGGCGGGCTTATTCATGCTTCTGCAACGCTCCTTCCATAAAGGAAACTCTGTCACGGAGACCGGCAACGTCTCTCCTGAACTCTGCTATATCCTCGCGAACAAGACGAATCTCTTCACGCAAGGTTTTCTGTCCCTGAAACGTCATGTTCCCCAGTATGAGAATAGCTACAAGCAGGGTGACTCCCACGCTTAGAATGGCAACCGTCTCCTGTTTCATGGCTTCTCTTCATGGGCGGGAGGCAAGGTAAGGAGCTAGGAAACCCTGCCCCCTGTTCCGCGCCGTATGGTTAGTACCATACTAGGGGCCGACGCGGAATCTTTTGGCGGGCGAGAGGGATTACAGCCTGCCCCGTTCCGATAAAACAGGCCCTGGCTCCTCGCGGATACCAGCCACTCACCCTCAATAGGGATGCCGCACAATACGTTGGATGGGCGAGTGGGCTTTCAGGACCAAAAGGTATCCTTCCCACTCCTCGCGGCCACGGGCCACTCGCCCTCAAGATGGACCGCCCATCTTCTGTTTGATCCAGGCAATGTCCGTGGTGTTCCTGGCGACATAAGCTTTTAGGCTGGAAACATCCTTGGCCAAGAGTGCAATCTTGCTTTCCAGCCTGTCGCTATTGCCGCTCAATCTGACTTCCAACCTGTCGATGCTACCACCCAACTTGCTTTCTATTCTGCCGATTTCGCCTACCAGATTTCCTTCCAGCCGCTCAAGCCTGCCATCCAAGCGGGTGATGTTCAATCCGGTGTTTTTATGGACCCTGTCCGCGTTTTCGGTAATAGACTTTGCCCAATTTTTAGTATGCCAGGCCAGTGCAACACCAACACAGATGATCGTGAGAATGATGGCTATGGTTTCGTAGATCATGCTTAACTTCTACTCGCAGGCGTGGCTGTCCCGATCGCGATCCATCTTGCGCTGATAGGCAACGTAAGGGGCAATCTACACATCGCGGTGGGCAGCCAAGAACTCATGCCCTTCCCAGGTCAGGCTACTTATTTGCTTGGTAGTCAAGGGGGCGTCTTCCACGGTCTTCTCCTAATTCCTTCCTTTCGTTGCAATTACACGGTTTTGGGGCGTCTGCTTTCGCTCGCAACGCCTGCGGCTAGCCCGCTTGAGGGGCGAGTTCTCTGACGGTTTCTTGACGGTGGTGGCTGCCACAGCCATGCTCTCCGGGCAGCGCAGTTTGTTGTCGAGCGCGATCCAGTCATTGCGATACTAGCGCTTGATGGCCTTCACCTGCTCCCGCAGTTCGCTCCCTGTTCTCCTTCTCCAACTCCTTCAGCCGTTTCGCTGGTTCCCGTTTCAACCCGCCGTATTCCTTCCGCCACCGGGAGTAGGTCTGCGTGTGTATCTCCGCTTCCTTGCAGGCGTGCGGTGCGGTCTTCCCGTTCGCCATCTGTACCTCCATCTGCCGTAGGATCGTTACCATCTGCTCTGGTTTGTAATTCCGGGTTGGCATGAGTTGACTTCCTCCTCAAGTGGATTCTCTCTCTTTCCACTTGCTACATAAAGGGCCGGTCAGGCCAATCGACCCGGATCGAACTGTTTTTCCTAGTATTTGCAGAGTCTGAATTGGCTCGTGTCTGCAAGCAAACTAAACGTTTTATCCATAGACAATAGAATATTTAGTGCATGCCCCTTGCTATAGTGACCCCCATAATCTGGACGATCAGTTAAGCTAGGGTCGAGAGTCGGCGGAGCGAGGAAGTAGGTGACGGCGACATGGCGACCATATGTTTTTCGAGGACGTAAATAATCATGTCTAGGACCCGCTTGCGACCCATGCCCCCCCTGGAATGCTTGCTTTTTTTTGAGGCCGCCGCCCGTAACGGGAGCTTCAAGAGCGCCGCCGAGGAACTCTGCGTCACCACCGCCGCCGTCGCTTATCGGATCAAGACACTGGAAGCATATTTCGACGATCCCCTGTTCGTGCGCCACTCTCGCGGCGTCAAACTCAACCGGCACGGCCAGGAATACCTGCAGGCGATCCAGCGCATCCTCACCGAACTGCACGACATCAGCGAACGCCACCGCAGCCGTCCCAAGACCAATCGTCTTGCGATCGTCGCGGTTGAGGTCCTGGCCGAGAAGTGGCTGATACCGAAGCTCGCCGATTACAAGGCGATCCACCCGGATATCGCCATCGAGTTGGAAACCGACCACCGCGAGGTCGACCTGGCCCGGCGAGGTCTGGACATCTGGCTGCCCTACGCCAATGAGGTCCGGGCGCCGCTACAGGCCGAGACACTGCTCGAAGAGAACCTGGTTCCGGTTTGCAGTCCGATTCTCTTGGAGGCGCGAGGACGGCCTGCGAAGCCGGGCGATCTGCTTGCCTGGCCGCTGTTGTACGACATCGAATGGGCTGCTGACTGGTCGTGCTGGTTCGTGCATCAGGGCAGGCCGTCACCGGATCTGTCGCGGGCCTCGGGATTTCGCCTCTACAGCATGCTGGTACAGGCCGCCGTCGGGGGCATGGGGGTCGCCATGGGTCGCACCTCGATGATTGCGCAGGAGCTTGAACAGGGAACCCTGGTGCCGCTTATCGACCGGTGGGTCGCCGCGCCCGCCCGGTATCTGCTCGTAACCACGCCGTCTTCCAGACGCAAACCCGAGGTCCAGGAGTTCAGCGACTGGATCTTGAGGCAGGCGGGCGATGCGTCCCGCGCACACGGGCCTTTGCGTCGCGGAACTGCCTAGCGCTAGAACGGAGGGTTCCTGATGGGTTCCCAGAAAACTGAACCAGTGCGGATGAGAGTTTTGCGGCAAAATCTGGAAGCTGGAGGAGGGCGTGCAGGTGTCGATGGACGGGCGGGGACGCTGGATGGACAACCTGTTCATCGAGCGGTTGTGGCGCTCGTTGAAGTACGAGTCGGTGTATCTGGCCGAACCGGAGGACGGGTTCGAGGCCGAGAGGATGATCGGGGAATGGCTGGAGTTTTACAACCGGAAGCGGCCCCACTCGGGGCTGGGCGGGGGAACGCCGGAAGAGGCAATACAGGCAGCGTGAGATGGAGGGAGAAGCCGGTGGGAGACCTTCCGGCATATCTCTCGGCGGCCAAAGGTCTTTTGTCTGACAGCGAGCGCGGCGAGGTCGTCAATAGGGTGGCCGAGAATCCAGAGACGGGCGTGTCGCTCGGGGGCGGTATCCGAAAAATGAGGATCGCCCGCCCAGGCCGCGGCAAAAGCAGTGGGGCACGCGTGGTGTTCCTGTTCTCCGGTAAAAACATTCCTGTGTTTTTGCTCACCGTCTTTGCCAAGAACGAGAAAGCGAATCTCAGCAGTGGGGAACGAGCAGCACTGATCGCTGCCGCAAAAGAAATGATTGAAGATTACAGGAGGCGCAAATGAGCAAGGCATACGACAAGGTCATGGCCGGGCTTGGGGATGCCCGAGGCTACTTGAACGGCGAACGTGACGGTTTCGCGGTGCATGAAATTGAGGTGCCCGAGCCCGACGTCGTGGCGATCCGAGGCAAGACGGGACTCTCGCAACCGGCTTTTGCCAAGAGTATCGGCGTTCCGCTTGGCACTCTCAAGAATTGGGAGCAGGGCCGGAGGCGGCCAGAGGGGTCGGCACGCGTGCTTCTTGCGTTGATCGAAAAGCGCCCGTCGATTGTTCAGGAAGAACTCGGGCGCTAAGTCGTACACGATACGGGTTCGGAAAATGCACAAGATAGGGGAAGCAAGCAGAAACGTGTAATGGTATACAGCAGCTCTTGCCAGGAATGGTGAGTACACGTAGTCCACGAGTCCCGGGCAGCGAGATGGGTTACCGACTTCGCAGAAGGCCCGGAGAGCGCAATCAGAGGCCCTTCCCGGGCCACACCGCGGTGGTTCGCCATATCAAACCGCGGATCATTGCGCGGTACGATGGCAACCGCGAAAACCATTGCTGCAACCAGGTGCTGCGTAGCCCGTAGAGCATGGCCGTGGCAGCAACCACCGTCAAGAAACCGTCAGAAAACACGCCCCTCAAGCGGGCTAACCGTAGGCGTTGCGAGCGAAAGCAGACGCCCCAAAACCGTGTAAGGGCAACGAAAGGAAGGAGTTGGGAGAAAACCGTGGAAGCCGCCAGCCTGCTTCACAATGGGGACATCTTCATAGAGTTGTTCGGGTCCAAGAATCGCGTTAAGGCGGTTGAGACCACAATCCATCTGAATCCTGAAGTGCAATTCAAGAGTTACATCGTAATGCGGATCATGCTACTGGTCGCGCTGGGGGAGTACTCGAAACCCGGCGAGAAGTGGGCATTCGAGGAAATGAAGAACCTGGTGGCCCGGGGGAAAATTCAAACCAAGATGAGGGGGGCCTATCTGACCCTTTACAGTATCCCAAAGATTAAGGCGTTCATGTTTTCAGTGGACATCGAGAAACAGTAAAAAGGCCCCGCCAGTTGGCGCTGGCAGGGCCAAGGGTTGATTAGGGAGTGAATACTCACCCTCATTCTAGGGCCTCACCTTTCCCCCGTCAATCCCAATGGGAGTAATCATGATTCCAAATAATGTCCAAAAGAGACTTGCGGCAGGTATCAAGAAATTCCAGACGGTGCTGGAGTCCGCAAAATCCAGGGATATCAACGAATCCGACACGGTGGTCATCGTTGCGGACATTCTGTCGGAAGTCTTCGGATACGACAAATACCATGAGATTACCTCCGAATACACGATCCGGGGAACCTTTTGCGATATAGCCCTCAAGATCGATACAAAGCCTCACTATCTTATCGAGGTCAAGGCTATCGGATCGGACCTCAAGGAATCCCACCTGAAGCAGGCCACGGACTACGCTGCCAACGAAGGTGTCGATTGGGTAATTCTAACTAACGGAGTAATCTGGCGCGTCATGCGCCTACAGTTCAATAAGCCGATAACCAGCGAGCAGGTAATCGAACTGGACATGCTATCGATGAATCCACGCAGACCAGAAGACTTGCAGGGCCTATTCTTGTTAAGCCGCGAAGCCATCAAGAAGTCGGCCCTTCTCAACTACCATGCTCAGGCCCAGGCAACCAGCCGGTTCCTGTTGGGAGCCTTATCTTTGACGGATCCTGTCATCGAAGTAATTCGCCGTGAAGTGAGAAGGGTAAGTCCTGGCATTGCTGTCGACATCGATGAAGTACGCAATGTTCTGCGAGAAGAAGTCCTGAAAAGGGAAGTGGCCTATGGAGAACACTATGACGAGGCTTGCAAAAAGATCAGAAAGGCTCAAGGCCGCTTTCTTAGGAAGTCGATAAGGAAACTTGAGGTTGTGGAACAATCCTCGGTTCAACCTCAAGAATCAGGGAAAAACAAAAGAGCCGCTAGCGACAACTGACGGCTCGAATCAAGCGGACGGAAGCTAACCCGGTGGGCTGAGTTTCCTTACGAGAAGGACATATCGATTATATCTTGGGCCAACATTCGTGCCGTGGCAGGGTTTAGGTCTTCTTTGATTGAAACGTTTTCTGAGCGCAGAATGACGCGAACCCCATCACCTAATCGTTCAAAACGCAATTCCTCACATGGGAGGTTCTGAATGGTTTCTTTACCCAACATAATACCAATCATAGACAAATGGGTTGAATGGCGCAAGTTGAAAAAGGAGGTTGAAAAAATACCAGAATTAGAGCGGAGAGTTTCTGATCTAGAAGGCCATCTAAAGGGTAAGCGCCCTCATGATGTCTGTCCCAGCTGTGGTGCTAGAACGTTCAAGATTCAAGGGTCCAGTCCTGGAATGAGAAGTCGAGCTATGGGAACAATAATAAGGCATCATCAATGCGAAAGGGAAGAATGTGGGTACAAAGAAAACCGACAGATAACATCTTTTTAGAGCCTTAACATGAAAAAGAAAAAAGCATGGCACTCCCTAAAGGACCATTATTATCACGTTTGCGAAAATTGCCCTTCTGCTCCATACCCTCCAACTTTCCCCCCTAGCGAGGGAGTTTATCCCGGGACCGGAGGGAAGAGTATATGCGGAACTTGTTTGGATTTTGTAGGAAAGGGAAAATGCGAAAGACCTGCTCGAATACCAATTCGAATGGACGATTAACTACCCCACCAACTTCCGATACCGCAACCGCTTTCCGGTCAGGCCGTGCACGACAGAGGCCATCTGATCGAGAGTGTCATCCTCGCGGATGTTGTGGCGTCCCGCGAACTCCTGGACATAACGATCAAGGTGTTTGGGGGAGAGTTTGTGGAAGGTACCCTTGTGCGCCCGCTTCAACATCGACCAAAAGCTCTCAATGCCTTGGGTGTGCACCATGCCCCGGATGTACTCTCCAGAGCCGTGCTTGATGGCGTCGTGGGGTTTGCGGACGCTTCGGTAGGAGGTATGGTCATCGTGATAGACAGTGGCACCCGGCTGGACGCGATCCTCGATGAATCCCTGTAATGTGGGACCATCAATCGAAGTAATAACTTGTGCGCTTACCTGTTTTGTTTTTCGGTCTTTGACCCCGGCCACGGCCACCTTGCTGACTCCACCTCGACCGGCATGCAGGCGTTTGCTGGCATGCTTGTTTTTCGACACGCCGCCGACGTAGGTTTCATCGACCTCGACCGGGCCGCCGAACAGTTCACCTTGTTCTGCTGACCACGCCTTGCGAATCCGATGCGCCAAATGCCATGCGGCCTTTTGGGTGATCCCGATTTCACGATGCAATTTCATACTGCTCAGACTTTTCAGATTCGTGGCGACCAAGTACATGGCGTAAAGCCAGTCTTTATAACCGATTTTGCTGGACTGCATGAACGTTGCGGTTTTCGTGGAGAATTGCTTGCCGCATTCCTTCTCGCGGCATCGGAATGGAACCCGCTTTCGCTTGGCATTCTTTTGAACGTTAAAGGAACCGCAAGCGATGCAGTACACGCCGTCCGGCCAGCGATGATTAATGAACCATTGCTCGGCGGTGGCATCGTCGGGAAACATCTCAAAGAATTGGCAGGTTGAAATCCCTGTTCTGTAGTGCTTTCCTGGTGCCTTGTAAGCCATTGAATCCTCCTTACTTACAAGACAATTTTACCCGATAGTCCCGTAACTTGTCAAGGATTTTCGGGACTTTCGTATATAATCCCCCTTTGTTTTTATTGATCTGAAAATTCAAACTGAGGCACTACCCGGTTTTCCGAAAATCAGCTGGTCGGGCAGCCACGCCAGCATGCAGACGTTCGTCTGATCTTCACGGAAGTGGTTCTGGCTGTCTTTGAAGCGCGCAGTGATCTCCGTTGCCAAGGGAAACCACGCCTTTATCTCGAAACCAGGAGACGGCGTGACGTTCGGACCAATGAAGATCGTGTCAGGAAAACCAGGGTCCTGCCGCTCCCACTCGCCCAGCCCTTGATACTCCGGCTGGTCGTTGAGAAACTCCACTGTATCGAACTCGATTAGATTCCCCAACAGCGGCGACAGCTTCGAGACCACCTTTGAAAGATTCAGAGCAGCGGCAGGCGAAATCGGCTTCGATACCGTCAGTACGTCGAACACATGCCCAGCCCGCCTTTGCAGGTGCGCGGAGGCCGAAGCCAGTATCTCCAAGCTTGTCATGGGCATCAGAACAGCACTCGGACCGAAACACCGAGCGCTGCGGCGATCTTCTCAATATTGACGAGGCTAACGTTGCGTTCACAGCGCTCAATGCTGCCGATATACGTGCGGTCGAGACCACAGTCCAGAGCAAGAGCTTCCTGCGAAAGCCCCTTCTTGGTACGCAGCTCGCGCAAGCGCTGACCGAAGGCCGCCTTGATAGTTTCGTCCCGTTTCTTGGCCAAGCAACCATCAAATCACCAATGATGACATTAAGTCCACGGACTTTGAGTATCATTGCCATAACTGATCGAGTTGGGTGAAGTGGTGCAATGCCTGAGGCGATGCTTCGCAGAGCACCTTCACTGGCCCGCCCATTCCGGAGAGGCCATCACCGATCGGAACCAACTCGCCGCGTTGACGCTGCATGGCTTTATTTTCCCATGCCCCCCAGACAAGAACACCTCTTCACCAGCCTCTTTCAGCACGGTGGCTTAGCCAGGGGATCTCTTGTACGCTGGTCCTTAGATGTCTGACGACAAATCAAGCAACCAGCCAAAGCCGCCGCCGAAAACCCCAGATTCAACTAGCCTGACTAAAGATGCGTCGGGAGTCAGTATGGATCACAAACAAAAAATTTCTGACAGGCTCAGTAGGGCTAGGCTTTTGTTCCTTCGAGCCTTTCTTTCAGCAACTGCACAACCGAGCTCAGAAACGGTGTTTGGTAAACCGTGATGTCTCTACTGCGGCTTTCCATCGAATATCTGTTGCTCTGAAAGGGTGCGGGCGACCCCACGAGCGTTTCTCCGGTGAACTGAAGCCGTGCAAGTGACTCGACAGTCTCCTCCTTTAACTCACAAAATATGGTGGGTAAATTGTGGGTGTGACGGACGCGCTTGGTGGGGTTGTCTAGCGCCCAGAGTGACTTCAGTGCGATCTCGAAGGCATAACTGCTCAAAACGGCCTGTACGTTGGTCAGCGTGACCTCTTCGTCCTTGCCGCGTATTTCCAGGGAGTCGATCTTGCCCTGCAAGTTCTCAAGCAAGCCACAATAGACTTCTACCTCGTCTATTGCACGGTAGGATCGCCAATGCTCATTCCCAAATAAAAATCTCTCAATAGGGATAACCTTAGTTGCCATCACACACTCCCTTCGGCACAAGCAGCCACATATATCCGAATGCTACTCACGGACTGTGAGAGCCGGGCGCATGAGCGATTGAAAACCAGGGACAGACATGGGTCCTTTAGGACAGTTTCAGTTCGGACATCGCTAATCGCTCCCTGGCGACTCGCCCTCCATCGGTAGAATCTTCTGCTTCTCCGATGGATTGGGTCTCACCCGCTGCGCCTTTTTGAAAGTCACGTCGGTAGCCTGGGGGTAGTCGATGCTCTTCCCGCCCAACAGATCTTCAATCGTGAGCAACTGGATGCGCGGATGCTTTCCCCAGGGAGATTCGTAGAAACCAGCTGAGGCTGCTTCTCTACGCATGGGTGAGGTTGGAGGTTCCAGGGACAGAAAGGCTCCAATCTCAGCCTTCTCACGGCTTATAACACCCACCAGGTCGCGAATGTGTGACACCGTGACCTTTCCGGCCTTCACCGAGAAGATGATCTGCTTTGTCTTCCCGCCCCGCCCTTCGTCATGGAAATAGCGCCTGCCATCAATGCCCCGGTCGGCTCCCTTCTTCTCATCGGCGGGGCGGGCTTTGACCAGACCGAGAGTCCACCACTGGAATTGATAGGGGTCCTGCTCCGCCAGAGCGGTGGCATCCGGGAGGCTGGTCGGTTCGCCGATGACTTCAAATCGGCAGTCCTTGCCGAAGGAATCCCCCAGGCGGTAGCGGATGAGGGAAATGGCCAACTGGGTGATGTCGATCCCGATCCAGCGCCTATCAAGCTTCTGGGCCGCAGCAACGGTCGTGCCACATCCGCAGAAAGGGTCTAAAACAGTATCGCCTTCGTTGCTGCTGGCCTGGATGATCCGCTCTAGGAGAGCTACTGGTTTCTGGGTGGGATAGCCAAGCCGTTCAGCGGCCTGCGCGCCTATGGGCCGTATGTCCGTCCACAAGTCTTGCAGGGGCACTCCTGGCATCTCGTCCAGGTAGCGTTTGTAATTTGGCATGCCGCTCTTTGAGTAAACAAGTCTTCCTTCAAGAGAAAACCCCCGCATTCCCTCTTTCGAGTATGCCCAATAGCGCCCTTTGTATGGGGGGACGCCTTTGTACTCCCAGCCTGGAATCGGGCTTCCCCACTCGTCAGACAAATCAGCTAGCCACTCCTTCCCAACCGGGCGCTTGACTCTCCACTCGTAGGACGTATCGCCACCAGGCTTGGCTGCGGTGAGGTTGTCCCTTCTATATCGACGGCCCGTACCCGGCTCAACGAAGCGGTAGAAATCTTCAACGTATTCCTGGTCGTATTCCGTGTAGACAGGATTCCAGTTCCAGTCACCAGTCTTCGTGTAGAAAAGCAACACATCATGGATTCTTCCATGTTGTTTGCGTCCTTGCTTGGTGTCACTGTGGGCGCTAGTGCGTTTCCAAATGATCTCCGTCCTAAAGTTAGCCGAGCCGAATACGGCGTCCATTAGCAGTTTCAGGAAATGACTTGCTGTGGGGTCACAGTGCAGGTAGAGGCTGCCGGTCGGCTTCAGCACCCGCCGAAGCTCCAACAGTCGGGGAGCCATCATCGACATGTAGGCCAGCATGTCGTTCGTCCCCAGCAGCTTCCTGAAGGCTTGCATCGCCTCGGACACCTGGCCGCCAGCCTCGACCGTCTCTTCATACGAACGCGCCGCTGTTTCATCCCAATGCCAGGTATCCCCGAACGCCTTGATCTGAGAAGCCGACTGCGTGCCGTCCTTCTCCTGAAACAGGATGTTGTAGGTCTGGTTGCTATTGAAGGGAGGGTCGAGATAAATCAGGTCAGCACTCTCGTCCTCGACATAGCGCCGGAGAATGTCCAGGTTGTCGCCGTAGTACAGGGAGTTGGAAGCCATACGGAATTGCTCGTCAAGCTCGAACTGTTTCTATCCTGCCGGGTTAGTTGCCCATTTTCCCACACTTCTAATCCCAAGTCGATACGCCCAGCGTCTGCGCCCACACGCCACTGTTCTCAGATGGCTATGGAATCGTGCGGGGTGCGATGGCCCAAGAAGTGGTGTTTCGGCAGTTGTTCTGTCGAGGGTCGGGTTGCGGGGTGATGTTTTACATCTGCGGTTCCTGCTACCGGGGACAGGCCTACTGCGGGGATGGCTGCCGGAAGAGAGCGCAACTGCAACAACATCGCAACGCCAACCGGAAACACCAGGAAAGCCCGGAAGGACGGCTCGATCACCGGGACCGGCAGCGGGCCTACCGGGACCGGCTCCGCCGCCGCGTGACGGATGCAACTTCCCCCGGCGGTGATCGATCGGGCACCATCAAAAAGCCATTGGCGCAAACGGAAATCCGTCAGTCAGAGGCGGAAGGATTCCATGCCCGGCCCCGGTTTGGGGGGTCTCGAACTGTCATCCGGCCCGTTTGCATCGTGTGCGGGCGTGTAGGCGTGAGGAAGATCGGCCAGGAGAGGGAGAAAACATGATTCACGAAGGAAAAGAAGAGAACGGCGAGAAATACACATCGGTCGAAAGCGAGGAAGAGTTTCACGCGGCGCTGAACCGTGGGAAGAGCGTCGAGCTGACCTGGGAACTCGGGGAGCAGATCGGTTTGATGGCCGAGGACGTGGGCACCGTGGCCGAGATCGACGCGGCCCGGAACGATCCCGCCAACTAGAAACGGAGGCGGCATGGCTACCCAGGATAAGAAATCATTCTGGCAGCGCAGCGAGGACTACGCGAAGAAAGTGAGCGGGGAGATCATCGAACAGATCAAGGCCGGAGTCGCGCCGTGGCAGAAACCCTGGAAGCCCGGCGAGAGCTTCATGCCGCAAAACTTCTCTACCGGCAAGCCGTACACCGGAGGCAACGCGCTTTATTTGATGAGCCGTGGCATCCGCGACGGGCGGGCCGACAACCGCTGGGGAACCTACAACCAGATTGCCGAGGCGGGCGGGCAGGTTCGCAAGGGCGAGAAGGGAACACAGGTGCTTTTCTTCAAAGACAAGACGGCCCGCGCCGTGAAGGACGAGAACGGCAAGATCGTGAAGGACGACAACGGCAAGACCGTATACGACGAAGAGCAGCGGGCCTTTCCGGTTTGCAAGCAGTACACCGTGTTCAACGTCGAGCAGGCGGACGGCTTGCGACTCCCGCCGCGAGAGGGCCAGGGACGCCCGCAATGGGACGCGCATCGAGACGCCGAGAAGATCATCGAGGCGGCAGGTCCGAAGGTGCAGCACGTTCCCGGAGATCGAGCCTACTACCGCGTCAGCGATGACAAGATCGTGCTTCCGGAGCCGTCGCAGTTCCCGACCCGGAACGGGTACTACCAGACGGCGCTACACGAGTGCGGACACTCTACCGGCCATCCGGAGCGCATGAACCGCGAGACGTTGAAAGAGGGCATCGCGGCGGGCTTTGGATCGCCGGAATACGCCCGCGAGGAGTTGCGGGCCGAGATAAGCGCCATGATGACCGGCGAGCGTGTAGGAGTCGGTCACGATCCCCAGCGCGGCGCGGCCTACGTCGAGAACTGGGTTGCGGTGCTCGAAAAAGACCCGCATGAGATTCACCGGGCATCGAGAGACGCCCAGCAGATGAGCAACTACCTGATCGACCGCGCCATCGAGCGCGAAGTTCAATCTCCGACGAAGGAGAAGACGGCGGCGGAGTTGACCCATGAATACTCTCACGCGAGAGGGCCGCAGATCAGTCACACCCCGAAGCCGCCCGCACAGGCGCAGGGCCAGGAGCAGCCGCGCGACGTGGGACCGAGCCGGTAACACACGAGCATGTTTGATCCGCGAGACATTGGCGCAGATCCCAGGACGCGGCCCGCGCCCCGGAGGGATTACACCAAGGACCGCCAGCGCCGGTCGAGAGACGGACACCGGCGCGAGTACGATCCCCTCACCAAGCGGGAGCGGATCAAGGACCGGACCGACCGGGCGGTGGCCGACGTGGGAATCTACCGTAGCGTGGCGTACCGCGACGTGGCCGAGGCGCATTTCGATGGACACCCCTATGCGGCGCGGAGGGCCGTGGATCACGCGATCCGCACCGGAAACATGCGGGAGCATGTCGTTGACGGGCCGCAGGGAGGCGCCTTCAAAGTGTTGACTCTCACCGAGCAGGGAGCGCGGCGGGCGGAGCGTATCGCGCAGCAGCAGGGCCTCGACTCCGAACAGAAAGCATGGAGCGGCATGGTCAAGACCAAGGAGTTGCGGCATGACGTGGCGGTGTTCCGGGCCGCGAGGACCGAGCAGCTGAAGCTGTTGGAGCAGGGAGCGACCATCAAGCGGGTCCGCATTGACGCCGAACTGAAACAGCAGGTGGCGCGTGAAGCGGAAACCGCCAGGGTGAAAGAGGGCAAGGCGGCGGCGGACGCGGCGCGGATCGAGGCGGCGGAAGCGCTGGGGTTGCCCGTCAAAGGTGGGAAGGTCGAGTATCCCGACGCGCAGATCGAATATCACGACGTTGAAGGCCGGACCGGGCGGGTGAATGTCGAGGTTGCCACCGAGCATTACAGCAGCAAGAGTATCGCCGCCAAAGCAGCCGCAGGATTCGCCGTGCATGGAAGCGGCGGACGTGCAACCGCCAAGGTTGCCCGGTCCCTTGGGCGCGCTGGTGGACAGGATCAGGGCGGCGGACGCGGCGGGAGCCGCGATGATCGCGGCTCAGTTGAAATCTAACAGGCGGACCCTATGACCCCTTGGAAGATCAGCGTCGGAATCACGGCCACTCTCCTGGCCGTGTTGCTTCTCGTGGCCGGGGAGCGGATCGCTTACCTACGGCCCTATGCCGGGACGATCCTTTTCGACTACTGGATACCCATCGCGTGGTACGGCGGCTGGGGACTGGTCACGGTGATGACGCTGATTTACGCCACGGCCCGCGCCTTGGGTCTGACCGATAGCGGCGTGAAGGTCGAGTTGATGGAGCGTTCCATTCGCCGTGGCGAAGGCGGACAAAGCGAGCTTGCCGAGAAGCTGGGCCAGGAAGAGCGCGGGCAGTTTCCCGGCGCATGAAAAGACAACATTCAAACGGAGGAACCAAACCATGACGAACAATCGCACTTGGAAGCGTGGGGCGTTGCTACTCGGCATCATGACACTGACAGCCGGGGAACTTTTGGCGCAAGGCACAAGCCCTTGGCTGGAAGCCGTGGACACTCTGCAACAGGCTTTCACCGGGCCGATTGCGCGCGGTCTTAGCTTGATCGCCGTCGTAGTCGGCGGCTTGATGTTCGCTTTCGGTGAAGGCGGATCGAAGAAGGCCCTGGCCGGGATCATCTTTGGCCTTGGAATGGCGATGGGAGCGGCCAACTTTCTAGCGTGGCTGTTTTGAGCGGCGGACGTAAAACTTGGAGGGGCTACCCCGCGTTGAGCAATCCGCTGACGATCATGGGCGTGGAGCGTCGATGGTTCCTTTTGAGCGCCACCTTGGGCCTGGCGATGTGGAACGCCATCAACTCGATTCTCATCGGCGGGGGAATCTTCGCCGTGCTGTATGGAGTCGGATTTTGGGCGTGGAAGCAAGACCCCAACATGCTTGAAATCCTGCGAGCATCCACCAGGTTTCGCGCCCGCTACGATCCGGGCAAGTGGAGCGCGGAGCCGTGGCACATTCGGTTGCGGTGAGGCGGAGAGCGAATGAATGTGAACAACGAGCTACTGGACTACGAAGCGGCGGGATCGTTGGCCGAGGAACTGCCCTGGTAGGGCTGGCTTGAAGATGATCGGACCTGTCTCACCCGCAGCGGCGAGCTGCTGAGCATCGGACGGCTCACGCCGAAGGTGCTGGACGGCCAGACCCCCGAACAACTGGACCGGGTGATCGACCGCTGGCAGCGCATGTTGTCGGGCCTCGATTCGCGCAGCCGGTTCTACTTTTACCTACTTCGGCGCGGTGTCCACTTTGACGAGGACGCCCCTGGCGCTGACAGCGTGGCGGAGTTGGGACGGCGCAAGCGGAACGAGTTTCTGACCGGGCGGGTGCAGGAAGTCAGCGCTTACGTTGCGTGGGCGCACGATCCCCAACTGGCTCTTGTGACCGGCCAGCAAGCAACGGGGCCGTGGTGGATTGCCTACATCAAGAACTGGATGTCGCGGCGGAAGAACAAGCACGAGTCAGTCTATCTCCGGTCCGCAATCGAGACGGCGGCGGCGAACTTCCGGCAGAGCGTCGAGGCCAGCCGGGCGCTGGTCGATGACCTCACGCCGGTGCGGTTGCTCAGAGCGGCGGAGGCCAGCCGTGTTTTGAGTGAGCTTACGAATTGTCCCGGCCTACCGTGGGACGGCGCGACCGGCAGCGGCATGAATTGGCGGCTGGCCGTCTCCGAGATTGAAGCCGAGCGCACGAACCTACGCCTGGACGGGCAACCCGTCATTCTCTACTCCCTACTTTCACCGCCAGCAGCAGCGACGGCCAACCTTCTACAAGCGCTCTACCGCACCGTTGCCACCATGACGGTGACGATTGAATGGCGTCCGCAACGGCTCGAGGCGGCGCGGCGGAAAATCCGGGGGGCGCAACGGCACTACTTCTCGAAGCGCTACTCGATGTCCGCCCACGTTCAGGAAACCGAAGGCACGTCTGCGGCGATGGTGGACACCGCAGCGGCGGCGGAATCCGACCGGTTGGGTGATGCCCTGGTCGAGTTGGAGACGGACGGAATCGCTTACGGCGATCTCGCCTTGACGATAGCTCTACACGGGCCGCTCGAAGAGACGGAGAGCCTGGACGGGGACATTCGGCGCATCTTCGCCAGCCATGACGCCAAGGTGATTCGGGAGGGTTACGGCCAGCTTCCGGCTTGGTTCTCGCGCTTGCCCGCGCAACCACGGCGGCGGCAGGTGCGATCCGTGTTCATGTCCGCAGGGGCGGCGGCTTGCCTGGCTCCGATCTTCGGTCCCCCGGTCGGGACGCCAACCAGCGGGCATCTACAGCAGCGGGCGCTTGCCATTCTCGAAACCCAATGGCGGACGCCCTACCACTACGATCTTTTTCAGCGCGACGTGGGCCATACATTGGTGCTCGGCGCGACCGGCGCGGGCAAGAGTTTCACCCTCAACTTCCTACTCGTTCAGGCGCTCCAATACGATCCCCGCGTTCTCATTCTCGACTTGGGAGGCTCCTACCGCTGGCTGACGCGATTCTTGAACGGAGCGTACATGGAGCTATCCCCGGACGGCGGCCCGGAGGGCGGCAGCTTCCGACTCCGGCCCTTTACACTCCCGGCGGGAGAGCGGACCTTTCAGTTCCTTACAGGTTGGATCTCCCGCTTGCTCCGCATTGGCGGCTGGCAACCGAGCGGCGCGGATCCGAGCGAAATCCGCGCCCGGATCTGCGACCTCTACGCATTCCCGGAGCGACGGCGCACCTTGGGGGTGCTGGTCCGATCTCTCCCCGCGAAGATGTGGCCCGCGATGAGCCGCTGGCACGGTGATGGAGCGTGGGCCGCGTACTTCGACAACCCGGCGGACGGCGAAGACCTGGACTTCGCCGACTGGCAGGTGATCGACATGGCGGGCGCGGCGGAGCATGACGACCTCTGCGAAGCGGCCATGTTCTACCTGCTGGAGAGAATGCGGCTGGCCTTGGAGAACCCGGAGGAAACCGCCAGGGTAAAGCTCATGGTGGTCGATGAGGCGTGGCGCTATCTGCGCGATCCGGCAGTTCTCAACTATCTGGCAGAGGCGGCCAAGACGTGGCGCAAGAAGAACGCGGCGCTGATTATGGCGACGCAATCCGCCGTAGACGTGACCGGGACCGCAGGGGCCGACGCGTTGCTGGAATCCATGCCGACCAAGCTGTTTCTCGCCAATCCCGATCTGCCGGAGAAGGCCGCCGAAACCTTCCGGCTGAATCCTTCCGAAATGAACACCATTCGCGGGTTGATTCCCAAGCGCGAGCTTTACCTGCGGCGCACCGACGCGGCGGGCATCTTGCGCCTGGAAGTGGACCCGGCGAGCTATTGGCTTTATACCTCGTCTCCCGTTGACGCTCAGAAACGAGCCGACGCGGTTGCTCAGTACGGTCTCATCGAGGCAATCGAACACTTGTCCAACCGGAGGTAAACCCCATGAAGTTGAAGATCATTCCACTTGTGGCGGCGTTCCTAGCCGTCACCGCCGTTCCCATCATGGCCCAAGATGCCGGGCCGGTGTTGCGGATCATCGAGGCCCAGGATCAAATCGTCGAGGTCCGGGCGAAGACCCGGCACACCACCGTTATCGTGTTGCCGTTGAGCGAATCAATCCTCGATTTCGTAGTCGGAGATTCCGAGTATTGGCACTTGACCGGCGCGGCCAATCTCGCCTTTCTGAAACCGATTGCCGAGGGTGTGACAACCAACGTGGCGCTGGTTTGCGCTTCCGGGCGCATCTACTCGTTTCTCGTCACCGAGTCGAGCGCCGTCAGTCCTCATCTTGTAGTTCGCATCGAGACGCAGGGTGACACCGATCCCCGCATCGCGCCGGGAGCGCATGAACCCGCCTTTGTGGCCCGGTCCCAGGTGGCGGCCTATCAGGACATGGCCGAAACCGCGATGCAGACGGCCAAGGCCGCTCAGGAGGACGCCGACGCCCGGATCGCGGACGCTACCGCACTCGCGGCGAGCGAGGCCGAGGCGTTCCGAGCCGAGTATCCCACCCGGCTCAAGTTTCCCTACCGGCTCGAAAACAAGGCGCGGGAGTGGCCTTTCCTGGTCGAAGGAATGTGGCACGACGGGCGTTTCACCTACTTGCGTTCCAACGCTCAGGAGTCGCCCGCGCTGTACGAAGAGAAGGACGGGCAACCGGCGCTGGTGGCCTATGACTTGCAAGAGGACGGGCTGTATATCGCCCGGCATGTGCTAGGCAATGGCTGGTTGCAGATTGGCAAGCAAAGAGTCAGGTGGCGCTTTACAGCCCCGGAGGTGGGGCGGTGAGCGGCTGGCGGCGGCTCTATGCGAAACCGGCAGGATCGTTGCCGGGAGGGATCGTCACCCAATGGGGAATCGGCATTATCACGGTCGGGGTGCTGATCGTGATGACGTTCTACATCTACCTTGGAGACGGCGGAGAAGAGGAACCCTTTGCCGCAGGTCAAGCGCCCGGCGAGAACGTAGCCGGGAGCTTCACGAATCAAATATCCGTGCAGGTGGAGCAGGAGCAGCAGCGGGCCGATGCGCGGCGCGACGCGGCAGAGCGGGAATTGCTGAGTCAGCAGCAAGGCAACCTTCGCAGCGGGCAGGTCAGCCCCAACCCGGCGGCGGCGATGGCCCAGGCCGGGAACTCCCCCGACACCGGGGAACCCTACACCGAGGAAGAATGGGAACTCCGGGAGCGCCTGCGCCTGGAAGCCCTGGAACGGCGCAGCCGGTCGCTTCGCAGTTCGCCGGTTGCTCAAACCTACCGCCAGGGTGACAACGGGGCCTTTCCTACGGCGGCAGCGCCACAGAGCGGCGCGGCGGACGATCCGCTGGCAGCGATCCGCGCCGAGGAAGCCGAAGCGCTGTCGAACGTCATGAGTACCATCGAGGGCGTCACGGCGAATCTCGAAGATCAAATTGCGGTGGAGGCTGAGGCCGACCAAGCCTTTCTTACGGCGCTGAGGGGTGAAGCTCCCCCCGCCGATCCGCTTGCGACTGTCGCGCCGGTTGCGGCGGTCCCGCCAGCTATCCCGGTGCAACGCGATTACACAGACCCGCCCCGGATCGGCGCACCGGAAGACCCCCCCGGCTGGGAACGAATCCATGAGGGATCGTTTCTTGAAGCGGCGCTAGTCACGCAGCTTTCCGGTGACTTCCCCGGTCCGGTGCTGGCTGTCGTTTCCGTGCCGTTCTATTCGGCGGACCGGCAGCGGGTGTTAGTCCCGCGAGGGGCGCGGGTGATCGGCACGGCGGCAGCCGTGGCGAACCAGGATCAATCGCGGCTGGCCGTGAGTTTCCATCGGCTCATCCTGCCCGATGGACGCTGGGTGTCTCTGGAATTTCACGGACTCAATCAAGTGGGCGAGGGTGCCTTGAAAGATCAAGTCAACCGTCACTACTTCTCGATGTTTGCCGCTGTCGGAGCCGTAGGCATCCTGAGCGGCCTCACCGCCGCAGGTGGGAATCCCTACGAAGGCGGTGTTGCCGGTTTTCGGGCCGGAGCCAGCCAGGGACTCGGTGACGCCGCCACACGGTTTCTCGATCGTTTCCTGAATCGCTTGCCAACCATCACAATCCGGGCCGGTCATCGGCTTCGCGTCTGGTTCACTTCCGACGTGCTGGTTCCCCGGCCCCAACAAGGAGATTGAAAATGAAAATGTATCGAAAAGTCTTTACCGTTGTACTCATCGTTCCGGTGTTCGTCATGCTCACCACCACACCCGCACACGCCATCTTCGGTTCGATCCTGGCGGGCATCCAGCGGGCGCAGATGATCGCCAATCAAGGGATTCAAATCTACAAGGACACTATGGCGAAGATCACTCTGGACGGCCAATTGACCCAGATGACGGATCAGTTCGCCCACCTGCAAGAACAGGCGCTCGGCTCGGTCGGGGCGCTCACCGATCCGTTTACTCAATTGGCTTCGGTGCCCACACAGTTCATCGGCGCGGGCCTTTCATGGAAGAACCAGTTTTCAGGAGTGGCCGGAGAAATCGCCGATTCGGTAGAGCAAATGGGACAGGCCGGAACGAGTTTCACCAGCGCATGGCAGAACCGGCTCACCGCCGCTGACACCGTGACGGAAACCGACATCCTGGACCTGTACGATGGCGCTCCGCCCGAAGTGACACAGCGGGCCAGGGCTATCTCGCAGCGCGGGAGGACGGCAACAAGCGGCTGGTGCTGGACCACGCCATGAGCGATGCCAGCGGCAACCTCATGGCGGCGGCGCGGGAGGCCGTTGAATCCTACGAAGGGTTGAGGAACAACACCAACACTTCCAACACCGCCCTGGCTCAATCGCAAGTGGCCGGCGCTGTCACCCAAGGCAACCTCACCGCCGCGATTGCTCAACTACTCGCGTTCCAGGCGGCGCGTCAGGCCGCCGTGGACTACGAAGAAGAGATTGCCCGGCGTGAGGCGCTGGCCCGGAGGATCGAGCGCCAGCGGACCGCCCAGGCGGCGCTCCTCAATCTCAACACCTTGTTCGACCACATCGACCGGACCGCCATAGATCGGGCGATCCAGGCGCTGACTAAGCCCGGATTTTCAATTTGAACGGTGGAAACCAATGCCAAGTGAAATAGCCATAGCAATGGCGGTGCGCCAACACCAGCGCCTCGGTCATTTCCGCCTCCAGCACTTGCTGCACGGCTTCCTGCAACAACCGTTTCAGCAAGTCGCCGTCCTTGCCGATTAGAGCTTCGATTCCACCAGATTTCGCACTACGCTTGCTAACCGGACTCCTAAGATGGTACTGTGAGGTTGCTCTTTACGCGCTATGGGGACCGCTTCGCAGTCTCTGTTGTGTCTGGCGTTTCGCCGGACCTAGTTTCGATTGGTAGGCAATATCGGCACGTGAGGCCCAATTCCTCACGTGCCCTTCGACATGTGAGGAATTGGGCCTCACGTGCCTTGCTCATAGGTAAAGAGCTTATATTTCGATGCCTTACTCCGTCGTCGATTTTGCAAAATCCCTCCGAATCGACGGGTGCAAGGTCCAGCAAACACCAAACCTGATCTTTCTCTGTGGCGGAAAGACTGCCACGGACGGACCGTACCATTCCGCTCGCGACTATTTCAACCGCCACCTCAAGAGGAAAAAGCCGACGATTGCCGCTCGCGTCAGACTCGCGGAAGAAGTCAACAGGTGGTTTCAGCGAGACAACGCCTTCCCAGATCTCCTAGAGTTTGAGAACTACCTCGCCCACTTAGCAGACATAACGGTGCTCTTCGTGGAGAGCCCAGGGTCAATCGCTGAGCTGGGTGCCTTTGCCAACTCGGACGACATTCGGCCGAAGACGTTGGCAGTGCTGAACAACTCGTACGAATCTGAGGGAAGTTTCATCTCTAATGGCCCTATTCGAAAACTAAGAAATGAGAATCAGGACCATGTCCATTACTACACATGGAATCCTGATGACCTACATTCTGCCCTCACGAAGGCAGAATTCGTAGATCTGACCAACGATCTCGTCACATTCCTAGAGGAGATTGAAGCGGACCGACCAAGGCAGCCAAGTCTGAAAATCGACGAGCGAGGACATGCTCTTCTACTCGTCGCCGATCTGATCCGCATGCCTGGCGTTGCCACCACAGCGGAGTTACTGGAATGCCTCAACGCACTTGGATGCAAAGCGGATCGGGAGGTTCTAAACCGGCACCTCTCGGTTCTTCAGAGTGTCGGATGCGTAATCGTTCATCGGCGTTCCAACCAGAAGTTCTTCGTGCGCGCTTCTGAACATCCCTTCATCCGCTATGCGTACCTAGAAGAGGCACGCTTCAAAGATCAGTACCGCATAAGGGCCGCGTTAAGGCAGGGATTTTCATCAACCAAGCGCTCCGCCCTTAAGCACGCCCTCCGCGACTTGACCAAGGGAAGGAGACGCCGTGGTTAGTCTTCTCAGGAACCTCGGGCTAGCGGTGCTCTTGCCTCAGGAAGAACTGCGTCGACTAATTCGCTCCGCGCCTCATCGGTACAAGGTGTTCAAGATACCGAAGCGGAAGGAGGGCGAATTCAGGACCATTGCTCAACCGGCGAAAGAGGTCAAGGCTCTTCAGTATTGGGTAATGCGGCACGTCTTGAGTCAATTCGACGTGCACCCAGCTGCGACCGCCTACCAAAAGGGCTTGTCCATTGCTGACAACGCTAAGCCACATACGCGCGGTCGGTATCTGCTGAAGCTGGATTTCAGCGACTTCTTCCCGTCGATCAAGGCAAAGGATCTGGAGCTGTTCCTCAGGAAACACAAGAGACGCTTCAATGCCGCCGAGATCGAGGCCCTGTGCCGGATTCTCTTTTGGATGCCAAGAGGCTCAAGGAACCTCCAATTGTCAATTGGAGCACCAACATCTCCACTCTTGTCGAACATCCTCCTGGGGGATTTCGACTCTCAGGTCGCGGCTGCGTGTGCAAGGGAGCGAGTCGCATACACTCGCTATGCTGACGACCTATCCTTTTCAGCCCGTAGTTCGAAGACGCTTGCGCGGATCGAAGCTCTGGTCATCGAGACCTGTGCTCGGCAAACGAGTCCAGTCCTCCTAATCAACGAGGCAAAGACAGCGCGAGTATCAAGGAGGGAATCACGTCGTGTGACTGGGCTCGTGTTGACCAACGACGGCAAGGTCTCTATCGGTCGTGAGCTGAAGCGCAGGATTCGCGCACAGATGCACTGTTTTGCTACTGACAGATTGGACTCCGAACAGAGCCTCGAACTTCGGGGGATGCTCGCGTACATCAACTCTGTCGAACCTCGGTTCATTACGCGCCTTCGACGAAAGTACGGAGCCGATGTCGTCAGACGTTGTCAGGAATGGTCTCGCGAGTAGCACATAGAGACGAGGACCGTCAGTGACGCCCTGAGCCACTTCGAGATGGAAAGATCAGGGCCGGATGTCGATATAAACGAACGTCACTATCGACAATAATCGGCTATTAAATAGACTGGATACTGTAATCGATAACTGTCGCAAACAGACTGCGATTTGCCTTTCCTTGGACGAGGCCATGAAAACCGTTGCCTACCTCCGCGTCTCAACTCGTTCGCAGGACCTCGCCAACCAGAAACTGGCCATTCTGGAGTTCAGCCAGAAACGCCGCTTCACGGTCGACGAAACGTCAATCGGCGCAAGCTCGTGGTTCGCTTTTTTATCGAACCCTGGCGCTGGGCAACTACTCGAACACTCTTTTGACCGCGTTCCAAGCCAAACCGCCACCTTGGATTCGGTGGTGGAACATGGCGATGTCCGCCCGTCTGTAGGTCGGGGGGGGGGGGGATCGCCCAGCGCCTTGTCAGCCGCCCGGAGTAGCACCTGGCGCAACAACGGTGAAGCTTCCACGGAGTTCCCAGTCCCCTGAGCATGATGGTTGAAGAGGTCGATACCCGCCTCCAAAGCCGTTCCTTTGTGATGGAGCCAATCACAGATTTCGCTGAACTCGATGTTACTGTTCTCATCCTGAGAAGCCGCCTGCCATTCGTCGTCCATCTCTGCGTCACGAAACACGCCCTGCACGATGTAGTCTTCCAGGTAGTTTTCCAGGGTTCGGTATTTATAGCCGCATACGACGTGGTGTTGGACGAGATCGGCCAGTGCCCGCCAAGTTTCGAGCATCAAGCCTAAGTGCATCTTGGGCAACTTGTTGGTGGCTTCGGGGTCTTCGCTCAGGATGTAGCGCCACACCACGTAGCCCTTGCCTACGTACTGGATGAACTCTTCAGCGGTCTCCAGGGCAGTGTTGCCGGTGTCGAAGTTGTGGAGGCTACGGTAGACACGGTAGTAGGCGGCGACCACGTCCCACTCCGAAGGATCGAGTAGCGAATAGAGGCACTCCAGGTTGTGGGTGTTCTTGAGTATTCTCTCCGAGACTCCGCCGCGCATCCGAATCAGGAGCTTCATCGTCTGCTCAATGCCCATGTAGCAGCCGCAGATAAGCGTCCAGGCGTTGATGGCGGCGGCGATAGGCACCATGTCGTCGTTCGGGGGATGCTCGTCGTATTGGCGTTGGGTGTTGTCGTAAGCGTAGCTCACATGACGAGCTTGATCTTCAAAGCCAGTAAGGTTTTTGTTGGACATGGATTTCTCCCACGGTTCAAATCAATTTTCTCCCCGATACCGCCCCCATCTCCGCCAGGCACCGAACGCCACGAGCAGCCATTCGGATGGCTCTTAGCGTACGATTATTAACGTTTCGTGAGGTGACACCCCTACAAGATCGCGCCGGCGTTTGTGGCTTCCCTGAACGTCTCGAACACATGCTCGAAGAGGACAGCGACTTTGCCCTGATAGATCTCAGGCGTGAAGCTGCGCGGGAGTCCTTCGTCGAGCGTATCCTCGATTGCCAGTCGCACCCGCGCCCGCGCTTGGGCCTTCTGTCGCCAGTTCAGCACGAGCGCCCCGCGAACCCGCTGTAAGAGGTGGCGGGCCACCTTCTTGACCTCGTCGCGTTCCGCCGAAGTGAGGTCCGGCCCTGGCCTTGTGAGGAGGTCAAAGACCGTCAACTCCTCCTCGGTCAACCGCTCGCGAACGTGCCGCTGCTCCTCATCCGATAGAGACCGACTGAGGGCGAGCAGGTCCTGGAAGAGCTGGTCAATATTCCGACTGCCCGCGTTGTAGGACTCGATTAACGCCTCGAACTTGGTCAGGAAATCGGCGCGGGTCGGGTTGGCGCGGAGCAACGTGTCGAGCTGCGTCCGAACAGCGGCCCGAAGCTGCTCTAACTCGATGTTCTTTCGCGTCGTCGTCGCGAATCGCTTCGCCAGCGTCTCGAAGTCAATCAACGAGAGGTCGATGGGCTTGTGCCGCCTCTTTTCCCCGGAGCCTTCTCCGGCGATCCGGAACCCGTCAGCCGCAATAGAGCGGTCGAGGAGGGCGTTGATGTCTGCCATGACCGGGGTGATGTCCGCTGGTCCCTCGTCGGTGCGCTCACGAATGGCGTCGGCAATGATTCTGACGACTCCGACACGCGCCGAGAACTCGGCGACGGCTGGGTCTGGCTTGACGGCCTGATACAGCGTGTTGGCCCGTCGCTCGAGGGCGAGGAACTCTTTGCGGAGCGGGTCCGGCGAAATCAAGCAATCCACCGCATCAGCAATGTGACCGAGGCGGTCGAGGCCCGCCGCACCCTCGATGGAGGCGAGGTCAATGCTCTGGGCCGTGCAGAACCCGGTGACGGCCTCTACGGCCTTTCGCAGGTCCTCGACAAGCTGCCGTTTGTCGCGAACAGGGGTTGTGCCGCCTTCGCCCTTGGCGTAGATAGCGAGGGCTCTCTCCAGTGACGTGAACACGTTGGCGTAATCCACGATCAAGCCGCTGTGCTTGCCGGGGAACACCCGGTTTGCGCGGGCGATGGTCTGCATCAACGTGTGGTTCCGCATCGGCTTGTCGAGATAGATGGTCGAGCAACTTGGCACGTCGAACCCGGTCAGCCACATCGCGCAGAGGAACACCAGCCGGAGGGGGTCGTTGGCGTCCTTGAATCGCTCGTCCAGCGATTCGGCGTTCATCCGCTGCCGGTGGGGGACGATGTCGAGGCCCAGCGCCTTCATCTGCTCGACTTCGTTCTGGCCAGGCGACACGATGAGCGCCATCTCGGTCGTGGTCAGGACGTCGAGGCGTTGCTGGCACTCGCGCATACGGTCTAGATCGGCCGTGGTCGCATACGCCGTGAGACGTGAGATTTCCGTCTCAACTCGGACACGTTCCGCCTGCCAGTGTTTTCGCACCTTGTCGTGCATTCGCAGGGCGGTGGCCTTGTCAATGGACACGACCATCGCCTTGCCTTGAAACCCGCGGCCGAGGAAGTGCTGGACGATGTCCTTCGCGACCGTTTCCAATCGGTCATCGCGGGTGATTAGGTGATACTGGCGACCGAGTTCCCGTTCAAGACGCGTCTCCTGATCGTCATCGAGGTCGGCGGCTTCGATGAGGGCATAGACGTCGTCGTTGAGGTTCGGATTCTCCAGCCGAAGTTCCGGCGTCCGGTTGTCGTAGAACAAGCGAACGGTGGCGTGGTCTTCGACGGACTGCTGGAAGTCATAGATGGAGACGTAATCGCCAAAGACTTCTTTGGTGCGCTCCTCGCCGACGATCAGCGGGGTGCCCGTGAACGCGACGAACAACGCCTTCGGCAACGCGGCTCGCATGTTCACGGCCAGCGTGTCGTACTGGCTGCGGTGGGCCTCGTCGGTGATGACGATGACGTCGGCGCGGTCGCACAGCATCTCCGGCGTCTGGAACTTGTGGATCAACGTGAAGACGTACCGCTGATTGCCTCGCAGCAGGTCACGCAACTCCGCTCCGCTTCCCGCGTGGCAGATCCGGCTCTCGTGCTCGCTCACCGCGCCCGTGGCTTTGAAGGTCTTCGCGATCTGGTGATCCAGCTCGACCCGGTCGGTCACAACGACGAACGTCCAGTTGCCCTCAATGTGCCGCAGGATCTTCTGTGCAAAGAAGACCATTGACAGGCTCTTGCCAGCCCCTTGGGTGTGCCAGAAGACGCCGCCGCGCCCGTGACCGGCGGCACGAGCCTCCAGAAGGGCTGGGATCGCCTTGTTGACGCCGAGCACCTGATGGTTCTGGGCCAGAATCTTGCGTAGGCCAGACCGCTCCTCAGAGAACAGCGTGAAATTCTCAACGAGATCAAGCAGCCGCGCCGGGTCACACACGCCCCGAAGCATCACCTCCATCGAGACGCGGCGCGGTTCATCCTCGCGCTCGACGCGCTTCCACTCGAAGAACCGTTCCCAGTCAGCCGTAAGCGTGCCCACGCGGCTCTCGATGCCGTTGGAGGCCATGAGCAGCGCGTTATACCAGAACAGGTCGGGGATGCCATTCTGCGGGTGCTTATAGCTCGTAAGGTTGTCGTCGAACGCCTGCTTGGCCGGAACCCCTGGTTTCTTCAGCTCAACGACCACAAGCGGCAGGCCGTTCACAAAGCCGATGAGGTCAGGGCGGACGGTGTAGAGCGCCCCGGTCACGGTCATCTGGCTCACCAGCATGAAGTCGTTGCCCACGAGCGGCTGCTGCCAGTCGATAACCCGTAGCCGTTCCGTCTTCTGTCCCCCGTGCTCACGGTCCGGTACCGACACGGGAATGCCGGTCTTGAGGAGGTCGTACACCTCACGGTTGGCGGCGACGAGGCTCATCGTGGCGCGGTTCCGCGTCAGCGCTTCAATCGCGATGGCGACCGCCTCGGGCTGTACCGCTGGGTTCAGCCGTTCCAACGCAGTCCGTAACCGGGACATCAAGACGACTTCGGCGGTCGTTTCGCGTCCAAGCGTGCCGGTTGGCCCCATCGCCTCGTCCGACGCCGACACCGTCTCCCAACCTAGTTCCTCAAAGAGTTGAATCGCGGGTTGCTCGACGAGTTGGTCTTCGGTGTTGGCGTGCGGCATGGGTCAGGCGGCGGTGTCGGTTAGCGCCACCTGTCCAGAGAGAAGGCGCGGCAACAGCAGATTGCGTGTGCGGCGGAGGTTGTGGGTTTGCAGATAGAGCTCCTGAATCAGTCGGAAGCTTGGCTCGACAATGCCGGAAAATCGGTTGAGCAAGGCGTGTGGCGGATGCGTAATCTTAAAATCATCGAAGCACCGCTCCTGAACACGTTGGCGGCCTGATGCGCCGGTCATGCTTTTGATAGCGAGGTTCCGAAACTCGTCGCTGCGGGCGAGTAGATAGACGAACTCCGGTGTGAGCGTGCGCGAGCGCAAGACGATGAACTCAGTTGAACCACGCGCAACGGCTTTCGCGTCTAGCAAGAACTGGACGAAGCCGGTCTTGCCGTTCTCAAGGCAGGGTGTGATGCGGGCAAAAAGCGTGTCGCCATTCTGAAACTTCGCTCCGCTGTTGCCGTCGCGCAATTCGATGTCGGTGATGAGCATTGAATCGTTGGCAAGACAACCCATTGGTACGAATGGCTTCTTACCGTTGCGCGGGACCACGACACGCGGGTTGACGTCCACGCATTCAGGCAAGCGCTTGACCTCCCAGCCTTGGGGGATGTCGCCAAGGGGAGAGGCCACACGTGGGAACCTCTCGTGGCCGGGGAACCGGAACTCGACGAACCACTCGCGGTAGAGGGCGCGGGCCATCGTTTCCAGAATCTGGATGCGCCGCTGATTGTTCTCGATCAGCTCGTCGTAGGCCGATAAGACGCCCGCGATTCGTCGTTGGACCGGAAGCGGGGGCGACTCAATTTCCATGCCCTTCAGAAGAACAATCGTGAAGGCTGCCTGAGACGAGCCAATCGTGCATTTCTGGAGTTCCGCTTTGCCCTGTGGTGAAACCAACCAGTAGTAAAGAAACCGACTGTCGAGTCCATCGAAGTGCCGAAACCAAGTAAGATTCCCGTCCTTGAAATAAAATCGATCGGCAGGCTTCACGACATAAGGTGAGCCAAGTGTTCCGACGGACGTCAGGAGCAGGTCGCCCGACCTCGGTGCGCCGAACTTTCGCTCAATCTCGCTAAATTTGTCCTCCGAGATGAAGAGTTCTGTCGAGATGTCGAGCTTCCCTTTGTGCTTTTCCGTGATTTCTTTCCCGCGATAGAAGGGCACTCCCTCCGACACGTAGTCGGCAGCGAAGATTCGCTTACTTGAAATTATTTCACACAGCTCATCCATTCGCTTTGTAGGCCACGCGTTCATCGTCACGCTTCCAGAATTTCTGCCACGTTGCGAGCGATGGTGTGTTCGAGATCCCGCGCCTGAGTGTTGAGGCCTTCCAGTTCAGCGCTCAGCGTTTCGAGCTGTTCCTTGAAGTCTTCGTCGCTCACGACCTCGCCAGGGGCGACGCCCACATAGCGACCAGGGTTAAGCGACCACTCCTGCGCCTCGATCTCCTTTATCGTGGCCGTCTTACAGAGACCGAGCACGTCAGCGAATTTCGGCTTCTTACCGAAGATCTCTTGGATCTTCGCTTGTGCCTCGTTGCCACCGAGCGTGAAGTCGAGGTGTTCGCCACGATAGAGACGGACCACGTTGGCGATAAAGCCGAGCTGGCCCTGCGCCCAGTCCCGGTGGGCGCGATCAATCTGCCGGTAGATGTGGCGGGCGTCGAGGAAGAGGATCTTGTCGGCGCGCAGCGTCTTCTTCTTGCCTCGATCCAGAAACCAGAGCGTCACCGGCAGCGTGACCGTGTAGAACATGTTCGGTCCGACGGCCACCATCACATCCACGGCCCGATCCTCGATCAGCTGGCGGCGGAGTTCTTGTTCAGACGAGCGAGCATCCGAGGCCGAGTTCGCCATCACGAAGCCCGCGCGCCCTTTTGTGCTCAGCGTCGAGTAGAAGAGCTGAATCCAGAGGTAGTTCGCGTTGTCCGAGCGCGGCAAGCCGAACGGGAAGCGGCGACCTGTGCCCACGTCGCCTTCAAGACGCTCCTTGTCCACGGCGTTGACGTTGAACGGAGGATTCGCGAGCACGAAGTCGAACTGTCCGGTGGCGTTGTGCAGGTCGTCGTAGTAGCTGATGCCTTCCCGGATGTCGCCTTCGAGGCCGTGGATGGCAAGGTTCATACGGCACAACTTGACGGTGTCCGCGACCTTCTCTTGTCCGTGGATCGCCAACTCAGCCGCGGGACTGTGCTTGTGCTCCGCCACGAAACGGGCGCTCTGGACGAACATGCCGCCGGAGCCGCAGGCCGGGTCGAGAATCCGACCGTGAAACGGCTCCAACACCTCGACGAGCAGTCGAACGATGCTGATCGGCGTATAGAACTCACCGCCCCGAGAACCCTCCGTGCGAGCGAACTCACCGAGGAAATACTCATAGACCAGCCCGAACGTGTCGCCCTCGGCGGTCGCGGGAATCTCCGACACCTTCTTGAGCAGGTTCTTCAGGAGCGTGCTGTTGAAAATTTGGTATGTCTTTGGCAGGACGCCTGTGAGTTGCGGATTCTTCGCCTCGATATCCCGCATGGCCTCGTTGACGGCCTTGCCGACGTCCGATCCTTCCGGCAGCCGCAAGATGTGGTCGAATCGCGCAGGCGGCGTCAGGTAGAGGATGCCCTCGGCCTGATAGGCGGTGGGATCGTCCACGCGGGAGCCACGACGTCGCCCTGCCGCCTGCTTCTCCAACACAGCCCGCTGCGTGAGAAAGCGAACCTCGGCAAACCGCAAGAAGATCAGGCCGAGAACGGGCTGGGAATACTGCGCCGAGGTGAGACCAGAGTTCGCCCGAAGTTCGTCAGCCGCCGCCCAGAGGCGGTTCTCCAGCGTCTCTGTGCCGGTATCTTTTTCGCTCGGGACGATCCATTGCATTCATGCACCTGTCGTGGTGAGGGTCGTCGCGGCATCGCGCCGTGCCGGGCAGGGATAGTAGCGTGCCAGACCCGCATGAACGCCATACGGCTGGCGGTGAAGGCACCTCAGTCAGGATTTCTATTTTGGTCCTGGCACGGTCACAGGATACACTCGCGCTGCCCCGAATACGACATCTTTTAGCTCTGAACCCTGCACATCACCTTCGCCGGTGGGCGCCAGGGCTCGTCCGTCCGCTCACAGACGTTGATTGAGCGGGCTGAACGGCGCTCCGGGCGACACGGTTCCCTGCAAAACTTTTTTGGAGCCAAAAGCTGTTGATCCTCGTCCGGGCAACGCTACCCGCTCGGCAACGGCAGCGTCCAGATCCGGCGCAGCATGTCGCTGAAAAGCCTGCGGTTAAGATGCCCCTCGGCCAGCAGTAGCCAATAATACCGGGCGTGTTTGATTAGCCGACCGCCGGTCTTCATCAACCTGTGTTGCCAGCTCGTCAGCGACCAGGTCTTGATCCTGTTCGGCAGTCCGAGCCGCCGCCAGAGGTTACCGAGATTGTAGGCCAGCACCGCGAATTGCGGGAGCAGTTAGAGGCCATCAAGCGCTGGTATCGCAACGACTGGATCGCGCTCGACAACAAGCTGCGCAGCCAGTAGAGCATGGCCGCGGCAGCAACCACCGTCAAGAAACCGTCAGAAAACTCGCCCCTCAAGCGGGCTAACCGTAGGCATTGCGAGCGAAAGCAGAAGCCCCAAAACCGTGTAAGCGCAACAAAAGGAAGGAATTGGGAGAAAACCGTGGAAGACGCCAGCCTGCTTGGCTAGCATAGTTAAGTGTATAATCTCCGCAGATTTTGGTGGATCATCCCGATTACGGCCGTCCTCGCATGGTGATGCGGTTGGGGGGAGGCGTGGGGAATGCCCACTTCTGGGCGTATAAGGTTCCGATCTTCGGCGGCTGCCCCGCCGTTTCCTTGGCGTAGCGGAAAGCTGCATTTTCCCTCCTCCGATTATTTACGTGCCTACTCAGCCCGTCTCCTCTAAATACCAAAACCACCGAACCGCAGGAGAGACCATGAATCAGAACGTCTATCGGGTGACTGACAAGCTGCATGTTGTCGCAACCAAAGACGAGCACGGAAAATGGACGAACGCGGACGAGACGCTCTAAGGTCCCCCGCACAGCCCAAGGCACCCTCTGTCCTCCATCTCCGAGGCTCTGGATACCGTGCGCGGATTTCTGAATCGACCCGGGTTTCCCGGAGACTCCATTTCTTGAGAGGATGAGGTTATGGGAAGACCCAGCAGATATTCACCCTCAAATCGCTGGAGGCGCTGCGGCTGGCTTTGCAAGTCGGCGCGCTGAAGATCGGGCAGATCCCCTGCAGAAATTGTCGACGACGTGAGGCGAAGGCTGGAGGCAACGAAATGACCAAGACGATGAGCATAAGAATGGACGAAGAGAACTACAATTTCCTCAACAAGCTGTCCAAGGAAGAGCGTGGCGACGTGTCCAAGGCGGTGCGGGAGCTCGTCAACAAGGGCCGACTCATGCTGGCCGTGGAGCGCTACAAGGAAGGAAAGGCCTCCCTCGGCTTGGCCGCTGAACTCGCGGACCTGACGCTTGGGGAAATGATAAACACATTGGCCGAGTACGGGGTGCAGAGCAATCTCGGAACCGAGGACTACCTCAAAGGTCTGGAGAATCTGAGGAAGGCGTGGTGAATCTCCCGTGAGTGGCCCGATTCTGCCAATACCGCAGATTCCTGACGGCCTCCGTCAAGCAGCGCCAAGGGGCAGGTTAGTCATCTTCGTCGGCGCCGGCTTCTACAAGCTCGCTAGGTGCCGTCCGGTTCCGGAATCCATCTTCTAAAGCTGACCAGACCGATTTTTTGTACCAACAGTAGTGTGATTGGATGACGTCGTCGGCTCCTCGGGACCGAGTAGACTTGGCAGCGGTTGATCGACCAAGGCTCGGAAGGAAGGATCCGAGCGATGCTCATGATCGGATGTGATTTTCACACATGTTTTCAGCAGATTGCAATGATGGATTCCCAGACCGGCGAGATCATCGAGTGCCGACTGGACCACGAGGCAGGCGAAGCACGGAAGTTTTACGGCGTTCTTCCGGGTCCCGCCCGCATCGGGATGGAAGCCACGGGGCACGCACACTGGTTCGAACGGATGCTGGCCGAGTGGCGTCAACCATTTCATGTAAATGGAGGAATCGATGAACAAAATAGGGAGACCCAGAAATACCGCCGGTAGCCTGTACTCCCGGCGTGATTCACGCGTCTGGTGGATGAGCTACCGGGACCACAACGGAAAGTTCCGACAGGAGACCACCGGTGAGAGGGAGAGAGGCGAAGCCGAGAAGGTGCTGCGCAAGCAGGCGGGCGTCTTCCACGGTTTTCCCCCAACTCCTTCCTTTCGTTGCTCTTACACGGTTTTTGGGGTTCTGCTTTCGCTCGCAACGCCTACGCCTAGCCCGCTTGAGGGGCGAGTTTTCTGACGGTTTCTTGACGGTGGTTTCTGCCACGGCCATGCTCTACGGGCTGCACAGCACGTTGTTGCAGGAATGGTTTTTGAGCTGCAATAGCCCTGCTCGCCGTGAGGTAACTGTTGATCTTGGTCGAGCCAGGGAACCTACTTTCCCTAATTACTGCAGAACCTTGAGTCTAGCCTGCGCATGGGGCGGCGGGGATCGGGTGGGTCGAGTATCATCCCTTTCCCCAACTTGAAGACAATCCCGTGGATGATTCTGCGTCGCGAACTTCACGCCCGAGGAATGTGCTTTCGACTGCACCGGGGGAGGTCTGCCCGGGCGTCCGGACTTGGTGTTTCCAAAGTACCGGACGGTGCTCTCAGCACCGGGGCCGTCAGATATTCAAATGGCCGCAGACGCGAGAGGATTTCTGGCAGGAAAGATCAGGAAAAACCAGGAGCCTAACAAAGATGTCAGAGTACCGCTATACGCGAATAGCTCCGATTCGGGCACACTACCCGTGCCCGGAGAACTAGAACGGGAATGTCAGGTTATAGTGCATAATTGTATCGGAGACGGCTAGTGTACTGTCCCGGTAATAAGCGATATATTAATGGGCAACCTTTGGCCTCTGGAGGTATGCCCATGCCACGCGGTCGCCCCGTTACTCCCCTCACTCTCAGTGAGAGTGAGGAATCGGAACTGGGGAGCCTCGCCCGCTCCCGAACCTTGCCGCATAGTCTGGTGCTGAGGGCCCAGATTGTGCTGGCCTGCGCCGAAGGCGTTCCCGGCTCTACCGTGGCCCGGCGTCTGGGTGTCACCAATACGACCGTGGGCAAGTGGCGAAAGCGCTATCGTGAACATGGAATCCCCGGACTACACGATGAACTGCGTCCCGGACGCCCCCGCACGCATGAGGATGAACGTGTTGCGGAAGTCATCAACACGGCCCTGCAAACCGAACCTCCCGATCGTTCGCACTGGAGCGTGCGTTCCATGGCGGAACACACGGGAGTCTCAAAGAGCACGGTCCAGCGGTGGTTCGATCTGTTCGGCGTCCAGCCGCATCGCCAGCGGCATTTCAAGATTTCCAACGACCCGTTCTTCGTCGAGAAAGTCCGCGACATCGTCGGTCTCTACCTCAATCCCCCGGACCACGCCGTGGTGCTCTCGGTCGATGAGAAGACCCAGGTTCAAGCTCTTCAGCGAACTCAGCCCGTTCTCCCCATGGGCCTCGGCTACGTCGAAGGCGTCACCCATGATTACAAACGTCACGGCACGACCACTCTGTTCGCGGCTCTCGATGTGGCCACCGGGAGAGTCATCACCCGCTGTAAACCGCGACACCGTCATCAGGAGTTCCTCACTTTCCTGCGTCAGATCGACGGCAGTGTGCCGCACAACCTCGACGTCCATCTCATCGTCGATAACTACGCTACTCACAAACATCCCAAAGTCCGCGCTTGGCTCGCTCGGCGTCCCCGCTACCACGTTCATTTCACCCCAACCTATGCGTCCTGGCTCAACCAAGTCGAACGCTGGTTCGGCATCATTACCCAGAAGGCCATTCGCCGAGGTTCCTTCTCCAGCGTCAAGGCTCTCGTCCGTAACATCGAGCGCTTCGTCGAACATTACAACGCCAACACCAGTCCTTTCGTCTGGACCGCCACGGCCGAATCCATCCTCGCTAAGGTCGAACGACTTTGCTCATATATTTCCGGGACAGTACACTAGCAGCATGCGCAAGAGTTACAACCGGCCACGTAACGATCAGGATTTTGTATTGCTTTGCTTGAAGCTCCTACGGGCTTATTGGAGATGTCCTGAACTGGAACCGTACGCAACCAGGGGACAGCCTCAACACGGAGTGGATATTGTCGATCTAAGCGGCCAAGAACCCCTGCGTGCTGCTCAGTGTAAGCTGCACGAAGAAGGGAAAGTGACGACTCGATCTGAAGTGACAGACGAGATCGAGAAGGCAAAGGGATTCAAACCTCCCCTCGACCAGTACGTAATCATGACGACAGGGAAGGTCAAGAAAGAAGTCCATGATTTGCTCATTAAAGTGAATCGGGAGCACAGACAAAATAACCTATTCGTCGTCCAGGTGTTTGATTGGAGTCGCATTGAGGAACTTCTCGACGAACACACGGACATTCGCGACTGGTACGAAGGTGGCCTGTCAGCTGCAGCTGCTGGGAGGATTGAGTCGAAGATTGACAAGCTGCGTGGTGAGGTAATCGAGCAGAGTTCTGGGCCAAGTCGTGGCGACGACAGCCAGGACAGATTTCACGCTGAGATTGATGAGGCACGAAATTACCTCGATAAGCACGACTACCAGATAGCAAAGTTGTTGCTTCAGCGAATCAAAGTACGGAGTTGGGACGAGCTTAACGCGCGGCATAAGTTCAGGGTGTTAACGAACCTTGCGTCTGTTGAAGTATCGGCTGATAACCTCAAGGGAGCAGCTGAGCTGTATCTTGAAGCAAAGAAGTATCAGCCTGCTGATGAGATAGCCCGAACCCACGAAGCGCTTGGTTACATGATGCTTGAGCAGCGCGAACGAGCTTTTGAGCTTGCCGGCAATCTGAAAGAGGAGTTTCCCCGCTCTGGGCGAGTGCTAGGAATCTTCATTCAAAGCGCGCCGGACTCAATAGCACTGGAGTCGCTCGAACGCTCGGTGCCTCAAGACTTACTTGGAAAGGACGATGTGGCCGTCGCCTTGACCTATCGGGCACTGGATTCTGGTGAGCTGCAGAAAGCTGAGAAATTCATCAGGGCTGCGACAGGTGCTAGAAGTCGTGCGTTCATGCCGTGGCTGTTGCTCGGCCAGATTATATTTCGGTCGGAAATATCACGGAGCTACCAGAGGCATGAAACTGAAGCCTTTTTGGGTGACCAAGACAGGCTTCGTGAGGCAGAGGATGCCCTTGGCCAAGCGCTCATACGGACCAAAGAAAAGCGGTCCACTTCCGCGACGATAGAAGTACTGCTTAACAGAAGCCGGACAAGATTCTTACTAAACAAGCATGCGGAGGCCCGTGAGGATTTAGAGGAGGCCCGACTGCTTGCTCCGGAAAATCCAACAGTCATCGAAACCTACGGCGAATCGCTCAGTATTGATGGGAAGGTTGATGATGCGATCGGGTTCATGCGTCGCGTGCCGCCAGAGACACTGTCCGATCACGGTAGAATGATGCTGGGCATGCTGCTCCTTGCGCGTGGAGGTCCCGGCGATTACCGCAGTGCAGGAGACTTGCTCTCTCGAGTTGCAAAGAGCGAGGCAAGACTACAAGAGGGCTTCCGGGAGCATGCCATCGACATTGGACTTCAGGCTTTCGCTAGGCAGGAGCGATTCGACGCTGGCCAAAAGCTATTGGAGGAAATTCCTAAAGGAACCGTATCTGAGGTCGCCTTCAAGACCCTGACGGCAAGGCTCCATTTGCTGGAAGGGGGGCAGGAGCAGGCTTCAAAGTATGCAGATGAAGCGCTTGTCATTACAGACGATGCGACGACGGTGTTCGACATGCGTCGGCTTGCGCGACTGCTGTTCAACCTGGGACGCTTTAACGACGCACTTCCTCTTTGGCAGCGAATTTCTGTACCAAGCGTGCTAAGTGAAGATACAAGGGCCCTGTTGGAATGCGCCAGGCGGCTGAACAGGCATGAAATCATGCTTGATACGTTCAAAAAACTGCGGAAAGCAGGAGCAATTGACCGGACGCTACTCGAAAATGAGCTTTCTCTTCTTGAAATGTACGATACCGACGCTGCGATAAAGATTCTCGACGAAGAAATCAGCCAGCGGTTGGACGATACAGAACTCAAGCTCAGGCGCTCAATACTGGGGTTGGCGCTCGACCGAGCTGACTTGGTGGACCAGGACCCGTCGAGTGTGCCGGAAGCTGATGAAGTGGCACCACGAACGGCCCCTGGCGCTGTGCACGTTCTAAGGGCAATCGGACAAAAACAGTATGCCGTTCAGTACGCCTATGACGTGATCCGCCATAATTTTCAGGATCCGGATGCACACAAGGCGTTCATTCTGGCTTTATTTTCGGGCTCGAACGATCCACAGCTGGAAAAGCTAGATTGCGTCGAGACTGGAGTCGCTGTGTGCTATGTGGAGCAGGGAGACTCCGTTCCCCACTGGATTATTGTCGAGGACCCACCAGATCCTGATTCGCAGTTCCCGGAACGCGAACTCTCACCCGATCATGAAATCTGCAAGGCCATGATGGGCAAGAAGGTAGGAGACACTTTCATCCTTGCCAAAGGCATCCAGGATCGCATCGGCACAATTACACAAATCCTGAACAAGTATGTCCATCGGTTTCAAGACTGCATGGGACAGTGGCAGGTGAGGTTTCCGGAGTTGCCGTACCTGCAGGCTGTCAGGATCCTACAGCAGACTGGCGAGTCAGGCGAGCCAGAACCAGACATTAGCGTAATTCTAAAATCTGTTGACGAGCGCCATAAACGCGTAAAACAGTTCGAAGGAATTTACAAAGAGAACCTAATCCCACTTCATATTTTCGGCAGACTTTTTGGCACAAACACGTTCGAGACGCTCCAGTATCTGGCGTCGTCGCTGGATGTGCCGGTCAAGTGCTGCATTGGTTCAGGGGAAGAGAGTGAGCATGCCGCAAAAGCACTCAGGTCTTGCAATACAGTCGTTCTGGACATGAGCGCAATCTCATCGCTTTTCCTGTTAGACAGGCTCGACATCTTGGAACACTGGCCGATTGATCTTGTCGTTTCCCAGAGCACAGTGAATGAACTCCGTCAGATGATCACTAATGAGTCGTTGGTTCACAGCGGGAAATCAGGAGTAATGGTTAAGACCGAAATGGGACACGCCTTTGTGGAAAGGACAGAGGAGCAGAACGAGGCTTATATCAAGAAGTTGCGTTATCTCGTTGAAGTGTTAGAGGCAAACTGCAAAATCAAATCCTGCAAGTCACTCGCGGCAATGAAGCCGGAGAAGAGGGAAACGCTCGTTAAGGGATTTGGCCAGTACGGGGCAGAAGCAATCTTGCTGTCGGCCGTACCGGGAGCAGTGCTGTGGACCGATGACTACGCGCAGGCAGCGCTGGCCAGAGAAGAGCACGGCGTGTCGCGGGTGTGGACGCAGTTTGTCATCGGGGCGTGTGTTGAACTAGGTGTGGTGAATCCCGAAGCCTTTTTTGATGCGAGTGCCAAGCTTCTCGGATACGGGTATTACTTCACCGGCAAAAATCCGCAGATTATCAGACAGGCTGGGGTTATTGCAGAGTGGAAGGTAGACGGCTGGCCCCTTTCACAAGCATTGTCCTCCTTTGCTGAAGAATCCATTGATCTAGTGCAGATGCTTCAGTTGGCGGCGGGATTCCTCAGGTTGCTGTATCAAGAGTCGATTCTTCCTCAAACCAAGATGAATATCACAGTGAAGATTCTCGAAAACATTGCGAAGAGAAAGGGAGGAATTGAGGGAATTCGGAGCCTTCACAAAGCTCTTCCGAGAATTTTTGGCGTAAACGTGGTTGGCCTTGCGGATGCAGCTAAAACCATCGAAGCATGGCTAAAGGGCGTCGACGACCGGCCGTTCGGTGTGTAACTAGCTTTTCGTAGCAGACTAGTGGACTGTCGCAGAGATAGTTTTACCATGGCGGATGCGGCGGGAGGGCCTGGAGTATTTCCAGCGGAAAGGCTTGGCGTCTTTCGAGTAGGCGTTGATGTAGCGGCGGAGTTTGCGGGCGAGATCGGTGGTGGAGGGGAACACGCCGCGGGCAATGACGTCGCGTTGCACCTTAGAAAACCACAACTCGACTTGGTTCAGCCACGACGAGTAAGTCGGCGTGAAGTGTAAGGCGACGTTGGGGTGCCGCTCGAGGAACGCTGCCACCTGCTTGGTCTTGTGAGCCGAGAGGTTGTCGAGGATGAGGTGAATCTCCTGGTCGGGCTCGCAGCGGGCGACGACCTCACCGAGAAACTCGACGAAGTCCTGGCTGGTGTGACGCGCGGCGGTCTTCCCATGCACCTGCCCAGTCTTGGTGTTTAAGGCGGCGTAGAGGGAGAGAGTGCCGTTGCGCTTGTACTCGAAACCATGCCGCTCGGCGCGTCCAGGGGACAGCGGCAAGACGCGGTCGCGACGGTCGAGCGCTTGCATAGCGGTCTTTTCGTCCACGCAGAACACGGCGGCATGGCGCGGCGGATCGAGGTAGAGACCGATGATGTCGGCAGCTTTGCGCTCGAAGTCGGGGTCGTTGGAGGCCATGTAGCGCTCCAACCGATGCGGCTTGAGATCGGCTTCCCGCCAAACACGATGAACCAAGTCTTTGCTGATGCTGAGTTCTTTGGCGAGTTTGCGGCAGGACCAGTGGGTCGAACCGTCGCCAGGCTGGCGGCGGGTGGCATTGAGGATTTTGGCACGCAAGCGGGCGGTGAGTTTCGAGGGTGGTTGCCCGGGACGGTGGGTTTCCAGTCCGTCGAGTCCGTGTTCGAGGAAGCGTTTCTTCCATTTCCCGACGGTCGGTGTGGAGCAATCCAGTTTGTCGGCGACGGCGGCGTAGGAGAGGCCGTCGGCGAGTAACGCGATGATTCGAGCGCGTAAGACAAAGCCGGCGGGCAGCGATTGCGAACGGGCGACCTCCTCGAGTTCGGATCGTTGCTGTTGGCTCAACACGAACGGTTCGCTTTGAAAGGGCATACTGTATAGACGCCCTTTCCATAGATAAAGTTACTTTGCGACAGTCCACTAGTTGGCCCGATTTAGTGGTGTCTCAGCGTGAATCGGTAGATCGAACGCTTATATAGAGCCTGTACCACTGATGGGTTCCCAGAACAATGGTCCAGCGGGGATGAGAGTATTGCGGCAAAATCAAAGCCTCCAGAAGGAGGGATGTTTGCCGTGAGGAAGAAGCGTTTTACAGTGGAACGGATCGTGGGGATTCTGAAACAGGCAGAAGTAGGGGTACCGGTGAGGGAGTTGGTGCGGAAGGAGCGGATTTCCGAGCAAACGTTCTAGCGGTGGAAGAAGCAGTATGTGGGTCTGGAGATCGACCAGGTACGGCAGTTGAAGCAGTTACAGGAAGAGAATCAACGGCTCAAATGGCTGCTGGCGGAGCTGACGCTGGACAAAACGATGCTGCCGGATGTGCTGGCAAAAAATTCTAAAGACTCCGCGATGCCGCCAGGTGGTTCAGTGCCTGCGCGGGGGCTACAGGATAAGCGAGCGCCGCGCCTGCGTCCTCATCCGGCTGCAGCGAGAAGGCTGGGCAGTGGGCAAAACGATGGTCAGCCGCCTATACCGGGAAGAAGGTTTGGCGCTGAGGTGGACAGTCCCGAGGAAGCGTCGTGTGGCCGTGGAACGAACAGGGCGAATCAAACCCAGCGGACTGAACCCAGTGTGGAGTCTGGACTTCGTGTCCGATCAACTGGCGGATGGGAGACGGTTTCGGGTGCTGACGGTGGGGGATGTGTATACGCGAGAAAGTCTGGCCATCGTACCGGGACCGAGTTTGAGAGGGGAAGAGGTAGTGCGGGTGCTACAGAGGTTCCAGCAGGAGCGCGGTGGGCCGCAGAGGCTGTTGTGTGATCTTGGCAGCGAGTTTTCCAGTCAGGTGCTGGACCTGTGGGCATATCAGAATGGGGTGAAGATCGAATTTTCCCGGCCGGGGAAGCCGACCGACAACGGGGACATCGAGTCATTCAACGGGACGTTCCGGGACGAATGCTTGAACACACATTGGTTCACTCCGCTCGGGGATGCCTGGGAGATCATCAAGGCTTGGCGAAGGGAATACAATGAGAGGTCGTCCTCACAGGGCCCTGGGGGAGAGGACAGCGTACGAGTTTGCCCATCGGATCGCGGCTCGCCGCGATCCGATGGGCCTGCAAAGCCCGCAAGACTCACCCTGACCTTGGTACAGAAATCCGGGGCCCCTCAAACGGCTTATGGGCTAACATAAAAAGTGGACCAACAACCGGGGGCAGGTCATTGTCAAGTTGAGGCTAGCGGCCGTTTTTGATGCCCAGCATGGCGGGTTCGCGACGGGCTAGAGCCCAGTATCTTGGGGGTCAATCGGACGAGCTTTTCGTCAACTTGACAATGACCCCACGTGCGCTACTGCACGATCTTGACGTAGTTGTCGTACGTGTTCTGGATACGAGAGACGTACAGGGCCGGCTCCGTGCCCCGGCAATAGCCGTAGCGCGCCTTCGTGTGATACTGGGGATCCTCCAGCAGAGCGATGGCGTTCTCGACGTTGCCAAACCAGCGATCGGGATCCAGCCCGATCTCAGCCGCGAGGCGCCGTGCATCGACGAGGTGACCGTACCCAACGTTGTAGGCGGCTAGGGCGAAGCGCACCCGCTGCCTGAAGGGGATCGTGGGATCCATGCGCTTGATCTGCCGATCCAGGTACATAATCCCGGCACGCACCCCGCCCTCTGGCGGATCGACCAGCTCCGTGATGCCCATTTCCTGTCCGGTCGCGGGCATGACCTGGAAGAGCCCTAACGCGCCGACCCAGCTCTTCGCGTTCGGATCGAAGCCGCTCTCGTGAAACGCCTGGGCCGCCATCAGCCGCCAGTCGAGCCCGTAGCTTTCGGAGTACTTCTTGATGACGCCGTCGTAGGGTGACAGCTCGCCGCTCACGCCGGTCCGACGCGTTGTCGCAACCGCGATCCGGTGCTTGTCCTCGAAATAGGCTTTCCTCGCCAGGTTGTATTCCAGGCCGCGATAGGTCTTCTTCACGAAACTATCGAGGTACGCTGCGAGTTCGGTATTCTGCGGGCGTACGGCAAAGGCGATCGCCTTCTCGTCGTCTCCGCCGCGAGAGAGCGTCAGCGCGCCAACGATCTCGTCACGATACGTCAGCTCGACGTTGAGAATGTGACTGTCGCTCACAGTGAGCGGTATCTCGCCACGAGCGACCATGCCGATGAGCTGCTCGGTTTCGAGATCTTCGGGGGCCTCGACGATCGTGAACGGGCCGTAGTCGCCCTGCAGGCGCTCGAGCGTGTCGTAGTAACTCGACGACCTGCGCACGTGGAGCGTCGTGCCCTTCAGGTCAGCCAGGGTGGTCATCGGGGGATCCCCCGCCCGGCTCACGACCATCTCATCGACGAAGAGATATGGCTGACTGAATGCCACGTGCGCGCCGCGCTCCTCGGTGATCGTGAACGAGGCTGCAATGATGTCGCCACGGCCTTCCAAGAGCCACGGGATCAGCTGGTCACGGGAAGGTGGCACAACCATCGCCAGACGCACGTCGAGATACTCGGCGATGAGCTTCGCCAACTCGAAGTCGAAGCCCATCGGCCGACCTCGGTAAAGATAATAGGTCACTGGATTGTTGCGGGTGAGCACCCGCAGCACGCCCCGTTCCCGGATGCCCTCGAGATCGCCAAGGAAGCGTTCATTGGTATGTCCGGTCAAGGACTTCTCGACGAGAAAGGTGTTGGTGGCTGCCAGCAGCGCTGGGTTCTGCCGGCGGACGGCCCAGGCGATCTGGCGTCCCTCGGCGATCTTGAACAAAGGCTCAACGGCGTCGGTATACGCCTGGATAGCATCGAGGGTGTGGCTATCGACGACGGTGAGCGGTCGCTTGCCCTGTGTCACTTCATAGACGATCGACTCGGTGTCCAGATGCTCTTCTACGAAGACCACCTTTAACGTGGCGATGTCCGAGCCCTGCAGCGCTTCCAAGGTCTCCGCGAACGACGAGCTCGGCCGGACGTGGACCTCACGTCCCGCGAGCGCTACCGGAGATCGAGGAAGGTTCTCGGCGCCCCTTTGTCCAACGACCCATTCCTCAACAGTTGCTGTTGGTCGCGCGAACGCAACCTGTTGCTCTCGCTTGTCGGTGACCGTGAGCTGAGCGGCCACGAGATCGCCCTTCCCCTCCACCAGCATCGGGATGAGCTCGTCGCGGCGGTCGACGAGGACGAACTCCATGTCGACGCCCAGGCGCCCGGCGAGCTCTTCCGCCAGGGTCTTGTCCAGGGATGCTGGCATCCCCTGCCTCGGAAGAAACTCCTCTTCGCCGCTTGCGCCCACCAGCACGCGGAGCGTGCCTCGCGCTCTGATGCTCGGGAGATCGCCTTGGTCAATGACCGCCGGCACCGACTCCCCAGCTCGTTCCTCGACGTCCGTCGCCGCCTGACAGGCCATCGTCAACAGCGCGACCAGAAACACCGCGCCACGCGGCACCGACCATGGTGGCCCCGCTGCCGTTGTAGGCTGTCTTCTCATCCTCCGCAACGCCTCAAGACGCTCTCCTGCCATTCCGGTGAATCTGCTCGAAGATATCACGATAGGTTGTCGCTGGCGAATTACAAATAACGCCCTCAAAGAGGGCCTTCTGGAGAAACGGAAGCGCGTCCTTGATCAGCCGGATCGCTGCTATTCATTCGGACCGCGATGCGCGGTGGCGTCCTGGTCGACCCAGTCTTCCTCTTTATAGGTCATGCCGTGGCGACCGGGAACCTTTCGGGTGGGACCGGGCTTGTAGCTGGAACAGGACAGAGGTCCGTAACAGAAGGTTTCCGTCCTGTAGCGCCATCGGTCGGGGTTCCATTGGTCGATGATCATTTCCACAGCCATGGCACAGCCCCAGATACAGCTATTACATTGGGAATCGTAGGTCGTTACCGCCAGGCGCCGATGCCCGCGCTCGCGATAGGCGGGCAACGGAGGAGGCACTCCATGCCATGGTGCCGCTAAGGCCTGCTCTTCTCCACGCCGGATCAGTTTCAGTTTGCTGACTCTATAGATGTCGGCGGTTTCGAGTCGCGGATCCGCAACCCGATGCCCCAGCCCCTCGACGCGGTCACCCATTCGGAATTGGTGTTTGGCGTGGGTTCCGGAGACAATACCGACTCGAAATTCAGCAGAAACTCCGCCGACTGTTCCCTCGATCCGCAACAGGTAACCCAGATAAGTGTGGCTCCGTTCATCGAAAGAACGGGTCAGGCGAATTCGAGGTTGGACCGAAGTGACAGCCCCAGACCAGGCAATCTTTTCGTTCATCGACAGTTCGTTCGAGTTTTCAAAGTTTGGCGATCCGGAGTCAGGCGGCAATACAACCGCATGTGACCCCATACCTGGCTGGACTATCGGCCGCCAGCCCCGGAAACGATCTTGCCGTTACCGCCGGGTTCCGCTCCGCTCCACCCGGCTGCAACGGCTTATGGACTAACATAAAAAGTGGACCAACAACCGGGGGCAGGTCACACCTGCATCCCGCCGTACTTCGACCGCCACCGGTAGAACGTCTGCTGCGTGATCCCATGTTTCCGGCAGAGGTCCTGGTTCTTGGCTCCTGCCTCGGATTCCTTCAGAATCGCAATGATCTGTTCTTCGCTGAATCGCTTCCGCTTCATGGTGAGTCCTCCTGGGTCTTTTTACCCGAAAACTCACTCTCGAAGTGGACCGTTTTATGGGGGGGAAAGTCAGGAGCGACCCCCTGTTTGGACTGCCTGGATCGGCAGATCGGGGTGGGCTCATGTGCACGGCCATGCCCCATCCCCTTGGGGGTCGCTTCCGTCTAAAAAATCCCTGCAGGAAGGCTCGGATAAAGGCCGGCCCACCCACAGTGGCGCAGACGCGCCGGCGAGAGGCCCCGTGTAATGGCGTTAGCCGGTCGTTTCTTGTTGCTTTTCCCAAAGAGCAAGACTAGTTTTATATCTAGTCATTCTTTTGGCGGAGGTAACGCTGCATGAGCAAGACATGGCAGGTGCAGGATGCCAAGGCGCGCTTCAGCGAGTTGCTTGAGACGAGCTTGGCCGAAGGCCCCCAGATCGTGACCAAACGGGGTGTGGAGACGGCCGTGCTGGTGCCCATCGACGAGTGGCGACAATTGGAGAAGCGGGCCAGGCCGGATCTCAAGCAACTGCTGCTCGCTCCAGAGGCACGCACGGATGCGCTGACGCCGCCACGGCCGCGGCATCGCCACCGCGTGTCTCCGAGATTCGAGTAAGTCCGTGTATCTGCTCGACACCAATGTCGTATCGGAACTGCGCCGTCCTCATCCTCATCCAGCCGTCGTCCGGTGGATTGAACAGGTGGCCGCCGAGGAACTGTTTATGTCCGTGGTGACGGTCGGGGAGATCCAAGCGGGCATCGAATTCACCCGCGAGCAGGACGTCGCCAAGGCGGAGGAACTGGAAGCGTGGCTCAGTGCGGTGCTGGTCTCCTATAACGTCCTCCCCATGAATGCAGCCACATTCCGGGAATGGGCGCGGCTCAAGCATCGCCGTTCAGACACTCTGCTGGAGGACGCCATGATTGCCGCGACGGCCGTCGTGCATCGGCTGACGATCGTGACCCGGAACGTGCGCGATTTTGACCAACTCGGGGTAGATCTTCTGAATCCATTCGAACACGAATCCGACGTGCGGCGGTAGGCTGGAGGAAGCACAACCCATGGCGAGCGGACGAACGAAGAAGACGCGCACTCGCTCGGAAATGAGGCCACAGAGCACGGGTGCCACGACCGGCTACGAATCCCAGCTCTGGCAGATGGCCGATGCCCTGCGCGGCTCGATGGATGCCGCCGAGCACAAGCACGTCGTGCTCGGGCTGATCTTCCTGAAGTACATCTCGGACGCCTTCGAGGAGCGTCATGCGGTGCTGGCCAAGTGGGGCGAAGACGCCGCGGAGGATCGCGACGAATACATTGCCGAAAACAACTTCTGGGTGCCGCCGGAGGCCCGCTGGGCGCAGCTCAAGGTGCAGGCGAGGCAATCGACCATCGGACTGACCGTCAATCAGGCCATGGCCACCATTGAGCGGGAGAATCCTGCACTCAAGGACGTGCTCCCCAAGGACTACGCCCGGCCCGCGCTGGACAAACAGCGCCTCGGCCAGTTGATCGACATAATCGGAAATATCCGCGTCGGTGATCCCGATGCCCGTTCCCGCGACGTGCTCGGCCGCGTCTACGAGTACTTTCTCTCACAGTTTGCGAGCGCTGAGGGCAAGAAAGGCGCGGTTGCGGTTCGCGGTGCCCGAAAACCAAGCGAGACGGTCATGGTGTCATGCATCGGCTCGGATATGGGAAAAAGCGCAATTGCTGGCAAGGCTTGCGTGACAAATCAACAGATTAATAGCGTTGTTGTGGAATCGCCCAACTGCCCTTTGTTCGTTTACTACAACTTGAGTATGCGAAAGGAAGAGATTCGAGCAGCCGCTGGGGGTTCAGCGCAACCGATTTTGAATAAGTCCGCCTTTGGGCAACTGAACATCCTCTTGCCGACCCCCCCGGAAACAGCGCGCTATTGCCCACATCCTGGGCACGCTGGACGACAAGATCGAGCTGAACCGGCGAATGAACGAGACGCTAGAGGCGATGGCCCGCGCCCTGTTCAAGTCCTGGTTCGTCGATTTCGATCCCGTGCGGGCCAAGATGGAAAGCCGCGATACCGGCCTACCAAGGCACCTCGCCGACTTCTTCCCCGACCGGCTCGTGGACTCCGAACTCGGCCCAATCCCCCAAGGGTGGGGGGTGAAGGAGTTGGGGCAGGTTGTGGAAGTGGTAGGGGGAACCACGCCGAGCACCAAGGTAGCGGAGTACTGGAGTGGAGGAACCCATTGCTGGGCGACGCCCAAAGACCTTTCGGGCCTGTCCTCACCCGTACTATTGGACACAGAGCGAAAGATCACGGTCGCTGGCTTGGCAAAGATCGGGCTGGTCACTCCTCCCAAAGGGTACGTTGCTTCTATCGTCGAGAGCCCCGATTGTCTATCTTGCAGTCAGCGAGGAGCCGGTGTCCATTAACCAAGGCTTCATCGGCATGCCTCCGGGGGATAAGATATCCAACCTGTTCCTGCTGCACTGGTGCAACGTGTTCCACGAAGAAATAATCAACCATGCCAGTGGCTCGACATTCCTCGAAATCAGCAAGGGGAACTTCCAGCGTATACCAATGTCGATAGCTGGGGACGCAGTCATGAACGCGTTCGATAGGGTGGTCCGGTCTTTCCATCAGCGCATCATCGCCAACGAGCGAGCGGCCCGCACCCTGGCCGCCCAGCGGGATGAGTTGCTACCAAAGCTCGTGTCGGGGGAAGTAAGGGTGGGGGTGCAGGATGAAGTTCAAAAGGAGTCTGACTTTGGTTATGACACACCCATTTGATCTTCTATCACATATGGACCTATCTAACGTGCCTGACGCAGAGCGACTTCGCAAGACATATGGATCGTGGTTCGAGCGATACCCACTATATGCCAAACAATCTCTACAGCAAAGACTACCGAGTGACGGCGCATGGTTCGAGTTGTTATTACACGAACTACTCGTGAAACTCGGTTGCGAAGTAAAAGTGACGGATTTCGACAACAATCGCAGGAGCACTGATTTTCTCGTCCGCCACAACGGGCGAAGTTGCTATGTTGAAGCTACAACTGTCAATGCTAGTAACAGGCCATTCGTCGTCGACAGTAACTTAGAAGATGCGCTACGCAAGCTGAACACGCTGAGTTCCTCCGACTTTCGGATTCGGTTGATTGTTGAAGGGAAAATTTCTAGGACCCTGGGTAGGCACGAACTGATGGAGAAATTTGGGAAACTGCTCAGCGAGAATGATCCAGTCAAGGTGCAAGAGCAAGTTCATGCAATGGGAAAACGGGCTGCGCCGCACGCTGAGATCAAAGGTAATGGCTGGAGTCTACGTGGGGAACTTCAACCGATATACCCGCAGGAAAACCAAGAAAGCAGACCTAGAGAGTTGATAATCGGGCCGTTTGGCAGCTTTGTGGGAGACGCGTCACTTGAAGTTCGGAGAGCGGTGTCGAAGAAAGCAAAAAAGTACAGACATCTTGCTTCACCTCTTGTAGTGGCGGTTGATGTGCTCGACGGTCGTTTTGACAGAGAAGCTGAGTTGGCTGCGCTGTTTGGGCAGGAGCAGATTCAGTATTTTCCGGGTCGCCCAGACCGACTAGGGCCTGTTAACACTAACGCAATGCCTCGAAGATGAGTGCGAACAAGATGAACCCGAGGAAGAGCACGTCGAGCTTCTCAAAGCGAGAGAAGATACGACGAAAACCCTTCAATCGGCGGAACAGGCGCTCGATTTCGTTGCGCCTCTTGTACATCTGCTGGTTGTACTCCCAGGGGTCGACCCGGGTCCTGAGAGGTGGAACCACAGGTGTGAACCCCAGTTCCGAGGCTAGTTGGCGTGTCTGGTTGTCCTGGTAGGCACGGTCCATCACCAGAGATGGAGTGTCATGCTGCCGACCCAGGCGGTGGAGGAGTTTGCGCCCTTCCGGTGCGTCGTGGGCCTGTCCGGGGGAGAGCGAAAAGGTCAGGGCCGTTCGAGCATCCGCGGCAACCATATGAATTTTGGTGGTCCAACCGCCGCGAGACTTGCCGACCGACTGGAGTCCGTTTTTTTTAAGGCACCCGTGCCGTCGGGATGAACCTTGACCAGGGTGCTGTCCATCGAAACCGCCTCCAGCTTGATGCGCATGATCTGTTCTCGCTGCAGGGGTTCGAATACCCGGTTCAGCACCCCGTTCTTCGACCAGCGGTTCATCCGGGTGTAGACGGTGTGCCAGTTGCCAAACCGAGGAGGTAACCCCCGCCACTTGCAGCCATGCTCGGCCACATACAGGATGGCGTTGAGCACTTGCAGGTTCGAGAGGCTGACGTTGCCACGTTGCACGGGCAGGTAGGAAGCAATTCGTTGGTATTGAGCTTCGGTGATTTCCATCCGTGCATGATAACAGGATTCGATCTATTAGTGTGAACAGGACCTAATCCGAGAGCCTGGTGAAGTATGGGTCAAAGCGGGATACCAATCGCAGCACAGGCACTTGGCAGCGGTGATTATGTTCAATTCCTTATTTTGGTGGAGCCCGCGAGGGTCTGTCTGCCTTTACCTAAATCCGTTCATTAACAACCCGAATCTTCCAGAGCCTCTCTACAGTTTGCCGCACGCCAAAGGCGAAGACGGATACATCCGTCGGATGGAAGGCACCGACATTGAGGTCCTGCTATTCGAGAACTCAGCATGACTGTGACCACCCTCACCGAATCCACCGTCGAGGAAGCCACCCTCCACTGGCTTGCGGGTCTTGGCTGGAGCGTCGCGCACGGTCCCGACATCGCCCCCAGTGTGCCCGGCGCGGAGCGCACCGATTATGGCGAGGTTGTGCTGGCGCTTCGCCTGCGTGATGCACTTGCACGGCTCAACCCCGACCTTCCCGCCGCTGCGCTGGAGGATGCCTACCGCAAGCTGCTCCACCCGGAAGGCGCGACGCTGGAAGCCAGCAACCGTGCCTTCCACCGCATGTTGGTGGACGGAGTGACGGTCGAATACCGCACGAACAGCGGCGCCATCCGGCTGGCCGGGCGATTTATCAGCGGCGCAAGGCGATCGTGGAACCAGTGTTCGGGGTTTTGAAACAACAGCGTGGAATGCGGCAGTTCCGGAGGCGGAGCCTGGGAAAGGTCGCGGTGGAGTTCGCGCTGGCCGCAACGGCCTTCAACCTCACTCGCCTGTGGCGCAACAAACCGAAGCTAGATCAGGAAGGCAGTTCAGCAGACTCCCGGACCGGCGACTCGGCAAAGATCGAAACAACATTATTCTGGAGCGGATCATGATCCCTCTTGATTTCCAGCCAGCTAAACCGAGTTTCCACACAGACTCTAAAGGCCCCCGGCGCCGGGGGCCGGTAATCCATTTCTTCTCCCAGAACCGATTTCGCGGCCCAGGCTGTGATGTAAACTCTCTCCCTAGGATTGGTACAAAAGATCGGTCTGGTCAGATTTAAACGAACTCTTGCGATGATCCACGCCGATGCCTCGCTTTGACAACGTAAAAAGAGCCCACCTTGATCGAGTAAAAGGGACCCACCCCCAGGTTAATGGCCCGTAAGTAATACCGCCGGCGGGGCTGTGGAAAGAGTGGGAGCCGGAGGCTTCCAAGCCGCTGTGGGAACCCGCGGGGTTTGTAGCGGGTTTCCATAGGGGCGGCACTTTCCACAGCCCATCGCGCCCGCGTTTTTCACGCGGACTTTCTGGCGACGCGGGGTTTCTTCTTCCGTTTGCTGGCGGCGCCCAGACTTTCAGTGAAGCGGATGCTTTCCCAATCGAACTGGTGAATCGAGCAGTGATGGGTCAGCCGGTCCAGTAGGGCGGCCGTGAGGGCGGCGGCACCAAACACACTGGTCCACTGCGCAAACGGCAGGTTCGAAGTGACGATCACCGAACCTTTCTCGTAACGATCCGAGAAGACCTGAAACAACAGTTGCGCCCCCTCGGCCGAGAACGGGATATAGCCCACCTCGTCGATGATGAGCAGCTCGAGGCGGGATAGCTTGGCCAGGTATCGCTTCAACTGCCGTTCCTCACGGGACTCGATCAGTGTATTGACCAATCCGGCGGCTGTGGTGAACCCGACCCGGTAGCCCCGCCGGCAGGCTTCCACTCCCAGCACTGTCGCGGCATGGGTCTTGCCGGTGCCGTGCTTGCCCAACAGCACGACGTTCTCGCGCCGGGTGATGTAGCTGCACTCGGCATAGTCGCGAACCTCGACCGCATCTAGTGCCGGCCACTTCTTCAGATCGGTCGTCTCCAGGGTCTTCAGCAGCGGGAACCGGGCCGCGCGCAGCCGGCGCTGCACCTGATTGGCTTGACGCTGTTCCAGCTCGCGGCTGGCCAAAGCCACAAGAAAGCCGATGTAGTCCTCACCAGCTTCTTTGGCCTGCCGGGCGTGTTCCCTCCATTCCCGTACCATGGCCGGGAGCCGGAGTTGCCGCAACGCATCGTCGAGTACGATCTCCTGGCCCGGCGTCATCGCACACCTCCGGCCAACAGGCGGTCGTATTGATCCAGATCGGAGGTTGCGATCGTCAGGTCCGTGATGCCGGGCATCAACCCGGGCTCCAGGGGCGCATGGGCCCGCCCGGGACGGTCGGCACGAATCAGAATGTGCCGGACCGCATCGGATTCGTAGCTGTGCGCCTCCAGGGCGTCTTGAACCGCCGAGGACACCCGATCCAGTGCCCACTGTTGGTGGAGTTGCAGGATGCCGATGAACTCCCGGGTGCCACGGCTGTAACCGTGCCGTTGCCGCAACCGCCCCAGCAGCGTCTCGTAATGTGCCGGCCACTGGGGCCGCCACTGCCGGATCGGCCGGGCACTCTCAAACGCCCCCACTCTCCGGCGGATCAGCTCCAGGTAATGCAAGGGATCGATCTGCCACCGGCTATGACCGAACGCGCGGGCATGTTCGGCCACCTTTTTCTGGTCGGCGTAGAAGCTCACCCGGTCGCACCCGATATGGGCCCAGAGCCGCCGGCCCACATAGGCGGTCGGTACCGAGTAGCGGTTCCCCTCCACTTGCGCGGTCTGGTACCGGCTGATGCGCACTCCGACGACCTTCGTGTTCTCGAATGGCGTATCGGGCAATGCCAGCAGATGCTCCCGCTCGGCGGCGTGCCGTTCATCGATCGTGCGATCGTCGGCCCGGCCACCAATCCGCCGTTGGCCATCGGACAGGCACCGCTCCAGCAGTTGATGGTTCAGATCGTCGAAGTCTGTGACATCGGGGACCGGCACCAGGAAGTTCCGACGCGCAAAGCCGACCAGACCCTCGACGCCCCCTTTCTCCCGGCCCTGGGCCGGATTGCAGAATCGCGCTTCAAACGTGTAGTGCGCTCGAAACGAGGTGAACCGCGCCTGCTCCACCCGCGCTTTCCCGCGCAGAATCCGTTTCACCGCCGTCTTCAGGTTGTCGAAGACCAGGGTCGGAAACACCCCACCGTACCAGTCAAATGCCCGGATATGACCGTCCAGGAACATCTCCTGCCGCTCCCACGGATAAGCTCGTACGAAGGCTTTGCCCGAGTACCGGGACCGCATGCAGAACAGCTTCACCTGCCGGTCTTCGCCGCCCATCCGGACCCAGGCCGTGCCCCAGTCCACCTCGGCTTCCCGGGCCTGCTCCGGATCCAACGGCACCACCGCCATCGGCCGGTTCAATCCCAACCGGAATTTCCGTTCCCGGACCCATCGGCGCACGGTCGGCTCCGCCCCGGTGAAGCCGTGCTCGTCCATCAGTCGCTGCCAGATCCGGCGCGCGGTGTGTCGTTGCTTGACCGGTTGTTCCCGATCGGTCTTGAGCCACCTATCCACAACCCCCGCGACCGGGTCCATCACCGGACACGCCGGTTCCTTCTCACGCCGGTACTGGGGTTCCTGCCCGGCCAACACCTTCCGGATCGTCCGCCGCGTGTGGCCCGTTTCCCGGGAAATCCGTCGAATGCTTTTCTTGTACACACGATGTGCGGTTCTGACCATCTCGTACTGATCCATCCCTAACAACTCCTTGTCCTCCCATCCAACATGCCGGTTCATCCGGGCTCGCCTCGGGAGGCTATCAGGGGTGGGTCCCTTTTGCTCGATCACAACCCCGTTAATTGGGTCCCTTTTACGTTATCGAAATCAGATGCCGAGCAGAAGCGGAAAGCAGGGGACCGGTGGGATCGCGTGGAGGGTAGAATTGAGAGTCTTATCCAAAGCCGCGCGCGCAGCCGGGGGGGGCCGGACCTCGGCTGATAGTGCTCGCTACGGCGGGAGCGTGAAGAAGGCTAAAGCCTGAACCATCTCTACTATGGCGACAACCTCGACGTGCTTCGCCTACACGTCCCAGGAGCGATTAGGTTATCCGACGCAGAAACCGGAGGCTCTTCTGGGTCGCGTTTTCAAAGCCAGCAGTAAGGAGGGCGATGTCAAACATTCTGGTACTGCCTGAGGGACACTATCTGGACGATACGGAAACCGTCATTTCCACCACCTTTGTCGACGTCCGAGATATCGGAAAACGATCACCCATCGCCGGCCTGATCAAGAGCAGTCAAGAAGTCCATGCGATTCCACGCTGCGGAACCGTCCACGTCTGTACGCTCAAGCACTACCGCGAGAATGAAAACCCGACAATAAGAGATCCGGGCGAGGGTTACGCCTCGCGTGTCCAGGTACCGCGAGCAAGAAGTAACAGACGATCCAGTTGACGTCCGCAATCGTCAACTCCTGATTGAGGCCCGCAATAGGGGAGGTGTCTTGGCGGCTGAAGAATTGCGAGGAGAAGCGAGAATATCGACGTTCAACGTAACGATCAAACAAGGAACTATCACGACACGAAGGCGAAGCAAGACGAAAAAATCGATAACCTACGGAAAAAATGGATGGATCTTCTGCACTACGGTCATGCCACGTGATAGGCAAGAACACGCAGTATGGCAAGACGCGATGGGAGCTAGACATTGCACATCACTTATTAGATCTCCGCGAAATTTTGCGCGGGCGCTCGCCGAAATGACCGCATGTCAGCTAGGCCCGCAGTGTGAAGAGGTGGATTGGAAAGGGAAAATTGGAGAGCATAACTTGGATCCGCGTTGCCTTCGGAGCCAGACTGTGTTCCATGGGCCTGTGATCTACACTAAGGATGTGTATAAGGTGATTTCGAGTGCGTCATCCGATTTAGAACGGATGTTGCTGCCAGTATTCACAAAACACACGAGGTATCGCAACGAACGGGAGTATCGATTTTTCATATTTACGAAGGAAGAGCCCAATATGGACTGCGTGAATCTCCGTGTTTCTCCGGAAGTGATGGCAACAATAGAAACGATTGTGGAGGACGATTGGTTACAGGATTTGCCTCCTGGGGCCAAACCGGAGAGGTGCGAGCGAGAGACCCTGGCACCGAATGAGAAGAGCTCAGATGAATCGGAAGTCTCGGATAATTTAGACACTCCATGGGACCCGTTAAACCCGTTGGATTTAGTGAACAATCCGAGGGTAGCTGTTGCGCCCAACGACTACACGGCTCTGGGGTTACCTGATGATTTGGAGGAGGTCACATCGGTATATGGCGCCGTGCAAGCGCTGAAACAGGCTGTGGGGAAAGTTAGTGCGGTTCGCCGCGTGGAGGTATCAAGTGCAGCATGGTATGCAGAGCCATATATTCGGCGTTTGTGCGCGAAGTTCGAGAACCCTATTGCGGGAATCGCGATCAGTGATAGCAATGATATTGTTATCAGGCTCAACTTTCCTCCCGAAAGAGAAACAGTTGCGGCGGCAGTGGTCAGTCCGCAGGGTACGGCGGTGTGCCGAATTCAAAGACCAACCAGAGTAGAGGTGAAGCATGACGAACACCTTCCGCTTCTGAGGGAGACGATGTTGAAGCGGCTTGCCGAGTTGGGAATGGCGCTTCGGTCAACCTCCTCGAAGAAGAGGGAGTCTGATATGCCGTAGGGTGCGCGCAGGGAATTGGTATCGTCGAGCCGCCGCGAGAGAATGAAGGACGCGCACACGCACGATCGGGGTGGGGGTGCTCTCCTTTATCCTCCAATGGTTGCGATACGTTTTTGTACCCGCGTGCGGTGTGGTTTCGAGCTCAAACGAAAGCGGAACATGCAGCCCGCTGCTACTCCATTCCTCCGTGGCGTAAGGGAACAGGTTCGGAGTGTCTTCGCTGGCTCCGAACAGAGCTTTCACTTGGTCGAAGCGGGTGAATTGGAGACGGAAAGATCAAGGCCAGGTGTCGAAATAAACGACCGTCTTGTTGGTGAATAATCTGCTACAAAATGGGCTGGTTTCTGTAGACGCTATCTGTCGCTAATGTTGTGTCCCAGATAATTCTTTACAGGATTGCACCTTGTCAAGGATGACATCAGCCGTGGCCTTCCAAATGAAGGGGTGCGGCTGGTTGTTCCAGGTGGAGAGCCATGCATAGATGGAGCGCTCCAACTCTTGAACACTGAGGAACGTACCGCGCCGGATCATGCGTTGGGTGATGAGGCCAAAGAAACGTTCGACCTGATTGAGCCAGGAACTGCTGGTGGGGGTAAAGTGAAAATGGAATCGTCGGCGCTTTCGAGGTTTGAGCCAGCGTTGGACTTGAGCACCCTTGTGAGTGCCGTAGTTGTCCATCACGAGATGCACATCCAGATCCGGAGAGACTGCCTTCTCGATTTGATTGAGGAACTTCACGAACTCCTGACCACGATGGCGCGGCCAGCAACTGCCAATGACCTTACCGTTGACGATATTGAAAGCCGCGAACAGAGTCGTCGTGCCATGGCGTTTGTAATCATGGGTCTGGCGTTCGGGCAATCCGGGACGCAACGGCAGGATTGGAGCGGTCCGGTCCAGGGCCTGAATCTGACTCTTCTCGTCCACGCAAAGCACCAGAGCCCGGTCCGGCGGGTCCAGATAGAGACCGACAATGTCCCGGACCTTGGCCTCAAACTGGGGATCGTTCGAGATCTTGAACTTCTCGACCCGATGCGGCTGGATATCGAAACGCTCCCAAACCCGATGCACCATCATTCGCGATACATGCATGTGTTGGGCCAGTGTCCGGACGCTCCACTGGGTGGCATCAGCGGGCCGAGTCTTCAACGTCGTGTCCAGAATCGCACGCTCCAGTTCTGACGTCAGGACGCGCCGCGACCGCTTCCGGGTCGGTTTCGCAGTCAGGGCGCTCACGCCACCCTCTTCGAACGCGGCCCGCGCTGCAATCACGGTCGGCCGCGACAGACCCAACTCCCGGGCAATCGAGTAATTAGCCACTCCACGGTGAGCCAGCAGCAGGACCCGGCATTTCTGGGCCACCCTCTGAGGGGTATTCCCAGAACGCACCAGAGATTCAAGCTGTCGTATCGTCGGTTCGTCGATGTCAATAGCGGCGGCGGCTTCAAACATGCCGCTGATTAGATCATGGGCGTGGACATATGTAAACTACTATATGGGACGGGACACTAATAAGGCCATACTGGCCTTTTCTTGGACGCAGCCGTGAAAACCGTTGCCTACCTGCCCAAGTTCTAAGGTGGAGGGGTGCGAGCCTAGTTGGAGGAAGAGCCAGTAGTACGCGCCGCCTAGGAAGGCCAACGCCGTCCATACGGCAAACATGATCCACTCCATCGAAGGACTGGTCCGCCGGTCCTAGTCCTTGACCTTGTGCTTTTCTTCGGCCAGCAGTATGAGCGACACCAAGTCGCCGTCGTCAAGTTTGGAGTCGTCCTTGCCCAAGTCCTTTCTCATCTCTCTCAGTAGGCTGTCCCACATCAGCAAGACCTTCTTCGGGTCTTGATCGGTATTCGCCAGACTAGATTCGACCTCGTCCCACATCTTGATTACGTGCGCGTCGGCCCAAATCAGAAGCATCTTCTTGTACTCCAGAAGTTTTGTCGCCAGTTGCTTTTCCGATGGTGGTCGCTTGCCTAGTTTTGTTGCCATCAACACGTCGAACATGATGTTTATGAAGCTGTTGTAGCCCTCGCGCTTCTCCGCAAAGTGTCTAGCCTCGATCTCGCGTTTCTTTGCAGACCAGTGCGCCATGATCGCGGAGGCTGCGATCCCAATCAGTGCGAGTATCCCCGACTGGATTGCAGCCTCCGCCTTGAAGAAGGAGTAGAGGAACCATCCGCCCGCCGCCACCGTCACGACGCAGATTCCCCATCTGGCCGCAGTCCGACGGTTTTGCCTATTCATGTCCCTATGTTCCTCCGCTTGGCTGATAGTGGTTTCCAGTATGCCATCAACGACACCCGAACCCGGTTTGACCCGGCTAAATCGCGTTATTGTCAACTTACGGTGCGAAGGTCGGAGCTGTGCGCGATAGGCGCGGGTCGGTCAACCTACCGTGACCGCTTCCCAAGTCGCGAAAGAACCTGCCCTCACCAGCCGATGGTGAACCGATTTTTAGTCTGTGCCTCGCCAATCTGAAGAGATTCAGAACGACACCGTGAACCGAGAGGAAGAGTGGAGCCTGCCGTGGCGACTTGAAGCGTCGCATCTGACGTTCCCGTTGTCGGGTCGGTTGATGTGAAACTTCAGCTCGATTGTTGGCGTACTGTTCCGTGTCATGGTTCACCGTAGGCATGATCGTCCGGAGTGCTGCACCGTAACTCTTCAACTTGTCGGTAACCAGGCGAAACGGAACCCTCCCTTGACCTCTCAAGAGTTTGCGAAAGAAGCGCTCCGCTGCACCACGGTTGCGTCGCGACTGGACGAGGATGTCGATCACGTCGCCGTCTTGATCGACGGCACGCCACAAATAGTGCCTCTCACCGTTGATCGTGACGAACACTTCGTCCAGGAACCAGGTATCGCCGAGTCGACCTTGCCGTCGTCTCAATCGCCGAGCGTAGTCTGGCCCGAACTTTACGCACCAGCGGCGGATTGTCTCGTAGGAGACCACAATTCCTCGCTTCGCCAGCAGATCCTCGGCATCTCGCAAGCTGATACCGAGTCTGTAGTAGAGCCAGACTGCGTGACTGATGATCTCGGAAGGGAATCGGTGTCTGCTGTAGCGCTCTCTCATCTCGTTAGTCTGACATCGGGAGCGTTAACGTGACAATACCCTTTAAACTGCGATTGATAACATTTTCTTTGCGAGAATGTCTTCCGTCTCGATCTGGCCAAGCTTTATGATTTCAGTCATATGGATGCTAGCTTAGGGCTATTCTTTATCAAGGTGCTGGTCCGCGCTTAAATTAGCCGATCAAGTGTATACGGAAGTATGTCATGCTCCGAATCTGGATGTCGTCCTACTCGACCGACATCAGCGAATCGCACGACATTTACGCCGTCGCGATGAATGGCTAGTCCGTCGACCGGCCAGCGCTCTTCTTGCGCCACCCCTGGCCTGACCGGCCCTTTTTGTACCAGCTGAAGTGAGAGAGAATCTCACGAAGGAGGAAGCTGGAGATGTCGATCAGGAAGTACAAGGCGGAACAGATTGTAACCGTGCTGCGGCAGATCGAAGTGCAGATGGCAAATGGGAAGACCGCGCCGCAGGCGTGCAAGGAAGCTGGCATCCACACCCAGACCTGTTACCGCTGGCGGAAGGAATACGGCGGACTCAAGCTGGATCAGGCGAAACGGCTGAAGGAGTTGGAGAAGGAAAACACGCGGTTGAAGCGCCTGGTGGCGGAGTTGTCGCTGGAGAAGCAGGCGACCGGGAGGGTGGAAACGGCTGGGTCACCATTTAACTTCATTGTTTTCAGTACCCTTTTTCCTTTCCTCTCATTGCGAAAGACGGTATCGTCAAGAAACCGTCAGAAAACCGGCCCTAACCGACCAGTGCCGTCAAGCAAGTCGCGCCGTGCTCGTTCGCCTGCCGGTCCAGCTTGGACAGCGATTCCCGCATCATGTTCAGCTTCGCCTGGCTGTAGCGCTTGAACACCGCAGCGTCCCCTTGCCGCAGCATCTGCGTCACAAAATGATCCGCCACGCCACCCGCACTCAGCCGGGTGGCAAAGGTGTGGCGCAACTCGTATAACGAAAAATGCGGCAGCCCGGCGCGCTGGAGCGTCCGGTCCCATAGCTTGCCCACCTTCGTGATGTGCGGCTTGCTGGACACCACCTTCGGGCTCGGAAACAGGTAGTCGGAATCGCCGCTCTGCCTCATCTGCGAGGCGAACGCTTCCCGCGCCCGCTCCGTCATCGGCATGTCCGCGATGCCATTCACCGTCTTGGAATCCGGCAGATGCACAACCCCGTTCTCCAGATCCACCTGTTCCTTCCGCATCGGGATCAACTCCCGATAGGGCCGCAGCCCCATCTCCACCATGATCACGATGATGTTGCGCAGGTACGGCGCTGCAAAGGCTTCCAGCCGGACCTGCTCCGAGGCGGTCAGATAGTGCGGCTTGCGTGTCGTACCCGCCAACGGCACCGGAAACTCCACCCCATTACAGGGATTGACTGCCAGACGCCGCTTCTTCACCGCCACGTTCAGGATGCGTCGCAGGATGCGAAGTTCCTGATGCACGGTGGCCGGCTTGAGCTTGCCGCGAAGTTGCAGCCCCAACTTGGTGTACACCCGCTTGCCGGTGTTCAATCTTGTCATCAGATACGATTCGATCTCTTCTACTGTGATGTCCGACAATCTGTGCTTGCCGAACCGGGGCCTGAGGAACTTCAGCGCGCTGAGGTTCAGCCGGTGGGTGTTCTCGCTCCGGAAGGGCGGCTGGGAGCGGTTCGCAAGGAACCAATCCGCCCACTGGTTGAAGCTGATCCCACCGTCCGGCGCGGCGCTCGGCAGCAGCCCCTCGTCGCGAGCCACCAACAGCTTGCGCATCACCTTCTCGGCTTCCCCTTTTTCCCTCTGCCCTGTCGACTCCTGTCTGAATTTTCCGTTGTTGTCCCGGTAGCTCATCCACCAAAGGCGTGAATCGCGGCGGCGGTACAAGCTACCCGATGTATTTCTGGGTCTTCCTGTCTTGTTCATCGATTCCTCCATCATTCACATGAAATTGCTGGTGCCACTCGACCAGCTCCGACAATCGGAAGCGGATCGAGCGGCCCATCATGCGGTAATGGGGAATCTGCCTTCGCTCGACGTAAGCATACACCAGCGGGGGGCTGTCGGTGAAGGAGGAAATCGAGCGGATCAGGGAGACCCTGGGCAATGATGATCGAGCCGCCGTGTCCGGTATTGAGGGCTTGAAGCAGGTCCGCCGCCTCGCCGCCGCGCACCTCGCCCACTACGATGTGATCCGGGCGGTGGCGCAAAGCATGGCGCACCAGCTCCCGGATCGTGATGGCTCCGGTTGCCAGTCCGCGAGCCTCGAAGCGAACGCAGTTGGAGTGCTCGATGCGCAGTTCCAACGTGTCCTCGATGACGACGATGCCCTCGTCGGCGGGTAGCAATTCAACGAGCGCGTTTAGCGGTGTGGTCTTCCCGGACCCTGTGTTTCCCTAAACCAGAATGTTGCGCCGCACGTTTTCGGGAAGGGCGTCTTGTTCGACCAGGTCCGCCGCCGAGAATGCCCGTTTGCCAAAGTGCCGCACGGTGATTGCCATCCTCGAGCCGCTGTCCAGGCGAGCATCGACGATGTGATCCGTGGCCGAGTCCAGGCCGGGCAGGAACGGCTTGAGTAGTTCCAGGCCATCTCCGCTCATAACTTCCCCTCGGCCTTCGCCCGCCAGTAGGGAAGCGTGCGGGGCAGGTAGTGCGGCTTGAGGTACACGCGGGTTGGGGAGAGCGACTGAGCGCCGTCGTAGGGCAGACAGATAGCCTGGCAGTTGGAGAGCAGGGCAAACTCGCGGGGCTGAAACACCGCCTCGCGTTGCTCGCGGAAGGATTTACTGGCCCCTACGCTGCCCTGTCCGCCTCCGGCCTGGGCCGAGAGCATGGATACCTCGCTTTGCTTGGCTGATTCGGTGATGGTGTAGGCGGTTTTGATCTTGGCCACCTGCCCGCATAGCTCCGACGCGGTTTGAGCGCTGGCGTCATCGCTCAAGGAAAGGAATATCCGGGTGCGAAGCGTCTGCAACAGGGTGCGCCAAGCTTCCGAACTGCCGAGCACCGATCGTAGCGAGGAGATGGATTGGGTGGCGACGATCGGGATGCAGCGGCACTGCCGGGTGAGGGCAAAGGATTTCTCATCGCCGGAGGGATCGTCCTCACCCACGGAAGCGAACGACTGGTATTCATCGCAGATGAACACGGCGGGCCGGAAGTATCGGCCCGGTGCTGCCTTCATTGCCGCCGGCCGCCTCAGGAGCGCTTGCAGCCAAGCGTTCTTAAGCATTACGCCGATGGCGCGGGCCAACGCCGGGTTGGTGCCGGCCGGCATGTTCAGGGCCAGCACCTTGCCCGACTCGATCAGCTCATCGAGGGGTGGCAAGCTCTGACGCACTCTCGTTCCAAGCCTCGGTTGTTCGTCTTCCTGTGGACCATTCTGGCCGCTATGCGGAGCCGCCGCATTCTCCGGGGGCGGTGGTGGACAGAACACCCGCGCCACGTCCGGCAGGTCGAATATGGACAGGAAAACGGAGATTCCCTCGACGATGCTCGACCGGATTCTGTTGTCGATCATCTGCCAGTCGTGTTGATACCAGCGATTGACGGCCTCGACCCGCTGCCGTATCTCTGCGGCCCCGGCGCTCTCGGTCCACTGCACCTGATAGGAGATTTGATATTCTTTGAGCCGGGCTTCGAGCGCCTGATCATGGGTCGTGCAGCAAGTATTATCCTGGGTGTTCGGTTGCCATTTCCAGCCGCCCAAAGCAGGCGCGTTGCTAAAGTAATCTTTGGAGGAAATAACCACCGTTCCATGCCGAAGCTGCCGGGCGAACGCCTCGGCCTGTTTGATCTTGGCCGCAAACAGTTCCTTGTCGATGGCGCAGTGGTAGACCTGCTGCAAGGTGACCCATTGGCCTGGGAAGACCCGGTAGAGTTCGATGATCCAGCGGACCAGATTGGTGTAAGCCTGTTGCCAGAATGGTTCCTTGCCCTTGCCGAACAACTGGTTGAGCAGGGAGGAAACGGTGTAGGCCAGCGAGTAAGAATCGAGCCATTTTGTGGAGAGTGGATTCCACTGCCAGCCGCCCTCCATTCCCAGCTCGATGTAGTCTTCCTCCCGGCCCGCATCGGCGAGGATGCGGCGAATGTCGTGGCAGAAGTCCCCCTTGACTTCCAGCACCAGGCCAGCCGCCCGGCGCTGGGGATTGCCCGCCTGCCAGGACAAGATCTGCTGGGCGAACGGGTGCATGCAAGCCGAGGTCTTGCCGGACCCGACAGCACCGAAAATGGCCACTCCGGTATACAGTCCGCGCTCCGGTATAATGAGCCAGGAAGGGTTGCGGATTTCGACGGCTTTGACCGGGTGGTGAACCTCCCCGACAACGATGCCCGGCCCGGCGTCTTTGTCGGGAGACAGGGGCCAGGGGGGCAGCAACTTGAGGGCGGTCAGATTGCCTCCCACATTCTCAAACCAGACCCGCCAGATGGTGATGAGAAACAGCCCGCCGACTATGACTGCGACGGCGGGGGCGGCATAGTACCAGCGAACGATCCAACCGTAGAAGTTGGGGGTGTGATAGAGCACCAGATCGAGCACCGCATCCTCGCCGGGCATGGGGAAAGGCCGGTAGAGGAAACCCCATGCAGAGCAGCACAGTCCGGCAAAGATCAGGATCGGAAACCGCCATTTCATGGGGCTTGCCTCCGGCGCGTCAGCGCCCGCTTGTCGTCCGTGTTCGGAGCCTTCCCGCAGGGATCAATTGGGACGGGAGCGACCCCCCAAAAGGGGGGGGAGGCGGTGCCACACCGCCTGTAACACCCCCCCCTCCACGCGTGCCGATACAGCGGCAAAAAGAGGGGGGTCGCTCCCGTCCTGCCCTTTTCCGCTGGATCGGCACGGGCTGGCCGGGTTATTACGGGCAAGTAACTTCCTAACAACGAGATAGGATAATGAGCGGTGGAACAACCCATCGCTGATTCTTGTAACACCCTCCCCTCTGACCTCGTTTCCCGCTGGATCAGCACGGGCATCGTGCACGGAGTGTAATAATAACCGTCCCGTCCGGCGCTGACTTTAGGGTTTCCAATATTGCGGTTCACAGGTCCGAATCCAGCACCCTCAACCGGCGCGAAACCCAGGTCTCGTAGCTGTCGATCAAGACTCCGGTTGTACCCTTCGATCTGGGAAGTGTTTTTAATTCAATCAACCGTTTTGAGGTCCCCTGGAACCCGCCATACTTCCCCATGAGCTCTGTGTCCAGGTTGCTAATCGCGTTCTCGATGTACTGCATTTCCGCCTTTACAGCCGGGTCGTCTTGGGCCTGACCTTCCACTATTTGTTCGTCCGGCTCACTCGCTCCTTCGCTCCACCGCCTCAGCGCCGTTTTGGCCCGCCTCGTGGCTTTATGGTCCGTCCCAATGGCGACGACCTGAACTCCTAGACCTTTTCCCCGCAACGCCCTCCAAAGCCACTTATGAGCAGCGCCCCAGGAGCGCAGTTCGGTGTCGGTATCTTTCCCCGGATCGACGTAGGCGAACGTGGCGGTTTTGGTATCGACCGCGATGGGCAGTTTCAGGGCGAAGTAACGGGTTTGTTTCCCCACGGCTCCCTGATAGACCCGATAAGGAATCAGGTTGCGATCGATGTCCAGCAATTCAAAACAGCCGACCTTTTCTTGCTCGGTGGGAAGCCAGGGAAGCTCCGGGTGTTCCAGAACATAGTCGAGCGAGAGCAGCCGCCGGAGCATGACGGAAGTTTCCGCTTCCCGGTGGTGCCGGACGTTCTCAATCCCCAGCGCCCGGTAAATCGCTTTATTGAAAATCCGGCACGCCCTTGCACCGCCGGGAAAGATGGCCCGGTCGTCCTCCACGGCCAGGCCGCGCTCCACCAGGGTGCGGACAAAGCGCCAGGCCCGAATCCTCGCGGCACCCTCGAAGTAGAAGCAGAATTGCGCTCGCGTGAACACGCCGCTATGCAGACAGACCAGGGCGATCCACTCCGCCTCGCGGCCCGTCCAGCCCAACGGCTCCAGGGCCTTTTCTCGATCATGGAGGTGCTCGATCATTACTCCCCGCCGGTCACCAAAGCCTGGTCGACTCGGAGATAGGTGATGATGCCCATCGGGTTGAAAATCATCATTTCTGGGGATGGTCTTCAGGAAGATGAATTGCAGTGAAACGGTCCAGTGGTCGCGCCGTGAGGCGGCCTTGATTGGCCTGTATGCGTAAGACCACGTGCTCGACCTGGAGCTCATCCCTCGCGGTGCCCGCCGCGAGCACGGCGACCTGCTCACCAGGTCCGACAGGTTGCATCATGAAAAAGAGTCCGCCTTACTGACCCTTTACGGTGGCAGTGAGCAGCGAAGCCAGCAGCACCATAGTAACCACCACGCTGAGCACTGTTCATCACCTCCACCGGTAGGCATTGTCACGTTAGTGGGGTTTCGCAGCGATGTTGAACGATTTAATCCCTACACCAACTCGATGTTCACGCGACGCCCGACCATTGCGGCGGCCCGTTGCAGGCTGCCGAGAGTGATGTCTTTTTTCGGATCGAGCAGCCGGTCCACCTGGGTGCGGCTCGTCTTCAACAGCGTCGCCATCTTGTTCTTGGAGATCTTCTTCTTCTTCATGGCCTCCGCGAGCTGCCACGCCACAACTTCCTTGATTGCCTGCGCCTGCGCTTCCTCGAAGATGCCTTCCTCCTTGAGGAAGGCATCGATGCTAGACCCCATATTCTTCTTGCTCATCGTTCCAACTCCTTCTGACGCTTTCGCGCCGTTGCCAAATCCGAATCCGGCGTTGTCCGCGTTTTCTTGATGAACCCGTGCAGCACCACCAGGTGCTTGCGGTAGAGGCAAAGCAGCACGCGCGCCGTCCGTTTCGTCGGCAGGTCCGTCCTGATTTCCCAGAGGCCGTCTCCCATCGGGCGGCACAGCGGCATGCCGACCGGCCAGCGCCATTGCGCCCGCAGCAGGTCCCTCCCTATCCCCTGACGTTCGGCCTCATCCAGCCCTTTCAGCCACTCTCTCACGGGTTCGCTGCCCGACCGCGTGCGGTAGAAGATCAGCGGGATTTTCTGTGGCTTCGGCTCGTCGGCCATCCTGCACCTCTAAATGTATAGTGAACCATATAACGTGCATATCTGCAAGCTGCGTTGGCTATGGACCGTGATGGTCGGCCTTGGGGAGTAAAGGATAGCTACTGTTCTTATTATCGCGTAGATGGGCTGGCAGACGGCTGCGGCTGGGATCGGAGCACAGCTTTATAATGCACGATAAGTTACTTGAGGTGCTCAACGCCTTTCGGCATCACAGACTATCCCACACCTCTATTATGGGGTGGGGTGGTGTCGGGTTGTGCAGTGCTCAACGCCTTTCGGCATCACAGACTATCCCACTTGCGGAAGCCTCTTGCGTTCGACGTGCGTGTGGAGTGCTCAACGCCTTTCGGCATCACAGACTATCCCACTTGCGGAAGCCTCTTGCGTTCGACGTGCGTGTGGAGTGCTCAACGCCTTTCGGCATCACAGACTATCCCACTAGCGGCCCCTACACGATTCTGGAACCCCATACGACGTGCTCAACGCCTTTCGGCATCACAGACTATCCCACCCTTAAAATAGCTTAGCACATAACTCCAGGCATCTGGTGCTCAACGCCTTTCGGCATCACAGACTATCCCACACTCGGAACGCAGGTACTATGGGCCGAGATGGGAGTGTGCTCAACGCCTTTCGGCATCACAGACTATCCCACCCTTAAAATAGCTTAGCACATAACTCCAGGCATCTGGTGCTCAACGCCTTTCGGCATCACAGACTATCCCACACTCGGAACGCAGGTACTATGGGCCGAGATGGGAGTGTGCTCAACGCCTTTCGGCATCACAGACTATCCCACCCTCCGGGCGCTGAAGAGCTAGGCCAGGAGGTACTACGTGCTCAACGCCTTTCGGCATCACAGACTATCCCACTCTTCTACAGGCTTTCCCACGGTCAACATGCCAAGTGCTCAACGCCTTTCGGCATCACAGACTATCCCACCGTACTTGAGAGTAGGTGTGTGCAATAGATATTGTATGTGCTCAACGCCTTTCGGCATCACAGACTATCCCACCGCCCCCTCCAAAACCCCATCCATCTCCTGGTGCAAAGTGCTCAACGCCTTTCGGCATCACAGACTATCCCACAGGCATTGCACCAAAGAGCTTTTTTGAGATGTCCTGTGCTCAACGCCTTTCGGCATCACAGACTATCCCACGGCAGGACCGACAACAGCCACAAGCCGAGATCTCCGTGCTCAACGCCTTTCGGCATCACAGACTATCCCACACTCAGACCAGCCCGGGCAACTCCCTTAGCCCTCTGAGAGTGCTCAACGCCTTTCGGCATCACAGACTATCCCACCTCGACACTCAAAAAAGTTCGGCCAGCATTATCAGTGCTCAACGCCTTTCGGCATCACAGACTATCCCACTGGGAACCAATATGCGCATGGATTATCTGCAATGAGGTGTGCTCAACGCCTTTCGGCATCACAGACTATCCCACATATTGCTTCCTCGATGAAACTAGCTTTATGTCAAGTGCTCAACGCCTTTCGGCATCACAGACTATCCCACGTAATCCTCGAGGATACTAGTCCTTCTCTTTTCCAGTGCTCAACGCCTTTCGGCATCACAGACTATCCCACCCGAAACTGTTAGAGTGTCAAAAACCAGAAACCAACGTGCTCAACGCCTTTCGGCATCACAGACTATCCCACTCTCCCTGCCTTCTCAATTGTACAGGCTCCAAAACTGTGCTCAACGCCTTTCGGCATCACAGACTATCCCACGTCCCGAAAACCAAACACACGCGGGCAACCAATTAGTGCTCAACGCCTTTCGGCATCACAGACTATCCCACCCGTCCTAGCTTGTACGTTGTGGTAACCGGCCAATCGTGCTCAACGCCTTTCGGCATCACAGACTATCCCACCCGAAACTGTTAGAGTGTCAAAAACCAGAAACCAACGTGCTCAACGCCTTTCGGCATCACAGACTATCCCACTCTCCCTGCCTTCTCAATTGTACAGGCTCCAAAACTGTGCTCAACGCCTTTCGGCATCACAGACTATCCCACGTCCCGAAAACCAAACACACGCGGGCAACCAATTAGTGCTCAACGCCTTTCGGCATCACAGACTATCCCACCCGTCCTAGCTTGTACGTTGTGGTAACCGGCCAATCGTGCTCAACGCCTTTCGGCATCACAGACTATCCCACGCTTGCGCCATTTATAGCGCTCCAGCTTTGCAAATTCGTGCTCAACGCCTTTCGGCATCACAGACTATCCCACGCACCTTCGAGTATCCCAGTGTGTGCAATAGATTGTTTATGTGCTCAACGCCTTTCGGCATCACAGACTATCACAGACCCACGGTCCTCGTTCGAGTGATCGACCGAAGCCATTGAGTGTGCTCAACGCCTTTCGGCATCACAGACTATCCCACAGTTCATCCGTAACTCTTTGTTTCTGAAGGACAAATAGCTCGACATGGCATGGACCTCCCGGCTCTGACCCTTGTCCCCTATCATTTGTGTTTTCCGAAACGAAAAAGGCAGATATTTCAACGTCCAGAACCCGGCAAGGACCTCACGGCGAACCGCACCTACCGAAGCTATTGAAATCGCGCATGATTTTCCGCTTCTTCCCTGCTGGCGACTCGGTCCATCCGATGGTGCTTGCTGTCACCCATGGCGCTAAATGATATCGAAGCGGGGCGGAGGGTCGGTCCACATTTTTCCTTCGGTCCGCTCTATGATCTTGCAGCGTGGCGACAGTTGGATCACGAGCAGATCATCCTCCTTCGCCATCACCTTTTCCAATGCGTGTCGCGCTCGTTCCATTTGCGCCGGCGTCAAACGACATCGGAACAGGGAATACTGCACCCGTTCCCCATAGCCGTTGACGATCCTGTGCACCTGACGCCACCGTTTCGGGTTGCGGATATCGTAGCTGAAAATGTACCAGTGCCGCTCACTCATCCGCGCAGGCGCATGCGGGCGAACAGTCCTTTCTCGCCGCTCCACTCCTTTTCCAGCAACCGCGCCTCCAGTTCGGTGGCGCGCGCATAGCTCAACGAGTAGTTCAGCACCGGATGCTTCCAGGTTTCCTGCTTGCGTTGCTCGAAGAGGCTTACGGCCAGGCGTTTCCCTGCATCGGAAAGCCATACCTGCTTTTTGCTCACCGCCAGGTGTTCGTCGGTCCATTGCCGACGGTTGACGGACGCCACCAGCGGCATATCCCACAGGGTGGTGCGAAACAGTTCCACTAAATCCAACGCCAGCGGATGGGCAGCGGTGCGCGGTGCGTGGAAAAACCCGAGGGTGGAATCCAGCCCCACGGCGATAATCGCGGCCATGACCTCTCGATACAGCAGGCCGTAGCCGAAGGACAGCGCGGCGTTGAACCCATCTTGCGGCGGGCGCCGGCTGCGCCCGGAGAACGCCATCAACTTTTCCTCCGGGTCCAGCAGCAGCGCGAGCGCCGAAAAATAATTGCGGGCGGCAATGCCCTCACAGCCGCGTAAAGCATCCGCGTCGGCGCAACGCTGCACCTCGCGGAGTTGGTTGCGTATGGCGTTCAGAAACGCCTCCGCCTCACCGCGCACCTTGCGGGTGCGTGACTGGCGGGTGACGAAGCGCAACTGGTTCTCCATCTTGGCTTCCGCCAAACGGCGCGCCAGTCGCAGGCATAAATCCTGGTCCTGCAGAGCCCGGTATTGGCGCAGACGGCGTTGCGTGCCCGCGGGCGGAGCGACGCCGCCGACATACCAGCCGCCGCCGCTGATCCAATGGACGGCAATGTCGTTGGCGGCGGCGAAGTGAATGGCCTGCGAAGTGATCTGCGCGCTGCCGTGCAGGATGACGGCAACGATGTCCATACCGGGAAATTTCTTCTCCTGACCGTCGGAATTGCGCACCACAAGTTGCAGACCGGCGCGCCTGACTTGCGCGTCGCGATCCACGACGTGCAGAACGCGTCGTGCGTCGTCTTTCGGAAAAAGGCGGCGCACCTTCGAGACGCGAACCCCGTCACCGGCCTCGATCACCGCAGCGGCCAGGCGCGACTCTTCCGGCAGGCACACCGGCGCGAGCGAGCATTTGGCGCACAGATTTTCGTTTTCCGTAACCGGCGGACGTTCCAGGGAGAGCGATAATTCCCGCGCCCGTTCCACGGCGCGGCGCAACCGTTCACGGGCGTCGTCGTCCACCTCCACGCGCACCGTCTTGTTGTTGGCGTGATAGCGTATGCGCCCCTCGGGAACCGGCCGGCCGAAGTGTTCGGAGAGGAGCACCGCGTAGGCGATGACCTGGAGCTTGTCGGTATCCCAGGCGTCGTTGCCCTTGGAGCGGCCTTTCTTGTGCTCGATGGCGACCAGCCGTCCGTCGCGGTAGCGGGCGAAATCCACCTTGCCACGAATACCCCAGGCGTCGCTGGCGAGCTCCAGACTCTGCCACTCGCGGTTCTTATCGACTTCGGCCTCATGTAAGGTGCGTCCGGCGTGAACACGGTGGTCGGCAACGCGGATTTCTTCGACTTCCTCCAGATAGAACAACCGCTCGCAATAAGCGAGCGCATGCAACGCCATAACGCGGATGAGTGGGTGGTCGCCACGGTCAGCAGGCGGCACGAGCGGAGCGTCGTCCATCGAAGCGTCCGTCATTGGGGAGCGAGGGTGACCCAGCAGTAGTCGGGTGGAGTGCCTGATAATTCTTCCGGCTCGCGGATTTCAAAGTTGCACACGGTTGGCCGGTCTGTCTTGTGATCGCTCCAGACCGGCATGGAAAGAAAGCCTTTTTCGCAAGGGGCGACAAAACGCCCCTTTCCATGCGGACGACCTATTAAAATTTCGTTGACCATATGCGAAGATTCGCCGAGACACAGCGCGCCGTGTCGGACGATTTCACCGCGTTTTTCTGGATCCAGCGCCTTGCGAATTTCGTTGCTTAATGGATGTTTTGCCTGCGAGTCGTCAATCCACAGCCAGAACTCCAAGCCCAGCAACAATTCCTGATAATCGGGACGACGGTCGGCAAGCGGATCCGCGTTGCGTTTGCTTTGCGCCACACGTCGAAACTTGCGAAAAATGCGTCCTTTTTCTCTCCTTTGCCAAATGGACTCTCCCGTGTTTTCCGCCAGCGCGAGCGCAATGCGCAAACCGGCGTGCCTGTTCTTGTCCCCCCGCTCCACGCCGACGAGCGAGAGCAACATGCCATAGATGGTGGAGGGCGGCGGCGCGGGGTAGGTCTCCTGATATTCCCGCGCCCACATCGGACGCAAGCCCGTCATCGGGACGTCCACGCGCAGGACGAGAGTGTCGCTCGCCACCGAAGCCGTCCCGGTCACTGCGCCTGACCCTTCAAACGCGCGACGCACTGGGTGACCGCGTCTTTCACGCCATCGGTCAGAGTTGCACCTTGCCATGGACTCTCGGCGGTGATTTTTCCGCCATCGTCCTTTTTCAACGTGCTCAACCCAGAGATTTCGATTGCCGCACCGATAATCAATTCTTTGGGATCGATATCCCTGCCCCTGCCGAGCTTCTTTTCCAGGGCGCGGACGCTGATGTCGCCGCTTCCCTCTCGTTGCTCGAAGCAATAGAGCATGCGCGGGGCAGGATCGGTGGTCACGCGCAGGATGAGGATTTCCGGCGCATAGTCGGCAAAGTAGCGGGCGTGCGCGCCGCCAACCCTCCGCAGGCTGGCGAGGCCAAGCAGCGTTGCCTGAATACGCCTGATTCTTTCATCGTCGTCGTGCACGCTGTCGGTTTTGTTGCCTGCCCGCCCCAAGGAATCGGGAGTCAAGGCGAATCCGAACTGATACCGCGTATGGTGGACCTCAACCGAATAGGGAATCGGATCGCTGCTTGTCACGGCCGGATTGGAGCCGGGAGAGGCGAAGTTGTGCATGGTCTCGCCGGTCCACGGAGTGACGGAAATGGCACGGGTCACTTCCAGCGGCGCGCGCCGGCTGACGGTGTCGTCCCTCGCGTGCATAAAACCGAGAACGTCATCGTCCAGACGGGTTGGCCACTCGTCAGGACCGAATTCCCGATCGGTGTATTGAACGGCACGATGATCAAGCGTCTGCCGGTTCAGGGTTTCATCACCTTGCTGCCAGCCATCGCGCAAGGCGTAGCGAATCGCTTCCGCCGAGACGGTCGAGAACATATCGCCGTTGCGTATGACCTTCTGAAGGGTGTTGGTGTTGCCCTCGTTCTCCCCCCGGTTGTTAGAAAAGGTGCCCTCGTGCGTGAGCGCCATGCCGAATATATGTGTAGTCATTGGTTGGTTTCCTTTCCGTTGCCTCCAGTAGATTGGTTGTCTTTGCTCTGTCCGAGACGCTTGTCGGTAAAGGTCGTCAAAGCCAGAAGCACCAAGTCACGGACCTTCTTCCAGTCACTGGAATCGTTCACCATGCGGCGAAACTCGGCGTGAAAGGCATCGTTGCGTGCGTGACGGGATTCGGCGCTTTCATCTTCGCTTGTTTTGAACAGCAGGAAAGCAGGACCACCGGGATCCACCAAGCTACCGTCTCTCAGATTGGGACTCCTGGCCGCCTGCGCAAGCAATTCGTGGACCACGTTGGACAACAACAGCCCGGTCTTAGCATGGAGTAGTCGGCGGTGCCATTTGTCTGCCGTGTTGTCCCAACGTTTGGGCAAGTCGCGAGTCCCACCTCGGCCCAGGGCTTTGTCTTCCCGATTCAAGAGTCGCCGGAACGCTTCACGAAAGGCGTAAAGCATGTCCTTTTCCAGCGGTTTATCCCAGACTTCCTTCTTCGCAAGCAGCATCAGTTGTTCCCTTTCGAAGTGGTGTAATTTTAGAAACCACAGCCGTTCGGGCGAGATGGATTCTTTTCCCTGATCGCCGCTTTTCCACGGCAAATTCAGTCCCACCACCCGCAGTCCGCGTTTTCGGACTTCCTGGCAGTCGTTTTCGACTCGGTCGCGCTGCCAGAACGGAATATACGCCAAGTCAGCGTACCATGGATCACCGCGCAGGATGTTCGCCGTAATCCGCTCGCGGCAATTCGGCAAGGCAATGAAATGATTGCCCTTTTCCTCGCTTTCCTCGGCTTTCACCTCACGGGTCGGCCGGGCCATGTTGCCCGCCGGAAAGACGCGGTTGAAAATGTCGTAGCGCCGGAATGCCTTCTGCATGTTGTCGGCCACGGCGATATCGCGCCACAGATTCTTGCGCGTCTTCTGTTGAGCATGGTAGAAGTCGGCTTTCCCCATGACGACCGTCACGGACCGGCCACGCGTCTTATTGCGCGTCGCGTAGCGCAAGGCGGCGTCCTCCAGCCCTGAGACCGCGCCATAGAAAGGCCAGTTGTCGAAATTGACCATATTTCGGCGCAGGAACTCGCGCTGATATTCCCCCAGGTTCTCCACGCCCGGAACCATATACGCCCAATTGTGGGCGTTCGTACTCGGCAACCTGATATAGTGACATGCGATGGGCGCGAATAGCATCAGATATGCGAACCGTACTGGACCGCGCCACGCCGTTTCCCGACGGATGCTCGGTGGCATGTTGTTGTTGAAGCGCGGCTCCGACCCCGGATAAATCCAGGAGGCCATGGGAGACGCCAGAGCGTCATCGCAAACGCCCTTATTAGGGACGGCTTTGTGCTGAGGCAATTTCGCATCGGGCGCGATGCGGCGATACGATACCGGAAAGGTCTTTTTCTCGTTGAAGCGCACGACTTTCCGTTCAGGGTCCTTCACTTTCTTGATGGTCATGGGGAATTGGAAAAAGGTTCCCAACAGGCCGTTATGGGCGGGCAACCGCAAGTAGTAGCAGTCCAGATGCTCGCGCTTGCGGTGAACGCCGGGAAGGAACAACACGCCGTCGTGGACCTGCCAGGCCCATTTGACAACGGCCTTCAGCGCTGCCTTTTCTTCGCCTGCGGGCCACTCCAAACGGACGCCGAGACCGTCCTCCACAACGGGGAAGTGGGGCACGTTCAGATTGCTTATCGTCTTGCACAACGCGGCCAGATTCCCTTCGACGGACTCGGGCAACGGCCACGCCCGCCGCTGGTTCTTCCACCCAACAGCCGCAGTCAGGCTCAGGCAGAGGCCGGCCAAGCCGGCGCGCTCATGCTCGCTCATGCCCGGTTCGTTCAGGCGGAAGGTCACCCCCGTGCTTTTGGCCTTCTTTCCCTTACCACTCATCTCGCGCCTTTTTCCTCGTCGTATTCCACGCCGGACACCAGCGGGTAGCCGCCGATTTTGCCGAGGATACTGACGCCTTTCTTTTCATATAGGATGGGAACCAGCCACTCCTTGACGGCTTCGCTTTTTTTGCCGATTTCCTTGTCCTTGATCCGCCTGCGGATGTCGTCCTCGTGTTGCGCCAGCAGAACCGGCACGGTGGCGTCGCCCTCGCGCAAGGATGCCTGCTTACTTTCCCATCCGCCGTCGAGCCAAGCGGAATGAAATTTGATGTCGTCAACCGCTTCCGGCATCCCGTCCAGCGCATCCTTGAGATTGCGTTGGGAGAGCAACCGGCGTTCTTCGGCGAGTTTCCTGACGACATTGCGGGCCGCTTTCAGGTCCGCGCGGCGATAAGGGCGACCATCCATGCCATCGTAGTCATAGACCAAGCAACGGGCGCCGTTCTGGTTTTCCAGATAGCGGTTCAGCCGCCCCATCCGTTGCATCAGGGCCGGAAACGGCGGAAGGGCAGTCACTAGCAAGCCCGCGCTGATGTTCAGCGACATTTCGCACACCTGCGTCGTGACCGCCAGACATGGCGATTTATCTTTCCCAAAGGCCGCCAGTATTTCGTTTTGGCGGTCCACGCGATGGCGATAGCAGAATCGGCTGTGAAACAGGATGCGTTTCACGTCGTCGCCCAACTTCTCCGCTTCCTCGTAAACGCGAACGGCATCGGCAACGGTGTTGCACACCCACAACACTTTGTCGCGGTTGTCGAGCGCGTTCTTGACGGCTGCCCAGTATCTGTCCGGGACAACGGGTTTGATTTTGTCCTCCGTCGCATCAGACTGTTTCTTGTCGTTCTCGCACCACTCCAGGTGATACCGTCCGTCTGTTTCCTTCTGGTCGTCACCGGAGATCAGTTCGTAGTCCACACCTGCCGACTTCAACGCTTTGCGACGCGACGGCTGCAAGGATGCCGTCATTAACAACGCGGGGACGTTCGGAAACGCCCGCAAGAAGCGCACCAAAGAGCCGAACATCTTGGCATCGTAGCTGTGGATTTCATCGAAAACGATGGCGCTCTTGACGATGGCCGGAAAACTGAAGAGGCCTCGCCGATGGTTTTGCACAAGCCCCAGGACGAAATCGGCGGTCGCGGCGATGGCCTGCTGGCCCCAGGCTTGCAAGGACTCCTGTTTCATCAAGTTTTCCAGGTCTTCGTCACGGTTGGGATGGCGCACCCTGCGCCCTTTGCCGTCGGTCGCTTTCGGTTTGTCAGCTTTGTTGGCAAGCATCCGTCGGATATCCACACCAGCGCGGCTGGTCATCAGCCTACGCTCCAGGTCGCCTTGGGTCAGCAGGTAATCCTCGAAGCCCGCCGCCGCTGTACCCGTGGTCGGGTAGCAGAAAATCAACTTGCGGCCGGCTTCGACGTGCTTTCGCGCCCATTCATAGGCCGCAATGGTCTTGCCGCCGCCGCAGGCGGCCACCAGAACGACGCGGGCTTCACGCGCGTCCCGGGCTCGACGCTGAAATGGATAAAGTTTTGTCTCGTAGTCGATGTTCTTGTTGACCTTAAGACGGGTGCGCACGATTTCTTTCAACTCCTCCTGCTTGCAATGACTTTGCAACGACACCCGCGCACCGTTTACCAAGCGGGCGATTTTGTCGCCCTCACCGTCCCACAAAGCCGAGCCAGCGACGTCAGCGGCGATAAGAATCGCCTTGGCGAACGCCAGTAAGCGCAGTTCATCGGGTAATAATGATTCGGCCTGCTCTTCCGACTCCCAGGCGAAATTGTCCATCAGGGCGGCGTGGTGACGGTCGCCGTCGCCGACATCCGTAGAAACGACGAAATCGGGAACGTGAGGCACGTCGCGCAAAACGTCGTCGAATTCCCGTTGCCATTCCTTTCTTAAAAGATCACCGTGAAACCGGATGGAATCGGAACCAATGCCGCTGATGCGAACCATGCCGGCCGAGTCGTCCTCGGCGTGATGCATCTGGAGGTGATGCCCGCCGACCAGCCAAGCCAACATCCATCGCGCCTTCTCAGGATTCTTCCATTCATTTAAGATTGAACTCGCCAAATGGTCGGAAAATTCCCGAGCGGCCTCAATATATCCGGCGACAATCAGGGCACTGAGTGCTTCATGGCGCAGTGGCTGTCTCTGATTCCATGGAATCTTCGAGAACTCTTCTCGCTGAGGAAGAAGCTTGCCTTGAAAAATACTGTTTGCCTTGCCGAGATCATGCAGGACCGCGCCCGCGAGGACGAGTTTCCGCAGATCGGGTTTGGCTACTCCAGCGGGAAGGAAACCTTCCACCTCGTCGAGAATCGCACGGACTGCCGCCAGCACAGCCTTCGAGTGCTCCAACAGGGATACCGGCTCAATAATTTGGCCGTTTTCTTCGCGTTGCGATTTGGCGAGCAGTATGTAATTCATATTCATAAACGCCTTTCGGCATCACCGACAGGCGAAATCACCGGCACGAACACCCCGCAGCCTATCCTTCGCCGGCCGCCGAGGCCGCGTTCCTGCAACCGGATAGACTCTGCGGCCATCAGTTCCGTCGCCAGCACGGAGTAACCGACGATACGCTTGTCTTTCACGCGGAAGATTCGACGGCTCGGGTCCCTGCTTGCGCGCGGCTGCGCGCTCTGAGGGACGCGGAATACTCGGCCATGGATGTCGAGGGTGGCCAACTGGCGGGCGATTTCGGCGTCGAAGCGGGCCGGGTCGTCGCCGTTCTTGGTGGTCACGACGCGGCAATGCAACGTCGCCGCCGGAATCAGGGCTCGCGTCTCGCTGACGCCGACGCGCAACTTGCACCCGTCCAAGTCAAGACTCTTTCCGGCCAGTTTCAGGGAGCGTGACAACAGGTCGGACGGCAGGCGCAAGCCGAGACGCGCTCTGTCGCCGATCAGCCGTCTGCCGTTCCCAAGATGCACACCGCGAATCGTATGCAGGCCGATATGCGGATTGCCGTGCATCCAGCGATCTTCCTTCGTCTCCAGAATGCGTGAAAGCGCACTGAACAGCGCATAGCCGTGGTCGGCGGGAACTTCAGTGCCCGTGACGCAAAAAAGAATGTCCAGTGTCGGATTCATTTCACAAGATTTCACCAGTTATTTTTGGCGTGCTTCCCCTTGCGGATTCCAGCGCTACTGTCGTAACACGACAGTCCTACAGAGCATTCTCCTCAAGGACGCTGATCGGTACGACCCGCGTCATTTCCAGGCCCTCCAAGTGCCGCCCCCCATCCAATCCCACCTAGTAACTGACTCGCTCGCCGTACACATCGGTTGTTTCACTTATGCTCCCGTTTTCATTGCGCCAGATTGAGGTGGCCGCGCATCTGGCCTTCCCAGAGGTGCCCTGTTTGCGCATTTTTGCCATTCTCCTTAACCCAGGTGAGCGTTCTCGTCCCCCAGGCTCAACCACCGGAACACTCGGCCGTCCAGGTCTCGGTCTGATCCGCCCGGAATATGACTACCGAAGAGAAATCTTAAATAATTGAGTTAAAACATATCTAGTTCTTCAATCTTGTTTAGTTGCCCTCAGATATTGAAGTCTACTGCCGGTTCATCTGAAGTATGCCACATAAAACTCCTGAGAACGAGGGTGCCTATCCCGCCGCCCCATGCGCAGGCCGGACGCAAGGTTCCGGCAGTGGTCAGGGAAAGTAGGTCCCCTGGCTCGACGAAGCGCGTCCTCACGGCGAGCGGGGCGATTGCAACTCGAAAACCATTGCTGCAACCAGGTACTGCACAACCCGTAGAGCATGGTCGTGGCAGCAACTACCGTCAAGAAACCGTCAGAAAACTCGCCCCTCAAGCGGGCTAACCGTAGGCGTTGCGAGCGAAAGCAGACGCCCCAAAACCGTGTAAGAGCAACGAAAGGAAAGAGTTGGTAGAAAACCGTGGAAGCCGCCTGGCTGCTGGAGAAGCAAGTCTTGCAGGAGGTGGCGGAGGGAAACTTCTGAGCCCTGAGCGGCGACGTGGTGCGGTGGAGCGGACGCCGCACGAGTTCGCCCTTCGGATGGCAGCTAGCTGCCATCTGAAAGACATGCAAAACCCGCAAGACTCACCCTGAGCTTGGTACAGAATTCCAGGTCCCATCAATTGTGATATAACTCTCTCACAACGACTGGTACAAAAAATCGGTCCGGTCACGTGAGGCTGCCCTTGATGAATGAGCGGCGTTGCCGCATAATTAAGACCTGTGCGAATCTTCACCACCAAAACCTACGAGCGCGCCGTTCGCAAGCTCATGTCGGAAGCGGACCGCCAGAAAATGGAGGCGGCAATCGTTGCCGATCCCGGCAGAGCGCCTTTGCTCCGGGGAACGGGAGGGATTCGCAAGTTGCGTTGGAGAGGATCGGGACGGGGAAAGCGAGATGGAATCCGGACGATTTACTTCCATCACGCAGGACCGGAGGCAATCTACATGCTGACAACCTATGCGAAGGCCGACCGTGACGACCTGACTCCAGCGGACAGGAAAAGCCTGTCGCGGCTAGTGGCCGCGATCAAGCAAGAGGAGGCAAGCCGATGACGACGGAACGAACCCAGGTGGGCCGAGAGGTAGAAGCAGCCTTGGGCGAGGTTCTTGCCCATGTACGCGGCGAAGGGGATCTGCCGTGCCGCATTGTCGACAATCCCGCCGCAGAGCATATTCTTGCGATACGGAAGCGTATGAAGTTGAGTCGCCAGAAGTTCGCGGACCGATTCGGTCTTGACGCGCGTGCCGTACAGGAATGGGAACAGGGGCGCCGTGTTCCAGATCGCGCCGCCCGCGTCCTGTTGACCGTCATCGACCGCGACCCCGAGGCCATCGTGCGTGTGCTCAGCGAGTGAGTGACGAAAAGGCAGGTGTTCAGTATAGTGAGTACCGAATTAATACCTTGACCGGGCAACCTGTGACTATCGGTTAGAAAATGGCCAACCCATTCTTCGACCATCCCATCCTGAACTCGCCCTACGAGTGTCCACAGCAGCACTGGGAGCTGGACTCCCAGGGGCAGCCGACTCAGCAGGTCTTGGACCGGCGTCGCCGCGCCGAGTTCATCACGCCGATTCCGAAGCCGAAGAAACGGAAACAGGCCTGGCAGCAGGCCGAGATGGTGTTTGACGAGGGGAAGGGACTCTCCACCAAGGAACAGCAATACGATCCGACCTCCATCATCAATGAAGTGCGCCAGAACGTGAATATGTGGCGGGCCTTGCCCAACCCCGCCCAGTGGCAGGTCAGCCCGGAAACGGCACGCCTGCTCCTGCACTGGCGGCACCACCCGTTCGGCGGCATCCGCCCATTCTTTTGTCAGGTGGAAGCCGTCGAACCCGCGATTTGGCTGGCTGAGGTTGCGCCGCACTTCAAAGGCGGCAAACGATTGCTGGACCACTTAGCCAGAGCCAACAAGGACGCCAATCCCGCATTGATGCGCCTCGCGCTGAAGCTGGCCACAGGATCCGGCAAGACAACCGTCATGGCCATGCTGATCTCCTGGCAAACGGTCAACGCGGTCCGCCATCCCGCCAGCAAACACTTCACCCGAGGCTTCCTGGTCGTCACCCCTGGCCTGACCATCAAGGATCGGCTCCGCGTCCTCCAGCCGAATGACCCAGACAGTTACTACGCCAACCGCGAACTCGTGCCGCACGATATGCTCGACGACGTGAACCGCGCCAAGATCGTCATCACCAACTACCACGCCTTCAAGTTGCGCGAGCGCATCGAGCTGTCTTCTGGCGGACGCGCGTTGCTCAAGGGCCGCACCGGCGACGAGTTGAACACCACCGAAACCGAAGGCCAGATGCTCCAGCGTGTCATGCCTGACCTGATGGGCATCAAGAACATCCTCGTGATCAACGACGAGGCACACCATTGCTACCGCGAAAAGCCACCGGAGCCGGACGATGCGCATCTGAAGGGTGACGACAGAAAGGAGGCCGAAAAGAATAACGAAGCGGCTCGCCTCTGGATCTCGGGTCTGGAAGCCGTGAATCGTAAGCTCGGCCGCTCCCGTGTGATCGACCTGTCCGCCACGCCCTTTTTCCTGCGCGGGTCCGGCTATGCCGAGGGAACGCTCTTCCCGTGGACGATGAGCGACTTCTCGCTGATGGACGCCATCGAGTGCGGCATCGTGAAACTGCCACGCGTCCCGGTGGCCCAGAACATCCCCGGTGACGAAATGCCCGTCTATCGCAACCTCTGGGAGAACATCCGCAAGGAGATGCCCAAGAAGGGGCGAGGCCAGAGCGGAGAACTAGACCCCCTTAAACTGCCTACCCGACTGCAAACCGCCCTTGAGGCGCTCTACGGGCACTACGAGAAGACCTTCCATCTGTGGAAGGAAAGGGGCATTCGTATGCCACCCTGCTTTATCATTGTCTGCCAGAATACCGCCATCTCGAAGCTGGTCTATGATTTCATCTCCGGTTTTCAACGAAAGAACGCAGACGGGAGCACCGCACTGGAACACGGTCGCCTGCCCCTCTTCCACAATTTTGACCAAACCACAGGAAATCCGCTCGCGCGTCCGAACACGTTGCTGATCGACAGTGAACAACTGGAAGCCGGCGACGCCCTGGACGACAAATTCCGTGGCATGGCCGCTGATGAGATTGCACGTTTCCGCCGCGAGATCATCGAGCGCACCGGGGATGCCCGTGCGGCGGAGAACATCAGCGATCAGGAGTTGCTCCGTGAGGTCATGAACACCGTAGGCAAACCGGGTCGGCTGGGAGATTCGATTCGCTGCGTGGTGTCGGTGTCGATGCTCACGGAAGGATGGGACGCAAACACCGTCAGTCACGTACTTAGGGGTGCGCGCCTTCGGAACGCAGTTACTCTGCGAGCAGGTCATCGGCCGCGCGCTGCGTCGCCAATCCTATGATCTCAATGAGGATAGCCGGTTCAACGTCGAATACGCGGACGTATTGGGGATACCGTTCGACTTTACGGCGAAGCCGGTTGTGGTCACACCAAAACCGCCACGAGAGACGGTTCAGGTCAAAGCCGTGCGTCCGGAGCGAGACGGCCTTGAAATTCGGTTCCCTCGCGTCGAAGGCTACCGCGTCGAACTGCCCCAAGAGCGCCTCACGGCCACCTTCAACGCCAATTCCATTCTTCGAACTCAACCCTGATCTGGTTGGCCCGTCCATCACACGTAATTCGGGCATCATCGGCGAAGGCGTGGACCTGGACCTGAAGCATCTAGGCGACATGCGGCCGTCCACGCTGCTGTTCCACGTCACCCAGCGCCTGCTCTATACGAAATGGCGCGATCCGGGGGAAGAGCCAAAGCTCTATCTGTTCGGCCAGCTCAAACGCATCACCAAGCAGTGGCTCGACACCTGTCTCGTCTGCAAGGGCGGCACGTATCCCGCCCAGTTGATGTATCAGGATCTGGCCGATAGGGCGTGCAACCGCATCACCGCCGGCATCATCAACGCGCTGGAAGACCACCGCCCCATCAAAGCCTTGCTCGATCCCTACAATCCCACCGGCTCCACGACCCACGTCAGATTCAACACGTCCCGAGCGGACCGCTGGGACACCAGTGGTCCACCGCCCAAGAACCACGTCAACTGGGTGGTGCTCGACAGCGACTGGGAAGCCGAGTTCTGCCGCGTCGCCGAGTCGCATCCGCAGGTCGTGGCCTACACGAAGAACCACAACCTGGGCCTCGAAGTGCCGTATCGCTACGGCTCCCAGCTTCGGAAGTATCTGCCCGATTTCATCGTCCTGGTGGACGACGGCCACGGCCCCGACGACCTGCTGCGTCTGGTCGTCGAGATCAAGGGCTACCGGCGCGAGGACGCCAAGGAAAAGAAGTCCACGATGGATACCTACTGGGTGACCGGTGTGAATCATCTCAAGACGTATGGACGCTGGGCCTTCGCCGAGTTCACCGAGGTTTACCAGATCGAGGCTGACTTTAAGGAGAAGGTCGAGAGCAAGTTCGACAAGATAATCAAAAAAGTGGCCGCCGACGGTAATGGCTAATATGAACACAGATATAGTGTACACTATACAACTGGAAAACGGCTGATAAGGAGGTCATCGTGAAAAACATTACCTTGAGCGCCGACGAGAACCTGATTACAGCGGCGCGCCTACGTGCCGTGGCGGAGCACACCACCTTGAACGAGCAATTCCGGTTGTGGCTCGGGAACTACGTTCGGCGCGAACAGCAGGCTGCCGAAGCCATGCGCGTCATCCGCGAGCTGCAAGGCAAGCTGCGCGTTGGACGCAAGTTGACGCGGGAAGAAATGAATGAGCGTTGAGAGCTTCATAGACACCAACGTCTTTGTGTACCAACTCGAAGGGCTCGAAACTCGCAAGGCCGCGATTGCGGGACAGTTAATTCAGCAGGGGATAGCGAACGGGAGCGCGTGCATCAGCTTTCAGGTTGTCCAGGAATGCCTCAACACGGCGATTCACAAAGCGCGGATACGGCTGACCGAGAACGAGATGCGCAAGTATCTGCAATCCGTGCTCGCGCCATTGCTCAAAGTTCAACCAAGTCTTCGACTCTATCACGCGGCCCTCGACATACAGTCGCGTTATCGGTTCAGTTTCTACGATTCGCTCATTATCGCCGCCGCACTTGAGGCGGGCTGTAAAACTCTCTACAGCGAAGACCTGCAGCATGCGCAGCGAATCGAAGGAGTCACCATCACCAACCCTTTCAGGACGTGAACAGAGCCATGGCGAAGAAAGCGAGCAAGAAGACGGTCGAAACGCTCCAGCACCAGCAGGCCTCCCGCAGGAACATTCCCACGGCCGAGTATCAGGCCGTGATGAAAACCGATGACGAAAGCCCTATCGCAACCGCCTACCAGCGCCGTAACCGCGACCTGGACCCGCAGCTCGTCTGGCGCGGCAAGGACGAGCAGGACTGGTCAGACCTGGTGGTGCAGGCGCCGCCGCTCTTCATCCAGGAGAAGGTCCACCCCAAGGCGCTGATCGACGACCTGCTCCGCCGGAGCAGGAAAACGGCGGCGGAGAAAGCTGCCGAGTCGGGCTTTCAGGCGGATCTCTTTGCCGACTTCAACGGTCTGACCGACGCCGCCCGGGCGGAGTTCTACCAGCACGACCAGAACTGGTCCAACCGCATAATCCTGGGCGACAGCTTGCAGGTCATGGCTAGTCTGGCCGAGCGCGAAGGACTGCGCGGCAAGGTGCAGTGCATCTACGTCGATCCGCCCTACGGCATCAAGTTCAATTCCAACTTCCAGTGGTCCACCACCAGCCGCGACGTCCAAGGACGGCAAAACTGAGCACATCACCCGTGAGCCCGAACAGGTCACCGTTGGGCTAGGTTCCTCAGATCTTACGGGCACTCTCGATTACGTCCTTTGGTTCACCAAGAAGAAAGAATCCATGAAATTTCGTCCGGTCTATGGTGATCGCCGAATCGGAGAGGGTACTGGTTACTCATGGATCGAAAAACACAATCGTTTTCGTAGGATGACCAAAACTGAGATGGAGGACGCAAACGACAAGTTTGTGTTATCTGAAGTGTTTTGCGCGGCACCACTAATGTCTTCAGGATACACGGCGACCTGCTACTTTGATTTCGCATTTGAAAGCGAACGGGTCAAACGGCAGAAATACTCCTGGAAAACAACGTTCGACGGCGTAGAGCGGCTGATTAAAGCAAATCGGATTCTGAAACCCGACAAGCTTCCAAACTACAAGCTATATGCGTCTGATTATGGTGTTGAGCCTATCTCAAATTACTGGGGTGATTGTCGTGCGTCTAATCTCACCTACGTCGTTCAAACTGCCAACAAGGTGGTGCGACGTTGTATCCAAATGACCACCGACCCGGGCGACTTGGTGCTCGATCCCACCTGCGGCTCTGGCACCACCGCCTACGTCGCCGAGCAGTGGGGCCGGCGCTGGATCACCATCGACACCTCCCGCGTGGCTCTGGCGCTGGCCCGCGCCCGCATCATGGGCGCGCGCTATCCCTACTACCTGCTCGCCGACAGCCGCGAAGGGCAACTCAAAGAAGCCGCGATCGCGCGCAAGGCACCCTTCGACGCGCCCCCCTACAACGACATCCGCCAGGGTTTCGTCTATGAGCGCGTACCCCACGTTACCCTCAAGTCCATTGCCAACAACGCCGAGATCGACGTGATCTGGGAGAAGTGGCAGGAGACCCTGGAGCCGTTGCGTCAGTCGCTGAACGCCGCGCTCAAGCAGACTTGGAAGGAGTGGGAGATTCCACGTGCGGCTGATGCCAAGTGGCCCGCCGGCGCCAAGACCCTGCACGCCCGCTGGTGGGAGGGGCGCATCGCCCGCCAGCGCGAGATCGACGCCTCCATCGCCGCCAAGGCCGACTACGAATACCTCTACGACAAGCCCTACGAGGACAAGAAGAAGGTCCGAGTCGCCGGACGTTTCACGGTCGAGAGCCTAAGCCCCCACCGCATGCTTGGCGTGGGCGAGGACGATGAATTGATCGACGTCCGAAAGGAAGACAACACCGCATACGGAGCAAAGCAGTCCTTCCCACAGATGATCTTGGAAAACCTCAAAACAGTCGGTGTGCAGCAGGCGCACAAGGGGGACCGGATTGCCTTCACCGCCCTCACCCTGTGGCCCGGCGAGTTGGTCTGCGCGGAAGGCCGCTACCTCGAAGGCAACGCTGAGAAGCGGGCCGCCATCTTCATCGGCCCCGAGTTCGGCACCGTCCAGCGCGCCGATCTTGTCGCCGGCGCCCGTGAGGCCGGCGATGCCGGATTCGATGTGCTGATCGCCTGCGCTTTCAATTACGAGGCACACGCTGCGGAGTTCAGCAAGCTGGGCCGCATCCCCGTGCTCAAAGCTCGAATGAACGCCGACTTGCATATGGCCGAGGATCTTAAGAACACTGGCAAGGGAAACCTCTTCGTCATTTTCGGCGAACCGGACATTGAGCTACTGCCAGAGCCGGATGGCCGGCTGTGCGTGAAGGTGAAGGGCGTCGACGTCTTCGACCCCAGCACCGGAGAAGTCCGTAGCGACGGTGCCGACGGCATCGCCTGCTGGTTCATTGACACCGACTACAACGAGGAAAGCTTCTTCGTCCGCCACGCCTACTTCCTCGGTGCCAACGACCCATACAAGGCGCTCAAGACGACCCTCAAAGCCGAAATTAACCCGGAAGCCTGGGAGACGCTCCACAGCGATACCTCCCGGCCATTCGACAAACCCCAATCCGGCCGCATCGCCGTCAAAGTCATCAACCACTTGGGAGATGAGGTGATGAAGGTGTTCCGAGTCTGAGCCGACATGGGAAACTCTGCTTTCGGCTTTATGGAAACCAAATAGCTATGGCAACACCTGATGAACTAGAAATCTACAAACAAAGATACGAGACGTATCGGCATCTTGATCGTCTGCGTTGGCAAATGTTGCAGATCGCGGTTGGAGTAGGCTCCTTGGGAATTTTGGCGTTCGCAAGGAGTGGTCGTGAACCTGATTGGTGGGTCTTTGCTGCGGTTGGTCCAATGCTCGCGATGTTTGGAGTGGCGATGCTCCGCATAGGACGTGGAATCAACATGAACAATCAGGTTCTGCGCAGAGCCGCAGCTCTGGTTGGTGACGCTGAAATTCCACAAGTTTCGAAGTGGTGGAAGAGTGTTTCCTTTTGGATTTCTTTCACGTTGGTTGTCGTTGGAGTCGTCTGCATCGGGCTCGCCTGCTATCACTACGTAATGACAAATGAGGTAGGAAACAATGCATAGAGTCTTTATTAGCCATCATCACTATAAGGACCAAGACTATAAGAACCACCTCGTCAAGATAGGTTCCCGATACGGAATATTTATCGATTGGTCGGTCGATACCGGTGACATACCCGACTATCTCAGTGATGAAGCGATAAGAGAGAAGATCCGCGACGAGTACTTACGTGACTCGACGGTCACTATCGTGCTGGTGGGTTTGGAAACAAAGAAACGAAAGCACGTGGACTGGGAAATCTATTCCAGCATGTTTGACGGTAAAGTCAACAAAAAGTCTGGAATTCTTGTTGTGAATCTACCATCGACTGAGACCGAATACTCCATCCACGCCGCGCATTCTGGTGAGAAAGAGACCGTCTACCCTAAGATTGAAAGCTGGGTGTCCATCGACAGCAGTGCCGAATACGAACGTCGTTTTCCTTACATGCCAGACAGAATTATCGACAATCTTCTAAAAGCCGGGGCTAAGGTATCGGTCACCAATTGGGACAGGATCGAACGCAATCCAGATGCCCTTAGATTCCTAATCGATGTGGCGTTTGCGGATCGCGATAGCTGCGAATATGACCTTAGCCGCTCCATGCGAAGAGCTAATTCTTGAAGATGGTACGGCTCTATAGTCCGCGCTCCGTGCATAGATACCGAAGGCACACGACAAGAAAGCGTACAGGATGGATTTCCGGATCGCCGACACCTTCACAGACAGTCTCGCCAGATTAGCGGGCGACGAGCAGAAGGCCGTCAAGACAACGGCGTTCGACTTGCAGCTCAACCCCGCCAATCCCGGCATGAGCTTCCACCGACTCGACAAGGCCAAAGACAAGCACTTCTGGTCGGTGCGGGTAAGTGGCGACATTCGGCTGATTGTGCACAAGAGCAAAACCAGCCTCCTGCTCTGCTATGTCGGCCATCACGACAAAGCGTATGACTGGGCGGAACGGCGTCGACTGGAGACGCACCCCAAGACGGGTGCCGCCCAGCTCGTGGAGATTCGGGAGACCGTTCAGGAGATCCTCATCCCGACGTATGTGGAGGCTCCGAAGCCGGCTACAGCCAAGCCGCCGCTGTTTGCGGGCGTGTCCGACGACGACTTGCTGACCTACGGAGTACCGCCGGAGTGGTTGCCAGACGTGCGCCAAGTCGATGAGGACAGCCTCCTGTCGCTGGCCGGCCGACTACCGGGCGAGGCCGCCGAGGCGCTCCTGGAACTGGCCACTGGCGGCAAGCCGCTTTCACCTCAGCCGGTCACGCCGGTGACGAATCCGCTCGATCATCCCGACGCACAACGCCGATTCCGGGTGATGAGCAATGTCGAGGAACTTCAACGCGCCCTGGAGTTCCCGTGGGATAGGTGGTCGGTGTTCCTCCATCCCGAGCAGCGGCAGCTGGTTGAGCGGCACTACACCGGGCCTGCAAGGGTTTCCGGCTCCGCCGGCACGGGGAAGACGATTGTGGCGCTGCATCGCGCCGTCTTTCTGGCTCGTGCCAACCAGAATGCACGCGTCTTGCTGACTACGTTCTCGCAAATGCTGGCGAATGCCCTCCGCACCCAACTCAGGCGACTCATCAGCAACGAACCGCGCCTAGCGGAGCGACTGGAAGTCCATTCGATCAACGCTGCCGGAGAGCACCTCTACAAGTCCCACTTCGGGCAGATCAATCTGGCGCCGCCAGAGGTTGTCCAAGAGTTGTTACGGGCCGCCAGCGAACGTGAAGAAAATCACAAGTTTAGTGGGCGATTCTTGCTGACCGAGTGGGAGCAGGTCGTTGATGCGTGGCAGTTGGACACCTGGGAGGCGTATCGAGATGTCGCGCGCCTCGGCAGAAAAACGCGGCTCACAGAGGCCCGGCGGGCGATCCTCTGGTCGATGTTCGAGCAGGTCCGCGCGGGCCTCGCCTTGCGGAACATGATCACGCGCTCAGAGATGTTCACAAAACTGGCGACAGCCGTTGCGGAAAGTAGGAACCCGTCGTTTGACTTCATCGTGGTCGATGAAGCGCAAGATATCGGCGTGGCCCATCTCCGGTTCTTCGCGGGGCTCGGCCGGCATCGGCCCGACGCGCTCTTCTTCGCTGGCGACCTCGGCCAGCGCATCTTCCAGCAGCCGTTCTCGTGGCTGGCCTTAGGCGTGGATATTCGGGGACGGTCGAAGACGCTGCGGGTCAATTACCGCACTTCACATCAGATCCGGGTGCAGGCGGACCGACTGCTCGGTCCCGAGGTGTCCGATGCCGATGGCAACAGGGAGGAGCGGCGCCACACCGTCTCCGTCTTCAATGGGCCGGTGCCGGAGATTCGGGTGCTGAGTAGCCAGCAAGAAGAAGTTGAATACGTTGGCCAGTGGTTGTCAGGACGTGAGAAGGACGGTGTCGCGCCTCACGAGTTTGGTGTCTTTGTGCGATCCGCCACAGAACTGGACCATGCACGGTCGGCTGTGCAACTCTCAGGACTCCCGTTCGGGGTTCTAGATGAAAACGTCGCGACCACCAGCGGCTACGTCTCGATTAGCACCATGCATCTTGCTAAGGGGCTGGAGTTCCGCGCCGTCGTTGTCATGGCCTGCGATGATGAAATCATCCCGTTGCAGGAGCGCATCGAAACTGTGGGCGACGACGCCGATCTGCAAGAGGTGTACGACACCGAGCGTCACTTGCTGTACGTCGCGTGCACACGAGCACGGGATCATCTGCTTGTCACGAGCGTTGCCCCGGCATCGGAGTTTCTTGATGACCTGCGGGGGTGAACCGTCGCGCTGCCGATGAAACCAATCCGGTGAGGCGGGTACTGGGGGGGCCTCCTGTTCGGATACGTCAGTGCCAAGGGTATTTTTGCAGTAATCTGGGAGTCACCCTAGATTGCAAGAGACGAGGTTGGATGACTTTTGTTCAGTCGTACTTCGCCGATATCGAGAAGACCCTCCTGGCGCTTTCGGGTGTTGCTGGGAACGCTGGGCACAGCGTCATCAAGGAATACCCTCGCGACATCACCCAGCGCAATCAATCCCCATGGTCTGGTCAAGAACCCTCGGCCTTATTCGTTCCTGGTTGCCTTCGATGGATGCAAAACCAATAAGACGCTGAGGCGGTGGCTGACGGAAGCACACCAAGAATTGGGTATATCGTTTGAGGGACTAGTGTCGCAGAGATAGTTTTACCATGGCGGATGCGGCGGGAGGGCCTGGAGTATTTCCAGCGGAAAGGCTTGGCGTCTTTCGAGTAGGCGTTGATGTAGCGGCGGAGTTTGCGGGCGAGATCGGTGGTGGAGGGGAACACGCCGCGGGCAATGACGTCGCGTTGCACCTTAGAAAACCACAACTCGACTTGGTTCAGCCACGACGAGTAAGTCGGCGGGAAGTGTAAGGCGACGTTGGGGTGCCGCTCGAGGAACGCTGCCACCTGCTTGGTCTTGTGAGCCGAGAGGTTGTCGAGGATGAGGTGAATCTCCTGGTCGGGCTCGCAGCGGGCGACGACCTCACCGAGAAACTCGACGAAGTCCTGGCTGGTGTGACGCGCGGCGGTCTTCCCATGCACCTGCCCAGTCTTGGTGTTTAAGGCGGCGTAGAGGGAGAGAGTGCCGTTGCGCTTGTACTCGAAACCGTGCCGCTCGGCGCGTCCAGGGGACAGCGGCAAGACGCGGTCGCGACGGTCGAGCGCTTGCATAGCGGTCTTTTCGTCCACGCAGAACACGGCGGCATGGCGCGGCGGATCGAGGTAGAGACCGATGATGTCGGCAGCTTTGCGCTCGAAGTCGGGGTCGTTGGAGGCCATGTAGCGCTCCAACCGATGCGGCTTGAGATCGGCTTCCCGCCAAACACGATGAACCAAGTCTTTGCTGATGCTGAGTTCTTTGGCGAGTTTGCGGCAGGACCAGTGGGTCGAACCGTCGCCAGGCTGGCGGCGGGTGGCATTGAGGATTTTGGCACGCAAGCGGGCGGTGAGTTTCGAGGGTGGTTGCCCGGGACGGTGGGTTTCCAGTCCGTCGAGTCCGTGTTCGAGGAAGCGTTTCTTCCATTTCCCGACGGTCGGTGTGGAGCAATCCAGTTTGTCGGCGACGGCGGCGTAGGAGAGGCCGTCGGCGAGTAACGCGATGATTCGAGCGCGTAAGACAAAGCCGGCGGGCAGCGATTGCGAACGGGCAACCTCCTCGAGTTCGGATCGTTGCTGTTGGCTCAACACGAACGGTTCGCTTTGAAAGGGCATACTGTATAGACGCCCTTTCCATAGATAAAGTTACTTTGCGACAGTCCACTAGTGACGACGCCGCCAAGCAAACGCATCAATTACGACAACCCGTCCATCGACGGCGTCTTCATTCTGGGCAAGGGATATGCCTTTCTCGATTCGGACCCATTCCAATACGCCACTAAGGAGAAGGAAGAAAACCCAGCCATATTATGGAACTGTGGCGAAGCCAACACATTGATGATGCTGTGGACCTACGTTAACGAGATCAACAGGCTGCTCGCATGGAACCGCTTTGATTTCTTGGATTACCTGCCAAAAGTGCCCGGCTTCATAAGCACTGGTAAGGACTAGGGGCAAGTGCATTCCACGAACTGAAGCTGTGGTGTCGGGGGTAACCAGACCGACAATTTGTACCAATAGTAGATACTTACCTAATACACGCAGTCTGAGTGGAGAAACTCATCCAACAGCAATCGCTCCAACTCAGCTACAGACTCGTCCTGCCCCGCATTCCGACCCCCGATCTGCAACGGGCCGCTGTGCTGTGTCGACACCGTCCAACCGTTCGAACGGAGCCACTCGGCAAAACGGAGGGTCGTGGGTTTGTCTTCCGATTCGCCGAGTGCGTTTATCGACAGGTCGTTCAAGTCGAGGTTGATCGACCTTCCGTCGCTCTTCCAGCGATTGGCTTCTTCTGGTAATCGCATCCTTGCCTCCTGTTGGAAATAAGTCGGGGGGGGGGGCGGATCAAGACCCACAAAGATTTGCTTCGAACACCCTGCCCCTTCAATCATCGCTTATACGGGCCGTTGCGCCGGATGTACTCTTTGCGGTTGCCGGGGTTGGTACGCGGCAGGCTTCACAGCGCCATCAGCCGCGCTATGAAACCCCTGTCCGGATCGGCTTCGCTGGCTCACAAGCTGGTTCACCTGGTCGGCCTGGGTGAAGTGGTGCACCGCTTGGAGAGAATCGTCTCGGTTCGTCTTATTACCGAGGTCGGGCAGGTCGAGGGCAGGGTCTCCGATAGAAGCTAATTCGCCGCGGTTACTCTTCATGGGTTTCTCCCCCTTTGCGATCTGGAAACCGCCCACCGGATGGACCCATGCGCCGAAGCCAAGAACACAACCGCGAATCTTATTAGTTGCACCTGCCGGACAGTATGATAAATAGCTAAGGATTAGGAAGGCAACCAAAAAAAGGAGATGTTGGAACGGCAGATGAAATCCGGGAAGCGGTGGAAGCCGAGGCGGTCGGCGGGGAGTTATGATCGAACATCTCCATGATCGAGAAAAGGCACTGGAGCCGTTCGGTTGGACGGGCCGCGAGGCGGAGTGGATCGCCCTGGTCTGTCTCCATAGCGGCTTGTTCACGAGGGCGCAATGGTGTCATTTTTTCAATGACCCCTATCGCATGGGGGCGAAGCGGTTTGTCCGCACTCTGGTGGAGCGCGGCATGGCCGTGGAGTACGCTCTGCCCAACTATCGCGGCGGAGCGAGGGCGTGCCGGATATCCAACAAAGAGATTTACCGCAAGCTGGGGATTGAGAACGTCCGGCACCGCCGGAAATCGGATGATTCCGTCATGCTCCGGCGGCTGCTCTCGCTCGACTACGTTCTGGAATACCCGGAGCTTCCCTGGCTTCCCACCGAGCCGGAAAAAGTCAGTTTCTTCGAGTTGCTGGGCATCGACCGCAAGCTGCTCCCCCACCGTATCTATCAGGGAACCATGCCGCATCAAACTCGCTACTTTGCCCTCAAACTTCCCATCGCGGCCGATGCCCAAACCGCCACCTTCGTCTACGTTGATCCGGGCAAAGATACCGACACCGAACTGAGATCTTGGGGCTCAGCGCACGAGTGGCTTTGGATAGCTTTGCGGTCAAAAGGGATTGTAGTCCGCGCCATCGTAGTCGGGGCGGACTACAAAGCCACGATCCGGGCCGAGACGCCGCTGCAAACTTGGAGCCAGCGAGCATCTGACAAGAGCAGTCCCCAGGAGAATAGACCGAGCCGAAACGACCCGGAAGTGCAGTCGGAAATACAGCAGATCGAGAATGCGCTGCGCACCGTGGACAGAGCAACCATAGCCAGGTATGACGGAGTGAGAGGCATCACGAGAAGATTGCGAGAACTGAAAGACCTTCCCAAGTCGAGCAGCACAATTGGAGTCACGATTGACGGCTTCGAGACGTGGGTTTCGAGCCGCTTGCGGATGCAGGAGTCAGACCCATGAAGCGCTCATCCGGGGTCAAGGCCGAGGTCAAGGCCGGGGTCAAGCAGCGAGAAACATACTCAGAGGGGGGGGTGTTTCCTTTTTCGCGGTGGGTTTGTTTCCCCCCTCATTTTTCTATGTTGTTGTTCTTTCGGTGCTTTGCAGTGATAACCCGGCCTGACCGTGCCGCACCAGAGGTGCGGGGAGGCTCCGAACACACACCCCACGCGGGCGCTGATGCGCCGGAGGTCAGCCCCATGAAACCGCGCTATTCATTCCTCATCATTGGCGGTCTTGGCTGCTCCGCTTGGGGTTTCATCTACCGGCCTTTCCCCTCGCCCGGCGAGGATCTGGTGCTCTATCACACCCCCAACTTCTACGGCTGGATCGTTCGCTGGTACTACGCCGCGCCCGCCGTCGCAGTCATTGTCGGCGGGCTGTTTCTCATCACGGTCTGGCGGGTCTGGTTTGAGAATGTGGGAAGCAATCTGACCGCCCTCAAGTTGCTGCCCCCCTGGCCCCTTTCTCCCGACAAAGACGCCGGGCCGGGCATCGTTGTCGGGGAGGTTCACCACCCGGTGAAAGCCGTCGAAATCCACAACCCCTCCTGGCTCATCATCCCGGAGCGGGGACTGTACACCGGAGTGGCCATCTTCGGGGCCGTCGGGTCCGGCAAGACCTCGGCTTGCATGCACCCGTTCGCCCAGCAAATCTTGTCCTGGCAGGCGGGCAATCCCCAGCGCCGGGCGGCGGCGCTGGTGCTGGAAGTCAAGGGGGACTTCTGCCACGACATTCGCCGCATCCTCGCCGACGCGGGCCGCGAGGAAGACTACATCGAGCTGGGCATGGAGGGTGGCTGGCAGTGGAATCCACTCTCCACAAAGTGGCTCGATTCTTACTCGCTGGCCTACACCGTTTCCTCCCTGCTTAACCAGTTGTTCGGCAAGGGCAAGGAGCCGTTCTGGCAACAGGCCTACACCAACCTGGTCCGCTGGATCATCGAACTCTACCGGGTCTTCCCCGGCCAATGGGTCACCTTGCCGCAGGTCTACCACTGCGCCATCGACAAGGAACTGTTCGCGGCCAAGATCAAACAGGCCGAGGCGTTCGCCCGGCAGCTTCGGCATGGAACGGTGGTTATTTCCTCCAAAGATTACTTTAGCAACGCGCCTGCTTTGGACGGCTGGAAATGGCAACCGAACACCCAGGATAATACTTGCCACGCGGACCACGATCCGGCCCTCGAGGCCCGGCTCAAAGAATATCAAATCTCCTATCAGGTGCAGTGGACCGAGAGCGCCGGGGCCGCAGAGATACGGCAGCGGGTCGAGGCCGTCAATCGCTGGTATCAACACGACTGGCAGATGATCGACAACAAAATCCGGTCGAGCATCGTCGAGGGGATCTCCGTTTTCCTGTCCATATTCGACCTGCCGGACATGGCGCGGGTGTTCTGTCCACCACCGCCCCCGGAGAAAGCGCCGGACCCGCATAGCGGCCAGAATAGTCCACAGAAAGACGAACAACCGGGGCTTGGAATGAGAGTGCGTCAGAGCTTACCGCCCCTCGATGAACTGATCGAGTCGGGCAAGGTGCTGGCTCTGAACATGCCCGCCGGTGCAAACCCGGCGCTGGCCCGAGCGATCGGCGTCATGCTCAAAAACGCCTGGCTGCAATCGCTCCTGCGACGAATACCAGGCGTTCGCTTCCGTAGGTGAGGACGATCCATCCGGAGACGAGAAATCCTTTGCCCTCACCCGGCAGTGCCGCTGCATCCCGATCGTCGCCACCCAATCCATCTCCTCGTTGCGCTCGGTGCTCGGCAGCTCGGAAGCATGGCGCACCCTTTTGCAAACCCTGCGCACCCGGATATTCCTTTCCTTGAGCGACGAGGCCAGCGCTCAAACCGCCTCGGCTCTATGCGGCCAGGTCGCCAAGATCAACCCCTCCTACACCATCACCGAATCCGCCAAGCAAAGCGAGGTATCCATGCTTTCGGCCCAGGCCGGAGGCGGACAAGGCAGCGTGGGGGCCAGCAAATCTTTCCGAGAGCAACGCGAGGCGGTATTCCAGCCCCGTGAGTTTGCCCTGCTCTCCAACTGCCAGGCCATCTGTCTGCCCTACGACGGCGCACAGTCGCTCTCCCCGACCCGCGTGTACCTCAAGCCCCACTACCTGCCCCGCATGCTTCCCTACTGGCGGGCGAAGGCCGAGGGGAAGCTATGAGCGACGGCCTGGAGTTGCTGAAACCCTTTCTGCCCGGTCTGGAGGACGTTCTGGAGGACCCGGAAGTGAGCGAGATCATGATCAACGGACCGCACAATGTCTGGATCGAAGGACATGGGAAGCTCTATTCTCACGAAGCGCCGTTGCTGAACGCCTCAGCTCTGAATCGGGCCGCTATCCATATCGCGCGGCCTCTCGGCCTGGACCCGGCCACGGCTCCCATCGTCGATGCCCGCCTGGAGGACGGCTCGCGGGTTGCCATCTGCGTTCCGCCCGCCAGCCCGAAGGTTGCGATCACCGTGCGGCGGTTTGGCAAACGGGCATTCTCGGCGGCGGACCTGGTAGAACAAGGCGCCCTTCCCGAGACTGTGCGGCAAGCGGCGGAGCGGATGTTGTACACCCGCCGGAACATCCTGGTTTCTGGCGGCACCGGTTCAGGCAAGACCACGCTGCTCAACGCGCTCATTGAATTGCTTCCCGACGACGAGCGCATCGTCGCCATCGAGGACACTTTGGAGTTGCGCATCGAGCACTCCAATTGCGTCCGCTTCGAGGCTCGCGGACTGGCAACCGGAGCGGTGACGATCCGGGACCTGGTGCGCCATGCCCTGCGTCACCGCCCGGATCATATCGTGGTGGGCGAGGTGCGAGGAGGAGAAGCGGCGGACCTGCTGCAGGCCCTCAACACCGGACACGGCGGCTCGCTCACCACCGTACACGCCAACAACGCCGAGAGCGGCCTTGTCACGGCTCGCCAGTTGCGCCATGCAGGGCGGCGGGGAGCTTCCCTGGGAGGTCACCTGCCGGGGCGTGGTGGACGGCATTGCGATGGTGATTCACATGACCCGGCGGGAGGGACGGCGGTTCGTGGAGGAAGCGCTACTCGTTCAGGGTTACGACGCGCCACAGAACCGCTGGCTCATCGAGCCGATCGGGAGGCAACACGATGACAGGTAGGGCGATTACAGCGGCGACGTAGCGGACTCTTAGCGCGGAACGCCCCCCGTTGGTCTTGTATGGAGTGTAGGGAGGGAACGATGAGCCTGGACGCAGAAGCGACGGAAGCCCCGATCACGGTGAAGGCCGCCGCCCGTTTCTTGGGTGTCAGCCCCTCCCTGGTGTATGCTTACGTCGAGCGAAAGCAGATTCCCCATTACCGCATGATGGGCCGCTCGATCCGCTTCCGATTGTCGGAGTTGGCCGAGTGGCGACAACCATTTCATGTCAATGATGGAGGAATCGATGAACAAGACAGGAAGACCCAGAAATACCGCCGGTAGCCTCTACCGGCGGCGCGATTCACGCCTCTGGTGGATGAGCTACCGGGACCAGAACGGAAAGTTCAGACAGGAGTCGACCGGTGAGAGGGAAAGAGGCGAAGCCGAGAAGGTGATGCGCAAGCGGTTGGTGGCTCGCGACGAGGGGCTGCTGCCGAGCGCCGCGCCGGACGGTGGGATCACCTTCAACCAGTGGGCGGACTGCTTCCTGGAGAAGCGCTCTCAACCACCCTTCCGGAGCGAGAAGACCCACCGGCAAAACCTCGGCGCGCTGAAGCTCCTCAGGCCCCGGTTCGGCGCGAATCGACTCTCGGACATCACGCCGGAGGAGATCGAATCGTACCTGATGACCAGATTGAACACCGGCAAACGGGTGCATACCAAGTTGGGGCTGCAACTTCGCGGCCGGCTCAACCCGGCCACCGTGCATCAGGAGCTTCGCATCCTGCGACGCATCCTGAACGTGGCGGTGAAGAAGCGGCGACTGGCGGTCAATCCATGCAACGGGGTGGAGTTTCCGGTGCCGTTGGCGGGCACGACGCGCAAGCCGCACTATCTGAGCGCCTCGGAGCAGGCCCGATTGGAAGCCTGCGCCCCGGTGTACTTGCGCAACATCATCGTGATCATGGTGGAGATGGGGTTGCGGCCCTATCGCGAGTTGATCCCGATGTGGAAGGGACAGGTGGATCTGCAGAACGGGGTGGTGCATCTGCCGGATTCCAAGACGGTGAGCGGCATTGCGGACATGCCGATGACGGACCGAGTGCGCGAAGCGTTCGCCTCGCAGATGAAGCAGAGCGGCGATTCCAACTACTTGTTCCCGAGCCCGCAGACGGGGTCGAGCAAGCCGCACATTACGACGGTGCACAAACTGTGGAACCGGACGCTGAAGCGCGCCGGGTTGCCCCATTTTTCGCTGTACGAGTTGCGCCACACGTTTGCCACCCGGCTCAGTGCCGGGGGCGTGGCGGATCATTTCGTGACGCAGATGCTCAGACAGGGTGATTCGCAGGTGTTCAAGCGTTACAGCCAGGCGAAGCTCAATATGATGCGGGAAGCGCTGTCCCAGCTCGACCGGCAGGCGAACGAGCGGGGCGCGACTTGCTTGACGGCACTGGCCGGCTAGGGCCGGTTTTCTGACGGTTTCTTTACGATTCCGTCTTCTGCAATGAGAGGGAAGGCAGACGGGTGCTGAAAACAAAGAAGTTAAGTGGTGACCCAGGCCGGATCGAACCTGCGACCTACTGCTGCGCAAGCGGTTGGTGGCTCGTGATGAGGGGTTGCCGCCGAGCGCCGCGCCGGACGGTGGGATCACCTTCAACGAGTGGGCGGACTGGTTCCTTGCGAACCGATCTCAACCGCCCTTCCGGAGAGAGAAGACCCATCGGCAAAACCTCGGCGCGCTGAAGTTCCTCAGACCCCGGTTCGGCGCGAACCGACTCGCGGACATCACGCCGGAGGAGATCGAAGCGTACCTGATGATGAGATTGAACACCGGCAAGCGGGTGCACACCAAGTCGGGGCTGCAGCTTCGCGGCAAGCTCAAGCCGGCCACCGTGCATCAGGAGCTTCGCATCCTGCGCCGCATCCTGAACGTGGCGGTAAAGAAGCGGCGGCTGGCGGTCAATCCGTGCAATGGGGTGGAGTTTCCGGTCCCGCTGGCGGGCACGACGCGCAAGCCGCACTATCTGAGCGCCTCGGAGCAGGCCCGTCTGGAAGCCTGCGCACCTGTGTACCTGCGCAACATCATCGTGATCATGGTGGAGATGGGGCTGCGGCCCTATCGGGAGTTGATCCCGATGCGCAAGGGACAGGTGGATCTGGAGAACGGGATCGTGCATCTTCCGGACTCCAAGACTCCAAACGGGGTAGGCGAGATGCCGATTTCGTATTTGGCGTACAGGGCATTCCAAGCACAGATCGAAGCGACGCCAGCAAGCGAGTATCTGTTCCCGACGCCACGCCAAAAATCCAGCAGGCCCTATATCAGATCACTGAAGAATATTGGGGCCGCGATACTGCGGCGTGCTGGCGTGCCGCATTTCCCGATCTACGAGTTGCGCCATACCTTTGCGACCCGACTCAGCGCCGGGGGGGGGGGGTGGCGGATCATTTTGTAACGCAGATGCTGCGGCAAGGGGACGCTGCGGTGTTCAAGCGCTACAGCCGAGCGAAGCTGAACATGATGCGAGAGGCATTGACCAAGCTCGACCGTCAGGCTAACGAGCGCGGCGCGACTTGCTTTACGGCGCTGGCCGGCTAGGGCCGGTTTTCTGACGGTTTCTTGACGATGCCGTCTTCCGCAATGAGAGCGAAGGAAAAATGGTGCTGAAAACACAGAAGTTAAATGGTGAGCCGGGCGGGACTCGAACCCGCGACCCTCTGCTTAAAAGGCAGATGCTCTGCCGTCTGAGCTACCGGCCCCTGAAGACCCCAACCTGGCAACACGATGGCTGAAGCAGGTTGAATCTTCAGAATCTTAATGCTTCCCAAGGACTTATTGCTACCACCAAAGCGGAAAGTTTGTCAATTTGGGCAACTAGGAATGCGTTGACAGGGGTGCAATGCGAAGCTTAGTATTTAAGCTTGACCGCACTCATGGCGCCCCACCCATTCGGGAACGCAACCGCGTTGGCGACCACTCGGTTGCTGCTGGGTCAAGCGCGGTCGGTGGCGGGTGTTGACCGGCGCCGACATTGCCGCGGAAAGCGGTATTCTCATGTTCCGAGGTGCGGCGGGACTGTGGAGAAAATTCTCTCCCGAGGAGTGGGCAACCCCGGAGGCGTTTGCCCGCGACCCCAGGTTGGTTTGGGAGTGGTACGATTGGCGCCGGGGTCTCATCGCCCAGGCGGCCCCGAATGCGGGGCACAGCGCGCTGGCGTGATTGTTACAAACCGTTGCCCTTTCCGCAGGATGGCCGGGTCATCGGGCAGGTTCGCTGGACAGGGAGGACGTTGTGAGGATGCAAAGGTGAAGCGATGAGCCTGATTGTTGCCGAAGTTTACGATGCGCTGATCGAAGCTGGAACTTCCGAGGAGAAGGCGAAGGCGGCGGCGGGCGCCATTCCCGTCGCTAAGTCCTTATTGACGAAAGAGGACCTGGACGGACTGAAAGAGGGAATCGACAAGCGGTTCGCTAAGATCGAAGAGCGCTTCGCTAAGATCGAGCGAGACCTGGCTGTGCTCAAGTTCGGATACGGCCCGGTTATCCTCGCGCTGCTCGTCAAGATTGCCTTCTTTTCGTGAGGACTGGGGCAGGTGATGTGGATGGCGAGGACCTCCCGGAGTCGGAATGGGAGCGTGCCGTGAACGCCTCTCGGCGCGCGGAAGTATTCCTGGAACCTCCGCAACGGTGTACCCGGCAGCGGGGTTGGTAGGGGTGGCGCGCGAAGCCGGGGCTCGCGTGGTGATCGTCAATCTCGAGCCGACTCCTATGAATGAGCTTGCCCACGCGGTATTTTACGCCCGGGTAGCGCAGATTCTCCCGCAACCGCTATGAGACGCGCCTACATGGATTGTTCTTCCGGCATCAGCGGCGACATGATGCTGGGCTCTCTTTTGGACGTGGGTATCCCCGCCGATCAGCTCTTCGCGGAGCTGAAAAAGGTCGAGGTAGGTGATTACGAATTGCGGCGAGTGCGTGCCATGCGCTCCGGCGTGGCGGCGACCCAAGTGGAAATTAAAGTGGGCGCCAAGCAGCCCTCACGCCACATGTCCGACATAGAAGAGTTGATTGGGAAAAGCGCGTTGGACGGAAAGGTGAAATCGCGGGCACTCCAAGTCTTTTCTTGCTTGGCCGAGGCGGAGGGCAAAGTCCATGCTAAGCCTCCGCAGAAGGTTCACTTCCATGAAGTCGGAGCCGTGGATTCCATTCTCGATATTGTGGGGTGCTCGATCGGAGTCGAATGGCTGGGAGTAGATGAATTTTCGGCTTCCACGGTCAACGTCGGCGGAGGCCGCGTCGAGACCCAGCATGGACTTTACCCGGTGCCGGCCCCGGCGTCGGCCGAATTGCTGCGGAATGTGCCCACCTATTCTTCGGGCGTGGAAGCGGAGCTGGTTACGCCCACCGGTGCCGCCCTGTTAAAGAGTTGGGTGACTCGCTTCGGCCCCATGCCGGCGATGAAGGTGGACCGAATCGGCTACGGAGCCGGTTCCAGGGATATTCCCAGGCAGCCCAACGTGGTTCGACTGATGGTGGGCGAAGCGGTGGCCGAGGAAGCGGGGATATCGGAGGGAGAAGCGGTATCGGTGGTGGAAGCCAACATTGACGACATGAGCCCCCAGCTTTACGGCTCCTTTGTGGAGCGGGCTCTGGCGGCGGGCGCGCTGGATGTTTCCTGTAATCCCGTCCAGATGAAGAAAAACCGTCCCGGACTGACCCTGACGTTGCTCTGCCGCCGGGGAGATACGGAGCGCCTGGCGGATTTGGTTTTTGACCACACGACGACCATCGGCCTGCGCTTTTACGAGGCGCGAAGGAAAGTATTGGACCGGGAGGAGATTCGGGTTGAGACCGCTCACGGGCCGGTCCGGGTGAAGGTGGCGCGGCGGAACGGTCGCGTGGTGAATTTCACCCCTGAATATGAGGATTGCCAGCGATTGGCCCATGAAAAATCCGTCCCCTTGAAGCGGGTGTTCGCGGAAGCCAATTTCGCCTACATGAAGCAGCACCCAACCAGCCGGTGAATTGATCTTCAGGAATGAAAACGTTCTATCTCACCACACCTATTTACTACGTGAATGCCCCTCCGCATCTGGGACACGCCTATACCACCATTGTTGCTGATGCCATCGCGCGGTTTAAGCGGATGTGCGGCCACTCGGTGGTGCTGGTGACGGGCACCGACGAGCACGGACAGAAGATCGAGCGCTCGGCGCAGGCCGCCGGAATTCCTCCCCAGCAATTCGTGGACGGCGTCTCGGCCCAATTCCGCAGCCTCTGGAGGCGTCTGGGCCTCGACTACACCGACTTTGTGCGGACCAGCTCCCCAAAACATCACCAGGCCGTCGTCAAGATATTCAAAGCGGTGGAGAAAGCCGGCTACCTCTACAAAGGACGCTATCGGGGGCGGTATTGCGTCTTTGACGAGGCTTTTGTCTCCGACACCGAGGGCGAGGCGACCTGTCCTCTCTGCGGGCGGGCTGCGGAACTGGTGGAGGAAGAGAATTATTTCTTCAAGCTTTCCGAATTCCAGCAGCCGTTAATGGAGCACTATCGCCGGCATCCGGAGTTCGTGCAGCCCGAGAGCCGTCGCAATGAAGTAGTCCGTTTCGTGGAAGAAGGACTCAAGGACCTCTCCATCAGCCGAAAAAGTGTCAAGTGGGGCATTCCCATGCCCGGCGGAGAAGGGCATGTGTTTTATGTATGGTTTGATGCCCTTACCTCGTACCTCAGCGGGATCGGCTACGGGGGAGCGGGGGACGAGTCGAAGCGGTTCGAACGATGCTGGCCGGCGGACATCCACTTGGTGGGGAAGGAGATACTCCGGTTTCACGCTGTGTACTGGCCAGCATTTCTCATGGCAGCGGGGTTGCCGCTGCCCCGAGTCATCTTGGCTCACGGTTGGCTGCTTTTCGAACAGGATAAGATGAGCAAGTCAAAGGGCAACATTGTCCGCGCCGAGACTCTCACCGCTGCGGTGGGAAATGACGGCTTGCGGTACTACTTGATGCGGGACATCGTCTTCGGCCAGGATTCCAGTTTTTCTTACCCCGGGCTTATCCAACGCTTTAATTCGGACCTCGCCAATGATCTGGGGAACCTGGCGAACCGTACCTTGACGATGGTGGATCGATATTTTCAGGGGGGAATCCCGTATCCTTCCCGGGACGAGAGCCGACCCTCCTCGGAAACCCCAATTCAACAGTTGGCCGAGAATACCGTAAAGGAGTTCCGATCCCGATTCGAGGCCTATGAATTTTCGCGGGCCTTGGAGGCCGTCTGGAAGTTGATCGCTGCCCTCAATAAGTATCTGGTGGAAATGAAGCCCTGGGTCCTGGCCGGCCGGGAAGATGAAGCCAGTAAAGCGCGCCTGGGAACGGTCCTCTACACCTCGGCGGAGGCTTTGCGTCTTTCGGCAGTGCTGCTTTGCCCGGTGCTTCCTGCCAGCGCAGGCAAGCTGTGGGCCCAATTGGGATTTTCCGAGCCTCTGGAGAGCCAGAGTCTGGAGGCTCAGGCCTGGGGTCAACTGCCTTGCGGCCAGCGAATCGGCACCGCGGAAGTGATCTTTCCCCGACTGGATAAAGATGCCGCCTTGGCCGGAATTTCCGCCACCGCAGCTTCCGAAGACAAATCACCTCAAAAAAGGACGCTACCCACCATGCCAATCGAATCCGATCCAGTTATTACCATTGATGATTTCGCCAAGGTGGACCTTCGCGTGGGAGAAATTTTGACCGCCGAACGCATTCCGGGTGCCACCAAACTCTTGAAGCTTACCGTCGACCTCGGTAAAGAAGTTCGCCAGGTTCTGGCGGGTATTGCCGAATACTATCGGCCGGAAGACCTGGTGGGCATGAAAGTGATTGTCGTGGCCAACTTGAAACCACGCAAAATGCGAGGATTGGAATCGCAGGGAATGGTCGTTGCAGCTTCCGTGGGTGACGAGGGAAGACCGGTGCTCGCCACTTTCAAGCAGGAAGTCCCGAATGGCACGAGGCTGAGATAGGCTGGCTGGGACCTTTCCCACCGGGGCTGCAAGGAGGCAGTCTAACATGCCCTCACGGGTTAGGCGCGGTTCGTGAAGCGGAAGGGAAACAATGGCCGCGGTCGTTTTCATGAGAGGGGTTAACGTGGGAGGGCACCGGCCATTCCGGCCCGCGGCCTTTGCCCAGGAGTTATCGGCCTTCGATGTGGTGAACATCGGTGCGGCAGGAACCTTCCTTGTCTATAAGTCGGTCCGCCAGGCGACGCTGCGGGCCGAGGTGCTGCGCCGACTTCCGTTCAAGGCTGAATTCATGATCTGTCGGGCGCGTGATGTGGTGGATCTAGCCTCTGCGGACCCCTTTCCACCCGAGGCTTCCGTCAAGGGCGTGCGTCGTTTCGTGAGCGTGCTCGCAAGGCGTCCCCCGACGATGCCTCGGTTTCCTTTCAGCCACCCTGCCGGCGGGGCGTGGCAGGTCAAGGTCGTCGGACTACGGGGAAGGTTCGCCTTGAGCTTATTGCGACTCACGGGAACAGCGATGGCGTATCCCAACGAAGTCGTCGAGAAGCAACTGGGAATCCCAGCCACTACTCGCAATTGGAACACCATCGCGAAGATTCACGACATGATTTTGCGGGGCGCAGCGATATGAATCGACCCGGCAGGCGGCCATCGACTCTGCCTCCTGACTTGCCAGTTGCCCGTCGGCAGCTTGCCGTCGAATATGAATTCCACGACAGCTACAAGACCCGGCTAAAATCTGCCATGGTAAAGAAGTGCTAGCAGCACAACAGCAGGAGTGATGGTGTTCACTGATTCGCACGCGCATCTGGAGTTTCCGCATTTTGACGACGACCGGGAAGGTGTTATCCAACGGGCTTGGGATGCCGGGGTTCGCCATATCCTGGCCATTGGGAGCGGTACCGGCCCCCATAATCTGGAAGCGGCACTCCCTTTGACCGCGCAATACGATTGGATTTATGCCACCGTGGGGATTCATCCGCATGAGGCGCACCTGGCCGAAGAAAAGCATTTTGCAAGCCTCGGTCAGCTTTGCTGCCGCAAGGAAGTGTTGGCCATCGGGGAGATCGGACTGGATTATCACTATGACGAGCCGGCTCGCGCCGTGCAGAAGGAGGTCCTGATGCGACAACTGGACCTGGCGGCTCAAGCCGGCCTGCCCGTCGTCTTTCACTGCCGGGATGCTTGGGAGGACCTTGCCGAGATTGTTCTCAAGCTCCGGCGCGCCACCACCGGCGGAATCCTGCACTGTTTTACGGGGACACGGGAAGATGCCTTCGCTTTTCTGGGTGCCGGGTTCCATATCTCTTTTGCGGGCAACCTTACTTTCAAGAGGAATGAAGACCTCCGGGCCGTGGCCAAACAGGTGCCGCTCGACCGTCTGCTGGTGGAAACCGACAGTCCTTATCTGGCTCCCGTGCCGCATCGGGGCAAGCGCAATGAGCCGGCCTTCGTGCCGGCGGTAGCCAGGGCGGTGGGAGAAATAAAAGGCAATTCGGCAGAGGAAATCGGCCAACGGACCACAGAGAATTTTCTCCGGCTTTTGTGTCCCGGAGAAAGGACTGCCTAACCGACGAGACCTCGCGCCGGTCGGATTTTTTGAGATCGACTTTCCGGGGTGAAGGGTGCCAAGTTTATTCTTCCTTTAACGGCTGATTTGTGACACCATCGCAACTGCAAGCGCTCCCCATTCTGTTACGAGATAAACGCCTCGGTTCGAGCGGATTTTCAGTGCCTTGACACAGGACACGAAAAGCGAAACGGTGACGTCGGGTCCGGCCATGTCGATCCGGGAGGTTTTCGAACTGGTCCGGAAGGATCTCCGGCAAGTCGAGGAGGTCTTCGAGCACCATAGTAAATCTTCCGTTAAACCCATCACCGCAATCGGCAATCACCTGCGCTCGGGCGGCGGCAAGCGCATTCGCCCCGCCTTGCTTCTCCTCTCCTCCCGCCTGTGTGGATACCAGGGTTCTTCCGCCCATCAACTCGGTGCCGTCGTGGAAATGATTCACACGGCCACCCTCGTCCACGATGACATCATCGACGGGGCCGACATGCGGCGAGGGCTTCCCTCTACGAACTCGCGCTGGGGCAACTCGATGAGCGTGCTCGCCGGAGACTGGCTCTATATGCAGTCCTTTCGGATTGCCTTGCGGGAGCGAAATTTCAAAATCCTGGATTTGCTGATCGACCTGACCCAGGCGATGGTGGAAGGGGAGATGATCCAACTCACCTTGCTCGGCGACCGGGGGACAACCGAAAGCCAGCAGTTGGATCTGGTGTACCGGAAGACAGCCTATTTTTTCTCCAGTTCCATGCGGTTGGGGGCGATGGTGGCAGGTTGCAACTCGAGCACCGAGGCACGGCTTGGCCAGTATGGCACCCATCTGGGGATGGCCTTCCAACTGGTGGACGACCTGCTGGATTTTTCCTCCTCGTCGGAAAAGTTGGGTAAGCCTGTCGGCAACGACCTGCGCGAAGGAAAGGCGACTTTACCACTGATCCTACTTCTTCAGTATTGCCGTCCCGAGGAGGCGCGGCGCGTATCCCGGTTGCTCCAGGAGGGGGGAATCGGAGCGGTTTCGTTGCGCGAAATTCAAGAAATGATGGCTCGCTACGGTACGCTGGACGCCACGCGGGAGCGGGCCCGCACCTACGGGGAGCAGGCCAAAGATTGTCTTTCTTCCTTCCCGGAATCCCTCTATAAACAGGCTCTTCTTTCTCTTCCTGACTTCATCCTGGAAAGGAAAAACTGAACCACGCAGTTCCGTGTCGGCTCGCAAGAGAAAAGGCTCCCTGGAAACGGAAGTCAAGCTTCGGGTAGCAAACCTTTCCCGACTGCGGCGCAGGATTGTCGCGGCGGGATTTCGGATTGCCCGCCGAAGACACCACGAGGACAACTACCTGTTCGATTTTCCCGGTTCCCCGCTTCGACGTCGAGGATGCCTCCTGCGCGTACGTCTTACCCAACGAGCCGGTCTGTTTACCTTTAAGGGCCCGGCGCTGGGTGCGAAAGATTACAAGGTCCGACGGGAGATCGAAACGGAGGTGAAAGACGGGGACACTCTTTTGCCATTACTTGAAAATATAGGACTTGAAGTCAGTTTCCGATATGAGAAGTTCAGGACCGTATTTTCGCGGAACATTTCCCAGCAAGCTTCCCCCGTTGTTGTCTTGGACGAGACTCCGATCGGGAACTTTTTGGAGCTGGAAGGGGACCCCCGCTGGATTGACCGCCTGGCCCGCGACTTGGGATACGAAAAGGCGGAGTATATAGCCGCGACCTACGCCGAGCTCTACGATCGCTACTGCCGGAGTCGAGGTCGAAAACCCGGGAATATGGTCTTCCGGTAATCCTCGCGGGGGAGTGTTTTCTGAGTTATGTTATAATGGAGTTCGGATTTCCAGACTGTCCTTGACCGGGGTTTTACCGACAAGGGGGAGGTTTACGATCATGATTGGAGAGGCGTTATTTCAGCCTTCACATCTTCTTTTTATCCTTTTGGTTCTGCTGCTTTTCTTTGGACCGCAGAAATTACCGGGCCTGGGTAAAGGCATGGGCAAAGGGATCCGCGAGTTTAAGGACGCCTTGCGAGGAGTCGGCTCCTCCCCGGAAGAAGAGGAAGAAAAGAAGGGCGAAGAGCAAAAGACCGCCGAGAAGGCAGTGACTGAAAAAAAAGACCTAGGTTGATGGTCCCCGCGGGTTCCTCCTCAGGAAACGCCGGCGAGTCGAGGTTCGCATCACTCCCCTTCAGAGGTTTCCCTAAGGACTCCATTTCATTTTTCTGAGGAGGGGAGGCAAGCTTTCCCGTTGCTCGCTCGACCCTTCATCCTTCCCAAGTATCTCCGGGAACCTTGCGCCCGAGGTTCTCAAACGGGAAAAGATACTCTCCTGGAGGTAGAGCCTCCCCTCTGCTTACCCTTCAGTCCGTGGTAGGTGCTCCTGCCTAGCTTGATGGGCCCGAACGGTTGCCTTTCTCTTTACTTCGCCGCGGGAATCGGCTTAAAAAGGTGGGGGGCAGCCTTTTCGCCCATCGCAACCGTGATGCTGTAGGCCCGAAGTTGAACGGGTGAGCGGAAAAAATCTTCCCCGGGTCTTCATTCCGCCAGGGATTGCGATGATCTATTTTACGGAGATCGAGGGCGTTCCCGTGTTCGACGCCTTCGGGGTATTCGTCGGGCGGATCGTGGAAGTCTGTATCGACCCCGAAGACGCCCCTCACCGGGTGGCTCATTTCATCGCCAAGGCGGATCCCAGGCGGTGGGTCTCGATCCCTTATGCTCGGGTCCAGTCCCTTTCCGTGCGGGCCATTCACACCAACATGACCGCTGCCGAGATCACCCCCTATTCTCCCCATGAGGATTGGATCCGGGTGAAGAAAGACCTGCTGGATCAGCAAATCATTGATGTGAACGACCGCAAGGTGGTCCGGGTCAATGACTTGGATTTTGATATTCAGCCCGTCAACGGCTATACCGAACTGCGTATGATTTCGGTCAACGTGGGCTTGGCGGCGGCTCTGCGAAGGCTTTTGAAAGGCATCCTCGCGAAACACCGCATCCGACGTTTGGAACGGTATCTCCCCTCGCAGGTGATTCCTTGGGAATGCGTGAATCTGATCGAGCCGGACCCGGCGCGCCGCTTGAAATTGAAAATTTCCTATGACCGGCTGGCTCGCTTGCACCCGGCGGACTTGGCCGATATTCTGGAGCACCTGAGCCGGCAGGATCAAACCGCCTTATTGACCTCGCTGGATGACGAGACGGCCGCCGAGGCTCTTTCGGAAATTCCCACCCGCGAACAGGCCAGTATTGTGGAGGGTCTGGAGCCGCACAAGGCCGCCGAGCTGCTGGAGGAGATGCCTCCGGACGAAGCGGCGGACCTGTTGCAGGAACTACCGCCGGAAACCAGTACGGAGCTGCTGGCCGACATGGATAGCCGGGAAGCCGAACAAGTCCAGGAGCTTCTCCAATTCGAAGAAGACGAAGCCGGGGCCTTAATGACCACCGATTTTGTATCCCTGCCGGAGAATGCTACCGTGGGGGACGCGGTGGGGACCCTCGATGCATTTGAGGGGCATCTGGAAAGCCTCTCGATGCTCTACCGGGTGGATTCCCAGCGGAGGCTCGTCGGCGCCGTCCCGCTGGTGCGAATTGCCGTGAGCCCGGCCTCGCGGCCCTTGCGTGAGTTGACCCAGGAGCCGACTCTATCGGTTTCCGCCCGAGAGAGCCACCAGCACGTCATTGAACTTTTCCGGAAGTATCACCTCCTCTCCCTCCCCGTGGTGGATGGGGAGAACCATCTGCTGGGCGTGGTGACCGCGGATGACGTGATCGATCGGGTGGTCAGCCGCGGCTAGAAAAAATCTTCAGGGGTGTCCGGTGGCCTGGAGAAGGCTCAAGCGGTATCGAAAAACCAGTGTGATCTTCCTGGCCATCGTGGGTCCCGGCCTGATTACGGCCACGGTGGATAACGATGCCGGCGGCATCTACCTGGCCTCCGTTGCCGGGGCGCGTTACGGATACGACCTGCTTTGGACCCTCATTCCGATTCTTTTCTCCCTGATTGTCGTGCAGGAGATGTGCGCCCGCATGGGTGTGGTAACCGGCAAGGGTTTGGCGGACCTGATTCGTGAGGAGTACGGACTTCGCGTTACCTTCCTGCTGATGATGGCGCTGGTGGTTACCAATCTGGGCAACGTGATTGCCGAATTCGCCGGAGTAGCTTCGTCGCTCGAGATCTTCGGAGTCAGCCGCTACATCTCGGTTCCCTTGGGTGCCTTTCTCGTTTGGGGTTTGGTCGTGAAGGGCACGTATCGCTCCGTGGAGAAAATCTTCTTGGTGGCCTGCCTGTTTTACGGAGCTTATTTCTTCTCTGCTTTTCGGGCGGAGCCGGACTGGTCCGAGGCGATTCGCCGTACCGTCAGCCCGCGGATTCACTTCGAGCCGGGCTATTTGACCCTGGTGATCGGCATGGTCGGTGCGGTGATTGCGCCCTGGATGCAGTTCTATCAGCAGTCCTCGGTGGTGGAGAAGGGAATCAAGGCGCGCCATTTTCGGCAGGTCAGATGGGATGTCATTCTGGGGGCGTTGTTTTCCGCGGCCTTGGTCTTTTTCATCATCGTAGGATGCGCGGTCAGCTTGCACCAGGCCGGCCGCCCCGACATCCGGGACGCGGGCGAGGCGGCCTTGGCTTTGGAACCCCTGGCTGGACCTTGGGCTACGGTCCTTTTCGCCGCCGGGCTTTGTAACGCTTCGTTGTTGGCAGCCTCCATCCTTCCTCTGGCCACGGCCTACTACGTCTGCGAGGGATTGGGCTTGGAGTCGGGAATCGATCGCAAGTTTCGCGATGCGCCGGTATTTTACTGGCTCTACACGGCCCTGGTTTTCGGGGGAGCCGGGTTTATCCTGTTACCCGGACTTCCGCTCATCCCGGTGATCTTGCTTTCCCAGGTCGTCAACGGTCTTCTGTTGCCTTTTGTCCTGATCTTTATCTTGCGGCTCAGCAGCCGCGAAGATTTGATGGGTCCCTATCGAAATCATCGCACCATGAGCCTGGTCGTCTGGGTCACGATTCTGACGATGATTCTCCTTACGTTATTGCTCACGGCGCGGGGGATCATGCCGTTGTTCACCCGTTAAGTCCGCACCAGGAGTTTCCGAGGCAGGTCTTGTCGGAGGCGGCCGCGCCGGCGATGGAGGCGGGAATTACCGATCAAGTCGGGAACAGGACGGAACTCGTGGGAGGATAGGGATGAAAAGTGCCGTGCGCATATCGGAAGGCTTCAAAAGATTGAGCATCGTGGTGGGGATTATCACTTCCATCGGTTTTTTCTCGTTTGTCGCCATCACCGAAGAAATAAATAACGAGGCATGGGTCATCGTAATTATCGTTTCTCTTGTCCTGGGAATTGCAGCATTCTTAATTGTCTGGGCAATAAAATGGGTCATCGAGGGATTTAGCAGTCCATCTCCACGCTAAGACCCTACGACCCGGAAGGCTGATAGGGTCCTGATTGTGTGTTGGTTGCTGTCTATCGAGTTGGCTCAGCGGTTGCGATGGGTTCCTCCCGTTGAAAATCGGCGTCATCATCCAGGCTAGTCACATGAAAAGAGTCTTGCCTGAATTCATTCTCCCAGCTCAGCATTTCGCTGAACGAAGCAAATCTCACCACCAGTCCTACTTGGAAAGCGGAAGCCAAGCGAATCAGAGTTTCCAAATTAAACTGCGTGGCTCCAGGGCGCTCCATAGCGGAAACACGCGGCTGCTTCATTCCCGCTTCTCCGGCAAGGCCTTTCTGTGTCATTCCTCGACTCAGCCGCAAGGCGCGGATTTGCGAGGTGATATTTGCATGGGCCTTGGCCCGGATGTAGGCATCGCGGTATCTCTTGTCGTTTTTTAACCTGGTAATCAGTTCGGATTTTTCGCTCACGGCGAGTTACCCTCCCTTCTGTCTTAAGAAGAAGCTTGATATGTTCCCCGTTTGTGATACATTATCAACCAACAAGACGGGAGGTGCCCAATGGCCAAGACCGAAATGATCCGTGCCCGTGTTGAACCGGAGTTGAAGTGCCAAGCCGAAGAGGTGTTCGCGGGGCTCGGGCTGTCGCCAACCGAAGCGATCACACTGTTTTATCGACAGGTAACGCTGCATCACGGTTTGCCGTTCGCGGTGAAGATTCCCAATGCCGAGACCATCGCCGCGTTGCGGCAGGCCCGCGCAAGAGAGGGACTCACCGAATACGCCGACCTGGAGGATCTCAAAGCCAGGCACGGTTAATCCATGCGCCTATTCACCACGAAGCGGTTCGAGAGGGACCTCAAGCGTGTCAGGAAGCGCGGCAAGAATCTCGACAAGCTCTGGGATGTCGTGGAGCGGCTCCTGTCGAAGCAGCCTCTCAATCCACGACATCGGCGGCATCGTTTAGCCGGGGACTGGTCTCCTTGCTGGGAATGTCACATCGAACCAGACTGGCTGTTGATCTGGGACCAGGAGGACCATACCCTCATCCTGGTGCGGACCGGAACCCATACCGATTTGTTCGATTGATTATCCGTCGCGTATCTGCCAGCCATGAGCGGTTGCGCCCGACACTTCGGGAGCATGGGAGGATGAAGAAAAGCCATGGAGCCTCGCGGACAATCCCTGTACCCATTCCGCAATGAGATGATGGCCCGCTGGAGACACGCATTCCCAATTTTGTGGAACAAACCCCGTAGTTTTGCTTGACGAGGAGGCAGGCTATCAAAGCTCTGCAGAAGATGCCTCGTCAGCACGCCCAACGCTTTCGTCTGCGTGTCGGTGACCTGCGGATTATTTTCGAGCGGGATGATGAAGCCCGCGTCATGGACGTGCTGCGGATTGTCCCGCGCGGTCAGGCTTACAAACGATAAGAGAACACATGAACAAACCGCAAATCATTCTTGACGACGCCGGACAGCCCGCCTTCGCTGTGATCCCATGGCGTGAATATGAGCGTCTGGCGAGCGAGGATGTCGAGGCACTATTGAGCGATGAAGAGCTTTACGATCGCGCCAAGGCGGAGGAGGGTGAGTCCTTTCCTATCGAAGTGGCGGATCGTCTCTTGGCGGGCGAAAACCCGATCCGTGTGTATCGAAACCATCGCCGTATGACCCAAAACGAACTGGCCGCCGCCAGCATCCATGCGGTTTACCTCTCCCAAATCGAGACGGGAAAGCGAACCGGCTCGGCCAAGACGCTGGCTGCTATCGCCAAGGCGCTCAACGTGGCCGTGGACGACCTCATTTAGCGCATGTGCGGTGTACGGGGAGGTCATATTCGCTCCGCCTTTTCGCCCCTATGTCGAGGTGGTTCACTATAGCTTGGGGAACCCGGGTCGATTTCGCTCAACGAGTCAAGATTTACACTACACCACGCTAAGACCCCACGACCCGCAAGGCCGGTTTTCTGTCCGGGTTCAGATACATGTGAGACTGTGAGGGTGATGCTGGAGGGAATAGGGATCGATATGCCAACCGTGGCGGGTTTTGGGCGAAGGGAGCGTAGCGAGCGCAGCCCAAATCCCGCCGCAACCGCGCCTTGAGGGTCCCCTACCCCCTCCCTCACACCCCAAAAAGCACGACGCCTGGCCCCGAATTCAGGACCAAACGCCGCGCCCGTTCAGGTAGCCTTTCGTTTCTACCCAGAAACCCAAGGAGCCTGAACCATGCAGATCCAATCTCTGCACATCCCATCTTATCGCACTTGGGCGGTGGATGACACCTGCCCCCGCCAAGCCATTGAGCGCCTCAAGAAAATCGAACTGTATGACGAGCTACGCCGTGAAGGCTGTTCGGCGCCCACCGCTCTGCGGGCCATCGGCTGGTCGAGAGCCACCTACTTCCGTTGGGCAGCGCGCTACCGGAATCGTGGCCCGCACGGCTTGGCAGCGATCAGGCGACGCCCGCAACGCACTCGATCCCGGCAATGGACGCCAGCCCAGCAGCGCCAAGTCTGGACCTTGCGGCGCCACTATCCCTTCATGGGCAAGCGACCTCTACGGGTTCTGCTCGCCCGCCAGGGCATTCATCTCAGTGAATCCACCGTTGGCCGCATCCTCGCCAAAGGGGTGCGGCTCGGTCGTATCCGCCCCTGCGCTTTCTGCCGGGGGCGCGTCAAGCTGAAAAAGCGCCGCTCCTTCCACCAGGGCCACGCCCAACGCTGGCGCTACGGCACCCGGGCCACCCAACCCGGCCAACTCGTCCAGATCGATCACCTGTCGGTGTCCCTCGACGGCACCCAACTCAAGGAGTTCCGGGCCGTCTCCCCGGTCGGCAAGCACATGGTGACCCGTGTCTATTCCCGCGCCACCGCTCGCAACGCCCGACGTTTCCTGCAAGCCGTGATCGAGGACCTGCCCTTCCCCCTCCATTCCGTCCAGGTCGACGGCGGCTCCGAGTTCCGGGCCGAGTTCGAGCAAGCTTGCCAGCAACTCGACATCCCTCAGTTTGTCCTGCCGCCTCGACGACCGCAGTTCAATGGCTGCGTCGAACGAGCCAACGACAGCGCCCGCGTCGAGTTCTGGAACCTCTACACCGGCGAACTCACCGTCGCCGCAGCCGGAGCCGCCCTCGCCGACTACCAACACTTCTACAACCACCTCCGACCTCATCGAACCCTGGACATGAGGACGCCAATGGAGTACCTTGCCACATGGAAGGCCACCTGACTCAAGTCTCATATGTACTGAACCCGCACATTTTCTTGCGGTTGGCGGGGCGGTATGTTAACTTAATGGCTAGGAGTGAAAATAAAATCCTTGTGTCCTTCCGTTTCCTCTGCAATCGGTTCCGAGCAGGAAGCCGACTTGCTCGCACAGATCGATCTCGACTGCCTGCCGCAACACGTTGCCGTAATCATGGACGGGAATGGGCGGTGGGCTGAGCGGCGGCACCTGCCTCGCATCGCGGGTCATCGGGCCGGTATGGGAGCCGTCCGGGAGGCGGTGAAGGCCTGCGCGCGTCTCGGCATCTCTTTTCTTACCCTGTATGCCTTTTCGATTGAGAATTGGAAACGTCCCCGTAGTGAAGTCCAATTTCTCATGGCCCTGCTCCGGGAATACTTGCAGGACGCGGTCGCCGATCTGAACGACAACAACATCAGTTTGGGGCACATTGGGAGGGTCCATGAGCTTCCCAAGCGGGTTCAGAATGCTTTGGAGAAGGCGGTCGAGCTCACCGGCAAAAATAACGGTATGCGGCTCACCCTGGCCCTCAACTACGGCTCCCGCGCCGAGATGGTCGATGCCACCCGGGAACTGGTCCGCCGCAGTGTCCGCAATGGGAAGATTCAGATCGATGAGGGAACCTTGGGCCAGTATCTCTATACCCGGGACCTTCCCGACCCGGACCTGCTCATCCGCACCAGCGGTGAGTTGCGCCTCAGTAATTTCCTGCTCTGGCAGGTGGCCTACGCCGAGATCTGGGTCACGGATAAATTCTGGCCGGACTTTACCCAGCTTGACCTGCTCCGTTCGGTGATCGACTATCAAAAGCGGGTAAGACGCTACGGGGGGCTCAGTCCGTGACCCGGGAGGCCCCGGGCTTGGCCAAGACCGGCGAGGATGCGAAAAAAAGCTCTTCCGGTCATCGCTCCAATCTCCAGCAGCGCATCCTCACCGCTGCCTTCCTGATTTTACCCACCCTCTATCTGGCGGCCTTTGCTCCCCGATGGCTCTTTGGGCCGGCCCTGTTGATCGCCGCCGGACTGTGCCTCTACGAGTATTTCAAGCTGGCGGAGCGTGCCGGGCTGGAGGGATTTCCCCTTCTGGGTTATCTGACCGGCTTGGCGATTCTGACGGCTCAGCTTTGGGAAATCGTCGATCTGTTGCAAGTTCTGGTGCTGGCCGTGGTGTCGTTGCCTTTCTTGGCGCTGGCGTTCGAGCGGAACTTGAAACGTTATCTATCGGCCGTTTCGGTGACTCTATTCGGTGCCCTTTACATCGCCCTGGGGTTGAGTTGGTTGGCTCCTCTACGCTTTGATTCGGAACGTGGAGGAGGCATGGTGATGATCTTTCTGTTGGTGGTCATCTGGATGGGAGACGTGGTTGCGTATTTCGTCGGGCGGAGATTCGGTCGGAGGCGGTTCGCCCCGGCCGTTAGCCCGAACAAAACAGTGGAAGGCGCGCTCGGAGGGTTGGTGGGGAGCTTGGCGGGGGGGGCCGGATTTATCGCCTTGTTTGGAGAGCCGCGGAAGATGGCAGTGGTCCTGGGGGTGACCGCCGTGGTGGCCGTGGCCGGTCAGCTCGGTGACTTGGCTGAATCGGCGCTGAAACGCTCGGCGGGCGTCAAGGATTCTTCCTCCTTTCTGCCGGGTCACGGGGGATTGTTGGACAGGCTGGATAGCCTGTTGGTGGCGGCACCGGTCTTCTGGCTGGCGGGGGCTGCGGAGCGAATCGAAGGGTTATGAAAGGGAAGGATTATATACGAAACTTGACAACGGGGTCGGGGTCGAGTAGGATTCTTCCCATGAATGAAGGTATTCACCCCGTCGCTCCGGGTAAGCAGAATCGCGCCGGCTTGACCGTATGGAAACGGTTGGCCCGGTTTCCGGATGAAAACTCGGCGCGACGCTGTCTTGAGGAGGTGCGGTGGGCAGGTGGCCGCTATTGTGGCCACTGCGGTTCGGAGAAGACCAAGCCGGTCCCGAACGAAAAGCCCATGCCCTACTGGTGTTCGGAGTGTCGGAGCTATTTCAGCGTCAAGACGGGGACGCCGATGCAATCGAGCAAGCTCCCGTTGCGAAAGTGGGTCATGGCGATGTCCATGATGACCACAAGTCGCAAAGGTGTGAGCAGCATGAAACTCCACCGCGACTTGGGTGTGACCCAGAAGGCAGCCTGGTTTATGGTACGCCGAATCCGCAGGGCATGGGAGAGCGAAGACGGTCTGTTCGACGGGCCCTTCGAGCCGGACGCCACACCTGCGGGATGGAGATACGATCCGGCAAAGAAAGATAAAAAAGACGGAGGGTCCCGTCATCCCTAAACAGAGGTCCAAGCCATTTGATCCGCAAGCCTTGGCCCCAGCCCCGTTCTGGCCGGCCGATCAGGTATGGAGCCAGAAAATACGAGCAGCACCCGGGGAAGAGCGTGAATCTTAAGGGAGGACACGTCAAGTTTTATATATAATTCTCTTATGAAAGGGATCTGTATTCTCGGTTCGACCGGCTCGGTGGGGCGGAACTGCTGCCAGGTGCTGGGACCTCTGGCGGACCGCTTTCGGGTCGTGGCGTTGACCGCGGGTGGGAATCTGGAGGTGCTGGCCGAGCAAGTTACGCGGTTTCAGCCGGAGATCGTCTCGGTCCGGGATGGCGAGCTGGCGCGGGAGCTGCGCGAAAGACTCGAAGGCGAACGGTTGCGGGCGGGCTTGAAAATCGTCTCGGGGACCGGCGGCATGGTGGAGGCGGCGACCCACCCGGACGTAGAGATGGTGGTTTCCGCCTCCCATGGAGTGACCGGGTTAGAGGCGACTTTTCAGGCCGTGAGGGCCGGCAAGCAGATTGCTCTGGCCAACAAGGAAACGCTGGTGGCAGCCGGACCCCTGGTCACGCGCCTGGCCGAGAAAACGGGCAGTGAGATTCTGCCCGTCGATAGCGAGCACAACGCCATCCACCAGTGCTTGCGGGCGGGGCGCCGCGAAGAAGTTCATCGCCTGATTTTGACCGCCTCCGGCGGCCCGTTCCGGAAGACGCCCCGGGAGCAACTGGAGCGCATGGAGCCTGAGCAGGCCCTGCGCCATCCGGTATGGAACATGGGCCATCGCATCACCATCGACTCGGCCACCCTGATGAACAAGGGTTTTGAAATTATCGAAGCGCATTGGCTTTTCGGCATGCCGACCCACTCCATCGCCGTCCTGGTCCATCCCCAGTCGATTGTGCACTCCATGGTAGAATTTACGGATGGGTCGGTGATGGCTCAGATGGGGGTGGCGGATATGCAGGTGCCGATCCGGTATGCGCTGACCTATCCGGAACGCCTCCCCTCCAGCGGAACCGGCTTGTCGCTACGCTGGGAGCAGGTGAGCCGGCTGGAATTTCATCCACCCGATAAGAGCCGCTTCCCCTGTTTGGACCTGGCACGGGAGGCCCTGGCCGCCGGAGAGTCGATGCCCTGTTCCTTGAATGCCGCCGATGAGGTGGCGGTGGAGGGATTTTTGCAGCGGGAGATCAAGTTTACCGACATTCCACGGGTGCTGGAGCGAGTCCTCCGTACCTGTTCGGTGGGGCGGTTGGATTCCCTGCAAGACGTGTGGGAATGTGACCGGGAAGCCCGCGCCCGTGCCGGCGAATCTCTACGCGAGGGGTGGGGTCCAAAGTGACAAGTATGCTGTCGGCTACCTTTGAAAACGTTGTCGTCGTGATCGTCGTCCTGGGTGTCATGGTTTTTATCCACGAACTGGGGCACTTCCTGGCGGCCAAATACTTTGGAATACGGGTGCTGACTTTCTCGATCGGCTTCGGTAAGCGGCTCCTCGGCTTCCAGAAAGGCGACACCGACTACCGTTTGAGCCTGCTGCCTTTCGGCGGCTACGTCAAGATGGCAGGGGAAAATCCGAGTGATCAGGCTTCCGGAGCCGGGGATGAATTCTTTGCCAAGCCCCGATGGCAGCGCTTTATCGTGGCGCTGATGGGCCCGGTGATGAATGGGCTGCTGGCCGTAGCTCTGCTGGCGGTGCTGTATCAGTTCCATCTCGAAAGACCCGCCTACCAGGAGCAGCCCGCACGGGTGGGCGACGTGGAATTGGACTCCCCGGCGGCCCAGGCAGGGATTCAGGCCGGGGATCAAGTCATTCAGGCCGCGGATCTCGAGAATCCCAAATGGGAGGACCTGGAGATCAAAATCCTTACCACCGTGAATGAGCCCATTCCCCTGACGGTGGAGCGGGCGGGGGAAATTCTGCACGTGAGTGTTACCCCCCGGCCCAGCGGACCCAACCGGGTAGGAGACATCGGATGGTTTCCCTACATGCCCGCGGTTCTCGACAGCGTGAGTGAGGGATTGCCCGCCGGCGAGGCGGGGCTCGAGCCGCACGATGAGATTGTGGCCGTCAATGGTCGGCGGATTTACTGTTGGGTCCGCCTCTCTCCTCTCTTGCAGGAACTGGAGGGTGCCCCGCTGACTCTGACCGTCCGGCGGGGAGAGCGGGAGTTCGAGACAACTTTCAAGCCCGCATACCGCGAATTGGGGGGTGAGACGAAATGGCGCATCGGGGTCGCTTTCCGCAACGACACGGTGGTCCGCCAGTTGCCTTGGCGGCAGGCATGGCGGCGTTCGGTGGAGGACAATATCCGCTACACGCGGCTGACCTTCGACGTGTTGGGGAAGATGCTCACGCGGCGTCTTTCCCCGCGCTCGTTGACCGGTCCGGTCGGGATTGCGCAGATTTCCGGCCGAGCCTACCGAGCCGGTCTGCCCCAACTGCTGACCTTGGCTGCCTTTATCAGCCTCCAGTTGGGTATTTTCAATCTGTTACCCATACCGATTCTGGATGGAGGGGTGATCCTTTTCCTGGCCGTCGAGTCCCTGATGCGCCGCGATATGAGCATAAAGCTGAAGGAACGCGTCACCATGGCCGGACTGGTTTTCCTGCTCCTGTTCGCCGGGTTCGTGATGTACAACGATATCCTGAAGGCCCTGGGTCCCGGGTAGGTGACTTCCCCTGCGCGGTGGGGTCGAGGGTATGCCCTGGGGGAGAATCAGGATGGGAAACGCAGGCGGGTCAGATACGAAGAAGCCCGATTAGGCCCCATGAAGGCAATCCTATACTTGACAACTCCACTCGATTCAGCCTTGCAGTTTCGCAGATCGTAGGGAAAGGGTTGACGCTGGATGAATTGACGCGGAAGTAGTTAGAAGATATGCCTTATAGAAACTTGCAAAGCCGCAGCCAAGATAGCAGTCATCATCCCGCCCATGACGAGCATAAATATCCTCATGTTATCCAATTTTCCTTCGATGCGGGAAACCCTTTTACTCAGGACACCAATGGAGCTGGTAATCTGAAGCTCCATGGCGTGCATCTCTTTGAGCAATCTGGTTTCAAGCTGTTGGACCTCTTCGCTGCTCATTTTCTTTTCTTCTTTCCCGCTTTTCTTTTTCCTATTCCTTCAAAAGGGTGTCTTTGGGAACAGTGAGAACGGTGCGAACTGCCCGGTCGAATCGTTCCCAAGGGGTTCCTTTCGGCATCTTGGGGGCTGGGTATGGATTCATCCAGTGACTCCTATTGCGGCTGAAGATGTACCTTCATCGTGCCCATAAAGCCGTGCATCTCTCTCGAGCTTGGCCATACGCCCTTGAATGCGACCCATCGCCGACCATGGTTAGAATCGCGATGGCCATGCCTTGCGCCTTACTGGATTCTACTTAAAGGATATATATCTTTTTTGAGGTGCAATCCAGCATCAGTTCTTCGTGAGCCGGCACGCGACATCTTCGTGATGCGGGCTACGGGTCGAGTTCCATAGGAAGAAAAGCTAGGGGTCAATATAAGGACAAGTCCTATTCCCCACTTGGCAAGTTTTGCGTATAATGGCCCTGATGAAGGTTCAATGAGGCCCAAGCCGGGAAGGAGAGACCTTTGAATTTCAGCGATACCGAGCATTTCCAGCCGCGACGCAGAACGCGAACCGTTCAAGTGGGCCGGCTGGAGGTTGGTGGAGACGCCGCCATCGTCGTCCAGTCCATGACGAAGACCGATACGCGCGACGTGGAAGGGACCCTGGCCCAGATCCAGCAGATGGAGAAGGCCGGCTGCGAAATCGTGCGCTTGGCGGTTCCAGACACCCAGGCCGCCCAAGCCCTGTTTGCAATCCGCAAAAGGTCGGATGCGGTGCTGGTGGCCGATATTCATTTTCAGTACAGGCTGGCCCTGATGGCCCTGGACGCGGGGATCGACAAGCTGCGCATCAATCCGGGAAATATCGGCGACGCTGAGAAGGTCCGGGCCGTGGTGCGCAAGGCGCAGGAGTGCCGGGTGCCGATCCGCATCGGGGTGAACGCGGGGTCGCTCGAGCGTCGATTGTTGGAAAAGTACGGTTTTCCGACGCCGGAAGCCATGGCGGAGAGCGCTCGCTACCACATCGACATCCTGGAGGAGCTGGGGTTTCACGACATCATCGTTTCCCTCAAGTCTTCGAATGTTAAATTGACGGTCGCCGCTTATCGTCTGCTGGCCGCTCAATGTGATTATCCCTTCCATCTCGGCATTACGGAGGCCGGAACTCAGTACTCTGGAACGATCAAGTCCTCCATCGGGCTGGGGATGTTGCTGGCCGAAGGCATCGGGGATACTCTGCGGGTTTCGCTCGCGACGGACCCGGTCGAAGAGGTGCGGGCGGCCTACGAAATCTTGAAAGCCCTCGAGATTCGCAGCCGGGGGCCGGTAGTGATTGCCTGTCCCACCTGTGGTCGTCTGGAAGTGGACCTGTTCAAGATCGCCGGGGAAATCGAGCAGGCTACGGCGCATATCCGCGACCCTTTTACCCTTGCCGTGATGGGCTGTGCGGTGAATGGTCCCGGCGAGGCGCGCGAGGCGGACCTGGGAGTGGCCTGTGGCCGCGGCAACGGTGTTATATACCGGGAAGGAAAGGCCGTCCGGCGTGTTTCGGAAACCGAGATTGTTCCGGAACTGGTAAAAGAGATCGAATGCTTCCTGGCCGAGAAGGCCGAATCTGCCCTGACCAGCGCGACCCAGGCCGCCTCGCCTCCATCGCCCCGTTGACTCATTCCTGAATTTCGTGGGCCTGGATTTTAGGGGAATGATTCTTCCCGTCTGCCCCTTCCCATCGGGTATTCCTGACCGTCGGCACTGACCGCGTCGTGGCTGCCGACCGCGCCATTGAGGAACCTGCTGCCGCGTAAGGGTGTGAAGTAGGGAGAAATCAGGGAGCCAGCGATGGGCCGGTGGCCTGCGGAGAGGCAGGGGTTAGGCGGTCCGGGGTGCACTGTAACCTGAGAGGTGACAGGTTACATTCTATGAATCTGCGGAGGGGTACAATTTAGGCGGTCTGGGGGCACTGTTCGAACACGTCCTGCAGATGAAAGAATCTCCGGGAACGCCGAACGTCGTCTTGGATCTGCTTTTTGAGTTCGGCGGCATCCTGGAACTTCCTCTCGTCCCGCAGCCGGTACAGGAATTCGACTTTGATCTCAGGGGAGCTGGCGTCCGCGGGGAAATCCAGCAGATAAGTCTCCACCGATAGCGGATGCTCGCCGAAGGTGGGTTTATGGCCCACGTTGGTGACCGAGGGGAATCGGGCGGAATCCTCGTTCGGCCCGACGGTCTTCAACCAGGCCCGGGTCACGTACACTCCGGGTTGGGGAAGCAGTTCTTCCTGGGGCTGAGGGCCTAAATTGAGCGTCGGGACCGTCTGTTTTCCCCCTACGCCGTGCCCCGCAACCACGGGACCTGCCAGCGAAAACGGGCGCCCCAGCAGGCGGCCGGCCAAGTTGACTTGACCCGAAGATATCAAATTGCGAATGCAGGTGCTGCTGACGGTGTGGCCCCGGATTTCCAGCATCGGAATCATCTCAACCCGAAAACCCAACCGCCCCGCCCACTGCGCCAACACTTTTGTGTCCCCTTCCTGCCGGTGGCCGAAGCGGAAGTTCGGCCCGACGTGGACCTCACGGGTTTGGAGCTGCTTGACCACCACGTCTTGCACAAACGCCCAGGCGGAGACCTGGGCCAGTTCCCGCGTGAAGGGTAGAACCACCAGACGCTGAAGGCCCAACTCCTCCATCAAACGAATCTTTTCTTTTAAGGGAGAAATCAAGAGGGGCACTCTCCCGGGAGCCAGAACCTTTGCGGGATGAGGGTCGAAGGTGAGGACCGTTGAGACGGCATTGAGTTGGCGGGCACGCCGGACGAGCTTTTCCAATAAGCGACGGTGGGCGCGGTGCACCCCGTCGAAATTGCCGATCGTGAGAACCGCAGGGCGTCTGGCGGACCCGAGTTCTTCCAGATTTTTTACGACCTGCATCATTCGATCTCGATTTTCAACCCATCGTAGGCCAGACGCGCGTTGTCCGGCATGGCTGCATTGGTCTGTTCGTGCGGAAGATCGTGGCAGACATGGGTGAAGTAGGCTTGGCGCGGTTGCAGCTCCTTGACCAAAGCCAAGGATTCCCCCAGTGAAGAATGAGTCGGATGCGGCTTGCGGCGCAAGGCATCCAGAGTCAAGAAATCCAGATGGCGCAGTTGGTTCTTGGATGCGGCGGGAATCTCATTAAAATCCGTCACATAGGCGGCCTTGCCGAACCTGAATCCCAGCACCTCCAACTCACCGTGTCTTACCGGGATGGGGCGGAATTCGCGGCCGAAAAGCTCCACCGGTCCCGTAATCTCATGGGGAATCAATTGCGGAATGCTCCCCACGTAGGGGGTGCCGTCGAAGATGTATTGGAAGGTGCGTTGAATCGCTGCGAGTGTGTCTGGACTGGCGTAAATCGGGATGGGGGCCTGCTGGCGAAAGTTGAAGACCCGCAGATCGTCCAGTCCGAGGATATGGTCGGCGTGTTTATGCGTAAAGAGTACGGCGTCCACCCGGTCGAGGTTTTCCCGCAGAGCCTGCCACCGGAAATCCGGCGTGGCGTCGATCAGCACGACGTGGTTGTCGTAACGCAGGAGAACCGAGGGACGGGTGCGCTTGTCTTTGGGGTCGGAGGAATGACAGACCGCGCAGGCACAACCGATGGTAGGTATTCCTGTGGAGGTTCCGGTTCCGAGAAAGGTCAGCGTCACGAAAGAGAATCAACCCGGTTGGAAAGTTCTTACCGTCCCCCCTGATCTACGGAGGGTTGCCCCGCTGCTGCCACGTAGTTCATTTGCAGTTCATAGAGAACGTCAGAGAGTAGTTTCGACTCCGGCTCGGTCAGGTTCCCGCGCGTCTTTTCTTTTAGGAGAGCCAGCATATCGATGGTTCGACGGGCATTCGGGAGGTCACTCGGAATCTTTTTGCCTTCGCGGTTTGTGAGGAGGTCGAGTTGGAACATCGCGGTCGTGCTGAGCGAAACAACCAGAGTCTCGAAGCTCGCCGGCTCGAACGGGGGCGCCTCTTCGCCGATATCGGGGACTTCCGGCGTCGGTTGGAAATCCGCCCCCGGCTCTTCAGCAGCCGGCGCAGGTGCATCGGATTCTCGCGGCGTGCCGTCAACGTGGAAGCCGCGCTTGTCCACCACCTTGAATTCTGGCGACTTGGGGTCTTCTTGGCTCATCATCCAATTTCCCAGGCCTCGAATCTTCCCGCCGGCTCTTCAAGCGTGAGCGGGAAGTGGAGGGCACCTGGAGTGGAAATGGGTTGATCCAAAGAATTGAGTTTATCAGTTTTCTCTTCGCCCGGCAATCTCCAGGCGTAGCGGAAATAAGGAATGAGAGATGGGACTTCCTCGTCCGGCAGGAAGGATTTCATAAATTCCAATTGTCAAACTTTCCGGCCGGCTGATAGAGTTCCAGGGTCGAAGATGCCATAAGGGTTCTTCCGATGCCCCTCCCACCGGGAAGGGAGTCCGGGTCAAAGTGTGCAGTCGAGAGGTCGAAGTTAGCAACCATGTCCGATGCGAAGCTGGACAGACTGGCCGCCCTGGCAGCTTTTTTGCGTGGGCCGGAAGGGTGTCCTTGGGACCGACAACAGAACTACGACTCGGTTAAGGGGCTCCTGCTGGAAGAAGCCTACGAAGTTGTGGATGCCGTCCAGGCACGGGATTTCGACCAGATGCGGGAGGAGTTGGGAGACGTACTTTTTCAAGTTGTCTTCTATGCTCAGATGGCGCAGGAAGAGGGCCGCTTCGACCTGGGGGATATTATCGACGAGGTCCATCAAAAGCTCGTGCGGCGACACCCGCATGTGTTCGGGGACGTGAAAGCCAGCTCCCCTGAGGAGGCTCTCCGAAGCTGGCTTGCGGCCAAAGCAAGAGAGAAGAAGGCCGACAGGGGTCAGACCCGATCCCTCCTGGATGGAATTTCTCCCAGCCTTCCTGCTACGCTTGCAACCCACAAGTTAGGCGTCCGGGCCGCCCAAGTGGGTTTTGATGAGCGGCGGGTCGAGGACCTTCTGGCGAAAATCGGCGAGGAACTTCAGGAGGTTCGGCAGGAAATATCCCGCACCGGACAGGGACCGTCGGCGCAACAAGCCCTTCATTCCGAAAGGGATAGGTCGAGTCAGGAAGTCTCGGACCGCATGGGGTCCTTCTCGCCGAGCCGGATGGAAGAAGAGGTGGGTGACCTGCTTTTTGCCGTGGCCAATTTGGCGCGCCGTCTGGGCTTTGCATCTGAAAGTGCCCTGCGGTGCGCCAATCAGAAATTCAAACGCCGGTTTCAGAATCTTGAGGCGGAGGTGGCCCGGCGGGGGAAACAAGTTTCGGATTGTTCGTTCGAGGAGCTAGACAGGTTGTGGAATCAAGTCAAAGCGGGCGAGAGAACCTAGCCTACACCTTCAGGCGCTGTCAAACCCGGAAGGAGCTGTTGGATTGTGCCAGGCTTCAGAAGCGAATCTGGGGCCTCGAGGACCGGGAACTCTACCCCGAGCGAATTTTCGTGGTCGCCAACAAGATCGGAGGCGGAGTCCTGGGGGCGTTTGACCGGAAGGACCGCTTGGCAGGATTTCTGATATGGCTTCCCGCCCGGGACGATCAAGGCTGCTATGATTACTCGCTTTCCCTGGGGGTCTCTCGCGCTCATCGGAACCGCGGTCTGGGGCGGGCGTTGAAATGTGAGCAGCGCCGGCTCGCGCTCCAAGCCGGCATCGACCGGATTCGATGGACGTTTGATCCCCTCCAGATCAAAAACGCTTTCTTTAATCTGGAACGCCTGGGGGCCGTCGCTTGCCGCTACATTCCCGATCACTATGGCCGGCTTTCCGTCAATGTCCGAGCCGGCCTGGCCACCGACCGGCTGGAAGTGGAATGGCGGCTTCGCTCCGAGCGGGTCAGAGGGGTCCTGCAAGGTCTTCCCCTCAAAATTCCCGATCGGACGGTAGGGGCCGCTGGGGCTGAAATCGAGTTGCCCATGGACGTTTGGCGGTTGTCAAAGCGTGACCCGCAGCGCGCTCGAGTGCTTCAGAAACAGGCCCGTCAGGAATTTCTGCGTCAGTTTGCCCGAGGGTTGGTGGCTACAGGGGTTCGCATGGGGGCAAAAACCGCGACGTACCGGCTGGAGCATTATGAAGATTGATCGAGTGGAATTACGCGAAATTCAGATGCCCTTGGTCCACCCCTTTGAGACCAGCTTTGGGCGAACCACCCTGCGAAGAGTTCTTTTGGTGGCCGTGAAAGCCGATGGGGTTACCGGCTGGGGCGAAGTGACGGCCGGAGAAGGACCTTTCTACAGCCACGAGACGACCGGCACCGCTTGGCATGTGCTCAGGGATTTCTTGGTCCCGAAGGTTCTGGGACGCGCCTGGGAGGGACCGCCCGCGGTGGCTGCCTCTTTCCAGCCGGTCCGAGGCCATAATATGGCAAAAGCCGCCCTTGAATGCGCGCTCTGGGACATCGAGGCCCGGAAGGGGAAGGTGTCTTTGGCGCGGCTGATAGGAGGCGAGCGGGAGGAGATTCCGAGCGGAGTCTCCTTGGGGATTGAGGCCACCATCGCGGTGCTTCTCGGCCGGGTGGAAAGGGAGTTGGAAGCCGGCTACCAGCGCATCAAGGTAAAGATCAAGCCCGGATGGGATATTGAGGCTCTGGGCGCCATACGAAATCGTTTTCCTCGCATCCGGTTGATGGCGGATGCCAATGCGGCCTATTCGCTGCGGGATTTGCCTCGGCTGAAGATGTTGGACCATTTCCACCTGATGATGCTGGAACAGCCGCTCGCCTGGGACGACCTGCTGGACCACGCTCGGCTACAAAAAGAGCTTTCGACTCCGGTCTGCCTGGATGAATCCATTACGAGCGCGGATAAGGCGAGAAAGGCCATCGAGGCGGGGGCCTGCAAGATCATCAATATAAAGCTGGGCCGTGTGGGTGGATATGAGGAGGCTCGGAAAATCCATGACCTCTGCCGGGAGCATGGGGTCCCGGTCTGGTGCGGAGGGATGCTGGAGAGCGGCATCGGCCGGGCTCACAACGTCGCCCTCTCCACCCTTCCGAATTTCCTTCTGCCCGGGGACGTTTCGGCCAGCCGGCGGTATTGGAACCAGGAGATCATAGAGCCGGAGGTAACCGTAACTTCGCGGGGAACGGTCGCGGTGCCCGATGGTCCGGGCCTGGGATATAACGTGCGGGCGGATCGCATCGAAAAGCTCACTGTGCGGAAGGAGTCTTTCCCGTAGAGCGACGTAACCATAGTTTCTTGTCGTTTGACAAGGAGCTCGCAGGTCCAGCGGAATGGTTTGGCGGTGCGATTGTACTCGTCGATGCAGCGCGTGATCTTGCGGACCAAGTCTCGCCGAGGCCGCAAAAAGACAAACCGTCCGGTTCCGAGGGCAAGGCTTCCGGAAAGCAGAAGAATCGGCAGTAACTGGATATTGGTGCGACCTTCTCCCTCGGTCGTTCTGAATTCGCGCTATCGCGGAGGCTGGGTCTGGTCGGTTCCTACTTCATCCTGGCTCGCCGCCGTGGCCTTTTCCGAAGAGCGGCCGAGAGCAGGAATCCCACCACAAATCCTCCCACATGGGCCCACCAAGCGACTCCCCCTCCGGCATTCGATGCGATCATCAGACCCTGCCAGCCGGATGCGAACTGGATCAGGAACCAATAGCCGAGAATTAAAAAGGCGGGAAGTTCGAGGGACACGAACAGGAAAAATAGGGGAATCAAGGTGGTGATGCGGGCTCCCGGATAACGCAGGAAATAAGCTCCCAAGACGCCGGCGATCGCCCCACTGGCACCCACCGTCGGGACCGGAGAGACCGGATTGAGCAGAATGTGGGTCAGCCCCGCCCCCACTCCACAAGCCAGATAAAAGACCAGGAATCTCCCGTGCCCGAGGCGGTCTTCAATGCTTCTGCCGAAGACCCAAAGAAAGAGCATGTTGCCCAGCAGGTGTCCCCAGCCCGCGTGAAGAAACATGGAGACCAGGAGGGGAACAACCAGCCCGTCCAGCCCGTGCCGGAGCAGCCCTTCAGGTCTTGTGTAGCGGACCGGAATGATGCTGAATTCAAAAATAAAGGGTTCCAGGCGGTCTCCTAGCGATAACTCAAAGAGGAACAAGAGAGCATTCAGCACGATGAAAAGAGGGGTGATGACGGCCCGGGTGTCGCGCCGAACATTGTCCTTCAGAGGGATAGGGAGCATGGCGAAGGCATTCTACACGCGGATCGTCAAAAGTGTTTCGTCATCTTTTTTCGGTGAGGGTATCGAGGAACCCTTCTCGCGGGAGCTATCGGCTTAGGTGTGGTAAATTTCGTTCACATTCCTTTCTCATTGGGTCATCAATTGGTCGGCGCGTTCCTGGGTGCTGATGTAGCCCCGAGCGCCCAACGCCGTGCAGTTCAGGGAGGCGAGGGCATTGGAAAAGTGCAGCACTCGATCCCAGGGCCATTTTTGGAGAAACCCATAAATGAAGGCTCCATGAAAGACGTCTCCAGCTCCGGTTGTATCGACAGCTTCCACTTGGAATCCCGGCGAGTAATGATAATCCTTCCCATCCAGAAATAATGCACCATCGCAGCCCAGCGTCATTCCGACAACGGGGATTCGGAAAGCTTCGTGGATTCGGGCCAGGGAAGCCCGGGGCTTGTCCAAACCTGTCAATTCAGAGGGAAATGTCTTGGCGGCGATTAAATGGGTCAAGTGCGGCAGCAGGTTCTCAATGCCCGGTTTTACCGTTTCAAGGTCAGCCACCACGGGAATCTTGGCTTCCCGGGCCCAGCGAGCCGCTTGGATGGAAGCCGGTAGGTCTTGCTCATCCAGAAGAAGGACCTGCCCGCTGCAAATTACGTCACGTCGAAGCTCTTCGGTGCTTACCTGCAGGCGCGAACTGTGGTTCCAAAGGATGGTCCGTTCGCCGGACACTCGGTCCACGATGATGATGGATGTCCGCGTCGTACCGCCGGAGACCTTGGAGCAGTAATCCGTATCGATGCCCTCGTCGCGGAGGCTTTCCAGTTGGGTCTGCCCATCGTCGTCGTGCCCGACCTTGCCGAAATACCGGGCGGTCAATCCCAGCCGGCGGCAGGCGACGAGGGCCGATACAATCTGGCCTCCCGGCCGGCGCGACGACGAGAGCAGAGGGCTCTTATCACCTCGGGCAGGGTAGCGTTCTACCTGAACGAGCGTATCCACGGCGTTTTCACCTAGACCGACAACATCCACCTGGGCAACTGCCTGGGACAATTGATCTCTCCGCACCGACCCTCTTGCAGGAAAATCTACAGGAAAAAGGGAAGTAGGGTAACGGCGACGGGAGTACGTCTGATAATGTTATAGGTAGGATTTTATGGTTAACATAATATAAATCCGAGCCGACGGGGTTTCATCGCCATCAGGCGAGGGTGGGAGATTCGGAGTGGTGCGCTGAATGGTTAGCCAGGGGGAGATTCCTGCCCCGTGGGCGAGGATAAGGGCTTTGGGGATAGGGTGGATTGTGATAATAAGAATTGGGGTGTCCTGGCAGATCGGCACAGAACACAAGATCCTCTGACCGAGTGCTTCGCTGCCGGGACGATGGCCAGGGCCACGGCCGGGCTTATCGGCGTTCATCGCCACCCGGCCTCCCTAGCTGGGACGGCCCCAAAGCATGAGTTGTCGACGCGTCGACATGGACATCGAATGCCTCTCATTGAAACAGAAGGGATTGTTTTGCGGGTTTTTAACATAGGTGAGGCCGACAGAGTTGTGTCGGTTTTGACCAGGCAATCTGGACGGGTGCGGGTTAGTGCGGCTGGAGCGCGGGGACGCCGCAGTCGCTTTGGGAGTTCTCTTGAGCCGCTCACTTATCTGCGGATTTGGTTCTATGAGCGGGAGAATCGGGACTTGTTTCGCTTGAATTCCACGGAAATCGTGGAATCGTTCGCAGAAATGCAGAAAGAATACCGGGTGCATCTTGCGGCGCAATATGTGGCGGAGGTTTGTGAAAGATTTTTGCCGGAACGAGAATCCAATGACAGAGTGTTTCGTTTGATCCTTCATGTCTTGCGGTCGTTGAAGCGATCGGGGAATCTGGATGCGATGTTGGTGTACTTTGATTACTGGATGCTCCGGTTAGGTGGATTGCTGGTGGACCTGGAAAGATGTAGCCTATGCAGCCGTTCCTTTGGAGAGCAGAATGGCTATTATTGTGAAGATTGGGAGGGGTTGAGGTGTAGTAGCTGCCGAGAGAAACAGGGCCGGGATTTGACATCAACGGCTCGTGGGCTGTGCGCCCAAGCTCGAGATCTGCCTCTGGATCGTTGGTTGACCTCCATTTCAGGGCCGGATCAGGCCAGAGGATTGCGGCAGTTTCTGGACGGGCAAATCGAAGGTTATATCGAAAGGAAGCTGGTCACCAAGAATCTTTTGGACGAGGTGTTATGCGGCTAAACGCGCAAGGGGCGGTGGGCGTATCCAGGAAGCGAGCCGGGAGAGTAAAATCGCTCCGTCGCGAACCAGGACTGAATCTGCAGGATGTCGTTCTCCGATTGAGTGAATTCTGGGCCCAACAAGGCTGCGTGTTGATGTTGCCCTACGATGTGGAGGTGGGCGCAGGCACGATGTGTCCGGAGACGTTTCTCCGCACTTTGGGGCCTGAGCCTTATCGCGTTGCCTATGTGCAGCCATCCCGTCGTCCTGCCGACGGTCGCTATGGGGAAAACCCCAATCGCTTGCTGAAGCATCTGCAGTTCCAGGTAATTTTGAAGCCGCCGCCGCCCGAGATTCAAGACCTGTATCTCGAAAGCCTTGCAGAGCTGCATATAGGACTACAAGAGCACGACGTCCGCTTTGAAGAGGATAATTGGGAGTCGCCGACTTTAGGGGCTTGGGGTGTGGGCTGGCAGGTCGTGCTGGACGGGCTGGAAATCACGCAATTTACCTATTTTCAACAATGTGGGGGAGTGGATCTGGAACCGATCTCCGTGGAGCTGACTTATGGGTTAGAACGTATCGCCGCATTTTTACAGGATGCCGCCAATGTTTTTGATATTCGATGGAATGATCGGATGAAGTACGGAGAATTACGCCGCGATGAGGAATTGCAGTTTTCCGTTTATGATTTTGAATTGGCTGATGTCACCACGCTTTTTAATGAGTTCGACTTGAATGAAAGGGAAGCTTCCCGGCTTCTGGCGTGCTACAAAAAGGTAGATGAGGACGCGGAAAGGAAGCGGTTTCCCATTCGGAAGGCTTTTGATCTCTGCTTGAAGTGCTCGCATCTGTTTAATATCCTCGACGCCAGGGGTGCTATCAGTGTCACCGAACGGGTGGCATTGATAGGTCGAATCAGGAAACTGGCCTGCGGGGTCGCATCCCACTTTCTTGACCAGAACTCGTGGGGTAATAATCCACAAGCCTATGAAAACAAGTAATATATCTCCTTTGCTCTTCGAGATCGGCTGCGAAGAGATACCCGCCCGAATGCTCGAGGATGCAAGGGAGCAACTGGGGAGCCTTCTACGGAGCAAGTTCCCGGAAGCCAGGTTGGCACCCGAAGAGGGGTTGAAAGTCCGCACCTTCTGTACGCCAAGACGTTTGGTAGCTCATATCCCCAATCTTTTGATGCAGCAGGCCGATCAGTCGGAAGAAATCCAAGGTCCTTCGGTTCGAGTTGCTTTTGATGCCAAAGGCCATCCCACCCCGGCGGCGGAGGGCTTTGCCAGAAAATTAGGGGTGAATGTCCAATCGCTGGTACGAGTTCAGAGAGGGGAACGGGGAGATTACGTGGCGGTACGAAAAGTACGGAGAGGAAAACCTGCATTGGAAATCCTGCCCGAACTTCTGGAGCGGGTTATCCAGGGCTTTGGGTTTCCTTCCACCATGTACTGGTTGAAAAAGTCGGGGCCGAGATTTGTGCGGCCGGTTCGATGGATCCTGGCGCTCCTGGGGGAAGGGAAGGGAGCAGAAGTTGTTGCAATGGAATTCGCCGCGGTGAAGGCTGCGGATTTTACCCACGGAAACCGCAAGGCAGATGGGAAGCCGATCCGGGTTAGGAGCTTTCGCCAGTACGATCGAATACTCCGGAAGCATGGGGTGATGATCTCGACCGAAGATCGCCGTAAAGCCCTGGAAGAAAAAATTTATGTATTACTTGAGAAATATAATCTTAAGAAGATAGAAAACATAGGATTAAATTCTTGGATCATTAGTTCTATAGAGTTCCCCCAACCCATTCTGGGGCGATTCGACCGGGGCTTTCTTGCCTTACCGCGAGAGTGCTTGATCACGGTGATGGAGCAGCACCAAAACTACATTGCGGTACAGGATCAGGATGGCCGGTTGGAGCCGTTCTTCATAGCTGTCCTGGACAATACCCAGGATGCCAAAGGTCTGATCCGTCAAGGCCACGAGCGAGTCTTGGAAGCCCGGTTTCGTGACGCCCGATTTTTCTGGGAAACGGATCAGAAGATTCGCTTCGAATCGAGATTGGATCGACTGGGGAACGTCACGTTCCAATCCGATCTGGGTAGTTACCGGGATAAGATCGAACGGATGAAGGCCCTGGGCAGGCGGCTGTGCGAAGACTTGACCGGGCAGGGAACTGGAGAAGGGACGGAAAATCTGCTGAGGGCCCTGGAACTGTCCAAGTGTGACCTAACCACAGAAATGGTCAAAGAGTTTCCTTCGCTGCAAGGAATTATGGGAGGGCTTTACGCGGCGGCACAGGGAGAGCCTCGCGAGGTGGGAGATGCCATTTATGATCATTACCTGCCGGTGACGGCTGAAGGTCCATTGCCGCGGTCTTTTCTGGGAGTGGCGCTTTCCCTGGTGGATAAGTTGGATAATGTGCTTTCCGGCTTTGCCGTTGGCCTGGAGCCCAGCGGCTCGAGCGATCCGTTCGCGCTTCGGCGTCAGGGTAACGGAATAATTAAACTATTAGTTGAGAAATCAATAACAATTAACTTAAAAGAAAAAGTTTATTATCATATAAATAATCTATCCATACCTCCGAAAAAACAGGCGGATGAGCTCCTCGCTTCCCTTTTAAGGTTCTTCGAAGAACGCACCCGGTTCTTACTGGAGCAATTCTACGGGATTCGTTACGATACAGTGAATGCTGTGGTTGCGAGTGGCGCGACCGAGCCGGTGGAGATTTTTCGACGGGCCCGCGCCCTGGAGGCCATTCGGGCCAGCGACTACTTCGTGCCCTTGTCAATGGCTGCAAAGCGCATTGCAAATATCCTTTCCAAGTCGGCGAAAGAATCTGATTGGACCCTCGGCCAGGTGGATCCGGCGTTGTTAGAGCCAGGGCCCGAGCAAGAACTCTATGCCGAATTCCAGGAGGTTCACCACGGGGTACGCGAGCGGGTCAGGGCAGGGGAATTTCAAGCCGCTCTGGAACGTACGGCCGAGTTACGGCCGCGGGTGGACAAATTCTTTGACCATGTATTGATTATGGCGGAGCTTCGAGAAGTCAGGCAAAATCGGCTGCGGTTATTGGCGGAGTTGGACGGTCTTTTTTCCACCGTAGCCCGATTTTCGGAGGTTGTCATCACCTCTGCCTAGAGGGTCTTGCGTTTTGCTGACGAGGGCGGCCTGAACGGGGCTTGGCTCAGAGTTGAAAGATGGGCTTCTGCCCTTGTTGTGTGTATTGAACAGAAGAATGTCGGCGCGTCGACATCTTACGATTTCTCGAATCTGTCGGGCGAATTTATGCCTGATGAGGGACCTAAATGGAAAAGCATGTCTATTTTTTTGGTGGTGGCAAGGCGGAAGGCCACGGGGGAATGAAAGCTTTGTTGGGAGGGAAGGGCGCGGGCCTGGCCGAGATGACGAATGCCGGGCTACCGGTTCCCCCTGGGTTTACCGTCGCGACGACGGCCTGTAGGCTCTATTTTCAGAACGGAAACCGCATACCCGCCGAGGTGGAACAGGAAGCCGGCCAGGCTTTGGAAAGGCTTCAGGCTCTGCTCGGCCAAAAGTTTGGCTCGCAGGAGATTCCCTTGCTGGTTTCGGTCCGGTCCGGCGCCGAGTTTTCCATGCCGGGCATGATGGATACGATTCTGAATCTCGGTTTGAATGACAAGACGGTGGAGGTATTGGCCCGGAAGACCGGCAATCCACGGTTTGCTTACGACTGTTACCGTCGTTTTATCCAGATGTTCGGGGATGTGGTCCTGGAAATCCCCAAGCAGCAATTTGATCGTATCTTTGAGGCTCGCAAAAAGAAGAGGCAGCTCAAGCTGGATGCAGAGCTTAGCCCCGCGGACTTGCAGCAGATTATGGATAGCTATAAACGGTTGATTCAAAAGAGAAGGCAGACGGATTTCCCCCAGGACCCGAGCCGGCAGCTCAAGATGGCCTGGGAGGCGGTATTCCGCTCCTGGTTCAACCCGCGGGCGATCACCTACCGGCGTCTCAATAAGATCCCCGATGATTTGGGCACGGCCGTTAACGTTCAGGCCATGGTGTTCGGCAATATGGGCGATAGCTCCGGTACGGGGGTAAGTTTCACGAGGAATCCGGCTACCGGCGCCAAGCAGTTGTATGGCGAGTTCTTGATGAATGCCCAGGGCGAGGATGTAGTGGCGGGGATTCGAACCCCCGTGCCAATCACGGAGCTCCAGAAGGTTCTGCCCTCGGTTTACCAACAGCTTCGTAAGATTACCGATCAACTGGAGCGGCACTACCGGGACGTACAGGACTTGGAGTTCACCATCCAAGAGGGCAACCTCTACATGCTCCAAACCCGTAATGGGAAGCGTACCGGGCCGGCGGCGGTGAAGATTGCTGTGGATCTGGCTGAGGAAGGATTGATTACCCGCGAAGAGGCTGTTTTACGAGTAGCTCCCGAGCAACTCAAACAGCTCCTCCATCCGGTACTCGATCCATCCGAACCTCTTACTCAGATGGCGAAAGGATTACCCGCCTCACCGGGAGCGGCGGTTGGCCGGATTGTGTTTACCGCGGATGAGGCGGTTCGCCTGGGAAAGGATGAGCCTGTGATACTTGTCCGAGCCGAGACGGTTCCCGATGACATCCACGGGATGGAGGTGGCGGTAGGCATTTTGACCTCGCGAGGTGGCATGACTTCGCATGCCGCCGTGGTGACCCGAGGTATGGGGAAGTGTTGCGTGACCGGGTGCGGCGACGCCGAAATCGACGCAAAGAAGAAGATCGTGCGCATCGGCCGGCATCTCCTCAAGAGGGGAGATTGGATATCTTTGGATGGCTCCACCGGCAGAGTCTTCCAAGGAAAGGCCAAAGTGAAACAAGCCGATCCCGACCGGAGAGATTTTGCCAAGTTTATGAGTTGGGCCGACGAGTTTCGGGTCCTGAAAGTTCGCGCCAATGCGGATAACCCCCGCGATGCGCAGATCGCGCGGCGCTTCGGTGCGGAGGGAATCGGGCTTTGCCGCTCAGAGCACATGTTCTTCAGCCCGGCTCGACTTCCTCATATGCAAGAGATGATCATGGCTTGCAAGGATGCTCCTACCGAAAAGCAAGCTGCTGCTTATGCTCGTGCCCGACGTGGGGCTCTGAAGAAACTGCTTCCCATGCAGCGGAAGGATTTTGGGGGACTCTTCCGGGCGATGGAGGGCTTGCCGGTTACGATTCGGTTGTTGGACCCCCCTCTGCACGAGTTCCTCCCGAAACGGGAGCAGCTTATGGTGGAATTAAAAGAGATGGAATGGAAAGGCAAAAAGGGAAAGAAGCTCGCGGAAACCAAGCGCCTCTTTGAAGTTGTCGAAGGGTTGCACGAATTGAATCCTATGCTGGGCATGCGGGGGTGTCGATTAGGGATCATGTATCCGGAAATTACCGAAATGCAGTCCCGGGCCATTTTTGAGGCGGCTTGTGCTTGCAAGGCGCAGGGCATTGTGGCTAAGCCGGAGGTGATGATCCCGTTGGCCGGTGACGTCCGTGAATTGCGACTCCAAAAGGAGATTGTTGACCGGGTGGCGGAAGAGGTCTTTTCCCGGAAGAAAATGCGGGTGGAGTACGTGGTAGGTACCATGGTGGAATTGCCGGCAGCGGCGCTGAGTGCCGGCGAAATCGCCCAGGAAGCCCAGTTTTTCAGCTATGGGACGAATGACTTGACCCAGACCACGTTCGGGCTTTCCCGGGATGATTGCGCCAGGATCATTGATGTTTATCAGAGTAAGAAGATTTGGCCGGCTGATCCTTTCCAGGTGCTGGACCGAGCTCGGGTTGGGCGGTTGATTCGGGAAGGAACGCGCGCGGGGCGTCAAGCCCGGGGTGATCTGAAAATTGGAATTTGCGGGGAACACGGAGGCGACCCGTCCTCAATTGAGTTTTGTGCAGAGGAAGGGTTGGACTATGTGAGTTGTTCGGCGTATCGGGTCCCGATTGCTCGCTTGGCCGCTGCCCAGGCTTCCCTTAAAGCGAAGAAGGGAAACTCTCCCTCAACCGATTCAATTTAAGTCAGTCAGACGGAATCAATATATAATGTCATGATTCAGATTATATGAATTATCTATATGAAAAATAAATAACTTATTTTTCAAGTCAGGTAGGTTGCCTGAATAACAAGTTCTCATTATAAAACCGGCCGGTAATATCCAAATAACTGCAAGTTTTACGTCTTGACCCTTAACAACAGATAAACGCCTCCGAGCCCGAAGATAACCGGAGAAGCCCAAGCGGCGATAACCGGCGGCAATTGGCCCAGTGCTCCCAGGGCTTCGAAGAAGCTCGTGGTAACCCAGTAGGCCATGGCGATGCTTAGGCTCATAACCAAGCCTGAAAGGGCACCTCGCTTTCCTACGGTGAATGAAAAGGGGATACCGATGAACGCGACCACACAGGCCATCAGCGGATAGCTGAATTTCTTGTGAAGTTGAACGGAGAGCCTCGCAACATCAAGCCCGCTTTGTTGGAGTTCTTGCAAGTACCGCCTGAGTTCGATGGCGTTCATTTGCTCGTGAGGTTTAACTTCTTTCTTGAAATAATCGGGTTTTTCCGTGAGGTGGGAAAAAGTATCGACCTTGAACGTTCTATACTGCGTTACCCGGTCGTCTGCGATATCGCGGACCCACCCGTTTTCCAATACCCATCCGGTTAGCGAGTCCTCCCAGTGCGCCCGCTCGGCATAGATTCTGCGGCGGATTTGGAAGGTTTCCGGGTCCAGTTCGAACACGGAGAGTTGGACGAAGAGGTTCCGGGGGGAATCGAAGTAGCGGTAGTTAAAGATGCGTGATTCCTCGCCGAAGATCCAGTGCCGGTCCGGCTGGGTATAAGTGCGAGGGGGTCTGCCTTTGATTTGATCGCGAAGGGCGTCCTGCCGTTGATTGATTTCGGGGAGGTAGTTCTCTTCGAGGAGGAACAATCCGCCGCTGAAGACCCCCGCCACGATGAAAATGGGAATGCTGATTCGGTACAAGCTGACCCCGGAAGCTTTGACGGCGGTGATCTGATTGCTTTTTGTCAGCAGGCTGAACGAGATCAACACAGCTACCAGAATAGCCAGAGGTAGAACCGGGAAATAAAGCACCTGCGGGACCAGGTACCGGTAATAGTCCAGGACGGTGCCCACACCGGCTTGATTCTTCAGGATGTGGCCGAAGAGTTGGTAAAAATCAAACACCACAGAGAGGCCTATGAGAGCCAGCACCACCAGACCCAAATAGGTAAAGAAGCTGCGTAGAATGTAGCCGTCCAAGATTTGTAAGTAGCGCCGTCGAGGGGACTTTCCCGCGCGAGTGCGGGCCTGAGTCTTTTTGAAGATACTCCATCGCCCTACGAGCCGGGTAAGCCAATCTCTGAGACCGGAAAGAGACGTCCGCCCCCGGGAAGCTCGGTTCATCCGCCACAGCCAAAAAAATCCTGCCAAGGCGAAAGCGGCATTTCCGAACCACAGTCCCAACCAGGGGGGGAGGTTTCCTTGCTTGGACAGACTGAGTCCCGATGCTGCCATCACGTAATAAACCAGGACCAGCAGGATGGTGAACATAAAGCCAATGGCTTTGCCGCCCTTTCGGCTCTTCAATCCCAAAGGAATGCCCAAAAGTGCCAAAACCAAAGAAGCCACGGGAATCGCGACGCGGTAATGGAGCTGCACCGACGCTCCTCGTTGGTGCTCGGGGTCTTTGAGTGCCCTTACCAGCTTGCCCAAGCCAAGATTGGGGTATTGAATCTGTTCGGGATCTTTCGGCGCAGAGGAACCCATCTGCAAGGGTAAATCGGTTTGGTTGAACGTAACAATGGAGTAGAGACTCGCTTCGGCGGGATCCAAGTGATGGGTGTTCCCGCGGGCCAAGTGGATTATAACTCGTTTGGAGTCAGGGTCTTGATAGATATGGCCTGTTTCCGCAGTCGTGGTTTTCAGGTTTCCCGGCAAAGACGTGTCGGCAATGAACACTTGATGCCAACTGGGCGATGTACCTTTCGTGTCCCGCGTAAACAGGAGGAAATTGGGTATATGTTCAATGAACACTCGGGCCGGGAGTTCATAGGGAGCATGCTGGGTCTGGAGTTCCCGCTTGAGCCGGCTCAGTTCCTGGCCGGCTCGGGGAGCCCAGTATAAGCTGGTTGAGGATGCCAGAATCCAACCTAAAGCCGCATAAAGCAGGGCAGGCATTACGATGCGTCCCGAGCTCACCCCGGAAGCACGCAGAGCGACGATTTCGCCGTCCGAAGCCATTCGGCTCAGACCGATCAAAATGCCCACCAAGACCGCCATGGGGATGGTGATGATAAAAATATTCGGGAGCGGAAGCAGGAATAATTCGAGCAGGGTAGTTACGGAAAGATTTCGACGGGCAACCAGTTCCAGTAAGCGATTGATATGGGGTACATAAAGGACGAAACTGAAAATAAGCAACCCCAAAATAGAGTGCCTGGCTATCTCTTTAAATATGTATGAAGTAACAATATTCATTTAATCTAATGCTTTAGTTTTCAGGATGGGCTCATCGGCTCGTGACGAGCGACCGATTGGGAATTGATACATCGGGTTCCATCACAACCTGCCGATTCCAGGAACATGGGACATCCGCTGGCTGCCGACCTTCCTCCTCGCGGAGCATGCTAACATAAGGCCTCTTCCTGCACCAAGACAGCTCCCTTTGCCTTGGAGGTGGATTCTGCCGGGGTGGATTTGACTCGACCTTCAGGCGTTCGTATTGCATCTCCTGGAGAGGGAATGATACGGTGTAGGCACGCAGGGTAAGTTGGAGAACTGAGTTCATCCGTTTCTATTTTAATCGCCTCGTTTGCTTTCTTGATCCTTGGATGAGGACCTCAAGCTCGGGGATGAAGTAGGGTTCAATGGAGTTTCGGGGCATTTCCTATGCAAAGATTCCCCATGCCAGCCGCCTTTTTGTTGACTATCTCTACAATTTCAAGAAAGTTTCCTCTTCCTATGCGCATCACCCGTTTGAATGGGAGTCCTACCGCGCCGTGGCTGACCACCTTCCTTTCATTGACAAGCGAGGTCGTGAGCTTGGCGAAATTCTTGAGCGGCAAAATCGGGAGTTCGGAGCCGGCGATGCAACGTTTTCCAACATCCGTCGGCTGTCCAGGAAAGGCACCTTCGCCGTTGTAACGGGCCAGCAGGTGGGGCTGTTCTCCGGCCCTGCCTTTTCGCTCTACAAGGCGCTGACTACCATCCGTTTAGCTCATTATCTCAGCGAGCGGGGAATTCCTTCTGTTCCGGTCTTCTGGGCTGCGACCCAAGACCATGACCTGGAAGAGGTTAACTCTTGCCACCTACTGGATAAAAAAGGTGAGCCGGTTGGGATTACACTGGCGGCCGACCGCCCTGCTCCCCGCTGCCCGGTAGGCCGGGTCCGAATTTCGCCTGACATCAAGGATGCCCTGGTTCGTATCGGAGAGCTTTTGCCCGAGGGGCCGGCTAGGGATCGGGTCTTAGAAGACCTCGAAGACTGCTATCAGCCGGGAGAAGGTTGGGGCAGGGCATTTTGTCGATTCATGGCCCGGCTGTTTGGCCGATGGGGGGTAGTTTTCGTCGATCCGCTCGACCAAGCCTTCCCCCAAATGGCTGCTGGAGTCTATCAGCGCGCCTACGATCGGGCTGGCCACCTGCGGGGTCAATTGCAGAGGCGCGGTGCCGCTCTGGTCCACGACGGGTACCATGCCCAGGTAAGGGTTCACGACGATTCAACTCTCTTGTTCGCATTGATCGATGGGAATCGTGTCCCCGTCCGTCAGAAAGGCAGAGAACTCTTTGTTGACCATGACCGCCGGCTCGAAGAGGGTGACCTGCGCCGATGGATCGAGAGAGCGCCCGAGGATTTTTCTCCCAACGTGCTGTTGCGCCCTATCGTACAAGACTCCCTGTTGCCCACCGTGGCTTATGTGGCCGGGCCTTCCGAACTTGCTTATTTGGGCCAAGCTCAGGTTCTTTATACCGAATTCGGCTGCTCCCAACCGGTCATCTTTCCTCGTGCTGCTTTTACCCTGGTGGACCACCGTTCCCGGCGATGGTTGGAGAAATACGGCCTGGACATCGAACAGGTCTGGAGAGGGGAGAAGCACTTGGCAAGCCGTATCGCCGCCAGCGGCTTGACTCCCGGGTGGGGCGAGCATTTTGAGAAGCGGAAACAGGCGGTCGAGCAAACTCTGGAAGGTCTTCGCAAGGATATCGAAGTCCTGGACCCGACCTTGGTAGAGGCTCTCTCTCACGCCAAGGACAAGGTGATCTACCAGTTGGATCGGCTTCAGGGCAAGCTGGCGCGTTCGGCACTGCAACGGTCGGAAAATCTCGGCCGGCATGCGGCGATTCTCAATCGATTCCTTTTCCCGCGCCGCAACCTCCAGGAACGCGAGATCAGCGGAATCTATTTCCTGGGCCACGCCGGTTACGAGCTTCTCGACCGTATTTATGAGAGGATACAGGTCCACTCCTCGGACCATCAACTGTTACCGTTTGCACCCGTCCCCCACGACGTGAGAGTCCAACCGGCCCGCTAACCATCAAGACCCCAGGTCGCGGCGGTAAGAATTAAATCCGCAAGTGCCCTATGTTACCTGTGGGCTGGGGAATTTACTTTTGCCGAAGAGGCTTTTGTTGTAAATATAGGGGACTGTGCTACACGCAGGGGAAGTTGGCACCCTGGCACGGCCGGACAGCATTCCGAGACCGTCCAAACGCAGAAGAGGATTCGGTAGGGAGGTTTGGATGGGAAATGAAAAACAGATTGGGGTAGATCGGTTGACGAGTGTGCACACGCTGCAATTGGAAACCCGATCCCGGGTTGAATTCAAGGATATTACCTGTCGGGTGGAGAAATGGATTGATGATGCCGCGGTTCGCAGTGGAGTTTGTCACCTTTTTGTGGTTCATACTACGGCTGCCATATTGATTAATGAGAATGACGACCCAGCCCTGACCCAGGACCTCGATAACTTTCTGACCAGGTTGGCCCCTCGCGAATCCACTTACCACCACGACGATGGCAATTGCGATTCCCATCTGAAGGCCTCCGTGATTGGAGGGTCCAAGACACTCCTGATTGAGGACGGTCGGCTCGTCCTGGGCCGATGGCAGGGGATTTTTTTCTGTGAGTTTGATGGACCGCGCCGTCGGGAGTTGAAAATCAAGATCGTTTCCGACTGACCGAACCCGAGCCTGGAGACTGAGGAACCCCCGGAATGACAGGCGGCCGTGTTTTTCAGCACCCTAGATTGCCCATGAACTCTTCGAGACACCCGCGATGAACAGTCTGGGTTTGTATCTGCAAATTCCTTTTTGCGCGTCCAAGTGTAGTTTTTGCAACTTCAGCTCGGGCGTCTTTCCTTCCGCCCTCCTGGATCCTTACACGCGGTCCCTTTGCCGTGAAATTGAGCAAAGGGAAATTTTCGATCGAGAGCATAGGGTCTCGCCTCCGAGCTGCGATCTTCCTGTCGATACCCTTTATTTCGGTGGAGGAACTCCGTCTCTGTTGGGGCCTCGGCGCTTGGGCCGGGTTCTGGATCTGCTTCGTCGTTCGTTTCGCTGGGACCGGGAACCCGAGATCACCATGGAAATGACGCCGGGATCGGCTTCCGAGGCGGAAACGCGCCGGTACGCGGCCTGGGGTGTGAATCGTCTCAGCATCGGCGCCCAGACCTTTGATCCGGCGGGGTTGCGGGTCTTGGGTCGTCTCCACGATGTGGCGGAGACCCGCAGGACGTTTGATCTGGCGCGCAGTTCCGGTATGACGAATCTTAGTTTGGATTTGATTATCGGGCTTCCTCATCATACCCTCGATTCGTGGAAACGGACCCTGGATGAATTGCTTGACCTTGGCCCGGAGCATATCTCCCTCTACCTGTTTGAAATCGACTCCCAAAGCCGACTTGGCCGCGAAGTTCTTGCAGGAGGGGCCCGTTATCACGCCGCGGCTCTGCCCGCCGAAGAGTTATGGGTGGATTCCTATTGGGAGGCCCAGCGGCGGATTACGGGGGCCGGCTATGAGCACTATGAAATCTCCAATTTCGCCCGGCCTGGCTTCCGATCACGACATAACCTCAAGTACTGGCAATGCCGGCCCTACCTGGGATTCGGTGCGGGGGCCCATTCCTTTCATGCCGGATTCCGTTGGGCGAACGAAACTTTGCCGGAATCCTATATCGAGAAGGTGAGCCGGGGAGTGTCCCCGCGTACCGAATGCCGCTTACTGACACCGAGGGAAGCCCTGGAGGAGTCCCTGTTCCTGGGTTTGCGGCAGCGGGATGGGGTTTCCCTTGCCTCCCTGCGCGATCGGATGGAATTGGATCCTTCCGCGGTCTTTTCCGATACGTTTCGGAAGCTCCGGGCCTGGGGCATGATCGAAAGAGTCGCAGGCCGGGTGCGTTTGACGGATCGGGCATTGCTGATTTCGAACGAAATTTTTCAGGAGTTTGTGAGCTTGAGCGAAAAACTGGATGAAGGGGCGGACTCTCTTCCGGTAGGGCAGGAGGAAAGAGACAGAGATAGGATAGGAGCGGACCGGGATGAACTCTATCGATTTGCGTAGTGACACCGTGACCCGTCCCACCCCGGCCATGCGGCGGGCGATGGCGGCCGCGGAGGTCGGCGACGACGTTTACCGGGAAGACCCGACGGTAAACCGCCTGGAGGCGCGTGCGGCGGAGGTTTTGGACCGTCCGGCGGCCCTGTTTGTCCCCTCGGGCACCATGGGCAATCAGATTGCCATCAAGGTCCACACGCACCACGGCCAGGAAGTGGTTTGCGAGGAGAGGAGCCACATTTTCAATTATGAAATGGCGGCCATGGCTGCCATTTCGGGTTGTCTGGCGCGCACGGTGCGCGGTGGGGATGACGGGGTAAGCTGGGATGAGATTGGCCCCGTGGTTCACCCGCGCAGCGATCACCGGGCATCTACGGGTCTCATCTCCCTGGAGAATACCCTGAACATCGCCGGGGGCTCTGTTCTTTCCCCCTCCCATGCCGACCGGATTTGTGATCATGCCCATTCCCGGCAGGTTCCGGTACATTTGGATGGAGCCCGAGTATTCAATGCAGCGGCGGCGCTGGGACGCTCCGTTTCGGAAGTGACCCGAAGGTTTGATTCCATCATGTTCTGCGTCTCCAAAGGCTTGGGGGCTCCGGTGGGATCGCTCCTGGTAGGGAGCACCGCGTTTGTGGAGGAGGCGCGGCAGGTGCGCAAAATGCTCGGCGGGGGAATGCGACAGGCGGGAGTCCTGGCTGCCGCCGCTTTGGTGGCCTTGCAAGAATCGCCTCCCCGGCTCCATGAGGATCACGCCAACGCCCGCATGTTGGCCGAAGGACTGGCCCAGATTCCGGGCATTCGGATCGACCCGAAAAAGGTCCATACCAACATTGTGATCTTTGACGTTCGTCAGACGGGACTCGATGCGGTTGAGATCTCGCGCCGCATGGCCGCTCGGGGCGTGCTGGCCAACCGAATCAGCTCCACGCACATGCGCATGGTAGCCCACCGGGATGTCGATCGCGCGGGGTGCCAAAGGGCCTTGCAGGTCATGGAGGAGATTCTGGCAGGAGCTCCAACGCCCGCCATCGGCTAGAACCGCCTCCCGGCGAATCGTTCGTAGCCGAGCCGGGCTGTTTTCCTGCATTGATTCGGTGGGTTCCCATGGCTCCGCCTTTCACCCCATCTCACCCACGGCGAAATAAAGCGCCCTATTTGGCTCTTTTTTCCGCATAAATCCTGACCAACAGATTGGTGTATCGTTGGAGAAACGTGGAATCGGTGGGGTCCAGCCGCGTGGCGGTCCGGTATTCTTTGAGGGCTCCATCGAGCTTTCCTATTTTCTCCAGGGCGTAGCCGTGGTGGTTGTGAGCCTCGGCCGAGTCGGGGTCGAGACGCAACGCTTCGCGGAGTTCGTTGGCCGCTCTTCTCCAATCCTTCATGAGGAGAAAAGTGATCCCGAGTTCCCGGTGGATATCCGCATTGGTGGGGTCCAGCGGAGCCGCCAGGCGGAATTCACGAATCGCCCGATTCCACTCGCTTTCACTGCGGTACCGGAAAGCCCTCCTTACGTGTTGGCGACGCCGAAACATCTGGTCGGCGTCGGCGGCGATGGCTTCCAGGGAATCGTACCCGGTGGCTGACCTTGGCTTCGGTTGGAGGGGAAAGAATTTTATTTGGCCGGGTTTCAGTGCCGTAAAATGAGAGCCGGGTTCATGAGTGGGACAGTCGATTTGAACGTAGTGTTCCCCCGGTTCGATGTCTGCGAGGGTGAGGTTCCCGTCCGGGTCGGTGTGGCCTGAGAGAGCCCCGTCCAGTCCCACCCTACAGTCGGCAATGCCGGTCTGTAGCTCCAGGGTTGCCGTGGGCACGGGTTCCCGTTCGACCGCCGAAGCGGCCAGGAAGGACACCACCAGAAACGGGAGACCCGAACGAAGCCATCTCTTCACCCACTTTGTCGGCATCAGCGGGGCATTTCTTCCCGTCCTGGGAACCGCCTGTTTTGGTTCTCTCCCGGCCATGATTTTTACTCATCCTACGACCCTTATTTTACACGGGACCTTTGTCCGGCGGGGACCCCGTTTCATCAAATAGGGACGGTCTTGCCGATTTTTCAATATCTAAAGATATAGGGCTACGAACTCTATGGCGACAACCGGGCGTCCGAGCGAAATTTTGGATGTGGGTATAAGAGGCAGAAGTTCGATACCCGGGATTTCGTGGATGGGGGTTGTCGCAACCCTGCTTGGACCATTTTCGTCTGCTTGACCGGCACGGCCTTCATACGCATTCTTGACGGTTAACGCCTCGCTGGTATAGCCTCTCAGACGGAGTGCATGCTGGCCGCCGATCCTATTTCCCTGGGGTAAGGCCGGCAGGTTTCCCAGGCCTGGCTGGAGGCGAGCGGGGCTCCTGATTCTGCGATTCTTTGTCGCCGGCCCGGAAACAGCCAAAGGAGTAACATGGCTTCCACTCATGAATGGGCGGAGATGATTTTTGCCGGAGATTCCCGCGCCGTCAGCCGGGCCATCTCAGCCGTTGAGGATGGCGATGCGGTTAGCATCCCATTACTCAAGAGCATTTTCCCCCGGACCGGCCGAGCGCGGACGGTAGGCATAACGGGTGCCCCCGGAACCGGGAAAAGTTCGCTGGTCGATAAGCTGGCCCGCTATTATCGGCGGCAGGGCCAAAAGCTCGGCATCGTAGCGGTTGATCCTACCAGTCCCTTTACGGGCGGGGCGATTCTGGGCGACCGGATTCGCATGCCCTCCCTCGATACCGATGACGGTGTCTATATCCGCAGTATGGCCAACCGCGGACACCTGGGTGGATTGGCGGCGGCCACGCTGGACGTGGTTTCCGTTTTGGATGCTTCGGCCAGAGACGTCATCCTGGTCGAAACGGTCGGCGTGGGACAGGATGAGGTGGAGGTGGCCGAGCTGACCGACGTCACGGTCCTGCTGCTGGTACCGGGGGCCGGAGATTCCGTTCAATCCTTCAAAGCCGGAGTTATGGAAGTGGCCGACATTTTCGTGGTGAACAAGTCGGACCGGGAAGGAGCCGAGCGGGTCGTCGAGGAGGTGACCTCCTTGCTGGAGTTGACTCCCTCCGGTGGGCCTTGGACTCCTCCGATCCTTCGCACCGTGGCGACCCGCGGCGACGGAGTGGATCAATTGGGGCAATCCATTGATCGATTCTTCTCCGTGAGCCGGGAAAGAGAGCTGGTTCAGAATCGGCTGCGCGACCGTTGGCGGAAGAGACTTTTGGCGATCCTGGGTCACCGACTTCTGGGCAGGATGGCCCGGCAGGTCGATAATGGCGATCTTGGCCGGTATGTCGAAGAGATTGTTTCTCGCCGGCAGGACCCCTATTCGGTGGTGGAGAAGATGTTGGCTCGGGCGGGCTTGAACCAGTTCACTGAGCCAACTGAAGCGAATTGAGAGAGACCGATTGGTGAAAGTACATCACATTGCCGTAGCCGTGGAATCTGTCGAGGCGGCGGCGCCGGGTTTCCGGGAACTGCTCGGAGAGCAGAGTGGCCCCGAGCAGGTCGTGACCGACCAAAAGGTAAAGACAGTCTTCTTTTCGGCGGGTGATTGCCGGGTGGAATTGCTGGAAGCTACCGCACCGGACTCTCCCATCGCGAGGTTTCTCGAAAGGCGAGGGTCGGGCCTTCATCATGTCGCCTTTACAGTTCCCAAACTGGATAAGGCTCTGGAGGATTTGGCTCGCGCGGGGTTGCGCGTCGTTGATTCGGAGCCTCGCATAGGCGCCGGCGGAGAGCGGATCGCCTTTCTGCATCCCGAGAGCTTTTCCGGGGTACTGATCGAGTTGGTAGAAGAACGATGAAACTGGGTGATTTCCAACTGGACCTCCTCTCGGACGGCTGGTTTGCCCTTGATGGAGGTCAAATATTCGGCGTTGTCCCCAAGCCGTTGTGGGAGAAGAAGATTTCTGCGGACGCTTCGAATCGGATACGCTTGGGGCTGAACTGCCTTCTGGTGCGCACCGGGTTGCACACCGTCCTCATCGAGACGGGAATCGGCAACCGTATGAGCAGCAAGGAGGTCGGTATCTATGCCATCCAGAAACCCACCGACTTATTGCAGGAATTGAAGAAAGTCGGCGTGGCCCCCGAGGAGGTGGACATCGTCATCAACACCCATCTCCATTTTGACCATTGCGGCTGGAATCTGATAACGGGCGAAGACGGCTCCCTGGCACCCACTTTTCCTCGTGCTCGCTACCATGTCCAAAAGGGAGAATGGGAACGGGCGATCACACCCAATGAGCGGGAACGTGGCAGCTATCGAAAGAGTTTCTTTTTCGATTTGGGCGAACGGATGTGTCTTCTGGAGGGGGATCAGGAAATCATTCCCGGCATTCGGGTGGAGGTTTTCGCAGGCCATACACGCTACATGCAGGGCGTTTGGATCACGTCGGGCGGGCAAGAAGCCTTGTATATTACGGATCTTTCCCCGACGGCCGCGAATATCCCCTACGCATGGATTCCCGCTTTGGATCTCTATCCCATGGAAACCCTCGCAAGCAAGAGGCGCGTCCTGCCGGAGCTGGCCCGGCGAGGCACCATCGTGGTTTTCCCCCATGAAATCAATACACCCGTGGCACGGCTCGAGGAGGATGGCCACCGTTTGGCGGTTGTGGCTCTCCCATCTTAATTACGACGAGGATAGGACGATGGAACAAGCAGAAATCGGCATCATTGGAGGAAGCGGCCTGAACAAGATGAAGGATTTTGGGGAAATGAGGGAGGTAGAGATCAAGACTCCTTTCGGTTCCCCCTCAGACCTCTACTCGGTGGGGGAGCTGGAGGGGCGAAAGGTGGCTTTCCTCGCGCGGCACGGACGCGGACACTGGCTCCTCCCCTCAGAGTTGAATTTCCGCGCCAATATCTATGGGTTCAAGCTTCTCGGCGTTGAGCGGATTCTGTCGGTGAGCGCGGTCGGCTCTCTGCAAGCTAAGTACAGGCCCGGAGATATGGTGATGCCCTTGCAATTCTTCGACCGCACCCGGGGGCGCATCTCGACCTTCTTCGGCGATGGCTTGGTGGCCCACATAAGCTTTGCCGACCCGGTTTGCTCCGTTCTGGTGGATACCTTGGCAGCCTCCTGCCAAGCGACGAACGTAAAATTTCATAAGGGAGGTACCTACCTGTGCATGGAGGGACCGGCATTCTCCACCCAGGCGGAGTCGAACCTTTATCGCTCCTGGGGAATGGACATTATCGGAATGACCAATCTGCAGGAAGCCAAATTGGCGCGGGAGGCTGAAATCTGCTACGCCACCATGGCCATGGTCACCGACTACGATTGCTGGCATCCGGAACACGATGCGGTGACGGTGGACCAGGTCATCGCCTGTCTCACCCAGAATGCGGAAAATGCGCAACGCATCCTTCGTACCGCGCTGAAGCGGATGCCCAAGGAGCGGAGATGTAAATGCGGCTCCACCCTGAAGCACGCCATCCAAACAGACCGGTCCTTTATCTCGTCGGATATCAAGGAAAAATTGCAATTACTCGTCGGAAAATATCTTTCTTGAGCGCACCGGGCGGGTGACGGCGGAGGTCTTGCCGCAGCCGGGTCCTTCGAAGGGAAAGTTCGATGGTGAAGAAGCGATCCCAGGTTCCTTTTTGGAAGTTCCAGGCCGTGGGCAACGATTTTGTCGTCATCCCGGCGGATGCCTTGCCCCGGCAACGTTGGCGGGAGACGGCCCGCAAGGTGTGCGACCGCCGCCTGGGAATCGGAGCCGACGGGCTCCTGGTGGTCGGTAAACCGGGAAGTCTCCGAGCAAACCCCTCGGTTTCAGTCATCAATGCCGACGGCAGCGGGGCCGAAATCTCCGGGAACGGTCTGAGGTGCGTCGGTGCCTACCTGCTAAGAGATTCAGGGTGGTCCCGACGAGACCCTCTGTGGGTTCGGACGCGCGTCGGCTTACGGCAACTGGTACCGCTGAGGGTGGGAGTTGGAGTTTGGGTTTTTCGCGTTGACATGGGCAAACCCGTGCTCGCCCCCTCCCGGATTCCCTTCCAGGCCCCGCGCGCAAAATCCCCTGTGTGTGCGTTTCCGCTCCGCACCTCGCGTGGCCTGTGGCCGGTCACCGTAACCTCCATGGGAAATCCGCACTGCACGGTTTTTGTGTCGAGTTTGGCGGATGCGGACTGGGCCGGACTGGGCGCCGAGATTGAGCGCATGGCCCACTTTCCCAAAGGTACGAACGTGGAATTTGTGAAGGTGGTCAACCGGAAGGAAGTTCATGTCCGTTTTTGGGAGCGCGGCGTGGGAATGACTCTGTCTTCGGGTTCCGGCTCTTCGGCGGCGGTTGTGGCGGCGATTCTGAACGGTTTTACCGAAAGGGACGTGCAGGTGGTGACCCCAGCCGGCGAGATGCGGGTTGCCTGGCCCGAAAAAGGTTCGGTCTTCCTCACCGGGCCGGTGGAATTGATCGCCGGCGGCACCTATTGGCTTTCCTCCCCCAGGCACCGCTGACCCCGGAAGCAGTCTCCGCTATTTTTCCATACTTGGATAGGAGCACCTGAGAACGGCGTGCCGGACCCTGTGGGTGGGTGAACCCGCATGGGTTGAACGCAGGGCTCAGTTTCTTTCGGCTTGCAAAAGTGTTCCTACACGGATTCGGTTTGCAACAGGCTGGCATAGCGATGAATCCGGCTGCGTTCGATCAGACTATGGCGCAGCGCGACCAGGTAGGGCGTAATCAGGAAGGGCGGCGTGAGCAGGCTCAGGAGCATGTTTTTCAAGCGCACGTGGACGGGAAATTTTTCCCATCGCGGCAGGAACAGGTTGGGATAGTAGCGCAGCACCACGCCGTAAATATCCGCCGCGAGCGACAGGTGATTCGAGTGGCGGCCGAACACTTGCGTTCGCCCCTCGCGAATATCTTGCAGAAACTCTTCGCGGGTTCGGGCAAAGCTCGCCGTATAGGTCCGGCCGATGCGGCGGAGGGTGTGGGCGTCGCTACCGGCCACCGCGCCGCATCCTCCCTGCCGGGTATAAAACCGGCTGAGCAAGGTCTGAATGAACTCGCTGTGCTCCCGCTGCTGGGAGCCGTTGCGGACCTCGAAGATTCTGAACAAGGTCGCCATCTGACGGATGTAGTCCCGCACTCGCTCGGTGTGTGCGAAGTTGTGGAAGAAGTGGTTGAGGGCAAAAACGATATCTTGTTGCTTTAGATAGGCCACCAGTTCGTTGCCGTTTGGCCGCAGCTTTTGAATCTCCCGGTGTTGTGCCTCGGTGATGTCGTACACCCCGATGTGAATGTCATGGCAGAACTCGGGAAACCACGCCGTGACCTCCTCCCCCACGATGAAATCCGGCAGCGGCCCCAACCGGTTCAATACCTCCAGGCATCCGCCGATCGAGTCGTGGTCGGTAATGGTGACCAGGTCCATGCCCCGCTTTTTGGCCGTCCGATAGACGTCCAGGGGTTGGGAGTAGCAGTCCCGAGCCCGCAGGAACTGGAGATGCTTGGCCATTCCGGAATGGCGGGAATGAACGTGAAGATCGGCCTTAAAGAGCTTGCGTCCTTGTTCTAACTCCATCAGATGCTATATTAAGGGTCGATGCCGGGTGAACGCAACGGATTTCGGCTATCCGCCGCAGTCGGCATTTTTGACGTGATGGATTCCTGAAAGAGAAAGAGCGGAGCGTGCGCCGACAGCGTTTCTTGAACGAGGGCGATTCTCCGTCTACTCCGAACAACTTGTAACAGTTATGCCGGCCCTGTTTTACGTGGTCCTGACCTTTTATGTGTCATGAGCGATGGAAATTAGGGTTGCTTTATGTGCGGTGTAATATCCAACATGGGTACGCTCATGCAGGAGTTCAACTCTAAGTTCGAATGGAAGATGGAAAAATGGACGATACCCAGTCCCCTTTGGGAGCCCAGATGGATCCGAGGAGCATTCGAGGCCCGTGGGACGACGGCTATGCCCTCGATTTTCATACGATTAGGAGCAAGCTTGTTGGATACAATGAATACGGACACCCGAACTTCGACAAAACTTACTCTGCGCTCGGTGGCCTTCTCCATCGGTTAAAGTACCGTCAGGATCAGACAGCACTGAAGCCTATCGTGCAAACGGTTGTCGATTTCCTATACTCGTGGAACCCACCAGTCGATGCTATTTTACCCGTGCCACCGTCCGACTCTACCAGGAAGATTCAGCCAGTATTGGAAATAGCGAGGTATTTGAGTGAAATCAGGGAGCTCTCGCTCTGTGAGAATTGCATCTTGAAAGTAAAGGACACAGGCGAGCTCAAAAATGTTTACGATTATGGAAAGAGGATTGCGCTGCTTACAGATGCCTTCAAAATCGACCGACGGAAGACTTACGAGAAGCGCTTATTGTTATTCGACGACCTGTATCGCTCCGGCGCGACCATGCGCGTCATCACTCAAATTCTAAAGAGCAAGGGTGGAGCGGCGGGTGTATATGTGCTTACGGTAACCCGGACGCGAAAGAAGTTATGACTAACGTTTTCATTGGTGGGTCACGCGCTGTCTCTAAATTGAACCATATTGTGCGCCAGAGGCTCGACGACCTGATCCGCCGAAATTGCACCATTTATATTGGTGACGCCAACGGAGTCGATAAGGCAGTACAAAAGCATTTGGCCCAGCGTGATTATAAGAACGTGACCGTTTACTGCATGTGCCGCAACCGAAAGAAGGGACGCCAGAAGCCCGGCACGGCCTCCACTTACGAACTGGCTGCCGATAAGAACAAGGACCCTTGCAGAAACAACATCGGTGGGTGGCAAACCAGGATCATTACGTCTGGAAGTAACAAGAAAGACTTCGCCTTCTACGCGACGAAAGACGCTGCAATGGCTCGCGAGGCTAAGTATGGAGTGATGCTTTGGGATGGGAAGAGTAAGGGAACTCTAATTAATATGCTCAACCTTATGAATCAGACGAAAGAGGTGCATGTTTACTATGCACCAGACAAGAAGTTTTACGAATTTGCTAATGAGAAAAAGTTTCGGGAGTTTCTGGAACGGCCTGATATAGATATAAGGACTGAGTATCTATCCAGATACTCGGCGTCGCAATATACATTACCTTGGAATTCTGAACATAAGCCTTCACCGGATGCTGGACTCTTAAATAGCCAGAAGGTGGTTTCCAAGCGGGGGTGATCATCGCTCCGAAAAAAGCTCAGTGTCTGCTGGCCGGTGACACCATCGGCATCGTGGCTCCGGCGAGCCCGGTGGATCGGGAGAGTCTCCTGCGCGGGGTGCGGGAGCTGGAGCGGCTCGGGTACAAGACTCGATACAATGAAGAGATTTTTGCTTCTGAGCGCTATTTCGCTGGCAGTCATGCTCGCCGGAGGCAAGAATTTCAGAAAGCGTTGGCGGACCCGGCGCTCAAGGCCATCTTTGCGGCTCGTGGGGGATACGGATCGGGATACCTGGCCGGCCGGTTAACGGAGGCGTCGGGCGAACCCTCCCCTAAGATCATCGTGGGCTCGAGCGACCTTACCCTTCTTCTCCTGCACCTGTGGAAGCATCGGGGTTGGGTCACATTTTATGGGCCGATGGTGGCCCAGCAATTGGCGCAACCGACGAAAGCCTATGACGAAGCTTGCTTGCGGGCTGCCCTTGAGGGACGTTCGGGTTGGGTGGCGGCTGAAGACGGAGAGGTCCTGCGAAACGGGACCGCCGAGGGAATCTTATTGGGAGGCTGCCTTTCGCTGGTCGTGGCTACCCTCGGCACGCCGGATGAAATCGATACGCGCGGGACCCTCCTGCTGCTCGAAGATGTCAATACCAAGCCCTATCAGGTGGACCGCATGCTGTGGCACCTGAAGAGGGCCGGGAAGCTGGATGAAGTGAGGGGAATCGTCTTCGGGCAGATGCCCGGTTGCACCCAACATCCCGACCAGGGCTACTCATTGCCGGACGTAATGGTTGATTTGCTGGAGGATTTTCGCGGGCCGGTTGCCTACGGAATTCCCTTCGGGCATACGGCCGGGCGCGTCCTGACGTTGCCGCTTGGAGTCACCGGACGGCTCGAGTGTGACCGGCGGGCGAAGCTGAGCATTCTCGAAGCGGCTACGGTCTGACCCATGCTGAGTTTATCCAAAGGAAAGCACATTCACCTGATCGGCATCTGTGGCACGAGTATGGCTCCGCTGGCCGGCATGCTGAAAGAGCGGGAGTTCCGTGTCACCGGCTCCGACGCCCATGTCTATCCGCCCATGTCGGATTTTCTGGCCCGTCTTGCGATTCCGGTTTCCCAGGGCTACTCGGAGGCGAATCTGGACCCCCCACCGGACCTGGTCGTCGTCGGGAATGCCCTCTCGCGGGGGAATGAGGAGATTGAGGTGGTGCTCGACCGCCGACTTCGCTATGCGTCCATGCCCGAAGTTTTGAAAGAGCTCTTCATTCGGTCCAAAGAATCCATCGTCGTGGCGGGAACTCACGGAAAAACTACCACGGCTTCGCTTCTCGCCTGGTTGTTGCACCAGGGAGGTCTGGAGTCCAGCTTCCTGGTGGGGGGCATTGCCGGAAATTTTGCCAGCAGTTTCGGGCTGGGGTCGGGGCGCTTCTTTGTGGTGGAAGGCGACGAATACGACACGGCTTATTTCGACAAGGGTCCTAAGTTTCTTCACTACCTGCCTTCGCATTTGATTCTGAATGCCATTGAGTACGATCACGCCGATATTTATCCCGACCTGCCGGCGGTGCTGACGACTTTTCGTCGGTTGGTAAACCTGGTTCCGCGCTCGGGTAGGATCGTTGCGGCCGGGGACAACGGCAACGTGCGGGATTGTGTGTCGCGGGCCTTCTGTCCGGTGGAGTTCTTCGGCTTGGAAGAGGGATGTTCCTGGCGTGCCACCCGGCTCCGGACGTCTGCTGCGGGCATCGACTATACCCTGATCCATGACGGGGGCGAATTCGGAGAATTTTTTCTTCCCATGAACGGTGAATTCAACGTGGCCAACGCGGTGGCCGCTACGGTCCTCGCACATCATTGTGGCCTGTCGGTGGAGTCGCTGCAGGAAGGTCTGCGAACCTTCCGCGGGGTTCGCCGCCGTATGGAGGTGCGAGGTGTGATGGGTGGTGTCACCGTCATTGACGATTTCGCTCACCATCCCACGGCGATTCGACAGACGTTGGCGGCGGTTCGTGCCCGCTATCCCCAAGGCCGGCTTTGGGCCGTGGTCGAGCCCCGGTCCAATACGCTGCGGCGCAATGTTTTTCAGGACGAGCTGAAGGCGGCTTTTTCGGCCGCCGACCGGATTCTCTTCGGTCCCGTGTATCGCGCGGAGGTTCTGTCGGCAAACGAGCGACTCGACCTGGAGGCGGTTCGAGAAGCTTTGCGTCGGCAGGGCAAACAGGCGCGCCTGCTCCCGGGAGCTCGGGAAATCGTGGCGTATGCGGCGGGCCGACTTCAACCCGGCGACGTCGTCGTGGTTATGTCCAACGGCGGGTTTGACGGCATTCATGGAATGTTTCTCGCAGCTCTTGGGAATCGCCGGCCCCAACCGGCTCCGGCGGGCCGATGAGCTCCTTGACTCTTGCATGCCGCCCCCAACCTTCGCCGCGAACCGCATCTGCAATCGAGGGGATCCGGAGCACATCCGTCCGCGCAGTTCGCCGTGCGCAGGGGATTGCTGGAGGGCATAACCACGACGCCGGACCTGCCTGATCCTGACTCTGCTGATCTCGGCGAGGCTCCCGAACCTGGACCATGATTCGCGCTTATTTCTTGGCATTGACCATCTTCCTCTACATTTTCCTGGTTACCCCTTTCATGTTGCTTTACACCATCGTGGCGCGAGAGACCGATTCGATCTTTGCCGTGGGACGTTTCGGAACCAAGCTGGCGGTGTGGCTTTCCGGGGTGAAGCTTGAGGTCCACGGTCGGGAAAAGATCCAGCCCGGCCGGGCGGTGCTCTACTTGGCGAACCATCAAAGCAACTGCGATCCGACGGCACTGGTTTCCATCCTCCCTCCGGTTTGGATTATGGCGAAGAAGGAATTCTTTCGGATTCCTTTTCTGAATATCGGCATGCGAATGAGGGGATTTGTCGCCATAGACCGCAGGAACCGGGCCAGCGCCGTGGAAACCATTGATCAGGTGGCCGATGGATTGAAGGCCGGGCGGCCCTTCATAGGTTTCCCGGAAGGAACCCGTAGCCCCGATGGGCGACTTCAGCCCTTCAAAAAAGGAGTGTTTGCGATGGCCATTAAGGCCGGGATTCCCATCGTCCCGATTTCGGTGTCGGGAAGCCGAAAAGTCATGCCGAAAGATCGGTTCGCCATTCGTCCCGGCACGGTTCGCATCACCTTCCACGACCCCATACCCTCCGCTGGCATGAGCCTGGAAGATCGAGTCAAGCTGAGCAATCAGGTACGCGACAGCATCCTCTCGGGTCTGGACGAGAACGAGAAACCCCGGAACTAGGACTCCTGGCCAGTCTTGGTGACGTGGCGCTATCTATAACTCTGTTACCCCCTGTAACCAGATCCCGACTTGCAGCCTCTTTCATCCATGCAGGGTTAGGCGCTGATCGAGACAGCGAGACCCGGCGGGACTCGCTGCATTTTCTGATTCTCGTCAGTTTCGACGTACTTTCCCTTCGGCTTCTCATAGCTCCTGCTGTATGATGGGGAACGAAAATTCCAGCGTCGCATGGGAGTCCATCATGCCCAAGGCCGTGCACCACGTCGCGCTCAGTTGCCGGGACAACGCCGTTACCGAGGCGTTCTACAAGAAATGGTTCGGCTTCGAACGAGCCCGAGCCTTCCAGGACCCGAAGGGAAATCCGGTGGTCTTCTGCCGCCTGGGTGACTTTTACCTGGAGCTTTTCAAGTCATCGGATTCCGCCGCTGAGGGCGGGGAGCAGCCTGTCGGCTTCAAGCATTTTTGCATTCACGTGGATAGCGTAAAAGATGACTACGAACGCATGAAGGATGAGGTCAACTTCACCGTTCCTCCCACTCAGCCTCCTGCCTTGCCCGATGTTACTCTCGCCTTCTTCCAAGACCCCGACGGCACCATCGTGCAGTTGCTGCAAGGGTGGAAGTAACCCTGAAACAAGGGCACTCATAAGCATTATTTTGGGCGTGAGGCCCAACGCCTCTGGCCAGTTTGAGCAAAAAGATGAGGGGAAGGGTTCCCGGAAGGACGATTTATCCTTACCATCGAAATGGACCGCGGTCGGGCGGTTGGCGGCGGCGAGGGCGCAGCCATAATTAGGAATTAAGAATGAAGAATTACAAATTGGCATTCCTTTTGCGCTTTGTAGTTTTCAGGATTGCTCCGATGATCCGGCAAAGCTCTTCCGCGTCCGGGTGAATGCTATTGAACTCGGTTTCCGACAAGTAGTCAGTGTCTTTCAGCAGGCGCAGCCAGTAGCTGGTTTCAGGTGCTTCTTTGTAGGCGATGGCAAGCTTGCTGACAAAGTCGGCGCGGGACTGTCCACCAATCGCCTCCTCGACGTTGGCGCCGATGCTCGTCCCAGAACGCAGCAACTGCTTCGAAAGCACGAATTATTTCTTCTTCACCGACAAGTGCTGATAGAGCCGCACCACTCGAACAGCAAACTCGTAGCTTTTTGTTTGAACGATGTTGTCAGTCTTCATCTTCTTCCCAAACTTTTATGATAGCCTCGGTGACCTTTTTGCGGCACCTCGTAATTCTAATTCGTAATTCTGTATTTCCTCTTGATAGCCCTTGATCCCGGGCGATTTCGAGAAGCATATGCCGGCGATCCAGAAATGGGGGGCCGAGAATCCCCCCAAGGACGCCTGACAACCGCATGCAACGGAGGCTTGCGGAATATCCGGCCATGCGAACCCAGGTTCGAGGTCATGAACGTTTCAGCGCCCGAGCCTCGCCTACGGTTGGGCGAAAGCGCGCATGGACCGAGGCCGCGCGGAAGCTTGGCGTCAGTCGTAAGCAGCTATCGGGTGTCGTGAATGGCCGCTCCGGCATCTCTCCCGAGATGGCGACCCGTCTCGACAAGGCATTCGGTGGGGAGGGGCCGCCACCGGGTACCCGATGCAGGCAGCTTACGACTTGGCCCAAGCGATGCAGAAGGCCGGCGAAATAGAGGTCGAGCGTGTCGTGCGCCCGGTGTGAGCGTCCTACGGCTAATGGCGCGTTTCCCGGCGGATGCGCCGTGTGAACGGGTCATCGAGGCTTTCCGGCTTACGCCGGGTACGACCCGGAAATTATCCGGCGTGTTTCGAGAGAAGCTTTCTGACGGCAGGAACCAACTCGTTGGGAATTTGCATCACCGTTTGAGTTGTATCTTCGAGAGCAGCCTCATCTTCCGCCACCGCTTCTTCCTCCGTTTGAGATTCGTAATGTTGGAGGAGGCGTCGGACACGTCCCTCATCCCATCCGCGCGGAAAGTTGGTCGTATTTTTCATTTCCCTCTCCTTCTGATGCGTCGCCGATAAGCGATGAGCGGTTTACCCTTCAGTTCGTAAGCCGTGACAACAAAAATATGATCCGGCTCGGGGTCGGGCACATAGATCACCCTGAGATAACGTCCTCCCCGAGTCTGTCCAATCGCAACACGCGAATCTTCTCGTCCGGGTCTGTCTTCACCCGGTGAAATTAAAACCTCTTTGACTTCATGCTCTTCAACTCCATGAGTATGAATGTGGGGATAGCCCGTTTCCGGGTCCATGTAAAATCGAACATTCACCGTTCATATCCCGAATCAGTTTTCCCCATACCTTTCTCCTTTAGGATGAGGTCAAGGTGCAGGCGCATCAGACCCTTGAACAGACTTGGTTCGCGGGCGTTCGTTGAGGCTGCATGTGGCACGCAGGTTATCGCCACGAGCTTGGCTTTGTATTTTGTCCAGAATCTCGCCCAAGTCGCCTATATCGACCTCACGCACTAGCATACCTCTTTATTGTAATCCTTCAACATAGCCTATCGGCATTTCCGTGAACATTGCCTTGCTGTCGGATTAACCCCGTGCGGCCTCATACTCTTCCCAGACGCGAGCGATGGTGGCCTGAATCTTAGGCTTAAAGCGGTTGATTAGCTCGCGCTTGGCGGCGGCGAGCACATTTACACTTTAAGCTGTGGGAGAACCTTGATTCTTTCTGTGAGTAGGGCTTCGATTATGTGAGTTTAGGGGCTACTAGGATTCTGTTGTTGAGGAACAGGTGGGGATGCCGGAATGAGAGTCTGCCTTTCTTGTTTAATCCACATTTTCCCTCGATCGCTGGCGATGAATTTTAAGGAAGGTGAGAGTTCAAAAATCAAGGTCATTAAGTGGTATGCAGTTAGAACATGATTTTGTAAATCCTGGTCATCTTCAAGAAATTCCAGCTTTATCCCGAGTTCCTCAAGTTTTGTCGCTCCGATTCTTTGGCCATGGACATGAACTTGACCATGGCTAGGTGTATCCTCTGCATTGAAATATGCTGCAATAATATCGACTGTTCTCTTTCTTTCCTCCTCATCGCTTACATCTTTGAGCATCCTTTTGTTGAGCCAGTTTACTACTAACTCTTTGCTGTATGCCAAAGCCTTGTCGGCTTCCAATACGAGCGAAGGTCCCATATTCTGTAAAATGGGCGCCCAAAGATGCGCTAATTTCGTGTCCTTTTCAATATCTTCTCTTGCCTTGCTGAATCCTTCTTGAATTGCTCTGGCTGAGTGCGTTTTATTGCCAATGACAAGCTGAGGGTCAATTGGCCCAAGCTGACTCTGCTTGCCGAGCACCAATAGGTCGCTTGCGAGACTGATCATTGCGCCGCCGGACATTGCGAGATAAGGTACAACTACCTCGATTCGGTTAAACTTGGAGTGTAAATACTCAACGATGCTCTCAACAGCGTTCGGGTCTCCGCCGGGGGTATGAAGCATCAATACCAGACCTTTATCTGTCGGTGCTTCGTAAAGCGCGTTCATGAAACCGTTGATATCCTCTCTGGTAATGGACACATTATTGTCGGCATTTTGCAGAAAAGCCGATGCGTAGAAGATAATGGTGGCATCGTTGCGACACTTTGAGATGGCGGCTAAGCGCTCTTTCAACTGCTTATCAAGCCAGTTAGGGTCTTGCTGAGCTTTCAACGAGTCTAGGAGTTCACTCCATGAAGCCATGCCTGCTCCGTTTTACTTGAGGCGAATGGTATTTGTCGTCAGGGGGTGTTCCGGGCTGGAAGGCTGATACTGTATTGTTTCCTTTTCCTTCTGAATCGGCAACTTGTAAAGCTCGCTAACTTCCACGTATTGCTGGTATTGCTTTTTGACCTCTTCCAACGTCTTCAGGTAATCATCTGAGATTTTCTCTGATTCAGTTTTTTCAGACATGGGTTTTCTCCTAATTGGCCGAATTTTCCCATAATGTGTTGCAAATATCAAGTTTCCTCGCCCCACACTCGCCCAACCGCCGCCCGTATCTTCTCCTCCATCCGCTCCACCAACTTTCGGTTGGCGGCGACCAGGGCTTGCTCGGCTTCGATTTCGGCGACGATCTCCCGCTGCACCCCCAGCGGCGGCAGAGGGATTTTTATTTTCTCTAGGTTCCCTTTCGTGATGTGAACGAGGCCTACCCCGCCATGAAGGTTCTCTTCTACCTGAGCGACTGCCTTGTTCAGGGCGTGGAATAAGTACATCTTGGTTGCCTGAGCTTTATCGAAATTGACCTTGAAGATGTGCTGGTTGAGTACAGCCTTTCCACCGTTCCAAATATGTGCCCCAAATGAGGTTCCTCGCGAGCCAGACCAAGAGAAAAGAAGTTGCCCTTCGTTGATGATGTGCCGGCCTCTTACTTGCCCAGTGTAGTAATTGAACCTACTGTCGGGAGTATTAAGGTTTTGAATTCGGACAATCGGAATGACCTTCCCCCCAATTTAGGTCCAGTTCGAAAGTGAGGAATGGGTTGAATTATCGCCGCCGTCGTGGCTGTGGGAAAGGGGAAAACTCGAAGAGTTTTCCAAGGTCGCAGAGCGACCGGCTTTTCCACAGCTCGTTTCACCCGCCATCCGAAACAGTTCGGGACTGAGAAATCCGAGCGAACTGTGCGGGCGGACCGTGTTGTAGTGGACGCGCCATGCCTCGATGGTGCGCCGGGCATCGGCGAGATACAGAAACCAGTGTTCGTTCGGGCACGCATCCCGGAACTTGCCGTTGAAGCTCTCTACCAGCGCGTTCTGGATCGGCTTGCCCGGCTGAATGAACCGCAATGTCACGCCGGTTCGTTGAGACCAGAGGTGCATCGCCTTGCTGGTGAACTCCGGGCCGTTGTCGGTGACGATCGCTTCCGGCCGGGAGCGATCCAGCATGACTCGATCCAGGAGTCGACTGACGCGTTCCCCGGTGATCGAGATGTCGACGATCTGCCCGATGCATTCCCGGCTGTAATCGTCCACGACGTTCAGCACGCGGAATCGGCGCCCCGTGGCCAGTTGATCGGACACGAAGTCCATGGACCAACGTTGGTTAGCCTCCTCCGGTGTCGGCATCGGAACCCGGTTCCGTGCCAATAGGCGTTTCCGTCGTTTCCGCCTGACCTGGAGTTTCTCTTCTCGGTAGATTCGATACGTCTTCTTCTCGTTCACAACCAACCCCTCAGCTTTCAACATCCCGTGCAGCAGCTCGTATCCATAACGCGGATACTCGGCCGCCAACTGCTTCAGGCGTTCTCGAAGCACCTCGTCGTCCTCACGACAAGACGAATGTCGAGCCACCGACCGGTGGATCCCAACGAGTCGGCAGGCCCGCCGCTGACTCAACATCCCGAGCCCGATCACGTGGTCCACGGCTCGGCGGCGTGCTGCGGGCCTTACCAGTTTTTTGACAGCAGTTCCTTCAGGGCCGCGTTATCCAGATGCGCATCGGCCAGCAGTTGCTTCAGCTTCCGGTTCTCAGCCTCGAGCTGCTTCAGCTTCCTCGCCTCCGATACCTGCATCCCGCCGTACTTGGACCGCCATCGATACAAGGTGTGCTCCGAGATCCCGTGCTTCCGGCAGATCTCCTGCTTCTTGGCCCCGGCCTCGGACTCCTTCAGGATTCCGATGATCTGTTCTTCCGTGAATCGCTTCCGCTTCATGGTGAGTTCTCCTCCTCCGTTTTACCGGAAAACTCACTCTCGAAGTGGACCGTTTTATGGGGGGAAGGTCAGGAAGGCCCCCACTATCCGGCTTCTCCCAGTCTTCCGGTTTGAAAGCCCGTCCGTTGATGAGGTCGCATAGATCGCCAATCGGCACCAACGGCCACTTCGGGTCGATGGGGACGTGGGGGCGGTAGTTGTCGATGACGGCGCGCGCGCCGTCGATGACCTTCTGGTAGCCCTCGATTTCGGCGACGATCTCCTGCTGCACCTCCAGCGGCGGCAGAGGAATTTCGTAATCTTTCAATTTCGAGAAATGACGTTGATAGCCAGTGTTTTCCAATGGCATAACACGCAGAACGTGATACAAAAACCGAGGGTCAACAGTGTCAATTGTACTGAGAATTTTTATACCATCTGCCCCTTGAGCAAAGGGAGTTTCAATTAGTTTCACTGTACATGTGTGATCGCCAAATATAACAAGGGGTTTGCTTGGTTGAATCAATATAGATTCGTCATTAGTCCACCCCGCAATTTCTTTCTGCGATTGGTCAATGATGGGAAACTGTCCAGTTTTGGCGAATGCGGTCTTTTGTATCTTTACCGGAGGAGTGATAGTTTCAATCAGAGTTCCAATCTTCGACCAAGTATATGGCGTGGATTGACGCGCATTTTCCCGGTATCTCTCTCCGCTCAGGTTGTAATCACCCTTCGCGGCAATCTTCCCCTTCTCGACGATCAGCCCCAATGTCGGCTGGAAGTCGTCCAGCGGCTCTCTCGCTCGCAGCCGTCGCAGGTATTCGCCAATTTCGGCATGGGCCGCTGGCAGGTCATTCCTGTCGATGGGCCGCCGCTGGGCGCCCAGGTCGAAGCCGTCGTTTGCGATCTTGAAGAAGCCGATGCGGTCGGTTCTCTTCGCCAGGGCCTTGTCGAGGATCAGAATCGAGGTCTTGACGCCGGAGTAGGGATTGAACACCCCTGCCGGAAGCGAGACCACGGCCACGAGAAATTCTTCGACCAGCATCTTGCGCAGTTGCCGATGTGCCGTCTGGCTCTGAAAGATGATGCCCTCGGGCACGATAATGCCGGCGCGGCCCGAAGGGGTCAGGTGCTCGGCCATGTAGTCCACGAACAGCACCTCGCTCCGTTTGGACTGCACCGAGAAGCGGTTGTGCGGCCGGATGCCGCCCTTGGGCGACATGAACGGCGGGTTGGCGAGGATCACGTCCGCGTGCTCGTTCCAGCGCTCCTCGCTGGTGAGCGTGTCGTACTCGAAGACGTGCGGCTGGGCGAAGCCGTGCAGGTACAGGTTCACCAGCGACAGGCGCACCATGTCGGGTGAGATGTCATAGCCCTTGAAGTTGGCGGCGAGCTTGCCTTTTTCGTCGTGCGTGAGCGTACTGTGCCCCTGGTCGTCGGTATTGGCCGCGAGGATGTGCTTGTAGGAAGAAATCAGGAACCCGGCGGTGCCGCAGGCCGGGTCGAGCACCCTTTCGTCCTTCTGGGGATCGATAACGGCGACGATGAAGTCTATGACGTGGCGCGGGGTGCGGAACTGCCCGGCGTCGCCCTGCGAGCCGAGCACGGACAGCAGGTACTCGAAGGCGTCGCCGAGGCGTTCGGAGTGGTCGTAGGTGAACTCGTCGATGACCTTGAGGAAGGCGCGCAGGGTCTCCGGGTCGCGATATGGCAGATAGGCGTTGTTGAAGATGTCGCGGAAAAGCCGCGGGATGCCGGGGTTCTCCGGCATCTTGGCGATGGCCTCGGCGTAGAGGTTCAGGGTCTCGTGTCCGCCCAGGCCGGCGCGCATCAGCCTGGCCCAGCCGTAGCGGGCGAACTCGCCGGCGAAGAAGCGGCGCTTGCCGCCCAACTCCTCGCTCCCCGCGTCGATGTCGTCCATGAACTTGTAGATCAGCGCAATGGTGATCTGCTCGACCTGGCTCTTGGGGTCGGGCACCTTGCCGACCAGAATGTCGCGGGCGGTATCGATGCGGCGTCTGGTGTCTGCGTCCAGCATGGGATTCCCTCTATGGTATCAGCCACAAAAAGCACAAAAGTCACAAAATGAGTTGTTTTGATTTCGAGTCTTGCTGACCCGAAGTTCATCAGCATGGCGTCGCGTTGACCGGATGCGCGGAGATAGCCCAGCACCTGCGCGGTATGTTCGGGGGCTGGCGCCTTGCAGGCTTTAAGTCCAAGGATGAGGCAGTTTTCCACGAACAAATCAGCGAAGTAGTCGCCCAGGACCGCGCCGTCCTCATCTCGCACCTGCAGGGGTTTTTGCTGCTCGACAGCCAGGCCGATCTTCCTCAGACGGTGGGCCATCCCGTTTTCGTAAACCTTCTCGAGATGCCCGTTCCGGAGGCAGGCATGCAGGTCGAAGGCCGTCTGGCGGATTCGATCACACCAAGCCCGGATGCGTTGTTCGTCTCTCATTATTTTGATCTCTTTGTATTTTTTGTGCTTCTTGTGGCCATTGCTTCAGGCGGCGAACTGGTTCAAGGAGACGTAATCCTTGACGTATTCCGGGATGAGAGCGCGGTACTTCTCCGGCACCGCGCGGAAGTCGGCGGTGGAAAAAGACGGGTTGGTGGCGAGGTCGGTAAAGCGCTTGCTCTCGATGATGTCGCGGAACTGGTCGCTGGTGGCATAGGCCTTGAAATAGTTCCTGATGGCCGGGATGGCGCCGGCCTCCTCGGGCTTGTAATCGGCGACGAACTTGGCGAATTCCTCTTCCAGCAGCTCGTCCTTGGACTTGAAGCCGGGGATGAGGTCGAAGACCTTTTCCAGGATCTCACGCAAGGTGAGGCGGCGGTCCACGGCGGCGGCCCGGCGCAGCTTGTCGAGGTTGTAGTATTCCTCGGGTTTGTCGAAAACTTCACGGTTGACGTAGTCGATCACGCGGTCCCACTGTCCGGCTGCGACAGCTTTGGCGATGGTTTCGTCCTCGCGCACCGTGTCCGCGAAGCGGTCAAAGAACATGCGATCGATCTTCATTCCCTCAGGGCCGATCTTCTCCTCCTGGATGCTTGCGAGAATGTCCTGACCCAGGTGTTCGTAGGCGCCGTTGAGCTTGACCGGCCCTGTGCCGGTATCGTCATCGACGTTGCCCATTGCGGACTTCGGTAGCTGCAAAACCTCATCGTAGTTGAACTCGGTTTCGAAGTATTCGCAGTTGGCGAAGAAATCAAAGAGCTTGAACGCAGTCTTCTGCGCCTCGGTGATGCTGTCCTTGCGGCTGCCGTCCAAAAGCTGGTCCAGAAAGTCGTGCGTGCGGGTGCCGCGCCCCTTGATCTGGACGAAATCGGTGGGTGAGAAGATGGGGCGGAACAGGCCGAGATTCAGGATATCGGTGCAGTCGTAGCCGGTGGTCATCATGCCGACCGTCACGCAGACGCGCGCCTTGCTGGTCCGGTAGTCGGGCCGGAAGTTACCCGAACCGAGCAGCTTGTTGTGGGCGAAGTTGATGGTGAACTGCTGGGCATCCGCAATCTGCGATGTCACCTGCACCGCGAAGTCGGACTGGTACTTGCCGGGAAACATGCGATCGGCGATCTGATTGAAGGTCTGCGCGAGCTTGGCCGCGTGCTTCTGGCTGACGGCAAAGACGATGGACTTGCCGGTCTCGCCGCTGATCGGGTCACGCAGCGCGTTCGCAAGAAAGGTCTTGCAGAAGAGTTGGTTGGTGGCCTGGGAGAAGAAGCGCTTCTCGAACTGGCGCTGCTGGTAGGTTTCCTCTTGATCCTCGCCCGACGCGTCGGTGAACGAGACGATGAATCCCCGTTCGGATAAGAGCCGGGTGGTCACTTCCGTGCGGGCATCCACTACGGTGGGGTTGATCAGGAATCCGTCTTTCACGCCATCGAGCAGCGAATAGCGAAAGGTGGGCTGTCCGCTCTCGCATCCGAAAGTGCGGTAGGTGTCGAGAAGGAGTCGCCGTTCGGCCTCGCGTGGGTCGCGCGTGGTGGTGCCGGGCTTGCCGGTGCCCTTCAAATAGTCGCGGGGGGTCGCAGTCAGACCGAGCTTGTAGCCCACGAAGAATTCGAATACCGCGCGGGCGTTGCCGCCAATCGAGCGGTGCGCCTCGTCGGAGATCACCAGATCGAAGTCCGTGGGAGAGAAGAGCCGCTGATACTTGTTGTTGAACAACAGGGATTGGACGGTGGTGACGACGATTTCGGCATGCCGCCAGTCATCGCGGTTCTCTTTGTAAATGACCGTCCGAAAGTCCGCCGAGAGCAGGGTGGTAAAGACCTTGCGAGCCTGGTCTTCCAGTTCCAGCCGGTCCACCAGGAAGAGCACGCGGCCCGCATTGCCCGAGCGGAGGAACAGCTTGATAACGGCGGCGGCGGTGAGTGTCTTGCCGGTGCCGGTCGCCATCTCGAAGAGAAAGCGGTCATGGCCGTTCTTCACGGCTAGCTGCAGGGCATGGATTGCTTTGAGCTGGATAGGAGCGCAGGAAGCGCAGCTTGTTGGCCTGCATGAAGCCGGGCCGCTCGGCTTGGTTCTGCCAGGCCGCTTCGGAGGCATAGCTTGGCCGCTGGGTCAGGACGATGTAGTCGCCGCCGACCCGTTCCTCGATCAGGTGCTGGGGGTTGGGCGTGACCTTGCGGTAGCCGATCACCGAATCCGGCGTCGGGAACGAGGTGATGATGTAGGGATTGCCGCGTTCCAGATCCCAGAAGTAGTGCAGATTGCCGTTCGAAAGGATGATGAAGCGGCAATTCTGCGAACGGGCATATTTGCGGGCCTGTTCCTTGCCGGTGAGCGGGTCGATCTTCTCTGATTTGGCTTCCAGAACGATAAAGGGAAACCCGGTGGCATCGAGAAGAAGGAAGTCGATATAGCCCGTAGCGGCCTTCTCGAAGTCGTTGCCCAGGGCGTCGAGGTCGGACGTCTTGATCGTGACGCTCGGTTCAAGGCAGATGTTGGCGAGCTTGTTCCCCTCGGCGAAGAAGCGCCACCCGGCTGCTTCGAGCAGTTTATTGATCTTGATGCGTGCGGACGCCTCGTTCATGGGGAATCGGTCTCTATCGTTGTGCTGTTGGAGAAGCTTCGTGCTTCCCGTAACCCCCTTGCCCCCATCAGCGGCTTTCTTCGTCGGGTCGCCACGGATTGATCACGTCGATCCGGCGGCCCTCCAAATCTCCCCCTTTGTGGCGATGGCCGCGCCTCGGGAACGGCAATGGATGCTATCTGGCAATCGGACTGGCTGGTCGGCGGCGGCAGGGAGAAAAAACTACGCATGGCTCGAGTCCACGGTATTATAAGTCCAATCGTGAGCAAACGTGGGAATACTACTCGTCCCGCGGCGGAGGTTTGAAACGTGGGGAGAGTTTAACCGCCCGAGTAGAAAGCAACTCCGAGGGTCCACATCCGAAGGAGGAAGTGAATACGGGAGGCGATGGGGGATGGCTGGGAGCCGTATCGCGCCAAGACGCCGGGTTCTCGCCGGCGCTTTGAACGGGCACGCGGGGTGTTGCCGGGAGGTGCGTCGGCGTGAGTTTGGCCTCGCGATGATGACGAAGGGGAAGTATTCGAAGAAATGTTTTTGCCGTCTGTGCCTGCGCGGCCGGCAAGGAAGGATTCGCCGCGATTTCCTTGCCCCCGGCGCCTATCGGTTGAGGGTCTTGTAAGGGGGTGGAATACCAAACGCAAACCCGCGACCTGCAAATGCAGTCAGGGGAGACTACCGAGTTGACGATAGAGGCCCCGCGCCCGAAAAATCCAGAGGAGATAGTCCTCGCCGGGAGGATTCCCTAAGTGCAGTGCCCAGCCTGTGGGTCCGTCCATCCTGAGACCGCTTCCAAGTGTGCGTGCGGGTACGGATTTCTTTCCGGGGGGCAGGAAGGTGCGGTTCCGCCTGATTCGGCCGGTCAGGTTCCCGCAGCAGGAATTCCGCTCCCATCCGCCAAGGCTCCGGGGGCCACCGCGTCCCACCCGACGCGGCAGGCGTCGTTTCATGGGGACGGGAGATCCCTGTTCAAAATTCATATCCTGAATCTCCTGCTCACGATTCTGACGTTGGGCGCCTATTATTTTTGGGCCAAGATAAAAGTCCGGAATTATTTATACGGGCAGACGGAATTCGAAGGGGACCGGTTTGCCTTTCACGGAACCGGGAAGGAGCTTTTCATTGGCTTCCTCAAAATTGTCCTGTTTTTGGTTCTCTATGTCGGGGCCGTGACGGCTATCCCTATGGTTTTCGGGAATCGTCTTGCCCCGCTCATGGGGAGAATCCTTTCCTATCTGGTCTTGCTGGTGGTTGTCCCCATTGCCATCGTAGGGTCCAAAAGGTATGTCCTCAGCCGCACCTCGTGGCGGGGTATCCGGTTTTCGTTCCGGGGCCGCGCCAAGGCTCTGATCGGTATATTCGTTCGGGATGGGGTCTTCATCGTCCTGGCGTTCGGCCTTTATTATCCCTTCATGCTGCACAACATCAGGGACTTTGTGGTTGGGCACTCGTATTTTGGCAACCGACGGTTTCACTATGACGGAGATGCTTGGGACCTGTTCGGACGTTACGTGTTGGCGATTCTGCTTCTTCTGCCGACCTTGGGCCTGTATTGGTTCTGGTTTGTTGCATGGAAGCAGCGTTATTACTGGGAACACACTACGTTCGGGACCGCTCGGTTTCGAGCCACTATGACAGGTGAGCGGCTCTTGGGCCTGACTGTGAGCAATGTAGTGCTCCTGATTGTATCCCTGGGGCTGGCGTGGCCCTGGGTGCAGGTCCGTAAGACGCGTTTCTTGATGGCCCATCTCCGCCTGGAAGGGCCGCTCGACTTGGCGGCCATTCAACAGGAAGCCCAGGCGGCGGCTGCGACGGGAGAAGCTATGACGGATTTTGTGGACACGGGCTTTCTGGACTTGGACTTAGGCTTCTAAATTTACGGACTCACACCGATGGCAACCCTTTCCAGGACCGAATGGCAAGGCTACTACTTCGATGGGCGGACGCCTACGCGTCACCCGGTGACGGTTTCCATTCAGAGTGGAGGTCTCAACCTGGCGCACGAAGATGGTACCTCGATCGGGTGGGGCTATGAGGAGATTCGCCAGACGCAAGGGTATCATTTCAACGAGCCGGTACGCCTCGAACGGGGTGGAGACATCCCGGAAGCGCTGGTTGTAGCGGACCAGAAATTCCTGGAGGCGATTCACCAGGTCGCGACCGGGAACGCTTCTCACCTTCATAATCCCGCCCTCCGTTCCTCCTGGGGCAAAGTGGTGCTGGTGGCCGGAGTGGGAGTCATTCTTGTCGGGTGGCTTATGTATGTCTGGGGTATTCCGGCCCTGGCGGGTGAGATTGCCGCGCGCATCCCGGTCTCCTGGGAGGAGCGGATCGGCCGATCGGTGGTTGAGCAGATGGCTCCGACCCAGATGAAGTGCCCCGAAACGGAGGGGATGAAAGTCCTGGAAGAGATCGTGAGTAGCCTGGCTGCGGGTGCGGGGGATTCTCCCTATCAGTTTCGCGTCACGGTGGTCAAGGGTTCGGTTGTAAATGCGTTTGCGGCACCGGGAGGCTACTTGGTGATTTATGAAGGGTTGCTTCGACAAACGGAAACGCCCGAGGAGTTGGCTGGCGTGCTGGCTCATGAAATCGAGCACTGCTTGCAGCGCCACCCGACGCGGGCCCTCTTCCGCCGCATGTCAACCCAAGCCCTGGTAGCGCTGTTGACGGGAGGGGAAGAAGCCCTGGGCGGCGTCCTGCAGATGGCGACAGTGCTGGGCGAGCTCCGCTACAGCCGCCGGGACGAAGAGGCGGCAGACCGCGGCGGCTTGGCGATGATTGAGGCGGCGAAAATGGATCCGCAGGGAATGATTACCTTCCTGGGCAGGCTGCGGAAGGAAACGGCCCATCGCGAGGGAGGGCTGGGGTACTTCTCTACCCATCCGCAAATCAGTGAGCGGATTGCGAATCTCAAACGACGCGTGGACCAAGCGCAATACACTCCGGTTCCTCTCCTGCCGAGCTATACCTGGAGTGAAATGCACCGGATGTGCGAGGCGAGCCCCGGCATTGCGAAGTCAACGATCGGAAAGGGAACGAACTTCATAAGCTCGTCATCGCAGACACGGTTCGATTTTCCCTTGGCTCGGTGAACGGAACCGCCATTTTGATCTTTCCTCTCTCTCGATATACTTATTGTCGCGCCATTTCCCCGCGGGTTGGGCGTGCGATTGGATGCGCCGAGGGGCAGGCGTAATTCTCGAAGGGGATTGGCTGGAACCTGTCCGTGAATGATTCAGTTCAATATATGGAAGATATCGCTGCGCGTGCGTTGGCGACGTGCTCCTTCGGTCCTGATTGCCGTCCTCGGATAGAAACCGGCGGGGTTGGGAAGCGGCTGCTTTTCCCTTTGCGAGACCGGTCTGCCATTGAGGTTACGCTGGAGGCCGACCGCAAGCGCATACTCGTGGGATTCCAGACGTTGGATCGCGGCTTCAATGACCAGGTGGAAGATCAACTGCTCGCAAGCGGCGAATCCTTCGCCGAGCTCCTCGCAATGGAATTGGAGGAGTTGCAAGCCGATACCACTCAGTTTCAGGTGGACCACCACTTTGACCGTGACATGCGGGCTTTCCGCTTTTCGACCTACCTGCATTATGACGATGGGGATCTCGCCTCGGAGTCCTTGCGGAACCGCTTGGCGCTGCTGGCTGCGGGCTTCCGGGGTGTGTTGCGGGAGTTGGTGGAGTTTTACGGCTGAGAATTCTCTGCCGGGTTGATTTTCATTCCTTAAGAATTGCGGGCCAGGGAACTCCCTCCGATTCTATCCTTTTCTCTGCCTCGACTTTGTTGTACAACGCATCTGTTCCAGCCTGAGAATAGCAAGGGGGGAGTTATGGCGCTGAAGGTCAAACAGATCGCCGAGTTGGTCGGGGGTGAAGTTTCCGGAGACGCGGAGTCTTTGATGGAGGGGGTCGCGGCTCTGGAGGAGGCCAAGCAGAATCAGCTCGCGTTTGCCGAGGGGGCGCGTCAGGCCGCCAAGATTGCCTCCTCGCAGGCGGGATGCGTGCTCGTGCCGCCGGGAACCGATGAGCCCAACGGTACGGTTATCCGGGTGGAGCATCCTAAGTTTGCCTTTCTACGAGCGGCTCAGGCTTTGATTCCTCCCGAGGCGGCTCCCCTTTCCCTTCATCCGGCGGCGGTCGTCTCTCCTGAGGCCGAGTTGGAAGAAAATGTCGGAGTGGGACCTTACGCAGTCGTCGAAAAGGGGGCGTTTCTAGGCGGCGCGACCCGTCTGGGGGCGGGCGTCTATGTAGGGGAAAACGTCAGAATCGGGCGTAGTTGTCGGCTCTATCCGGGAGTCAAGATCTATTCCGGCGTCGAAATCGGAGACCGAGTGATCCTTCATGCCGGGGTGGTTCTGGGTTCGGACGGCTTCGGATATGTCTTTGCCGAGGGTGCGCATCACAAGTTCCCGCAACTCGGCGGATTAATTATTGAGGACGACGTGGAGATCGGCACGAACAGCACCGTCGATCGTGGGTCGCTCGGTATCACCCGCATCGGGCGGGGAACCAAGATCGATAATCTGGTTCAGGTGGCTCACAACGTGCGCCTGGGCCGAAACTGTGTGGTGGTGGCTCAGACGGGCATCTCGGGCAGCGCGGTGATCGAAGACGGCGTGATGCTGGGAGGGCAGGTGGGCGTGGGCGAACGGGTGCGAATCGAGCCGGGGGCCATGGTGGGCGGACAGGCGGGGATTCTCCCGGGCAAGGTGATCCGCAGGGGACAGATCGTGTGGGGAACACCTGCACGGCCCCTGGATGAATTCAAGCGTCAGTTTAAATATCTCTCTTATCTTCCTGAACTTTTAAGACGGGTTCGAGAGCTTTCCCGAAAATTCCCGCGACCGGGGGGAGGGGACTGACCTCCCGAGAGGTGCATACATCAAGGTGTGCCGGGATGTGTGCGTTAAGCCGCAGACTATGGTGGACCAACCCTTCCGCATTCTTGACCATACTGCCGACATAGGCTTTGAGTGTACGAGCAAGAGCCGCGAAGACCTTTTCGCCAATGCGGGCAAGGCATTGGTCCATTTCTTTGTGGACCTGGAGACCATCGAGCCGCGCGAAGAATTGACGATTGCAGTTACCGGCGAGGATACCGAAAGCCTGCTGGTCAACTGGCTCAGCGAAATCCTGTTTCTGATTGATGCGGACGGCTGGCTCCTGTCGGAATTTCAGGTCTCGCTCAGGGACACGCATTCCCTTTCCGCCACCGCCCGAGGCGAGCCCTGGGACCGCTCCCGCCACGTCCCCAAGCTGCTGGTGAAGGCGATCACCTATCATCAGTTGGAAATCACCCTATCACCCGACGGCACTTGGCACGCCCGCGTTTTTCTGGATATCTAAACCCTGCAATGGGATGTGCATACATCGAGTCTTTTATGATGAATGGGTGCGATGTATGCAGTTTATGGGTGACGTAGAACCCGTGGGTTGGTTCTGCGGATCGGTAAAGTGGGGTTAGAAGGACTCCGAGGCGGCACAGAGGGTTCCGCGCCACCTGATTTCCATCCAGCATTCTGACAACGCTATATATGCTATATATACTGATGCAAGACATCCATTAGGGGGACAGCAATCGCTGCGGAATCATGGGTTTCAAAATCCACCAACTCGAAAAAATCGACGACTATCGCTGGCTGGTTCCTAAAAGACTCAAGCCCGGTATGCGGACCGATGCGTTGCTCTATGCCGATGAGAATCTACTGAAGGATTTCATCCAAGACCTCTCGGTCGAGCAGGCGGCAAACGTGGCCATGCTGCCGGGCATTGTTGGGCGGTCGCTGGCGATGCCGGACATACATCAAGGCTACGGGTTCCCGATTGGCGGCGTTGCGGCCACCGACGCAGCCGAGGACGGGGTGATCTCTCCGGGAGGCGTCGGGTTTGACATCAACTGCGGCGTGCGGTTGCTTGCGAGCTCGCTGCCGGTGGATGAAGTGCGGCCCCGCATTCGCGAGCTGATCAACCAACTCTTCCGCGACGTGCCCTCGGGCGCGGGTAGGGGAGGGCACGTAAAGGTTGCCGGTAATGATGATCTCGACCGGCTCCTTGTGAACGGCGCGTCGTGGATGGTTGAGCACGGCTACGGCGAAGATGGGGATGTGGTCCGTTGTGAAGAGGGTGGAGCCATGGACGGGGCCGACCCGGCCGCGGTGAGCGACCGCGCCAAAAAGCGCGGCCGGCCGCAAGTCGGAACGCTCGGTTCCGGCAATCACTTCTTGGAAGTACAGTACGTCGAGCGGGTCTTCGAGCCGGAGGTTGCCGCAACGCTGGGCCTTGCAGTGAATCAGTGTGTCGTCATGATCCATTCCGGCTCCCGCGGCCTGGGCCATCAGGTCTGCACGGATTCTCTGCGCCAAATGGGCGGGGCCATGCGCCGCTACCGAATCGAACTGCCCGACCGCCAACTGGCTTGCGTCCCGGTTCGGTCTCCGGAAGGGAAGGACTACCTGGCGGCCATGCGCTCGGCGGCGAACTTCGCCTGGGCGAACCGTCAGGGGATCACGCATTACACGCGTCGGGCTTTTCAGCGAATTTTCGGACCCGATACCAGTGTCCAGGTCACTTACGACATTTGCCACAACATCGCGAAACTGGAACGACACCAAGTGGAAGGGCGCCGACGCGAAGTGGTCGTCCACCGGAAAGGCGCCACGCGAGCCTTCCCGCCCCAACGGCCTGAAGTCCCCGGCGTCTATAAGTCCGTGGGCCAGCCGGTGCTGATTCCCGGCTCCATGGGTACGGCGTCTTATGTGTTGGTGGGGACCGAGGGAGCGATGCAGGAGACCTTCGGGACCACCTGCCACGGCGCGGGGCGCGTGATGAGCCGCAGCGCCGCCAAGCGCAGCGCCTACGCCCAAGGGGCCAAGCAACGCTTGGAGGAGCAAGGCGTGGTCGTGCGCGCCGAAACCCGTGACGGCATTAGCGAAGAGATTCCCGAGGCCTACAAAGACGTGGACGCCGTGATCGATGTGGTCCACAATGCGGGGCTTTCCAAGCGCGTCGCGCGCCTCAAGCCCATCGGAGTGGTGAAGGGGTAGTAACTTGGTGGTTCGGAGTTCAAGATAAAAGGCGTGGTGGAGACAAAACGCTAGGGGACCGGCTGCAAGCGGGCCCGGACTTTCTCACTGACCCATCTTCCGTCCACGTTCTGCCCCGCAAATTGGGCCATCACAGCCTTCATTACCTTGCCCATCTCTTTGGGATGGGAGGCTTCGGTTTCCTGGAGCGCTGCCGCAACGGCTTGGTCAATCTGCGCCTCCCCCACGGCGGCGGGCAGGTAGGATTCGACGAATTTGAGCTCAGCCTCTTCTTTTTGTGCCAATTCCTCTCGATTGCCTTTTCGGAATTGCTCGATCGAGTCCCGCCGCTGATTGACCAGGGTTCGCAGGACGGCTAGTTCGTCGGACTCCTCAAGTGGTTTTCCTTTTTCGATCTCCTTATTTTTCAGCGCCGTTTTCATCAAGCGCAGGACGCTGAGGCGGAAGGTATCGGTCGCCTTCATGGCTTCCTGCATCTGGTTTTGCACCTTCTCTTACAGATTCATGATAGTTACCTCTGTAGCCGGTTCCGTAAGGGTGAGGTTCCGTCTCAGTGATCTCAGGGCAGAAAAGACAGAAATCCTCCCGAAGGAGGATTTCTGTCAGGAAGACGGGAAGAACCTGTTTGGCCTGAGCCGGCTCAGGCCGGGATGTTTACATCGAACCCGTGCTGGCGGCGATGGTGAGGGCCATCGAACTGCTTGGTGGACTTGAACAATTCGTGGCGGCCGTCGGTCGCCTCCGGACGGACTTTGGCCAGCAAGGCTGTTTTTTCTTTCTCCGCCATGGGCTTGAAATCACGCGCCACGCCGAGGGCCTTATTGAGTTGCGCCATGGATGTCACCCCCACTACGAGAGTGGAGACCGGCAGGCTCAGAGCGTAATGAATACAGGCCGTGGGGGAAACACCGGCCTTGTCGGGGAAGCGTCCCTTCGGGTGTCCTCCACCCATACTCTTCATACCGATCACGCCCACTTTCTTTTTCATGCACACGGGCACCACTTGCTTCTCGAAGCTGCGGTAGTGCGCGTCCATGACGTTGATCGGCATCTGAGAGCTGGCCCAGTGGTAAGGCTTGTTCAGCATCTTCAGGTGGATGATGGGGTCCTTGTGCCCTGTAAAGCCGATATAGCGCACCTTGCCGGCTTTCTGGGCTTCCAGGGCCGCCTTGAGACCACCTTTTTCGAAGACCCAGTCGGGATCGTTGTCATAGACCATTTCGTGGAACTGCCATAGGTCCAGATAGTCAGTGCGAAGGCGGCGCAAACTATCATCCAGGCTCCGGTTGGAACCGGCATGATCGCGCTCGCAATTTTTCGTCATGAGGAAGGTCTTCTTTCGCCGGCCGCCCTCGGCGAGCGCCTTGCCCATGATTTCTTCGCTGTACCCGTCATGGTAATCCCAGGCGTTATCGAAAAAGGTCATGCCTTGGTCGAGCGCAGCATGCATGATGCGGATGGATTCGGTTTCGTCGGTCGCCGCGGCGATGTGCCATCCGCCCAGGCAAAGGATGGAGACTCGTTCGCCGGTATCGCCCAGAGGTCGCGTCGGGACACCACCTCCGGTTGGCGTGAGAGTGCCCGCCAAGACCTGATCGGCCAGGGAAAGCGCAGTGACCGCCCCCAGAGCGGAGTGCATGAATTCTCTTCGGTTGTGATTGGCTTTCATATTCGATCTCCCTTTCTTTTCTTAAAGTTGCATAGTTAATTCGCGGGTGGAGGAGAAGGGCTCAGGGCTGAAGAGATATTGGAAAAGATGGTCCGCCCTCCGTCCACTAACAGATTGATGCCGGTGATCCAACCGGCTTCCTCCGAGGCCAGGAAGGCCACGGCGTGAGCCACCTCGTCCGAGGTCCCTAGCCTTCCCAAGGGGATTCGGGTGGTAATGAGTTGCTTGGCCGCCTCCGCTCCCGCACCCAGAGTTTTATCGAAGAACGGAGTATTCACGGGGCCGGGCGAGACACAATTGATGCGGATGCCGTACTGGGCTACCTCAGAGGCGAGCGTCTGGGTGTACATCAACAAGGCCGCCTTCGCAATCGAGTAGAAGGAAAAGACAGGAACTGGCAGGCTGGCCGCTACGCTGGAAATGTTGATGATACATCCTTTGCCGGTTTTTTTCATGCTGCCGAGGACGGCGTGCGTGTGGGCGACCGCCGAGCGTACGTTCCACCCCATGTCGCGGTCGAAATCCTCCACGGAGGACTCGCTAATGGGTTTGTTCACGCCGCCGCCGGCGTTGTTCACCAGGATGTCGAGGCCGCCCCATTTCCGATATGCTTCCTGGACCGCGGCCTGTGCCTGCGCGGCGTCGGTAGCATCTGCCGGGAAGGGAACCAGCTTGCCCGCACTTTCTGGAAGAGCCTTTCCGATGTCCCGGACGGCATTCTCCAATTTCTGGCCGTTCCGGGCCGTCACCAACACCGAGGCTCCTTCACGAAGGAAGCATTCGGCAATCGCCCGGCCGATGCCCTCACTCCCTCCGGTAACCAAGGCTTTCTTGTTTTGCAGCCGCATCGTAGTGTTCAGTTCCGGGCAGTTCGAGGCAACCACCGTGGCCTGCGCACCGAGCTTCTCCGGGTGCTCTTTGGGTTTTAACGATCCTTAGCTCAGTTCCCGAAAGGGAAAAGGTACACTCTCCGAGGGAATTCTTCAAGGGGAGAAACGAAATAGGCGGTATTGTTAATAAAGCTAAACAGATGTAATGGAGGTCTGCCTTGCAGAGGACAATTTAATTTTGCTGCCCGGCTGGTGTAAACTCATAAACATCGGCTGAGCGGAAAACAGGAGAGGGTACAGGAGTGACGGAGAAACGAAAAGCCTTGTTGATTTGCTTTCTGTTGGTGTGTGTGCCCGTGCGGGCAGACGAGGGTACCGGCAATGTGAGTTTAGGCTTTCGGGAAGAGCTGTTTTACGTTATGGCGGCCATTCATGCTGCGGGCTATAACCCGGGCGGAGCTTCCAAGGAAAGTCGGGTGCTTCGTCAAGCCTTGGAGGTCGAACTGAGTCGTCGGGAAATTCCTTCCGTGGCCGACCTTAGATCGTTTTATGACGGCCACCGGGTGCCCGATGAAGCGGGAGCCAGTCTGGGCCAATACATCTCCCTGGGTCTGCTTCTGGGTTCAGCCCCGGATTTTCCGTTCACGGTCAACGAACAGGACCTGCCGCCCGATGCCAAACGGGTGGCGGAATTTGTGCCCCTCTTAAGACGATTTTATGAGGAAGCGCAATTGTCGCGGGTATGGGCGCAACTTGAGCCGCACTATGGGAAGGAGGTGGAACGATACAGCCCTCGGGTGCGCCAAGCCATTGCTGAAGCCGACGGCTACCTCCGCCTGCCGGCGGGACGCTACCTGGGCCGTACCTACTCCATATTTCTGGAACTTTTGGCTTCGCCGAGTCTCATTCAGGCGCGCATTTACGGCGCCCATTACTATCTGGTGGCTGCTCCTCTCGATCAACCCAAACTCGAGGAGCTTCGCCACCAATATCTGCACTTTGTTCTGGACCCGCTGGCAGCCAAGTACGTCCTCCAGATCAACAAGAGCCGGTCGCTGGTGGAGGTGGTAAAGGACGCGCCTCGGCTCGGCACCGAGTATAAGACGGACTTCCCGCTCCTGGCCACCGAGTCCCTGATTCGGGCGATCGAGCTTCGGATGGACACTCCCGAAGAAGAGAAGACCAAAGTGCGCCTACAGGATGACGTCGAGGAAGGTTTCATCCTTGTCCCGTACTTTTACGCCGCGCTGCAAAAATTTGCAAAACAAAAGCAGGGCTTCAACCGTTATTTCCCCACGCTGTTTACCGACCTCAGACCTAAGAAAGTGCAGGCCAAGCTGGGGACCGTGAAGTTTAAGGGCCGGACCACACCTGCCTCTCCCATGCTTTCCGAGCGGGAGCAAATTCTTCGCCGAGCGAATGATTCCATTTCGCAGGGACAATTTCTGGAGGCCAAAAGACTTTTCGAGGAAGCCTTGGAAAAGTTTGGGGAAGACGACGAGCGGGCCCTTTTCGGACTGGGCATTGCCGCCAGCAACCTTCGGAAGCCCGGCCTGGCCAAGAGATACTTTTCCCGGGCCATCGAAGTAACCCGGGACCCGCGAATTTCCACGTGGTCGCATATCTTTTTGGGCCGCATCCTGGACCTGACAGGTCGGCGGGAGGATGCCGTGGCCCGGTATCGTTCCGCTTTGGTGACCGCGGGCGCCTACCCGCTGGCCCTACAAGCTGCCCAACAGGGATTGCAGAAGCCTTTTGGCTCCCCATGAACGGTGCCAGCGGGTCATTACGCCGGGGGTAGGTCCGAAAGAGCACACCCCGGCCCGCCTTCTGTATTGGATTGCAAGAACTTACATAGAATCTCTGGCGCCTTCTTCCTTCCCGGTTGACACCTTTTGGCACTTCGGCTAGTCTGAGAATCGGGCCCTGATTTTCGGTCAACGAATGCCGAGAGGCTCCCCGACTTGGGGTCGGAGCCGACGCATTTCCGGTCGGGTCCCCAAGATTGGGATTGCAGGAAATTCCATGCGCCGGGTTTTTGCACCGCCCGAAAAGCAAAGGTATTCAGGACTGAGGGTAGATGCCGCAAGGCTCCCTTGAGAAATTAGAAAAGACGCTCGCATATCAGTTCAGCCAAAAGCAGTGGCTGTCGTGGGCGATGACGCACAGTTCGGCCCGGGCCCGAAACGGCGAGACGGTCCAGGATAATGAGCAGCTTGAATTCCTGGGGGATGCCGTGCTGGGATTCATCGTCAGTGACCGACTCGCCCGCGAATGCCCCCACTTGGACGAAGGAGAGCTTTCCCGAGCGCGAGCTCGGTTGGTTTCGGCTCCCCACTTGGACCAGGTGGCCCGAAAGTTACATGTAGGAAAGTATCTTATTTTGGGCCACGAGGAGGAAAACAGCGGAGGCCGCAGCAAATGTGCCCTGCTTGTCAACGCCCTGGAGGCCTTGATTGCTGCTCTCTATCGCGACGGAGGGCTCCAGGCCGCCGAGCAGTTTATAGAAACCTTTGTGCTGCCTCCGAACTTGAAGGTCGCGGCGCCGCAGTTGGTGTGCAGCGATTACAAATCAGCCCTGCAAGAGCGGCTTCAGGCCGACGGGAACCGGATTCCGGTTTATCGGGTGATTCAGGAAAAGGGTCCCGAACACCAAAAGACGTTTACGGTAGAAGTCCGTGGGGGGGCTGGTCTTTCGGCCCGGGGTCGAGGACCCAGCAAGAAGGCGGCTGAACAGGAGGCTGCCCATGCACTCTATCTGAAATTCACCAAGGAGCAGTAACGGATGCGTGAGCCGTTTAGGAAATCCTGGGCTCGGGACACTTTTGAATCGTTGGTCGTGACGGTGGTTCTGGCTCTGTTCGGGACCAGTTTTGTGGTGCAAGCCTTCCAGATTCCCACCGGATCGATGGAGAACACCCTTTTAATCGGGGATCACCTGCTGGTGAGTAAATTTGCCTTCGGTGGCCAGCGAGGATTATCCCTCCCTGGCTTGGCCTATCGGGAAGTTCAGCGGGGTGACATCGTGGTTTTCCGGTATCCCAATGATCCCACCGAGTACTATGTGAAGCGGGCTATCGGCATTCCGGGGGACCGCATTCTCATTGAAAACCGGACGGTCTATATCAACGGGGTCCAGCAGGCGGAGCCTTACGTTCGGCATACGTATCCGGGAAGCGTCCGAGCGGGCGACAACTTCCCTCCCGATTTTCCCGAACTTGAGCGGGGCATGATTCCTGAGTGGAGCGTGGAACTGCCCCATCACGTCCGGGACGGGGAACTGATGGTTCCTCCCGGCCATTTCTTTGTCATGGGCGATAATCGGGAACAGAGTCTCGACAGCCGGTTCTGGGGATTTGTTCCCCAAAAATACATGGCCGGACGGCCTTTTATCATCTACGCCTCCTTTGACCGCACGCGCGACGACTACCGCGATGATTCCCAGGGAGGTCGCTTGCGGCGCATCCTGGATCTCTTCACCGACCTTCCCCGTAAATTGCGATGGCGACGGACGTTCCAGGTCGTTCGCTGAATCGGGTTTCTGCCCTTGGATGGGTACGAATGTGTGAAAATTTCCCACGGCTCTTGGCGGGATGGTCGGAATATAGAAAGGATTTTGATGATGAAGGTGTCCGGGGATAGGTTTCTTCCGGCCTTGAGTGGCACTTTGCTGTGGCTTACGGTGCTTGCCGGGTCAGGTGGCCCGCTGGGAGCAGCGAAGGTCTTCTCCTTTGCCGATCCCACGAGTGCCGAGGCCGCCTCGGCACGGGAGCGGGAGAATTTACATTCCCTGGAATTAAAGCTTGCGCGTTTAAGAAGCCTTCCTTTTAGGAATCACAATCCGGTCGAAATCACCGACCGGGAGGCCAACGCCTACTTCAAGCATCGGGAAAGGAAGGTGTTTCCCCAGGGCGTTTCCGGAGTGGAATTGGCCTTCGGGCCGGACCGCATCGAGGGATGGATGCAGGTGGATTTTACCGAGTTGAAACGCAGTCGGGCGCAAGGGGACTCCCTGAGCGGATGGCTGGTGGAATCTATGCAGGGTATAAAGAAACTGGCCTATCGACTTCAGGTGACGGGCGAAAAAGGCCAAGCCCAAGTGGAGATTGAGTCGGCCACTTTCGATGGGGTGGAGCTCCCGCTGATCCTGGTGGAGTTCATGGTCAACCGCTACGTGGAAAGCAAGTACAATCTGGATCTCGACAAACCCTTTCCCCTGCCCAAGGGCATCGAGCGGGTGGTCGTGGAGCCTTCGCGGATGCTGATTTATCCCGGCCAACCGGAAATGGAATCCGGCGAGCAGTAGTCAAGTTACACCCCGCCTGGATTTTCTGGGTTTTGAGAGTCCCTTCCTGCCTCCATGAACTTCAAACTTGTATCTGAGTACCAGCCGCGCGGCGATCAGGTGTCGGCGATCGACCAGTTGATCCGGGGCGTCGAGGACGGCGAAAAGCATCAAGTGCTGCTCGGAGTGACCGGCTCGGGAAAGACCTTCACCATGGCCAAGGTGGTGGAGGCGATCGGCCGGCCCGCGCTGGTCCTGGCACACAACAAGACCCTGGCCGCTCAGCTCTATCACGAGTTCAAGAACTTCTTCCCGGAAAACGCGGTCGAATACTTCGTCTCCTATTACGACTACTATCAGCCGGAAGCCTATCTGCCGGCTACCGACACCTACATCGAAAAAGAATCCACCATCAACGATGACCTGGATAAATTGCGCCTGTCGGCCACGCGTTCGCTCTTTGAGCAGCGAGACTGTTTGATCGTGGCGAGCGTGAGTTGCATCTACGGACTCGGCTCGCCGGACGCGTATTACGGAATGTTGCTCATGCTGGAGAAGGGGCAGCGGATTTCCCGCTCGGACATTCTGCGCCGCCTGGTGGAGATTCAGTACGAAAGGAGCGACCTGGAATTCAAGCGGGGAACTTTCCGGGTCCGGGGCGACCGGATCGAGGTCTATCCCACCTACGAGGACAGCGCCTATCGGATCGAGTTGTGGGGGGACCAGATCGAGTCCCTGATCGAGATGGACCCCCTCTTGGGGCGCGCGAAAGGGAGTCTGACCCGCCTGCCGCTTTATCCTCGCACCCATTACGTGATGAGCGCCGAAACGCGCGAATCGGCAGTGGAAAACATCCTGGAAGAGCTGAAATGGTGGAGTGAAGAGCTGCGGCGGCAAGGTAGAACTGTGGAAGCCCAGAGGCTGAATCAACGAACCCGGTTTGACGTGGAGATGATGAAGGAGATCGGCTACTGCCACGGGATCGAAAACTATTCCCGGCACCTTTCGGGGCGGTTGCCGGGCGAGCCTCCGCCTACGCTGCTCGATTACCTTCCGCGCGATGCGCTGATGTTCCTCGATGAGAGCCACCAGACGGTTCCTCAGGTGCGCGGCATGTACAAAGGGGATCGCTCCCGGAAAGAAAATCTGGTCCGCTACGGTTTCCGCCTGCCTTCGGCGCTCGACAACCGTCCGCTGAAGTTTGAAGAATTCGAGCATCGAGTGAACCAGGCGATGTACGTCTCCGCCACGCCGGGACCCTACGAGCTGACAAAAACCGGAGGAGCCTTCGTCGAGCAGGTGATCCGGCCCACCGGGCTGGTGGACCCGGAAGTCCAGGTGCGCCCGACCCGCCATCAAGTGGACGATCTGTTGCACGAAATTCGCCGGCGCGTCGCGGCCCGCGAGCGTGTCCTGGTTACGACACTGACCAAACGGATGGCGGAGGACTTGGCGGAGTTCTATTCCGAACTGGGCGTTCGCTGCCGCTATCTCCACTCGGAGATCGATACACTGGAGAGAATCCGGATTTTGCGGGATCTGCGGCAAGGAGAGTTCGACGTGCTGATCGGAATCAATCTATTGCGAGAGGGGCTGGACCTGCCGGAAGTCTCGCTGGTGGCCATCCTCGATGCTGACAAGGAAGGGTTCTTACGGTCGGACTCTTCGCTGATCCAGACGATCGGGCGTGCGGCGCGGCACCTGAACGGCAAAGCGATTCTCTTCGCCGATAACCGCACCGATTCGATGCGGCGCGCTCTCGAAGAGACCGACCGGCGCCGCAACAAGCAGATTCAGTTCAACGAGCAGAACCATATCACCCCGCAGTCCATCGTCAAGCCGATTGATATGTCGCTGGTCTCGGTCGGGGAAGCCGACTACGCCACCGTGCCTCTCCATTCCGATACCGACGAGGTGAAGTCTCTGGATGAGCTGCGCAAGTTGATTCAGGAGTTGGAAACGCAGATGTACGACGCCGCCAAGCAACTGGAATTCGAAAAAGCCGCCCACCTCCGCGACCGCATTAAGGTGCTGAAAGGCACCGAAACCGGCCTGCGCCCGCAATAATGGCTCAGGGGAGGTGGTGTGGCGCGAAAACGTCAGGGCACGGTTTCAACCATGACGATAGGAATCGGAAAGATAGATTTTCCTTGCACCCTGAAAAAGGCCCCTACGTCCGCTGGGCGCACCACAGCACGGCGTTGGCGATCACCTTGCGGGGAATGGGTTGAAAGAAGATGGGATGGGTTTCGTGGCCGGGGCGGAAGTAAAACACGCGGCCTTTGCCGACGGTCCATACCATGCCGCTGCGGAACTGCTCCTGGGTGGCCCAATAACTGAAAAAGATGACTTTCTCGGGCGGCGGCACATCGAAAGGCTCGCCGTACATTTCGGTTTCGGGAATCGTGAAGTCCTTGATCCCCTGAGCGATGGGATGGAACGGCGCGACGACTCGGAGAGTTTCCACTTTCGCTTCATGTCGCCAGGAACCCGGGTCGGCCGTTGCGTCCAGCAGGCTCTTGAAGATTTTGGACCAATGGGCGGAGTGAATGGCGATGAAGCCGAGTTGGCCTTCTTTGACTCGCCGGACCACCTCCGCGACCCGGTCAAATTGCACGTCGGCATGCTTCAGATGACCCCACCAGATGAGAACGTCGGTCTGGTCCAGCGCGCGGTCGCTCAGGCCCTGCTCGGGGTCGGTGATCGCAGCCGTCTTCACACTCATGTCAGGCTGGGTCTGCAGGGATTCGGCCAGGGCGCCGCTGATGCCGTTCGGATAAACCTCTTGCGGCTCGGTAAGCTCGGACCAGCAGAGGACGCGGACCCGCTGATGCGATGCGCCGGCCCGGGCAGAGAGTTCGTTGGCGGTTACGGCCGCGGCCATGCCGATGGCCGTTCCTTTAAGAAAATCCCGTCGTTCCATTCCGCCTCCTGGGTTCTGCGTGGGTGTGAAGTCCCCGCCATTATACAGCTTTCCCAAGGCATTACGACTCGGACCTGTGAGCGAAATCAACCCAACACCTTGGCGAGGAGGCCGCCGACGAATGACGTTCGAGCCGGCAACCTCATGGAGGATCGAGGAGGGTAGTCGAGAAATCCAGAGGTTCTCACGCATAAAAAAAGGGTTCCTGAGTTGATCCGCTCAGGAACCCTTGATGAATTTCAGAAGTAGAAAGCTTGCCCTACACTCGGTCGGCGTTTAGTACATCCCACCGCCGCCGTGGGGCATGGGTGGAGCCTTTTCCTTTTCCTCTTCAGGAATTTCCGAGACCAGGGCTTCCGTGGTGAGCATGAGCGAGGCGATGGAGGAAGCGTTCTGGAGGGCGCACCGGGTAACCTTGGTGGGGTCGATGATGCCCTTCCCGACCATATCGCCATACTCTTCGGCCTGAGCGTCGAAGCCTAGGTTCGGGTTGGTTTCGCCCCGCACCTTTTCGACCACCACAGCGCCTTCATGGCCCGCGTTATGGGCAATGAGGCGCAACGGCTCTTCCAAGGCGCGCTTGACGAGCCCCACGCCGATCTGTTCGTCCCCATCGAGCTTTGGCAACCCCTCGACAGCCAAGATCAGGCGAAGCAGAGCGACGCCGCCGCCCGGAACAATGCCCTCCTCGACGGCCGCTTTGGTGGCGTGCATGGCGTCCTCGACACGAGCCTTCTTTTCCTTCATCTCGGTCTCGGTAGCTGCGCCGACCTTGATCTGAGCCACGCCGCCGACGAGCTTCGCCAGCCGCTCCTGAAGTTTCTCGCGGTCGTAGTCGGAGGTGGTCTCCTCGACCTGAGCACGGATCTGCTTGACTCGGCCTTCGATATCGGAAGACCTGCCACCGCCCTCGACGATCGTCGTGTTGTCCTTGTCGATGGTGATCTTCTTGGCCCGGCCCAGGTCGTCCATCTTCACGTTTTCGAGCTTGATGCCGAGGTCTTCGGAGATCACCCTGCCGCCGGTGAGGATGGCGATATCTTCGAGCATGGCCTTGCGGCGGTCACCGAAGCCGGGCGCTTTAACAGCGGAGCATTGGAGCGTGCCGCGAAGCTTATTGACCACCAGCGTCGCCAGCGCCTCCCCTTCGACTTCCTCGGAGATAATCAGGAAAGGCTTGCCGACCTTGGCGATCTGCTCGAGCACGGGCAGCAGGTCCTTCATGTTGGAAATCTTTTTTTCGTGGATCAGGATCACGGAATTTTCCAGAGTGCACTCCATGCGATCCGGGTCAGTGACAAAGTAGGGGGAGAGGTACCCGCGGTCGAACTGCATGCCTTCGACCACTTCCAGATTGGTTTCGAGAGTTTTGGCTTCCTCGACGGTGATGACGCCGTCCTTGCCGACCTTCTTCATGGCCTCGGCAATGATCTTGCCGATGGTCTCGTCGTTATTGGACGAGATGGTGCCGACCTGGGCGATCATTTCGTCGTCTTTGACGGCCACCGAGAGCTTCTGGAGCTCGCCTACGGCGGCGTCAACGGCCTTGCCGATGCCGCGCTTCAGGGCCATCGGGTTGGCGCCTGCGGCCACGGTCTTCATGCCTTCCCGAATGATGGCCTGTGCCAGGACGGTCGCCGTGGTGGTTCCGTCCCCGGCCACATCGGAGGTCTTGGAAGCGACCTCCCGGACCATCTGCGCACCCATGTTCTCCAGAGGGTCTTTCAGTTCGATCTCCTTGGCGACGGTCACACCGTCTTTGGTAATGGTCGGAGACCCGAACTTCTTATCCAGGACCACGTTGCGGCCTTTCGGGCCCAGCGTGATCTTTACGGCGTCCGCCAGGTGGTTCACGCCGCGAAGAATGGCTTGGCGGCTATCCTCGCCATGAACAATTTGCTTTGCTGCCATCTAAATCCTCCTAAATTTTCAAATCCGTTGCATCGTTCGTCCGCGTCGGGCGAACTCAGCTTCAAAATAAATTCTCACCTTTGGCTTGTCGGTCCAAGACCTGCGAAGACCTACTTCTTTTCTGCTCCGACTGCTTCCGGTTCGAGGATTACCAAGACCTCATCTTCCCGCAGAATCAGGTATTCTTCGTCTTCAATCTTGATCTCCGACCCTGAATATTTCCCGAAGAGAATCCGGTCGCCGACCTTTACGTCGAGAGGGAGGAGTCTCCCGTCTTCCGTTTTTTTACCGCTTCCCACTGAGATCACTTCTCCCTCATGGGGTTTTTCTTTGGCGGTGTCCGGGATGACGATTCCTCCTTTAACGACTTCCGTCTCTTCGAGTCGCTTCACTAAAAGACGATCATGAAGGGGACGTACTGACATACTCGCTATCTCCTTTCGCTTCTTCTTATTATGCTTTGGATGTACCGCTGATTTGGCAGGCCCCCGGGCAATCAAGCCTAAACCTGGGCCGTTAAAAAATATTTAGCACTCCCACAGCAAGGCTCTTAAAGTATAACAACACCGGAAGATTGTCAAGGTATGTTTTGGCATTCAAAGCCTTCGAGTGCTCATTTGGGCCTGCTATCACTTCGAACCTGATGATATTGAAAGACTGAATTCCAGCTTGGCGGGGCGGGGTTCAGTCTCTTACTCCTTCGGGTGGAGGGAGGCACACTTTTTCGATGGGGAGGCCAGGAAGCAAGTTTGCTCCCCGGTGATGCTCGATCTGCCGACTTAGGTCCATTCACCGCCGGAGGATGTCAGTCGGCTCTCTTGGGGATTAACCCTGGGGCTCCGCTCTGACAGAATCCGCACATTTGAAGCGCGTGGCACGTATAATGGGAGCCGGAGGTGTTACCGCAAGGCCGCCCGGTGCTGATGGACGGGAGGTGTTCCAAGAAACGGACTTTCACCCGTCCAATTCTCAATGAGAATTGCCCGGGACGGTCGCGCACAGCCGGCCCCTGGTGCTCTGCGACGGTGGGCCGATTCCGATGGCAAGAGTGCTCTTTCCGGGAGCACTTCATTCTTACCTCCGGCCTTTTCCGCGAATGAATCAACCTTTTATCGAGTTGGTGGACGTCACGAAATCGTTCGACGATGGCTCGGACCAGGGCGGTCAAGTGGTCCTGGATCGGGTGAATTTTCAGGTGGATCGAGGCGAGACCGTGGTGGTCCTGGGACGAAGCGGGGCCGGGAAAAGCGTCACTCTAAAACACATTATGGGGTTTTTGCGTCCCGACTCGGGTCAGGTTTTCGTGGATGGGGTCGAGGTCTCCCATTTGGGCGAGGCGGAGTTGTTGGAAATTCGCCGCAAGGTCACCATGGTCTTCCAATCCGGAGCCTTGTTTGATTCGCTGACGGTGGGGGAGAATATCGCCTATCCGCTCCGCGAAAGGGGCAAGCTCGCTGAATCGGAGATCGAGGAGCGAGTCTCAGACTTGCTGGCTCAGGTGGACCTGCCCGAGATCGCCGAGCAGATGCCGTCCGACCTCAGCACGGGAATGAAGCGCGCCGTCGCCATGGCCCGGGCCCTGGCCGCAGAGCCGGAGGCCATCCTCTACGATGAGCCCACCACGATGGTCGATCCTCTCATTGCGGAAACTCTTACTGACCTGATCCTGAAGTTGAAACAGCAGACCCGGATCACCTCGATGGTTGTTACCCATGATACGAAGCTGGCGCGAGAGTTGGCCGACCGAGTGGTCTTCCTGGTGGAGGGTAAGGTGGCTTACTTCGGGCCGGTGGACGGTTTGGCATCCCATGAGCACGCATTCATCCGGGAGTTCATGGAGTTGGATAAGGTCTCCTTTTATGGATTCTGAATCGGCACCTCCGGGGCACTGACTTTTCTCTCCGAGGACGTTCCTTCGGTCGCGCGCGGCATCCGCCGGGCAGGTTTATAGCACTCTGACCCGTCCGGGCCATTCCGGTAAGCCACCTCATCCTAACAGGTAGAGCAGAACCCGCATTTTGGTTCTGCGGTTTTGTCGGGCTGGCGCAGACCTTTTGATTTTGCGGGGCGTCTGGGATGGCCGGATCGGTAGCGGTGGGCGGAGGTAAATCAACCAACTCCGGGTAATGAGGTCCGGCGCCGCTTGGCGGTGGTCCCTGGGGAACGGTCAGGCTTCGAAAAGGGACCGGACGAACTCGGAAGGATGGAAGGGAATCAAGTCCTCCGGATTTTCTCCCACCCCTACAAAACGGACCGGAAGTCCCAGTTCGCGGGCGATGGCGACGACCACGCCTCCCTTTGCGGTGCCGTCCAGCTTGGTCAACACGACGGAGGTGGCTCTCGCTTGGTCCACAAATTGGCGCGCCTGAGCCAGTCCGTTCTGGCCCGTCGTGGCGTCAAGAACCAGCAGAACCTGGTGCGGAGCGCCGGGGACTTCCCGGCCGGCAATACGGCACATTTTGGCAAGCTCCGCCATCAGATTATGCTTGGTATGCAGCCGTCCGGCGGTATCCACGAGAACGGGGTCGCGGCCCTGGCGGCGCGCGGAGGCCACCGCGTCGAAGACAACCGCCGAGGGGTCGGCGCCGGGCTTCTGCTTTACGATTTCGACTCCCAGCCGGTCCGCCCAAATTTCGAGCTGTTTGACGGCAGCCGCCCGGAAGGTATCTGCGGCGGCCAGCAAAGGTTGGCGCCCCTGAGCCTGGTAGGCGTGGGCCAGTTTGGCGATGGTCGTTGTCTTGCCGACTCCGTTCACTCCCACCAAAAAGATCACCTCCGGCGGAGATATTCCTTTTTTGGCCTCTCCTGCAGGAGTTGCCGGCGACCGGCTTTGCAATGGCTCTTCCAGAATCGTCAGAATTTCCCGCTCGATGGCTCGGGTCAGTTCGGAGGATTCCCGAAGCTGGCGCTTGCGGACCTGATCTCGAATGTGGGTCAGTATCTCGCGGGTGGTCTTTAAACCCAGATCGGCGGCCAGCAGAGCGGCTTCCAACTCGTCCAGCAACGATTCATCTACGGTGGGGTTGACTTCGGCGATCTCCTCAAGCTTTTCGACCAGTTGGGTTTTGGTGGAGGCGACGGCTTGCCGCAGACGGTCCATCAGGCCCGGCGGACTCTTCTGGGAGCCAAACAGGGTTTGCATCATGACCCAGCGATTTTATCGGCTATCTCCCCATGCAGCAACCCGGGGTGACATGGGCTTGGGATTTCGTGTTTTGCCAATTTTCCTTGTTCGTACCGAGTACAGACGGTTTCTACGACTCGCGCGGACGGATCCCGCCGGCCCGGTACCGAGAGCAAGTTGCCAGAAACTCTACTTCCGATCTGTCTGCTTGACGGGGAAGCTTACGAAGGGTAGTAGCTCTTGAAACTATTAGTGTAACATACTATTATTCGAGATGTGATCCAGAGTTACAAAGACTCCGATACCGAAGCGGTTGCCAACCGAGAACGATGCAGGAAGTTCCCCGTTGACATCCAGCGCCGTGCCCAGGCCAAACTGATGATCTTGAACAACGCCAAGGGCTTGAACGATTTGCGGGTGCCCCCAGGGAACCGTTTGGAGGCGCTTGCCGGAGACCGGAAAGGCCAGCATAGCATCCGCATCAACGACCGGTGGCGGATCTGCTTTTTCTGGAAGCAAGGAAATGCCCATCAGGTAGAGATCGTGGATTACCATTGAGGTCGCAAGGACCTGAAAGCAAGAAGGAGCCAAAAACATGAGCGAATCAGTGGCGCGTAGCCCCCAAAAACTATCTCCCATTCACCCCGGCGAGATTCTCAATGAGGAGTTTCTCAGCCCCATGAAGATCACCCAGTACCGACTGGCCCAGGCGATCGGTGTGGATGCTCGCCGGATCCATGCGATCGTTCACGGCCAGCGGTCCATCACGGCGGAGACAGCCCTGCTGTTCTCGCGCTTCTTTGGCAACTCTGCCGAGTTCTGGATGGGACTCCAGAGCCAGTACGACCTGGAACGGGAACAGGATCGCCTGGCCGACAGGCTCGATCAGGTGCCGGTGCACAGCGTCCAAGTCACAGCCTGACCCGCCCTCAGCAAAGAGTGGGTCTCCCCAATCTTTAAGGCTCATCGGGAAAGCGGGCCACTTTGAGGTATTCGGCGCCCTGCGATGAGAGCTTGCTTTCAAACAAGTAGATGCTTTCGACAGTGAAGGTGCCGATCATGGCCCCGGCAAGGCGGCCAACCTCCTGCCGGAGTAGGTCTTGGGGCCGAGAGGGGGAAAAACGCGCCAGGGTTAGATGAGGTTGGAAGGGTCGCGGCTCGCGGGGGAAACCGGCTGATTCCAAGTACCTTTCCACCTCCGCCGCAAGCGCAGCCAGCTCGGGACCCACCTCCACTCCCGCCCAGAAGACTCGCGGTCGCTGCGCATTCGGAAAGAAACCGAACCCCTCGACTTTGGCGGGAAAAGGGACAAAACGTGGAAGCCGGGCAAGGCTTCGTTGGACCGACTCAACCTTCTCACGGGAGATCTCCCCCAGGAATTTCAGAGTTAAATGAACCCCTTCCGGGCGAACCCACCGGGCCCGGCGTGCCATTTCCTTCAGCCTTTTTTGCCAGTTCCCGAGCTCGGATTTAAGCTCCTCGGGCAATTCGATAGCGACGAAGGCGCGCATAGGATGGGAAGCTATGGCAAGAGCCACCTGCGGAGACGGTCCAGAGCGGACTGGGCGGCCTGGTGCTGAATCCGGTCTCGATCCCCCAGAAACCGGTATTTCCGGGTTTCCGAACGCTGTTCATCTGCCAGTGCGATAAAAACCAGTCCCACTGGTTTTTCCTCGGTTCCTCCCTCGGGGCCGCACAGGCCCGTAACTGCCAACCCCAGGGAAGCGTTCATTTTTCTGCGAACCGACTCTGCCAGGGCCCGACAGACCTCGGGGCTTGCACTGCCATGCTGCTCGATCAGTTCGCGACCGATTCCCCCGGGCCCTGTCTTGGAGACGTTCTGGTAGCAGACGATACCCCCTTGGAAGAAAGAAGAGCTTCCGGGTTGCGAGGTCATGCGTTGGGCGATTCTTCCTCCGGTGCAGCCCTCCGCAACCCCCAGCGTCATTCCCTTTGTCCTGAGCAGATTGCCGACGACCGTCTCCAGCGACTCGCCGCGGCTTGTAAATATGGCCTCCCCGAGTTCCGCCTCGATCTTGCTGCCGAGTTCATGGAGAAGGGCCTCGGCCTCCTTCCGGTTGACTCCCTTGGCCCGCAAGTGAATTTCTATTTCCCCGGGCGAGGCCAGCAGAGTCGTTTCCGGATTCGGATAGGGCGTGTAGAGCGGTGCGGTGCGCTGATCCACCTCGGATTCGGGAAGCCCTGCCACCTTATACACTCGCGTCAGGAGGACCTGGGGTGAGACCAGACGAGCCAGGCGGTCAAGGCACGAATCTTCAAATAGCGGCTGGAGCTCGGATGGAGGCCCCGGCAGGAGAATGATTTGTACCCCGGCATGATCGATCCACAATCCGGGGGCTGTCCCGTTCGGATTTGCCAGCCATTCGGCTCCTTTCGGCACCTGTGCCTGCCGCAGATTGATGGCGGGCATCTTGCGGCCATAACGTTGAAATCGTTCCTCGATTTGTCGCCGGATTTCATCCACTTCCTGGAGAGGGAGGTGCAAGACCTGGGAAAAGACTTCTCGGGTGACGTCGTCTTCTGTGGGGCCTAAACCCCCGGTGGCAATAATGAGGGAGGAGCGGGACAGGGCCGCCTGGAGGACCTGAGCCAGCCGCCTCCGGTCATCTCCCACCACGGTCTTGAGGCGGACCTCAATGCCCAGGCGATTGAGTTTTTCAGTGAGATAGAGAGAGTTGGTATCCAGTCGGTGGGGCGTAAGCAGCTCAGAGCCGACGGCGATGATTTCCGCGTCCATTTTTAGTTCTGCGTTTTTGTCGGACTGGCGCAGACCTTTCAGGTCTGCGAAGCAGAGTTCCCCTCTCTGGGTCCTTTCCCAAGCACTTCAGGGTGATGTGGCTGAACTCCGGCGCAACCCTCTGGGCCTGTTGTCAATCCTCGGCGCTGTTCGCGTGAACCGTAGGGAACGGACAGGCCGATGCCCTCTACTCGGGCAAGGCTCTCCCCTCGACCTGCCAGTCGAGTTCGTAAACTGCGTCAGTGGTCGCCAGGATCGTACTGTGATCTTTGGGGAAGGCTAGTCCCACCAGTCCGGAGCCCGCCACGACCAACTCGGCCCGGCCCTGGGGCGTGACGCGGACAATCCCTCGTCGGCCGGCAAGGGAGGCGGCCACGTAGAGATTTCCCTCACGATCGAAAGCCAGGCCCTGCGGCCGGCCCAATCCCCGGTAAAATTCCGACACTTCGCCTTTGGGAGAGATACGGGAGATGAAATCAAAGCTGGATGTCGTCGGACCCGTCAGGTATAAAAAACCGTCGGGGCCGAAGGCCAGGTGGTAAGCCGCCATGCTGGGCTCGATGGTGGCGAAGACGAAAATCTTTCGATCCCGGTCGATTTTGAACACCGTCCCGCTTCGGTCCCCCACGTAGAGGTTCTTCTCTTTATCGAAGGCAATCCCGGTGGCGATGCCCATGCCATCGGCATAAACCGAGCGATGCCCGTCGGGGGGCACCTGATAGACGTTCCCTTCGTATCGGCTGGAGACGTACATCTGATCGTCACGATCAAAGGCGATCCCGGTGGGATTCATCAACTCGGTAAGAAAAGTCTGCATCTTCCCTTTACGGTCGATTTTGTAAACGGAGACCGGCACCTTCTGTCCCCGTGAGCCGCTGAACGTGACGAAGATGTTTCCCTTCGTATCGACGGCGGGATTGGCTACAAGATGCAGGTGGTCGGCGAGCCGCCGGCCGAGGGTCATGCGGGCGGAATGGCTCCGGGTTTCTGAGGTCTCCACGGTAACGGAATTTTCAACGGCGGTCTCCGGGATCCGCACCAGCAGCCGGTTTTCCGAGCTGATGACAAGGGTCGCGGGGATCTCGCCGAAGCGCACCGTGGGTCGGCTGGCGCCATCCCGTTGAAATCCTCGCCCGTGGATTGCGATTTCCCCACCGGCAATGGCGGCATCCGGGACAATGCGATCAATATGCGGGTTTTCCTTCATGAATCGAAGACCTTCGAATTTCCCCCTGAATCCTTACGGATCGTTTCCTCGGTCTCTACGTCCAGAAAGTTCGGAGAGCGATCAGGATTGCCAAGCTATAGACGCCCGCGACGGCATCGTCCAGCATGATTCCCCAGCCGCCGCCCAGGTGCTCCGCGCGGCCGGCCGGGAACGGCTTGAGGATGTCCATCACGCGAAAAAGTATAAATCCGACTGCGAACCCTTTCCAGCCCGGATTCGCCCAGCCCAGAAAAGTTACCAGTTGGCCGAAAACCTCGTCGATCACGATTCGAGCCGGATCGGCATGCTGCAAGTGTCGCGTCGCGGTCCGCGAACTCCACAGACCCAGGATACCCACCGCCGCCAGGACTACCCCCTGAACCGCAAAAAGCGCAGCTTCCGAAACCGGTAGATGGGTGATCCCGGCCGCGAGCGCCAAGCCCACCAGCGAGCCAGCCGAACCCGGCGCGACCGGCGTGTTTCCCACCGGACCGCAGGTAGCGATCCAGAGGGCGAGCCGTGGGGCGGGTTCAGCCACTTCGCTTCCTCACGGGTTCGTCGTACGGGCGCGAATCGGAGCCATCCGCACCGCTCTGGATGAGCGAAGGAATGACATAGCGCTCTGCGGCCCAATTTCCCAGGTCGATCTCCTTGCAGCCCGCGCTGCAAAAGGGGCGATGAGGATTTCCCGCATAGGTTGTTTTCTTCTTACAAATAGGACAACGCATCGAAAGCCCACCGGGAAAAGTTTAGCATAAGTTTGGTGATGGAGGGCTTTACTCGGCGCGCCGGGTCGCGGGAAGACCCCAGTCTTTGGATTCCAGCCTTTCCGGGTTCGTGATCTCGACCGGCATGCAAGGTGCGTCCATGCGCAGCGTGCCAGGCCGTTGAAGCCATACGTTCAAGGGGATGGAATGATCCGCGCGTTGATTGGGGGCCGCCGGCTGGTTGGCGCCCGCTTGGGAGGTTCCCCGGTGTCGCATCGTGGACTTGTGAGAGAATTGTCACCTCAGAGGTTACAGTCCACCTGCATCTCCCTGGGCCTATTTCCGCTTGGTCCCATGGAATTATCGGCCCACTCTTTTGTACACCTTAACGGTTTTTTGGGAAGAAGTGGCCAGAAACAGGCCGTTTTTGGAGAAGGCTGCGGTCACGACGGCAAGTTTATGATCCGAGAGGGTTTGGAGATGCTCTCCTGTCTGGGAGGACCACACCTTGACGGTCGCGTCCTCGGCGGCGGAAACCAGGGTCCGGCCGTCGGGTGAGAACTCGACCCAGTTGACCGGCGCGGTGTGCCCCTCCAGGACCTTCTTGGGGACCCAATCGGCGGTATCCCAGATTCGAATCACCTGACCGTCACCCGCGGTGGCGACCTGGGAACCATCGGGCGAAAAGGAGATCGAGCGGGGCATGCCTTCATGGCCCCGCAGGGCCGCGACCATCTCTTTTTCTTTCAACCGGATTACCACCACGTCGCTCTGCGCGCTCCCAGCCAAGCGCGCGACCAGCATCCAGTGGCCATCCGGGGAAACACCGAAGAGCTCGGGCCGGCGGGTCAGACTTGCGATCTCCAATTTCATGCCTCGATTCTGCACCGGCGCCCAGATGTCGAAAGCCTCTCCCGAATAGCGGATCAAATAACGGAGCTGCGGGAAGTAAAAACCCTTCCCCGAATTCGGTTTGTCCACCAGGGCCTTGACGGTACCCTCCAGCCCATCCCGGATCGTGTTCCACAGAAAGAGCATTTCCGGTGTCCGCACGCTCTGCTTGCTTCCTTCACTCCTGGGCATCTGGCCGATGGCACGCACCAGGAGTGTCGTGTCGTCCACGAAGGGCGCCGAGAGGATGGTTAGATTCCTGACGTCCTCCACTTGCGGCTTCAAGACACGCTGGATGTCTTGACGAACCAGATTGAACAGCACAATCTTCCCTTGACCACACACAGCCAGGGTTCGACTGTCGGCCGAGAAGGGGGCGGCGGGCGCGGCGCTCGTCTCCAGATAACCTTCCAGCGTTGCCAGGGATACCCAGAGTGGGAGCTGTTCGCTACCGGGAATCGTCTCCACCTGGGATGAAAGGGGAAGGGCAGAGGAGAGGGTTACGAGCAAGACCGCCAAGCAGCAGATAGCCTCTCTGCGCCAGCCTCTCTCACCCCGGTCGATCCGGAGGTGAGCGCTCCGTCTTTCCTGCAACCCGTCAAGCGGCGTACAAGTCAAAGAACCTCTCCTCGTGCCATTTTCTCTACCAGATCGCGGTCGGCTTCGAGAAAAGGGTATCGCGGCAAATCGCGCCGCGCCACCCATTCAATCCGCTCAAACACGCGGTTTTCGGGCTGTCGGGCCGATCCGGTAACCTCGAAGAAGATCACCTCTACGAAACGGTCAGGGTAGCTGTGCTGCAAGCGATGGACCTGCCGGCCCACGTCGGCTTCCATCCCCAGTTCCTCGCGCAACTCGCGGCTGAGCGCGGCCTCCAGCGTTTCCCCGTTACGCACCTTGCCTCCGGGGAATTCCCATTGCATGCCGTAAGCGTCCGAGTGGTGCCTCTGGCATATTAAGATGCGCCCTTCGCGCACCAGGATGGCCGCCACGACCAGGATCGGTTTTCCGGCCGAAGTCATCGCAATTCATTCTAGCCCAAGTCACTTTTCTATTGAAACCATAGGGGGGAACCGTTCGTCTTACAAAATAGAGATATTGACTCTTGGGCAGGGGATCGCCTTTTTTTCAATCGCGAGGGCCGATCCGGGGTTAAAGTGCCCCTCGGCCGTCTATTTTCATCACCGAAGGTGTGGCCATGCTGATTTCTGGAAAAACCACCTTGGTCCCGGGTCGGCTGCGGGTTGTCGGGGGCCTATTCTCGCGATGGTGCCAACCGGCAGGATTTGCCGCGCTGATTTGCTGGTCACTATGCCTGGCCGTGCCGGCCTCCGCACTGGAGACGCGGGTCGCCAAGGGAGAGGATGACAGCATCACCATTCGCAGTGGAGAGACGATTGACGACACGCTGGTGGCCGTGGGAGACACTGTAAACGTCGATGGCGTCATCACCGGCAACCTTATCGTTTTAGCGAGGCGGGTTACCATCAAGGGCACGGTCGCCGGCGACCTCATCAGTCTCTCCCAGTATGTCGATCTGGACGGGGCGGTGAAGGGTAACGTCTTTTCCTGTGTCCAGAGTCTTCGCCTCCGCGGACAGGTGGCCCGCAGCCTCTATGGAATTGGCGAAGAAATCCGGATAGACGCGGGTGCGCGCGTCGATGTCGATGTGATTGCGTTCGGCCAAGAAGTGAGCACAGACGGTGCCGTGGGGCGCGACCTTACCGCATTTGCCGGGTCCACGCATGTCCGAGGGGCCGTCGGTCGGAACCTTACCGCTCGCACGGGTCATTTGCGGGTGCTGGCTCCCGCGCGGGTGGGAGGGCATCTGACGGCGTATGTGAAAAAGAAGGAAAACCTCCACGTCGATTCCGATGTCGAGATTGCGGGCCGACGAGCGACCCATCTTCCCAAGGCAAAGGCACCCTCAAAGTCCTACACCCGGCCGAGCTTCTATTTTTGGCAGGCGTTACGTTTGGCGGCAGCGTTCCTCACCGGGTTGCTGTTGTTCTGGCTCTTTCCGGCGCTGTTTGCGGTCCGATTGGAAACGGCTGGCGCGGTCCTGCGGACCATGGGAGTAGGCTTTCTGGCGCTGGTGGCTACGCCGGTGGCGGCCTTCGTAGCAGCGATTACGCTCATTGGCCTGCCGGTCGGTTTGCTGGGAGGGGTTGCTTGGCTGGCCGGGCTCTACTTGGCGAAAATTTTCGTGGGCGCCTTTCTCGGCCGGGCCCTGATGCGGTCTGCTGGCCGGCGCTCTTTTGCCGTGACTCTGCTGGTAGGACTGGTGATCTCGCTGGCAGCGGTGAGCATTCCCTACGCGGGATGGGTCATCCACTTCCTTTTCCTGTTGCTGGGATTGGGTATATTGGTCACGCAGGTGCGCGGGTACTGGTCGGGGTCCCGCGCGGGATAGCGCCGGGGGATTTGAGAAACGGAGGGTACTACCATGAGTTGGGAACTGACCAGTTCAGCCTTTGCTCCGAACGGTGATATTCCGCGCGAATACACCTGCGACGCCGAAGACGCCTCGCCCGCGTTAAGCTGGGGAGAGCCTCCCGCGGGGACGCAAAGCATTGCGCTGATTATGGACGACCCGGATGCGCCGGGCGGCACCTGGGTCCATTGGGTGCTTTATGAGTTACCGGCGGCGACGCGTGAGTTGCCGCGCGATATTCCTACCCAAGAGACTTTGCCTGACGGCTCCCTACAGGGCTGGAATGATTTCCGCAAGATCGGCTACGGCGGCCCCGCGCATCGCTATTTCTTTAAGCTGTACGCGCTGGATAAGAGGCTCGACCTGCCCGGCGGAATGACCAAGGCCGACCTTCTCCGCGCCCTGGAGGGCCACATCCTCGCCCAGGCGGAATTGGTGGGCCGGTATAAACGATAATGTCAACTCATCGAGACTATGAAAGGTGAATGACTGCCGTTCCTTCTCGACACATTGAAAGCCTCCCCGAACCCTCAAGGCCGCCGGATTTGCCGAAGCTCAAGTTGACGCCATCATTGCCACGATGGGAGACGCCTTCAGTGATACTGTCGTCGCCAAGCAGGACATTGCCCAGCTCAAGGCCGAGATATTCCGGGCGTTGTGGATTCAGGGCCTTGGTCTAATCGGTGCCTTGGCCGCCATCACTTCTCCCGTTGTCCTCCGGGCGATTACCACCTGCAAATGATCTGCGCGGTGATCGGGGCGGCCTTACTGAGCTTCTTTGGCAAGGAGGCGCGCGTGGATACGGGCCTATCAGCGGGGCAAGGTTACGGAATGAGCTTCACCAGCGTCACCGTGATGCCAACAATGCCGACGGCCATCAGCCACAGGTGGCGGTAGAGCCGGGCTTCCAACGCCGCCATGTCGGCGCGAAGGGTAGCGACCACTTCCGTCAAGTCCGCCTTGGTGGCCACGTTTCTGCCGACGGCGCCGCCGACCGTGGCGACCACGGCTTCGGCTTGGGCTTCCTCAAACCCTGCTTCCCGGAGCGCCTTCGCGGCCTTGAGGGTGTCGAATGCGAGGGTGGTCATGTGCGGGATGATACCACCAGGGCTTCAGTGAACAAGGGAGTGTACTCGTCCAGTAGATGAGTGACACTTTGCCTCCTGGGAAAGGGATTGGTTTTGGGTGAGGAACTCAAGAGGGGTCAGGGAACCGAGAGCTGGGTGAGGACGCACCGGGTTGTCGATGCGTTCCCAAGCCCGGAGATCGCGAGGGAGGGCCGGGAGTGGAAACGAGTCGGGGATGACCTCCTGGAACTCCTCGGTAGGGGTAGGCTGGGCGCGTTCGACCCGGCCATGGAGTTGGGGCGAGCGGGGCGGCAAGACGAACCAGCGCAGGCCGCGCTGCCGGGTACGGCGTTGGGGGGTCGCCATGACCTCAGCGGCTAAAGCCGCCTTCCTGACGGGACTCTTAGCGGCACGGCTGAAGCCGTGCCCTGACATCAAGGAGTCTGCATTCTCTGATTCGAGCGCCTCTTTTCCCTCATCTCCCCAAATCGGCGGCTGGCGCATACCTTTCAGGTCTGCGTCCCATGATCCCCAACTCCCCCTCATCGCAGACCCAAGGGTCTGCCCCACCCCGTCGGGAGGAAAAAGCCGGGCTGGCTCGATCTCGGCCTGAATGTCCAGGACCGGAAACGGCCTCCTCTCCCGCAACGGGTCCAGACGGATCCAGAAACCAGGTGCCGTGGTGGCCGGGGCGCGGAGACAGTCCTCGACCCCGTCCCGGCGTGCGACCCGGTCCCTTCCCGCAAAGGGGTTCAGCTCCCCTCCCGGAACGGACCGCGCCGCGCCGCGCCGCGCCGCGCCCGAACACGTCGTCGCCGACCTCGCAGACCGAGCCGAAGATGGTGTTCGGCCCGCCAGCCTGAACCAAGCAGACGCCTTCCGCCATAATGCCTTCCCAACCGCGCCGCAGGCAACAGGAACTCCCTTCCAAACCGGTCCCCTGAACCGCTGACAGTTTTGGTATAATGGCCGAATAGATCATTCGAGGACTCACGCATGCAAGCCGGCAAATATAGGGCGTTCCTCTTGTTGTTTCTATGGGCTTGGGCTTATCCGGCCATGGCGCAGCAAGCTGTCGATTGGGAACCCGAAGCCAAGGCCATCCTTACCGAGCGCTGTCTGAGTTGCCACAACCCCGAGCAAAAATCCTCCGGACTGGTGCTCTCAACCCGCCAGGCGGCGCTTGAGGGCGGAGAAAGCGGGCGGCCGGCCTTCGTTGTCGGGCGTCCGGACGAGAGCTTGATGATCGAGAAGGTTCTCGCCGGCCAGATGCCGCTGGGCGATCCGCTCCCGGCCGAGGAGAGGGAGCTTCTCCAGAAGTGGGTGGCCGCCGGCGCCCCGTGGAGTGGTACGCTGGTCGCTGCGAAGTCCGAACGCCCGCGGGCGGGTCCCGACTGGTGGTCGCTTCAGCCTCTTCGCGACGAGGAGCCGCATCCTGAAGGGATTCCCGCTGTCTGGGGCCGGGTGCCCCTGGACCGCTTTATTTACGCCAAGCTGCGCGAGAACCGAATCGAGCCGTCCCCGCCGGCGGACCGGCGAATCTTGATTCGCCGTGCGACGTTCGACCTGCTGGGCCTGCCTCCCACGCCGGAGGAAGTGGAATCGTTCCTCGGAGACCCCACCGAAGACGCCTACGAAAAACTACTGGATCGGTTGCTGGCCTCGCCGCACTATGGGGAGCGCTGGGGACGCCACTGGCTGGACGTCGCCCGCTTCGGCGAAAGCCAGGGCTTTGAGCGGGACAGAATCCGGGATCATGCCTGGCGGTATCGTGATTACGTCATCGAGAGCTTCAACCAGGATAAGCCGTACGATCGGTTCATCACCGAGCAGCTTGGAGGCGACGTCCTCGCGCCCATCACCCGCGCAGGAATCATCGCCACCAGCTTTCTGGTGGTAGGTCCGTTCGACGAGATTGGGAACGATCAGCAAAGTGTGGTGATGAAGGCCCGGGTGCGCGAAGACGAGTTGGAAGACACCATCAGTACCGTAGCGCAGACTTTCCTGGGCCTCACGATGAACTGTGCCCGCTGCCACGATCACAAGTTCGATCCGATTCCGCAGGCCGATTACTATCGGATGAAAGCCGTCTTCCAGGGGGTTCATCACGGCGATCGATCCATTCTGCCTCCTTGGGAAGCCCGCCGGCGTCAGGGCCGTATGGCGCCGCTAAAGCAACGGATTGCCGGGTACTACCGTGAAATCGTAGCCCTCGAGGAGGCTACGCGGGCGAAAGTGCTGGGCCACAACGGGGACCCGCGGCCCAAACAGGCGGTCCCGGCTCCGATGGCGCGCTGGAACTTCGACGTCGATGGCAAGGATTCCGTGGGTCAACTGCACGTCACGCTTCCCGAGGGCGCGAGCATTGCAAGCGGACGCCTGCAATTGTCCAAGAAAGCCGCCGCGCTCAGATCGGCTCGGTTGCCGAGTTCTTTGCGGGAAAAGACCTTGGAGGTCTGGGTTTCCTTGGCGGATCCCGAGCAGCGAAAAGCCCGCGTGATGAGTGTCGAGAACTCGAAAGAGCGGTTCTTCGATGGAATCAGCTTTGGGGATCGGCAGCCGAAGAAATGGGGATCGTCCAGTGAATTAAGTTACCGCACCTACGCCCTGTCGGCCCCCGACGAGGACGCCGAACCCGGTGAGCTGATTCATGTTGCGGTCGTATATGGTGCCGATCACCGCATCACGATTTATCGCCAGGGTCGCAAGTATGACTCCTACGTCCCGGATCCGAATGGGACCAAGGGGCTTCTCCAGACGTTTGCGTCCCAGCACTCCGCCGTCGTATTCGGGAAGGGCTTGGTCGGCGCGATTGATGAGGCGCGTCTCTACGATCGGGCCTTGCGTCCGGAAGAGATTGCCTCCTCGTTCCGCGCCGGCGCGCCCAGCGTTCCCAAAGACGAACTCCTCCTGGCCATGACACCAGACCAACGGCAGCGGCGGCGGGCCTTACTTGCCGTCCTCGGTCAAGCGGAAGAGGAATGGAAACTTCATCCGCCTGTCCCGCTTGCCTATGCTGCCAACCCACGCCAGCCGGGTCCGACGTTCGTGCTGGCACGGGGTGCCCCGATGCAACCCCGCGAGCAGGTCACCGCCGCCGGCTTATCGACCCTCGCCAATCTATCGCCGGAATTCGGCCTGCCGGTGGATGCCCCGGAAGGACTCCGCCGACTCAAGCTGGCCGACTGGATGACCCATCCCCGCAACCCACTGACGGCGCGGGTGATGGTGAATCGCGTTTGGCACTACCATTTCGGAAGGGGGATCGTAGCCACTCCCAATGATTTCGGATTCAACGGTGACCGACCCTCTCATCGGGAGCTGCTCGACTGGCTGGCCGCTGAATTCATCGCGCAGGGCTGGAGTGTCAAGAAACTGCACAAGCGGATTATGCTTTCCAGTACCTACCGGCAATCATCCCGCTTCCATGCGAAGGCCGCCGAGTTGGACCCGGAAAATCAGTTGCTCTGGCGCTTCGCGCCGCGGCGACTGGAAGGAGAGGCCATCCGCGATGCCATGCTGAGGGTCAGCGGGCAACTCAACCCCCAGGTGGGTGGACCCAGCTTTCGTTCCTTCAGCGTGCAGATGATCGACAATCCTCTCTACACGCTGACCGATCCGGTGGGGCCGGAACAGAATCGCCGGACGGTTTACCGCATGAACGTAAACTCAGCCAAGAGTCCGCTGCTCGAGAATCTGGATTGTCCTGATCCCTCCGCCAGAACGCCGCGCCGGAGCGTGACCACAACGCCTCTGCAAGCGCTGTCTCTGATGAACAACTCCTTTGTTCTCCGCCAGGCCCGCCACTTCGCCGAACGCCTGCAGAGGGAAGCCGGAGACGATGTATCGGCACAGGTTCACCGGGCCTATCGGCTCGCTCTGGGTCGCCCACCGGGACCGGCCGAGGCCGGGCGGGCCTCCGCCCTTGCTCGCGAGCACGGAATGCAATACTTTTGTTGGGTATTGCTGAATGCCAATGAGTTTATCTACCTGGAATGAAGGGTAATGGAGAAACCCGGCGCGTGCTTGCGCGGTGCCGCCGCTGGACGCCCGCGCTGGGTCTGGTGGCCGCTCTGTGGCTCGCTTCCTGTGGGGGGAGGGCTCCCGTCCGACCGCCACCGCCGCCACCGCCGCCCGCCGCCCATGCCGACCGTGGAACCACCGCCTGAGCCACCTGTGGAGCCGCAACCGGGGCCTGAGACGCCCGTGGAGCCGCCGCCGAGGCCGCCCGTGGAGCCGCCGCCGAGGCCCGATCTACCGACGGCCACCGACTTCGCCGAGCACCCGGAGTACAGTGCTGGGGAGGTGAACTCCCAGTGGCTCGCCGCGGTCGGCGCGGCCCAGGCCTATGCCCGCCTCGCGCAGCGGTACGGTGACGAGGCGCCGGGCACCGGCGTGACCGTGGGCGTGATCGATACCGGCATCTACCTCGACCATTGGGAGTTCGATCCCGAGCGGGTCTCCGAGGAAGCCTCCGAAGGCGATGGTGGAGACCGCCACCATGGCACGCTGGTCGCCAGCGTCATCGCCGCGCAACGCGCTCCCCTTACGCCCGAGGTTCTGGAGTTTCTACCCGCGGCCTCCCGATATAATTTTCACGGCGTCGCCTGGGGCGCCCGGCTGAAGATGTTCTCGATCCCTCTCGGCACCGGCGGCGGTCCGTACGTGCCGGTGACCCTTGAGCAATCAGAGAGAGGAGATAAGTCCCGGGCCGAGCTCTACGAGCGGGTGCTCGACTCCGACATCGATATCCTGAACATGAGCTTCGGCTTCCCGGGTCTGATCGAGAACTACGAGGAAGCGGGGCTGCGCCGGGCCCTGCCGGAGACGATCGCTGCGCTGTTGCAGAGTGGCCGCGCGGAAAAGACGCTGGTGACCATCGCGGCCGGCAACGCTCATGGTAGGGAATGCAATCATGGGACAGATAACTGCGTAGGCGCGACCGAGGACGAGAACGGCAGGATCGACGCCAGCTCGCCCGAAGTGCGTGCCGGCCTTCCCGCCCGGATCGAGGAGCTGCGGGGCCACACGGTCGCAGTGGTGGCGACGAGCGAAGACGGTGGGATCTCGGATTTCTCCAACCGTTGCGGCATCGCCGCCAAATGGTGCATCGCCGCCCCGGGCGAGAATATCCCGATTGCCTTTCTCCGAAACCTGCCGGATGATATGGTTCGCATAGGTTATGGCCGCACGAGCGGCACTTCCGTCGCGGCGCCGATGGTGGCGGGCGGGCTGGCGGTGATGAAGCACTACTTCCGCGACCAGCTCCCGAACACGGATATCCTGACCCGGCTCTACGCCACCGCCGCCGTCACCCCCGACGACGTGGCTGCGCATGGCGGGCGATGCCCCCGGCATCTGGACACCAACGGCGATCTCTCCACGTGCGAGCTCTCCTCCACCCTGGGGCGCGGGCTGATGGACCTCGACGCCGCGACCCGGCCGGTGGGCGAGACCTCGATCGCGCTGGGGAGCGTGCTCTCCGGGCCGCGGGCGGCCGCGGGATCGAGCTTTCTGGCGACCGGCGGGGCGCTCGGAGATGCCGTCGCCTCGGCGCTCCGGGGCCGGGAGATGGCCGTCTTCGACGAACTCGGCGCGCCCTTCTGGGTGGGGATGGATCGGGTCCAGGGCATGGCGGATCCGGGCCTCGGCACCCGGCTGGCGCGGTTCCTGGCGCCGGCGGCCGCGACGCGCGAGTCCGCCGATGGCCGCCTGTCTATCGTCTCCGGTTTTTCCGGCGGCCTCTTGGAGATGCCGTTCGCCGCCACCCGCCTTCGCCTCGGGCACGGTCGCGCCAGCGGGGAGCACGTCTGGTCGGGCGGGCACGCCTCGCTCGTGCCGGTCGAGCACGGCGGGGCATCGCTCACCCTGGGCGACGGTACGATCCAGGCCTCGGCGTTCGCCATCGGCGCGGAGTTCAATGACCTCCGGGGCGGCCGGCAGCAGAACTCCGCCGCGGGGGCGGTGCTCTCCTGGCGGGGTAAGGGCGCGCCGTTCGGTCTTCGGCTGGGGACGGTCCGCGAGTACGACAGCGCGCTCGGCACGTCGGCGCACGGCGCGTTCGGCGGGCTCGCGGCTGGCGTGGCCTTCGCCGGGATGAGCGTTGCGGCTGCGGCCGGAGACTGGCGCTTCAGGGCCGAGGCGGAGCTTGGGACGACCAATGCGCGCGCCTCACCCGGGCTGGTGCGCGATATCTCGCCGCTCGGCACCTCGGCCTTCTCGGTCGCCGGCGAGCGCGCCTTCAAGGATGGGAGCCGGCTGCGCCTGTCGCTGTCGCAGCCGCTGCGGGTGGAACGCGGCCGGATCCGACTCGACGTGCCGGTGGGCCGCACCAAACAGGGCGAGGTGATGCGCGAACTGGTGGACGTGGATGCCGCGCCGTCCGGGCGAAGCCTCGACTTGGCGGCGGAGTGGACCCGTCCCCTTGCAGTCGCCGGCGAGGCGCGCCTCGGCGCGACGCTCGTGCTGCAGCCGCGCCACGACGCCGGGCGCGCGCCCGAACTCGTGCTGATGGTGGGCTACCGACTTGCGTTCTGAGCGGTCCTGCTGTTATATACCTGGAGTAGAGGATCATGAAGAAACCAAGTGATTTCGGGGCGGCTGCCCCCCGACTGCCTCGCCGCCACTTTCTGTGGCAGTCGGGAAGCGGGCTGGGCGCGATTGCCCTGGCGTGGCTCCTCGACCAGGATGCCGGTGGGTTGTCGGCGAAGCTCACCGGGTCGCCGTACGCACCAAAGCCACCTCACTTTCCTGCGAAGGCCAAGCGCGTCATTCACATCTTTGCCATCGGCGGGGTCAGCCACGTGGATACGTTCGATTACAAAGCGGATCTGATCAAGCACGACGGCAAGGCCCTGAACACCCAAGAGAAAATCGACACCTTCTTCGGTAAGCCCGGCAACCTGATGAAGAGTCCATGGGAGTTCAGCCGCCGCGGGGCCAGTGGTCTGTGGGCGAGCAACCTGTTACCCCACCTGGCCACTTGCGTGGACGACATGACGTTTATCTATTCGATGGTGGCGAACACTTCCAACCACACGCCCGCAACTTTCCAGATGAATACCGGCTTTATACGCAATGGTTTTCCTTGCCTGGGATCATGGCTCGCTTACGGGTTGGGGTCCGAGAATCAGGACCTGCCCGCGTTTGTGGTGCTGCCGGACCCGCGCGGCGTCCCGGGCGGCGGATCCATCAACTGGACTTCCGGTTTTCTGCCCGCCACCCATCAGGGGACGGCCTTCCGTACTTCCGATGAGCAGCCCATCGCCGACCTGAAGACTCCCAAGGATGTCCCCGCCCCACCCCGCGAAGCGAGCATGGCCTTGCTGCGGAAGATGAACCAGGATCATTGGGCCACCCACCCGGAGGACACCACGCTGGCGGCGCGCATCCGCTCCTACGAGCTGGCCGCGCGGATGCAGGTCAGCATTCCGGAAGTCATTGACTTTTCCGGGGAGTCCGAGGAGACGAAACGACTCTACGCTCTCGATTCGCCCGTCGCCGGGTTCTTCGGGCGCAACTGCCTGCTGGCTCGGCGGCTGCTGGAACGCGGCGTGCGGTTCGTGCAGGCCTATCATGGAGGGCTGATCGACAACAACGCCAACTGGGATGCCCATGCCGACATTTACGAAAATCACCCGAAGCAGGCGGAAAGCATGGACCAACCCCTCGCCGGTCTCCTGAAAGATCTAAAGGCTCGCGGCATGCTCGAAGACACGCTGGTTGTGTGGACCACCGAATTCGGTCGCATGCCCATCACGCAAGGAATTGGCGAGCGGGGCCGCGATCATAATCAGCACGTCTTTACCTGCTGGCTCGCCGGAGCCGGCCTGAAGCCGGGATTCGGCTACGGGTCTTCCGACGAGGTCGGCTACCGGATGGGTGAGAATCCGGTAACGATCCATGACTTCCATGCCACGATCCTGCATCTGCTCGGACTCGATCATAAGCGTCTGACCTACTACCACAACGGCATCCAACGCCGCCTGACCGACGTTCATGGGAATGTCATTCAGGAGTTGCTGAAGTCCTAACCTAAGACCTCTCCCGCTAAGCCCTACAAAAAAATATAGGAAAAAAACTTCTTGACAAGGGTTTTCTGAACGTGTAGTTTTTGTGGCTAAAAGTGGTCTAAAGTAGAGTAAAGTGAGATCACGGGGCCAATTAAGGATGGAAACCCTTCCCGATGTTGCGCGGCAGTCACACGGCGACCATAGACAGCAAAGGAAGGTTGAAAATACCGACCGCGTTCAAAGTGGTGCTCGAGGAGAACTACAGCGCGGAATTTTACATAACGAGTCTCAATGGTGACTACGTTCGGATTTACCCTTTCTCGGGTTGGAGAGAAATTGAAGAGAAGGTGGCGAGCCTGCCTTCCTTTGATAAGACGAAGAAGAAATTCCTGAATCGTACCAGTTACTTCGGTCAAATGGTGAAGATGGACACGCAAGGGCGGATTCTGATTCCTTCCCGACTCCGGCAGACAGCCGGCATGAGAGGTGAGGTAGCCGTTCTCGGGTGCCTCACTTATCTCGATGTTTGGAACCAGGCGCGGTTCCGGGAACAGATTGAAGAGGATCCCATGACCCCGGATGACGAGCAGAGTCTCAGCATGTTGGGGCTTTAGATGCACCAGCCCGTATTGCTGCGGGAATCGCTGGAGTACCTGAATTTGCAACCGGAAGGTTATTACATTGACGCGACGGTGGGGCAGGGCGGCCATGCCGAGCAGATTCTGAAGGGCCTGACTACGGGGCGCCTTCTGGGTATGGATCAGGACCCGGCAGCTCTTGCTTTTGCGCGCGCGCGGCTGGGCCGTTTTGGAGACAGGTTCCTGGCCGTGGAAGGGAACTTTGCCGACGTCGTGGAGTTGTTCTCCCGTACCGGGTGGCCGCCCGTTCAGGGCGTGCTGGCCGACCTGGGGATCAGCGCCCTGCAACTGGAAGATCCGAACCGAGGCTTCAGTTTCACTTTACCGGGTCCCCTCGATATGCGGATGAACCCTGCACAACCCCGGACGGCTGCTGACTATGTGAACCATTCGAGCGAGAGAGACCTGGCAGATCTGTTTTACCAGTATGGGGAAGAGCGCCACTCGCGCCGAATCGCGCGAGCTCTTATGAAGGCCCGCCCTCTTCGAACAACCACCGAACTGGCGCAGGTGGTGACGCGAACAGTCCCCTCCCGGGCGGGCCTCCTCCAATTTTCAGGCCGAAAGAAAAGACGCCGGTCGCTCCGCGTGCATGCGGCGACCCGGATTTTTCAGGCTCTGCGCATCGCCGTGAATCGAGAGTTGGAGGCTTTGGCGGCCTTCATCGGGAAGGTGCCGGAGGTCTTGGCGGCCGGCGGCCGGCTGGTGGTCATCAGTTTTCACTCCCTCGAGGACCGGATTGTGAAGCAGGCGTTCCAGCAATGGCGTCGGGAGCGCGGCTTTCGTCTGCTCACGCGCCACGTGGTTCGATCCGGCGACGAAGAGGTCCGCTCGAACCCGCGTAGTCGAAGTGCCCGCCTGCGGGTGGCGGAAAAAGTCTTTTAGTATTCGCGTACTTGATTCCCTCCGAGGCAAACGAATCCAGCCATGCGTCGAGGAACTTCCCAGGCGAAGCGAGAAGAACCACGAGGAGCGGCGTGGGTCGCGGCTCGTAACCCGGTCTATGATTTTTATTTCTGGCGGCCGGTGGATAACTCTTCGCTGATTCGGGCGGTCGATCCGCAAAGACGACGTCAGTATTGGCGGTTCCTGAAGATCAGCGTGGTCGTTTTTCTTTGCGTGCTGATCTATGCCTGGCAATATTTCGCGTGCCTTCGGCTGCGGCGCGAAATGTCTTTCCTGAAGTCCGAGCATCAGGTTCTGTCGGAATGGCAGTATAAGCTCCGCTTGGAAAGGGCCTCGCTCGCGCGCCTGGAGCGGATTGAGGCGATCGCCGGCCGCGAGTTGGGTTTGCAGAGGGCCGAGCCTGCGCAGTTCCGATTTCCCAGGCGAGAGGCTGCCGTCGCGGACGGCACGACCTGGGCACGGAATGTCCCCGTCCGACCGGGAGCGGAATTTTCCGAGTTGACCGAGGAGGTGGTTCGTTAGCTGATGCGGCGAAAAAGCAAGGAGTCCATCCGGTGGTCGCGGCGGGTCATGGCGTTAGGGTTGCTGTTCTCGTTGTGGGGGCTGGCGGTGATTTTGCGTCTCTACTATCTCCAGGTCCCGCAGAATCCGCTATTCCTCAGTCGAGCCGAGAGCCTGTATGGGCGGACTCTGCAGGATACGCCCCGTAGAGGAAACATCTATGACCGGAACGGCACTCCCATCGCCATCAGCGTGGCCGTGGATTCGCTCTATGCCGTCCCCGCGGAAATTCCCAATCCGGACCTGGCGGCCCGGCTGCTGGCGCGGATTCTCTCTTTTCCTGCCAAGGATTTGGCGGCCCGGTTGCGGTCGAATCGACATTTCATCTGGATTAAGCGCAAGGTAACGGCTACCGAAATTTCCCGCATGGAGGCGTTGCAGCTCACGGGGATTTACACCCGGAAAGAAATGAAGCGGTTTTATCCGCAGGGAAGGTTGGCCGCGCAGGTTCTCGGATCTGTGGGAATGGACGGGGCGGGCTTGGCCGGCATTGAATATAAATTCAACCACAAGTTGCAGGGGCCGCCTGGCCGCCTGGTGCTTGCCACCGGCACGGCGAGCAATCTGTTGGATGGGCCGGACCGGAGTGCGCCTCCGGGCCAGGGCGTGGTGTTGACCCTGGATGAGAAGATGCAATACATCGCCGAAAAGGCTTTGGATCGGGTAGTGGCTCAATTTCGCCCTTCCGGAGCGACGGTAGTCGTTCAGGACCCTTTCACGGGCCATATCCTGGCGATGGCCAATCGGCCTTCCTACAATCCGAATGACTTTCGGAAGACCCCGGAACGGAATTGGATGAACCGCGCCGTGGCCTGGACCTATGAGCCTGGCTCGACCTTGAAGATCGTTACCTTTGCGGCATCGTTGGAGGAAAATCTCACCACTCCGCAAGAGTGGATCGACTGCCAGAATGGGTCGCTGTTGCTGGCTGGGCATCGTTTTCACGATCATAACCCGTTCGACTCTCTGACTTCTTCTCAGGTCCTGGCGCAATCGAGCAACGTGGGAACCATCAAGCTGGCCTTGCGGGTGGGAAAGAAGCGCCTTTATCGATACCTGGACCGATTGGGATTTGGACGACCCACCGGGATCAGGTTGCCGGGCGAGAGCCGAGGGTTGCTCAGGCCGCCTCGGAAGTGGTCCAAGCTTTCCTTAGCCTCTCTTTCCCTGGGGCATGAGATCGGAGTTACCCCGGTACAGCTTGTTACGGCGTATTCCGCGATTGCCAATGGGGGGACTTGGATGCAGCCCAAGATCTTCCGTGGCTATCGGGACGGGGAACGCCTCGACCCGGTTCAGGATGTTCCCGGGAAAAGAATTTTGCAGCCTTCGACGGCGCAAGAGCTGAAACGTATGTTGGCGCTCGTCGTAGAAGAGGGGACCGGTCGGCGGGCGCGCCCGGCCGGCTACTCGGCGGCCGGGAAAACCGGTACCGCGCAAAAAATCGATGCCACGGGAAGGTATTCGGACGATGAGTACGTCGCGTCTTTCGTTGGTTTTGCACCGGTGGATCGACCCGCCGTAACGGTGCTGGTGGTGGTTGATTCACCCTCGGGAGCAATTTATGGAGCTGAAGTGGCGGCGCCGGTGTTCAAGTCCATCACCGAGCAGATTCTGGCTTATCTAAACGTCCCGCATGCGCCCGCCTTTGAAAATCTCCAGTTGGCATCTTCGGCCGGCGGTTGGAATGCTTCCTCCTTGGAGGAAGACGACCGGGCGAAGTCCCGCCCTAACGGACTTGGGCGGCCGGTGCCGCCACTTCAGCCTCTCCAGCAAGTCTCCCTGAAGAAATTTTCGCTTCTGTCATCCGCACCCACGTTGTTTCCCGCGACAAGCCCGGGCATAGAGGTTCCTGATTTTTCGGGCCGACCGCTTCGGGAAGCGGTGCGGCAGGGTGTGGAATTGGGCCTGAAGATACGAGTCCGAGGTTCGGGTCAGGTGATTCGGCAATTTCCCGAGGCGGGATCAAGATTGGCTCCCGGCGATGAGATCAGGTTGAATTTCGGCCGCTAAGGGAAGGGGCAAGACCCGGCCCATAGTTCATTTCCGCTGCCCGTGCCGGCCTGTCATCCAAGACAATGAGAATTGCGAAAATCCTTGCGGGTCTGCCGATTCTGCACTCCGGCCTTGATCTTGCGCGTGAAGTGCGTTCTCTGGCCTACGACTCCCGCCGGGTTCGGCCCGGAGCTCTGTTCTTTGCCATCCAGGGGGAATTGGCGGACGGATACGACTTTGTTTCCGATGCCATGCGACGGGGAGCGGTAGGCGTTGTCAGCGAACGGGGCACCCAAAAGGGGCTGGAGGGGGCCTGGATAAGGGTCGAGAATGCTCGCCGTTGCCTTGCGCTGGCCGCGCGCAATTTTTATGGCCGAGCCGATCGCGGCCTGCAACTTGTCGGGGTCACCGGCACCAACGGGAAGACGACGGTCTGTTATCTCTTGGAAGCGATTTTGCGCGCCGCGGGGCGACCTCCGGGACTCCTGGGGACGATTGAGTATCATCTGGGGCGGCGTCATTTGGAATCGACCCATACAACGCCCGAATCCCTTGAGCTGCATGAATTTTTTTCCGAGCTCGTGGCCGCGGGGAAGGATGCCGTCGTCATGGAGGTTTCCTCGCACTCGTTGTCGCAGCAGCGAGTGTTCGGATGCCACTTCAAGGCTGCCGTGTTTACCAATCTGGGTCAGGATCACCTGGATTACCACGCGACCCTTGAGAATTATTGGGCGGCCAAGAAGAGTCTTTTTATCGACACGGGAGCCGGTCCCCCGGATATGGCTGTCGTCAATCGAGACGACCCCTGGGGCGGACGGCTAAGGCGGGAGATTCAAGGGAAGAAGATGACTTATGGTTTCAACAAGCTGGCCGACGTTTATCCTTTGCAGTGGCAAGCGGGATTCTCGGGCCTGAAGGCTTCCCTGGCCACCCCCGAGGGGAGAATGAAAATTGCATCACCCTTGGCGGGAGAGCATAACCTTTCCAATCTGATGGCCGCGGTGGCCACCGGGCTCGGGTTGGGCATTCCGAAGGAAGTGGTGGCGGATGGGATCAGCCGCGTTGCGGTCGTGCCCGGCCGTTTTGAGCGCATCGAGGCCGGCCAGCCCTTCGGCGTTGTCGTGGACTACGCGCACACCGTGGAAGCATTGCGGAAGGTCCTGGAGTCGGCCCGTCGGTTGAAGCGGGGAAAGCTGATCATCGTCTTTGGGTGCGGCGGCTCGCGGGATCGGGAAAAGCGGCCGCGGATGGGCGAAACGGTGGGTTCGCTGAGCGACCTGGCCATCCTGACTTTGGATAACCCGCGTGCGGAAAACCCTCTGCGAATTTTGAATGACGTCCAGGTAGGTTTGCAAAAGGCCAGTGGAGAATACCTTGTCGAGCCGGATCGAGCCCAAGCGATTCGCATGGCGCTGGAGGCGGCGCATGAGGGCGACCTGGTACTGGTCGCCGGCAAGGGCCATGAAACGCGCCAGATCTTCGCTGACGAACAGGTCCCTTTTGATGACCGGGACGTTTGCCGCCAATTTCTGGCGACCCTGGGATACCATGAGCCCCCCCCCCCCCCCCCCGCGCGGGGGGGGGGGGGGGCCAAGAAGGTCCCTGTCTAGAGGAGCGCCGGCACGGCGAAAAGGTTAGACCCACGCTCCTCGGCTGAGGTTCGGACGGTCTTTCGAGATTGGTAGGGGCGAGATTAGCAAGGGCGAGATCAGCCCGGGCGTTCCGGGCCAGGTGATTCGGGAAACAGGCCTGTCTGCGTGCGGTGACGCACAGGCCGGCCGGGTTTCCCGGAGCTCGACGATGGCGATGGTTGGCGATGCAGCTTCAATTGCAGGAGGTGGGCGAAATTCTGGGCAGCGGAGCGGTGAGGCGATCCGCCGTTTGTGAGCGCTACAGTACCGACTCTCGCCGGGTCGAGCCGGGTGACCTTTTCTTTGCCATTCCCGGTCCTCGTTTTGACGGGCACGATTTCGTCCCCGCGGCGTTGGAAAAAGGAGCCGCAGGGGCGGTGGTCCGGGAAGGGTGCCTGGGAGGATACCCCGCATCGCTCCGACCTTCTCTTTTGGGAGTCCCGGATACGACCCGCGCGCTCCAGGAATTGGGGCAGGCCGTCCGGCGGAAGTGGTCGGGGCCGTTGGTCGCGGTGACGGGCAGCGCCGGGAAGACAACCACCAAGGAGATGATCGCGTCCCTGCTGGGCGCGCGGTTGTCGGTTCTCAAGTCCCCGGGGAATCTGAACAACGAACTGGGGGTCCCCCTCTCTCTGCTGGCGCTCGAAAATAGCCATCAAGTTGCTGTCATGGAACTGGCCATGTCCCATCCCGGGGAAATTCGCCGCTTGGCAAGCGTGGTGGAACCGAACGTTGGGGTGGTGACGAACGTCGCTCCGGTCCACCTGGAGTTCTTCGAATCGCTGGCTGCCATTGCCCGTGCGAAGTATGAACTGGTGGAGCAATTGCCGTCCGATGGGGTTTTGGTGCTCAACGCCGATGATGAGCATGTGCGGCAGTTCCGGGAGAGGTTTTCGGGCCGAGTGGTAACGTTTGGGGTGGAGTCGCGGGCGGACTATCAGGCCACGCGGCTCCGGGTGACCTCCGAGGGCGGTATGGACTTTGATTTGCGGGCGGAGGGCAGGGTTTTACCCGTTTCGCTCCATCTCCCCGGCGAGCATAACGTAAGGAATGCGCTGGCCGCCGTTGCCGTGGCGCGGCAATTTGACGTTCCGCTGGACTCGATTGTGCCGGCCCTCGATCAGCTCCGCTCCTATGGTCAGCGGAGTGAGGTTTTTCGTCTGCCCGGCGGTGTTACCCTCATCAATGACTCCTACAATTCGAACCCCCAGGCCTTGGAGGAGATGTTGCGGGTACTCGGAACGTGGCCGTCGGCGGGACGGCGGCTCCTGGTCGCCGGGGAGATGCTGGAGTTGGGTGAGACAGCTCCGCAATGGCATTGTAAACTGGGAGAAAAGGCGGTGGCGATGGGCCGGGTGGACTGGCTGGTGGCCGTTCAGAACCAAGCGCGCTCTTTTCTCGAGGGTGCCCGGCAGGCCGGCCTGAAGAGTTCTCGCATGCGGTTCTTTGCCAGGGTGGAGGAGGCCGGAGAATTTGTATCCTCTTTGATCTCGGCGGGCGATACGGTGCTCGTCAAGGGATCCCGGGGAGTAGGTCTGGAAAGATTGGTGGAGCGCGTTCGTTCCCACGCGGAAAGTTCATCCGCGGCCCCATAGGTTCAGGATGCTCTATTATCTGTTGTATGAAATGTTAGTGGATTACGTCGGTATCTTGAATGTCTTCCGTTATCTTACTTTCCGCACCGCCTACGCCGCTCTTACCGCCCTGTTGATATCCATGCTGGTCGGGCCGTGGATGATCCGCAAGCTGAAAGATTTTCAGATCGGCCAATATATCCGCGACGACGGCCCGGATTCCCATCAGCGAAAAGCGGGCACGCCTACCATGGGCGGCCTGCTGATTATTCCCTGCATTCTGGTTCCCACGCTCTTATGGGCGGACCTTACGAACCGGTTTATATGGCTGGTTATGGGTTCCATGCTGGCCTACGGGCTGGTGGGATTTTGGGACGATTTGCAGAAAGTTACCGGCCGGCGCAACCGGGGGTTGGGCGTCCACGCGAAATTGAAATTTCAGATTGCCGTGGCCCTGGGGGTGGGTCTGATGTTGCTTTTTCAGGCGGCGCAAGGTAGCTTTAATACCAAAATGATCTTCCCGTTTTTCAAGCGTCTCCAGCCCGATCTATTGCTTTACCGATTCTTGGACTCTGTTTGGACTTGGCCTTTGGCCTATTTGCCGTTCCTGGTTCTGGTGACCTTGGTGTTGGTGGGTTCTTCCAATGCCGTGAACCTGACCGACGGGTTGGATGGGTTGGCCATCGGCTGCGTGGTCATTTCCAGCGCGGCCCTCACCGTTCTCTGTTACGTGGCGGGCCATTCCCAGTGGGCCGATTATCTCGACGTGGCTCATTTGCCGGGAATGGGAGAGCTCACCATTTTCTGCGGGGCGATGGTCGGGGCGAGTCTTGGGTTTCTTTGGTATAACGCCTTTCCCGCCCAGATTTTCATGGGAGACGTGGGCTCGCTCGCCCTGGGGGGTGCCATCGGCACGGTGGCATTGATTATCAAGCAGGAATTGCTCCTTTTCTTCGTTGGCGGAATCTTTGTCATCGAAGCGCTGTCGGTCATTTTGCAGGTTGCGTCCTTTCGATTATCGGGCCGCCGTGTATTCAGAATGGCCCCTTTGCATCATCACTTTGAGCTGGCGGGGTGGACGGAGTCGAAAATCATCATCCGTTTCTGGATCCTGGCCCTGATTTTCGCTCTATTGGCTCTGACGACTCTGAAGATCCGATAATGCGCAGCACTCTTTCGGTATTCGATAGAATCCGATTCGTCATCTCCGGGGATTGGCACAAGGAAAGGCGAGGCGGCGAGGTGTGGCCCGGTAGAAATGCCTCGGCGACCCCGGTAGATGTGTCGGGCCGCCGCGTTTTGGTGGTCGGCCTCGGGAAGACCGGTTGGGCCGCGGTTCGCCTGCTCCGCAGTCAGGGAGCTCAGGTCACGGTTTCCGATTTCCGCCCGCCCTCCGTTTTCCAGGATGTAATCGGTGACCTCATTGACCAACAGGTGACCATCGAGCTGGGGCGGCATACGGAGGCCACTTTCTGCCACCAGGATTGCATCGTTGTCAGCCCCGGGGTGGACCCCAAGCTGCCAGTTCTACGCACGGCCCGGGACCAGGGCATTCCCGTCGTTTCGGAAGTGGAAGCCGCCAGTTGGTTTGTGCAAGCTCCGATCGTCGGGATCACGGGTTCGAACGGAAAAACCACCACCACGTCTTTGCTCGGGGAGATTCTGGCGGCTTCCGGCTTTCCCGTTCAGGTCGGAGGGAATATCGGGACTCCTTTGATTTCACAGGTGCAGTCCTCCGATCCCCGAGGATTTTTCGTTGTCGAGCTCAGCAGTTTTCAACTGGAGGCGATCCTCGACTTTCGCCCGTTCGTAGCCGTGCTTCTCAACCTGACTCCGGATCACCTCGACCGCCATGGTTCGTTTTCAGAGTACGTGGCCGCCAAAGTGAATCTGTTCCGCAACCAGACCGCGGATGATTTTGCCGTCCTCAATGCCGATGATCCGCAGGTGATGGCGGTGGCCAAATCCTTGCGGAGTTTCGTGGTGCCTTTCAGTCGCAAACGGGAGCTGCTCGAGGGGGTGTTTGTACAGGACGGCGAGATCATTTATCGCATGGGCAATCTGGAAGCGAGTGTTCTCGCCCTAAAAGATATTCAAATCCGGGGACTGCATAACCTGGAAAATGTTCTGGCCGCGGTGGCGACCTCTTGCGTGTTGGGGGCCGATCTGAAGAGGATCGGGGAACCGACGCGCCGGTTCCGAGGAGTCGAGCACCGGCTGGAATTTGTCCGCCAAATTCGCAACGTGAGCTTCTACAACGATTCGAAGGCCACTAATGTGGAAGCGACCTCGCGGTCGGTTGACGCCTTCGCTCCGGGGGTCCACCTGATCCTGGGCGGCCAGGAAAAGGGCAGCAGCTTCCGGCCTCTGCGGCGGTCTTTGCAAGGCAAGGTGGAAAGAATTTTTCTGATCGGGTCCGCGGCCGAACGTATTGCGGCGGATATTTCCGGAGTCGGAGAAGTCGTCCACTGTGGCGATCTGCCAAGAGCGGTGCGGGAGGCCTTCCGGGGTGCTCGCGCCGGCGATACCGTTTTGTTGGCTCCTGCTTGTGCCAGTTACGATCAATTTCAGGATTTTGAACATCGCGGCAGGGTTTATAAAGAGACCGTTTTCGAACTTGCCCAGGAGACCGGGCCCGATTTCCCCAAGGAAATTCGGTTGAAATCTTTGTCCGTATTGCCCTCCAAGCCGGACCCGGAATCGAACCCAGGAACACGAATTAGGAGAAGATAGGAAGGCGTGCCCCGTCATTTGGCCTCGGACCGTTATTTATTCGGTGCCACGCTGGTTTTGGTGCTGTTCGGAGTGCTGATGGTATTCAGTGCCTCGGCGATGGCGGCTGAGGCTCGGTTGGGTACCGGCTACTATTTTCTGGCCCGGCAATTGATCTGGGCGGTCTTCGGGTTGATGATGCTGGTGGGTTTCATGCACTTCGACTATCGTCGCCTGCGCCGTCCCGCCGTGGTGTTTCCTGCTTTTTTCCTCCAGTTGACGTTGCTGGTGGCGGCGCTGTTATGGCCGGACGTGGACACGGTGCGCCGGTGGCTCCCGTTGGGAAAGTTCTTTCTCCAACCCTCGGAAATCAGCAAAGTAGTTCTGATCATTTTCTTGGCCTACTTTCTGGAGAAACGCCGCGGTAAGGTCAACGAATTCCTGGGAACTCTATTGCCGATGGGATTCCTGGCCGGGCTCACGGTCCTGCTGGTTTTACAAGGGCCGGATTTGGGAACGGCGGCTCTTCTGGGATTTACCGCTTCTGCCGTCCTGTTTGCTGCGGGTCTTCGCCTGACCTATATCGGTTGCGGCCTGGTTTTTTCCGCCATTGGGCTCTATTTTCTGGTCGTAGATGTTCCTTATCGGTATAACCGCATCCTCGCTTTTCTTGACCCTCATGCCGACCCTATGGGCAAAGGCTTCCAAATCATTCAATCCCTGACGGCGGTGGGAAGCGGCGGCATTTCCGGGTTGGGATTCATGGAAAGCCGCCAGAAACTTTATTACCTCCCCGCCGCCCACACCGATTTCATCTTCGCAGTGATCGGCGAGGAGTTGGGATTCATCGGCTGCCTGGCCGTTCTGTCCCTGTTTGCGGTGATTCTGTGGCGGGGGATGCGGGCGTCCTTGCGGTGCCGGGACGAATTCGGGCGTCTGCTCGCCTTGGGGTTGACCTCGATGCTGATTCTACAAGCCCTGATCAACGTAAGTGTAGTGGTCGGGTTGCTGCCCACCAAAGGTATCCCGCTGCCCCTTGTTAGTTACGGCGGCAGTTCGCTGGTGAGCAGCTTGATGGCGATCGGGATTCTGCTGAATATTTCCCAGCATTCCAGTTTGGAATGAGAGGAAAGTCATTCGCCGTTTCGTTCGAGAGGATATTCTACTCGCGCCGGGTCGGGTCCTTTCTCCTCGTCCACCCGAAATCTCCGCGTTTTGTTAAGGAGAACAGAGGTGCTGCAAAGGCCGATTCAGTGGATCACCTTCGACTGTTACGGAACCCTGATCGATTGGAAACGGGGAATTCAGGGCTTTTTTCGTGAGCTTGTGACTGGCCCGGGGGCCAGTGAGAGCCTCACCCGCATCTTTGAGCGGTGGGAGGCCATTCAATTCCGAATGATTCAGGGTCCGTACCGAGAGTACCACATCATCCTTCGTAACAGCCTCATCGAAACGATCCGGGAGTTGAAAACCGATTTCTCCGAGGAGTCTGCGGATCTTCTTTCGCAGAGGTTGCCGCGCTGGGAACCCTTTTCGGACGTTCGAGAAATACTCCCTCGGCTCCAGGCACGATACAAGTTGGGTATTATTTCCAATATCGATAATGACATGATCGAGGAGACGGTTCGGTGGATGGGAGTTGACTTTGATGCCATCGTCACGGCGCAACAGGCTCGTGCTTATAAACCCAACCCGGCGCCCTTCCAATTGTTTTTGCGGCGTTCAAGAATACTTCCAGAAGAAGTTCTCCACGCCGCGTTCGGATTCCGTTACGATCTGACTCCTGCGAGGTCTGCCGGTTTTCAGACCGCCTTTGTCAGGCGCTCGGGCCAGACGATACCCCGCGGATTTTCGGCCGACGTCGAAGTCCGTGACCTGGGGGATCTACTGACTATGCTGGACGGCTAGGTGTCCCGCAGGAAGAGAGGGATCAAAGCGATGCAGATTTCCGCAGCCGAAAGAGGTAATGGACGCTAAGGATTCCGTTGCCATTACATTTCGACGGGCCGAGTTTCCTGCTGGAAGAACTGTGAAAAGAGAGGTCTTGCCAAATCAGGAGGAAAGCGGGAGGCGCGCGGAGGCCTCCTGATAGACGTCGTCGCGGGTCTTCAATCCTCCTGCCAGATACTTTCCCGCGGCGGCCAGGTGATGCCAGCGGTCCGGTGCCGTCGATTCCTGGAAGCTTTCAATCTGCGCATCGGTGTATTTGGTCAGGTGGGAATCCTGGCAGGTGGACGCCATTCCCGCCAGCAGGGAAGTCAACCCGGTGGAGGGATAACCCAGATTTCCATAGCTCAGAATGCTGTCACCGGCAGCTTCCCCGTCTCCTTCCTCCAACTGATGTTCGATGGTTGCGAGCGACGCGTCGGTGCGAGGCTTGCGGAGTCGCGGCGAAAATTCCATCGGGCCATCGGCAAATGCCAGATGATAGAGCGCCACCCACGCCGCGCCGGCCAGGCAAAGCTCCTTGGCCTCGGAGTCGTCCACCAGCCGGGCGGACCACCGGAGAGCGTGCAAGGTCGTCAGGGCATGGACCCAGACGATGTCCAACCGTAGAGGGCCTGCGAGCATCAGGTGGGTCGCTGCCAACGCTGCGGCTTCCCAGAGAAATCGAGTGGGTGCTCCCTGGCCTAATCGCTGCCCCAGCATCTCCCAGGGCCCGTTCAATAGCTGCTGATCCAGGGTGTGGTGGAGCGAGGGAGCAATCCCTTGTCCGGCGCGATTCTCAGGCGGGCGCGGCGTTCCGGATAACAACGCTCCGGCCAAGTCGCTGCGCAGCTTGCTTTCGTTCCCGGAGGCATGGAAACTTTTCCACTCCACCGGGCTCGCTTTTCTCAGCACGCCCAAGCCGGAAAAACACGGTTGGGAAGAGAACATCTGGTAGGTCGCTGCCAGCCATGTGGCGACCCAGGGGAAGAGAGTGTTGCTCCGGTTCCCTCCGGTGAACTCAAGCGCGCGGGTCATGTGCATGGTCCCGATCAGGGAATGTTCCAATAGACCTTCCAGAGCCAGTCGAGCCAGGGAACTGGATGCCCGCAACCGCCCTTGCTGGTGATCCACCGTCAGGATGAGTTGAGCGGCAGTCTTCGTGTCACCCTTGCGGATGGCGTTTCGCAGGTGTTGGAGGCCGACGCGGTAACCGGAACCCACGACGGGTGGAATGGATCCTAAAGATTGCAGACGTCTTGCGGCCAGGTTGGCCTCGGCTACCGACTGAATCGCTGCGATATGCTGATACCGCGCCGGACTGATGGCTGCCAGCCGGTAGCGGGCGTGGATCGAGAGCGGAGCGTGCGTACCCAGACTGAAGTCTGCGAAATTTCCGGAAGCCACCGGCTGCCGTAGAGCTACCTCCAGGGCCGCTCGATGGAGAGAAGCCGGATTCTGCGACTGCCCAACAAGCTCGGCCATACTGGGAACGATCTGATGGGACTCGGCTTCTTCAATCTTACGAACCAGATCGGTATGCGCCACCACCGCCTCTATGCCTCCGTCTGTTTCCTATCCTGTCGGAGTATGATCTTGGCCATGCTGCCGAAAAATCCGGTGCCTGTCAAGAGCGGTCGCAGGATTACGGATTCGACCTCCGGTTCCATTTTTACGCTCGACTTACTACCGCACCGCACGGCGGGGAAATCCCCAGACGGGTGGCACTTGCCGCCAAGCTCTCCACCGACTAGACTGATCGGAAAGCGGCTTGCTCTTTTCTGCCGGCTCGCGCGCGGTAGGATCGGGACGCTTATCTTAGGCAAGAGGAGGGCCGGTGCTGTTAAAAGTCGGAAAATCAAGGCCGTTTCGGGAGGGAATCCCCATGCTCGGAGGATTATTCCTGGCTGTTATCCTGCTGCCGGCCGCGATCACGGTAGCTGGGGGTCAAGTGGAAAGTGAGCTTGAAGACATCACGGGACGCTACTCTTTTCTTTCCGCCGACGACCTGTTGGCGATCCTTGACGAGGACGGAGATTTGGCGGGGTACATTGATGTCTATCAGACGGAAGGGGAGTCGGACGATATTTTCAGTTACACTCTCGCGCATGGAACGCGCCGCGGCCGGAAGGTGAAATTCAAGACGATCACCATTCACGGTCTCTATTATCGCTTTTCCGGGAAGGTGGAGCGCGGCGAGGCTCGAAAGCCGCATCAAAGGGACTACTTGCGGCTGATCGGCAGCCTGGCAATCGTCAGGCGAAATCCCGCCACGAAGGAGGAGAAGGCCGAACGCCGGCACGTTGTTCTGGAAAGCCTGGGCGATGAGTAATTCCGGGCTGCGTTCGGGACCCTCGAAGTGATTTTTTCCTTGACCCGTTTGCAAAGTTTCCGGAAGGAACCGCGTGCGTAACCCTCTTCCGTTTCGTGACCAGGTGGCCATCGTGACCGGCGCGGGGCAGGGCATCGGCCGGCGTATCGCCTTGGACCTGGTTGAGCAGGGCGCGTGGGTAGCCTTTGTCGGCCGTCAAAAGAAGAAGCTCGAGCAGGCGGCACGCTTGGCGGGGGCCGGCCGGCAACCGACGCTCGTCATTCCGGCGGATATTGGCCGGAAGGACCAGGTGTGCCGGATGGTTCGCCAGGTGATTCGCCGCTTTGGGCGGCTCGACATCCTCATCAACAATGCGGGCTCGCGCGGCCCCACCGCGCCGGTCGTGGAACTGGACCTGCCGAGTTGGCAACAGGTCATGGACGTGAATATCACCGGACCTTATCTGTGTTCCCGCGAGGCTTTCAAGTGGATGCTCCAAGGGGTCCATCGTCAACATGTCCTCCGTGGCGGGCCAACACGGCTATCCGCTACGAGCCGCTTATGCGGCGTCGAAGTGGGGTGTGATTGGTCTGACGCTTTCGCTGGCGCAGGAGGGGGGTGCCGCTGGCGTCCGCGTGAACGCCATCTGTCCGGGCCCGGTCGAGGGCCCTGGACTCCAAGGCGTCCTGGTGGAGCGAGCCGAAAAGCTCGGAGTGCCGGTCGAGGAGATGCGTCAGCGCTTCCTGCGGCCCCTGGCCTTGGGCCGTCCCGTCACCGAGGAAGACATCAGCCGGGCAGTGCAGTTCCTCTGTTCGGATGCCGCAGCCAACATTACCGGCCAAGTCCTGAACGTGGATGCCGGTTTCGGCCTCTGGCCGGCGCTTTAGAGGAATTCATGCGAACCGTTGAACCTTGAAACGGCTCGCAACAACGGGGCGTTGCAGCCCGAAATTCTCGCAACGCTGCTGCAGATGGCCCTTTATACGGGTTTTCCTGCTTGTTGGGACTAGCTTCCACCACCCTTCTTGGCTTGGTCGTTCAGGCCCCAGTCATAATCTCGAAATACAACCTGGATCTTCTTGAAACGGGCCAGTTGCTGTTTGCGTTCCGGGGTCAGGTAGAGTTGGACGTAATCTTGCAATTCGACTTTCCTGCCCAGGTGATTCTGCCCCCAGGAAAGAAAGTCCTCCTCATACCAGTCGAAAATTTTTGCAAGTACCAGTCGATTCGTGCCGGGCTCGAGCCGGACGTGGCGGTCATCGTTGTGGTACTCCCGCGCCACTTGGTCGAGCTGCTCGTTGATCCTTTCAGGATGAAAGATTTCCCGGGGCAGCCTGGGGCAGCCGCGAGAAGCGCAATTGAGCGCAAAGTGGATGCGAGGATCGCCAAAGCCTTTACGGATGATTTCGTTCTCCAGATTCCGGAAGCTCATTTTCTTGCCGCCCAGGCGAATGTACCGAAAGAAAAAAACACTGTAGGGAATCCATCCGATATCGGTGATCTTCTGCACCGGATAGTGGTCCACCACGACGCGGAGAATCCATGCATTGTAGGCGTTGATCCAGTAGGCCAGGCGGCTCTCCGGCGTCTGAAACAGCGCCGGATGGCTGGCCGGGCTGATTTTCGCGATGAGAGCGATAAAGGTATCGAGGTCCTGCCGCTTTGCCTTCAGCGCGGCATAGTTTACATAGCCCTGCTCGTCCACGTGCTCGGCCAGCACTCGTTCCCATGACGCATAGTGGAAACGATCCGTCCCGGAGGCTCCGATAGTGGCGAGGACCGTTACGAGGGTAAGAAGGATTCCCCGCATCACGCTTTCCCCTCCAGCATGGCCCACTCGCGGCCCATACCCTGTTTTCGAGCTTGCTTTTCAACATATCCCGCTACGGCCACGTCCCAAATGGCAATCCCGTTGGATTTGAACAACGTCACCGAGTCGGGAGATCTTCTTCCCGGATGCTTGCCGCTTACCACCTGATGCAGGTCTATGATGCCGTCCCAGGTCCGGTGAGCTTCGGCAAGTCCGAGAATCAGATCTCCCGACTCTTTGCGGGACTGCTCGAGAGAATCGACGGCAATCAACTCCACCCGTTCCAAAACGTTTCCGTCCAGCTCCCGCCGGTTCGCCATGTTGGCGCCGATGGCATTGAGGTGGGTGCCGGGACGGAGCCACTCTCCTTTCAGGATCGGCTCGGCGGACGTGGTGGCGGTGATAATAATGTCGGCGTCCCGGACGGCGGCCGCGGCGGACGAAACCTTGCGCACTTCCAGATTCAGTTTTGTGGACATTTCGCGGGCAAATTCACTGCGGCGCTCTTCGCTGCGGCTGTAGGCCGCTGCGGAGGTTACGTCGCGGACCGCGGTGACGGCTTCCAATTGGGTCCGCGCCTGCCGTCCGGTGCCCAACACGGCTACCCGCGAGGCGTCACTGCGTGCCAGATGTTTCGTTGCCACGCCGCTGGCCGCTCCTGTGCGAATACGTCCCAACTGATCGGCTTCTATCAATGTCCGCAGCGCGCCCGTTCGCGCGTCGTAGAGCAAGACAAGAAAGCGCCACGCCCCCTCCGTTACCGTGTAAATCTTCATGCCGACCAGGTTCTCTTCGACCACGGCGGCGGCCATGTAATGGAGGGAAAACTTTTCCAGCAGAATACGCTCTCGCGAGCGGTTCACCGCGCTTCCGGCATTCTGGTCCAGGAAGCTGCGCTCGACCACCCGGATCGCCTCCCGCATCGGGAGCAGGCGCGCGACCTCCTCTTCGGTGAGAAAAAGCGCCATGGAAATCACCCTTGGGTTTTGATGGGGGAAGAGAGGGGTGGTTCAATGACCCCGTCAAGTTTCGCTCGGTAATCGTCTCTTACCTGGTTGATTTCAGTCAGCAGAGCCCGGCGACTTTTTCGCAGAGATTTCTCCCGCCGACGGATGCGCCAGCGGCGTGGTCCCCGCAGAAGCCACCGGCCGTCGATATCGAGCTTGTATCGACGCAGGGCCAATTGTTGTCCCCGCCGTTGGTATTCTTCGAGCGTTTCGGCCAAAGCCAGTAGCCGTTCCGGGGTGTGCTTGCGGGCGAATTCTCCCCACCGGACTAAAAACCCGCTCAGTCGGAAATCCTCCGGCGGTTGCTTCCCGTCAGTGCGGGAATTCCACCGCTCCTGAAAGTCGGTCTTCAGGACCTTTTCCAGGTCTTCCAGAAACAACAGTACTTGATCTTTGCGAAGGGAGAATGGATTTTCCGTGAGCATCTGCTCCAAAACATTTCCCAGAGTGCCGTGTTCCGGCCTCGGCCTCCCGCGAACCGCCCAGAGCAGTTCCGCGGTGGATTGAGGAGCCGTGAAGTGGAGAGAAAGCTCCTTTTCCCCGGCGGATCGGCGGGGATGGAAAATATGCACAGCCAGCAATTTTACGTCCACCTGGAAGAGGGTCTGAGAATCGAGATTGAAAAGCATGTCCTCCACCTGGCGAGGAGAAAAGGCCCGCGGCGGGCTGGGGTCACTTTCGGCTTCCAGGGGCACGGCGGCCAGACGACCCGACCGCAAGGTGGCGGAGCATTCCTCTACCATCCTCTCCGGGTCGCTGCCTTTCGATGAAACAAGCCCCGAGGCACGGTACATCAGACGGAGAAAAAGGTTCCCCCGCTTGCCTTCTTCGTCCACCACTCCTTCCCAATCGATGGGCCTTGGGACGACGGCCACCAGCGCCATCAGGTCTGCGAGCCTCGCCCCCCGGGGAAGAAACAGGAGAACCGGCCCGGTGGAAGCAAGCAGGTCAGGATTCCACAGCCGGGGACGGCGCGACCCAGCCTGCAGATAGAGGCGAGTCAGAAAGCGAGCTGCCCGGTAGAGGAAGCCGGGTTGGGGCGTCTCTGCGGCGCTTCCAAGCTGGGCGGGCTTTAATTTCATCCTGAGTGCATTCAAGAACAAAACTTGTCACCCTATCTTAGATCGCACTTCAATCGGGGACCGCCGGTTCTGCTACCTCGTTGTCGTGAACCCGAGCGTTAAAAAATCCACAGAGGTTTCTCAGTACCCTGGATAGGGAAGCGTTTTCCGGTTTTCCGTACTCCACTTGTCCATGGGTAGCCGCCAAGTGAACTTCATGACGCACTTCCTTGAAGAACTGGAAATTCCCCCACGAGGGGCATTCCAGAGGAAATCGCAGTGGGCGGCTCATAAAGATTCCCTTACCGAACCCGGCGTTTGGACTCCTGGTCGCCAAAGGAAATGCCGATGGCTCGGGCGGCCTGGACCATGTCCGATTTTGGGGAGACGGCTTTCATCTTCCCCACCGCTTTGTGGAGTGGGACCGAGGAGATGCTTCCCGCTTGCAAACACACCATTTGACCAAAGGAGCCCTTCGCCAGCAAGTTGGTTGCCGCGACTCCGAAACGGGTGCTCAGAATACGGTCGAAGGGACTGGGGGAACCACCCCGTTGAATGTGTCCCAAAACCGTCACGCGCACGTCGCGATTCGAGGCTCTGGCAATCAGTTGGCCCACCGCGTTGCCGATGGTTTGGTTCTTCGCTAAATCATCACTTCCGTAGCGGCGTAAGATCGGGTCCTGGGGGTGTAGTTGGGCGCCTTCGGCCACCACGATCAAGCTGAATTTGCTGCCTTGCGCTTCTCGCTTGTCCAGTTTCTCGCAGGTCTTGTGAAGGTAAAAGGGAATTTCGGGAATCAGGATCACATCGGCCCCGCCGGCGATGCCGGCTTCGAGGGCGATCCAGCCCGCGTCACGGCCCATCACTTCAATGACCATGGTCCGGCCGTGACTTTCCGCTGTCGTGTGGATTTTATCGATGGCGTCGGTGGCCGTATGGAGGGCCGTATCAAACCCGAAGGAGATCTCCGTGGCGGAAAGATCGTTATCAATCGTTTTGGGGACCCCTACGAGGGGAATTCCGCCTTTATGAAACTCCAGGGCTATCTTGAGGGTGCCGTCCCCGCCGACCACCACCAGAGCGTCCAACCCCAAGGATTTGAATCCTGCCACGACCCGCCGGGAGTGTTCGGTGGGGATAAACTGTCCATTACTATTGGATTCGAAAGGATTACCGCGGTTGGTCGTGCCCAGGATGGTTCCGCCGAGGGGCAGGATTCCCCGGACTTGCAGGGGGCCGAGGGGTTTGCTTTTCTCAGGCCAGATCAGTCCGTCAAAACTGTCGAATATCCCGATTACCTCCCAGCCATAACCGTAGGTGCCGCTGCGCACCACGGCTCGGGTGACGGCATTCAATCCCGGACAATCCCCTCCGCCATTCAGAATGCCGATGCGTTGGATGGAATTCATGAATCGGTCTGCAAGCTCCCGGGGTTTCCGGCTCGTTTCGGGCGCTTACCCAAGAGCACATTCTACTACAGGAAGCGGCCAGAAAGAGCAGGCCATCGTATCGTGAAACCCGGGTCGGGCGGATTCCTCGACAAATTATCCTTGGGTGGTATAGGAATGCGTAGTACATTCAGCCTGGGCTGAGGTCATCCATGCGGAACGAGGGCGGAGAGCCAATTCAGGATCTGTATTGCCCCCAGTGTGATCGGCAGGTCCGCGACCCGTTGGTTTGCGGTGACTGCAGGGCGGTCATCTGCCGACGGTGCGGCACAACGCTGGAACAGATTGATGAGCTGGGGATCGGTTAGAAAACCGCAGACAGCCGCAAATGAGGGCAGGTTCGGTGAACAAAGTCAGTAGCCCGACAATTTACGGCATACCGCGATCACATCTTCCACCTGGGGGAGAACGACTTTTTCCAGTTCCGGGTGATACGGAACGTAGCAATCCCTGCGAGCCAATCTTTTGACCGGAGCGTCCAGGTGATCGAATAATTCGTCGCTGATGCGAGCCGCCAACTCCGCCCCATAGCCCCAGGAGATATTATCCTCATAAACCACCAAGACGCGATGGGTCTTCTTGACCGAGGAGGAAATCATCTCCCAGTCATAAGGATTCAGGGATCGCAGATCGATGATCTCCACGCTGACACCCTCTTCCGCCAAGGTCTTGGCCGCCTGCGCCGACCGATGCACCAGCGAACCGTAAGTGAGCAGAGTCAGGTCCCGGCCCTCGCGGATGAGGTTCGCTTTGCCGAACGGGATCATGTAGTCCGGCCCCGGATAGGGGGAGCGATTATGGGTCTGCCGGTAGAGGTGCTTGGGTTCGAGGAAAATGACCGGGTCGTCGCACCGAATGGCGGTTCGCAAAAGCCCGTTGGCATCCAGAGCCGTCGAGGGCATCACCACGCGGAGGCCCGGCAGGTGGGTATAAATGCATTCTCCGGATTGACTGTGATAGATGGCCCCGCCGGCCAAATATCCCCCAATCGGAGCTCGGATTACCAGTGGGCAGGAGTACCCGTTGTTGGACCTCCAGCGAAAGGCCGCCAACTCGTTGCGGATTTGCATGAAAGCTGGCCAGATATAGTCGAAAAATTGGATCTCCACCACGGGCTTGAACCCGCGCAGAGACAAGCCGATAGCTCGGCCTACGATGGAGGCCTCCGCGATGGGAGTGTTATAGCAACGGGTACCGCCGAAGCGGCGTTGTAACCCGGCCGTGACCTTGAAGACTCCGCCTTTGCCTTTCACATAAGGCAGAAACTGCTCGAAGCTGGAGTCAGCCACGTCTTCCCCCAACATCACCACCCTTGGGTTGCGGTCCATCTCGTCCTGAAGGCACGCATTGATCAGGTCCACAACCGTTTGAGGAGAACCACTCAAGCGAGGCGGCCTGTCGAAATCACTCGAGGTGGGATCCACGGAAGGTGAATAGAGATGCAGAAAAACCTTTTGGGGGTCCGGTGGGTCAGCAGCCAGGGCCTGATCTACCGCCGTCTGGGTCTCCCGCTCGACGGAATCCTCGACCGATTTTAGTTCCTGTTCGGTGGCGATCTGTTCGCCCAGCAGGTATTCTTTCCACCAGGTCAAGGGATCGCGTTGCGCTTCCTCGCGGCGCAAATCCTCCGGCTTGTAGAGGCGCTCATCGTCGGAGTTGGAGTGGGAGAAAGGGCGAATGGTGTGGGCGTGAAGGAGCGCGGGTCCCCGGCGTTGGCGGATGTACTCGACGCCCTCCCTTGCAGCTTGGTAACTTTCCAGAAAGTCGGTCCCGTCGCATTCCTTAACCCACAGATTCGGAAAGTCTTTAAGCAGGTTTGAGATGTTCCCTCCCGCCGTCTGAAATTCCACGGGAACGGAAATGGCCCAGCCGTTATCTTGCACCACACAGAAGACCGGCAGCTTCAGCAGGCACGCCGCATTCAACGATTCCCAGAATTCTCCCTCGCTGGTGGCGCCCTCTCCTAGCGAGACATAGCAAATCTCGTCGGAGTTGGTTTCCCTCAGCCGCCTTGACGCCTCGTTCACCTCTTCCAGCTTGCTTATGCCTTCAGCCAGACCTACAGCGTGCGGCATCTGCGTGCCCGTAGCACTGGACTGGGAGACAATGTGCAGACGGGGACTGGACCAATGGTTCGGCATCTGACGCCCGCCCGAGAAGGTATCTTTGCCCGAACCGACGGCGGACAGAATCATCTCGGCAGGTCTGATTCCGAGTTGCAGGCACAGCGCACGATCGCGATAGTAAGGGAAAAACCAATCGTGCCCGGCCCGAAGGTGAAGAGCCGACGCCAGGGATATGGCTTCATTGCCGGCGCCGCTGATCTGAAAGAAAGAACGCCCCTGCCGCTTGAGTTGAAGCTCCCGCTCGTCCAGCCGGCGGGCCAGCAACATGGTCCGATAAGCTCGAACAAGATTCTTCGCCGAAAGCGGCGGTGCTTTCTGCACCTGAGGAGGCGTGTGCATCCTTAGGCCTCGCGACGGTAAGAGATTACAGACCCAAACAATTTCAGCGGACCACGAATTATGTATTCCGCGGCGTCGAAAGTCAACCCCAACCGGGATTTCCCGGCTTTGGGGCCGGCGGCAATGATTGTGCTATTGAAGCGGAAGCGGAAAATGCCCGATGAAGTATTTTTTGTGAGGGCAGTCGTTTTGTTAAAGCAATGGAGTAAAAGTTGAGATCTACCCCATCGTCCAGGTCGTGCGGCATACGGTCAACGGGCGGTGCCTAAGCGTCCTCGTGGATGGTGCGGAAGCGGACGATTTCGAATTCGCGTGACCCGGAGGGAGCTTGGACGGTGGTGGCGTCTCCGGCTTGTTTTCCTATCAGGGCGCGGCCGATAGGGGAGGTCGTCGATATGAATCCTTTGGCCACGTCGGTTTCCTCACTCATAACCAGCTTGTATTCGATTTCCGTTTCCCGCTCCAGGTCATAAAGCGTCACGGTCGAACCCAGTCCCACTCGGTCGCGGGGAATGTTGTCAAAATTAACCAGGGAAAGATCGGCCAAGCGTTTCCTGAGTTGCCCCAGCCGCGCCGAGACGAAGTCCTGCCGCTCTTTCGCGGCATGATATTCCGCATTCTCGCTCAGGTCTCCGTGCGCGCGCGCCTTTTCCAAATCCTTGGGCAGGACATGGTGCAACTCGTGCTCCAGGGTACTCACCTCTTTCTGGATCTTTTTGATGCCGTCAACCATGAGAGCTATATCTCATTATGAAGTCATTATAAACAACGGCCGGTTGTCGGGCAATCGCCGTTGCCGGTTGGCGAAGCCCGGGTCGGAGAAATCTGCCAGGAAAAACGGCTTGAGCCGACCCGGTTTTTAAGGACTTGCCGGGTGGGCGCGCTGTTCAAAAATTTTCCGCGCTTCCCGGAACTGTCCTAAAACGTGCGACTTTTCTTTCTCTGAGCGCCAGCCCGGGTGTTCGGCGGCCATCTTCGATATGGCGTCGATCCAAGTCAAGAAGTAGCGCGCATCTTCCGCGGACCGGATGGGGCGGTCGCCGCAGTACACGTAAATAGGCCCGGTCTCGGCGAAAAGATAGCGGTCGTCAACCGGATGGACGGGGCGGGTCCCGTACGCGCGGAGTGTGTACCAGCCGCTTTGTCGCACCTCGATTTCCTGGGAAAAATGGGCGTGCTCGCCTTTCCCGGTGAGTGGAATATCGGCGATGACCTCCCCATTGTTTACAATCTCCACTTTTTCAACCGGTACGGTGGACTGCATACTGCCCCGCACCCGGACCTTGCCGCCATGAGCGGGCAGGTGAATCTCCTCACCCGACTCCCGTTCATTGACGGTGAACTCCAGCAGTGGCCCGTTAGTCACAAAGGTGTGGCCCTTACGGATGGCTTCAATCCAGGCGTCCCAGTCCAGTTTCGGCCCCGCGTAGGCGTAAGTGCGGTTGATGCCCACCAGTGATGTCCGGTGAAGGTTGCTGATGGAATCCTCCCCGGCGACGGCGGAAACTTTGAAGCCGCAATTGAGAATCCGGTGCCAAACCCGTGTCGTGATGAGGTGGTCGGTCCCGGACATGACCTCCAGATATTCGAGCACTCCCAGGGCCGTATCCACCGGAAAGGCCCGCGCTACGCCGTAGTCGCCCTCGGAAGGCTCCGTTTGATAGGGATGCACGTAGCCGCCGATGGCCCCCTGTTTTCGAGCGATTCGGAAGATGTCGGTGTTACTCGGATAGAGACTTTCGATGGCCGTCCCTTCGTATCCGGTGGTGAACGGAGAAATGAGATGTTCGGTCAGGTTGAGCAGGGAGATGTGACCATAGAAGGGCGGCCGGTACTCTTCATTGAAGTAAAGGAGCCGTTCGTCGGTGGACAGAGGATCGAGACCTCCGCGGAAGAATTGGTAGTCCAAAATGCGGTTGTCCTTGTTGGCCACCAACTCTCCGACAATGTCCAAGTCCTCGGCGGCGGCCATGAACATGAGGTTTTCCGGGGTGTTGTGTAGATTTCCGCCGTAGTTCATGTGAACGTGGGTGCTTCCGCCGTACCATCCCTTGATGGCCAGGTCCGTCATGCGCGTCAAAGTCAGGGTGAGGTCGGTCACTTCGTTCGCCGTGATGTTTACCTGCTGGGAGACCGGGTGGTGCTCAAAACCTTTGACGGCTTCCACCTTCATGCGGCCCGGAGGAACTGCAAGACTGAAGGTGCCGTCCGTGTGGAACAGATGCTCCTGCAATAGCCCCACGCGGTGGAAGGCGTCTTCCGGTGCGTAGGTCTTTCCGTCACTGGCTTCCGCGTAGATGCGTGCCGGTGTCGGCCGGCCCGTGGCCGCATCCAGGACCCTGACTTTCAGCCAACCCATGGGACGTCGATAGCGCTTTTGGCGGATATCCACCTTGCTGTCGCGGCCGGAAAACGTCTCCAGGATGCGGAGTTCGGTCAGCCCATTTTGGTTTGAGATGTACACGATGTGGTGGCCGTCCGGAGACCAGCGCGGATGAAAATGATCCCAGTCGTCGAAAGTCATCTTGTAGGGTTCTCCGCCTTCGGCGGGAAGGACAAACAGGTTATTGAACTGACCTCCCAGGTGGGAACTGTAGAGGATGCGTGCGCCATCGGGCGACCAGTCCGGCCGGGTCCGGTAGAGAGTCTCTTCCCGGTGAATTTTTCTCGCCTTGGCCCCGCCGTTCGGTTCCACGGGCCCCCGCCACAGAGCACCGGAACCCAACGGAATGCCGCGATTGGAAAGAAAGATGATCTCCTCTCCGTCCGGGGACCAGGTGGGCTCGATGTGAATATCGATGTTGCCGAAATAAAGCCGGTTCGAGCCGTAATCATTGCCGGTGGTGAGAGGAATCGGTTTTCCCAGGCGGCCTTCTTTGATCGGGGCGACGAAGATGTTGAACCTGCCGTCCGGCTGGGTGGAAACATAAGCCAGGCGTTGCCCGTCGGGAGACCATACCGGGTCCAGGTAGAGATGCTCGCCTGTGGCCAATGAATGTGTTTCTCCCGTGGCGAGGTCCAAAATCCGTAATTGAATGCGGCGGGAATCTTCCTCGGCTGTATAGACAATCCACTTGCCGTCGGGCGACCATGCCGGCGAGGAGTCGTAAGTGGGGCCGGCCGTCAACTCATAAGTGGTTGTTTCGCCGACTTTGATTTTCCAAATCGACCCGTGCATGGAAAATGCAATTACTTTTCCGGTGGGTGACCAAGCGGGATAAAATGGCGTGCTCGAGGCGGGTGGCAGGTAGAAATTGTGCATGTAGTTGTCCCCGCCGCCCCCCAACTTGGCGGCGGGGAAGGCCGGGGCGATCTGCCCGGCAATCCGTATGGCGGCCCCCGCCAGGAATATCAGGCCCAGGCTCCCGATAAGCAGGAGTTTCATTTTTGCAGGTAGCATGACTGCCTCAACTTTATAGGTTCTTGCCATCTTGCAATAGGCCAAGCAACTATGCAAAGTATATTTAGCCACTTCCGGGACCCGTTTCCAGGACAGTTGCATAGCTGATAAGAAAGGGAAGAAGTTTCCACAAGAATTGGAATCCCCATGCGCTGGTTCGTGCCCACACTGCCAACGGTGCGTCCCCGCGGGGCGGAGGATGGGTGGATGCGATTGACCTGACGGAAAATTCCATGCCAATCGACCTTTTAATATTGCGGCGACCGCGAGTTCGGGGTTCAGAGAAGCTGGGCTTCTGATACAATCGGGGTTGGGTAGGTGAATCATATCACCTTTTACCGTTAGGCCGTTCTAGGAGGGAATATGCCGAAGCTGACAGCCGTCGCCACAGCGGTTCCGCCTTATCGGGTTGAACAGGCCACCGCGCGCGAGTTCGCCGGAAAGATGTTCGGAAGAAATATTCCCTCCATCGAGCGGCTGCTCCCGATTTTTGACCACACTGGAATCAACTCCCGGTATTTCTCCACGCCTCCCGAGTGGTTTGGAGAGCCTCATAGCACGGAAGAAGTCAATCGGCTTTATATCGAGACGGCCACTTGCCTGGGAGCGCAAGCCTGCCGGGACGTTCTGGCCAAGTGCGAGTTGGGGCCGGGGGATATTGACTACATCCTCTTTGTCAGCACAACCGGCCTGGCTACCCCCTCCATCGACGCCCGGCTGATCAATGTGATGCAGATGCGGCCCGACGTCCGCCGAACTCCGATCTGGGGCCTCGGATGTGCCGGAGGGGCAGCGGGGCTGGCCCATGCTTACCACCATGCGTTGGGCCATCCCGACCACAGAGTGCTGTTGGTGGCCGTCGAGTTGTGCGGGCTCACCTTCATTCATGACGACCATTCCGTGAGTAATCTGGTCGCCGTCGCTCTGTTTTCCGACGGAGCGGCGGCCGCATTGGTCTGCGGTGATGCGGTCAAAGCGGATGGATTGGAAATGCTGGCCACTCAGTCAACCTTTTATCCCGATTCCCTGAAGGTCATGGGCTGGAATGTGGGATCGCGGGGCTTGCAGGTGGTTTTTGACAAACGGATCCCTGATATTGTCCATGCCAATGCTGCGGCAGAGCTGGAGGCCTTTCTCGGTTCTCATGGCATACTACCGGATAAGGTGAAACAGTATCTCTATCATCCGGGCGGAACCAAGGTCGTCAACGCCTATGAGCAGGCCTATCGTGTTCCGGAGGGGACCTTTGGCTTGTCGAGGCAGGTGCTTGGGGATTACGGCAACATGTCGTCGGTGACGGTGCTTTTTGTGATCGATCGCTACCTGGAAATGAACGGGACAGAAAGGGAAGGATACGGAGTGATCTCCGCCCTGGGACCGGGATTCTGTTCCGAGTCGCTCCTGGTAAAACTCTAGTGGTTTATAAGTCAGGCCGGCAAGCCGTCGATGGACTCAGGTCCGAGGCAGAGTGATCGGTTTCCGGCATTCAATTTAGGGAGGTGGACGATGACAGGTCCTTTGAAGATTCCCATGATCCTGTCGGCATCCCTGGTGGTTGCCCTGGGGTTGCATGCCTGGGCTCCGCAAAATGATTCCGAGCTGGCGGGCGATGCAATCCAGATGACCGCGCGCAAGTATCAATTTGAGCCGAACCTCATCTCGGTGAAGAAAGGAGAGAAGGTGCGCCTGATTATTACCGCTCAGGACCGCGATCATGGCATTAAAATTAAGGCCTTTGGAATCAATCAGAGATTAGTGAAAGGCAAGCCTACCATCGTCGAGTTTACGGCGGGCAAAGCGGGTATCTTTCGCTTCAAGTGTTCCGTGCGGTGCGGCTGGAGCCACGGGAAGATGAAAGGAAAGCTCATCGTGGAGGACGATTCAGCCTAGCAGGGTGCTGAAAAAGCGGCCCTCGGCCCTCGGAATGACAGCTTGCAGTGTTTTTCAGCACCCTGCTGCAGGAATGCCGGCCGGGTTATCCGACACCGCTTCCAAACGGGGGAAGGGAAGCTTTGGATTCGTAGCAGCAGGGCTTCCAGGACGGCAAAAAGCCTGCCAGTGCTCGACTTCTTTCATGAGCTGTTGCAGGTCGAGCCCTCGACGGCTGGGACGGAATGCTTGCATCTTCGCCACCGCCGCCTCCATCAAGGAACGGGTTCCTTTCAGATTGCCACGTTGGAAGTGATGAAATGCCGCTGCCAGTTGGATCAGCCCTTGCAGAAATCGCTTCTCTTCTTGTTGGCTTTGCAGCCAGAGTTCCTCCCAAGCCTCGTGAGCTGCAAAGAAGCACGCGCGGTTGAACAGTTCTACTCCCTCTTGGAAGTTGTCTTTCATTCCTCCGAGCAGTCTAGGGTAATTCCAGGCGTGTGAGCAAGCCAGCCCCGAAAAGGAGCGGCTCTCTTCCTGCTTGACACCGATCCTTTTTTAAGTCCGACATGACTCTCTTGCGCGGCCGTTTTGATTCCGGTATCCGTGGTGTGATTTCGGTTACAATAGCCCGCCGGCATCGAATAGGATCACAGGCGCCGTACTTTCCCGAGCCAGGGCCGCGCCCGCTCAACGCCATGTGCGTTTGGCTGCGAAAGGAATACGCTGGAGTCGAGGAGCCAAACGATGAAGCTGATGCAAGATATACGCGAATTTAAGGTGCCCCGCGGCGCGGTAGCCGCCTGGTGGCTGGGACAGAACGGGTTTATCTTCAAGACCCCGGAAGGAACTCTGCTCAGCATTGATCTTTACTTGACCGACTCCCTGGTCCGGATCTATCCCGATTTCCCCCTTGATCTCAAACGTCAAGTTCCCATCTACATCGACCCGTCCGACCTGGTCACCGACGTCTATGCCTGCACGCACAGCCACCTCGATCACGCCGACCCGGATACCATCGCCAACCTCCGCAACAAAGATACGATGCAATTTGTCGGGCCATCGTTAACCTGTGGTGTCTATCGCGATCTGGGGGTGGAGCCGGGGCGCATCCGCCACCTGTGGCCGCAGGAGGAGTTCGAGTTCCGTGACGTGAAGATGCGCGGCACCTTCGCTCTCCCCACCGACGACACGGACCTGAACCACATGGGCTTTTTGCTGACTTTTCAGGACAAGATACGCATCTACGTTACCGGGGACACGGATTTCAGCGAGTTGCTGGCTTCGGTGGCGCGGTACTCTCCCGATGTGCTGATTACCTGTATCAATGGGAATTTCAACAACCTTTCCCATTGGGAGGCGGCCGAGCTGGCCAAGTGGATTCGCCCCAAGCTGGCGATCCCCTGCCACTACGATATGTTTGCTGACAATTCCATCGACCCCAGACAGTTCCGGGCCAGTCTGAAACTCAGAGCGCCCGACACAAAATACTTGGAGTTGCCCCATGCCGAACCGCAGGTATTCAGCTTTTAGGTGCATTGCAAGAACGGATTTCTTCCGAAAAGGAGGTGTGACCGTGATGCAGGAATTCATCTCACGGAGAGGTTGGCGTCGGTTTATCTTTGCCGCTGCGCGGTGGAGCGTCTTGATGGGGCTTGCCGGAGTTACCCTGTACGCCCAGGGCATGGGGCCGCGCCCCTTCGGGTCCAAGGGCCGCAGCGGCATGGCCATCATGGGTCGCTTGGCGGACTCGCGTCCCCGCGTCCCCGACCAGGTGTTGGAAAAGGCCCGGCACCTGCCCATCGAGGCGTTGTGGGGCGCGGTGCAGCAGCATGGCTACCGGCAGTGCTTCGTCGGTGGACTCAAAAGCACTCGTCCCGCCGAGAAGCTGGTGGGCCGCGCCGTTACCATGCGTTATCTGCCCGTGCGCCCGGACTTGGTCGAGATTCTGCAAAAGATGGCGAAAGAGAGAGGTCGCAGCGCGCAATACAACGTCCAGGCAGGCGATGAGCTTCAGCCCGGGGACGTTCCCGTGGTGAGTCTTGGCGGAGCCATCGAAGACGCCATGTTCATGGGTGACGTGACCGGGCTCGGCATGCAATTGCGTGGGGCCGCCGGTGTGGTGATCGACGGCGGTACGCGCGACTATGAGGAGCTGAGTCGGTTCCAAAACTTTCCCATTTACTACCGTGGACTCCATGCCTCGGGCCAGAGGGATTTTATCGGCGTCGAATGGAACCTGCCGGTACGCATCGGCAAGGTAACGGTCCTGCCGGGTGATATGGTGGTGGGCGACTCCTCCGGCGTGCTGATCGTTCCGGCTCACTTGGCCGCGGAGGTGGTGAAAAGCGCTGCCGAGACCGTCGCCGCCGAAGATTTCAAACGCGCCAAAATCCGCGAAGGCAAACACAAGGTACGTGAAATCTATCCCCGCATGATTCCGGAATTACAGAAGGAGTACGACGAGGGGAAGTAACGTAAGAGAAGGAAAAGTTACGAACACTCGAGCCGGGGATAATTTCTCTTTTATTTCGCCTACATACGGTTGACGGCCTGCACCAGGGCGCGCATGTAGCCATGGGTAAACGTTCGGCCGCGATGGCCCCATGGCGTGTCGCCTTCCACGCCGGGCGTGTGATCGGCTCGCTTTGACAACGTAAAAAGAGCCCACCTTGATCGAGTAAAAGGGACCCACCCCCAGGTTAATGGCCCGTAAGTAATACCGCCGGCGGGGCTGTGGAAAGAGTGGGAGCCGGAGGCTTCCAAGCCGCTGTGGGAACCCGCGGGGTTTGTAGCGGGTTTCCATAGGGGCGGCACTTTCCACAGCCCATCGCGCCCGCGTTTTTCACGCGGACTTTCTGGCGACGCGGGGTTTCTTCTTCCGTTTGCTGGCGGCGCCCAGACTTTCAGTGAAGCGGATGCTTTCCCAATCGAACTGGTGAATCGAGCAGTGATGGGTCAGCCGGTCCAGTAGGGCGGCCGTGAGGGCGGCGGCACCAAACACACTGGTCCACTGCGCAAACGGCAGGTTCGAAGTGACGATCACCGAACCTTTCTCGTAACGATCCGAGAAGACCTGAAACAACAGTTGCGCCCCCTCGGCCGAGAACGGGATATAGCCCACCTCGTCGATGATGAGCAGCTCGAGGCGGGATAGCTTGGCCAGGTATCGCTTCAACTGCCGTTCCTCACGGGACTCGATCAGTGTATTGACCAATCCGGCGGCTGTGGTGAACCCGACCCGGTAGCCCCGCCGGCAGGCTTCCACTCCCAGCACTGTCGCGGCATGGGTCTTGCCGGTGCCGTGCTTGCCCAACAGCACGACGTTCTCGCGCCGGGTGATGTAGCTGCACTCGGCATAGTCGCGAACCTCGACCGCATCTAGTGCCGGCCACTTCTTCAGATCGGTCGTCTCCAGGGTCTTCAGCAGCGGGAACCGGGCCGCGCGCAGCCGGCGCTGCACCTGATTGGCTTGACGCTGTTCCAGCTCGCGGCTGGCCAAAGCCACAAGAAAGCCGATGTAGTCCTCACCAGCTTCTTTGGCCTGCCGGGCGTGTTCCCTCCATTCCCGTACCATGGCCGGGAGCCGGAGTTGCCGCAACGCATCGTCGAGTACGATCTCCTGGCCCGGCGTCATCGCACACCTCCGGCCAACAGGCGGTCGTATTGATCCAGATCGGAGGTTGCGATCGTCAGGTCCGTGATGCCGGGCATCAACCCGGGCTCCAGGGGCGCATGGGCCCGCCCGGGACGGTCGGCACGAATCAGAATGTGCCGGACCGCATCGGATTCGTAGCTGTGCGCCTCCAGGGCGTCTTGAACCGCCGAGGACACCCGATCCAGTGCCCACTGTTGGTGGAGTTGCAGGATGCCGATGAACTCCCGGGTGCCACGGCTGTAACCGTGCCGTTGCCGCAACCGCCCCAGCAGCGTCTCGTAATGTGCCGGCCACTGGGGCCGCCACTGCCGGATCGGCCGGGCACTCTCAAACGCCCCCACTCTCCGGCGGATCAGCTCCAGGTAATGCAAGGGATCGATCTGCCACCGGCTATGACCGAACGCGCGGGCATGTTCGGCCACCTTTTTCTGGTCGGCGTAGAAGCTCACCCGGTCGCACCCGATATGGGCCCAGAGCCGCCGGCCCACATAGGCGGTCGGTACCGAGTAGCGGTTCCCCTCCACTTGCGCGGTCTGGTACCGGCTGATGCGCACTCCGACGACCTTCGTGTTCTCGAATGGCGTATCGGGCAATGCCAGCAGATGCTCCCGCTCGGCGGCGTGCCGTTCATCGATCGTGCGATCGTCGGCCCGGCCACCAATCCGCCGTTGGCCATCGGACAGGCACCGCTCCAGCAGTTGATGGTTCAGATCGTCGAAGTCTGTGACATCGGGGACCGGCACCAGGAAGTTCCGACGCGCAAAGCCGACCAGACCCTCGACGCCCCCTTTCTCCCGGCCCTGGGCCGGATTGCAGAATCGCGCTTCAAACGTGTAGTGCGCTCGAAACGAGGTGAACCGCGCCTGCTCCACCCGCGCTTTCCCGCGCAGAATCCGTTTCACCGCCGTCTTCAGGTTGTCGAAGACCAGGGTCGGAAACACCCCACCGTACCAGTCAAATGCCCGGATATGACCGTCCAGGAACATCTCCTGCCGCTCCCACGGATAAGCTCGTACGAAGGCTTTGCCCGAGTACCGGGACCGCATGCAGAACAGCTTCACCTGCCGGTCTTCGCCGCCCATCCGGACCCAGGCCGTGCCCCAGTCCACCTCGGCTTCCCGGGCCTGCTCCGGATCCAACGGCACCACCGCCATCGGCCGGTTCAATCCCAACCGGAATTTCCGTTCCCGGACCCATCGGCGCACGGTCGGCTCCGCCCCGGTGAAGCCGTGCTCGTCCATCAGTCGCTGCCAGATCCGGCGCGCGGTGTGTCGTTGCTTGACCGGTTGTTCCCGATCGGTCTTGAGCCACCTATCCACAACCCCCGCGACCGGGTCCATCACCGGACACGCCGGTTCCTTCTCACGCCGGTACTGGGGTTCCTGCCCGGCCAACACCTTCCGGATCGTCCGCCGCGTGTGGCCCGTTTCCCGGGAAATCCGTCGAATGCTTTTCTTGTACACACGATGTGCGGTTCTGACCATCTCGTACTGATCCATCCCTAACAACTCCTTGTCCTCCCATCCAACATGCCGGTTCGTCCGGGCTCGCCTCGGGAGGCTATCAGGGGTGGGTCCCTTTTGCTCGATCACAACCCCGTTAATTGGGTCCCTTTTACGTTATCGAAATCAATCGGACACGAACGGACCTGAGTAGCCGACTTCTTGGTAGGTCTTCATCGCCTTGAACATATCCACGTCGCCTTCATCGACGAAAACTTCCGTGTACCGCGGCACTGTCCCGCGAACCGCGCGGAAGTGTACCAGGTTGATTTTTCCTCGGCTGCCGAAGTAGCGAATCTCCTCCAGCACGTTGACGCCCATCTCCGTGATGGTGCCTTGACAAAAGGTGATACCACTCGCCGGGCTGGGAATTTCCCGCAGGAAACGCCTTAACCCGTCGGTGTGGTGGAAGATGCGTGCCACGCCGCGCATGTTCGCAACCGGGGGATCGTTGGGGTGCATGGAGAGGCGGACGCCTGCTTTCTCTGCGGTTTCGACGATGGGCTTGGCGAAATAGAGAAACCGGGACCACATTTCCTCCTGACTGACCGTACCAATTTCGTCGAAGGGCGGGGCATCCTTGACGTGGCCGTGGTCGAAGGCGCGAAACACGGCGCCGCCGCGGCCGGGCACCGTGTAATAACCGACCCGTTCATCCCAGAAAAAATCGGGCCAGAAGCGCCACTCCATCATCGGGACGCCGGCCTGCCGGACGGCCCGGATGGTGCGCTGAACTTTTTCGATCTCCTCGTCCCGCCCTGCTTGTCCTAATCTTGCTTTCCGGTAGAAGTCGATCGGGATCATCATGGATTCCAGGATCAGTCCCGCCTCGTCACAATTCTTCTTATGGGGCCGGACGTCGGCTGGCGTCCAGTAGCCTTTCTTGTCCGGGTCCACAGCGTCGGTCCCTTGGAAGATGACGTGCTTGCAGCCGAGTTGTTTCAGCCAGCGCAGCGTGGAGGGTTCGACGTCAGCCAGATTTTCGGAAATCTTCGGGTCCCACCGGCGCGGCGGGACGGCTTTCGGAGTCCCTACTCTGGGTGCCGCCAACGCCGCGGCGGAAGAAATCAGCATATTGCGTCGGGTGGTCTTCATGGGATGCCTCAGTTCGAGGATGGATAGGATAGGTTCGAAGTCAGATTGTTTCCCGTCAGCCTAATCGCTCCCTCGGGCGGTGCGGACGGCGGCGAGGAATTTGCGGGCGTTTTCGGTAATCACGTTCAGTCGGCCTTCTTGCAGCGCCTTGGTGTCCACCAGGTCCGTGCCTACGGCCACGGCGGCGGCTCCGGCGCGGATCAATTCCGGTGTGGTTTGGAGACTCACTCCGCCCGTGGGCACGAATTGAATCTGGGGCAGCGGCCCTTTTAAAGCCTTGATGTACTTCGCCCCGCCGACGGTTCCACAGGGGAAAATCTTCACGAAGGTGGCCCCGGCCTGCCAGGCGGCGACGACCTCGGTGGGAGTAAGGGCTCCGGGCAAGGAGACTTTGGAATATCGATGGGCGACTTCGATCACCCGCAAGTCGAGCGAAGGGCTGACCAGGAATTCTGCACCTGCCAGCAAGGCAGCGCGGGCCGTTTCGGGATCGAGGATGGTGCCCGCTCCCAGCAGTACCTTGTCACCAAATCGGTCGGCCACTTTTTCCATCACGTGGATGGCACCAGGAACCGTCATGGTGATCTCGGCAATGCTGACCCCGCCGGCAACGATGGCCTCGGCGGCTTGGAAAGCGTCCTCCGCCGACGCCGCCCGGACAATGGGTATCAATCCGGTCTCGAGAATCTGTTTTGCAGCCTGCTGTTTTTGCAAGGGCATGGGTGGGTGTCCAGCGATTTACCTAAACATACCTGATGGCCGTGTCGCAACCCTTTTCAGGTCATCCTGGAATTTCCGAAAATATGGGCATGAGTTGTAAACTGGCTCGAATTGGAGGTTAGCAAAGAGTGGCCTCCCATCTCGAATCTTTCGATATCGATTCCCACGGTTCTTGAGAAAAAGGGTATTGATTCTTTTGGAAGGTGGGTCCAGGAAATTTTTCTTTTCCGCCATGGGGTCAGGCTGAATATTGGAATCTCCTAGCCGTTCCTTGAGAGCAACCCCCTCGGCGAGAATCCATGCCTCTGTTTCATGCACGCATACGTGAGGGTGAAAATCGTCATGGCGCTGGTGGGTTATCCCCTTAGCTAACCAGTGTTTCACGTTCTTAACCTTCATATCCAAATGGTCATTGGAAGAGTGATTGACTCGATCCATGCCGGCAAGATCAACCATCGTGAAGACCGCAAGTATGCCAGAGTCCTGCAAAAACAACCTGGTATTTTTGCTTATGTCTTGTAATTTTCCGTTGAGATTGATTGGATACAATCCGGTCGAGTGAAGTTGGTCCGCGCGCCACTGCTTGGCGATGAAATTCTTAACTGCTAGCTCCTCTGTATCTCCTTCACAGAGAATAATGATCCGCCTTCCTTTCTGCATATAGTCTATTTCACGGCCTTCCACCGATATGGCCGGCGACCCAAAGTTCACCCAACGTAAATTCTTTCAGCCATGAAGCTAATTCCGCATTGGATAGATGCGTGAATTGTGATTTACCCTCTTTCTTTTCGACCACAATGACTTGATCGGGATCGAGCTTCGAAACAAGCTGTGGGGAATGGGTTGTAACCACGACTTGAGTTCGTTCTGCTGCCGATTGTAGCAATTCCGCAACGATCTTTATCCAATCCGGGTGGAGTCCTAGCTCTGGTTCATCGATACAGATGAGAGGGGGAGGGTCAGGAGTTTTGAGTATCGCAACCAAGCAAAGAAACTTGAGAGTTCCATCGGATAGCAAATTGGCTGAGAATCCCTTATCTCTTTCATAGGGATACTCCCACCAGCGCAAAACTACCTTTCCGTCGCCTCCTTCGGGAGGAAAGGTAATACTATGAAATCCGGGGTAAGTAGTCTCGAGTATCTCCTCGATCTCTTTCCAAGTTGCGGGGTGGTTCTGCTGAATTGAGTACAATACAGAGGCGAGATTTTGCCCATTGGAAGCTAACCGTACCGTGGGGCGAACTAGACCAGGTTGTCTTAGGGGGGCATCTGGCCCAACCGGGATATCACGATAAAATGTCCAGCCCTGGAGGAGTTTAAGGAGTTTATGGGGTGTTGGGTACTTGTCTTGATCTTTGACCTGATAAATGGCTAACTCTGACTCGGACTCTAGCTCCTTGCCCTCCTCTGGCTCCTCCCTCATGCCGGGTTTGATGGATCGAAACACGCATCCATCGTTGTCGCGATGCATTAAGTGGAGTGGGAGAGGGTGGTATGGATCAGGTGCTTTAGAAACTTGCTCGAACCAAACTTTGGGTATGGAAGCCCCAGGAATTTTCTTGAGCTTTAATTTAAACCAAACTTCGGCTTTTTCTTCTTGGAAATCACCCTCCGGCGGAACGTGGAATTCCACGAAGATTTCACCAGGACGCATTCGGAATGCAATGTTGTCAATCCCTCCACGAAGTGCCACTCCATCGGCTAATTGGCCGTTCCCTGCTTCTTGCAATAACGAAAGAAGATCCAGGAAGTTGGATTTTCCGCTGCCGTTGGGGCCGATGAAAACGCTAAGGGATTTTAATTTCGATTCAACGAGTTCGAAACTTCGAAATCCTTCTATTCTAATGTAACCAAACATGTCAGATGGTTACCTCCTTCCCTTGGCAACCCGCATAACCCGTTAAGAGATTCGCTCCCTGTCAATATTCGCTGACTGATCCGATGAATGACAATATAAACACTCCACTAGTGTACTGTCCCGGAAATATATGAGCAAAGTCGTTCGACCTTAGCGAGGATGGATTCGGCCGTGGCGGTCCAGACGAAAGGACTGGTGTTGGCGTTGTAATGTTCGACGAAGCGCTCGATGTTACGGACGAGAGCCTTGACGCTGGAGAAGGAACCTCGGCGAATGGCCTTCTGGGTAATGATGCCGAACCAGCGTTCGACTTGGTTGAGCCAGGACGCATAGGTTGGGGTGAAATGAACGTGGTAGCGGGGACGCCGAGCGAGCCAAGCGCGGACTTTGGGATGTTTGTGAGTAGCGTAGTTATCGACGATGAGATGGACGTCGAGGTTGTGCGGCACACTGCCGTCGATCTGACGCAGGAAAGTGAGGAACTCCTGATGACGGTGTCGCGGTTTACAGCGGGTGATGACTCTCCCGGTGGCCACATCGAGAGCCGCGAACAGAGTGGTCGTGCCGTGACGTTTGTAATCATGGGTGACGCCTTCGACGTAGCCGAGGCCCATGGGGAGAACGGGCTGAGTTCGCTGAAGAGCTTGAACCTGGGTCTTCTCATCGACCGAGAGCACCACGGCGTGGTCCGGGGGATTGAGGTAGAGACCGACGATGTCGCGGACTTTCTCGACGAAGAACGGGTCGTTGGAAATCTTGAAATGCCGCTGGCGATGCGGCTGGACGCCGAACAGATCGAACCACCGCTGGACCGTGCTCTTTGAGACTCCCGTGTGTTCCGCCATGGAACGCACGCTCCAGTGCGAACGATCGGGAGGTTCGGTTTGCAGGGCCGTGTTGATGACTTCCGCAACACGTTCATCCTCATGCGTGCGGGGGCGTCCGGGACGCAGTTCATCGTGTAGTCCGGGGATTCCATGTTCACGATAGCGCTTTCGCCACTTGCCCACGGTCGTATTGGTGACACCCAGACGCCGGGCCACGGTAGAGCCGGGAACGCCTTCGGCGCAGGCCAGCACAATCTGGGCCCTCAGCACCAGACTATGCGGCAAGGTTCGGGAGCGGGCGAGGCTCCCCAGTTCCGATTCCTCACTCTCACTGAGAGTGAGGGGAGTAACGGGGCGACCGCGTGGCATGGGCATACCTCCAGAGGCCAAAGGTTGCCCATTAATATATCGCTTATTACCGGGACAGTACACTAGAAGGGTACAAATCTACCGCGCGACGCGGAGGCTCGCGCCTTTCAGCAAAGATTCCACCTCGGCACGCGAGGCCCAGCAGAAGTCGCCGGGGTTGGAGTGCTTCAGAGCCGAAAAGGCGTTTCCGTAACGCAAAGCCATTGCATAGGAATTCTTTTCCAGACAGCCGAAGATGAACCCGGCGCTGAAGGCGTCGCCGCCTCCGATGCGGTCCACCACTTCTACATTATATTTCACGTCCTCGTAGAATTTCCCTTCGGCATAGGCGAGGGCAGTCCAGGAGTTCCGCCAGACCAGGGGATTTTCCCGCAGCGTTATGGCTACGGCCTTAAAGCCGAATTTTTTCTGGAGCTTGCGGGCCACTTCCTTAAAGGGCGCGGCGGAGACTTCGGCGAATTCCGTCCGTTCATCTTTTCCCCGGGTTTTGATCTTGAACACGACGCCGGTGTCCTCTTCGGTGGTGATCAGCACGTCCACCAGTGACATCAAGGGTTCCTGGCAGGCCTGGGCTTTTTCCGGCGACCAGAGCTTGCCGCGGTAGTTGAGATCGTAGCTCACGGTGAGACCGGCTTTCCTGGCGGCCTCCAGGGCTTCACGCGTCACCGCCGCAGCCGAATCGCCCAGAGCCGGTGTGATGCCGCTGACGTGGAACCACCGGCTTCCCTTGAAGGCAGCGTCCCAGTCCACCTCGCCGGGTCGGATTTGGCTGATGGCCGAGTTGGCGCGGTCGTAAAGGACGGAGCTGGCCCGCGGCGCCGCTCCGAACTCGACAAAGTAGAGGCCCAGGCGGCCGCCGTCGCTCCACACGACTCTGGAGGTATCAACGCCCGCCTGCCGAGTCCGGTTTTCGAGCAGCCGGCCGAGCGGATTCTTCGGCAAGCGCGACACCCAGGCGCTCTTGAGCCCCAGCCGAGCTACCCCGGCGGCGACATTCAGTTCACCTCCGCCGATCTGGACGTCCAAGCTGGTGGTCTGCTCGAGCCGCATGAAATTCGGCGTAGAGAGCCGGATCATGGCTTCTCCGAAAGTAACCACATCCACCATCGTGATGGCTCCTCAATCGTTGGACCGCACTGCACGTCCTGCGGAAGGTTCGTGCCAAGATGCGCCCCCCGACTCACTTGCAGATTGGTTCTTCTTACCCTATATATACAAGGAAGTTACGGGAAAATCCAATACGAATGACTCGAAAAAGGGGTTGCACAGGGAGTTACCGATTTCGCCCGGAGACGGTTGTTGCTTTGGGGCACGTCAAAATACTTAGGAGATGAAACAAGATGGAGAAGCGATCCGGAAAACATTTGCGATGTAAAGCTATGGTTGCGATGCTGGGATGGGTGGTGGTGCTTTGTATGGCGTTGGGTGGCCTTCCAGGAGAGCCGCATGCGATGATTGGAGGTGCCGGGAGTTGGCAGACCCTGTTCAACGGTAAGGATTTAACAGGATGGACGGTGGACGGGGCCGACGTGTGGCGTGTCGAGAAGGATACTCTGGTTGGCCGCGGCACCGGGGAGGGAAGTATTCTCTGGAGTCAGGAGAGCTTCAAGCATTACGAGCTTTCACTCTCCTATAAAATGGAGGGGGATCACCCCGACAGCGGCGTTTTTATCACCAATACCGATTACCAGGTGCAGATGGGAATCTCGGGCAGTTTGAAGCGTGATATGAGCGGCTGCATCTATTATGGGGGCAAAGGCGAGGGCCGGGGAACCTATATTGGCCGCTTTCCAGACCCCGAAAAGGCTATCCACCAGGGAAATTGGAACGACCTTAACATACGGGTCACCGCGAACCGCGTCCGTGTGAAACTGAACGGAAAGCAGGTACTGGACTTTACCGAAAACGAGCCCACCCGGAGTTTTCCCGGCGCCGGCCGCCTGGGGCTCCAGGTGCACGGAAACAACGTGATGACGGTCTATTTTCGGAACGTCCAGCTAAGGAAGGTCGAACCTTAGCGGTACTCTCGCATATCCGGCGAGTTGGACTCGCCTCCAGCCCCGCGGGTGTTCAGTCGGCCTCACCGTGCTTGCTACAGGGTAGGCCATAGGGATTCCCAGATTTTGAACTCCGTGTGGAATCCGGACTCTTCGGATTTCGTCAATTTTCGGCCCGAAGCGACGTCCAGGATCTCCGCAAAAATTTTCTCACCGACGCCTTGCGTGGAATCCTTACCTTCCAGGATGGTTCCGGCGTTCACGTCGATATCGCCGTTGAAGTGGGCAAGCTGGGAGTTCGAAGCAACCTTGATGACGGGTCCCAGGGCGCAGCCGATGCCCGTGCCGCGCCCGGTGGTAAAGATGGCCACCTGCGCGCCGCTCAGGAAGAGCGCGGGGGTGGAGACCTGGTCGTAGCCGGGCGTGTAGAGAACGTAGAGCCCTTTTCGGTCCCCGAGCCATTCCCCGTACTCCACCAGGTCCTCGACAATCGACGTGCCGCCTTTGGATTTCACACCACTCGACTTGAGGAAGATATTGTACAAGCCGCCTTTCTTGTTTCCGGGTGAGGGATTCTCCCGGAAGTCGTCGCCGAACATATGGACATAGCGCTCATAGCGTTTCAGCGCGTTCATCAATTTCTTGCCGACCTGGCGGCTGCGCGCTCTTTCGGTCAAAGTAAGCATGGCGCCGCCCTGAAGCTCCGGAATCTCCGGCAGAAGCACGGCGCCGCCCCCCTGGACGGTCATGTCGGCGGCAACTCCCACGGCCGGGTTGGCCGTCACGCCGGACCAGCGGTCCGAGCCGCCGCACTGGGTGCCTATGATGAGCTTGCTGACCGGTACGGGTTGCCGCTCGAACCGGTTGGCGTAGTGGAGTAACCGCTCGATCATCTCCAGGCCGCGCACGACGGTTTTCTTGCTCCCGCCGGCTGTCTGAACCACCAGGTTGACAACGCGCTGGTTGTAATTCGGAACCCCTTGCTGGAAGATCGGGACCGAGCATTCCACACAGGTCTTGCCGCAACCCAGGTCGGTGTAGAGGACTGCCCCCAGATTGGGATGCCGCAAGCTGTCGGCCAAAAGCAGGTTCAACAGGTTCAAAGCGCGGCCATCCGGCATCCCGCAACCCGATTCCTGGACGATCGGCACAATGCCATCGACGTTCGGAAACTTCTCCCGGGAGTAGATCTCCCGCATGGCGCGGGCGGCGATCTCGCGGGCCTCGGTGGAGGAGCACATGCCGGACGTGACAATCCCTACCAGGTTGCGGACCCCGACGGTCCCATCCGAGCGCACGTAACCGTCGAAGGTCATCGCAGAGAGCTGAGGCGACAGAGGTGTGGGTTCGGGATTGTCCCGATACCTCGCCCGCAGGTGAGGCAAGCGATGGATCAGGTTTTCATCGCTGATCGGTTCTCCCGGTAACACCTCATGCTTGGCCAAGCCCACGGGGTCTCCCAGTGAAGTGTAGGGCTTTCCTTTCTCGATGTTCGACAGAGCAAAACTCTGCCCGCGAATGATGCGCCCCGTTGTGGTAAGGGTCTTGGGCCTGTTTCCATTCAGATGGGAAGGCAAGCTGATGACAGTTTCTTTCTCGATAAACTCCGCGGTGCAAACGGCCACATTGTCTTTTTCAGGATTGACAACGATGGCCACTTGTTCAAAGTTGCAATGCCTCATAAAAACCTCAAAGCCTGGATGATTGAATTCGCAATGGCTACAACCAGACCTAGTTTCGCACGAAATGGTTGGGTGGTCAAAGGGAGGGCCGGCGAACAGGTGCGATCGGGGTGAACCCAGTCCGCACGGAATAGCCAAGTCCGGGTTTGTTGTCGGGATCAAGACCGGCCGTGGGGGTGAAGATGGTGCGACGATTCGAGGCAGCAGATCAGCGTCGGGTGGTCGGTATTTCGCTGATTTCGAGTGCCATCCCTTGGCCCATTCCATCCGTCGCGGGTAAAGATTGCATTTCTCCGGGTCATTGCCACCGCGATTCAGGTTATCCTGGAAGGCGCGATATGCCTTGCTGAAGCTTATTCTTCTCCTTTGCCTCTTGGATGCAGGTCGTGGCGTAGAGGGGGGTTCTCGGCCTACCCTGGCTCATCCGCCGCACGAGGAGGTCAGGGAACCGAACGCACAAGGAGAGTTCCTGCGTCCTGTCGATCCATGCGTTTATGTTCGCAGGTAGGAAGCCAAGGATGGTAAAGAAACGGCTTAGGTCTTCGAAAATCGTAAAGGGTGCGGCTCGGAAAACGATTGGGCAACCGAGGCCCACCCGCGCCGACTCCATCAAGGTAGAAAAATTCAAGGGCGTCCGAGTGAGTAAGAAGAGGCCTGCGAAAAGCTCCCCATTGGACGATCCTGAATGATCCGGTAGCGGCGGCACACACCACCAGAAGGAAGGTGCGCGGTCGTGGCCCGAATTGGCAGTGTACAACTTACGATTATGAAATGGGTAAGTGGAGCGGGAGACGGGGATCGAACCCGCGACGTCCAGCTTGGGAAGCTGGCATTCTACCGCTGAATTACTCCCGCTCAGACCGAAAATTAACAGAAAAAGAGTGACATCGCAAGTTGGCCCGAGCCGTGAAGGTCCGCCCTCGGGAGGGGAGCGAGCCGGGATGGCGACCGACGGAGGCCATGGAATCAATGTGGGTGCGCAAAAGGCTCTGTGCTGAGGCCTGTCGATTCCATTTTGGTGAGCCCCTCCTGGCCCGATATAGGGAATCGATCGGAGATTTTTCGGGGCGGCTGAGTTCAATCGCATTGCCGGGTGGCGGTCAGGGCTCCCATTTTTGGACCTCAGGGATACAGTTGAGAGCTGCATAGGTCCCGTTAGAGTCTTGGGTTATACCTTTCGCTGCAAAAAGGATTGACAATCAATAAGATTGAGGATATATTTTCAGTTGCAATTGGATTGCATGTAGAATGTAGGACGTTATGCCTCCATTAGCGCAGCATCAGATGCTGGCGGAGCGGTCGAATCCACGCCGTCATCTGGCCGACGAATTGGTTTCCCGTGGAGTGCGCATGACTCAGCAGCGCAGGCTACTGGTGAACCTGATTCAGAAGGCGGATCGCCACCTGGACGCACTGGGGCTGTGGCACCGAGCACGGGCTTATGACCCGACCATCAATAAGGTCACGGTTTACCGCACCCTGTCGTTGTTGAAAAGGCATGGGCTGATCGATGAGCTGGACCTTATGCACATGGACGGCGAAAAACACTATTATGAGGCGCGGACAAAGAGGGATCATCTCCATTTGGCCTGCTTCCGATGCGGGGCGATTATGGAATTTGAAAGCCCGCTGTTCGAAAAATTGAAAGAACAAATTCAGCGTGACCGGCGGTTCACGATGCAAGTGGTACGAATGGAGGCAGGGGGTATCTGTGGTTCCTGTCGCGGCTAGGGAGCTATTTTTTATGGTCTTTTATTGCAACCCAGTTGCAACTAAGAGCGAGGGTATTCCGCTCGGCTGGCTCGCGCGGATGTTCCCATTCAGCGTGACCGGCGGTTCACGATTCAGGTGGTACGAATGGAGGCAGGGGGTATCTGTGGTTTTGTCTTGGCCAGGGGCTATTTTTTGTATCTTTTATTGCAACTCAGTTGCAAATTTGAAGGCGAGTGTTCCGCCGGGCCGACTCGCTAAGATGATCCAAGGCGCGGGAAATTTAGTTCCCGCTTAGGGAAAATGTTTGCATTAGATAGTTCAAAGGAGCAAGGCAAGAGCCGGGTCGCACGTGAGCTTCAGATCCCGACGACCCAGACTCCTGCTTGCCACACAGCCGCGAGAGAGACTCAGGCGACCGTGATTCACCTTTTTATTCTACCACGACTTGGCGGCGGTTCCTTGCCGTCGTCGCTCTGTATGTTTGGCTCCTCTCCGGCTCTCCAGCAACCTCAACCAAAGATAGATAAAGGAGAGCACCATGAGTAACACGGCTAGACTCACGATTGGATTCATTTTACTGACCTTATCCGCTCTGGGGCCGCTTTTGGCGCAGAGCGGCAAGGGGGCCGAAGGGACCGTTATCGACTCGTCCGGCCACTTCCTGGTGGGTGCGGACGTCTTCCTCCGGGATATGGGTTCCGGGCTTGAGATTCATCAGGTTACCGACAATGAGGGTCGTTTCCGGTTCGTCGCCGAGCCCGGAAAATATCGGGTCACGGCGGCTCGCGCCGGTTTTGCCACCCAGTGGCAAGTCGTGGATGTACCCTCTCCGGAGGCTTCAGATCTGCGCATTACCCTCCCGCCGTCGCCGCTGGTGCAGCAGGTCATCGTCAGCGGCTCGCGCGAAGAGGAACTGGTGGAGAACGCAGTGAAGGAAGTCGATGTCATCTCGCGCACGGTCATCAAAGACTCCGGCTACGAGCGGGTCAGCGATCTTCTTTCCGAGGAACCCGGAGTCGTTACCCGAAGCGGGTCTTCGGGTAATCGCTCGGAAACCCAGATCCAAGGCATCGACTCCCGCCAGGCACTCGTGCTCATCGACGGCTATCCCGTCGTGGGTGCTCGCGGAATCAAGCGTGGCATCCTCAACATGGACCGCCAATCGACGGGCCGGCTGGAACGCATCGAAGTCGTCAAGGGGGCCTCGTCGGCCCTGTACGGTTCCGATGCGATCGGCGGGGTGATCAACATGATCACCCGCCGGCCGCAGGGGAGGTTTGACGCCAATGTCACGGCCTCCGCGGGCAGCTTCGACGGAGCGGATTTCCGCGGCGACATGGGATTCACTCACGAGGGCTGGCATGGCTTTTTCGACGTCGAGCGCCACAAGCGCAATCCCTATCGCCTGATCCCCGATAGTTTCGCCACCACCGGCGCGGGCTTCCACCGCTACGACTACCTTGGGAAGTTGGGATACGACTTTTCAGACCAGTTCAAGGTGAATGTTTTTGCGAACGCGTTTGACAACGACGAGCGGGGCAATTTTATGGGTGAGCTCGGGCCGCAGACGACGGCAACCCAAGACAGCGCTCAGAACTACGGCGTCCATCTGGACCTTGGGTTGACTCCGGCCACGCGCTGGAACTTTCGCGGGTACTACGGCAAATATGACGAAAGCTCGGAGATCGCCGTCGTTGCCCGGCCGGGTGAGATCGACACCAACGCCAACCTCAACCAGCGTCTTTACCGGCTTGAGACCAACGTCTCGCACGTTTGGGGCTCGCGGCAACTGATGCAGGGTGGAGTCGAGTGGACACAGGACAACTATCGCGGCTTCAATCGCATGGTTGGCAACAACGCCGGCCGGCAGATTTCCATGGTCGACATGTGGATCAATGACCGCATCGAACTGCACCCGCGCGTCAGCGTGACGGCGGGCGGGCGCTGGAACCATCACTCGCTCTATGGTAACTATTTCGTGCCTCGGACCGGAGCTTTGGTCCGGCTCACCGACAGCCTTCGGCTGCGCAGCTCTTGGGGCCGCGGCTTCCGCGCGCCCGATCTCGGGCAGCTCTACTTCCGTTTCTTGAACCCAACCAACTTCTACCAGGTGATCGGCAACCCCGGGTTGAAACCGGAGCACTCGACGACGCTACAGGCCGGGCTCGACTACCGCAAGGGGCGCTTTCGCCTGACGAGCAACTTCTTCCGCAACGACATCCAAGACCTGATCCAGGCCGACTTCATTGGGTATCCCTTCACACCCAATGCGCTGCGCGATCTCATGCAGCGGTTCAACATTGACAGCGCCTTCAACCCGGGTTTGAGGCGTCTGTTTTACCATTACCGGAATATCGAGGACGTTTACACTTCGGGTGTGGAAGGCAAAGTCGAAGTGAGCCTGACGAAAAATCTGATCGTCTCCTCCAGCTACACCTACCTGGACGCCCGTGATAAGGAAACGCAAGCTTTTCTCAGCCAGCGTCACCGTCATCACGGCAACTTCCGCGTCTGGTGGTCCACCGACCGCTGGGGTGGCTTGCGTACCAATTTCCGTGGCACCTACTTGGGTAAGTGGCCCATCGTGGGGCGTAGCGGAAGCTTCATCGGCGACGCGTATCAAGTCTGGAACTGGTACATCGCTAAGCCGCTACGCGCCGGCAGTGAGGTTTACTTCGCTCTCAACAACCTGTTCGACTCGACGGATTTGAATCTCGCGGCCGCTCAGCCATCCTTCTTTCGTGCTGACCCCGGCCGGACGTTCCGAGTCGGATGGCGCTGGAACTTTGGAGCGAAGTAACAAGCTGCGGCGGGCAACGACGCCCACGCCGTGCCCGACGAGGTTCAAGCATGAAGCAGGTTACACCTTTTAGAAAGGCTTAGAATGCCGGTTTCCCGTTCCCCCAAAGCTCTCGACCGCCGCGCCTTCCTGGGCACGCTTTTGGCCCCCATCGCCGTCGCTGGCGCCGGATGGCCGGAGTTCCGCGGGAACGGCTCCAGCTTTCTGGGGGGCCACGAGCGCTTGCCGCTGGAATGGTCCGACCGGCAAAACGTTGCTTGGAGCGTTGTGCCTCCTGGTTACGGACAGTCGAGCCCGGTCCTGTACGGCGATCAGGCGTTCGTGACGAGCGTCGATGGGTCCAATAAAGAGACGCTGCTAATGGCTGCGTTCGACCTCTCTACGGGTAAGAGACTTTGGACGCATCGCGCCTCGCCGGCCCAGTCCATCCGGGACTCGGGCACGGTCAGTAAAGCGGCTCCGACCCCAGCCGCTGATGCTGAGGGTGTTTACGCTTTCTTCGAAACCGGCAACCTGGTGGCTGTCAACCACAGTGGAGAACTCGGATGGGAACGCCGGCTGACCGAGGAGTTCGGCCATTTTGGAGGTCGCCACGGCATCGGCAGTTCATTGCGTCTGTGCCGATCGGGCGTAATGGCGTTAGCGGCGCACGACGGACCGTCTTATTTGATCTGTCTGGACTGCCATAGTGGCAAGACGGTTTGGAAGACGGATCGCCCGAAAGGAGTTTCTTGGAGCACGCCAACGATCGTCGAGCAGGACGGTCGAGAGCTGGCGCTGGTCAGCAGCCGAGACCGGGTGGACGCCTACGACACCCGGGACGGCTCGCTGCTGTGGACCCTGAACGGGCTTGAGGGCACCTTCATCGCGTCACCGACTCCGATTCCGGGTGGAGCGATCATCGGGTCGAGCAAGAAGGGACAGACGGCGGCGATTCGTTTCGGCTTAGAGGCCCAATCGACTCCTGAAATCGTTTGGCGGGCATCCGAAGCCGCGTCGTACTTCAACTCTCCCCTGGCGTATCGGTCGCGGGTGTATATGGTCAACAAGGCCGGGGTCGCCTTCTGCCTGGATTTGGAGACGGGCCGGGCGCTTTGGCATCAGCGGTTGAAAGGTGCCTGCTGGGCGTCCTCGATCGGCGCCGAAGACTTTGTTTACTTCTTCGGTGTGAACGGAGTTGTCTCTGTCTATCGCGCGACGGACAGTGCCTTGAAGGTCGCCGAGAACCAACTCTCCGAAGAATCGCGCCTGTATGGGATCGCTGTGAGCGGGGAACGGCTGATTCTGAGGTTCGGCCGCCGACTCGCTTGCATCTGCAGCCGCCCGGGCGGAAGGGAAGGGCCTTCGACGGACCGCGCGTCGCTCTGGAGGCCACCTCATGCAGTCGAAGTGGGAAATCGATGAGAACGGATGTGATCGCGGGCTTATCTTTATTAACGAGGAGATCAGAATGAGAATCCTACGCGTGTGTGGGTTGATGTTGAGCTTGATCCTGGCGGCTGCTTCCCTGAGTGCCCATTTCGTTTGGGTCGCGCTTGAGACCAAGGACGGAAGCGGTCCACAAGCCCACGTCTATTTTGGCGAGTCCGCTGAGCCGGATTCAGCCCAGTTTCTGGATGGGCTGACAAGATTGAAAGCGTGGCATCGCACCGCCGAAGGAGAATACACCCCACTCAGCCTCCACAAAGTCGAGACGGATGACGGCGGATTACTCACTAGCGACCTGCCCTCCCTCTCGGGCTCCATTGAAGCGGACTGTTTGTACGGCGTCTTCTCGCATGGTGACAAGGTCCTGCTGCTTCATTACTACGCGAAGTCGCTGCGATGGGACGTGAGCGACCCAGGGAGACGCTCCGAGAAGCTCGATTTCGATGTCGCGCCACAACTGAAAAATGGCGAGATGCTGCTTAGCGTCTCTTGGAAGGGCAAGCCCATCGAGGGCTCGCAAGTCATCGTGGTGCCTCCGAAGGGTGAACGGTTGGAACTCAAGACCGACGCCGGGGGAATTGCGGCCTTGCAAGTGCCGACGCCAGGCCGGTACGAGATTCGGGCCCGGCGGATCGACAAGAAAAGCGGCGAGTTCCACGATCAGAAGTATGACGAAGTGCAGTACTACTCCACGGTGACGTTGGACGTCGGGACGTCCGACGCCGGCAGGTTGTCCACCCGTGCCACATCAAGCCCAGCGAAAAGCACTGGATACGTTGACCTGCCCAGGGGCATCACGAGTTTCGGGGCTGCGGTGATCGGTGACTGGCTGTACGTCTATGGCGGACACTTTGGCCGGCCGCATCATTACTCGAACACGAGTCAATCCGACGAGCTCAGCCGCTTGCATCTGAGGAATCCCGTGAAGTGGGAAATGATCGCCCAAGGTCCCCGGCTGCAAGGGCTGGCGATGGTTGCCCACGGCGGCAAGCTGTACCGCATCGGTGGATTCACGGCGCATAACCAAGAGGATCAGGATCACGATCTGCGCTCGGTGGCGGATTTCGTCCGCTTCGACCCGCAGACCAAGCAATGGGAGTCTCTGCCACCCTTGCCAGAGCCGCGCTCGTCCCATGACGCCGTTGTGATCCAGGACAAGCTCTACGTTGTGGGTGGCTGGAAACTGAATGGTGAAAAGGAGCAGCAGTGGCACCAGACTGCGTGGGTGGCGGATCTGTCGCAAGAGGGCATCGTATGGAAACAAGTCCCCAAGCCACCTTTCCAGCGACGAGCGCTCTCTCTGGGACACCTTGACGGCAAGCTGTACGTGATAGGCGGCATGCAAGAGAAGGGTGGCCCGACGACGCGGGTCGATGTGTTCGATCCGGCCAGCGAAACGTGGTCGCAAGGGCCGAGCCTGATCGACCCGCTCGCCGACGCGAAGCGCGGCAAGGGCATGGAAGGCTTCGGTGCATCCGCCTACACCGTAGGTGGGCAACTGGTTGTCAGCACCTACGGCGGCAATGTCCAGGTCCTCGACCGCGACAAAAAGACCTGGCGCATCGCGACCCAACTGGAAGACGACCGGTTTTTTCACCGTATGCTGCCGTTTGACAGCCGCCTGCTGCTGGTTGGTGGGGCGAGTATGCGGTCTGGCAAGCGTCTTCACTTTGAAACCGTAAAGTTGTCGAGCCTGAAGTGACGGGTGTCAGAGGACGAATGGACGGGTTCGCCGAGAGCAGCGGTGAGTCTAGGGGCGACACCCGGCGCGCGGGAGATTTGGCGATGCTCCCAGTTAGGGAAAGGGATTGAATCAGGGTGAAATCACTAAACCGAGTCATGAGTTGGAGATGCAGAAGGGTTGGGTCTCGATCCGGCTTTTCCCCCGTGGGTTTTACTGTCCTTGCGCTATGGTTCCTCAACCCCGCCCAGGCGGTTGCGCAAGGAGTTGAAGGGACGGTATCCGACCCGATGGGTAGGCCCCTGGTGGGGGTGAAAGTCCTGGTTCAGCAGACCGGTGACCGGGTATGGACGAACGGCACGGGCCGTTATCGGATCGAAAGACTGGAGGCTGGGCCCTATACGCTTCGGGCTGGGTCGGATGACTTCGAGTCGGTTGAAGCTCAGGTGGTCATTCCCGACGAGGGGATCGTAAGGCAGGACCTCCGGTTCACTTCCGTTCGCGGGAGTGCGACTTCCATAGAGGTTGTTGGGAAGTCAGGGGATCTTTTGGCGGGGATTCCGGGCTCGGTTTACATGATCCAGAAGGAGGAACTGTCTGATTCCAGGCCCATTGACGCCAATGAGATGCTGCGGCGGGTGCCGGGCGTCAACCTCCGCGAAGATTCCGGGCCGGTGGGAATGCGCCTGAACATTGGGATTCGGGGGCTCAACCCGGACCGGAGCCGGAAAGTCTTAATGTTGGAGGATGGAATTCCCATCTCGCTGGCCCCCTATGGGGAACCGGAAATGTACTATTCGCCCCCGATCGACCGCATGAAGCGGGTGGAGGTGCTCAAAGGCAGCGGCCAGATCGTCCACGGTCCTCAGACGGTAGGGGGAGTGGTGAATTTCGTCACGCCGGACCCTCCATCTTCTACGCACGGTCGGTTGGACATCGAGAGTGGTCAGCGCGAATTCTTCGCGGGGCAGGGCTCCATCGGTGGGAGTAGCCGGAATGAATCAGCCGGATGGTTCCTGAACTTTCTTCGCAAGCAGGGACAGGGCTTCCGGCACCTCTATTTTGACATCAATGATTTTCAATCGAAATTCACTCTGAAGCCGGTTGAGAATCACAGTTTCGCCCTCAAGCTCGGATTTTACGATGAGACCTCGAACTCCACCTATCTGGGACTTACCTCTCCCATGTTCCTTGCGGATCCGAACCAGAACGCAGTCGCGAATGACTTGTTAGGCGTAAGGCGACATTCCGGCTCCCTGGTTCATACCGCTGTTTTGAACCCGAGTGCGGTCCTGATGAGCGCCCTGTTTGCCTACGGTACGGTCCGAGACTGGAGGAGGCAGGATTGGGACCGCAGCGACCGGGGAAGAGATTATCTCGGGATTATGGGCGACCCCGGCCTTCCCGGCGGGGCCGTTTTCCTGCGGAATTCTACGGGGAACCGGAACCGGCGATTCAGTGTGGCCGGTATCCAAACCAATCTTGCTTACGAGCATGAGGTGGGAGGCCTGCGAGGCAAGCTGAATACCGGAATCCGATACGTCTATGAAGGCGCGGACGACAGGAGGATTAACGGCGACCGGTTTGATTCTTCCACGGGAATCCTGCGCGATGATGAGGACCGCTTCGGCAAGGCGCTCTCTTTCTACCTTCAGAACCGGTTCTTCTTTACGGATCGTCTGATCCTCACGCCGGGGGTTCGGGTGGAGGATTACCGATACGAACGGCACATCCTGCGCCAGCGGGTCGATGGTATTCCCACCGATGTGGATATCCGCCGGGGCGACCATCTGACCCGGGCGGTCCCGGGACTCGGGCTTTCGTATCACTGGAATCCATTGTTGACGGTTTTTGGGGGTGTTCATCGGGGATTCTCGCCGCCCCGAACCAAGGACGCGATCACGCGGCAGGGTGAATCTCTCGACCTGGAAGCTGAGTTGAGCTGGAACTGGGAGGCTGGCGTTCGCGTCGGGCCGCATCGCGCCGTGAGGGGAGAGGTGACCCTCTTCCGGTTGGATTTCGAAAACCAGATCATCCCGGCCGCGGAATCCGGCGGCGCCACCACCACGCTCGCCAATGGAGGAGAGACGCTGCATCAGGGATTGGAAACGAGTCTTCGCATTCATTGGAACGAATGGATGAAGAGTCCCTGGGTCTTTTACACCGATTTTCGTTACACCTACCTGCCGACCGCAAGGTTCATCAACAATCTGCTTTTTCAGGGAAACCGTCTTCCCTATGCTCCGGAGAATACATTCTCCTTCTTGGTGGGCTTTCGCCAGGGCCGAGGGCTTGGCGTGCAGGTCGATGCCAGTTATCTCGGAAACCAGTTCGGAGACAACCGCAATACCTTTACACCTTCCCCGGATGGCACGGTGGGTCTGTTGCCGCAATTTACAGTTTGGAACCTGGGCCTTGACTATACGTTCCGACGCGAGCGATTCCAGTTCCGACCCTACGTGGCCGTCAAGAACCTGACCAATAAGATTTACATCTCCTCCCGTGCGCCGCAGGGAATACAGCCGGGCCTGTTTCGGCAGGTAAACGTAGGTCTCCGCTTCACCTTTTAGTGCATGCATGTCCTCAGCGAACGGGGAAGCCGTTTCCTGGGGAATCGGGTATCCTCACCGGCGGGATGGGTCGAAGAATCTGACAGGGTCTCTGTGGACACGCCGAGCCGCTGGCGCAAAGTCTAGTGAACGGTCTGGGTGCTGTCTTCCATCCGCTCGGCCCGCGCAAGTTCTGTTTCCAGCATCTGACACGCTACGCAATCGAATACCGCATCCAGATCGTCAGTCCCGTGCGCAGTCCTGCGATGTTCTAAGAATGCCCGGAACAGGGATTCAATCACGGTCCCTCCAAGTCTGTTTTGGGAGGTGTGTTGCCGTCAGGCGGCTGAACAGTGGTTTCATAACGCACCTGCGCCCAAGTATTTTTGGCCGGCTTGCATTGATAGGACCCGGTCGGGGGCGACCGATTGAGGAAGAAATTCCTAAAAGAAAGCGTCCACGCCCGCCGGGATTCGCGCGGGCGCGGACACCGAATTTCTCAGCTCTGGATGCTGCTGTGGGGGTCGAGTACGAACTTCTTGGCAGCACCCTTGTCGAAGTCCGTGTAACCCTGGGGTGCGTCCTCCAAGGAGATGACCTGTACGTTAACAGCTTCGGCGATTTTGATCTTATCGTGCAGAATCGCCTGCATCAGTTGCCGGTTGTACTTCATCACGGGGCATTGTCCGGTGGTGAAGTGGTGCGATTTGGCCCAACCGAGACCGATGCGGATGCCGAGATTGCCGATCTTGGCGTTCTCGTCGATCCCGCCCGGGTCTCCGGTCACATAGAGTCCCGGAATACCGAGGGCTCCACCGGCGCGGGTGATTTCCATCAGTGAATTGAGCACGGCGGCGGGCATTTCCGTCTTGGCGTTCTGAGCGTGCCCGCGGGCTTCGAAGCCGACGCAGTCCACGCCGCAATCCACTTCCGGAACCCCGAGGATGGCTTCAATCTGTTCTCCGATGGTGGCGCTACTGGAGACATCTACGGTTTCGCAGCCGAAGCTCTTAGCCTGAGCCAATCGCTCTTGATTGAGGTCGCCGACAATGACCACGGCGGCGCCCAGCAGATGACAGGAGGCAGCGGAGGCCAGTCCGACCGGGCCTCCACCGGCAACGTAAACGGTCATTCCCGGTCCAACTCCCGCCGTATAGGCCCCGTGGAACCCCGTAGGGAGAATATCGGAGAGGCAGGTCAGGTCCCGAATTTTCTCCATCGCTTGCGCCTTGTCCGGGAATTTCAAGAGGTTGAAGTCGGCATAGGGGACCATTACGTAATCGGCTTGTCCTCCGACCCAGCCGCCCATGTCCACGTATCCGTAAGCGGCGCCGGGCCGAGCCGGGTTGACGTTCAGGCAGATCCCCGTGGCCTGTTCGTTACAGTTGCGACAGCGGCCGCAGGCGATGTTAAAGGGCACTGAGACGAGGTCCCCGGTCTTGATAAATTCCACGTCCCGACCCGCTTCAATCACCTCGCCGGTGATTTCGTGGCCCAAGATCAGTCCTGCGGGTGCGGTCGTGCGGCCCCGGACCATGTGTTGGTCGCTCCCGCAAATGTTGGTGGAGACGATCTTGAGAATCACGCCGTGTTCGCACTTTCGATTTCCCAGTGCTAGTTTGGGGTAATCAATACTTTGGATCTCGACCTTGCCAGGCCCCATGTATGCCACCCCGCGATTGCTTGCCATGGGTTGTTCCTCCTTCATTCCTTAGGGAAATGGTTTTTTAAGTCCTCGTCAAAACCCAACTTTCCGGTTCGGTAGGCACCCGCCAGGGAGGGGATCGCCCCTCCGGCCCGCATACGATTGGGTTGCTCTCTGACTGCCTTCCTGTCATAGAAAGTTGTAAGTTTTCCCCGGGGGCCCATCGCTCGTCCCCTGAAAGCCGTAGCCGCCGGACCGGAGAGACCTTGCTTCGTCTCCCTCCGGTTGGCCCGGACTTGCAGAAAACCCTTCCGCTCGGCCCCTTCTTGCGAAGGGAAAATCGGTTCCCGGGTCCCGAAATTTTACTGATTTCTTTCCTCAGTTTATCGAATCGCCCGCGCCGGGTCAAGAAGAATTCCCGCCCAGGAGCCACCCTACGGGGTGAGACCCAGTTATTGATCCTGTTCCGCTTTATGCACAGGATGCGTGTTGGGAAGATCATTGGCGACCTTGGTGGCAGTTTCATCGCATTCGCGATGTCCCCATCCACCGGCGCTGGTGGTGTGTCCCGTTTCCATGTCAACGGAGGTATCGAAGACGATGTTGTCGTCTTTCGTCGGGCTTACACCACCGGGAAGGGTATCGAACTTCACCGCGTCCCGGACCTTCCAGGCGATGATGTGGTCGGTGCAGGAGGTATTGCCGCTTACCCCCAAGGCTCCCACCAGGGTTCCCCCTGAATCGTACAGGGGCAAGCCGCCGCCGAAAACGTTGACTCCGCCGATCTTTTTTCCGACCATGGGATCGTTCGGTTGGCCGTTATTCGCGGAGGCGCCGCCGTAAGCCACGGTCGTGTCCACAGGATTGCTGTGCTGCAAGCCGTACAGGCTGTTGCCGGGTTGCACGGCGGAAAACAGGTTGGCGGTGGAGAGCGCCAAGCCGGGAAGGCTGAACGCGTTGGCCGTGTTGGCCTTCTGCGCCGAAATCACGCGGCTGCCCGGCCACTGGTCACCGCGGTCGTTTCCTGAGAACAGAACTTCACAGACCTCGCCGTCGCGGTTGACCGTAGTCAGCCACATCTCGAGGGGGAAGCCTCCATTGCCCCCCGCGTCCACGACATCGTTGAGAGCCGTCTCCAGGGCTGAGCGAATTGGGAGAGCGCTACAGTTGACTTTGCCGGCTTGTGCTTGCTCGGACATGCAACCTGCGCTCAGCACGGATGCCGCCAACAAAAACAAAAATCCTGCCATGAACACGGTAGCGGATGGGGCGCTTCTGGTTTTTTCCAAGTGAATTTTCACGAATGGGTTCCTCCTTTTATAATCGACCGCACGATTGCATCTGGATTTTTAGTAGGCCGAGCCGGATGGATGTGCTCGCTCGCATCATGGGTGACACCGTAAACGTAAATAGGATACCGAAGACGCCCTTTCCCTGCAATCAAAAACCTTTTTAGGCTTGCGGAGATGTTGCGACGAGTACAGAGGAATTTGCGCGGGGCCGACTGAGGGTTGCCGGAGCCACGAATTCATACTGGATTGCCAGCTCGGGCCTGCGCCCGGTTCAGAACCTGTTGCAGCCGAGCGGCCACGATTCGTTCCTCGCCCGGCTGTAACATGAAGGTGTTCAAAATCAGCGCTTCATCCTCGCCGATCCCCACTTCAATAGGAGGTTCTCCTTCCCGCAGGGCCTCGAGGCAATCCTGCCGGCTGAAGTTCCACGCCTCCTCGGGCCAGCGGATCTTCAGGTGAGGCACATGGTTGGCGATTGCAGGGACATGGGGTTGCGTTTCGACGCCGGGGACGGACCCGACCTGAGAGTCGATCTGCTCAATCTGCTGTTCCCAAAGCCTCCACTCGGCTGCATGGTCCAGTTTCAAATAGCGCTCGACGGCCGCCACCAGTCCCATGATCTCTTCCTTTCCCACCTTGCAAGGACGGCCAAGGGTGTCCGCTTTCGGGTAGTTGTGGACCCGTACGGCACGGATGAGGTCCTTGCGGCCCAGCAATAGGCCCGAACATTGGGGTCCGCGGAGAGCCTTGCCTCCGCTGAATGTGACCAGGTCGAAACCCATCCGCGTGTACCGGGTCAGATTCTCTGCCGGCGGCACGTCGGCGGCACAATCGATGAAGGTAGGAACCCCGTATTTTTTCCCTAGCTCGATCCATTCTTCGTAGTGAATGGGGCCCTTGGGTTCGGCGGCGTTGAGAAAGAGCATCATGGCAGTGCGAACGTTGATCGAGGCTTCCAGGTGTTGGCGGTCTTCCACCTCGACGAGGCGAATGCCGACGTTGCGCACGGCATGGTCGTAGACAAAGCGGTGCGTCTTTTGGATGATGACTTCATTTTTCATTCCCAGGGTGTCGGGCAGGCGGCGGGCTTTTTCCGGATCGTCGCCCGCGACGCAAGCGGCTGTTCCGAGCGTAAGAGCTCCGGCGGCCCCGGAGGTTACGAGAGCCGCCTCACAGTCGAGCAGATGCGCCAGGTGAACTCCTGATTTTTCCAGCAGGTCGGGAATCGAGACGTAGTGGCGCGCCGCCTCCCGCATGGCTTCCGCCACCTCAGGCGGCAATAGGGAACCGCTCAGGTGGGTGTAGGTGCCCTTGGCATTGATCAGCGGGCGAAGGCCGAGCCGTTCATAGGTAACCGGGGAGGAAGCGGGTGGTGAGGAGGTTCGTGCGGGCAGATCCGACACGCCCAGGATTCCTCCGGAAAGTATCATCCCGGTGTCTTGCAAGAAATGGCGACGGTCCCATCGGGTCAGGCTCACGGCTACACCTCCTGATTCCGGACCGGGGAGGAAGGGTATGGGAAGGGTCTCGGACGCTCACCTCCTGCCAGGCGGCCCGAATCGTATATTCTCAGTGTACTCTGTTTGCCTCAGAATTTCATGCCGGAGAGTCGGGAGTGAAGTAAAATCTACACCCCAACAGGAGGAGAGAAATGTATTGCTGCGAAGCCTTGCGGGAAGCCGTCGATCGAGGCTGGCTCTATTACGGGCCCAAACACCGGATCGACGACGGGCGCATCGTCAACGACATCGATACCGAATACTTCCTAAGAGCTGCCGGATCCCGCGGCTACGATTATGTGGGTATGAATTACTGCCCCTTCTGCGGACGGGCGGTTTCGCTCGGCCTCTGGGCCGCCGAGAAGAAGAAGTGAGGTAGGCCACTAGAGCAGGGCGGCTGGGAGTTTTCGTTGGCTAATGCGGAGCCAATAACAGCTTCAACCCCACCAAAAGAAGAAAAACGGCGATCACCCGACGGAATTTTTCCTGCGGAATTTTTCCGGTGAGTTGCTGGGCGATCTTGGCACCGAGGAAAGACGCCGGGATGAAGAGCAGCAGGCCGCCCAGAAAGTAAGGTTCGAGCCGGGCACCGGAGGCCCAGTACGTCGTCAGCCGCGTCGAATCGATCACCCACCCCACCGCACCCGCGGTGAAGATATAAGTCACCTTGGGCAGGTCATACATGGAAAGGAAGGTGCTTCGAACCGCGCCTCCAATCCCGAAAATCCCCGCCAGCAAGCCGCCCAGTGCCCCTCCCATGAGGGCAGGTAGAGGGTTTTGCGGTAGCCGGAAGTTGGGCTTCAGAATCAAAAAAACGACGTAGCTGACCAGGAAAGCCCCCAAAATCCTCGCCAGAAGAATCGGAGGAGCTTCAATGGCCAATGAGGCTCCCCAGAGGCTTGCCGCGATGCCGGGAATGCCGAACGCCAGAAGTATCCGCCAGCGGATGCCGCTCCGAAACAGGATCATCTTCCAGATATTACCGAACCAGTGAATGATGCCGACGAGCAGAAGGGTTTGCGGAAGGGGGTAAACCAACACCAAGGCAGGAATCATAACGGTGGAGGTGCCGAAGCCGGTAAGGGTTCCGACGCTACTGGCGAAAAGAGTCAGCAGCGTCAGTAAGAGGAGTTCCAGCATATTTTCAGGGGAGCCTGCTTACTGCCGCGAGATTGGCCGCAGCGGGCGACCCGGTTCGGTGTTCCGAGAGGTCCGCTACTTTTTTCTTCGCCGGCGCTCTCGACCCAACTGAATCTCTTTTACTTTCTCGAGAGGGAGATAGAAGTCATAGACTTCCTCACTCTCGGTCGCATAGGACTCGCTCATACCTAAAAAGCGCGCCTCAGCAGGTAGGTCGGTGGGGATCCAAAACTCGCCTTCGGTGACTTGGCCTGCTTTCAGGAAGACCCGCATCCGCGAGCTCTGAAATTCGATCCGCTTGATGTCGGAAAAATCGATCTCGTCCACCCCCCCATGAGAAAATCTTATGGGAAGGGTGGTACGTGGAGGCACGACGGTATGCAGTGAGCCCCGGCCCCCGGGCGGATAGAAATCGAGATAGAGGGCGTAGATTTGCCGCGTCTCTCCCTGGAGGTCAGTTACTTTCGCCGTATGGCCGAAGCGCTTCCAGTTGGCGAGGATCCGTTCCCGCACGGCGGGAGCCTGTTTTTCGACGCGGTAGGCCAGGCTTCCCTTCTCGAGCCGCACCTTAACGACGCGCCTCTCTTTCAGTTCGAAGTGCTTGTAAAAAATCGAGTTGGAATCCTCTTTTATGACAATCGCATCGCGGTGGTAGATTCGCTCGGTTCGCTGCGGGGTGGCCTGATAGATGATGTCCGCGCGAGAACAAGGTACGGTGAAGAGCAGACCGGCGAATATTCCGGCTGAAGGAAGGGCACCCAAGGCGCTCGCAAGGACCCTCGGGAATCGAGCTTTGCGGAAGCGCGAGGATCGAGGTCGATAAGGCAAGGGGAAAGCCATGTCTTTGGGGCCTTCCGGCGGGGACCCGGCAACGACAATCCCACCGCTTCAGGGTTGGGTCTGTCGAAAGTACGAATGCAATCCGGAGGGCCCGGTTGAATACTACACTCTTAGTTCTGTTTTTTTCGGCGTTTCCTCCGCGATGGTGCTTTGAAGGAAGTCTGCACTTTGCCCGTCATCGTTTGCAGCAGCATCTTGGCGCTGGGAGCGTACTTGCCCTCCGGCTCCAGGGCCAAATAGGACTTTAGGGAATCCACTAACTCGGGTGGAGCCATCGTCTTGCCCGTTTCATCCATGGTGACATTGCCCATCAACGTTTGGGCCGTCAGGTAGTAAGCGTCGGCGTGATCCGGATTGATTTCCAGCGTCTTCTTAAAGGATGCGGCTGCCTCGTCCATGGCTGTCCCTTGGTTGTAAAGGATGGCCCCCAGGTTGAAGTAGAAATTGGCGGCGCCTTCCGGATCCAGTTCGGAGGCTTTATTGAAGGCGACTTTGGCCTCGTCGATTTTCCCCGCCTTTGCCAGGGCAATGCCGTAGTTGCCGTGGATTCGGGCGGACTCGGGCTGAAGCAGCAAAGCCTTCTGGTATTGTTCTTCTGCCTGGTCGTATTTTCCGGCTGCCGAGTAGGCATCCGCAATTCTGCTGACGAGCACGGGCACGTTATCCACCTTGGCCAATTGAAGCGCTTTTTCAAACTCGACAACCGCCTGGTCGTATTTCTTTCCCCGCACGTAGTAGTTTCCGAGATCGAAGTGTTCTTTCAGGGAGAGAAATTCCGAATTCTGCTTCGTCCTCGCTTCCTCGATTTTCTTCATCTGCTCGATATAGGCGGGGTCTTGTTCCTGCAAAACCTGTTCTTTGGCCAAGTCGAAGTCCACTTGGGTTTGCTCGTTAAGGGTGAGACGAGTTCCCTGACTGAAAAGCCTCTTGCCGTCGGGTGAATAAATTTCGACGGTGTAATTGGCTACGGGAAGCCCGATGTAAACGTACTGACCTTTCTTGTTGCATTTGGTCTTGTACTCGCGGGAGACGCCCTGGCGTTTGATGACGACCCGATGGTCCACCAGCTTCTCCCCATCGCGTCCTTTGCAATACCCACGAATTCCGGCCGTCTGCGCCGTGGCATTGAGAGCCAAGCCCAAGAGAAAGAGCAGCACGAAGAGTCCGCTTCTCTGCATTAGCGAGATGTTACTCATGGAGTCCTCCTTGGATTGCTTCATTATTCTAGCCTTTCTTGTTCTCAGGCTCAAGCCCGGTTTGCTAAAAGGAGGTCGATACCTGCGGCGCGGGAGCCGGTCCGATTGGGTAGCGAATCGGGTCTTCTACGCCGGCCTCCCGAAAGGCACGCAACCGCAGGGCGCAGCTATCGCACGCACCGCAAGCGGGTTCCTCACCCCGGTAACAGGACCACGTAAGTTCAAACGGAACCCTTAATTGGAGGCCGCGACGCACGATGGCGCTCTTCCTCATGTGGATGAGAGGCGTCACCACCTCCAGGTGTGTTTCCGGTTTGGTTCCCTGTTCGATGACCGTCTGCCAGGCCCGGTAATAGGCCTCCCGGCAGTCTGGATAACCCGAACTGTCTTCCTCCACCGCACCGATGAAAATCTTTCGCGCCCCCAGGACCTCACCCCAGGAAACCGCGATCGCGAGAAAGTGGGCGTTGCGAAAGGGAACGTAGCTCAGAGGGATTCCCCGGCGCTGCAAGTCTGCCTCCTCGACCTCGATCCGAGGGTCGGTCAGGCTGGAATGACCGATCTGTTGGAGATGCGTCAGCCGGCAGACCCTCCGGTGCTCAGGCGTGTAGAAATCCGCAATTGCGTCGAAGGCTCTGCGTTCCCGGGCCTCTCCCCGTTGTCCATAGGAGACGTGCAGCAGTGCCAGGCGGCAGCTCGGGTGCGCAATGGCTGCTGTGACCGCGCTGTCCATCCCGCCGCTTAGCAGCACGACGGCCAAATCTTTTTTCCGTCCGGGGGTTCGATTCTCCATGCCGAAAACCTTCAGACGCCGCGGGTGTCCGCGTCCCAGATAAACTTGTGGAGTTGCAAGCCCAGACGAACGTTGAGACGATCCTCCAGGACCCATTCGGCGAGCTCGCGCGGAGCCAGTGTCCCGAAAACAGGTGAAAAAATCACCTCTTCGACCCGACAGGTGGAACCGTGCTCTGCGAGAAAATGCCGGGCATAGTTGTAGTCCTCCTGGTCCTGGATGACGAATTTGAGTTGATCTTTCTGGTCGAGGACTTGCAGGTTCTCCCGGCAAAACCTGCCACCCTCGCCGCTGCCGGGACACTTTACGTCCACGATTTTTACCACTCTCTCCGGCAGTTCGCCTATGAATCGTTCGCCGCTGGTTTCGATCAGGACTCGAAAGCCTTCCCGCAGCAGGGTTCGGCTCAGGGGGATCACCTCTTTTTGCAGCAAGGGCTCACCGCCGGTGAATTCCACCAGTTTCCCGCCCAACCCCCGGACCTTGTTCAGGACTTCTTCCTGGGTCATGCGCCGTCCACCGAAAAAGGCGTAGGCGGTGTCACACCAGTGACAGCGCAGGTTGCATCCGGTCAGGCGGACAAAAACGCAAGGGAGCCCCGCATAGGTCGATTCTCCCTGAATCGATTTGAATATTTCGGTGACGACCATAGCCCTCGACGTTCGCCGGACCCTCGGCTATCCCCGGTAATAGGTGGCTGAACTGCCCGTGCTTTCCCAAATGGTAACGGACTTTACGTCGAAGGATTGCCCCTGGCAGCGTTGTTTGACGGTTTCGTAAAAGTATTGGGCCAGATTTTCCGCCGACGGGTTGAGCTGGTCAAAGGGCGGAATCTCATTCATGAATTGATGGTCGAATTGCTCCACGGTAGCCAGCATGTGTGACCGCAGGTCCTTGAAATCAAGCAACAAACCTACAGAATCCAACGTCTCCCCGGAAACCACCACTTGGACCTTGTAGTTATGACCGTGCACGTTCTCGCACTTCCCCTTGTAACCCCGCAGAGCGTGACCGGCGGAAAATTCGTGATCGACGGCTACCTCGAACATGCAACACCCTTTCTGGTAACGATACTATTTTCCCATAAAACGCCGGACCTCTTCCAGGCTCTCTGTTCTTCGGTAGGGGGGCAGACTTTCCAGGAAGAGCCGGCCGTAGCCTTTGCGGGCCAGGCGGTTGTCCAGCAGGCAGAGAACGCCGCGGTCCCCCTGACTCCGCAGCAGGCGTCCGAAGCCCTGCTTGAGGCGAATCACGGCGTCGGGAATCTGATAGTCGGTAAACGCGTTGCCGCCGTCTTCATTGAGCAACCGGATGCGGGCGGCCACCACCGGGTCGGTCGGGACGGCAAAAGGAAGACGGTCCACGATGACCGCGCTGAGCTGTTCTCCCTGTACATCCACTCCCTGCCAGAAAGAAGCCGTTGCAAACAGCACGGCGTTGGGAGTGCGGCGAAAGCGATTGAGCAGGGCGGTCTTAGGGGCCGTTCCTTGCAGGAGCACTTCATAGGGGATTTGGTCCCGCACGCGCAGATAAAAGTTCTCCATCTGTTGATAGCTGGTGAACAACACAAAAGCACGGCCCCGGCTGGCCTCCAGCACCTGCTTCAGGACCTCGGTAGCCCGTTGCGGGAAGCTCGGTTCCCGGGGGTCGGGAAGGGAGCGTTCCACGTAAAAAATAGCCTGGTCCGGGTAGTCGAATGGGCTGGCGAGTATCTGCTCCCGGGCATAGGAGATTCCCAGCCTATTCTTCAGGAACTCGAAGTTTTCCCCGACCGACAAGGTGGCCGAGGTCAGCACCACCGACTCGACGCGGTTGAAAAGCCGTTCCTCGAGGATACCGGAGACGTCAATGGGGGAGGCCTCCAGGAAAACTCCCCGACCGCGTCGCTCCCACCAATAGACGAAGTTCTTTTCATCGCTCTCCAACAGGAACTCTACGGCCCGGTCCAATTCCTCCGCTCTCCGGTGCAGGTTCTCCACCTCATCCGGACGGTTCTCGAGTCGTTCCAGCTCGGTTCGCAGGCGCACCAGAGCGTTTCGGAGGCCGTGGTAGGCGCGCCCGTTGGAATCGAGAAATCCGCTGCGGTCCCCGAAGTTGAACCGGCCTTCGTTGCGCGGGAAGAGGAAAAAAAATTCGTCGGAAGCCAGACGAAGGCGTTCCACGGCCTGCGCCACGTCCCGGCTCTCCAGCTTTTTCACCCGCAACGTAGCCTCGGTGTCCCGAGCCAGCTCTTCGAGCCGGTAATTGCTGACCTGCAAACCGAAGTATTGGGTGGCCACGTCTTCCATCTCGTGAGCTTCGTCGAAGACCACGGCTGAGTATTCGGGAATCAAGCTGGCAAATTCCATCTGCTTCAAAGCCAGATCGGCGAAAAAGAGGTGGTGGTTGACGACGATCAGATCGGCTTTGGCGGCCTCGCGGTGCATGTGGGTGATGAAGCAAGAGTCGAATTGGGGGCACTTCTGTCCGGTGCAGGTTTCCCGCCTCGCGTCGATGCGTCTCCAGAGCTCGCTGGTGTCGGGCAGGAATTTTAGCTCGGCCCGGTCGCCCGTCTTGGTTTTCTTTTCCCACTTGCGAATCTTGGCGAACTGATCTACCTCTTTCAGGCCCGCGAGGAACGGTTCCGGCTCAAGGTCATAAACCTTCTGCCGGCATAGGAAGTTATTGCGGCCCTTCATGAGCGTGGCGCGCAGCTTCGGGAAGAGCTTGCGGAGAAACGCGATGTCTTTGAAAAAAAGCTGCTCCTGAAGGTTCTTCGTGGCCGCCGAAACCACTACGCGGCGGCCGCTCATCAGGATCGGAATCAGATAGGAGAGCGTCTTTCCGGTCCCGGTGCCGGCTTCGATCAGGGCGTGTTGGCCGTTTCGCAGCGCCGAGGCCACCAGTTCGGCCATCTCAAGCTGCGCCGGCCGGTATTCGTAATGCGGATGCTCCGCTGCGAGCCACCCCCCGGGGCCGAAAACGGCCTCGAGCGTGACGTTCCGGTATTGGGTTCCGGCTGGCTGCAAGGATTTCCCCGCGGGTTCTCCCCCGACCATCATTCTACTATCGAGTCGTTGCAACGCCAAAAGAAACCCATCTCCTGACACGGTTCGGTAGGAACCGATCCGACTTCGGAGGTTGAATGCCTTGGGGTTCTTGTCTTCTGAGTCGGCAGCTACCGGCGAGCGGAGAATTTTTCGCGTAGTGTCCTTTTCGCAAGATTTAGATGAGTTTGGGCTCTCCGGGGTTGTTCGGGAATGCGGCCTTTTACCTTTCGGCGCATTTTCCCGAGAGACGTGAGCCGGGCTGAAAAGTCTTTGCCGAGCAGGCGTTGCAACTGTTGGCGCAGCCGTTTCGCCAAAGCGGGGCTGTCGCCGCCGGTCGAGAGGGCTACCTGGACTCCTCCCTCCGAGAATCGGGCCGGGACCAGGAAGTCGGAATCTGTTGGGTCATCCGCTACGTTCGCCAGCGCACGCACGCGGCGCGCTTCTCGCAAGACGGCTTGCTGAGTTTCGCGGTCGTTGGTGGCGGCAAAGACCAGAAAGGCCCCCTTGAGGTCTCCGGTGCGGTATCCGCGTCTCGCAAGGTCGATCTTCTTCTGGGATGCCAGTCGGACCAGGCTCGGCGTTGCTTGGGGGCTGATCAGCCGGACGCGGGCACCCGAGGCTACCAGGGCTTTTGCTTTGCGCTCGGCCACCGGACCCCCTCCGACGACCACGCATCGGCGCCCCCGCAGCTTCAAAAAGATGGGATATGGACGCATCCGCTTGACACGCTTTCGATCTCCCGGGTAGCCTGACCCGAGAGGTTGAAGCAATCCCCGGTTTACCCGGGCTTGCAGGATCGAGAATAGCACCGATCGGGGAGCCGTGCGAGCAGAGTCGCGGAGATAGATCACTCATGCCTCCCTTAACCAAAGTCGTTATCTTAGGCCGCCCGAATGTGGGCAAGTCCACGCTTTTCAACCGCCTGTGCGGCCGGCGGCGCGCTCTGGTGAGCCGCGAGCCGGGTATGACGCGGGACCGTCTCTACGGGACAGCCGAGTGGGGTGGAAAGCGATTCGAGGTGGTGGACACCGGCGGTCTTTTGCCGGGGGAGCCAGACCTCATCGCCACGGAAATCTTTCGCCAAGCGCAGATGGCCCTAAGGGAGGCATCGCGACTCCTCCTGGTGGTTGACGGTGGGCATGGTCTCCTGCCGGTGGATGAAGAGTTGGCGAGGCTGCTGCGGCGTGAGGGAAAGCCTCTGGTCCTGGTGGTCAACAAGGTGGATTCGCCGCGCCATTACGGGCGCGCGGCTCCTTTCCAGCGCTTGGGCATTCCGGACTCATTTGCCGTTTCCGCCGAGCACGGCCTGGGAGTGGATGAACTTCTGGATCATTTAACGGGAGACCTTACGGTAAGTTCGGAAGCCTCGGCCCCGGAGGTGACGCAAGTGGCCCTGATCGGGCATCCGAACGTGGGCAAATCCACCCTGCTGAACCGGCTTTTGGAGGAGGAGCGCTCGATTGTGTCCCCCGTGCCGGGCACCACGCGGGACGCCGTGGACGCTGAGTTCAATTATGGTTCCCATAAATTTCGTCTGATCGACACGGCCGGCATTCGACGGAAGGCCCACACGAGCCGGTTGGCGGAAAAATTGAGTGTCACGATGGCGCGCAAGCACTTGGCGAGGTCCGACCTCGCCCTCCTGTTTTTGGACGCCACGGAAGGAATCACCGCGATCGACTCCCGCATCGGCGGCTACGCCCATGAGAGCGGCCGCTCGGTGGTCCTGGTGGTGAACAAATGGGACGCCGTCCCCAAAGGTCCTTCCACGACCCAGGAGTTCACCCGGTATGCAAGGGACCGATTGAAGTACTTGGACTATGCCCCGTTGCTATTTGTGTCCGCTCTCACGGGCCAGCGGTTGGGAAAATTGGCGGAGTTAATGGTGGAGGTCGCACGGGTGCGCCGGCAACGCGTCTCCGCCGCAGACCTCGACGAGTTCGTCAAGCAGGTTTCTTGGGATCGGTCGAGCGCGCCCTGGAAGAAAAGGATGCAAGTCTATCGTATGAGCCAGGCGGGCGTGGCTCCGCCCCGCTTTGTGCTCCATACCGGACACGGAGGCAAGCTCCACTATTCATTCGAGCGGTTTGTGCAGAATCGCCTGCGGGAGCGGTTCGGATTTCTCGGAACTCCGATCTGGATCAACTCGCGGAGAGGGAAATAAGTCCTTTGTAGTTAAGGCATTGCCGCGTTCCGCGGCGCTTGCATGGGAAGCAAGGGTCGCCGGCTGTCCCGTGCAGGATTTACAGTGAGGAGTTCACCCCTGGGCCTATGGGTTGGATTTGCTCGGAAGGCGATGCTAAAATAGAGTGGGGACTGTACCACCGTGCGCGCAAGGAAACGCTTTTCATGAGAAATTGGATGTCACTGGAAATGGCCATGGCACGGACGCTCTTTATCCTGGCCATGGCTCTGGTGGCACGGCAATTACGGCCCTGGGACCTGTCGGCCGCAGCCTCTCTCGGACTGGGCATCTTCTTGGGCCTGATCTTTGTCACGTTTGAGGCTCGATTGGAAAAGGTCACCCTGAAGCGGCTGATCGGAGCCGCGGTGGGTGCCATTGTGGGGATCCTGGGGGCGTGGATGGTAAGCCTCCTGTTGACAGGGAGCTTGGTGACGCGGGGTAATGCAGTCTCATTTATTCAGCTCTGCCTTCTTCTTCTCATGGGCTATGTGGGCCTGATCCTGGGAGCCAACAAAGGTGACCTGCTCAATTTGTCGGCCATGGGCGGGCTGTTTGGAGGCGAGCGGTCCTCCCGAAGAACTTATAAAATTCTGGACACCAGTGTCATCATTGACGGCCGCATTGCCGACATTGCGGAGACGGGGTTTCTGGACGGAGCCATGGTGATTCCACAGTTTGTGTTGCGGGAATTGCAACTGGTGGCGGACTCCTCGGATGCGCTCAAGAGAAACCGGGGGCGGCGTGGCCTGGAAATCCTGCACCGCCTTCAGAAGATGGGGGGCCATTGCCAGATCCTGGTGGTCGAGGACGACTTTCCTCACATCCGGGAGGTGGATCTGAAGTTAATCGAACTGGGCAAACAATACGAGGCCAAGATCGTCACCAACGACTTCAACCTCAACAAGGTGGCCCAGCTTCAGGGAGTGGGGGTCCTCAATATCAACGAGCTGGCGAATTCCTTGAAGCCGGTGGTGTTGCCCGGCGAGACCATGCGGGTCTTTATCCTCAAGGAGGGAAAAGAATATAACCAGGGTGTCGCCTACTTGGACGACGGCACCATGGTCGTGGTGGACAATGCCAGGAGGATGATCTCGAAAAACGTCAACGTTCTGGTCACCAGCGTCCTCCAGACCACCGCCGGTAAGATGATCTTCGGCAAATACAATGACCGCCCCCGCGCGGAGGCCATCAACCCATAGCGAACGGTTGAATTTTTTGGCTTCGGGAAGGATTCCCGGGGCGTTGCGACAGGCTCTCGGCTCCCATTATTCATTTGAATGAAAGTCTTGGCGATCATTCCCGCCGCGGGTACCGGTGAACGCATGGGAGGCGAGTTGCCCAAGCAGTTCCTCTCTCTCGAAGGCACGCCTGTTTTTGTTTACACGCTCAGGAAATTTCTCGCTTCCGATGTAATCAGTGAGGTGTTTCTGGGGTTGCGAGAGGAGGATCGTGGACGGGGGGAGAAAGAGCTTGCGACCGAGTCGCTGCCCAAGCCCTTGCGGTTGATCACGGGAGGATTTTCCCGTCAGGAGACGGTCCTGAGAGCCATCTCGGAAGCCCCCGAGGACACCGAATTGGTGGTGGTCCACGACGCGGTTCGTCCCTTTGTGGAGTTGGAGATGATCCGCACCGTTGTGGAAGCGGCTCGTGATGAGGGAGCCGCCATCATGGGTATTCCGAGTGTGGATACCGTCAAGCAGGTGGAACGGCACCTGATCTTGGGCACGTTCCCGCGCGAGCGCATCGTATTGGCGCAGACTCCGCAAGCCTTTCGATTCCCCATTTTGAAGGAGGCCTACGAGCGCGCTGCGTCCGACGGCTTCTTGGCTACCGATGAGTCGAGCCTCGTGGAGCGCCTGGGTCGCCCCGTGAAGGTGCTCATGGGGTCGGATCAAAATATCAAAATCACCAAGCCCTCTGACTTGCCCCTCGCGCGCCTCTTTCTGAAACAGGAAAAGAGCAGAGGAGAGCTCCGGTGAGCTATCGAATCGGGACTGGCTCGGACATGCACCGACTGATTCCCGGTCGGAAGCTGATCCTGGGGGGTGTCCGAATTCCGTTTGCAAAGGGATTGATGGGACACTCAGACGGCGATGCGCTCGCGCATGCCGTGTGCGACGCGCTGCTCGGCGCCGCTGCCTTAGGGGATATCGGACGGCACTTTCCCAACACTTCCCCCCAATATCGCAACGCCTCCAGCCTTCTTTTCCTGCGGGAGGTTCGGAATCTGTTGGCACATGCCGGCTGGACGGTCGGCAATGTGGACGCCACCGTGGAGCTTGAACGACCGAAGCTGGGGCCCCACGCCGCAGCCATGCAGGAGAAAATCGCCGTCGCGCTCGGGATTCTTCCTACCCAGGTCAGTGTGAAAGCCAAAACGGGGGAGGGAATGGATGCCGTAGGGAGGGGAGATGCCCTGCGAGCCCACGCCATTGCACTCATCCACACGACCACGCCCCGAAAGGAAAAATAGGGCCGTGCGGCCCATGTACCCCAGAGGATATTGACATTCCAACCCCATGCCCGGGGAGAACCAGGCCCCGACCGTGGTCACCACGAAGACCACTCGATCCCTTGCGCCAAAGATGTGGCGGACTTCCAGGCCAGCTTCCTTTAGGGCGGACCCCAAGGAAAGCCCCATCCGAGCCGCCAGACTCCTCAGCCCCGCCTTCCAAGACCCAGGCCACGCTTCTCATGGATGCGCTGATAAACTTGAGCGCGGTTTATCGGTGTGAACGCGATCAGGATTTTTAGAGCGACACCCGGGAGGGATCAGAGAATTAAATCGTCGCGGTCGCCGGCAAAAAGCTGTTCTTTTCGATCTTGTAAACGTGGTCCACGATTTTTCGGGCCCAGTGATAAACGTTATGGTCGCGAATGGTGCTGCGGAGCGCTTGCATCCGTTGTTGTCTTTCTTTTTCCGGCATGGTGAGGGCCTGGTGGATGGTCTCGACCACGTCGTCGATGGCGTAAGGGTTGACGATGAGGGCTTGGGGAAGCTCCCGCGAGGCTCCTGTGAAGGCGCTCAACACCAGGGCTCCTTTCGCTTCGACCTGAGAGGCGATGTATTCTTTCGCTACCAGATTCATGCCGTCGTGGAGAGAGGTGATAATGCAAACGTCGGACTGCCGATAAAGCCAGCGCAGAGATTTAGGGGAGTAGTAGGTTTTGCGGTACACAATCGGCATCCAGGCGCCTTCTTGGTGTTTCCAGTTCACCGATTCCACCAGCTCATTAATCTGTTCGCTGAGCAGCTTGTATTCGTGAAGGTAGGTCCTTGTCGGGACGCCGATTTGCAGAAAAACGAATTCACCTTTGAGCTCGGGATAACGATCCAAGAGTTGGTCTATGGCTTCCAGACGTTCTGGGATCCCCTTGGTGTAGTCCAGGCGATCCACCCCAATGCCCAGCTTCCGACCGTGGGACTTTACGTTGGTGACCAGGCGCGTCAAGGTATTATCCTGCGGCTCGAAGGCTGAATCCTGGGCGATTTCCTCAAAGTCCACGCTGATCGGAAAGGGACGAACGTAAGTGGCACGATCTTGAAAGATGACGCCGCTCCGTTCGCGGTCTTCCTTTGCCTCGAGCACCTGCATGACCGTATCCATAAAATTATTGCAGTGGTAACGGATGTGAAAACCCAGTAGATCATTGCCCAGCATGCCCTGGATCAATTCCCGTTTCCAAGGGAAGATTTGGAATACTTCCGGATTCGGCCAGGGGATGTGCCAGAACTGAATCACGGTCGCGCTGGGGCAACGTTCCTTAACCATGCGAGGCAACAGGGCAAGGTGGTAGTCCTGAATGAAGACCAGGGCGGGTTCGTCGCCGGCTGCTTCCACCACCGCATCGGCAAAAATGCTGTTCGCCTGTACGTAAGCTTCCCAATTATGAGCCCGAAAGGTGGGTCGGACGTAAGCCACGTGGCACAGAGGCCAGATCGCTGCGTTGGCAAACCCGTGGTAATAGTCCTCCTCCAACTGCTTGGAGAGCCACACGCGTTTGAGCGTATAGGCCGGACGCTCGGGAGGCACCATCACGCAATCTTCGTTGTCAACCGCCTCACGGTCTGCCGTTCCGCTGCCGTGTGCGATCCAGGTTCCTCCCGTTGCGCGCAGAATGGGGTCCAGCCCCACGGTGAGTCCGCTGGGGGGGGAAATGCAGCGGACCTCTCCTTCATCGTAAATGTGCTGGTAGGGTTCCCGGTTGGAGACGGCGATGAGCGGCCGGTCGCCAAGCCTTTCCCGGATGAACTCTACTAGGTCTGAAGGGTTCAACCGCTTCTACCTCCTATTGGAAGATGTGACTGCCGGGCGATGGTTGCGGATGGGTTTCGGTTGATTGCTGGGTTACGTATGAAGCCGGATTTCTCTTTCCCTGTGATTTTCGCCTCTATTCTACTACATGGTTTCGAGGGAATCAACAGTGGGTGAGGGTTCAGTACATATGAGACTGGGTCAGGTGGCCTTCCATGTGGCAAGGTACTCCATGGGCGTCCTCATGTCCAGGGTTCGGTGAGGTCGGAGGTGGTTGTAGAAGTGTTGGTATTCGGTGAGGGCAGCGCCGGCTGCGGCGACGGTGAGTTCGCCGGTGTAGAGGTTCCAGAACTCGACGCGGGCGCTGTCGTTGGCGCGTTCGACGCAGCCATTGAACTGCGGTCGTCGAGGCGGCAGGACAAACTGGGGGATGTCGAGTTGCTGGCAAGCTTGCTCGAACTCGGCCCTGAACTCGGAGCCGCCGTCGACCTGGACGGAATGGAGGGGGAAGGGCAGGTCCTCGATCACGGCCTGCAGGAAACGCTGGGCGTTACGGGCGGTGGCGCGGGAATAGACACGGGTCACCATGTGCTTGCCGACCGGGGAGACGGCCCGGAACTCCTTGAGTTGGGTGCCGTCGAGGGACACCGACAGGTGATCGATCTGGACGAGTTGGCCGGGTTGGGTGGCCCGGGTGCCGTAGCACCAGCGTTGGGCGTGGCCCTGGTGGAAGGAGCGGCGCTTTTTCAGCTTGACGCGCCCCCGGCAGAAAGCGCAGGGGCGGATACGACCGAGCCGCACCCCTTTGGCGAGGATGCGGCCAACGGTGGATTCACTGAGATGAATGCCCTGGCGGGCGAGCAGAACCCGTAGAGGTCGCTTGCCCATGAAGGGATAGTGGCGCCGCAAGGTCCAGACTTGGCGCTGCTGGGCTGGCGTCCATTGCCGGGATCGGGTGCGTTGCGGACGCCGGCTGAGGGCTGCCAAGCCGTGCGGGCCACACTTCCGGTAGCGCGCTGCCCAGCGGAAGTAGGTGGCTCTCGACCAGCCGATGGCACGCAGGGCGGTCTGCTGGGAGCAACCCTCGGCCCGCAGGTCTCGGTAGGTTTCCAGTTTGTGCCGTCTTTTGACCGCCGCGGCGGGCAGCGTATCATCGACTTTGAAACGGCGGTAAGAGGGGATGCGTAGAGATTGGATCTGCATGGTTCAGGCTCCTTGGGTTTCTGGGTAGAAACGAAAGGCTACCTGAAGTGGCGCTCCGGTTCATTACGAGGGGGCGGGGCCATTTTGCCGGCGTCGCGTCTCCTGCTCCGGTCGCTCCGCTCCCTCCGCAGGAGACGCGCACACGTCCCTCGGACTTCATCGGGATGGGTCCCATCCGTCGCCCCGGACCAGTCTCACATGTATCGGGACCCGGACACAGTGGGTGAGGTTTCACGCATCGATCGGAACGAGTACCCAGCAACTTGCATTTAGAATGGCAACGGGAGCCGAACCGGTTCCCCTTTTTGGGCGGAGAGTTCCGAGGCGAAGCAGATTTCGTGTGTTTTGGCGCAGTCGGCCAGGTTGGCGTGGGATTCCTGATCTTTTAAGATGCAATCCACAAAATGATTGATTTCATGGGTGAAGGGATGGTGCGAAACGTCTCCACTGTCGGGAAGAATGGTCGGAATGGTCGCCCAGCCGGTCTGCCCGGGAAATTTCTTGGAGAAGAGTTGGTTGTTGCGCACGGTTCCGCGATCTCCGAAGAGTTGAATGTTAAAAACGTAAGGCATCACACACTCGATCGACGTGGCGATTTTTCCCAGCGTTCCGTCGGCGAATTTCACCAACGTCACGCTGTTCGGCTCATACTCGTATTGCAATGGATTTTTCCGGCTGCGGTTGGAATAGGCGGTGACTTCCACGGCTTCCTTTTGCACGAACCACCGCAAACCATCCACCGCATGGCAACCCGCCGTTAGCAGGGCGCTGCGCCCGATATCCCGCTTGATATTCCATGCGTACTGCCCGTACCAGGGCCCAATGGCGTGGAAGTAATCCACCTCGGCGTAAAACAGTTCCCCCAGGGCACCGTCAGCCAGAAGAGCCTTCAGTGTTTCAAAAAGAGGATTCCAGCGCAGCACAAAGCTCACCGCGGTCTTGACCCGGGCTGCACGCACGGCATCGAGCAGTTTTCTCAGACCCGCCGGATCCAGAGCCGCCGGCTTTTCGATTACGATGTGCTTGCCGGCCTGGGCACAGGCGACGCCCTGTTCGACGTGCAGGTGGTGGGGCGTGCAGATTGCCACCAGATCCAACGAGGGATTCTTAAGCATTTTTTCCAGGTCGTCGTAAGCTTCACAACGGCTGAGGTGGTGTTTTTCGATTTTCCCCTGCGCCCGCGCCTTGTCCCGGCTGCCCATCGCCACGACTTCCGTGTGGGTATTCTCCTGAAATGCTTTGATGTATTCCGTGGAAACCCATCCGGTCCCCATGAGGCCGACACCCAACGGATTCGGTTGCGGAGGCATAAGAATCTCTCCTGGAGTTGACTTTGTGGATCGCACTCATTTTACGTCAGTGCAGGGCAGGAACGATGAATTTTATCCATGGCGGGCGCGGATTACCGTAGAGGTTGCGGGCCGGCAGAAAGCAAAAAATAGACGGGCCGCCCGAGAGGAGCCAAGGTGATGCTCCTCTCGGGAATGGACACGAGGGCCGTCGGGGAAGGGAAGATTCAACCAACGATCAGGGATTCCAATTCCTTTTCCTTTTGTTGTTACGATCCTCCTTGTATGCCCCCCGAAGGATAGGACATACTCTCCTTCCGAGAAGCTCCGGGGAGCAACCCGGGCGAGTTGCGTCGGCACGCGATCTTGGAAGTCGAAAGGGCGGACCCCGGCCGCCGGGTCTGGGACTGCGGGGGAATTTCTCCTGCGTTGCTTGTCCGACGGGGCGGCAAATACAGGGAGGTGAAAGAATTCAATGATCTGGGTCATTTTTGTTCTGGGGGCGGCTCTGTTCTGGGGTCTGTATGGCCCGACGCTCCACACCGGACAGGTACAACTTGGGAATCCCTTGCGCGCCATGCTCTGTGTGGGGATAGCCTACTTTTTGATCGCCGTCCTTCCTTCGGGACTGCTTCTTTGGAAGCAGGGCGAACTGATCGGTTTTGCCGGGAAAGGATCCATGCTGGCCACCCTGGCGGGCACGCTGGGGGCGCTGGGGGCGTTCTGCATTATTGGGGCTTTTAAGGCCGGGGGTATGCCGACCTATGTGATGCCACTGGTATTCGCGGGAGCGCCCGTGGTGAACGTGGTGGCGTCGATGTGGCTGCATCCGCCGAAGAGCTCGCCCCATCCACTGCTGTTTGCCGGTTTCTTCTTGGCTGTGCTCGGCGCGGGGATGGTGCTGTATTTCAAGCCCGCATCCTAGATGGGGTGAGCGGTCCGGTGCGTCGGGAAGTCCCGGAATGCCTATTTTCCCGCGCGTTTCCCTATGCAATACAGCGATTGGGACGTGCGGACAAAAATCTGGCCCTCCGAGATGGCCGGCGAGCTCAGGCAGTAGTCGTTCAAGTTGTTTTCCGCGAGAATCTTGAACGCCGGGCCGGCTTTCAGGACCGTGGTGACCCCTGCTTCGCTGGTGACGTAAATTTTCCCATCCGCCAAAACGGGCGAGGAACTGTAAGTGCCCGGCCGAATCCGCTGCGGTCCCCAGAGGATGGCACCCGTTTTCGGATTCCGGCACCAGGCAATCCCGCGGTCGTTCACGATGTAGAAGAATTTTCCGTCGGTGACGGGCGTCGGCACGTCGGGACCGTTTTCCGTGGACCAGAGACGGTGCGTCTTGCTGATGTCGCCTTTCCCGCCGGCCCGGAAGGCAATAAAGGGCCGCACCTTGGCAGAAGCGTAAATCACGCCGTCGGCGATGACCGGAGAGGCGACAATCCGGTACCAGGGATCGTTCTTGGGATTGAGTCCGTTAAAACGCCACAACTCCTTTCCGGTCGCGGGATCGTGCCCGGTAACGCAATCACCTCCGGAAATGACGATTTCGGTTTTGCCGTTCTCGCGCAGCAGGGCCGGAGTGGCGTACGAGTCGGGCGATTCCCGAATCGCCTCGGTCGGGCGAATCTGGCGCCACAGGGTCTTCCCGGTGTTCTTGTCGATCCGCAGAATATAAGACGGGTCGTCGGTGTTCATCCCGTGCAGGACCTGCACGTAGAGAGAATCTTCGAAGAGTAGAGGAGAAGAGCCGTAGCCCCAATTCAGCCCGAAACGGCCGTAATCGGTTTGAATGTTCCGTGTCCAGAGCGTGCGGCCGCTGAAATCGAATCCCTTCAGGATTCCGGTTCCCGTCAGTACATATACGTTCTGGCCGTCGGTGACCGGCGAGGGAGAGGACATGTCGTTCTTGCGCATCTTCCGGTTCCCGTCGCTCAGATGCCGTTTCCAGACGGGGCTGCCTGAGTTCCGGTCCACGCACCAGAGTAGAACCGCGTCGTCGTCCGTGACGTTGAGGAAGATTTTTTCCTCCCAAATGATGGGCGTGGCCGGGCTCATGCCGGGAAGAGAGAGCTTCCAGGCGATGTTTTCCCGTTCGCTCCAATGGAGGGGGAGATCTGTTTCCTCGCTGATCCCGTTCAAAGTCGGACCCCGCCACTGCGGCCAGTTGCCCGCGCCGGCGCCGGAAGTCAAAATCACCACTGCGATGAGTGCGGCAAGGATCGCTGATCGCATTCCTGTCCTCCTATTCATTTCTTTCCGAGCATTTTAGAACACCTTGGAGCCTTTCGGTATTCTATTTGAGCGATTTCAGTCTCCTTCCTGGTGCGGATCTTGCGGCTCGAACTCGGCCGGTGCTGCTTGCCGAGTCGCACTTGAAAAGGGCAGGGGAGAGTATGCTAAACTCATTCGACTATGATGGAAGAGCTTCGAAGCATCCAGAAGAGTACGCAAAGCATGGGCCGTTAGCTCAACTGGCAGAGCAACTGACTCTTAATCAGTAGGTTGGAGGTTCGACTCCTCCACGGCTCACCCAATTTCTAACCGCGAACTTTTGCGGCTCCTTCGTGAACGCGCGACCCCGAGGGGCTACCTTATCGAGGTCTTGTCGTATCTGGCTTTTTTCAATCACTTGCGACGCCCTATCCATGCTTTCCGATTCTCCCGTTCTCCGTTTATCGCGTCGCCTGGTTGAACGGCGTTGTTGCCCACGGTCTCCGAGATCGACATTTCCTAACCTGTCGCGGTAGGTATCCATCGGTAGCCGGGCCACCGGGGTCCGGCGGATCACCAGACAGCGGCGCCGCCGGTTCCGTTCGTTAGTTAGATGGTAAAGATGGACTTATTTTTGGTACGATTGAAAAAGCATTTCGCGGAGTCCGGCGTTTTCGGCTGCGGCCCATCTGCCCTGTTGCCGAGTTGCCGTCCGGTCTGGTTAGGGTCCTTAAATCCCTATTTTTACAACGGAATGACGGACCTCGACCCGTTCCGCGCGGGGTACCTGCTGGGGTGTTTATTGTCCTCGCCGCACGGTATGATAGGGGAGGAAATCAGGCGAGAACGTTTCGAGGACGTCGTGGCGGCCGCTCCCTCAGAAGTTGCCGTCCGTGTGCTGACCGAGGTGTTCAACTAGAACGGCGATCGGTTGAATGGCCTCTTCGCCGACCATGCCTATGCCGCCTTCGCAAAGCGTGACCAGCCACCTCGCGGCGGTCTGTCGAGCCGTGTCGGGCTCGCCGGCCGTGCGCCCGGTCATCCTGCTGGTCGCAGCCACCGCCTGTATCGTCCCGCTGTTGTCGGCCGCCAACCTCGAGCGAGTCCCGCTGACCGTTCCGATGGCGCTGGCGGCGCTCCTCGCGCTTTCGATCTACCGTCCCCATGCGGGTCTGGTCGCCGTCGCGGCATTGATCCCGCTTTCGTGGTGGATCGTTCAGACGGCGGGCCTGCAGCCGATGCGGCTGGCCGAAGCGCTCGTGTTGGTGGCGCTGACCGGCGCGCTCCTTCGCCTCGCGTTCGCCCGGGCGCGCGCGTCCGACGCGCCCACGCTCCCGGCAGGGACCGGGGCGGCTGCCACGGTGTTCATGGCCGTCGCCACCGCCGCGGTGATCGTGGAGCTGAGCCTGACACAGGTCGGCCTCCCGATGCGGTGGTCGATCGTCGCGGACTTCGTCCGGCGGGTATCCACCGACTACCTGTATGGAACCTCGGCCGTCGTGTCCGGGCTCGTAGAAGCGGCGCGCTTGATTGAGGGTGTCGCGCTGGTGCTCATCATCCTCGGATGCGGCCGGCGTCATCCTCAACTCCCGCGGCACTTGGCAATCGCGGTGCTGGTCGGCGCCGGCGCGGCGGCCGCCATCAACCTGAGTGTCCTGGTCGCGGCGGTCCGAGCCGCCGAGCAGCCGGTAGCGTTGCTGCTGAGGCATGCTGGCGTCTTCCACGGTTTTCTCCCAGTTCCTTCCTTTCGTTGCGCTTACGCGGTTTCAGGGCGTCTGCTTTCGCTCGCAACGCCTACGGTTAGCCTGCTTGATGGGCGAGTTTCCTGACGGTTTCTTGACGGTGGTTGCTGTCACGGCCATGCTCCACGGCCTGGACAGTACCTTGTTGTAGTAATGGTTTTCGAGCTGCAATAACCCAGTTCACCGTGAGGACGAATTTGGTCGAGCCAAGGGACCTGCTTTGCCTAACCTCCGCCAGAACCTTGCGTCCGGCCTGCGCATTGGTGGAAGGAACGGAGGGTACCATCAGGCGTCGCCCTCCCCGTTACTGAATCCGATCCAGTAATGCTGCTTTGCTGATTTCGAGATGGCTAGCAATTTCGCCCAGGATGGCGTTGAGTGTTCCCACGCGGAGGGTCTTATGCCGTGGAATCGTAATGTGGTGAGTGCCTTGAGCAGTGGTCCGCGTCAACCGCAGGTGGCTTCCTGTCTGTCGAGTCTGCTTGTAACCGAACTGGCCGGAACTGGCCGGCAAGAGAAGCGCCGCTCAGGTCGCGGGGCAACTTCATACGGCAATGACTTCATCGCGCACGAAGTGGAGTCGGATGAGCTTGGGACGTTCGCCCTCCTCAAAATGGCACTCGGTCGCATCCCGTACAGCCGAGCGTAGTTCCTCCAGGTTGTCTGCCTCGGTGAAGATGGGAGCAGACAAGGCTTGCGCTTCGTAGCCGCCTTCTGGCGATTCCTGAACGGAGAAAATGATTTCCTCGGCCATTTCGTCCCCGCAGTTGATTCTACCAACCATGCCCGGTTCAAGCAGTTTTCTGTACCGCCGGCCCCTCGCCTCTATCACCATGACGATGACCGTGACCTTGCGCGACCGTCAACAGAACGTCTATCGTAGCGAAACATAACATATTTTATCGGTGAGGGTCTTGTAGAAAACCGTCTCAATAACGGAGTAGAACAACCGGAATGCCCGCGCCCCATTTGTAGTGTGACACCGATCTTCGACTGGATAAGAAATGTATTTGCTCAGGTGAGACGCCGGATCTGGCGTTTGAGGGTTTCTTTCCTGAGACGCTGGGCTTGCTGTAGTTCTTTTTTTCGCTCCTTGAGCTACTGCTTCAGGGCCGCTTGCCGAGCCAAAAGTTGCTTGAGCTCCTCTTGTGGATTCATCGCTGTCGATGGTAGCATTGGACCCACAGAGGGGCCAATTATGATCGATTTCCGTAAGCGGATCCGAAGATTCGAAACGAAGAGAAGGCGCACTATACGCATTTCACTTCGTGTAATGCACCGTGCTTAAGATTAGAGACTGTAGCGCGTTGGCGTGGCGGTGTATCACCTAAAAGCGAGCTTCGGTTCCCGCGCCGGAGGGCAGTCGGCCCGCGCCAAGGCCGATTACATCGAGCGCGAGGGCCGCTACGAGAAGGACCGGGAGGAACTGGAGCACCGCGAGAGCGGAGATATGGCAGAAATATGCCGGAGTGGGCCAAGAAGGACCCGCGACGCCCTCGGTTGCGGCCCGCCGATCGATTCTTTAGCTTGCGGTCGGACTCACTCTTGAACATCGCAGATGGAGTTTTCGGAAGGTACCAGTTATTTCTGTTGCCACTCGTTGAACTCGGCGAACCAGTTTCGTTGCGCAGACTAGAAGCATATACTCGTGACGAGATGAGACCCAAATGGGACATCCTCGCGTGATCCTCCCGATCCATCCAGACCTGGGGCCCCCAAGAGCTGGCGGCCCTTTTCGAGCGGCTGGCTCCCCTAGGGGCTTGTCAGATCTCGCGGTCATCCGCCAAAACCAGGGCAAAATCATCCCCGACGACTGATGCCGCAATCCTCTTTCCACCTGCTTCGTAAGCCGCCCCTTTGGGCGGGGATCTACCTCTTGGCCAACGCCTTGGCCCATTCAGCGAGCCTTTTGGCCGCCCAAGAAGACTTGGCGGCCTTGGTTCTGGCCTCTTGGGTAGCGCCTTGGATCTACTGCTTTGTTCCCCAATGGCGCAGGGCGGCCATTTTCGTTTTTGGGGTTCTTTTCCCCCTCTTTGGCAGCCATTCCTATTCCACTTACAATCAAGCCTTCGAACTGCTGTTAAGCCAATTAGGAGTGGCGCTTTGCCTCGTTCACCTCAAGGAAAAACCCGTCCCGATCAACAAGGGACTCTCGGTCTTGGCCGGGGCCTTTTCCCTCGCTGCGGTCTTTTCCATGGCGCTGTTGCCGCTGGAACATATCTGGGGCAACTTTTGGCATTGGGGCTTTTTTGATTTTACCAACTACGTCTTGACCGCTCCGGCGAGCTGGCCCGAATATTCGTTGGCCGCGGTCAATCGTCTGGCCCTTTTCTTGATGGTGCTGCATCTCTTCTCGGGGAGGCCCCGGGCACGGGAGGAGTATCGGACCTGGTTTATCGGGCTGGCGGCTGGGGCGCTCTTTGCCGCCCTGGTGGGGGTGACCAAACAGATGCACCTGATCCCCATTCCCCTCGAATGGTACCGGGAGACTCTAAACCCCCACCGCCTGCAATCCTTTTTTCGAAACCCCGGCTGGTTTGCCGAGTTCATCTTGGTGACCACGCCTTTTGCCATTATCGTCTTTCTTAAGAAAATTCGCGGTAAGGGCTTGCTGCTGGCGCTTTTTGGTGCGTTGCTGACCGGCCAGTTGGCGAGTCTGCTTACGGCCTCCCGCACCAGTTGGTTTCTCTATCCGGTCATCCTGTTTGGTTGCTGGCTCATCTATTTTGCCTATCATGACAGCAAAGAGGGACACAAACCAAGGAAGCTGTTCAAACCGCTGTTCTTGGCACTGGTCTCCGTTCTCGTGACCTTGATCGTCAGTGTTCTGCTGCTCTCTTTGATTTTCAACTGGATTCATGCCGCCCCCGACGGCCAACAGGTGCAACAAAGGGGATTTTTTCAAAAGCGGGTGGGCCGGATCACCACCAACACCTCCCGTGAGTTGATGTGGAAGGATGCCTTGAACCTCGTTCGGGAAAGCCCCCTGTTCGGGCTCGGCTATGAAAGCTACGCATACCGTGTGCCTGCTTTCGAGAAGCTGACCGACTCGCTTTACTACAAGCACCGCTTGAGCGGTCGCAGATTTGAGACACCCCATAACTTCTATCTATCAACCCTCATCAGCCTGGGCTTTGTGGGGCTTTGGCTGTGGCTGAGCTTGATATTCTATCTTGCAGCCCTGTTGTTGTGGGATGCCCTGACCAAGAGGCGCAAGCTCCCTCTTGCCATCCTGCTGAGTCTCATCGGCTTTCATCTCTACGGGCTAACCCAGAGCATGCAATACATCTCCATGGTTTGGTTTGTCGCCTTCTTGGGCATCGGCTACGGGCTGACCCTGGAAGAGCCGCAAGGTTGGGCTAAGGCAAGGAGAAGCCTCCTGGGATTGAACGGTGCACTGGCGCTCGCTGTCGTAGGTTATGCCCTTTTCAACCCCGGTCTACGGACGATCCGAGAGCGCTACCAGGTGAAGAATCTTTTTTTCGACTCGCAATTGGAGAACTATCAAGGTTTCTACCCCTTGGAAAACTGGGGCGGCGTACCCTACCGCTGGAGCGGCACCAAGTCGCGCTTTTATCTGGAGGATTCAGGGGTCTTGGAACTCTTTATGGTCTCGTCGAATCCACAAAACGACAAACGCCCCACTGTGGTCGATATCTTCTTCGGCGACTGCTTCTTGGACCGCATCACGTTTCACCGGCCCATGCGCCAAAAGTTGCGTTACTTCTTCCCGGGCCCTCCGAAGCGCCGGCATTTTCGGCTGACGGTTTCCCACACTTGGATCCCGGCCGACACAGGCACTAGCGGAGACCGTCGCCGCCTCGGTGTAGCCTTGGGGGATGTCTCCTTTCATCCCAACTTTCCTATCGGCAGTGTGGGCCTACATGGGCTGGAGGAGTGGCCCCAAATCGGCCCGGTCCGCTGGATGAAGGCAAGGGCAAGCTTTCCCTTGATGGGTGAGGAGGCGACAAAAGGCGTTAACCTCAAGCTATTCCGCCACCCCCTGGCGGGAGATCGGCTCTTGATCATGGGGGAAAGAGGGTTCGAAAAGGAAGTGACGCTCAAATTGGGCTGGCAGGAGGTCGACATCCCCGGCGGGGCGTTGTGGCCAGGGGAGATCCTCACATTGCAGACTGATAGCAGCTTCAAGCCCAAAGCCCGGGGGAATTCAACGGACGACAGAGACTTGGCCCTGGCGCTGAAGGCCGATCTATTGGGGCTTCGTCAGTAGGAACTCCGATTGGTAGGGGACAATGGGGCACGCTGGAGTGCGGGCGGAAAGTTGGCACGCTTCCTATTTCTTAGGGGACGACTTTCGTCCCAAAACTTTTTAAAATAGGGCGGTCACAGGCGCACGTTGCAGAAGAGAGCTGCCGCTGCGCGCACCAGCGTGCGCAGCAAAATCAAGACGGCTGGTCTATCCAAGAACGCGATTGCCCACAATATCCGCGGGTTGCGCCATCTGATCCAAAATTTAAATCCGGGAGAGCAAGAATCCGCGTGGGTGGATTACGACGAAACCCACAGCTACAGCGACGTTGACCTGCAGCAGAAAGAGGACTTCGTTCGTCAAGCCGTTGCGCGCCAGCGCCTCCACCTGGTGTGGGATTTGGGTTCGAACACCGGCCATTTCAGCCGCGTGGCCAGCGAACACGCTGAGTATGTGGTCGCAATGGACGCCGACTCCATGTCCGTCGAACGCTTCTATCACCGACTGAAAGGAGAGGGTAAACGGAATATCCTTCCCTTGGTCATGAAGTTGGCCAATTTATCTCCTGATCAGGGTTGGGGTGGGAACGAGCGTCAATCTCTGCCGGCCCGGGGCAAGCCGGATTTGACGTTGTGCCTGGCTTTGGTGCACCACATGGTCATCAGCGCCAACATACCCGTTGCCGCTTTCCTCGCTTGGCTGGCCCGGTTGGGGGGTGCGTTGATCATCGAATTTGTGGAAAAAGAAGACCCCAGGGTCAAACAACTCCTGCTCAACAAGGACGATACCTATAACGACTACAATCGAACCTTTTTTGAGGACTGCCTGAACAAGTTCTTCCGCGTAGAAAAAAGCGTAGCGCTCACTGGAGGCACAAGGGTTCTTTATTATGCGACGGCAACGGGGCAAGCCGCATCTTAAAGTCTTCTCCTAGAGATGTTGGCTCAAGCGAAAAGGGTGGATAAAGCAATCGTGAAACCAGGGCGCGATTTTGCCATAGATTCTCTGCATATCTTCGTCCTGTGCGGCTTTGCCCTTGCCCAGCCGCTGTTGGACCTGATGGGCCGGACCGCAGAGTTCTTCGTGGTACGCCGCTCGGAGCCGACCGACGTGCTGCTTCTGGTTCTTCTGGTCTGTATCCTGCTTCCCACGCTGGTCGTTCTGGTCGAGGCCGCGGCGGGACGGGTCGGCCCACGGGTGCGCCAAGCGGTTCACGGCGTGATCGTCGCCGGCCTGGTGGCGACCATTGCGCTGCCAGCCCTGAAACGGCTGGACGGCATTCCGGGTGTGTATCTGGTGGCAGGAGCGGCGCTGCTGGGGGTGGTCCTGACCCTCACCTACCTTCGGCTTGCTTCCTTGCGGTTTTACCTGACGGTGCTCTCGCCGGCGGTCTTGATCTTTCCCGGCCTGTTCCTGTTTTACTCCCCGGTCTCCAAGGTGGTGTTTCCCCAACCGCAGCCCGAGGCGGACTACCCGAAAGTGAAGGCCACTGTGCCCATTGTGATGGTTATCTTTGATGAATTGCCGGTAACCTCGCTGATGGACGAGCGTCGCCAGATCGATCCGATCCGCTATCCCAACTTCGCCGCCTTGGCGCAGGACGCCACCTGGTTCCGTAATGCAACCACCGTGGCCGATTTTACCACTCAAGCTCTCCCAGCCATGCTGACCGGAAAATATCCAACTCGTAATCTTCACCCAACGGCAGCCGATCACCCGCACAATATCTTCACCCTCCTGGCTGGCTCCTATGACTTGCAAGTATCGGAAGCACTCACCCAATTGTGCCCTGAGCAGTTGTGCGCAGACGAAAAAGAGAGTGGGTCACAACGAATGCAGTCTCTTGTTTCGGACTTATCCATTGTGTACCTCCACCTTCTCCTCCCGCAAGAGTTCAGTTTAGGATTACCCTCGATTACAGGAACCTGGAGAGATTTTGCAGGTGATGGGACGAAGGCAGGAGACAACCAGAAAAGATCACCAAAGCTCCAAAGGCGGGTAAAACACCGGGAAGGGGGATGGCGCAACGCTCGCCGCGAGCGATTCATGGATTTTGTCAGTACGATTCATTCTGCCGAAAAGCCGACCCTCTATTGGTTGCATTCCGTGCTCCCTCATGTGCCATATCAATATCTTCCTTCTGGAAAGACCTACCATAGAACGGACCAGCGTCCTTACGGTCTAGGAAAACAGAACAAACAGAACAAGTGGCACGATGATGAATGGGCCGTTCTTCAGGGCTATCAAGCCCATCTTCTCCAGGTTGGTTTTGTCGATACGCTCATCGGGAGACTCCTGGCCCGTCTCAAAGAGGCTGAACTCTACGACCGTTCCCTGATTGTCATCACAGCCGACCACGGTGTCAGCTTCCGCAGCGGGGACCACCGCAGAAGGCTTACCCAAACAAATTTTCAGGACATCCTGGCGGTGCCCCTCTTCATCAAGGCGCCCTACCAACAGGAAGGAGGGATGAACGACCGCAATGTGGAATCCATTGATATCTTGCCGACCATGGCCGATATTTTGGGCATGGATCTCCCCTGGCCGGTCGATGGCCATTCGGCCCTGGACCCTTCCGTGGCGGAGCGACAACAGAAGGTCATTTATGCGGCAACGCGTAAAAAACGTTTGACGTTTCCTGCCACGATCCTTGATGCCCAGAACGTCGCCTTGGAGCGAAAGCTCACTCTGTTAGGATCAAGAGCGGTCTCCGAAAAGTTGTTCAAGATTGGGCTCTACAGCGATCTTGTCGGTCGGCGGGTTGCCGACGTGGCGGTGGTGGGGGATGCGGATGTCAAGCTGGGGCTTTATCAACCGGAACTCTTTGCCCGTGTGAAGCCGAATTCCGACTTCATTCCCGCCCATATCGCCGGTTATGTGCGTTCCGGCTGGGACGCGGAAGCGCCCCTCAGCTTGGCGGTGGCCATCAACGGAACCATCCGCGCCACGACCCGAACCTACACATTCCCCCTGGCAGGGAAAATGAAAGTGTGGTCAGCCGTGGTCGAGGAAAGCTCTTTTCACGCTGGGCAAAATGAGGTTGAGGTATTTGTTATCAACTCGTCCCGCGGCAAGCCGGTTTTGGCTCGCGCGTACACCCCGGCAGCGCCACCACAGGATCGGAATCTCGCTATGGTTGCCGCAAAGTGGTTCTGGGGAGTGGAGCAGACCGGTTTTCATGGCCAGGAGTTTTCGGGGAATACGCCGGCGCGTTGGACGGATGGATCAGCAAGGATGGTGGTACCCATAGATGAAAACAGACCCCCGCAGGCACTGCGGGTTGATATTGCATCGACCGGTCCCAAGGGCACGGAGCTTACCGTATTGGTCAACGGCGACATCCTTTTCCACGAGACGGTCCCGGCAGGGGGCTGGTCGAAGACGTTCAGCCTGGCGGGACGTTCTTTCAACAAACAGTTGACCCTGGAGCTTTTATGCGACACCTTCGTTCCCAAGGAGGAAAATAAGAACTCTGCCGATCGGCGCACCCTGGGTGTTATGGTGAAGGCTGTCACGTTGCTCGACAGCGACTCCGTCGATTCCATTGGGGAAGGGGTGGCTGGAAATTAGCGGAAGGAAACAGGACAACGAGTAGCCCAAGAAAAGAAAGGCTGTCGCCGACCGGTGTCAACTCCCAGGACAGAAATTCGTTTTCTGTGTGGTTCTATCAATGTGGCCGGGGCCGCCGCGAACGCCTCGGCCTGCCGGATCTCGCGGGCCTCCACCGGGTGATGGACTTCACCGATGACCAGGACGGAGCCGTCGTCGATGGGAAAAAGCGGCCAACCCGGAAGCATTCCCAAACGATCAAGGCTCCGGGATCGGGACTCGAACCAGACCCGCCAGACCGCCTTCTTGCTATCCCCCTCCCCGGACAAGAGGGAAGGGCCGGTAGAGGAAACCCCAAGCGGAGCAGCACAGGCCCACGAAAAGCAGGATCGGATGACGCCATTTCATCGGGCTTGCCTCCGGCGCGTCAGCGCCCGCTTGTGGTCCGTGTTCGGAGCCTTCCCGCAGGGATCAATTGGACGGGAGCGACCCCCAAAAGGGAGGGGGCAGGCGGTGGAACACCGGCTGTAACACCCCCCCCTCCCAGCGTGCCGATATAGCGGCAAAAAAGGGGGGGTCGCTCCCGTCCTGCCATTTTTCGCTGGATCGGCACGGGCTGGCCGGTCTATTACGGACAAGTAACTTCCTAACAACGAGATAGGATAATGAGCAGTGGAACAACCCATCGCTGATTCTTGTAACACCCCCCCCTCTGACCGCGTTTCCAGCTGGATCGGCACGGGCATCGTGCACGGAGTGTAATAATAACCGTCCCGTCCGGCGCTGACTTTAGGGTTTCCAATATTGCGGTTCACAGGTCCGAATCCAGCACCCTCAACCGGCGCGAAACCCAGCTCTCGTAGCCGTCAATCGAGACTCCGGTTGTGCCCTTCGATCTGGGAAGTGTTTTTAATTCAATCAACCGTTTTGAGGTCCCCTGGAACCCGCCATACTTCCCCATAAGCTCTGTGTCCAGGTTGATAATAGCGTTCTCGATGTACTGCATTTCCGCCTTCACAGCCGGGTCGTCTTGGGTCTGACCTTCCGCTATTTGTTCGTCCGGCTCACTCGCTCCTTCGCTCCACCGCCTCAGCGCCGTTTTGGCCCGCCTCGTGGCTTTATGGTCCGCCCCAATGGCGACGACCTGAACTCCTAGACCTTTTCCCCGCAACGCCTTCCAAAGCCACTTATGAGCAGCGCCCCAGGAGCGCAGTTCGGTGTCGGTATCTTTGCCCGGATCGACGTAGGCGAAGGTGGCGGTTTTGGTATCGACCGCGATGGGCAGTTTCAGGGCAAAGTAACGGGTTTGATTCCCGTTGGCTCCATGATAGAGACGCCGGGGCAACCGCCTGCGGTCGATGCCAAGCAAATCGAAGAAAGCGACCTTTTCCTGCTCGGTGGGAAGCCAGGGGAGCTCCAGATGTTCCAGAACGTAATCGAGCGAGAGCAACCGCCGGAGCATTAAGGAATCATCCGCATCCCGGCGGTGCCGGACGTTCTCAATTCCCAGCGCCCGGTAAATCTCTTTGTTGGATATTCGGCACGCCTTTGCTCCACCGGGTAAGATGGCCCGGTCGTCCTCCACCGCCACGCCGCGACATACGAGGGCGAGAACGAACCGCTTGGCCCGGTTCCTCACTGTGTAGCGCCCCTGGTTTCTTGGACAGATAGAACACACCATAATCAAGCCGCCGGTTCGAGAGCAAGACGTTCTCGCGCCTGAATCGGAGACAGAAAGCCAAGACGCTCAATCAACCAGGACTGGTTGTAGAGAGCGCGGAAGTCTTCGAGGGCTGCGACCAGTTCCGGGATCGATTGGAAGTGGCGGACCCAGAGGAGTTGCTCCTTGAGCGTTTTGAAGAAGCGTTCGATACAACCGTTGCCCTCCGGTTCGCGGACGAAGGCCGGCGACGACTCGATGCCCAGGAAACGGATCTCGTTCTGGAAGTCGTCGCTCATGAACTGGGAGCCGTGATCATGTCGGAGTTGGAGTCCCTCGGCGGCACCGGCCTGGAAGCCGCTGAAGTGCTCGTGGATACCTTGACGGATCGGTTCGAGGGCTTCAAAGCGCGTCGCGTGTTTCACGGCATGAATACCGACGCATTCGGCCGTACAGTGATCCACGGCGGCGAAGACGGTGACCTGGCCGTTGTCGAGCGTGACGGTCGTCGTGGCATCGATGCCCCACATCTGGTTGGGACGATCGGTGGTGATCGTTCCGTTATGCGCCTTCTTCGCGATGGGAGCGGCCTGGCGCTGGGGCGCCAGCAGCTGGGCCTCCCGCATCAGACGCAGTACCCGGGTCTTGGAGATCCGGACACCGGCCACCCTCAGGCGCGCCCAGAACTTTCGGTGGCCTTCCCCGGTAAACGGCGACGCGGCGATCTCCTGTCGGATCCGTGCGGTCAGTTCCTCATCGGTGAACGGCATTCGCGGCCCGCGCTTGCGCGGCTCGACCGGATGGTTCTGTCGCTTCCGCTGCGCATAATTGGTGGACCGGGGCACGCCCCAGGCCGCCGCGACACGGGCCAGACCGTACGGCTTTCCGGTGGAGGGCGACGGGGTCCGGCTCATTGGTTCGACCTCCACCGTAGAAAAGGTTTCTCGTCCTCCAGGTGCCGGATCCGTTCCCGCAACAGCTCCAACACCACGGTCACCTTGCGACGGGCCGACCAGCGGCCCTTTCCGCCGCGCGCTGAATCTGGGGCCGCTTCGTTCGCCCTACGGGCTCCCTTCGCGCCCCCAGATTCCCTCTTCGATCCTCTGGACATATCGTGATCCTCCTGTTCTGTAGTTTCTCAAATCACTGTCCAAAGAAATCGTGGGGCGGGGGACCCGGTTCCTCACTGAGCCGTTAAAATGTTACCATTTGAGCAAGGAGGTACTCATTGACCAGCTACGTTTTCAAAGTCGTTGTCGAGCCAGACAAACACGAGGATGGGCGCGAAGCATACCAAGCGTACTGTCCCGATATGGAGGAAGCGGTAACGTGGGGCGATACTCGCAAGGAGGCTGTTCAGAGAATCAATGAACTCCTCCAAACACTCGTCCAGATGCGGATTGAGAAAGGGTTGCCTGTTCCTGCGATTCAGGAGATTGAATCTTCCGCAGTGGTGGTCACCGTTTGAAGCGGGGCATAACCGCCCGCCGACTCACTAAAGCCCTCCTTCAAGACGGATTCATTCTCGACCGCATCGCAGGAAGCCATCACATCTTCACCCACACCGACGGACGGGTTGTCCCTGTCGCTTTCTCGAAAGATTCCCAGACTTTCCCCATCGGGACGCTCCGCAAAATGGCGAAGCTCGCCCGTTGGACGGAAGGCGACTTACGACGGCACAATTTCATATGACCCTTCCGACGTTATTTTTAATACTGCCACTAACGAGGCCGATATTTTGTACCAGACAACAATGGAATCCATGGCGGATCACGATGCGCCAATACGGTCGATACCATGACGCCGGGTGAATTCATCGCCAAGTGGCGGGCGTCGGAACTGAAGGAGCGCTCGGCGTCGCAGGAACATTTCATCGACCTGTGCCGGCTGCTAGGCGAGCCGACGCCGGCCGATGCCGACCCAACCGGCGATCGCTACTGCTTCGAACGCGGCGCGCGCAAGGACACCGGCGGCGAAGGCTGGGCCGACGTGTGGAAGCGCCATCACTTCGCCTGGGAATACAAGGGCAAACACGCGAACCTCGACACGGCCTTCAGACAGTTGCGGCAGTACGCGCTGGCGCTGGAGAACCCGCCGCTGCTGATCGTCTCCGACATGGCGCGGTTCCGCATCCGCACCAACTGGACCAACAGCGTCAGCCGGACCCACGAGTTCGGGTTGGAAGAACTCGTGGACGCGGCCACCCGCGACAATCTCAAATGGGCGATGTCCGATCCCGAACGGTTGAAGCCCGGCGAGACTCGACAGGCACTGACCGAACGCGCGGCGGCGACTTTCGCCTCGTTGGCGCAATCGTTGCGGGAACGCGGCCACGAGCCGCAGGCGGTGGCGCATTTCGTCAACCGGCTGGTGTTCTGCATGTTCGCCGAGGACGTGGGCCTGCTCCCCAACAACATGTTCACCCGGATGCTGGAACAGGCTTGGTCGCGCCCCGATGATTTCACAGACATGGCACGGGGCTTGTTCGGGGCAATGTCCACCGGAGGCCGGATCGGGTTCGAGGCAGTAGAGTGGTTCAACGGTGGACTGTTCGACGATGACACGACCTTACCTTTAGACAAAGCTGAGATCGGGACAACACGCAAGGCGGCGGCGCTCGATTGGTCGGAGATTGACCCGTCGATTCTGGGCACACTGTTCGAGCGCGGCCTCGACCCGGACAAGCGCTCGCAGCTTGGCGCACATTATACGGACCGGGATAAGATCATGCGGCTCGTCGAGCCGGTGATCGTCCGTCCCTGGCTTGCGGAATGGGAGACGGCGAAGACCGAGATTGCAGCCGTTCTGGAACGCGCGGATGCGGCCAAGTCAAAGGCGGCACAGACGCAACGGCTTAAGGAGGCGGAACGCCTGCTGCTCAGATTCCTTGAGCGGCTTCGGGATTTCACCGTGCTCGATCCAGCCTGCGGCTCGGGCAACTTCCTCTATCTCGCATTACACGCGCTCAAGGACCTGGAACACCGGGTACAGTTGGAAGCCGAAGCGTTGGGCCTTGAACGCGTTTTTCCTGCGGTCGGTCCTGCCAACGTCAAGGGGATCGAGATCAACGCCTATGCGGCGGAACTGGCCCGCATCTCGGTCTGGATCGGCGAAATCCAGTGGATGCGGCGCAACGGATTCAACGAGTCTACTAATCCGATCCTGAAGCCGCTCGACACCATCGAATGCCGCGACGCGATCCTGACACCGGAGGGCGACGAACCGGACTGGCCGGAAGCCGATGTCGTGATCGGCAATCCGCCGTTTCTGGGTGTTCAGCGATTTCGGAGCCTGCTCGGCAATGCTTATACGGAGAGCTTGCGGGCGGGGTATGAGGGCCGGGTTCCGGGCGGCGCGGATTTGGTGTGCTTCTGGTTCAGTAAGGCGGGCGATTTGGTGGCGGAAGGGAAAATCGCCCGCGCCGGTCTTGTCGCGACCAATTCGATTCGAGGTGGGGCCAACCGCCGTGTGCTTGACCGTATTGTAGAGCGAGCGGCCATCTTCGATGCGCGGTCGGATGAGCCGTGGATGGTCGATGGTGCCGCCGTGCGTGTCTCGCTGGTCTGCTTCGCTCCCGAAGACGCTGGGGCGGTTCGCTTCCTGGATGGAAAGGAAACACTGCGAATCAGTTCCGATCTCACAGCAGGGACCTCCGGTTTCGTTCAAACCGTTCGGCTAACAAGCAATCGCAACGTCTCATTCAGAGGGAACACAAAAAATGGACCCTTTGATGTTTCCGGTGATCTGGCGCGGAGTTGGCTTCGCCTTCCCGCAAACCCAAACGGCAAATCGAATGCCGACGTGCTAAAGCCGTGGGTCAATGGAATGGACCTGACGCGGCGCCCCTCCGGCAAGTGGATTATCGATTTTGGTTGGGACATGTCGCAAGCGGAGGCTGCACTCTACGAAGCACCTTTCGCGCACGTCGCGGAAAGCGTCCGGCCTGCACGACGAAAGAGCCGTGTTGTGAAACTCAAGGATTTCTGGTGGCGGCACGAACGTCCCAGACCAGAGATGTGGTGCCGCATCGGCAAGTCCTCACGTTACATCGCCACTTCCATGGTCGCGAAACACCGCTTGTTCGTATGGTGCGATTCCCGCGTTTGTCCCGACCAACAACTGATCGTCATCGCGCGCGATGACGATACGACGTTCGGCATCCTGCACAGCCGGTTTCACGAGGCTTGGTCGCTGCGGCTCGGCACCAGCCTGGAAGACCGCCCGCGCTACACCCCAACCACGACCTTCGAGACCTTCCCGTTTCCCGAAGGGCTGTCGCCCGATATTCCCGCCGCCGACTATGCGGACGACCCACACGCGGTCGCCATCGCAAAGGCCGCGCGAAGGCTGGTCGAACTGCGCGACCGCTGGCTCAACCCGCCCGAATGGGTGGAATGGGTGGACGAGCCGGTTCCCGGCTATCCCAAGCGCCCAGTGCCTCGTGACGAGGCGGCGGCGAAGGAACTCAAGAAACGCACACTGACCAACCTCTACAACGCCCGTCCGCAATGGCTCGCTGATACACACGCCGACCTGTGCGGGTTCAGACACATGTGAGACTGGTCCGGGGCGACGGATGGGACCCATCCCGATGAAGTCCGAGGGACGTGTGCGCGTCTCCTGCGGAGGGAGCGGAGCGACCGGAGCAGGAGACGCGACGCCGGCAAAATGGCCCCGCCCCCTCGTAATGAACCGGAGCGCCACTTCAGGTAGCCTTTCGTTTCTACCCAGAAACCCAAGGAGCCTGAACCATGCAGATCCAATCTCTACGCATCCCCTCTTACCGCCGTTTCAAAGTCGATGATACGCTGCCCGCCGCGGCGGTCAAAAGACGGCACAAACTGGAAACCTACCGAGACCTGCGGGCCGAGGGTTGCTCCCAGCAGACCGCCCTGCGTGCCATCGGCTGGTCGAGAGCCACCTACTTCCGCTGGGCAGCGCGCTACCGGAATCGTGGCCCGCACGGCTTGGCAGCCCTCAGCCGGCGTCCGCAACGCACCCGATCCCGGCAATGGACGCCAGCCCAGCAGCGCCAAGTCTGGACCTTGCGGCGCCACTATCCCTTCATGGGCAAGCGACCTCTACGGGTTCTGCTCGCCCGCCAGGGCATTCATCTCAGTGAATCCACCGTTGGCCGCATCCTCGCCAAAGGGGTGCGGCTCGGTCGTATCCGCCCCTGCGCTTTCTGCCGGGGGCGCGTCAAGCTGAAAAAGCGCCGCTCCTTCCACCAGGGCCACGCCCAACGCTGGTGCTACGGCACCCGGGCCACCCAACCCGGCCAACTCGTCCAGATCGATCACCTGTCGGTGTCCCTCGACGGCACCCATCTCAAGGAGTTCCGGGCCGTCTCTCCGGTCGGCAAGCACATGGTGACCCGTGTCTACTCCCGCGCCACCGCCCGTAACGCCCAACGTTTCCTGCAGGCCGTGATCGAGGACCTGCCCTTCCCCCTCCATTCCGTCCAGGTCGACGGCGGCTCCGAGTTCAGGGCCGAGTTCGAGCAAGCTTGCCAGCAACTCGACATCCCCCAGTTTGTCCTGCCTCCTCGACGACCGCAGTTCAATGGCTGCGTCGAACGAGCCAACGACAGCGCCCGCGTCGAGTTCTGGAACCTCTACACCGGCGAACTCACCGTCGCCGCAGCCGGCGCTGCCCTCACCGAATACCAACACTTCTACAACCACCTCCGACCTCACCGAACCCTGGACATGAGGACGCCCATGGAGTACCTTTGCCACATGGAAGGCCACCTGACCCAGTCTCATATGTACTGAACCCGCACACGACCTTGACGCCGCTGTTGCGGCGGCCTACGGTTGGCCTGTGGACATTTCCGAGGACGATGCGCTGCGGGAACTGCTGGCGCTTAATTTGGCGGGCGATTGCCGGTAAGCTGGCCAAGTACGATATCGAGGATTCACCATTCCTCTAGGGGTCTTGACGACATAATCTAGGTGATATGGGCTTGCACCAGTCGGTCAACCACTCCGCAAAGGAGTATGTACGAGGCGACGTACACACCAACAGTATCGAAGGTGCATTCGGCCTGTTTAAGCGGGCCGTAGTCGGATCGTTCCATCAGGTGTCGCACAAGCATCTGGACCGATACCTCGATGAGTTTGAGTTTCGCTACAATAACCGAAAAGAACCCTTGCCTGTTTCGAGACACGCTCAGAAGGCTTGTTATAAGCAGGCACTTGGAATATAGGGAGCTAACCTCCTAGAACTGCCAACATCGGGATGTTTCGCTGTTCTATGTAGGACTCTATCCTCGTTCGCTCATCGTAACTGGCTTCAAAGAGTTGTTGTATGAACGTTCCATCCTGAAACGCTCCTGGGAATTTCATAAACCAGATTTGGGAATAAGTTTCATCAGTTAAAGCGTCTGCGTACCGAATTTCAAACACAACAAAGGCTGCCCGAGTATTTGACCTGACTGTTACCGGAGTGTGCTGACTCAAGACCTGAAAACGGCCGATATCGTTAGCATTTTCAACCCGCCGCGTCCGCAATGGCTCAATTGTTGGGTCCAAACTTCCATCTAATAACATCAGTTGGCTAATGACGTTTCTGGCTGGTTTATTGTTGTTTTGGACCGACACTGAAAGAGTTGTGAAAAGAGTTCTTGGGCCGCTATCGATTGAAATGGTGTTGATTGATGACTGAGATTTGGTGAAATATGGGCGCGCCTCCGCCCCACTATCCAAAACAACTTCAACAGGTCTGCTTGGTTGCAGCGTCATAAATACAAAGCCGAGAAACGTGGCCACTATGAGCCACAGAACGCTCCATAAGATAACCCCCCGGTTACGACTGTAAGCCCATTTAGCTACCATGCCGAGACACCATAGAACCACTGTTGCCACCAAAACAGGTGGGGCAAATTCGTTCCAAAAGGCATCCCAATTCCACACTTCCATGCACACCTCCGGGGCGGGATTGGCACCTCGGTTCCTCGGCTCCCTGCTCAAGTATCTCGCGCCGTTGTGGCAAGTAATCCTGTCCGACTACGGCGTGACCATCGCCGCCCGCTTCTTGGGCCTCAGCCCTTCGCTGGTGTATGCTTATGTGGAGCGAAAGCAGATTCCCCATTACCGCATGATGGGCCGCTCGATCCGCTTCCGATTGTCGGAACTGGTCGAGTGGCGTCAACAATTTCATGTCAATGGAGGAATCGATGAACAAGACAGGTAGACCCAGAAATACCGCCGGTAGTTTGTACTCCCGGCGCGATTCACGCGTCTGGTGGATGAGCTATCGGGACCACGACGGAAAGTTCAGACAGGAGTCGACAGGCGAGAGGGAAAGAGGCGAAGCCGAGAAGGTGATGCGCAAGCGGTTGGTGGCTCGCGATGAAGGGCTGCCGCCGAGCGCCGCGCCGGACGGTGGGATCAGCTTCAACCAGTGGGCGGACTGGTTCCTTGCGAACCGCTCCCAACCGCCCTTTCGGAGCGAGAACACCCATCGGCAAAACCTCAGTGCGCTGAAGCTCCTCAGACCTCGGTTCGGCGCAAACCGACTCGCGGACATCACGCCGGAGGAGATCGAATCGTACTTGATGAGCAGACTGAATACCGGTAAACGGGTGCACACCAAGATGGGGCTGCAGTTGCGCGGTAAGCTCAAACCGGCCACCGTGCATCAGGAGTTCCGCATCCTGCGACGCATCCTGAACGTGGCGGTGAAGAAGGGGCGGCTGGCAGTCAATCCGTGCAATGGGGTGGAGTTTCCGGTCCCGTTGGCGGGCACGACGCGCAAACCGCACTATCTGAGTGCCTCGGAGCAGGCCCGGCTGGAAGCCTGCGCCCCGGTGTACTTGCGCAACATCATCGTGATCATGGTGGAGATGGGGCTGCGGCCCTATCGGGAGTTGATCCCGATGCGAAAGCAACAGGTGGATCTGGAGAACGGGGTTGTGCATCTGCCGGATTCCAAGACGGTGAACGGCATCGCGGACATGCCGATGACAAACAGAGTCCGGGAAGCGTTCACCTCCCAGATGAAGCAGAGCGGCGATTCCGACTACTTGTTCCCAAGCCCGCAGACGGGGTCAAACAAGCCGCACATCGCACCGGTGAGCAAGCTGTGGGACCGGACACTCCAGCGTGCCGGGCTGCCGCATTTTTCGTTATACGAGTTGCGCCACACGTTTGCGACCCGGCTGAGTGCCGGGGGAGTGGCGGACCATTTCGTAACGCAGATGCTGCGGCAAGGCGATTCTCAGGTGTTCAAGCGCTACAGCCAGGCGAAGCTGAACATGATGCGGGAAGCGCTGGCGAAGCTGGACCGGCAGGCGAACGAGCACGGCGCGACTTGCTTGACGCCGCTGGCCGGCTAGGGCCAGTTTTCTGACGGTTTCTTTACGATTCCGTCTTTAACAACCTTCGGCAACGAGAGGGAAGGTAAACGGGTGCTGAAAACAAAGAAGTTAAATGGGGACCCAGGCCAGATTTGAACCGGCGGCCTACTGCTGCTGAGTTATCTGGGCGGCCTCCGGCTTGCCGGTCACATCCCTGACCTGAACGCCGCAGGATCGTACTTTCTCATGGTAACGTTGGTGGGCCTCGGGTTGACCGTCGGTCGGCCCGGATCTCGAGCCTACGCGCTCGGGACCGTTGCCTGTGGCGCGGCGTTCTGGCTTGCCGGCTCGCGTGTCGCTCTGGTCGCGGCCCTGATTGTGGCCCTCGCGGCGGTGGCGCGCTGGATTCTGACGCGCCGGCCAATCGGGCGCCGTCGGCTGGCCCTGGCGGGCCTCGTGCTGACGGCTTTCGGAACGGTCGCGATCGCGGCGCTCGTGGGATATCCGCAACGCACCCTAGCCAAGAGGGACTCCGCTTTCGGCGGCGTCAGTGTCGCTTTCGTCAGAACCGAGCGTGCCGTCCGCAACCGGGCAGATTTCGTCGTGACCAGTCTGCGCATGTGGGCCACCGCGCCGGTGTTCGGCGTCGGTGCTGGCCGATACTACGGTTTGTCCGCCCAGTTCATGGGACCGGAAATGAAATCGCGCCGCCAACGGAGAAGGCTCTCCCCGCGCGAGAATGCGCATAACAACTTCCTGCAGATCGCGGCTGAGCTCGGCGCCATCGGACTGGCCGGCTTCCTCTGGGTTCTGGCCGCTTGCGGACGCCGGGTGTGGCAAGCCATACGAAACCGGGCGCGTCCCGACCCGCTGCTCGTCGGGGCTGGTGCCGGTGCAGCGGCTTTCCTGTTGACCTGCATTACGGGACATCCGTTCTTGGTCGCAGAGACGGCCTATCCGTTTTGGATCGTGATCGGCCTCGCCCTGATGCGTGCCCACCGGGAGATACCGCCGGCGACGGTCCCAGCGCGGCGACAGGCCTTCGCGGCATGGACGGTCATCCTGGCCCTTGTGGTAACGTTGCCCTTCCGCGTGGACGCCGCTGTGCGCGGGATGACGTCCGACGAAATGAACTCCAGGCTCGGCACGCTGGGGTCCGGTATGTTCAACTGGGAAATTGAGCCTCCTGGCGGCCGCCGGTTTCGTTGGAGCGGTCCGCGTGCCACGTTCTTCGTCCCGACCGACGCACGCAGCATCAGCATCCCGCTTCGCGCGACGCACCTGGACCCCGAGCGTGGCGTCGTCACGGTGGACGTCGCGCTGGGTGGACGGCACGTCAGGCGGGTTTCACTGCGCGACCATCGCTGGGTCAACGTCCAACTGAAACTGGCTGCGCCGGCTCCGACGGGCAGACATCACCGCATCGATCTGCGGGTGGACCCGGCGTGGTCGCCGGCACGAGAAATGCTGAGTCCTGACACCCGGAGGTTGGGAGTACGGATCGGGGAGCTGCGGATCAGTCGGGCGGGTCCGAAGTGAGTTGCAGAGATCGCGCAGCGGTTGCGACGGGCCTGTGGAAAACAGACAGCGAGTGTCACCTTGCTCTCGGCAGAATTTGCGACAGAACCCACGCACGTATATAATCCCCTATCAGAATGACGACCGGAATCCAAGGGAACCAAGAAAAGGGCGTTGTGCCGGTCTGGAGACCGGCGGTGTCGATTATCATTCCGGCGCGTGGCGAGGAGACGCTGGCGGCGGCGCTCGACTCGGCGCGCTCGCAGGACTACGACGGGGCGGTCGAGATCGTGGTTGCCGACGCCTCGGAGGGGCGGCAGACAACGGCGCTCGTGGAGCGACGGTTTCCGGAGGTGAGGGTGGTCCCCAATCCGGAGGGCAGCACTTCCTCGGGCCTGAACCGGGCGCTCGCGGCTTCGACGCATCCGATCGTCGCGCGCTGCGACGCACGGACGACGCTGCCGCCCGGCTACCTGGCCGCCGCGGTGCGGACGCTCCGGCGGACGGGAGCGGCGGTGGTCGGGGGGCGCCAGCAGCCGCGCGGCGCGACTTGGTTCGAGCGGGCGGTGGGCCTGGCGATGACCTCGCCACTCGGCGCGGGGGACGCCCGGTACCGCATCGGCGGCGCGGAAGGTCCGGTGGACACGGTGTATCTCGGCGTCTTCCGGCGCGCCGCGCTGGAGGCAGTGGGTGGCTTCGACGGCTCCCTCGAACGAAACCAGGACTATGAACTGAACTGGCGGCTCCGGGAACAGGGAGAGACGGTGTGGTTCGATCCGGACCTCTTTGCCGGCTACCGCCCGCGCCCGCGCCTTCGGGCGCTGGCCTGGCAGTATCACGACTACGGGTTCTGGAGGCGGGTGGTGCTCCGCCGGCATCCGGCGTCGTGGCGCTTGCGCCAGTACGCCGCGCCGCTGCTGCTGGCGGCGCTTTTCGCGTCGCTTCTTTTGGCGGCGGTGGGCGGAGAGACGCTTCTTCCGGCGGCGGCGATCGCGCCGGCCGGCTACTCGCTTCTCCTTCTCGCCGGCTCGGCGGCAGTCGGGCTTCGCCGGCGGCGATGGGAGGCGGCGCTGCTGCCGGTGGTGATTGCGGTCATGCACCTCTCGTGGGGCGTCGGCTTTTTTCGGGCATGGGCGGAGGGCCGGCGATGAAGCCGGACGGCGGGGCGTTGTACTTCCAGATTGGCTTTAAGCGCTGCGGCACTTCCGCGATCGCCGCCTTCTTCAACCGCTCCGGCATTCCGTGCGTTCACTTCGACCGGGGCCGCCTAGCGCGGCGGATGCGCGACAACTTGGCTGCCGGGTTGGCTCCGCTGGAGGGCTACGGCGCGTATCGGGCGTTCACGAACATGGACTACATCGCGCCTTTCGACTACTTCGACGGGTTCAAGCAGTACCCGGCCCTGCTGTCGCACTACGGCGGCAGAGCCAAGTTCATCCTGAACACGCGGCCCCGCGAGCACTGGATTCGCAGTGTGATAGCGCACAACGATCGCCGCCTGGGCCGGCGTGCGGCCCAGGCGCACTATGAGTGGCGTTACGGCGCGACGCGGCCGGATCGGGTGGCGGAGTGGGAAGAGCATCACGCCCGGGTGCAGCGGGAGATTACGGCGGAGCGCCTGCTGCTGTTCGACGTGGAGCGCGACTCTCCCGGCAAGCTGTGCGCGTTTGCGGGATTGCCGCCGTCCTGCGGTCGGTTCTACACGCTGGAGAATCCCTCGCTCAACCGATTCGGGCTGCTGGCAGCCCGATGCCTGCCGCGGGCGATGAAACGCGCGCTGCCGAACGAGATCCGGCTGGCGCTGAAGAAGATGCTGCGAGCTCGCTATTGAGGCCAAGTTGGGCGAGAATCCGTCCGAGGCGTTCGCTTAGCCGGAGAACGTCGAGCCGTTGAAAGAGCTTCCTGGCCTACCAGATTTCATCTTGTGTTGTGAAAGATCAGAGTACTCACGCCTATTTCGATACCTTTACACCGTCGTTCGATCCTCGTCGATTCGAGTTCGCACTTTCCTTCCTCCGCGAGAACGGCACTTCGGCATCGAAGCTGATTGACGTCGGATGTGGAGACGGAACCATCCTATCGCTCATCCAGCAACGGACGCCACTGACCGATCTGACGGGCATGGACATCAGCGAGAACTATCTGCGCAAGGCCGAAGCGGCCGTCAGGTGCAAGACGATTTCGGGATCAATCCTCGATAGCCGCCTGGTCACGGAGTACGCGGGCACCTACGATTTCTGCGTTCTCGGCGCGGTGCTCCACCACCTGATCGGCCCAACTCGCGCCGACTCGTACCGTGCCGCCCAGCGCGGCCTGCGGAACGCGATGACGTTACTGAAGCCCGGGGGACATCTGATCGTCTTCGAGCCGACATTCAGCCCGGCGTTTCTTCTGCCCGTGATCTTCTACGTCAAAAAACTGTTTGGCCGCTTCTTCAGTGGCCGGCTGGAGTTCGGTCGCCATTGGGCTAACCTCGGCCAGCCGGTCGTATCGTTCTACACCGCTAAGCAACTCAACGAGATGGTGCAGGAAAAGTGGGAAATTGTTGAGCGGACCATTGTTGACTCTGCCTGCTATGGTTTCATCATCAAGCGGGTCGCAGTCGGGATGGTACTACGAAAGCCGAGCTAGAACACTTGTCAATGGGCTACCCATGCTCACTTCGTTACTATAGGTTATAGTTTCAGACCTTAAACTAGGAAATTCCGCCCTATTTTAATTTTCCAGTCCCCGAATTGAGATATCTTTGTCCGGAGCAGGAATTTCGGGCTTTGTCCGGGTTTTCCCTTCCTGAACCACCAAAAGCTGATTGGCCGGAACGTCTTGGATTCGATCCACGTTTCCGCTGGGCGGTCCGGCCGCGGCGCGCCGAAGCCAGACACCGTCCGTGAGTCGCTCACCAGCCCCGTCCACGGCTCGCTTGCAGGCCTCGAAGCGACGCGCGAGAACCGTTTCGGCCTCGGCCCCGAGGCGTGTTCGCCGGCCGACTAAGGGCCGGAAGAAGATGCGCCGCACGCGCGTACTGTCCTTGAGCCGCTGCAGCAGACCGAGGCAGCCGGCGCGGCGCAGGGCCACGGCCGCCAGCTTTCCCGACGCGGACAACAGAAGGTTGCGCGCGCCGACCGACTCGTTGACGCGCCGGTAGCGCGTGTTCTCGAACTTTGCGACGCCGCACAGGTCAGCCAGGACGTCGAGGACGCGGGCGGTATCCGCGGTGAGGGCCGAAAAACCGATGGTCAGCACGTCGGCGCCGAGCCCGAAGAGCCGCGACAAGTCCGACGCCGTCAGGCTGTCGCGGACGACGGCTCTCTCCAGCACCCGGCGGCCAAGCAGCGCCGTCCACTCGCCGCGGCTGCGCCGGAACGTCATCGTCGAAACCGCCTGCTCGCGGTGGTCGCGGAGCAGGACGACGACCAAGGTTGCATAGCCGCGGCTCCTCAGCACCTCCAGGCCGCCGGCCAGTCGCGGGTCGCGCCAAGCGAGGTTGGCCGCGTCGAGCAGAACGGTTGGAGACTGGGCCGCGCGGCGCAGCCTCCGCACCGCTCTTTCGAACCGCGCCGGCGAGCGGTACAGGTAGCCTTCCTTGATGACCGGCGCCACGAACGTGGCGTGTCCGTTCAGGATCTGGTACAGGAACGTGCTGCCCGAACGGCCGGGACCGGCCAGGAGCAGATAGTCGTAGGCGGGGCGGTCACGCCCCACGGATGGGTCCCGCCGCCGGAAGAGGCCGTCTCCCCTCGCACGATATTCCTGGGACATAACCGCTCCTCATCCGGCACCCACACTGGAGTCAGTTCGGGGCGGGCTGGGTTCAACGCATCACCCGATGCCCCTTCGATGCTGCTTCACCAGTTCGCACACCGCTGCAATCACATCTTCCACGTCCTGGTCGCTCATCTTGGGGTAAAGCGGCAATGATACGATGCGCTGGTACTCCTGGTATGAAATACGAAAATCCTCGGGCCGGTATCCGTATTGCCTTCGGTAATACTCGTGCAAGTGAATAGGGATGAAGTGTACGCTCGTACCGATGTTGCGTTGCCTCAGCGCCTCGATAAAGCCGGCCCGGTCAATATCGAGCCGGTCCAGTTGCAGCCGGATGACATAAAGGTGCCAGGCGTGGTCAACTTGCCCCTCCTCTTTGGGAACCTGCAGGGCCTCCACCCGGGAAAAGGCCTGCGTGTACCGCTTGGCGATTTCTTGTCTTCGTGTGTGGAAAGCCGGCAATTGAGCTAGCTGGTGGAGGCCCAGGGCGGCTTGGATGTCCGTCATATTGTACTTGAACCCGGGATGGACCACTTCGTAATACCACGGCCCCTCCGCCTGATACCGTTTTAAGGCATCCCGACTCATCCCGTGCAGGCTCCACAATCTCGCATCGTCGATTAGGTCAGTATTCCCCACCAACATGCCGCCCTCCGCCGTGGTCATATTCTTGATGGCGTAAAACGAAAAGCAGGTCAGAATGGGAACCGGGCACGAAGCGGCATATGAGCCTATGGGACGGCCTTTGTAACGGGCAGGCAGGGCATGGGCTGCATCATCGATAATGGCCAAGTCGTGTTCCCGAGCGGTCTCGACTATTGGGTCCAAGTCACAAGGGTGACCGTAGAGGTGGACCGGTATCACGGCTCTGATTTGGATTCCTGTCCCGTTCTTGTCCCATGTTTCGAGTACTTCTCTGATACGCTCGGGATCGATGTTCAGCGTGTCGGGCTGCACATCGACGAGGATTGGCAGGGCGCCGACGTGTTCGATGACGTTGACTCCAGAGCAGAATGTCAAAGGGGTCGTGATCACGGCATCGCCGGGGCCAACACCGAGAACCTTGAGCGCCATGTGAAGGGCCGACGTGCAGGAATTGAGAGCCAGTGCCGCCGGGGCGTCCACGGCAGCCATGAACTGTTCCTCGAACCGCCGAACCTTCGGCCCGGTGGTGAGCCAATTCGATCGCAGGGTGTCCACCACCTCGGCAACATCGTCGTCCCCAATGAGAGGTGCCGCAAAGGGCAGGAAGTTGCTGCGCAAGTCTTAAGCTCCTAAGTCATGAACTGGTTTCGGCGGGTCTCGGGTGTCCAATTGACTTGTTCCCTCCAGAGATCTATTCCATGCTGCCTATTCATTCGCTTCCCGCAAGGACTGGACTTCCGCCCAAGATGGTCAACGGCGGTTTTGTTTCGAGGCACCCTGCACATAATCGCTGACCCAATTCTGGGCGTATTCTACTAGCTGGGAAGTGCCTTCATCCGTCAAATGCGTGGAATTGCTATAGGCCTTGTCCCGGTAGTCCCGAATCCGCCCGTTCTCGAACGACTCCACGACCTGACGCATGCCTCTTTCTACAGTCCATTCAGGAGTGAATCTGAGCAGGTTGTGGATCTTGTCGAAGTTAACCCGGTAGTTGCGCTGGCCCGTATCATCTCCTTTGTGGACCACCGTGGCTGTAGAGACCACTCGCTGGACGATCTCTCCAATAGTGTCAATCTGATAGTTCTGGTCGTTGGAGCCGACGTTGAATATCTCTCCCTTCACCACCGCAGACGGCGCTTCTATGACTTGATGGATAGCCCGGGCTGCGTCTTTCACATGAATGAATGGGCGCCACTGGTTCCCACCAATTATTGTGATCTCACCCTCTTTCAAGGCTTTCGCAACCAATAGGTTCACCACCAGGTCGAACCGCAACCGGCCCGACAATCCATAAGCAGTCCCAAAACGCAGAATAATGGGGCCGAACCCAGGGGAGGTCATTCCCAGGAGCATCTGCTCGGCGGCCAGCTTAGTGCGCCCGTACAGGGAAACAGGCTTGGTCCGCGAGTGCTCGTCCAGAATCTCGTTGCTTTCGCCGTACACGGAACAAGTCGAAGCAAAAACAAAGCGCTCTATGCCTTTGTTGTGGGCGAGCTCGGCGATCATGCGAGTGGCTATCAAATTGATATCGATAGTCAGGTTCTCGTTCAGGTCACAGGCCGGATCGCCCACAATGCCGCCCAGATGGACCACTGTATCCATCCCTTGCATTGCCTCCGCGACTCGGTCGATCCGCCGAAAATCCTGTCGGATCAGTTCCAGGTTTGGGTGGCCCAACAGGTCCGCAATGGGATCTTCCCCAAACAACAGAATGTCCAGCAAACGCACCTTGTAGTTTCGGTCGAGCAGGCGGGGCAGTAAAGCGGAGCCGATATACCCCGCCCCCCCAATGACCAGAATGTTTTCCGGTTCTTGCCTGTTTCGATAAACCGACTGTTGGCGCTCCCGCTGGAGGACCTTCCGCCAAATGGCCGACCAGAACCGCGAACCGGTCACCAGGAGGAGAGTGCTCAACCAGGACAAGAAAAAGGCCCCCCGGGGTACGTTCCTGTCCGTGATTCCCAAGACCTCCCTGACCCCTTGGTCCATCAGAATGTACAGCACCACTCCGGATATGAGATAGCCTAAGCTTACGGCCTTGACAATGATCAGGGTCTTGTACCGGCTCCCGTAGCTTCTACCGTAAGTGTAGAATCCGCTGAGTGCGAATACAATCAGACAGACCCCGGCCAATACCCACCAAGTCGAGAAATAGACTTCGATATAGCGCTGCAAAATGGATTTATACTCGATGGGATGGGGGTCTAAACGACTCCACATGCGTAGGGAAAAACGGGCACCCAGCCCGGCCGCGTAGGCTAGACTGACCAGGATGATGTCCGCAGCTACACGGGCACCGATTACCCAGTCGAAACGCGCCTTAAGTGACAGAGACATAGTTCAGACAGAGCGGGTTAGCCGCTGATCCGCCGATAAGCTTACATCGACGCCGTCCCTCCGCCGGCAGCATGGAATGAAAGGTAACGTGGCTTGCAAGCATGTAACTGTCAGCACGAAGCAGGTTCTCAAATCCCCGTCCGAGACCAGGATTCACCGGCGGACAAGGGCCTCCGAGTCGTATTCAAGCCTCCGAGTTGACCCGGCGATATGAAAGCGCGACTCGTTTCAGGTCCCACACGGCGTGGGAGGGCTGTCGGAGGTCACGGCCACCGGTTGGACAAAGGCCCGGGCCTTGTCAAGGTCAGGCGGATCGAATCTCGATCGCCCGATGTGCAGTATGGCACCCACTGTGCGCAGGATGATCCGCAGATCGTCCCACGGGGATGCTTCCCGAACATAGACGATATCGAGAGCCAGTTTCACGGGCAGGATTCGGTCCAGGTACACCTTTTCCGGGTCGTCCGTATCGAGCATGTCTTCGCCGTGGCAAAGATAAAACAGGCTTCCGGGGCTGGTCAGTCCAGGCGGAACCCGGAGGGTTTCCCGGTGGAGAGGCGTATAGTATCGACGTACGATCTCGGGATTTTCCGGCCTGGGGCCGACAATGCACATGTCGCCTCTGAGCACGTTGAGCAACTGCGGTAATTCGTCGATCTTGAGACGACGCAGCCAGCGCCCCAGGGGAAAAACCCGAGCGTCTTGCTTGGCGGTAATGACGCTGGCGTTTTCCGCCTGGTTCACGTGCATGGTGCGCAATTTGAATAAGGTGAACACCCGTCCGTTCAATCCCACCCGCGACGCCCGGTAGAGAATGGGTCCGGGACTCGCCAGTGCAATGCCAAAAGCGGCAGCCAGAAGCAGCGGGCAAGAGAGAACCAAAAGGCACGCGGCCAGCACCCAATCGAACAAGCGTTGTGTCAACTCGACTGACCCTCGGTAACTTTCCTACGGTTTTGGCGGGTTCACATCTTTGGTTTGGCTTGCAGATTTCACCCTCGGGCCATTCTATACTATGCTATGACTGATTGCCTGGCTCCGTCAATCCTTTGTACTCGTTCCGTCAATACCGTACACGGAACCTCCTTTCGTGATCGTGAAGATAGACTGACCTGATCTGAGGAAATACTTGCGGCTTCGTTTTTGGAGTGAGGGAGGCTGTTTTCCGAACGCTCCGACCACCAAAACGGCAAAAACTCCCATGGCGAAAAAAGCCTCCCGAAACGCGAATGCGGCTGGCAGCCACGAATTCGTAATCATCCTGGGCACTCGGATCGTGCTTCTGGTTACCGGTGTCCTGTACCAGAGCCTGCTGTCCTACACTCTTCTTCCCGAAGGCCGGGGGGACTACGCAATCTGTGTTTTGTTCGGATTGCTGCTGGGCATCCTCTTTACCCCTGGTGCCGGCCGTGGGTCTCAGTATTTCGTTATGGCGCAACAGATGAGCCTTTCCCAGGGTGTGTCGGTCGCCTTGACGATCTCGCTGGCCGGAAGTGGCTTGGCGATCGCTTTGGCAATACCGTTCATTCACGGCGAGCTGGCCTTCTTGGAGAAAGCAAGCTCCCCGTCTCTTTTTTGGGCCCTCGCTTTAATTCCTCTCACGTCATTCTCAACGGCAATGTCATTGCAGCTCCGCGGGCTGAGGCGATTTGCCAGGATGGCGATCTTTTCATCCCTGCGATCCATCGTGGGAATCCTTGTACTTGTCAGTCTTGTTTGGGGCCTTGGCCTTGGCGTAAGGGGAGCGATTCTTGCCATCGCCTTCGGTAACCTTGCCCTGATCGTAGCCTGTATCCTGGACCTCAGGAGACACTGTGGACTCGTGTGGCAAATGCCCACCCGTTCCGGATTGACACGCGCCCTGGGCTACGGAGTACGGCATCATATTGCCCAAGTCGGTGCCGTGCTCCAAGATCGACTTGGCAGTCTGTTGTTGGCAATCACCGCTTCTCGGGCCGATATTGGACTTTTCAGCGCCGGAAGTGCGATGATGACGCGTGTGTTTATCGTTCCGTTCTCAATATCCATGGCGCTCCAGCCCCGCGTCGCCGCCGACCAGGCGGGTCGGCCTGAACTGACCGCATTTTGTGCTCGCGTTGCCTGGTGGACCACTGGAGTCGTGCTGGCCGCGTTGCTGGTAGTCAGCACACCGCTGATTCGGCTCCTGCTTTCGGAGGCTTTCCTGCCCATAGTTCCGCTCATCTGGATCATGGCGCTCGGGGTTTTTGCCTACTCCGGTGCGGACATGTTCATGTCCTACTTTCGCGGCATTAACCGCCCGGAACTGTGCTCGTGGGCCAGTGTCCTGGGGATGAGCGCCAATGTTGTCGCGTTCTTTGCCCTCTATCCGGCGGTTGGCATCGAGGCAGCCGCCTGGGGGATGACCACGGGTCTGTTCGTCCGCAGCACCTTTCTGCTCATGGGTTACCTCCGCATCAGTCGGGTGGGCTTGCTCTCTACCTGCTTGCTGAAACCGGGTGACATTGCGTACCTGTGGAATGAGGGGCGATTCTTGATGAACCGTACTGTGGGGAAGCGTTTTGGTTAGGAGCCAGAGCCTTCGAGGGCCTTGCTGCATAGGGGCCTCCAGGTTCAACAGAGGCCGGATAAACTGACCTTTCTTGGGACTACATTCTGAACATGGCGCCTGCGAAAATCCTTTGCATATTACCCCGATTGACCCAACCCGCGAACGCCACACGCATCGACATGTTGCAGCGGGAAGGCTATCAAGTCGAAGCCATGGCCTTTCGAAGAGACTTTTCACCGGGGCGGCTGCCCAATTGCCCGGTCGCAACCTTGGGTTTCATCCGGAATGAGCGCTACCTGAGGCGGATACTAACGCTGATTGGGTCCATGCCGAAGCTTCGACCTGCAATACGACGTAGCCAACTGGTGTACGCGTTCAATACGGACTTGGCGCTCACGGCTCTCATAGCAGGATTAAGCTTAGGAAAACCCATCGTACTCGAGGTCAGAGACATCCGAGAAATTCAGGTCGCCCGGGGGTTGAAGGGTCGAATCGTGCGGTCAATAGATAAGTTCGTTGTAGAGCGTTGTCGTCTGTTAATAGTATCTTCCTCCGGATACTATCGCTATTTTCGTGACTGGTTGAAGACGAGCACGCGCAGTCTTGTTATCGAAAACAAGGTCGAATCTTTCCGTGCCGTGGAGGGTAGAGGAGATGAATCACCGGCCGCGCGCGGGGGGGGGGGGGGTCCGTTTCTCGACCGACCTCTGAGAATCGGTTACTTCTCAAGGCTACGGGATCAATGGTCTCTCGATTTTCTTGAGTGCTTGATCGGGTTATCGAACGGGAGATTCAAAGTCGTCGTCGCGGGCGTACCGAAGATCCACGACTTCGACCGTTTTCTGGAGAGAAACCCGGGCATCGAATACAGGGGCCAATATCGGCATCCCGAGGATCTGCCGGAATTGTATGGGAATGTGGACATGATACTAGTTTGCTACCCTGCGGTAATCCCCCACGGCTGGTCCCAGTCCACTCGATACTACGAGTCTTGCTTCTTTCGCAAACCCCTGATCGTTCGAGCCGGCACGGGAGACGCCGTGGAAGTAGAGAGACACCAGATCGGCTTCATCATCGGTGCAAGGCGGCCAGAGGATGCCGCGAAAGAGATTAGCGCCATCACTGCCGACGACTGGTTCCGTTGGCGCGCACACATGGCCGGGCTGCCTCCGCATGTCTATTTGCATACTCGGGAAGCGGATGATTTGGCCGCAGCGCTGAAGGAACTCTGCGTGTCAAGTACGTCATGAGCAGGTCTGTGAACCCATACGCTTGTCCGCCCATCTTCAGGCGATAGGCAGGAATAAGATAGCGTGCTGGTTGCCCGCCGTATTTCTTGCATACGGTCCGATTTACTGGCGGCCTGGCGTCAGCGTGGAGGTGCTGCGACGGGTTGAGGGGAGTATCTTTCTCGTGGCGCCAGATCTGTTGAAGGGCAGGGCAGGCTCCGCTACCCGGCTGGATGGCTGGCTGGGCCCACTGGGTTTCGCCGGCTCCAAGGCTATATGCTGGGTCGCAGCAAGATTAGGGAACGGCCCTTCCGTGGGTACGGACTCCGCCGATTCCCGCAGCGCCTGCCGACGGGATTTACAGCCGTAAGACGTTGGCGGAATTTCTCCCGAGAGCGTTGCGGGTGTCGAAGACCAGCGGAGAGTGCTCTTGAATCATGGGGTAGTCAAGGCAGGAGTGGTCGGTCACCAATACCACGATATCGTAGGTCCTCAAAGTGTCCGGGTTGACTTCAACGGATTTCCGAGTGCCGGCCTCCAGAGCCAGTTCCGGAACAAACGGGTCCGAGTATTCGATGTGGGCACCGTCCTCCTCCAGCAGTCGAATCATGTCCAGAGCAGGAGATTCACGTGTGTCGCTGGTGTCTTTCTTGTAGGCCACTCCAAGAAAAAGAATCCGGGCTCCGTTGACGCACTTGCATTTCTGGTTGAGAGCCTTGGTGATTCGTTGGACGCAGTACTCGGGCATCTGAGCGTTGACTTCACTTGCCAGCTCAATGAAACGAGCGTTGTAGTTCAGCATCTTCAGTTTCCACGAAAGATAAAGAGGATCGATCGGGATGCAGTGGCCTCCGAGCCCCGGTCCAGGAAAAAACGGCATGAATCCGAACGGTTTTGTGGCTGCCGCCTCGATCACCTCCCACACCGAAACATCCAGCTTGTCGCACATGATGGCGATCTCATTCACCAGGCCGATGTTAACGGCACGGAAGGTGTTCTCGAGAAGCTTTACCATCTCGGCGGTAGCCGACGACGAGACGGCGACTACCTGCTCAACGGACTGCTGATAGAGAAGCTTGGCCATCTGCGTACAACGCCGGGTGACTCCTCCGACCACCTTGGGAGTGTTATGGGTTTTGTAGGTGGTGTTACCCGGATCGCGACGTTCCGGTGAAAAGGCAACAAAAACGTCTTTTCCTACTTCAAGATTATCTCCCTGGAGGTCATTGACCAGAAGTTCCTCAGTGCCTCCGGGGTAGGTCGTGCTCTCCAAGACGATCAGCATGTCCGGGTATATGTGGGCACGGATACTCTTGGATGCCGCCATGATATAGCTTATATCCGGGTCTTTTGTCTTTCGCAGCGGAGTGGGTACGCAAATGCTGATGCAGTCCATCTCTGCGACCACGCTGTAGTCGCTGTGGGCTTGCAGACGGCCGGACTCGACCGCCTTCCGTAGATCCTCGTGTGCGACATCAGCCAGGTAGGAAACGCCGCTCTCGATCTTCTCCACTCTCCGTGAGTCAATCTCGATGCCGTGTACCCTGAACCCGGCACGCGCGAATTCCAGAGCCAGTGGCAGTCCCACGTAGCCCAACCCGACGACTCCGAGCTGAGCTTCCCTCGAAATAATCTTTGATTCCAAGCTACTCATCGATACCCCACGTAACGAACATTCGGCAGGTTTCGCCGACTTGTTTTCAAAAGTGCTGTACGGCCAGTACAATAAGCGTAGGAAAGATAGGCAGCAAAGTCAAAGGATAAGCCGCATGACAACTACAGACCCTTGACTCCGCCGGACCCCTCCCTTACCATTGAACTTGGATAAACGCAGCTTTGGGAACGGGATTTCATGGACAAAAAGCGCGTCGAAGATTTCAGGAAACACCTTTTGACGAAGCAGGAGGAATTGCAGCGGCTGGTTTTCAAGAGCGAGCAGGACGGTCGCGAAGCCGACGAGGAAGTGACTCAGGATATTGCCGACAAGGCCGCCAACTCCTATACCAAAGAGTTCCTGTTCCACCAGAGCGACGACCACCGGCGGTTGTTGCAGTTGGTGGAGGAGGCTCTGCAGCGCATCGGCGAACAGACCTACGGCCTCTGTGTCGCCTGTGAAGAGGAAGTTCAGCAGAAACGCCTGGAGGCTGTTCCATGGGCACGCCACTGTATCGCCTGCCAGGAGAAACAGGAGCAGGGCCTCCTTTAACCCGGGCCCGGAGCCGATCCTACCCTTTCGCACGACCCCTCTCCCCTCTTATCGATCTCTTTAAGGACGCAGCCGAAAGTCTCTGCGCAGCTCTCTTTCCGGGGGTGTGTCCGATTTGCTCCGAGCCTATGTTGGTCCTCGGGCGTTTGCCGGTCTGTCAGAATTGCTGGAACTCGTTGGCGCGCTACGAGGGTCCAATGTGTAGGGACTGTGGACGTCCTTTTCTCTCTTCCATACCTCTCTCGGGCGTTAGGCCTTTGTGTGGGTTTTGCCGGCGGGGTTTGTTCCACTTTGAAAAGGCCAGGTACTTCGGGCTTTATCAAATGAGCTTGCGGCGACAGGTTCTTCTCGTCAAATTCACTCGACAGGAGCGTTTAGGATATCGGTTGGGCCAGAAGTTGGCAGAGGTCGTCGGCTCGTGGGAGGAATTCCGCAAGTGCGAACGAATTGTTCCCGTTCCTCTGCATCCTCTGCGGCAACGCGAGAGAGGATTCAATCAGGCGGAAACTTTGGCCCGGGGATTGGCCGGCCGGCTCGGCATTCCGGTGGATCGTCGAAGCCTGCGGCGAGTTCAGCCGACCCCGCCTCAAACCGGCCTCAGTTCCTCGGCGCGCCGGAAAAATGTTCGGGAAGCCTTTGCGGTTCAGGGGAGCGCCCTTCGGGGCTTGTCCGTCCTGTTGGTCGATGACGTTATCACCACGGGAGCTACGGCGGATGCCTGTGCGTTGCGCTTAAAGCGAGCCGGGGTGAAAAAGGTCTATGTGCTCACGCTGGCTCGCTCTGAGCCCCTCCTCTCGGCTCTTGCCATGGACGGCAGGGTGCCGCAGCGAACGCCCGATTTATAAGTGAAAAAGAGGTCCTGCTGCGGCCCGTGTGGCTGGTTGACGTGGCTGGCGACCTACGGGCATAATTAAGGCAACTTGGGTCCTGAAAAAACAGGAGGCAGGACTATCATGGCCGCCAATTTGCTTCGCCTTCCGGTGCTGGTGCTCAACGCCACCTACGAACCCATCAACATTACCGCGGCAAGGCGCGCAATCGTGTTGATCTTGAAGGGGATTGCCATGGCGGAGGAAGAAAACGGCAGCTTCCTTCATTCTGCTTCCTGGCAGATCCGAATCCCGAGTGTGATTCGGCTTATGGAGTTCCGCCGGATTCACCATCGGGCTCGCTCCCTTTCCCGCAAGAATATCCTGATGAGAGACCGGAATACTTGCCAGTTTTGCGGCAACGTGTTCCCGCCCTCCGAATTGACCCTGGACCACGTCATTCCCCGCTCCCGCGGTGGCCATACCGACTGGGATAACCTGGTTAGCTGTTGCCATGCCTGCAACAACCGAAAGGGCAATCGTCTCCCGGAAGAAGCCGGTCTTCGGCCCCTGCGCCCTCCGCGTCCTTTCACCCTCCATACCAGCCGGCAACTGATCCGTCTGATGGGCCAGTCTGAACACAAATGGCGCAAGTACCTGTTCTACTAAAAGAATCGCAACCGGGGGGGCTTTCGTCTTCTCCCTTCCCCTGGGGAGAAATGCGGGCTGGAAGCCACGGTGATTTTCAGCGAATTGGATTGGATACGGGTGCGGAGTGCGAACCCAGATCGGATTGTCAGGGTTACTTCGAGCCGCTGGGTCCTGACTCTTGAGCGGCCATCCCGCCCACGGGCGCCATCATTCCACCTTCGACGAAGAAAGCCGCGCCCGTGACAAAAGAAGCTTCGTCACTAGCCAGGAAGGCAATGACGCGGGCAACTTCCTCCGGCTGGCCCACACGTCCCAGGGCATGCATCTGCCGGCAGGTTTCGATTACCTGCTCGGGGCTTGTGCCCTGCGAAGCGGCAAACCGGAGCATAGGAGTGTCAATGGCTCCGGGACAAATGCAGTTGGCGCGGATGTTCTGCTTGGCGTGGTCCACGGCGAGTGACCGCGTCAGTCCCAGGATTCCGTGCTTGCTCACTACGTAGGCAACCGAGTTGGCGACCGCGCCGAATGACTGGACCGAGCCCACGTTGACAATGGCCCCAGCGCCCCTCTGAGCCATCTCCGGCACCGCGTACTTCGACATAAGGAACATGCTGGTCAGATTCACCCGCATCACTTCGTCCCAGACATCTTCAGAAGTGGTTTCCACCGTGCCGTAGCGCTGAATACCCGCGTTGTTGACCAAAATGTGGACGCCTCCAAAAGCCTCCACAACCCTCCGAATGGTCTTTTGCACTTCTTTCAGGGAGGACACATCCGCCGGGAAGGCTTGAGCTTTCCCGCCCTGTTGGGTAATTTCTGCGGCAACGGCCCCGGCGGCTTTTTCATTGATGTCCACTACGGCCACCTGAGCGCCACGTTCGGCGAAGAGCCTTGAGCAGGCTGCGCCGATTCCGGACCCTCCACCCGTTATGATCGCCACGCGCGATTCAAATCCCATTTTTAAGCCTCCTGAAGAAAAACACCTTCCATTTTATCATGAGGAGTCGGTGGTGGATGGATACTCAACGAGAGAAAATCCTCGGGCCGGTTCGGTTTCGGAACAAGGTAAAGGCAGTCTCATCAAGAGTTGGCCAAATCCGGTGAGGACTGCTATTATCCCCAGAACAGGAAAAACTGCGCCCGCTTAAGGAGAGGTGGCCGAGAGGCTGAAGGCGGCGGTTTGCTAAACCGTTATCTCGTTAAAAGCGGGATCGTGGGTTCGAATCCCACCCTCTCCGCCATTCACCCTGGGATGCATGGCGATGCTGTATTTTCTTTATGACGACAAAGAATAAGCGTTTTAGTTTTGTAAAGGAAATGCGATGAAAAAGAAGGATAGGACAAACTTCATTCGTGATCTCGAAAAATAGCCGAATCAGGCCGTAAATCTAAAAACCAAGAAGAGGTGGGAGCGCTACTTGCGGAACGAAATTGGATTTCGTGGGGTGAATCTTGTGAAAATCCGGGAAGAAAAGGAATAAAATCAACCCATGCGGAGCCAAGCAAAAACAGTACAGATATATCTCGAAGAACTTCCTCGTGATCGCCGGACAGCCATTGAAACCGTTCGCAAGGTGATTCTTAAAAACCTGCCCAAAGGCTACCAGGAAATGATGCAATACGGCATGATCGGGTATGTTGTGCCGCTCAAGCTCTACCCGGATGGTTATTTGAAGGATAAGAAAACACCCTTGCCCTACGTTGCCCTTGCCTCGCAGAAGAATCATATGGCGGTGTATCTCATGAACATTTACGGCGATCCAGTAGCGGAAAAAAATTCCGCGTCGCCTATCAGAAATCAGGCAAGCGACTGAACATGGGCAAGTCGTGCGTACGATTTAAGAAGCTTGAGGATTTGTCGCTGGAGGCAGTTGGACTTGCCGTATCCATGACGCCAGTAAAAACACTGATCGCCAAATATGAAAAAGGTCGTAACTCACATATGAACCACAATCGCTCTTAGTAAAAGGACGTGTTCGGGGATTCCCGTTTGCAGTTGAAGTCAGCAGATGCAGCCGGACGCGATCGGGTCCAGGATGTGCCTAATGATGTTGACCTGACCGGCGCTTTTTGTACCAGGTGGAAAGAGAGAGAATCTCACGAAGGAGGAAGCTGGAGATGTCGATCAGGAAGTACAAGGCGGAACAGATTGTAACGCTATTGAGGCAGATAGAAGTAGCGATGGCCAACGGGAAGACGGCCCCACAGGCGTGTAAGGAAGCCGGGATCCACACGCCTCCGAAAAACCACATGGTTTCTGCATCCTTCATTATTTTTCCAATTTGGTTTCGCGCGGTGTTATACTAAAGCCAGTATTTGAGAAAGTCGGTTTGCTTGAAACCATTCGTGACAGACGGTTGCTTCCTGCCTAGTTGACTCCATCAAATGCAAATAGCCGTTACGAGGCAAGCCGCTCTATGGCTGGCTGACCTGACCGCTTCACAAGAGCGGTGCGGCAAACTTAAGGAGAAAAGAGAATGAAGAACTTGTTTGTAGGAAACCTGAGTTTCCAAACCACGGAAGATGAACTGCGGACGGTCTTTGAACCGTATGGAGAAATCATACGCCTCCAAGTGATGACGGACCGCGACACAGGCCGGGCCCGAGGCTTCGCTTTCGTGGAATTGTCCGATGACGATGAGGCGGCCAAGGCAATTACGGAGTTGAATGGCAAAGAGCTGGACGGACGCGCCTTGAACGTGAATGAAGCGCGTCCCAAGCCGGTGCGCAGCGGGCCGAAGGGCGGCGGTGGCCGCGGTCGTGGCGGCTACCAATCACGCGAATCGCGCTGGTAGCAAGCAACGAAGTTTCCTCTGGGGGTGATTCCCGTCGCCCCCCAACACCATCTCGGGAGGGCCTATGGCAACCAGGGCACGGACCACGTTTCAAAAGCGGCAGAAAGAGCTGGCGAGGAAAGAAAAGCGGCAAATGAAAGAGGAACGCCGGGCGCAAAGAAAACTTGCGCATGAAGGTAAGGCTACGTCCGAAAAGCCAATCTCCCCTTCAGAATTGGAACCGGAGATCGGACCGCAGGCGACTTGAGCCCGCCGTCCGCGGCTTATCGACAGTCTGCTAGGCTGCAAACCCCCCGATCGGCAACCACACCTTCCGGGCCACCGGCATCACCGCCTACCTGAAGAACAGTGGCAAGATCGAGACCGCCTAGCACATCGCCAACCGCGAGTGTCGCCACGCCCGAACAAGCTCTACGACCAAAGGCAGGATGAGACCTCGCTCAATGAGGTCGAACGCATGCTCAAAGGTTGTGATGTAAACTCTCTCCCAACGATGGGTACAAAATTCGGCCTCGTCAACTGGAAGAGGGAAATCGGTCTTGACACCGCTTGCGTTGCGGCGGAACGGGACTGACGTAAAATTACGGGGACTCAATTCGATGAGCAACGGACACTAGACAATTGGCCATAGAATGGGATTAGGAGATCGCTTGATTGGCAAGGATTCTCATGTTGGGTCGGACCGAAAGCTCGACGTGACTCAGGACTTTATCCGCCAACGCCGCCGCATCTGGCCGTGGCAACTACGGTGGTTCCGCCAGACCGGGACATTCTTGCGCCGTTCCGCACAGCTTCCAGTGGCCGAATGGCCGGCGTCAACGATGGTGTGCAACTGCCTTGAGATTACGCGGGAGGGCTCTGAGCGCTGCCAGGGAACAGGTTGATAACATGGCGCTCGTGGTCGCGCGTCAGGCGTTCAGGGCTGCTCATCACCGCTGGCGTCGCCGCTGCGCTGGCGCTGGTAACCGTCGCTGGCCCACCGATCCCGCCCGCCACGAGCGTTCAGACGAGCGGCATCTGGGACGTCCTGTACCGAGACGGCGGGTGGAAGCAAGCTACCAGATTCGGACTGCTCGGCCGGCGCTGGCCGATTGTCTGATAGTGAATACAATCGTTGCACCACCGGCTGGCCGCCTCATCGAGGGGAAGGCCGGCCGACGTGAGGGAATCCTGCGGTTCAGATCGAGCGCTCCAGCTTTCCTACCTAGAAAAAGCTATTGAATTCTCGGCAAACTGTCTCTTATTTGTGGAAAAGCAAAGACCTATAGAGCAAGCCAGTGCTGACCCTCCCGTGTAAGCAATTGATGGGCACCGGAAGGACCCCAGGTCCCGGCGGCGTAGGTTTCTACCGGCAATTGCCCTTTTAGGAGCGGAGTATGGAGTTGCCAGGAAGCCTCAACCTCGTCGGCCCGGACGAAGAGGGTTTGTTCACCCGTCAGGGTGTCGAGCAGCAGCGTTTCATAGGCATCGGGAAGGGGTTCGAAGGCTTCGGCGTATCGGAAGCGGAGTCGGTGAGTCTCGAGAGTCATAGGCCGGCTCGGCGTCTTCACTTCAAAGTGGAGGTCGAAGCCTTCCCGAGGCTGAAGGGTGACCACCAGAACGTTCGAGTGGATGGCGCAGGAGCTGAACGGCTGAAAGAAAGATACGGGAGGACAACGGAAAGTGATGGCGATTTGACTGAGTTGCCGGGGCATCCGCTTACCCGTTCGAAGGTAAAAGGGCACTCCCTGCCATCGCCAATTCGCCACCTCAAGGCGAAGGGCGACGAACGTCTCGGTACTCGAATCGGCCGCAACACCGCGTTCCTCACGATAGCCGGGTACCTCCGAGCCGTCGATTTTCCCTTGGGCGTACTGACCGAACACCACATCCTCGGGACGGATCGGTGTAACAGAGCGCAGCACCTTGACTTTTTCGTGGCGAATGGCGTCGGCCTCGAAGGCGGCGGGCACCTCCATCGCGGTCAGGGTCAGCAGTTGCGTCAGGTGGTTTTGGACCATGTCGCGAAGAGCGCCAGCCTGTTCGTAATACCCGGCGCGATTTTCCACGCCTAAACTTTCCGCAACGGTGATTTCAACGCTTTCTACCCGGTCGCGGTTCCAGACGGACTCGAACAGAGCGTTGGCGAACCGGAAAGCCAGGAAGTTCTGAACCGTCTCTTTGCCCAGGTAGTGGTCGATGCGGTATATCTGAGATTCGTCAAAGTAGCGGTGTACCAAACGGTTCAGTTGTTGCGCTGACGCCAGATCGTGTCCGAAGGGCTTCTCGATGACCAGCCGAGTCCAACCGGAGCTGCGGTTTAATTCGGCCTCGGCCAGCCCCGTAATCGTCGAGGGGAAGGCTTCCGGTGGCAGGGCGAGGTACAGCACGCGATTTCCCGGCAGGTGGTGCTTTTGCTCCAGTTCCGTAATACGTGCGCCCAGAGCACGAAAATCTTCCGGCCGGCGCTGGCCGATTGTCTGATAGTGGATACAATCGTTGCACCACCGGCTGGCCGGATCATCGACGGGAAGGCCGGCCGCCGCGAGGGAATCCCGCGCTTTGGCCCGAAATCCCTCGTCTCCGAAGTCCGCTTTTCGTGCCGAACCCAGAATCAGATAGCGCTGGTCGAGCAGTCCGTGTTGATTCAGCCGATAGAGGGCGGGAAGGAGCTTGCGCTGCATCAGGTCGCCGGTGGCTCCCAGGACGACGAATAGATATGGGTCCACGTTGGAGTTTGCGGGTGAATTCATGGGTAAAGGTTCTCTGTGAGATTCATTTTCTGATTTATCTGCCTCAATTTTACCTATTGAGCGTAGCTTCCGGTGCGGAGGACGTCCGCCAGGCGATGGAGTCCCTGCATAACATCTTGACCCAGTTTGACCTGTAGCACACGCCGGCCGCGCTGCTTCAATGCGTGGAAATCCCCAAAGGCCTGAGCTTGGATTAGCGCCCCGAAGGTGTAGTCGGTTTCAGGCACCGGCAACTTCTCCACCGGGTCGTCGGTCAATTGTAGAAAAAGGCCCGTGTTAGGCCCTCCCTTATGCAGTTGGCCGGTGGAATGGAGAAAACGAGGGCCGTAACCCAGGGTCGTGGCGATTCGCAGGCGGGCCCCCAACAGCAGGCGAATCTCCCGAAGGGCGGCAGACGATTCGAGGCTGGGTGCCAGGTAAGCCTGGATTCCAAGGTAGTCGTTTGGCCGGGCTCCGGCCGTCCATTTCTCAAGGGCTTGCAACAAGGGTTTGGGTCGTGCTACGGAAATCGATTCACTGGCTGCCGAGTTGATCTGTTTTCGTCCCTTCTTTTCTCCCATGGCCTCCCGGGCCAAATCCTTTGCCACTTGTACATCGGGTTGGTTGAAAGGGTGAATACCCAGGACTGCACCCGCGGTGCCCACAGCCAGCTCCCAGCGAAAGAATTCCTGTCCAAGGTCCGCCATTTCCGAGAGATGGAAGCGAATTACGGGGTGCCCGGCGGATTCAAGGGATGCGATCCGGCTATCTACACCCGCGTCCTTCATCCGATTCATTTGCAGGTCCACAAAAAGTCGATCCGGTCCGTAAGTTTCAGCCGTACCCTCGGGTTCATCGGCGACGGGTATGATTCCTTTCCCGTCCTTGCCCGTGCTTTCGGCGATAAGCTGCTCGATCCACGCAGGGAAGCAGGTCAGAGAGGGTGAAGCCAGGAAAGTCACCTTGTCGCGACCGGTCAGGGCAGATTCTCCGAGGGTGGCTCCCAGTGCCAGTCCGAAGTTTTCCCTCGCCGGGACGTAAAAGGCGCTTGCCTTGGCCATCCTCCCGGCACGGTCGAGCACGCGTTGAACATCGACCCCGATCAAGGCAGCCGGCACCAAGCCGAACACCGAAAGGGCCGAGTAACGCCCACCTACGTCCGGAGGCGCCGCAAAGACGGAACGAAAGCCGCGATCCGTGGCCAGCCGCTCCAGCGGTGTGCCGGGATCCGTGATGGCAGCGAAGTGTCTGCCGGGTGTATGAGTTGTCCGGTTGAGCCGATGCCAGAAGTAGCGGAAGAAGGAGAGAGATTCCGTTGTTGTTCCCGACTTGCTCGAAACCAGGAAAAGGGTTTGCAGCAAGTCAATGCGGCTCTCGACACCCCGTACCGCGGAGGGGTGGGTGCTGTCGAGAACAATCAGCTCCGGGTAGCCGGGAGCATTGCCGAAGGCCTGCTGGAAAACCTCCGGAGCCAAGCTGGAACCTCCCATGCCCAGCAGGACGACGTGCCGGAACCCTTCTCCTTTGATTTTCTCGGCGAAGGTCCGGAGGGACTCGATCTGTCCATGCATGATATCCGGCAGATCGAGCCATCCCAGACGATCCGTAATTTCGGGTTGAGGTTGAGGAAACCAGAGAGTAGGGTCCTTTTTCCAGAGGCGGCGGGCGAATCCCTCTTTTTGCCAGGCGCCCAATCGAGCGTTCACGCGTTCTTGTAATGGATCCAGTTGCAAGCTTATACCAGCGGGAAAAGCCAACTTCCCAGGAGGGTTAAAACAAAGGCTACCACACCCATCAGCGCAAGCATCAGCGTCCAGGTCTTGAGTGTTTCTACTTCTGTAAAACCGGACATCTGTTTAACCACCCAAAAGCCGCTGTCGTTCATCCATGATCCGATCTTGGAGCCCGCGCCAATGGCCATGGCGACGTAAACAGGGTGGAAGGGGAGAGCAGAGGATGCAATGAGTGGGGCTACGATGGATGCCGCGGTAATCATGGACACGGTCCCCGAGCCTTGAGCGATCTTGAAGAGGGTTGCCAGCAGAAAGGCCAGGAGCAGTATCGTCACCCCCAGACGATCCGAAAGTGCATTGAGAGCCTCGCCCACGCCTGCCATAACCAGCATGCCTCCGAAAGCACCTCCGGCCGCCGTAATGAGGATGATCAGGCCGCCGCTGGCCAGGCCGGTCTCTACCGGCTTGGCCAGTTGGGCCAGCGAGTATCTCTTTTGTCGGCCCAGGAGAATTAATGCAAGGGCGGTGGAGATCAAAAGCGCCAGGTTCGGGTTACCGAGAAAACCTGTAATCTGCGCGAGGGGACCTTCAGTATCGATTGCGTTCACCAAGGTGTTCGAGGCAATGAAAACCACCGGCAGCGCAATCGGGAGCAGGGACATGAAAAACCCGGGCAACTCCTTTTCAGGCTTCAAGGCCAGGTCCTTCAGCGCCTCCATGGAAAGGCCCGGAGCTTCCCGCAGCTCAATATTCAAACGGCGGTCCATGTAATGGGCAAACAACCAACCACATAGAGAAGTGGGAAGGCCCACGGCAAGTCCTACCAGGATCACCATTCCCAAGTCCAAACGAAGCGTGGCCGCCATCGCCACGGGTCCGGGCGTGGGGGGTACCAACGAGTGGGTTACCGCGCCCCCCGCGCAGATGGCCATTACATAAAGCAGGTAATTCTTGCCGGTGCGAACTCGCATGGCTCGGGCCAGCGGCACCAGAAGATAGAATACCGTGTCGAAGAATACCGGCACCGAAAGGACGTACCCGCTGGCCAGAAGCGAAAGCGAAGAGTATCGCTCGCCCAGAAGCCCCACAATGCGTCGTGTGATCTTGTCCGCCGCGCCGCTCTCCATCAGGCACTGCCCGATAACGGCCGCCAGGGCAATGACGATTCCGATTTTGCCGGCCGTCTCTCCGAAGATGCGGGCTGTTTCTGCCATGGCGGCAACCAGCTCCACTTGTGGGGAAAGAATACCCACGATCAGCGCGGCCGTGATCAAGGCAATAAATGCGTTGATGCGCAGTCGAATAATGAGAAGGAAGACGATCGCGATAGCGATGACCAGGATCCAGATAGGATGCATCAGAAAGCCTCTCCGTAAAGGATATTATCCGCCACTCCTCCCCGCTGACGCGCGAAGGTCTAAAATCTGCAGACGGAACTTTCAACGGCTGAGACACTATTATTTCTTGTCCCGCAAGTCAATTCGTAAACGATTCTTGCCGGAAGGGTGGGGATCATCGTCAAAATCCTGATCCGGAAAGAAAAATCGTGGACATACTCCTCGATGTTATAGCCAAGGGCACATGCCTTGACGAAGGGCCGCTAAATTCATAAACTGTTTCTATTCTCAGGAAGAACTTATCAGAGAGGTACATGCAAGACGGCCCCATACCGGAAGCCCTCACTTTCGACGATGTGGTGCTGGTTCCTGCCAAATCACAAGTCTTGCCCGCTGAGGTCGATACCACGACCTTCCTGACCCAAAAAATCAAGCTGAATGTGCCTATCGTCAGTGCGGCCATGGACACGGTCACCGAATCACTGATGGCCATTGCCTTGGCTCAGCAGGGCGGCATCGGCATCATACACCGGAATATGCCTTTGGACCGGCAGGCGGCGGAAGTGGATAAGGTCAAACGCTCGGAGAGCGGAATGATCGTGGACCCGGTTACCATCGGTCCAGACAGTAAGATCTCAGAGGCCATGGAGATTATGCGCCGGTACAAGATTTCCGGTGTACCGGTTACCCGAAACGGCAAACTGGTGGGCATTCTGACCAACCGCGACCTTCGATTCGAGAATCGCTTGGACCTCCCCGTCAAGAACGCCATGACGCAGAAAAACCTCATCACAGTGGCCGAGGGGACCACGCTGGACGAGGCCCAACGCATCCTCCACGAACACCGGGTGGAGAAACTGCCCGTTGTGGATCGCGACTTCCACCTCACGGGCCTTATCACTGTGAAAGACATTCAGAAGAGAATTAAGTATCCCATTTCCGCCAAGGACTCGCGCGGTCGGCTGCGCGTGGGAGGTGCGGTCGGCGCCACGGGGGATTTTTTGGAGCGCGCTCAGGAATTGTTTCGTGCTCAAGTGGATGTAATCGCCTTGGACACGGCTCACGGCCACGCGCGGCGTGTTTTGGAGGCCTTGGAAGAATTGAAAAAGAGACTGCCCGACGTGGAGGTGATTGCCGGCAACGTCGCCACCTTTGAGGGTGCCTGCGATCTCATTCAGGCCGGCGCCGACGGAGTGAAGGTGGGTGTCGGGCCGGGATCGATTTGTACGACCCGGATGGTGACCGGTTCAGGCGTGCCGCAACTGACGGCCATCCAAGAGTGTGCCCGGGTGGCCCGCAAGGCCAAGGTGCCTCTGATCGCCGACGGAGGGATCAAGTTTTCAGGTGACATCGCCAAAGCCATGGCCACAGGGGCCAGCTCGGTAATGATCGGAAGCCTGTTTGCGGGCACCGAAGAGAGCCCCGGTGAAACCATCCTCTATCAGGGCCGCCGGTTCAAGTCTTATCGCGGAATGGGCTCCTTGGCAGCTATGGGTTCGGGTTCACACGATCGGTATGCCCAGGACGGGGACAGCGGCAAACTGGTCCCGGAAGGCATTGAAGGACGAGTTCCTTTCAAGGGTCCCATGGCCGAGGTCGTGGCGCAATTGGTCGGAGGACTGCGCTCCGGAATGGGCTATTGTGGATGCATGACCCTCGAAGATCTCTGGCGAAAATCCCGCTTTGTGAGGATCACCGCCGCGGGCCTTCGTGAAAGCCACGTTCACGATGTCACCATCACCAAGGAAGCTCCCAATTATCGCCTCGAGTAGCGCAACGGACTCCTCTTTTTTCGGGAAGGCCTCGGGTTATGAAACGTCCGGCGGATATTCTGCGCTATTGGCTGCCGGTTCTGGCCTGGACCTGTGTCATCGCAGCCCTCTCCTCTCCTGAATATTCTTCCTTCTGGTCTTTGGGAATCCTGGAAAAGATCGTCGAATCCTTCTCACTCTCCCTTTCCGAATTTGTATTGACGATTCTGAATGCCTTGGTGAGAAGCGGAGCCCATGTGTTCGCGTATGGCTTTTTCAGCTTTCTTGTGTTTCGCGCTTGGCGCGCCGGCCATGAGGAGAGATGGCGCTGGAGTTGGGCGTTGGCTACTTTCTTGTTGACGGTTGCCGTGGCCGCCGCAGACGAACTGAATCAGTCCCGATTTCTCACACGCCGGGGTTCGTTTTACTGTTTGGGGTTTGATGTCTTGGGGTGTTTGATGGCGCTGGGATGGGTCCGAGCTTCCGCCGGCTGGCTCCGGCCGAGCCGAGCAGGAGAAGAGCCGGGAACATGAAAGTCGAGCGGTGCGATCTGTGCCCGCGGGAAAGAGGGGCAAGGTTCTCGCAAGGTTCGCCCGAGGTTTACGCTTCACCAGATACCGCGCGAGCCTTGGGCAATGAACGGGAATTGGGGTTGATGGGGAAGTTTATGCGGCTCGGTTGAAGCTGGAAAAGCGACTGCGGCGGGTAAATGTCCCTAGCGAACTTACCTATTCTTGCCTATTCTTTCTTTTTGGAACCCTCACCGGGACCCGGCGGCTCAGCTTCCCCGGCAGCTTGGCGGGCCGCCCGACGGGCCTCTGCCCGCTGGGCCCTGGCTTGCGCTCGCACTTGCAGCACTTGCGTACCGATTAATTCGAGGACGGCGGTTTCGGCGCCGTCTCCTTTCCGAAAGCCGGTACGGACTATCCGGGTATAACCTCCGGGTCGGTCGTCATATCGTTTCCCGATTTCTTCAAAGAGTCTTTTCAAGGCCGCAGGGGTGCAGAGGTCGCGGGCAGCGATCCGCCGAGCATGCAGGTCTCCCCGCTTACCGAGTGTAATCAATTGTTCTGCTAGGGTCCGGGCGGCCTTGGCTTTGGCCACCGTGGTTTCGATGCGTTCTTCCAAAATCAATGAGGTAACAAGATTTCGGAGCAGGGAACGCCGGTGCGCGGTGTTTCTTCCCAGTTGTTTTCCGAATTTTCTGTGCCGCATGAGCCTAGAGTCCTTGAATCCCCGCGGGTGATTCGCGGGGATTCAGCCGAATGTCTCCCTTTTCTAAGGTGCCTCCGCAGAGGGCAAGACGGCGTTTCCCTGTTCATCAAACCTCATGCCGAGTGAGAGCCCCATCGTGATTAAGATCTGGGTTATTTCATGGAGGGATTTGCGGCCGAAATTTTTGGTGCGGAGCATCTCTCCTTCCGTTTTTTGAACCAACTCGCGGATTGTGCTGATGTTTGCATTCTTCAGACAATTGTAGGAGCGGACCGAGAGTTCCAGTTCTTCCACCGATCGGTCCAAATGATCGTTTGGAATTTTGGCGATCGGCTCACCGTCGGTAACCTCGTCGATATCCGGTTTTTCCTCGAAATCGATGAAGATGTTCATGTGGTCCCGGATGAGCTTGGCGGCCAGGGCCACGGCGTCTTGGGGAGTTACGGCACCGTTGGTCCACACTTCGAGCATGAGTTTGTCGTAGTCGGTCACCTGCCCCAGCCGTGCCGCATCGACCGTATAGTTCACCTTGCGGATCGGGGAGTGCACCGAATCCACCGGAATGTAGCCCACAGGCAGGTTGGGATCGAAGTTCCGCTCGGCGGACACATAGCCGCGGCCGTGCTCGACTTGCATCTCGACTTGAAGGTTTGTGCCCTCCCCAACGGTGGCGATGTACACCTCTTTATCGAGAATTTCCACATCGGGGTCTTCCTGGATGTGGGTGGAAAGGACCTTGCCGGGCTGATCGACGGTCAGATAGAGCGTCTTGGGATGGTCCACATGTAATTTGAGCGGAATCTGCTTCAAGTTCAGGATGACATCGGTGGCGTCTTCCACGACTCCGGCGATGGAGGAGAACTCGTGCAAGACTCCCTCGATCTTAACGGCGGTAATCGCCGTGCCTTCGATCGAAGAGAGCAGCACTCTGCGGAGAGCGTTCCCAATGGTGGTCCCGAAGCCTCGCTCAAAGGGTTGTGCGCTGAATTGTCCGTGTCGGTCCGTAAGCGTGTCCGTGTTTCGCACGATTCGTTTAGGCTTCTGAAAGCCTTTCCAAAGCATTATCCTTCCTCCTTGATGAAGGCACCGGTTCGATGGGGGTGCTTTTGGGGGATTTCACCCTTCACTTGGAATACAACTCGACCACCATCTGCTCCTGGATGGGGAAATTAACATCATCCCTCTTGGGCAGATGTATGACCTGGGCTGAAAAGTTTTCCTTGTCAATCGCGAGCCAGCTCGGGATGCCTTGGCTGGTGGCCATGCCCAGAGCGTGCTGGATGGTCCCGATTTTGCGGCTCTTTTCGCGAACGGAGATCACTTGGCCTTCCCGTACCGAGTAAGAGGGGATGTTCACCTTATTGCCGTTCACCAGGATGTGGCCGTGGCGGACAAGCTGCCTTGCTTGGGCGCGGGAAGTACCGATCCCAATCCGATAGACGGCATTATCCAGGCGACGTTCCAGCAGAGAAAGCAGGGTTTCTCCCGTTACCCCTTTCGAGGCGAACGCCTTCTTGAAATAGTTCCGGAACTGGGCTTCCAAGATCCCGTAGAGGCGACGCAGCTTCTGTTTTTCCCGCAATTGCAGGCCGTAACCCGTGACCCGGGGGCGGCGAGCCTTGCCGTGCTGTCCGGGTACGAAGTTGCGCCGGTCAATAGCACACTTGCTTGTGAGGCACCGCTGACCTTTCAGGAAAAGCTTAACGCCTTCTCGACGGCATAAACGACAAACTGAATCACGATATCTTGCCAACGATCCTCCTCCCGGGTCGGAAAATTCAAAGCTTTGCGTTCGTTACACTCTCCGTCGTTTCGCGGGGCGACAGCCGTTGTGGGGAACCGGGCTGACATCGGTAATCGAAGTCACCTCCAGGCCCGCCGTTGACAAAGCACGAATGGCGGATTCCCGCCCCGAACCGGGCCCCCTTACCCGCACCTGCACGGATCGCATTCCATGATCGCGAGCTGCATGGGCCGCCCGGAGGGAAGCCTGTTGAGCGGCGAAGGGAGTTCCCTTTCGAGAACCTCGGAATCCCAAGGACCCTGAGCTGGACCAGCAAATGGTGTTGCCCTCCAGGTCGGCGAAACTGATCATGGTGTTGTTGAATGTGGCCTGAATGAAAACAACTCCCTGGGGAACGATCCGTTTTCCCTTCTTTCGGACCCTTTTTCTCTTGCCGGTTTTCGGTGCTGATTTTGCCATGATTCCTCAATCTTTTTAAGTTCCGACCGTAGGCTCCACGCGGCGGCGCTAGGTCTTGGCCATGGAGCGCTGCTTGTTTGCGATGGCACCGCGTCGGGGACCCTTGCGAGTACGCGAGTTGGTGTGAGTCCGCTGCCCTCGAGCGGGAAGGCTCCGGCGATGACGGTGGCCTCGATAGGAGCCGATTTCAATCAGATGGCGGATGTTCATGGCGACCTCTTTCCTTAGGTCGCCTTCAAATTGCCCCTCGTCCTCGATGATCCGCCGGATGCGAGTAATTTCCTCGTCCGTGAGATCTTTCACCTTTCGGGCCGAATCTACCTCCGCCCGATGCAGGATCGAAAGCGAACGGCTCCGTCCGATGCCGTAAATATACGTCAACCCGATCTCGACGTGCTTCGAGCTGGGTAAATCAACTCCTACGATACGTGCCATCGGACACCTCTCTGCTTGCTTTTTCCCTGGAGCGATCCGCAGGGAAGGCAGCCCTGCCTTCTCAACCCTGCCTCTGTTTGTGCTTGGGATTCACACAAATTACGCGCACCACCCCTCGCCGCCGTATGATTTTACACTTTTCGCACATGCGTTTGACGGATGCACGAACCTTCAAGATTTCTACCCTCCAAATCCGAATGACGGCCGGGAGCCGATGCCATGCCTTGGGTGAGGACTCATTGTCGGCCTCAAGGTGCGTTGCTCGGAAGCCGGGCGTCTATTTGTATCGGTAAACGATCCTCCCTCGCGTCAAGTCATAGGGAGAAAGCTCGACGGCTACCCGGTCTCCGGGCAAGATGCGGATAAAGTTCTTGCGCATCTTGCCGGAGATGTGAACCAGAGCCCGATGTTTGTTTTCCAGCTCCACTCGGAACATGGCATTGGGGAGTGGTTCAACCACGGTAGCCATCACCTCAATTGCATCTTCCTTACTCATACATTCCTTGTCACTCCACTGAAGAAGGCGACCCCAGTTGCTCGACCTGCTTCAAGAAGGGTTCAACGATGTCAATACCTTCGGGCCGTTGCGGGTGACTGCCACCATGTGTTCGAAGTGGGCGGAATAGCTGCTATCCGCCGTCACCGCCGTCCATTGATCCGGAAGGATGCGAACTTCACCGGTTCCTTGGTTGATCATGGGTTCGATAGCCAGCACCATGCCTTCTTTCAGCCTGGGACCGCGGCCGGGCTTTCCGAAGTTGGGAATTTGTGGCTCCTCATGGAGTTCGGTCCCGATACCGTGACCTACGAATTCCCGAACCACCGCGAAACCGTATTTTTCCGCATGCTCCTGGACGGCCCAGGAGACGTCCCCCAGATGGTTCCCGATATGGACCTTCTCGATGGCGTGTTCCAGGGCTTCTTCCGTGACGCGAAGGAGGTTCCGGATCGGATCGGGGATGTCGCCCACCCCCACCGTAACGGCCGAATCTCCATAGTATCCCTCAAGAAGCACTCCCAAATCCAGACTTACGATGTCACCTTCCTGGAACCGCCGGGAAGTGGGAATCCCGTGTACAATTTGTTCATTGATCGACACACATAAACAGTTGGGATAGCCTCGGTAACCCTTAAAGGCCGGCTTAGCTCGGTTTTTTTTGATGCGTAGCTCGGCAATGCGTTCCAACTCGAGGGCATTGATGCCCGGCTGGACCCGCGGCCCCAGTTCTTCCAGAATTTCCCGAACCAAGCGTCCGCTGCGCTGTATCTTCTCGATTTCTGCTGGGGTGCGGCAGTGGATCATAAAGCTTCAAAACGCGAAAGGACTTTTTCGGTAATCTTACCGGGGTCCCGATCGCCGTTGATCTTGTGGAGGAGCTTCTTGGCTCGATAATGATCAATGAGCGGCTGGGTCTGCTCTCGATAAGTAATTTGTCGGTGCCGTGCCGCTTCTTCGGTGTCGTCGGATCGATGCATGAGCTCTCCGCCGTCGTTGTCGCAGATGCCTTTCCGGCGGGGCGGACTGAAGTCGATATTGTAAATCTCCCCGCACACGGAGCAGATACGCCGGCCGGTTTGGCGTTGCAGCAGCTTTTCTTCATTGACCTCAAGATTCAGCACGTGCACTCGAGTTCCGTTCAAGCCTTCCAGAATCGGATCAATCCTTTGGGCCTGAGCCAGGGTTCGAGGAAATCCATCCAGGATAAAGCCTCGCCGGCAGTCCGGCTCTTGAATTCGCTCCTCCACCAAGGCGCATACGACCTGATCGGGAACTAACTCCCCTCGGTTCATTCTGGACTGTGCCTCGAGCCCGAGGGGCGTCTGCTTCCTGACGGCCTCACGAAGAATATCCCCCGTGGAAATCTGCGGAATGGAGAGCCTTTGCGCGATTTGACGCGCCTGGGTGCCTTTCCCAGCTCCCGGCGGTCCCAGGAAAATCACAGCCAAGTTTTGATCTGCGGGTTTCATCCCGGGCCATGAGTTAATAGGCACTCCTCCGGCCACGCACGCGCCCTTTCTTGAGGAAGCCCTCATAGTGGCGCATGATCAAATGAGATTCCACCTGGTGAACCGTATCCATGGCGACTCCGACCACGATCAGCAGGGAGGTGCCTCCGAAATAAAATTGCACGTCGAGCCCATTCAGAAACCAAGCCGGCAAATTCGAATCGAACCACTGTCCTCCCAGCCAGTTGGGAAGGCGATGGAGCCGCAAACCCGCCAGCATCAGGTCCGGAAGCCAGGCAATGAAGGCCAGGTATATTCCTCCCACCCAGGTGATCCGGGTCATTACATGATCCAGATACTCTGCAGTCCGCTTTCCGGCGCGGATTCCAGGAATGAATCCGCCCTGCTTGCGGATATTGTCGGCGACTTCGTCCGGATTGTAAACAATCGACAGGTAGAAGTGCGCGAACAGAACAATTAACCCCAAGTAGAGAAACGTGTAAAGCGGGTCTCCCCATTCGAGCAGCCACATGCGCAGGAATCCCCGCAGCTGTTCGGCGTCAATGAACATCCCCATCGTTTGGGGGAAGGTGAGAATCGAGACGGCGAAAATGATCGGCATGACTCCCGAGCTGTTGATCCGCAGAGGTAAGTGGGTTGAGACGCCGCCCATGACTTTACGGCCTACGACCCGTTTCGCGTGCTGGATGGGAATTCTCCGCTCGCCCCGCTCCATGAAGACAATGAAGGCCACAACGCCCACCATCACCGCCAAGAGTAGAAGCAGGACCGGCAGGCTCCATACGCGCGTTTCAAAGACCTTGCTGTAGAGGTCCGCAATCGCGCTCGGTAATCCCACAATGATGCCGGTGAAGATCAACAGAGACATGCCATTCCCGATGCCCCGAGCGGTAATCTGTTCACCCAGCCACATGATGAACATCGCGCCGGCGGCCAGAGTGAGAACCGTCGTTAGGATGAACTTCATACCTGGATCGTTCACGATGGGCGTTCCCGCCATCGTCTGCCTGTTCAGCGTGACGGCCACCCCGAACGCCTGAAAGGCACTGAGGCCTACGGTCAAATAGCGTGTATATCGGGTAATGACCCGCCTTCCCAGTTCGCCTTCTTTCTGAAGCTTGGCCAGAGTGGGAGAGACGACCGTCAGCAACTGAAGAACAATGGAGGCCGTAATATAGGGCATGATCCCCAGCGCGAAGACCGTAAGGCGCCGCAGGCTCCCGCCTGAAAAGATGGTGAGCAATCCGAAGATGGACCCTCCCAGCTCGGTGAATGCCTGTTCGAATACATCGGCGTTAATGCCCGGCGTGGGGACGAAGGCGCCCAGACGGTAGAGAGCCAACATGCCCAGAGTAAAGAGGATTCTCCTCCGAAGTTCCGGAATTTCCGAGATGCTTTTCAGGGAACCGATCATTGGGCCATGACCACAAACTTTCCGCCGGCCTCTGCTATCTTCCTCTGCGCGGATTGAGAGAAGGAATGAGCATGAATTTCGAGGGGGTGCGGAATGCCGCCTTCACTCAAAATCTTAACACGATCCGTAGGCTTACGAATTAGGCCACGTTGGGCCAAGGTTTCCGGTGTGACTTTTTCTTCGGATTGAAAGGCGTGCAAATCCTTGAGGTTGACGATGGAGTACACCTTTTTGAAGATATTCGTGAACCCGCTTTTGGGTACGCGGCGATAGAGAGGCATCTGGCCGCCCTCGAAGCCGGGCCGCAGCCGACTTCCGCTTCGGGACCGCTGACCCTTGCTGCCCCGAGTGGCTGTCTTGCCCCGGCCTGAGCCCATGCCCAAGCCGACCCGCTTGCGTCGTTTCCGCGCCCCCCGCGGGGCCGAGAGATTTCCCAGATGCATAGTCTGTTTCGCGGTCATTTCTTCTTATCCGCCGCCTTGGAATCTTGAGTGGATTTTTCGGTTGAAGCTGCCTGGCCGCGTGCCGGCGCTTCCTGGGTTGGCTCCTCGGGTTGAGGGGCGGCCGTGCCCGGCTCCGGCTTCGGCTGGAGCACGGCGGCCGGACGAGCTTTGGCTGCCCCGCGGGAAAGGATGGAATATTCGGGTACGGAATCGATAAGCCTCGGTTCGGCGGGAGGCACGATCTTCACCAGGTGAGGAATCTTCTTGACCATTCCCCGAATCTGAGGAGTATCGACACGCTCGACCACCTGATTGAGCCGGGTAAATCCCAAGCCTTGTACCACCTTTCCTTGCCGGGCCGGGAGCCCGATGGCGCTTCGGAACCATTGAATATGCACTGTCCGCATTTTTACCTCAGCCAACGGTTGAACTCCTACAGCTCCTGGACTTCCTTGCCCCGGGCTTCGGCCACCTTTTCGGCGCTCCGCAGTTGGTGAAGGGCGTTAAAAGTGGCCTTCACAACATTATGGGGATTGGTCGTTCCCAGGGATTTGGTCAGCACGTTTTGAATTCCCACGGCCTGTACCACGATTCTCACCGGCCCACCGGCGATGATCCCCGTCCCTTCGGCGGCCGGCTTCAGCAACACTCTACCGGCTCCGTACCGTCCGATGACCAGATGGGGAATGGTGGTGACGGTCAGATTCGCTTGGATTAGATTCTTTTTGGCCACCTCGATACCTTTCCGGATCGCCATGGGAACCTCACGGGCTTTGCCGACTCCGAAGCCGGCGACTCCTGCTTCATCTCCCACGACGACCAGGGCCGAAAAACTGAGGTTCTTTCCCCCTTTGACCACCTTGGTGACGCGGTTGATTGCGACTACCTGATCTTTGAGCTGTATATTTTTTGGATCGAGTCGGTCTGCCAAGTGGTCCTAACCTCCCTTTAGAATTTCAGCCCGCCCTCACGAGCGGCCTCCGCGAGAGCTTTTACGCGTCCGTGGAAAGCGTAGCCTCCGCGGTCAAATACAACTTGTTTGATTCCCTTGTCCAGGCAACGGTCTGCGACTGCGAGCCCTACGACCTTGGCGGCCGCCACGTTGCTGCCCCGGCCCAGTTTTTCCCGAATCTCCCGGTCGAGCGAGGAGGCTGAAGTCAAGGTTCTTCCCGTCCGGTCTTCAATCACCTGAGCGTAGAGATGCTTCAGGGAACGAAACACGGTGAGACGGGGATGGGAAGCTCGTTGTAAGAGCCGGTATCGGATGCGTCTATGGACTTTTTTCCGCGCCTTGTTGCGTGGAATAACGCTTTGCATATCTCTGATTTCCCCGGCGGGCGGCGTAACGTCCGGTCCGGTCTCACTGCCGACCGTTCATTTCGTCGGTGCGCCTACGGCTCCTTTGCCCACTTTCTTTCTCAAGACCTCGCCGACGTAGCGAATCCCTTTGTTTTTGTACGGGTCAGGGGGACGTAGCGCCCGGATATCGGCTGCGACTTGGCCTACTTGCTGTTTGTCGGTGCCGCTTACTACCATGCGGGTCTGGCGGTCCACGGTGATCGAGATGCCCTGCGGGATACCAAATTCCACAGGATGGGAATAACCCAAGGTGCAAATCAAAGTCTTTCCCTTGACCTCCGCCCGGTACCCGATGCCGACAATGTCGAGTTCTTTGCTGAATCCTTTAGTGATTCCCACGATCGAATTCGCCACCAGGGTTCGGACCAAGCCATGGAGGGGAGCTTGCGATTCGTGGGCTCGGGTGGCAATCAGAACTCCGTCTTGAATCTCCAGTTGGATGCCTTCCGGCAAGCTTTGTTGGAGTTTACCGCGGGGTCCTTCCAGAATCACCTGCACGCCGTCGATGCGCACTTTGACGTTCTGCGGAACGGGAATCGGTTTTTCTCCAACGCGTGACATATACGAAGCCAGTTACCAGATGTTACAGAGTACCTCGCCGCCCGTCATCATTTTCCGCGCCGTGCGGCCGGTCATTACCCCTTTCGGGGTGCTCAAGATGTTGATGCCCATGCCGCCCAGAACTCGGCCGATCTTCCTCTGGGAGGTGTAAACCCGTCGCCCGGGCCGCGACACTCTCTCCAGGTGGCTGATTACGTTTTGCCCCTCCTTGCCGTATTTGAGAAATACCCGCAGGGACTTTTTCTTTCCTTCTTCCCCCACCTTGAAGTTGGCGATATAGCCTTCCTCCTTCAGGATACGCGCAATCTCCCCTCTTAGTTTGGAGCCGGGCATATCCACCCGTGGGTGCCGCGCCTGGATTCCGTTCCGAATCCGAGTCAGCATATCCGCAATGGGATCGGTTATCGCAGACATATCGGTCTATTCCTCGTTTCGTCTCCGAAATTCCCGGTTTCCGTGCCGGGGAAGGGGAACGCCCTTCACCAACTCGACTTCACCACGCCGGGGATTTCGCCCTTGAGGGCCAGCAGGCGGAAGCAGATCCGGCAAAGCTGGAATTTTCGGAGGTATCCCCGGGGCCGCCCGCACACCCGGCAGCGATTGCGATGCCGTACCTTGAACTTCGGTTTCTTCCGGCTCTTGGCCATCATGGCGGTTCGTGCCATAGTCTCCTACCGTTCTCCTCCTGCCTGAGTTCCGATCGGAGCCACCGCCTCATTCCGGAAGGGCAACCCCATATAGCGGAGGAGCTTTAGAGCCTCTGCATCGGTTTCCGCGTCAGTAACAATGCAGACGTTCATGCCTTTCGAGCGGTCCACTTGGGAATGGTCCACCTCGGGAAAGATGGTCTGCTCTCTCAGGCCCAGGGTATAGTTCCCGCGACCGTCAAAGGACCGGGTGGATAGGCCGCGGAAATCCCGCACGCGAGGCAGGGCAATATTTACCAGGCGGTCCAGAAATTCAAACATGGTCTCGCCGCGCAAAGTGACCATAGCTCCGATGGGCATACCTTTTCGCAGCTTGAAATTGGAGATGGATTTTCTGGCCCGGGTGGTCACCGCCTTCTGCCCGGTGATGCGCGCCAACTCGAGCAGAGCCGAGTCGAGCAGTTTCGCGTCTTGATGCGCCTCGCCCAGTCCCATATTCAAGACAACCTTGCGCAGCCGGGGAACACCCATGAGGCTCCTATAACCCAATTCCTTCAATAGGCGCGGGGCGACCTGCTTCTTATAGTGTTCTCTCAGTCTTGCCGCCATGACTTCCTCTGCTTCCGAGCCGCGATTACAGGTCGAGCACGGTTTCACACTTGGCGCACACACGGACCTTCTTGCCGCCGGCTTTCGCGCGGAACTGGATCCTTGTCGGGCCGCATTCGCTGCAAACCAAGGCCACGTTGGAGCGATGAATCGGGGCCTCTTTTTCCACAATCCCGCCGCGAATCTGGCGTTGCGGAATCGCCCGCGTGTGCTTTTTCACCATGTTGACCTGCTCCACCAACACACGCCCCTTGGCGGGAAGGACGCTCAGAATCCGGCCTTCCTTGCCCTTATCCTTCCCGGCCATCACCCGAACCTGATCATTCTTCCGGATTCGCATCCTCAGGGTCATTAGAGGACCTCCGGGGCCAGGGACACAATCTTCATAAACCTTTTTTCTCTCAACTCGCGAGCTACGGGACCGAAGACGCGGGTTCCGACGGGTTCTCCCTGGTCATTCACCAGGACGGCAGCGTTTTCGTCGAAACGAATATAGGTGCCGTCTCGCCGCCGGTGTTCCTTTCGCATGCGAACGATGACCGCCTTGACCACGTTTCCCTTGGGAACGGGACTGGCCGGAACCGCCTCCTTGACCGACGCCGTAACCACTTGGCCCAAACCCGCTCCTGATCCCACATCCCCTCCCAGGGGAAGGATACATCGGAGTCGCTTGGCGCCGGAGTTATCGGCCACCTGAAGCATGGTCCGCATTCCGATCATGGTTTCATCCTTGCTTTTCCCCGGATTGCTTCTGGGTCAGATTTTCAACGACGCGCCACCGCTTCAACCGGCTCAGGGGCCGCGTCTCCTGGATACGAACCTTGTCGCCCACCGAGCACCGATTCTCTTCGTCGTGGGCGTGGAATTTGGAGGTGCGAGTGATGAATCGCTTGTACAAACGGTCCTGGACGCGCCGTTCCACTTTCACCACCACGGTCTTCTGCATACGGTTGCTGATGACCACTCCGAGCTTTTCCTGTCGCCTACCGGGCATGGGCAGCCTGCGCCTCTCTCTCACGAAGAATCGTCTTGATCCGAGCCACGTCCCGCCGGAGCTCGCGGATTTTTTTCAACGTATTGGTCTGTCCCGTTGCAAATTGAAATTTCAGCCGGAAGAGCTGATCGGAAAATTCGCGCTCCTTCTGTTCCAACTCCTGCGGGTTCCATTCCCGAATCTTACTGGCCTTCACTTTTTAGCCTCCTCCTGTTTCGCGCGAGGCTGCCGACTCGCGAGCCACAAAGCGGGTTAGCAGGGGCAGTTTGTGGCTGGCCAGCCGCAACGCCTCTCGCGCGCCCGCGGGGCTGACTCCTTCCATTTCAAACAGGATACGCCCCGGCTTCACCACCGCCACCCAAAATTCCGGGGCCCCCTTGCCTTTCCCCATGCGTGTCTCCGCCGGCTTCTTGGTGACCGGCTTGTCCGGGAAAACGCGGATCCAAAGTTTTCCACCCCGTTTAATGTGTCGCATGACGGCAATTCGCGCCGCTTCGATCTGGCGGTTCGTGATCCAGCCGGGCTTGAGAACCTTCAATCCGTAGTCGCCGAAAGCCAGTTCGCCGCCCTTCCAGGCCTGTCCGCGCATACGGCCACGCTGCTGTTTACGGAATTTAACTTTCTTGGGCGTTAACATAAAAGACTCACGAGTTCACAACGAGCTGCGAAGAGTTCTCATACCGGCTTCAGGCCGGATTTTCGCCCGATTCCCGATTTTGTGCTTGCCGGTGCTTGGGGGTGAGAATCTCACCGTTGTAGATCCAGCATTTCACCCCGATCCGCCCGTAGGTGGTCATCGCCTCAGCCAAACCGTAATCCACGTCGGCGCGCAGGGTGTGCAGGGGCAATCTTCCCTGAAGATACCACTCGGTCCGGGCGATCTCGGCCCCATTCAGACGACCGGCGCACTGCACCTTGATGCCTCGACAGCCGAATCGCAGGGCTGAATCCACCGCCTTGCGCATGGCCCTTCGGAAGGCGATGCGTTTTTCCAATTGCAGGGCAATCGATTCGGACACCAGTTGAGCGTTCAACTCCGGCCGGTGGACTTCCGCAATGTTGATGGGCAGCACCTCGCGTCCGGTCCGTTTTTGCAACTCTTGGCGCAGACGATCGATTTCCGAACCTTTCCGGCCAATGATGATGCCGGGTCGAGCCGTGTGAATCGTGACCCGCAGTTTATTTCCGGGTCTTTCGATTTGGATATCGGAAACCCCGGCATTTTTGAGTTGTTCGCTTAACTTCTCCTTGAGATACAGGTCCTCGTGCAAGAATTCGGAATAATCCTTTTTTGCAAACCATCGTGACTTCCACGTCTTGGTGTATCCCAGGCGAAAACCGTAGGGATGAACTTTTTGTCCCAAAACTTCTCCTTCCTGATTTTCTTCCGCCCTCTTGCCATCAAGGGGTCCGGCTAAGATTCCTTCTCTGCCACGGCGATCAGGATGTGGCACTGTCGGCGCTGATAACGATGCGCACGGCCCATGGGGGCTGCCCGGAAGCGCTTCGATCTCGACCCTTCATTCACGTAGGCGGTGGAAACGAACAGGCGATCCACATCTACATCTTCTTCTTTCTGCTCCGCGTTGGCAACCGCGGACCGGAGAACCTTTGTCACCTCACGGGTGGCGCCCTTCTTGGTGAAGCGGAGGGTCTGAATGGCTTCCTGAACGTTGCGGTCGCGAATGAGGTCCACCACCAGGCGGACCTTTTGCGGAGACAGGCGGAGGTAGCATGCCTCGGCCAGATACGCTTTGCGGACACGGGTGTCGCCTTCTCCTTGCTTTTGCAGACGTCCGGCAAACCGCTCCGCCGGTTCCCGTCCGCGGAGGAAGCGGGAGTGTCGCCAAGTGGCTTGGCCCCGTGGCCGCCGTAGAATTTCATACCAACGTTTTTCTGCCATGAATTCTTCTTTTCCGTCCGCTCTTTCCGTCTTTAGGCTGACGGGCGGGCGCGCGCCGGGGTCGCTGTCTTTTCTGCCGCCGACTTCGTGCTGTGGCCCCGGAAACTTCGGGTCGGGGAAAATTCACCGAGCTTATGCCCCACCATGCTTTCGGTAATATAAACCGGAATGAATTTTTTCCCATTGTGGACGGCAACGGTGTGCCCTACCATCTCCGGAATGATGGTAGAGCGGCGCGACCACGTTTTGATTACCTTTTTCTCGGACCGCCGGTTTAACAGCTCGACCTTTTCCAACAGGTGATCGTCGATAAAGGGACCCTTTTTCAGCGATCGGGCCAACTGATGTACCTCCCTTTCGGAATGAATGAATCTCCAGGCCGTCGGCCGTAATTATTTCTTTCCCCGCCGTCGGACGATGTATTTGTCCGTCCTGGGGTTGTTTCGGGTCTTGTAGCCTCTTGTCGGCTTGCCCCAGGGCGTCGTGGGGTGCCGGCCCCCGGAGGACTTTCCTTCGCCTCCTCCCAGCGGATGGTCCACGGGATTCATGGCCACGCCACGCGTCGTAGGCCGAAATCCCATCCAGCGTTTTCGCCCGGCCTTACCCAAGGAAACGTTTTCGTGGTCCAGATTGCCCAGTTGACCCACGGTAGCCATGCAGCGGAGCAGAAACTTTCGCACCTCTCCGGAAGGGAGCCGCACCAATCCGTACTGACCCTCCTTGGAGAGCAATTGCGCGCTGTTGCCGGCGCTGCGGACCACCTGTCCGCCTTTCCCGGGACGAAGCTCAAGATTGTGAACGGCTGTTCCCACGGGGATGTTTACCAGGGGAAGGGCATTGCCGACAGCGATCTCCGCCTCCGGGCCGGAGAGCAGTTTATCCCCGACTTTGAGTCCTGCTGCATAAAGAATGTACCGCTTCTCCCCGTCCGCGTAATGGAGCAGGGAAATGAAGGCGGAACGGTTCGGGTCATACTCCACGGTGGCCACGCGGGCGGGGATTCCGGTCTTGTCCCGCTTGAAGTCGATGATCCGATAATGCCGCTTATGGCCTCCTCCTCGTTGCCAAATGCTGATTCGTCCGCGATTGTTGCGTCCCGAGATCCGTTTCTTGGGTTCGAGAAGTGGACGGTAGGGCTCGTCGGTCGTCAATTCCTCGAAACGGAGGCTCGTGTGGAACCTCTTGGTCGGTGTCGTCGGGCGGTATGTTTTGATTCCCATTTCAATCGGCCTCTTGTCGCTTTCTCGGGAGCCGCAACGGCGTCAAGAAGCTTGGCTTAGATATTTTCCGCATATTCGGGCATCTTCTCTCCGGACCTGAGTCGGACGTAAGCCTTCTTCCAGTCGGCCTGATAACCCTTGTAGCGGCCGCGGCGCCGCAGCTTGCCGGGGAAGTTCGCGGTGTGAACCGAAGCGACCCGGACTTTGAATATCTTCTGAACCGCCTCCCGAATCTCGACCTTGGTGGCGTCGTGGTGGACCTGGAAACATAGGGTCCGCGCTTTCTCTTTCACGTCGAGGCCCTTTTCGGTAATGATCGGCCGCTGCAGGACCTGATAAGGAGTCTTTCTCATGCTACCGCGTCCTGAAGTCGCAAAATCGCTCCTTCGGAGAAGAAAACGGCGTCATAGTTCAATAGATCGTACGGATGCACTTCATGATTCAACATCAGCTTGACCCACTGGAGATTCCGCGAGGAAAGCTCCAAGTTTTCATTTCGTTCGTGGTTGACGATAAGGAGCTTCCTTCCCACGGGAAAATTCTTGAGAATCTTGGTGAGCTCTCGGGTCTTTTGGCTCTCCACCTGAAACTGGTCAATGACCGTAACCTTTTCGGCATGGAATTTATCAGCCAGCACGGAACGGAGGGCCCCCAGGAGCATCTTCTTCGGAAAGCGATAGGAGTAGTCCCGGGGCTGGGGACCGTGCGCAACCCCGCCATGCCTCCACAGAGGGCTTCGATTGCTGCCGTGGCGCGCACGGCCCGTACCCTTTTGCCGCCAGGGTTTCCTGCCTCCGCCTCGGACTTCACTGCGGGTCTTGGTGGCATGGGTCCCGCGGCGCAGATTGGCGCGATGATTCCTCACCGCCTCCCAGACAAGTCCCGGATTCGGCTGGGCGGCGAAGACTCCATCCTTCAGTTCCAACTGCTTGACCGTCTGATTCGCCAGGTTTTTCACTGCAATGTTTGCCATCTTGGTGACTGCAAAACTCTGTTATGGTTTGGATGCTTTGGCTTTCTTCACCACTACGTAACCGCCGATGGGTCCCGGCACTGCCCCTTTCACCACCAGAGCGTTCTCCTCGGGCAGGACCTTCAGAACGCGAAGATTGCGTAGGGTTACTTTCTGCACGCCCATGTGACCGGCCATTTTCATTCCTTTCCATACCCGCGAAGGATACGCGGAGGCGCCGATGGAGCCCGGAGCCCGGTACGACATGGACCCATGGCTTTTCGGCCCGTAGGCGAAGTTGTGACGCTTATGGGTGCCGGCAAACCCCTTCCCTTTCGAGGTTCCTGACACGTCCACATATTCATCAACCGCGAACTGCTCAGCCAGAATCTTATCTCCCGGCTTGACCTCCACGTCTCCTTGCAGGCGAATCTCGCTAACAAATCGAGCGGGATTTGCCTGGGCCTTCTTGAAGTGTCCTGACAGGGGGCGGGTGAGGCGGCGCGGCCCCGGCAGTTCCACCAGTGCCATCTGAACCGCGTCATAGCCGTCCTTGGCGGCGGTTTTGCGTTGGAGCACGATGCAGGGACCCGCTTTCAATACGGTGGCCGGTACGACATCGCCGTTTTCGGCGAATATCTGCGTCATGCCCAATTTTTTCCCCAGTATGCCGCTTATCATTTTAGTTTGAAACGTTAGCTTGAAACGTTCGTTCCACAGTTGAGTGGAACCGCTACCGGATATGCTCCTTGCTGAAAGCCTTAATTTCGATGTCCACCCCGGCCGGGAGGTCCAGCTTGGTCAATGCCTCTACGGTCTGCGGGGTGGGTTCCAGAATGTCGATCAGCCGTTTGTGCGTTCGGATCTCAAATTGTTCCCTTGATTTCTTATCGGTGTGAGGAGAACGAAGGACGCAGTATCGGTTTTTGAGCGTCGGCAAGGGAATCGGCCCGGCCACCTGAGATCCCGTCCGTTTGGCGGTGCTTACGATCTCGCCGGCGGATTGATCCAGCACCCGATGGTCGTAGGCTTTGAGCCGGATTCTAATTTTGTCATTCAGCATTTACGTCACTCACTCTGTTGACTGCCTTGCCTGTTCTTCCCGATTCGATTTTTCGGTCACTCGGTTACGTCTGGATATCGGTGACGGTACCGGCGCCGACGGTATGGCCGCCCTCGCGGATGGCGAACCGCAGACCTTTTTCTATGGCGATGGGGGTAATCAACTCGATGCCCAGGTTCACGTTATCGCCGGGCATCACCATCTCCGTCCCCTCGGGCAGTTCCGCCACCCCGGTCACGTCCGTCGTGCGGAAGTAGAACTGCGGCCGATAGCCGTTGAAAAACGGGGTATGCCGCCCGCCTTCGTCCTTGGTCAGTATGTAGGTTTCGGCCCTGAACCTGGTGTGCGGCGTGATCGACCCGGGCCGCGATAGCACCATCCCCCGCTCCACGTCGTCTTTTTCGGTCCCCCGCAGCAGCACGCCGATGTTGTCGCCGGCGATCCCTTCGTCCAGCATCTTGCGGAACATCTCCACCCCCGTCACCACCCGCTTGAACGGCTCCTCCCGCAGACCCACAATCTCAATCTCCTCCTGCACGTTCACCGTGCCCCGCTCCACCCGGCCCGTCACCACCGTGCCCCGCCCGGAAATCGTGAAGATGTCCTCCACCGGCATCAGAAACGGCTTGTCCATCTCCCGCTGCGGCAGCGGTATGTAGCGGTCCACCGCCTCCATCAACTCCAGAACCGACTGCAAGGCCTCCGCCTCTCCCTCCATCGCCTTCAGCGCTGAGCCCCGGATGATCGGAATGTCGTCTCCCGGAAACTGGTACTGCTTGAGCAGCTCCCGCACTTCCAGCTCCACCAGGTCATGTAGCTCCGGGTCATCCACCGCGTCCACCTTGTTGATGTAAACCACAATCGAGGGCACGTTCACCTGTCGCGCCAGCAATACGTGCTCCCGCGTCTGCGGCATCGGCCCGTCGGTGGCCGCCACCACCAGAATCGCCCCGTCCATCTGCGCCGCCCCGGTGATCATGTTCTTGATGTAGTCGGCGTGCCCCGGACAATCCACGTGCGCATAGTGCCGGTTCGCCGTCTCGTACTCCACGTGCGCGATCGCGATCGTGATCCCCCGCGCCTTCTCCTCCGGCGCGTTGTCGATCGAGTCGAACGCCCGAAAGGCCACCTTCTGGTTCTGTTCCGCCAGCGCCTTGGTGATCGCGCTGGTCAGCGTCGTCTTCCCGTGATCAATGTGCCCGATCGTCCCGATGTTCATGTGCGGCTTCGATCGGTCAAATCTCTCCTTTGCCATCACTCACTGTCTCCTCATGGGGTGCTTCTCTGAAGGCTTAAAAATTCGACCGGGTTCGTCACGCCCTGGCTCCTGGATACTCGAAGTCTTTCATAATAAGCGAATTAAGAGTTCCTGTTTTCCCCTCTCGGAGTGGGTCGGCGGCCTTGAACAAGCTTGGACTCCGGCTCATCTATGGGGCCACCTTCCCGGTGACGCGATTAATGATCTCCTCGGCAACAGGTTTAGGCGCCTCATCGTAATGGGAAAAGTGCATGGTATAGGAAGCTCGGCCCTGGGTCTTCGAACGCAGGTCGGTAGCGTAGCCGAAGGTGCCCGCCAGCGGGAGCGATGCCCGGATGATTTGCGTCGAAGCGCGCTTTTCCACGTCGTGAATGATTCCCCGCCGCGCATTGAGGTCCCCAATCACGTCTCCCATGTACTCGGCGGGACAGACCACCTCCATTTTCATGACAGGCTCGAGGAGGCTCGGATGAGCCTTACGCACCGCCTCCTTAAATCCTATCGAGCCGGCAATCTTGAAGGCTATCTCCGAGGAATCGACTTCGTGATAGGATCCTTCTTGCAGGCGTACGCAAATCCCCGTCATTTCGTATCCGGCCAAAACGCCCCCTTCCATGGCTTCCCGAACTCCTTCAAAGACGGGCGGGATATATTGGCGGGGCACGGCTCCCCCATAGATTTCATTTACAAAGAGCAATCGCAGTTCCTCGTCAATCCGAATCGTTGGCTGCGATTGGGCGGATTCCCAGAGCTTGGCGTGATTTTCCCCTTTCAGGTTGAGGGGCTCGATTCGCAATTGCACGTGACCGTACTGGCCTCGCCCGCCGGTCTGGCGGATGTACCGGCCTTCGGCGTCGGCTGATCGTCGAATGGTTTCCCGGTAGGCTACCTGGGGCCGACCGATGTTGGCGCCGACACTGAACTCGCGCAGCATCCGATCCACAAGAATTTCCAGATGAAGCTCTCCCATACCTGAAATTAACGTCTGGCCCGTATCGGGGTCGGTATGAACCCGAAAAGTGGGATCTTCCTGCGTCAACCTCTGGAGCGCAAGGCTCATCTTTTCCTGGTCGGCCTTGGTTTTGGGCTCGATGGCAACGGAGATGACCGGGGCGGGGAAATCCACGGTTTCGAGGACGATGGGCTGGTGCGGGTCGCAGACCGTATCGCCGGTCGAGACGCTTTTCAGGCCCACAGCGGCCGCGATGTCTCCTGCCCAGACTTCCTTGATCTGTTCTCTCTTGTTGGCATGCATCTTCAGAAGGCGGCCGATACGCTCCCGCTGCTGGCGGCGTGGGTTGTAGAGGGTGTTCCCGGATTGAAGGGCGCCGGAGTAAACGCGCATAAAGGAGAGTTGGCCCACGTAAGGGTCGCTCATAATTTTGAAAACCAGAGCCGCGAAAGGGGCATCGTCGGAAGCAGGGCGAACCAAAGGCTCCGTTCCCTCGGGGGAATACCCCTTGATGGGTGGGATGTCCGCGGGCGAAGGCAGATAGTCGATCACAGCATCCAGCAAGGGTTGGACACCCTTGTTTTTGAAGGCCGCCCCGCAGACAACCGGGACAACCCGCAACGCAATCGTCTGACGCCGTATCGCTTGCTTGATTTCCGAGGTGTTGATCGGCTGGCCGTGAATGAATTTTTCCAGAATGGCGTCATCCACTTCCGCCAACGATTCGATAAGCTTTTCCCGGTAAGAGGCGACGTTCTGGCGATATTCAGGGGGGATTTCTTCCCGATCGAAAGAGGCTCCCCGACTCTCGTCTTTGTACGCAATGGCTTTCTGTTCGACCAGGTCGATCACGCCGCGAAACCGGTCCTCGGTGCCCATGGGAAGCTGAATCGCGACCGGATTGGCGTTCAACTTCGAGCGTAAATTTTCCAACGCTTGCTCAAAGTTGGCCCCTATGCGGTCCATCTTGTTGACGAATACGATACGCGGAACGCGGTACTTGTCGGCCTGGCGCCAGACAGCTTCCGTCTGGGGCTCTACCCCCTCCACGGCCCCTAAAATGGCAATCGCTCCATCCAGCACCCGGAGGGATCGTTCTACCTCAGCCGTAAAATCCACATGGCCGGGCGTGTCGATGATGTTGACTCGAATATCTTTCCAGAAACAGGTGGTGGCGGCGGAAGTAATGGTGATGCCTCGTTCCTGCTCTTGTTCCATCCAATCCATCACGGCTGTTCCTTCATGAACCTCCCCCATCTTGTAGGTAATCCCCGTGTAGTAGAGGATCCGTTCGGTCGTGGTCGTCTTTCCGGCATCGATGTGCGCCATGATGCCGATATTCCGCGTCTTTTCTAAAGGTACCAGTCGGGGCATAAAATCCCAAAGTCCGAAGGGAGAGCCGGATGTTGATCCGGGCAAGCAAGTTCATAAACCCCATCGAAACGCCAGGGCAGGACCAGCGGGAATCGGCTGCCAGAAAGGCGGATTCCGGTTCTGCCTATTCGACCTCTCACCGGTCTCCTGGAGGCCGGGAGGGGCCGGGATTACCAGCGGTAATGAGCGAAGGCCTTATTGGCCTCTGCCATTCGGTGCGTGTCGTCCTTCTTTTTGACCGCGCCTCCACGGTGATTGGAGGCATCCATTAATTCGGCAGCCAACTTTTCGGTCATCGATTTTTCCGCCCTTTGGCGGGCATAAGTGAGGATCCAGCGGATACTCAAGGAGGTCCGCCGGTTCTGATTGACCTCCACGGGAATCTGATAATTGGCCCCTCCCACCCGGCGGGTCTTTACCTCTAAAACAGGTTTCACATTGTCGATCGCTTTCTTAAAGATTTTGAGCGGGTCGTCATTCCCCCTCTGATGAATCAGGTCGAAGGCGTTGTACACGATGCGGTCCGCCACGGATTTTTTCCCGTCAACCATGATGCAGTTGATGAACCGCTGCACCAATGAGCTGTTGTAGATGGAATCGGGGGAGACTTCTCTCCGGCCCACCGTGCCTTTTCGAGGCATGATTCCTCCTGCCCAGACAATCGCTGATGGGAAAAACCTTCAGGGTTTCTGGGGCTTTTCGCTCCCGAAAGAGCGGATCTCTAAGTCGCCTTCGGCCTCTTGACCCCGTACTTGGAGCGTCCCTGACGACGGTCGGCGACCCCGGCCGAGTCCAGAGATCCTCGGATTACGTGATAGCGAACCCCCGGAAGATCTTTGACTCGACCTCCACGGATGAGAACAATGGAGTGTTCTTGCAGGTTGTGTCCGATCCCTGGAATGTAGGTGGTAACCTCGATACCGTTCGTCAAGCGAACCCGCGCGACTTTGCGTAAGGCGGAATTGGGCTTTTTGGGAGTTTGAGTGTACACGCGAATGCACACCCCACGGCGTTGAGGTGATCTTTGTAGAGCAGGACTGGAAGTCTTATAACGTGTCCGTTTTCGTCCCAGGCGAACTAGCTGATTAAAAGTCGGCAAGGTAAATTCCAAACTGCAATTGAATAGGTTTTACACATTTCCACGCGGTCTCATGCTTGCAGGCACTTAGACCCAACAGCCATAGAAACTCGAATTTAGCAAACAGGACTCATTTTTGTCAAGCGTTGGAGAGGATTTTCAATCATTTAAGTCGGGTAAGTCTGGCCATTCAGCCTGGAACACGCCGTGCCGGCGATCGGAGGCGGTAGCGGGATGAAAAGGCATCTTCGGGGCAAGTCGGTCGCCCCGGAGTACATGCGCTCCTTGCCGCGTCCGATTGCGGCTGCCGCAAGTTATTCCGCGGGCTGCTCGGCGGGGAGGGCCAGAGAGCGGATTCTGGAAGTCAAGGCATGCTTAAGGTCCATGCTGAGGCTGAACATGGCCGGAACCAGGAAGAGCGTAAAGACGGTGGAGAGAATCAGCCCGCCGACCACCACACCACCGAGTCCCCGGTAAAGCTCCGAGCCGGCGCCGGGAAAAAGCACCAGAGGCATCATGCCGAGCACGCTGGTCGAGACGCTCATGAAGATGGGGCGGATGCGGGTCTGGACCGACTCCCGAATGGCCTCCCGGGCCGCCATGGGTTCGGCCTGCCGCATATTGTTAAGCGCCTGGTGCACGATCAGGATGGCATTGTTGACCACGATTCCAATTAGAATGACGAAACCCAGCATGGTCAGCACGTCCAGCGCCTGGTAGGAGAGGAACAGATTGACGGCCCTCAGCCCCAGGAAGCCTCCCATGGCGGCCAACGGCACGCTTAACATGATCACGAACGGGTGGAGGAAGCTCTGGAACAGGGCCGCCATCAGTAGATAGGTGATGGCCAGGGCCAGCAGGAGATTCCACTGGAGAGCTTCCCGGGTTTGCGTCAGCTTATCGGCCGTGCCGCGCATATCGGCGCTATAGGGACCGGCCAGCAAACCCTGTTGTTGCAGGGGTTGGAGGATCTCCTCGCGGATGATCCCCATCGCTTCTTCCAATGCCATGGTATCGGGCGGAGTAACGGCGATGCTGATGGCTCGCTCGCGTTCTATATGATTGATCTGGATAGGGCCGCTCGTCATCTTCACCTCCGCTACCGAGCCCAGCGGCACCAGCTTCCCATTCGGGGTGGCGATCGGGATATTTTCAATTTCGTGGGTTCGCTCCGCGTACTGGCCTTCGCCCCGGAGAGTCAGGTCGATTTCCCGGCCCTCGTACTTATAGTCGCTGACCTTGACTCCATCCACCAGCGCGTTCACCGCGAAGGCCAGGTCGCGGTTTGAGATTCCCAGGTCCGCCGCCCGGCGGCGATGGGGGATGACCCGGACTTCGGGGTTGCCGAGGTCCAGGCTGGGAATGGGACGTGCCTGGGCCTCAGGAATCTTCTCCAAGACCTTCTGGAAGACGGCGCCCCCGATCTGAATCAACTTTTCCAGACTGGGGCCGGTAAGGTCCACGCGAATATTTCGTCCTCCTGTCAATTCGCTTTGAAACAGGCTGGTTTGGCTCACCACGCCGATGGTACCGGGAATCTTGTTGACCGCCTTTTGCAGGACGGGGATCAGTTCGCGCACCCGGTCGGGGTCCCGAGCCATGGCTCCCATGAATATCTGAATGCCGAAGCTCACGAAGAAATATTGCTCAATGCCGCCCCCCGGCTGGCGAAGGGCCTCTTCTGACCCGGGCTCACTTTCCCAGAGGGGTTTCAGTTCCGGTTCCACGAGTTGCCGGATTTGGTTGACCTCCTGAAGGTTGTATCCCGGAGGGGGAAGCATTATGCCGATGATCAGATTTTCGTTTCCGGTGGGGAGATATTCGGTTTTGGGCATGAGGAAAAAACTCAAACCGATCGGCGTCGCCGTCAGGATCGCGATGGCAAGCAGACGCCGTCTCACTCTTCCGCAAATCCAGTACACGGCTTCGGGGACCCATCGGCTAACCCAACGGGCCAGGGAAGCCAGCCCCAGCAGGCTCATCGAGCTGTTCGCCGCGGCTTTCTGTTGCGAGACGTGCAGAATCTTGGCGGAGAGGCTGGGAATCACCGTCATGGACACAATCAGGCTCAGGCCCACCGCACAACTGATGGCAATGGCGATGTCGCGAAACAGTTGTCCCGCTTCCTCCTGGACGAAAACCACGGGAACGAATACGGCGATGGTGGTCAGGGTGCTGGCCAGCACCGCGCCCCAAACCTCCCGCGCTCCCTCATAAGCTGCCTGAAAGCGGGGCTTTCCCATCTGCCGATGCCGGTAAATGTTTTCGAGCACGACGATGGAATTGTCCACCACCATGCCCACCGCAAAGGCCATTCCCGCCAAACTGATCACATTGAGGGTCCGTCCGAACCAGGTCATCATCAGGAACGTGCCGACGACACTGATGGGAATGGCAAAGGCGACAATCAGCGTGCTGGTTCCGCTCCGCAGGAAGAGCAGCAGTATTCCAATGGCCAGCGCTCCTCCGATGAGCAAGCTCTGGCGAACCAACCCAATGGACCGGTAGATGTAGTCGGTGGAATCGTAGGCTCGGACTAACACGAGTCCCCGCTCCGCCAAAAGGCCTTCATTGAGCTCTGCCACCGCCTCCTTGAGTCCTTCCATAACCTCCAGGACGTTCGACCCTGGGACCTTGGTAACAGGTAAGGCCATGCTGTCAAAAGAGCGGTTCCAACCCCGCGACTGTGGTTTCTTGTACCCCAATCGAGCGCGAGCCACGTCTCGCAGGTAAATCGGAACACCATTGCGGCGGGTGATGATCACATTTTCGATTTCCTTGGGGGACTGATACTCTCCCACCGTCCGGACGACATAGCGGCGCTTGCCTTCGTCGAAATCTCCGCCGCTGTAGTTGCGGTTCTCCCTTTCCAGGGAAGCGGCCACCTCGTTCAGGGTCAGTTGCCGCGCGGCCAGAGAAGCCGGGTCCACGATCACCTGCATTTCCGACTCCCGGCCGCCATAGATCGTCACCAGGCTGACCCCCGGGACGCGTTCCATTCGCGCCTTGACGAAGTCGTCCACGAAGTTATAAAGCTCGCTGATTTCGCCCTGGAAGGTGCCGTCGGGCCGGGGCACGAGAATAAACCAGGCAATAAAATCGGAAAAAGGATTCCCGCTACGGATAAGAGGTTTGTCCGCATCGTCAGGGTATCGCGGCACCTGTTGGAGGAAGTTGGAGGCCTTCAGGAGCGCCGTATCCATATCGGTGCCGGTTTGAAAGGTAAGCTGAACGGTTCCCCGGCTATCCTGGCTCTGACTCTCCAGCTCTCGGAGTCCTTCGAGACCCTTGAGCTGCTCCTCCTGCTCTTCTACGATTTCCCGCTCCACCTCCTCGGGACTGGCTCCCGGCCAAATGGTACGCACCATGATTTCCGGCTCATCGACGGTGGGGGTCAACTGGATCGGAATGCGGTAGAAAGAGATCAAGCCGAACATCACCACGAGGATCACCCCGACGGCGGTCGTGACGGGAAAACGAATGGCGGAATCGACTATTTTCATGGCGTTGGATAGTTAATGGGCGTTCCCTGGACGGGCTGCCCCGGAAAGACTCGTTCATTACCTCGCGTGATGATTTTTTCCCCCGGCCGAACCGTGCCGTTGACTTGAATCCACACGCCCAATCCGGCACCGGTTTCAACCGACACCTGTTCGACTTGGTTTTCCCCCTGAATTCGATACACGAACTGTTGGGTGCCCCGCGTCACCAAGGCGTCTTTGGGTACAAAGGTCGCCGAACGCGGATCTCCTCCCGGAAAGGAGACCTGGGCCAGCATGCCGACGCCGATGTGGCCCTTTCGATTTTGAATCTGAATTTTCACCGGGTAGGTGCGGGCTTCGACGTCTGCTCTCGGGTTAATGGAGGTGATGCGGCCTTTTACCTGGGTTCCGGGGAGCGCTTCGAAGCTGACCTGGGCGCTTCTCCCCAACCGCAGATTGCGATAAAACCGTTCGGGTACCTGCACCCTCACGTCCAGAGGATGGAGCGAGACAATCTCTACAATCGGCCCGCCTTCCGCAACCCATTCCCCCACTTCGATATGCTCGGCGACGAGGGTCCCGGCAAAAGGGGCGCGGATGGTGGTCTGGTCGAGATCGTTCTTGATTCGTTGTATATCGGCCTCCAGTTTTTCGGTACGGCCCTTCCATGCGCTTGACTCGGCGGCGGAGCTATCGAGTTGCTGCTCGGGAATGATTTTAGACTCGTACAGGTTCTGAAAGCGCTCCAGATTAACCTCGGCCAGCTTGAGCCGGGCCTGAGCCTCCTTGAGCTCCGCCTGGACGGCTTCCAACTGCCGCCGAATGGTCGTGGGGTTCAACCGGGCGAGTACCTGGGTTTTCTCGACGCGCTGTCCCTCTCGCACGGGAAACTCAATGACCTTTCCCGCCACCTCGCTGGCCAGCAGGCTCGATGTGCGGGCCTCAACGCTTCCCGGGAGAGTTACCCATTCCCGGACCTGGTGCTCGCGAGCTTCGGTGTACCGCACGGGAGTTGCCCCGTTGCGCTGGGCCGGAAGGGGGGAGGACAGTAGAGACACGGCAAGCAGGAGGGCGGAGATGGGAAGGGTAAGGCGGAGATGCCGACCTCGTGTGGCTCGGATTTGAAGATTCACTCAGCAATTCTCCTCAAGAGATTCCCTCTCTTATTAAGACGCACACGAGTCCGAAAGGTTACGCTCCAGGACTTTGTTCTTTATTAGGATACTACGGGATTGGGATTTCTGCGAGCACCCAATGCGTCCGGAATCCCCTCGACCGCCAAAACGACGACGTTCTCCCAAATCGATATCCCGGAGATTGATCTTGGAAGCGGAGGCATGGCGAGGCAGTCAAGTGTGCGCCGAATCAGCCGGGCCGTTCGATAGGTTGGCAACCGTCACGCGCTTCGAACGTCTTGGCCATGACCACAGCGGCGCTTCCGTCGGCGTAATAATTTTCCAGCCGGTGATGGGTCCCATAGCCGAGCTTTTGGTAGAACCGAATCGCCGGGTGGTTCTCCACGGCTGTTTCCAGATAGACCAGGCGCGAACCCTGAGCCCCCAGCCACTCCTCTGCGCCGTCCATCAGGAGAGTACCGAGCCGCCGGCGTCGCCATCCGGCCAGGATATCGAGGGTAATGATGTGGCCCAGGTGATGGGATTCCTGTTGGGAGACGACAAATCCGATGATTTTAAGGGCGCACTCCGCCACCAGCGTAAATGCCCTGGGATGGCCGATGAAATCTCTCAATTCCTCGGGCGAATAGGCGATTCCCGGCGGGAAGCACGAACCATCTATGTGATGCAAGTCCTCGAGATCGGCTTCACGATAGGGGCGAAGTCTTAGCTCGTTCATTCCGGCAGCGGTCAGAGGTGAATGGATTGTCAATTTCCCTGGACACCGATTCGGTTCGGCTTTCTTGCGACAGAATTCTACTACGCCTTGCGCCGGGAGGAAGCCCCGACGCGCGAGCCGGAATCACCGGCCACCACCGCCAATCGGTCCACGTCTTCGGTCGAGTTGTAGAGGTGCGGCGAAACGCGGATCCAACCGTGCCTCAGACTGACGATAAGGTCCTGATCGCGCAGCGTTCGGTAGAGCCGCTCGGTAGTATCTGCCGAGGAGGCGCGGAAGGTCAAAATGGTGGACCGGTGGGCCGGCTCGGCGGAGGCGTTCAGCTCGAAGCTGCGGGATCGTAAATGGGTTGCGAGCCGGTCGAGCAGGCGATAGCAGTGCCGGGTGACGGTTTCGACCCCCACGCGAAGCAGAAACTCGAGAGATGCCTCCAGGGCATGAAGATTCAGGAAATTAGCCGTTTCCGGCACATCGAAGACCCTGGCGCCGCGTGTGAGGGTAAAGTCATCCTTGGGCAGGTTGGGGAAATGGGAGGCTCCCTCCACGCTCATCCAGTTGATGGTCATGGGCTTGAGTCGATCCTGGACAGAGGCGCGCAGGAACGCGAATCCCGTACCATACGGCCCCAGGAGCCACTTGTAGGCAGCGCAAACGAATACGTCGGCAGGAAGCCGGGTGCTGCTGAACGGGATGGCTCCGACCGCTTGGGTGGCGTCCACCACCAAAAGAATATCGCGGCCGGAAAGGATTTTCCCGATGGTGGAAAGGTCCATCTTCGAACCGTTGATGTAGCTGACATAGTCGAGTGCCACCACCCGCGTGCGGGGAGTTAACGCCTCGGCGACCTCTTCCGGGGCCGGGAAACCTCGCCGGGGGCGCAGCAACGTTACCTCTATGCCCTGCCGGCGAAGGTGAAGCCACGTAAACAGGTTTGAGGGAAAATTTCCCTCGGAAACGATCACCTGATCGCCTGATCTCATGTCCAACCCGTTGGCAACAACGCTAAGTCCCTGGGTCGCGCTGTTGGTCAGAGCAATCTCATCCGGTTGAGCGCCGACCAGCCGGGCGATCAGACCGCGCACCCGCTGAGGCAGTTCAAAATAGTCTTGGTCCCGCAATCGTTCGGGCCGATTCTTTAACTCGATGGCCTGCCCGATGCGTTCCGCAGTCACCTTCGGGAAAGGACCCTGGGTGGCGCAATCGAGGTAGGTCGTCTTGCCGAAATCGGTGAATTCTTTTTGATAATTCTTCATGGCCGCCGGTTTCTCGGACCCGATAAATATAACATCCTCATTTTTCTAGGAGGGTAGGGTAGCGGCTGCCTCCTGGGATTTCCAGAACCGTGGCCCTACCCAAGCCAGGGTTGCTGCATCCACGATAAAGTGCGCCACCATCGAGGGGTAAAGACTTCCATGAAACACCACCGGGTAGGCAAGCATGGCTCCCAGCAGCGATGCCCGGATGACTCCGGTATATCCCTGGTAGCTATGGGCCAAGCCGAAGGCCAACGAAGAAAGAAACCAGCTCCAGGGTATCGAGTCGAGTTTCTCCGCCAGCACTGCATATAGATAACCGCGGTAGAGGAACTCCTCGCAGAACCCGGCCGTAGGAGACAGGACGGCAGCCGCCAGGATTTTTTCCTTCCGAGTGCTCGGGATCAAGACACGCGCAGTTTCTGTTTCCTGCGCCCAATGGCCTCGGACGTGAAGCCAAACGAATATCGCCAGCGCGGCGAGGCAACCCACCGCCAAGGTTGCCGTAAGGTGAATCAAAGTGGCCGGTGCAGGGGAGTGAAATCCCAGTTGGGATAGATCCTGAAATACCAGTGCCCCGACCCCGAGCCCGATCAGCGCCAAAATCCACTGCGACACGGCAGCCGAAGCGTAAAGTTGGATTCGCCGAACCGGATATGTCTGTAGGGCGCGGCTGCTCCGCAAGGTGAGGATCGGGACGCAGACGGTTAGCAATAGGAAGAAAAACAGGTTGGCCAGCCCGTATAGCATGTCCGAGCAGCTTCACTCTAATGCATCAGATAGGATCCCAGAGCGGCCCGGCACTGGTTCTGATAAGGCTCGAGAGGAGTGTTTTCGCCGGCCAGGAGCCATTGAATGCAGAGTCCGTCCACCACGGCGCGAATGATGCGAGCCGCATCATCGGGGTCCACTTTGCGAAACTGCTTTTGCCGAATCCCGGCTTCAACAATCTTCCGGTCGCGTTCGTGGCAATTCCGGTAGAAGCCCAGCAGAAGACGGTGGAACAACGGGTTGCGGCCCCCGGTGCCGAGATAATCCAGCAGCACCCGATAAAACTTCCGGTTCAATTCCACACTGTGGAAGAGCAACTCGAGTTCAGCGCCCAGTTTCGCCCTGGGGCCCGATTGCGCCGCCACGGCGGCGTCCAAGCTGGCGTGGACCTTATTCAAGACCCACTCCAGAATCCCCACCATCAGGTCTTCCTTGGTCGGAAAGTAGTAAAGGGATCCTCCCTTACTGGAGCCGGCACGCTGGGCGGTGGACTCCACGGTCAAGCCTTGCAGGCCCTTTTCGACAATCGTGGCATAGCCGGCTCGGATCAGAGCCTCTTTCCGGCTGGCTTCGAGCAGCTCATCATGCTTTCGGGGACTCAAGGATGAATGCCTTCTGACCAAGTCATGTCGTCATAATAAGCTACTCTCGATTGTCTTGTATTCCAGGCCCGGAAGTCGTTGCATCAATTATTATTCTGCGTAGGAATTACCTTCGAGGAGCGGCCTCAAAAGGGAGGTTCAACGGTCTTTTCCCAAATGCCGGTCCGCGAAATGGAGGTACTGCTCCCAGTCGTAGTCGGTGACATCGTGCTTGCCGCTCCGAATGTGGTATCCGATCGTCTCCCCCACGGGCTGGTTCAGCGTCGGCATTTCCTCCGCTCTTAGGCCTTCTTTGCCCAGCAACCGATACACGGGTTCCGCGTGTTGGGCGGAGAGGAATTCCCCGCGCGGGTCCGCCCATTGGTCTTCGGCGGCACTGGCCACGTAGGCAGGACGCGGGGCGATCAGGGAGATCAGCATGTGGTGGTCGAGGGGAAGAGCATCTTCTTTGTCGTTGTACTTCTTGAAGTTTTCGCAGAACCAGTGCGGGAAGTTGCGGTTGATGCGCTCCACCGTCTCCCCGAAGCGGCGCCGGCTCAGGGCCGCCCCGCCGCACCCGGAGTTATTGGAAATGACCAAAGTGAAGCGGGGGTCCTGGGCCCCGGCCCACAGGGCTGTCTTCCCCAACCGCGAGTGGCCCATCAGGGCCACTTTATGGTGATCCATGTCCTCGTCGGTCGCAAAGTAATCCATAACCCGGCTGAGCCCCCACGCCCAGGCACCGATCGAGCCCCACTCGTCGGCTGCGGGCCGGTTCTGCCCTTGCCGATAGAAGAGCGGATGCACACCGTTTTGGAACCCGTCATCGTAGTCCGGATCGATGTCTCCGTAGTAAGCGGTCGCCAGCGCGTATCCACGAGCAAGGATCATTTCCACCGGCCACCGGCTGGAGCTTTTGCCGCGGGATTCTTCCGTGGCGCGGTGATCCACCACTCCTCGGCCTTCTACGTCGCGCATCCATTGCTCGGAAAGCTTGATCTCGGGATCGGGGTGAATGGTGTGGTTCCCCCAGAAATTCAACCCCACGAATGTCGGAACCGGCTTTTCCACCGTATTCGGCAGGTAGATGAGAAGGTCCATTCCCGGACCGTCCTTGCTGCCCGTGAACCGGATGGAAACCTGCTTCCGCGTTGCCTTTCCGCCGAGGGCGCTGGGGTCCGTGGAGGTCACCGCAAAGCTCAAATCCTTCGGCCGGCCAGGACTGCGACCATAGACGTGCGTCTCAAAGAGCTTCAGTATTTCCGGGCGCCGCTTCTCGAACCAAGTCTGGGCATCGGTGACCTGTGCGCCGCCGGACGTCACCAGTGGATCGGGAAGGGTATAGGGGGGAACTTTGGATTCGTCGTAGTTGATCCCTTGGCGTTGGGGTTGCGTGGCGCATGCGGAAAAAAGCGACAGGACCACCAAGCCAAGGGTTGCGGTAGAGACTCGGGTGAATTCGGACATCATGGGTTCAGCACCTTCCTAATATAGATGATAGAAACAGGATATAAGCGAGAATTCTCGCTTTGCTTGTTGCCATTGTCCAAAATGATACGCCGCCGTCGGTTCGATGCAAACTCAGATCATTCGAGTCCCATCTTGCCCATTTTGTAATGATATCGCGGCTCGCTTCCGGGTCCCGCGCCGCGACCCGGCTTTCGTTCCGGTCATTCTTTCCGGGCACGCGAAAGTCCTGCAATGCTTAAGTCCTGCGCATTGAGCGGCTTAATCTGCGCATGATACGATGGAACCAGGCGCTTCATGGAAAAGATAGACTTGCTGGGCAAATCGCTGGCGGAGTTGGAGCAACTGGCTGTGGGATGGAACCAGGCCCCATTCCGCGGGCGTCAACTGTTCCACTGGATCTACCGCCGGGGCGCCCGTTCCTTTTCGGAGATGACCGACCTGGGGCATTCTTTCCGCCGCTTTCTCCGGGATCGCTGCCGGGTGGGTGTGCCGGGAGTTCAAAAGAGCATTGCCGCCCAGGATGAAGCCGTTCGGTACCTGTTGGAAACCGACGACGGCGCGACCCTGGAGACGGTTTTCATGCCGGAGGAGACCCGCGACACGATTTGCCTTTCGAGCCAGCATGGCTGTTCGCTCGATTGCCGGTTCTGCTTTACGGCTCTCCTGGGTGGTTGGCGAAACCTCACCGTGGGAGAGATGGTAGGTCAGGTGCTGGCTGTCTGTTCCGACCGGGCCCGCCCAGCGCGAAAACCTCTGAATCTGGTTTTCATGGGCATGGGAGAACCCTTCCTGAATTATGCGGCCGTCATGGCTGCGGTGCGCATCTTAACCCATCCGCTCGGCTTGGCGATACCCTCGCGCAGGATAACCGTTTCCACGGCCGGGATCACGCCTCGCATCCGCGAATTCGGCGTCGAGCCGAACCGTCCCAAGCTCGCGGTCTCGCTCAACGCATCTTCGCAGGAGCAACGGGTCGCCTTAATGCCGATTACCCGGAAATACTCCCTCGCGGACTTGATGGCGGCTTGCCGGGACTATCCGTTACGCCCGCGGGAACGTCTGACCTTCGAGTATGTTCTGTTGGCGAACGTCAATGACGCGGAGAAAGACGCCGAACGCCTGGTCCAATGGGTCCGGGGAATCCGCTGTAAATTCAACCTGATTCCCTATAACGGAGGGCCTGAGCTTCCCTACGATACCCCACCGCTGCCTCGGCTGCTTGCATTCCAGGAACGGCTCAGGCGGCACGACGTACCGGCATTTATCCGCTGGTCTCGAGGCCGGGACGTTCGCGCAGCGTGCGGCCAGCTCAGTCTGATAGGCGCGGATCACGCCCTGGCGCAAAAGGAAACCGTTTCGTCGGGCTGAATTCCGATCACCGTCAACGTGCGGCCCGTGCCGGCCGGCTCGCTTCGGCAGGAAAAAACCGATCCTGCCGACATCCCATCGTTGTCCTCTCAATGCTCGGATGCGGTCTCAATCGCCACCGCCGGGACCTCACCCTCGGGCTCGCGAACCGAATCCACCAGGTCCTTCACCTCGTTGCTCGGCTCTCGGCAGAGCGGCGTCAACCCGAGCGTCACGATGAAGTTGAGGACCATGCCGATGGTGCCGATGCCCTGGGGGCTGATTCCCTGCTGGAAGACGCCGAAGGTCCAGGGCGCCATACCCCCATAGACGCTCGCGACGATGTAGAAGCTGGTGAACGCCAGACCTACGATCATGCCCAGCACGGCCGGCACGGTCCCGACCCGTTTGGAGAAGATCCCGAGCACGATGGCGGGAAAGAACGATGCCGCCGCGAGGCCGAAGGCAAACGCCACGACTTGGCTCACGAAGCCAGGCGGGAAGATGCCGAAGAGTCCGGCGACCACGACCGCCACGCCGATTACGCTCCGACCCACCCGAAGGCGCTGCTTCTCGCTTGCGGCGGGGTTGATCACACGAGCGTAGAGGTCGTGAGCCACGGCTGACGAGATGACCAGCAGCAGTCCCGACGCCGTGGAAAGCGCCGCCGCCAAGCCTCCGGCTGCGACCAGAGCCACGATCCAGGCGAAAAGCTCCGCCATCTCCGGCGTGGCCAGAACGATAATGTCGCGGTCCGGACCGGAGAGCTTGGCTTCCCTGAGCACAGGACGCCAGTCGCGCCCTTCCGAGCCGCTCGAGGCGATCCACTCTTGATGGCTCCTGGCGAGCTGTGCGAGCGATATCGATTCACCATCGACAACCACCTTTCCGGCCTTGTAGCTGAAGATCTCGTTGTCCTGGCCCGCCGAGTAGCGAAGCCGGCGGTCGCCGTCGTCGAGCCACAGAATCAAGCCCGTCTTCTCCCAATTCCGGAACCACTCCGGCAATTGCGCGGCGGTCTTTCCTTGCAGAGAGTCGATCATGTAGTAGCGAGCGAAAGCCCCCGTCGCCGGCGCCGTCAGGTACAGCAGTGCGATGAAGAACAGGGCCCAGAAGGCGGAGGAGCGAGCCGCCCGGACGGTCTTCACCGTATAGAAACGGACGATCACGTGGGGAAGACCGGCGGTGCCGGCCATCAACGCCAGGGTCACGAAGAAGACGTTGGCCTTGTCCCAGGGTCCGTCGAAGGCCTGGGTATAGCTGGAGAAGCCGAGGTCGGCATGGATCCGATCCAGCTTGTCGAGCAGGTAGCCGCCTTCAACGAGCTCGGAACCCAGCCCGATCTGCGGTAGAGCGTGCCCGGTCAAGCGGAGGCTGATCGCGATGGCGGGAATGAGGAACGCCGTGATCAGCACCCAGTACTGGGCGACCTGTGTCCAGGTGATACCCTTCATGCCTCCTAGCGTGGCATAGATGAAGACGATGCCAATTCCGATCGCTACGCCCACATGGATGTCCACTTCGAGGAAGCGGGAGAAGACCACGCCCACCCCCCGCATCTGTCCGGCAACGTAGGTGAAGCTGACGAAGAGCGCGGAGACCACGGCGACCAGACGCGCCGTGTTGGAGGCGTAGCGGTCACCGATGAAATCCGGGACCGTGAAGTGGCCGAACTTCCGCAGATAGGGCGCGAGAAGGAGAGCGAGCAGCACGTAGCCACCGGTCCAGCCCATCAGATACATCCCACCGGCGTATCCCATGAAGCTGATCAGCCCGGCCATGGAGATGAAGGACGCCGCGCTCATCCAGTCGGCCGCGGTCGCCATGCCGTTGGCCGCCGCCGGCACACCGCGTCCCGCCACGTAGAAGCCCTGGGTGTCGCGCACCCGACTGATCCAGGCGATGAGCAGGTACAGACCGAAGCTCAGCCCGACGAACAGGAACGTCCAGGCACCCACGGTCATTTCTCCTCCTCCCGGCTGCGCTTCTTCAGGCACTCCATCTCGGCGTGGTGCTTGGCGTCAAGCCGGTTGAGTAGCCGCGAGTAGATCAGGATCAGGAGAACAAAGACGATGATCGAGCCCTGCTGTGCGAACCAGAACCCCAGGGGGTAGCCACCCAGGCTGAACACGTTGAGAGCATCGGCGAACAGGACTCCACAGCCAAGACCGGCCATAGCCCAGATGACCAGGAGCACCATCATGATCTTCAGATTGGAGCGCCAGTAGCGCTGCAGGGAATCCTGAACGGCCAGGCTCAGGTGCGGGGCTTGGGGTGAACCGGGTTCGGTGCCCGGCGGGATCTCATGCGACATGGCTCTCCTTGGGCCCAATTCCGATCACCGTCAACATGCGGCCCGTGCCGGCCGGCTCGCCTCGGTAGGAAAAAAACAGATCCTGCCGGCATCGAGTACAGAAGCTCGACGCGAAGATGGAGTCGGACGAGAATCCGGCTGCCCGGAGTTGTTCCCGGGCCATCCGGGGCAGGTCTAGGTGCCACAGGCCACGGTTGGAAGGCGTCTGGTGGGAATGATTCCTTGGGGAAGCGCCGGGTCTCGCAAAGAAATCCTCCGCATTTGAGAACTCCGCCCGATATTTCGCGAAAACTTCTTCTCCCACCGCGAAACAGCATTTTTGAATACAGGGGCCGATGACTGCAATCGAGGAGGGTTCGGGGGCCTCGCCGGCATCCATCCGACGCGCAACTCGTTCCATGACGCGACTCAGCGTTCCTCGCCACCCGGCGTGGATCGCCGCGACTCTGGGTCGAGCCGGGTCCAAAAGAAGAATCGGCATGCAATCGGCCGTGCGCACGGCCAACAGGATTCCCGGCTCGTCGGTTACCAGGGCGTCACCAGCGGCTGAATTGTCAAGAAGCGTCCATTGGTCTTGTTTCGAACCCAGGGGACGAAGGATGAGTTTATGATTCCCTTGCCGCGAAACCTCAAACGACGTGTCGGAATGAATCTGCGGCAGCGTGGCCAGTTCCCAGTTGTCAACCTTGAGATGGGTCAGGAATTCCCGATTTTTTGCAAAGACCCGGCGGCATAAATTTCCGTCCTCGCTCGCCGCCCGACGCGTGTCTTTCTGAGGTGGAAATGACCAACGGAACCCAAAGCCGTGACGAATCCGGGAGTCGGCGGCCAACCGGCCACTTTCCAGCCAGGAGATGTTCTTTCTCCGGCAGAGCCGTAAAATCTCTTCCATCCGGCTTACTATAGCATGACGCAAATTGGCGGAACATTCCTGCGCGCGCGGCATAGGATGCTGAGTGGCCGGGTGCTTGAACCTTCCTATCCCGTGCGTTATGTTGTCTTAGACCTGAAGACGCAATGGGATGAAAGCAGGTTAGATCGAAGTTATGAGTCCAGAAAACCACTCCGCTGCGAGAGCCCGCTCCGAGTTACTCACCCGCCGCCGGCCAGTCCTCGAAGTCATCAACTTGACGAAGGTGTATCACACGGGTGAGGTAGCCGTGCATGCACTGCGGGGGATAGACCTTGATCTGGACCCATCGTTGTTCATGGTTCTTCTTGGGCCTTCGGGGAGCGGCAAATCCACCCTTCTCAACATCATCGGGGGGCTCGATGTGCCCTCATCCGGTAAAGTGTTCTACCGGGGACGGGAACTTACCGCGGCCGATGATCGGGAACTCACCCGGTACCGGCGTCAGCATGTGGGCTTTGTCTTTCAGTTCTATAATTTGATTCCCAGCCTGACGGCCCGCGAAAATGTGGAACTCGTCACCGAGATCACTTCCAATCCGCTGTCTCCTGAAGAGGCCCTCGAGCTGGTGAACCTCCAGGATCGGATGGATCACTTTCCGTCCCAGCTCTCCGGCGGTGAGCAGCAACGGGTGGCCATTGCCCGGGCCATCGCCAAGCGGCCTGACGTCCTGCTTTGCGACGAGCCCACCGGGGCACTCGACATTACGACGGGGATTGTGGTCCTTGAGGCCATCGAGCGTGTGAACCGGGAGCTCGGAACCACCACCGCCATCATCACCCACAATGCGGCGATCGCAGAGATTGCCGACCACGTGGTCTCCCTGGCAGACGGGAGGATCGCCTCCGAGCGGCGCAACACGAAAAAGCGATTCCCCAGAGATCTTCGTTGGTAGCTCGCGATGCGCGCCCTCAACCGTAAACTTCTTCGGAACCTGTGGCAGATCAAGGGACAAGCGATCGCCATCAGCATGGTGATCGCCGCCGGAATGTCGATGTTCATCATGTACTTCAGCACCTTCGAGTCCCTACGACTGACCCAGGCGAGCTACTACGCGAGCTACCGTTTCGCAGACGTCTTCGCGCTGCTCAAGCGAGCGCCGAACCGGCTCCAGCAGCGCCTCACGCAGATTCCCGGAGTGAGCCGGGTCGAGACCCGAGTCGTCGTGGACGTCACTCTGGACGTCGAGGGCTTCGCGGAGCCGGCGGTGGGTCGCCTGATCTCGATCCCGGACCGGCACGTACCGAAGCTCAACGATATTTTCCTCCGTAGTGGCCGCTACATAGCACCGGGCCGCCCAGACGAGGTGCTCGTCGGTGAGGCCTTTGCTTTGGCCCACGGTCTCCAGCCCGGCGACCGCGTGGCGGCGTTGATCAACGGCCGCTATCGACGACTGGATATCGTGGGGATCGCCCTTTCTCCTGAGTATGTTTACGCCATACGCCCGGGTGAACTGCTTCCGGACGACAAACGCTTTGGCGTCCTGTGGATGGAGCGCAAAGCCCTCGCAACGGCCTTCGACATGCAAGGGGGATTCAACGACGTAGTTCTCAAGCTCATGACCGGGGCCTCGGAGCCCGAAGTCATCGCGGGTCTGGACCGCCTGCTCAAGCCCTACGGAGGTCCGGGGGCGTTCCCCCGTTCGCTGCAGATATCCCACTGGACCCTGGATAACGAGTTGACGCAACTTCAGAGCGCGGGCAAGATCATTCCTGCCATCTTCCTGGCCGTGGCAGCGTTTCTCCTCCACATGGCCCTTTCGCGGACCATCGCCATCCAGCGCGAGCAGATCGCCATGCTCAAGGCCCTGGGCTATTCGAACTTCGAATTAGGCAGCCACTACCTGAAGTGGAGCTTGGTCATTGTTCTGTTCGGTACCGCCCTTGGCGTGGGCAGTGGCGCCTGGTTTGGCTCCGGTATGATGACTCTCTATACCGAATACTTCCGCTTCCCGCTCCTTGAGTATCAACTCTCGCCGGCGGTCGTCGTCTTGGCCGTCCTGGTGGGCCTGGGGACCGCGCTGGTGGGGACTTTCAGCGCCGTTCGGAGGGTCGTTCGCCTGCCTCCCGCCGAAGCCATGCACCCGGAAGCGCCAACGAGGTATCGCGAAAGTACAATCGAGCGCCTCGGCTTGAAACGCTTTTTCTCTCAGCCCACGCGGATGATCCTGAGAAACCTCCAGCGGAGGCCTCTGCGAGCGGCGATGTCCGTCACCGGGATTGGCTTCTCGGCAGCGATCATGATCGCCGGGAGTTTCTCCCTGGACTCCCTGAACGTGATCCTGGACGTCCAGTTCAACGTTGCCCAGCGACAGGATGTGACGGTGACCTTCGTCGAGCCGGCCTCGGCGCGGGCCATCTACGAAATGGAGAACCTACCGGGCGTGGTCCATGCGGAGCGCCTACGCGCGGTCCCGGCAAGACTCCGGTTCGGCCACCGGTCGCGGCAGGTCGGGATCACGGGCCTTCAGGTGGGAGCGCAACTCAATCGCGTGATCGACTCCTCTCTCCGAACGGTCGAGTTGCCTTCTGAGGGGTTGGTATTGTCGTCCAAGCTGGCAGAGATTTTGGGCGTCCGGCGGGGTGACACCCTCACCATCGAAGTGTTAGAGGGAGCCCGGCCCGTGCGGCAGGCCGTCGTCACCCACCTGGTCGAGGAATACATGGGCACAGCCGCCTATATGGATATCGGAGCCCTGCATCGCATGATGCGGGAAGGAAGATCCATCTCCGGTGCTTTCTTGCAGGTGGATACCTTCTATCTCCAGGACCTCTATCGCCGCCTCAAGGCCACCCCAGGGGTGGCCGGCGTCAACCTCAAGTGGGTGGCCATCGAAAGCTTCCAGGAAACGATAGCCCGCAGCTTCGGCCTGCTCCTCTTCTTTAATGTTCTTTTCTCCAGTATCATTGCCTTTGGGGTCGTCTATAATGCAGCGCGGATCTTACTTTCCGAACGTAGTCGAGACTTGGCGAGCCTGCGGGTCATCGGCTTTACGCGGGGAGAGATCTCGTTCATCCTGCTCGGCGAGCTGGCCGTGGTAACGTTGGTTGCCGTGCCGCTGGGCCTTCTGCTCGGATATGGTCTGGCAGCGCTGACGGTGGTGGCCTTGGAGACGGAGCTCTATCGTTTCCCTCTCGTCGTCTCGACCAAGACCTTTGCCTTGGCGGCGATCACGGTTCTTGTCGCCGCGATGATTTCAGGTTTCATCGCGCGCCGTAGGCTGGACCGGCTTGACCTGGTGGCAGTGCTCAAAACGCGGGAGTAGTATTGGATGAAACTCAAGCCGAAGCGTCTGGTAGCCTGGGGACTCGGCCTGTTGGTCGTCTTTTTGTTGATTCTCGCACTCCGACCCAACCCCGTCCCGGCTGACTTCGCGGTGGTGGAGCGAGGAGCGCTCCGCGTCAGTATTCATGAAGAGGGCGAGACCCGCGTGCGTGACCGCTTCGTTGTTTCTGCCCCTTTGGCGGGCCAGGTCCTGCGTATCGGGCTGGAACCGGGCGACCCGGTCCAGGAACGCAAGACGATTCTCGCCACGTTCATGCCGAGCGACCCGACACCGCTCGACGTCCGCAATCGCGCTACGACCGAGGCGCGCATCAAGGCTGCTCAGGCGGCTCTCGGTCAGGCGCGCGCTAACCGGGAGCGGGCTGAGGCCCAGCTCGCGTTCGCGCGCGCGCAGTTCAAGCGGTCCCGACGGTTGGCGCAGCAGGGAATCGTTTCCAAAGACCAGCTTGAGAAGGCTGAGCTCGACGTCCGCACCAAGGAAGAGGAGTTGCGGGCCGACGAGTTTGCCCTCCGCAATGCCAGCCACGAGCTCGAGGTCGCCCGGACGAGTCTAATTCAGACGAACGAGGAGGACGCCGGCCGGTCTGGGAAGAGACGAAACCGCAGACCCATCGTCCTCCACTCGCCCGTTGACGGTGTTATTCTGCGTCGCCTGCGGGAGAGTCAGGCGGTCGTCCCGGCAGGTGAGCCGCTCCTCGAGCTTGGAGATCCCACCGATCTGGAAATTGTTACGGATTTGCTCTCCACCGACGCCGTTCATGTCCGGCCAGGGAATCAAGTGTTGATCGAGCAGTGGGGTGGAGGAACCCCCTTGCATGGCCAAGTCCGGCGAGTGGAACCTTCCGGTTTTACGAAAATCTCCGCCCTGGGCGTCGAGGAGCAGCGGGTCAACGTTATTGTCGATTTCAAAGATCCTCACCAAGCCTGGGAGGCTCTGGGGGACGGCTACCGGGTCGAAGTACGGATCATAATCTGGGAACGCGACGAAGTTCTCAAGGTTCCTACCAGCAGTCTGTTCCGTCACGGCGGAAACTGGGCCGTCTTTACAGTCCAAGACGAAAAGGCCATGCGGCGATTGGTTGAAATTGGCCAACAAAACGGTCTGGAGGGGGAGGTCCTTTCGGGACTTTCCGAGGGCGACCGCGTCATCATCCACCCAAGTGACGATATATCGGAGGGTGTTGCTATCGCCCTCCGGTCCTCTTAAAAAATCGAGCGGAATGATTGTATCCGGGAACCTTCGCCAGCACAGAGCGGAACCGATACATTCCATACAACCCGTCCATGACTCCGGATTGAGATTTGCAGGTTCTTTTGTTAAGGTTTGAGCGATAGGATAAAGGAAGCAGTATGATTGTCGGAACGGGCGTGGACCTGGTGGAGGTTGAGCGCGTCGGGCAGCTCCTGGACCGGTATGGGGACCATTTCCGCGGGCGGATTTTTACCCAGGACGAGGTTCGATACTGCGAAAGATTCCGGTATAAGGCGGAGCGATACGCCGCCCGTTTTGCCGCCAAGGAGGCGGCTTTCAAGGCCTTGGGAACCGGTTGGCGCGTCGGCGTCCGGTGGGTGGATGTCGAGGTAGTCCGCCGGCCCGGCAGCCGTCCTGGGTTGCAGCTTTTTGGACGAGCCTCGGAGGTGGCCGCAGAGCTTCGCGTGGACCGTATTGCTCTATCGCTTTCCCATGTTCATCATTACGCCGTGGCACAGGTCATCTTTGAGTCGAACGGATTCGGTTAGGCTTTGAAGCCATGGGTCTCGGGAATATGATTCCGACGGGGGCGGCTTTGAGAAAGAACCGATCCACGAAAAAAGTTTCACTGGCCGCACTGGTCCTTAGCCTTGGAATCCTGGGGTCAACCGGGAGTTCCACCCAGGACGATCCGATATGGGTCAGCCCGAAACTCGTCCGCAAGCGGAGGACTTACAAGACTCGCCCCAAGTATCCCGTGCTGGCAAAGATCAACTATATCCAGGGAAAGGTTCTTCTCGAATTCGTGATTGGGGCCGAGGGGCGAGTGAAGCAGGTCCACGTTGTGAAGGGACACCCGTTTCTCGCTATCCCCGCCATGGATGCCGTCCGGGAATGGCGTTATAAACCCATGATGATTGATGGGCGTAAAACCGCCGTGCGAACCCGAACCCGGGTGGATTTCAGGTTGATGAGAAAAAATCTTAAAGACCAATACCTGCCTCCCCGGAAAGCAGCGGCGGACCTGGTCCAACGAGTCAAACCGCCTGAACTGCTTACATCCGTAGAAGCAATCCGGAAGCAGGGAGAAAGAGTGAAGAGCAACGGGCGTCGCGTGCGCTTAAAGGTACTCCTGGACGACGGGGGACGCGTGATCGACGCCGCGGTGCTTTCCGGGCCGCCGCAGTATCGCTCGGAAGCCCTGGAGCAAATTAGGCGGTGGACCTTCAAACCTGCCTATTTCGGCACCCTGGCTGTGCCCTGGTACATTGAGTTGGAAGTTCCTCTGCCGCTGGAGCCGGGGCTTCCGGAAAATCCTGTTGCCAATGAGTTCGAATAGATGTCTTGCCGAACGTTCGTGAATCCGATGTTGATAGGTGAGGCGCTTCGACGGCTCGCCGTTGGGATCGAACCCTGAACTTGCGGCCCCATTTCGTTTTACTGTTCCTCCTGGGGGGGATATTGTGCCTGCCCTGGGCGCAGGTGCGCGCCGGAGCGAGTAGGAAGCCCGGATTCCGTTACGTGGCGGGTTCCTGGGACCTGAAGAGGTCTTGTCGCGGGGGTCTGCAGATCAACTCGAATAATTTGACGTTCGAATGCAAAAGGGGGATTTTTACCATCCCTTTTTCCAGCTTTTCCTTTATGGAGTACAGGCCTGCGCCCAGCAACAAGGTGAAGGGCAGCAGAATCCGCTGGCGCAGAAGGCTCCCGTTTACCGGCGGCCTGAAGTTGCCGTGGGTAAAGAGAAAAAATCGTTACTTTTCTATCGTGTTCTCCCAGGAGAGCGGCTTGGGTGCGGCCGTCTTCGAGGTGAAGCCTTCCATCATGCGCCCCTACTTGGCGGAACTTGATTTGCGAACCGGTACCCGGGTTGAAATGGAAAGCTTTGAACCTTAGTTTTCAGTCCTTTACATCCTCGTTGGAAACCCTACTTCACTTGCGATTTGATTCGGATGCGGACGAACTCAGAAGGTTGACCCTATAGGCACCGGGTGGGTCAGGGACGTTGTGTCCTCTGGCGAAGAACTTCGTAGAGAGCCACGGCAGCGGCGACCGAGACGTTCAGTGAGGATACCGCCCCCCGTAACGGTATCGAGACGATCCGGTCGCAGGACTGGCGCACTAAACGACGCAACCCGTGACCCTCTCCGCCGAAAACCAAGGCACATGCGCCGCGAAAGTCGGCTTGGTCATAAAAGGTATCCGCCCGAGCCTCGAATCCGGTCACCCAGATGTTTTTCTCCTTCATCCACTCGATCGCTCGCACCAGGTTGGTCACTCGCGCTACCTGCAGATGTTCCACCGCCCCGGCGGAGGCTTTGGCGGCAACGGGGCTGAGGCCCGCCGACCGGCGTTCCGGAATCACCAGCCCGTCCACGCCGGTTGCTGCTGCCGTTCGCATTACGGCTCCCAAGTTCCGGGGATCTTCCACTCCGTCCAAAACCACCAGCAGCGGGATGGGATTCCCTTCTACCAGATTCTCCAAGGTGGCGTAGGTCCGGCTTGTGCAGACGGCCACGACGTCTTGATGCTGACGGGCTTGCGCCAAACGCTCCAGGGCTTTCCGTGGACGAAACCGGAGAGGAATTCCGGCGGCCCGGCATTGGTCAATGAGCTCCTGCACGCGGTGGTTTCGCCGGCCTTCGGTCGCCACCACGTAATCTACGGACCGTGACCGGAGTGCTTCTCCAACGGCGTTCACCCCGTAAACAAGGGAGTTGGGTCCTCCCGGAGCAGGAATTTCACTTGGTTCGGAGAATCTTTGGCCCTTTCGTCTCAAAGTTCGGCCCCCGGGGCGATGGTCGTCATGGCGAGCTTCCCCAGGTGGATTGCATAAACTCGTCCAGACGATCGGCGCAGTTGTTCAACGGCTTCGGCAAGGGCAACTTGGCCCCTTGCTCGATGATGGGGATCAGTTTGTCCATCTCGGGTCCGGAGACCTGCCCGGTAAGCGCCATGCGCAGGGGATGATACAGGTTTTTGCCCTTCTGCCGGGTGGCTTCGCGCACCTCGGCGATGATACGGCGGAAAAGCTCGGCATCCAGCTCGACTCCCTCCTGGATTTTTGCACGAAAAGAGCTCACGACATCCCGGGAGGCTTCCGAATCGATCAGGACCCGATTTTCTGGGGATGCCAGGGCACGGGTGGCGTCATAGTTGAAAATGAACCCGACGTGGTCGGCCAGCTCGCTGAGATGATTCAGGTTTTTCAAGACCGCGTCCAGAACTTGACAAAGCCAAACTTTCACTTCGACGCTCGGCGCTTTCTCCACCCATCCGAGCGATTGCAGGATCGGCAGCGATTGATCTACCAGCCGGTCGAGCGGAGCCTGCTTAAGATAATGCCGGTTGAGCCAGTAGAGTTTTTGCGGGTCAAAGACTGCCGGGCTTTTGGTGATGTGGGAGAGAGAAAATTGGCGAACCAGTTCTTGCGGGCTGAAAATCTCCGTCACACCGTCGGCAGCCGACCAACCCAGCAGCGCCAAATAGTTCGTCAGGGCTTCCGGCAGGATGCCCAATTGCCGGAAGTGGTCCACCGAGGTGGCTTCGTGGCGCTTGCTGAGCCGTGTCCGGTCGCTGCCCAGGAGGGTCGAAAGGTGGGCAAACCGGGGCGGCACCCAGCCCAGAGCGCGATAGGCGGCAATCTGTCGGGGGGTGTTCGAGATGTGATCGTCACCGCGAATGACGTGGCTCACCTGCATCAGGTGGTCGTCCACCACCACGGCGAAGTTATACGCGGGCTGGCCACCGGGACGGAGAAGAATGAAATCGCCGAGGGTGTCCGAGGCAAACGACGATCGGCCATGGACCAGGTCTGCGAAGCCGATTTCCCCTTCCGGGATCTTCAGTCGGATGGAAGCTTCTTCTCCCGCGTCAAGACGGCGCTCGGCCTCCTCAGGAAGTAACCGCAGGCATTTGCCCGAATAGCGGGGCTGTCTCCTCTCCGCTAAGGCTTTCTTGCGGTCCTCTTCCAACTCTTGCGCAGAGCAGAAACAGTAATAGGCGTTCCCGTTTGCAATCAAGGGAAGGGCATATTGCCGATAAAGCTCGGTCCGTTCCGACTGGCGATACGGCCCAAAGGGGCCCTCCACGTCAGGACCTTCGTCCCAGTCCAGACCCAACCAACGGATATCCTCTCGAAGTTGTCGTTCGAACTTGGGATCGGAACGCTGAACGTCGGTGTCTTCGATTCGCAGGATGAAGGTGCCGTTCTGCCCGCGGGCAAAGAGCCGGTTAAAGAGAGCCGTGCGGGCATTCCCCACATGCAGGTGGCCGGTGGGGGAAGGCGCAAAGCGGACTCGTGGGTTTTCTTGCGGCATGTCCGCTATTAGACCACGTCGGGAGTTTATTGTCTCAGGGTCTCCTGGGGCTAAAAAGGCTTGGGCTGGAGCCAGGCAGGAAAAGGCTCCGCCAAGGGCAGGGAACGAGCGGCGAGATGGGGCGGTTGCTTATTCTCCCGGCAACATTCACCCTTTTGAGGGAATAGGGGATCAGTCTCCGGCGTAGTACTCTTCGTCCTTGAGCTCGTACACCAGCATAACCAGGTCATGGCTGGCACCGCGGAGATCCAAGCCGTATTCGGGGAGGGTAGCGACCTCCACGAAACCCATTCCTTCAAAAGTCTCGATGGCGCCCGTCTGCTCGGGGATGATCTCTGCGCTTAGTTTGTCGAGGCCGATGTCGAGGCCGATGTCCTTCAACTCCTGGAGCAGGAGCGAGGCAATTCCTCGACGTCGAAATTCCGGGTCCACCGTCACGCGGACCTGCCCAATGTGCCGTTTCCATCCGTCGCGCCTACGGTGAAGCGAGACATCGCCCACAATCCGATCGTTCAGAACGGCCACCAGAGGCAAAACACTCTGGTAGTCCAATTTCTGGCACCAGCGGGCCACCACCGCCTCATTGAGCACGTCGTCGCGCAGAAACCGACGATCATCGGCGGAAAGCTGCTTGAAAAACTCCAGCAGCTTGGGCAGGTCCGATGCAATGAGCGGCCGGACGATGATCTCTCCGCCCTCGCGAAGCGCCAGCGACTTTGGGTAACGATCGGTAATGATTTCCTCGAATACCATTAAGAAAGTCTCCGTCCTCTTTTTTCTCTTCCCAGGCTTTCGAATCTCTTCTTGGAACGGCTGCGCTTTGCGTCGTCTCCGGGTTTGACGGTCACCCTGTCATGGACCGACGAGGCGCGCCGGGGAGGTCAGTTTACAGCGATGGCTTCGATTTCTACCAGCATTTCCGGATCCAATAAGCGGTTCACTGCAACGAGGCTGGTCGCGGGGTGAACCTGCCCGAAGACCTCCTCATGGGCTTTCGCTACTTCCTGCCAGCGATCGATGTCCGTTAAATAGATGCGGGTGCTTACCACATGCTCCAGTCCCAATCCAAAGCGTTTCAAGGTTTTACCGACATTGAGCAGGCTCTGGGCGGCTTGCTCGTAGGCATTTCCGGGCGAAAGGATTTTTCCGGAACTGTCCGTGCCGGTAGTTCCGGAAACATAAACGGTCCCTCCGACACTGACGGCTCGGCTGTATCCGATAGAAGACTCCCAGGGCGTCCCTGAAAACGTTTTGCTTCTTTTCACTTTCATAGCGGCGGCTCCTATAGGAGGCTGGAATAATCAGGCACTCTTGCCCGACGAGCGGGGCTCCGCAGGTTCGAAGCCGGCTTGATGTTTTCGGCGCAGACTCAGGCGGCGACGACGACGCCCCAAGGCTTGCACGAATCGATCCCGTTCCTGTCTTGTTTGCGGGATGAGTTGAGGCACTTGCGTCGGATGGCCTTGCAGGTCGAGGGCCACATAGGTGAGAAAGGCGGAACTGGTCTGTTTCCGCTCTCCGGTGAGGACGTCCTCCCTATAAACCTGGACCTCGACCTCCATCGAGCTGTGAAAGGATCGAGTGACAATTGCCTTCAGAAGAATCAATTGCCCCATACGGATCGGATGCTGAAAATCCAGATGGTCCACCGCGGCCGTGACCACATAACGTCGGCTGTGCCGATGAGCGGCGATGGCGCCGGCTATGTCAATCCAATGCATCACCCTACCCCCCAACATGCTTCCCAGGGGATTCGTGTCGTTGGGCAGCACGACCTGGGTTATTTCCACTTTCGAGGCAGATGGCTCTCTTTTGCCGACCTCGCGCTTGCTTCCGCGAACTGTTTTCATGGTCCAGCCGGATTGGGATTCTCCGCTCTATGCCGACGGGGCTCTGCCTGGATTCGCATGTTCATGAAAGATTGATTCCACCGGATCCAGCGAAACCCAAGTTGCCGGGCCCAGCCGGTTCTCTCGCATCATAATCTTTTCCGTAACGGGAAGCAGACAACAATGACTTTGAGCCTAAGTCGAGAGCGAATATACTTGACCCGTACCGCGAATTCAACCCCTTTGTGCCGGCAAGCCCGCGGTACGCTGGCCGGTCAGGCCCGAAGGAGAGTCTATGCAGAAGAGCCGAATCGAAGCTCTCGAACAGATGTTGCGATCCCGTCCCCAGGACCCTTTCGCTCGCTACGGCTTGGCCATGGAGCTGTTTCAGTCGGGGAATCTGGAGGAGGCCAGGAAACACTTCGCTTACCTGCTCCGGAACCATGCCGATTACCTGCCCGCCTATTATCAGGCCGGAACGCTTCTGGCAAGACTTGAGCAGGTTGAAGAAGCGCGGAAAGTGTTTTCGGAGGGAATCCAGCTCGCCCGACACCAGGGCAATCTCCACACCGAAAATGAACTCCAGGCGGCACGCGACGAGTTGGAGGACTAATGGAAGTCCCCCTTTAAGCCTGCATATTCGGACCGAACGGGAAAAAGAGGGTGCCTGCCGGAGCGGGTGCAGGTGTTTTGCCGCCCGCCGCCAGCCTTTCATTCCGAGGGCTGCCGGCCTTGGTCGGCCCGAGGATTCTACTTCGCCGGCAACCAACTGTGATTCAAGAGTCGATTCCTCGCTTCGCTCGGAATGGCCAGGTAGCCACTTTTTCAGCACCCTGCTAGTGTACTGTCCCGGTAATAAGCGATATATTAATGGGCAACCTTTGGCCTCTGGAGGTATGCCCATGCCACGCGGTCGCCCCGTTACTCCCCTCACTCTCAGTGAGAGTGAGGAATCGGAACTGGGGAGCCTCGCCCGCTCCCGAACCTTGCCGCATAGTCTGGTGCTGAGGGCCCAGATTGTGCTGGCCTGCGCCGAAGGCGTTCCCGGCTCTACCGTGGCCCGGCGTCTGGGTGTCACCAATACGACCGTGGGCAAGTGGCGAAAGCGCTATCGTGAACATGGAATCCCCGGACTACACGATGAACTGCGTCCCGGACGCCCCCGCACGCATGAGGATGAACGTGTTGCGGAAGTCATCAACACGGCCCTGCAAACCGAACCTCCCGATCGTTCGCACTGGAGCGTGCGTTCCATGGCGGAACACACGGGAGTCTCAAAGAGCACGGTCCAGCGGTGGTTCGATCTGTTCGGCGTCCAGCCGCATCGCCAGCGGCATTTCAAGATTTCCAACGACCCGTTCTTCGTCGAGAAAGTCCGCGACATCGTCGGTCTCTACCTCAATCCCCCGGACCACGCCGTGGTGCTCTCGGTCGATGAGAAGACCCAGGTTCAAGCTCTTCAGCGAACTCAGCCCGTTCTCCCCATGGGCCTCGGCTACGTCGAAGGCGTCACCCATGATTACAAACGTCACGGCACGACCACTCTGTTCGCGGCTCTCGATGTGGCCACCGGGAGAGTCATCACCCGCTGTAAACCGCGACACCGTCATCAGGAGTTCCTCACTTTCCTGCGTCAGATCGACGGCAGTGTGCCGCACAACCTCGACGTCCATCTCATCGTCGATAACTACGCTACTCACAAACATCCCAAAGTCCGCGCTTGGCTCGCTCGGCGTCCCCGCTACCACGTTCATTTCACCCCAACCTATGCGTCCTGGCTCAACCAAGTCGAACGCTGGTTCGGCATCATTACCCAGAAGGCCATTCGCCGAGGTTCCTTCTCCAGCGTCAAGGCTCTCGTCCGTAACATCGAGCGCTTCGTCGAACATTACAACGCCAACACCAGTCCTTTCGTCTGGACCGCCACGGCCGAATCCATCCTCGCTAAGGTCGAACGACTTTGCTCATATATTTCCGGGACAGTACACTAGGCGAAGAAGAATTGAGAGAGAGCCAAACCTGCCAGAGCCACTCCTATGCCCAGAACGCCATCGGCCCCGTAGTGATAGCGGCCGTACACCGACCCCAACGTAATCCCTGCGGCAACGACCAGATAAAGAGTTCCCACGAAGGGAAGAAATTGAATCAGCGCGAAAGCGGTCGCCAGCGATCCGGCTACATGGGCGCTGGGAAACGTGTTGGCATGAATGCTGCCTCGATTCAGTACCCACACGTTGATTCTACGGAATAGCAGCCTCTCGGCAGGTGGAGCGGGTGATAGGCGACGCGGCGGCAGGGAAGGGAAGAAGGGTGACGAGGCATAGCAAAATAGAATCGGAGGCAATACGCACACCCAAAACGCATCGGCCAGATGGTTCAGCCTGGCAAGGTATAAGCTCCCCAGACCCAGGGGAACCAGTGGGTAGCAAAGAAGGTAACAGAACTCCAGGAACTCTTTGATCAAGCCGAATCGGGAGGGTCGTAACCGCTGAAACGTTCCTTCCAGCCACCGCCGGTCCCAGGAAAGCAGCTTCTGCTCGAAGGCCGTGTTCCGGCGGTTCGAGATCAGCATTCCCGCTTCGTGATACACGACCAAAATCAGCAGTGCCGGCAGCCAGTCCCGCACCACGGAAATGAATCGGTAGGAGGTCCAGTCCTCACCGAACCGAATCAAGACCATTACGGCCAAGAAAGTGCAATTGATCAACAGGATCAGGACCTTGCGCCGCGTGGAGATGGGAAAGAAAAACGCGGCCACCATCATCCAGCCAAGAAAGATTATCAGTATCCATTCCGAGGCGCGCAAATTCGTCGTCGGGAAGCTTTAGCTTCCTGCTCCTGATCTGAGTTTAGGGCTGCGGGCAACCCGTTCGGTTTTTGGATGTCGTAATCATCGGTGCCGGGAAGGCTCCCTCGATCCCAGCATCTTATACCAGCACTCGTTTCTTGGCCTTTTTCCCGACGGCGTATCCGACGAATGCATCCACACCGGCTGAGAGAGGGATCAATGCGGCATCTTGTGGATGCGTCGGGGCCGGTTCTTCGAAAGGGTGCGCCTTAGGGTTGGCGAGAGCTTAAATTCTCCCGGCTCAGCCGGATCTTCCTGGGTTGCCCTTGGCGGCCCAACGGTGCGAGTTTCTCGCCATTAAGCGTCAAGATCAAGCCGCTGGCATTCCCGGTGATCAAATTGAAAGACTCGCGGGCACGGAAGGTGGTGATTTTTCCCGGCTGCATGATTCCTGAAACCAGAATTTTTCCATCGGCGTCGAGTTCAACCCAGGAGACTTCGGTGGCCGCCACCTGCAGGATAAGCTCTTCGGAGAGCGAAGCAGGCGCAGGCCGTGACGAGGAATCCGCAGTTGTCGGGTCTGGTTGTGTTTCCGGCAGGGAAGGCGCCGGAATCTCGCCTATCGTAGGATTGGACCCGATTCCGACGGAGAAGGGTTGTTGTGAATGGCGGAATAAGGCATAGCCCGCGATCAGCATAAACACGGCGACAATGGCTGCCACCCACTGGGCTCGGGACCCGGCGGCCTGTAGTTTGGCATCTGCTTGTGAAGGTGTATGGACCCTTAAGGTAGGTTCCTGAACCCCGCCTATCAAATCATATTCACTCAAGACCTTTACATCATCCAGGCCCAAGTGCTGGGCATAGGCGCGAATGAAACCACGATTGAAGATGCCACCGGGCAGTTTTTCGAAGTCTTCTTCCTCGATAGCTTCGAGAAATCGGAGGTTGATCCTCGTGTGATCTGCGATCTCTCGCAGGGAAACCTCGCGCATTTCCCGTTCGTGCCTAAGGTTTTCACCGAAAGAGCCCATGGCTGAATCCTCATAGACCGGGAAAGCGAGGTCTAAGACCCACATTTAATGATAGGTTTTCGATAACCCTGTGTCAAATTCCATTAGAAGTGGAAGCTGGCTTGCCAATTACTTCCCGCGTGGAACAAGAGAAGAGCTGAAAGCTTCCTCAGTCGTTTGTCCTGATCGTGCCATACGAACCGATTTGCGAGGACTTGAGGGCGAAATCCGGTTGAAATGCCAGGCTTTCCGATGCTAGGTTTACGGGGCGTGAGTTCGCTAAGGAAGGTTGCCGGAGCCGGATCTGTGCACCATTCAGGCCAAGATGCAGACCTGAGGCGGAAGCTGGAACGCCTTGGCTTGTTGAATGAGATAGGGAAAACGCTCGTCTCGGATCTTGACCTTTCCAGTATCCTGCAAACCATCATGGAAAGGCTCAGTGAGTCCATCGAGGCGGATAGATGGTCCTTGCTGATGGTTGACGAGGATTCCCAAGAGCTTTATTTCGAGATTGTCATCGGGACCCACGCGCAGCAGCTCAAGGGTGCACGTTGGAAGCTCGGTGAAGGTATTGCGGGTTGGGTGGGTCAAACCGGAGAAGCCCTGTTGGTGGCAGACGTGGGTCAAGAATCTCGTTTTGCTTCGCGGGTGGATGAAATGACCGGAACCGAGACGCATTCGGTGGTCTGCGTTCCCATTTGCGCCCGCGACCGGGTTCTGGGGGTCATCGAACTGATAAACGGTGTCGGAAAGGAGAGCTTTCAGGAGGAGGACCTTTCCCTGCTGGGCCATCTGGCCGACTATGCGGCCATCGCCCTTGAGAATGCACGCCACGTGCAACGCATTACGGAACTGACCATCACGGACGATTGCACCGGTCTCTATAACGCCCGCCATTTGCCCTTTGTCCTGGATGCGGAGATTTATCGCTCCCGCCGCTACGGCTATGAATTTTCCTTTATTTTTATCGATTTAGATCGCTTCAAGAGCGTGAATGATACTTATGGCCATCGGGTGGGCAGCAAGTTATTGTCCCGGGTCGGCGAGTTGATCAAAGGCAACCTCCGTTTAATCGACTATGCTTTTCGCTACGGCGGGGACGAATTCGTGGTTCTTCTCCCTCAAACCGACAGAGAGCAGGCCGTCGTCGTAGTCCGGCGGCTCAAAGAGCTTCTTAACCATACGGCCTTTCTTGCCGAGGAGGGACACAATGTGACGGTGACGGCCAGTTTTGGATTGGCCTGTTTCCCCCACGACGCGCAGACTTGCGATGAGCTCCTGCTTTTGGCCGACAAGGCCCTGTACTTGGCCAAAAATACCAGCCGAAACAGTATTGCCGTCGCCAACGAAGGCATTCGGGCTTGAGAGGCTCCCGAGCCGGACCGTAGAAGGCAACGTCCGGGCGCTTCCGGCAGGAATTCCCCTCCCATTCGCTCGTGTCTTCCGAATCCAATTTCATGCAGTGGATCGCTAAGCCGGTTGCTTCTTCCCAGGTTGCCCACCTTTCCCAGGAGCTTGCGATCTCCCCTCGGCTGGCCCGTCTTTTAGTGCTGCGAGGTCTTCAGGACCCCGAAGCCGCCTTTCGTTTTCTCCATCCTCGGATCGAGCACCTGCATGACCCCGGCCGGATGCGGGATATGGGAAAGGCGGTCGAGCGAATCCAGGATGCAATCCGAAAGCGCGCAAAGATACTCCTTTACGGCGACTACGATGTGGACGGCGTCACAGCCGCCGTTCTGCTCCTGAAGTTTTTGCGTGCCGCCGGGGCCGTCGTGGACTGTTTCGTTCCTCACCGTACGCAGGATGGCTACGGAATGCGGGAAGAACGGATGGCATGGGCCGCGCAGGAAGGGTACGAGCTGGTCCTGAGCGTGGATACGGGGACCCGGGATTGGGCCGCGGTGGAACGGGCCCGCCAGCTCGGTATGGATTGCATCGTGCTGGATCATCACCTGCCCGGCGAAAGTTTGCCGCCGGCCTTTGCCATCCTCAACCCGCACCGGGCCGATTGCCTATATCCGGAGAAGGACCTCACTGCGGTAGGGGTGGTTTTCAAGTTCATTCAAGGGTTGCTGGGGGCCGGGGTCGGCTCCAGCGAAATCGAGGCGTTGCTGCCCTGGGTGGCGATAGGGACCATCGCGGACTGCGCCCCTCTGACGGGGGAGAATCGGGTCCTTGCACGGTTCGGATTGCGGGCCCTCAAAAATTCCCGCAATCCGGGAATCCGCGAACTGTTGCGGGTCTCCGATCTGGAGCAAAAGGAGATTCGTGGTGCCGATGTCGGGTTCCGCATCGGCCCACGGATTAATGCCGCCGGAAGGATGGCGTCTGCTCAACAGGCTCTGGACCTCTTTCTCACCTCTGATTCGGGCCAAGCTCGGACGATGGCAGAAGAGTTGAATCACCTGAACGTCTGCCGGCAGCGGGCCGAGGAGAAGATATTGGAGGAGGCGGTTCAACAGGTGCCGGCGGATGCGGAGAGCGGCCGGCGGGAAGCGATCGTGGTGGCGGGTCCCGGCTGGCATCGAGGTGTGATCGGTATCGTTGCCCAGCGCCTGGCAGAGCGGTTTTACCGGCCCGCTTTCGTGATATCCCTGGAAGGGAACATCGGGTATGGGTCGGGCCGATCCGTTCCCGGGTTTTCCCTGGTTGCGGCGATGGATCGCATGAAATCGTTATTCTCCCGTTATGGAGGGCACGATCAGGCGGCCGGGGTGACGATTCCGGCGGAAAACCTTCAGAGCTTCCGGCGCCGTCTTGGCGAAGAAGCGGCTGGCCATAGGTGCAGCGGTGGGCAGGAACGGGTTCTCGAGTTGGACGCGGAAGTTCATCTTTCCGAGATCGACAACGATTTTTATCAAGAAATGCAATTGTTGGAACCCTGCGGGCTGGGTAATCCCAAACCCCTGCTTGCCACCCGAGGGCTGAGGGTCCCGGTAGAACCGCGTATCCTCAAGGAAAAACATCTGAAGTTGCGAGTGGCTCAGGATGGGGTTAGCTTGGATGCCTTGGGATGGCGATGGGCAGGGCGAGTTCCAGCCCTGGGGTCCGGCGTGCGGGTGGATTTGGCGTTCCGGGTGGAAGAGAATGTTTATCGGAACATCCGCTCGCTTCAGTTAATCATCCAAGATATAGTGAGTTCCGAGAAGGCTGTAGTCCGAAGATGAAAATAAAAACATTTGCCGCGAAAATGCAGAGGACTCGGCGGGCAGTGGTTGGCGCCTTGTTGCTCAGCATCCTTGTAACCGCGGGTGCATACCTACATTCGATTCACGAAAAAACGGCGGATGTTCTCATAGCGCCGGATCTGCCTGCGGATGCCGAGCAGCAAGTTTCGGGCTATCGCTTTACGCGTTCGGAGGGTGGGCGCACGGTCTTCACGATCCATTCCAGGAAAACCGTCGCCTTCGGAGAGAAGTCCGGCACGGTTTTGGAGGATGTGGTAGCGGAGATTTTCGGCCGCACGGGGACCCGACGGGACGTCATTCGCACCCGCCAGTGTGAGTATGACACCACCTCCGGCGATTTCTTTACTCCCGGTTCGGTTGAAATTGAGATGGACCCTCCCGGAGCGTTGGAGCCTTCTGCGTCCCAGATTCGGCTGAAAATTGCGACTTCAAGGCTGAGCTATGCGCAAGAATCCTCCACGGCCCGGAGTCGCGACGCGGTGAGCTTTCAATGCGGGAGGATGCGAGGTACGGGTCGGGGGCTGAAATACTCCGCTCGCGAGAATTTCGTGCAGGTGGAGAGGGAAATTCGGTTGATGCTGGAACCCAGGCCCGGAGAGAATCTACCCGTCACCTACCTTACTGCCGGCCGGTTGGAAATCGAAAATCAGACCGGACTCATTCGGCTCTACGAGCCGGTGGAGGGAACCCACGGCAACCGGCGATTGTCGGCCCGGCGGATGGTGGCGAAATTGGATGAGCAGGGAAGATTCCGCCAAGTGATATGGGAAGATTCTGCGAAGGCTGTCGAGGAGGGGGACCGACATACGGTAAACCTGCAAGCCCAGCGGATCACCGGCTGGTTCGATCCGGAAAGCCATCGGCTTCAACAGTTGTTGGGGGAAGGAGGTGCTGTGGCAGTCCTGGATGAAGCTGAAAGGCGGAGTCGCCTCGAAGGCCGCGAGCTTCGAGTGCTTTTCAACGCCCATCGCTCTGCGGTCCGGGAGATTTTGGCGACCGGCGAGGCCAAATTGAGCTCGAAAATCGCCGCTTCTGCGAACTCCCACCCCAGGGCACCCTCCCGCGAAGCAGGGAAAGATTTGACGGCCGCCGAAATACAGACTTTTACAGCGCCCCGGATGCGGATTACCTTTGCGCGCGGAGGCGGGCATTTGGAGCAATTGGAAACGTCGGGAAGCGGTCGCCTGGAACTGATTCGGACCCAGGGGAGCAAGGAACGCAAATGGGTAGTCGCGGAGCGTTTCGTGGGCCTTTTTGATGAACAGAGCCGTCTGCGTCGCTTAGAAGGCTTTCCACGGGCCCGTCTGGAGATGGAACCAGGACCCCAGGCGCGGGCCAGAGGTGCAATGAGCAGACGTTCGGAAAGTGACCGGATGATCGCCACCTTTAGTCCTGCCTCCGGTGCACTGGAGCGGATGGAGCAGATCGGCGATTTTCGTTTCTGGGAAGGTGATCGCCAAGCAAAGGCGCAGCGGGCCGAATATTCGGCAACGAGTGGCGTCATGACTCTGGATGGGCACCCGGCATTGTGGGATTCCTCCACACGGGTAACGGCGCGGAAAATAAGATTCGACGAGCAGACGGGAAGAAAGGAAGCATTAGGAGACGTGCGGGGAACTCACCAGGGGGGGAATTCCGGCGGCTTCCTTTCCCGGCTGACCGCGAAGGGTTCGGGTTCAACCAATGTAATCGCCGACCGCGCGATGTTGGAAGATTCCGGCCGGAAAGTTCAATACGAAGGTCGAGTGCGAGCCTGGAGGGGGCAGGATGTGATTACCTCCACCGTCCTTGAGGTTTTCCGCCAAGCGCGCCAAGTAAAGGCCACGGGAAAGGTTTCCACTTCCTATCTCCAGCCAAGCGGAACCTCCTCTTCCTCGGTGGATTCCGTGCCGGTGACTATTTCCGCAGACTCGCTTGATTATCGGGATGAGGACCGGAAAGCCATTTACCGGGGAGACGTAGTCCTTCAAGCCAACCAGACCCGGATGGAAGCCGATCGTTTGGAGGTCTTATTCGCAAGCAACAAGAAAGGAGAGACCCGTCGAATCGAGGAAGCCAACGGAGAGGGGGAGGTGAGGATTATTCAACCCGGCCTGCGGGCCGAAGGACAACAGATGAAATACCTCCCCGAGCCGGGAAAGATTGTTTTGCGGGGAGGCCCACCCGTTGCCTACGATGAGGAAAGGGGCATGACGACCGGCGAGCGATTGACTTTCTCCCTTTCGGATGATAGCATGAGCGTTTATGGAGGTGAGAATTCACCCGCGTTTACTCGTCACCGCATGGCGCGATGAGCCCCAATGCAAAGCCTTACCACAGTTGGTCTTTGCAAGTCCTTCCAAGGCCGCAGGGTCGTAGAAGACGTACATCTGAGAATTGATCGAGGAGAGGTCGTAGGCCTGCTGGGACCCAACGGAGCCGGCAAAACGACCACTTTTCACATGATCGTGGGCCTGACCGGTCCGGATGCGGGTCGCGTCTTGCTGGACGATTCTGAAATCACCCGCCTGCCCATGTATATTCGGGCTCGCTGCGGCCTCAGCTATCTTCCCCAGGAACCCTCCATTTTCAAGAAACTTACCGTAGAAGAAAATATCCTGGCGGTGCTGGAGACGGTACCCATCAGCGACCGACAACGTCGCGAGCGGTTGGAGGAGCTCATCGAGGATTTCGGGCTGCAGAAGGTTCGGCGCAGCTTTGGCTATGTGCTTTCCGGCGGGGAGCGTCGCCGGACGGAGATGGCTCGGGCCCTGGCCATTTCGCCCTGCTTCATTCTTCTCGATGAACCCCTTTCGGGCATTGATCCTTTGGCGGTGTTGGATATCCAACAATTGGTCGGTAGATTGAAAAACGCCGGCATGGGGATCTTGATGACCGACCACAACGTGAGGGAAACATTGCAGGTTACCGACCGCGCCTATATCATAAATGGAGGCAGGATCCTGCGAGCGGGAACTCCTGAAGAGCTCGGGAACGATTCGGAGGTCAAGAAGGTCTATTTGGGCGACAATTTCCGGCTCGCGATCTAGGCGGGGCAGGGCGTCTCGGACGGACCCCAGGGGGCCGGCCGCAGGCGTGTCTGCCGGAAGGCTCCCGAAGGTCTATGACAGACATCAGACCGAGGATCACCCTCGTCCCCAAGCTGGCGCACAGGCAGATACTAACGCCCAGCCTTGTTCAGATGGTCAACGTTCTGGCCTTAAATCGGCTGGAACTGCGGGATATGATCAATCAAGAGATGGTGGAAAATCCCATCCTGGATGAGGTGCCGGAAAACCTTCCATCCCTGCAGGAAGCACAAGCTCTAAAGGCGGAAGAGCGGTTGTCCCCCAACGGGGATGAGAAGACCGCGAACGGTCCCGATTCTTTTGATGAGATCGATTTCGGCTCCTATTTTCGTGACTATCTGGACCCGGGTTTTCGGTCCCCCTCCGGTGAAGTCATTGAAAAGCCTTCCTTTGAGAACTTCCTGGCCAAGCCTACCTCTTTGGTGGATCACCTGGAATGGCAATTGGGTCTCACCACCACGCAGGAGCCGGTGGCCGAAGCGGCCCTTTCCATCATCGGGAATCTTAACGAGGACGGGTACCTGACCGCCTCGGTGGAAGAGATTGTCGAAACTGGTTCTCACCGCGGGGAGGATGTCGAGGTAGCTCTGCGGCTGGTACAGGGATTTGATCCGGTGGGAGTGGCCGCCCGCGACCTGCGGGAAAGTCTCCTGATTCAATTGGAAGCCTTGGCGCCGAGCCATCAACTGGCTCGGCGGATTGTCTCGAATTACCTGCACGAGGTGGAGAACAAACAGTTTCGGAAGATCGCCCGCGGCCTGAACCGGCCCGTGGAGTTGGTGGAACGCAGTATTGAGTTGATTCGGAAATTGGATCCCCGTCCCGGGCAGCGTTACAACCCGATCCAGCCCCGGCTCATCGAACCGGACGTATATTTTGTCAAAGTGAGTGACGGCTATCAGATTCTGGTCAACGATGACGGCTTACCGCAGCTTCGCCTGAGCCCCTACTATCGGAAAATTCTCCAACAGGGGAAAACGACCCGTGACGTACGCAGTTACGTGCGAGAGCGATTTTCCGCGGCGGTTCAGTTGATGAAGAACCTGGAGCAACGGAAACGCACGATTGTGAGGGTCTGTGAGGCCATTGTGCGGCATCAGGCAGTATTTCTCGACAAGGGCATGGACCATTTGAAGCCTATGATGATCAAGGAAGTCGCCGAAGAGGTGGGAGTTCACCCCTCCACAGTCAGCCGCGCCGTCGCCAGCAAGTATGCTCATACTCCGCAGGGAGTTTTGGAGTTGCGCATGTTCTTTTCCGAGGCCGTCCGGGGCCCAAAGGGAAGCATGGTATCGTTGATGAGCCTGAAGCGCATCGTCAAGAAGATGATCGCAAGCGAGGATGCATCGAAGCCCCTGACCGACGATCACGTTACCCAACGGTTGAATGAGATGGGGATTTCCGTTACCCGACGCACGGTCGCTAAATACCGCGAAGACATGCGCATTCCCAGCACCCACCAACGACGAGTTAAGTCCTGAATTTGCAACTACGTATGCCGCCCCCGCCCCTCACTGAGTGACACAAAGCCGGAAACGCACCTGATATGCCCGCTGTCGAAAAAAGATTGAATGACAGGAAGCTGGTTATCATCACCGGGATGAGTGGGTCCGGAAAAGGGTCCGTGGCGAACGCGCTGGAAGACCTGGGCTATTTCTGTGTTGATAACCTCCCGGTCAACCTCATACCCACTTTCGCTGAGTTGTGCCGCCAGGCGAGCAGCAAGATTGCACGGGCGGCCTTGGTGATCGACATTCGGGGTGGAGAGGCTTTGCGGCGTTTTCCTCTGCTCTATAAGCAACTGAAAAAAGACGGATTGAATCCAACGCTGATCTTCATGGAAGCGTCCGATGAGACCTTGCGCCGTCGGTTTAGTGAGACCCGGCGACCTCATCCGGCGGGCGGCCGACTGTCTCTGCTGGAAGGAATCCGACACGAGCGCAAGCTGCTTCGCCCCATACGCCGCCTGGCTGATTGGGTGATTGACACCTCGGGATGGAACGTTTACGAGCTGCGAGATGTAGTGAGGGGAAAATTCTTAAAAACGAAACGCAAGACGTCTCTTTTGATTTCCATTCAGAGTTTCGGCTTTCGGTTCGGCGTCCCGCCCGAATCGGACTTGGTCTTCGATGTTCGCTTCCTCCCGAATCCCAATTACGTGCCAAGTCTGAAGAAGAAAACAGGGCATGATCCTGAGGTCAAGAAATACCTGAAAGCCTCTCCTCGGGCAAAGCAATGTGTGAAAAAGCTATTCGGGCTGATCAGTTACCTTTTACCCAACTACATTCGCGAGGGAAAAAGTTACCTCACGATCTCGGTTGGCTGCACCGGAGGCCAACATCGCTCCGTGGCGATTGCGGAAGATTTAGGCGGGCTCCTGTCCAAGGAAGGCTACACCTGCAAACTCGTGGACAAGGATGTTCACCGTGCATGAGAAAGGTGCATCCGCTTCGATAGGAATGGGCGCGAGCCGATTTCTCATTTATTTTTAATGACATGAAAGGGATGTGGGACCTTATTTCTCATGGCCCCGACACTGGCTGGAGTCCCACGTGACAGGAATCTCAAAAAGCAGGAAACCATAAATCATGTACGCGTTCAGATAGATGCGTGTCCGCACAGGCAGGCCCGTCTGCCAGGGCACAGGTAGGGAGATGAAGACGACAGGCGGGCTCCGCGATGAGAGTTCAAGCCAAAGTCCGGGAAGCGGTCGCGGGTCGGCGAGGCTCAGGGCTCTCGCCTCCGCGTAGAGCGCGGAAACCTGTTGGGAGGAGTCGTAGAAGGCGCTGGTTCCAACGTGAAAGCGGAGTTCCGCAGAACAGGTCTGCACCTCCAGGCACAAGCCCATGAGACCTTCAGCAGCGCGAGGGTGCAAAAGAGCTATTTCAAGCGCCTAGCCGGTGACGGCTTTGTAGAGCAGGCCGAAGACGGAAGTAGCCAGGATGGCGATCAGCGGCCAGATCACCTTTTGTTGCGTGTCAATACGAGTGCCTTGGACTTTCACCTCGGAGCGAATCTCAGCATTCTCAGCCTTCATCTCGGCTCTGAACTCGGCGATCTGGGCTCCGATGACGGCAATGACGTTCTCCCCGGCTTGGCGGCGGCTTTCCTCGGCGGCTTCGTAGGCCAGGTCGGGGTCCACGTCCACACTTCGCAAAGCGCGGAAGATAGCGCTGGTAGCGGGTTTAGTGGCCATAATTGAACCTATGGTAGCATGAGCGGAGCGGTCGGGAAAGCTCTCTCGCCGGTGCTCTTCCTGGAAGGCCCCGCGCCTTCAGTGCGGGGAATAGCCCCCGAAGTCTCCACCAAAACCCGTTTGCCGGCTCTCAACTATCCACCGACATCCTCCAAGCGGACCAAGCTGGCCGCTGGAGAGACTCCATAAGTCGGCCCCGACCAAACTGCCCGATCCAGATCAGAATCCCATCAGCATCTTTTGCGGTGCTCAGGGATCGCGCCGATGGCCGGGCGTGACCCTCTCGTCGTGCCTGAAACCGGTCGCAAATGAAAAAAAGTACTAGATGTTGTGCATGTCCTGGTTGCGTGTCGTTTTTGCTTGACAGCCGTGCATCCGACTTGCGCATACTGGCATCGTAGTAAGAAGGAAGTCGCCGTGGCAAAGGCTTGGCGAGAAGGGAACGGCGGCGAGAAAACGGTGGCTGCGGACTCCTCGGTTCCGCAGCGACGATGAGGGTGGCGGATGTCCCGAGGCACCCGCCGCTGGCCCATGAAAAAGCGCACCCCTCTACAACCCCTATCCCCTCGGCGCAGGGGCGCCGATGGTTTCCCGGCATTGACTCCCGGCTCCGCCGCCTCGTGTTCCCTTCTCGACGTATCGCCGGCCGTTTCTGTGCATTTCATCCGGCAAGAGTGGATGAGTTGGCAGGAAGCGGCTCGCCACCCAGGGGAACCGTATCCAGGGTAGGGGAAAAGACCAACGGAGGGTGTGACGGCCACGGCCCGGTCCGTTCCGGGAGGGGAGCAGAACCCCTTTGCGGGAAGGGACCGGGTCGCACGCCGGGACGGGGACGAGGTCTATCTCCGCGCCCCGGCCAGGACGGCACCTCGTTTCGGGACCCATCGGGACCCGTTGCGGGAGAGGATGCCGTCTCCGCTCCCGGCCATCCAGGTCGATGGCGGCCGTGCATTATGTACTGAACGAATACAAATCATTGCATTTAGAAGGTTTTTGGAGTAAAATCAGCGGATTCTCTGTCCCGTTCGCCGGCAGGCGGGCGAGGGCCAAAAGGATCGCATGCGAAAGCTGGCCCGGCTGCTTTCCTTCCTTCGACCCTACACCCTGCGTTTTGTGTTGGCGGTCATTCTTATGGCGATGGTCGGGGCTTTTGAAGCTCTGGCCGCTTTATTGATTCGCCCTATCTTTGATCAGGTTTTGGACCCGAACGGAGCCTCGCGGATTCTCCTGTTTCGTATTCCCTTCTTAGAGCAGGAAATTTATCTGGGCGAGATCATGCCTGTCTGGATCCGGGATCCCTGGATCATCGTGGCCGTCGCCATTGTTTTCGTGACCGTCGGAAAGGGGCTGAGCGAATTTGTCGGCACCTATTCGATTCACTACGTGGGCCAAGCCGTGGTTCGGGACCTGCGGAACCTCCTATATTCGCGAACGATTCATCGATCCATCGCCTTTTTCTTCAAGAATCCGACCGGTCGGCTGATGTCGGCCATTACCAGTGATATTGAGAAGATCCAACATGCCGTTTCCCAGGTGGCCGCTGATTTTCTCAAGCAAAGCTTCACGCTTTTGGGGCTGCTGGGTGTGCTGTTTTACCTGGATTGGAAGCTGGCGGTCGTTTCCTTGGTGGTCGTGCCGCTGGTGATATTCCCCTCGGCCCGGATCGGCCGCTCCATCCGCATTACCACACGCTCCAGCCAGGACAAGATGGGAGAGATGAACTCCATTTTGCAGGAGACCTTTACCGGGAACCGAATTGTGAAAGCCTTCGGAATGGAGTCCTTTGAAATCGGAAAATTCAAAATGGCGGCTCAGCGCCTGTTTCAAACCAACCTGCGGTGGATTCGAGCTCACGCGCTTACCCCCCCGCTGATGGAATTTCTGGGGGCCATTACGATTGCCCTGCTTCTGCTTTATGCCCGCAACGAAATCCTGCGGAACACACAGACGGCGGGCGGTTTTGTCGCTTTCTTATACGCGCTGATCAAGATGTACACTCCCGTCAAACGGCTAACCGGCGTGAACAACGCTTTCCAGCAGGCCGTCGGGGCTTCCGAGAAGGTCTTCGAGTATCTCGACGTCACCGACGAGGTCAAAGAGAAACCGGGAGCGGTGGAAATTCCCCCCTTCACCGGAAGCTTGGTTTTTGAGAAAGTGAACTTTCACTACGGTGAAGGAACCCCCCTGCTGCGGGATGTCAACTTGCACGTTCCCGCGGGAACGGTGGTGGCGATAGTGGGCTCGAGCGGGGCGGGGAAGACCACCTTGGTCAACCTGATTCCGCGGTTTTTTGATGTCACCGGAGGCCGGATCCTCATCGACGGAGTGGATGTTCGTGACGCCACGGTGAAGTCTCTGCGGCGGCAGGTAAGCATGGTGGCGCAGGAGACGATCCTTTTCAATGATACGGTCTTCAACAACATCTGCTACGGCCGGCCGCCGACTTGCGAAGAGCGGGTGATGGTGGCGGCCCGCGCGGCCCTGGCTCACGAGTTTATCGTCCAATTGCCCCAGGGTTACCAGACCATTCTCGGGGAGCAGGGCCAACGGCTTTCCGGCGGACAGAGGCAACGGATTGCCATTGCACGCGCTCTGATGAAAGATGCGCCGATCTTGATTTTGGACGAAGCCACTTCCGAACTGGACAGCGAGTCTGAACTGTTGGTTCAACAGGCGCTGGCCAACCTCATGGCCGGGCGCACGGTCTTCGTGATTGCCCATCGGCTTTCAACTATTCGGGGAGCCGACCGTATTATCGTTCTGGATGGGGGCGCGATTTCGGACGTGGGTACGCATGCGGACCTCCTCAGCCGGGCCGGAACCTACCGCAAATTGCACGAACTGCAATTCGCGCCGACGCAGGCGTGAATCGACGCTCCCAGGAGTGAGGGAGCCGGTATTTACCCACGATGATTCGCAGCATGACAGGTTACAGTGAAGGGCGTGCGGAGTTCGAAGCATTCCGCCTGGGCGTGGTCCTGCGTAGCACCAACCATCGCTATCTGGATCTGCAATTTCGTCTGCCCCGGTTGCTGGGAAGACTGGAGGGGTTGATTCGGAAAATCTTAAAGGAAGATTACAGGCGAGGTCACCTTGAGGTGAACGTCACTCTGGAGGCCTTCAAGCCGGCGGAGCTTCGGATGGACCGGGAGTTGCTCGGTTCCTATGTGAAGGCCTGTCTGGACCTTCGGCAGGAATTCGGCCTGTCGCAGGAGCCGGACCTTGCGGCCTTGGTTCAAATTCCGGGAGTGGTAAATTCAGGCAACGGCGAGATCGATCCCTTGCAGTGGGAGCGGATGCAAGAGTCATTGGAGCGGCTCACCCGCCAGACGCTCCAGGAACTGAATGAAATGAGAGCCGCCGAAGGGCGCGCCTTGGAGAAGGATCTTCGGACCCGGGTAGATCGCATTCGGGAGCTCGCCCGCCAGACCGAATCCATCCATGCCGAGGCCCCCTCGCGGGCCTACCAAAAAATCCGGTCCCGGATGCAGAAGATCCTGGCGCAGGTGGAGTTGGACCCGGTCCAGGTGGCGCAACAGGCGGCTCTGTTGGCGGCACAGGGTGATATCAGCGAAGAGCTGGCTCGCCTTGACAGCCATCTGGGGCAGGCAGGGGAACTGCTTGATTCCGGCAGTGCGATGGGAAAGAAATTCGATTTTCTTCTTCAGGAGATGAATCGGGAGGCCAATACGATTCTTTCCAAGACCGGAGGGTCGGCGGAAGAAGGATTCGAGACCACCCGGCTTGCGCTGGAAATCAAAGGTGAAATCGAAAAAATGCGCGAGCAGGCTCAGAATATCGAATAGGGTGCGGAGGAGTCGATTCCTCAAAAAGTAGGGTCAGGAAACATCTTTGTGATCTCGGCGCCGTCGGGAGTCGGAAAGAGCACCTTGATCCGGCTGTTAATGGAGTCGGTTCCTGATTTGTGTTTTTCTGTTTCCCATACCACTCGGGCCCGGCGGGCCGGTGAACAGGAGGGCCGGGATTACTTCTTTGTCAGCCGGCAGCGGTTTGAAAAAATGTCGGCCTCGGGCCAGTTCCTCGAGTGGACGAACGTGCTCGGAAATCTCTACGGCACTTCTCGGCGCCACCTGGAACAGGCGCGCCGGGGCGGACGGGATGTGATTCTGGATATCGATGTCCAAGGGCAGAAGCAGATTCGGCAGTCGCTTCCCGACGTCATCACTGTCTTTATCCTGCCCCCTTCTTTCCGTATGTTGAAGTCGCGGCTGCTGAACAGAAGTTCCGAGAGCAAGCAGGTAATTCGGTTGCGGTTGAGCGAGGCGAGGCGGGAAATCGCCCGCTGGAAGGAGTACGACTATCTGGTGGTCAATGATGATCTCGACAGGGCGTCCCAGCAACTGCGGGCCATCGTCCTGGCTGCCCGCGCACGCCGCGATTGTCTCGGACGCGCCGCGGAAAAAATTCTAAAATCTTTTGGAGGTTCATAACAGATGAATCTACCGCAGGGAATCGATAGCAAATTTCGTCTTATTCTTTTAGCTGCCCGCAGAACTCGGCAGTTGCAGGGAGGGGCGAAACCCCTCCTTCAAACCTCTAGCAAGAAGCCAACGCGGATTGCGCTGCAAGAAGTGGAATCGGGGCTGATCCCGTTTGAGTTTCAGGAAGTGCAGATCAACGGGGGAACGGGAGATGGCAAGTCCAAGAGCAAATCTCCACGGTGATGACTCCCGGTTTTCCGGCCTGTAAAGGTTAAAAGAGGAACTGGGGTGACACCTGCAGGCGCCGGCATTACGAAATGAAAATTGCATTGGGTGTATCCGGCGGAATTGCCGCCTACAAGGCTGCTGAACTCGTCCGGATGTTTCAAGACCGCGGGCTGGACGTTCAGGTTATTATGACCCGAAACGCGTGCGAATTTGTGACCCCGCTGACCTTTGCCGCGCTATCGGGCCATCCTGTAATTACCGGAATGTTCGGTCGCAGTCCGGGCGAAGCCAACGTGGAGAGTGCCATCGAGCACATTGACGTGGCTCAGAGTATTGCTGCCCTGGTCATCGCACCCGCCGCGGCCGACTTGATCGCCAAGCTCGCCCATGGATTGGCCGACGATTTCCTTACCACCCTGGTGCTGGCAACCCCAGCTCCCATCCTCGTATGCCCGGCGATGAATGTCGAGATGTGGAAAAACGCCGTCACCCGGGCCAATGTGGCGCGGCTGCACGAGCGTGGCGTTCAGGTAGTAAAGCCTGAGGAAGGGAGTATGGCCTGCGGCATGATCGGTCCGGGACGGCTGGCTTCCGTCGAGACCATTTCGCAACAGGTTTTTGAAACCCTCGGCTTGCGGGAAGACTTGAAGGGAGAAACCGTTCTCGTCACCGCAGGTCCCACCTGCGAGGATATTGATCCGGTTCGGTTCCTGAGCAATCGATCCTCGGGGAAAATGGGCTATGCCGTGGCTGAGGCCAGCCTGCGTCGAGGAGCCCGCGCCATCCTCATCACGGGGCCGACGTCGCTGGTGCCTCCCTCCGAGGCCGAGACCGAACGGGTTCGCTCGGCGCGGGAGATGGAAGAAGTGGTTCTGGGACGTTTACCGGGGGCCACGGTGGTGGTCATGGCCGCGGCGGTGGCGGATTACCGTCCTCGCAAGACCCACACCCGCAAAATGAAAAAGGGCACGGTCCGCCTGCAACTCGAGTTGGAACCGACACCCGACATTCTGAAAAGGCTGGCGAAGCAACCCAATGGGCAGATTGTAGTCGGATTTGCCGCCGAGACCGATCACCTGATCGAAAATGCCCGGGCGAAACTCAAGGCCAAGAACCTCGATCTGGTGGTCGCCAATGACGTCCTGGAGCCTGACGCCGGATTCGCGGCCGACACCAATCGCGTCACCTTGATTCGTCGCGACCGAACAACTCGGAAACTGGACGCCATGAGCAAGTTGGAGGTAGCCAATTGCGTCTTGGATGAGGTTGTCGGGTTGCGCTCCGGAAAAAAGCCGTGAAGGAATCCCTGCGCCGGAAGCTCGAAGACTGGTTGGAATTTTACCAGGACCTGGAGATCGACCTTATAGATCGCCGCCCGGGGAATCGACCCCGCGTCGCCGTTTCTGCTTCGCCCGCGCCTTCTACTGCCCAAAAGCAATCTGCGACGACGGCCTCGGCGGGCTTTCCTGAACCCACCCCGGTCCTGCCCCGAACCGAACCGATCGTCCGTCCTTCCGCGCCCGGCGCATCGATCGGACTCTTCGATGAGCCTGCCGTTCCTGTGCAACAGGATTCCCTGGAGCGGATTCGTGAAGACATGGGGGATTGCCGCCGCTGCAAGCTGTCCGAGCACCGAACGCAGATTGTGTATGGTACGGGAAATCCTCGCGCGAAACTCGTCTTCGTGGGGGAAGCCCCAGGCGCCGATGAAGACCAGCAGGGGTTGCCGTTCGTGGGCCGGGCAGGGAAACTGCTCAACCGGTTGATCGGATTCGTCGGAATGAAGCGCGAAGAGGTTTACATCTGCAATATCATCAAATGTCGCCCCCCGGGCAATCGCACGCCGGAAAAAGATGAAATCGCTTCTTGCCAGCCGTTTGTCTTCCGCCAGATTTCTGTGATTCGTCCTCGTCTGGTGTGCTGCCTGGGCTCGCCGGCGTTGCGGACCTTGTTGCCCGTGAGGGAAGGCATTTCCAAAGTCCGGGGAAGGTTTTTCGATTACCACGAAATAAAGTTATTGGCCACCTTTCATCCGGCATACATTCTTCGGAATCCCCGCGAAGAAGCCAAGATCCGCGAGGATTTCTTAAAGATCCGCGACTTTCTTGCTACGCCGGCCTGAGAATTTTCAATCCGGTCTATCAAGTTTTCCCGCGACGATTCCCATTCATAGGATAACCGTGCTCGTCGTCCGCTCGGTGGTAGAAGTTCAGGTATGGTCCTCGACAAGGCTGGCCGTGCAATGATGCTCACCCGGCAACATAAAATTCCCTCGTCGCTAAAATTCCCTCCGAAACAAGCTAAAATCGCTTCTTAGACCTGTTCGATTAGACGGGACCCTGTATGGCTTCCAAACCCTCATTTGTTGATGTGGCCGTATTCGCGGCCCTGCCGGCCCTGTTGACCTACCGAATCCCGGAGCAGTTGGAGGAAATGGCTCGATCCGGCCGGCGGGTCCTGGTGCCGTTAGCGAGTCGAAGGACGCACGGCATTATCGTCCGGCGGGGTGGACCTCCTCCTGCCGGCGTGAAAGCGAGGGAGATTCTTCAGGTCGTGGACACGAGAGCCGTCCTGCCCGAGGATCTGCTGGAATTGGGCCATTGGATTTCCCATTACTACTTTGCTCCTCCGGGAGAGGTCTTTCAGGCGATGCTCCCCTTGCGGGCCCAGACGCGACAGCGGCAGTTGCTTTACCTTACCCGGAAGGGCAGGGAGCGGTGGGGTGAGTTGCGCTCGCGGCTGCTGCGGGATGCTGAAGAGATGCTTGAGGGAGAGACTTTGGAGGCCCTCGCCGGCGCTCCCGGCATGGAGGCCGGTCGATTACGGCGCCGGCTGAATTTGAGGGCTCCCTTGCTGGCCCGATGGATCGAAAAGGGCCTGCTGGAAGTCCGGCGTGAGGAGGTTGCGCGCCAAAAGCGTGAGCCGGCGTTGGTTCGTCTTTTGGATCCGGACATTACCCCCACTCGCCGCCTCTCTCCCGTGGCGAGGCGGATTTTGGACCTGCTTCGTCAACGCCAGGCTCCGATCGCCCGGGCGGACCTGCTCAAGGCAGCCCGGGCAAAGACGACTCACCTTAAGCAAATGGAGTTGGAGGGTCTCCTTTCGATCTTACCGGAACCGCTTGCGGATGTCCGAGCGGATGAAAGGCCGGAGATATATTCCTCCATCGAGCGTCTCACCCCGGCACAGGAGGACATCCTGGGGAAAATTCAGGTTCGATTGGCGGAAAATCAATTCCGAGTGTTGCTCTTGCATGGGGTCACGGGTAGCGGCAAGACGGAGGTATATCTGCGAAGCATCGGATCGGTCCTGGAGAAAGGCCGAGGAGCCTTGGTTCTGGTGCCCGAGATTGCTTTAACTCCTTCCCTGGAACACCTTTTTGCAGCCCGATTTCCGGGCAAGGTGGCGCTCCTGCACAGCGGTCTGGGTGACCGTGAGAGGCAGGAGCAATGGTGGAGAGTGCGGCGAGGTGAGGCACGGCTGGTCCTGGGCACGAGGTCGGCGGTATTGGCGCCGGTGGTTGACTTGGGCCTGGTGGTTGTGGATGAGGAGCATGATCCGAGCTACAAACAACAGGAAACGCCAAGGTATCACGGGCGGGATGTGGCCATTGTGCGGGCACAGCGGGCCGGAACGGTCGTGCTGCTCGGTTCGGCGACTCCGGCTCTTGAGTCCTACTGGAATGCACGACGGGGAAAATATGAATTGCTGGAGCTGAAAGAGCGCATCGAGGGGCGTCCTCTGGCGAAGGTAGAGATCCTCGACATGCGGAAGCAGTTCAAGGTCACGCATAAATCCACTCCCGTCTCCGAGACACTCCGGGAGGAGTTGCGGGTGCAACTGCAACGCGGTGCTCAGGCGATGATCCTGGTGAACCGGCGTGGCTATTCCTGGTTTTTGCTCTGTCGGAAGTGCGGGCAGAGCGAGAGCTGTCAGAATTGCAGCGTGACGCTGACTTACCATCGGCGGGAACGATGCCTGAAGTGCCACTATTGCGGCTATACGAGAGCCGTTCCGGATCTGTGTGGCGCCTGTGGGTCTGAATATCTGACCTTCGTGGGGGCCGGGACCGAAAAGGTGGTGGAACTGTTGCGGTCGATGCTTCCCGCTGCCCGCATCGGACGCCTGGACCGCGACGTGGCCCATCGGGCGGGAGAGTTCCGCCGGGTCCTCGGCCAATTCAGGGAAGGGGAGCTGAATTTATTGGTGGGGACGCAAATGATCGCCAAAGGCCACGATTTTCCAGGAGTTACCCTGGTAGGGGTCATTGCCTCTGATGCGGGGTTGGCTCTCCCGGATTTCCGTGCCGGCGAGCGGGTTTTTCAACTCCTGACGCAGAGCGCCGGGCGTGCCGGAAGAGGCACCGAGCCCGGCAAAGTATTGATTCAAACCTTCTACCCGGACCATTATGCGATTCAAACCGCGGCCCGGCAGGATTACGCCGCATTCTATGAGAAAGAAATTCGGTTTCGGCGGATGATGCACTACCCTCCGCTGACGGCCCTGGCCAATATCCTGGTGCGTCACAAGAACCTGGGAAAGGCCTCAGCGCTGGCTTCCAAGCTCGGAGAGTTCCTGGAAAGGATTTGCCGGGGAAATGCGGGGCTCAGAATCTTGGGACCCGGGCCGGCGCCTCTGGCCCGGCTCCAGAGTCAGTTCCGGATCCATTTTCTGATAAAAGCAAAGAATCGCCAAGTGCTGAACCAAGTCCTGGTTCAGATCCAACCGTTTTGTCTGTCAGAACGGATATCCGCGGATTCACTGATCATTGACGTGGACCCGGTAAGCCTGATGTGAGCAAGCAGGTTAGGGAAGACTCTGGAGTTCTTTGCCGGGCTTAAAACGGATCGCCTTGCCCGGGAGAATGTTGACTTGGGCGCCGGTTCGCGGGTTCCGCCCAATGCCGGTCTTGCGCGGCTTTACAGTAAAGACACCGAAACCACGAAGCTCAATTCGATCGCTGCGTTCCAGGGCTGCCTTCATGGCGCTGAATATCGTTTCCACTGCTTTTTCGGCGTTCGTGCGCGTGATGCCCGTCTGGTCCACAACTTTCTTAACAATACCTGACTTTATCAACTTACGTTATCTCCGCGCTGATTGTCCGACCATGCTAGAAGGAAGGCCGAGGGTTGTCAAGCAGGTTTCCCGGAAATCTGCCGTCTTGGGGACCCGAAAAGACCCAGGTCGTTTTGGAAGCAGACGGTTACAACTTCATGCTTTATGCAGGAGTTGCACCCCACTCCCCTTGTTTCCGAACAACCCAACATCGCCAACGAGTAAGTTCATGGAAGTTCATGCGGATTTTACCGATACCCTGCTATATGATAACTTTGTAGCTTTCGAATGCTCAGGGAAGTGCTTTTAGGGGATAGACCGGCATGATCCGAAGCTACCAGGGGCACTGGCCGCGGATTGCTTCCTCCGCTTTCGTGGAAGAGAGCGCGCAAGTGATCGGGGATGTTGAGGTGGGAGAGAACTCCAGCGTCTGGTTCAATGCCGTGCTTCGCGGGGATGTGAACTGGATTCGCATTGGGGAGGACAGCAACGTGCAGGATGGGTCTATCCTGCATGGAATGAAAGACTTATATCCGGTTCTCATCGGTCACCGAGTCACCATCGGGCACGGCTCGATCCTTCACGGTTGTACGGTGGAAGATGACTGCCTGATCGGTATGGGCGCTGTGGTCCTGAATAACAGCCGAATTGGCCGGGGCTCAATCGTCGGAGCGGGGGCCGTGGTGCCGGAAGACGCTCAGATTCCCTCCGGCAGCTTGGTTCTGGGAGTACCCGCCCGGCACTTGCGGTCGGTTACGGCGGAAGACCGCCAGCGAATTGAACGCCATGCGAAGGACTATATTCGGTACAAGGATACTTATCTGGCCCAGACCCGAAACCACTCGAGTTGAAGTCTCAGGAAATGAAAGGGGAGAAAGACTTGCCCAAGAAAGCCGAGCGAATTCGCGCGGTGAAGGGAACTCGAGACATTCATCCTCCCGAGAGCCAGCTCTGGCACCGGACCGAAGAGGTCTGCCGGGGGGTCTTGGAGGCCTACAATTACCGGGAGATTCGTACCCCGGTTCTTGAGGAGACGGAACTGTTCGCCCGCAGCGTAGGCGCTCACACAGACATTGTAAGCAAAGAAATGTACACCTTCGGAGACCGTGACGGCCGATCGTTGACTCTGCGTCCGGAGGCCACGGCTTCGGTAGTTCGGGCCTATCTCGATAGTGGAGCCTGGAATGAGGGAGGAATCAAGAAATATTACTATCTGGGCCCCATGTTCCGTCGCGAGAGGCCGCAGAAGGGCCGCTACCGGCAGTTTTATCAGATCGGAGCCGAAGTTCTCGGGTCTGGCCACCCTGCGGTGGACGTGGAAATCCTGGAGATGTTGCACCTGTTGCTGGAGCGGTTGAACCTTCGGGGCTCGGACCTCTTGTTGAATTCTGTGGGGTGCCGCCGTTGCCGGCCTGAGTACATAAGAGTTTTGCGGGCCAGCCTGGAACCGATGGCCTCCCAGCTTTGTTCCGATTGTCAACGGCGCATCATGACGAACCCGCTACGCGTTCTCGATTGCAAGATTGAATCGGATCAGGCAAAGATTGAAAGTCTGCCGAAGATCAGCGATTCCTGGTGCCGCGACTGTGCACGACATTTTCAGGAAGTGACCTCGCAGTTGACCGCCCGCGGCCTGAAGTTCAAACTAGCCCCAAGGTTGGTCCGAGGCCTCGACTACTATACGCGAACTACCTTCGAGATCACCTACGGCGGGCTGGGGTCTCAGAACGCTTTGCTCGGAGGAGGCCGCTACGACGGTCTTTCCGAGCTGATCGGGGGGCCGCCTGTGGCGGGCCTGGGGTTTGCCATCGGGGAGGACCGGTTTCTCATGGCGGTGGAACAGTCGGCGGCTCAGGCGCCGGAATCGGGACCGGAAATTTACGTGGCCTGGGTGGGAAAACGTGCCCGGGAAGAAGGCTTACGGGCCGCTCGACAGTTGCGAGTCGAAGGGTTCCCAACTGAAATCTATCACGAACCACTCACTTTTAGGAAATCCCTGGCCCGGGCCAACAAGATGTCGGCCCGGTGGACGGTGATTCTCGGCGAGGACGAGGTGGCACGAGGTGTCTTTCAGGTCAAGGATATGCAAACCGGCCGGCAGGAAGAGATCGTTGCCGTGCGGCTGGTAGAGTATTTCGTCGAGAAGCGGCGGGGTGGCTTTGACCGGACTGCGAACTTGTTGGTGAGCAAGAAATAGACTTTCTGGGGGAGGAGTTTTACGGAAACCACACGCACCAAAGTCGGACAAAACGCTCCATCCCAACTGGATTTGTTGGGCGCGCGCGAACGGACTCATTTTTGCGGCGATTTGCGCCGCACCGATGACGGCAAACAGGTGTTCCTGGCCGGATGGGTGGAGGGTCGCCGCGACCTGGGAAACCTGGTCTTCTTGGATCTTCGCGATCATACGGGCGTGACCCAGGTGGTCTGCAACAAGGAAGAGAGTCCCGAGGCTCATGCCAAAGCCGAACGCGTCCGCCCTGAATTTGTAGTGGCGGTCGAGGGACAAGTGGTTCTTCGCTCTCCCGAAACCATCAATGCGCAGATTGCAACCGGTGAGGTGGAGCTCCAATCCAGGGAGCTTCTTGTGCTCAATGAGGCGAAGACGGCGCCTTTTCCCCTTAAGGGAGAGACTCGCACCGGCGAGGAGGTCCGACTCCGCTATCGTTTTCTGGACCTGCGGCGGTCGTCGATGCAGAATAACCTTCGCCTGCGTCATCGAGCGGCTCTGGTGGTTCGGGAATACCTGAGCCGAAATCAATTTGTCGAGATTGAGACTCCCTTCCTGACGCGGTCCACCCCCGAGGGGGCCAGAGACTTTCTGGTTCCCAGTCGGCTCGCGCCGGGCCAGTTTTACGCGCTGCCGCAATCACCTCAGCTATTCAAGCAATTGCTGATGATCGGAGGATTGGATCGCTACTTCCAAATCGTGCGCTGCTTTCGTGATGAGGACTTGCGAGCCGACCGCCAACCGGAATTCACACAGGTGGACATCGAGATGGCGTTCGCACAGCCCGCGGTTCTTTTTACGCTCATGGAAGAGATGATGCAGGCCATGTGGAGTTTGCTGGGGGTGGAGATCGCTCGCCCTTTCCCCCGCTTGACTTATGATGAGGCGATGGAACGGTACGGCAGCGACAGACCGCACTTGGGTTGTCCCCTGAAGTGGCGGAAGATTCCCCTCGATGAAGCGGAGGCGGCGAAAATCCGCCTTCAGCAACCCCTCAAGGTCCTCCGCGTTCCCGGCGGAGCTCTGGTGTCGCGGAGCCAGTTGGACCGCTGGCAGAAGGTGGCTCATGCCCGCTCCATCCCGTGGTTTTCCTATGTAAAATGGAACCAGGCGGGAGTGGAATCACCCTTAAAGAAAGCCGTTGGAGATGGTTTCGGCCAGCGCCTGTTGGAAGCGGTTGGGGGACAGGCGGGCGATTTGCTGTTGTTGTTGGGCCGAAAACGAGATGAAAAGTCCGGACCCTCCGAACAGGACCTCGATGTCGCTTCCGGGGAGCTCCGAGGGGAGGTGGCGAAAAAACTCGGGCTGAACAGTTCCGACGTTTGGAATTTTGCCTGGATCACGGACTTTCCCATGTTTGAGTATGACGACAAGGAGCGGCGGTTCGTCGCCATGCATCATCCCTTTACCTCGCCGCGGGAGGAAGACCTGGACCGGCTGGAATCCGACACCACCCAGGTCCGGGCGCATGCCTATGACCTGGTCCTGAACGGAAATGAGATCGGTGGCGGCTCCATTCGTATTCATCGGCAGGATATCCAACGTCGCGTGTTCGAGGTGCTGGGTTTTAGCGAGGCGCAAGCCCGGGAGCGCTTCGGATTCTTCCTGGATGCGCTCGAATACGGGACGCCTCCGCACGGGGGCATCGCCCTGGGTTTCGATAGAATTGTGATGTTGATGGCGGGGGCTTCCTCCCTCCGGGAAGTCATTTCTTTTCCAAAGACGGCGAGCGGCATGGACCTCATGTGTCAGGCTCCCGCTCGTGTGGATGCCTCCCAACTTAAAGAATTGGGAATCAACGTGAGAAAATAAGAGCCGGGTCGGCCCGGAAATGCGGCCCAGCCCGCAAGGTTGGAGTTCCTCTGGTGTCTAAGATTCACGTCTTGCCCGATTTGGTTGCCAATAAGATCGCCGCTGGTGAGGTGGTGGAGCGTCCCGCCTCGGTCGTGAAGGAGTTGCTTGAAAACGCCCTCGACGCCGGAGCTCAACGGGTAGAAATTGAGGTGGAGGCGGGCGGGCGGAAAAGGATTCGGGTGGCCGATGATGGCTGCGGCATGGGACGCGACGATGCGGTCCAGGCCTTCGAGCGCCATGCGACCAGCAAGATTCGCCAACTGGAGGACCTGTTGGCGATTGCGACACTGGGGTTTCGCGGTGAGGCGCTGCCGGCGATGGCGGCGGTTTCCCGCCTGAGTCTGGAAACGCGATTGGGTTCGGAGGCCACCGGTACGCACCTTGAGATTTGGGGAGGCAAAATTCGTGATGTGCGGGAGAGTGCCTGGGTGGGAGGTACGGAAATCGAGGTGCGGGACCTTTTTTACAATGTTCCGGTTCGAAGAAAATTTCTGAGAAGTGAATCGACGGAATTGGCCCATATCGCTTCCCTGATAACTCATTACGCCATCGCGCATCCGGAGAAGAGTTTCAAGCTAAAAACCGCCAACCGTCATCTGGTGGATGTAGCTTCCGTCAGGGAGCGCCGGGAACGGGCGTTTCAGCTTCTCGGAGGTCAGCTCCTCGACCAGCTCGTCGAAATTCCCCGGGTGGAGCGCAAAATTTTTGGCTCTCCTCCTTCCCATGAAGGCACGCAGGAATCTACCTCCGGCCTGGAAACGCCCTGCATCGCTCTTTCCGGATTTGTCTCGCGGCCGGAAGTTCAGCGGCTGAACCGGAAACAAATCTTCATCTTTGTGAACGGGCGGCTGGTCCGGGACCGCTTGCTGCTTCATGCCGTCGGGGAGGCGTATCGGAATATCCTTCCCTCGGGGATGTTCCCGGTGGCTTTGGTGTTTTTGGAGATGGCGGCGCAAGAGGTGGACGTCAATGTTCATCCCACCAAGATGGAGGTCCGGTTCCGGCGTTCGTCTTTCGTACACGATTTCACCCGCGACTCGATCCGTCAGGTGCTGGTCTCGTCTCGGCCGATTGCCGATTTTCCGGCCTCGAGGAAGAAATTACCGTCGCCGTTTGCCATTCCAAGAGGGTACGGGAAACCCGCAGCGCCGATGAACGAACCTCTGGGGGGGGCTGTCCAGTACACAGGCGAGAGAAGACGGCGCGCCGATTTCGGCTTGACGAGCCCGCCGTTGGAAGAACAGGAGGTGCCGCTCCCCTTCGCATCGAACGCGGCGCTCTCGGTTTACGCGCCTCCCGAGGGTACGTCCACATCCCCCAACCCTCCCGTGATTGCGGACCCCCAGGCCGAAGTCTCTTCCGACCCACACTCATTCGAGGAGCTGAAGCCGCTGGGTCAGGTGCAGAACAGCTTTATCATCGCGGAAAATCAGGCGGGCCTTTGGATCATCGATCAGCATGTAGCCCACGAGCGAATTCTCTTTGAGAGTCACCTGCAAAGGCGCCTGCACAATCAGGTGGAATGCCAGCGGCTGCTGCTCCCTCTGGTGGTGGAATTGACTCCAGGTCAAATGGCCACCTTTCAGGACTTGGCTGCGGAATTGACGGCGGACGGATTTGAAATTGAACCGTTCGGAAAAAATACGGTGGCGGTCAAGAGTGTGCCGGCCCAGGTGCCTCACGACCGAGTGGAAAAATTACTGATCCAGATTTTGGATGAGGTGGAAGGGCAGGTCCGGGACCTCAGCCTGGAAAAACTCCGAACCCAGATTGCCGCCTCCGTTGCCTGTCATGGCGCCATCAAAATCAACACCCCCTTGGAAGAGGAAAAAATGGAGTGGATCCTTCGCGAACTGACCCGAACGGAATGTCCGATGAGTTGTCCTCATGGCCGGCCGATTATTCTCCGCTACAGCCTCGAAGACCTTCGCAAGGCGTTCAAGAGGACGTGAAGCTGATGGCCCGAGTTGAGGCGGAACCTTTGTCCTCCGGCCATGAAATAGCGGTTGAGTCTCGATCATGCCGCGTGAAAACCCCTTGATCATCGCCATCGACGGGCCGGCAGGTGCCGGCAAGAGTACGGTAGCGAAGAAAGTGGCCGAACGGCTGGAACTTGCCTATGTGGACAGTGGAGCCAGCTATCGTGCAGCCGCCTTGAAGGTCCGGCGGGCGGGGATGATGGAAGAAAAGGAAGATTCCATTGCTGACCTGATTGCCCGCACGAGCATTGAGCTCTCCGGCCGGCCGCAGACCGAGCAAGTAATCATGGACGGTGAAGACGTTACGGGCAAGATTCGCACCCCGGAAGTCACCCAAGCCGCCGCTCGTATCTCCGGGTTGAAAAAGGTCCGGAAGCGTTTGGTCACCCTCCAGCGGGCCTTTCGTTCTCCTCCGGGCCTCGTCATGGAGGGGCGTGACATCGGTACCATCGTCTTCCCCGACGCGGATTTAAAGATCTTTCTGGACGCCTCTGACAATGCCCGTGCCCAACGCCGACTTCAAGAAGACCTTCATAACGGGCGAAAAACATCGCTGCATCAGACCCGTAAAGAAATTTCCTTTCGAGACCAGTTGGACTCGGAACGGGAAGAATCCCCCCTGGCCCCGGCCACCGATGCGCTGAAGATCGATTCCACTCAACTTACCGTGGATCAAGTAGTGGATAAGATTGTCCGGCTTGCCGTCGAAAAGTGCGGCGCAAGACTTCGGAAGAGAAACTCTCCCGCTAAGTAGTCTTGGGATATTTCCTGCCCGCTGAACCCAGGAAAGGAGAACTTTCGCCGTGAGGGCCCATCAGGAAACCCGAAAGCGGATCGTGCGTCGGGGAAGAGAAGCAAGACGAATGAGCGGGAGAGATGAACCCGATCCGGTGATGCCGATGATTGGCCTCGGAATGGGTAGTCGGGTTACTTGCTCCCGTTACTCATGGATAGGAGAAAGTCCAGGTTGGATCTGGTTTTGGACAACTTATTGATGATCAGCTCCATACTCTCCGTGCTGGACAATGGATTCAACACTTTTCGCAGCACCCAAATTCGGTTCAATTCGTCCTTGGGAACCAATAGTTCTTCTTTTCGGGTCCCGGAACGGTTCAGGTCGATGGCCGGGAAAGTTCGTTTATCGACGAGTTTGCGGTCCAGATGGACTTCCATGTTGCCCGTCCCCTTGAACTCTTCAAAGATCACATCGTCCATTCGGCTGCCGGTATCAATCAAGGCCGTAGCGATGATCGTAAGACTTCCCCCCTCCTCGACGTTTCGCGCGGCGCCGAAGAATCGCTTGGGACGTTGCAGCGCATTGGAGTCCACGCCTCCGGAGAGCACCTTGCCCGAGGGAGGGACCACCGTATTGTAGGCACGGGCCAGACGCGTGATGGAATCGAGCAGAATCACGACGTCGCGTTTGTGCTCGACCAGCCGCTTGGCTTTTTCGATCACCATCTCCGCCACTTGGACGTGGCGTGCCGCCGGCTCATCGAAGGTCGAGCTGATCACTTCGCCCTTAACCGTTCGTTGCATGTCGGTCACTTCCTCGGGACGTTCGTCGATCAACAGCACGATCAGCGTGATTTCGGGATGATTCGTCGTGACAGAGTTGGCGATGGTTTGCAGCAGCATCGTTTTCCCGGTACGAGGCGGAGAGACTACCAGCCCACGTTGTCCCTTGCCGATGGGAGTCAGCAGGTCCAGAACGCGGGCGGAGATGTTGTCTCTCGCGGTCTCCAGTCGGATGCGCTCCTCCGGGTAGAGCGGTGTGAGGTTATCGAAGAAGAGTTTGCTTCGTGAATCCTCGGGCGACTCAAAATTGATCGCTTCGACCTTGATGAGGGCGAAGTATCGCTCGCCTTCCTTGGGAGGGCGAATCTGGCCGGAGACCGTATCTCCGGTACGCAGGTCGAACTTGCGGATTTGCGACGGGGAGACGTAAATATCGTCCGGACCGGGCAGGTAGTTATAATCGGGTGCCCGGAGAAAGCCAAAGCCGTCCGGCAGGCATTCCAGCACACCCTCGGAAAAGATAAGTCCGCTCTTTTCTGTCTGTGCCTGCAGGATCTTAAAAATCAGCTCCTGCTTGCGCATGCCCGTGGCGCCGACCACGTCCAGGTCTTTGGCGACCTGGGTGAGGGTGGTGATATTCATCTCTTTCAGTTTGGCGATGTCGAGGATTTCGCCTTCCTCGATCTGGTGAAGCTTATCCTCTTTTGGTTCCTGTACTTTTTTCGCTGGCATAACATTCTCTCTTTTGGGTGAAATCCCGCCTCCTTTCAGGGAGTTCGGATCTAAGGGGGAAGGGTTCGCAAAGAAACGCAGATGTCAGTTTACTGGGCAACCTTCCGTTGTTTTTCAAATCGATGTCGGGTGAATACACCGCTCTGGTTTATAGCGATCTGGAGCAGCAAGTCGGGAAAACTAAACTCAGGAACTCCTTTGGGGCGGGCCTTCCCGGTTTGGGTTAGGGATTGGATGTATTTTGGGTTCTGCCCTTCATCTTGCAGTGTTACTGAAAAGTCGCAAAGGCTACAGCCGAGAGCAACTCAACTTTCCTCCTGATCTGGATGCTGGGTGCACGATTCGAGACCGGCAACGCGAGATACGCGGCTAGTTCGTCATGGGTTCCTGGTCTGCTTCCGAAGAAGAAGGTTGCAAGGAGGCGATCTCAGCTTCAGGGGTTAGAGGATGTATCGGTTCGAGTTTTCTTTCCAGTGCGAGGTTCAAAACTTCATCCATGTGGCTGACCAGTTGGATGTTCAAAGCCTCTCGGATAGGACCTGGAACGTCCGGCAAATCCTTCTGGTTTTCCCGTGGCAGGACCACGCTTTCGATGCCTGCCCGGTGTGCGGCCAGCAATTTTTCTTTCACTCCGCCGATGGCAAGAACCTTGCCCCGCAGGGTAATCTCGCCGGTCATGGCCACGTCCCGCCGGACCGGAATTCGAGTCAGGGCGCTTATCAGCGTGGTGGCCAGCGTGATGCCCGCCGACGGGCCGTCCTTGGGGATGGCTCCCTCGGGGATATGGACGTGTACGTCGAGTCGCCGGTAGAAATCCTTATCGAGACCCAAGTAAGAAGCCCGAGAGCGCACGTAGCTCATGGCGGCCTGAGCGGATTCCTGCATTACCTCCCCGAGTTTACCGGTCAGCAGAAGCTTGCCGCGGCCCGGCATGAGGGTGGTTTCGGCGGGCAGAATTTGTCCTCCCAGCTCTGTCCAAGCCAAGCCGGTCGCCACTCCCACCTGATTGCTTTCTTCGGGCCGGGTGTCGCGAAACTTGATGACTCCCAGGTATTCCTGGAGGTCGTCCGGACCCATGGTCTTTTTCGCTTTTCGGCCCTCCTGGAGGACCGCCCGGGCCACCTTGCGGCAGATATTACCGATTTCACGTTCCAGGTTCCGAACGCCGGCTTCCCGGGTGTAGTGTCGGGTGATTCTGATGAGAGCCGCATCGGTAAAGGTAACGTTCTCGGGTCGTAGTCCGGCGCGTTCCCGTTGCTTGCGGATCAGGAAGCGTTTGGCGATTTCGATCTTTTCCTCTTCCGTATAGCCGGACAGGCGAAGCACTTCCATCCGGTCGAGCAGCGGCGCGGGAATCGTATGCGTCACGTTGGCCGTGGTGATAAAAAGAACGTTCGAAAGGTCAAATTCCACATCCAGATAGTGGTCGGCAAAGCTTGAGTTGAGTTCTGGATCCAAAACCTCCATCAATGCTGCCGACGGGTCGCCCCGGAAGTCCATACTCATCTTGTCCACTTCGTCGAGCAGAAAGACGGGGTTCACCGTACCTGCCTTCTTCATCATTTGGATGATCTGGCCCGGTATCGCCCCAATGTAGGTCCGCCGGTGGCCGCGAATTTCGGCCTCATCCCGGACTCCTCCCAGGGAAAGGCGAACGAAATTTCTTCCCGTGGCGCGGGCAATCGACCGGCCCAGGGATGTCTTTCCAGCGCCGGGCGGCCCGACAAAGCAGAGAATCGAACCTTGCGGCTTCTTGATCAGTTGGCGAACCGCCAGGAACTCCAGGATTCGCTCCTTGACCTTCTCCAGACCGTAATGATCTTCTTCGAGCACCTTTTCGGCTCGCTGAATATCGCGGGTTTCGCGGCTCCGTTTCTTCCAGGGGACCGCCAGCAACCAGTCCAGATAATTGCGTGAAACGGTCGATTCGGCCGACATGGGGGGCATCATCTCGAGCCGCTTCAATTCGGTGATGGCCTTTTCATGAGCGTCCTTGGTCATGCCGGACTTGTCGATCTTTTTCTTCAGTTCGTCGATCTCGCTCTTCTCGTTTCGCCCCAGCTCCTTCTGAATGGCCTTCATCTTTTCGTTCAGGTAATACTCCCGCTGGGCGCGTTCCATCTGGCGCTTGACCCGGCCCTGGATGGTGCGATCCACATTCAGTTTTTCGATTTCCAGGTCGAGCAGATCCGCCAACCGAGTCAGGCGGTCCACAGGGTCGAAAATCTCCAGCAGCTCTTGTTTCTCTTCGATGCCCAGGCTGAGATTGGCGGCCACGGTATCGGTGAATTTGGCGATGTCGTCCACCCGAACGGCGGCAATCATCGTCTCGTAATTCAAACTCTGGTTGAGCTTGACGTATTGCTCAAACAGGGAGGTGACCCGTTGGAGTAACTGCTCCAGAGTGGGGGTGGAAACCGTCCGGAAATTCACCGTGCGGAGCTGGACTCGAAAATAGCCTCCCTCGTGGGAGACTTTCAGGATTTTGCCGCGCTCCAGGCCTTCCACCAAAACCTTGATATTCCCGTCCGGAAGCCGAACACTCTGGACGATGTTGGAAATGGTTCCGACCTGGAAAATCTCATTGGCTTTCGGATTGTCCACAGCAGGATCGTGCTGGGTAGCCAGAAAGATTTTCTTCTCGCCGGCCATCGCCTCTTCCAGTGCCTGAATCGAGTTTTCGCGTCCCACCACGAAGGGAGTCATCATGTGCGGGAAAATAACCACATCCCGAATGGGCATCATCGGCAGGGTTTTCGTTTCCGATTTTTCTCGACCTGAGAACATACTTAGAACCTCTAACCGGCTTTTTGGAGTAGATGAGGAGGAGGAATTTCCCCCCTCTCGACCATTTCACGGGTTACCGTGAACTTTCGAATGTTGCGCTGGCTGGGGAGATGATACATCAAGTCCAGCATTAAATCCTCCAGAATCATTCGCAGTCCCCGTGCCCCCAGCTTCCGTTCCAGGGCGAGACCTGCGATCGCGCTCATGGCTTCCTCGGCGAATTCCAGGTTTACGTTTTCGAATTCGAACAACCGCTGGAACTGTCGAATTAAGGCGTTTTTGGGTTTCGTCATGATTTTGATGAGGGCGGCCTTGTCCAGATCGTTCAGGACGCCCACCACCGGCAGACGGCCGATAAACTCGGGAATCAAACCGTACTGAATCAGGTCCGGGGGCTGAACTTGTTCCAACACGGCGATATTGCGCCGCCGGGGCAGAGTCTTGCCATCCTGTTCTTCGCGATGGAAACCCATGGATTTATGTCCCAGCCTTTGTTCGATCACCCGTTCCAGCCCTACGAAAGCTCCTCCACAGATAAAGAGGATATTGGTGGTGTCCACCTGAGTGAATTCCTGATGCGGGTGCTTGCGTCCGCCCTGCGGAGGCACATTGGCGAGGGTACCCTCCAGAATCTTTAGGAGCGCCTGTTGGACGCCCTCTCCGGAAACGTCGCGCGTGATGGAAGGATTCTCATCTTTCCGCGAAATTTTGTCGATCTCATCTACATAGATGATTCCCTGCTGCGCACGTTGCACGTTGCCGTCGGCATTTTGCACCAATTTTAAGATAATGTTTTCCACATCTTCGCCGACATAACCGGCTTCGGTCAGCGTGGTGGCGTCCACGATGGCAAAGGGCACATCCAGCATCCTGGCCAAGGTTTGTGCCAGGAGCGTTTTGCCGGTACCCGTGGGCCCGATCAGCAGAATATTGCTTTTGGTGAGCTCCACGTCGGCCTGCGCCTGTCCCAACAGAACGCGCTTATAGTGGTTATAGACGGCAACGGCCAGCTTCTTTTTGGTTTTATCCTGGCCGATGACGTACTGGCCGAGAAACTTCTTCACTTCTTTCGGTCGGGGCAATTGGGAAGGGTCTTTCAGGGAGCGCTCCACGCGCTCTTCTTCCAGAATGCCGCTGCAGATGGCCACGCATTCATCACAGATGTAGGCTCGCGGCAACTCTCCGGGGGAGGCGATCAGCTTGGCGACCGTATCCTGAGGTTTATGGCAGAAAGAGCAGCGACGGATCTCGTCCGTCGCAAGACGTTTCACGGTGTTCTCCGCAAGTTAGTTGTGCTTGGAAATAATTTCATCCACAATTCCGTATTCTTTGGCCTGAGTCGGGCCCATCCAGTAGTCGCGTTCAACGTCGCGCTCGATCTTTTCGAGCGGCTGCTCGGTGTGTTTCGCCATGATATCATTCAGATGAGCGCGAATTCGGAGGATTTCGCGCGCATGGATGTCAATGTCGGTAGCTTGTCCGGACAGGCCTCCGATGGAGGGTTGATGAATCAGAACCCTGGCATTGGGGAGGGCAAAGCGTTTTCCTTGCGCCCCGGAAGCCAGCAGAACGGCCGCGATGCTGGCGGCCTGCCCGATGCAAATGGTCGCTACGTCTGGCCGAATGAATTGCATGGTGTCATAAATTGCCATGCCGGCGCTTACGCTGCCGCCCGGGGAATTGATGTAAAGCGAAATATCTTTTTGCGGGTCTTCGGCTTCCAAAAACAGCAATTGTGCGGTGACCAGATTGGCCACGGCGTCATCCATAGGAGTCCCGAGGAAGATGATATTCTCACGCAGGAGGCGCGAGAATATGTCATAGGCACGCTCGCCCCGGTTCGTTTGTTCGACGACCATGGGTACCAGTGTCATGGGTTGATGGGAAGCTCCTGCTGGTTACAACCGGCGGATTTTGGCTTGGTCGGTCTTAATCGGGTTCGCCCTTTCCGATCACTTTGGCGCTCCGGTAGATCAAATCGAGCGCCTTCTCGTGACGACAACTAGATTTCAGCTTATCCAGCGTCCCTTCCTCTGTCAAGCGGGTTTTCAAGGCAGCCGGCGACTCGCCGGAATCACGAGCCAGCAGGCGCACCTTTTCGTCCAATTCTTCCTCGCTCACCGCAATTTTTTCGACGTCGGCAATCCTGTCGAGGATCAGGTGCCCTTGAACCGACTTTTCAGCCGGTCGCTGCCACTGCTCCCGGAGCTGCTTCCAGTCGATGCGGGCAACGCGAGGGTCGATGCCGTGAGCCACCAAGTCCTGAATTGCTTTGCGCGTCCGTCCCTCCAGCTCGCTCTCCACAAGAATATCCGGGAGAGGCATCGGATGACGCTCGATGAGCTGGTCCATCAGTTTCTGTTTGGCTTCCTGATGGGCCTGTTTTTTTTTGGCGTTTACCAAGTGGTCCCGAATCTGCTCTTTGAACGGCTCTAAGGTTTCAAATTCGCTTAGCGTGCGCGCCAGCTCATCGTTCAGTGGAGGAAGCACTTTTTCTTTCAGGGCGTCGAGAGTCACTCGATAAGAATGAGTTTGAGCCGGAGAACTCTCGGTCCCGGAAGAGTCCTCGGCGGGTTGGCTGACCTGAAATTCACGAGTTTCTCCCACCGCAGCGCCGCGGAGATTTTCCGTGAACTCTTTGCGGGTTCCCTCGGCGCCCAGTTCTACCGTCGCTCGGCGGGTCTCCGGTTGGCTGCCCTTTTTGGGCATCCGTTGGATTTGCACTTCCGCAAAATCTCCGTCTTCGGCCGGGCGGCCCTTGATGACCTCATAGGTAGCAACGCGTTCTCGCATCTCGTTCAAGGCTCGGTCGATCTCTTCTTCGGTTACCGCAGCGGGTTGTTCGCTGGTTTCCAATCCTCGGTAGTCCTGCAATTCAAAAGAAGGCAGGACCTCGAATTGAACTTTGCAGGTGAGGGGTTTGTCTGCTTCAAAATTCAACGCCTCGAACCGCGGGGGACCTGCGGTTGCAAGATTCTGTTCTTTCACGACGGATTTGAAGTATTTGGGCAGCAACTTTTGGGCCACTTCGCTGCGGATATCGCTCCAGAACTTGCGGCGAATTAACGTTGCCGGGGCTTTACCGGGCCGAAAGCCGGGCAGCTTGGCCACGCGCGCGAACTGTGAGGTAACGGCGGCGGTCTCGCGGGTTACCTCTTCGACGGGCACCTCAATCTGGACCTCTCGTTTGCAATTTTCCGCTGTCATGGGGACTGGGGGGAACTGTGAGTCAGTTTTTGGGAAACCCTAGAGGTTCTGGAAATGTCTCCCTTGCGATTTTCAGGTTCTCGGACTGCTGAACTTCCCCATCATAAACTACCATACAGAACTTTTATCTCCCTGTCAATTTATCGGCTGCGTCGAGTTCAAGACTGATTAGCCTTTCTCGGGATGATAGACCCCTTAAGCCGAGGTGCCATTTTCAGGGAGCCAATTCCGGCCAGACTAGCGTTTTACCTCTTCCTTCTCACCGCTGAGAGCGATAGGGAGCCAGGGGAGCCATCAAGGCCTGCGCGCGCCGGCTTTGGTACCTGCGCAGATAGTTTTGGTAGGCAGGGTCACTGGGCGGTCCCTCCGGTTCTCGATACGGGTAACCCGACATAGCCCGAAACGGCATCGGTTCGACGCTTTTCCCAAACGCGGTATTGGGGTCCCCCGATTTGGCCCATCCCTGGACATGGAGCATAAAGTCGCGTTTCCATCCGGCGGGCAGGGGAGGGAGGTCACCGGCGTCGAAGACCACCGTCAATTCGTCTCCCACCGACATAACGGCGGATTGATCATCGGCTTCGGCCAGCAGTTCCTTTACCTCGCCGTACCGGGTGTAGAGGCCGGCGTGAGGATTCCAGGGTGCACTGGCCATCAGAGCTTGATAATCAAAATCATCCGGCCGCCGGTATTGAGGATCGTTGATGGGTTGCGAAAAGCCTCGATAATGGAGGTCTGCGGAGACGAGCGGAAGCTCCGTGCGCCGCACGGTTCCACAAGTCTGGTCGGTTGCGAAGAATATCTGGTCCCAATAAACACACAGGTTGGTCACCATACGAAGGCTGCGGTCCTGCGAGAGAAACTTGCCCGTCAAGTCCACCACCATGGTGCGGTTCGTTCCGCTGGGCAACCCCACCTCGTCGATCACCGTGACCCAACGCCCCTGCTCATCTTTGACTTGGAGTGAGGGGGGGAGCATGGATACCTCGGAGTCGGTGGAAGCGGCCCGCGCACCGTTCGAATCCATCCACAAGACCCAACCGTTCAGGAAGAGCCGAACAGGAATGTCGGCGGGAAGGTCCTCCGTGGTGCCCAGGTCAAGCGTGAGCGTGTGAGGTTCGGCAACCCCCATGATCCGGTCGCGGCGGAAATCGCCCGCATAGGTGGCGTCAGCATGTCGAAGCAGCGGCAGCACGTCATGGCCATGATCGTCCACGGCCGACACAGGAAAGCGCTTCCGACACACGCTGTAGGTCGTTGGAGGCGCGAAGGGAGGGGAAGAGTACCGTTCGTCGGCATAAACGTCCTGTTCTGCCGAATGATCCAGAGCGTAGAGGCGCGCTTGATCGAAAAAGTCGGCCTCACGCAGCTCGTTGGTGAATTGAAGCACATAGCGGCCTAGTTGTTCCTTCATCCGCTCGCCGGGAATGCGAACGTACTCTTCCGGATTCGGGGTGAAGTAGGTTCCCTCGGGCGACAACTCTCCGAGGGGGGATATTCCCAAAACATCCGTCAGGAAGACATAGCGTTCCCCATCCCACACATAGAGAAACGGGCAGGAGCTGGCTAGTCGTTCTGATTCCCGAAGCTCGAGTGATTGATCCGGTGTGACTTCCACGCGGTTCTGAACGATCAGATTGGGCCAAGTCACGCGGACCACGTCGATCTTTTCCCGGTCCCCTGTGAAGATTTGGAGCGGTCCTCCGGTCACCAGAACCTTCCTGTAGAAATTTCCTGACTTCACCTCAACCGATGAGCCCACACCTTGCTTGTTGCTTTTGTAGCCTTCGAGTCCGATCTGCAACCAGCGAGCCGGGGGACCTTTTCTTTCAAAGGCGTGGAGCCGGCCCTTCCGGTCCAGGGTAAGTAAATTGACTTGGCCCCAACCCCGCACCGGACCCACCACCAGGGATGTGGGGGAGGAACCCTTGAAAGTGTCCAGGAAGTTGTCTTCGGCCGGTCGGAATCCAGTTCCCAGGTCATTGAGCAGAATTTGTATCTCTTTTGGATGCACCAGCAAAAGGTCGTCACTCCCGTCGGCGTTCAAGTCTGCCACTGTGCCGCGGACAGGCTTCCGGTGAGGGTTAGGAAGAAGCCTGTCAAAGCCCTTCCCAGGACTGAATCTGGCTTGGCCGTTATTCAGCAGTAGTTGGGGATCAGCATCGGTCCACAAGAGTAAATCCAGATTTCCGTCGTGATTGAAATCGGCCACTTCGCCCGCCCGTGCTCTTGCTTGAGCAAGAGCCTCTCCCGCTTCGCGGGTACGGTCCTTGAATTTCGCCTCCCCCTGCCCCAGATAGAACCGGGGTGAGCGACCTTCCCGGAATATCAGCAGGTCGATGTAGGCATCGTTGTTGAAATCGCTGAAGATGGCGTTCCGGCTGCGGGCGGAATCCTTATCCAGCCCGGCCATCCGGGTCTGTTCGGTGAAGGTCCCGTCTCCGTTGTTTCGATAGAAGTAGTTTCCGGCGGCCGGGAAGTCCTCCGGAAAATGGAGACGTCCCGAGGCCGGGGCCGCAGGGAGACCGACGTAGCCGGTAAGGAGCAGGTCCAGCAGGCCGTCATTATCGGAGTCAAAGAAGTTGGCCGAAGACAAAATCACCCCTTTGGGACCTGCCAAACCGGCCTTTTGGGTAACGTCGGCGAACCGGCCTTCCTCATTTTGCTGATAAAGGCGGGCACCCTCGGCGCCGGCCAACAACAGGCTCAATCGGCTGCTGTTGTCATAGTCGGCGAAGGCAGCACCCAGAATCGACTGAACCTGGCTTAATCCCACCTCTTGGGTGACCTCGGTGAATTTACCCGACCCGCTGTTATGGAAAAGTCGGCTCCGACCTGCGGGATTTACCACCAACAGATCGGCATGGGAGTCCTGGTCATAATCGGTGAGGACCCATGAAGGCTCCCACGACGCGGCAATCCGTTTTGCCGCCGAAGCCGGAGAGTCGCTGTCGAATTCCAGTTCCGCAGTTCCGATCATCTCCGCACGGGAAAAACTCTCCTCCAACCGGATTCCCAATTCGGAGGTGACCTCGGAGAAATTCAGTTTCCGGGGGGTTTTTCGGGAGGCTCCATCGTTGGGTGCCGGCGGGCGTACCCGGATGCTACCGTACTTTCCTCCTTCCAGCGCGGGTAGTTGCAAGGAGATGCTCGGAACCTGATCTTTGATGGCCTGATGCTTTTCGAAATACTTTTTGGCTTCCTCGCGCCGCTTCAGGCGCATCAGAGAGGTGAAGGTATGAAACAGGGTGGCCACGTAGAAATTTTGTCCCTGCCCGAATCCCATGGCTTCCACACGACGGTAGGCCTCCAGGGCCTCGGGGAGTTTTCGCTGGTCGAATCGCACCTTAGCCAGATTGAACGCAGCGGCCGGGTCATTCGGATCCACCTTGACCACGTCCTGCAGCGCGGCTTCGGCCTCGGGATAACGCAACTGGCGTTTGTAGAGGATGCCCAGGTTGTAGAGGACCGCCGTCATTTTTGGGGCCATCTGTTTCGCTGTGGTCAGTTCCCCCAAGGCGGCGTCGAGTTGCCGGTTTTGCAATAGAGCCAATCCGAGATTGAGATGGTCTTCGGCGATCGATTGTCCCGAGGTGGTCACCTTGGCAAACTCGGCGATCGCTTCCTCATATCTGCCCTGTTCGTAATAGGCTTTCCCCAGATTGCGGAAGGTTTGCAGGGAAGCCCCCGGCGAGCCGGCATTTACCTTCCGTTCGTCTTGAGATATCGCGCGGAGTTCTTTCTGTGCGACAGAAAATCGAAACAAGATCAATCCAAAGACAATCGTGAAACCCAAGCCCCACCAGAAAAGCTTCCTGAAAAGAGGGCGGGAGAAGAATCGGAAGTAAGCGAACCTGTTTTCCATCATGATGAAGTCCTCATAACCTGCTTGAAAACGCCAAGCGGATTTTCACGGTCTTGCCCATGCCAATCTGTATCCTAAGGGTAACCCCATGTGATCCGCCCGCGCGTATATTCTTATGCCTGGTTAACGACAGCCTGCCGGGTATTGTCGTCCTCTGAGCCAAAAATAATAGGCCAGACCACCGGCCGCAATCGTCCCCACGCCCCACGCCGCTTCATAAGGGCGCACGGCTATCGAATAGAGCAACATCCATCCGGTGACCAGGATAAATCCCAAAGGAATGGCCGGATAGAGTCGGCTCAGTGCTTGGGTCCGCTGCCAGCCGGGACGCCGCCGTAGCTTCATCAGGCCCGCCGTCGTAAGACTCGTGAAAAAGATGAGTGAGAAGCCTATGTAGTAGAGGAGGCTTTCAAAGTTGCCCAGAAGGATCATTGCCGTCACGGCCAAAGACTGACAGAGGATGGCAAGATAGGGACTGCGCCACCGGGGATGAATCCGGGCGGCGCTCCGGAAAAAGCAGCCGTCACTCGCCATGGCGTAATAAACTCGAGGTCCGGTAATCATCATAGCACCTACCGTCGAAACCAGACAGAGAGCCAATATCCCGCTAAAGAAGGCTCCTGTCTTGGGTCCGAAAAGGGCGGTGGCGGATACCGCTCCGATTTTTACCACGCCCAGCATGTCTTTAGGGGGCAGGGCATAGATGAAAATCAGGTTCAGGCAGAGATAAAGCAGGATTACCAGCAGGGTCCCGCTTACCAGTACCCGCGGCAGAGTCCTTTTCGGTTCGCGCAATTCCCCCGTTACGTAGGTGGCTGCGTTCCAGCCACTATAGGCAAACATGATGAAGACCAACGACACGGCGAACTGTGCCGGCAGGCCATGAGGTGAAAGAGTCTCCGTCGTTTCCCGCAAATGTCCCCAATCCCCGTTCCCTACCGCCACGGCAAGGATCAATAGTGTCACGATGATCCCCACTTTCAGAGATGTCAAAACGTTCTGAAGGCGAGCCGCCAATCGAAGTCCTACGATGTTCGCCACGGCAAACAGGAGGACGAGAAGGACCGCGAATGCGCGTCCGGCATCGAGATGTGGGTTTAAAAATCCCCCATCATTGCTCCCGCTCATTCCCGAGGGCTCGACGGTGGCCAGAAAAGGAATAAAGTGTCCCAGGTATTCGGAAACGGCCAATGCCCCCGCCGCGATGGGAGCTGAAAATCCGGCAAAGAAGGAGACCCAACCGCTCATAAAACCCCAAGTAGGCCCCCAAGCCTCACGCAGATAGACGTACTCACCTCCAGAGCGGGGTAGATTGACTCCCAGTTCGCTGTAGGCCAGGCAGCCGCCCAGCGCCACCAACCCTCCGGCAGCCCAGACCCCCAGGACAAGGATCGGGTTCCCCAAGTCCCTCGCCAGGAATCCTGTGGTCGTGAAAATACCGGTCCCGATCATGTTTGAGATGACCAGGGCAGTAGCGCTAAAATAAGTCAGTTCTTTGGGAAGCGGATTCGGCGGCAAAGGGTCCTCCCCCGAAGGATTGGGCAGACATCCGGGTCTTGCAACCGGCAAGAATTCGGGCACACCACTCTCGAAGCCCTTTTAAGGTAGTCAGAGTGGACAAAACATGCAAGTATGAGAAACAACAGGCTGTGCAGTTTGCCAAGTCTGGCGCCGAGAGTCACCGGGTGTGAGGTCTGAACGGTAGCAGGAGGCATTTTGTGATCCAGCGAAAAACACGACTCGGTAGATCAATATGGATTGCCTGCCTTTTGGCGGTGAACGGCGCATTTATTTTGGCGCAAGACCGCGACCCTGTGGTCAGCAATCCCCTCGAACCTCTGCCGATTCCCAATGCAAACCCCAGGAAATTGGCTCCTTACGTCGGTACGCCGCCGAACGTGATCGAGCAGATGCTGAAGCTTGCGGACTTGAAAGCGGGCGAAACCCTCTACGATCTGGGATGTGGCGACGGCAGAATTCTCATTATGGCCGTGGAAAAATTCAAGGCGCGCGCGGTAGGAGTCGAGTTGAACGACCGTCTTTACAAGGAAGCCGTTCGCAAAGTCAAAGCCAAGGGATTGGAAGACCGAGCTCGGGTGATTCACGGGGATCTGTTGGAGGTGAACCCGCGTCCCGCCGACGTCGTAACGTTGTACCTGCTGACCAGCGGCAACGAGCGGGTCCGGCCGAGACTCGAAAAGTACCTGCGCAGCGGGACGCGCGTGGTCTCCCACGATTTCATGGTCCGCCGGTGGAAGCCCACCAAAACGCGCAACTACATGGACCGCAACGGAATTTCGCACAACCTCTATCTCTACACTCTCCCTCAAGCCAAACGCCGAGGTTCTGTCCGCTAAACGCGTGAATTTTCTCATACCCGCACCCAACCCGCACAGCCGACCTCGCAGGTTCTTCTTCAGGCGCGGAGAGGGATAAAATTTCTTCCTTATTAAAGTCAACTTTTTCGTTTCCGGAGAGCATCCAACCGGATAGGTCGGCGTTGCGGGCGATATAGGATAACTGGATCGAGGATCAGGTGCGAGAGCCACCTTCTCCAGCCGGCAAAACCGAGGCCAGAATCGAGGTCAGACCATGAGCCTCCGAAATCCTACGCGAAAAACTTTCCTGGCGGTTTTCTGCTGTGGGCTCTTCGGTCTAGGGATAACCTGGGGCACTCCAAGCCCAGCCCAGCAAAGCGAAGAAGATTTTAAGGTCACCACGGAGGTCGTGAACGTAGTGGCCGTCGTCCGAGACCAAAAGGGGAAGCTGATTGCCGACCTGGATCGAACCGATTTTGAAATCCTGGAGGACGGAGTTCCCCAGCAGGTGCGCTATTTTTCCCGTGAGAACGATATCCCTCTGACTTTAGGCCTTTTAATGGACACCAGTGGGAGCGTTCAGAACGTTTTGGACATTGAAAAGGAACAGGCCAAGGCTTTCCTGCGCAGGGTGATGCGACCCAACGACCTGGCTTTTGTAATCAGTTTTGATCTCGAGGTACTGCTCTTAAAAGATTTTACCGGTGAAGTGGAAGAATTGGCCCGCGCCATCGACTCGGCTGTCATTAACACCGGGGGAGCTGTTCCGCCTCTCCGGCGCATGCCGGGAGGGGTGCCAGGGGGGAGATTTCCGCTTCCCGGGCCCTATCCAGTGCCTACGCCCGGGCCGTTTCCCTCGGGCTCGCCCAGGGGGACCCTTCTCTATGACGCTGTTTTTTTGGCTGCCACCGAGCAAATGGCAAATGAAGCGGGACGAAAAGTCCTGATCCTTCTCTCCGACGGAGAAGATCAGGGAAGTCAGACCCAGCTCTCCACGGCCCTCGAGGTCGTGCACAAGGCCGACACGGTAACCTATAGCATGCCGGTTACGGACAGGCAGTTCTGTTTGGGCCGTTATGGCGGTTCCCGGGGCGGCAGGGTGCTGAAACGAATCAGCCGGGAGACGGGTGGAAGAGTGGTTCGAGTGGGAAGGGTCGATAAAATGGCCAAGGCCTTCCGGGAGATTGCCGAAGAGCTCCGCTCGCAATACAGTCTGGGATACACCCCGAGTCGGAAAACCAAAAATCCGGGGTTTCGGAAAATTCAGGTACGAGTCCCCGGTAAAAAGTGTAAAGTGCAAGCCCGACGAGGTTATTACCCCGTCGGTTAAATAAAATTCCCTCAAAATCCTGTTTCCAATCCTCGGCCGAGGAACTCCTGAAACCCCAGCGGAGCCTTGCATCTGCGGGCCTCCTCGGAGAAAATACGCTGAAAACCCGGGCCGGAGTGGAAGCGCCTGGGTTTGGAAATTCCGGAATTCGCAGGCAGTGAAGCACGTTTTGGAGCCGTGTCATGCTGGCTTTTCTGTGCGGGGCCATGGAGTACGCCGAAGACGGGGGCCGAGGGTGGCGAAGAACTCTGGGAGAATGGCTGCGGCTGAATTTGAAACATCAGGTTTACGATCCCACCCAAGAGGCGCTTCGCTTGTTGACCCGGGAAGAGCGGGATCATCTGAATGAGTGGAAGCGGACGGACTTGACCCGCTTTCGAAAAATCATGCGGCGCGTCATAAATCGTGATCTGGACGTGATGGTCCACCGGGCCGACTACGTCATCTGCTTCTGGGATGAGGCGGCAGCTCGCGGTTGCGGAACTCAGGCCGAGCTTACGGCGGCGTATCGCAAGGGGCTGCCGGTCTTTCTGGTAACCCGGTATTCCGTCCCGGAATTGAGCGGCTGGCTGCTGGGCTGCGTGGATCGCGTCTTCGACGGCTTCGATAGGCTGCAAGAGCATTTGCGGATTACCTACGGCGGCGCTCCCCGTCAGGAACAGTTCCGGGAAGGAGTCGAGACCGGGCGAAATTTTTGAATCCAGGCGACAGGTCTCTCGACGAGGCCAGCGCGTCTTCACTCCAAGCTCAGATTGACAGGGTTGGGTGGCCCACCTTTTCCATCAGCCAGAACGTGCAGATCACTCAACCATCAATGGGCTTCGCCAAATCCGTAGTTGGCACAGACTCGATGATGAACGTTCGGGGAGCAACCCCTCCGGCGAATCGTTCCCGCCTGGGACAGGCTCGTTACCGGGTTGCCCGCAGGTTGCGGAGACCAGAAGGTTGGGGAGAGAAAGAAACGATCATCCCCCTTTCTCAAGTTTCCCCTGCATTGAGGGTTCCGTGAGCGCTCGCTTCTGGGTCCACTCGCTTTTTTGGACTGAGGAAAAGCTGCGTCCGTTCTGGCGCTTCCTGATCTCCGTCCTGGCGGCCCGAGCGATCTTTGTCGGTTCACCGCACGTCATTGCAGCGCTGCGGCAACTTTTCGGCTTCGATTTGGGCCGGCCAGGAGCCGGCTTAGCCGCTTACCTGTTAGGGCTGGCGTTGTTGCTGGGAATCTTCGGCCTCTTTACGATTCTTCTTGATGATAGGCCGCTAGGCTCCATCGGGTTTTACTTTCATCCCAGATGGCGAATCGAGTTGAGTCTGGGCCTTGCCCTGGGCTTTGTTCTCATCGTCGGACAAGCCGGATTTTTAGCCGCGGCGGGATTCGCCGACTTCCATCCCAGTTCGGTTTCCGTAAGGCACTTGATCTACTCGGGGTTGTTTTTCCTCGCTTTGTTCGCCGTTGCCGCCGCCTTTGAAGAGTTGGCTTTTCGGGGATACCCCCTCCAAAGGCTCATCGATTCTGTGGGTCCGTTGCGGGGTGTGCTGATTCTTGCGATTCTGTTCAGCTTGGCGCACAGGTTGAATCCACACCATACCTGGCTTTCGACGTTGAATACCTTCCTGGCAGGAGTTGCTTTTTCCCTGGCTTACCTGCAAACCCGAGCTCTTTGGTTGCCTACGGGGATCCACTTCTCCTGGAATTTTTTCCAAGGCTACGGGTTCGGCTTCCCCGTCAGCGGAATCCGAGAGTTCAAGCCGATCCTCCAAGTCCAGTTGGAAGGGGCAGCACATTGGACTGGTGGAGCTTACGGTTTAGAGGGGAGTCTGGTGGCAACGCTGGCCATTTTGCTTCTTATGGTGTATCTTAAAAAAAGTAAAACCCTCTTTGTAACGGTGGAAATGCAATCTTTGCGGTATCGAAGTTTCCGAGCACCCCATCGAATCCGGGAACCAGAAGGGGGCGAGGAGAAAGGCAGGCCTCTCGGCTTATGAAGCGCCTTTGGGCAGTGTTCATTGCGGCCTTGTTGATTCCTCTCGCTCAGGTCCATTCCGGTCAGATTACGCCGGAATCCCGGTCAGCCTTGATCCGCGCTCTTGCCAGTGAATTTGCGGTTACGAAGGTGGCTCTGCCCCGGGGCAAGCACGGTTTCTTTGTAAGATCGGATGGCAAAGCGGATCAGGAAAGAAATCAAGCCGGGTTTCGCCATCGAGGTAAAGCCGTCAATCCCGGCACTCCAGTCCATATTACCAAGGTGCGATTCAAGGAAAACCGGATCATCTTGGAAATCAACGGGGGAGGGAAGAACCGTAAGAAGTGGTACCAGCGAATCCAGGTGACCACCGGGGGATCGCGCGCGCTGACGAACTCGGAGTCCCGGGCTCCGGCCTTCGGGTCCTACATAAATCTGGTTTTTGAGGGTGTTATTCCCGATCTTACCGTCGAGGAAGTCAAGAAGATGCTGCGTTCCGTGTTGGACTTTGAACGACGCAGCCCCACGGTTCTCTATTCCCCTCGGCTTCCGGAAAAATTCAAAGAGGCGATCCGAAAGCATAAGGTTTTGGTGGGCATGAATCGTGACGCCGTTCTTTCTTCCAAAGGAACACCGGATCGAAAGGTCCGCGAAGTTCGCGACGACGTGGAATACGAAGACTGGATCTATGGCCAGCCTCCCACGAGTTTGTTTGTCACTTTTGATGGAGATATCGTCATCCGCGTGAAAAAGTATGGGCATCCGGAACCCAGCGGCGACGCCACGGTGAGTCAATCCACTGCGATCTCCCCTTTACCGGATGATTCCTCCCTTGAACCCGCACCTGGACCCGAGTAGCCGTCCCTTTCTCAGTGGGTGACGGGCACCCTCGGAATGAGTCCCCAACCAAAGCACTCCTTGCCGATTTGGAAAAGAAGATTTGGAACCTCTTTGGGTTTGACACGATCCAGGGCGCTTCTTAAGATAAAGGGCTTGGTAATGATCCTGAGGACTCCTCGGAGGACGGAATGGCATTAAAAGTGGGCATTAACGGGTTTGGCCGCATCGGGCGAAACCTGTTTCGGTCGGCGGTGGAGGACCCGGAAATCGAATTTGTGGCCGTCAACGACATCACGGACCCCAAGACCCTGGCACACCTTTTGAAACACGATTCCGTATTGGGGACCCTTCCCGCCCAAGTCTCCCACGGAGATGCCGAACTGAGGGTGAATGGGCGTGCCGTTCAAGTATTCCAAGTAAGGGACCCTGCCCAAATCGATTGGCCCTCGCTGGGAATCGAGATTGTGGTGGAATCCACGGGGCTTTTCACCCAAGCCCAAGACGCCCGCAAGCACCTGCGCGGGAGCGTCCGGAAGGTCATCATTTCCGCCCCGGCTACGAATCCGGATGTCACCCTGGTTCTGGGCGTCAACGATGCGACCTACGATCCTGCGCAACACCATGTCATCTCGAATGCCTCCTGTACCACCAATTGCCTGGCGCCAGTGGCAAAAGTAGTCCATGAGAAATTCAAGATTCACCACGGGGCCATGACCACGATCCACGCCTATACGAACGACCAGCGGACCCTGGATCTGCCCCACAGTGACTTGCGACGCGCCCGCGCGGCGGCGGTCTCGATCATTCCTACCACCACCGGCGCGGCGAAGGCCGTGGGCTTGGTGCTGCCGGAATTAAAGGGCCGATTGGACGGCTTTGCCATGCGCGTCCCTACGCCCAACGTGTCTCTGGTGGACCTGGTTGCATTCGTCGCAAAGACCACGACCACCGAAAAGGTCAACGAGGCTCTGAAGGTGGCTGCAGAAGGCCCCCTGAAGGGCATCCTGGAATTCACGACGGAAGAGCTGGTGTCCATTGATTTCCGCGGGAATCCCCATTCGGCGATTGTGGACGCCGGTTTCACGAAGGTGATTGACGGCCAATGCGTCAAAATCACCGCTTGGTACGACAACGAATGGGGTTACTCCTGCCGCGTTCGTGATCTTGTCAAGTTTCTCGCTTCCAAGTTTTAAGTGCTCGGGTGTCGGGCCGCGCCGCGGTGTGGCGCTTGCCGCCCGGGCCGACCCGGCTTTTCTTCTGATTCGCCGACATGGATAAGCTTTCCATTCGAGACCTCGATCTCGGCGGCAAACGGGTCTTTATCCGGGCGGATTTCAACGTGCCGCTCAACTCGGCCGGCGAAATCATCGAAGACACTCGCATTCGGGCTTTCTTGCCTACGCTGGAACAGGCCCGGCAACAAGGGGCTCGAATATTGCTCGCCTCCCACTTGGGCCGCCCCCAAGGAAAACCCGATCCCCAAATGAGTCTGAGACCGGTGGCCGACCGACTGCGTTCGCTGATCGAGGGTCCGGTGGTCTTTGTTCAGGACTGTGTCGGGGAAGCCGTCGCTACGGCAGTGGAAGCGATGAAGGACGGCGAGGTCTTGCTGCTTGAGAATCTTCGCTTTCACCCCGAAGAAGAGAAGAATGATCCGGAATTTGCGCGCCGGCTGGCGGGTCCGGCCGAGGTGTACATCAATGACGCCTTCGGGGCCGCGCACCGGGCGCATGCTTCGACCGAAGCCATTACGCGCTTTATATCCGTTGCGGCGGCAGGTTTACTGATGGAAACAGAGCTCCGGTATCTTTGCCAGGCGACGCAGAATCCGCAGCGGCCCTATGTGGCGATTATCGGGGGGGCTAAAATCGCAGACAAGATCGAGCTTCTGAAGAATCTGATCCGACTTACCGACACGGTGCTGATCGGCGGCGCGATGGCCTACACGTTCTTGAAGGCCCAAGGGCACCGGGTAGGCCGGTCGCGCGTGGAGCATGATAAACTGGAGCAAGCCCGTAAAATTCTTACCGCGGCGCGAAAAGGCGGCGTACGCGTCAAGTTGCCCGCAGATCACACGGTCGCGGACCGATTGGAAGCCGGCGCAGAGTTCACCGTGGTGCCGTCCACGGCGATCCCGGACGATAGGATGGGAGTGGACATTGGTCCGGTCACGCGGTTGGCATACGCAAAGGAAATAGTCGCCGCGCGCACGATCATTTGGAATGGGCCGATGGGAGTCTTTGAAATCGACCCGTTCGCTGAAGGCACCCTGACGGTGGCTCGTTCGGTAGCCGATTCCTCGGCGGTTTCCATTGTAGGAGGAGGAGATTCGCTGGCCGCCATCGCCAAAGCGGGTGTTCAGTCTAAGATCACGCACGTCTCCACCGGGGGTGGAGCCTTGCTGGAATATCTTTCGGGGCTCAAACTACCCGGAGTGGAAGCCCTTGCGGAGAAAGAGTAATCGTCTATGTCCGCCAGACAACCCGTGATTGCCGGGAATTGGAAAATGTACAAGACAGGCAGGCAAGCCGGGGAGTTTACAAGAGAATTCATACCCCAAGTAAAAGCCGCTGGGCATTGCGAAATTGTCCTGGCTCCCCCTTTCACGGCCCTGGAGGCGGTGCGAAGGGAACTGAGGGGTCATCGGGTCGGCTTGGCGGCCCAGGATGTCCACTGGGATCAGGAAGGTGCCCAGACCGGCGAGATTTCGGCTCCGATGCTCGTGGGGGCTGGTTGCAGTCACGTCATTATCGGCCACTCCGAGCGGCGGCAGTATCACGGCGAATCGGATGAGGCGGTGAATCGAAAGGTAAAGGCGGCGCTGGCGGAGGGACTTGCACCGCTTGTCTGCGTAGGCGAAAGCCTGAACGAACGGGAATCCGGGCAGACCGAGAAGGTGCTGATACGGCAATGCGAGGGAGGGTTCGCCGGGTTGACCCCCTCGCAATTTTCCCGTATCATCATTGCCTACGAGCCTGTATGGGCCATCGGCACGGGGAAGACGGCGACTCCGGACCTTGCGGCTGAAACTCACGCTCTCATCCGCAATTGGGTTCGCCAAACGCAGGGAGATTCGGTCGCCGGCAGTTTGCGAATCCTTTACGGTGGCAGCGTGAAACCGGAAAACATCTTCGGCCTGATGGCGAAAGAGGAAATCGACGGGGCGCTGGTGGGCGGCGCAAGCCTGCAGCCTGATTCTCTCGCGGCGATTGTCAACTATCTTTCTTAGAGGAGAAGAGAAGCTTTGCCGGATTTTGTGATCACGCTCCTGACCGTAATTCACGTTCTGACCTGCATCCTGATCATCCTGATTGTATTGGTGCAGGGCGGTGACAATGTGGACATTGCCGCGGCTTTCGGCGGGGCTTCCCAGACGGCCTTCGGACCGCGGGGCAGCGTAACGGTTCTGCATAAGGCCACCTGGATTCTGGGAGCTGTTTTTGTCCTTACCTCCCTTACGCTCGGCGTGTGGTCCAGCCGGGGTCCGTCCGGGCCGGTATTGGAAGGGGGGCCGGTGCAGTCCCAGGAGGTGCCGGTTGAGCCGGAAACTCCCGACCCCTAGGATTCCTTTTCCTCCGCCGGTAAAGGTGATTGCGGAAGTGGCGGAATTGGCAGACGCACCAGCTTGAGGGGCTGACGCTCGCAAGAGCGTGGGGGTTCGAATCCCCCCTTCCGCACCATCGTTCTCCACGCGTGTTGCACAGGTTGGATGGGCTGAATCAAGCCATTACTCTCTCCATCCCACATACTTCTATCCCCCGATGGCAATCAAGCTCGCAGAGCAGGGGAGAATCGAGCTATAATTCCCTCTGAGTCTTATTGCACATGGCAGCCGAGCCGAACGCAAGATCGGCTCGATTCGTCAGAGGACCCCATGTCAGGTGTTCGGCAACCATGAGTTTTCCTCGCTTCAGTTCTGAATTGAATCTGCCCCGGTGCCTGTTTTACCGGCGGATTCAGTCTCTGTTCAAGCTCTTTGTGATAGGCCTTTTTCTGTGGGGATATTTCGGGGGCGGGAGCGCCCGCGCCCAGGTCCCGGACCTGAAGCCGCAGGGACACGTAAACGACTATGCGGGGGTTTTGAATCCTGCCGTCCGGCAGCGGTTGGAGGTGCTCGGCAGGGAACTCGACCAGAAGACAGGTTCGCAAATGGCCATTGTCATCGTGAACTCTCTCGAGGAGGAGCCAATCGAGGACTATGCTATTGCGCTGGCTGAGCGATGGGGCATCGGTCGCAAGGAGAGGGGGGACACCGGCGTACTGTTGCTTTTAGCCATACAGGACCGGCGGAACCGGATCGAGGTGGGCTACGGATTGGAGCCCATTTTACCCGACGGCCGGGTTGGCGGAATCCTGCGCGCCATGCGGCCTCACCTACGGAATGGAGATTACGATTCCGCCGTAGCTCTGGGTGCAGCCCAGATTGCGGGTTTCATTGCCCGGGAGCACAATGTCTCGCTGGGTTCGCCCATGCCCCGGACTACGGGCCGCGCGGCGAGTCGTCGGGAAGGAAGCCCTCTTCGCAGCCTGATCCGACTGGCGTTTCTTCTGGGAATCATGCTGCTGGTGTTTCGTCCCAGCCGGCGCCGGCGCGGGGGATGGTACGGTTCCGGCAGGGGTATGGGCACCGGCTTGGTGATGGGCGGGCTGATGGGCGCCATGCTCGGCGGAGGGATGAGAGGCGACTACGGGGGAGGGGGAGGCTTCAGCAGCGGAGGATTTGGCGGCTTCGGCGGCGGTGGATTCGGCGGCGGCGGAGCTTCCGGTTCGTGGTGAGCGGAATTGCGGATGGGGTGGCGTTCGTCAATGGGCGGGCTTTAGAGAACCATCTTTTGAGAAATTCTGAAGGCCAATCAGCGGGACGGTGATATGGAGAAACTTCTGAATGAGCTGGCGGAGCGGCTGAAAGGAGCGTATGGGGAAGAACTGATCAGCGTGGTCCTTTACGGCTCGGCGGCCAGTGGCGAGTTCCATAAGAAATTTTCGGATTTGAACATTCTCTGCGTGCTGAAAAGAATCGGCATGAGAGAACTGGGGCGGGCGCAGGAGACGGTCCGGTGGTGGCAGAAGCAGCGCCAGCCGCCTCCCTTGATGCTCTCCCGCGAGGAAGTGGAAAACGCTCACGACGCCTTCCCCATCGAGTTTCTGGATATTCAGCAGAACCACCGTATCCTCCACGGGGAGGACGTGGTGGCCCAGATCGAGGTACATACGCAGCAACACCGGCGGCAGGTGGAGCATGAATTGCGCTCCGGGCTCTTGCGCCTGCGCGAACGGTATCTGGGGTTGCAGCGGGAGAAAAAGGAAGTCGCTCGGTTGATGCTCGATTCGCTCTCGACGTTTTCCACGCTCTTCCGCCACGCCTTGATTTTGGCCGGCATCCAGGCACCCGTGAAGAAAAGAGAGGTCTTCCAGAAAGCGGCTGAACATTTTTCCATCTCCGTAAATCCGTTCGAGACTCTGTTGGAAACTCGGGAAGGCGTCCACAAACTGGCCGACGGAGAGGTCGGACCGCTTTTTGAATCCTATCTCGGCCAGATCACCCGCATGGCTGAGGTGGTGGACAAGCTTTAACAGAATCCGGGCAAAACGCTCATAAGCAGGGGAGTGCAAATGAAGGTTTGGAAGATTTTGGCGGTTATAGGCGGTGTAATCCTTCTGCTGGCGATCATGGTAGTCTCGACCTTTGTGGGGCGTCGAAACCAGATGGTCACCATGCGCGAGGCGATTCGGCAGACGTTTTCGCAGATGGACGTGGTCATGCAGCGCCGGTCGGATTTGGTGCCGAACCTGGTGGCGACGGTGAAGGGCATTGCGGCGCAGGAAAAAGAAGTCTTCTCCAATATTGCCGCGGCCCGGGCGGCCATGGCCGGGGCAAGCTCCCCGCAGGGACGCATGGCGGCCAACGACCGACTGAGCGGTGCCCTCGGGCGACTCTTGGTCGTGGTGGAGAACTATCCGCAGCTAAGGTCGAATGAAAATTTTCTCCGCCTTCAGGACGAGTTGGCGGGTACGGAGAACCGAATCGCCGTGGAGCGGCGCCGATACAATCAGACCGTACAGGGCTATAACACCTACATCCAGCTATTTCCCAATAACATGATTGCCTCTATGACCGGATTCGGTCAGGAAGAGGGTTATTTCGAGGCCGCTGAGGGGGCTCGCGAGGTTCCCCAGGTGCAGTTTACCCAATAAACTCGTTGCTCTTTTGCGGTCGGGTCCGCGGATGAATAAGACGGAAATGTGCGGAATGAAACTCACGGTAGGGCTGATTCTGGTATCAGGCTTCGGACTGTGGGCTCAGCACGCCGGGAAGGCTCCGAGCCAGGACATCTATAAATTTCTCCGGCTCAGTGAAAATTACTGTACCGGAGGGCAGCCGAAGACGAGCGAGCTCGCCGGGCTCAAACAGGAAGGGATTCGGAGCATCATCAATCTGCGCCGGCCGAGCGAACATGCGGAAGCCGAGGAGGCGGCCGAGGCCCGCCGATTGGGTTTCCGCTACTACAATATCCCGGTCAACTCACGAGCACCGAAGGATGAACAGGTGGAGGAATTTCTGCAAATCCTGGAGGATTCCGCGAATCTCCCCGTCTTCATCCACTGTGCTTCCGCCAGTCGAGTGGGAGGATTCTGGATGATTCGGCGTACCCTGGTGGATGGCTGGAGCCTGGAAAAAGCGGAAGAGGAAGCCCGTCGTATCGGCATGCGATCCGCCTCCGTCATGAACTTCGCCCGCCATTACATCGAACGTCACGAGAAGTGAGGTTGTCAGGAGCCGACAGTGGTTTATTACCGTTATCCAACAACAGTGCGCTTTGGGCCTGAGCTGACGCCAATCGTCAAGTTGCTCATTATCGCCAACGGGGCAGTCTTTGTTGTGAGTTACCTATTGGCGTCTTTGGGTAAGGTGTACATCGGCCACTGGCTGGGACTTCGCCCCTACGATGTCACCCACTCGCTTTACATTTGGCAGTTGGGTACTTATCTGTTTCTGCATGGAGGCTTCTTTCACATCCTGTTCAACATGTTCGCGCTTTGGATGTTTGGGTCCGACCTGGAGCGGAGGTGGGGCTCGGAAAAGTTTCTGTATTACTATTTCCTGACGGGAATCGGAGCGGGTATCTGTGATGTTCTGGTGCATCCTTCGGCTACCAGCATCACCATTGGGGCCTCCGGGGCGGTGTATGGGCTGCTGTTGGCTTTCGGGTTGCTTTACCCGGATCGTCCCATCCTTCTCTACTTCTTCATTCCCGTCAAAGCCAAATACTTCGTAATGATCCTGGGAGGAATCGCCTTCCTCAACGCCGTGGGTTCCTCGGGGAGTGGCATCAGCCATGTGGCTCACCTGGGGGGAATGATCTTTGGTTATCTGTACTTGCGGCGAGGTGGCCTGTTTTTCCGGGCCGGCTTGCGCTACCAGGAATGGAAAGAGGCAAGACGGCGGAGGAAATTCAAGGTCTATATGGAACGAATCAGCCGAGATGACTCCGACCCCTGGATCAACTAGCCGCCCTCGGATCTCATCCCACCGCTTTACGGTTCCGAATCGACTCCAGAGTTCCGGTAATCTACTTGTTTGCCACGAGAATCCGGTGCAGATGAGCGCGGAGGTCCACCTTTTAGTCGAAATAATCCTTTGAATTGGGGGGATTTGTCACCCCTTAAATGCGTTCTTGGTCAGCCGCACACGGAGTCCCACTAGGGACTCCCAGAAAAGCGTGACTACGTCAAAGCGGTAGTTTCTTCCGTTCAGGCCATGCTGGTGGAGGTATTGACGGGCTGTCCGCACCAGTCGGTGTCTTTTGAGCCCGGTTACGGCTTCCTCAGGGGTTCCTCCGGCCAGCGAGGTCCGCGTTTTAACCTCGACAAAGGCGAGGATCGGACCGTCCCAGCCGATCAGATCGACCTCCCCCAGGTTCCCCAGCGCCCGATGGTTTCGGGCGACGATCGTGTATCCGGCCTGTCGGAGATACCAGTAAGCCAGGGTTTCGCCTCTTTGGCCGGTTTGTCGGTGGGAAAGTTTCGATAGGTCCTTTCCCTTCTGGCGGGCCAGTTCCACTCGCTTACGTTCTTTCCAGACCAGTGCACGGTAGATCAGGCGGGGTAACCAGCTCATAACGTAAGGATAGGGGTTCGCATCGGATCATTTCCGTTTCCAGCGAATGCCCATCTTGGTATCTTCCAGTACGATGCCCGCCTGATCCAGCTCGTTTCGGATTTGATCCGCTTTGGCATAATCTCGTGCCTTGCGCGCCCTTTCTCGTTCCTTGATGCGTCCGGCAATTTCTGCTTCACTCAGAGTGTAGGCTCTCGAAGCGGTTCGTCCAGGGCCGGAAACCGAATCCGATAATGACGATTTACCCGGAGGTAATTTTCCCTCGCCCCATCGTGCGTTTTTCAGTTTGTCGTAATCACTGTCCTCCAGGACGGCAAAAATTCGATCCCAGGACTCCAAGGTTTCGAGAAACGGCTGGGTGTTTGCTTGCCGGAAGCGTCCCGCGTCCATGGCCGTGTTCGCGTCCCTCACCAGGTCGAAAATGGCTGCCAAAGCACGCGCCGTATTCAAGTCGTCATCCATCGCCTCGGCAAATTGTTGCCTTGCAATCTGTGCGGAGTCGGTCAGCTCGGGGTTGCTGCCGGGCTGAAATTGTTCATTTTTAAGACGATAGTGGAAATCTCGCAGCCGATCCACTTCTTTGCTGGCTTGGCGAAGCGCCGCAAAGGTAAAATTGAGATGTGTCCTGTAGGGCACCTTCGCCAGAAGGAAGCGAATCGGAGTAGGCCAGAAGCCCTTTTGGAGCAGGTCCCGAAGCGTGTAGAAGTTGCCCAGGGACTTCGACATCTTTTTTCCATTGACCACCAGATGCTCGACATGGAACCAGGTCCGGGCGAACGGCTTTCCCGTCAGCGCCTCGCTTTGCGCAAGCTCATTTTCGTGATGAGGGAAGATCAGGTCCGTACCGCCGGCGTGGATGTCGAAATTCTCGCCCAGGTGTTTCCGGGCCATGGCGGAGCACTCAATGTGCCACCCCGGCCGGCCGCGCCCTAACGGAGTATCCCAGCGAGGGTCTCCTGGTTTACCGCCCTTCCAAAGCACAAAATCCCGGACGTCGTCCTTCGCGTATTCATCCACATCGACTCGGGCGCCGGCTTTGATTCCCGAAAGGTCGATCCGTGATAGCCGGCCGTAGGAAGGAAAGCTCGATACGCGGAAGTACAGGGAGTTCCCTACGCGGTAGGCGTGGCCTTTTTCGAGCAACCCTTGAATCATTACGGCCATTTCCGCAATATGGTCGGTGGCTCTCGCCAGGATTTCCGGCTCTTCGATATTTAACAGACCTCGGTCCACGTCAAAGGCTTCGATGAACTTCTGCGTGTACTCCCGAAGACTCAATCCGGCTTCCTGCGAATTGCGGATGGTTTTGTCATCCACGTCCGTATAGTTCATAACCTGTTTGATGCGAAAGCCCTTGAGTTGCAAGTATCTTCGTAATATGTCCTGGCAGACGAAGGAACGCCAATTCCCCAGATGAGCATAGTCATAGACCGTCGGACCGCAGGTGTAGATGCGAACCAGGTCACCTTCGGCAGGGACGAACGGTTGCTTGTTTCCGGTAAGAGTGTTGTAAATCCGAAGCATGAACGGGCGACCTCGCAGTACCAGAATCGCATTCTAGGGGCAGGTTCCGGGCAAGTCAAGAAACCGAGGCTTGATGCGGGTTGACTCCGGGGAATTCGGGACGTAACATCCCTCTTTTCTAGGACTTTGAACCAGCTAGAAAGGGGTGCCTATGGGAACCAACCGCAGGAAATTCCTGCAGGCAGCGGGCGCTGCGGGTGTGCTGGCAAGCTGTTACCCCGGCAAAGCCAGAGGCCTGTTGGCTCCTCGAAGCGACAAGAGGGAAGCCCGTATTGACGTTCTCCTGGACGAGAAAATCGCCCCCATTCACCCCAATATCTACGGGCACTTTTCCGAGCACATCGGAGGAGTGATCTATGACGGCATCTGGGTGGGGCGTGATTCCAAAGTGCCCCATTATAACGGAATCCGCAAAGAGTTGGTGGACTGGATGCGGCGGATCAACCCGCCGGTGATTCGCTGGTCGGGAGGGTGTTTCGCCGATCGTTACCACTGGCGAGACGGGATTGGAGCTGACCGGCCCAAAACGGCCCAATTCTGGGCTGATGACGAAGCCGAAAGATGGGGGAAGCAATGGGGCCTTACGGTCCGGGAACCCAACTCCTTCGGCACCCACGAATTCATCGAGTTTTCCCGTCTGGTCGGCGCCGAACCCTATTGGGCGGCGAATGTGGGCTCCGGTAGCCCGCGGGAATTTCAGCAATGGGGGCTTTATTGTAACGCGCCGAAGGGTCTGATCCGACTGGCCGACGAGCGAGCCGCGAATGGCTCTCCGGACCCCTTCCGGGTGCGTTATTGGGGGGTTGGAAACGAATCCTGGGGCTGCGGGGGAGACTATCTTCCCGAAGACTATGCCGACGAGTTCCGCCGTTATTTAAGCGGAACGACTCTATACGGCGTGCCGGTGGAATGGATCGCCAGCGGGTCCAGCGGCCTCAGGAATATCGAGTCCTGGACGCGAGGTTTTTTCTCACAACTTCTTCGGCAATGGGACCTCTCGCGCCACCCTGAGTTTATCGGGTTTGGATCCCATTACTATTGCGGTACGGCCGGCGACGCGCTCCGCTATGATCAGGATCAGTGGTATCAACTCCTTTTTCAGGCCGACAGGATGGAAGAGGTCATTGAGCGGCATTGGCCGATTCTGGAGGAGTTCGACAAGAAGCATCAGGTCAAGCTGATGATCGACGAATGGGGTGCTTGGCATCCTCCGGGTACCGAAGCCAAGCAGGGCTACCTCTTCGGCCAGCAATCCACGCTACGGGACGCTCTGGTCGCGGCGCTGACGCTGGACGTTTTTAACCGGCACGCGGATAAGGTGACGATGGGTTGCATCGCGCAGCTTGTCAATAACCTGCAATCCCTGTTTCTGGCTGCGGAAGATCAGTTCGTGGCGACGCCGACCTTCTATGTCTTTGTGATGTACAAGCAGCATCAAGGGGCTGATTCAGTTCGAGCGATTTTCCAGGCTCCGCGAGTCGGTTTCCAGGGAAAAGGGGAAGGCGGCGCCAAAGGGCACGAGCAAGAGCTTTGGGGCCTGAACGGCTCGGCCTCACTTAAAGGGAAGCGGCTCACTCTGACGGTAGTGAATCCACATGTTTCCCGGGCGCTGGAAACGAGGGTGGCCCTGCGCGGCAGCGAGGTCGAGGAGGGGCAAGCTGAGGTAATCACGCATCAGGACATTCACGCGCACAACACTTTTGCGAATAAAGACGAGCTTACCTCGCGGCCAGCAGCCGTCCGGGCCCAAGGCACGAGTTTCGCACACACGTTTCCGGCCGCATCGGTCACGCGGTTCCTTCTCAAGCTGTCTTAAGCGCAGATCGTTCCCTAGGAAGTTGATTCCTCTCCTTTTCAGACGTTTTCGATCCTCCTGATTTCTCAGCAAGCATTCGTGGGCCGGTTCGCCGTTGGTTGCCGGTCGCGCCCAGGCTTGCTCCCTTGCACCACCCTATGACAGAATGAATAAGGCCCGTTCCATCGGGCTCATTCTTTACGATGCGGGAGTGATGAGACTTGTGGAGGAAACCATCGCGGAAATCAAGGAAACTGCCAACGCGGACCTGAAGCGGCTTCTCGAACTCCAGCAGTTGGATTTGGAAACGGCGGAGTTGGAGAGCCAATTGGATGCCATTCCCAGAGAAATTGTCGCCCTCGAAGAACAATTGAAAGATTCCCTCGACCACTACGAACAAGGCAAACAGGAACTGGCGGATAATCAGAAACTGCGCCGCGAGTGGGAGGGCGAAATCCAGTTGTTGCAAGAGAAAATTAGCAAGCACAAAGGTCAGCTCTACGAACTCAAGTCCAACCAGCAGTACCGAGTGATGGTCCACGAGATCGACCAGGAAGAGAGCCGGGTCCACCAATGGGAGGACCGAATCCTGGAGAAGATGATGGAAGCCGAGCAGTCGGAAAAGAGAATTCGGGAGAGCGAACAGGTGCTGAACGGGCGAAAAGTCCAAGTGGATCGCAAAAAAAAGGAGCTGGAAGCGAGCTTTCAAGTGGCGCAGAAGAATTTGAAGAGTCTGCGTGGGCGAAGGGCGGCTCTGGCGGAGACCATCAGTTCCAGTGTTCTCGAAACCTACCAGGCGGTACGGAAGTTCCGGCGCGGGAAGGCGGTCGCCGAAGCCCGCGATGGATTCTGCACGGCCTGTAATGTCCGCCTGCGGCCGCAAGCTTACAATGAGGTCCAGTCCAAGCAGGGCATCATCACTTGCGAGAGTTGCAACCGGATTCTCTATTACGCTGAACCACCCCCCCAGCCTTTCGCGGGTGCGGCTGCCGGGTAGCGGCGGCTTTGCATGAGAAGAATAATTCCCTCCGAGCAGTCCGTTCAGATTTATATTGATGGAGCCGCACGGGGAAATCCCGGCGCGGCCGCCTGCGGAATCGTCATTAAAACCGTCGAGGGAAAACTTCTGAAAGAATTGTGGTTTTCGATCGGCAAAGCGACCAACAATTTCGCTGAGTATCAGGCCCTTCTGGGCGCTCTGCGATATGCTCTCCAGCAGGGTTACCGCCGCGTGAGGCTGTATTCCGATTCCCAACTCCTGACGCGGCAGATACAAGGCAAATACAAGGTAAGAAAATCGGACCTCATGGCTCTCCATCGCCAGGCTTGCGAGATGATCGAACGGCTGGAGTCCTTCTCCATTTCCCACATCCCTCGCGAAAAAAATGGCGCCGCAGACCGCCTGGCCAATCTGGCTCTGGATTCAGGGCCGGAAGGTCCTCAGGCCTGAATTTATTGGATGCAAAGCGGGTACTTGACAAGCGTTTGTGCCGGAAGCTCGGCGGCGGTTCTCGGCGATGTTGTAGGTCCACTTTCCCAACTAAGACCTACGCCGCAAAGAACAGCATGAGCCATTTCACAGTGCCCGTGGGAAGGGCCAGGCTCTCTGGGCATGTAGTTTGGCAAAAAAACAAAGATATTTTGAAGAGCTAGGATTGGCAATCTACTCATATTCGTTTATAATGTTGCCGATACAATCAGGTAGCATCCTGATAGGGGCCTTGGGTGGCAAAACAAGATCTTGTCATTCGGATTGCGGGGGAATCGGGTGAGGGAGTAATTTCCACTGGAGAACTAATTACTCTGGCGGCGGCCCGCGCTGGATTCTTCGTTTTCACATATCGCACGTATCCTGCCGAAATCAAAGGGGGACATGCAGTTTTCCAGCTTCGGCTGAGCGACCGGCCGATCTATTCCCAGGGTGACGACCTAGATATTCTTCTTACCTTCAATCAGGAAGGCTACGACAGGCATCATCAGGAATTGCGCCGAGAGGGCCTCCTGATATTCGATGCCGCTACGTTACGCCCAGAGGGTATCCCCTTCCAACAGGTTTTCGGCCTTCCTCTTGCCAAGATTGCCAAGACCCAAATTCGAATGCCGCTGAGCAAGAACGTAGTGGCGGTGGGCGCGCTTTCAGCTCTATTTTCCATCTCGGATAAATTTGTCGAACCCTTGCTGCGGGAAAAATTCGGACGGAAGGGGAAGGCGGTTTTACAGAAAAATCTTGAGGCTCTCCAGGCGGGACGAGAATACATCGAGCAGAATTTTCCCCATTTGGATGCCCTTAACATTTCCCGGCAGAGGCAGGGCGAAAAGCTGGTGCTTTCGGGAAACGAGGCCATCGGTCTGGGGGCGATCGTGGCCGGATGCCGCGAGTACTTCGGATACCCCATCACCCCGGCCAGCGATATCATGGAATTTCTGGCCACTGAGTTTCCTAAAATCGGCGGTACGGTGATGCAAGCCGAGGACGAAATCGCTGCGGTCACCATGGCCATCGGAGCCTCTTACGTGGGCCGCAAAGTGATGACGGCGAGCTCGGGACCGGGATTGGCCTTGATGACCGAGGCGTTGGGATTGGCGGCTATGGCCGAAATTCCCCTGGTGGTGGCCGACATCCAACGCGCTGGGCCCAGCACCGGAATGCCGACCAAGCACGAGCAGTCAGACCTGAACTTGGCCGTCTATGGGAATCACGGTGAGGCGCCGCGCATCGTTCTTTCTCCGATCGACGTGACCGATTGCTTCTACCGAACGATCGATGCCTTTAATTTGTCTGAAAAGTACCAAATTCCCGTTTTACTGCTTTCCGACACGGCTTTGGCGACCCGGAGCGAATGCATCGACAAGCCGGACCTGGGCAAACTTAACATTGTGAGTCGAGATCGTCCCTCGCCGGCAAACGGCGCCCCTTACCAACGATACGAATTTTCTCCCTCGGGTGTATCGCCCATGTCTCTCCCCGGGGATGAGGGCCTGTTTTACACTGCCACGGGGTTGGAGCATGATGAACAGGCCCGGCCCAACTACTCGCCGGCCATGCATTCGGCCATGACCGACAAACGGTTCCGCAAGGTAAAAACAGCGATCAAGGATTTTCCGGCCGTGGATACTTACGGCGCGGAGGATGCCACGGTGGGCATCATTGGTTGGGGTTCGACGTTGGGTTCGATCCGCGAGGGTGTGAATTTGGCCCTGGAGAAGGGAATCAAAATCAAAGCATTCTCCCCGCGAGTTCTTCATCCCATCGGGAACGGATATCTGACGGATGAGTTAAGCCAAGTCCAGAAGTTGATCGTGGCCGAAGTGAACGCAACCGGCCAGTTCGCCCAGTTGCTGGGCCCTCATTATCGAGGTGAGCTGAATAAGCTTAACATTTATGGCGGACAACCTTTTACAGCCCGAATGATTCTGAATAAGATTGAGGAGGTTTGCCAGAATGGCTGAGCTGAAGGAAAAGACGCAGCCTGCAGAACGGGTCGGCTACAAAAGCGACGTAAAGGTGACTTGGTGCCCCGGATGCGGAGATTTTGGGGTCCTGAGCGCTGTTTACAAGGCTTTTGAGATGAAGGGGTGGGACCCGAAGGACTTGGTCGTGGTCTCCGGGATCGGCTGTTCGAGCCGGATTCCCTACTTCATCAACAGCTACGGCTTTCATGGAATTCACGGCAGAGCGCTGCCGATCAGTGTGGGTATGAAAGTATCCAACCCGGCCCTCAAGATTGTGGTTCTGGGGGGAGATGGGGATGGATTCAGCATCGGGGCCGGACATTTCCCCCACGCGGTGCGGCGCAATCCGGATATTACCTACATCATCATGGACAACAACATCTACGGCCTGACCAAGGGCCAGTCTTCGCCCACCTCGGCCTACCAGTTCGTAACGAAAGCCTCCCCTTACGGAAACATCGAAGATCCGATCAATCCGGTGGCCTTCGCATTGGTTTATGGAGCCAGTTTCGTGGCGAAGGGGTTTTCGGGCAAAGCGAACAACCTTGCGAAGATGTTCGTAGAAGCTTTCGATCATCCCGGTTTTTCCTTCGTCAATGTTCTCAGCCCTTGTCCGACCTTCAATAAAGTTGATACTTTCAAATACTATGCGGAAAGGCTGGCCTCCGTGCCCGAAGAGCATGATGCGAGCAACAAGCTGAAAGCTCTGGAGTTGGCCTATCGCACCGATAAGCACTACATGGGCGTCTATTACCGGGATAGACGGCCGACGCTGGAGGATCGCCTGCAGGGGATTCGGGAAAAAGTCCACCTGGATACCCAAGAGGAGATCGACCGTCTGCTGTCTCGCTTCGGCTAGGGGCTGCCTGTCCCGCCCTCTTTTCACTCTTCCGGGTGTTCCGCAGACCCTTCGAATTTCGCTAACAACTTGAAATTCCAACCACTTACCAATTAATTAAGCACTGAGCCGTTGGCCTGCTAAAATTCGCCGTTCACTGCATTCCGGTTTACTAGGCTCCAGGGCAACCCTGAGAATACCGCCAGCGCGCAAGTGTATGTATGTGTCGTCGAAGCAGCCAACGTGTGGTGGAATATTAAGTTTACTTGCCTTAACTGAAGTTTTTGATTGGGAAAAGTCCCCGAGTCATCTCCCTCCGGGTCACTGGCGCAGACAGCCGTAAGGACCCGAGAGGAGTCTAGGCTTAGGTCCATTCAGCGAATAAAAGAGAGGTGAATCTGATGAGCACTGTTCCGGTGGTTCAACTTCCGAAATCGAACGGAGGTTTGGTTCAAATCGACTCCAACAATGTGGATGACCTGATTCGTCAGAGAGTGGAAGAGGAACGGCAACGCTTGGAACAGGAAGCCGGGATTGAAAACAAGCCCGTGGTTCGATTTCTCAAGCCCGAAGAGCGTCTCTTTACCGCAGATCAACGGGATCATACGACCATCCTGTTTGGGGGCCTCACTTGGAAACACGAAAAGCTGATTCATGGAACCTTGCAAAGCCTGGGCTACAAGTGCGAGGTGGTGCCCGTTCCGAATAAGAAAGCCTTCCAACTGGGGAAGGAATATGGCAACAACGGCCAATGCAATCCTACCTATTTCACCGTGGGCAACCTCGTTCAGTGCCTCCAGAGCCTGGAAGAAAAGGGAATGTCCAAGCAGGAAATCAAAGACCGGTATGTATTCCTTACGGCCGGAGCTTGCGGACCTTGCCGGTTCGGCATGTACGAAGCCGAGTATCGGTTGGCGTTGCGAAACTCGGGCTTTGACGGATTCCGGGTGCTCCTGTTTCAACAGTCAGGAGGCTTGAACCAGGCGGAGGCGAAAGCCGGGCTGGAGATGAACCTCGATTTCTTCCTGGGTATCCTGAATTCCATGAATATGGGTGACATCATCAACGACGTGGCCTACCAGATCCGACCCTACGAAGTGAACCCCGGCGAAACCGAGCGTGTGCTGGATGAGTGCATGGACTTCATGCACGAAGTTATGAAGAAGCAGAGACCCTACCAACTGGAAGGAAAACTCGCGAGCTTCTTGCAACGAATCGGCAAGGCCAACACCGCCACTTATATCGGCAAGTTCCTCAAGCAGCTCTACGGTGATGATTACACGGCTGCGTTGCGGGAGGTGCGGGACCGCTTTAACCAGATTCCCGTGGACCGGACCCGTGTGAAGCCGATTGTCAAGATCACCGGGGAATTTTGGGCGCAGACGACCGAGGGCGACGGGAATTTCAATATGTTCAGTTTCCTCGAAAAAGAGGGAGCCCAGGTCATTGTGGAACCCATCGGCACATGGATTCTTTACATGATTCACCAGGTGGTCCAGAAGTGCGGCGATGAAAAGGGCCTCGGTGAGGGGGCCATCCTGCCGCCGGCCTGGCGCTTGGACAAGCACTTCAAGATCAATTTGAGCCACAAGAATAAGATCATGAAGTTGAAGCTGGCGGAGGCCATTTTCAAGCGTGAATATGGCCGCATTATTGATGCGCTGGGGGGTGTTGCTCACCACCTGACCGATCAGTACGAGTTGCAACGGATCGCCCACCCCTACTATAACTCCCGCTCCGGCGGCGGCGAGGGTCACCTGGAAGTGGCGAAGAATATCTACTACTCGAATAAAGGGCTCTGCCACATGGTTCTCTCCGTCAAGCCGTTCGGGTGCATGCCTTCGACCCAGTCCGACGGGGCGCAGTCGGCGGTGGTTTCCCATTACAAGGACATCATCTATCTTCCCATCGAGACCTCGGGCGAGGGCGACGTGAATGCCCACAGCCGGGTGCAGATGGCTCTCGGTGAGGCCAAGGCGAAAACGAAGCTCGAATTCAAAGGGGTCCTTGAGTCCACCGGATATTCACTCGATCAGATCCAAGCCTATGTGGAAGACCATCCGGAGTTGAAGACGCCGTTGTACAAGGTGCCTCGCTACAAGGGTATTGTCGGAACCGCAGCCAGTTTCGTGAAGCACGTGGCGGAACGGATGAAGAGCGAAAAGCCGGCTCGGGTAGCCGTAGCGTAACCGGTTTCCTGCGGGAACGGCTACGGTTCGGATTCACAGCAGAAAATAGCCAGTGCCCCGCCTCCGGGCTTTTCGGGAAGGCGGGAGGATGGCCAATCGAGAAGAGGGGAGTAAAGCGGATATGCATTCTGGTCATTTGATGGTGGGCCTGGACGTGGGCTCGACAACCGTGAAGGCGGTGGTGATTGATCCTGCAACGGACAAAATTCTCTGGTCCGACTATCAGCGACACGATACGAAGCAACCGGAAAAGTGCCTGGAATTCCTGAAGCGGATTGAAGGCGATTTCAGCGTCCCCCACGAAAAAATCCGGATCTTCATAACCGGTTCGGGAGGTGGAGGGGTCGCGAACCTGATCGGGGCCAAATTTGTTCAGGAGGTAAATGCCGTAGCCTTGGCGGTGGAGAAGCTCTATTCCAATTGCGGTTCGGTCATTGAACTGGGCGGACAGGATGCCAAGATCATCATTTTCAAAGAAGACCCTGAAACCGGGCGGAAGAAAAAAATCCCTTCCATGAACGACAAGTGTGCGGGAGGTACCGGCGCCGTCATCGACAAAATCAATGCGAAACTTCGCATCCCGGCCGAGGAACTCTGCAATATGGGCTACTACGGACAGAAGCTGCACCCGGTCGCCGGAAAATGCGGAGTCTTTGCCGAAACCGATATCAACGGATTGCAGAAGAGCGGCGTGCCCCCGCCGGAGCTGATGGCGTCGCTGTTTGAGGCCATTATCCAGCAGAACCTGTCCGTGCTCACCCGCGGCCATACTCTCCGGCCGGTGGTATTGCTCCTCGGCGGTCCGAACACCTATATAACGGGCATGAGAGATTGCTGGAAGGCCAACATCCCCAAGGTATGGGAAGAACGAAAGTTCCCTCTGCCCAAGGGAGTCGATCCCAAAGACCTGATCCAGGTTCCGGAGAACGCCCAATACTTTGCCGCCATCGGCTCGGTGGAGTTCGGCAAGGACGAGGACGAGTCGGCGGGAGTTTACAAGGGCAGCGAAAAGCTCGACTGGTACATCAACGTAGGGCGCTTGGAGGAGAAGCAAAAGAGGGGCGGGTCCGGCCTGAGTAAGTCCGAACGGGAATTGGTGGAATTCCAGGAGCGTTTCCGGAAGAAGAAGTTTATCCCGGCAAAGTTCACCCCCGGTCAGGTGGTGGAAGCCTGCCTTGGGCTTGACGGTGGTTCCACGTCCACCAAGGCGGTTCTCATCGATAAGGACAAGAATCTTCTTCTCAAATGCTACCAGCTTTCCAAGGGGAACCCCATCGAAGATACCAAGGAGATGTTTTCAAACCTCCGGCAGCAGGTGGAGGGGCAGGGCGCCACGCTGAAGCTCCTCGGTGTCGGCACCACCGGTTACGCGAAGGATATTTTGAAGGAGGTCCTCTCCGCCGACGTGGCCATCGTCGAGACCGTGGCGCATACCGAGTCGGCCCTCCACTACTATCCGCAGACGGACGTTATCTGCGATGTCGGCGGCCAGGACATCAAGATCATTATTTTGCAGGATGGCCGCGTCAAGGACTTCAAACTGAACACCCAATGCTCCGCCGGCAATGGATATTTCTTGCAGTCCACGGCAGTCGGCTTCGGCGTTCCGGTGGAGGAATATGCCGACAATGCGTTTGGCGCCAAGGCGATGCCGATGTTCGGTTACGGCTGCGCGGTATTCATGCAGTCCGATATTGTCGATTTTCAACGCCAGGGCTGGAAACCGGAAGAGATTATGGCCGGCCTGGCCGCCGTGCTGCCGAAGAACATCTGGCTCTACGTTTCCCAGATTGCCAACCTGCCCGCGCTGGGCAATAACTTTGTCCTTCAGGGCGGGACGCAACACAACTTGGCGGCGGTGAAATCCCAGGTAGATTTCATCGAGTCCCGCTTCCGGGATAAAGGCGGAAACCCGAACGTTATCGTTCACGAGCACTGCGGGGAATCCGGCGCCATTGGGGCGGCTATCGAGGCCAACCGGACTTGGAAGATGGGTCGGACGACCAGCTTTATCGGACTCGATTCGGTGGACAATATCTCCTACATTACGCATCGAAACGAAAACACCCGCTGCTACTTCTGCAAGAACAAATGCTTGCGAACCTTTATCGACGTGAAGGTGACCGACGAAGGGGAAGTGGAAAACGCGGGCTCGAAATCCTCCAAGATCCCCATTCTGCCCGGAATCAAGCGGCTCATCGTCGGCAACAGTTGCGAAAAGGGGCTGGTCGAGGATGTCAACGCCATGCGTGAGATCAAGAAGGGCCTCGATTCGATGAAAGGCGCCAATCCCAATCTGGGTGAAGTGGCCGCCCGGTGGGCCTTCCGATCGTTCCGGCCGCCTCCGGTTGCCGACTCTCTCCCCAAATACACGTTTACGGCCAAACAGAAGGCCCGTGCCGAACGGATGAAAAAGCGGTCCGAGCTTCGCATCGGAATCCCGCGCGTGCTGAACCAGTATTCCACCAATCCCGCCTTCAGTGCGTACTTTGAATCCCTCGGAGTAAAATCCGAAAACCTTGTTTACTCGGATTACACCTCCGAGGAGCTCTACAAAGCCGGCGCAAAGCGAGGAGCCATTGATCCCTGTTTTCCTTCCAAGGTAGGCATTCCGCATGTGCACAACCTTCTCTATGTGCACCATAAGAAAAAGCCGCTGGACTATATCTTTTTCCCCATGATCGACGATCTGCCCTCAGACCTTCAGTTTGTCCAGGATCATCGAGCCTGCCCGACCATCACGGCAACTCCCGAGGCGGTTAAAGCGGCCTTCATTAAAGAGGGAGATCTGTTCACGGACATGGGAGTCCGGTATATCAATCCCATGATCAATTTCAAGACGATCGATCAATTTGAACGGCAGATGTACAACGAGTTCGGCGAAATCCTGGGATTGTCACCCGAGGAAAACCATCGGGCCTGCAAGGAAGCCTTTCAGGCCATGGACCATTTTTCGGAAGGTATTCTGCGCAAGCAGGGCCGGGAGGTGTTGGAGACGCTGGAAAGGGAAGACCGCATCGGGATTGTGATCCTGGGGCGGCCTTACCACAATGATCCCGGGATCAATCACGAAATTCTGGAAGAGTTTCAGAAGATTGGCTATCCCGTCCTGACGTTGGCCTCGCTGCCCATCGACGAGGACATAATCGGGAAACTTTTCGGAGAGGACGTCAAACTGGGGTTGATCCGCCATCCCATGGACATTCAGGATGTTTGGAAGAACTCCTATAGCGAGAACACCAGCCAGAAAGTGTGGGCGGCCAAATACGTGGCCCGGCATCCGAACCTGGTGGCCCTGGAGCTTTCAAGTTTCAAATGCGGCCACGACGCTCCCATCTATACCGTGGTCGAAGAGACCGTGACGAAGTCGAGAACACCCTACTTCTCCTTCAAAGATATTGATGAAAACAAACCGACCGGCTCCATCAAGATTCGCGTCGAGACGATCGCCTACTTCCTGAAGCGCTACCGGGAAGATATGGTGGCACAGAATCGGAAGAAGCAGGCAATCGAAAAACAACTCAAGGCCTTCGAGGATAGACTGCGGCACGAAGCCACCGCGGGGGTCGGCGTTCCGCCTCCACCCTATCCGATGGAGACTCCTGTCGGTATCAACACGGTCAAGAGCGATTCGGAACTGTAGGGTTTCACGTGAAAAAGTAGAACTCTGACCGGATTCAGAGAGGGTTCGAAATCCGCTCATAGGACTCCAGGCACCCCGAAGTTCATCACCCCCGGAGTTTCCCCGCATGTCGTTTGAATCGGAAAAGGTAATGTTTGAAATCTATAGGGAGACCGCCTATAACGGCCGGTACAAGGTGGTGTATTTCACCGAGTTGGGGGATCATAATCGGGAGCATGAGATCAACCGCGCCCTGGCCGGAGAACACTACTACGACGGCTTCCTGCGCAACTACCGCCGCGCGGAGTCCAAGCAGATGATCAAAAAGATTTTAGAACGCCTCAATAACGGGGAAGACTTGTCGGTCGAGCAGATCGACGCCCAGCTTGCGCCCTTCCAGCCTCAACCGATTCGTTCGTGACCGCTCGGCACGTCCCGGCTCCTTGGGGAAATCCCGAAAAGTTTTCCGCCTCCTGAAAAGCTATGAAACCGCAACGATTCTGGGCAGATGAAGTCATTCCGACCATCCTCAATCGAGATGTCGAGCAAGTCAAAGCCGAACAGGAAGCCTTGATCAGAGCGCGCCCTGGCGATGCTCGTCCCTATTCCCATCTAGGGGTCCTATTGCATTTTCAGGGCCGGACCACCGAAGCGCTCCACCACTTCGAAAAGGCGGTGGAGCTCGATCCGGTTTTCGCGGAACCCCATGTGCACATGGGACGAATCTATATTGTGCAGGGGAATTTGGAGTTGGCTCGGCGGCACGCTCACGAAGCCGAAAAGCTGGGCGACCGCAGCTTGGTAGAGCAGCTCGCCCGTTACCCGAATGTTCAATAACGGACCGCTGAGTTATCCGTGGTTTCAAAATGGCTGCGCTTTTTGGTATGATGAAGCGTTGAAAATCGGGGAGTTGAGTTCAGGAATGGAATCTACTGTCGTCAAGAGCGAACCTAAATCCAAAGGCCTCACGCGGCCCCGCAAAAAGAGGCCTCGTGAATTAGCCGTCATCAACGAGTGTTGCACGGGGTGCGCCGGCTCGCCGGTCTGCGTGGCTTACTGTCCCGTCGAAGATTGCATGTACTGGGTGCCCGATGAGGATCACCCGCCTTTCGGGGTCATCGAGGTGGACCCGCAACTCTGCATCGGATGCAAGCTCTGCACCAGTAAGGGGCCGGACGGAACCTTACTGGATGGCTGCCCGTGGGATGCCATTGACATGATTCCCATTGCGGACGTCGAGGCCGTGTATGGCAAGATGGACTACTGACTACCTGTGTTCCTGGAGCCCCTCTCCGTTTTGGGATCCACGCCTCCTGATGGCTTCCCGAGTCCGAAGCGCTTGTCGCCGCATTTCCTGCGGCATGTCCGGCACACCTGCGACATAACGATCCAGGAGCGCCAGATCTTCCGGTTCCCCGACCAGATAAAGAGCACGAAGGGCTTCCCAGACGTGCTCCTGCCGGGGCGAGAGCAGAGCAACCGGGTCACCCTCTCGGACCTTGGCCCCTTCCGACGCAAGTTTGGAATCCAGAAATCCCGGCACCGGTGAACGCATCTCAATCGGCTCTTCACCTTCTGACCGGATGCGTGCCACCAAAGTATTTCTGGCAATGGGGTCCTCACGCTTCATGATAAAAGACAAGATTCCTGCCTGCGGCGCCCGCAAGATGTGGACTTCCAGCATACGGCGAATTTCGCCACGTCCGCTTGGGTCACCAAAACGCACCAGGGAAAGCGCGGCATTCCGGCGAACCAGAGGTTCGGGGTCCTTGAGAAGCTTCTGAAGCGACTTCCGAAAATCTTCCGATCGGCCGTCCAAGCCCATGAACCATGCCACGGTCATTCGGAGCTCGACGGCGTCATGTTCGGCCAGATGCAGGATCCGGGGGTGCCATCGGCTGAGGTCCATTTTCGGATCGCCCTGTTCGAGGCGCGCGGCGATCTGGCTGAGAGCGTGTTGTGCTTTGCGGGGTTTGTCGGCATCGAAAAGGTATTTTTCAATCTGTTGATCGGTCAAGCGCCTGCCAAACCAGGTCTGATACCAGAAAAGGAAGGGAACCAGGACCGTCAGAAAAGCCACCAGAGTCAAGAGAAGGGAAGAGCGGCTCGGGCGGGAAGAGGGAGGCCGGCCGGAAGAATCTATGGCCGGGGCGTTCGGTGCTTCTAGCTTCGACATGATATTCGTGAAACCAAACCAGCCGTTCTTTTCGACCTGGAACGGGACGTTTCTGCCGATTTCTCCTTGAAGAATTTTTGGGCGAACTGGTATGATAGCGGCAACCCTGTAAGGATGGGGTTGCTTCGGCACTTCGGACTGAGCATGAGATGCGCGGCGCGACCCAGACGGGCCTGGATGCCGCCAACCGTTAAGGTCTCGCCGATTCTGTGATTCAAATTAGACTTCTTGCCTGGTTTGGGTCCAATCCATCGCATCGGACGGAGGTTCAAATGGCTGAAACGAAAATTACCATCGTCAATCATGGCTCACTGCGAGTAGAAGGGGAGTTTACGATCTACGACCAGCACGGCAAGGCTTTTCATCTTGCCGGACGGACCCGAATTTCTCTGTGCCGCTGCGGGCAATCCGAAAATAAACCCTTTTGTGACGGAGCCCACCGCAGGGTCGCATTTCAGTCGGAAATCCAGGCCCGTGAGCTTCCTCCTCCCGCCACCCCCAAGCCCATCCAGGGGTAGATTCCAATCGCTGTCTCGTTCCTCATAGGTGGTAAAGCATCCAATAGACCACGACGCCGCTCAGGGATACGTAGATCCATAGCGGAAGTGTCCAGCGGGCGATCCGAACGTGCTGGTCGAACCGTCCTCGCCAAGCCAGGTAGAGAGTTCTCAACGCCAGGGGAGCAATGAGGACAGCCAGCACCGTGTGAGAAATGAGTATGGCAAAGTAAAGGGCGCGAATCGGACCCTGGCCCGTAAAAGGCACGGAACCCACTTGGAAGTGATAGATGAGGTAGGAGATCAGAAAAAGGACAGAAACCCCAAAGGCCGAACCCATACAGATTTTGTGGAGCCTAACCCGTTTGCGACGGATAAACGCATAACCTGTAAGCAGCAGCAAGGCACTGGTCCCATTCAGGACGGCGTTCAACCCGGGAAGGGGAGACGAAAGCCGGGAAGTCCGGGTGAAGGCTCGGGCAGGTTCTCCTTGGTATTCAGGAAGCAACAGCGGTGGGGGACTGATTACATCGGGTGCGGGTACGCCGGGATTCGGGCTGGGGTGTCCTGCGAAAAGTGGGTATGCGAAAGACATGCAAAAAACCAGCGGGACTGCGATCCTGCAGCTCCGGTTCACGGGTGACCTCGAACTGTTTTACGCCTTGCGACTCCCCAGGAGGTCAGTAAAGTGAGTAGCATAAAGATGACGGTAACCGTCAGGGCGCGGGTCAGAGAGGGCAGAGCGCCGGTTGCCGCCTCGTCCTGAAAGTAAAGAGTGTGGCGCAGGGCCGCCATCCCGTAGGTCAGAGGATTGATTTTCATAACCCACTGCACCCAACTCGCAGCGCCCGTGACGGGAAACAAGGCTCCGGAAAGCATCCACATCGGAATCAGTACGATATTCATAATGGAGTGAAAACCCTGCGTGGATTCCGACTGCCAGGCGATCGAAAAACCCAGACCCGTCAGAGCCAGGGAGATCAAAAATAGGATCCCCGCCAGAAGCAGGAGTTGTGGAACGGTAAAGGTTAATCCCAACAACGGAGCCAGTAGCACAAAAAGCAGGCCTTGCAGAAAGGCCAGAGTCGCGCCGCCCAACACCTTTCCCAGGACCAGGACGGATCTCGAAACGGGAGCCACCAAAACCGAGAGGAGAAAACCCTCCCGACGGTCTTCAATGACGGAGATGGTGGAAAAAATAGACGTAAACAGCACAATGAGGATTACCGTGCCCGGGAAAAAATATTCGAGGTAGTCGATATTTCCAATAGCAGTGAAGGGCACCTGTGGCCCGTCCGGCATCTGAAAGGACCTGCCGAAGCCGGATCCGATGAATACCCAAAAGACCAGCGGTGTACCCAATGCGCCGACCAGACGGCCTTTCTGCCTGTAAAATCGGACAAGCTCACGCCAGCACAAGGTGCCAACGGGGAGCCAAAAGCTACGGAGAGTGAAAACAGAGGTCATCGAGGACTTCGACCCTTGCTCTTCTTCTTGGAATCTTCAGGACCGAGCAGCCCAGTTCCCCGCAGTTCCACCAGAAAAAGGGGGAAAAAGATTACCACCATCACCAAACAGACCAGCACCAGAAGGAGACCATCCAAAGACAGAGCTTGGCCGCTCACCAGGGCCCACCCCACCGTTCCCAGCGACAGCAGGACGATCAACAGACAGAAGGCTATTAACAGCAGCGTTTCCAACATTTTCGAAGCCTCTCCCGGAACATTATCGTAGCATCACGTAAAAGGCGCGAGAACATGATTCAGCCCCTTTGGAGCAGGAGACTCGCAGGCTCCCACCGCTAAATCATGGGTGGACCAGTTCGACTTGGACCCGGTTTCCCCGGGTTCAATACCTGCGTTTTAGTCCACACGCTGCGGCGGGGATCAATTATTTTCGATCCCCTTCCTTGGGCGTCGAACTGAAGCGATGGCCTGTGACGTGAATAAAGACGTCCTCCAGCGTGGGTTTTCCCAAGGTCACGGCACGAACGTCCTCTCCAAAGGCTTTTACCAATTCGGCTATAAACGCACGGCCCCGAGGGCGTTCAATTCGCAGGGTGCCTCCCAGTACGGAGGCGGACACCCCAAACTTTTGTTCAATCTGCTGTTGCAGCCTTTCGGAATTTTCTGTTTCGAGGACGATGATCTCCTCGCCGATTCTCTCTTTCAGTGACTGCGGAGTACCCGTGGCTACCAAACGACCGCCATCGAGAAATCCGACCCGAGTGCAGTACTCCGCCTCATCCAACAAGTGCGTGGTAAAAAGAATCGTGATCTTGTCTTGTTCTCTTAAACGCAGCAAATATCGCCAGAAATCCTGGCGCGCCCCGGGGTCCAACCCCGCCGTGGGTTCATCCAGCAGAAGAAGCTCCGGCTCGTGCAGAAGTCCTTTTGCCAGCTCCACGCGACGCCTCAATCCACCCGAAAGAGTCTCGACTCGATCCTGCCGGCGCTCGGCCAGCCCCAACCGGAGGAGGAAGGTTTCAATTCGCTCCCGCAGCGGCTTCCCCATCCATCCGTACAGGTGGCCGTGATGCGTGAGATTTTCAAGGACCGTGAGCTTGCCGTCCAAGCTTTGCGCCTGAAAGACAACCCCCATGCGGTTGCGTACCCGAAAGGTATCTTGCCGGACGTCATGTCCAAAAACGCGAGCCGTGCCGCCGCTCGGCAGGAGCAGCGTCGTGAGCACCCGAAAGGCGGTGGTTTTCCCGCCCCCGTTCGGGCCCAGAAGGGCAAAAATCTCTCCGGGTTCCACCGTGAAGCTGACTTCTTGCAGAGCCACCCGTCCGGAGCCGTGGGAATAGATATGTGTCAGGCCCTCAACATCGACAAGGGATGAATTGCTCATGGAATGGTAAATCCCGCAATTGGAACTCAGAAGCCGTCCCGGGCCGCATCCGGGGACAACGCTCGCCCCCCGCAACTATAGGGTGACCTTATCAACCAGCATCAGGGCTAACACCAGCGGCAAATAACCGACCGAAGCCAGCAAGAGTCGCCGCGCCCCACGATTGGACCGTGAGAGGACTGCCGAGGCGGCGTAATAGAGAAACGCCAACCCCAGAACTACCGCACCCACCAAATAGAGATGCCCGGTCAAGCCCACCCAGGTGGGCAACAGGCTGGCCACGCCAAGGGCCAGGGTGCAAAGCAAAATTTGACGTCCGGTCGCTTTTCCTTCCGGGTCAACCACGGGCAGCATAACGATTCCGGCGCGAGCGTAATCCTCGCGGTACATCCACGCGATGGCCAGGAAATGGGGAACTTGCCACAAAAAGAGAATGAGGAAAAGAATCATGGCTTCCAGGCCGACCTCACCCCGCGCGGCGGCCCAACCGATGAGCGGAGGCATGGCACCGGGAACCGAGCCGACCAGCGTACAGAGCGACGTCCGACTCTTGAGCGGAGTATAGATCAGCAGGTAACTGCCGAGGGTGGCCAGGGCCAGCAGGCTGGTTAGTAAGTTGATGACCAGGGCAAGGATGAGGACTCCAGCTGCCGCGAGTGTCACGCCGAAAACCAGTGCGTGAAGAGGATGCAGCCTTCCCGCCGGCAAGGGGCGGCTCTGGGTTCGACGCATCTTGGCGTCCGAATCCCGTTCCAAGTACTGGTTCAGGGTTCCGGTTCCCGCCGCCACCAAGCCCGTTCCGAATACGGCTTCGAGGAGGACAATGATTTCGATTGAGCCTCGTGAAGCAAGATAAAATCCGGCCGCAGTGCTGATCAAAATCAGCCAAGTTACTTCCGGCTTGGTCAGCTCCAGGTAGTCCGCGATTCGGTGCCGTCTTACGCCGGGAGCAGGCTCCACCGCCGGTGCGGCTAATGGGACGGGTTGGCTCGCTTTAGAGATTTGCATCCTCGTATCAGGCGGTCTGGTTCGAGAGTCCGGTTGGTGTGGACTCGTATCCATTCCGGCCTTCCAGCGTCCGACGGACCTCGAGTGTTAAAATCAAGCTGATCGCAAGGATCAGGGCACCCGCAGCTACGTGAGCCGTTGTAAGGGCCACCATGGCGGGCATCGGCTGGGGCGCATCCTGGGTGGCAAGGCGGCTCACGTAAGACCCGGTGCCGAGGAATAGTTGCATAAAAAGAAAAGCCATCAGGAGAAGCGCCGCCCGGACCAAGTTCCATTGCCGGGCATGACCGTAGAACACCCGTAGGGAAGTCCAAACCACCAGTGCGCTGACGATCACGGCACCCACGACGTGAGGTATGATCCCTTGGCCGGTATGGCGAAGGGCGGCCCCCAGAACCAGTTGCAGAAAGATGGCGGCCGTGGTGCCCATACACAAATACCGAAGTCGTGGAGTTCCGGCATCCGATGCTCGTGAAATCGGATTTTTCCAACCTTCGCTGGTAAAGACAGCCAGACTTACCACCAGGCAGAAGAAGATCTGGGCGAGTGAGGCATGAGTCATCGAAATCGGCAAAGGCAGAAGATAAAGAACCGTGATCCCTCCCAGGATGCCCTGAACCATGACGGCGAGAAGCGCGGCTGCGCCAATCCATCGCACCCATCTTCTCGTCTCGCGTCGCCACAGCCAGATGGCCAGGATCAGTGTCAAAGCCCCCACGCTCGCAGCGATCATTCTATGGGTATGCTCATAGCGGATATTGCCCTCCATGGGGGGTATCCACGACCCGTAAGAGAGCGGCCAGTCGGGCACTGAAAGTCCGGCTTGGTTGCTGGTAACCAAGCCTCCGGCGACGATCAGCAGGAACGTGGCGCATGCCGTAATGAATGCGAAACGATGCAGACCCGAATTTCCCGATGATCTGTTTGGCATCTTTTCGCGATGGCTCAGTACCGCAGCCTGCACCTTCCAACTCGGACATTCGGTCGCTCTCGGTCTAGCGAGAGACGAACCGAGGATGGTCCCGCGAAGAAACGTATGGGGACGCGAGTGGCAGGGGTTCGGTCTCCTCCGGGTCGCCAGGGTCCCAAGCCGCCGGCTCCTCCACTTCCCGGGTGATCGAGTGCCGGAAGGTAAACCAGAGAATACCCAGGAAAATCAGGAGGGTGGGAATGAACAGGAGGAGGATTCCGGATTGCAGCCCTTGGATGCCTTCCGGACCGGCAGCAGAGGCGTTCTTGGCGCACATCGCGCAGGATTGCGCCCACGCCTGGGCCGAAGCTCCTCCAAAGATTACGGCGGCTGTCCAGAAGGAAAATATTTTGGCCTTGCATCCATCCTTCACGGTTTCAACTCGTTCAAACGAATACTGTCGGGGAAAAAAACGAATAACAGAACGATCACTAGGACCAAGGGGGGTATCAAGCTCAGCTTCAGGCTTCGCTTTTCATGCACGAGGTGCATGAAGTAAGAGATAATCAGCCCCGCTTTCACCAGGGAAAGGGAAACCAGAAGGAGCAGCATGACGGCGACCTGAAGGGCCTGGAAGGCCAGGATGACCTCCAACGCCGTCAGAGTTACCAGCCAGACCCAAACCCAAACGTAAAGCCTGGCGGACCCGGAAGGGTGTTCGTGCTCTGTGCTTGTGGTCATCATGGTTTCTGCCTCAAGAAACTCAATTCAAATTCGTGGACATCAAATAGACAAGCGGAAAGATGAACATCCAGACCAGATCGACAAAGTGCCAGTACAATCCGCTGACCTCGACATCCTCGGGAGTATATTTGCCGCGGGCCGTCCCCCAGGCAATCACCCCCAGATAGATCACGCCAATAGTAACGTGCGTCATGTGAAGTCCGGTCAAGGTAAAGAAAGCGGCACCAAACAGCGGAGTTCCCCAGGGATTCGAAAACAGGCCGACGCCCTCATGAATCAACTCGCTCCATTCGTACAGGTGAAGAACGTCGAAAAGGATCCCACCGATCATCGTACATACGACCCAGCGGACCACATGGGAGATTTTCCCACGCTTGGAAGCATCGACGGCCATGACCATGGTCAAGCTGCTTCCCAGCAGAATCGCGGTCATCAGGCTGGCGTTGGCAAGACTCGGCCACAGAGGGAAGGGGGTGGGCCAAGCCTCACTTGCGACTCGCAGGTAGCTGTAGGCGATCAATAAAGCGCCGAAAGTAATGGAGTCGGAGACGATGAACAGCCACATCCCCAGCTTCTTGGACCCGATCCCGTAGGGACGCGTACCACCGCTCCAATCCGATTGTGAAAGAGCCGTTTCACTTACCGAGTTTTCCGCCACGCAGCTTACCTCCCGAAGAGGAATAACAGGAGAAGATAGATCCAAAGGCCATCCAGAAAGTGCCAGTAAATCGCCGTTACTTCCACGGCGGTTGCTTTTGCCGGTCCCGCCCCGGCATAAGCGGGTGCCCGCAAGTCCAAATAAAAGAGTGCCCCCAGGCCACCCAGCAGGTGGATGCCGTGGGTCGCCGTCAGAAGATAGAAAAACGAGCTGCTGGGATTCGAGGCCAAATAGACTCCCGTCGAGGCCAACTGTTGCCATGCCAGGAATTGTCCCGCGAGGAACGTCAATCCCAGCGCCGTGGTAATCCAGAGCCAATGCTGGAAACCCTGGAATTTCCCCAAGGCTCGCCGGGCTTTCTCCAGGGTGAAGCTGCTCGCCAGGAGGATCGCCGTGTTGAACCAAAGGATCATGGGTATCGTAATCGGCTTCCAATCCCCGCCCAAACCCTTACGGATCACCAGTGCGCTGGTAAGGGAGAGGAACAGCATCAGGATGGGAATCAAAGCGACCCACATGCCCATTCGATACGTTCTGGGGGAGGGCTGCGGAGAAACCGCCTCCGGCCCGTTGCCGCCTTGTCGGTTTCCTCCTTGGGGCGGAGCCATATCCGGCCGTTTCGTCTTCGGAGGAGCAATGGTTACTGTTCCCATGCAGGCTGCCTTCGGTGTGACGTTCGGCCCTTTCAGGTTCCGGGTTTTTCGGTTTGCATCACGTAATCTTTGGTTGCGCCCGGCACGCTATATTCGTAGGGGCCGTGATGGACTTGCGGAAACTTCCCGGCGAAATTGTCGTGCGGCGGGGGTGACGGTACAGTCCACTCCACCGTCGTGGCTTCCCAGGGATTCACCGTGGCCCTCTCCCCCTTGAACATGCTCCAGAACAGATTGAACAGGAAGACCAGTTGAATCGCCGCGGTGATGAAGGCAGCGATGCTGATGAACTCCTGTAAACTGACCATCGAGGCCAGGTAATCCACCCCGCGCAGGTCCGGGTAGCGTCGCGGATGGCCTTCCATACCCATGAAATGCATGGGCATGAAGATCGCATAGACACCCACGAAGCTGACCACGAAATGGATTTTGCCCAGCGTCTCGTTCATCATCCGCCCGAACATTTTCGGGAACCAGTAATAGGTCCCGGTAAAGATTCCGAAAATCGCCGCCACACCCATAATCATGTGAAAGTGGCCCACGACGAAATAGGTATCGTGAAAGTAAATATCCAGTGCCGGTTGGCCCAGGAAAATCCCTCCCAGGCCTCCGGTGATAAACAGGGATACGAACCCCAGGGAAAAAAGCATCGGGGTCGTGAGGCGCAGCTTGCCGCCCCACAGCGTTCCCAGCCAGTTGAAAGTCTTGATGGCGGAGGGAACGGCGATCGCCACGGTCATCACGGAAAAGGCGAAGGCGGAGTAGGGGCTCATGCCGCTCATGAACATATGATGCCCCCACACGCAGAAACCGAGGAAGGCAATCGCCAGCATGGCGTAGATCATGGCGCGATAGCCGAAGATCGGCTTACGCGCAAAAGTGGAAATGACCTGCGAGACCACGCCCATCCCGGGAAGAATCGCGATGTACACTTCCGGGTGGCCGAAGAACCAAAACAGGTGCTGCCATAAGAGAGGGGACCCTCCGGTGCGGTCGATGATCTTATCGCTCACGATCAACCCGCTCGGAATGAAGAAGCTGGTGCCTCCCAGCTTATCGAGCACCAGCAGGATGCCGGCGCTGAACAAGACCGCAAAAGCCAAAAGCCCCAGGATGGCGGTGATGAACCAAGCCCAGCAGGTCAGAGGCAGGCGCATCAGCGTCATCCCCCGCGCTCTCAAGTCCAGCAGCGTCACGATGAAATTCAACGCCCCCAAGAGCGCAGCGATGCAAAACAGAGCGATACTGAAAATCCAAAGGGTTTGGCCCCAATCCAGACCCGGACCCGCGGCCGAACCCACTGCACTCAACGGAGGGTAGGCCGTCCAGCCCGAAATGGGCGGTCCGTCCGGAATGAAGAAGCTGGCCAGCAGGACTGCGAGGGCCGCAAACGTGACCCAAAAAGAGAGCATATTCAGACGCGGAAAGGCCATGTCTTCGGCGCCGATCTGGATGGGGAGAAAATAGTTCCCGAACCCGCTCTGGGGGGCCGTGGTGAGCACGAAAAACACCATGATGGTACCGTGGATGGTCAGCAGGGAAAGGTAGTATTCCGGCGTCATGACCCCGCCGGGCGCCCCGTCCGGGGAGAGGCTTTCGAGCAGCGGAATCTGGGCGTCGGGCCACACCAGTCGGATTCGCATCAGCAGGGACAGGCCCATGCCCACGAAAACCGAAAACAACGCCAGCAGGAAATACTGGATACCAATGACTTTGTGGTCCAGGCTGAAGATGTATTTCCAGATAAAGCTCTTCGGAGCCTCGTGGGCGTGGGCGACCTCCATCTGGGCTCTTACTTGCGCCATCCTCTACCTCCCTTGCTTTCTTGGGGCTTACTGTTCAGCGGCTCGTGCTTCCAACCAATTGGCGAAATCTTCCTGCGACATCACCTCGAGAAAAGACCGCATTTTGTGGTGCCCCAGGCCGCACAGTTCTGCGCAGGCAATCTCGTATTTTCCGAGTTGCGTGGCCGTAAAATGGCTGCGGATGTCCAGGCCGGGAACCAAATCCTGTTTAAGGCGCAATTCTCGCACCCAAAAAGCATGCAATACGTCCTTGGAGAGCAGGATCAGCTCTACAGGTTGATTCACCGGAACCGCGATAGTGGGAACAACGATGTCATCCTGGGAGGCCGGATCGTTGTCGTAATCCAGTCCCAGAGGATTCGCTGCGGCGTCGTCCATCAGTTCCAGGTGCCGGGGGCCGAACTCACCGTCCGGCCCGGCGAAGCGAAAGTTCCAGGCGAACTGTTGGCCCGTCACTTCGATTTGCAAGGCTCCCGGGGGCGCGTCGGTGTACTGGATGTCCGCCCAAATGTCCTCGGCCATCACCCCGAGCCCGATAAAGAAAACGGCCGTCGCTATAGTCCAGGTGACTTCTAATTTTTGGTTGCCGTGGGAATAGACGGCCTGGGACCCGGCAGCGCTGCTGCGACGCCGCCAGATAAGAAACGCGAGGCCAAGTTGGGCCAAGACAAAGATGATTCCACAACTGATCAGCGTGACGATCATCTGATCGTCGATGCGCCCGCCGTGCTCGGAGATATTGACGGGAAACCACCAGATTCGGGCCCAAACTATCCCGACCGATGCGGCAGTGATCGCGGTTACGAGCAACGCAATGAAGCATGCCATAAAAGATGGCTCCTGACTAAGCGTTCAAAGATCTGTTCTTCCCTGGACCGTAACTCTTCCGGCGTCCATGAGACATGGAATGGACTTGGCCCGACCCTGCTCAACCTTGGATGGTGAACTCAACCGATTTGGTTTCCGTGGCTCCCAGGACAACCTTTTGTTCGGTAGTTCCGTGCTTTTCGTGCCAAGCTTCGATGACGTATTCGCCGGGGGGTAAGCCGGTGATTTCAAATGCCCCTTCTTCGTTGCTGACGGCGAAGAAGGGATGCCGCAGGACTCCGACATAGGCCCTCATCCACGGATGGACGTTGCATTTGACCGGAATCATGATCTCGGGCCGCTTGAAGGTTCTCTTGAGGGGTTTGGCATTGGGAGGCATGGAGGTATTCCACTCCCGGTTCTTTTGAGGCATCGGATGGATGTTGTGAGTGGTGGGGTCGCTGGTGTGAATCAGCAACTCCTGTCCCGCCTGGATTCCCAAGACGTGCGGCGTGTAAAGGCAACCTTTCTGATCCAGGTTGGCCGCCTCCTTGGGTTTGGCGAAGGATTGGCCTTCCAGCCCTCCCTTTACGTAAACGAAGACGTTGCGCAGGGTGCCGTTGTCGTTCACGACGACCTGTTCGGTGAAGACGGCTTTCCCATCGTGTAGTTTTGCGCACTCCGGCACCGCGCCCATGGAGATTTTCCTGGCTCGCGGCGCTTTCCCGTCGAAAAGCACCTTTCCGGTCAAAGTAGCCGCAGTTGCCGGATCAATCTCCATGACGGCTGCTTCTTCCGGAGCGGCCTCTTCGGCGGGCGCGGAGACTTCCGCGTCCTGGGAGCAACCTGCCAGGAAGAAACCTAAAACAGAGACAAGCATTAGCAGTCGAGTTGAATTCATATTGCAATCGCCTTTCTCGAAAAGTTTGCTGGTAATTCCTTTGGGGGATCAACGACCGGTAATCCGCCGCAGCTCCTCCGGTGTGAATTGGAACATGTAGCGGACCAGAAGCTCTGCGTGGTCCTTGTCGTAGCCCCGGAAGCTGGCCGGGGTGGGGCCGGCAAACACCCAGCGTTCGCCTTCCCGACGGAACAAGTCCGACGGCATGGCCGTTCCGGGACTCATGTTGGCCGGCTCCAGCATCCAACGGGTAGTCCAACCCGGCTTCAACCGCTCCGCCGCCAGCAGGAAATTGGGCGCCGTAGCTCGCCGGTCGTGAACGGGGTCGCCCGTCGCATGGCATTTCAGGCAGGGAGCGGCCGGATGGGTGAAAAGTTGCCGGGCCATGCGCCGTTCCCGCGGCGTCAAGGGGTCCGCTTTGGCCGCGATGTAAGGCTGCGGCTGGGCGCTGAGAGCATCAAAGAACCGCACCAGCTTGCGGATCTCCCCGGGCGAAAGTGAGAACGTGGGCATTCGGGCGTGGAGATAGGTCCGGACTCCGTTGCGGTTCACCTGCGTAGCGCTCAGGGTGGGATTTTCGAGGAACTTGACCAGCCAAGCCGGATTCACCCGGGCTCCCTCGCCGATCAGGGAAGGAGGCAGTTGCTCCTTCCAATCCGGGTCTTGGTAACGCGCCAACCCCATCAGGACGGACTTCTGACCTACCTGAACCTGATGGCATCCCATGCAATTGTACTTTTTGATAATCCACCAACCCTCTTGAATGTCCTGGCGACGGTCTTTGGGTTGGAAAAAGTAATGGTCCGGCAGTTGTGAATCGACACTTCCCAGCAGGAAGGTGGTAAGCGATGTAATATCAGCCGGTTGCAGGTTGGGTTTCGGCATCTTGAGTTTTTCGAAGGCCGCCTTCTCTTTGCCTTCGTCAAACACGGACGGATCTTCCAGTTTACGTTCAAAAAATCCCTTATGGTTATACCATCCCTCGACTTTGGCCGGGTGGGTGAACAGGGCGAAATCGAGACGCTCAATGGGTTTGCTGCCTTCCTCAGTGAGCTCGGTGCCGATGCGGCTCTCCTCCTCGAAGGTGGCGATTTCGTGGCAGCCGGCGCAGCCGAAATGCCGCACCAGCGTCCGGCCTTTCTCCTTTAGCGCGGAATCTTCCAGGAACGGGGCAGGGGAGTAGTCGGCATCTTTTCTTTTGAGGGTCGTCAGATAACTGGCAATATCGCGGGAGTCCCGCACGGTCAGCCGGAGACTGGGCATTACCGTCATCTGCTGCACCTGGAGTTCGTGACCATCATTCGGGCATTGGCTGTTTTCCAGATCAAACACGAAGGGCAACCCATGGCGGGCATAGTCTTCCACCTCCAGGTCCCGTTTCTCATAAGGGCAATAGGGGCGGGTACGCTCACGGGGGTTATGAACCCAACGGACCAGATAATCATAGTTGGCCTTCTCACCCACCCGAGAAAGATTCGCGGCGAACGTTCCTCCTTGGGCTTGGTCCCCCTCACCCACGGCATGGCAACCCATGCACCCGCGGGTTTCAAACAGCTCTTTGCCTCGCGTCGTGTTTCCACGCGGATGCGAGGGAAGTTGGCCGGGAACTCCGGATTGCCAGATAAAGGCGGAGATGGCTTCGACCTGTTCTTGATCGAGCCGGAAGGCCGGCATCTTGGTGGTCGGCCGGAAGCTATGCGTTTCTTGGAGCCACAACGGAATCCATTCGGGGCGCAGCTTGACGCGAGCCTCCTTTAAGGTAGGCCCCACCTTCTTCTGTTCCCGCATCAGGAACCTGGCCTGAAGTTCCAATTGCTCCAGTTCGTGGTCCAGGTTGCTGTTGATGACCCGAAGGTTCAGCGCCTCCGTATTGAGGCGCGCAAATTCCGCGTCGTCGTCGGTTTCATCGGCCCTTTCTTCTTTTCGTCCCACGGCCAAGCGATTCTCTTTTTGTTCTTCTTCGACGGCCCGGATGCGCTGCCGGGTGGCCAATAATTCCTCCGACTCCCGGTCAAACCCTTCAAAGCGGTGGCATCCAATACAGCCTTTCAACTGGAAGAGTTCTTTGCCGCGATTCAGAATGTCGGCATGTTGCAGGACCAGGTCCTGCGCATGACACTGGTGGCATCCTCCCTCCACGTTTTCCTTGGGAAAGAGCGGCCATAACCAATGTTTGTACTGACCGTGGCCCTTCTGGATGCTGCTGGTAGCCCGTCCGTTGCCGTTGTGGCAGGGTGTGCAGCCGAACCGTTCCGGGTCGTGAATATCCAGCAGTTCGAGCGCAGGGTGGCTGCGGAAGACGGCTTCACCTCCTATATCCTCCCGGCTGAGGGCCAGTCCGGCAGGAACCAAGGAGTTGTCGGTACCCAAGTGACAGGAATAGCAACGATTGACCAGGTCCACCTCGGGGACGTGAATTTGCCGGATTTCCGACTCGAACGTCTCCATCTTTTCCCGCAGCCCTTGTAACTGCTCCACGGTCAAGCCGGTGAGATTCTCTTGCAGGTAGGTGCCACGTTTCTGACGGAGCCCGGTCGCCGGTTCGAGGACCTGGGCTCGCTCGGCCAGGAGCTGGGCACGTCGGTCCTGAAGGCGGTCGAATTCAGCCACCAGCTCATCATAGTTCAGCTCTTGAACTGCGGGATTGTGCCCCGGCATCTCCACTTGGAAAGGCCCTTGCTTCACCTGTTCCACTTCTTTTCGGAGAGAATTTTTCCTGGGCTCGCTCGATGACACCTCAACCTGATAGACCAGAGCCGTAACCTCACCGCGCGCCGTCTGAAAGACCGGAATAAGCGCAGCCAGTTGTCGATTTACCAGATTGGTCTCCTGGTCGATCTCGGCAATACGAGTGGCGGCCGATTCTTCGGCTCCTTTCAGCGCCTGCTCGATTTCCTGGAAGGCTTCCGAATTGCGGACGTCCTTCTCCTTTTTCGCCTGGCCAAGAGTCCTTTTCGCCAAGAAAGCCGAGTATCGCGCGACAAAGCGCTGCTGGTAACTCTTCCACGGCCGAAGCCCGTAAAATTCGTCGTAGAGCGCCCAGATCAGCGAGCCGATCAACAGGAAGGCAACAATCAAGTAGATCCCGCTGAGGGTTTGGCCTACGACGGGATCGTCCTCTTGGAGGGGAGGCGATCGGCGTTGAGATGTTTCAGCCATGCGATGAATCCATAATCTTGACGGTCAACCCCCTTATACGTTGAACCAAGGAGCTACCCAGACGTACTTGATGCGAAACAAGAGCCTTACCAATATCTTGGCGGGCAGGCCGAGCATCGTAATGACCAAGAACTGAAGAGTCAGATATTGGATCAGGCTCATTCGCTTTAGAATCTTGCGATTAAATTCCGTGAGCGTGCAGACCTGGTGGATCCCAAATCCCGTGACGAGATAAAACAGCCCGACCACCGTTGCGCCCAGGATGTTTTTCCCGGCGATGCTGGTAATGCCCAGGATATCCGGCAGGTCCCGGTTCACCTCGAAAATCAACCGATTGTGGTCCCAGGTCTGCCCCGGCCAAAACCACATCCAGCCCGGTCCACGAATGAACGTCCCGATAATCACCATGAGTACCCAAAGTCCCAGGAATCCCAAGCAGAACGTCAGGATGGCGAATTTTCTCTGGCGGAAGGTGTAATAACCGCTTCCCAGCGGGTTGGCGTCAAAATAGGGAATGGCCATCAGGCCGACGATAATCAGCGTGGGCATCACCACGCCGGCGATCCACGGATCGAAATAGACCAGCATTTCCTGGAGACCCAAAAAATACCAGGGTGCTTTGGCCGGATTCATGGTGAGGGTGGGATTGGCCGGTTCCTCCAACGGGGCGTCCAGCGTAATGGACCATACCATTAAGATTACCGTGACGATAATAGCAGCCAGGAATTCGATCCGGAGCAGGTAAGGCCAGACCTGGACTTCCAGATCCCAGCCTTTCTTGAAGGGAAACGTCTTGCGGTGGTGGGTCTTGGCCATCTCCGGATTGGTTTCCAGTTGCGCAATGAGCCGGTCGTTGGCGAACGCCTGGCGCAGGCCGTACCACGTATAAAACGGCACCACGACCAGTAAGGCCACGATGGGAACGTTGTCCGGCAACGAAGCAATCTCCCACACTTGGTGCCAATCCATTTTTCCTTTTACTCCAGTGAAAAAATTCAGAATTTCCGGGGCTCTTTCACCTCAGAGGCAAGCACCACGGGCGAAGGACCGGATATCCCTCCGTCCTTTCGGACCCGCCAGAAGTGAACGCCCATGAAGATGGCGGCGAGCAACGGTATGGCGATGCAATGCCAGATATAGGCACGCAGGAGGGCGTTGGCATCCACGATGGACCCGCCCAGCAAGGCGAAGCGAACGTCATTAAACGCAGTCATGCCCAGTTCGGGCCCGAAAGGTCCCTCATGGCCCAACAAGGGAGTTGCTTGGGCCATGCTGGTTCCCACCGTCACCGCCCAGAAGCCGAGTTGGTCATCGGGGAGAAGGTAGCCGGTGAACGACAGAAGGAGGGTCAACACCAGCAGAATCACTCCCACGCACCAATTGAATTCCCGCGGCTTCTTGTAGGAGCCGGTCAGGAACACGCGAAACATATGGAGCCAGACAGTGATAATCATCAAGTGTGCGGCCCAGCGGTGCATGTTCCGCAGAAGTTTTCCAAAGGGAACGTCGTGCTCCAAATAGAGGATGTCCCGGAAGGCTTGCACCTTCGACGGATGATAGTAGAACATCAACAGCACGCCCGTGAAAGTTAGCACAATAAACAGATAGAAGGTGATACCCCCCATCCCCCAAGTATAACTGTAACGGACGGCGTCACGGTTGATTCTGGCAGGATGAAGGTGGAGGAAGACGTTGGTTAAAATGCCGAGCGCGCGGTTCCTGGGTTTGTCATCGTGGGTGACCCGGAAGATGGACTTCCAGAGTTGCGTCTTCAGGGGTTTCTTGAGGACGCCGAGTTGCTCCTGGACCTTTTCTTGCAGAGGGGCGGCCTGCCGTTGAATTTGATCCCGCAACGACAGGGGGCCTTGTTTCCGGTGATTCGGTTTTTGCTCGTCCGCCATTATGAACTCTTTTAGAATCAATCCTTTCCGTGTCTAAACGGAAGTCCCGGACGCCGGCTCAGATCGACAAGAAGGCGCCTTCATCATCGAAACTGGATCTTTCTCCTTTGGGAAAATTATAGAGGATACTGGTATCCACGATGATCTTTCCCTCAGCGTCAAGTGAAACTCTGGCTCGGTCCATCGGCCGGGGCGCGGGGCCTTCAAAATTGGTTCCTTCGCTGTCGTAGCCGCTTCCATGGCAAGGGCACTTGAACTTGTTTTCACCCTCTTTCCAATCCGGTGTGCAGCCCAGATGAGTACAGCGAGCATAGATGACAAAAAGTCTTCCCGGAACCCGAACCACCCAGATACGAAACTGCTTTTGAAATTTCGTGCTCACGCCCAACGCGTAGTCAGAAGGAAAGCCGATGGAGAAAACCGTCTTGGGCTCCAAGAGCGTCCGGGGAAAGAAAAACCGCAGAAACATCAGGAAGTTCGCTCCGAGGTAGGTTCCTACACAGGCCCACACGATGCGTCGCCGCACCCGTTTTACCTGTTCGGGCGACCTGGCCGGCGACGATTTCTCCGAGGCGAGCGTTCCCGCAGACTCGGCTGCCAGACTCTTCCCACGGACCCGGGAGCCTAAGAAGGGTATCTGCGATAGGATGCGGGTAAACAGATTTACGGCCATGCTGGTCCGAACTTGAATTCCTTACTGAACTGAGGATGGCTGCCCCGACCTGTAGGCAACCAAACATTAACATTGTAAAAAATTTCCTTGGCGTTGGCAACTCCCTTGAAGTGCTTTCCGGGTGGCTTCCGGGCAATGGAAGCTCGTTTCCCGGCGTTCGCGCGGTATCTGGGTTGCCCCAGGGGTCTGTTCAGGCACCCGAGGCGGTGAGAGCCGTCGGGGCCGGCTCGCGAACGGCCCCCAGCACCAGACCCGCTAGAGCTTTCATAAATACGGGGGAGGAGTTCAGCGCCGGCATCATCTCAAACTCTTCGATGCCCACCTTTTCGGCTTCTTCGCGGCCCTCGATGTTGATCTCTTTCAGGGTCTCGATATGGTCGGAAACAAAAGAGATGGGAACCACGAAGATCTGCTTCACCCCATTGGTTCCGAGTCTATGGAGGGTCTGCCCCAGAAAGGGAGTCAGCCACTTTCCCGGACCTACTCGGCTTTGATAACAGAGGGTGTGCGGGTAGCGCCATCCCCCACGGTCCATCACCAGACGCACCGTCGCTTGCGTCTGTTCCTCATACGGGTCGCCGGCCTCGACGGATCGGCAGGGAATCCCATGCGCACTGAAAACAAGGTGCAAACGGTCTTTTTTACGGAATTTTTCCAGCCCCCGGTTTATATGCTCCACCAAAGCGTCCAAATAAAGCGGATCATTATAGAATTGACGGATGACACTCACTGGCAATGCCGATTCGCGGTTCAGTTGGGCCCGGGAGAAGCGGCGTTCCCATTCGTTCAGACTGCTCCTCGTGGTGGTCCTGGAATATTGAGGATAGAGGGGCAAGAGAACCAATCCGTCGAGCCATTCCTCCTCCAGTTCCCGAATCGCCTCCTCCGTAGAAGGATGCCAATACCGCATGGCAACCACGACTCGGGCCGGGAGGGTCTTGGTGATTTCCTTCTCCAGAGCTTCGGCTTGCAGCAACGTAAGCTCTTGCAGGGGAGACTTGCCGCCAATGAGGTCGTAGTCCTTGCCGACCTTCCTGGCGCGATTCATGGCCATCAGTCGGGCAAGGGGTTCGCGGGCCAGCTTGGCAAAAGGGAAGTCAATGATGTCAGGGTCGGAGAAGAGATTGTATAGAAACGGCTCGACCGCCTCTAAAGAGTCCGGGCCCCCTAATTGAAAAAGAACAACCCCGATCTTTCTTTTCATGGGAGAAATATTCGCTGTCCTTTGTGGGGTGAACAACGCCGGTCAGTCTCTGATCTCGCTGGATTTAAGACACCATGAAGAGGCAAGCAATTCATTATGTTCTACACGTCGGAGGTTTTTGTCAAGGAAATTCCGCCCCTCAGGTCGCAACCGGCGGTCCCTGTGGCTAAGAGTAGGAATCGGCCGGTTGTGGAAGCCGACCGTCGGGAAGGGAAGTGCGCTTTGCATGAAACACTTGAATGAAACGTATGCATGAAACGCAGGGTGATCCCAGCGGTCCACCTCGGCGAAAAGCGTCTCCATGCTGATTTTCCCCTTCATCTGCGCTGCGTGGCGCATGGTCTGGCTGAACCCGCCCGGTGCTCTGTCAAGTCAAGTATATAATTCCCCAAAGCTGCTTCTTTCCGGCGGCTAAGGCATTTTTGAGCGCCGGACCGGTCGCATCATACCTGTCGGTAGGGTCAGATTTCTGCGGTTACATATACAATAAGGAAGGAAACAGGCAATCCACCGGGAAGGGCATTCCCGCCAGCCCGGAAGGGAACTTGCCCTACTCGACTGAATATAAATCTTTTAGGGAGGGCCTGGGGTTGTACCTGGTGGTCAATTATAGATTTCAGGCATAGATTTCAGGGTTCACCAGGAAACGTGGACGCGAACCGGTTATCACCGCCGCCATATCTTCCGCCATGGACTGGAAGATGCGGGTCATCGCCCGATGAGACATCCCCAGAGAATGAGGCGAGGTAAGGCAGTTGGGAAGTTTGAAGAGAGGATGGCCGAAATCGGGAGGTTCAGGCTCGAATACGTCCAAGCCCACCCCGGCCAGGGTGCCTTTCTTCAGGGCATCATAAAGGATGTCGAGACTTTCTATTAAGCCGCCGCGTGCCAGGTTAATCAGGTACGCGCCCGGCTTTACCCGGTTTAATCGCTCGCGGTTCATGATTCCGCGCGTCTGGTCGGTCAGCAGGGCGTGCAGACAGATAAAATCCGACCGACTCAGTAAATCGTTCAATTCCACCGGGTCCACGCCTAACTGCTGAAACCTCTCAGGACTTCCATAAGGATCATGGGCCAGGATATCCATGTTGAAAGGTCGGGCCAGTTCCGCCAGCGTCTGGCCGATTCTTCCAAAGCCGATAATTCCGAGCGTAGCCCCGTCCAAATCGCCCGGTTTTCGCCCGTATCGGCTTTGCCAGTTGCCTTGCTTGAATTGATGGTCCCAGTAGGGAATACCCTTCGCAAGGGCGAGCATGAGAGTGACGGAGGCTTCCGCAACCGCCCGGGCACCGGCTCCCGGAGTGTACACGACGGGAATTTTGCGCCGGGTGGCCGCTCCGATATCGACCGAATCATAGCCTACACCGGGACGGCCGATGACCTTCAGGTCCGTGGCCTTTTCGATGAGCTCGGCGGTGGCCCGACCCTCGCCTCGGACGATCAGCCCGATGGTTCCATGCAAGAGGGAAAGGATCGTTTCCTCCCGGGGATTCGGGGCGATCAGAACTTTGCCGAAGGGCCGCAGGATATCGATGGCTACGCTGTCGATGGGGCCCGTTGCTACGATCTTGGGGTGGGACACGGACATATTATTTTTAAGTTTCCCTCTTGATTTCCTATCCGATCAACACCATAATAATACCAGCTTGTGGCAAGTAGGGCACATCACGGGCCGGACAACACAACAGAGACTTCTTGGAAGGAGTGAAAAGCATGGCTCTTGAGCTAACCGATCATGCGGTCGTCAAGGTAAAGGAAATCATTACGCAGCAGAATCCGATGCCGGTGGGTCTGCGGGTTGGAGTCATTGGCGGAGGCTGCTCGGGGTTTTCCTATCAGATGAATTTTGAAAGTGACTCGAATGGGTTTGACCAGGTCTTCGACTTCAACGGCCTGAAGGTCTTTGTGGATCAAACCTCGCTGATGTATCTGGATGGAACCAGAGTGGATTACGTCGAGGGCCTGGAAGGCGCGGGATTCAAGTTCGAGAACCCGAACGTCAAGTCCACCTGCGGGTGCGGCAGCTCCTTCAGCGTATAAGCCTCGACCAAAATTCAGGAGACGAAGAAAGCCGACGCTTCGTTGTCGGCTTTCTTCATTTTCCGAACCCTTGACCAGACAAGCTCCTCCTAACCCTTGCTCTTTAACGAAAGCGAACTCCGTGCTCGCAGCCGTCCTTCTCATCTATCTATACTATCTAGCGCCTATAGACTCCTGGACGGCCTTGAGCCTGACCCGATCCTCCGATCTTCCAGCGGAACGCCTTCTCCACTGGCAAGAAAAGAGTGATCTGACGGGCTTACGGTTATTAGTTTACATAATATAACTTATCAGACTTTAAGTGGGTGCTGGAACGGGCGGTCATTTTCAGGTGTACCACTTCCCTGCTACTAAGCTTAAACGGTTCCAGTTCAATCGAAACGGCATGAAACTTCACGCCTTACATTGATTTGTGCTACCGGCTTGACATGACTCCGCAAGTTTCGGTACCTGTGCTCGTTCAGATATAGATTCGATGCGTGCGTGACACTTTCCCCGGCCCTGTCTCCCGTGTTTGCCGGCTAGGCAGGATGGAAACGGCCGAGAAGTCTGGGCGTGGCTTGGAGTTCCCTCCCGGAGGCAGGGCCGTTTCCATGGTGCGTCGATTCCACAACGCTCCGGCGAACCCTGGACATGATGACGCCGATGGAATATCTTGCCACCTGGAAGGCCGCCTGACGCAAGTCTCATATGTGCTGAACCCGCACAGTACCTTGACATCCGAGGGGCACTCGACTAGAATAAGCATGGGAGGAAGTTTGTAAGTCTTTGAATAATTGGCTGTTAGGGGCATATGTTTGATCTCGGGAGGAGGTGCACGGACGAAGGATGGAGGTCGTCCGGGCGATGGTGCCCGAGCGGATCGCAACCGGATTGCCGTTAGGGTCGATTTCCAGCCGCGCGAGTGGTGGCAAGGGTTTCTCGCCGGCTTTCGCAAGTTTCCCGTAAGGTGGGAATGGCTCTGGGTCCCACCCGGATGGAATGCGATCGTGCCATCACGGCGGTCCGGTACACGGCTCAAGCTCTGAGCTAAACTCTTGATGCCCATTGATGGATCCAATCGGAACCCATCGCTCCCAAAACAGAGGCCCGATACGGAACCCTTCTTCGGAGCGGGTGTTCGGGCCGGTGAACTCATAGAGAAATGGAATCGGAAGAGAAGCAAAATCGGGCTGAAAACGGTCTCTCCCCAATGGCGTCGTGTGACCCGGCTACGGAAGCGACCGTGGAATCGTCCGTCGGGGACTCTTCCTCCTCACCCGCGACGACCCAAACGGAAGCCGAAGCCCCTGCCCCGGCCGGCGAAGTCCGCGCCGATTTATCCGAGGCGCACGCGAAGCTTCTGACGGAAAAGAATGAGATTTACGATCGGCTCCTTCGCAAACAGGCGGAACTGGAGAACCTTCGCAAACGGTTCGCACGGGAAAAAGAGGAGTTCTCCCAATATCTGGGTGAAAAATGGACCCGCGACTTACTTCCCTTGCTCGATGGCTTTGAACGCGCCTTGAGCCAAAAAAGCGGCAACGTCCCGGAGGAATACTACCGTGGGACGGAGCTACTCTATCGCGAGCTTGGGGAAGTCTTGCGCCGGGCTGGTTTGTCGCCGGTGGAAGCCAAAGGAAAGCCATTCGACCCACATTTGCACCAAGCTGTGGAAAGCGTGGAAAGCACGGAACATCCAGATCACGAAGTTCTCGAAGAACTCCAAAAGGGATACAAATTCAAGCAGCGTCTGCTGCGCCCTTCCCTGGTCAGAGTGGCGATTCGACCTGTTCCTGCTTCTTCCGGTGAGAATCCGGAAAAGTAAGCCGGCTGGGGCGTGAATCTCGAAGGGATGAGATCGATCCTTGAGTCCAAAGCGCGATTACTACAAAATTTTGGATGTTGCTCGTGATTCCGGGGAACAGGAGATCAAGAAGGCCTACCGCAAGCTGGCTCTTCAATATCACCCCGACCGAAACCCGGGCGAGAAAGCACGAGCGGAAGAGAAATTCAAAGAAGTCACCGAAGCCTACGGCGTGCTCGCCGACCCTGAGAAACGGGCCGTTTATGACCGTTTCGGCCACGCCGGCCTTGGCGGAGCCAACGCCTACTCTCCCGATCTCAACTCCACCATCTTTGCCGACTTTGAAGATCTTTTCGGAGACTTCTTTGGGTTCGGAGACTTGTTCGGATCGGGAAGCTCCCGCCGCCAAGGCCGCGCGCGTCGCGGCACGGACCGTCAATATGACCTGGAGATCGCCTTTGCAGAGGCCGCAACGGACATTGCCACCAAATTCAAATATCCTCGCTACGACCCTTGCCCCCGTTGTCGCGGGCAAGGGTCTCCCCATGGCAGGACCTCCTGCGGAACCTGTGGGGGTCGGGGGCAGATTCGGCACCAACAGGGATTCCTCACCATCGCGCGTACTTGTCCGCAGTGTCAGGGCAGCGGAGAGGTGATTCGTAATCCCTGTCGCGAGTGCGAGGGCCAGGGGCGCGTCCGTAGGGAGAAAACGTTAAACATCCGGATTCCCGCAGGAGTCGAGGACGGGAATCGCCTGCGTCTGAGCGGTGAGGGCGATGCCGGGGTTCTGGGAGGGCATCCCGGAGACCTGTATGTAGTTGTTCATGTGCAGGATCATCCCATTTTCGAACGTGAGCACCAGGACCTCCACTGTTCGGTATCCATCTCGGTAACCCAGGCGGCTCTCGGAGCGGAAATTAAAATTCCGACTCTCAAGCAAGAGGAAAAGTTGCGAATCCCCGCCGGAACCCAATCGGGTTCGGTATTTCGGCTCCGGGGAAAGGGTTTTCCTCGTTTGGAAGGCCGGGGCACGGGCAATCTTTACGTTACGGTGAATGTCGTAACGCCGACCCGTTTGACGCGACAACAGAGGGAACTGATCGAGCAATTGAACGGCGTCCTGGCGCACGATAACCAAGCAAAGCCCAGAAAAGACTTCGAACCCGTCGTTCACGACATCTAGCCGCATCTTCCACGGTTTCACCGGAGCCTTGTTCGGGCTTCCTGAAGCCGGGAGATCAAAAGAGGTCTCATCGAGAGTCGGGGTTCACACATCGATTGCGGGGGCGTTGGTAAACGCCATCGACCACGCTCAAAAGATAGGGTGTGACACTTTCCAGATCTTTTCGGCGAATCCGCGCTCATGGAGGGCGTTGGAACCGGCGGCCTCTCAATACAGGGAATTCCGTACCCGCCGTGCCGACTCCGGGTTGGGTCCGCTGGTGATTCACGATAATTACCTCATCAATCTGGCTGCGGCTGATCCTTTCATCCGGGGAAAATCCGTCGGCGCCTTTCGCGGGGAAATGAAACGCGCCTTGAAGCTCAAGGCCGATTATCTGGTCTTCCATCCCGGAAGTGCCAAGGGAGGCAGCGTGAGCGGGGCTCTTCGCATGTGCGCCGCGTCGATGAAAAAAGCCGCACGGGGTCTCCGACTCAACGATCTCACGCTTCTCGTGGAGAATACCGCCGGGCAGGGCTCCACCATCGGACGCAGTTTTGAGGAGGTTGCGGAAATCCTCACTCTGGCAGAGGGATTGCCGGTAGGAGTCTGCCTGGATACCGCTCACTGTTTGGAGGCAGGATACCCCATACATACCGCGGTGGGCCTTGGGAAAACTCTCCGCCGGATCGGCGAGACGTTCGGCCTGGAAAAGCTCCGCGTCATTCACGCCAACGACTCGAAGACGCCCTTCGAGTCTCATGCCGACCGACACCAACATATCGGGAAAGGGCATATTGGATTGGAAGCTTTTCGCCGCATCGTAAATCAAAAAGCACTGAAGTATCTGCCCTTCATCTGTGAGACGCCGTTGGACACTCCGGGAGACGACGAGCGTAATATCCGGACGCTGCGCAGTTTGGCGAAAAAATCCGGGTCCCGCCCTCGAGCCTCGTCCCGGAGGCAATCCCGAGCGGTTCGCGCCGGTTGACCGTCATGGAGCCTGAATACAAACCCCAAAATATCGAGCCCAAGTGGCAAAAACGATGGGCCAAGGACAAGCTCTTTGAGGTGGAAGAGGACCCTTCCCAATCCAAATATTACGTCCTGGAGATGCTTCCCTACCCTTCCGGAGCCCTTCACATGGGGCACGTCAGGAATTACTCCATCGGCGACGCCCTGGCCCGCTACAAGCGGATGAAAGGTCACAACGTCCTGCACCCGATCGGGTGGGACGCCTTCGGACTGCCGGCCGAGAATGCCGCCATTGCCAACAAAAAGCACCCCGCAGAATTTACCTTCCGCCACATCGAGCAGATGCGCAACCAGTTGAAAAGGCTGGGTTATAGCTATGATTGGAGGCGTGAGTTCGCCACCTGTGTCCCGGAATATTACCGCTGGAACCAGTGGTTTTTCCTCCAGATGTTCCACCGCGGGCTGGCCTATCGAAAAATGAGCCGGGTCAATTGGTGTCCGGTCTGCCAGACCGTGCTGGCGAATGAGCAGGTGGTCAACGGCTGCTGCTGGAGACATGAAAATACTCCGGTCACCGAGAAAGAGATCGAGCAGTGGTTCCTGAGGATCACCGACTACGCCGAGTCTCTGCTGGCGGATATGAAGCAGCTCGGCAAGTGGCCGGAGCGCGTCCTGACCATGCAACAGAACTGGATCGGGCGGTCGGAAGGCACCCAGATCGACTTTGGGGTCGAGGCGGTCGGGGAAGCCTTAAAAATATTCACCACGCGCGTGGACACCATTTTTGGTTGTACCGCGGTCTTGCTCGCCCCGAAGCACCCCTTGGCAAGAAGACTTCTCCGAGGTGCGGAGAAAAGCCGGGCTCTGCAAGCCAACCTCGAGCGAATCCAAGCCCAGGCCGCCCGGGTTGGGAGCGAACCGGACCTGGAGAAGGACGGTTTCGACACCGGATTTCGTGCGCAGAACCCCTTCAACGGCGAATCGGTTCCCATCTGGGTGGCGAATTTCGTGTTGATGGAATACGGGACCGGAGCCATCATGGCCGTTCCGGCCAACGACGAGCGCGACCACGATTTCTGCACCCGGTTCGGAATTCCCGTTCGGGAAATCATGGCCCCCGAAGACCAGTTCACTGCCGACGGAAAACGCATCTTTGCCCTTTACGCCCCCCTGGTGGATGCGGGTCCTTATACGGGACTTCATTCAAGGGAAGCCATCCGGCGCATGACGGCGGACGCGGAAGCCCGCCGGTTCGGCTCCCGAACCGTGCAGTACCGCATCAGGGATTGGGGTATCTCCCGGCAACGATACTGGGGAACGCCGATCCCCATCGTTTATTGCTCCCAATGCGGAATCGTCCCGGTCCCCGAGGAACAGCTCCCGGTGGTGCTGCCGGATCAAGTTCAGTTGACCGGGAGGGGCCTTTCCCCGCTGGCCGAAGTGCCTCAGTTTCTGCATACCTCCTGTCCCCGGTGCAGCGAGCCGGCCCGGCGCGAGACCGACACCATGGACACGTTTGTGGATTCTTCCTGGTACTTTTTTCGCTATACGGACCCCGGTTTCTCCTCCGGCCCGATTCGACCGGATGCGGTTCGCTACTGGTTCCCCGTGGACCAGTATATCGGGGGAATCGAGCACGCCATTCTTCATCTGGTTTACATGCGATTCTTTGCCAAGGTGATGCGGGATATGGGACTCATCGAATATGATGAACCCGTAATCCGTCTATTCAACCAAGGAATGGTCATTAAGGACGGCGCCAAGATGTCCAAATCCCGTGGCAACGTGGTGGACCCGGATCAGATGATTTCCCGCTACGGAACCGATACGGTGCGTTCCTACGTCCTTTTTGCGGCTCCGCCGGGAAAAGACCTGGAATGGAGCGACTCGGGGATCGAAGGCGCTTCGCGATTTCTCCACCGCATCTACAGGCTTGTTGCCCGACACGCGGAGAGGCTGGCCGGAGTAACAGGTCCGCCGACGGGGTCCCCGCGTACACCGGAGGAAAAAAAGCTCGAACGAAAGCTACACCAGACCTTGCGGCGGATCACCGGGAACATGGAAACCCGGTGGCATTTCAATACGAGCATCGCCGCCATCATGGAGTTGGTCAATGAACTCTATGAGTTGGGATTGAGCGAAGGGGAGGGCCGCATTGCTCCTGCCGTATTGAAAGGCACGCTGGAAAAGCTGGTCTTGATGCTCTCGTTGTTTGCGCCCCATCTGGCCGATGAGCTTTGGGAGAAGCTGGGCCATTCAGGTTCCACTCTCCAGGCGCGGTGGCCGGCTTATCGTGAGGATTTGACGCGGGAAGAGGAACTGGAAATACCGGTACAGATTAACGGTAAGCTGCGGAGCCGTATCCGCGTGGAGACAGACAGTGCCGAGGATAGAATTCGTAAAGCGGCGCTCGGCGATCAACGCATCTCCGAATACCTGAACGGACGCCGGATTGTTAAGGTCATTGTCGTGTCCCAACGATTAGTCAACATTGTCGTCCGGTAAGCGGATTCGATGGATTCAACTCGTCCTATCCTGATTTTGGACTTCGGGTCGCAATACACCCAGCTCATCGCCCGGCGAATCCGGGAGATGGAGGTCTATTCCCTCATCGTTCCCTGCTCTGTTCCCCTCGCGGAAGTGGTCCGGAGGAATCCGCTGGGGGTGGTGCTCTCCGGCGGCCCCAGCTCCGTCTATGACCCGGATGCGCCGGCTTGCGACCCGGGCGTCTTTGCGCTTCAGGTGCCCCTCCTGGGCATCTGCTATGGCCTGCAATGGCTGGCCAAAGTCAAAGGCGGCAAGGTGACGCCGACGGCACGACGCGAATACGGTTATACCCAGCTCGACATTGAGCCTCCCACGCAGTTGCTGGAAGGACTTCCCTCCCCTCTGCGGGTATGGAACAGTCACGGGGACCATGTGGACCAGGTTCCGCCGGATTTTCGCATCGTGGGACGGACCTCGAACGCCATTTCGGTTATTGAGAACCCGAAGGAGCGGTTCTATGCGGTGGGGTTCCATCCTGAAGTCCACCACACCGAGCGAGGCCGGGACATCCTCCAGAGGTTCGTCTTCCATATTTGCGGCGCCGAGCGGAATTGGTCGCGGCAGTCGTTTATTCAGGAGACGGTTGCCCGTACCCGGGAGGAGATCGGCAAGGGGCGGGCCGTATGCGCGCTCTCGGGCGGCGTCGATTCTACGGTGGCGGCCACGCTCGTTCATCGGGCTATCGGCGACCGGTTGACTTGCATCTTTGTGGACAACGGCGTCCTGCGCCAAGATGAGCTCTCGCAAGTGTCCGCGATGCTCCGCGAGAAGTTCCACCTTCAAGTCCATGCCGTGGACGCCTCCGCCCGGTTCCTGAAACGCTTGCAGGGAGTCGTCGATCCCGAGAAGAAACGCAAAATCATCGGCGAGGAATTTATTCGGGTCTTTGAAGAAGAGGCCGACCGCGCCGGGGAGATCGATTACTTGGTCCAGGGAACTCTTTACCCGGACGTGATCGAATCGGTATCGGTCAAGGGACCCGCTGCGACGATCAAAAGCCATCACAACGTGGGAGGCCTGCCCGCCCGCCTGAAATTCAAGTTAATGGAACCCCTCCGAGAACTCTTTAAGGATGAGGTGCGCGCGGTGGGCCAGGAGCTTGGCCTGAGCGAGGAAATCCTCTGGCGGCATCCCTTTCCGGGTCCGGGACTGGCCGTTCGCATTGCCGGGGAGATAACCGAAGATCGCCTGCGGATGGTCCGGGAAGCAGACCGGATCGTCCTCGCCGCAATTCGGCAAGCCGGCTACTACCGCCGCTTATGGCAGGCCTTTGCCGTGCTGTTGCCGGTTTCCAGCGTTGGGGTCATGGGAGACTCGCGCAGCTATGGGAGCACCGTGGCCCTCCGGGCCGTGGAGTCCGAAGACGGCATGACGGCCGATTGGGCCCGTCTGCCTCCGGACTTGCTCCAGACCCTGGCCACTCGCATCGTGAATGAGGTCCAAGGCGTCAACCGCGTGGTGTACGACATTACCTCCAAACCACCCGGAACCATCGAATGGGAATGAGGAATCCGCAAAATTCCTCCCGACCGGCCTTTTCGCCGACCGAGCCGGGAACATTCGCGTAACCTGAACGCATCCGGTTGCGTCTGTTAAATTAAGGGGCAGCAGCCTGGCGGGCCATGAATGGAAAGCGAAAACCCGCAAGCGAACCACGAATGGGATATCATCCAGCGCTCCCAGCAGGGAGACTCGCAAGCATTTCGGGAGTTGGTATCTCTGTTTCACCCGAGGGTGGTTTCCCTGCTTTTCCGGCTGGTTCACCGCCGGGAAGTGGTCGAAGACCTGAGCCAGGAAGTTTTCCTGAAGGTCTTTCGTTCCCTGGGTTCCTACGATAGGAGGTCCCGGTTCGGTACATGGGTCGGACGAATCACGATCAATCACGCTTACGACTATCTCCGCCGGCAACGGACACGGCATCATCCCGAGACGTGGCCCTCCCTGGAAGAGGTCGGCGGGCTAGGAGCGACCTCCGCCGGAGAGGCCTTGGGGGGCAGGAGCAAACCTTCCCTGGAACGAGAAGTCATGCTGAAGGACTTGGTGGCACGGCTCCTCGAACGGGCCTCCGCTAAGGAGCGCATCTTGTTGACGCTAAAGGAATTGGAAGGTTACTCGATTCAGGAGATTGGGAAGTTGCTGAATCGAAAGCCCGCCACGGTCAAGGTGCAACTCTTGCGAGCCCGGAGGCGGATGGTTGAAGACTATCTTCGCCTTCTCAAACAAGAAAGGAAGTAAACATCCCGTGCGTTGTGGTAAAGCTCGAATACGACTTTCCGAGCAACTGAAACAAGAAGCATTACCTACGGAAGTCATCTCCCATGTACGCAGGTGTCCCGACTGCGGTCGCTACCAGGCTGGGTTGCGGGTGTGGGAACAAGGAGTCGAACTGCTGGGACAGGAGACGGCCCCGGCACTCTCCACTACCTTCTGGAGAGAGTTTGAGGCGCGCCTGAATGAGGAATCCAACCGATGGGGTTTCGACGAGATCATGGAGCGCATAGGCCGAAGAGTCGTTTGGGCCACAGGCATTATAACGGTGCTCGTTGCCCTGGGGTTGGCCTTGCTGCCCGGATCGACTTCTGCCGCGGATGAATCTTGGCGCGAGGTGGAGGCTCATCTTTCTCGAACCTTTGTTTTAGAACATGAAGCCACCCCGATGGGAGAACTCACAATGGTCAGCGGGGAAGAAGTCGTGGGCTTTTGGATCAATTCCGACGGGACGGAGGAAGAAGCACGATGAGAGGCCGAGTCGTCTTATACTTTGCGGTGACCTTTCTGCTGGGTGTCTTGGTGGGAGGTGGCGGTTTGCTCCTTATGAGGAAGCATCAGCATCACCGACACCGACCCAACTTTTCGGAAAGGATTGCGACCCACCTGGAGCGTGAACTCTCTCTTCGCGCGGACCAATCACAGCAAGCGCGGCTGATCATTGACGAATCCTTTGCGAAGTACCATGACATCCGGGAAAATATGAGACTTCAGATAAAAGATCTGCGGGAAAACGCGCGCGAGCGCATTGAGAAGGTGTTGACGCCCGAGCAACGCGAGCGGTTCGACCAGATGGTTGACAAATTTGAAGAACGCCGCTGTCGCCGCCGCAAAAAACACAAACATTAACTTTTTCGGTCCACGTCTCTTCGGGCCGCCGGTGGAAGAATGCGACGGACCGTCCCGAAGAGAGCCGACGAAGCGCACCGATTTTGAATCTTCATAGTTGTATCTGAGAAGTCCGAGGTTAGGTCTCGATTGAGAGGTGTAAAATCATGACATTCCCTCGAAACCGTATCCCTGCAATTGTGGAAGCCCTGCAACGGCGCGGCCTGCTGCGTCTCCGCTATAAGCTCCTCCTGGCAGGAGCGGTTGCAGGACTGGGATTCCTCCTGATGAGAGGAGGAAATGGTGAATTCGAAGATCAATTCATTACGATATCCGCGTCCCGGGGAGACATCGTTCACACGGTTAGTTCCACCGGTGTGCTCCAGGCGGTGGTTACGGTACAGATAGGCAGCCAGGTGTCCGGACGTATCCGACAGCTTCATGCGGACTTCAATAGCTTGGTTCGAGAAGGGCAGGTCCTGGCTGTCATCGATCCCTCGACTTTCGAGGCCCAACTCGCCCGATCACGCGCCGCACTCGCCATGGCGAAAGCCAACGTGAAGAACGCGGAAGCCGCGCTGGGCAACCGCAAGGCGGAGTGGGTAAGCGCCCAAGCCAACTGGGAAGCGGCACGGGTGGTTCGAAAGGACGCGAATCAAGCGCTTCGGCGTATGCGCGGCCTACAGGAAGCGGAACTGACCTCCGAGCGGCAACTGGAGGAAGCCCAGGCCGCTTTTGACCAAGCCTCGGCCCGTTCGAACCAGGCGGCGGCCCAGGCGCAACAGATCGAAGCTGCCATCCAGTCTGCCGAGGCGCAATTGGAGCAGGTCCACGCCAGCGTAAAGCAGACCCAGGCCGAGCTGCGCGTGGCGGAAGTCAATCTCAAATACACGAAGATCATCGCTCCCATTGACGGCGTAGTTATCGAACGCAATGTGGATATCGGGCAGACCGTTGCGGCCAGCTTTCAGGCTCCTGTGCTGTTCCTCATTGCCAATGACCTGACCCGGATGCAAGTCATCGCCCAGGTGGACGAGGCCGACATCGGCGCCCTTTCCGAGGAGGCCGAAGTGGAATTTACCGTAGATGCCTTCCCGCGCGAGACCTTTCGCGGGAGAATATCCGAGATTCGCCTGAGTTCCACGCTGCCGAATTCCGGTTCGTCCTCGACCGCCACCACGACGAGCGGCAATCCGTCGAACGTCGTCACCTACAACGTCGTCCTGGACGTCAACAACGACGACCTGAAATTGAGACCGGCCATGACGGCCAATGTCACCTTTACCGTTGCCCGTGCCGAAGGAATGCTGAAAATTCCCAATTCGGCCTTGAGATACAGGCCCTCGGGTCAGGCGCCAGGTCAGGGGAAAATGCTGTTCGCTTCTTCCCTGCCCCCAGGCTCTGCCTCCGACGAAAATGCCCGGAAGAACAAGAAATTCTCGGGAAAAATGCGAGAGAAAGCAGTAGGACAAAGGGGCGAGAGAGGTGCAGGAAGAAGAAATAAGTTGGGGCATCCTCCCGATCAACAGCCGGTAAGTGAGGAGGGTCATGGAGAAGCAGAAACGCCGGCACGCATGCTGGCCGCCACCACCCAGGTGAATTCCCCGAGTCAGTATGCCGCCGAACACTACGGAATCCGGCCCGGGGTCAAGATCAGCTTTCCGAAATCCTCTGCGAGTTTCACCCCCCGTCCGGGCATGGTCTGGGTGGTCGATGGCGAGGGAAACCCCCAGCCGCGGCGCATCGCCTTGGGGATTACCAATGGGCGGGAAACGGCCGTCTTGAGAGGGGAACTCGAACCGGGAGACAGCATCATCACCGGTGAGTATCTGGACGAGGAGGAGATGGGAACCCGTTCGCCCTTTGGCGGCCCGTTCGGCAACCGCCGGCCTCGCAGGCGCAGGAGGAGTCGTTAACTTTGTCCTTATTTCAAACAGGGGTAGAAAGCAATCTAAGGACCGAGAGTACGGCAAAACAGGCTGAATCTCTCCTGCCTACCCCTTCACTCGTTTCGTTGCAGAAGATCACGAAGAACTACAGCTTGGGTGAGCAAACGGTCGAGGCCCTGCGCGGGGTCTCGCTCGAGGTCCCACGGAGTCAATTCGTGGTCATCATGGGAGCCTCCGGGTCGGGTAAATCCACTCTGCTTAATTTGGTGGGCTGCCTGGACCGGCCCACCGCGGGAACCTATCTTCTGGATGGGTTGGACGTATCCAATCTTTCTTCTCCTCAACGAGCTGACATTCGCAACCTGAAAGTGGGATTCGTGTTTCAGAATTTCAATCTCCTTCCGCGAACCACGGTTTGGGAAAATGTTGAAGCACCCATGCTCTACGCCGGTGTCCCCAAGGACGAGCGGGAGCACCGCACCCGGGATACGCTGGAGATCGTGGGAATCCCGGAAAAGGCCCGCGCCCTGCCCAACCAGCTCTCCGGCGGCCAGCAACAGAGAGTCGCCGTCGCCCGAGCCCTGGTGAATCGTCCGCCTCTCCTGCTGGCCGACGAGCCCACGGGAAACTTGGATAGCGGGACCTCCCGTGAGATTATGGATTTCCTTCAGTCCCTCAATTCAGAGCGGGGTCTGACATTGATGCTCGTCACGCACGAACGCGACATAGCCGCCTATGCTTCGCGCGTCATCCACATGCAGGATGGCTTGGTCCAACAAGATGTAGTCAACTCCTGAGAACGGGAAGCGGGTGAACTTATGAATTTCCGCATGCTGATCAAGATATCGCTCAAGGCGCTGCGTCGGAACAAAATCCGTTCGGTTCTGACTATGTTAGGCATCATCATCGGGGTCGGCGCGCTGATCTCCATGGTCAGCCTGGGCCAGGGAGCCCAGCAACAGGTTCAGGAAGAGATCGCCGCCATGGGCACCAACATGCTCTACGTCCGAGCCGGGAGCCGGCGCGCGTGGGGAATTCACGGCGGTCCCGGCAGCGTGGTCACTCTCTCTCCTGATGATGTGGAAGCGATTGTCCGCGAATGCCCCTCGGTAAGCATCGCCAGCCCCAGCGTGGGAACCATGGCCCAGGTTATCTTCGGCAACCAGAACTGGAGCACCCGGGTGGAAGGGTTCAACGAACATTTCCCCCAATTGCGCAAGTGGGAAGTGGTGCAAGGGACGTTTTTCGATGAAAGCCAAGTCAAGACGACGTCCCGAGTTGCTGTCCTGGGCCGGACCGTTGCCGATTTGCTGTTCGCGGGCAGTAACCCGGTGGGACAGAGCATACGGATTCGAAACCTTCCTTTTCACGTCCTGGGCGTGCTGGACGTGAAAGGCCAAAATCGGTGGGGACGGGACCAGGATGATACCATTATCGTACCCTATACAACGGTCCAGAAGAAATTGCTGGGAGGGATCCTCCACGTTCAATCGGCTATGGTTTCTGCTGTAAGTTCCCGAGCCACCTACACGGCTGAGAAGGAAATTACCGCAGCACTGCGGCAACGCCATAAACTCCGCTCGGGACAGGATAACGATTTCAGCGTCCGGAATCTGAGCGATATAGCAGAGGCCGCCGCGGCCGCCAACAGCATCATGACCGCCTTGCTGGCCGGTATAGCCGCCGTGTCCCTGCTGGTCGGGGGCATCGGCATTATGAACATCATGCTGGTGGCGGTTACCGAGCGGACCCGGGAGATCGGCATCCGGATGGCCATTGGAGCACGACCCAGTCACATTCGGGTGCAGTTTCTTGCGGAATCGGTTCTGCTGTGCGCTCTTGGAGGGCTTTTGGGAGTGGCTCTGGGTGTCAGTGGCTCCTACGCCATTTCCGCAATTCTGGGTTGGCCGACTCTGATTTATCCTCCGTCCATTGTCGTGGCGGTGGCGTTCTCCGGGTTGATCGGCGTCTTTTTCGGCTATTACCCGGCTCACAAGGCTGCCCTGTTGGACCCCATCGAAGCCTTACGGTATGAATAGGCCCCCCGGGGCCCGAGCCTGGGTAAGGAAGAAGCGGCGGTCGGGAGCGTCCACCCGGGAGCCGTCTTAGGTCGTTCGATTCGGGAACAGCTTGAAAACGGGGGGTAAGAGTCAGAAAGGGATATCGTTGTCGGTAATTTCAGGGGCCGGAGGGGACCCCTTTTTTGGTTCCTCGGGTGCTACGGAACTCGGTGGGTTTGGCTGTGACAAGGGCGACGAAAAGGGTGACATCTCTTTCGGTTCCTCGGGTGCGCTCGAACTTCGTTCTGCTTCACCTTTGGCCGAAAGCATGCGCATGTCACGGGCGACGACCTCGGTCGTCATGCGCTTGTTGCCTTCCCGGTCTTCCCACTGGCGGGTCTGGAGCCGCCCCTCGATGTAGATCAGCTTCCCCTTGGCCAGGTACTCGCCGCAAATTTCCGCGAGCTTGCTCCAAGCCACGACGTTATGCCATTCGGTTCGGCGCTGTTGCTCGCCGGTTCGATCTTTGAACGACTCATCCGTAGCCAGTGAAAACCTCGCCACCGGCGTGCCGCCCGCGGTGTATTTGACCTCGGGGTCTCTGCCCAGCCGCCCAATCAAGATGACTTTATTGATGGAACTGGCCATTCCTGTTTCAAGCAAGCCTGGAAAATTTCCCGAACCAGCCGGCGCGTGCCGGCCGCAGCGAGTTAGAGGCCTTGACCGCGGGGGGTGACTCCCAACTTCTGGAGCCGTTCGCGGGCCAGCCGGGATTCGGTGGACCTGGGGAACCGCGCAATCAGACTCCGCAATTCCTTAACGCCGGCCTGCTTCTGCCTTAATTCCAAAAGGGCGTAACCCTTCTTAAGGCGCGCCGAGGCAGCCAACTTCTTTTCCGTGGGATAGCGTTCCAGGGCCTTGTTGTATTCATCAATCGCTTTCCGAAAATTGCCCTGATTGTAGTAGCAATCTCCAATGTAGTATTGCGCGCTGGGAGCCAACTGGGTATCGCCATAGTGATGGAGATATTCCTGAAACTCCTGAACGGCGAGTAGATACTGCCCACTGGTAAAGTCACGATAGGCGCTGTCATAGAGGGTCTTGGCCTCCGGGACATATCCGGAAGTTTCTCCGAGGGTCTCGGTCGTTTCCGAAGGCGTGCTGAGAGTCTGGAGGATGTTTTGGGTTTCCACCATCTGATCGTTGACCTTACCAATCCGCGCTTTGGCCTCTTCGAGGCTGGCATTCAGGATCTCGATCTGTGTCGCAATGGTCTCGATTTTGACCGCGCTGCCGGCGAGATTGCTCTGTGTCAGAGCTTTCAGCTCCGCCATCTGGGTCTGTAGATCACGCACGGTGTCGGTAGTTTGCTCAATCAGGGTTTGCACCACGGCGCCTTGCCGGTCCACGGATTGCTGTAGATTCTGTATCTGCTGTTGAAGGTTATTGACTTGTTGGAGGATCTGAACAAGCTCTCGTTTTGCGGCCCGGCCCGGCTGAGCCGCCAAGCTGAACAGCCCGATCAAGAGCAACAGAATTCGATACTTTCGCAAGGTTTCTCCTCCCTATCCACAAGATGCGCTCTCGTTTGATTTTACCGCGTCCGGCCTGAAGGGTCAAGAAAGGCCACCGCTTTATCCGGCTGGGAAGCAAACGGTTCTTTCCCTGAAAGAATGGCCCTGAATCAATCAAAAAAAGTAAGGGTGAGACAGCCGTTTCCATGACCGCCCCACCCTTCGCTGCGAGTCCGAATTAATGACCGTATCGCGGATGAGCCCGGCGGTTTTGCTGCCAGCACGCCTCGTCGCTTGCCGTGCAGGTCGGGCGCGACTCGCCGTAGGAGATGGCCCTGATCCGGTCTTCCGAGATGCCCAGATTGACCAGATATTCCTTGGCCGAGTTGGCGCGCCGGTCTCCCAGCCCCAGGTTATATTCTTCACTCCCGCGTTCGTCGCAATGGCCTTCGATCGTGAACTGAATATTGGACCGCGACCGCAGGAAATCCGCGTTCTTGGATAAGGTTTCCGCCGCATCAGGCCGTATGTTGAATCGGTCCAAATCGAAGTAGGCGTCCTTGAGGTTTTGGTCAAACAGATCCTGGTCGGAGATCTTCGGCGGGGGCGGGGGCGGGGGCGGGGGGATAACCACCGTCACACGCGCGGTCGCCGTGTCTGTGCCTCCCGGGCCGGTGGCCGTCAGCGTATAAGTCGTGGAATTGCGCGGACTCACCTGACGGCTTCCGCTTGGCGCGACGCTTCCCACACCGGGCTGCAAGTCGAGCTTGGTCGCATTTTCCGATTCCCAGGTCAGGGTTGTCATCTGGCCCCGGTCGATCGTAGTGGGGTCGGCGTTTAGCGTGACTGTGGGGGCCGCCGGGGGTGGAGGTGGCGGTGGCGGTGGGGGGGGAGGCGCTGCAACTTTCTTTTGGCACGCTGCGATGAGGATCACGGTCGCAATCAGCGTAATCAGCGCTGCCGCGGTGCGTTTCTTCGGATGCATTCTCAATCCTCCTTGAGAAAGTAGAATGAGGTCCTTCTCACCCGGCAAAGATAAACCGGGTGCTTACGATTACGGTCTTCCGCTGCCCGAAGGGCCTAAGGGCCAGGGCGATTAAGGCACAAAATACTACCACTAACACTGGAAAGAAAACAAGCCTAATCCTATCAATAAGTAGGAGTCTTTTTTAGAGCCTATCGAGACCATGACGGGCTCCAGTTCAGCCCGGTAGATGTAAGCCGTTGGGGACGACTCCCATCGGAAAGCATGATCCAAACCTGCCGGGAGCCGCTCCGGGTGGATTCAAACACAATATGCCTGCCATCGGGAGCCCAGGAAGGCCGCTCATTGCGCCGGCTGTCGTGGGTCAATTGGATGACTCGTCCCGAGGCTATTTCCAGCACGTAAATATCATATTGACCGGTCTCTCCGACCTGCCAAGCGAAGGCAAGAAACTGCCCGTTCGGGGACCAGGAGGGCGTGGTCGCGGACCCTCCCTGCGTGATGACTCGGCGCAGGTTTGAGCCGTCCCTGTCCATGATGTAAAGTTGCGGCGGGCCGCTCCGGTCGGAGATAAAAGCAATTTCGTTTCCCGTCTTCGGATTCCAGGTGGGAGAAATATCCACCCCGCGCGAAAAGGTCAGCCGCCTCAGATTGAATCCATTGGCGTCGGAAACATAGATCTCCGGATCTCCGCTCATGCTGGAACAGAAGGCAATCCGGTTCCCTTTGGGAGACCAAGACGGGGTTGTGTTGAGCCCCCGATAAGAAGGAAACGGAATACGGCGGTTCGTTTCCAGGGAGTGAACGAAAATCTCCGGGTCCCCCGTGGCATAACTGGTGAAGGCCAACTTGGTGTTGTCGTAGGACCAGCGAGGAGTCAAACACATGGACCTGTAACGGGTGACCGGAATTTGGTTATGCCCGTCGTAGTCCATCATCATGATTTCTTCGTGGCCGGTGCGCTTGCTGACAAAGGCGATGCGGGTCTGACTGATCCCGGGAATACCTCCTCCCAGGTTCAGGATGATCTCATCGGCGAAACGGTGAGCCGTTCGGCGCGCTGCGGAATCATCCAGTGTTGCCACGTAGCGCTTGGCCAGAACGGTAGGCTTGCTAGGTGACAGAACGTCAAAGAGTCGGGCCGTAATGACCAAATTTCCCCGAATGACCTCACTCTGACCGAAGGCCAACATCTGCGTTTCAATAGGGGGATCATTCCATACCTCGAAATTCACCTCCTGCGGCTTGGTTGGAGTTTCCAAAGGATAGAAGCTTCGGTTGACCATTGCAAAAATACCTGCATTTTCCAAATCATTCCAAAGAACGGCGTTGAAGACGTCGGTTGCGGAAACCAAAGCCGGGTCCACCAACCTCGGCTCGAAAAGGGTGGCGGCCAAGCGTATCTTCTCGACGCCCAGGTTGATTCCGGTGCGGAACCAGTCCTGTTGGGCGCTGAAGGGATGCGCTGTAAGACCCAGGAAAACAAGAGCCAAAACAAAACGATGCAATTTCAGCATATTACCAACTCTCCGGTGCGAGGCCTATCGTACCCGAACCCCTCATCTTCTGCCCGGGCATCTCCTGCGAACGCTTTGGAATTACAGATTCCAGACGAGACCTTTCGGGAGCCATCGAACTACCATGCGACACCCAACCCAGGGCGTTCATACCCTCCCTTCCGAAAGGCTCCCGAAGGATTGGGAGCCTGGCCGGGAGTCCTAACGGCGTCGAAAGTCGAACCAGAACTCCACGGTAACCTTAGAACCCGAATAGGCCCTCGGGAGGGGAGCCAGAGGGCTCGAGGCTAGAACCGCCCGCAGGCCGGAGCGATCCACTTCCCGAATTCCACTCGACTGCGTCACCTTGGCCTGGGTAATTTGCCCGTTTCTCAGGATGTCAAAGGTGACGAAGAGGCGGGGCGCAGTGAGGATATTGGGGCTGATCGTGGCCAACAGCCAGTTCTGGCTGATTCGGGCTCGCACGGCATCCACGTACCAGGCATAACGCTCTCCGAACTCGGCCTCCAGGCTAAATCCACCCTGCCCCGCCGAGTTTGCAAACTGTGCATAGGAGATGGCCGGGGCTCCGCCCTCTCCGAACGGGATGGCATTATCGGGAATTTCCGGCTCTTCCTCCTGAATGCGCGGGTTGATCCGTTCGAATTTGGGTGGACGGACTTCCTTGTCGAATTTCGGGATCTGGGTTTCAGGAGCCGGCCGTGGCTTGGGTTTGGGTTGGCTCTTATGCAGTCCCCGAGTTTCATTGGCCACGGTGCTGGTGGCGGCACGAACCGAAGGCGGCAAGGGAATCCCCTGCAAGGACCGAATCGAGCTGACTCGGACGGCCTTTCCTCCTCCCAGGGTGCTCCCCCAATCGACGCCGCGGGAAAAGCTGAACAGCGAAGCGCTGACCAGAACCACAAACAGTAATAAGTGAAGCAGCGTCGATACCGTAAACGGTCGGCGCAAACTCTCAGCTTCCCTTTCCACCCTGATCGAGCTCGTCATGACCCTTTCCAAACTTCGAATGCCACTCCTCACCGGCCGGAGGTAGCGATCGGCTCGGTTACAATGTTGACATTGGTCAAATCCGCCTCCCGCAGGGCATCGACAACCTGCGCGAAAGCTCCGAAGGGGACCGAACGGTCCGCCCGGATGAAGACCGGCGTCTCGGAGGCATTCTCCGTGCGTTTGAGCAGGTCAGCTCCCAGTTTGTTGATATTTATCGGATTATTGCCGACATAGATGGTCTGTTTCTTATCGATCGTCACCACCAGCCTCTCGGTCGCCACGCTCCGGACCGTCTTGGTCTTGGGAAGGTCCACCTCGATGCCTGATTCAAGAATGGGTGCCGTGATCATAAAAATGATCAGCAGAACCAAAACGACATCCACAAAGGGCGTGACGTTGATCTCGGAAAGCGCAGTCTGCGTTTTGCCTTTTGCGGTGGTGAATGCCATGAGCGGTTCTTCTTCGGCAGACAAAAATAGTTTGGGTCCCGAGAGACGACGGCTTTCCGCAGGGGCCGTGCATTCTTAGGTGAAATTGCGCTCCGTCATGTTAATGAATTCCAAGCCGAAGTCGTCCATTTGAGCGGCAAATTCCTTAATCCGCTGCACAAACTGATTGTATGCGATGACGGCCGGAATCGCTGCGAACAGTCCGGCCGCTGTCGCAATCAAAGCCTCTGAGATGCCGGGCGCCACACTTCGCAGGGACGCCGCCCCGCCCGTACTGAGCCCTTGAAAGGCGTCGATAATGCCCCAGACCGTGCCAAAAAGGCCGATGAAAGGCGTGGTGGAACCGATCGTCGCCAGCCCGTGTACCCGATTTTCCAATTGGGTCAGTTGCGAGGAGGCGGCAATCTGCAGCGCCCGCTGCACTCCCATCACGCTTTTGATGCGCGGCTTGCCGGGATTCTCGGAGATCACCACCTGATTCTCGATTTCCCGGTAGCCGTTTTCAAAGACGCCAACCAGCGGGCAGTCCCGCAGGAGGTGATACGAATCTCGAACCTCGGAGAGTTTTCGGCTTTGACGGAAGATTCGCAGGAAGGCTTGGTTTTGTATTTTCGCCTGCTTAAAAGTGCGGAGCTTGCGAAGAATGACCGCCCACGAATAGATGGACGCGAACAGAAGAATCCCCAGCACGATCCGGGCTACCACCCCCGTCTCGGCAAAAAGCTGCCAAAATCCGCCGTTGATGGCGTCCTCCAGACCTGCGCTCGGGAAGGGCATGCTACACTCCTGACCTCATGGGCCCATGAATCGGTCTCCTCCCGACTTTAAGCTAGCATAGTGTATCCAGAGCGTCAATTCTCGGCTCTTTGCCGGCAAGATGAAAGTTCGCTCCGCAGTAATGAAATGGGCTCTTCCCCGGGTAGGAAATGGCAGAGGAGCAGGTTTCCGTTTTAGGAGTTGACACCTTCTGTCTCTGGACGGTAGATTTCTAGTTGGACGAACCCAGATGTATTCTCTAAGGCTTTCTCCCGGGTGGGATGTCTTAAGAGATTTTCCGAAGGCGCCCAAGTGGCGGCTTCCCGCCCGCTGGAATGAGTTCAGCGGGTTTTTTGGTTTAGCGGCGAATCTTCGTACCAAGCCGGCGTGGACCAGGCTATGAGCTCTTCCTTAGTGCAAATCGAGAATTTCAACCACCTCAGCCGGCCCTTGGCGCGTTTTAACGGCAAAACGTTCTACATGGAGACCTTCGGCTGCCAAATGAATGTGCACGATTCGGAAAAGGTTGCGGGAGTCCTTCTGGCCCGAGGCTATCATCAGGTGAGGAGCCACGAAGAAGCCGACCTGATCCTCTACAATACCTGTAGTATTCGCGAAAAAGCCGCCCAGAAGGTTTTTTCCCGCCTGGGGGCGTTTCGAAAAAGCAATCGGAGCAATCAAAAGATCATCGGGGTTCTCGGATGCGTGGCGCAACAGGAGGGGAAACATATCTTTAACCGGGCCCCGCAGGTAAACCTGGTGTGTGGTTCGGCCAGCTACCACCATCTCCCTGAATTGCTGACTCAAATCGAGCAAGGAAACCGCCGCGTAACCGGCCTTTCGCTGGACACCGCAGAATGCTTCGAGACCGACATCACGAAGCGGGGCCATCCCTTCCGAGCCTATCTCACGATCATCGAAGGTTGCGACAAACACTGTGCCTATTGTGTGGTGCCGATGACCCGGGGGCCGGAACGGAGCCGAGATTCCGGAAAAGTCCTCGAGGACTGCCGCCGGTTGGTGGACGCGGGCTACACCGAGGTTCAACTCCTGGGCCAAAACGTGAATTCGTACCGGGACCCCTCTCCCGCCGGCTTGAGCTTCGCAGAGCTTCTGTCGCGGGTCGCGGAAGTGTCCGGCCTGCGGCGGGTTCGCTTTACCACCTCACACCCTCGGGATTTCAATTCCGCAATCGTGAAAGCCATCGACACTCACCGGACCCTTTGTGACCACGTCCACCTGCCGGTGCAGTCGGGCTCGGACCGGGTGCTGTCGGCCATGTTGCGCGACTACACGCGGGAGCAGTATCTGGAAAAAATCCATTGCATTCGCGCCGCTAAGCGTGCTATTAGCATTTCAACCGACATCATTGTCGGGTTTCCGGGAGAAACCTTGGAGGATTTTCAAGAGACCCTTTCCTTGTTAAACGAAGTCGGTTACGACTCGGTTTTTTCCTTCAAGTACTCTCCCCGTCCCCATACGTCCGCGCTGGACCTTGGCGATCCTCTTCCCGAAGAGGAAAAGGGACGGCGGCTCCAAATTCTTCAGGAGCGGCAACGTGCCCTCCAACTCGAAAGCAATCAGGCTCTGGTAGGTAAAACCTTCGAGGTCTTAGTCGAAAGCCACCCCAGGCGTGAAGGGCAGCTTACGGGCCGCACCAGTTCGAATCGGGTCGTAAACTTCTCCGGCGACCCGAAAATTCTTGGCCGGTATGTGAGCGTCAGGGTTACCGGGGCGGGTCCCCATAGCTTGGTCGGAAATATCTGTCCGGCCGCAGAAAGGCAAGCCGTGTAATCCCCCCGCCTGGAAAGGCGGAGACCCTGGGAGGCGACGTCATGGAAGTCGAAATGAAAATTCGTGGACTGATGATGGACCCCGTGACGAACATGCCGATTGTGGTTCTTAAGGACACGTCGGGCAACACGGTTCTCCCTATCTGGGTAGGCATCTATGAGGCCAATGCCATCGCTCTGGAGATCGAAAAGGTCAACACGCCACGCCCCATGACGCATGACCTGATCAAGAATCTTCTGGTCGGACTCGATACCAACGTCCGAAAGGTGGTGGTGAACGAATTGAAGGACGACACCTTCTACGCGGTGATCTGGCTCGACTGTGAAGGTCAGGCCATTGCCGTCGATTCCCGGCCCAGCGATGCCTTGGCGTTGGCGATCCGGGTGGACTGCCCCATTTTTGTGGAAGAAACCGTGTTGAAAAGTTCCAAAATTTCCAGTACCATTACCGAAAAGGCGAGCAGTGAAGACGTTCGCAAGTGGCTCGAAAATCTGAACGAGGAAGATTTAGGCCGCTACAAGATGTAGAATACCGGCACTTAGACCGGGAAACGCAGGTTGCTTTGGGAAGGTAGGCGACATGGGCATTGGAGTGCTGAGTGAGCATTGTCATTACCGTCGCCAACCAAAAGGGTGGTGTCGGTAAAACCACCACGGCTATCAACTCCTCCGCAGCGCTGGCTCGCAAAGGTCACCGGGTCCTCCTGGTTGACTTTGATCCCCAGGCGAACGCCACCATTACTTTTCTTCCCCTCGAAGAAGTTACCGACTCACTTTATGACGTGCTGACCGAACAGCAAGTCACCCTGAAGGAGGTGATACGCCCCACGGCGGTCCCCAACCTCTTTCTGGCGCCGGCCAAGATCGCTTTGGCCAAGCTGGAGGCCACCCTCATCGGCCAGTTCGATGCTCCCTACCGATTGAAGGATGCACTGGCACCCATTCGTAGGAATTATGAATTTATCGTGATTGATACCCCTCCCTCTTTGAGCATCATGACGGTGAATGCGCTGGTCGCCTCCACGCACCTGCTCATTCCCATTCAGTCAGCCTATTACGCCCTGGAAGGTACCGACGATCTACTGGATACCATCGAGAGGATTCGTGCCCGGCCCAATCCGGAGCTTCAGTTGCTGGGCGTCTTGGTGACCATGTTCGATAGGCGCACCAACCTGGCCCGAGACACTCATCGACATATTCAAAAGGTGTTCGGAGACAAGGTCTTCAAGACGGTCATCGGCAAGAGCGTCCGGCTGGAGGAGAGCCCGGCCTACAAGGAAACCATATTTACTTACGCACCCAATTCCTCGGGGGCAGAAGAGTATCAAGAACTTGCTGGGGAGGTTATAACCCGTGTCCAGGCGAGTTGGATTGCCACTGGCGCTAAGCATGCGTCATAGTGCGCACTACGTAGAAGAGTTGACGGCACGCTCCGGTGCCGCCATCGGGCGGATGATCGCCATCGAACGGTTGCAGCCCAATGCCGAGCAGCCTCGCAAAGAGACGGGCGATCTGAACGGGTTGATCGAATCCGTGCAGGAAAAGGGAGTCTTGGAACCCCTCCTGGTCCGCCGTTTGCCGGAGTCGGGAATTTATCTGATTATCTCCGGTGAGCGTCGTTTCCGAGCCGCCCGAGCCGCCAGCTTGCGCGAGGTACCCTGCATCGAAAAGGATGTTGATGAGGGCGAAACCCTCGAGATTGCTTTGATTGAAAACATGCAAAGAAAGGACTTGACGCCTTTCGAGGAGGCCGACGGGCTGGCTGCCCTGTCGGAACATTTCCAATATACCCATGAAGAACTGGCCCGGAAATTCGGCCGGGGCCGTTCCTCCATCACCGAGATTCTGACCCTGCGCAGCATTCCGGACCGGATCAAGGCGCTTTGCATTGAAGCCGGGATTCTTTCCAAATCCATGTTGTTACAGGTTGCCCGGCAGCCCGACGAAGGCAAGATGCAGCAATTGATCCGCCGTTTTGCCCTTCGCTTGGTCAACCGGGACCAAGCCCGGGAGGAACGCCAGCCCCGGCGCAAGGGGAAACCTTTTCTCTTCCGATATGTTCCCCCCAGCAAGGAATTCAGCCTTCGTCTGCGTTTCCGCAAGGGCAATGTTCCCCGCCAGGAAGTCATCGCGGCGCTGCGACGGATCCTCGAATCGCTGGAGGCCGAGTCTTAATTTTCGCAAAACCTGCCTGGAATACTCCTGGGTCGCCCGACTCCACCCTGAGCGCGTGCTATAATCGACCGGATGCGTCTTTTGATTTGAGCCGTGTCACGCGGCCCCTGCGGGCGGTTCATCTTTTCGATGAAGTCCTGACCCCAGAAACGACATGAATTGTGGCCATTTTCATGGCAAAGTCCTTCCTCTGCGCACTTTCGAGACCGCTTGGATGTATGCGCAGACCAGCATCCTGGTGGCGGCTGTCGAACTGGATGTTTTCACGCATCTGGCTCAGGGACGGCAGACGCTGCCGTCCCTGGCAAAGGGCTGTGGGGCCTCCCGCCGCGGTTTGCGTGTGCTTTTGAACGCCCTGGTGGCGCAGGAGTTCCTACGAAAAAGCGGCTCGCGATATTGGTTGCAAGCCGAGGCGGCCCGGTATTTGGTGCGGGGTCAAAGTGACTATTTAGGCGAGTACGTAATTCGCCTGCGGGCTCCTTGGAACGAATGGAAGCACCTCGCCGGGGTGGTCCGAACCGGACGACCCCGGCGGGCGATCAACCGGGTGGACTTGGGCAAACGGTTCTTTCCCAAGCTGGCGCAGGCGCTCTTTCCGGGGAATTTCCTGACCGCCAAAGAAGTGGCACCGCGGATTGCGCCCGGCCCTGAAAATCGGAATTGGAAAATACTGGATGTGGCCTGCGGCGCCGCCCCATGGTCCATGGCTTTCGCTATCCGGGACCCTTCCGTGCGAGTCGTGGCTCTCGACCTGCCGGAGGTTCTCAAGGTTACCCGGCGGTTTGCCGTCCGGCATGAGGTCCGGTGTCAATACGAATTTCTGGCCGGCGATTGGCACGATCTCGATTTCGGCCCGAACCGCTACGACCTGGTGGTGCTGGGACATATCCTCCACTCCGAGGGAGTTCGGCGAAGTCGAACCCTGGTGAGGCGCTGCTACCGGTCGCTCAAAAAAGGAGGCCGTCTTCTCATCGTTGAAATCAACCCGGACGACCAGCGGGCAAGTCCTCGCTTCCCGTTGGTCTTTGCCGTGAATATGCTGATGTTTACCGAACAGGGAGATACCTACACTTTCGGAGAAATACGATCCTGGTGTCAGGCCGCAGGATTTCACAGGGTAACGCGGCTGGCGAGTCCCTCGGTCTCGCCGTTGATCTTGGCACGGAAGTAATGGCGCGGGCAATCCGGCAGCGCGGCGGATGCCGCTTTTTCCGAAACGGGAGATAGAAAGCCTACTGATGACGTTAGGCCCCGACCATCTTAAGACCCTTGCGGAACTTCAGTCTGCCGGGTTCGAGATGGTTCCGTATGAAAGATTTTCCAATTATTTGGGGGTCTCCAAGAGGAACTTTGTAGCGCTCCTGACCCCCGAGACCGTTGGTTGGAGGATTTTCGGCGAGGCCGGTTACCGTTTTCCCGAAGGGATTGGGGTGCTGGTCCGAGATACGGAAGGCAAGAAATTCATATTTCACGGGAAGGTCGTGCGGGCCGACGCGCAGACCTTAGCGGATTTTCGCGATTTCAGAAGGGAGCTTGAACAGATACTCGGTGTTTCGGACCCTCAGAAAAGCAATCGGGAAAGTTCTCTTTTCCCTATGAGTTGAGCCGGGGGCCGGGAGAGATTCCATGCGGCGCAAACCATCCTCATGAGTGAACCTCTGGAACTGTTGATCATCGGAGCCGGGCCTACGGGTTTGGCCTGCGGCATTGAGGCCCAGCGCGCCGGATTGCGGTTTGTGATTGTGGACAAAGGTTGTCTGGTCAACTCTCTGGCTCATTACCCGCCGAACATGACTTTCTTTACCAGCCGCGAACTGCTGGAGATCGGCAACCTTCCCTTCCCCAGTGCCCGGGTGAAACCGGTACGGGAGGACGCTTTGGAATATTACCGCACGGTGGCAGACCATTTTCGGCTGCCCCTTCGTTTTTACGAACGGGTCGTGACGATTCAGGGCCGCGACGGTGACTTCCAAATCGCCACCCAAACCGCTCACGGCGAGAAGCGCCATTACCACAGCCGCAAGGTCGTCGTGGCAACCGGCTATTACGATTTACCGAACCGGATGGAGATTCCGGGGGAAGACCTTCCCAAGGTGTCCCATTATTACACCGGCCCCTATGCGTTCTATCAACAGCAGGTGGCCGTGATCGGCGGTTCCAACTCGGCCGCCGAAGCCGCGCTGGACCTTTATCGACATGGAGCCCGAGTGACGCTGATCCACCGGAGACGCGAGTTAGCTTCCGATATTAAGTATTGGGTGAAGCCGGATATCGAAAACCGCATTCAAGAAGGTGCCATCAGCACGCACTTCGAATCACGGGTAGTAGCGATTACACCCGAGGCGGTTCAGATCGAAAATGCCCAGGGCGAACGGCTGACCTTGGAAAACGATTTCGTGTTTGCCCTAACGGGGTATCATCCCGACGTGGACCTGTTGCGGCAGGCTGGGGTCAACGTGGACCCCCAAACGCTTCGGCCGCAGTGTAATCCCGAGACGCTGGAGAGCAATGTGGCGGGAATCTATCTGGCCGGGGTGATCATCGCCGGGTCACGGACGAATGAGCTCTTTATCGAGAACGGCAGATTCCACGGAGGACAGATTATTCGAGACCTGGAGCCGAAGCTTCGCGGGTTACACAGCGGAGGGTAGTCCTTGCATTCCTCGATGCGAGCGGGTAGAGAAGGCGGATTTGTACAGCCCCAAAGGATTCACCGAACGACAACGGCTACGGTATGATCAGACCTTTGAATTCAGGCTCCTCTTTGAGTTCCAATTTAACCGGCCGCGCGAGGACGAAAACCAACTCCGTACCTTGAGGCAGAAGCAGGTGCTTACCGCGCTTGAAAAGGGAACGGAGACCTACGGCGCCGGCAGCGAGCCCGCCCCCGTAAAGAGCCCCTGAGCCTCCCGCCGTGAGGCCGCCGACCGTTGCTGCTGTCGCCGCGACGGCGCCGGTGGTGATTAACTCACCGGTCTTCGAGCTGGGGCCTTTAATCGTGCCTTCTTTGTCGCTCATTTTGGCCCCCGGAGCGCCTTCGGTTCCTTCCAGGGGAGCCGCCAGAGGAATTTCCCGTCCGTCGAACAGCACCACCTTTTCCAGGTGAAGTCGCATCTGTCCCACTCCCTTGACGCGGCCCGGTTTCTTTAGGTAGGTGACGCGACCTTCGGCATAGGTTCCTGCCGGGATCAGTTCATTTCCATCCACAAAGATGGCTTCAATGATCTTACCTTTGAAAGGACTCCCGGGCTTGCTTCGGAGCGTGCTCAAGGTCTTCGTCAGACGAACCTCCAGAAGCGTGCCGGGAGATATTACGAACTCTTTTTCCGCCTTGGCCAGTCCTGTCCAGAGCAGGATGGCAAGTGTAGCTGCGGTGGCTTGGACCGCTGATTTCATGAGTTTGTCCCCCTTCCGTACCTCTACGTACTTCGATGCAGGCTCCCGCCTCAGGGTTTCACTACTCTATTAGGGTACCTCGCCGAGAGGATTACTGCAACCCGTTTTCCCCCAGTCGCCCGGGACGCGGGTGGTACGGCGTTCGCCGAGCTGATCAGGCCTCGCCACAGGACCTTGCGGAGTTCATCTGCTCGTTGACGAACTGGGTTCCGTTGCCTATACTGAACTTGATTGGGAATCATGATGAACATCCTGCAAGAATTCGTTCAGTCGGCCACCGCATTGGCCAAGGGGTTTGCGGTCACGTTTAAGACAATGCTTCGGCCCACCGTGACCGAAAACTACCCGGACGAGCCGGTCCACTTCGAGGGAAGGTATCGCGGCGTCCATATCCTGCGCCGCGATGAAAATGGACTGGAAAAGTGCGTCGGGTGCTTTCTCTGCGCCGCGGCCTGCCCTTCCCGTTGCATTTACATCGAAGCGGCGGAAAACACCGCGGAGAAAAGAATCAGCGCCGGAGAACGATACGCCGAAGTCTATAACATCGACTACAACCGCTGCATCTTTTGCGGCTATTGCGTCGAAGCCTGCCCGACGGACGCGATCACCCACGGACACGACTTTGAAATCGCCGCCTACAACGTGGTTGATCTCATCTATCGTAAGGAACAGCTTCTGAAAGATCCTCCTGCCCCGGCGACGTCCACACGCTGAATCCGCTGATCCCAAAAGGCTTACCGCTGCAAGACTTCCTCAAGTCGAACCCGAAGCCGGGCAGGCAGGTCGGAAGCCCTCCGGCAACGGTTGTCCGGCTCATCGGGCCCACAATCCCCGGCGGTGTTTGCGCGCCTCCTGTTGCAGACGCCTGAATTCTTCTTCATAACGGAAGGGAAAGCGGGTGTAGGCAAAACCATATCCCAGACGAATGATCTCGGAATTTACAAACGTTCCATCCGCAAGAAAAACGTAGGCCAGCAGCCGGCCGTAAGCATCGCGTTCTCGACTGCCGAATTCAAGATTCACTTGCTTGCCTTCCGTCAGACGGCGAGTAAACGCGGCAGCTTGTTTGCCAAAATATTCCTGCGGATGATTGGGGTGAACCGATTCGGGCGTATCGACGCCGATCAGACGTACCCGCTCCCCGCCGGCCAACTGCAAGGTATCCCCATCGATAACCCGAACGCAGAGGGCCGAGTTCGAGGGTGAGTCGGATTGTCTCAGGTATCGCCACAGGTTGCCGGCGACCAGCGTCAAGGCCAGTAGCAGAACCGGGATGTGGAATTTCCGCTTCCTGGGCATCGGTTTGTCTATTTTGTCACTCTCCGCCCGGGCTCACCAGAGCTGAACTGTAGATCGTAGGAGGGCGTGAGAACTATCGGGCAGCGGGGGAATCCTGCGTCGTTGGGGACGGATTTAGCGATGGGTCCGTCTCAGGCGGCAGAGGATGGGGACCTAACCCGAGCTTCATCAGGCTCTTGGCTTCGGGGCGGCCCGTTACCTTGAACCCGTGATCAGTCTGATAGCGTTTCATGGCTTCCCGGGTGGCTGTACTCCACTTTCCGGTGGGTGACCCTCTCAGGTAGCCGACGTTGATGAGCGCCTGCTGAATTTCGCGGATGCGCTTCGACTCAGGCCTCCTCTGGCCGCGATACCTGCGGCGAGATCGGCGACGGCGCTTCGATGACCGTCGCTTGGCGGTTAAGACCGGAGTTTCTTGCGAAGAGTTGAGTGCCCGGCTTTCAGGCAGCTTGGGGGTGGCGGGCTTGACCGTCGCCCCCAGTCGGTCCCATCCGGGAAATCCGATGATGGCACCGACAAACAGGGGGATTGCAAAGCGGATCGCCCTGTTTCTCTTGCAGTTCATGGTAGGTCAGTTTCCCTCAAGGCTGCCGCACTTTTCGGTGCCCGTATTTGGGTCGAGCCAAGTCGGCCTCAAGGCATGGTGGCAGCCAGATAGGCGGTCTGGAAGCCACTCGGCCCTCGGCGCGCGATCAGAATCAAAACATCTTGGCCGGACGCCAAGGCACCCTCCTCCCGCCTGAAATCGGCGACATTGCCGATCTCTTTACGGTTGATTTCCAGGATCACCTGTTGCCTTCGCAGCCCCAGTTCCTCGTAACCGAATCCATCTGGATCTACCTCCACCACCAGGACGCCGGCTGCCGCAGGACCCAGTTGGAGTTGATTGGCCAGTTCTTCGGCCTGATTCGAGGTCAGGTCTCGTACTCTTACACCCAGTTTCCCTCGATCAGGGCTGGGAGTTTCCCCTGGCTTTTCGCGGCGGGTACCCAACAGGTCAGCAAAAATGACGGTTCGGTCCGCCACTTCGACGTTTGCTTTGACTTTCTTTTCATCCCGTAAGAACTGGATTTGCACGGTGTCGCCGATGGGCGTCTCGGCGATGGTATTGATCAGTTCAGCGCTGTTCCGGATCATTTTTCCATTGATGGCCTGGATTACATCTCCGCGCCTCAGCCCGGCCCGGTCGGCTGGGCTGTCGGGCTCCACTTGTTGGACAACGAAACCGTGCTCGGCGCCGAAACTGCGCAGCAAAGCTTCATTCTCATCGCTTCGAAAAGTAATGCCGATGCTGCCCCGGGTAACCCGTCCCGTTTTAATGAGGGCGTTATAGACCTTTCGAGCCGTATTGGAGGGGATGGCAAACCCCACTCCATCATAACCGCGTCCGCTCGTGAAGATAGCGGTATTGATGCCGATAATCCTTCCTTCCAGGTTCACCAAAGGGCCCCCGCTATTGCCGGGGTTGATGGCGGCATCGGTCTGAATGTAGTGCTTGAATTGTCCTCGCGGACCCGGTTCAATGTCCCGTCCTTTGGCACTGATAATCCCGGCAGTTACCGTGGACCGTAAGCCAAAGGGACTTCCGACGGCCAGAACCCAATCCCCCACCCGCATGGACTCCGAATCACCGAATTCCACCGCCGGCAGAGCACGGCCTACGTCCACCTTGATAACCGCCAAATCGGTGCTCCGGTCGGTTCCGATCACTTTCGCGTCGTATTCTTTGAATTCTTGATCCTTCCCGTGCAGCCGAACCCGAATGCGATCGACTGGTTCTTCAGCACCGCTGCGAACCACGACGTGGTGGTTCGTCAGGATGTAACCCTGTTCATCTACGATTACTCCTGAGCCCAGGTTGGTTTGCTTGCGAGGTACCCCTTCCGGAGTGCCGAAAAAGCGCTCAAAGAATTCATGCGGTCCTTGCGGGTCGCCGCGAAACCGGCGCGAGGTGGCCGTCACCTTGGTTTCCGTATTGATATTGACCACGGCGGGTTCAACCGTGGAGGCCACCACCGCAAAGGAAGCGGAAAGCTGAATCGGGGAAGGCTGCGCGATGGGAGCCGTCTTGGGCGCCACGGTGTTCTTGGAGGCGCGGACTCCCTGCGAAACCAGGGTGCCCAGCGTGATGCCGATCCCCAGCGTCAAAAAGATCACCAGGGCCGGCAAAAAACGCCACCCGTTCAATTCCTTCACCCACTTGCTTGAACCCATCTCTTTAGTCCTCCTGGTAGTTCTTACTCCATTATACATTAGACGCCACTGGAAGCAGGGAGGTTTCCTGAAGGAAAATTACGGCCTGCAAGAATGGGCACGGCGAGCAAGAATCCCCCTTCGGATCCTGTGTCGGAGGATTGGGAGCCTTTCAACGTGGCGATCGGTTCCCCAATCGTCGGACTTGTGTGTAGTAGGCTGAATTTGAGATAATACGCCGTTTTCTTAATTATTTCGAGGGCTACGAATGCAGGATTTGGAATGGCACACGGCGTTCCTCCCCGAAAGGCGTCCCTTCGGAAAATCATACGTAAGGGCAGCCTGTATCTTCATGGCACTGCTGGCCGGCCCCTTCGGTGGAGTCTGCCGGGCGCAACAGCGTCCCCTTAAGACTCAGGATGCCGACCTCATAAAACCGGGGCATACGCGGCTTCAGGTGGGATTCGATATCCTGAAAGGAGCCAAATTTCCCCTATCTGGATTGGAGGGAGACCTGACCCGGGTCGGAGTTATTAGCCTTCACACCGGCTTCTCATCCCGAGTGGAGGTTCAGTTGGCCGGCACGGTGCAGAATTTTCTCCATGTAAAGGTCCAGAATCCTGCCCCGGTGGTGCCCCAACTCGACGGGGAAAGAACTTCCGATTACGGTGACATTGTGTCGGCCGTCAAGATCGCCATTCTCCATGAGAAGGGAAAGCGCCCTGCCGTGTCCTTCGTGTCGCTCGTCGAGCTGCCTATCTCCAATGAAAAGAAAGGCATCGGAACCAACAGCACCAATGTCCTGTCTTCCATACTGGTCGGCAAACACCTGGGCCGGCTGCACGCTTTCGGTAACGTGGGCATGGGTATCCTGGAATCCCCCGCGGAGTTATTCGATCAGAACGACGTGCTTACCTACGGGGCAGCGGTTGTCCATGAACTCCACCGGAAGGTGAACTTCGCGGCCGAAGTTCAGGGCCACGTCAGCACCCGTGGACTGGCCGCCGTGGGCACCGAATCACGATCCCAGGCCCGCTATGGCCTCCAACTGTTTTGGGGAGGATTTCGCTGGGATGTAGCGGGAATCGTGGGACTTACCCGGTATGAGGCGGCGCATGGAATCACGTTCGGGGTGAGCTTTGAACGACCGTTCTTTCCCTCCCGAAGGCGCAAATAAACAGGGTCCAGAGTATCTTGACTCCCGCCCGGAAGCTCGCGACCAGGTTTCCGGAAATTTTGGACTTCCCAAAAGGACGCGAACGATACCGGACCGGTATTTCGCAGGTTTTCATCTCCAACCGGGCCGCCTTGGCTTGCATCTCCACCGTCCAACCGAATCCCCGGTCCCTTAAGTTGAGTTTTCGCAAGGCATCCATGCGGATGGCGCGGAAGGGACCGAGATCCGTGTACTGAACACCCCAAAACAACCGCATCAGGGTTGTGGCTAACCAGTTTCCAAAGCGCTGCCAGGGCGCCAAGGCTCCGGGTTCCACTTTTCCCAATCTCCGCGAACCCACTACCAAATCATAGCCTCCGTTTTCGAGGGTCTCTATCAATCGGCGGGCATCCCGGGGCTCGTCGCTCAAGTCTCCATCCATGAAAACGAGCGTCTCAATATCGCTCTCCAGGGAGAGAATTCCCCTCCAGCAAGCTTGGCCATAGCCACGACGAGGCTCTACGATCACCTGGGCGCCGGCGTGGCGGGCTCGGGCGGCCGTTCCATCCTGACTTCCGTTGTCCACTACAAGAATCTGGTCAAAGAGGTCTTGGGGTAGTTCCTGGACCGCCTCCGCTATGGATTCCTCTTCATTTAAGGCAGGAATGATGATCGCTCGTTTGGCAGGGGGTTGGGACCGGCCTGTTTTCATAAAAGCAAGAGTACCGGAACCCGGTACGAGAATAAAGGGATTCGGCGGCGGAGGTTCACAAGCAACCTGGGTAGTAAAAGACGGACCCGTGTGGTATAAAATTTCCCAGGAAAGGAGAGAAAGGGTTTAAGCCCTTGCACCGACCTGTGAAGGCCGTTTCGTATTTCCTGAATGTCCGCTATTGGCTGCGGGATTTGATCCTTGCGGTCGGGGTAGCCCTCGCCGTAATTTTCTTTCTTTACCAGCCGGTTCAGGTAGAAGGGACCAGCATGGCCCCGCAGCTCAACGAGCGGCATCGGTTGCTGATCAACAAATTCGTTTACAAATTCACTCCTATTTCTCGGGGAGACATTGTCGTCTTTTATTTTCCGAGGGATTCCTCCAGGTCTTTCATCAAACGAGTGGTCGGGCTTCCGGGCGAGTGGGTGGAAATCCGACGAGGGAAGGTCTTTATCAATAATCAGCCGTTGGAAGAATCTTATCTCCCCCCCCGACTTTTGGACCCGAAAAGCTATCGTCCCGTATTCGTCCCGCCGGGGCACTACTACGTTTTAGGGGATCGTCGGGAATCCTCCCATGATAGTCGCCAGTGGGGAACCCTGGAGGGAGCTTCTATTTTCGGGAAAGCAGTATTTCGCTACTGGCCCTTTCACGTCTGGGGTTCCGTCCAATAGGCTCCGCCGTTGCAACCGTTATGGAAGAACTCTCCACCTCCTCGGGAACTTGCCGGAAAGCAGGGTGAAGCTGGAGAGTGCCCGTGCAGCAAGTGGGAGGAAATTCAGAAAATCATGCAGGAGCATGAATGGAGGCCATCCTCGCCTTAGAAGACGGACGAATCTATCGAGGCCGCGGATTCGGCGCCTCGAAAGAACGCTCGGGTGAGGTGGTTTTCAACACCTCGCTTTTCGGCTACCAGGAAATTCTCACGGACCCTTCTTACGCCGGCCAAATTGTAGTCCTCACCTATCCCCATATAGGAAACTGCGGGACCAATCCACTGGACGTCGAGTCGGACCGGCCCTATGCCGAGGCTCTGGTTGTCCGCGAATTGAGCCAAAAAAGCAGCAACTGGCGGGCGGCCGAAGAGATGAGCGAATTTTTGGCTTCCCATAACGTTCCGGCGATCTCGCACATTGACACTCGGGCTCTGGTGCGGCATTTGCGCCGATTCGGTTCCATGCGGGGAATTGTCTCGACGCAGGATTTGGATGAAAGCCGGCTCGTGTCCAAAGCCAAGGACTCGCCCACCATGGTGGGCCGTGATTTGGCCTCCGCGGTGACCACCCAGGCTCCCTACGAATGGAAGCAGCCGAGCGCGCAGATCTTCTCCGACGGTGAGGCGAGCTGGTCGGCAACGGACGCGGCGGAGCCCAAGCTGCACGTCGTCGCATATGATTTTGGAATCAAACAGAACATCCTGCGGCAGTTGGTGGACAGGGGATGCCGCCTCACCGTCGTCCCGGCTCACTGCCCGGCCGAAGACGTGCTCGCTCGCAAACCTGACGGAGTGTTTCTCTCCAACGGCCCGGGAGACCCCGAACCCTTGCAGTACGCCGCTCAAAATATCAGAAAGTTGATAGGCCGGCTGCCTGTTTTCGGAATCTGCCTCGGCCACCAGGTGACGGGATTGGCGCTGGGCGGAAAAACCTACAAGCTGAAATTCGGGCACCACGGCGGAAATCATCCCGTCATGGACTTGGAAACCCGGAAAATTGAGATCACGGCGCAGAATCACGGCTTTGTCGTCGATCCGGACTCCTTGAATGCCAACGAAATCGCTTTGACACACATCAACCTGAATGACCAAACGCTGGAAGGCTTAAGGCACAGGACGCTTCCGCTTTTTAGCGTTCAGTATCATCCGGAGGCTTCACCCGGCCCCCACGATTCCGGCTACCTCTTCGACCGATTTGTCAACATGATGGAGAAGTGGCGGACAGGATGAAAGAAGCGGCGCTCGAGTCAGAGAATTCGGCCCCTTTGGGGTCAGGGCACGGCTTCAGCCGTGCCGCTAAGAGTCCAGCCAGGAAGGCTGCTTTAGCCGCTGAGGTCATGGTGATCCCCAAACGCCGTACCCGAGAAGTCGGAACGTACTTCGTTACGTCGCGGACCTGGCAAAGCCGATCCGTCTTTGCCAAGGAAACTGCTTGCCACATTTTCACGGATCTGCTTTTTTACTACCGGAAGGAAGGTGCATACCGGTTGCACGCATTCGTCCTCATGCCGGATCATTTTCACATCTTGATGACGCCCGCTGCGAATACTTCGCTCGAGCGGGCTGTGCAGTTTATCAAGGGCGGAACAGCGCATAAAATTCGGAAAGAGTTGCATTTCCAATATCCTGTCTGGCAACGTGGTTTCAGCTTCGGCAAGCAAATATCCGTGGTCTTCCGCGTGTGGCAACTACAGGCTCGATCCGCCACCTCAGGGGCTAAAGCCCCGCATGGGACGAACCCGGTTCGACACGGCTGAAGCCGTGCCCTGACCGTTTGTTCATGCCGTGTCTGTTTTGGGGTTGTTGGGTGATGCGCGCCCAGGTAATCGGTCGTGAAAAACAGAGGAAAGGGTGGCGAGGGGAGAACAGGTAGCGCGCATCAAGGCAAGAAATCCGAACCCAGGGTGCCCTCGCTTCGCTCCGGGTGACAGGCGGTAACGCTGGGTCTCAAGACGCCAAACTTGCGTTGTTTACCCCAAGAAATTTGGGAGCATTTTGGGGTTGATTGCATGACAAACTCAAAATCTGTTCGGAATCGAAAGAGACTGAATGCCGCGTCGCAACGATCTTAGGAAAATTCTGATCATCGGCTCCGGCCCGATCGTGATTGGTCAGGCCTGTGAATTCGACTATTCGGGAACGCAGGCTTGCAAGGCCCTCCGGGCCGAGGGATATGAGGTGGTGCTGGCGAACTCGAACCCGGCCACCATCATGACCGACCCCGAATTTGCCGACTGCACCTATATCGAGCCTCTGACGGTGGAGTATCTGGATGCCATCATTGGCCGGGAAAAACCGGATGCCCTGTTGCCCACCGTGGGAGGGCAGACCGCTCTGAATCTGGCGATAGAACTGGCCGAAGCGGGAGTCCTGGACCGGCATCGGGTGCAACTGATCGGTGCATCGGTAAAGGCCATAAAGATTGCCGAGGATCGTCTCTGGTTCAAGGACACCATGCAGAAAGCAGGTCTGGAGTGTCCGCGCAGCGCGCTGGTCAAGAGCATTCCAGAGGCCCTGGAAGCCGCACGGGATATTCCGTTTCCGATCATCGTTCGCCCGTCCTTCACGCTGGGGGGAACCGGCAGCGGGATTGCTTACAACCGGGTGGAATTCGAGGAGGTCGTGCGTGGGGGCCTGGAATCCAGTCCGGTCCACGAGGTCTTGGTGGAAGAATCCGTGATCGGATGGAAGGAGTTTGAGCTGGAAGTCATGCGCGACCGGATGGACAACGCGGTCGTGATCTGTTCCATTGAGAATTTCGATCCGATGGGTGTCCATACGGGAGATTCCATTACGGTCGCTCCGGCGCAAACTCTCACCGACAAGGAATATCAGATCCTGCGGGACGCTTCCTTCGCCGTGATCCGGCAAGTCGGTGTGGAGACGGGAGGGTCGAATATTCAATTCGCCGTCTGCCCCCGGACCGGCCGGATGCTGGTGATTGAGATGAACCCTCGCGTCTCGCGGAGCTCCGCCCTGGCTTCCAAAGCTACGGGGTTTCCCATTGCCAAGATTGCCGCGCGGTTGGCGGTGGGATACACCCTGGATGAAATTCCCAATGACATAACCCAGAAGACCCCTTCCTGCTTTGAGCCCACGCTGGATTACGTAGTCGTAAAAATTCCCAAGTGGGCGCAGGAAAAGTTTCCTGACGCCGATCCGGTTCTTACCACGCAAATGAAATCCGTCGGAGAAGTCATGGCGATCGGCCGGACGTTCAAAGAAGCCCTCCTGAAGGGAATCCGCTCGCTCGAAACCGGGCGCAAAATTCCCTCTCCCCCTACCTCTCCCAACCAGATGCTCCGTCGGCTGACGGTCCCGCATCCGGATAGGATATGGGATCTCTTCTATGCCATTCCGGCCGGCTATAGCGTCGAAGCCCTGGCCGAGCTGACCCACATCGACCCGTGGTTTCTGGACCAACTCAAACAGATCCTGGAAATGGAGGGCGAGCTAAGTCGATTTACCCTGGATAATGTTCCTGAAAGTGTCATCCGCGAGGCCAAGCGAACCGGAATTTCCGACCGCCGGTTGGCGAAAATTTGGAAGAGCACGCCAACGGAACTTTTCGAACGAAGAAAGACGGCGGGAATCCGCCCGGTCTTCAAGCGGGTGGACACCTGTGCCGCTGAATTTGAGTCCTACACCCCCTATCTCTATTCCACCTATGAAGACGAGAGCGAGTCGGACCCCACCCGTTGCCGGAAGGTCATGATTTTGGGCAGCGGCCCGAACCGCATCGGCCAGGGTATTGAATTCGACTACTGTTGCTGCCATGCCGCCTTCGCGCTGAAAGAAGAAGGCTATGAGTCGATCATGGTCAATTGCAACCCGGAAACCGTCTCCACCGACTATGACACCTCCGACCGGCTCTATTTCGAGCCGCTGACCTTTGAGGACGTGGTTGCCATCGTGGAGGAAGAGAAGCCCTTGGGATTGATCGTCCAATTCGGTGGCCAGACGCCGCTGCTCCTGGCGCGTGACCTGCAAGCGGCCGGCATTCCCATTCTGGGGACCTCTCCGGAGTCGATTCACAGGGCGGAAGATCGTGAGAGTTTCGGCAAAATACTCCAAAAGTTGGATATTCCCCATCCGAAAAACGGCACGGCCATGAACGCCGCCGACGCCGTGGAGATTGCCCGGAAAATCGGTTACCCGGTCCTGGTCCGGCCCTCTTACGTCTTGGGCGGGCGTTCCATGGTGATCGCCGACGATGAGGCGACCCTGATCGACTATGTACATCGAGCTTTGGAGTTGCGGGCCGCTCTCCCGTTGCTCATTGACCGCTTTTTGGAAAATGCCCTGGAAGTGGATGTGGACGCACTATCCGACGGCACGGACGTTGTGATCGGCGGTATCATGGAGCACATTGAGCAGGCGGGCATACACTCGGGTGACAGCTCCTGTGTGCTGCCCTCGATTCAGATTCCTGCTGCGGCGCGTCGGACTCTGAAAAGCTACACGGTACGGTTGGCCCGGGAACTGCAAGTGGTAGGGCTGATGAACGTTCAGTACGCCATTCAAAATGGGAAGGTATATGTCCTGGAGGTCAACCCGCGCGCCTCCCGGACTGTTCCCTATGTAAGCAAGGCAACGGGTATCCCGCTGGCCAAATTCGCTGCTCGGCTCATGTTGGGGCGAAAAATCAAGCAACTCGGCCTGGATGAGGAACTTTCCATCCACCACTACTTCGTGAAATCCCCCGTCTTCCCCTTCAATAAATTGCCCGGCGCGGACACGATTCTGGGGCCGGAGATGAAATCTACCGGAGAGGTCATGGGGTCTGCCGACGGGTTCGGCTTGGCCTTCGCCAAAGCTCAGAAGGCCGCCGGGCAGCGCCTCCCAACCCAAGGAAGCGTTTTCCTCTCGGTCAACGACAACGATAAACCGGGCCTGATTCCGATCGCCCGGAAACTGAACGAAATGGGACTCCATTTGATCGCCACGCGCGGCACAGGGGAGGCGTTGCGCGCCACAGGCTTACAGGTCCAATCGGTCTTCAAGGTCAACGAGGGACGTCCTAATATCGTGGATTTGATCAAGAACGGAAATGTGGATCTGATCATCAATACTCCTTTGGGAATCGAATCGCGCTTTGATGAGAAGGCGATCCGACGGGCCGCCATGCAGTATTCGGTCAACTGCATCACAACGCTGTCGGCGGCCTCGGCGGCCGTCAGCGGAATCGAGGCGCTCCGGGCTCAAAAACCTCAGGTAGCCAGCCTGCAAAGGCTGCATCAAAAGGCCCCGGCCCGTCAGCCGGTGTGAATGGAATGCTTGCGTAAGGCAACCGGTTCAGGCAGTCAAGGAAAAAATCGCCGCCCTGTAGTCTGACCTTCCTTGCCCCGGAAGCTTCATCGAGGGACCACCATGACAGATCGCCAGAAGATTTCAAGTCGGCTCCAGGGCATCATGATTCCGGTCGTAACCCCCATGGATGGAAGGGGACGCATTCTCTATCCGTCCTTTCAGGAAAACCTTCGCAAGTGGCAGCGTTACCCCTTGGCAGGATTCGTAGTGGCCGGCTCGACCGGAGAAATGCCGTATTTGCAGCCTGTCGAACGCCTCCGCTTGTTCGAGGCGGCTCGCCGGATCATAAAGCCTCCTCAATTGCTGATTGGCGTGACGGGAGTGGAAAGCACTCGACGAACCCTCCAACTCAGCCGGGCAGCCGAAAGGGTAGGAGTGGATGGCTTGCTGATACTTACCCCGAATTATTTCCGGCCTAAGATGACCTCGGAAGCCCTGCGGACCTATTTTGAAACCATTGCCGAGGGCGTGTCGTCCCCGGTGGCCATCTACTCGATCCCGCAGTTTACGGGCATCAAGATGGACCCGAAGGCCATTGGAGCGCTTTCGCAGCATCCCAATATCGTGGGTATCAAGGAAAGCTCCGGGGATGCAACCTTTGTCCGGGCCATCCTCCGGCATGTGAGGCCGGGGTTTCGTGTTCTTCTGGGATCTCCTCCTCTGATGCTGCGGGGTTTGCAGTGGGGGGCGGCGGGAGGAATTTTGGGAGTGGCCAATTTTGCCCCGGAACTCTGCCTGAGCTTGGTGGAAACTTTCCGCCAGAAACAGCGGGACCGGGCCCGGCAAATTCAGCGGCAGATGACGGACTTGCAGGAGAAGATCAACGTCCCCTTCGGCGTCGCGGGGATAAAGGCCGCCACGGAGCTGCTCGGTTTCGGTGGAGGGCCACCGCGGTCTCCGCTGCTCCCCTTGACCCCAAACGAGAGGGCCGTCTTGGAAGACCTGATGAAGCCATTTCTGGGATCCCGCCCCTAAGCTTACTCGAGAGTGCTCTGCCCTGCCGGTTGCCGCAGGCCGAATTACCTATTCCTGCCTTCGCAGAAATCCTCCAAACAGATTGACCTTCCTCAAATCGTATCGGCTGCCGGCGGTAGAATCATCGGCAGGATCGGCCTGATAAAGGCTCCGGCAACGTTCGCAGCGATAAATCTCCGCGTCTTTGCCTACCTGTTGGGTCAGGTCTTCTCCGTAGGTGTACCACCGTTTCAAGTGGCCACAGCATAATTTGCCTTTTGCGTTTTTTACATCGCAGGCCCGTTGGCCGGGCTTCTTCGTTCGGAAGGTAATTTCACTCACTCTCAGTCCTCTTGGGGTCGCCTCCATCCAGGCGGAATTATAATTCCTTGCTCCTTGCTCATTGTAACCGAGGTTGGGCCATTTCTGTAGGCGAGATAGCCCGCGATTTCGGCTCGATTACCCAATGGACCTTTGGGGTTCAGTAGTCCACCCGGACCAGCACCAGTCCTTTCGCGGGCACCGTGGGGCCGGCTCGGGGACGATCGCGGGCCGCCAATATCCGCGGAATGTCCTCGGCCCTCATCCTTCCCCGCCCCACCTCCAGCAGCGTTCCTACGATGTTTCTTACCATGTGGTGCAGGAATCCGCTGCCGGTAACCTGATAAATCAGCATCGACGAAGCTGGGCGTATCACAAAGCGAGAAACGAAGATTCTCCGTATCCGGGAACGCTCCTGCCGGTTGGCTGGCGCTCCACTCTGCTGGTTTCGACCCTCTGAGCCGGCGAAAGAGGTGAAATCAAATTCCCCTTCCAAAAACTTGGCGGCACGGCGCATGGTTTCAAGGTCCAAAGGATGACTGTGATGATATACGTACCGCCAGAGAAACGGAGGGCAGAGCTTATCTCTCCAGATTCGGTATTGATAGGTTTTTTGGCGTACATGATAGCGGGCATGGAAGTCCGCAGGCACTTCGGCGGATTTGCGGACGCGGACCGAGGGAGGCAGGCGGTCGTTTAACGCTTTACAGAGATTCTCGCAAGGAAGTTTGCTGCCGGTCTTGAAATTCGCTACCTGGGCCAGGGCATGCGCTCCCGCATCGGTGCGCCCGGAGCCGTACAGTTGGACCTTTTCGTCCAGGATGTCTTCCAGGGCCTGCGTGAGTAGGCCTTGAACGGTCGATGCATCCGGCTGCCTTTGCCAGCCGTGAAAATCCGTCCCGTCATAGGCCACAACCAGCCGGAAATTACGCATTCTAAATCTTCACCTTGCATGGCCCCTCTTAAGCCATCACCCGGCCACCGTGCGAGGAGTGTCAGGTGGCTCATCGCCTATGTATGTTAGACTTTCCAATGGACCTCAGCATGACGACGTAATTCCGGCCGCGGTTTGCCGTCCGTTCGGCACCTTGTGAAACCCGTATCGAAGTAATTACGTCTATTAGTATTAGGATTACAGGGTTTGGATGTGCCATCAAGCCAAAAAGGAAAGGATAACGACTATGCAATGGCCCGGGCGATTTTTTCTTGGTTCACTTTTGATCCTCATGGGGCTTTTCATTCCCGCACATGCAAGCGGAGAAATGCCTGATTACACTCGTTTCAATTCGTTCCCCAACCTGTTCGCACCCTACTTTCCTCGGTACGTGGAAGCGTCCCGCCTGAGCAGTTCGGACCGTCTTCATCTGTTGATCCAGGACGGAACCCTTCGCATTTCGGCCGAAGACCTGATCGCCTTGGCACTTGAAAACAATCTGGATATTGCGGTCGAGCGCTTCACGCTTGCGTTTGCCCAGACCGATGTCCTAAGAACAAAGTCCGGGCAAGCGGGTCGGGGCTTTACGGGCGCGCAGACGCCCACCGGCTTGTTTGCCGGGGCCATCGGGGGTGGAGTTGGGTCTGCCGCAGCGGGTGGAGGGCCCCGAGGAGGAGGGGCTTTCGGAGGTGGCGGAGCGACCAACATCGGGTCCATCGGCAGTTTCGACCCTGTCGTCGGATTCACTTGGGGCTGGGATCGACGGGAGACACCTTTGGGTATCACCTTCATTACCGGAGTCCCCGCGGTGGTCAATCAGACGACGACCTATAACAGCTTTTACGGCCAGAGATTTATGACGGGCTCCAGCTATGCTATCGGCGTCAGTGGAAGCCGCCAGTCCACAAATTCTTTGACCAACGTTTTCAATCCCTCCGTCGATGCTTCCTTTTTCATTGGCTTCAATCAACCGCTCCTCAACGGATTCGGTTATCGCGCCAATGCACGTTTCCTTCGGGTGGCAAAGAACAACTTGCGCGCAGCAGACCAGAACTTCCGCCAACAGGTCATGAACACGATTTCAGAAGTCCTGGATCTCTATTGGGACCTGATTTTCTTCCAGGATAACGTGAAGGTGGCTGAACAGTCGCTGGAGTTGGCGCGAAGAACTTTGCGAGACAATAAAATCCAGGTCGAAATCGGCACTCTGGCCCCCATTGAGGTGGTTCGGGCAGAGTCCGAGGTCGCCAACCGCCAACGTGACCTCATTACAGCCCAAACAGACTTGCAGCAGCAAGAAAACCGGATCAAGAATGCTATCTCTCGAATTATAGACCCCGAGTTGGCGAAGGCCCGCATCCAACCGACGAATACCTTGCCGATTCCGCATGAAGCCGATATTCCGCAACTCAACCAGGCTCTTCAATTGGCCTTGACGAATCGCCCCGAGGTGGCAGTCGATGAGATCAGGCTGAGGAACCAGCAGATCGTGGTGAAATCCACCCGCAACTCCCTGTTGCCGAACCTGGACCTTTTTGCTTCTTATAGCGGCGCGGGTCTCTCGGGAAATAGACTGATTCGTCCACCGAATAGTAGTCCCTTGACGGCCCCTATAGGAGTGGAGCCGGGTGGAGTAGGCCAGGCACTGACCCAGGCTTTCCATGGCGACTTTCCCGACTATTCCTTTGGAGTCTCACTGCAGATTCCTATCCGAAACCGGTCAGCTCAGGCCGACCATGCCCGGGCTCTGCTGGATCAACGGCAGATCAAGGTCTCCATACAGAGAAATCGGAATCAGATTGAACAAGAAGTGCGCAACGCGATCATCGCGCTGACCCAGGCCAAGGCGCAGATTCAAGCTGCTGAAAAGGCCGTAGTGCTGTCGGAGAAGACCCTCGATGCGGAACAGATAAAGTACAAGCTGGGTGAGTCCACCGTTTTCTTGGTGATTCAGGCGCAACGCGACCTGGACGCGGCGAGGTTAAACCTCAATGAATCCCGCGCCACCTATGCCAAGGCGCTGACAGAACTTCATCAGGCCACGGGGACCACGCTCGAGGAAAACAACATCCAGGTCTCCGATGCCCGCACCGGCAAGCTGGCTCGGACCCCGAATATCCCCGGTTCACGGGAGTAATGCGGTTCAAATAGCCTAACGCTGAATAACCTTCCCAAGCTTTGGGTGAAGAGCCTCCCTAGATTGACTTGCTTTCCGGCGCTGGATTATCATGCGCCACAGGTGAGCTTTTAGAAACACTGGGAGAGACAATGAGTTCTGCTGGTTCCACCCGATCTAGCTCGTCGGGGCGAGGCCATAACGAAGGGCCGATTGCGACGGAAGCGCGGGATCAGGCTTCCGGCCGAGTTTCCTATCCCCCGGAGAATTTCACGACGGTTTCCGGGGTCCCCATCCGGGAAATCTACACGGGGGATGACCTTGACGGCTTCGAGCCGGCTGTGGAGCTGGGACGTCCGGGCGAATTCCCCTACACTCGGGGCCTGCACGCGGGCATGTACCGGGACAGGCTCTGGACCATGCGCCAGTTCAGCGGCTACGGTTCTCCGGAAGAGACGAACCGGAGGCTCCACTACTTGCTGGACCAGGGCCAAACAGGACTCTCGATTGCCTTTGATCTGCCCACGCTGATGGGCTACGACGCCGACCATGCCCTCTCCGAGGGCGAGGTCGGCAAATGCGGGGTTTCGATCTCCTCTCTGGCGGATATGGAAACCCTGCTGGCCGGGCTGCCGCTGGATCGGGTGACGACTTCGATGACCATCAACTCCCCGGCGGCCATGATCTGGGCCATGTATCTGGTGGCGGTCGAGAAGCGGGGAATCGATTGGGAGAAAATCTCCGGTACGACTCAGAATGACATCCTGAAGGAATACATCGCACAGAAGGAATACATCTTCCCCCCGAAGCCCTCGATGCGGCTGGTGGTGGATACGATCGAGTTCGGCAGCCGCCACACGCCGCGATGGAATACGATTTCGATCAGCGGCTATCACATCCGCGAGGCGGGTTCGACGGCCCTCCAGGAGTTGGCCTTCACGCTGCGCGACGGCATCGAGTACGTCGAAGGGTGCATGGACCGCGGGCTTGGGGTGGACGATTTCGCCCCGCGCTTGAGTTTTTTCTTCAACGCCCACAACGACCTGTTCGAGGAAATCGCCAAATATCGTGCGGCACGCAAAGTTTGGGCCAAGGTGATGCGGGACCGCTTCGGCGCGAAAAATCCCCGTTCCTGGCTCTGCCGCTTCCATACGCAAACGGCGGGCTGTTCGCTTACCGCCCAGCAGCCCTACAACAACGTCATGCGCACGGCGATTCAGGCCCTGGGAGCGGTACTGGGTGGGTCGCAATCCCTCCACACCAATTCGCTGGATGAAGCCTGGGCCTTGCCCACCGAGGAAGCGGCCACGCTGGCGTTACGCACGCAGCAAATTCTGGCCCACGAAACCGGCATCGTGGACACAGCCGACCCTCTGGGCGGCTCCTATTTCCTGGAAAAATTGACCCTGGAAATGGAGCGCGGCTGCCTGGAATACTTCGACCGCATTGACGCTCTGGGAGGTATGGTAGAAGCCGTCGAAAAGGGATTCCCGCAACGAGAAATCCATGAGGCCGCTTATGCTTACCAGAGGGCGGTTGAAGCCCAAGAGAAGCTGATTGTCGGTGTCAATGCCTTCGCGGATCAGGAGCCACAACGGCCGATAGACCTTCTGGTCATCAATGAGGAGGCGGTGGGACACCAGCGAGCCCGGCTCCAAAAATTGCGGGAAACCCGGGACCAACGGCAAGTCCAATCGAGCCTTCAGGCTCTTTCGGGCGCCGCGCAGGGTAATGAAAATCTGATGTCATACCTGCTCGATTGCGTGCGCGCCTATGTGACCCTGGGGGAGATGTGCGACACGCTAAGACGGATCTTCGGGACCTACGAGGAACCCGCCTTTCGCTAGTGCCGGACACCGCTCGCTAAAGCCTTCAGCCCGGACCTTTACCTTCGCCGGGCGCTGAAAAAGTGCTTCCCTGGTCATTTTGAGCGAAGCGAGGAATGTGGGACACGGGGGAAAACATGGCAGGCAGTAAGATCCGCGTCTTGGTGGCCAAGCCGGGTCTGGACGGGCATGACCGCGGCGCAAAGATCATCGCGCGTGCCCTGCGCGATGCGGGCATGGAGGTCATCTACACCGGTTTACGGCAAACTCCCGAGCAGATTGTGAATGCCGCCCTTCAGGAAGACGTGGACGTGATCGGAGTTTCGATACTCTCCGGCGCCCATAACACGATACTTCCGCGGATTGTGGAGCTGGCCCGCGAGAAAGGTCTGGACGAGGTTATGATCGTTGTCGGCGGCATTGTTCCCGACGAGGATATTCCTCCGCTCAAGCAAGGGGGCGTGGCGGAGATTTTTCAACCCGGTGCCAGCACCCGGGACATTATCGATTTCATCGTCAAGAACGTTCCCTGAAAAATTCCCTGACTTGGGCTTTCTTCTATGAAACGAACCAAGGTTCCCGCCTCCCGGCAACAGATGCACGATATTCTGGCCCACTGGAGGGCTCTTCATACGGGGCTGGAGCGGTCCCTCCGTACCCTCCCTGAGTCGGCTTTCAGCTTCCGACCCAAGCCTCGGATGCACACCTTGGCGGATCTGATCCGGCACACATTGCGCGCCGAGTCTTACTACTTCTGCAATATGCTGGAGCGCCGAAAGCCCCCTTGGGCCCTGCCCAGAACTCTCCGGACCCGAAAACAAGTCATGGAAGCGATTCGGCACATCCACCGTCATTCCCGCGAATATATGAGAGGCCTGAGGGACGAGGACCTCACACGGGAAGTCGGTTTCCCGGGTGGACCGAAAATGACAGTCCGCCACCTGCTGCTTTACGCGATTGCTCACGAGGCTCATCACCGTGCTCAAATCTATACCTACATCCGAATGTGGGAGCCCGCCGGCCGCAAGTATCCGCGACCCTGGTACCCGGTTCGGGGCTACCCGGCCATGGAGTGATCCCGAGCGTGGCCGAGCAAACTCTCTGGAGCCAGACTCCTATACGAGTCCGATACTCTGAAACCGACCAGATGGGGATTGTGTACTACGCCAATTACCTGGTCTGGTTCGAGATGGGGCGCACGGACTTCTGCCGCAAGGTGGGATTTACTTACAAGGACATGGAGCAAAACGACGGGCTTTTTATCGGGGTCGCAGAGGTGAAGTGCCGCTATCACGCACCCTCCACCTATGATGAGAACCTCCTGCTTCGGACTTGCCTGAAAGCTTGTCGGACGCGCCTGCTGGCGTTTGGTTATGAAATCTACCGGCAGGACGGCAGCGAATTGATCACTACGGGCGAGACCGTCCACATTGTAACCGATCGCTCGGGCCGCCCTCATTCACTGCCGAAAAAGTATTACACGCTCCTGTCCAATGCGGTCCTGAAAGACGGCGGAAAAGCGCGCCGGACGGTTCATGAGTAACCCCTCCTCAGCGAATGCTTTCAACGACCCTGTGACCCAGAGACCTCCCGGCACGATCCGCGCGCCTCGCGGCCGGGAACTTCAATGCCAGGGATGGCCACAAGAGGCGGCCCTCCGCATGTTCATGAACAGCCTCGACGAAACGGTAGCCCTCGACTCGCGGAGTGATTACGGTAAAAGTATGGGGTCTCCAAATTGGGAATCCTATAAAGTCATCGTGGCGACGCTTAAAGAGCTAGGAGAGGCGGAGACGCTCTTGGTTCAGTCCGGTGAGCCGGCCGGGGTCGTTCAGACCCACCCGTGGGCCCCTCGCGTGTTACAGGTGGAGTCAATCCGTGCACCCAAAACCAAACTCCAGGGATTGACCCATCGCAATCACATACCGGGCCGGGCCGGCAACTGGTTTGATCTGGGAATTCAGAGTCCTCTTCAGACGGCCTATGAAACATTTGCGGCCGTGGCCAACAGACACTTTTCCGGAGAGATGGAGGGGAAATGGATCGTCTCGAGTGGCATGGGCCCACGCGGAGGAACCTTGGCTCTGGCGGCCACACTCCAGGGAGCCGTATTTCTCGGTATCGAACCTGATGCGGGTAGGATCAAACAGCACATTCGCGCCGGAACCTGCGATTTTTGTGTCAGTCAACTCGAAGAAGCCCTCCGCATTCTGAAAAACGCTCTCCGCAAGCAACAACCTACATCGGTGGGACTAATCGGAAATGGAGCCGAGGTCATACCCGAGATGGCACGTCGCGGCATTCTCCCCGACCTGCTTACCGATCGGACCGGCGTCAATGACCCGATGCACCACTACCTGCCCTGTGGGCTCACTATGCACCAGGCCGAGGAGTTGCGGGCCCGAGACCCATCCGAGGCTCTGAAGCAGGCGCACGCATCCATCGCTCGACATGTGCAAGGAATGCTCGAGCTGCAAAAGCTGGGAGCCGTGGTGTTCGAATTCGGAAATAATCTTCGCAAAGTTGCTTTTGAGCAAGCGAGGGTAAAAGAGGCTTACGGGTTTCCCGATTACATCTCCGCCTATCTTCGCCCGCTTCGCCGGGAGGGAACCCGGCTCGTCGGGTGGATGGCTCTTTCGGGGGATCCTGCGGACTTGTACCGCATCGATCGCTTGATACTCGAGCTTTTTCCTCAAAACGAAACGCTGTGTCGATGGGTTCACGGAGTGCAGCGACGCGTCAAGTTGCAAGGGTTGCCGGCGGGTCTGGGGTGGTTGGGATACGATGAAAGAATTCTATTCGGCGAAAGAATCAATCTCCTGGTGGTGCAAAATGAACTCAAAGCGCCGGTAGTCATCGGGCGGGATTTGCTGGACCTGGAACCTGATTTAAGTTTTTCCGGCACGAAAGCCGAACGCACCGATCGGGTTGAATGGGAGACGCTGAATCAGGTTCTTCATTTGGCCTCGGGAGCTTGCTGGTTATCCTTAAAGGAAGGGATGGGGCTGGAAGAGACTCCAGCCGTCCAGATCGCTCAGGCCGGCCTGGCCGATGGCAGCGTGGAAATGGGCAGAAGGCTCCAATGCGTGCTGGCCAAAGACCTGGATCTGCGGATTCCTCCTGAGACGGGAGAGGCCTCGCCTTAGAACGCAATTTCATCCCATGAAAACTCTCGTAGAATGTATTCCCAATTTTAGCGAAGGCCGTGACCACGCCAAGGTGGAGAAGATCGTCCAGGCGATCCGGGATGGCCCGGACGTGCACGTTCTCGACCTCCATTCGGATCCAGACCACAACCGCTCTGTCATAACGTTTGTCGGAAGCAGAGGGTCTGTTGGAGAAGCCGCCTTGCGTGGCGTAGGTGAAGCCGTCGAACTGATCGACCTCACTCACCATAAGGGGATTCATCCCCGCATTGGGGCGGCAGATGTGGTGCCGTTTGTACCGATCCAAGGAGTCACCCTCGCCGACTGTGCCGAAATCGCCGAACAGGTAGGGAAACAGATCGCCCGGCGTTTCCGGGTGCCGGTTTATCTTTACGGAGCTGCGGCCCGGACGCCCGAATCGGAGAGATTGGAAAGAGTGCGGCGCGGCCAGTTTGAATCTCTGCTGGAGGCGGTGAGGTGCGACCCGGCAAGGCGGCCGGACTTCGGCGGCTCGCAGCTCCACCCCACCGCAGGGGCGACGGCCGTGGGGGTACGACCATTCCTGATCGCGTTCAATGTGAACCTGAACACCTCAGACGTGGCTATCGCCAAGGCGATTGCCAAAAAGATTCGCCACGCAAGAGGGGGGCTGCCGGGCGTAAAGGCGATGGGAGTCCTGCTCAAGTCCCCCGACAGGGCGCAGGTGTCAGTCAATATCACCGACTATCAACAGACTCCCCTGCGAACCCTATTTGAGGCGGTCGAGAGCGAGGCCGGGATTCACCGGGTCCGGGTTGCGGGAAGCGAATTGGTGGGGCTGATTCCGCGAGCCGCGCTTGAGCCGGGAACCGAACGGGCCCTCATGATGGAAAATTTCAGCCCTGATGTGATCCTGGAAGACCGATTGGCTCGCTTGATGAAGCAGTAGCTGGGGTTATCCTGGATCCAATCCTAAACTTCATCGTCCTGAGGTCTGCCCGAAGCGCCGCTATCGATCCCTCTTGGCGTGGCGGGCCTGTTTCGCTATACTGTTTTCTCTGAATCGACATCCACGCTTCCGGGGCACGTCCCCTGGAAGGGATGTGGGTACGGTGAGAGACACGACGAGGTTAGACGTTCCATGATTGAAGCCATTCATCTGAGTAAACGCTTCGGACCCACACAGGCGGTATCCGACATCAGTTTTACGGTGGACAAGGGAGAGATTCTGGGCCTGCTGGGGCCGAACGGCGCCGGCAAAACCACCACGATGCGTCTGCTGACAGGTTACCTAAACCCCAGCAAGGGCCGCGCTTTGATCGGAGGCTTCGACATCACCGAAGACCCCATCGAAGCCAAGCGGCGGATCGGGTATCTTCCCGAGAGTCCCCCGGTTTATCCGGAAATGCGGGTTTCCAGCTATGTACAATTTGTAGGCCGCCTGAAGGGGATTCCCCGCAAGCAACTGGAAGGCAAAGTTCAGGAAGTGATCGAAAGGTGCGCCCTGGGAGAGGTCCGCGAGAGACTAATCGGCAAGCTTTCGAAGGGTTTTCGCCAGCGGGTGGGACTGGCCCAGGCTCTGGTCAATTCACCCGAGGTGCTGATTCTCGATGAACCCACCGCCGGCCTTGATCCCAAACAGATTCTCGAAACACGCCAACTGATCCGCAGTCTTGCGGGCGGTCACACCGTCATCCTCAGCACCCACATCCTTCCTGAAGTGGAACAGACCTGCCAGCGGGTCATCATCATCAATGACGGCAGACTCGTTGCCGTGGACACGCCACAGAACCTCACCGTTCGTCTGAAAGGGTTCCAAACGGTCCGATTGCTCGTCGAAGGCCCGGGGCCGCAAATTGTTGAAAGGCTCAAGTCCCTGGAGGGGATTCACGAGGTCGAAGAGAAGGAACGGGTAAACGGCAGGGTGGCGATCGAAGTCAGCTCGGAGAAAGGCCGGGACATCCGTCGGGAACTGGCGCGGAGGATTGTCGAGTCCGGCTGGGGTCTTCTGGAAATGCATCTGGTCGGCATGAGCTTGGAAGACGTCTTCCTCAAGCTTACGGCCTCCGAGGAAAGCGCCGAGGAAAAAAGAGAGGATGCCGAAGTTCCCAACGTTCCCCGGGAGGAGTCTTTCCAATGAGAAACATCCTGACCCTTGCCCGCAAAGAACTGGAAAGTTATTTTAGTTCTCCCATTGGGTATATCTTCCTCGCCATCTTTGCCATCATCTTCGGCTTCTTTTTCTACAGTCTGGTGGCGCATTTCATCACCAACGCGATGCAAGCCGCGCGTTTCGGCGGCCCCCCGAGTATGAACATCAACGAGATGATTTTCAGCCCCCTCTTGATGAACGTGGCGGTGACCAGCCTCTTTCTGACGCCCATGCTGACGATGAGGCTTTATGCGGAAGAGAGAAAAACAGGCACGCTCGAACTTTTGCTCACCTCACCGGTCAGTGACTGGGAGGTGCTGCTGGGCAAGTTCTTGGGAGCCCTCACGCTTTATGGCGGCGTGGTGGGATTGGTATTTCTTTATTTTTCGATCCTGTTCGCCTTCGGGAATCCGAATTTGAAACCTATGCTTTCCGGATTGCTGGGCTTGATCTTTTTCGGGGCCACGCTGATCTCTCTGGGGATGCTTTTCTCTACGTTCACCCGGAATCAGATCATTGCCGGCAGCCTGACGTTCGGAATGTTCCTTCTCCTTTGGGTATTGAATTGGACCACCGTTTATTCCAGCGGCACTTTCAGCCGGGTGGCTTCCTATTTAGCTGTCACTACGCATCTGGAAAACTTCACCAAGGGTGTGCTCGACTTGAGTGACTGCGTTTACTATCTTTCCTTCATTACGCTGGGCCTATTTTTGACGGCCCGCTCGATGGAAAACGCCAAGGGGAGACCTTAAGGTATGGTGAAGGTAATTTTGAAAACAGTGGGAAGGGCGCTCGATAAGCTCAGTACGGGAGCTTATATCCTGTTGGCACTCGCCATTTTGGTGGTGATCAATTGGTTCACGCATCGGAATAATCAACGGCTGGACCTGACCCCGAGCCAGCAATATAGCCTTTCTTTACAAACCGAAAGGGTCCTTGAAAACCTCGAACAGGAAGACCGGAACGTGGACCTGTACGTCTTTGATCGCGAACAGAACTTTCCTCGACACAAACAGTTGCTGGACATCTACGCCTCGATCTCCCCTCGCGTAACCACTCACTCGATCAACCCGGACAAGAAGCCTGCTCTAGCCCAGCAGATGGACGTTGAAAGATACGGGACATTGGTGGTCAAGATGGGGGACCGCCAACAGGAAGCCTCGGATACAACCGAAGAAGCGATTACCAACACCCTGATTCAGCTTCTGAAAGGAGGCGAACGGACGGTTTGCTTCCTGAAGGCACACGGAGAAAGGGACATCGAGGAGAGCAGACGCAACGGATTCAGCCGGGTCAAGGACCTGCTGGAAAATGGGAACTACAAGGTCAGGTCCATTTCCCTCTTGGAGGGGAAACAGATGAAGGTGCCGGAAGATTGCACCCTCGTTATCGTTGCCGGCCCCAAGAACGACTATCTGCAGGGCGAGATCGAAGCCATCCGGTCCTATATTGAAAAGGGTGGACGGGGGCTGTTTATGCTCGACCCGCGAAAGATTCCGAGCCTTACGGGCCTTCTGGAAGATTGGAAGGTCACGGTGCAGGACACCCTTGTGGTAGATCCCAACCCCGTGGCGAGGTTGTTCGGAGCCGATGAGTTGATGCCTCTCGTGCAGAGGTACGAATCCCATGTGATCGTTCGGGATTTGCAGAACGTGGCCACGTTGTTCCCCTCGACCCGTACCCTGGAGATCGTGAGCGACGGCAAGGAGGGGATTCGCGTTGAACCCCTGTTTAAGAGCTCCGAACAGAGCCTGGCAGCCGCAAACCCCAGGCCGGGCCAGCCGATCCGGATCCGCGAAGGCGAGGCCACGCCGGGACCCTTCACGCTGGGCGTGGCCGGCACTATCGAGAACCCGCAGTCGGGCAACAAAGACCCGGGAGGAAACGGAAAGTCCGAAACCTCCGAACAAGCGAAGGCGAAATCCGAAGGCCGGTTTGTGGTCATGGGAACATCGACCTTTGCCACTAACTCCATTATCAATTTCGGCGGCAATCGTGACCTGTTCCTGAACGTGGTGAATTGGCTTTCCCGGGATGAGGATCTGATCTCCATCCGACCCAAGCCGCCGGACACGCAGCGGCTGGACCTCAACGAGGCTCAGATGGGATACATCCGCCTGACCCTCTTTCTGATGCCGATCTGCATCCTGGGAGCCGGGTTCGTTGTCTGGTTCATACGGCTATGAAGAGGAAAAACCGCAATACGAGCCTGGCTTTCCTGATTTTCCTCCTGGTGGCTTCGGCAGCTTACCTTTGGGACAAAAAGAAGCAAGAGGAAAAAGAAGCCGAAGAGGACCTGAAGCTCTGGACCCTCGAAGAGGATCAGATTCAGTCGGTTCAATTGAGCCCCCGGGTGGGTGAATCCATACGCTGCCAACGCAATGGCGAAAAATGGAAGATCGTGGCCCCGCTCGAACTCCCGGCCGACTCTTTCGCGATTTCCGGTTTGCTGACCTCTTTGGGTGACCTGCCGGCCGACGAAGTCATCGATCCGGAACCCACTTCGCTCGAGGAATACGGGCTTGAAACTCCGGAGGAATCTCTGGAAGCTTCCGACGGATCGAAGAATTTCGTCCTCCATATCGGCTCACAGACCCCCACCGGTGACGGGTACTACATTCGGACGGGAGACAACTCCCAAGTCCTCAAAATGCCTAGCCACCTGAAGTCTTCTCTGACCAAGTCCCTGTTCGACCTACGCGACCGCAAAGTTCTCGCGCTCGACCGCGCCAAAATCACGAAGGTGCGAATCTCCAGCCCGCCCGGCGAGCTCAACTTTGAGAAGAGCCCGGATGGCGACTGGCAAGTGGTGCTGCCGCCCGCCGTAAGGACGGACAAATTTGCGGTGCAAAGCCTGGTGAATTCAATTGAAAGTGCGGAAATGCAGAGCGTGGTCGAAGAAAGCGCCCGCCAGCGAGCCCGATACGGATTGGTGAAGCCCTCCACTCGAGTCCTGCTCACGCAAGGGAATGAAATCCAGGAATTGTGGATCGGTAAAAAGTCGGAAGAAAATCGCTATTACGCCATGAGGCGCGGCGCGGGACCAGTCTTCACCGTCTTTGATACCTTTGTCAACCAGCTAAAGAAGCCCGTCAAGGACTTCAGGAACGGCGCCCTGTTCGATTTCGCCTCGTTCGACGCCAAACGGCTTGAAATTCATACCTCGGACAACCAGTGGGTCTTGGAAAAGAAAGAGGATGAATGGAAGAAGGTATCCGCGGAAAACGGGGTCTTGGACCGGGCCAAAGTTGATAAGCTGCTTGCGGATCTTCGGAACGTGCGGGCCGAAGAATTCGTCACAGACCGCCCAGGGAGTACAGCCCGCTACGGCCTCGATTCCCCGGAGGTTTCGGTGCGTGTAGCATGGGGAGACGGGAAACAGGAAAGCGTCTCGATCACTCAGATGGCGGAAAAAGCCTACGCGCGACGAGCCGAAACGACCACCATATGCGAAGTCAAACCTTCCTCACTTGAAGAAATCAAGAAGGCCCTCTCCGAACTATAAGAGATTCCGAAACCAACCCCCCTTCTCTTTCTGATGGTTCCGCTCGAACTGGCACTCGGACCTCACAGGCCCTTAAGTTTGCCCAACCGTCCGAGCATGGGCGACGGGCAGCCCGCATTCCGGGCATGATCCCAGGTAGTAATTTCCTTTAGTTATTTCTTTACAAGCTTTTATCTCCATGTTACAGTTAGACGGAGTTTGAGGGGATTTGTTCTTCTGTGCAAGTCTTAAGCGCCTTATGAAGAGATAGGTGCCATGGGAGTCAAACGCTCCTCAGTCGGTTTTCCACGCTGCATTCAACCCGCCCGAGACAGGCCGCTACTATCTTCGGGAACCTCTCATTTCTCCCCATTCCAAAATAAACATTCACAACATGTCGATCTCGACAGCCCGGAATTCCCTTTTCTTCGCAAACCAAACCGGGCTGAAATGACCGCCGGACACCCACCGGCTCAAACTTTCCCCAGGAGTATCGCCTGTTGCTAAAACTGAAATCGATTGAATTGACTGGATTCAAGTCCTTTTCTGACCGGACCCGTTTGGAATTTCCCACCGGAATTACCGTCGTTGTGGGTCCCAACGGCTGCGGGAAATCAAACTTGGCCGACGCGATCCATTGGGTGCTCGGGGAGCAGAGCGCCCGGACCCTGCGCGGTGGACGAATGGCGGATGTCATCTTCAACGGCACCCGGCATCTGCCTCCCACCGGATTGGCCGAGGTTCACTTGACTTTAGTGGACCCGGAAGGGAGAAGCCCGGAAATCCTGTTCCCCCTCGTGGGACGTTCAAAATCTTTACAGCGTAGGAGGAAAAAACGGCCCCAACCCGACCACGCTGCTTCCCCCGTTCCCGAGATCTCAGGCTCAGAAGCAAGCCAATCCTCGGAAGCCTTAACGGAGCCTTCCTCGATCGTCGTCTCCCGTAGGCTGTTTCGCTCGGGGGATAGTGAATACCTGATTAACGGCGAAAAGTGCAGGCTTCGGGACATCCAAGGGCTTTTCCGAGACCTGGGCTTAGGGCCCGATTCCTATGCCATCATCGAGCAAGGGCGTATCGGGCAAATCCTGAGCTCCAAGCCCTCTGACCGCCGGGCCATTCTTGAGGAGGCAGCCGGGGTGTCAAACTTTAGAACTCAGAAACGGCTCTCCGAGTTGAAACTGGAAAGCTCCCGGTCGAACCTGGCGCGTGTCCATGACATTCTCGAAGAGGTTTCCAGGCAGGTCAATTCTCTGAAGCGCCAAGCCGGGAAGGCCAGGCGTTTTCGCGAGCTTAAGAACGAATTGAGCCACCAAACGAAACTCACTCTCGTCAGCCGTTGGGCGGCGCTACAGAAGGAATCCGAAAAAATCGGTCAGGAGTTGGTCGGTCTAGAGCAGCAAATAGCGTCCCTGGCCCAAAGATTGACCAGTGAAGAATCCGAGCAGAAGGCAATCCGCGACCGGAATTTTGAACTCGAGAGCCAACGCACATCCCTCCGGGCCGAGTTGGCCGAGGCGGAAATCGAACGAGAGAGGGCCTTGGCCCGGCTGGAGCGCGTCGCACATGAAATGCGCAATCTGGCCCAGAAAACTCAGGAGGCGTCGAGCGAGAGCCACGGTTTGGATGAACAAATCGGAAGCCTGGACGCAACCGTCGAATCCAAGAAGCAAAAACTGGCCCAATTCGAAGAGGAGCGCGCCCGCGCTCAATCAGCCGCTCGGGACATCGAGAATCAGAATGCCCGGCTTGCAGAGCAGATCAGCGAGGAAGAGTCCCGTGACGAATCCGGAAGGCAGGCTCTCTTGGATGCCGTGGGTCAAGGAATTGAACTGAAAAACCGGTCTCTCCGTTACGATGAGTCCTTTCAGGACGTGAACCGCCGGATAGCTCGCCTGCAAAGCGAACGCAGCGCGTTGGAGAAGACCCTAAGCGGCCTTAAGATCGAGAATGACAAACTGTCGGCCGACGAACGAAAATGCGCGAATGAATTGGAGCAGTCCGAAAGAATCTGGAAGGAAAACCGAAGATCGCTGGAGAAAGCGCGCCAAGCGGAATCAGAAAGTCGCCGCGTCTTCGAGAACTGGAAGGATTCTCTTGCGAAAGATCATGCCCGTGCACGAGCGGTGGAAGAATCCCTGGAAAGGCACACCTATGCGCCGGAGAATGTCCATCACCTACTGGCCGGCGACTCATCCCGAAATGGCGGGCATTTCCGGTCTCTGGGCGTCCTGGCTGACTTTATCGAGGTGCGGCCGGGATACGAGGCATTAGTGGAAGAGTATCTCAAAGGCGAACTCGATTCCATGGTGGTGGAGGATTACGAAGACGCGCGATCCGGAATCAAGATCCTTTCCGAGGAAAATCGCGGTCGCTCGGCCTTTTTTGTCCGAGGTGGGTCCACAAATGGGCACTCGGCTGCCGACGATGCCGAAAATCAAACCGAAGGCTCCTTTCAACGGGGAAATAACGGTGCCCGCGTTGTCCCGTTGTCTGATCTGGTCCACTTCCAAGAGCAATTGGGAGCCGAAGGCCGGATTGTCCTTCACGCGGTGCAAAATGCCTTTGTGGTATCGCAATCGAAAGCAGCCCAAGAATTGGCACTGGAGTTCCCGACCCAGCACTTTCTGACTCCCGCCGGTGAGCACTATCACCACCGATTGGTCCGAGGAGGCAAAGGCCCCAGTTCCGGACCTTTGGCTTTGCGACGCGAACTGCGCCAGATCAGCCAACGCGTCGAAGATTGGGAAAGAAAAACTCAACACGCCAAGAAAACCAAGGAGGCAGCCGAGCTGCGTGTCGTGGAACTGGAACAGGAGGGAGAGCAGCTTCTTGCAAGACGACAGCGGGCGGAACCACGGGTTTTCGCGATCACACAGAAACGGGAGAGCCTCCAAAAAGATCTCCGACAGAAAGATCAGCGCAGGAAGATCATCGAGCAAGAAATCCGTCAATTGCAAAATGAACAGACAAGCCTACGGCAACAACAGGCGGAGGCCCGGCGGGAGTGGGAAACCGCAACACGCAAGGAACACCATTTCCAGGACACTTTGGAGCGGGCGCGAGGGAGCCTCCGCCAAATGCGGGTCCAGCAAGAACAGATGAGGGGTCCGCTGTTGGAGTCCCAAGCAGAGGCCAGAGTTCTCGAAGAGCGAATCCAATTTACCCATCAGGAGTTGGAGGAATTGGCGGCCCGTCTCAGAGATAAACATCGACACCGCGAGGAATTGCTTTCCGATCTTCATTCCTGGCAAGAACAAACTGCAAGGCTCCAGCAAGAAGACCAACAGGAACGGCAAAACCTGCAGGAACGAGAATCACAGCGGCGAAGGAAAGCGGAGCTACTCGAAGAGAAGGAACACGAATCGGACCGACTTAGAAACCGGACAGCCGAGCTGGAGCCGAAAATTACAGAAACAAGAGAGGAACAGGGACGCTTACGGCAACAACAATCCCAATTAAAAGTGTTTTTGGCGCGGACGGAATCCGAACGAGATCACCCTTTCAGATTATGCCAGGAGGAGTTCGGGGCCTCGCCGGAAGAGCTTCGCAAGGAGTTGGGCATGTTGCTGGAAGCAGACGCGGTGGCCTCTGCCGAACAGGAGTGCCGCCAGCTAAAAACCCGGCTGGAGGCATTCGGCGCCGTCAATATGGTTGCGCTGGAAGAGCTTACAGGAGCCGAAGAACGCAAGATGTTTCTGGGAGCCCAGGAATCCGATCTGCTGGCCGCCATCGAGGATACCTCCGCAGCCATTCGAGAACTTGAAAAGATATCCCGGCAGAAATTCGCGGAGGCGTTCCAAGTTATTAATGACTATTTTGACGAGACCTTCCGGGTCCTTTTGGGGGGAGGGGTGGGGGAGATGCGCCTCAGCAGCGAAGATGATCCCGACGGCGGGTTGGACATCATTGCGCAGCCGCCCGGAAAGCGCCTGCAGAACGTCCTACTGTTGTCCGGGGGTGAAAAGGCCATGACAGCGCTGGCCCTGCTGATTGCCATCTTCCGCTACCGCCCAAGCCCCTTTTGTCTTCTGGATGAAGTGGATGCACCGCTGGATGAATCCAACGTAGGCCGTTTTACCCGATTGGTCCACCAGTTGAGTTCCCACACCCAGTTCATTCTGATCACGCATAACAAAAAGACCATGGAAACAGCGGAATACCTCTACGGAGTGACAATGGAAGAACCCGGCGTCTCTCGTTTGGCCTCCGTTCACTTGGAGAGAAATTCCGAACCGATGCTTACCCCCAACCCGAGGAACACCCGAGTTGCCTTGGCGGCCCACTCCGCGTAGCAGATTTCCCCGATCTGCCGATGGCTTTCCGTTGCGGGGCGTATCCCTTTCCTGGCACTTGAGACGCGGCCTCCCGGGAATTTTACTTTACTTTCATTTTGTAATTGACAGTTTCATCCCTTTCCTTAAAATGGATGGAACTTCACGAAAGTGGTTATGAAAACCATGCACAGTCAAGTTCTCAGGGAAACGAATCTACCGGGCATTCAACTCTTCTCGCGCGGAAAAGTGCGTGATGTGTACCAGGTGGAGGATGACCTGCTGATCGTGGCGACGGACCGTATCTCGGCCTTCGACGTGATATTGAATGAGGGCATCCCGGACAAAGGATATGTCCTTACGGAACTCTCACGATTCTGGCTGCGCCTTCTAGCCGATATCGTCCCCAACCACATGAAAACTACCGAATGGGACGAATATCCGGCGATCTTTCATCCTTTTCGGGACCAACTGGAAGGGCGCTCCATGCTGGCGCGTCGAGCGAAGGCGCTTCCGATTGAATGCGTGGCGCGAGGATTTCTCGCCGGGTCGGGATGGAAAGAATACAAGGCGCAGGGGGCCGTCTGTGGCATCCGGCTGCCGGCCGGTTTACGAGAATCCGACTCCCTTCCCGAGCCGATCTTCACACCGGCAACCAAGGCGCAAAGCGGTCATGATGAGAACATCCCTTTTGAAGTAGCCGCCGATCGAGTAGGCCGGGAGACGGCAGAAAAACTGCGCGAACTCACCTTGGAAATCTACCGGCGGGGCCGCGATTACGCTGAACAGCGGAACCTGATCCTGGCGGATACCAAATTTGAGTTCGGATGGGCGGACGGTGAATTGATCCTTATTGACGAAGTTTTAACCCCGGACTCCTCGCGGTTTTGGCCCAAGAACGGATACCAACCGGGGAGGCCCCAGCCTTCCTTTGATAAGCAATTTGTTCGGGATTATTTGGAATCTCTCCATTGGAATAAGCAACCTCCTCCGCCCAGCCTGCCTTCGCATATTGTGGAGCAGACCGCGGAGAAGTATCGAGAGTCCTTGCGACTTCTGACACAATAAAAAGTAGTCCGACGATGGGGTCGGCCGGTCGAGGCACCCAGACAGAAGATGGTCCTTGCGAATTGGGTTGATTACTTGCTGTTGGGGGTTGTGGTTTTCTCCACCGGGATCAGCCTGTGGAAGGGATTTCTTCGTGATATGGCCTCCGTGATCTCGGTGGTAGTCGCCCTCGTGGTGGCCGCCCTGGGGTACGAGTGGGCCGGCCGGCTTTTCGAGGACCTGACCCGGGATCAGGAAGTCGCTCGCGGCATTGGTTTCCTGGCCTTATTCTTTGGCGTATTGTTGCTGGGGGCGATTGTCGCATTTCTTCTGCGAAAGCTCTTTACGATTTCGGGTCTGAGCTGGTTTGATCATTTTCTGGGAGGAATATTCGGGGTCCTGCGCGGGATTTTGGTCGGGTCGGTCTTTCTTCTGATTCTGACCGCGTTTGAAATCAAGCAGACCGCCGTCGCAAAGTCCCGGCTGTCCCCCTACTTCATCGTATGTGCCCGAGGCTTGGTACTGGTTATGCCGGAAGAACTGAGGACGAAATTCCGGGCGGGATACTACAAGTTTCGTCGCGTACTTTTTGAATCCGAGGCGATACGCAACCAACTGAAATAATTCCGATTCATCCAACGGAGTCATCTTGTGAAAGAACAACTGGAATCATTTGTAAGTCAGTTGATGGAACAGGGAATCAAATTCGGGGAAGCTGTGGCGGAGTTCGAAAAGGAATTAATCCGGAAGGCGCTGGACAAGCACGAAGGAAACCAGTCCCGGGCTGCCCGCCTTCTCGGGATTCATCGCAACACGCTGAACCGCAAGATTCTGCAGTACGATTTGAATCACAAACCCAAGCGCCGACGAAGGCGCTAAGAAGGATTCCTCCGGTCGGGTTCGGGCCAGCAAGCCTTACTCACGGGCTGAGATTGAACTCGCCTTTGGAGAGAGTAAGGTCAGTTCTGATCTTTTTTCTGGATTCTTCTGCGCCGAGTCGCGGGCTTCTTATCGGGGGATTGACCCGGAGCAAAAGCAGGCAGATCTTCCGGGTTGACCTTCCCGTTCTCCATCGTGAACACGAATTGAGGAGTGACCTCGTAGCCGGACAATTCACCCTCGAAGCGAATCGCATCTCCTCTCGCCAGATTCTTGACCCTCGACTGCCCCCCCACCAGAAGGACAAGGTCAAAGACTCCTCTTTCTTGGCGGGATTCTTCGGAGACCAGGTCCACATGAACTCGATAACTACCCGGCTGTCCCGCCCTCTCCCAGCTATCCACTCTACCGGCCATGGTTAATCGGGTTCCTTTGGCCTGGTCCCAACTCTTCTGGGCCGTTTCTCCACCTCCCCGGAGAGGATGAGCCAGGGTCAAGAAAACCTCCTCGCTGGGGGTGGCCAATTCAGGAGGCTTCGGGGCTTCCGGTACGTGAAAGCCATCCGGGGGCAATACGGAAACCGCTGCCTGATTTACGATCTCTTCCAATCCTGCCTCCGAGCGGTAACGGGTGACGTAGGCCCGGGTCAAAAACTTGCGAATCTCCACCTGATTCGCATCCCCCTTGGCGCCTGCCAACGACGCCGCCCTGGCCAAAAACCACACGCTATTGTCATAGTCCGCCGGTTCCATGTAGAGGTGGGCCAATCCCAGCCAGAAGAAGACCAGAGGATCTTCCGGACTCTCCTCGGCAGCCGGTTTCAGATAGGTTACAGCTTCCGCATAGTTCTTCTGCTGCAGTGCCACAAAACCCACCGTATTGTTGAACAGCATGCGACGAGCCGTGACGTAATCCTCAAACTGGGTGTCGGAAACGCTCGCAGGTTTTTGCATCTTTTGCAGAGCTTCCAGGCCCTGCCGGGCGTCACTTGCAGCGCGGGAAAGCTTGCTCACGAGGTCGGGATCATCCGGCTTGAAATTATTGCGAAAGGTGTAACTCAGTAAGGACAGGGCATCAATATTGTCCGGGTTGCTCTGGAGAACTTGGCGAGCGGCCTGGGTCGCGCCCTGGCTGTCATTCAACTGTTGGTAAGTCTGCATGGCCGCATGATGTGCGCCCTCTTTGAAATCCGAGTCGGTGAACTTCGCCAGAAAGGCATCCACCAAGCTGATCCGTTTTTTCAGATCTTGTTCCTGCACGAACGCCTGGAAAGCATCGTATTCTTCCCGGCTCTTCCATTGCGGGGCCTTTTTAGCTGCGTCGGCCTGGGGCGTCATGAACGCGGCAGGATGAAGTGCAGCCAAGCGGCAGGAATTCGCGGTCTTCAATTCCACGGCGACGAGCCGCCCTGCTGTCAGGATTAAAGCAAGAACTAAAGAGATCTTTTTCATAACCTTTCACTACCTCAAGGAAATACTTTAGTTTGGCCTTTGGGGCATATCTCGAAATCCGTTTGCGGACGAGTTGTTCCGATCAACTTATGGGACCGGTATTATAAGGGCCGTAACCATAGATGGCAAGTCTAACTTCTCATCCCCGGATCAAGGCTCCCTTTGCGCAAAGAACTCCGGCCCTCTCCATCTTAAAGCCTATCAACTGCTTATGATAAAAGCAATCCATGTAGGATGTCCACTCCCAGCGTCCCGCCTGTTGCTCACCCCGGATCGGGACGTCCGCAGCGCCGCCCCGGACAATTCTTTCCTCACCGCGGCCCACCTCCCGAAGATTCTTTCCCGTAGAGATGTAGATGGCGACCTGATCGCAAGAGTTGCCGGCATTCGCGGTGGTCAGTGCGCTATCATATCCGATTGGCATGGGCCCGGCATCCCTCGACACCCTTCCGTTTGAGACCTGGCGTGCATCTTTCCTCTGTCGATCTTCTTCTGGTTACGGCCTACTTGGCGGGAGTGACGGGGCTTGGAATTCACTTCCGAAAAAAACAACGCTCTCTCACCGACTATTTTCTCGCCGGTCGACGTCTGCCGTGGTGGGCCATCAGTTTTTCCATTGTATGCGCCGAGACCAGCATCTTGACTCTCATTTCCATCCCCGGCATCGCCTACACCTCCAATCTGCAGTTCTTTCCCTTGACACTGGGCTATTTGGTGGCCCGTATCCTGGTCAGCCTTATCCTCATCCCCCGTTATTTTGCCGGCCGGGTGCAAACGGCTTACGAGCTGATTGAACAGCGGTTCGGCGGTCCTCTGCGAACTTTTTCCGCCGGACTCTTTTTGCTTACCCGTGCTGTGGCCGAAGGAATCAGAGTGTTTGCCGTCTCGCTGGTCCTGGATATCATCCTTGAAACCCGAGTCTTGGTCGTGGTGGTGCTGGTCACGCTCCTCACGGTCCTCTACACGTATGCGGGCGGCATGGCTGCCGTCGTCTGGACCAACGTTCTGCAGATGATGCTTTACCTGGGAGGAACCGTGGTGGCTCTGGGCTTGATGCTGGAAGCCATCCCCGGCGGTTGGCTGCAGGTGGTCACGCTGGCTCAATCTGCCGGCGACAAGCTCACCGTTTTCGATTTCGACTTCAACTGGCATGAACCTTATCTGTTCTGGTCGGGCCTGCTGGGGGGCATCTTTCTTTCCAGCGCCAGCCACGGAACCGACCATCTGATTGTCCAGCGTCTCCTGGCAGCGCGTTCGATCCGGGAGAGTCAGAAGGCCCTGGTAGTGAGCGGCGTGATCATTGTGATTCAGTTTGCTATTTTCCTGCTGGTAGGAATCAGCCTGTTCGCCTTCTATCACACCTTCCCGCCTCTACAGCCTATCGAGCGAGCCGATCAGGTCTTTCCCTATTTTGTAGTTCACCACTTACCTCCGGGAATGGTGGGCCTGATGGTAGCGGCCATGCTGGCTACGGCGATGTCCACTTCGAGTGCCGCGCTGAACTCGCTGGCCTCAAGCTCAGTCCATGACATCTACAAGTCATTCTTCCGTCCCCAGGCCGATGAAAGACACTATCTGAACGTATCCCGACTCTTAACGGTGGTCTGGGGAGGGGTCATTATCGGAGTGGCACTGGTCGCCCAGGCTTTCCAGCGAAGCGTTCTGGAGCTGGCCCTGACGGTTGTCTCGGTCCCTTACGGCTGCCTTCTGGGGATTTTCCTGCTGGGCGTGCTTTCGAGAAAAGCCTCGATCCGAGGCGCTTTTCTCGGCGCTCTTGCCGGCCTGAGTGTGGTCGGCTCGGTCATGGCTTTAACGAATGTCGCTTGGACCTGGTACGCGGTCATAGGTGCTTCAACCACTTTTATCTCCGGGTGGGTGCTGAGCCGCTGGAATCCGCAGTTTGCAGACAGAAAGCAAGAATCGATCCGTTAAGGATATAGCAGATACTTTTCCCGCAACTTTCCGAACCGGTCCAGTTCCTGCTGCCAATCCTGCTGAAGAAGTCGGGCGTCACGTCCGGCCTTAAGGCCCTCGATGACCCACCCGGCTCCCACCGATCGCAGGGTCCGATCCACTGCAAATCGATCTGAAAAAAGCCGATACAGGGCAGCGATCATTTCCACGCCCATGGCAGGTGAGTTTAACTCCTCACGGTCCAACAGAACCAGGTTCACGCCACGGCATTCTTCGCCTTGGTAGGGCCCGGAGCGGGGCGTGAAGCGAACCGGGATAAAACTCACCCCAGGGATTGCGCGGGAATTGAGATGGCGAGCCAGAAGGGACTCATCCATCCAAGGTGCTCCCACCAACTCAAACGGAGTATCCGTACCCCGCCCGACCGAGACATTCGCCCCCTCGAGCAGCGCTACACCAGGATACAAGATAGCCTGGACCAGGTTGCGGATATTCGGCGAAGGATTCACCCACCTCAAATCCGTCTGATCAAACCAAGAGTCGCGCCGCCATCCCTCCATCGGAATAACCCGCAGATCGCAGCCGATCTTTTTTTCGTTGTTGAACAGGCGGGCCAGTTCGGCCACTGTCATTCCGTGACGCACGGGAAGAGGAAAGTAACCCACAAAGGAGGTTCTTGCGGACTCTAATCGGGGTCCTTCGACGAAAATCCCTCCCAGCGGATTGGGCCGATCCAGGACGAACACGGGAATCTTGCTCTCGGCGGCCGCCTCCATGACGTAACCTAATGTCGTAATGTAGGTATAAAAACGGGCTCCGACATCCTGAATGTCGAAAACGAGCGCATCCAGGTTTTCCAGCATCTTGGGTGTGGGCCGTCGGGCGGCACCGTAAAGACTATAGACAGCCACTCCGCTCGACGGATGGATGGACGAGGCAACCGTTTCACCTGCCTCGGCGGTCCCTTCAAGCCCATGCTCGGGGGTGAAAATTGCCCCCAGAGTAACATCGCGATGCTGGATCAACAGGTCGATATTCCGATTTCCCGCCGAGTCCGAACCGGTATGATTGGTGACCAGCCCCACACGCTTGCCGGAAATGGGTCTGAACTTTTGACTCTTCAGGACATCCAGCCCGACCTTAACCCGCGGTGAATTTTTGGCCCTCCGAGACCGCCTACCCACTCTCTCATGCCGACTTGTAATACTCGCCGATCCGAAAAATCCCTGGCCCGGCGGGACACTTCCCTCCGCCCATTCCCAATCGAACGCGGCAGCGACAAGCGTCGCGATACGTCCCCGGAGAGACAAAACACTTCCCTCCCCTTCCGGGTGAACCCGATTGGAGAGGAAGATGATGTAACTCCGGGATCGAGGATCGATCCAAATCGAGGTTCCGGTAAATCCTGTGTGACCGAACGAGCCCAAAGGAAAGAGTTCGCCCCGGTTCCGTGAGAAGTTGGAATCGATGTCCCATCCGAGCCCACGACGCACTCTCTTGCCGGGTGGACTCTGGACTGTCGTCATTTTTTTCACCGTGAGCGGGCTAAAGATGCGGACATTCCCGTAGGTCCCTCGGTTCAGGATCAACTGCGCGAAGAGGGCCAAATCATCCGCGGTTGAAAACAGACCGGCGTGGCCGGCCACGCCTCCCATGCGCCGGGCTGTGGGATCATGGACCACCCCCCAGAGCATTTTCCCTGACGTGCGATTTTCAAATTCCGTTGCGGCTATGCGAGGGCGCAACTTCGGCGAAGGAAGAAATTGCGTCTCTTTCATGCCCAGAGGGAGAAAAATTTTCTGGCGCACGTACACATTCAGAGGTTCCCCGGAAACCCGCCGAACAACTTCCCCCAAAACCGCAAAATTGATGTCGCTGTAAATGAAACGGGTCCGAGGAGGTGCAACGGGTTTTTCGGCGGCCATCAATGCAACCGCCTTCGCGTAACCCGACCAGGGTTGGCCGAGGTCCACATCCGGACGCAAGCCCGAATAGTGCGTGAGAAGGTCGCGGAGGGTGATCCCGCTCTTCCCCTCAACGCCAAACTCGGGAAAATACTTTTCCACCCGGTCCTGAAGGGCGATCTTGCCCTCCTCGAACAACTTCATAATGGCTGACGTGGTCGCCACCACCTTGGTCAAGGAAGCCACGTCGAAGAGGGTATCTTCCCGCATGGGGATGACCTTCGGATATAAAACGGCATGGCCGAATGCCTTACGATAAACTACCTGTTTGCCGTGCCCCACCAAGACTACAGCGCCGGGCAGCTCCTTGTTGCCGATGGCCTCCTGAATTATTTCTTCAATCCCTGCCAGGCGGTCCAGGCGAAAAGCAGAGGTGGAATCGTTGTCCTGGTTGGCTACTCCCTTTCCGGCACTCAGGGTGCCGACCAGCAGGATAAAGAGGACTCGAATTCCATCTTTTAGCCGATCAGGTCGCGGAAAAACACGGCCGCGTATCATTCCGAGGACCGACGCTCTGGGTCGGCCCGCTGAATCTGCTTGGCCAGCAAACCAATGCGGTTGAAAAGCAGATTCCTCGCTTCGCTCGGAATGACCCGGGAGCCACTTTTGCAGCATCCGGCGAGAAACTGACGGCATACTCATCCCAGGGTTTCGACCCTTCTCCATTGTGCTATATACTCAGCGTGTCCTCTCGGCCCCAATGTAGCAGAGATGTCCTGCGCCGCAAAACAGAGTATTGAGCGCATCCCACGATGAATGAAATTCCCCCGGTCCCCTCCCAAGTTCGCGCCCTGATGGAGCAAGCCATTCAGGAAAGAGTCTTTCCGGGAGCGGTCATTACCGCGGGCGAAGGTGACAGGATTCTGATAAATGCCGGTTTCGGCCGCTGCACCTATAGTTCAACCGCCTGGCCTGTATCCCCGGATACCGTCTATGATATCGCGTCTTTGACCAAAGTGATCGCCACTACAACCGCTGCGATGCTTCTCTTTGAACAAGGTCGCCTGAAACTGGATGAGGTGATTGCGGATTCCCTGCCGGAATTCCGCGAGAGTTCCAAAAAAATAACCGTGCGACACCTGCTGGCCCATACCTCCGGGTTGCCCGCCTATTGCCCCTATTATCGGGAATCCAACAGCAAGCAGGCTCTGCTGGCGCAGGCATTCAAAACTCCGTTGGAGGCCGAGCCGGGAGCTCGGATTCTTTACAGCGACCCAGGATTTATTCTGTTGGGTGCATTCTTGGAACGAATCGCTGGGGAACCTCTCGATATCCTTTTCCGGTCCAAGATCGGCGAGCCGCTCGGCTTGAGCCGGACCCGGTTCAAGCCTTCCAGGAGTCTGCGACCCTTCATAGCTCCCACGGAACACGATCGGGATTTCAGGAAGCGATTGATTCACGGTGAGGTCCACGATGAGAATGCTTGGGTAATGGGTGGCGTGGCGGGTCAAGCGGGATTGTTTTCCGTCGGCCTGGACTTGGCCCGCTTTGGTCAAATGATGCTTCAGGAGGGGGCGAGCCGTGCGGGTCGATTTCTGAAGCGGGAAACGGTGCGTAGATTTCTTGAGAGACAGGGGCCTGAGGGGCGACGCCTGGGTTGGGATGTACCCACACCGGGCGGCGCAACAGGTCGGCACTTTTCGGCCGACTCCTTTGGCCATCTAGGGTACACTGGTGCCTCTTTTTGGATTGATTCCAAGAGGAACTTTTTCGTCATCGTGCTCAACAACCGGGTCCATCCTTCGCGTGAAAACAAGCGGATCATGCAATTTCGCCCTCGCATCCATGATGCCCTGCTCGAAGAATTTCTAGGCAAACAGTGAAGCTGGTCGCATTAGATTGGTCGGTTATCGGGTTCTACTTCCTGGCCAGCCTGCTGGTCGGACTCTATTTCCGGCGGCGAGCGGGCTCCAGCACCGGCTCCTTTTTTCTCTCCGGACGTCAGGCTTCCTGGTGGCTGGCTGGAACCTCCATGGTGGCCACCACGTTTGCCAGCGACACGCCCCTGGCCGTCACGGGATTGGTAGTGAAATACGGAATCGCCGGCAATTGGGTCTGGTGGAGCTTCGTTTTCAGTGGGATGATGACCGTATTCTTCTTTGCTCGCCTGTGGCGGCGCGCGGAGGTAGTAACCGACATCGAGCTGGCCGAGTTGCGCTATAGCGGTAAACCGGCCGCATTTCTGCGCGGCTTCCGCGCCCTTTACTTCGGCATCCTCATGGCATCGCTCATCATGGGCTGGGTCAACTTGGCGATGTCCAAGATTCTCTCGACCACCTTGGGAATCACCAAACTACACGCCGTGCTGGCCTGCATGCTGATTACCGCCGTCTATGCGTCTCTTTCCGGCCTATGGGGCGTGCTGTGGACGGATCTGTTCCAATTCGTGCTGATGATGGGTATGGTCGTTATTTTGTCTTTCTACTCGGTGCAGGCTGTGGGCGGCATGGGAGCGCTCAAAACGAAGCTGGCTGAGATGGACGTGGCCCGGGAAGCCGCAGGGGGTGGGTCGGGTTCCATCCTCTCCTTTTTCCCCGATCTCGGCTCGACCTGGATGCCTCTCACGGCCTTCTTCGTCTTCGTGGCCGTAAACTGGTGGGCCAGTTGGTATCCGGGAGCCGAGCCCGGCGGTGGTGGCTATGTGGCGCAACGGATCTTCTGTGCCAAAGACGAGAAACATTCGCTGTGGGCCACCTTGTGGTTCAATGTGGCCCACTATGCCTTGCGGCCCTGGCCTTGGATACTCACTGCGCTGGCTGCGGTGATTCTCTATCCGGATTTGCCGGACCCGGAGGTCGGTTACATTCGAGTGGCGACGGATTATCTGCCGGCAGCCTTTCGCGGCCTCATGCTGGCGGCCTTTCTTGCCGCCTACATGTCCACCATCTCGACGCAGTTGAATTGGGCATCCTCCTATTTCGTAAACGACTTCTACCGACGCTTTCTCGCAGCAAGGCGGTCGGAGCGGCATTACGTGGTTGTTTCCCGCCTCGCCACGGTGGGCATGATGATGCTGGGTGCCGGCGTCTCCTTCTACATGCAATCCATCGAAAATGCGTGGCTGTTGCTGATGAACATCGGTGCCGGGACCGGCGCGGTTTATCTGCTTAGGTGGTATTGGTGGCGCATCAACGCCTGGTCGGAAATCTCCGCCATGGCGACCGCATTTCTTGTTGCCACCTGGATGCAATTCGGTATCGGATTTACCGGCCCCGAGAACGTGGTTTTTGCCAAAAGAATCCTAAGTACCGTTGCGGTGACCACCGTGGTCTGGCTGATGGTTACCTTCCTGACCCAAGCCGAGCCCACTGAGAAGCTGTTGGCTTTTTATCGGCGAGTAAGGCCGACGGTGTGGGGATGGCAACCGATTGCCGCTCTGGCCCCGGAAATCTCTCCGGATCAGGAGGGTTGGTATAATCTCAAGTATTGGATTTTGAGTTGTTGGCTCGTTTATCTCAGCATGTTTGCGATTGGGAAACTTTTATTGGGAAATCCTTGGGTGGCTCTGGTACTGGCGGTGGGCGCCGGCCTGGCAGGGTTTTGGCTCTACCGTAGTTTTTCACGTCGAGGGTGGTCGCGCTTGGGCGGGTCGTGAACGGACCTGCGAATTTCGTGTCTTACTTCGGGAACCGAGGCCTTCGGTTTGGGTTGGCTCTCGCAAGGGTCTCCTTCATTGGGCGGTAAAAGGTTGTGGCGAAACGTCAGGAACGTCCTACCGAAAAAGAGAACCCGGCATCCCGTTTTCTCGATGCTCTCCCTACAGGAGACATCCTCCGCCTGATGAACCGCGAGGACTGCCAGGTGGCGCCGGCTGTCGCGCGCCAGATCCCGCAGATTGCCCGCGCGGTGGAATTGATTGTGGACGCGCTACAGAACGGCGGCCGCTTGGTTTATGTGGGCACGGGAACCAGCGGCCGCTTGGGAGTGGTCGATGCAGCCGAATGCATTCCCACCTTTGGGACCACGCGAGTTATTGCCGTCATGGCCGGCGCTCCGGAGGCCATGTTTCGTCCTTCCGAGGGCGTGGAGGATGATCCGCGACGTGCCGGCGGGGACATGAGGCAACACGGCATCAATCGCAAAGACGTGGTGGTGGGCATCTCCGCCAGTGGCGAAACGGCCTACACGATTGCAGCCCTCCGTTGGGCCCGAGCCCGAGGAGCCAAGACTGTTGCGGTGACGGCGAATCCGCAAGGAACCATCCGCCGCATGGTGGACATGGCCATAGTAACCCAAGTCGGCCCGGAGGTGATTGCCGGGTCCACCCGCATGAAAGCCGGGACCTCCCAAAAGATGGTTCTGAATATGCTTTCGACCGGCTCCATGGTTCGTTGGGGTCGAGTGCTGGGCAATCGAATGATCCACATGCGGCTCGGCAGCCGAAAATTGATCGAGCGCGGATGCTCCATCCTGAGGAAAACCACCGGAGCCTCGAATTCAGCGGCGCGGCGCGCCTTGGAGGAATCGGGAAATAATCTGCCTTTGGCACTCATCATGCTTTCCGAAGGAATCTCATGCGAAAAAGCCAGAGCCAGGCTGGATTCCAGCTCGACGCGGGAGGTTCTGCGTGAAGTCATCCAGAAAGCCAGAGTGAGAAAAGCTTCCCGACGCCCCTCCTCAGTTGCCAGGCGACGTATAATGAAAGACGGGGCTTCTGACTCCTCGAACCCAAGGGCGGGTCCAGAAAAGTAGGAGAAGTTCATGCGACAAACGAAGGCCATTCTGGCAGGGACCATCTTTACTCCCACCGAAAAAATCAACGATGGCGTTATTCTGATTCAGGGCCACCGCATCCTGAAAGTCGGGAAAAAAGAGAGTGTTAAAGTCCCTTCCGACACGCCCGTGGTGGACAACCGCGATCGCGTGGTCGTGCCGGGGTTCATCGACATCCACCTCCACGGGGCGGCAGGTTATGACCTGATGGAGGGGACTTCCGAGGCCGTCTCTGCGGTGGGTAATTACCTGGCCCGCCACGGCACCACCGCCTTTCTGGCCACCACGGCTACGGCCAGCATTGCGCGGACTCTCCATGCCGCCCGGGCCTTGGGAGATATCATCAACGCTTCGAACCGCTCCCACGGAACGGGCGAGAAGATTGCCGGCGCTCAGCCGGTCGGAATCCATTTTGAAGGCCCTTTTCTCAACGTGAAGAAGAGGGGCGCTCATCCTGCATCGCAAATTCAGAAGCCTTCCATATCGCTGCTCGAGGAACTTCTGGAGGCCGCCTCGGGGACCGCTCGGGTATTGACCCTGGCGCCGGAATTGGACGGTGCCCTGACCGTGCTGGAGTTCGCCCGCTCCCGGGGCCTACGGGTCGGGATCGGCCACTCCAACGCCACCTACGAGGAAGCCCGGCGGGCCATCGCCGCCGGAGCTAGCCATGCCGTTCATATGTTCAATGCCATGCGGAGCTTCTTGCACCGCGACACGGGCATCATCGGCGCTGTCATGATCGATAAGCGAATCTCCGCCGAACTGATCTGTGACGGCATTCATGTAGAGAAGTCGGCCATTCAGCTTCTGGTACTGGCGAAGGGCATGGACAAGCTGCTCCTGGTCTCCGACAGCCTGTCGGGCGCCGGGATGCCGGACGGCAACTACCGCCTGGGCAGCTTTACCGTTCATGTCGCGGGAGGCGTCTGCCGAACGGTGGAAGGCAACCTGGCCGGAAGTACGGTCACACTGGATGCCGCAGTACGCAACCTAGTGTCCTTTACCGGCCTCAGTTATCAGGAATGCCTGGCGGCTGCTACCTTGAACCCGGCGCGCATTCTGGGTTGGGAGAAACGAAAAGGCTGCCTGGTTGCAGGCGCAGATGCAGACTTGGCCGTTCTCGACCGGAACTTTTACGTCACTCAAACCTATGTGCGCGGCCGGCCCGTCTTGTAGGTTTCGCGGCCGGGACTCTTTTCCCGAAGGGTAAACACCGCCGCCGGCTATTCTGCCGGCGGGGCAACCCCGCTCACCTGTTCAGGATGGATTCGTGGAGAAACTGCTCATCACGGGAGGGAAACCGCTTGAAGGGCGGGTAATCATCGGCGGCGCCAAGAACGCCGCCCTGCCCGCTATGGCAGCGGCCCTGCTGACCGACGAACCCGTAATTCTCGAAAACATTCCACGGGTTCGTGACATCTCAACGCTGCGCACCTTATTGGAGGAATTGGGGGCCAACTCTTCGTTCGAGCACGGCACCCGGGGAAATCGTATGACGATTCAGGCAAAATGCCTGCGCCAATCCCGAGCTCCTTATGAACTGGTTCGCACCATGCGGGCCTCCGTGCTGGTTCTGGGTCCGTTAGTAGCTCGATTCAAGCAGGCCCAGGTTTCTCTGCCGGGAGGCTGCGCGATTGGAGATCGGCCTATCAATCTCCACTTGCAAGGCATCCAAAAGCTGGGAGCCGCAACGGAAATAGTCCATGGGTACGTCGAAGCTCGGACAAAGGGCTTAAGAGGGGCTCGGTTTCACTTCGACGCGATCAGCGTGACGGGCACTGAAAACCTCATGATGGCTGCGGTTCTCGCCGAGGGCGAAACAGTTCTGGAAAATGCCGCCGGGGAGCCGGAAGTTAAGGACTTGGCGGATTTGCTCAATAAAATGGGCGCCCGGGTCAGCGGCGCCGGTACCGGGACCATCCGTATCCAAGGAGTGTCCCGCCTGCACGGGGCCCACCACAAAATCATTCCCGACCGGATCGAAACCGGCACCTATTTGGCGGCGGCCGGAATTACCGGCGGTCACTTGATCTTGGAACACTGCTGCCCGGAGCATTTGAGGGCCGTGATCGAAAAGTTTCTCAAAATGGGACTGGATATCAAGGCACGAAGCCGAACCAGTCTTGAGGTTACGGGGAGTTTCCCTCTGAAGGCCGTGGATTCGACCACGCGGGAGTACCCGGGATTTGCCACCGATATGCAAGCCCAATACATGGCCCTGGCCACACAGGCAGAAGGCACCTCCGTGGTCACCGAAACCATATTTGAAAAGCGCTTTATGCACGCCCTGGAGATGCTCCGAATGGGCGCGAATATTACCGTGGAGGGACAGAAGGCGATCGTTCGGGGCCGGACGCCACTGAGCGGGGCCAATGTGATCGCCTCGGACCTGCGTGCCAGCGCCTCACTGGTTTTGGCGGGATTGGCCGCACAGGGGGAAACCGTAGTGGACCGCGTGTACCACATTGACCGCGGTTATGAGCGGATTGAGGAGAAGATCTCCGCGGTGGGCGGCAGCATTCGTCGAATTTCCGAATGATACCCGCTCAAACCTGAAACGGAGCGGCCACCATCGGTGCGGAAAGCCGATCCTAGGCGGATATATTTCCTATCTCCCCAGCGCCACCCCGATTAGAATCACGATCAGGACGCCGACCGAAATCGCCGTGTATTTCCAGTCTCGATCGCGGGCAAACCCGAAGACCGTCACACCCAGCCGCACCAGAGGAGTCATCACCAATAAAAAGAGCCCGGCTGAGGTATAGGCGGCAGCCGAGGGTTGTAGAAACAAGTCCCGGACCAACTTTTCCGGGTGCTCCAACAGGTATCGGGCATCTCCGGGAGATGAAGACATCCCCCCTAAAAACAGCACACCGAGAGCCATCAGAATCGTTGCCGTCCAAGCACCGACCTGCAATACTCGCACGATAGCATCGCGTGCCCGAAGCTCACCTTGTTGACGCATCGCTCGGTTCAACCTCTCAGAACGCGGTAGAGCATCAGGCCGGCAAAATATAAGGCCACTACCGAGAAAGTCACTCGAAGCCACCGGCTCGAGACCCGCCTTAGGATCACGGTTCCCGCTTTCGCGCCGATAAAAATCCCCACCGCTACGGGTCCGGCAACCCACCAGGGGACCTCCCCGCGCCCGTAGTAAATAAAGGCGCTGGCCGCCACGGTAACCCCCATCATGAAATTGCTGGTGGCCGAGGCAATCTTAAAGGGAACTCCCATCCCCAGATACATCAGGGGCACATTCAACACGCCTCCACCTACTCCCAGAAGGCCGGAGACGTTACCGGACGCAAAGGAAATACCCAATCCCGTCGGGATCCGTCGCACCGCATAGGAGGGAATCTGACCCGAAGCGATCTCCTGGTCATTATCGGCGGGAACAGCTCGTCCCTTTCGCAAGATGCTCGTGGCGGCATAGGTGAGCAGCAAGGCAAACAGCACTCCTAATACTTGCCGGTTCAAGAGCCCGGCCAGGAATGCTCCCGTGACGGCCCCCACCGTGGTTCCCAATTCCAAGACCAGCCCGAGACGAACGTCTGCCAGGCCCTGCCGGACGTAACGGGACCCGGCCCCGCAAGAGGTGGCAATCACGCAGACCATGCTGGTGCCAATAGCCTGCCGAATCGGAATGTCGAACAAGAGCGTAAGGACCGGTACCAGGATCAGCCCACCGCCGATGCCGATGGCAGATCCGACAGTGCCGGCAACGAAACCCAGCAGCAACAGTAATGGCAGGTGAACAGGCATTCGGTTGCGTTTTTCTTATTTCTCCCTGGGTTTGAAAGGGCGTGAATCCGGGTCTAACCGTTAGGTGGCTCGCGGGGAAGAACGGAAACCAGGGGGCAAGGTGACTGCATGCACTCAGAGGCCAGCCGATGCCCTGCCCCGAATACCATCCAGCCTAGTCCGACCTTTGCGGCCTGTGGGACCAGGGCATCCTGCAAGTTTCCAAGACACCCCACTCGGCGTGAAGCCCGAAAAGCGATTATTTTTGGGCCTTCTGCCGCTGATCGCGCAGGACCGCTTTGCGGCTGAGCCGAACCTTATTGCCATCAATCGAGATCACTTTGACCAGGAGTTGGTCACCTTCCTTCAACTCCCGCCGAATATCTTGAATTCGGTGTTCCGCCACTTCGCTGATATGCAACAATCCATCCGTCCCCGGCAGGATTTCCACGAAGGCTCCAAAATCAACCAATCGAACGATTTTTCCGAGATAAGTCTTGTTTAACTCGGGTGAGGCGGTTCGGTCCTGAATCATCTGCACGGCCATCTTGGCCGCTGCTTCATCCGTCGTAAAGACTTTCACCCGGCCGTCATCTCCCACATCGATCTTGGCACCCGTCTGCTCGATAATGGCGCGGATAAACTTGCCGCCCGGGCCGATCAGGTCGCCGATCTTTTCCCGATTAATGTTGACCGTAAAGATCCGCGGCGCATTAGAAGAGACCTCGCTGCGAGGCTCCGGCAGACTCGCAAGCATGTTGTCGAGTACGTGAAGCCGCGCCGCTTTGGCCTGACCCAGGGCCTCGGACATGATCTGCTGCGTCACCCCTTTCGCTTTGATATCCATCTGTAGGGCCGTAATGCCGTCGCGGGTTCCGGCCACCTTGAAGTCCATGTCACCGGAATGGTCCTCTACACCCGCGATGTCGGTGAGAACGGCATATTGATCGCCTTCCATGACCAGCCCCATCGCAATTCCCGCTACGGGATTTTTTATCGGGACGCCGGCATCCATCAATGCCAGACAGCCGCCACAGACCGTGGCCATGGAGGAAGAGCCGTTCGATTCCAGAATGTCCGCGACAACCCGAACCGTGTAGGGGAATTTTTCATCGGAAGGCATCACCACGCTCAAGGCCTTTTCGGCAAGAGCTCCGTGACCGATCTCGCGTCGTCCCGGCCCCCGCAGAAAAGCTACCTCGCCCACGCTGAAGGGGGGAAAATTGTAGTGAAGCATGAAACGCTTGAAGGACTCACCCTCCAAAACATCCATCCGCTGCATATCATCGGCAGCACCCAGGGTGGCATTGACCAGGGCCTGCGTCTCGCCTCGCGTAAACAGGGCCGAACCGTGCGTGCGAGGGAGCATCCCCACTTCACAGGAAATGGGCCGAACCTCGTCGAAGGCCCGTCCATCTTGCCGCCGGCCTTTGCTCAGCACATTCTCGCGAAACAGGCGATGTTCCAACAAGTAGAAGCAATTTTTCACTTCCCGTCGTTTCTCCACCTCCTCGGCCGGGTAACCATTAACCGCCTCGTCGCGCAGGGCTGCCACCCGGTGGTGGCTCTCCTGCTTCGAGTACTTGGAGGTATCCGTCGCGTCTTGCAGCGAAGCCCCGATCTTCGACCTCAATTCCTGCATCAACTCCTCATTGATGGGTGGCGAGGTGAACTCCTGTTTGTTAACTCCCAACTTCTGCGCGAGTTCCCGTTGCAGCCCGATAATTTTCTTGATCTCGGCGTGACTGTACTGGAGAGCGTCGATGATCGTCTCCTCGGTAACGCCTTGCGCACCCGCTTCCACCATCACGATGGCTTCCTCGGTGCCGGCGACGACCATGTTCAGCAAGCTCTCGCGTTGCTCGTTATAGGTGGGATTTGTAACCAAGCGGCCATTCACTAACCCCACTCGTATGGCCGCCACCGGGTCATAGAAGGGAATATCGGAAAGAAAGAGGGCTGCGGCCCCGGCCGACAACCCCAACACGTCAGGGTCATTGTCCTGATCGGCCGAGAGCACCAGAACAACCACCTGCACCTGATCGCGGTAGCCTTCAGGAAACATCGGGCGCACCGGCCGGTCGATGAGCCGGCTGGTGATAATCTCTTTTTCGGTGGGGCGTCCCTCCCGTTTGAAAAATCCGCCCGGGATGCGGCCCGCGGCGTATTGGTACTCCCGGTAGTCCACTGTAAGGGGGAAGAAATCGATTCCTTCGCGCGGCTCGGCCCGGCAGGCGGTCGCCAAAACTACCGTGTCGCCATAGCGGGCGTAAACGGCCCCGTTGGCCTGCTTGGCCATTTTGCCGACTTCAAAAACCAGGGTATGGTCGCCAAGGGGCATACTTTGACTGTAAGACATCACTCCTCCGTAACCCACGAATCAAAGGATTTTACATGAGCCTCGAAAGGGCCCCTGAACATCGCGGGTTTTTTGCTGGCTGATAGGTTGATTCGATATACGCTTGGAGAGTTGCGACGACGGAGGCAGTCAGAGGGCCGGGAGCCCGCAAGGGCCCGAAAAAAGAAAAAGCGACCTATGGAGTAGCCCCCTCGCAAGGTCGCATCAGGAACGAAACCTGCAATGTCAACTTCTGACTGAATCGTAGCCGCAGACGAGCTATTTGCGGATGCCCAATCGCTGAATCACTTCCTGGTAGCGCTGCGGCTGGCGACGCTTCAGATAATCGAGCAAGCGCCGCCGCCGGCCTACCATTCGTAAAAGCCCTCGTTGGGTGGAAAAATCTTTCCGGTGCTGCCGAAGATGCCCGGTCAAATATTGGATCCGTTCGCTCAGGATCGCCACCTGAACTTCGGGTGAACCGGTATCCTGCGGGTGTGCCCGATTGCGTTCCATCAATCCAACTTTGGCCTCCTTAGTTAGAGGCATCCACTCGTCTCTCCTTGCTTATCCTATCTTGATTCTCAATCGGGCAAGATCATAGCACGCCCCGGACCCCTTGTAAACGCCGAACCTTGGACAAATATCGAGAGAGGTAATGTCCTGCGGGCCATCCACCTATCTCTTGCAGATAATGGGGGAGGCTAAAATTGAAACAGGTAGGAAACTTTCAAGAAGAATTGACCCGAATCGTGAAGAAAGCGGTCGGTGCGAACCACCTGGGTGCCGGCGGCGGTAGGAATCAAGGCAAGATTCTGCACGTTTCCGTTGTACCCGGCGTAAAGGGCGGTTCCCGGGGTCAGGAGATAAGTAAGGAGAAAATCGGCATTGAAATTCTTCGAACTCTCCAGGCGGGTCAATTTCGGATTGGCCAGCAATGTGTCGTATTGAAATATGAGGCGTAACGAAAGCTCCCGGTTAAACTGCCAGTTCCACTTGGAACGGAGGATGTGGTTATTGAAAATACTGGCCTCTCGGGGGGCCATTTCGATGAGACGCTCGAGAACATAGGTATTGTCAACACGGAGTTGCGTCGCGGGTCGTAAGGTCAACCCGAAGTTGCCCCGGGTTACATCCGCCGACATGGGAAACTCGCCCTCCGGAGGCACGAAATTGATTTGCGTGCTCAAGGAGTACCCGCCGTGGAGGCCCACCTGCGGGAGGTAGCGGGTTCGGAACGAAAAACCTTTCCGGTCGCGAGAGAAGTCCAGGTTTTGCGCCAAACCTTCGAAATCCTGCGGCCGCAGGCGCTCGCGCCCGGAGTTGTAATAGAGGCTGAGGTAGGATTGGCCCGGGAATTCCCATATCATAACCGGATTGATTCGCCAGTCCAATCGATTTCCGCTATGGTCCCAGGTGGCGCTTTTGTAAAGCCGCGGCCCCCAGGAAAGCAGATATTTGCCTTCCGGTCGGAACCGATAACTGGCAAACTGCCTCACATAACGAATATCGGAGCGCCGCACAAAACCGGGCTCGGTGCGAAATCCGGGACTTCGATCCCGGAAGTCCACTCCATAACGAAACTGGCGGCCTCGGTGCGACAGGTGAGCATCATAGGCAGGACCGGCCAAATAACTCCCGTCAGGAGAGAGGGTCGAGCTGGTTACTCCCTGAAAGCTTGCCACCCAGTTGGGGCTTAACTTCAAGCGGCCGTCAATACCGCTGACCCGGTTATAGCCACCGTTAAAATCGCGGTCGGTATAGATCATTCCCACAGTGGACTGTTGGAAGATGTCCCGGTTGACCCGCAGGACCCCAAACCGCGCCCGTTTGCCGAAAAGCGGGTCGCCCGGGAGAACCGTCTTACCCGGCGATTCGTCGTCGGCCACTAGGGCCCCGATGGCATAGGGACCTTTCTTCCCCGTCAGGCGAAGTCCGAAACTGGGGTCCGCGATCCGGCGGCTGAAGAACAGGTTGATAGGAGTCTCGAAGAAGCCGGAATTTTCCAGGAAAAACGGCCGCTTCTCGGGAAAGAAAACCTCGAAACGCCGATTCACGGTCACCTGGGGTTCGTCGGACTCCACTTGGCTGAAGTCCGGATTCAAGGCCACATCCAACGCGAAACTGTCTTGAAAGACAAATTTCGCATCCAGGCCCGCATCGGGTTCAAAGCGCTCCGTTACAAAATGTGGCCGGGCTGGATCTCGGTTGTCCAAACCGCGAAAGGACCGAAAAAATCCGAAAGGGGTGAGTTGGACGTTTCTTGTGGGGGAGATATTTTCCAGTCCGTGCAGGGTGGCGGCTTGGTTGAGTCGCCCCTCGACCCGATTCGAGATGTGCGGCCAGTTGGAAGCTTCGTTTCGGTAAGGGATCCTGCGGGAGAACAAAATCCCCCAAGTCTGCACCGGAGCAGACGAAAAGCGCAAGCTCCGGAAGGGAACCGTTATCTGGACCACATAGCCTTTGTCGGTCAGCCGACCCCAGGAATGCCAAAAGGTGTCGAACGAGCCGTCCCAACCCTGTCCTTCCGCCCATAAACCGTCCCACTGGACGCCCAGAGGATTGGTCGCGAAGGAATAGGCGCGGCGCTGATCGTGAAACGTGTCCACCTCGACACGAACCACGTCGTCCTCCCAGATCTTCTCGCGTTCCACCAGGCGGGCACGGACCCGGTTCATGTCTGAGGCAAAGCAGACGAAAACGATATACAGATTCTTGTCATCATAGCCCACATAAGCCTGGGTATGCTCCGTGGAAGCTTCGCCGTCTCGCGGGTGGCGCTGGATGAAGGGCTCCACCTTGGACATTTTGCCTTGCAAGGCGCCGTTGGGCTTCATGTCCAGGAAATCTTCAATGACCGGAGGGCGATTCACCCGCGAGATGTACAGCTTCGGGCGGGAGTCGGTCTGTCCCCTTCCCGGGGCAGAATATGCCGGAAGCGACACCAGTACGGCCAAAACCGCGAGCAGCGGGGTCTTTAATTTCAGCAAAAAAGATTTTCCCACTATGATTCTGCGGTCGCCTTTCCTGAAATCGGGTTGGGTCCCCAGTCAACTGGCGTCAGTAGCTGCCCCTGGAAAGGTGCATCAACGCATACATCTCCCGATCCAGTTCTCCGGTTGAACCAATCCCAATAGTCGGACACCATGTGGTGGACCGGAAGGGATTCGAACCCTCGACCTCAGCGTTGCGAACGCCGCGCTCTCCCAACTGAGCTACCGGCCCCTGCAAACAGAGCAGAACCCCCTAAAATATATCATAAAAAGCCTAGCCTGGGGCCATCATCCACCGGCCGAAGGGCTCCAAAAAATCCACAAGTAAAGTGGGTCTTCGGGTGGACGACCATGGGGGAAGCTGGACATCGAACGAGTGGCCAAACGAACCACGCTCCCCCAAAGAGGCCTTGGGAATCCGAGCTAGAAATGGGAGAGTAGCTGATGTATGATTATGCACAGAGCTTAGAGGTGGAATGGGAAATTCCCGCTGGAAGGGAGTGGGCAGAGCCTTCATTCCCGAAATGAGTCTGCTGAGGATATGCTGATGAATGGGTCTCGAATTTCCGACTACGCCTGGGTCGCTTCCCTACTGACGGCGGCCGTTTTCGCGCTCTCGCCAGCCAGGGTCAAGGCCGCCGAAGCGGTCGATTTCCAGCGGTCCGTGCGACCGATTCTTTCCGACAAATGCTTTCAGTGTCATGGACCGGACGGCGAAACGCGCATGGCCGGCTTGCGGCTCGATACCCGGCAGGGTGTCTTCGCCCCACGCGACAACGGTGCGCCGATTGTTGCCGGAGATCTGAAGTCGAGTCTCCTCTACCGGCGCATTACGGCCAGCGAACCGGCGCGACGCATGCCTCCGATCCACTCCAAGAAGGAGTTGACCGACGAGCAGATCGAAATTCTGAAACGCTGGATCGAGCAGGGAGCCTCCTGGAACCAGCACTGGTCTTTTCAGACCCTGAAGCGGCCGGCGTTGCCGCCGGTTGAAAACAAGCCGTGGGTCCGCAATGCGATCGACCGGTTCATTTTGGCCCGGCTGGAGTCGGAGGGACTCGAGCCGGCTCCCCAGGCAGACCGCCGCGCGTTGATTCGCCGCGTCTCGCTCGATCTGACGGGTCTTCCCCCGACGCCCGAACAGGTCGAGGCCTTTGTGAATGACCACGCCGAGAACGCGTACGAGAAGGTTGTCGGTGAACTGCTCGCTTCTCCCCATTGGGGCGAGCACCGTGCGCGCTACTGGCTCGAAGCGGCCCGCTACGCCGACACTCACGGGCTGCACCATGACAATTACCGCGAGATGTGGCCCTACCGCGATTGGGTGATCAACGCTTTCAACCGCAACATGCCGTTCGACCGTTTCACGATCGAACAACTCGCCGGGGACCTTTTACCGAACCCCACGCTGGAACAGCGTATCGCTACCGGCTTCCATCGCTGCAACGTTACCACCAATGAAGGGGTCATTAGCGAAGAAGTCGAAGCGCTTTATGCCAAGGACCGCGCGGACACGACCGGCACGGTATGGCTGGGGTTGACGGTCGGCTGCGCCACCTGCCACGACCACAAGTTTGATCCAATCTCGACGAAGGACTTCTATTCGATGACGGCCTTCTTCCGAAACATCCGGCAGCAGGTCATGGACGGTGACCAATCGGACACGCCCCCCATCGTTGTGGTTCCCTCCCCGGAAGATCGGAGTCGGTGGAAGCAGTTAAGGCGCGAGCTCGCGCAAGTCGCGAGTCAAATGAAGGTGATTTCCTCGGCGGATGACAAGTTCGAGGCGTGGCTCGCGAGCGGGGAGCACCGTTGGCTGGAGTCGCCTCTCGAAAGGTCCCTGGAGGTTTTGGCGCTTTCGCTCAACCACGGGATCGACGTGAACTTACCGGACCGCAAGATCGAGATCGACACGCCGAAAGGCGTCAGCTTGGGCCCCGGGCCGGAGGGAGACCGCAACGCGCTGCATTTTACCGAACGAGCCTGGAGCGAGCTGCCCGACACCGGATATCTCGACACGGAGCAGCCCTTTTCCCTCACCGTTTGGCTCTACAGCCCGAAGAGTGATGGGAGCTTCGGGGTGGCCAGCCAATCCGACCCCCAAGATAAGGGGCGGGGTTGGTCCCTCAGCCTCCGAGGCCGACTGCCCAATTTCAAGATGGTGGGCGATGACGGTAAAAACATTGAGATTCGTCCGGGCTTGTTGCAGCCGTTGGCGGTCGGGACCTGGAATCACCTGGCGGTGACCTACGACGGCAGCGGCGAGCGCGCCGGATTGAACCTCTACCTGAATGGCAGGGTCGTCCCAACCCAGGGTAGCGATTATTTTGCGAGGCTCGAAGGCAACATCCGCACCAGCCAGCCGATCCTGTTGGGGAAGCAAGTCCGCAAAGATAACGAGGAGTATTTGGCCGGGGGGGCGGTTGCGGACTTTCGGGTCTTCAATCGCGCCCTCACGGTCGAACAGGCGCGGCTGGTCTCGCTTTGGCCGGCATTGGAACGGGCTCGGAAGAAGGAATCCGCCGAGCTGACTCAAGACGAGCGGGAGGCCCTGCATCTCTACTATCTCAACCGCAAGGACAAAGCCTACCGCCAGCTCGTGGCGCAAGGGCACGAACTCGAGCTCAAGCGGCGGGAAGTGCGCCGCCGCGGAGCCGTCACCCATGTCATGCAGGAACGAAGCGATTTCCAGCCCTTTGCCCACGTCCTCCATCGCGGCATGTTCGACCGGCCTGGAGAACGTGTCGAGGCCAACATCCCGGGGTCTTTGCCGTCGATGCCGGCTTCCTTTCCGCGCAATCGGCTGGGGCTGGCGAAGTGGCTCGTAGATGGCTCGAATCCCTTGACAGCGCGCGTTACCGCCAATCGCTTTTGGCAGGAGGTCTTCGGTACCGGCATCGTCAAAACCGCCGACGATTTCGGCTCGCAAGGGGAGCCGCCGTCTCATCCCCGGTTGCTCGACTGGCTGGCGGCGGAGTTCCGGGACTCGGGCTGGAACGTCAAGGACTTCTTTCGCCTGCTCGTAACTTCAGCCACCTACCGCCAGTCGTCGGCTGTCCTCAAAGAGAAACTGGCGAAAGACCCGGAGAACCGCCTTCTCGCGCGCGCGCCTCGGCTGCGCATGGACGGCGAGATGGTGCGTGACTATGCGCTGGCAGCCAGCGGTCTGCTGGTGCCTACGATCGGTGGACCGAGCGTGAAGCCTTACCAGCCGGGTGGCATTTGGGAAACGGTCGCGATCTTGGTCAGCAACACGCGCTTCTACCGGCAGGATCATGGCGACAAGCTCTACCGCCGCAGCCTCTATACCTTCTGGAAGCGGGCCGCTCCGCCGGCCTCCATGGAGATTTTCAACGCTCCCACGCGGGAGCACTCCATCGTGCGGCGGGAACGGACGAACACACCGCTGCAAGCGCTGGTGACGATGAACGACACTCAGTTTGCCGAGGCTGCGCGCTATCTGGCCCAGAAGGCGATGCAGGAGACCGGAGACGGCTTTGACAACCGGCTCGACTATATGACTTTGCGACTTGTGGCCCGCAAGTTCGAAGAAAAGGAGAGGCGGGTGGCTCGGCAGGCCTATGCGAAATTCCTGGGCTACTACCAAGAGGACAGCGGGGACGCAAGCAAGCTGCTGGCCACCGGCGAATCGAAGCCCAACCCGGCGCTGCCGGTGGCGGAGTCTGCCGCCCTGACCATGCTGGCCAACCAGATCATGAACCTGGACGAGGTTTTGAACAAGTAGCGCCGTGGGCACAAGGGAGGATGCCAGATGCACCCAATTCATGAAACGGTTCTCACGGAAACCCGGCGGCAGTTCTTGGCTCGGGGAGCCCAGGGGCTGGGGGTTGTGGCACTCGCCGGCCTGCTCTCCGAGAAGGCGAAAGGGAGTTCCGCGGAAGTCTATGGAGGACTGTCCGGCTTGCCGCATTTCGCACCCAAGGCCAAGCGGGTGATCTATCTCCACATGATGGGCGCGCCGCCGCAGATGGACCTGTTCGACTACAAGCCCAAGACGAAGGACTGGTACGACAAAGACCTGCCCGATTCGATTCGGCGGGGCCAGCGGCTGACGACCATGACCTCCGGCCAAGCCCGCTTCCCGATCGCTCCCTCGATCTGGGAATTCCACCAACGAGGCCAGAGCGGCGCATGGGTCTCCGAACTGCTGCCCTATACCTCCAAGATGGTCGATGACATGGCGATCATCCGTTCGATGCACACGGATGCGATCAACCATGAACCCGCCATCACGCTGATCCAAACCGGCCGAATGATTGCCGGCCTTCCGTGTATCGGCTCCTGGCTCGCTTATGGTCTGGGCAGCATGAACCGGGATTTGCCGACGTTCGTGGTGATGAACGCCAAGCATAGTCATCCCAAGGCGTCCGTGCAGGCCATTTCAGCCCGTCTTTGGAGCGCAGGGTTCCTCTCGGCCGAGTACGCCGGCGTGGGTCTGCGCGCCGGCACCGACCCGGTGCTCTACATCAAGAACCCCCAGGGAGTGAGTCAGAAGGTCCGGCGGCGGATGCTGGATGGCCTGAGTGAATTGAATCAAATCCAGTACCGGAAGATCGGTGATCCAGAGACGCTGACGCGGATCGAGCAGTTTGAACTGGCCTTCCGGATGCAAACGTCGGTGCCGGAGATGAGCGACCTCTCCAGCGAACCAGCGAGTACCTGGAAGCGCTACGGTGAAGGCGCACGCAATGTGGGCACGTTCCCTTATAGCTGTCTGATGGCGCGGCGCCTGATCGAACGCGATGTGCGTTTCGTGCAGATCTACCATCGCGGTTGGGACGTGCACGGACTTGTCCCCCAGATACTGCCCAGCCAGTGCAAGGACGTGGACCAAGCCTGTTGGGCGCTGGTGCAGGATCTCAAGGATCGCGGCCTGTTTGACGAAACGCTGGTGATCTGGGGCGGCGAGTTCGGCCGTACGATTTATTCCCAAGGCAAGCTCACGCCTACCGACTACGGCCGCGATCATCATCCGCGCTGCTTCACCGTCTGGATGGCCGGGGGAGGTGTCAAAGGTGGCATTGTCCACGGTGAAACGGACGATTTCTCCTATAACATCGTGAAGGACCCGGTCCACATCCACGACTTCCAGGCGACGGTCCTGCACCTGTTGGGCATTGACCACGAACGGTTCACCTACCGGCACCAGGGGTTGGATGCGAAGCTGACCGGCGTCGAGCACGCCCAAGTCGTGAAACCCATCTTGGCGTAGAAGTCAGCCGTTTCCCTGTGAAGCGAGTTCCGACTCCGGGCGACAGAATGATTCAGAGTAAATCATCGGCGAAGGCCAATACCTCCTCGAGTCGTTGAGCGGGGATGCCTCCGCCCTGAGCGAAGTCCCGGCTCCCGCCCCCTTTACCTCCAAAGCGTTCCATCACTTGACGGATCAACTGCCCCATATCATGTGGCCCGCCCGCTGCCTGTGCCAGGATCAAGGTCGCGGGTTCGCTGCGCACGCCCACCAACGCCAGAGTCTTGGCGCTCTCGACCACGGCCCGGACAGTCGCCTTCGCCCGGGAGCCTTCCTCCGGCGCGAAAATTTTCCGGACTACCTTCAACCCCGACTTCTCATGGGCCTCCGCGAGCCATTGTTGAGCCTCGTAGCGAGCCAATTGACCGAGACGCCGAGCTTCTCTCCGTTCGGCAGCCTTAAGTTGCTGAAATTGCCTGCCGACCAAGTCAGGGAGGTCGGAGGAGGCAGCCGAGAACTTCCGTGCGACCTCATCCAGAATCGCATGTTCGCGATGAGCCATTTTGACGGCGCGACCGCCACAAACGAACTCCACCCGCGTTAATCCTTTCTCTTTTGCAGCTTTCCGGATCAAGATCAATCCCACCGAGCCGGTTTGGGACACATGAGTCCCGCCGCAAGCCGTCCGATCGAAATCTTCAATTTCCACGATGCGCAGCTCGCCTTCTCTTTCGACAGAGTGACGCAATCCCAGTTGTAGAGCCTCCTGCGAGGAGTGGAGGTTCACCCGAATGGGCCTGTTTTCAAAAATAATTCGCTGGGCCAATTCTTCCGACTCTGCCAGTTGGCGAGCTCCCACCCGGTCCGACTCCAGGTCAAGAGTGCAGATTTCAGGGCCGAGATGGAAAGACACCGTCGGATACCCGGCTTGCCGCCAAAAAGCTGCCGAAAGGATGTGTTGTCCCGTGTGTTGCTGCATGTGGTCAAAACGGCGTTCCCAATCAAGCTGGCAACGGACTTCTTGTTTTTCAGGAAGCCTTGCAACCCGGTGAGCTACCCGTTCCCCTTCATCAACGATCTCCAAAAGAGGTTCATCCTCGATCCAACCTCGATCCGCGGGCTGCCCTCCAGACTCCGGGAAAAAGGAGGTTCGGTCGAAATACATTTTGAAACCATTTTCCGAGGGAACGATTTCTTCAATGCGTGCCGTAAATTCCTTGCGGTAGGAATCGTAGTAGTAGGTTCTTTCAGTTTTCATTTCGACCTATCCAGGCAACCACTCGCAGAGAAATCCCAAGACTTCGCCAGGGTTCGGGGTCTCCTTCCAGAATATTTTGTTTCTGCAGAGGCAGGGACATTTGTAACCAGACCTGCCGGAAAAAACAACGATCGATTCGCTGCAAGCCATCCGTTTTTGGGGGAAGTTCATTTGCGTACCGAGCCGAACGCCGACCCCACGGTACAGGAAAGATTGTCCCCTTGGCGAATTCCAACCCGAGAGGTTAGAATCGACCGAGTGTCCATTCAACTACTTGCCATCGACATTGACGGCACGCTGCTTAACAGTCAATGGGAGCTAACCGCCACCAACTCACAGGCCCTGGCACAGGCCGCTTCCCGCGGAGTAGAAATTGCACTGGTTACGGGACGGCGGCTGCATACGGCCCGTCCCATAGCGGCTAAACTTCCCTGCCCCGTGACGCTCATCGTCAGCAACGGAGCCTTGATCAGCACCCGTGATGGGCAGACGGCCTACCGAAATCTATTGCCGCGGTCCGCGGCGTTCGAGGTCCTCCGGCACACGGCTGAGCATCGAGGTTATGCGGTCGCAATCTTTGAGAAGGAAGGCCGGGGGCAGGTGGTGATGGAGCAAGATTCAGCCCCGGACGGCCCCCTCCCCGGCTACCAACAACGGTATCCTGAACAATTGGAACTGGTGGGTTCGCTCGAGAAGAGTCTCGATACAGACCCGATTCAGGTTACGTTCGCAGGGCCAGCGCATCGAATCAAGGGGATTCCTGAAATACTCTCCGGTTGTCCTGCCGCGCGTCAGGTCCACATCTCCGTAACGGACTACAGCGAACGAGACTTAATCCTGGTTGATACCATGAATCAAGGGTGCAACAAGGGAGAAGCCCTGGCATTCTGGACGGCCCACCTGGGCATGGCTCCCTCTGATGTCATGGCCATCGGAGATAATTTTAACGATTATGAAATGCTTCAGTTCGCCGGACTTCCGGTGGTAATGGGGAATAGTGTTCCCGAACTGAGCGCAAACGGCTGGGCCGTGACCCGGAGCAACAATGAGGATGGCGTGGCAGCGGCCATTCAGAAATACATCTTGACCTGACGGTCAGCCGTCACTGGTCCTCATGCCTTGTAGAGAATGCTTCCAGGGAAGGGGCTCTATGCTGTTCACTGGGGAAGCGCGGCAGGGGGGCGAGAAGGAATCAGCTCAACCAAATCCAAGGGATTGACACGGGCTCCGTTGAGGCGAACGGCCCAGTGGAGATGAGGCCCGGTCACGCGCCCGGTAGCGCCTACACGACCTATCAGGGAATTGCTTGCGGCCATTTCCCCTTCCTTCACGGCCATAGAATCCAGGTGGGCATACAACGTGTAAAGACCCAGGCCGTGGTCCAGAACAACGGTATTGCCGGAAAAAAACAGGTCGTCGGCCATGACCACACGCCCACGCTGCGTGGCATATACAGGAGTACCTCGGGAGGCAGGGAAATCTTCTCCCGAATGAGGAGAGCGAGGCTGCCCGTTGAGGATGCGGCGACGCCCGAAATTCGAACTGCCGCGACTCTTCGCAAGCGGAATCCGGAATCCCCCGTCCCAGAAACGCTCGGGCGTGGCGGTATTCCAGAAATTTTTCAGGCGCTTCACTTCCCGTCGGTAGCGGGCCAAATCTTTTGCGGTCAAGTCCAGGTATTTTTGGGCCACCCGCAGCCTCTCCACCGTGTACTTCCCCTTTTGGACGGAAATCCGGGTTGCACAATGGAGCGCTACCTCACTGTCAAGTTCCGACCTGATCCGGATCAGTGCAGGCTGGGACTGTTGGTCGAGATCCACCCCAATCAGAGCCTGATAGGTCCCCTGTCCGCCTCCCGATTTCCAGAAAGGTACCTTCCGGTCGTTCCATTCCGCTATGAATTTCCCATCGGCCGCGGAGCCGTGGATTTCAGCCAAAAATACCCGGCCTTGTAGAGGCTCGACAGAGCTTAGGATGAGTTCCATGCCTTCTCCGCAAGAAAAGCGGTGGGCCGCTGTCGAGTACGGCGGAACGATGAGGGAGAAAAATAACAGGAACCCAAGGGGAAACATTGGCAATTTGAGTACGTGCGTCACAATGCGAATATGGCACCGCAGAATCAGCCCGTCAAGCTCACCCGATAAAAGCTATCGTGGGGCATCAATGACCTGCGTCCCTTCCGGAGGGGTGAACCGGAATTCGGTGGCGGCTACCGGAACGTTACGCCGGATTTCCGAAAAACGGAACTCCATGGCGTTCCCGCCTCGAAAGTGAATGATGATGCGCCGAATGTCGTGGTTCGGCATGATCTCAATCAATACCTCGCGAAATCCTGTAGCCGCTTTCTTAGGCCACCCACGCAAGACGGCATTGTCGGATTCGAGCGGAGGCAAATCTTTTACGAGTTCCACTCGCGAGAAGACGCGCCGCAGTTTCGGGCGCGCCAGCAGAAGCTGGAACGGAATGCGAACGTCGCCGGTCTGCCGGGTCGAGGACTGAGTGACCAATCGTTCCGCAGGAACATACAGATAAGTCTTTTTTCGGTCGGTGATGAAGTACTTCTCTTCCGGTTCCTGGTATTCCCAACGCATTCGGCCACCTCGAGCCAAGTAAACGTTGCCGGTCTCGGTTCGAACGCGGCCCTCTCCTACACGATATTGTTGCACAAACCTGGCTTTGAGGGTCCGGACATCACGATAGGTTGTTTCCAGCCGGTGAATCAAATTCTGGAGAGTGCTTCCAGGCGCGGCGGACAACGGATTCGAAAAAGGAATGCAGGCCAAAAACACCAACGCCATCAGCCGTGTCGCCTTCGCACGGCGTCGGTTTCTCTCCCCCTCCCTGGCGCCTGAACACCCCCGGCAATGTGTCCCGGGGATGAATAGAAATTTGCGATTCGACGGTTCCCGGATGGTTGTGAAGGGGTGGGGAATCCGGGGAAATAGCCCATGTCTTGGTGTCGAGAAGAATATCATGGTTCCCGTCGCGGTTTCGCCATACCGGATGCGCAGAATAAAGGATCGAGACGAGGGTAACCTCCGCCCGCAATCAAATGCGGCGGAGCCACTTTTTCTCCATACAGGAGAATCAATTCATCAAAATGCTGGTGCAGGGAGGCTGGAAAGAGAATCTTATGGGTTTGCCTGAGCAGTTGCATCGCATTCCTCTTTCGGTCCTGGAGATATAGGACCTGGGCCAGCTTTTCCACGGCAAGAGGGTGGTTGGGAAAGCGTTGCAGAACCTCCAGAAATTCTGCTTCGGCTTGGGTAAAATTCGCTTGCGCGGCATAGGTCATCCCGAGGAGAAGTTGGGGAGCCGGAAAATGAGGGTTCTCTTGGACCAATTTATCGAGTATGGCCTCCGCCGCCTCGATATCCGCACGGAAAAAATGGCAGGTGGCAAAACGATACTCGTCACTCGGTTCCAGCCGGCCCGCGGTCAATTCCAGATAGGCAGGCTTGTCTCCCAGGGCGCTCGAAAACTGCCTTAACGCCATCTTGACAGAGGTTAAATGTTGCCAATAGCGAAATTCGCCGGGCCGGTACCGAATCGCCCGGACACAATGCCGATAAGCTTCCTGTTTATTTCCTTGTTCGAGCGCCCGTTGACCGGCAAGGTGGGAAACCTCAGCGGTAATCATGCAGCCAATCCCGTATCCACCCCAGAGGGTTAAGGCCAGGATGACTACGCCGGCAGAGTACCGCCATGCACATCGGGTGGAATGGAAATAGGGGAGAGCGAATACCGTCTTCACCGTCAGCAGGGACAGAATCACCAAGGCCATCGTTAGCAAGCCTTGGATTAAGAATGAATGCCATATGTCGTACAAGACCACCATGCCGTCGGCACCTCAGCGCCCTCAAAGGAAGTTTCGTGAAGTAGGGAAAAGCAAGGCACTCTGCAGGGAACCGACGATGCCGGTCCCCACTTTCTATTTTATCGGGATGCGGGGTCAGGCGGAGGGGCTCATGAACCCTTCCCTCACTATTTCCTTGTTCCCTTCCGTCCCTCCAAACTGAATGGCCTCGCATACCGGCACGAGATCGACGAACTGATTACTCATCCAACGGCGGACTTGAGGCCGTGGCAGGACCGGTACTGTTCTGACGGATTACGCCGCTCTGGTCGGTAAAGTAGCGATTCGTTCCGGTAGTTCCAACGCTGATGGGCTCCGCGGTCAGCGTGTAAGTGTTGATCTTTCCACTCTCGTCAGGAGCACCGGCAGTATAGGTAAAGTTGTATCCGCTCTTGGCGCCCTCGCTCAGCACGGGGGCGATAAGTCCCGCCGCGCTGGCTGTCGGAGGGGTGGCGGTACCCCCCAAGCTGACCAAGTCGGTGCTGTACCCGGTGTTGTAGGTGGATGCGTATTTGATTTGCGCGTCATTAATGGCGCGGCAAGACTCCACTGCCGAAGCCTGATTGGCCGCAATGCGCGATTGGAGCAAATTCGGAATCGCAATTGCAGCAATGATCAAAATAATAGCTACCACGATGAGTAGCTCGATGAGTGAAAATCCTTTCGGGTGCGTCTTCATCACTACCTGCCTTTCTTAGTATTCGCGAGGGTGTCCTGAATCCCGTTGGAGGTTAGGCGGCGGTTCTCAGACCCGATTCAGGTAGAATCGAGCTGGAAGAATGCAACGAAAAGGACAACCACCGTGAAGGGACGATACCATACGATGGAGAAGAAGGACAGGAGAGCTTTCGCTCACTTCGCTTGACTTGACTCACCGTGCATAGTACTTTGCGAGTAAATGGATAGGGAGTCCGACGGAGCCGCGGTTAAAATCCATAGTTCCCTGAAGCGGTATTATGAGCACTTGTTCCAGGCCTTCGGTCCGCAGCACTGGTGGCCGGCCAGGACAAGGCTGGAGGTTATCCTCGGAGCCATCCTGACCCAGAATACCAGTTGGCGGAATACCGAGAGGGCCTTAAGGGTTCTCCGCCGGCGGGGCTGGCTGCGGTTCGATTCACTCTTGCAGGTTTCTCCGGGGAAACTTGCGGAGGCCATCCGTTCGGCGGGGTTTTACCGCCAAAAGGCAAAGACCATTCGGCGCTTTCTCATGTTGGTGGATGCAGAGTATGGGGGTTCGTTGCCCAAACTCTTTTCGCGGCCGACGCCCGAGTTAAGAGAACAACTCCTGGGAATAGGCGGTTTCGGCCCGGAGACGGTTGACTCGGTTCTGGTCTATGCCGCCGGCCGACCCTCTTTTGTGGTGGATGCCTATGCGCGGCGGATCCTGGAGCGTCATGGATTGATTCCGCTCAAGGCCTCCTATGACCAAATCCAGGCCCTTTTTCATCGCTCCTTACCGGCCGATGCCACGGTTTTTAATGAGTACCATGCCTTGATCGTAAAAGTGGGCAAGGATTATTGCAAACGGACGGCTCCCGATTGTGCCCACTGCCCCTTGGAACCCTTTCTTTCTCCGGACTCATTTCCTCGACCTCCCGTTATTTCACGTTCCCTCGCAACTGCCCGGGCCGGGAGTTCGAAGTGATGCGCTCGCGATCGCAAAAACGATTTCTGATTTTTCTTCTGATCCTGGTTCCGATCCTGTTTTTGATCGGCTGGAGCCAAGCCTCGCTGAACCTCTCCTTCATTCGTCCCCGCGAGCCGGCACAGACGATTCTCCTGTTTGTTCTCTCCACCTTCATTTTCGTAACCTTCGTTATCTTCAGTCTGATTCTTTCCCGCAGCCTGCTGAAACTTTACCTGGAACGGCGGCGTCAACGGCTCGGATCAAAATTCGAGACCAAGATGGTAGGAGCGTTTCTGGGACTCTCTCTGCTTCCCGTGATCGTGTTGTTTCTTTGCGCGTACGGCCTGATGAATCGGAGCCTCGATAAGTGGTTTTGGATTCCCTTCGACGTGGTCCGTCACAACTCGAAAATTATTCAAGAACAGCTCCATCTGGCCACGGAACAGGAGACCCGCCACGCCGCCCAGTCTTTCGCTGAGGATCAGCAGGTTCGGGAAGCCGTTGAAGCAGATCGAAGGGCCGGGCTTGGCAGGCTGCTCCGCCGGGGACTGGAAGAATTCGGCCTGGAACGAGCCGCTTATGTTTCCGTGGACGGAGTGGTTCGCGTCGAAGTTCAACGGGAGGGGACCCGAGTCGGTGAAATCTCCTCCTTGTTCTCCTGGGAGGACGGAGGCTCTCTCGGCCCATCCGGTATCCAATTCCACGCACCGCCGGGTGGAGAGGGAGGATCGCGCATCTTTCTGTCTTCAGCACGGTTCCACGGCGCCGAAGGCCTTCCGCTGGGAAACTTGGTCGTAGCCAAAACGCTGCCCGGCAATGTCGAAAAAGCAGGGCTCGAAATTCAGCGTGAGGTGGAACATTACGGCGCCCTTAGCCGGGAACAGAAATACTTCCGTCGTCTCTATTTGTCGGTGCTGTCCCTCCTCACTCTCCTGATTCTATTCGCTGCCACCTGGTTCGCCTTATTCCTCTCCCGCCAGATTACGGGGCCGATTCAGGCTTTGGCCGAGGCCACCCAGGAAGTCTCCCGGGGAAATCTGGGCTACCAGGTGGGGGCGCGCGCCGGCGACGAATTGGGCGTCTTGATTCAATCCTTTAATTCCATGACGAGACAATTGCAGGAGGGCCGCCGTGTGATCGAGCAGTCCACCGGCGAGCTTCGCCAGGCGAATCGCGAATTGGAGGAACACGCCCGCTATCGGGAAGCCATCCTGCGGAATATCCCTGCCGGGGTGATCTCCCTGGGGCAGAACGGACAAATTACCGAGATCAACAGCGCCATCGAACGCATGGTGGGTTCCACCCGGGCGCGGGAGGCTCAGGACCTCGAATCGCTCTTAGGCAAGGAGACGGCCTCGGAAATCTTACCCCTGCTGCGACGGGCCAGCCGGCAAGGAGTTGTCATGCGGCAGACGGAACTCGAACTGACCGGCGGCAGAATCCCGTTGGCCTTGACCGTTTCCGCCATCCGGAGCGACCTGGGGGAGTTGAGCTATGTGCTGGTTATCGAAGACTTGTCCGAATTGGTCAAGGTGCAGAAGGCCACGGCGTGGCGGGAAGTAGCCCAGCGGATTGCCCATGAAATCAGGAATCCTCTCACTCCCATCCAGCTCTCGGCGGAACGCATCCAGCGGCTTCTGAAAAGGACCCATGATAGTAATCTGCCGGCGCGCGTGGCCAAATCGCTGGCAGACTGCGGGGTACTCATCAGCCAGGAAGTGAATACGCTGAAGGCCTTGGTGGACGAGTTTTCCCGGTTCGCCCGACTGCCCACAGCCCGCCCGATCCTTTCCGACTTCAACGCCATCGTGGAGAACGCCTTGGGGGTATTCAAGGGCCGGCTGGAGACCATCGAGATTCACAAGGACTTGAGCCCGGAATTGCCCCAAGTGCCGGTGGACCCGGACCAGATCAAAAGAATGCTCATCAATTTAGTGGACAACGCAGCCGAGGCGGTCTCGAACTCACTGGTCAAGAGAATTTGGATCCAAACTTCCCTGGATGCGACCCGGGAAGCGGTAGAACTCGTCGTCGCCGACAGCGGACCGGGTGTCACCCCGCCGGTAAAGGAAAAACTGTTCCTTCCTTATTTCTCCACTCGCCGGCAGGGCACCGGACTGGGCCTGGCCATCGTAAGCCGCATTGTTTCTGACCATAACGGTAGCATCCGAGTGGAAGACAACCGACCGACCGGGGCAAAATTTATTGTGGAAATTCCCCTGGAGTACAGCCTCACAGGAACCCCCGGAGATCAGTCCGCAAGGCAAAAGGCCATCGCCGTTTGAACGGGCTGCCCGGCCTTCCTGGGTCACGAAGCAGAAGCGTTCGGTCTGCGCCCCCTCCGTCCGGGGTGCCTTCCGTATGCAACGATCCGCCATGAGTACCACACGAGATGCCAAAAGGTTCCATCCTGATCGTCGATGACGAATTGGGGATCCGTAAATCTCTGCGGAGCATCCTGGAGGACGAGGAGTTCTTAGTGGATGCGGTCGCCACGGGAGAAGCCTGCCTCGAATCCCTCCGCAAAAAGAGATACCAGGTCGTCCTGCTCGATGTGTGGCTTCCGGGATTGGATGGACTGCAGGTGCTCGAAAAGATTCAGACCCTGACATCGCCTCCCGCCGTCATCATGATCACCGGACATGGGAAGATTGAAATGGCGGTGCGAGCCACCAAACTCGGGGCCTACGATTTTATTGAAAAACCCCTTTCGCTCGAAAAAACCCTGCTCTCGGTCCAGCACGCCTTGGCACAGCACGAGCTGCGGATGGAGAATCGCCGCTTACGGGAGGAGCTGCAAGCTCAATACCGCGTCATCGGCCACAGCGTTCCCATGAAAGCGCTTCGACAGCAGATTCATTTGGCGGCTCCCACCAACGGTCGCGTTCTGATTTACGGAGAAAGCGGCACGGGAAAAGAACTGGTGGCCCGGGCTCTGCACCACATGAGCCGGAGGGCGGAAAAACCTTTTGTGGAGGTAAATTGCGCCGCCATACCGGAAGACCTGATTGAGAGCGAGCTATTCGGCCATGTAAAGGGGTCCATCACGGGAGCCGCAGAAGATAAGGCCGGCAAATTCCAGCAGGCTGACACCGGCACTCTCTTTTTGGACGAAGTGGGGGACATGAGCCTGAAGACCCAAGCCAAGGTGCTCCGGGTGCTCGAAGAGCAGCGATTTTCCCCGGTCGGCTCCTCCGACACCACCCGAGTGGACCTGCGAATTATCGCCGCAACCAATAAGAACCTGGATGAAGAGATTCAGAAAGGCAATTTTCGCGAGGACTTGTTCTACCGGCTCAACGTGATCCCGTTCTTCTTGCCGGCTCTCCGGGAGCACCCCAAAGATATTCCGTTGCTCGCTGAATACTACCTGCAAAATTTTGCCCAGGCCTACGGCCGGCGGCCGAAGCACTTCTCCGAGGCCGCGCTGGAAGAACTCAACCAATACCGCTGGCCGGGCAATGTTCGCGAGCTGAAAAACCTGGTCGAGAGACTCGTCATCATGGTGCGTGGAGAACGAATCGACCGGCGCCACCTTCCGGCCACATTGCTCCATGAACCGCAGATTTCCCGCCACTCGCGGGCCGGATTTACCAACCTCCGCCATGCCCGCGAGACTACGGAACGGGAATTCATTCTGCGAAAACTGGAGGAATATCGGGGAAACGTGAGCCGGACAGCCCAGTTTCTGGGACTCGACCGAAGCCACCTTTACCGGAAAATGAAATCCTTGGGCATTTCGGCCAAGGAACCGCTGCCCAAATCAAAATCCTCCCGCGAAAATTTCAGCCGGCGTTGAATCCAATTTGGGGGGAGAAAATGGGCCATGAATATCCCTCTCCCCTGACCGGCTACGGCTCCTGGCCAATCTGGGGAGGCCAAGCGGCGAATCCACTTTTCCTTCACCGCGCCGATTTCCGGTAGTCCAGAGAGTCTAGCAGCGCGGTGTCATCCCGCCAATGAGGAGCGACCTTAACGAAGAGTTCCAAATAGACCTGGGGAGGGAACCTCTTCTCCAGCTTCTGCCGGGCCGCCGTTCCTACCCTCTTTAACCGTTCGCCTTTGGCCCCGATCACGATCGCTTTCTGGGATGTTTTCTCGACCAGGATGGTGGCGTAAATGCGCGTAAGGGAACCCAACTCTTCCCATCTTTCCACCGCCACGGCCGTAGCATAGGGAAGTTCTTCCCGCGTGGCTTCGATTAATCCCTCGCGAATCAATTCGCCGGCCAGGAATCTCTCAGGCTGGTCGGTGTGCATGCTCTCCGGGAAATACTGCGGCCCTTCGGGCAGAGCCGCCGCCACTCTATCGAGCATTTCCTGCAAACCTTTCCCGTACAGGGCAGAAACCGGGAAGATGGCATCGAACTCGCAGGACTTGGCATATTGATCCATGAAGGGCAACAATTTTTGCTTCTCAATCAGGTCAATCTTGTTGAGGAGCAGAAACCTCTTTCCCCGGTATCGCTGCAGGAGGTCCAGAACGAATTGATCGCCCCGCCCGAACGGCTGAGCCGAGTCCACAAGCAGCAACACCAAGTCCTTCTCACGCAGTGCACCATGGACGTGCGTCATCATCTGTCGGTTGAGTCGGGAACCAGGCTTGTGGATGCCCGGCGTGTCCATCAGGATCACTTGGGCACCCGACCGATGCACAATTCCCAGGATGCGATTGCGCGTGGTCTGCGGCGTCCCGGTGACGATGGCGATTTTGCTGCCGACCAGCGTGTTCAGGAGAGTGCTCTTCCCGGCGTTGGGACGCCCGACAATCGCCACGAAACCGGAACGGAAGGGAGGGGTCGTCTTATGAGGCATGGGAGTCCGGGAAAGAACTCACTGCCGGAGGGGACGCAGCCACCCGAACTTGGAGAACCGTCCGGGTGTTCGATGCCAGGACCTCGAAGCTGAGGCCGCCCTTCTCGACCCGTTCCCCGGGAGGAGGCACCCGGCCCAGCTTCGCGATAATCAAACCGGAAACCGTATTGTAGTCACGCCCTTCCACTTGGGCATGGAACCGGTCCGCCAATTGCGAAACTTCCGTATGCCCGGCCACCAGGAAGGAATCCTCCGACTCCTGCCGGATGTCATCTTTGTGGGGTTCAAGCTCGTCCCGTATTTCACCCACGATTTCTTCGACCAAATCTTCCAGGGTCGCCAAGCCCGCCACGGCCCCATATTCGTCAATAACGACGGCCATCTGGAGTGTCTCCTGCTGGAGTTCCTTGAGCAGCTCAGAGACCTTTTTCGTTTCGGGAACATAGCGCACCGGGGAAATCAAGGATTCCAGAGTCGCTTGTCTTTCCTCTTCCGGGGTCATTTCCAACAGGTCTCCCACATTCGCCACCCCCAGGATGTGGTCGAGGTCTTCCGAATAGACCACAATGCGGCGATGCTTGTTCTGGCGAAACACCCGGCGCATTTCTTGGAGCGAGGCCCGAAAATCCAGAGCCACAATTTCGTGGCGCGGAGTCATCACTTCGCGAACCGTCGTGTCCCCGAACTCCACTACCGACTGGATCATCTCCCCTTCGCTCGGTTCGATCAGTCCTTCTTCCTGGCCGGCTTCGATCAAGTCCTGAATGGCCTCCTGTTGCTGATCCGCTTCTGATTCCTGTTCTTCGGATTTCAGCAGGGAGCGAAGAGAAGAGAAAATCAGTCCCAGGAACGTCAACGGGAGAGTGCACCAATAAAAAAGCATCACAGCCTGAGCCCAACGCCGCAGGGTGGCTTCCGGGTCCTTTCTCCGATCCAGCCAGAGGGACGGAATGAGTTGGTCAAACACCGCGAGGCTGAGGCTCAACCCAAGCAATGCTTCGAGTGCTGCCCCACTCATCGAGCGGCCGGCCGAAAATCGAAAGGCCGCCAGGGCAACTCCCAACAGCCCGACTACGGCCGCATGAAAAACCGTCACCGCAACCGTGGCGCGTTCCCGGTGCAAGGGAATTTTTCCTGCCGGCTCGGTCCCATTGGATTCCTTGAATATCCCTCGGGCCGCAACCCGGCTGAGTTGGCGCAGCGACTCCCGTAAGTAGGCGCTGAAGGTTATCAGCGCGATTAGCACCCCACTGGCCAAAACCCACAAGATTTCCGCGTTCATGGGAGAACTTTCACCGTTTCCCCGCCATTGGCAGTGATCCTTGGGAACCCTCAAGCCCTAGACGCTCGCGGAGCCGGTATTCCGTGCGGGCCATCTCTCCCTGATCGCGCTCATGGTCCATGCCCAACAGATGAAGCAGACCGTGGAGCATCAGCAAGCAGACCTCCTTTTCGAAGCCATGCCCTTCTCTTCTCGCCTGACGTCGAGCGGTTTCGGCAGAGATCAGAATGTCGCCGGCGTAGTCCCATTCAGGCGCACGTTGCAAGTCTCTCGTTGTCCCGGCCGGTTCATCGTTCCCAGGAAACGAAAGGACATCGGTCGGGCGATCCTGCCCCCGGTAGCGGCGGTTGAATTTTCTCATTTCGCGGTCATCGACAAAGCAGACACTGAACGCCCCTCGATCCAGGTCCAGCAGTCCGTCCAAACGGCTCAAAAAGGCTCGTAATCGGCTCACCGGCAGCCGTACTTGCCGTTGCCGGTTGATCAGCGTTACCTCGCGCTGGAGTATTTGCGAATTTGTCCCGGGTTTTCCAGCTCTCCGGGCGGTCTTAAAGTCCCTGCGCATCCTTGCGGACTCCATCGACAGTTCGCGTTTGGTCGAATTCTTCGTAGGCACGAATAATTTGCTGCACGAGATTGTGCCGCACCACATCCTTTTCGTTAAAGTGAACAAACGAGATATCGGATACCCTGGCCACCACCTCCAATGCCTCGACCAGCCCCGAGCGGCGTCCGTTGGGAAGATCGATCTGCGTTACATCTCCCGTGATGACAGCTTTGGAATTGAATCCCAACCGCGTGAGAAACATCTTCATCTGTTCGCTGGTCGTGTTCTGCGCCTCATCCAGAATGACGAAAGCATCATTCAACGTCCGGCCGCGCATGAAAGCCAGCGGAGCGATCTCAATGATGCCCTTCTCGAGGTAACGTTCCACGCGGTCCGGCTCCAGCACGTCATAGAGCGCGTCATAAAGGGGTCGCAAATAGGGGTCCACCTTCTCCTGCACAGTGCCGGGCAGAAAGCCCAGGCGTTCGCCCGCCTCGACCGCAGGGCGCGCGAGGATAATCCGGCTGACCTCGTTCGCCAAAAGGGCTTCCACGGCCGCGGCCACCGCCAAGTAGGTTTTACCGGTGCCCGACGGGCCGATTCCGAAGACCATGTCATCCTCTTCGATGGCTCCCAGATACCGGCGCTGGTTCGGACTCTTGGGCACGGTCCTCTTTTTGGCCAGCATCGATGTACGTCGGGGCGTAAGGAAGTCCTTCAAGGAAGCATTCGCGTCTTCGGCCAGAATCCTCAGGAAAGATTGAACGTCACTATTCCGCAGCTTTGCGCCCTGGCGGGTCAGGTCCTCGAAATCTTCCACAAAGCGTTGGGCTTGACCTACTCCCGTTGGCTCGCCCGCAATTTCCAAAGCATCCTCGGTCAGGTCGATAGAAACCTTTAAGGCCTTTTCGAGGTATTTCACGTTTTCATCGAGCGGGCCGAAAAGCTCGTTTACGCCTGGGCCAAGTTTTACACGGGTTTTCATCGATGAAATTCTGCTTCTCTTTGCACTCGTCTAGGATTAAATGCAGGTTCGTACAGGGATCATATCCCGATGCAGGGGCAACTTGAGTGATGTGGGAGGGATCATTATTTTCCCCCATAATTTATAGCCCACCCGGGCAAAAGTCAACCCGCTCGGGCAAAAAGACAAATAGACAGTCGTCGGCTGGGTTGTATATGATGGACCTGCATCGGGCAGAACGGACGACGAAGGCGGAATTTGCAAAAAGCAGAATGACATGTAAACGCCTGTTTTCCTGGGACTTGCCGCGAGAATTCGTTTGGGTACGGGAGTCCTGCCGACTTCTGACGAGAAAGGAAGCAGCTCATGGCGCACCCGGAAGCTGAAGACCACTATTACCAGGGTATTGAGAAATTTTCGGAAGGGAAGATGGACCAGGCGATTGCCGAGTACCGCAAGGCCATCGCAATCGACCCCGCCTATTCCGATGCCCTGCATGGACTTACCCGAACCCATTTCCAAAAAGGAGAACTGGATCAAGCCATCCAGTACGCCAAAAAGATCGCCGAGGTCGATCCGGATGACGTATTGGCCCACACCAATCTTTCCATCTACTACCAACAGCAGGGTAAAATTCAGGAGGCCGAGGAAGAGGCCAACAAGGCACGCGTCCTGGGCTGGAAACAACAGCTTAAGAAGGAAAAGCAGTAAAACGACAGGATCAGAGTGCGGAAAAACGATTTTCCGGGGTTTCCCTAGGAAGACGGCCCCGAGGAGGCAAGCAAAGGCAATTCCTGTTCCAGGGCGACGAAGAAGTTCTTGAGGATCATCCGCGTCGCTCCCTGCATCAGCCGCTGACCCATACTGGCGATCAACCCACCGACCTGAATACTTCCTTGATAAGTCACCAAGGTTCCGTCGCCATCTTCGGCTAACCCAATGGATCCTTCACCCTTCAGAAAGCCGGGGCCGCCTTTTCCTTCCACGATCATGCGGAACTTCTCAGGCTGCACCTTATCCTGGATGCTGACGCTACCCTGATAGCTTCCCTTCACCGACGCGATGCCGACCTTCATGTGGGCCCGGTAATGATCCTGGCCCACAGGTTCCAGCTTCTCGCAACCCGGCAGGCACTTCTTCAACACTTCCGGGTCGAGAAGGGCGTTCCAAACCACTTCGCGTGGGTTGGGAAATTTGTAATTCCCCGCAACGATCATGCCGACGACCTGATTTCTTGGACTTGCTGGTTATCCATAGGAATGCAAAGGGACGCCCTTTCATAAGGGACCCTAAATCGTGTTCCAACCCGTCAGGGAGAAGGTCTCGTGGGACGCTCAACCGGACTAACCGGCGGCCTTGGCAGCCGCTTTCAGAGCGCGCGCTGTCTGGACCCGGACCAGGTGGGCCCGGTAATCGGCAGACGCATAGAGATCGGATTGGACCTCCACGCCTACCTCGGCTGCCTGGGCAGCGGCGTGAATGTTTTTACGGGTCGGCGCCTTTCCCTTCAAGGCCTGCTCCACCCGGGAGGCGCGGAACGGTTTGGAAGCGGCACCCGTAATGCCCACGGCTACGTCGCTGCAGTTCCCGCCTTCATCCAACGCAAGACGAACGGCGACCCCCACCACGGCAAATCCCGATGCGGGGTGGTGCACCTTCAGATAGGCATCCCCGGAGCGATCCGGGGCCACGGGCACGCGGATTTCGCTCAAGATTTCATTCGCTGCCAGCGACGTGGTCAGAAGATCGACAAAGAAATCCGCGGCGGCAATCCACCTCTCCCCGCTCTGGCTGACGGCCTTCAACTCGCCGTCGAGCGCCAGGACGGCCGCCGTCCAATCGGCGGCCGGGTCCGCGTGGGCCAAGCTCCCGCCGATCGTGCCCTTGTTCCGAACCTGCACGTCGCCGATTTGGCCACCCGTCAGGGCGAGCAGAGGGCATTTCGCCTGCAAAAGGTCGGAGGATTCCAGCGCATAGTGAGTCGTCATGGCACCGATAGCAATTTTCCCGTCCGCCTCGCGGATATAACCGAGCTCGGCAATACGCCCGATGTCGATCAGGTGCTTGGGCGAGGCCAAGCGCAGCTTCATCAAGGGGAGCAAGCTATGGCCCCCGGCGAGGATCTTGCCGTCTTCACCATATTGCGCCAACAGCGCCATGGCCTCCGGCAAAGAAGTTGGGGCATGGTATTCAAAGGATTCAGGAATCACGAGCTCCTCCTTTCCTGCATGAGGCGCCAGACCTTCTCCGGCTTCAGTGGCATATCCACATGGGTTACGCCGAAGGGCTGGAGGGCATCCACCACGGCATTCACGATCGCCGGGGTGGAACCGATGGTCCCGGCTTCGCCGACACCTTTGACACCCAACGGATTCACCGGCGTCGGAGTCACCGTATGATCCAGTTTGAACATGGGAAATCCCGCCGCTTTCGGTATTGCGTAATCCATCAGCTCACCGGTGGTAAGTTGGCCGTTCTCGTCGTAAACGTGCTCTTCCCACATGGCCTGTCCGATCCCCTGGGCGATGCCTCCATGAAGCTGACCCGCAACCAGCATGGGATTGATGATACGTCCGCAGTCATCCACCGCCGTATATCCGATCACCTTCACTTCGCCGGTCTCAGCATCCACCTCCACTTCCGCCACATGGGCCCCGAACGGGAAGGTGAAATTGGCAGGTTCGCATACGTGACTTCCTTCCAACCCCGGGTCCACTCCGGGAGGTAATTGTTTGGCAGCGTAAGCCTCACCCACCACTTCCCCGAAGGAAATGGATTTTTGGGCCGACTTCTTGCTGCGAATTTTATAGTTATCAAAGATCAAATTGCGCGCCGCGACCTTCAATTTGTGCGCCGCGATCTTGGCCATCTTGGCTTTCACCTTCTCCATGGCGTAGAAGACCGCGGTGCCGCCCACGGCTGTCCCTCGGCTGCCAAAGGTGCCGATTCCGTAGGGAACCGAGCCGGTATCGCCGTGAACCACGGTGACATCATCAAAGCTCACCCCCAGGCCCTGCGCCACAATCTGAGCGAAGGAGGTTTCCTGCCCCTGACCGTGGGGAGAAACTCCGGTCATGACCGTCACCTTCCCGGTCGGCTCCACCCGCACGGCGCCGCTTTCCCAGCCACCGGCCGGCATCCGGCTGGAGGGGCCCATGGCACAGATCTCCACATAGGTGGACAATCCGATCCCCCGATACTTTCCTCTCTTGCGCAGCCGTTCCTGCTTCTTGCGCAGTTGCGCGTAGCCCGCCTTGGCGAGGGCTTTCCTGAGCGAAGCCTGATAGTTCGCACTGTCGTAGGTGACCCCCGTGACCAAGGTCAGCGGGAAGTCCTTGGGCTTGGGGAAATTCACGCGGCGAACTTTCGCCGGGTCCCGATTCACATGATGTGCGACCAGGTCAACCACGCGCTCGATAATGTAGGTAGCTTCCGGCCGGCCGGCTCCCCGGTAGGCGTCCGTGGCCATCTTGTTGGTGAAGACGCCTTGAATCACGCATTCCAGCGCCGGCACGTTGTAGCAGCCGACGATCATCAGGCTGGTCAGGGTGGGGATCAATGGGGTGAGAAGCTGGAAATAAGCGCCCAAGTCGGCCAGGATGTGGCATTTCAGCCCGACGATTTTCCCGTCTTTCTGGGCGAAAATCTCGATATCGCAAATCTGATCGCGGCCATGGATGGTCGCCTGCATGTTCTCACGCCGCGTTTCGATCCACTTAACCGGCCTTCCGAGCTTGTGCGCCTCGTAGCACGCCAAGGCTTCCTCGGCATAAACGTTCAGTTTGCTTCCGAAGCCGCCGCCCACCTCCGGAGCGATCAGGCGGACGTGCGTCTCGTCCATGCCCAGCATCACAGCTAACTGGGTCTTGGCCAAATGGGGTATTTGGGTGGAGGTCCAGATGGAAAGCAGATCCTTTCCCTGGGCAAACTGCGCAATGACCCCGCGCGGCTCAATGGCGACCGGGGCCAACCGCTGATTGATCATCCGCTGTTTGATGACGATCAGTGATTTGCGCTGTTTTTCGAGTTTCTTCCAGTTGCCCTCCTTGGTTTGGGTAACGAAGGCGACATTATCCTCGAATTTTGCGTGGATCGGTTGACTCTCCTTTTGAGCCGCCTTTTCCGGATCGGTCAAGACAGGAAGCGGATCATACTCGACCTCTATTTGGTCCACCGCATCCCGAGCTTTATAGCGGTCTTCGGCGACGACCAATGCCACCGGCTCGCCGACATAACAGACCTTGTCCACGGCCATGCAAGGGTGATCAGGAACCTTCAGACCGGGAAGTTCTCCTGCCGCGGGAACGTTCCCCAGCTTGCCCTGAATGTCTTGACCCGTAACGACATCTACAACGCCGGGCATCTTGCGGGCATCCTGTGTATCCATGGACCGTATCCTGGCATGAGCGTAAGGACTTCGCAGGAAGGCCATGTGCAGGGTGTCCGGAAGGCGGATATCATCCACATAACGACCCAAACCCTGAATCATGCGTGGATCTTCCTTCCGTTTGATCCGCTCGCCGATCCATTTCCTTGCCATAGCTCTCCTCCTCACCTCAGGACGCTTGCGTCAGCTTTTTGGGGAATGGGCAGCCGCCCACTGAACGGCTTTGACAATATTCTGATAGCCGGTGCAGCGGCAGAGATTCCCTTCAATACCCCGCCGGATTTCTTCTTCTTTGGGACGAGGGTTCCGCTCAAGAAGCTGGTAGGCCGCCATGATCATGCCGGTCGTACAGTAGCCACACTGCAGGCCATGCTCCTCCCAGAAGCCCTGCTGAATCGGATGGAGCTTCCCGTTTTTGGCCAAGCCCTCCACGGTGAGGACGTCCGCTCCATCGGCCTGAACGGCCAGCATCGTGCAGGACTTCACCGCTTGACCGTTGACCATGACCGTACAGGCCCCGCACAGGCTGGTTTCACACCCGATATGAGTGCCCATCAGTTCGGCATTTTCCCGCAAGAAATGCGCCAGCAGAACTCGGGGCTCAACATCGTCCTCATACGAGGTCCCGTTAATTCGCATTTTCACTTTCACGGCTGTATGCTCCTGAGAGATTACTTCTTCTCTGCCTCTTCCCTCGGCTACAGGAGCAACTCAACTTCCTGCCCCTGCTCCCTTGAGCCGAGAAGCAGATACTTTGCAGTGGAATGTAACGCCTTGAGTCAAGGCTGACCGCCTAACCTATACGCCTCAAGGCATCGAATGTCAACCTATTGTGCGGGTTCAGTACATATGAGACTTGAGTCAGGTGGCCTTCCATGTGGCAAGGTACTCCATTGGCGTCCTCATGTCCAGGGTTCGATGAGGTCGGAGGTGGTTGTAGAAGTGTTGGTAGTCGGCGAGGGCGGCTCCGGCTGCGGCGACGGTGAGTTCGCCGGTGTAGAGGTTCCAGAACTCGACGCGGGCGCTGTCGTTGGCTCGTTCGACGCAGCCATTGAACTGCGGTCGTCGAGGCGGCAGGACAAACTGAGGGATGTCGAGTTGCTGGCAAGCTTGCTCGAACTCGGCCCGGAACTCGGAGCCGCCGTCGACCTGGACGGAATGGAGGGGGAAGGGCAGGTCCTCGATCACGGCTTGCAGGAAACGTCGGGCGTTGCGAGCGGTGGCGCGGGAATAGACACGGGTCACCATGTGCTTGCCGACCGGGGAGACGGCCCGGAACTCCTTGAGTTGGGTGCCGTCGAGGGACACCGACAGGTGATCGATCTGGACGAGTTGGCCGGGTTGGGTGGCCCGGGTGCCGTAGCGCCAGCGTTGGGCGTGGCCCTGGTGGAAGGAGCGGCGCTTTTTCAGCTTGACGCGCCCCCGGCAGAAAGCGCAGGGGCGGATACGACCGAGCCGCACCCCTTTGGCGAGGATGCGGCCAACGGTGGATTCACTGAGATGAATGCCCTGGCGGGCGAGCAGAACCCGTAGAGGTCGCTTGCCCATGAAGGGATAGTGGCGCCGCAAGGTCCAGACTTGGCGCTGCTGGGCTGGCGTCCATTGCCGGGATCGAGTGCGTTGCGGGCGTCGCCTGATCGCTGCCAAGCCGTGCGGGCCACGATTCCGGTAGCGCGCTGCCCAACGGAAGTAGGTGGCTCTCGACCAGCCGATGGCCCGCAGAGCGGTGGGCGCCGAACAGCCTTCACGGCGTAGCTCGTCATACAGTTCGATTTTCTTGAGGCGCTCAATGGCTTGGCGGGGGCAGGTGTCATCCACCGCCCAAGTGCGATAAGATGGGATGTGCAGAGATTGGATCTGCATGGTTCAGGCTCCTTGGGTTTCTGGGTAGAAACGAAAGGCTACCTGAACGGGCGCGGCGTTTGGTCCTGAATTCGGGGCCAGGCGTCGTGCTTTTTGGGGGTGTGAGGGAGGGGGTAGGGGACCCTCAAGGCGCGGTTGCGGCGGGATTTGGGCTGCGCTCGCTACGCTCCCTTCGCCCAAAACCCGCCACGGTTGGCATATCGATCCCTATTCCCTCCAGCATCACCCTCACAGTCTCACATGTATCTGAACCCGGACACCTATTGTATTCGTCGTTCAGTACGTCCCGTGCACCTCACCTCCTTTCGTGATCGTGAAGATGGCATCCCTGCAAGCTCCTGGGACAACAGGTTGACCAGCGGCGGGTGTCTCCGCCCAACCGCCGCCCTCAGTTACTACGCCACGGAGCGGAGAGGTCCGCAGCGTCCGATCCGTTTGCAGTCTTCTCGCCGCCGCTCCATCATCCCCAAGCGTCTGCCGCGGCGCCTTCCTTCCTACTACGATGCCAGTATGAGCAAGGCGGGTGTACGGCTGTCAAGCAAAAACGACACGAAACGAGGACGTGCACAACAGCTAGTACTTTTTCTGCATTCAAGACGTGATGGGCGCGCGCGACCCGACCTTCCTAGCGGCCACTGAACACCTCCGCGCCGACCCGCGACCGCTTCCCGGACTTTGGCATTCCCCTGGCGCGGACTCGCATCGGCTCAGACAGGAACTTCGGGTGGCGCGCCCGGAAAAGACGTCTTCCTACTCTCGGTCCGGCACCGGAAGGGGCATGAGGTGGGAAGCAGTGATTAGGGGGTTACGTGAGGCAAGGTTTTGAGCAGAGCCAGCACTTGGGATTCCAACAGGTCGCGGACCTGCCGGAAACGATCGATCCCGTACCCATAGGGGTCCGGAATTTCCCATTCCACATGGTTCCCTTGAAAACCGGGGAAGGTCGGACACTGCATGCCGCATCCCATGGTAACGATCACATCCATATCATGAAGCGGAATTTCCTCGACTCCTTTCGAGTAATGGTCCTGCAGGAAAATTCCCTTTTCGGCCATGACCCCTTCGGTGCCCTCGGCAATGTATCCGAGGGGCGCCGAGCCGGCACTCCAGGCGCGAATTTGGCCGTTTCCGTGGCGGTTGGCAAACGCTTCCGCCATCTGGCTGCGGCAGGAGTTGCCGATGCAGACGAACAGGAGGTTCTGCCGCCGACTCTTCTGGGTGTCCGAGCCACCCGTGGTGCCGTTTCCTTTGATCTTAGCGGCCATTGGCCCGTTTCACCTTCGCAATGAAATATTCATGGACCTTGGTGTCCGAGCTGAGTTCAGGGTGGAAGGTGGCGCCGAGACAATTTTTCTCCTCGACCAGGACCGGTAACCCTCCGCATCGCCCCAGCACGCGAACCTCCGGACCCACCTGCTGGATGATCGGGGCGCGGATGAAGACCATCTCCACCGGTTCGGGCGACAATGCGGGACATTCACCCCAGCGAACCGCACTGTCAATCTGGCGGCCGTACGCATTTCGGGTGATGGCAATATCCATCAGCCCCAGGCGTTCCTGCCGGGAATTCAAAATCTCCTTCGCCAGCAAGATGGCACCGGCGCAGGTCCCAAAGACGGGTTTTCCTTCCGCAGACATCAGGCCGATCGCATGCCCCAACTTTTCCCGGCCAAAGAATTTCAGCATCGTCGTGCTTTCGCCGCCGGGCAGAATCAAGCCTTGAATTTCATGAAGCTGCGCGGGGTGCTTGACCAGGCAGTGCCGCACCCCGAGCCGGTCCAGAAGGGCCGCATGGAGAGCGAAGTCACCCTGCACGGCCAATATCCCGATGGTCGCACTGTTTCCGTTTCCGGGCACGGAAGGACCTACCATCCTCGCATCTGCAGAAGTTCTTTTTCGTCCATCTTGGCCACGTCCAAGCCCCGCATAGCCTCCCCCAGTTCCTCTGAACACTCGGCCACGATATGGGGTTCGGTGTAGTGGGTGGTGGCACGAACAATGGCCTTGGCCCGATTTTCCGGATCGGAGGACTTAAAGATGCCCGAGCCAACGAATACCGCCTCCGCACCCAGTTGCAGAACCAGAGAGGCGTCCGCCGGAGTTGCAATGCCACCCGCCGAGAAATTGGGCACGGGAAGCTTCCCGTTTTCCGCCACCCACTTGACCAGTTCGTAGGGCGCACCGAGTTGCTTGGAGCGGCTCATCAGTTGTTCACTCCGCGCCACCGTGAGGCCTCTGATTTCACCCACGATGGCCCGCAGATGCCGAACCGCCTCCACGATATTTCCCGAACCGGCCTCACCTTTGGTGCGAATCATGGCCGCTCCTTCGCCGATCCGGCGCAAAGCTTCTCCCAGGTTTCTGGCCCCACACACGAAAGGGACCTTGTAGGGCCACTTATCAATATGGTGCTCCTCATCCGCCGGGGTAAGGACCTCGCTTTCATCGATGTAATCCACACCGAGAGCCTGAAGCACTTGCGCTTCGGCAAAATGGCCGATGCGCGCTTTGGCCATGACCGGGATCGATACCGCCGCCATAATTTCCCGGATGATCTTCGTGGAGGCCATTCGGGCCACTCCGCCCTCCTTGCGAATGTCCGCCGGGACCCGTTCGAGGGCCATCACAGCCACCGCGCCGGCGTCCTCGGCTATTTTCGCCTGCTCCAGCGAGGTCACATCCATGATGACTCCCCCCTTGAGCATCTCCGCCAGCCCCACCTTGGTTTTCATGGCCGGATCATTCATCCACATGACATCCTCCTCTCAAAGTCCCAACCCAAAGGATCCGTGAAAAGGTAATCATAACACCATCCCACGATGGCCTCAATCGGCTCCGACGATCCATCCCCCGGTCCTCCTGGTTGGGTTGCCCGGTAACATTCACTTTGCAAATCCTGACCTGCCCTGGTTTTCGCGAACCAGCCTTGCGGGTTGTTTGCTGGACGATTCTGGACTATATTGCAAGAGAAACCATACGATTCAACGGTTCAGGAAAAGAGAGCCTTCTTATGCCTTTTCAGCCTCCCGTATCCGCCTTCGAGAAACACCGCGATGCGCTCGAACACTACGAATTTATGATGGGAATACCGGCGGGCCGGTTGGCGGTCGCCACCGACTTGCTGACCGACGCGTTGGTCCTGGCCAAGCAACATACGATCTATTGTCGAAGCCTCACGTCCGCGGATGGGGTGCCCCGCGACCTGCGGATGATCGCCGAAGGGATCGAACAAGGCAAAGAACTTATCTTGAACGTCCTGATGGAAATCAAGCGACGAAAGCAGGAAACCCCAAGCCCTGCGGCAGACCCCCTATAAACCCTTCAGAAACGGGTTGGTTTCCCGCTCCTGACCGATCGTCGTCTCCGCGCCGTGGCCGGGAAACACCCGGATCGAATCGTCAAAAACCAGCAGCCGCCCCTTCAGGGAACGGAGTATGCCTTCATAAGATCCACCCCACAGGTCGGTCCTCCCGATACTGCCCTGAAACAGAGTGTCCCCGCTGAAGAGCCGTCGATTCTCCCCCGGCAAGTAAAAGCTGATGCTGCCGGGAGAATGGCCCGGAGTATGCATCACTTCCAAGGAAAACCCGCCGCACCGCACCGTTTGTCCCTCCCGAAGAAACTGGTCCGCCGCGACGAACCCGGGAGTGGGAACACCCATCCAAGCGGCCTGCTGGGCGAGATTTTGGTAAAGGAACTGGTCTTCCTGGTGGAGCATCACGGCGGCTTCGCTCGCCTGTTTCAGCTTTTCAATTCCCCCCACGTGGTCGATGTGGGCATGCGTCGCAATGAGATACTTCGCTTTCAGGTTGTGGCGGCGCAGGATTGCCAACACTTGGTCGATGTCGTCACCTGGGTCAATGACAACGGCCTCACCGGTAGTTTCATCACCCAAAATCGAACAATTGCAGGCCAGCATGCCTACCGGGATAATCTCATGGATCATTGATCTTCTCCTCGGATCCACCCATGGTATAATTATAACTCATAGACAACAGGTGCCCTATCGGAGTCCCGGGGTCAAGGGGCCATCCCTGGCTATCTCGCCGGTCGAACCCAGAATAGAGACCCTTTCATAAGCGAATTCTATACCAAACTTGACACATCCTCCTTCCCACCAACCATTGCCCTTCCTCGACTCGGATATTGCCGAGCAGGAAAATCGGCCTCCTGCCTCCCGAATGGCGCCGGACTACTGGTTAGGAACGCCGCGAGCATGTGTTCCCTGTAATTTTAGCAGGCCGCTGTGCTAGGATGGAATACTATGGTGGAAGAATCGTTGCGTATTTCGGAGGCAGGTTGAGGCGATGCCCGCCACAAAATCCGACTCCCACTCGCGGGTCCTGGCCCGCAACCGGCAGGCGGCGCACAACTACCACTTCCTGGAACGGTTCGAAGCCGGAATAGAATTGGCCGGGACGGAGGTAAAATCCATCCGGGAAGGTAAGGCCACCCTTCGTGAAAGTTATGCTGCCATTAAAAATGAGGAGGCTTGGCTCTTTAATTGCCATGTAACTGCCTACCCGGCCGCCGGCCGCTTCAACCACGAAGCGTTGCGAGTCAAGAAGCTTTTATTGCACAAACGGGAGATTCGCCGCCTCATCGGCCGCACCCGCGAAAAAGGGTGCACACTCATTCCCCTGCAACTCTACCTCGAGAAAAACCGCGTGAAGTGCGAGTTGGCGCTGGCCAAAGGGAAAAAGGTTGAAGACCGCCGCGAAACCCTGCGACGAAGAACCATCCTCCGGGAGGCGGAGCAGGCCGTTCGGGATCATCAGCGGAGGTGACGCCGGGAGGCGACTGCCGGAGCCTCCCCAGCCCGACTGCCCCGCCGGAAAGGCAAGCAAGATGGAGATAGACCTTAGGACCGATTCGGTAGAGAAAATAGCCTTACCCGCCCTGGTCGTCTTCGGGTTCAGCGAGGAACTCGCCAAGAGCTCAACCACGGCCTCCCTGCCGGCAGCGACGCAAAAGACCCTGCAGGAATTGCGACAATCCGGCGAACTTACCGGTAAAGCGTTCGAATGCATACTGATCCACCGACCGGCGGGCTTGGCCTGCGATCGGCTGCTGGTAATTGGAGCCGGAAAGGAGGAGAAATTTTCCGGCCTGCTGCATCGACGGCTGGCCGGGGCTGCCGCGCGTTACCTGCGAAGCCGAGGCATCCAGGAATTTGGTTGGGTAATGAAAGCGGGCGTCTCTGACTCCGATTCGCCGCAATGGGTCGTGGAAGGCGTTCTGCTGGGTGATTTTGACGGCGAAAGTTATCGGTCCGAGCCGGAAGGTCGCCGAGCCCTGCAGCGATTGTCGCTGATTACGGATGCCACCGACCGGAAAGAGGTGCTGCAGGAGCAAATTTCGCGGGGCCGGATTGTCGCGGAAGCCCAAAACTGGGCCCGCGAGTTGGTTAACGAACCTGCGAACTTCCTGACCCCCAGTGTCCTGGCCGATAAAGCTGAGGCCATGGCCGGCTCTTATGGATTGCAGGTGGAGGTCATCGGTCCGAAACAGATCCAGTCGCTGAAGATGGGAGCCTTTCACTCCGTGACGCAAGGCAGTGAAGAACCCGCCCGCCTGATCGTGGTTCGCTACGAGCCCCCCCAGGCGCCCGCCGCACCCGTCGTGGGACTGATCGGCAAAGGGGTCACCTTCGACAGTGGAGGCATCTCGCTCAAGCCGAGCAAGGCCATGCATGAAATGAAGACCGATATGGCCGGGGCGGCCACGATGCTGGCCGTGATGCGGGTCATCGCGCAGTTAAAGCCCGCCGTAAAGGTTACGGCCCTGGTTCCCGCCACGGAAAACCTGCCGAGCGGCAAGGCCCAAAAACCCGGTGACGTCCAGATTTCACTTTCCGGCAAGACCATTGAAATCCTGAATACCGACGCCGAGGGGCGGCTGCTGTTAGCCGACGCCGTCACCTATGCCCAGCAACTGGGTTGCACCCATCTGATCGACGCCGCTACGCTGACGGGTGCCGTCGTCGTTGCTCTGGGGAGTATCCACACGGGCGTCTTCGGGTGGGACCAATCCTGGGTGGATCGAGTTCTGGAAAGCGCGCGCGAAGCCGGTGAAAAATTCTGGCAAATGCCCGTGGATGAAGATTACCGCGGCCAATACGAAAGCGCCATTGCTGACTTGGCCAATATCGGCGGGCGATACGGTGGCGCCATCACCGGGGCTATGTTCATCGGTGAATTTGCCGGTGACACCCCTTGGGTCCACCTGGACATTGCCGGGACACGATGGATCAACCAGGAAAAACCTTACATGGCGAAGGGTGCGACCGGTGTAGGTGTGCCCGCCCTGACCCACCTGTTGACGCATATGAATCCATAAGGAAACTTCATGAAAATCATCGTCATCGGATACGGCCGCGTGGGCCGCCAGTTCGTCAGCCGACTCAATACAGAAGCCCACCAATTGGTGGTCATCGACAAAGAGAGACAAATCCTGGAAAAATTCGAAGGGGCCGCCAATGTAAGAGTTCTGTCCGGAAACGCCATCGACGAGGACCTGTTGCGGGAAGCAGGAGCCGAACAGGCCGACGTTCTGCTGGCTCTGACTCGTGACGAAAACACCAACTTGATGGTCGCCCAAATTGCTCGCGTCATTTTCAATGTACCCAAGGTTCTCGCCACCATCTATGACCCGGAGCGCGAAGCCAGCTTCCATGAATTGGGGATCGAAGCCTTACCGCTGACCCTGGCCGGAGCCGACATTCTGGCTGGATGGTTGGAAGGTTCCCCACGCCCCGATTCTACGGTGGCGCAAATTATGAAGCCGGCCAGCCGGCCGGGGCCGTCCCACGTTGCCGTCCGGCCGATCGAAGCCCACGATGGTTCCTTTTACGTCATTATTGTCGGCGGCGGGCTGGTGGGCTTCTATTTGGCGCGGGACCTTCTCCAATCCGGCCACGAAGTGACCATCATCGAAAGGAACCCGGCCACTTACGATCTGGTGGTGCCGCAGATTGACTGTCCCGTCATTATCGGGGACGGCTCTTCGACGGCGACGCTCGAAAGAGCGGGAGCGAGTCGGGCTCACGTCCTCTGCTCGGTCACCAACCATGACCAGGACAACCTGATTGCCTGTCAGGTGGGCAAGTTCAGCTTCGGGGTGCCCAAAACCATTGCGCGCGTCAAGAATCCCAAGAATGAGCCGGTCATGCGGCGCTTGGGCGTGGATACCACGGTCAGCTCCACGGCCATCATTACCGGGGTAATCGAGAGCGTCCTGCCCACCTCGCACATCAAAACCCTGCTGGAATTGCACGCCTCCGGGATTGAGCTTCTCGAGTACCGACTCGACAATCGCTCCCCGATCGTCGGCAAAAGATGCCAGCAGATTGACTGGCCCGCAGAGTTCAACCTCATCACCATCCTCCGCCGGGGCGAAGCCATGTTGCCGCAGAGTGATACCGCGTTCGAAAAAGAAGACACCCTCCTGGCTCTTGTCCACCGCAACCACGAAGAAGATGTCAGGAAGCTTTTCTTCCCGTCCTGAGGCCACACGGCATCCCCATCGCTATCTGGCCCGCCCGCGCCCCCCAAAAACTATGAAGTGGTCCTGAAAAAGAAGACCGTTGGTTAAGGTGTATTCGGACCTTTGCGAGGCACCAGGATGACGACGAGACAGGGCCGTCGTGCGTTGCGTGTGGTCAAAGACGAAAGGGAGGGCCATGGCCCTCCCTTCGAGTGGTGCAAATCCTTGCTTGTTAATCCTACCTTACAGCTTGCTGATAACTCAGCAAGGACCCACCTATCCTTAAATAAGGACCTTGAAGTCGATCTAGGAGGGGCTAGGACAAATGCCCGCGGTCGGCTTCGAGGAACGCGTCGAGCCTATTGCCGGCACAGCGGTTCGAGTCGGCTCGGGGCGGCCCCGGACGGGATTAGAACCGAAGGCGCAGTTGTAGGGTAGCCTGGCGCCCGGGTGCCAGGGCGGTACCGGAAAACAGGCCGCTGAAATTGATGACGTTGAGCCGGTCGGTCACATTGCGCAGGTCGAATTGCAGCGTGGCCTCCCGCGAGCCCTTCGTCCATACGCGCGAGCCGATCGAAAGGTCAACGCTCAGATTCGGGCGCACCCGGCCCCGTTTGAAGTCAACCCTGTCGAGTATCGCTTGCGAAATCGGCTGCGGTTTCGCGTCGTCGCTCTCGCCATCCTCCTTGTCATCGTCTTCCAATTCGACGGGTAGGCCGCTCCCGTACCGGAGGCCCGCCGCCGCCCAGACCCGAGGATGGAATTGGAATCGTAACATCGCCGCGACCGTGTTCCGCTGATCCTGGCTGATCGGGAACTCCTTGGCGACGTCGCGAAGCTCTTCCGCCTCGCCCCCCTCGATGAACAGGCCTCCGGTGACGGGCGAGGACGCAAGGCCCAGCATGTTCGAGTAGCTGGCCACGGCGGAGATTCCGCGCCACCAGGGCGTTTCAAGCCGCACTTCCGTGCCCTCGATCGCAGCCGAATCGAACGTGATCGGGAACGAGATCCCGGTGTTCAGGAAGACGTCGTCGTCGATGGCATTGCGGAACCTCCGCCAGTAGTGCTTTACCTCGAGCCTCGTCACATTCCCGAGCGGCTTGCGAACGCCGACTTCGAAGAAGTGCGCGCGGCTCGCGGGAACGGGCAGGGACCCTTCGACGCCACCGATGTGCAGGCCCGCCACAGCGCTGCTCAAAAGCAGGTTCTCGATCGGTGGGGGCTGGAAGACGCGGTCGTAGGAAGCGTACAACTGCAGAGCCGCTCCGGGGAGGTAGTAGCTTGCCGCCAAGCGGGGACTGACGGCTCGGTCCGAAATCAGAAGACGGTGGTGGTCGAGCCGAACGCCGAGGCTTGCCGCGAAATTCCCGGCCCGAAAAAGGTCCTGGACGAACAAGCTCGCGTCGGTACTCCTCCTCCGGTCCCGGAAATCGATATCGGATTCGGGAAGCTCGTCGGGGTCGGCCACCAAGAAGCGCTCTCGGATTCCGTTCAGCCGCAGATCCCCGCCGATCTTCAAAGCGTGGCGCGTCCCCTCGAAGGTGAGATTGCCGGTAAAGGCTCCTTCGCGAAAGCCCCGGTCCTGCAAGACATAGACCGGCGTCGATAGCTGGTTGCTCCACAATTCGGCTCTCAGTTGGCGGACCATGCCTCGAATCGAAACCAGCGTCCGCGCCGAGAACGCCCCCTGATAGTGTGCCTGCACCGCCGACTCGGCCGCTATCTGGTCTTGCCGCTGGCCGGCTTCCTGCTGGACAAGGTCATTCGGGACGAGGAAGAGGGTTCGATTCGCGCGAGCGTAGAGGGTCAACCGGTCGCGCGAACTCAGATCGCGCGCGAGGCGCAGGTTGACACCTCCGGACTGCCCGTGGTTTGTGAAGTTCTCGACCGACGGCGGATCCAGGTAGCGGTTCGTCGAACCACCTTGGACTCCGATGGCGACTGTCGTTCGGTTCCGAGCGTATTGGTACGACGACGCTCCGATCCGGGTGTACTGGCGCGAGGGGCCTCCGCCTTGCAGGTCCGCTGTAAAGTGGTGGCCCTGCAAAGTAGCTCGTCGCGTATCGAGTGCGATCACGCCGCCCAGCCTGCGACCGTATTCGGCTGGAATGCCAGCCGTGAGGACACTTACGGCTTCGAATTCAGTGTTCTCGAACGCGGGCGCGAAAGCGATGGACCGGTTGTCGTACAGGGGCATGCCGTCAATCACGTACTGGGTGTCGTATTCGGAACCGCGAGGATGCAGGACGGCGTTGGCCTCGAGCAACCAGCCCGGCATCGTCGTGACGACATCGACGGTGCTTCGCCCCAGCATCGTCCCCAGCGTCCGGTCGAGGGATTGACGACCGGCGCGCGTGGCCACGGATGGCCGTAGCGGTTCGAACAGGGGCACCGAGGATCTCACGGTGACCTCCTCGTTGACGGGCGCTATCTTCAGGACCACTTGGATCGATTGGGGGACTGCGGATCGGAACTCGACCTGGCGTTCAAACTCTTCGAACCCGGGATGGCGCACCGCAAGCCGGTAGGTGCCCGGCGGAACGCGACGTATTACCGCAGTCCCCCCTGAGTCCGCGTCCGCCGTCGCGACAAATTCCGGACTTCTCGAAGCGAGTTCGAGGCTCGCCGGAATCCCTCGCCCGCTCGAGTCCAGCACCTGGACCTCAAGCCGGCCATCCATCCATTGCGCGAATCCAGCGGGGACAAGAGCCAGAGACACCGTTAGCGTCCCTGCCGCGAAACGGGACCGCACTGAGGGAAAGCCTAACACCGGCTGCAACTGTCGCTGGCCACGCCCAGGGTGATTTCAAGGTCCACTGTGGACAAGTTTATCCGTCCTTTCAGAGCCACCCCTCTCCTGAAACGCCCTTATGCCGTAAGGACTATTCCACAAGCTGCAATCGGGCGATGGACGGTTTGGTGGTCAGTGTATCCCACAAAGATAGAAAGAACTAGGACAACCTACACCGGCGGATTCATTTAAGAATTGGAAGCCAGAAAGAAGAGAAGCGGGCGAACCCGCTACATTTTCTCCGGCACGGCGATGCCCAGCAAGGCAAGAAGGGTGGTTAGAGTTTCCGAGACCAGATGCACCAGCATCAGCAGGAACGCCTGCCGGTCCTCGTCTTTTTCCGTCAGGATATGGTGGCGGTGATAGAAGTTATTAAACGATTGCGCCAATCGGAACCCATATTTGGCCAGCACGGAAGGCTCCATCGCGTCGGTTGCCTGCTCGGCGACCAGTTCAAGCTGCAGACTCAGCGCGATGAGCTCCCAAAAGGGTTCCCCATTCTTGCCGGCAAGAAACTTTTCCAAAAGCCCGCGATCAAGCCGTTGCGACAGGGTTTCCAGGCGAAAATCCGGGCGAGATTCCTGGAGCTTGCGAAATATATTCCTGGCCCGCACCACGGTATATTGAAGATAGGGGCCGGTTTCCCCTTCAAACGCCAGAGCATCGTGAAAGTCAAAGGCAATCAACGAGTTGCGGGTGTACTTGAGGAGGAAATAACGCAGGGCGCCGATCCCTACCGTTTCGGCAATTCTCCTCTGTTCACCTGCGGGTAAATCCTGCTGGCGGGAAGAGACCTCACGATGGGCTTCCTGAATCATGCGATCCATTAAATCGTCGGCCTTCACCCCCAGCCCCTTGCGCCCGGATACCTCCACATAGGATCGCTTCTTGCCTTCCTCATCCAGCTCAATTCCCATCTCGCGAGCGCACCGCTGCGAAAGCCCGACCACTTCATAGGCTACATGATGCAGCCTTTCGGCTTGGCGTGGATATCCCACGGCACGAAGTCCAGCCACGACAACGTTCTGCAGGTACGACTGACGCCGATCAATGACGGTGTATATTTCTGCTCCGGCCCCGAACCCCGGAGGGGAGCCGCTTGGCTGGACTGAGGTTTTCCACGCTTGATGGCCGCCGCCGGAACGCCAAGACAGCTCATAGGTGAAATCCCGTCCCAGGAGCCCGAATTTCCAAAGGTGATAGGCAATGTCCTTGCCGACGTAAGTTACCGTTCCATTGGATCGGACAATGATCTTGACGTCCTCATCGTCCCCTCCTTGTTCCTCTCCATCCGGGGCCGGTCGGCCATCCAGGCTCATCACCCAGCAGCCCTGGTTCTTTCCGGAAGTTTCCAGCCGCAGGGCCCCGGACCGCTTCAACAACGCAAAGGCCGCCTTCCAAAATTCCAGCCGCAGGATTTCACTCTCCTGCACCAGCAGGTCGTAGTGAATGCGCAAGCGGTCCATGGTCTTGAGATGTCGCTGTAGAATGGAGCTCGCAATGATCTTCGCCATACGTGCCGGCTCGCCGCGGTTCTCTTCAATCCGTTGGAGCGTTTCATTCCGAAGGTTAAGATTGGCCTTATCCTGCTCGTAGAACTGAGCCACTCGCGCATAGAGGTCCCAGCAGTAGTAATCGAAACGAGCCGACGCATCTCCTGCCAGCTTTTCGACCTCCTCGGGCGATTTCTTTTCCAGAACGTGAAAGCCCACGACCACGTCCGCCACCTGGACTCCGGTGTCGTCGATATAATTCTGTACCTCCACGGTCGCGCCGAAGTACCGCAGCAGACCGACGATCACGTCGCCCAGCAGAGCATTGCGAAGATGGCCGATGTGAGCCGCTTTGTTGGGGTTGATGCTGGTATGCTCCACGATGATTTTGCCGGCCGCGGCACGGCTGCGGGTGCTCGTCGGGAAAGCGGGCTGGGAAGCGATGCGGTGTTCGTAGCCGAGGGCTGTCGTGCGCGCACGATCCAAAAAGAGATTCAGGTATCCTCCTCCGGCTACGTGCGTCGCGCGGACGCCTTCGAGAGGCAGCAAGGCATCCGCCAGCCGCTCAGCAATCTTGCGGGGCGGTTGGCGCAAGACCTTCGCCAATTCAAAGCAGACGGGCGTGGCCAGATCACCCAGGTCCGTCCGCGGAGGCGTCGTCAAAACGGGCCGCGGCACCTCCACCCCGAAAACCCCTTGCACCACCTGGGCAATTCGCTCCTGAACCCGGCGATGAATCGCACTTAGCAAGCGTTCCTCTCTGGCTTGGCGTTTCGTGCATTATAACAAAGCAACGATTCCGCAACGGGCAGATACTTTCTCCTAACCGAGCCAAGGGAAGGATGTCTTCGGTAGGCCGGTACAGTGTCACCCATCAGGTGACAGTACATGCATGTCCGGGTTCAGATACATGTGAGACTGTGAGGGTGATGCTGGAGGGAATAGGGATCGATATGCCAACCGTGGCGGGATTTGGGCGAAGGGAGCGTAGCGAGCGCAGCCCAAATCCCGCCGCAACCGCGCCTTGAGGGTCCCCTACCCCCTCCCTCACACCCCAAAAAGCACGACGCCTGGCCCCGAATTCAGGACCAAACGCCGCGCCCGTTCAGGTAGCCTTTCGTTTCTACCCAGAAACCCAAGGAGCCTGAACCATGCAGATCCAATCTCTGCACATCCCATCTTATCGCACTTGGGCGGTGGATGACACCTGCCCCCGCCAAGCCATTGAGCGCCTCAAGAAAATCGAACTGTATGACGAGCTACGCCGTGAAGGCTGTTCGGCGCCCACCGCTCTGCGGGCCATCGGCTGGTCGAGAGCCACCTACTTCCGTTGGGCAGCGCGCTACCGGAATCGTGGCCCGCACGGCTTGGCAGCGATCAGGCGACGCCCGCAACGCACTCGATCCCGGCAATGGACGCCAGCCCAGCAGCGCCAAGTCTGGACCTTGCGGCGCCACTATCCCTTCATGGGCAAGCGACCTCTACGGGTTCTGCTCGCCCGCCAGGGCATTCATCTCAGTGAATCCACCGTTGGCCGCATCCTCGCCAAAGGGGTGCGGCTCGGTCGTATCCGCCCCTGCGCTTTCTGCCGGGGGCGCGTCAAGCTGAAAAAGCGCCGCTCCTTCCACCAGGGCCACGCCCAACGCTGGCGCTACGGCACCCGGGCCACCCAACCCGGCCAACTCGTCCAGATCGATCACCTGTCGGTGTCCCTCGACGGCACCCAACTCAAGGAGTTCCGGGCCGTCTCCCCGGTCGGCAAGCACATGGTGACCCGTGTCTATTCCCGCGCCACCGCTCGCAACGCCCGACGTTTCCTGCAAGCCGTGATCGAGGACCTGCCCTTCCCCCTCCATTCCGTCCAGGTCGACGGCGGCTCCGAGTTCCGGGCCGAGTTCGAGCAAGCTTGCCAGCAACTCGACATCCCTCAGTTTGTCCTGCCGCCTCGACGACCGCAGTTCAATGGCTGCGTCGAACGAGCCAACGACAGCGCCCGCGTCGAGTTCTGGAACCTCTACACCGGCGAACTCACCGTCGCCGCAGCCGGAGCCGCCCTCGCCGACTACCAACACTTCTACAACCACCTCCGACCTCATCGAACCCTGGACATGAGGACGCCAATGGAGTACCTTGCCACATGGAAGGCCACCTGACTCAAGTCTCATATGTACTGAACCCGCACATGCACTTGATTTACAGCCCGGCGCAACCTACAATTCTTCCGGGCTAAAATTCATGCATCTTGCAAGACCTCGGCTGGATGGTCGGCAAAATCGTGCTTCGGAATCGCCTACCGGCAGCGGACAAGACGCGAGGGCACCAAGAAAGCATCATTCTAGGAACGGAAAGGAGTTAGCGAATGAAATCGGCTCAAGGTACAACCGTTATCCATAATGGACAGCTTGTGGATGGAAGCGGGGCACCCGCGGTGCCCAAGGCCAATGTAGTGATTCAGGACGGTCGCATTACTTATGCCGGCCCGGCTTCGGGAGCGCCACAGGTGTCCCCGCCGGCGCAACGAATTGACGCCCAGGGCGGCACCATTCTGCCCGGGCTCATTGAGCCCCATTGGCATCCATCCTACCTGAACGCGAGCACCCTCCCTGAACTCGATACGGGATATCCGGCCGAGTACATGACCCTGCGGACGGCGGCGAACGCCCGCCTGTTGCTGGATTGTGGCTACACGGGGGCTCGTACCGGGGGCAGTATCCACGACATCGACGTCTCTCTGAAAAGAGCGCTGGAGGAAGACTATCTCACCGGGCCCCGATTGTCCCCTAGTGGCCGTGACATCTGTGGTCGGGGTGGCATGATGGATTGGAACCCGGATTACTTGAAGCTGGGTATGGAGGGGGCAACCTATCTGGTGGACGGCCCCGTCGAGGCGCGGGCCGCGGCCCGCCGGGTTATCAAAACCGGCGCGGAGTGGATCAAAACCTATCCCAGCGGGGATGCCGGTTGTGCTCATGCCACTTCTCACACCATGAACATGACGGAAAGCGAAATGCAGGCGGTAGCGGAAGAGGCTCATAATTACAAAATCAAGGTCTTCGGCCATTGCCGGGGCGCCGAATCCATCAAGGCCGCGTTGCGCCAGAAATACGACTCGATCGAGCACGGCAATTTCATGGACCAGGAAGGCCTGGATATGATCCTGGAACAGAACACTCCCCTGGTGCCGTGCCTGTACCACTGTCAAATGGTTGTCGAGCATGGGAAGGATTTCGGATTCCCGCAAAAGGACATCGATGGGCATAAGGACCACGTAGAGTGTGGGGTCGAGGCAGCCAGAAAGGTACACAAAGGCGGTGGCCGGGTCGCTACCGGAGGAGGAGATTTCGGCCTGGGTTGGAATCCGCACGGCGGCTACGCCAAAGAGCTGAGCTTCTTTGTGAAACACGTGGGCTTCAGTTCCGTGGAATCGATTTGCGGCGCCACCCGCATCGGAGCCGAGCTGCTGGAGTGGGAGAACGACCTGGGCACACTCGAGGCGGGAAAGCTGGCTGACCTGCTGGTGGTGGATGGAGACGTGGTCGGCGACATTACCGTGCTTGAGGATCGGTCCAATTTCATCGCCGTTATGCAAGGCGGGATTATTCGGTCGGGCCGGCTGGCCGCGTCTCGCAACTGAATGGGAGGGATATGGGGCCCGTTCCCGGCTCCTGTTGATGGTATGTATTATTCTTGGTACTATCATCTGTGGCTCAGGAACGCAAGCGACTGCCTGCATACTTTTACCGCACCGATAGCGGACGAGAGCCCGTTCGTGAATGGTTGCAGGGCATTAAGCCAACCGATCGGAAGATCATTGGAGAAGACGTCAAGGACGTTGAGTTCTCTTGGCCGATCGGCATGCCGCTCGTGCGCTCGCTGGGCCGCGATCTCTGGGAGGTGCGCAGCAACCTGACCGGCGGCAAGATCGCGCGGGTGATCTTCTGTGTCGATGAGAGCCGCATGGTCCTGCTGCACGGATTCATCAAGAAGAGCCGGAAGATGCCGTCCAAGGAGATCGATTTGGCGCTCAAACGCAAGAAGGGAGAAGAGCGATGAAGAAGAATGTTGGCAGCTCTTTTGACAGTTGGCTGCGCGAGGAAGGCATCCAGGAGGAGGTCACCGCCGTTGCCATCAAGCGCGTGCTGGCCCGCCAGATCGAGGCCGCAATGAGCGATGGCGGCTTGTCAAAGTCTGAGATGGCGCGGCGGATGAAGACAAGTCGCTCTCAACTCGATCGCCTGCTCGACCCTGAGAACGATTCCGTCACTCTGGCCACTCTGCAGAGAGCAGCCAGGGCTATCCGGCGTGAAGTGCGTTTGGAGCTTGTCTAAGCGCAACGAAAAGCATGAAAACGATTCTCTGTTTCGGTGATTCCAATACCTGGGGATACGATCCTGCCACCAAGGAGCGCTTCTCTCGGGATCAAAGGTGGACCGGCGTGCTGAGACGGGAACTCGGGGACCCGTACGAAATCATTGCAGAAGGATTGAACGGGAGGACTACGGTTTGGGATGATTCCATCGACGAGTACCGGAACGGCAAAAAGTACCTCATCCCTTGCCTGATCTCTCACCAGCCTCTTGATCTGGTCGTGGTCCTGCTGGGTACCAATGATCTCAAGATGCGCTTTTCTCTTTCGGCTGTTGACATTGCCAAAGGTGCCGCAAGTCTGGTGGATGTGATTCAGAAAAGCGGCGCAGGTCGAGCCGGAAAGAGTCCGCAGGTTCTGCTCATGGCTCCTCCGCCGTTAGGCAAGCTTACCGAGTTCGCCGAGATGTTTGAGGGAGCCGAAATCAAGTCGCAAAGACTTTCTCGGCACTACCGACAAAAGGCGGAGGAATTCGGTTGTGAGTTCTTCGACACCGCAGAGGCGGTCGCTTCCAGCGATATCGACGGCGTCCACTGGGAGCCCGGAGAGCACCAAAAGCTGGGCCAGGCGGTTGCCGGTATAGCGAGAAGAATCCTGGGGTGAAATCCGAGCTCACCGCACGTCGGCGATGCAATATTTCCCCGCAAACCATAGCCGTGCCCGATATGCCGTGACGATCCGTCTTTTGTTGGAACGTGCCCCTGCCTTTGCGATTCTGGTACTGATCGTCTCCCTGTTCACTTTCAACTGCTCAGGGGAGCGGGCTGCCGACCTACGCTTGGCCGAACGCCGGGCCGTTATGATTTCGGTGGATGGCCTGCCGCCGGACCTCTATCTACACCCCGAAAAGTACGGTCTCCGCCTGCCTCATCTGATGCGACTCAAGGCCGAGGGGAGCTATGCCGAGGCGGTGGAGGGCGTCTATCCTTCCGTTACCTACCCTTCGCACACGACGTTGGTCACGGGACGCTGGCCGCGCGAGCACGGAATCTTCTCCAACCGTTCTTCGCGCCAGGCGGGCGTGCGCCCGCAGGATTGGTATTGGTACGCCGAAGCCATACGCGTGCCGACGCTATGGGACGTTGCCCGCAAGAAGGGACTCCAGACCGCCGCCGTAAGCTGGCCGGTAACCGTAGGAGCCGACATCGACTGGGTCATACCGGAGTTCTTCGACGTTTCCCCTTCCCCGCTTCCTCGCTGGGAGGCCATTGCCGGGAAATCCCATCCCCGCGGACTTCTGGAAGAAGCTTTCGCCGCCATCGGAGCACGGCGCGGAGATGAAGCCGGGGACGAGATGCGAATCCGCGTGGCGCAATACATTCTCGAAACCCACCGCCCCCACTTACTGCTGGTTCACTTGATCGAATTGGATGCATCCCACCATCGCGGAGGACCCTATAATCCTGCCGCGCTGGAAACCATCCGGCATATCGATGCGCTGATCGGGCAACTCCGGGCCACTGTCGATGCAATCGGGTTGGGCGACCAAACGGCTTTTTTAATCGTCTCCGACCACGGATTCCTGCCGATAACGCGCACGTTGCGACCCAATGTTCTTCTGGCCAAGGCGGGACTTCTTGCGGTGGATCGGCAAGGAGAGATAACCGGTGGCAAGATTGCCACCGTCGCCAACGGCGGGTCATTTTTCATCTACTGGCCGTCTGCGAATTCGGATGCGATCCGGAAGCAAGCCGACCAGGCGCTGCGCCCGATGCGCGAGCAGGGAGTCTTATGGGCCATCTTCAGCGAGAATGCAACCGCTCACCTGCGGGCTGACAGCGATGCCCGCCTGATCTTGGAGGCCGCCGAAGGGTATTCGTTTGGAAGCCAAGCGACGGGTCGCTGGCTGCAAGAACGGGACGGCGTAGGGGGCGCGCATGGCTACCTGCCCACCCGCGCCGGGATGGCAGCTTCTTTCATCGCCGCGGGTCCCGGCCTGCGACAAGCGGGCAATCTGGGGCGCATCCGCATGATCGAGGTTGCGCCGACCGTAGCTCGGTATCTGCGGATTTCCGAGCCTGGATTGGGAAACTCCGCCGGACTGATCGCACTGTTCGCCCCAACCGCGCAAAACTGACCGCTTCTAAGGTGTGGAAAACCGCTGCCGAGGGTCATGCGGAATCCCGCAATTTCTTCATCAGCTTTTCGGCTTCCTCTTTCGTCAGCTTGTGCGACCGGTCGAAGGGTCCCCAATCCACGTCGGGAAATCCACGCCGCGTCAGCTTGGCGGGGAGCTGTTGGCGGAGGGTTTCCGGGTCGTCCGTCTTCAGGCTCACCAGCCCTTCAAAAATGATGCGGTGCGTTAGCAGACTCCAAGGATAATGCTTCAGGAACCGTCTTCCGGCCGGCATAACGGAGCCTTGCGGGGTCCCCTGACACAGACACCGCAGCACTGCGCGTTCTACGGCGACCAGGTTTTGCTCGTCAACCTCTGGCATAGATAACGAACCGGGCCAAGAACCGCCCCTGAACCTCCCTCGGAATTCGGGAAACTCGCAGCATCGGCGGCCGATTTTCACCGCTTTCGCCGACTGCCAATGGGTCTCGATCCTGCTGGTTATGCTTTCGGCCAAAAGAATACTTGGTGCGAAGATGAATTGCAAAATAGAATGGCGGCACTTTCAGAGGTCAGCTTATCTACCCGCAGTCGCCGATGGGTTGCGGTGAACAAAAGGAGATCATGCCATGACGAATTACAAGTTTCCCGCTCGCGGGCGAAGCTGGCAGGAGGTCAAGGCGGCGATGGAGGAGGCGCGCAAGGACGATCACCCGTGGCACGCTGCAAACCTGTTCAAGCCGACTTACTTTGCGGGGGATGACATTGTTGACGTGGCAAACCAGGCCTATCAGATGTACATCGCCTATAACGCTCTCTACGGCACCACTTCGTTTCCCAGCCTGGGCCGCTACGAAGCTGAAATCGTCGATATGCTCTTGGAGATGCTGAACGCACCGGAGGGCGCCGGCGGGAGCCTCTCCACCGGCGGAACCGAGAGCAACGTCATGGCGGTGAAAACGGCGCGCGACTGGGCACGTCAACATCGGCCGCAAGCGACGGCCCCCGAGATTGTCGTACCCCACACCATCCACATGTCCATCGAAAAGGCTGCGCAAATGTTCGGCATCAAGCTGGTGAAGCTGACGCACAGCCTGAACTTCCGCGCCGACGTCGGGGCGATGGCGCGCGCCCTCAACGACAATACCATCATGCTGGTCGCCTCGGCGCCTCCTTATGCTTATGGCGTTATCGATCCGGTTGCCGACATTGCCGCCCTCGCCGAATCCCACGGCCTGTGGATGCACGTGGACTCTTGTTTGGGCGGGTTTATCCTTCCGTTCGCGCGAAAGCTCGGCTTCTCTATTCCTGATTTCGACTTCCTGATTCCCGGAGTCATGTCGATTTCCGCCGACATTCACAAATACGGGTATGCCGCGAAGGGTGTTTCGGCACTGCTGTTGCGTGATGCAAAGCTCGACGCCTATCGGCGCTTCTCCTACGATGGACTCACGGGCCTTTACTCAACGCCGAACATCACGGGTTCCCGCTCGGGAGGTGGGGTGGCATCGGCTTGGGCCGTGATGCACTATCTGGGTGAGGAGGGTTACCGCAAGAGCGTTCAAAGCATCCTGGGTATCAAACAGCGATTCATGGACGGCATCCGGTCGATCACGGGCCTCGAGATCTGGGGCGAGCCGCAAGCCTACCACTTTGCATTCGGCTCGAAGTCCTTTGACATCTTTGCCGTAGCCGATGGCATGGCGGACCGCGGTTGGGGGATCGGCCGAGGAATCGAGCCCCCCTCGATTCTGCTGATGATCAATCTGTCGCACGAGCCCATTGTTGATGACTTCATGCGCGACTTGGCCGAAGTCGTCGCGGCGGCGAAGGCCGGGAAAATACAAGCGCGCGGCGAGAAGGCCATCTACGCGGTGTGACAGACCGGCTTCTCGGGTGCATAACGGCGAGCGGTTGGATGGGCGGCGGACTGTCACCTGTAACGCGTCACTTCTCATCTTGCCCCTTTTGGGGCCTTAGCATCCGCCACAACGGGAAGCTCTGCTGGGAATGGGAAGGTCTTGTCAGCCAAGCAATCCCCGTTCAAGCCATTCCTGGTCGCCCTAAAATAAAACCTTTGCAATCATAAACGATGAGTATCCCTCCACCTCAATCCGATTGCAATCCGAGCGTGGCGCAAACGACTTTGCCGCCGGGAAGTTTTAACTCGTAACGAGCGGGGCGGATCGTTTGCCGCGGGGAAATAACGCTTGGCTCGACCGCCGGCGCCGGATGAGGAAGCAGTCGCACACGTTGCCCCGGCTTCGTCTCGAAACGCAGAATTGCGCCGCCAAGCACTCGCCGCTCTTGGGTGTGCTGATCGGAGACCACTACCTTTTCGCAGGGGGTCTTCCAAGGATTTCGCAGCCGGCAACTCTCTCCACGTCGGGATTCGATTTCGACAAACCGCACCGCGCCGTCGCGGACCGAGGCGGTCACCAGGAAGCCGCCGCGCGCCAGCAGACGGAAGCTCGCGTTCCAAGCCTTGGGCCACGCGGGGAACACGCTGATGATTTCCGGCCCACCGGGCTTCGGTGCGACGCTTTGTAGCAGCCCCTCGTTGATCGCCATGCTGATGCTGCCGAGGTGTTCGATGGAGTGCGCGGTGGGGCCTTCGAATTCACTGAACCCGTTGGGCAGCGGCTTATAGTGAAAATAGTAGCTCGCCAGGATCGCCGGCAGGTCCTCGCCGCGGCCTGTCCTGGAGCCCAAGATCGGTGTCCGCGTCGCGCTACCGAAGATCGCCGCTCCCCACGGTTTGTTGGTGAGGATGCTCATGCGGACCGAATTGACCTGGGCGGATTTCCGGGCGATTCGGTCCATCGCCGGCTCGCGCGTCTCCAGCGTCCAGTCCTCAAACGGGAAGATCGGCCACATCAGTCCTTCGCCCGGATCGGCCTGGACGTGGTTGGACGGACCCTTGTGTCCGACCGACCAGATGTCCGCCGCCGCCACGCCCACGCTCCGGGAGTCGCTTCCCATGGGATAAGGGGGCAGGTTGGCCAGCAAGTCCCGCCACTCGGCTCTTAACGGAGCATCCACGGCGAGGGTTCTCGCGGCGCGAATCGCCAGGGGTACGGTGCCGCGAACGGCGGCCAGGTCGGTCAGGCCATCGTTGACGCCCCAATAACCCTCGTGCTGGTTCAGGCCGTAAAAATGATATTTCCCGTCCGTCTTTTTCAGTTGGAGCGCCTCCTCGGTCCCGGTCAGGCCGCGATAGAACTCGACCGTGCCTTTGAGGAGCGGATAAGCATGCGTAGCAAGCCACTTCTCTTCACCCTCGTATCGGTAACGCCACCAGGCCTGCGCGGCTACCTCGCTCCCGGAGGACGCAATGTGACTGACGTATGAATAGCGGCCGGCCTCACCTCGAAATTCCCGCCCGTCGGCGAACTGAGAAAGAACACACTCGTATTGGCCCAGGGCACGTGCCGCGGCGGACAACTCTTCGATTGTCTTACGGCCCAGGTAAACGTCCTGATACTCCGCCGCAATCTTGTCGGGCAGCACGACCGGCCCATCGAAGGGACCCGCTTCGAGGAAGTAGGCTCCCTCGACGCCCCAGCGTTGCATCGCGGCCTTCTTGGCGGCGGGTAGCTGTTGGACGTACATGTCGAAGAAGGGATCGGTCAGCTCGACCGCGTCAGCCGCGTAGAGCGGGAAATAGGAAATCTCTGTCGTCCACACCCAAAACTGCGCACCCCAATTGCGGCGATCGCCATCGACGGCAAAGATCGAGCCGTTCCACTTCGGCGGCAAGGCGCCGCGGGAACTGCTGGCCATGACGTAGAGTTGCAGGTAGCGCAGCCGCCCCATGAACTGAGCGACGCCGTCCGCACTTTCCAAGTGTATAAAAGTCCGCGACCAGAAGTCCTGCCACCAACGCCGATGTGCCTGCGAGAGGGCTTCCGTGCCACGCTGCACCGATTCGTGGATCAACTTCTTCGCGACGGTTTCCGCATCCTCGAGGGCGTCCCATGAGGCCGCGCTGCTGACCAGAATGGTTCGCGTGCCTTTTCCAGCCGGCACGCGGATGGTCCATTTCCGATCGTCGATGGGCACAATCTCGCCTTCCGCATCGACGAGGGTCGCGGCCACCGCCGACGCGCAGTGGAAGTCGCCTTCTTCGAATTGCTGCGAAAGCAGAACCGTTTTCGACTCGTTGCGAAAGCGGTAGCGCGCGATGTGCCGATCTGTTTTCACCTCCGGGTCGCGCCACATGGAAAGCGTGACTTGCATCGGCTGGGGCTGGGTACGGGTGTCGGCAACCTGCACCACCAGCACGTCCCACGGCTCCGCCGACTTACCCGCCTGGTTGCCGACGCGATCCGATGCCGTAACGAAACAGCGGACCTGGACACCCGGTGCGTCGATGGTGCTTTCGGCGCGGTACAACGACAACTGCTGCCGAAAACCCTCCCCGGGTGAGAACGGCGCACCTCCTACCGCAACGGTGAGGTGGGCACAGCCGCCGCAATAGTCGGCGGCTCCATCCAGACTCAATGGCGTGTTGCGGCCGGATTTTCGGCCTTCGCGTTTTCCGCCGTGGTTCCGGTTGACCGCGAAGACATCCGCGCGATTGATCTGGAAATGCACGGCTTCGGGACGGGTCCAGACCAACGTTCCCATCCGGCCATTGCCGATCGGCTGTCCCTCGACCGGCCTCCGCACCGGAATTTCGTAATGGAGGTCCGCCAGTGAGACGAGCGCCTGGTGGTCCACGTTGAGCAGCTTTGCCGGGACCGGCTCGCCGGCACGGGCGATTCGGGGGGGCAGGTAGAAACAGGAGGCCGTGGCGGCGCCGAAACGAAGGAAGCTGCGTCGTGTCAAGGTTGCGTCATGCAACTCATTTTTCCCCATGATAGGGTGCTCCCAACCGCAAAAATGAAAAAGAGACCCGGTTCGATCTCAACCAAAGGCGCGGCGGTTTTCCGGTTTTGGGTCCATGGGAAAGAGGGTGCCGCGGGACGGAGTTGAACCGCCGACGCCAGCCTTTTCAGGGCTGCGCTCTACCACCTGAGCTACCGCGGCGCGCAATGGAAACCGGGGCCTTCGACAAGTCCGCTCAAGTACCCGTCTCACGTTGGGATCATGGGCTTCCGCCGGTTCGCCTATTCAACGGGCTGCCTCGCATTCTAGGAAGGGACGCCGAAGATTGTCAAGCTCGCCGACTCGAAAGGGGCATTCACTCGCCGGGCGGCACGCTCTGATTCCACCTGAGCAACCTGTCTCGCCGAACTCCTGCCACCCCATCCGCCCGCATGATCCCTGGCGCAAGCGTGCTCTTGTGCCTAGCGGGAGGTGGCTGATCGGGTGTACTGTGATGTGCTCCGAAACGAGCCGGGCGGCGAAGCCTCTTGATCTGTTAGACTTGTATGGGCCCTGAAGGCCGCTCCGGTAGAGGCACGCGTTTCGCAAGCGCTACGGATTCAACAAGATACCTGAAACGGGCTCGGACCGCTCGGCACGATTCGGTCGGAAGATATTGGGGAGGAGAACATGATGGTCGGGAAGTTCAGCAGAATCTTTTTTATCTTACCGATAGCTTTGGTACTGACAACCTGCTCGCCCGGTCCACGGGGTCCTGGGCAGGAATCCTCCGAGCCGAACCAGATCGATCTATTCATCTCCGGCGAGGGTGGATATCACACCTACCGGATTCCCTCGCTGATTGTAACTTCTAAAGGGACACTGCTGGCCTTCTGTGAAGCCAGGAAGAATGACCGCAGGGACAGTGGCGATATTGACCTGGTGCTCAGGCGCAGCTTCGACAACGGGCGCACCTGGGGACCCATGCAGATCATTGCCGACGACGGTCCCAACACGATGGGCAACCCTTGCCCCGTCATAGACCGCGAAACGGGGACGATATGGCTTCCGATTACCCGGAACCTGGGGGAGGACATCCAAGACCAGATCATGGACGGGACCAGTCGCGGCACGCGCGAAGCCTGGATGATGAAGAGCACCGACGATGGCGCCACTTGGTCGAAGCCGGTGGAGATTACCTCGACCACCAAGCAGCCCGACTGGACCTGGTATGCCACCGGGCCCGGCAACGGGATTCAATTGCAAAGCGGCCGGATGCTGATTCCCTCCAACCACGCCCCGGCGGGAAGTGAGAAGTTTTACTCGCATGTCATCTACAGCGACGACCACGGAGCAACCTGGAAGCTGGGCGGCGCAGCGGGCGAGAATACCAGTGAAAGTCAGGTGGTGGAACTACGCGACGGCTCTCTGCTGATGAATATGCGGAGCTATCATGGCAAAAACCGCCGCGCTGTATCCACCAGCCGCGACGGCGGCCTCACCTGGTCCGCGGTGAGTCTCGATGCGGCTCTGGTCGAGCCCGTCTGCCAGGGGAGCCTGATACGTCTCCAGACGGAAGCGGACGACAGCCGCGACCTGCTGCTGTTTTCCAACCCGGCCAGCACCGAACGGGACAAGCTGACGGTCCGCCTCAGCTACGATGGCGGCCAGAGTTGGCCCGTCGCCCGACAACTCCATGCCCGTCCGCCTATTCCGCACTCGCAGCCCTACCCGGTGGCGACTTGAATCTGGCCTGCCTCTACGAGCGAGGAGAAAAGTCCCCCTACGAAACGATCACCTTGGCGAGATTTTCACAAGATTGGCTTACCCGTGGCACGGGCGCACCCGGCGAATAGAGGGATGGGTTCAGGGCACCCGGAATAAAGCAGCATCCAGACTCAATCTTCGTCCTTGGTCTCCTGCTCCAACTCAGGAATTTCTTCATATTTGGAGTTGAACTCTGTTCCCTCTGTCTCCGGGCGAGAGTTCGGGTACAAGCGCAACAAGTCCCATTCATTGATAGCCGCCCGCACTTTGTATCGCATCCTGCGTTGAAAACCCGCTCCGCCTGCTTTTCTCTCTATCGGCGGGCGGTGCACCCCAACCATAGGCAACGCTGTAGATGTCCCTCAGTTTCTCGATGGTTGCGTTTACATCTTGGTCAGTCGGAGAGGTCAATGGAGTCGTTTCCCGTTCGAGGAGCCTCATGCCCGTTTCAGCCCTGGCCGCAGCGGCGTCCTCTCCACGAGAGCGTAGTCGTGGGGCTGCGTGGTGGAGGTCATCTTTGCCAGAGTCTCTTAAAATAGCTGCCGCGAAGTCCTCCGTCACTGTGCCAACGACGACGAGCCCCGGGTACTCTTCACTTTCAACCTTTCCCAGCCAACGAGCAAGCTCTGCATAGGACTTGGCTCTCTGTGGCAGGGTGTAAGAGCCCACTAATTCGATCTCGTCCAACAAGACAACCCAGCCTTTATACCCGGCTCCCTTTATCAGCTCTATTGCAAAACGCAGCCGTTGGGGAGGCAATTCCTTCACTTTCGGCGCTCTGAAACGATAGTTATGCAACTGGCCTATTTGTCTGAGACCATCTTTTACTGTGGAAACCTTGATTCTCTCTCCCGACCAGAACGCTCTGATCTCGTCAAGACGTTCGAGGTCATTTGCCCTTTCATGGACCATTAGCGTCGCCGGAAATATACGGTGCAGCCCGTTCTGCTCGGAGTTGGCCCAGCGAAAGAAACGGGCATATGCCTTTGGCGATTTTTCAAGTCTGAGTCCTAGCTCTCCCATCAACTGTCCGGTTCCGTCCGGCATCCGTCCATAGTCTATTGCGGATTTGAAGACCTTATCCAACTTATACAAGGGTGTTTCCTTGCTGATACATACTTTGCTGCACACGAAACCCTGCGACAACGCTTGATGTTCCAGATATGCAAGGAGGTGGGATTTCCCCGTACCAAAATCGCCGGAAACCAGCATCCCCAAGGAACCGGAAGGAGGATTGTCCGAGTCCGTAGCTTGGGACAGCAGTTCCTGAAATCGTTTTTCTGCCTGGGGTTGATTACATCCTAAGAACCTTACGGCTGCCTCGTTCGGCACCCCATTCCGGAGCCCTTCCAACGCGCGCCTGCAAGTCAATAAGTCTTTTCCGTCTATGTCGGTGTTCATGGGGTTCAGCCTCTTCTTCAGGAGAGTCGAACTAAGGAAGCGATCGGGTTGACCAGGTTTTTATCTCGGACGTCGTCCATGATTCTTGTCATGAGGGCTGGATAGAGACCAAACCCTCTGGAGCGGGCATCGACGTCAAGGAAGGTGCTATTCGTCACGACCACCAGCAAGGCTCCAGCCAATTGGTCTGTTCCATCGACGAACTCCCTCAGAAGTTCATAGTGGTCCATGATCATTGCTTTTGTATAGTACCTAAGTCCGTCTCTCGGATTATGACGAAGTGTTACACGGGAGTTGTCGAGTAATATCACCGTCCCCGCATATCCCACGTGCCGAAACCAGAAAAGCGCGGATTGAATGAAATGTCTTGCCGTAGTCCGGTTTATACCTGTGTAGATTGAAAACGGCTTAACACTGCTAACTCGCGCATTATTCCCCGTTAACCAATCAATCAAGGGCTGACCGATCCCCTCACCTTGGCAAAAGTGACTCATAGCGACTCTGAAATCTTTCGACATTCGATATTCTTTGAAGACTCTGTTTTGTACCTCGAGTCTCAATTCATTGAGTACAAATTTCGGATCGAGATCACCATTTACTGCCCCTATCGCCTTGAAGATATTATCAACCTCACCGGGATCAATCGTATCGATCCGGTATCCACTCCCTTCAGCTAGATGCAAAATAAGACGGCGAGCCAATAGGCGCCAATCTACCTGCTTCGCCATCTCGAAAAAGATGTCCTGCGGCATGTGAACCCTGATCTCCGCTGCGTCAAGCTTGATGACAAGATAATCCAACCCTTGGCACTTGCTCTCCACGGCTTCATATAATGCCGGTTTTAAGTCATCTCCCGTCACCGCAAACTTGATGGACGCACCGCCCTCCTTGATGAAAGTCGATAAGTATTCGGAATCAACGCGCTGTAGCCAATCATGGAGCGGTATGGTGTTCGCCATTATGCGCCTCCAGAAAACTGGATTCCGTAATACGTAACCGTTTGCCCGTCAGGACCGACAAAAGGGAAAGTATCCTTCGTTTTTTTCGCACCCGTAGAAGAAGGAAAGGATGCCCGTGCTCCCGATCTGGTTGACAGCGTACTGCTGTTTTCCAAGAAATAGAGGTCTCTGGCAAAGTCGATCTTACTATATTCGCGTTTGCTTCCGGGCAGAGAGGTAAAAGCTTCATAGATCCTGGCTACAGGGACGACAGGCCCATGTCCATCAAGTCTTTGGGCCTCTGTTTTTGCTAAGACCAAGTACCTCTCGTGCAGGGCCTTCAGGAAAGCCTCTGATCTAAATCGAGGCGGTTTTTTCTGGTTCTCTACTAAGACCCCTGCAAGGTGGGACGGCCTTAAAGTTGATACCTTCTTCCTGTCGATACTCACGGCCCGGTCCCCGGGCAGGACCCGAACTATGGACGGATAAGAAATCAACATGCCATCTCTTTCATGGATGTCCAGGCCATTTTCTGCAGCCGCATGACGTAGCTCGTCAGCATAGCGTTCTTTGAGGTATTTCTCTTCTTCCTCATCCTTGAAAGGCCAGGTCTCAACTGCGTTGGAAACTTCTTGCCTTAGAGAATCCAGTACAGTACCAAGGTTTGAACAAGCCTTTTTGATTGCGTTGATATTCCCCTCCTTGGCTGCCTTTTGCAATGCCCTGGTCAGCTTTGCCAGACCTGCCGCAGACTTTAATGTCGAAGTTGCGGCTTTTTCCGTATCGCTGAAGGCTTGTTCAAAACTATCCACAATGACTCCCTTCCGCTTATCGTCCCAGCCGCGCTGGAAACCGTGTTCAGGGCACTCGCTGTTCCACTTCTTCGAGCCAGTTGGCGGGCTTGAGGACCTCGCGGGGCCGGGGGCCGTCGGGTTGGCTTACGATGCCATCCTCCTGCATCATATCGATGAGCCGGGCGGCGCGTCCGTAACCCAGGCGAAGCCGGCGCTGGAGAAGCGAAGTGGAAGCCTTTCGCGACTCCAACACCAGGCGCACCGCTTCCTGATAGACCTCATCGCGCTCGGCTTCCGAACCTTCGCGCTCGGCATCCGCTTCCGGCTCTCCGGATTCATCCTTCCTGACCGGCTCGAGGAACTTCCTTTCGTATTGCGGCGGGGCCTGCTCCTTCCAGCAATCGACCACACGGGTGATTTCCGGCTCGGATACCAGAGGTCCGTGGAGCCGCAGGAGGCGCGCTGATCCGGGCGGCACAAAGAGCATGTCCCCGCGACCCAGTAAAGCCTCCGCGCCGTTTGCGTCCAGAACCGTTCGGGAGTCCACCTTCGAAGCCACGCGGAAGGAGATGCGGCAGGGGAAGTTGGCTTTGATGAGGCCGGTGATAATGTCCACCGAGGGCCGTTGCGTAGCCAGGATCAAATGGATGCCCACCGCCCGTGCCATCTGCGCCAGACGGGTGATGGACTCCTCGACCATGCGCCCTTCGGTAATCATCAGGTCGGCCAACTCGTCGATGACGATTACAATGTAGGGTAAGGGTTTGTGGGACTCACCGTTCTCGTCAAAAAGATTGAGGGTCGTTTCCTTCTTGAAAAGCCGGTTGTACTGGTCGATATTGCGCACTCCTTGTTCGGCCAACTTCCTGAGTCGCTCCTCCATTTCGATCGTGGCCCGTCGGAGGACGATTGCGGCCTGCTTGGGCTGCGTCACGATGGGAGTGTAGAGGTGCGGGATGCCCTCATAGAGGCTGAGTTCCAAATGCTTGGGGTCGATCAAAATGAGCTTCAACTCCTCGGGAGTGCACTTGTAGAGGAGTGAAACAATGATCGAATTCAGGGAGACGCTCTTTCCGGAGCCGGTGGAGCCGGCAATCAGCAGGTGAGGCATCTGAGTCAGGTCACCGGTGCGCGGCAGGCCGTCGATGTTCTTGCCCAGACAGAGATTCAACAGGGCTGAGGAGGTTGTAAATTCCCGGCCTTCGATCAACTCCCGCAGGTGAATGATCTCTCGTTTCTTGTTCGGGACCTGTATGCCTACGGTCGCTTTGCCCGGAATTCGTTCGATCAGGATGGACTCGGCGCCCAGACCCAGGCAGAGGTCCTCCGCCAGGGTCGTGATGCGGCTGTATTTGATGCCGGCCTCGGGCTTGAACTCGAAGGTGGTCACCACCGGACCGGGATGAATCTGCGTGACGGCGCCGGTAACTCCAAACTCCTGGAATTTTCGCGTCAATTGGACCGCTCGGCTCTTCAATTCTTTCTCATTGATCCTCTCAGGGTCTTCCGAGGGCTGGAGGAGACTCACGGGCGGCAATTTGAATCGCCTCGGTCCAGAGCGGGAGACCTTGGGCGGGGTTTTTGCCTTGGAGCGGAGAGGGTCGGCTTCCTCCTGTTCCGACCCACGCAAAATCACCGGCGCAGGTGGTTCCGCTTCCAGCCGTGTCGGGCCGACATCTTCTGCTCCCTTTTTCTGTGATGCAACCCTCTGAAAAGGCACGGGACTTCGCCCCCCCGCGTGAGCCTTCTCGACTTCGCGGCGCATCTGCTCTTTTCTGCGCTGCTCCCGCCAACTCCGCCATTGTTGCAGGAGTCGTGTGAGCGGCCCCCGTTGCCTTCTGAAGAAGACTCCGGTTTGCGACAAGGAAAAGGTAGTCAGGAAGAACAGCGAGATGAATAACAGAGAGGAAAAGACAATCCAGGCGCCGACCCGGTTGAAGACGTGCACAAAAAGACTTGCCGTAATCGCTCCGACCAAGCCGCTGCCGCGCGTGGTCCCCTGTATCAAAGGGGTGTTCGGATAGAGCTCCAGCAGTGACATCAAGGCGACGGCGAGTAGAAAAGCGCCCACGGCCTGGGTTCCCAACGCCCAATTGCCGCGTCCCAACAGCCGCAACAACCCGGTCCCTCCCAGGGCCGCCGGAATCAAATAGGCCGCCCAGCCGAACAACTGCAGCAGCGCGTCAGCCAAATAAGCCCCCACCACACCAATCCAGTTATGAGCCAGAGTGCCGGGGGGAACGGCGGTATTCAAGGAAGGATCGTAAGGTTTGTAGGAAATCAGGCTTAGGAGGGTCAGGACTCCCGCAACGGCCATTAAGAAGCCTGTCAACTCGCTGGCCTGTGCTTGGCTTACGGAAAATCGCGGAAGGCGGGAAGTTCGGTTTGAGCTTTCGGTTCGGGACGATCTGCTCATATTCGGCACTTTACCCTCTCCGACTGGCGACGTCGGCAACCGAACAAGCAAGAGCGACCTTTAAGGACTGCACAATCCTGAGTTGAAGTTCCTGATGGGTCACCTCAGGTGGTGACGCAGTCCCCATCCCAGGGTAAATACTATCATACCCAGGGCTAAACGGTAAATCACAAATATTCGGAAACTTTTTCGCTGCAAGTAGCCGAGCAGCCAGAAGATAACCAGATAACCCACAATAGCCGAAACCACCACTCCCACCATCGTGGGCGCCCAAGTCAGATCGGGAAGGCCCCTCCGGGCAACGTCAAAGCCGGTATTCAATACGGCTCCTCCGATCAGAGGGGCCGCGAGGAGGAAGGAAAACCGAGCCGCGGCCGGGCGGCGAAAACGAAGAAACAGTCCCGACGTGATCGTGACTCCTACCCGGGAAACTCCCGGCACGATGGCCAACGCCTGGGCCGCACCGATCACCAGGGCGTCGGTCAAGGAGATGCTCTCCAAGTCCCGGTTCAGGTCCCTGCGCCGGTCTCCCTGCCACATGAACAACGCGATGGCGATCAACATTGCGGCAATCAGAAAGGGATGCCGGAACTCTGTTTCCGCCAGACTCTTGAACGCATAGCCGGCCCCAGCCCCAGGCAAAGTGGCCACCATCAAGAGTAGCAGGAAACGCCGGTTGCGGCGGATTTCATGCGGGGTTCCCCAACCGACCACCGCTCCCAACAAGCCCATCCAGTCCCGGTAGAAATAGACCAGTACCGCCGTCAGGGTGCCCCCATGCACCGCGACATCGAAAGCGAGGCCCGGGTCCTTCCAGCCGAGAGCCCAGGGAACCAAAATCAGGTGCGCCGTGCTCGAGATCGGCAGGAATTCCGTCAATCCCTGCACAATCGCCAGAACCACAGCCTGATAGATGGGCATGAACGACCCTTGCTCCCCTCATCCCTACCGTGGGCGGAAACTGGCTTTCCCGCCGGCCAGTCAGAAAGATCACCCGGCACCTACACCTCCAAAATCACCGGCAGGACCAAGGGGCTTTTGCCGGTTTCCTGGTCCATATGGCGGCGGAGGGCGGCGCGGATTTTCTCTTTCACCACGCCCCAATCGCCCCTCTCCTCCGGACTCGATTTTTCCAATGTGCGGTGGATCACCTGGCGGGCGGAGACCACCAAGTCCTGGGCTTCCTGCATGGAGATAAAGCCGCGGGAGATGATCTCGGGCTGGTTTTCGAGCGCGCCCGTGTGCTTATTGATGGCCAGTACCGGCACGACGATCCCGTCCTCGGAAATGTGACGGCGTTCTTTGAGGATCACGTCCTCGACTTCATCGAGCGTCCCCACGTCGATGCAAACGCGGCCCACAGGGACCCTATCCGCGCGCCGTGCCCCATCCGGGTCGAACTCCAGCACTTCGCCGCTCTCAATCACAAAAATATTCTCCTCTGCCGTACCCATTTCCTGAGCCAACCGAGCGTGGCGGCAGAGTTGCCGGTATTCACCATGGATCGGGACAAAGTATTGCGGCCGCAGGAGACTGATCATCAACCGCAACTCTTCCCGGCTGGCATGTCCGGAAACGTGAAGCGGTGGTTGGGTTCCGTCCTGATATTGAACCCGTGCCCCGCGGCGATACAGGTGGTCAATCATGCGAAAGATGGTCACTTCGTTGCCAGGAATCAGTCGGGTAGAAAGCAGGACGTCGTCGCCCGGTTCAATAGTCACATGCCGGTGCTTGGCCACGGCGGCCCGGGGCAAAGCCGCCATCGGCTCGCCCTGGCTTCCGGTCATCAGAATCGCCGTCTCATCGGGAGGCACCTGGCGAACCTCGCGCGGGGGAATCATCAGACCTGGAGGAACACGAAGCCGACCCATCCTCCGGGCGATCTCGATGACTTGCGTCATGCTCCGTCCGACCACGGCCAAGCGGCGGCCGTATTCGGCGGCCAAGTCCGCTACCAATTGCATCCGGTGGACCGAGGTGGAAAAGCAGCAGACAATCACCCGGCCGGAGGCTTGGCTAAAGGTCTCTACAAAACGTTCCCGCACGGTCCGCTCGGAAGGAGTCATGCCGGGACGGTCCACATTCGTAGAATCCGAGAAGAGAGCCAGGATGCCCCGTTGGCCGTACTCGGCCAAGGTGTGCAGGTCGCTCAACCGACCGTCGAGGGGGGTGGAGTCGAACTTGAAGTCGCCGGTGTGCAGAATCACCCCGAGAGGCGTCTCAATGGCCAGGGCGCCCGCCTCGATGGTGCTGTGCGTCAGATGGATCAGCTCAACCCGGAACGGACCCAGCTCGAAAGGTGTGCGAGGCCGAATCTCGTTTAACTCGACCTCCTTCAGCAGGCCGTGCTCTTCCAGTTTCGGGCGGGCCAACGCCAGCGTAAAAGCGGTACCATAGACCGGGACATTCACCTCCTCCAGGATATAAGGAAGAGCGCCGATGTGATCCTCGTGTCCATGCGTGAGAACAATGCCTTGGATGCGCGACTGGTTTTCTCGCAGGTAGGTGATATCCGGGATGACGATGTCCACCCCCAGGTGCTCGATTCCGGGAAACATAATGCCGGCATCGACCACCAGGAGGGCGTCGGCTACCTCGAAGACCATCATGTTCATCCCGAATTCGCCCAGACCTCCGAGCGGAATGGCCCTTAAAATATGACTTGAAATGGTTTTTTCCTCCTTCTCCGTTAAGCTGTCCGAATCCTAACATAGGGGTCCAAGAGTAACAATCCATTGGCGTCGAAGGCGGCGGCCAATGGGAGATTTGGGGCATGCCGGCCAAGGGGTTCCCTGGGGAACGGGGGCCTGTCGTGTTGTCCAGGGCCTGTCAATCCCCTCGCAGAGCACCATAAAGCGCGGCCAATTGCGTTAAGCCGACCTGCTCGGAGCGAACCGAGAGGCTCAGTCCGGCCCCATCCAGCCAGGATTGGATGCGGGAACGGGGAAATAATCGGGCCAGATTATTGACCAGCGTTTTTCGCTTTTCGCGGAAGCAGGAGCGGACAAAATCCAGAAAGTTTTCTTCATCGGGTACGTTCAAGCCGACCCCGGCACCTGGAAAATCGAATTGCACGAATGCTGAGTCAACCTTGGGGGGTGGCGTGAAGGCCTGCGGAGGGACACGCCACAAAAGTTCCGGTCGAGAATAATACTGCGCCATCACGGAAAGAAAGCCCCAGGCCTTCCGGCCCGGAGTCGCAGTGATCCGCTGGGCGACTTCAAGTTGGAGCAGCAGCCCCATTCCCTTTAAGCAATGGGCGAATCGAAAAGCATGATGAAGAAAAGGAGAGGTAATCGGGTAGGGCAGGTTCCCCACGAGAAAGCAGCCTTGGGCTTGAAACTGCCCACAGATCTCGGCCAGATCGGTTTTCAGGATGTCCTGGCGGCGAATCCGGACGTTGGGCCGGTCGCGGAACTGCACCTCAAGTCTATTGGCCAGTCTTCGATCTACCTCGATGGCGACCAATTGTGTCGTCCGCTCCGCCAGCAGGCCGGTAATGGCTCCCTTTCCTGGCCCCACTTCCACCACCAGATCATCCGGGCTGATGGGCAGGGCTGCGACAATCTTCCTCGGGTAACGGAAGCTGGAGAGGAAATGTTGCCCCAAAGGGGGCCGCCGCCGAGTCCGCGTCAAACGGGTCCCTCCTGTTCACCGTTGGGTGTAGAAAACTTGACAATCCAGAGTTCATCTTTTACCGTACTGCAAGGGTGGGTCAATGGCCGTTCGAAGAAGATTGCATGTCCTGTTTGCCGCCCCGGAAGTCGTTCCCTTCTCGAAGACGGAAGGGATGGCCGATAGGGTCGGCGCTCTGCCGAAAGCTCTTGCCGCCGGCAAGCAGCAGGTCCGTGTAATCCTTCGCCGGTATCGGGCTACCCAAGCCGGAGGCACGGTTTACCAAAACCTTACGGTGCCTTTGCACGGCGGCCCTGGATTTGCGGACATCCGACAGGGTACGCCATGATCGGGTGGATGGTTCCGAGTTTTTCGACCGGCCGGCCCGGTTGGGCCGGCAATGGAAACCCAGAGGATTCCGACTGCATCTAAAAGTGTAGGCTGTGTTCCCCGTAAGGAAGGAGAAATATGTCAGAAAATAATAATATCGTGAAAATAACCGACACCAACTTCGAGCAGGAAGTACTTCAGTCACAGGTGCCTGTCCTGGTGGACTTTTGGGCTGCTTGGTGCGCCCCCTGCCGACTGATCGCCCCGACCGTGGAGGCTCTGGCCACCGATTACACCGGCCGTGCCAAGGTGGGAAAACTGAACGTCGATGAAAACATGGCCACCCCGGGGAAGTACAATATTCGCGGCATCCCTGCCCTGCTGCTCTTCAAGGAAGGCCAGGTTCAGGATCAGATTGTCGGGGCAACGTCAAAAGAAAATATCCAAGCCATGCTGGACCGGCACATGTAATCCTCTTCATCCAGGGTGGGTGCATCCGATTTCTTTCCCGCCGCCTTTTTTAGATTTTCCGGGAAAAAGTTGAGGAGCTTCGAGGGGGAGTGAATCCTCTGACCAATCCATCCCTCCTCAGGATTTTTTTCGCCCGGAGATGAGGTCGAAACGGAAAGGATTTTTTGCCCGATCCCGCACGCCTTTGGGATACAATTTTACTTCGGGATTCTATGCGGGCCGGCCCGCGCAGGACGTAAGGCCTGCCATCCGGAAGAACTCATAAGGCGGAAGCAATTATGGGATTCAATGTCGTCGTAGTCGGAGCCCAGTGGGGTGATGAGGGCAAAGGCAAAATTGTTGATGCTCTTGCTGAACACTTTGACCTTGTCGCCCGATACCAGGGTGGGGCCAATGCAGGGCACACGGTCTTCCATAATGGGACTCGACTCATTTTGCAATTGATGCCCTGCGGGGTGTTGCGTCCCGACAAGACCTCCGTGATCGGCTCCGGGGTGGTCTTCAATCCAGAGTCTTTCGTTCGCGAATTGGAAGCGATTTGCCAGGCCGGTATCGACCCGGGAGACCGGCTGTGGATCAGCAACCGAGCCCACCTGATTCTTCCCTACCACCCGATGGTCGAATCGGTAGCTGAAAATGCGCGCGGAAAAGCGAAAATCGGTACCACGGCCAAGGGAATCGGTCCCGCTTATGAAGACAAGGCGGCCAGGCGTGGCCTGCGGGTGTGTGATCTGACGAATCCCGAGCGGTTCCGCGCCCAATGCGCCGAACTGCTGGAAGAAAAGAGACGGATGGGCCTGCTGGGAGAACATTCCGATGCCTCCGCCGAACAGATGGCCACCTGCTACTTGGAGTTGGCTCCTCGGTTCCTGCGGTACATGACCGACACCGGTCGCTATCTAAACCAACAGATGGACGCAGGCCGCTCGGTACTGTTCGAGGGAGCTCAAGGGACCTTGCTTGACGTGGACCATGGCACATACCCCTTCGTCACCTCGTCGAATTCGACCGCCGGAGGAGCTTGCACGGGTACCGGTGTCGGACCGACGCGCATTCACGCTGCCGTGGGCGTCACCAAGGCTTACGCTACCCGGGTGGGGAACGGTCCCCTCCCCACCGAAGCCCCGGAAGAAATGAGCCAAGCCCTCCGGGAACAGGGCAATGAATACGGGGCCGTGACCGGACGGTCGCGGCGCTGCGGATGGTTTGACGTTCTGGCCGCCCGCTACAGCGCCCGCGTAAACGGTCTGGACGCGCTGATCGTTACCAAATTGGACGTCCTGGATACCCTGGCGGAAATACCCGTGGGGGTAGAGTACGAATACAAAGGAACCTCGCTGTCGGAAATGCCGACCGAAGTGGAAATCTTGGCGAAAGTCAGGGTCCGCTACCGAGTGATGCCGGGCTGGCAGAACTCCACTTTTGGCCTGACGGAATTTTCCAAGCTCCCGGTTCGTGCTCAGGATTACCTGAACTTTTTGCAGGATCAGGTGGAAGTGGAGCTGCCGCTGATCTCCACCGGACCCAGACGTGAACAGACCCTTTGGAGAGAAACAACCCGGTTTTGCCGTGCCCTTGACTCCTCATCCCACTAGGCTGGGAACTCGATTTCGCCTCCATGATGCTTTCCTTCGCAGCAGCCCGCCGCATCGTCATTGACAAAATAGGGTCTCATCGGTCCGAGCTTGCTTCGGAAAAAGTGCCATTGCATCATGCGCTCGGGCGAGTCCTGGCCGAAGAGATCGTCGCCGACCGTGACTACCCGCCTTTTCCTCGCTCCACGCGGGATGGATTCGCCGTGCGTGCCGCCGATTTGGCTCCCTGCCCTGTCGAGCTGGATGTTCTGGGAGAAATTCAGGCCGGAAGTTGGTTTGACGGGACGGTGGGTCCGGGGCAGTGCGTCCAGATCATGACCGGTGCTCCGGTACCGGAAGGCGCCGATGCGGTTGTAATGATCGAGCATACACGGAACTCGAATTCCGGCAAGGTAATGGTCGAGCGGAGTCTCAGCTCCGGGGAAAATCTTGTCCCACGCGGAAGTGAAGGGCGAAAAGGAGCCCGTCTGCTGCCTTGTGGACGCCGCTTGGGAAGCGGGGAAATCGGGCTGTTGGCCTCCGTGGGAAAGGCCGAGGTTGTCGTGACCCGGCAGCCGCGGGTGGCCGTTTTGCCTACCGGGGATGAGTTGGTCCCGTTGGACCAGGAGCCCGAATGGTTCCAGATTCGGAACAGCAATGCCGCTGGACTCTGCGCTCAGATTCTCGCCGCCGGCGCGTTGCCACGCCCGCTGGAAATCGCTCCTGACCGCTATGAGCCGCTGCGGGACCTGATGGTCAATGGGCTCGAGGCCGACCTGTTGGTGCTCACCGGCGGGGTCTCCATGGGGAAGTACGACATTGTGGAGCAGGTCCTGGCCGACCTGGGGGCGAAGTTCTATTTTACGGGAGTTGCCATTCGTCCCGGGAAACCCTTGGTTTTCGGCTGTATCGGAGGGCGTTTCTTCTTCGGCCTGCCGGGGAATCCCGTCTCTGCCTTTGTCACCTTTGAAATGTTTGTCCGGCCTGCTTTGGACTTGCTCTCCCGAGCCCCACCGCTACCCCTCACCTTTCTCCGGGCTCGTTTGGGTTCACCTTTGGAACTCAGCGGAGGGCTTACATCCTTCCTCCCGGCTCAGGTAGAGGTAAGGGAAGGCGAACCCGTGGTAGAGTTAATCGCTTGGCGCGGCTCGGGGGATTTGGTAGGGCTGGCGAGTGCCAATTGTCTTTTGGTCGCCCATCCGGACCAGACCCATCTGCCTTCGGGAACCTGGGTGGATGTGTGGTCGAAAAACTAGATGAACGGCAAGCTCCTGGGGATCATTCGGGATAGGGAATCGCGGGACCCATGAGTCCCTGGAAGCCCTTCCGTTATAGAAGAAGATCATGGGGAGACTTTCCCACTATGACCGGGCAGGGTGGGTGCGGATGGTGGATGTGTCGCCGAAGCCCGCAACCGACCGAAGAGCCGTAGCTTCGGTACTGGTCAGAATGAAGAAATCGACGCTGGCCGCTCTTCGGCGGAATCCCAAGGGAAGCCCGCTTGAAATTGCCCGCATTGCGGGCATCTCGGCGGCCAAACGGACCGCAGAATTGATTCCCTTGTGTCATCCTCTCCTGCTGAGCCACGTTGATGTACGGGCGGAAACGTGCAAGAATGGGGTCTCGATTGTCGCCGAAGCCACCACGAGGGGTCCGACAGGCGTCGAGATGGAAGCACTCACCGGGGCGGCCATAGCTGCGCTGACGATTTACGATATGTGCAAGGCGCTGGATCGAGGAATTGAGATCACCGACTTGAAGCTCCTTGAAAAAAGCGGTGGCAAGAGCGGCACCTACCGAGCTCCCATACCCTCTCGCCGCAGCAAGGATCCAGAGGGTTAGCCCCATTTCCAAAAAAGGCCGGATTTTCGCGGTGAAAAACCGGAACTCGCACCGTTCTCCATGGCTTCGTCTTTACGCGTGAAAATTCTGACCGTCAGTGATTCAGTCGCCGAAGGTCGGCGAATGGATCGTTCCGGGCAAGCCCTTCGCCAAATTCTGGAAAAGGTCGGCTGGGTCGTATTGAACAATGAGGTCCTACCGGACGAAACCGCGGCTGTCGGTCAGCGCCTCCGTGCCTGGAGTCAGGAGTCGGAACTCGATTTGATCCTTACCACGGGGGGGACCGGGCTAGGCCCCCGGGACATAACTCCCGAAGCAACTCGTCCCTTGCTCGAACGTGAAGTACCGGGATTGAGCGAATTGATGCGCGCCGAAGGAGTCAAAAAAACCAAACGGGCGGCCCTATCGCGCGGTCTGGCCGGCGCCTGTGGGCAGAAGCTGATCCTGAATCTTCCGGGCAGTCCCCGAGGGGCGTGTGAATCCCTGGAGAGTGTTCTCGACCTGCTGCCCCATGCCATAGACCTGATTCAAGGAAGAACCCGGCACAACGATCCGTGAGTACCTCAAAGCTCACCGATCCGCCCCAGCTCGCTCTTATGGTCGGCTCCATTCTCGGCCCGGAGGATTCCTCGCTTCACCGGGAGCCATATTTTCAGCAACCTGCTGGAGCGCCGCTCCCGTCTTTCGGTTTCCAACTCCTCCCTCTCCATCCCTCTGGTAAGAATTGGGGATTCGAGACCAAATTGACTTGCGGGACAGCCGGAACCGAATCCTGATTGTATGGATGGGTATCCTGTGGGAAAATGATTTCGTAACGGAAAGGGCGAACCGGTCCCGGGCACTTGCATTATGGAAGGATTGATCTTCACGAAGCTCGATCAGGCTGTGAATTGGGCGCGAAAGTCTTCTCTTTGGCCCATGACTTTCGGCTTGGCTTGCTGCGCCATCGAAATGATGTCCATGTCGGCTTCGCGGTTCGACGTGGCCCGCTTCGGCTCGGAAGTCTTCCGGGGCTCTCCGCGTCAGGCCGACTTGATGATTATTGCCGGGCGGGTCTCCCAGAAGATGGCGCCGGTGATTCGACGCCTCTACGATCAGATGCCGGAGCCGAAGTGGGTGATCTCCATGGGTGCCTGCGCCACCTCAGGAGGAGTCTTCAACAATTACGCAATTGTTCAGAGCGTCAATCAGGTCATCCCGGTTGATGTTTACGTTCCCGGCTGCCCGCCCCGGCCCGAACAGTTACTCCACTCCATCTTGATGCTTCAGAAAAAAATCGCAGGCGAGCGGGGCAGCTTCAAGCAAGCCATCGGCCTGAAGTAGCCCGCGGGAAGCAATCTCAATCGCCGGCGGCTTCCGCTTTGGAAATCCGGATGCTGCCGTTGACGGTGGATAGGGTCATGGGCGGGCCGCCGTCGCCGAGTTTGCCTTCTATCTTCTTCCCAATTTTTCCCTGCACAAGAAGCGGAAAATCGGTTGTGATGGACCCATTGACGGTCCGGGCGGAGACATGGGCGTGGGTCTGGGCCGGTAACGTAAGGCGAAGCGAGCCGTTGGTGGTATTCAACTCCACCTCCCCGGACGGTGAGGTGGAAAAACTCGCGCGGACACTTCCGTTCGTGGTGCTGGCGCGCAGACTCCCTTGGATATTCTGAGTGCGAATCGAGCCGTTCACCGTCCGAGCTGCAAGAGCACCCCTGGCGCCGTCAATCTCGACGGCACCATTCACGGTCTGGGCTTCCAGGGGACCGTTCCCGCCCTGAACCTGAATCTTTCCGTTGGCGGAGTGGAACAACTGCTCACCTTCAAGGCCCGAGGCGGCAATGCGCCCATTGGACAGCGTGGCCTCGACGTTCATCCTGCGGGGCAGCTTGATTTCATACTCGACACTTCCCGACCGGCTGCCCCCCAAAAATCGGAAGAATCGCTTCTTACGCGGCCCAACGGTACGGATGGTCAAGGTTTCGCCTGCGGGAGTCACTTCGACCTTGAGTTCTTCCAGTTTCTCCCGGGCCTTCTCTTGCCCCAACCCCCGGACTCTCTTGGTAGCCTTGATGTGAATTTCGGCTCTGTCCCAGGCTTCCAGTTTAACATGCCCGTTTCTGTTTTCGAGCAAAACGAATTTGAGAGCGGATGCAGGATAGGTTTCCTCAAAATCCTCGGTCCGCTCGAAACCCATCCCCACCCCACAGGCAGACGCCGACAGCAGAAGGACAAGACAGAACGGAATGACCCGCAAGGAATGGTTTTTGGGGATCATGCTAGGATTCCTCCACAACGATATTTACGATACGCTGCCCATGCAGCTTCCCAACCGGGAAAGAGCAAACGACGGGCATGGCTCACTTTAGCCCTCATCCGACTTGAGGATCTTCGAACCGGCGGTCGGCTCAGAGAGAGAAGAACTCTTCAGCTTTTCCAGGTCCTTGCGACGCAGCCAGGAATCGATAAACAATCCGATGCCGATAAAGAGAGGGATCAAACCGAGGGCCCCGGCGCAAAGCACCTCCGCGTCTCCCGTGACAACTGCGATTACCGCAAAGGCGAAAAAAATACCCAAACCGACCATCGTCGCAGTAATTCCCTTTCTGCGCGAGGTTGCCATCCTTTCGTAGGGGTCTTTTGCTTTTTCTTCCGTCTCAAGGGGAATAGGCACCCCTTTCTCGATGGCTTTCAACCGGACTTGGGTCTTGTGGCGAGACTCGGCGTAGCTCACCAATATGGCAACTATGGGGATCGATAAGGCCATTACGATCGTAACGACTGGAATAACGAACGGAGACTCCACGTTCACACCCTCCTGATTTTCTAAAATGTCCCTTTTCTGTTTAGACCCAAGGATACAGACTTTGTTTCAGGCTTTCCAGAAAGATTGCATGCCAGTAACGGCTGCCGGCTGTTGACACCTCTCAGCTTATTCCTCGAGTCGGGCACCTTGCGGGCCGGCCACCGAATCCATCGGATCGCTCAGCACCCTTTACGCTTTCTTGGACCGGCCGGGCCAGAGATTTGTTTCAAAACTCCGCACTTTTTGAAACCATTACGCGAAAAGCCGGTCTAATCTTGTGCAAGGGCTGCTGTGTGCCCGTGCCGCCTCAACCGACAGAGAAGCCCTTGTGGATGAATTCAATCAGCTCATTGCGGAGCATCAAGGCACGGTCTTTCGCATGATCGCCAGGATGGTACGGGACCCCCAGAAAGTCGAAGACTTGGCGCAGGAGGTTTTCCTGCGCGTCTTCCGTGGCCTCGCCCACTTCCGCGGCCAATCGGAGATCAAGACCTGGCTCTACCGGATCATCTACAACGTGGTGACCGACGACTACCGAAAAAGCAAGAACCAACCGCAAGCGGTTTCCTTGGACGACGAGGACACATCTTTCCAGGTGGCAGACTCTTCGGAATCCATCCTGCAGAGGATCGAGCGCCGGGAGCTGGGTGAAAAAGTCCGTAGCGGGCTCGAAGAACTGTCACCACAATTCCGCATGGTCCTGATCCTTTTCTACGTAGAGGAGAAGCGATACAATGAAATCGCCGGAATTATGGGTCTGCCGGTGGGCACGGTAAAGACCTATATGCACCGCGGGCGCGGCGCGCTGCGAAAGATTCTGGTTCAAGGCCGAGGGAAAACCCGCGCCACGGAAATACGGCCCCGAAAGACTATTTTATGAATTGCACCCAGGTTCGAGAGCGACTGCCGGAATATCTGACCCACTCGCCGGCAAACCGCGAGGCCGAAGCCCTGAAGCTTCATTTGCATCGGTGTGAGGCCTGCCGGGAGGAATGGGAGTTCGAGAAACTTCTGGCGGATACCTTGAAGAGCTCGATTCAGGCGACTCCGCCCTCCAACTTCGCGGCTCGCCTCCTGGCTCGGCTTCAATTCCAGGAGCACCCAAAATCGAGAAGCAGCCTCTGGGCCTTTTTGCCGACCCTCCCTTATGGGATGGCGGCTGCGGTAGCCATTCTATTGGGAATTCTCGCCAGCCCGAAGCTGGTTCGTGGCACTGCCGAGACCTTGGCGGAGCGATTGTTCAGCCCTCTTTTCTCCCTATTATCCCAAGGGATGGCACTGTTTGTCAGTTATTGGGGTAGTTTCGTCGGGAAAGTGGCCCTGGTGGTGGGTCTGATGGCCGATCCGGAACTCTCCCTGCCCCTATTGCTCTTCATCTTTACCTTACCGATCCTTTCTTCTCTCTACTTTTCCTTCGGTGCCAGTTCCTCCTGAGAGTTTCCATGACCCGTCTTCTCGGAAATCAAACCCTTAGTCGCTGGAACCTTTTCCGGGAGGGTAGAAAGGAAGCGGGACGACACGCACGGAGGCTTGGGTGGATGCGAGATGCAAGACTACGCCCGGATCGCTGACCTCACGGCGGAGGAACCCCAAGGCTACCGTGCGCCCCAGCGAGGGGGATACACAAGAGCTGGTCACCTCACCCATCTCCTTCCCCTCCCTGAGCAGCTTGTCACCCGCTTCGGGAGGAATCGGGGAATCGACGAGCATACCCACCAGCTTCCAATTCACACGTCCTCGGCTCCGTGCCCGTTCGACAATCTCCTGGCCGATGTAGCATCCCTTGGTAAAGCTGAGGGCGTTCCAGAGGTTCGCTTCCAGAGGCAGCGTATCCTCCTCCAGGTCGGCTCCGTAGCTCGGAATGCCCGCCTCAATCCGCAGTGTCTCCAGGGCCTCCCAGCCGACGGGCAAGGTATCATAGGTGGGTGCCTGACCGCAGGCGGCACCCCACAAACCCAGCATCCCTTTGGAAGAGACCCACACTTCGTACCCTTCCTCCCCGCTCGTCGAGTTGCGCACAACGCGCACGGGGAATCCGGCGTAGTTGTTAGAAAAGTGCTCGTATTCTTTCATCTCCGGCAGGTCCAGATGGAGCGTCTTTTCGAGAAGAGGGCGAGAACGAGGCCCCTGAAAGGAAAGGGTGGCCAACTCTACCGGCTCGAGTTCCACCTGGTCTGCAATGATATACCGATCCAGTGTCTCCAACACCTTGGTGCGAAGGTCCCAGTCCAAATCCACCCAGAACCGGTCCGCCTCGGCATAGATTTTCAAGTCGGCCAGTATGCGGCCCTGAACGTTCAGCAGAAGCGCGTAGATTCCCTGCCCCGGCTGGAGACTCTTTACATCGTTCGTGACCATGCCGTTCAGGAAGCGGACGCGGTCCTCTCCCGTCATCACGAATTTCGCGCGAAAGGAGAAGTCCAGAATTCCCGACGCGTTGCGGACCGCCAAATGTTCAGCGTTCGGGTCGGTAAATCGGCTGGGAACCAGGACCCCGTGGTATTCGCCCAGGGTGGCTCCCTGCGAGGCATGATAGTCCGCCAGAGGGCTTTGCACGGCTTGGGTCATACGCTCCGATCAACCTCCTCGCCGGAGGTAGGCAGAGATAAAAATTACGATCATGGCCAGACCAAAGGTGATAGAAAGCCACATCGCCCGGCGTTCCCGCAGCCAATCGAAGGCGGCAAAAGGCAGAGTAAGACCAATGGCGAGGAAAAAAACACCGAGTGCCAGCACCATCTTCACCGTCAACCAAAACCAGTAAACACCCCCAGGATGGTTCCAAGCATGGGCGTGGATATTGTAAAGACCCGAGGCCAGAAGCAGCAGAACCGTGCTCCACACGATATAATGATACTTGCCCGCCACCCGCTTGAATAACAAGTCGCGCTGCTCGGGCTCCAGCGCGCGCGCGGAAGGAATCAAAATCATGTGAATAAATCCTATGGCGCCGATGCCCACTACGGCAGCTACCAAATGAATCCCCTGCATTAAAGTTGACATCAATCCATACCTCGGTTCTTTTGGTTGCCCGGTCCTGCTTTCGAGCCAGGGCACGCTCACGAAAACCCGACTCGCCCCGGAGTCCACGCCTTGGGAAAGGCACCCTTCATACTATCTCAACTTCGCTCCTAAGAAAATCTCGGCCCAGCCCGCCAGCCCGCCAGCCCGCCAGCATATTCGCTTGGCGCGCTGGGATGCTCTCGCTCCAGCTACGCGGCCTACATACCTCCCGGCCAAGCTCTCGCCTTCATGAGTCTTGACCGCACGAATCGGCACCGACGGTGTCGAAGACCGGATGACCAAGCCACAACGCAAAGCAATGGGAGCGCAACGCTACCCGAATACGGGAGCATTGCGCTCCTAGCTGTACAGGTGGGCCACATAGTCTTTATATCCGTTATAGAGCAAGGTGGGAATCCGCTCTCCGGTCTCCACGACTTTCTCGGTGGCCTGGGACCAGCGCGCATGGGGAACTTTGGGATTTATGTTCGCCCAGAAATCGTATTCGTTGGGAACCACGCGATTCCAGAAGGTGCGCGGCTTTTTCTTGACGAACTCGAACCGGACGATGGATTTGATGCTTTTGAACCCGTACTTCCAAGGCACGATCAGGCGCAGCGGAGCTCCGTTCTGGTTCGGCAGGATACGACCGTACATACCCACCACCAGCATCGCCAGCTCATTGGTGGCCTCTTCCAGGGTCAAGCCTTCATGGTAGGGCCAAGGATAGTGTGGTTGCGACACGATGCCGGGCGCCTCACTGGGCCGGTTAAAGGTGACCATGCGGACATAGCGGGCTGAGGAAAGGGGTTTCGCCCAAGCGATGAATTGTTTCATGGGAAAGCCCACCCAGGGAATTACCATGGACCAAGCCTCCACGCATCGAAAACGGTAAACCCGCTCCTCGAGCTTCATGCGGCCGATCAGATCCTCCACGTCAAGCTTGAAGGGTTTTTCGACCAATCCTTTTACCTCAACCTGCCAGGGACGCGTGCGGAACCGCTTGGCCAGCTTCCAGACGGCCTGCTTGTCTTCGCTAAACTCGTAAAAATTATTGTAGCGCATGGCCACCAGAGGATTCGTGATCTTGCGGTCCACTCGGAATTTCTTATTGCGAGCCGCATCCAGCCGCCCGGTTGAATCCTCCGTCGGCGACTCCCAAGCCAGGGCCTTGCTCCAGGACCCCGTTCCGGCCAAAGTTGCCATGCCGGCAACCTTGCAAGCACGCCCAAGAAATCGCCTTCGGTTCGCATAGACACTTTCCGGGGTGGCTTCCCGTTCCGGAAGTTCCCAGCCTTTGGGTACACGGATTAACATCGCTTCGCCTCCATACTCATGATGAAATACTAACATCTCTTCAGCCCTAGAATCCAGCCCCAGCGCAGGGATAAATCAGGGTCTTTTTCCTTGATTGACTAGGAGTTTCGATTGGGTTAGCTTGGAGTCAGGAAACGCCATGAATAACCCGTGCAAGGTTGGCAAAACGCGCCGCTACCTGGCCGTACTGGCAGGCTGCTTGGTTGTAGCCGCTTTGACGGTCCGAGTGCTGATACCCCATGACCATCACCTACGACCCGTGCAGTCATGCAGTGTGTGTAATACATCCAACCTGCCGGCCATTGAGCCTTCCCCTCTCCCGACCTCAAGTTGTCCCGACATGGCCTTAGGGTTTGTTGCGGCGGACTGCACCTTGGAGTTTCACCAAGCCCTCTTTAACGTTTCCTGCCCCCGCGCACCCCCTGCATAGCTCTCCCTGGTCATTGTCCTGCTCGACCAAACGAGGGTTCTGAATCCCTCCCCGGGAGGTCTTATCATGCAAGGGTTATCCCGATGGCTCTGTACGATTCTACTTTTTCTCATGATATCGCCCCCGTGCGGGTTCGCACAGGGGAGCGGCGGGTTAACCGGCAAGGTTACCTACAAACTCAACCAGGAGCCTATGGCAGACGCCGCGGTGGAGATTGTGGAACTGGGCATGGAAGTGCACACGGACGCGGAGGGCCATTACGAATTCAGTAAGATCCCCCCCGGTTCGTATCACCTGAATGCTCATCTCCACCAACTAACCACTGCACCGGTCGCGGTGGAAATCAGCGAAGGAACGGTCGTCACAGCCGACATCAGCCTCAGCTTTACTCCTTTGAAGCAAGAAATCACTGTGACCGCCTCCGGCCAGCCGGAGAGCACTTTTGAATCCTTCCAAAGCGTCGAGTCGATTGGGCTGTATGAATTGGCGGAATCAACCGATATCGCGTTGGGTGAGGTGCTGGACCACAAAGTCGGCACCGGAATCGCCAAGCGCAGTTTCGGCCCGGGATCTTCCAGACCTGTCATTCGTGGTTTCGACGGCGATCGCGTCCTGATAATGGAAGATGGGATCCGGACTGGCACCCTGTCGTCCCAGTCCGGGGATCACGGGGAGCTGATCAACCCGGCACAACTGGAGCGCCTGGAGATCGTCAAAGGCCCGGCCACGCTGCTCTACAGCGGAAATGCCATGGGGGGTACGGTCAATGCAGTCAGCCGTCACCACCAGATTCATCGCCATCCCCACGAGGGCATGAGTGGTTTCCTATCCGGCTCGGGCGGCACAGCCAGTTCGCTGGGCGGAGGCAGTGCCGGATTCGAGTACGGCACCGGCAACTGGATGTTCTGGGGCCAAGGCGGTGGGATCCGCACCGGAGACTACACGGCGCCTCGACAGGGCCAGATATTCAACTCCCGTTCGCGGATGACCAACGGCGGCGGCGGGTTCGGGTGGTACGGTGAGAAGATGTTCTTCAGCGTGGAGGGCAAGTACGACGACGGGTCCTACGGTGTGCCCTTCGCCCAGGAATTCCACGGTCATCCCGGTCATGTCGGAGAAGAGGAACAAGGACACGACGAGGAAGGCGGGCAAGAAGAACAGCATGGGGATGAAGAAGAGATCGAACGCATCCGGCTTGATTCCAAGCGTCGGAGCTACCGCTTCAACTGGGGATTGCAGGACCTGGGCACGGCTCTCGAGAATTTTGTTTTGAAAGTGAGCTACACCGACTGGTCACACAACGAGATCGAGTTCTCGGAGGATGGTGATCAAAATGTCGGCACCGAGTTCGATCAGCGTCAATTCGTTTACCGAGGGGTCTTCGAGCAAAAAGAGTTGGGGCCATTGAGCGGACGCTTCGGTCTCTGGGGACTGGATCGGGAGTACACGGTCGCGGGAGAGGAAGCACTGTCACCACCTGTCGATCAAACCGGCTTCGCCGTTTTTGCCCTCGAAGAGCTGGATTTCAAGACCGTCAAGTTCCAGTTCGGCGGCAGATTGGAGACTCAGCGCTACACGCCGGCTTTCGCCGAGCGCAGTCCTGCACGCGAAGAAGAAAGCCATGGTCCTGAAGAAGAGGGCGCGGAAGAGCCCGGCGAAGAGATCGCTGACGCCATCAAGAGGAGCTTCACCGGAGCTTCTGCCTCCGTAGGCGTTCATGTCAAAACCTGGCACGGTGGGGCGTTTGTGGCCAACTACTCGCATTCGTATCGAGCACCTGCCTTGGGGGAGCTCTACAATTTCGGCCCGCACGCCGGCAACCTGGCCTTCGAGGTCGGCGACCCGTCCCTGCTTTCCGAAACAGGCAACGGCGTCGATCTTGCCCTGCGCCATAAGAGCGATCGTCTGGGAGGTGAACTGAACCTCTTCTACTACGACTTCGACAACTTTATTTTCCCCTTCGCCATGGGCGAAAGGGAAGACGGGTTGCAGGTGATCGAGTTTACGCAGAGAAACGCCCGCTTTCTGGGGACGGAGGCCAATCTACACATCGGCCTGCACCCGAAGCTCTGGCTCAATCTGGGTCTGGACTTCGTTGACGCGCAGGACATGGATACCAATACGCCCCTGCCCAGAATCCCTCCGCTGCGCGGTAAGGTGGGGTTGGATTTCAACCACGGCGAATTTCGGGTCACTCCGGAACTGATTCTTGCGAGTCAGCAGCACCAGACCTTTACGGGCGAGACCCGCACGCCCGGTTACGGCGTCTTGAATCTGAAGGCCTCCTACACCTATGCCCAGCAGCACTTGGCGCATCAGTTTGCGGTGAGGGTCTTCAACTTAGGCGACCGGCTCTATCGCAACCACTCCTCCTTCATCAAGGACTTGGCCCCGGAGATCGGTCGCGGCGTCCGGGTCACCTATTCGGTACGCTTCTTTTGACAGTTGACAGGCCAGGAGTCCAGCCTGCGCCGGATGGTGGTCAGAATGCTGAAAACCGACGCCGGTATATTAAAATCGGTGGGCGAAATAAAGGATGGGAGAAATTTTAAGGGCGGCGGGCTAGACCCATTCCAGAGCTTTTCGCTTCCAAATCCACACGTACCCCAGGACGAGAATTCCCAGAAAGATCAGCATTTCTATTAATCCAAAGAGGCCCAGCACGCGAAACTGGACCGCCCAGGGAAACAGGAAGATCGTCTCCACATCAAAAATGACAAACAGGATGGCAATAATATAGAAGCGAACCGTGTACCGGCCCCGGGAATCCGATTCCGGGTCGATGCCGCACTCGTAGGCTTTCAGCTTGTCCCCTTCATCCTGAGAGGTGGGCCGAACCAGCTTGGCGACCCACAACGTGACGACGGGAAAAGCGGCGGCAACCAGGGCGAAAATCAGGATCGGACCGTATTTCTCAAACACTGTTGACTCCGTTCTCTACTTTCCTTCGGCTCCTGATTCTAACACAGGAATCTCAAATCGGGCCCGAGAAGTGTAAGCCCAACCCCATCAAGAAAGCCGGCTGAGATTCAGGACTTTGACTTGCTCGTCCTCGGCCGGCAAGGTCTCAGGAGGCCATTGCCTCCTTGGGCACGAAATCCGATAGGGAACTCAATGCGGGGATCTCAATGCGGATTTGTGTCCCGTGGTCGGGTTGGCTATCCACATCAAAAAGGAAGTCTTCTCCGTAGATAACTTTCAGCCGTTCGAGCACGTTGCTGATCCCGATGCCGGAGGCAAAGATCTGTTTGCGCCTGTCCAACGGAATCCCGACCCCGTTGTCTGCCACCTGAATCACAAGGCGGCCATGGCTCCGGTGGGCACCGAGGGTGAGAACGCCTCCTTCAATCCGGGGGGCGATTCCGTGCTTCAACGAGTTTTCCACCAGCGGCTGCAACAGCATGTTGGGAACCGCTATGGGAAGCGCTTCCGGATCGATGTCCTTGTTGATTTGCAGTTTATCCTTGCCGAAACGAACCACCTCAATATCCAGATAGTCGTCCACAAACTCGAACTCCTGCTTTAAGGGGACCAGATTCAGTTGGCTCTTCAGGCGCCTTCTGAGGATATTCGACAGTTTCAACAGGACGTCACGAGCTTGGTCCGGTTCGGTTCGGATCAAGGCCGAAACCGTGTTCAGAGTATTAAACAGGAAATGCGGGTTAATTTGACTGGTCAGGGATTCCACCCGGGCCTGCATAAGGAGCCGTTGCTGTTCTTCCAATTTGATCTCGATGCGGGTGTTGTTCCAGATCCGCAAGGGAAGTCCCACTCCGACTGCCGTGGTCAGCACGATCAGGAACCCGGTTCCCAAACTTCCCTGGGGGTCCAGGTAGAAGAGTTTACCGACGGGAAAATACTGTCCCACCATCATTCGGCTCATTTCCAACATCGCCACCGTTAGAAAGAGTACGACCTGCCAGTCCATCCCGGAACGGGTAAACCGGCGTTTCAGAGAACGATAGAGACTCAGCTCGATGAAGGGTGAGTACTTCCAAATCTGCTCCTTGTCGGGGCAAAGATGGCGGACCAAGCCTCCCACGAGACCATAAAACGCCAACATGACCACGGCCAGCCATTCGCCAGCCACCAGCACGGCCGGCAGATGGACCATGAGGCCAACAACGAGTCCCACGACGCCCCCTCCCAGTAGCCCAGCCAAAAAGGTGACCTCTAAACTCAGGTCGGCTCCCTGGTAGCCCGCCACAAGGCGCGCCAAAACACCCAGAAGAAACGGTATCCCCAGAAATGCTGAAAACTGAAGTTTTTCCCGAGAACCTTTTCGTTCGATGAAGAGGAGCTTTCGGAAGGTTCCAAACCGAGGGATGATGCTCGCCAGCGAGGCGATCAGCCCCAGCTTGATCAGCAGGGTAATCAGGACAAGTCCGTGTGAAAAGCTAATCGTGGGCATGCTGAACGGTATTTGCCGGAATCACCTCAATAATGAGGTCCTAACGATCACTCGCAGGAGGCTCGGGCTCGCTCAATCTTTTCCTCCCCCCACGAACTGTACGATCTCCAGGGAGTCGGAAGCCTGCACTTTCGTCCGGGCCCACTCTTCGCGATGCACGATCTGCCGATTGCATTCTACCGCGACCCGGTCCAGAGGAATTTTCAGCCATTCGAGCAAGGATCGGATGTGCAATCCCTCGGGTATCGAATGGGGCTCTCCGTTAATGCTTACAGTAAGCAAGATGGATTAGCCGGAACTGCCAGGCTGGGAAAGGGAGGGAAAGGAGGGCTCGCCGATGCGGATACTGTCAACCGCCTTGCGGCGCTGCATTTCTACATCGGTCTGGAGGTGATAAACCACTCCCTCATCATTCACATCCGTATTGAATCCGAATCCCATGGTATCGTTCCTAAAGCCTAAGAAGGGGTCTCGCAGGCCTCGATTTGCAAAGATGGGATATTAGCCGTTCGTTGCGCAGCGATCAAGAAAAAACTTGGCACTCGGATTCACCGGCTTTCATAGATCAGTCGATTTGAGTTAGAATACCCTGCTTTCCGGGTGGGGGCCATGCTTCAGGATTACGCGCCGATTCTGATTTATCTCATGGTTGTGTTGGTGCTGGGAGCCACGATTCTCGGCGTCTCCGCCGGGGTGGGCGGCCGTCTGCGGCGCAGCACGGACCTCACCCCCTATGAGTGCGGGATCCTACCGGAGGGTAATGCCCGCGAGCGGTTCACCGTTAAGTTCTACTTGGTGGCCATGTTATTCATTTTGTTCGACGTTGAGGGTATTTTCTTCTTTCCCTGGGCCGTCATTTATAAAGAGCTGGGCTGGTTCGGTTTTGCCGAAATGGTCACTTACGTTTTTATCTTGTTGGCAGGCTACATCTACATCTGGAAAAAAGGCGTGCTGGACTGGAACCGGTAACCGGTTGTTTTGCCTTCCCAACAAGGCCTGAAAACATTTCCACTCGGAAAGCCTCCGGCACAATAATGAGAGTACGAACGGATAGCCGAGTCCGGCGAGGGCTACGGACCAAGCCCTCCGACTACTGGGCGGGCGCCTTGAGGCGCTGCCGGTGCTAAATCAGAAGGATGAACTTGACATCCCCATTTCAATCCGACCCTGTCGTCAGAAAATTAACGGAGGCGTTTCCAGCCTGTCTCGAAGAGGCCAAAGAGCGCCACGGAGGCCTCAACCTGATACTTGCCAGAAATTTCCTCCTCCCCTGTGCCGGATTATTGCGAGACGACCCTGATCTCAACTTCAATTTCCTGGCAGATATAACGGCTGTGGATCGGCATTCTCAGGAACCTCGATTTGAGGTGATTTACCGGCTCAGGAGCATCCCGAAGGCCCGCGAGCTTCAGTTCAAGGTACGGTTACCGGGAACGGACCTGCGGCTGGATTCGGTGGTCCCGATCTGGACCGGAGCCAACGCTTACGAGCGGGAAGTATTCGATCTGTTCGGCATCCAATTTACGGGTCATCCCTATCTGAAGCGGATCTTGATGCCCGAAGACTGGGAAGGTCATCCTCTGCGGAAGGACTACCCGGTGGAAGGATACCGTTAAGTGCCCCTGACGCTAGAAAAAATCCCCGGCCAGGAAGAGAAGCTGATCCTCAACATGGGTCCTCAGCATCCCTCGACTCATGGGGTACTCCGTCTGGTCCTGGAGCTTGACGGGGAAACTATCACACGGGCCCTCTACGACATCGGGTACCTTCACACCGGCATTGAAAAGACCTGTGAAAATCTCACCTACTCCCAGGCCATTACCCTCACCGATAGGGTGGATTATCTGGCCCCTCTTTCCAACAACCTTTGCTACTGCCTGGCCGTTGAAAAACTTCTGGGTCTGGAGATTCCCTCGCGCGCCCAGTACATTCGGGTGCTTCTAACCGAGCTCACCCGCCTGAACAGCCATCTGGTATGGCTGGGCACGCATGCGATCGACCTGGGAGCCATGTCGGTTCTTCTCTACTGTTTTCGGGAACGAGAAGAGATCCTGAATATTTTCGAATTTGTCTCCGGCCAGAGAATGATGACCAGCTACTTCCGAATCGGGGGGCTGGCCGTCGAACCTCCTCTGGGCTGGGAAAAGAGAGTCGAAAAATTCCTTCGTTCCTTTCCTGCGAAGATCGACGAATATGAGGCGCTTCTGACCCGGAATCCCATCTGGCTCAAGAGGACCCGAGGAATCGGAATTCTCAAAGCGGAAGATTGCCTGGCCCTGGGGGTATCCGGCCCTCTGCTGCGGGCGGCGGGGATTGAATGGGACCTGCGGAAGGCCTATCCTTACTCCAGCTATGAGAAATTCGACTTTGATGTCCCCACCCGGACCGCTGCGGACATCTATGCCCGTTATCAGGTGCGCGTACAAGAGATGCGCGAATCGGTAAAGATTGTCCGTCAAGCACTAGAGGGCCTTCCCTCAGGACCCATCAAAGCCGATGCTCCCAAGATCGTGCTGCCGGACCGGGAAAAAATGAAGACCGAGATGGAGGCCCTAATCTACCACTTCAAGATCATCACGGAAGGTTTCCATCCTCCCCTGGGGGAGACCTACCAAGCCGTGGAATCACCCCGAGGAGAGTTAGGTTTCTATGTGGTCAGCGACGGTTCGCCCAAACCTTTCCGAGTTCATATGCGGACCCCTTCGTTCGCCAATCTGCAAGCGCTTCCCAAGTTGGTCGAAGGCAAGCTGGTCTCCGATGCCGTGGCTTGTATCGGCACCCTAGACATCGTCTTGGGTGAAATCGATCGCTGAGGTTCGTCCGGCGGCTCCGGACGACGTCGTGGGTAAAATGCTCTCTGCTGCACTCAAAGACCGGTATCAGACGCTGCTCGGGCGGTACCCCGTGAAGCGTTCGGCGCTGGTCCCTATGCTCCTGTTCACTCAAGACGAAATCGGCTACGTCAGCGATGAAGCCATCCAGGAGATTTGTCGCATCCTGAACCTCCCGGTGGTGGAAGTGGTGGAGGTGATCTCCTATTACTCGATGCTCCGGCGCCAACCCGCCGGCCGATGCCATCTCCAGGTGTGCACGAACATCTCCTGCATGTTGAACGGCGGCGAGGCCCTCTATGACCAGTGCCGGGAGCGGCTGGGAATCGGACACAAGCAGACGACCGCCGACGGCACGTTTTCTCTGGAAGAGGTGGAATGCATCGGTGCCTGCGTCGGAGCTCCCGCACTGCAAGTCAATTACGACTTTTACGAGCAAATGACATCCGAGAAGCTGGACCAACTATTGGATCGTCTGGCAAGAAACCGACAGAACACGGGAAGCAGTTCCCCGTGATGCTCCTCGGTTGGGGTAAATCAAAACCATCGGGCCAGGAAATCGGCCCTGGATTTATGGCGTGAGCAATTACAACAATTCCATCGGCGAAAATCCTCTCCAGGTAAAGATTCTTACCCAGAGGTTTGCCGTCCCCCACGCGAACAACCTGGGAACCTACCTCCAACACGACGGTTACAAGGCCTTGGAAAAGGCGCTGCAAATGAAGCCCGATCAGGTCATCCAAGAGGTAAAAAAATCCAACCTGCGCGGACGAGGGGGCGCCGGATTCCCCACGGGCATGAAATGGGGATTCGTCCCGCACCAATCTCCGAAGCCGAAATACGTAGTTTGCAATGCCGATGAGAGTGAGCCGGGCACCTGCAAAGACCGGCCGTTGATCGAAAACGATCCGCACCAGTTGATCGAAGGCTGCATCCTGGCCGGTTGGGCGCTTCAGTCTCATCAGGGTTACATTTACGTTCGCGGGGAATACCGCTACCTGCTCGACATTCTGGATCGGGCTCTCGGCGAAGCCTATGAACAGGGATACCTGGGAGAAAATATTCTGGGATCCGGATTTCGATTCGATCTGTACACGCACACCGGAGCCGGGGCCTATGAGTGCGGCGAGGAGACCGCGCTGCTCAATTCTCTGGAAGGGCTGAGAGGTTATCCTCGCATCAAGCCTCCCTTCCCCGCCGTCGTGGGCCTATACGGCTGCCCCACGGTTGTCAACAACGTTGAGACCCTCGCCTGCGTTCCGCATATCATCCTCAAGGGTGGCGAGTGGTTTGCGCAAATCGGGAGCGAGCGAAACGGCGGAACAAGACTCTTTTGCCTCAGCGGCCACGTCGCCCGGCCTGGAATCTACGAGCTTCCCATGGGTTTTCCGCTCCGCAAAATGATCTATGAAGTCGCCGGCGGCTTGCGGGGCGGAAAGAATCTCAAAGCCGTTATTCCCGGCGGGTCATCCTGTCCGCTCCTTACCGCGGATGAAATCGACGTACCGATGGATTTCGACTCTCTGGCTAAAATCGGCTCCATGCTGGGTTCGGGGGGCGTCATCGTCCTGGACGAGGATACCTGCATGGTCAAAGTGGCCCAGCGAATCATGCACTTCTACGCCCACGAATCCTGTGGGTGGTGCGTGCCCTGCCGGGAAGGGACTGACTGGCTCAAGAAATTACTGGATCGTTTCCACGCCGGCTTTGGAAGGCAGGAAGACCCGGAGGTCATTTCCGATATTTCGAATAACATCCTGGGAAAGACCCTCTGCCCGCTGGGCGATGCCGCGGCTTTGCCCACGTTGAGCATCGTAAAGAAATTTCGACACGAATTCGAAGAGCACCTCCGACTGGGTGCTTGCCCTCACGAGCGCACCCCGGCGACGGTCTCCTGAAGAGCTCGAAGCCAGTAGAAACGAAGGACCTAGAGAATGGCGGAACGGATAAATCTAACGATTGACAGCCGAACCCTGAGCGCCCCCCCGGGCACGCTGGTCATCGAGGCCGCCAAGCAGGCCGGAATCGAAATCCCCTCCTTCTGCTACTACCCGGGCCTTTCACTCCAGGCCGCCTGCCGGATGTGCGTGGTCGAAATTGATAAGATTCCCAAGCTGCAGACCGCCTGCACTACCGTGGTTGCCGAAGGCATGACGGTCCGCACCGAGACAGAGAAGATTGCCGAGGCACGCAAATCGGCGCTGGAGTTTCTCCTCACGAACCATCCGCTCGACTGCCCCGTCTGCGACAAGGGAGGCGAATGCGAGCTTCAGGATATGGTCTTCCGCTATGGCGCCTCCGAGAGCCGCTTCGCCGAGGAGAAGCTCCACGTCGAAGAAAAACAGTTTTCCCCCCTGGTCTATTTTGACGCCCCTCGATGTATTCTCTGCTACCGGTGCATCCGAGTCTGCGACGAAGGGATGGACGTAAACGCCTTGGGCCTCTCCTTCCGGGGCGCCCAGTCGGAAATCATCCCCAATCAAGGCGAGAAACTGGAGTGTGAGGAGTGCGGCATGTGCATCGACATCTGCCCGGTCGGCGCCCTCACCAGCGGCACCTACCGCTACAAAACCCGCCCGTGGGAGATGCAGTACGCGGGGACCGTCTGCAATCACTGCGGCGACGGCTGTAAAACCACTCTCAGCGTCCGCAACCAGGAAATCATTCGGGCCAACAACCGCGACCGATCTGGAATTAACGGCGAATTTCTCTGCGTCAAGGGCCGCTTCGGATGGGATTTCGTCAACAATGGCAGACGCCTCTCCGAGCCGCTCTCCCGGAAGGATGACGGGTATCAGCCGAGTTCTTGGGAAAATATTCTCAACCGCGTGACTCTACGGCTGAAGAGCGTTCTGACAGACTATGGACCCGAGGCCGTCGGCGTGATCGGGTCCAACCACACAACCAATGAGGAGAACTACACGCTCCAAAAGTTTGCCCGGACGGTGCTGGGAACCAATAGCATCGACCATCATCGGACTGCTGACTTCGCCGGCTTGGTCGAAGCCCTGACCCAAGCGCGCGCCACCGATCGTCATGCCACCATTTCGGATCTTTCGCAAGCCGCGAGCATTCTGCTCATCGGGAACAATCCCACCGAGCAACACCCGTTGGTGGCTTACCGCATCCGCGAAGCGGTACGACTACGGCAGGCGCGGCTGTACACGATCCATCGGGGTGAAATCAAGCTGCGCCGCCAATCTACGGTCTATCTGAAGCTTCAGCAAGGGAAAGAAGCCGATGTGGTCAAGGCGCTGGCCGGCTCCTGCCTTCCTGCAGGAGTCGAGGTGGAAGGAGGAATGAGCGAACTCCATCGGTTCCGAGAAAAAATTGCAGGTGAGCGGGACACCCTCATCATCTTCGGCGAGGAGATTAAGGGCGAGTCGATCTCGCAATGGGTCGATTGGGGAATGAGCCTGCCGGGCCTGACTCGCTTCCTGGCACTCGGGGACGCAGCCAATTCCCGTGGCGCCGCCGATATGGGTTTGTTGCCGGATACGCTGCCCGGCTATCTGCCCCTGAGCGAACCTGCCGCGCGACAAAAATATGAAAAAATCTGGGGCGCAGAAATTCCCTCCTCGCCCGGCCTTGATCTTCGCGCGATGCCGGGCGCCATCTCCGAGGGCAAGATGAAGGCCTTACTCGTCTTCGGTGCCAACCCGGTCCGCAGCTTGGGTTGGGACCCAACCCTGCTTTCGAAACTCGATTTGCTTGTGGTGGCCGATCTGTTCATGACGGAGACGGCCGAATGCGCCCACGCGGTTCTGCCAGCGGCGAGTTTTGCCGAAAAATCCGGCACCCTTACCAATACCGGGGGCGAACTCCAGCGCATGGTGGAAGCACTCCAGAAGCCCGGGGCGAAGACCGACCTCCAGATGATCACCGCCTTGGCTCGCCTGTTGGGGCATTCCTGGAAACTTGCCTCCCCCCAGGAAGTGCTCCGGGAAATTACCGAGCACGTTCCCGGTTATTCCCTCTCGATCGCCAACCTGTTATTGGGAAATGCCTTGCCGACCCATCCTATCGGCACTCCTCCTTCCCTTACGCACCCGGATCTGATTTCTTCCGCGCGCGATTCCCTGTTTACCTCCGGTACGCTGGGTCGATTTAGTTGGGCTCTCAATGTCGTCGAGGAGAAAAAATTGACCGGATGAACGAATTCCTCGACGAACACCTCTGGCTGATAAACGTCCTGATAAAGATCGGGATGTTATTGTTCCTCCTGCTGACCGGGGTGGCCTACATCGTGTGGATGGAACGCAAGGTGGTTGCCCACATCCAGTCACGTTGGGGTCCGTATCGGGTGGGGCCACACGGGCTGTTGCAACCCCTGGCGGATGGGCTGAAATTCCTCTTCAAAGAGGACATCACCCCCTCGGGAGCCGACCGTCCTCTTTACTTGTTGGCCCCGTTCCTCAGCCTTACGCTGGCGCTGCTGGCCGTCGCGGCGATCCCCTTTGGCCCCTCGTTCAGCATCTCCGATTTGAATATCGGCCTGCTCTTTGTGCTGGCGATCACCTCACTGGGGGTTTACGGCATTGCCCTGGCCGGTTGGGCGTCCAACAGCAAATACTCGCTCCTGGGGGCCTTACGCTCCTCGGCCCAGATGGTCAGCTACGAGGTATCTCTGGGGTTGGGCTTGGTGGGAGTGTTAATGCTGTCAGGCAGTTTCAATCTAAGGGAGATCGTAGAGCAACAGGCGGGATTTTGGCACCTGGGAGGCGTTGCGGTATTCCCCCGGTGGAACATTCTGCCGCAGTGCGTGGGGTTTCTGGTCTATTTCACGTCTGCCTTGGCGGAAACCAACCGTTCCCCGTTTGACCTGCCGGAAGCGGAAACGGAACTGGTGGCGGGATTCCATACCGAGTACAGTAGCTTTAAGTTCGCCATGTTCTTCATGGCAGAATACACCAACATGGTGATTGTTTCCTGTCTGGCCGCTCTGCTGTTCTTCGGCGGCTGGATGGGACCGGTTTTCGGGCCGCCCTGGATGCAGGCTACCCTTCCGACTTTCTGGTTCGTCCTGAAGGTGCTGTTCTTCATGTTCTTCTACATCTGGACACGCGGCACGCTGCCGCGTTTTCGCTATGACCAGTTGATGGCATTCGGCTGGAAGTTCCTGCTCCCGTTGGGTGTGGTCAACATCATGGTGACCAGCTTGGTGCTGGTCTTGCTGGCAGATTAAATTCATGGAAGCGCTGTTTTACATCTTTGCCGGTATCGCCGTCCTGGCAGCGGTGATGGTGATCCTCCAGCGGCGTCCGATCTACAGCGCTCTCGCGCTCATCGTGGTGATGGCCTGCTTGTCTGTGATTTACCTGTTACTCGGAGCCGAATTCATGGCTGCCATCCAGGTGCTGGTTTATGCCGGGGCGATCATGGTGGTTTTTGTATTTGTGATCATGCTGCTGAACGCCGGAGCGGAAACTCCTTCGCGGAAGAGCGTGCTCACAAGGCTGCTGGGGGTGCCGGTTCTGGCGGCCTTCCTGGCGCAGTTGATTTTCGTATTATGGAAGGAATTCCCGGATACTTCCTTGCCGTTGACCGGGTCTTTGCCGGGGAGCGCGCATAGCGTGGGGCGGTTGCTGTTCCGCGACTATGTATTGCCTTTCGAGGTGACCTCTCTGTTGATCCTCATTGCCATTTTGGGCGCCGTGGTGCTCGCCCGGCGAGAGGCTTAGAAGGCCCCCATGATTCCTCTTTCCCATTATCAGATATTGAGCGCGATCCTTTTCGGCCTGGGCGCGGCGGGATTCCTCCTGCGACGAAATATCATTACGGTCTTTCTGTGCATCGAGCTGATGCTCAACGGCGTGGCGTTGTCCTTCGTGGCCTTTTCCCAGTATTGGGGAGAACTTTCCGGACAACTCTTCGTTTTCTTCATTATCACGGTGGCCGCGGCGGAAGCCGCCGTGGGGTTGGGAATCATCATCGCAGTCTTTCGAACCCGCCAATCGCTCAATATTGAAGACCTGGACTCGATGAAGTATTAGCGGGACAGGTCTCGCTGGAGCTTCCGAAGCCAAATGGACCTTTGGCTGATTCCGATTCTTCCCCTCCTGGGAGCCGTTCTGAATGGCTTGATAGGCCGCAGGCTGCCCCGAGGGGTGGTCTGCCTGATCGGATGCAGCGCGGCGGGAGCATCCTTCGCGGCCGCACTTTGGGTTGCGCGGGAATTTCTCCGGCTTCCAGCCGCAAGCATTCCGGTGGTGGAGAGCTATTTCCCGTGGATCCGGTCGGGAGGACTGGCCGCAGATATGGGTTTTTACTACGACCATTTGACCCTTCTCATGACACTGGTCGTAACCGGCGTGGGATTCCTCATTCACGTCTATTCAGTCGGCTATATGGCGCATGAAGGGGGCAATTATCGTTTCTTTGCGTACCTGAATCTTTTCCTGTTCGCTATGTTGACGCTGGTAATGGCCGACAACTACTTGTTGATGTTCGTCGGTTGGGAAGGCGTAGGACTCTGTTCTTACCTGCTCATCGGTTTCTATTTCCTTAAGAAATCTGCCGGGGACGCCGGTAAAAAAGCGTTCATCGTCAATCGAATCGGCGACGTCGGCTTCCTGCTGGGAATAATTCTTCTCTTTTGGACTTTCGGAGTGGTGGATTTTGAGACTCTATTCTACATGCTGAGGAACCTTTCGGATGCTTCCGGCGTCGATCTGACGACGATCACGCTGCTCCTGCTGATCGGGGCCGTGGGAAAATCCGCTCAGATACCGCTCTACGTATGGCTGCCCGACGCCATGGAAGGCCCCACACCCGTCAGCGCACTGATTCATGCCGCCACTATGGTGACCGCAGGGGTATATATGGTCGCCCGGTCGCAATTGCTGTTCACGGCTTCCCCGCTGACGTTGGAGGTCGTGGCTGTGCTTGGCTGCGTGACCGCTTTTTACGCCGCCACGATCGCCCTCACCCAGAACGACATGAAACGGGTCCTGGCCTTCTCCACGATCAGCCAGCTCGGGTACATGTTCCTGGCTTGCGGCCTGGGTGCTTACGCCGCAGCCATCTTTCACCTGATGACGCATGCCTTCTTCAAGGCCTTACTTTTTCTAGCAGCCGGAAGCGTCATGCACGGTCTGGCCGGAGAATTGGACATGCGAAAAATGGGCGGGCTTTGGCGACGGATGCCCTGGACTTTCACCACATTTCTCCTGGGCACCCTGGCCATCGCCGGATTTCCTTTTTTCTCCGGTTTCTACAGCAAGGAAGCCATTCTGCTGGCCGCCTATCAGAGTTCTTTGCAAGAAAACTGGATTTACTGGCTGGCCACCGCTACGGCCGGGTTGACCTCGTTGTATATGTTTCGGGCTCTCTTTCTAACCTTTTTCGGGTCGTCGCGTCTCAGTCCGGAAGCAGGGAATCACGTGCACGAAAGTCCGCCTAGCATGATTGTGCCCCTCGTAGGGTTGGGTATTCTTTCGGTAGTCGGCGGATTCGTTTTCTATCAGGGAAGCCGTGGAGCGGAAGCGTTGGAGAAATTCCTTTCGCCCGCGTTGGCAACCGGAACGGCCCATGCCGGAGCCGTGACCACGAACGCCGCCGGAGGCGCCGAACACACCGTCTTGATTTATTCGATCTCCGCGGCCGTGGTGGGATTCCTGCTGGCCGCCTTTTTCTACCTGCCCTCAGCGCAACGGGCCGAATGGATGGCAAAGGGCCTCGGGCCTCTGCACCGCCTGCTGGCCAATAAATATTACGTGGATGAAATCTACGATTTTCTTTTCGTAAAGTCGGTCCGGTTGGGCTCGGAAAAAATCCTGTGGCACGTCCTCGATGGAGCCGTCATCGACGGGTTGGTCAACCAAACCGGATCGGGAACGCGATCGCTGGGTTCCTGGCTGCGAAGATTACAGTCGGGCAACCTGCGAAGCTATGCGGTTTGGGTCATTTTGGGCGCGGTTCTTTGGTTGGGCTACGTCCTATCGCGCAGCTAGAGATAGCTTCGATCCGAGTTTCAAAGTCCGAAGGCAATCATGAACTGGCTTCTGGATCACACCCTAACCGGCATCGTTTTTCTCCCTCTTCTCGGAGCGTTGTCGATTGTCCTGGTGGGGCGAGAGAGAACCCGACTGATCCGATGGCTTGCCCTGATCTTTTCGGTGGGGACCTTTTTGCTGGCCGCCCGAGCGTTCTGGCTCTATTCGCCGGAACATCCCGGGTTGCAATATGTGGAACAGACCCCATGGATCAGCTCTCCTCCCATCGATTATTTTCTGGGTGCGGACGGGTTGAGCCTTCTGATGGTGCTCCTGACCGCTTTCCTCACTCCGGTTGCCATTCTGGCTTCATGGGAGGCGGTCGAGCAGCGGGCCAAGGAATTCTTCCTATTCCTGCTGGTACTGGAAACGGGCACCTTGGGCGTCTTCCTAGCCCTGGACCTGTTTCTCTTCTATATTTTTTGGGAAGCCATGCTCATTCCCATGTACTTTCTGATCGGCATTTGGGGCCATGAGCGGCGTATCTACGCGACCCTAAAATTTGTCCTGTTCACGATGACGGGGTCGGTGTTCATGCTGGTGGGGATTCTTTATCTCTACCGTGTAACCGGCAGCTTCAACTGGGTGACGATCCTGGACCGGCTTTCCGGTCCGGAAGCTGTTCTCGCTGAAAAAGCTCAAATATGGCTGTTTTTGGCCTTTTTCATCGCCTTTGCCATCAAAGTTCCCCTCTTTCCGCTTCATACCTGGCTGCCGGATGCGCACGTGGAGGCTCCCACGGCGGGGTCAGTCATCCTGGCCGGGGTGCTGCTTAAAACGGGAGCTTACGGCCTGTTGCGATTCTGTTTGCCGCTGTTTCCCGACGCCGCCCATGAGCTTGCACCGTTCATTTCCTTTCTGGCCATTGTCGGTATCCTGTATGGTGGCTTAGTGTCGATGGTGCAGCCGGATCTGAAAAAATTGGTGGCCTATTCATCGGTCAGCCATCTAGGCTTCATCGTCCTCGGCATCTTCGCCTTCAACACGCCTGGAATTGAAGGAGCCATCTATCAGATGTGCAGCCACGGAGTCTCAACGGGCGCGCTGTTTATTCTGGTGGGGATGCTCTATGAACGTCGGCATACGCGCCAAATCCGGGATTTTGGAGGGCTGGCGACGCCGCTTCCAGTGCTGAGCTCATTTTTCGTCCTGGTGGCGCTCTCTTCGCTGGGGCTTCCCCTGCTCAATGGATTTGTAGGGGAATTTTTGATTCTTCTCGGCGCCTTTAAGGCCAGGGCTCTTTATGGTGTGTTGGGCGCCCTCGGCGTGGTGGTGGCAGCCATCTATCTGCTGTGGATGGTCCAAAGAGTTCTGTTCGGTGAAGTGACTCATCCGGCGAACCGTAGCCTGCGCGACTGCAAGTTCCGAGAGGGTGTTATCCTGACGGCCCTGGCGGTTGTGATCATTGGGATGGGAGTGTATCCGCAACCCTTCCTGAGAAGATTGGATCAGACCACGCAACGAATCCTCACCCGACTTCAGGGAGGAAGCCTACACTTCACCCGGGAGCACCCATTTCCCCGGAACACGGTCTCATCCTCCTCGGTGGCCCAGCCGTTGCCCTGGATCTCCCGAAAAACTGTCACCCCGAATCGAACCCGTTGATGTCAACTTCACCTGTCCAGAACGCCGACCTGTTGCTGATCCTGCCGGAAATCATCCTGACGGCGTTTGCCATTCTCATCATGGTGGCCGACCCGTTTCTCCGGCCGGAGCAGAAGAATCGGCTGGGTATCCTCGCAATCTTAGGGACCGTCCTGGCCGGCTTGGGAACGCTCACCCTGGTAAACCAGACCGGCACGGCCTTCGGGGGTATGATCCTGGGCGACGCCTTCAGCGTCTATTTCCGATTTCTGCTCCTTGCCATTGCCGCCCTTACCCTGCTGGCTTCCCTTAACTACGTGCGCCGCGAGGGTTTTCCTCCGGGAGAGTTCTATGCTCTGATTCTGCTCGGCACGGTGGGGATGGGGTTGATGGTCGCCTCGGCAGAGCTGATCTTGGTCTTCCTGGGCCTAGAGATGTCCTCCATCGCAACCTACATTCTGGCGGGCTATCGGCGCGAGGATGCGCAATCCAACGAAGCTTCACTGAAATACTTCCTACTCGGCTCCTTCGCTACCGCTTTCCTGCTCTACGGCATCGCCTTTGTGTACGGGTTAACGGGGACAACGAATCTGCTTTCCCTCACGGGCCGGCTCGCCGACGCGATGACGGGCTCGGCTCTGGCCCTGACTGCGCTTACCTTCTTGTTCGTGGGACTCGCGTTCAAGGTCTCGAGCGTCCCATTTCAAATCTGGACCCCGGACGTTTACCAAGGAGCTCCCACCCCCGTGACGGCCTTCCTCTCGGCCGGTCCGAAGGCAGCCGCCTTCGCCGTCTTCCTCCGGGTTGCCCTGGCTGTTTTCGAACCCTCGGGAGAGACAGGCTTCTGGATTTTTTGGGTTTCGGCTGCCCTCACGATGACGCTCGGAAATCTGGCGGCAATCGTTCAATCCAACCTGAAACGCCTGCTCGCCTACTCCTCGATAGCCCATGCCGGCTATGTTCTGGTGGGCTTTGCGGTGGGAACTCCTGAGGGCCGTGCCGCGGTCATGTTCTATCTGGTGGTGTACTCTCTGATGAATTTGGGCGCCTTCGCCGTGGTGGGACATCTGGCGGGCAAGGGTGATCGATGGGTGGGGGTGGCCGACTACGCAGGATTGAGCCGCGAGCGGCCGGCTCTGGCGGCCTGCCTGACCCTGTTTCTTCTTTCGCTGGCGGGCATTCCTCTGACCGGAGGCTTTTTCGGCAAGTTTTACCTGTTTTCAGCAGCCGTAAACGAAGGGCTGATCGGACTGACCCTCCTCGGGGTGCTCAACAGCGCGGTGTCCGTGTACTACTATCTAAGGATTGTGGTGATGATGTACATGCGGGAGGGGTTACGGCCCGAGCCTCCCCCTGCTCTTCCCTGGGCCCTGCGAGCGGCTCTGGCGATCCTGGTCCTGGGGACGCTGTATCTGGGAATTCTTCCCGGCTGGTTCCTGGCGCAGACCACGGCCGCCATTCCCCTCCCCTAGCGGATTCACATTGGGCCGATTCTTCCACTCTCCTGGTTAGGGAAACTCGATCACCGCACGACCGGAGATGTGACCTGACTCCATCCGGTGGAAGACATCATTGATCTGGTCGAGCTGAACTGTCTCATAGACCGTCCTGATCTGCCCGGTTGCCGCCATGTTCAATACCTCGCGCAAATCCTGACGGGTCCCCACCGCAGCCGTGAGAACGCGAATTCCCTTGGCTACGGCGGGGAAAATGGGCAGGGTGAAATCCCCCGGGGGCAGGCCTACCAGAACCAACGCGCCGCCTCGCCGCAAGGACCGAAACCCCTGCTCGATTGCTTTCGGATGGGGCGCCAGGTTCACCACTACATCGGCCCCACCGGCGGCCTTGATCTGCTTCACTGCATCGGAGGCGGCATTCACGGTAAGGTGAGCACCCAACCGTTGCGCCAACTCCAGCGCGGCGTCGCGGATGTCCACTCCGATCACGCGAGCGCCCATGGCGCACGCAATCTGGACGGCATAATGACCCAATCCTCCCACACCCCAGACAGCCACCGTTTGGCCGATACGCACGCCGGAAATTTTCAACGCCCGGTATGCCGTCAGACCGGCGCAGTAAATCGGCGCGCCGGGCGCAAATTCGACCTCCGGCGGCAACCGAACGCAGTGTGTCGCGGGTGCCTTCAGGAATTCGGCATAACCTCCGTCGATGGTATAGCCGGTTACCTGCAGCTTTCCGCAAAGAGGCTCATTGTTGTTCAGGCAATATTCGCAGCTCCCGCAGCTCCAGTAAATCCAGGGCACTCCCGCCCGGTCGCCCACCTTGAGCTCCTGAACCTCCGGGCCTACCTCCGCAACCACTCCGGTCACCTCATGGCCTGGAATGAGCGGCAGCCTGGGGAGGGACCAATCGCCCGCAATCAGATGCAGGTCCGTATGGCATACGCCGCAGGCTTTGACGCGCAGAAGAATCTCGCCCCGGAGCACCTTCGGGCGTGGAACTTCCCGTATCACCAGCGGAGCGCCGACTTTTTCAAGTAGAACGGCCTTCATTCGTTTGTCGCCGATCGAGCGCCATCGAGGCGGGGAAATTCAGGAAAAGAAAATGGGTGCGCAAAGGTTCCTTTGCACACCCTGGGGTAAAAGAGTTCCGGCGGCAGAGCCCCCCGGCCTCCGGGTTACACAACTCACGGGAATTTAAGAAACCTTGGCGAAGATAATCGCAAAGGTGTAGAGCGCCAAAGACTCAATCAGCACTAAACCCAGAATCAGAAAGAACTGGATGCCCGGACGCGCACCCGGATTTCGCGCCACGCCTTCGCAGGCGGCCACCACGGCTTTGGCCTGAGCGATGCCGCAGCCCGCCGAGGCAATCGCCATGGAAAATCCCGAAGTTAAAGCGACCCAGTTCACCATGGAAGAACCGGCTCCGCCGGCGGCCTCCTGCGCGTAAGCCGATGGAACCAGAAACAGTCCCACGGCCACCACAAAAATACCCATCAAAGTACGTTTCACTGCTTTCCTCCTTTTTTTCTCGAGACTCTCAGAAGCGACAAGTCCCGGAAGTATGAATCGCCGTCAGGGGGTGGTTTCCTGTCATCCCTCGTGCAGGCAGGACTCACGCTGACAGGCAAAGTTGTCGGCGAGATCAGCTCGCAAAAGAGACTCGCCGAAAAGTCGGCAAAATTCCCTTTCCTATCTCAGTGCTCCTCGGCCACCGCGATGCCGATATAAACCGCCGGCAGCAGCATGAAGATATACGCCTGCAGGAAAGAAACGAACAAGTGCAGCCCCATGAAAATGGCCGGCACGAACACGGGGACAAGCTCCGCAAATACTTCTTCCAGCAGCGTTCCAACACTCATGTTGGCGTAAAGACGGACGGAGAGCGACAGCATCCGCCCCACGTTTCCCACGACTTCAATCGGAAACATCAAGATAGCCATCGCCAGGATGGGTCCGCAGAAATGCTTGAGGTAGCCCACCACTCCGTGCTGGCGCATTCCATGAAAGTTGTAGTAAAGGAAGGCCACGACAGCCAAACCCAGCGTCACCTGAATATTTCCCGTGGGAGAGTGGAAGCTGGGGACAATGCCGATCAGATTCGATACCACCACAAAGAAACCGATAGTCCCGATCAGCGCCAGATATCTCCGCCCGTCGTGGCCTACAACGTCATCCAGCAGGGAGCGGATAAACTGAACCACCAACTCGAAGGCTTGCTGCATACGCCCCGGCTGGGTCACGGAAAGTTTCCGCCGCAGCACGAAGGCAACCGCGAACAGGATTAGCAGCACCAGAACCTGCATGGCGATGTGATCCGGGATGGGAGCCTCGGGATGCTCCACCTGAATCCCCAGCGCCGTCAGTCCAGCCGTGACAGGACCCGCAAGCAATTTATTCAACAGAACGGTGAACCAGAGCGGCGCGGCTGAATGTTCCAATCCCTATAGACTCCTTCCACCTGTGAAAAGATAGACGACCGATCCAACCAAGAGCGCCACAACCGGGACAAACAGTCCGGCGATCACCCCTAGGGCGGGCAACCACTGGGTCCAGTAAAGCAAAACAACAAGCCCCAATACCAACGGATAGCGGAGCAAGACCCTGACGACCAGCCGCTTGGGAACCCGCTTCGCTGGGTCCGCAAGAACGGTGTGCACGGCCTGATGAAGCCAGCGGTAGTTCCAGATCCCTCCCCCAGCCCCCAGGACAAAGGCTGCCGCCGTGGCTCCACCCCAGTACGCCAGCACCACAAAACCCGATCCCAGCGTGAGCATGCCCATCCATAGTGGCCCGGGGATTTGGCCCGACCCTAAATCCTTCGGGTTACTTCCGGCTGTCTCCCCCTGCATTCTCTTCAAACCTCTTAAGCAGTCTGAGCAACTCCCGGAAGCCTGCCGCGGCCCCCAGCAGCCCCAGAAGGACTGAAAATACCGGCTTACTCGCCATCCATCCATCCAGGAGCCATCCGAGCCCGAAGCCTGCCAGTGCGGCCGACGGCAGAATAAAACCCAGGCTCGTGTAGATGCCCACTTGTGCCCAGAGGTCCTTATTGTTCCCTCTGGAAGGGCTCACCTGTTACACACCTTCACTGAATGAAAGGCCGAACCGCTTCTTCCGCTTTGGTGATGAACCAGTTCGGAAGAATTCCGATGCCCATGGTCAGCACGAACGTCACGGCGAGCGTGGTCAGAACGCCCGGCGAAAAAGAGAGCTTTTCCGCATCCGGAGCCGGCTTCATGAACATGGCCACCACAATGCGAAAATAGTAGTAAAGCGCCACCACTACATATAACACCGCGATGACGGCCAGCGTGTAGTGGCCCGTTTCGATCAAGGCCAGAAAGATAAAATACTTCCCGATAAAGCCGGCGGTCGGCGGAATGCCCGCGAGCGAGAGCAGGAAGATCAGCATCAAAAGAGCCGAGGCCGGAGACTTGGAGAACAGCCCCGACATATCGTCCACTGCATCTCCGATAAAATCCTTCCGCCGTAGGGCTATGACAACCGTAAAAGCCCCCAGATTCATAAAGGCATAGACGAGCAGGTAGATGGCCATCCCTTGGAGGCCGGTTCGATTTCCGTCAGCGGCGGCCACCAGTCCCAGGAGGATGTACCCCACATGCGCGATGGAAGAGTAAGCCAGGAGGCGCTTGATATTATTCTGCGTGATCGCGGCCAGATTTCCGACCGTCATCGTAGTGATTGCGACGGCGATCAGCAGTATCTGCCATTCAGTCCGCAGCGGCCAGATACAGACCAGAAACATCCGCAATAAAAGCGCGAAGGCCCCCGCCTTGGGCGCTACCGACATGAAAGCCGTGACCGTGGTGGGCGCACCTTCGTAAACATCCGGGGTCCATTGGTGGAACGGCGCGGCCGCCACTTTGAAAAACAACCCGGTAGCCACGGTAATCATGGCCAGCCAGGAGATGGGATCTTCCAAGGAACGCTCGGAAAGCCGCTGCGCAATCACAGCTATATTCGTCGAACCGGTCAGGCCGTAAAGCAACGACATTCCGTAGAGCAGAATCCCGGACGAGAAGGCTCCCAACAGGAAGTATTTCAGGGCAGCCTCATTGGAACGCTTCTCCCGGCGCAGAAATCCGGCCAGAATGTAGCCCGAGATGGCCATCAATTCCAGGGCAATGAAGAGGACAATCAAGTCAGTCCCATTCGCCAGAAACATCATTCCCACCACGGAAAACAGCAACAGGGCATAGTACTCGCCATAGTGGGCCCCTTCGATTTCCAAATACTTCATCGAAATCAGCACCACCAGGATCGTGGCGATGATGAAGATCAAGCTGAAATAGGCGAAAAAGTCGTCATTGACGATGGATCCGGCGAATCCGTCGTACGGGATACCTTGTCGCTGCTGCCAATCCAAGATCACCGCGACGCCGGCGAAACCCAGCCCGATCAGCGCCGTAATGGCATTAAAGTACTTGTCACGCTTTTCCAGCATGAAGTCGGTGACCAGAATCGCCAGGGCAAAAAGCGTCAGGACGATCTGGGGTCGAATCGCCAGAAAATCTTCAAATTGGAAGAATTCACTCCACATCAGTTCACAACTCTAAAAGCCCGTAGGGGATGGCTCGGACGCGCGGTGCTTGTTCCCACGATGGGTCGTTTCGGATTCCACAGACTCGGGTTCGGTAGCGGGTACGGCCCATTCCTGATTTGCCGCATCTGGGACCTTCGGCAATGATTTTGAGGGTTGCGGCGTGGACCGGAGAACCTGTTCCGCCTTGAGCAGGTCCGGGTTCACACGCTCCACAATTTTCGTAATGGCCGGCTCCAGAACCTTGAAGTACGGCTTCGGGTAGAGCCCGATCCAAAAGGCCCAGATCACCAGCGGCACCAGAGTGGCAATCTCCCGGAAATTGAGGTCCTTCAGGGCTTGATTTTCGGGTTTGTCGCAGGCGCCGAACATCGTCCGCTGGTAAAGCCACAACATGTAGGCGGCTCCCAGGACAATCCCCGCCACCGCCCAGGCAGCCCAAACTTTATTCACCTGGAAGACCCCCTGCAGAATCGTGAATTCACCGATGAAGCCGTTCAGGGCGGGCATGCCGATCGAGGACATCGTAATGATCAGGAAAATCGTGGCATAAATCGGCATGACGTTTGAAAGGCCGCCGAACTGCTTGATTTCCCTCGTATGGCGCCGCTCGTAGATCAATCCGACGATCAAGAACAACGCCCCCGTCGAGATGCCGTGATTGATCTGCTGGATTACGCTGCCGCTCAACCCGTGGTAATTCAGGGAAAAGATACCCAGGGTACAGAAGCCCAGATGGCTCACCGAGGAGTAAGCAATCAGCTTCTTCATATCCCGCTGCATCATCGAGACCAGAGCGCCGTAAATAATGGCGATAATGGACAAAGTGACCATCACCTTAACGACCCACGGATCGGAGCTGGCCTGGGGGAGCATGGGCAAGTTGAAGCGGAGGAAGCCGTAGGTCCCCATTTTCAGCAGAACTCCGGCCAGGATCACCGAGCCGGCCGTGGGTGCCTCGACGTGCGCATCAGGAAGCCAGGTGTGGAAGGGGAACATGGGCACCTTGATGGCAAAGCCCACAAAAAACGCCCAGAAGACCCAAAACTGCAATTGGAAAGGCCAGTTATGGTCCATGAGTTGAAGAATGTCGAAGGTGTACACTCCCGTGTCCGACTGATATTGGAAGTAGAGCGCAAGAATTCCCAACAGCAGCAGCACGGAGCCCGCCAGGGTATAGAGGAAGAACTTGATCGCCGCATAGAGCTTTCTGGACCCGCCCCAAACGCCGATGATGAAGTACATCGGCACCAGCATCACTTCCCAAAAGACGTAGAACAGGAAGAAATCGAGCGACATGAAGACGCCCAACATTCCCGTCTGCAAGACCAGGAAGAAGGAATAGTATTCTTTGGTTCGATGTTGAATGGCGGACCAGGAGGAGAGCGTGGCCAGGAAGCCCAGCACCGTGGTCATCATAACCATCAAAAAGCTGATCCCGTCGATTCCCACCGCGTACTGCGCGCCGATCGAAGGAATCCACTCGGCCCGTTCGACGAATTTGAAAACCGCTTCGGGACTCTCCTTGGGAAACCAGAAGACCAGCGGCAGCGAAACCAGGAAACCCAGGAAAGTAGAGATATTCGCGATTCGTCGGACCCTATCCTTCTTCTCGGGCCGCTGGAAGGCGATGGCCAGCACTCCGACAAGCGGTGTGAAGAGGATAATCGTTAAGATGTGGTCATGAAGAAATCCCATAGAAGACCTCGAATCCAAAACTCATCCGCGCGCCGCGCCGCTTAGCGGAAAATGTAGTATGCCGCAAAGGCTAATAACCCCAAGACAATCAGCAAGGCATAACTCTGCACCAAGCCGGTCTGCACCATCCGAACCGGATAACTCATCAACCGGATCGCAAAGGCCCCGGCATTGATCAACCCGTCAATCACCCAAATATCCCACCGGCGGGAGCCTTCCGCCGTCTTACGGGTCAACCAAGCGGACCCGTTGACGCCGCCATCCACGACTCCCAGGTCAAAGGCGGCCAGTCCGTTGCCCAAATTCTTCAGCCGGTTCACGAACAGGACATCATAAAGCTCGTCCACGTAATACCGATTCGCCAGGACCGTGTAAAGCGTCCGGGCTGAGGCAGCCAGCCGCCGCGGAAATTCCGGATTTTTCACGTAAAACTGATAAGCCAAGAAGATGCCTGCCGAGGCCACCAAGACGGAAACCAGCATCAGGACGTATTCCACGCTGTGGGCGTAGTGGGGAGATGGGGGAACCCCCGGATTTGCAAACACCGGGGCCAGGAAATGCTCGAAGTGGTTCGAGCCTCCCAGCGCCGCGGGCCAACCCATGAAGCCTCCCACCACAGAGAGAAACGCCAGCATAACCAGCGGGTACAGCATCGACTTGGGCGATTCGTGAAGATGGTCCGCCACCTTGTCGGAATAGCGACGCGAGCCCCAAAAGGTCATGAACAACAGCCGGAACATATAAAAGGCCGTCAGCCCTGCGGTGGCCACAGCGATCAACCAAAGCAATTGGTTGTTCCAGGGACCTGCAAATGCGTTCCAGAGGATTTCATCCTTGCTCACGAAGCCGGCCAGCGGCGGGATGCCGGCAATGGCAAGCGTGGCGCAGAGCAACGTCCGGTAGGTGGTGGGAATTTTGTCCCTCAACCCTCCCATGTTACGCATATCCTGCTCGCCGCTCATAGCATGAATCACGCTGCCGGCCCCCAGAAACAGGAGAGCCTTGAAGAAAGCGTGTGTCGTAAGGTGGAAAATGCCCGCCGTGAAAGCTCCTACCCCACAGGCCAGGAACATATAACCGAGCTGGCTCACGGTGGAATAAGCCAGCACGCGCTTGATGTCATTTTGCACAAGCCCGATCGACGCCGCCCACAGCGCCGTCAACGCGCCCACGACCGCCACCACCGCCAGCGCCGAAGGAGCCAGCACGTAGAGGGCATTGGCACGCGCCACCATGTAGATGCCCGCCGTCACCATGGTGGCCGCATGGATTAACGCACTGACCGGAGTGGGTCCCTCCATGGCATCGGGCAGCCAGACGTAAAGCGGTATCTGCGCCGATTTTCCCGCCGCCCCGACGAACAGAAGAAGGCACGCGGCGACTAGCGCGGCATCTCCTACCACAAACCTGCCGCTACGCGCCGCCTCGGTAACCTGCTGGAAATCGAGCGTCCCGAACGTGACTACAATCAGCATGAGCGCCAACAGGAACCCGGCATCCCCTATCCGGTTGACAATAAAGGCTTTCTTCCCTGCATCGGTGGCTGATTTGCGAACAAAATAGAAGCCGATCAGTAGATACGAGCACAACCCGACCCCTTCCCAGCCTACAAACATCATCAAGAAGTTGTTGGCCAGCACCAGGATCAGCATGGAGAACATGAACAGGTTCAAGTAACCGAAGAAGCGGTAGTAACCTTCCTCCTGTGCCATGTACCCCATTGAATAGACGTGAATCAGAAAGCCGACCCCCGTGACCACCAGCATCATCACGGCTGAGAGCGGATCCAGTTGAAAACCCACATCGACGCTTAAGTTCCCCAAAGTCCCGTCGGTCAGCCGGAAAGGTCCCGCCGGCAGCCAGGTATAAAGAACTTTTGCAAAGAAATGGTTCGACTGTTCCAGCAATCCGAAGAAGCTTCCCAACGCCCACAGGAAGGAAAGACCCGGCAGACCGACCGAAACCCAATTCACTTGCCGGTCGGTGAGCCGCCGCCCCAGCAGGAGTTGAATCAGGGCGCCCAAAACCGGCAGCAGGGGAACCATCCAGATGTTTTCAAGAAAGAAGCTCATAACTTGATGCGCCGGCCCTCGCTTACCATTTCAGCAGGTCCATCTCGTCGGCATTTACCGTTTCCCGGTTTCGAAACAGGGCGATCAGAATTCCCAGACCCACGGCGGCCTCTGCCGCCGCATCCGCAATGACAAAGATGGCGAAGATCTGGCCGTGTACGGAATCATACATTTGCGAGAAAGCAATGAGGTTTATGTTCACGGCATTCAGAATGAGCTCGATCGACATCAGGACGATCACGACATTGCGCCTCGTCAGGACACCGATCACTCCCACCGTGAACAGACCCATGCCCAGGAACAGATAATAGTGAACCGGTATCATTCCAGTGTCCTCTTGGCCATCACCACCGCGCCCACCATCGCCACCAACAATAACAGGGAGGCAATCTCGAAAGGCAGCATGTAGTTCCGATACAGGACAGTACCGATCCGCTGGGTGTTTCCCTCTTCCGGAGCGGGTTCGGCAGCGGAGGCCGGCCCGGCCGATTCTATCGTCTGAGCTGGCTCGATGACAAACGCATCGTGTCCCCGGTAGAGAACGTAACCCCATTCGAGCCCCAAAAACGCCACGACGAGCAGGGCCACCCACCACTGGCGGTTGAATTGTGCCTGGTGTCGCGCTTCCTCCACCTTGACGAGCATGATGACGAAAAGAAACAGCACCATGATGCCGCCCACGTAGAGAATCACCTGGACGGCAAAAAGGAACTCAGCCTGCATCAGCAGATAGAGCCCTCCCACCGAGAGGAGCGTGATGATAAGGAAAATGGCGCTATGGACGGCATTACGCCGCGTGATGGTCAGGATCGCCGCAGAGAGCGTAATCGCCGCTAAAACGAAAAAAGCAATGTAAGAAAGAGTCATTCGTCAGCCGATTCTTTTTTCACCCCTAAAAATCGGGAACACCCGCAAAGGTCTATGCGCCCCCCCAAATCAGCACTCCCAATCCGGTAAGTAAAATATTGACAATGGCCAGAGGAATCAGCCAATGCCACCCAAGGCGCATCAACTGGTCATACCGATAGCGCGGAAAGGTTCCGCGGACCCAAATATACGCATAGAGAAAGATGAAACATTTCAGGAGGAACCACACGGTGCCGGGCACACCGTGCAAAAAGCTGAGCGCTTCGACATTCGGAAAAGGCGGCAGCCAACCGCCTAGAAACAGCGTCACGCAAAGGGCTGAGACAAATATCATGCTGGCGTACTCGCCCATAAAGTAGAGGGCGAAACGAAAGCCGCTATACTCGGTGTGGAAACCGGCCACGATTTCCGATTCCGCTTCCGGCAGGTCGAAGGGAGCACGATTCGTCTCGGCCACCGCCGAGACAAGAAAAATGAAGAATCCCAGGGGCTGGACAAACGCATTCCACACGCCCATCTCCTGCTGGCGATGCACGATCTCCACCAGGCTGAGGGAGTTCGTCACGAGCAGGACGCCGATAATCGACATCCCCAGCGCCACTTCATAGCTGACCATCTGAGCCGTCGAACGCAGAGCACCTAACAGCGGATAGTGGCTGTTGGAGGACCATCCTCCCAGAATAACTCCGAAAATCCCGGTCGAGCCGACTGCGAGGACAAACAAGACCCCGATGTTGAGATCCGTAATCCGAAAGATGGTGGAGTCCCCAAAGGGAATCACCGAAAAGACCACAAAGGCCGGCACTACAGTGAGGACCGGCGCCACGAGGAATACCCATTTGTCAGCAGCCTTGGGAACGATGTCCTCCTTGAGCATCAGCTTCAGGCCGTCGGCAATCGGCTGGAGCAGGCCCCAAGGACCCACCCGCATCGGCCCCAACCGGACCTGGATGAAGGCCACCACCTTGCGTTCCAGGTAAACCATGTAGGCCACCATCAAGGAAAGAACCAGGAAAACCACCAAGATCTGCCCGGTAGCGAAAAGGAATGGGTAATGCCCTTGAAGCTGTTCGAGCGAATTCACCATCTCAGTGTTCGAGTCTCCTCACCGGACTCTCCTCTTTCGTGCCCGCAACAGGTCTTGCACCCGAAGGTGCCATCGAGAAAGAATCGGAGCTTCGACGCGGAGAATTAACGGTCCACTTCCCCCAAGACGATATCGATCGTACCGATGATGGCCACCACGTCGGCCACCATTCGCCCGCGGACCATGCGGTCAAACGCCTGCAGATTCACGAACGAAGGCGGACGGATGCGCACCCGATAGGGATGGGTAGAGCCGTCACTGACGACAAAATACCCCAATTCACCCTTCGGTGCCTCCACCGAGTGATACACCTCCCCGATGGGCGGCTTCAGGACCCTCGGCACGCGGCCCTTGATAGGTCCCGTGGGGAGGCGGTCCACGGCTTGGAGAATAATACGCCGGGACTGGCGCATTTCCTCCAACCGCACAATATAACGATCGTAGGTATCGCCCTGTTGCCCGACAGGGATTTCAAAGTCGAGCTCGGCATAAGCCTCATAAGGCTGCGCCTTGCGGATATCCCACTTGACGCCGGAACCGCGCAGCACGGGTCCGGAAACTCCCAGAGCAATGGCATCCTCGGCCGTGAGAATCCCCACCCCCCGGGTCCGACCGACCCAGATGCGGTTGAGCGTCAACAAGCGCTCGTATTCGTCTATTTTTCTTTCCAGGTCGTTTGCGAACTTCCGCACCTGGTCTTCAAACCCGTCGTAGGTATCATACTGAAGGCCCCCGATACGAAATGAATGAGTGGTCAGGCGTGCCCCACAATAGTTCTCAAAAATCTTCAGGACCTCTTCCCGCTCTCGAAACGTATAGAACAGAGGCGTCATGGCCCCGATATCCAGAGCATGGGTGCCGAGCCACAACAGGTGGCTGGCGATGCGCTGCAACTCGGTCAGGATCGTGCGCACGTATTGGGCACGGGCCGGCACCTGGGCTCCCTGGAGCTTCTCGATGGCCTCGCAATATCCCAGTCCGTTCGAGACCGCAGCGACGTAATCGGTGCGGTCCACGTAAGGGGCAAACTGAACATAGGTGCGATTCTCGGCGATTTTTTCGACGCCCCGGTGAAGGTAGCCGATCACGCACTCCGACCCTATGACGGTTTCCCCGTCCAGCTTTAGCTTGACCCGGAATACCCCGTGGGTGGAGGGGTGCTGGGGGCCCATGTTGATGACGATTTCATCCGAATCCAGGAACGTGGCGTCAGGAATGGCTTCTTTCGGTATCACTGGCCGCTCTCGATATGCAGATTCGCCTGCACCCAAGCGTCATCCTGTTTCAGAATATCGTAATCCCTGCGCAGAGGATGGCCGACCCACTCCTCCGGCAGCAGGATTCGCTTCAGGCCGGGATGGCCTTCGAATACGATTCCGAACATGTCGAAGACTTCCCGTTCCAGCCAATTCGTCCCGGCCCAAACCCCGGTCAGCGAGGAGAGCGACTCCCCGTCTCCGACCAGCACTTTCAAGCGCAGGCGATCATTTCGCGCGAACGAATACAGAATGTAGATGACCTCGAAGCGCTTTTCCCGAGCGGGATAATCGACCGCAGTCACGTCCACCGGATACTGATAGGCGGCCGAGGCGTCATCCCTGAGAAACCGCGCCACTTCGACCAGGGATGCGGTGGAAACCGTTATGCTGGGCTGATCTCGATAAATGACGGCGTTGCTGATGGCGGAGGGAAAACGCCGGACCAGTGCCTCCCGCAACGGGTCGGCCCAGTCTTCAGATGTTTCAGGTGGTTTGGCGGCAGGTTTCCGGGGAACTCCTTGTGCCCCACTGCCCGCCGGAGCCTTAGGTTTGTCTATCATTCGACCCAGTTTGTATGCAGAGTTCCTCTCTTGGCCCCGAAACTAAAGAGATAAGTTTTTTAACACATGCCATTTCCGTCTGTCAACGATGCCAGAACCTTCGTTCCGGGCCCTCACCGCCGATTTCCTTCCGAACGGATTGGGAAAGCGACGGCGCTGACAATAAGTCAGCCTAAGAGCGTGTGCCTATATCTTATACTCATAAAATGAGTTGCTCGTTCAAGGATGCAAGGCGTGATAGCTTTGGGGAAGGCAGGATTTAATCGCGCAAGCATGCGGTCGCCTCATCCGACAGAGCCAGGATACCCGGGTCAGGATCGCTTCCCTTCCCCGTGATCCCGCACGGGCTTGTACCAACGGGCCAGCCGGTGAGCCGGAACTCCCAACAGGTAAAGGGCCTGAATCATGACCCAACTCCATAGGGTCCGCCCGACGCCTTGGACCCGCCAACGGCGCGAAGAGACCTTGAGAGGAGGACGGATAAACAGGGTCCGGCCGGACCGTTCCAGTCGCCTGACAAAATCATAGTCCTCCAGGATCGCCAAGCGACGATACCCTTGCAGCGACTCGAAGACCGGCCGGCGAACGAAGATGCCAGAGTCACCGTAATAGACGCCGAACCGTCGGCGCCAGCGGTTCATCAAAGTAAAAGTCTTATCCCAGAATCCGTCGCCGTCAAATTCCAGGTCGAAGTTGCCTCCCACGGCACTGTCCCGTGCCAATTCACGTTCAAGATTCAACAAGGCCTGCTCCGGCAGGCAGGCATCGGCATGGAGGAAAAGAAGCGTCGAACCCCGGGCCTGTTGGGCTCCGCAATTGAGTTGCGCGGCGCGGCTTCGCTGGGAGTGAATCAGGCGAACCCGTTCGGGCGACTCCCGGGTCCTGGCCGAGACGATTGGGCAGGTCTGATCGTCACTCTCTCCGTCCACGACGATCACCTCAAAATTCCCCCGAAGACGCAGGAGACCTTCGAGCATCTCACCAATCCGAGTCTCTTCATTGTAGGTGGGGATAACGACGGAGATCACTGCGAAGTCATCGGCCAGGCAACCCGATTCGGGTCAAAACAGTTCTCCAAGACACATGAGGGAGATAACCGTTAGCCGTCCTCCTGGACAAACGGTCCCAGAGTCCGCAAAAACTTGATCCGCTCGGCGAGCAGTTGCTCTTCACTGAGAGCACAAAGTTGATCCAGGGCATCCGATAACACGGGTCGAATGAGATCGGCGGTTTTTTGCCAATCTTCCTGTGCCCCGCCCGGAGGCTCGGAAATGATGTCGTGAACCAGACCCAGAGATTTCAGCTCCTGGGCGGTCAACTTGAGAATCTGCGCCGCTTCACGCTTATGCTCCCAGTCGCGCCAGAGAATGGAGGAGCAACTTTCCGGCGAGATGACCGAATAGATGGCATTCTCCAGCATGAATACCCTGTCACCGACCCCAACGGCCAAGGCACCTCCGCTGCCGCCCTCTGCGTGGACGATGATGATAATGGGAACAGGTAATTTACTGATTTCTTTTAAGTTATAAGCTATAGCTTCCGCCTGGCCCCGCTGTTCGGCGCCGATGCCCGGATAGGCTCCCGGGGTATCCACCAGACACACGACAGGCCGCCGGAATTTAGCCGCGAGCTGCATCAGCCGCAACGCTTTTCGATAACCTTCCGGCTGGGGCATACCGAAATTGCGCAGCACCTTCTGCTTGGTATCCCGACCCTTCTGATGCCCCAGAACCATCACGGCCCGCTTCTCAAAGTAGGCCAGCCCGCCCACCAGGGCGTGGTCGTCGCCGAAACGCCGGTCCCCATGAAGCTCATGAAAATCCTCAAAGAGCAAGTCGATAAAATCCAGCGTGTAGGGCCGCTGCGGATGGCGAGCCAAAAGGACCCGCGACCAGGCATCCTGTCCTTGCGAGACCTCCTCGCGCAAGGCTTCAATCTGGTGGCGAAGGCGCTGAATTTCCTCCTGGCAGGCCGAGGTCGGCTCAGACTTCTCCAGTTCGGCAATCTGCCGCTCCAGGGATTCCACCGCTTCCTTCTTCGGGTTCTTCACGCTCATGGTGCGTTTTCGTCCCGGTGAGGCCAACCTACGTGACTCCTTTAGTTTACACTCTTCGGGACATTTGCCAAGCGCACGGAGGCGGAGCCGCAGATTTGCTCCAGACGGCTCACCAACTCCGGGTCCGGCTTGACCCCAGCGGGCTTGCGTGCCTGGACAGCAGCCCGAAAATCTCCGGGACGCTCCAACTCAAATTCGAGGGGGGATTCTCCGGGATACTGGGAAACAACTCGCTCCACATCATCAAACCAAGAGGGTTCCACGCGCTCCAAGTCCACATGAATCACCAGTCGAGGAATCTGGCTTGCCTTGGCACCCGCGAGCGCATCCGCCAGAGGCTTCGCCTCGGAAGCCATCAAGCGAGGCCTTGCATTTTCCTCCTGCCGCACCCGACCTCGGATCAGCAGCAGCGCATCCGTATGTACGACCGTCTGGACCCGCTTCCAGGTCTGAGAGAAAAACAGAACCTCCACATTGCCTTGCAGGTCTTCGATTCTGCCGATGGCGAACATTTCGCCTCTTTTGCTGCGGCGAACCCGTAACTGGGTGAGGATACCCCCCAAAATCACTTCGGAATCAGCGCGAATCTCCTCCAGGGTAGCGGTATTATGGCGGGTAAGGTTCCGCAAAGGTTCGGAATATTTCTGCAGTGGGTGTCCCGAGAGGTAAAAACCCAGAACTTCCTTTTCTCCGGCGAGGCGTTCCGCCTCACTCCATTCCGCCATGTCCGGAACTTCAGGAAAGACCTGCTCAGGCGGGTCCGAGGTGGCGGCGAACAACCCGTGCTGGTCGGTCTCCTGCCTTCGCTGGTCTCGCTGTCCCCATTCGAGCGCCTTGTCCGCCGACGCCATCAGGGACGCCCGGGTGACCCCCAGAGAATCAAAAGCACCCGCCTTAATCAAGCTCTCCAGCACCCGTTTGTTGAGCAGACGAAGATCAACATGGGCGCAGAATTGAAACAGTGAATCGAAGCGTCCCAGCTCGCTCCGAGCTGAAACCACCGACTGAATGGCCGCTTCCCCCACGTTCTTGATCGCTGTCAAGCCGAATCGGATATTTCCGCCGTCCGGGGTAAAGGCACAATCGCCGGCATTCACATCCGGCGGAAGGATGCCAACCCCCGTGTCCCGGCATTCGTTGAGGTACTTCACCAGATTATCCAGATTCCCGATTTCCGAGTTGAGCAGAGCCGCCATGAAGGGCACCGGGAAATGCGCTTTCAGGTAGGCCGTTTGATAGGCGACCAGCGCGTAAGCGGCCGAATGAGCCTTATTGAACCCATACCCGGCAAATTGAGCCATCAGATCGAACAACTTCTCGGCTTTCTTGGCGGGAACACGTCTCTGGCGGGCCCCGGCGAGGAATTTCTCGCGCATGGCGACCATCTCCTCGTGCTTCTTCTTGCCCATCGCCCGCCGGAGCACGTCGGCTTCGCCCAGACTGAAACCGGCGACACGGTTGGCAATCTGCATAACCTGTTCCTGATAGACGATGACGCCGTAGGTCTCCGCCAGCGTCTCTTTCAACGCCGGTAGCTCATAATGAATTTCTTTCTTGCCGCTCTTCCTTTGGATGAACTCGTCAATCATCCCTCCCTGAATCGGGCCGGGTCGGTAGAGGGCATTAAGGGCAATCAGATCGCTCAAACGGCTGGGCTTGGACTTGCGAAGAATATCCGTCATGCCGCGGCTTTCAAACTGGAATATGCCGGCCGTCAGACCCCGGCCAAGAATCTGGAAGGTTTTTTCATCGTCGAGGGGAAGCCGGCCCAGGTCCAGCTTGATCCCCCGGGTCTGTTCGATAAGTCGGCAGGCCTCTTCCAAGACGGTAAGAGTGGTAAGACCCAGGAAGTCCATCTTCAGCAGCCCCAGCTTCTCCAGATCTTCCATGGGGTACTGGGTCGTGATTTCATCCTTGGAGGTCTTATAGAGGGGGACCACTTCGTGGAGGGGTTGCGCAGAAACCACCACGCCCGCCGCATGGGTCGAAGCATGACGGGCGAAACCTTCCAGCCGCCCGCCAATCTCTAGCAGTTGGGCCACTTGGCGATCCTTTTCGACCGTCTCCTGCAACGGTGGGGACTGTTCGAGCGATTCCTTCAAGGTGATATTCAGCGTGCTGGGCACCATTTTGGCGATGCGGTCCACCTCCGGAAAGGCCATGCCCATCACCCGGCCGGCATCGCGCAGCACGGCCCGAGCCCCCATGGTGCCGAAGGTGATAATCTGGCTGACGTTCTCCCGCCCGTATTTTTCCGCCACGTAACTGATCACTTCGTTGCGGCGCTTCATACAAAAGTCGATATCGATGTCGGGAAAGGAGATCCTTTCCGGATTCAGGAATCTCTCGAAAAAGAGCCCATATTGCAACGGATCAATATCGGTGACGTGCAAGGCGTAGGAAACCAAGCTGCCAGCCGCCGACCCCCGCCCCGGGCCCACCGGGATGCACTTATCGCGCGCGAAGCGTACGAAGTCCCATACGATCAGGAAATAGTCCACGTAGCGCATCTCCTTGATCATCCCCATTTCGCGTTGAAGGCGATCTTCATAGGCCTCCAGGGGCTGTCGGAGGAGCCCGGCGGAGTGGAGCCGTTCCAGATTCGGTCGCCTTCTCTCGAACCCTTCCCGGGTTACCTGTTCAAAAAAAGAATCCGGGGTGGTCCCCACGGGAATCTGAAAACGGGGAAATACCTGCGCGGCCTTATCCAGGCGAACATTGCACCGGGCGGCGATATCGAGCGTGCGTTCCAGGGCTTCGGGAATCTCCCCGAAAACCGAAAGCATTTCCGAGTAGGAACGGAAGAAAAACTGGTCGGTTGGAAATCGCATGCGGTTCGGATCCGCAAGCGTCTTTCCCGTCTGAATGCAGAGCAGAATCTCGTGGGCGCGGGCGTCCTCGGGCCGCAGGTAGTGGCAATCGTTGGTGGCCACCAGCGGGATACCCGTCGAGCGGGAGAGTTGGGTCAGGGCGGGATTGATTCGCTTTTCCTGTTCCAGACCCTGATCCTGGATTTCGAGGAAGAAATTGCTTTTCCCGAAGATATCGCGTAGATCGTAGGCAGCCTGCTGCGCCCGTTCGTAGCGGTCCTCCAGCAAGGCCGCGGCGACCTCGCCCCGCAGGCAGGAGGAGAGGGCGATCAGCCCTTGAGAATGCTGCTGGAGAAGTTCCTTATCAATTCTGGGCTTGTAATAGTACCCTTCCTGGTAAGCCAAAGAGACCAGCTTCACCAGATTGCGGTAGCCGGTCTGGTCCTCACAAAGAAGGACCAAATGGTTGGGCCGTTCGCCCGTCGGGGAACGGTCGAAACGGCTGCTCGAGGCGACGTAAACCTCACAACCGATGATGGGTTTCACTCCCCGGTTCACCGCAGCCCGGTAAAACTGGACCGCGCCGAAAAGGTTGCCGTGATCGGTAATGGCCACCGCGGGCATCTGATACCGGGCCGCCAGGTCCACCAGGCGCGAAATCTTGCATGCGCCGTCCAATAAACTGTAGTCGGTGTGGAGGTGAAGATGGACAAAATCCTGGCGTGACATCGGCATGGATTGTATCAGAACTCCCTAACCTCGGACACTCTGCCCAACCGCCAAGCGACGATTTCCGTCGGGACAGTCCCAGGTCGGAACGACTCTCCTACTCGAGGTGGATCCCTACTTTGATTTCTTTGCGGCTTTCGCTTTCCCGGTCAAGGATTTTACGATTTGGGAGATTTGTGGCTGCGTCCTTACTTTGCCGTCCAACATCAGGCGGAAAATGTGATCTCCGGCAGCCTCGAGTGCTGGCCCGGGAGGGATGCCGGCGGCTTCGAGCTGCGCTCGCGGTACCTGGTTCCGAATCAAAGGGACCTTCTTAAAGAAGAAATTCTTGATGAGACGGCGTAATGGGGCCCGGGTGGTGTAAAGCAAAGTAAAGATCAGTAATAACAAGGGCTTGGATGATAATAGGTCATAGACCTGACTCGGCGGACGTTTCCTGCCGGAACGGAGGGCTCTGGTCAGCTTCTTTCTCTCCGCTCGCAAGCCGAGCACCGACTCGCTTTGGGCAGGGATGTTGATGATTTTCCGGGCCAGATGGCGCCGCTTCTCCGGCCCCATCTTACGGGTGAGGCAATAAAAGTTGAGTGGGAGAGCATTCACCGGGGGTAGCTTTTGCATCGTCCTGCGGATTGTCTTGAATTCGTCACGGGGAATGCGCATCCCGAGGAGCGAGTTGTCCAAGTCACCCAAGATACCTTTTTCCGCCAAAAGGCTCAGCACGCGGTCCGGTTTGTTCTCCTGGAGAATGTCCCGCAGCTCTTTTCCCTGCTGGGCGTTACGCAGACGGGCGGTGGTCCGGTCCTCCAAGGCTCGTTCGAGCCAACTCTGGGTGCGGGAATCCGGTCGAAATTTCATGCGAATTCCCAAGCGGAACAACCGAAAGACGCGCACCGGGTCATCCCAGAAGCTGCGGTTATAAAGTGCCCGGAGCTTTCTCCTTTCCAAGTCGGCGACGCCGTTGGCGGGATCCAAAAAAAGGCCGAGAGAGTTGGGATTTAAGGAAATGGCCATGGCGTTGATAGAAAAATCACGCCTTCGCAGGTCTTCAAAAATAACCGCCGGAGCCACCACCGGCCGAGCTCCCAATCGGGTGAACTTCTTGGTTCGCGCCATGCTCACCGTGGCTTTAACTCCATTCGCAAACACCAACTCGGCAGTTTGTCCCCGCTCGCCATAGTCCAAAAACAGGATCTCTTCTTTCCTCAACTGGCGCAGAATCTCACGCGGCCTCCCCTCGACGCTGAAATCCAGGTTTCGGATCGGCTGCCCGCAGGTCAGGTCCCGGACCACTCCCCCCACCAGGTAGAGGTTGATTCCGGACTTGGCCGCCCCGCGGCTCAGCCGACTCAAGACCTCCAGTTCCGCCGGAGACAACCGACTTTCAATCAGAAATTTATAATCGCTCATGCCAGGGTAGCCACGCGGTCCGACAAGATCATTCCCTGCTCAGGCCCGAGGGTGACAAGTCCGGTAAACTTGCTGTAATCGCTCTTGCAAAACGTGAGTATAAATCTGGGTGGTAGAGATGTCGCTATGCCCCAGGAGCGACTGCACCGTGCGAAGATCAGCTCCTCGTTCCAGCAAATGGGTGGCAAAGGTGTGCCGGATCAGGTGGGGGGTCAGCGGTGTTTGCAATCCTGCTTGGCGACCGCAACGGGCGAGAACCTTCCACAAGCCGACTCGGCTCATCTGCCCGCCCCTTCCGTTGAGAAACAGAAATTCCGGCGAATCCGGCTTGGCCAACCGCCCTCTGCCGCGCTGAAGGTATTGCCTGACCGCCGCCAGCGCAGACCGGCCAACAGGAATGAGGCGTTGCTTGCTTCCCTTCCCCGTGCATCGAATAATCCCTGCCTGAGGATGAAGATCGCCCCGACGGAGGTTGATCAGCTCTGAAACCCGCATTCCGGTGGCGTAGAGCAGCTCCAACATCGCCTTATCTCTCAGCTTTCCGGCCAATCCAAGTCTGGGGCCTGAAGGCGGGCGCAGGATGCTCTGCACCTCGCTTTCCGATAGGAATTTGGGCAACCGATGCCACGTCTTCGGCGCCTCAATGTCTGCGGTGGGATTTTCCGCCGCCTGTCCCTCATGGATCAGAAATCGATAAAGGTTCCGCAGGCTCACCAAGTGACGCGCAACCGACCTGGCTTCCAGCCCTTCCGAGTAAAGCCACTCTAAGAACTTGCGAACGTGATCGCGCCGGGCTTGCGCGATATCCACCTTCTGCCGTCCTAAAAAACCCACCCACTTTCGCAAATCAAGACCGTAGCTGCTCACACTATTGGGCGCCAACCCCTTTTCAACCTTGAGGTATTGCAGAAAAGCTTCCACGCCCGGGGCTAAGGTGCCATTCTTGGCAACTCTCGTATGACCTTTCATTTTTCGGAAATCACCCCGCCGGTCTTCAAAAATCCCGGTCGTTTAACACGGTCCCCGTGAAGTATTTCAGTGAGGTCCCTTTTGCACTGATAATGATATTGACAAATTTCGACTCTTATGCGCTAAGGGGAGTCTCAAAGGGGTAAAGGTAACCTCGACAAAAGGTCTGGGCCCAGGCTGATATTGGGCAGCTATATTCACTTAAGTACTTGTAAATTAGTAGTTTATATTATTATCCAAGTCTGCCGGGAGTCATCGTTTAGGAAGATTCCCCCTGCCAGAAACCCCCGCGGCAGGCTCTTGACACCCCAAAATCGAAGCCTATACTACCACAAGTTATGCCATGCGGCGAAAATGTCGTAATTGGCACCAATCACCCTAGTTAGGGCGGAAGGTATCACGGTTGCCGGCGAATATCTCCTCTATTCACAAGAAGATAGTGGCTCTGAAGTTCAACGGTGAAGAACTGAAGGGCTTTGTTGGCGGTGCGGACCTCATCGGCCCAAACGGAATCGAGATGATCGACTTGGAGGGCCGCTCGCCGATCCTGCCCCTGAGTGAAATCAAGTGCGTCTATTCTGTGCGCGACTTTGACACCAGCCCGAACCGGCGGCAGCGAAAGGTCTTCCTCTCCCGGCCCAAGGTGGGGGGCCTGTGGGTTCGCATGACCTTCCTGGATAATGACATCCAGGAGGGTGTGATCCCCAATACCTTGAGCCTGCATCGGGACCCAGGTTTTTGGGTAACCCCACCGGATTTTTCCACCGTTACCCAGAGGATATACATCCCCAAGGCCGCCCTGCGCGAGATGGAAGTCGTCAGCGTCGTCACCGATGGAGGCGCCCGCCGTGCCCGCCGAAAAACTACCGCAGCCACCCGACAATTCCGCCTGTTCCAGTAAATACCCTAGCCGGGATTTCTCACCAGCAAATCGGCAAAGCGGAACTCGTTGCAGCCTAAGGGTTGGGGATGGAAACAGACCGGCCGGGGCGAGCCGGTCGCTCTGCTCGGACGGAGTGAACGCGACTCTGTAGCGGCGGTCTGCACCCGCCGTCAGCCACATTCCTGCGCTTTCCATCTCCTCGGTCCCCATTCCCCGGGTGAGAAATGCGGACGAGAGACCAAAGACCGCCGGAGCAATCCCACTTCTCTTTGCCGGGCAGGGGGTATAGACTGCTCGGAAGGCTTCCCTTTGGCAAAGAAACCGGCCGTATTTCGGGAGCCGTACTGGTTCCCTACCCCATAGGATGCGGAAAGGAATTTTTATGAAACTTGGTGAAATTGCGCGGCGGCTGAACTGCGATCTGGAAGGATCGGGTGAGACGGAAATTACCGGCGTCAGGGGACTCGATGCGGCGGGCCTGACCGAGTTGTCCTTCGTGGCCAATCGCAAATATATCCCCAAGATCAAGACCACTCGCGCGGCAGCCTTGATCCTCGGTCACGACCTGCCCAAACCTCAGCAGGCGACGCTGCGCGCCGACGATCCCTATTCGACCTTTGCCCGGGCACTGGAGCTCTTCTACCAACCGCCGCGTCCCGAGCCGGGTATCCATGCGACGGCCGTCATCGCGCCTACGGCCAAGTTAGGCCGGAATCCTTCTATCGGGCCTTATGTAGTGGTCGAAGACGACGTCGAAATCGGCGACGATGCCGTCCTCAAGAGCTTCGCGGTCATCTACCGGGGCACGCGCATCGGCCACCGTTTCCTGGCTCACTCGCACGCCGTGGTGCGCGAAGATTGCCGCATCGGCGATGACGTGATCCTACAGAACGGAGCTGTGATCGGCTGCGACGGCTTCGGGTTCGCCAAGCAGAAGAACGGCTCCTATTATAAGATCGTCGGGGCGGGCACAACGGTGCTGGAAGATCGTGTGGAGATTCAGGCCAATGCTTGCCTGGACCGCGCCACCGTTGGGGAGACTCGCATCCGGGCGGGAGCCAAGATCGACAACTTGGTTCAGGTGGGCCACAGTTGCCAGGTGGGAGAGAATACGCTGCTCTGCGCGCAGGTGGGAATGGCTGGATCGACCCACGTGGGTCGAAGCTGCATCTTGGCGGGCCAGGTCGGCATCGCGGGCCACTGCACTTTGGGCGATAACGTTATTGCTACCGCGCAGTCCGGCATCCCGAACGACGTGCCATCGAATCAGGTCGTCTCCGGCTATCCGGCGATTGATAACAAGGTTTGGCTCAAATGCTCGGCGGCGTTCACCAGGTTGCCGGAAATCGTGCGGACTCTCAGGAAAATCAAAGCACGAGCCAGTAACGGCCAAAAGGATTCGTGATTCTCCAGGAGTTTTACCGTCAACACGTAGGCTCACCTGATCCCGGGGCAAATGTGGAGGCAATGGACAGGCTCGATTCCCCGCTAAACCCACAAGTTTCCGCTGAGCTGACTACCGAAAATACGTCATAACTAACTGATTTCAAATAGCTAGTGTTCTGTATGTTTGTCGGGTTGCCCCCCAATGTTGCCCCAAATTTTGCATGTCACTGCCGAGCACCGACGGCAATCCCCACAAAAAAGTGGTGGCGATCTCAACCCTGGTGATGATCCCGTGAAGGCTCATACTTCCTCCCCACTCCCCGGAGAAAACCGCGAAGGATGCGCTCTGCGCTGAGAGTCCGTCGGCAGCGCGGTTAGTTCCACTCGCCCTCGGCGAGGCTCCGGTCACCCTCTCCGCGCCGGATCGCTGCGACGAGCGACGGCGCTCTTGAGCTCCGTGTCGATGCGGATGCGCCGGATGGAAGTTCCTTTCTTTGGTCGGCCAGTCGCCGACGCTCGAAGCCGCAAGCCCGGTACAACTCCGTGTCGTGGTTGAGTTCGGAGTGCTTGACCAACGGCGTAACCATCTAATCGCCTGTAATACAGCAATGCGCGCGTTTGCCATTCGGTAACCGCGCAGTTATTTGGTCCTCCGGGTATCCGCCGAGACCTCTGAGTGACCTCTACATGCGTCCGCTGGCCTTTGGGCGTGAAACCGATCGCTTCCAAGTCCGGTCTGGGGACAAGAGAATTTACAAAGCCAGCGGAACCACCTTTGAACCCCGGATGACGCGGTCGCGCGTGAGCAACGGCACGTTATGCACGACGCTGGTCGCGGCAATGATCTCGTCCGCCGGGTCGCTCTCGAAGTCGAGACGGGTCGATGCGCGCGCAACGGCAAGGTCGATCGGCCACACCTGTACGCGGTGCAATGCGCGGACCACGTCACGGTCGTCGAGGTCGATATCCACCCGGCCGAGTTGAACGAGCTTGGCCAGCTCCCACAACACGATGGCGGAAACGGACCACCTGCTCCGTGCCAAGAGGGTCTGCTCGGCTGGCCGGAGCTCACCACCGAGCGCGAGGACCAGAATGTGCGTGTCAAGATTGAGCATCTGCATCCCAGCGGAGGCCGGTCGTAAAGAGATCGCCCCGAATCTTGATCTTGTGTCGCAGGCTGCCGATCAGGTCGGCGCACTGCCGGTCATAGGGAACGACGCGCGCGACCGGCTTGCCGTGCTTGGTGACGATCAAGCCCTCCGCGTCAAGCCGGTCCAACAACGCTAAGCACTGCTCCTTGAACTTTGCGGCTCCCATCGTTTTCATATCACTCCCTCGTCTAAAATGGATATATTATACGACCAGTCACTTAATTTGTCCATTTGAACAGCGATTCGATATAGATGCTCCCACTTTATCGATATTTCCTTCAGCTTACCCGGTTACCTCCAGGAGCGACTGGGGGCAGATGGTGTAGGCAGTGGAGTCGCGGCTGCGGACGAGCAGCTTGGTAAACGGATCGCGCACCCGAACCAGGCGTGGGTGAGGCGTGGAAGCGAAAAACAACTTTCTCCACCCGGGCTTGCCGCTCCTCGATCCCCGCCGCCACGAGCGCAATGTTTCGGATCTCTGAACTCTTTACGTGGCCCAGGTTCTGGGTAGCGGACTAACAAGTCTGGACAAGAAAAAATCTTAACTATCTGATAACAAGTTACTAAATGGAATACTTTGGATGGCTTTGGATATGGAATTGGTGGAGCTGGCGGGGTTCGAACCCGCGACCTCGTGACTGCCAGTCACGCGCGCTCCCAACTGCGCCACAGCCCCTTTCAGGCTTTCTAACACGGACATTCCAAGACTGTCAATTGCACCCTCCGTGCGGAGGGGATGCTCCTGCATTTCCTCTTCTCGGACAAGCACTTGGTTGACAGTGTTGCAAGCTTTCTGCTAAAAGCATGGGTACTATGATTGATGGGTAGATTTTGGGAACCTTCCGTTCCTCACCCGGGGAGACCCACTTGTGCGTAGCCAGACACTCCAGAGCCGCAAGATTATCCCCGCCGAACGTTTAGAAACTCTCCGCTATGCGATTCGAGACATTGAGGCTATCGCTGATGAGTTAGCCTTCGAGGGCCGGGAAATTCTTCGGCTCAACATCGGAGACCCCCTTAAATTCGATTATGCAACGCCGCCCCATCTGATCGAGGCTGTGGTGAAGGCCTTACAATGCGGCAAGAACGGGTATGCCCCCTCGAACGGAGTTCCCCCGGCCATGGAGGCTCTCCATCAGGAAGCAGAACGTAAATCGATTCGCAATGTCCAGGCTATCTTTATCACTCAAGGCGTGAGCGAAGGCATCGAGATATGCCTGTCCGCATTGGTGAACCCGGGAGAAAACATTCTTCTTCCCTGTCCGGAATATCCATGCTATTCGGCAGTCCTGAAAAAAATCGGTGCCGAGGCGAATCTTTACCAGCTCGAGGAAGAACACGGTTGGGAGCCGAATTTAGAACGACTGGCCGAGCAAATCAACGGCAAGACGCGGGCGTTGGTCGTAATCAATCCCAATAACCCCACCGGGGCTGCCTATTCGCGCCAAACGTTAGCGCAAATCTCAAACTTGGCACGCGAGCACAACCTGGTCCTCATCTCGGACGAAACCTACGACAAGCTTTCCTTGGAAGAGGAGGAGACAGCGCCTTCGCTGGCCTCCTTCGACGATGATTTGCCTACGGTGACGCTGAATGGGCTTTCGAAGACCTATCTGGTTCCGGGTTGGCGACTGGGATGGTGTATCGTCAGCGGTGAGAGAGACCCCCTCAAACCCTATGTGGAAACGATGCAAAAACTACTGCGTACCCGCTTGAGCGCCAACCACGCGGAACAATATGCCATCCCGGCCGCTCTCAATGGGAGCCACAAGCACATCGCCGAGATGCGACGAAAGCTCCAATCCCGCCGGGACCTGATGCTTAAATGGTTCAATCAATGGCCCGGAATGAGCTGCGTACCCCCGCGAGCGGCCTTTTACGCTTTTCCGCGCATCCGCATTGCAGGAAACGATAAAGATTTCGTTAAGAAATTACTGCTCGAAAAAGGAGTGCTGCTGGTTCCCGGCAGCGGCTTCGGGCAGCAGGAAGGGACCCACCATTTTCGGTTTGTTTACTTGGCTGAGGAATGTATCCTGGAGGAGGCTTGCCGGAGGATGCAAGCCTTTCTGGAAGAACATTATGCAGGAGAGGCCATAAAAGTTGACTGAGTTGTTCGACTACGCCGCCTTCCCGATTTGGAGCACTCTGGCATTGGGATTCCTCCTGGGCTTGCGGCACGCGTTCGACCCGGACCATTTGGTTACGGTTTCTACGATCGTCACCGAACACCGAACCCTGTGGAAATCTTCGCTCGTGGGAGCGTCCTGGGGGTTGGGACACACGCTGGCCCTCGTTGTCTTCGGTGTGGCCGTGCTGGCCCTCCGAGTTGCCGTAACACCGCAGCTTACGGCTTTTTTGGAAATGTTGGTGGCGGGTGTTTTGGTGTTTTTAGGGGTGCATGTCTTGACCGAACAATTCCGCCGCCCGATTCTGCACATGCATCAGCACGAACACGATGGAGTCGTACACAGCCATCTGCATTTCCACAAGAGCGCCCATGACCATCGTCACCATCACCATCTGTTGCGCTTGGGAAGCAAGCCGTTCCTAGTAGGCGTGGTCCACGGATTGGCCGGAACCGCCACGCTCATGCTGCTGGTGGTCGGAATCATCCCCTCCGTTTTCATGTCCGTGGCCTATATCCTGATCTTCGGATTGGGCTCGGTAGGTGGCATGGTTCTGGTCAGCGTATTGATGAGTTTACCGCTGGCCCTGGCAGGAAGACGAATTCGATCGGTGGAAAAGACGCTTCGCTTTGCGGCCGGCTGCTCGAGTGTCGCCTTCGGTCTGTTCCTGGCCTGGAAAACAGGAGTCTTCTGAAGGGTTGAATTGAGTTACCTTGACCTGCCCTCGATAACGCCCAACGATCCGGAAAAGAGCGATTCCGCGATTTCGGAAAACGAGTCGGAATTCTGCCCCACCTGCGCCACCAAGCTCCTCTCCCATCGCTGCAAGTTAATCTGCTCTCGCTGCGGCTACTTCGTGTCCTGCTCGGAATTTTAACCTCCGGCCTATTCCCCAACCCTTTATTTTTACGGCGCAGCCACTTCACCTCCCCAGGGGTTTAAGCCGTACCCTTCCCATTCCAACTCGGACCGGCCGTTGACAGAAACCATACGGTGTGTCTAAATCACCCCCCGGCAGTCAGAAAGCCCAATCCCCGGAGCAAACGTAGGATTCGAGGATCCTATGAAAACCCATCCCCCGCGATCCCTGCGTGACGTAGAAAGAAAGCGATGGCTCAAGGCGCAAGGACACGAAGCCGATTTCTGGCGACTGCCTCACGTCATGGACTCGCAGATCGAACGCGTGGCAGCACGGTATCGGCCGATTGTGGCCCGGTTCGAAAACGATGCTCGGAATCGAGAGCGAGTCCTCGAGGTCGGCTCGGGTCCCACCTGCGCCACTCAGACACTGCCGACCTCACAAAAAGTATTCCTCGATCCTCTGATGCGCGTTTATCGACCGCTCTTCAGACCGAAAATCTCCGGCCATTTTGTATGCGCCATGGGGGAGAACCTGCCCTTCTCAAACCACCGGTTCGATATGGTTTTTTCCTTCAATGTTCTGGATCATGTCCGATCTCCCAGCCGATTCGTGGCCGAGATCGTGCGGGTGACGCGGCCCGGAGGAAAAGTAGCGGTCGGCGTTTACACGCATCCCCGCGCCTTTGCCGCCGTCAGAAATTTCATTGAGCGGAGACTGCCCCTGTTTCGGGAGATGGCCCACCCCTATTTCATCACCCGGCAATCGCTGGTCCGGCTGCTTGAGAGTCAAGGGCTCCAGATGGAAGAAGTGATCCGCGTCCACGCACCTGACCGCTGGCCCTCCCTCCACCGGCAGGATTGGGTCGCCATCGCCCGACGGCCCTGACCTCGCACGGATCGGCCCATGTCTTGCCGATCCATAAATTCTGCAATTCTCGGTAGGAGGAACTTGCCGGGCCATTTCGGCCCCGCGACCGACCCTCTGTAGATTCAAGAACTCATGGGCTCATTTCATAGTAGAATGCTGGAATCCCGTTCCCCTTCGGAAGGTGAACCATGGCAAGAATAAATCGACGTGATTTCTTGAAGACAACTCCGGCTGCGGTAGCTGCCGTCTCCGCGTTGCGGCAACCCCGTGCGACGGCCAGGGCGAATGTGATCCCTCCGTCGCACAGCGGGACTCTGTCCATTCCTCCGCACCAGCCGATGGGGGTTCCGGGCGTACACGCGTATGCGGAAAAAAGCATCGAGGCCGGTAGCCCCGTTCATTTTCGGATCAGCAGCACGGTGCCCTACGAGCTCTCCGTCTGCCGGCTGGGACTCGACGTAGAGAATTTCGAGAGCGATCAGATACTGCACACGTTCGCAGAGGCCGACCCGAAACCGCAGGATATTCACCCGGGCTCTTACGTGCACGTCGAGGACGGATTCGAGGCTGACCGAAAGCTCGACGCGATCAGCCTGGAGTGTTGGATTCGTCCCTGGAACCTCAAGGCTGACCAAGGGTTGCTTACAAAGTTCGACCCAGCAGGAGATTGCGGATTCGGACTGTTTTTGGGGCAACGCGGCCAACTGAAATTCTATCTGGGCGACGGCGGGAAATTTCGCAGCCGATGGTTTCGTCGCGGTCCACGCCTGAATCACGAACGACAATGGCACCACGTTGTAGTCACATGGAACGGCAAGATGGTTACCCTCTACCTGGATGGTATATTTCACGGTAGCTGGAAATTTGCGGGACCGCTGAAGCCCGGCCGCACGCCGCTCCGCTTGGCCGCAGCCGGCCAAGCCGGCAAAGCCGTTAATTTCTATGACGGCGACCTGTGCATGCCGATCATTTACGGTCGGGCGCTTGCGGCAAAAGAGGTAAAGCAGCGATTTCAGACCCAAGGACTCCAGCCCCCGGCCGGTAACGGAGTGCTCGCCTGCTGGCCCTTGAGCGAAGAGAAAGGGGACAAGGTGGCCGACATCAGCGGCCATGCCCACCACGGCAAAATCATCAACCGAGCCACCTGGATGATCGGCGGTCCGTCATTCGACGGTGCGGCGATTCCCCGCCACGCCGAGTATGACCCGGACCAAGACGCTACCCGAGGCCATGCTCTCCGCTTCGCATCCGATGATCTGTACGATTGCCGCTGGGAGGTAACCCAGCAGTACCGGATGCCGAAGGAGGCTCCCTCGGGCCTTTACGTCGGACGTTTTCGCTTTGAAATCGAAGGCAAGCCCAGGATCTATCACGTGACGTTCCTCGTGCGAAAAGCACCGGACCGCCCCAAGGCACCGATCCTGATGCTTTGTTCAACCAACACTTGGATTGCCTACAGCGCGACGCCCTTTGCGGCCAACGCGCCGAACCGTCAATTCTGGGAAACCTATGGTCTCCCAAACTCCGCGGCCGGAGCTCCCGCATATTCATGCTATCTCAACCACCAACATGGTCAGCCCTCCTTTGGCTTCGGAATGAAGATGCCCTGGCCGGTGGCGGGACCCGACGTCCTGTTCAGCAGGGGTCAGGTCGGCTACAGCCACCTGATGCGCGGCGAACGGTTTGCTCACAACTGGTTGCGGGAAGCAGGCTACGAGTATGACGTGGCTGCCGATTACGACCTGCACCGCAACCCGGAGATGCTCGAAGGCTACAAAGTCGTCATCATCAACGGTCACAGCGAATACTGGTCGGTAGAAGCCTACCAGGGTGTGGACAAATTCCTGAGCCAGGGCGGCAGTGCCATTGTCATGTCGGGCAACACCATGTTCTGGCGCGTTACCTACGACGACAAGGATCAGGTTATGGAGTGCCGTAAGTTCGATTCTGACATCGGCGGCCGTCCGTCGGCGACCGTCGGCGAACTATTCCATTCCCACGACAAAAAACGGGGCAGCTTGATGCGCTACTGCGGATACCCGGCGTGGAAGGTCCTGGGGCTCGAATGCATTGGCTGGTGGGGTCTGGATAAGGATAACTTCGGGGTGTACGAAGTGACCGACGCGGACCATTCCCTTTTCCAGAAACCCCACAAGGTGGAACTCCGCAACGGTGAGACGTTTGGCCACGCGCCCGGGGGAGGTTTGCCGCGTGTCGGGGGCCACGAATCAGACGTTCGGCTGGGACGGATTCGACAGATTACCCATCACTTCCCGGAGGGAACGTCGTTCCCCGATGAGCCGCCGGGGATTAAGACCCTGGCCCGAGTCGTCATGAAGGGCCGACGAGGAATCGATTATTATGGGCGCTGGACGCCGCTCGAGCATGGCGTGGTAGGAGAAATGACCTATTGGGATCGACCGCAGGGCGGCCACGTCTTCCATTGCGGTTGCATCGCGACCGCGTGGAGCTTATCGGCAGATCCCAATCTCCAAGCGTTGATGCGAAACGTTCTGCACCATTTCGGTGTCGAGGCGAACAAGGCCTAGAACCCCGAAGCAGAGAGATACTAGCGTCGATCCCTCGGTGGCACCGCAAAATACAAGAAGGATCAATCCGCAAAGCACATTATATGGCGATGTATCCGCCACCTGTGCCGTTGGTGGAATAAACGCCTCTTCCTTTTCCCCGGCTGTATTGCATTAGCTTGGCTGTTTTCGGCCGGGAAGTTCTCACCGCAGTCTATCTGGTTAACGCAGAGAAAGGGAAACCCATGAAACTTAAAGGTAAAGTTGCCATTTTAACCGGAGCAGGATCAGGGATTGGAAGGGCGACAGCTTTTGAGTTTGCCAAGGAGGGTGCCAAGTTAGTGATCGCCGACGTCAACACCACGGGAGGCGAAGCCACCGCAAAGCAAGTCGGAGTGAGAGGGGGCGAAGCCAAGTTTGTAGCTACCGACGTAGCCAACCCGAAACAGGTGCGGAAGTTGGTGGAGACCGCGGTGCGGAGTTATGGTGCCGTCCATGTGCTTTTTAACAACGCAGCAGTGCAGATCGGCACGACGGTGGAAGCCACCTCGCTTGCGGAATGGGACAAAATCTGGAAGATTAACGTGGGCGGTATCTTTCATTGTTCCAAATACTGCTTGCCGGAGCTTCGCAAGACGAGAGGAAATATCGTCAATATGGCGTCGGTAAACAGCTACTTTGTGGAGCCCTTATCGGCGGCTTACTGTGCCACGAAAGGAGCGATTCTCGCTCTCACCCAAGCGATGGCCATGGATCACGGCCCGGAAGGTATTCGGGTGAATTGCATTTGTCCGGGATATATCGACACGGGATTGGCGGAGGCGTACTTCCGTCTCCAACACGATCCCGACCAGGCACGGCGGCAAGCCGGTAAGCTGCATGCCCTGGGGCGCGTAGGACGTCCCGAGGAGGTGGCCCGAGTGGCTGTTTTCCTCGCCAGTGACGAAGCGTCCTTTGTGACCGGATCGGCGTACACCGTGGCGGGAGGCTTTGGCAGCGGCTTGCCGCTTTCCGAGTAGGCCGGCACCTGACTGTCCGCAGCGACCCCTTCCGCGAATGTTACAATGCGTCCTTTCGTTGCACTGCATCCTGGCCAAGTGGGCTTGTACGGGTTTCAGAAGATCAGCGAATGGGTCCATTGTAGGATGAATCGGACCGTGCCGGAAAGGGGGTGCCTATCTTGAAAATCAGGGAAAAATCCTTCGGGGAGTTTACATCCATCATCTTGGAGGATGACACGGTGCGAATTTCGGTCTTGCCCGAGCTGGGCAGCAAGGTAAACAGTCTGCGCTCGAAGCTGACGGGCCGGGAATTTCTCTATGCTCCTGAAACCCCCGCAGGATACTACCGCTCGCGCTACGGCGACCCTTTCCTGGAGAAAGAGGCCACGGGCTTTGATGAGGCCTTTCCCACCGTTATGAATGCCTTCTATCCGGATGGCGTCTGGAAGGGGACGGAACTGCCCGAACAGGGTGAGCTCTGGTCGGCGCCGTGGTCCTACCAGGTCGAATCCGACGCGGTTCGGCTCAACGCCGGCGGGGTGCGTCTTCCTTACGCGATGGAAAAGCGCATTACCCTACCGGGAAACGGAAGCGTAAATTTTTCCTACGAGCTTACCAACTACAGCAGCCATGAAATGAAATATATTTGGGCCGGGCATGTGCTGTTGAGAATCTCCTCCAGTTCGGTGATCCAACTCCCCTCGGAGGTAAGTCAGTTACGTCTGTTTTGGTCCCATGAGGAACGCCTGGGAAAGCTGGGGGCGATGCATTCCTGGCCCGAAGCCACGGATGTCCGGGGGCGAAAAGTCAACTTGGCCGTATTCGGCGACCGGAGCCTGAACTACGCGGACAAGCTTTTCACACCGAAACTTGCTTCCGGTTTTTGCGGGCTTTACCATCCTGAATCACACGAATCCATCCTTTTTGAATTTCCGGTTTCAGCCGTTCCCTATGTTGGAATCTGGATCAATCAGGGGGGATGGCCCCACCCGGGGGGTGAGTACCACTTGGGACTGGAGCCTTCCAACGCGAATTCCGACCGATTGGATTTGGCGACCCTGGGTTCTCCCGATGAGTACGGCACCATCGGGCCCAAGAGCAAGCTGCGTTGGTCCATGACGCTCAGGATAGCCCGAGGTGAAGCTGCAATGCCCGCCTGACCCGTGTCGGCTGCGGGCAGGAGAATGAATACATTCTGTTCAGCCCGCGAGGACTCCGATAAATTTTCCTGATGGGAGTACGAAATGATCAATGTGGATGATGTGCGGGACTTCGATGCCATGCTGAAAAGGAGAATCAGCCTTTTCCGGGAGAAGCTGCGCGACCGGCTGGCGCCCCATCGCCTTACTCTTCGACAAGCGCGCGTGCACAAGGTCCTGATCCCGATGGTCGGCGTATATACCCCTGGGTGGCAGGCGCTCCCTGCGGTCTCTTGGGAATTTATCGAACTGGTCACGGATCAGGGCCTGATCGGAACCGGCGAATGGTCCGTCAATCTGGATGACAAAGCCCGGAATTGCTTGGCGGCTTTGGAAAATACTCCGGGTCGGAATCTGCTCGATATCGACTTAGAGGAACCGTTGTACATGGCTTGGTGGGACTTGGTCGGCAAGGTGTTGGAAAAACCGTTGCACGTCTTGTGGGGAGAGCTTTTCGAGACGGAAACCACTCCACCCCGCCAGGTCCCCATGGCAGCCTACACTTGGCAGCGTTTTCCCAATCAGGAGGGGCACGAAGGAATCACGTTTGCGAATTGGCCCGAATTTGCCGGCCAATGTGCCAGCAAAGGTTTTCCGGCCGTCAAAGTTTCCATGACGACGTACCAACCCGAGGATCATCGGGAATTGATCCCTCGCATCCGTGAAGCCGTCGGCCCCGACACGGCCATTCGGATCGATGCTCACGGCACCTGGAACTATCAGGAAGCCAGGCGCATCCTACCCGGTCTGGAAAAATATGATCTCGAATACATCGAACAGCCGGTAAATTCTCTCCTCCCCTCGCGTTTCTATCCTGCTGACGAGCCGGTCCCCGCGCGCCACCCCGCCGCCGGTGGATACCAGGCTGAATATTACCACCGCAAAATGGCCGACCTGCGGCGCGAAGTACGCACCCCACTTTCCTGCCACTGGTGGCCGCCGATCGTTCATCCTTCGGGAGCCGCTGAAATATCGAATCGCTGGGAACCGAACTGGTATCTGTTGGAAAGATACGAGGCCGCCGACGTGTCCGTGCCCGATATCGGGCTGGGTCCTTGGGGTCTTTGGCGCATCACCCAACTGGCAAAATTCATGGGGATGCATGTGACGGTTCACAGTAATTTCGAACTCTGTCTTCAGCTTGCGTTTCGGTCGGCTCTGGTTTCCGCACTCGTATATGAGTCGGAGCGCGTCGGCCTCTACATGGGGACCTCGCCCCGACTTTGCCACCCGATTGACAATGAAACCCTCCACGTCAGCGATGATGTCATTACAGGAGGCCAGTTCGATTGGACGGGCGGCCACCTGACCCTTTCCGAATTGCCGGGCCATGGGTTGAGTTTGGATCCGGAACGCTTGGAGCGCTATCGTTATACTCCCGAGGCGGCGGCAAAACACCGCGAATACTCCCAGAAAATATTCGCCAACTACCTGCTGGATCGCCCTCGTCGAACGAACCAGTCCGGTTGGCCGAAACACCAAAAAGCTGAGCGCTTTGACCGTCAGAGTTATCCCTACCAAGTCGCTCACATCCTGGGGAACGAAGATCAGCAGGATATCGACGTGCAACTCAACCGTTAGGCTGTATTTACGTCGGCCTCGGGTTCATACGCCAGCCGCCTCGCCTTAACCAGATCCCAGGAGCTGCACGTCGTTTTTTGAAGAAAAGGAATGTTTCAGGAACTCATCGGCACGATCCCAACCGAAACCGGCAGCGGAATCCGCTTCGATGCTTCACGCCCTTTTATTGTATGATGAAAAACATATTCGCGCCTGTAGCTCAGTTGGATAGAGCGCCGGACTTCGAATCCGTAGGTCGGGAGTTCGAGTCTCCCCAGGCGCGCCATTCGGTTCCCCGACGGAGGACCAACTGGCGTGCAAGGATCAAGCAGCGTATCGGAATCGCCCTCATGTCCAAAGTGTAGCTCTCCGATGGAGCTTCGCACCGCAAGGAAGGGCCGAAACGCCGGCGGCAAGTTCTGGGGTTGCACGGAATTCCCAAGCTGTCGCGGCACTCGAGACGTTGGTGACGACCCGGAGCGGGAAGAGCCGGACCAGCCTTCACCCAGGCCCGACCTGCTGCCGGTCGAATGGACTGAAGGCGCGCGGCGTGCCGAGTTCGTCCCCGAGTACGTGTCCGTCGGGGCGATGACCGGGATTCTCCATGATCGCCTGTGCCAGGACGCACGATTGCAGCAAGTCCTCAGCCAATGTTTGCTGCTTTCGCGCCGCGACCGCACGCGTCACGGCACCGCTGATTCTCGTTTCGCGAGCGCACTCCTCCTCAAGATCTTACGGCGAGGCAAAACACCCTTGGCGACGCTCAACGTCGAACGCGAAGCGTTACGTGCTCACGGCTTCTTGGACCAAGTGAGTGAGTTCGCCGCAGATAGCCCCGAGATCGGTTGGGACCCTCGACGGGGCACCCGACTGCGCGCGAGGCCTGAATCTGTCGTGTCGACGGCCACGGAGCGAAAGGACTTCGTCCTCGATCCCGCCTTCGACTTCGATGCCGAGTCGGACAAGTCGCTGCTGCAGCTGCAGAGCGATGCTGAGGCGCAGTTCCTCAAGGAGTGGGTGCCAAGGGCTCTCGGATCGTCTGCCGGTCACTGGTTCACGCCGCAGGCACCGCTGGACAAGCTGATTGAGTCTGGTGGTATGGGAGACGGCAGCGGCGCGCGACGCATCGACTTCCTCTTCAATCACCCCGGGGGGCCGCCGCTCGCGATTGAGATCGATGGTCCAGAACATGATGCGACCGTGGATGTCGACAAGGCGCGTGATGAGTCGCTACGCTCCATCGGGATCGACGTTCTTCGCGTAGCGAATGCCGAAGTGAGTCATGGCCGCGGAACGGTTTTCGACCGCATCCGCACTCGCTGCCAAGAGGCCTTCAACGCACTCCCGCCGATCACCGATGACGAAAAAGCCGCTGCATCGCTCACCATCGAGTGCGCCACTGCCGCGAAGGTGCAATTCGCCGTCGCCCGCGCTGTCGAGTATGGGTGGCTGACAGCGGATGAGGATTGGGAGATAGACATCAGCGGCGCGGGCTCGCCGGCAGCGGCCGGCGTTCGGGACGCGCTTGAGTTGCTCGCCGGCTTCGATGTGCTCTACGGGGTCCGCTCGGTTCCCGCGACCTGCACCGTTCGCGCCGACGATCAGTTCCGCGTCACGTGGAGGCGTAAGGGTGGCCACGAGTGGGTGGAGACGACCGATAACAACGCTCCAGGCGAACGACTGAGCATCTCCGTCGAGTCCTGGGCAAGTCCGTTCCACAAATCCTCCGACGGGAGGCGCCACGATTTTGTCATTCGTCCCGCGTTCGTCCCGGCGCTGATCGCGACCGAGCAGTCGTTCCACCCCTATCGGCGAGCGGTCACGACGGCGACCTACCACGAAGCCAGTTCGCCGCTCAGGATGTTTCTCCGTAGCGTGTTTCGCAAACGCGAATTCCGTCCGAGGCAGGATGAGGCGATCTTCAACGCGCTGCGTCAGAACGATTGCGTGGTGCTGCTTCCGACCGGCGCGGGTAAGAGTATCATCTACCAGCTCGCGGGTCTCCTAATGCCCGGCCTGACGCTGGTCGTGGATCCAATCATCGCACTCATTGAGGATCAGGTCGAGGGGTTACGTGCGTACGGAATCGATCGCGCGGTTGCGATCACCGGAGCTCTCGACGGGGCTGAACACGAACGCCTGTTGCGGCGCGTCGAACGTGGCGAGTACCAGTTCGTGCTTCATTCGCCCGAGCGGCTACAGTCGCCCCAGTTCCGCTCGGCGCTCCATGCGCTCGTGGCATGTTCGCTCGTGAACCTCTCTGTGATCGATGAAGCGCACTGCGTCTCGGAGTGGGGACATGATTTCCGGCCTGCGTATCTGAACCTCGGTAACAACCTGCGTCGGCTCGGAGCAGACCGCGAAAACATTTCACCGCCACTGCTCGCGCTCACGGGCACTGCGTCGCGTGCGGTCCTCCGGGACATGCTTACCGATCTCGGTATCGACAAGGGGCGCTCGGACGCATTGGTTCGCCCCGAGTCGTTCGACCGCCCCGAAATCCGTTTCGAGATCGTGCGTACCTCACCGAGAGAGGACCCCCAAGCGGCACTGCGCGGCGTCCTGAACGCCTTGCCGGGGAAATTCAGATTGCCTCGAACGGAGTTTTATCGACCGTCCGGCCGGGACACGCCCTCTGGGATTGTGTTCGTACCCACGGTCAAAGCCCGGACGTACGGCCTGCGGGATGCGCGCAACATCGTCCGACAGGCGACCGGTTCGGAAGTCACCATCTACAGTGGCAAGTCACCCTGGCGTGGCGACTCCCGCGACGACCGTCGCAAATGGGACGCGGAAAAGCGCGACAACGCCGCCGCCTTCAAAGCCAACCAAGTGCCCGTCCTCGTCGCGACCAAGGCGTTCGGCATGGGCATCGATAAACCGAACATCCGGTACACGGTGCATTTCGGCATGCCGATGTCGCTCGAGAGCTTCTATCAGGAAGCGGGGCGCGCCGGCAGGGATCGAAAACCCGCCCGATCCACTGTGGTGTTCTCCGAGTACGATAGGAGCCGCTCGGACAAGTTGATCGACTCGGATCCCGACCTCGACACGCTCCACGAGCAGTTCAAGGAACTGGATCAGAACCGCCAAACCGGAGACGACGTGACAAGGGCGCTCTGGTTCCACCTACAGGCGTTCAGCGGGGCGGGCCAGGAGATCGACGACGCGCAGAAGCTGATCGATGCGATCGGGGATTTGTCCTCCAGCCAACGAATGGAGCTTCCGATCGGGGATGACGACGATCGCAAGCGCAGGGAAAAAGCCATCTGCCGGCTCCTCAAGCTTGGTGTGATTCTCGACTACGAGGTCGACTTTGGCGGGAAGAAGTTTGTCATTCACGCGAATCCGTTCGACTTCGACCGCTGCAGGCAGCGGCTGACTGACTACGTGCGCGCGGCGAAACCCGGCAAGAGCCAACCGTTCGTCCGGCGAGCGAATGAGATCAACGCCGACGGGCCGCGTGACGCCGCGCTTGCGCTGACGAGGATGCTGATCGAGTTCACGCACGACGAAATAGAACGTTCACGGCGGCTGACGATCCGGGAGGCCGTCCTGCTCGCTCGCCAAGCCTCAAGTGATTCGGCAATCCGCAAGCGCCTGCTTGATTACCTCCAGGAGGGCCTTGGTGCCGAGCGCATCGAGCAGTTGCTGGAGAGCGAAGAGGTCGAATTGTCGGCATGGTGGGAACTTGTCGGCAAGGTGCAGACAGAGATGGACGCGGGCGAACTCCGGGGCCTGTGCATCCGCGCACTCGAATCCGATCCGGATCATCCGGGACTTCTGCTGACACGTGCTCTCACCGAGGCGATGTGCTCGGATCACGATATAATCGTCGCCTCGAAAGGAATCAGCAACGCGATCCGCGCTGGTGTCGAGACGTACGAGGTCTCCCAGACGGACATCGAATCGATTATCGACAAAATGTTCGACCTCGTGGCAACGCGCGCACGTGATATTGGCCCGCCTCTCACGAAAGAGCTACTCGATCTCGCTGACACGCAACCAGACTGCGCTTTCGTCGAGCCGACGGTTTCTCGGTGTGCAGCCGAACTCGATGACCCACGCGTGCGTGTCGTGGTCGCGACACGACGAATTCGGAATGTCATCGACCAGTTAGAACGGGCGGCAGCCCGCGTGGTCCGTCAGTATGAGGCGCCGAGCATAGCGGAGGCGTTGGGAGCATGACATGGACATAACGGATGATATCTACGAACGTCTCAGTGAGACCGAGCGCCGGGCCGGCGAGGTTGTCCAGCACCTCGAACAACTAGACTCCCTCCAGCAGTCTCTTGCCGACGCCGGGCGAGGGCTTGACGAAGTGAACGCCAACGTCTCGAATCTCGCAGCCGCGACCAGGACTACGGTTGAATCGTTGAATGAGACTCTTGTCGCGTTCCGCGAAGCCGTTGAAGTTATCCGCCGCTCTGATCCAGCGGCAGTGAGAGAAACGCTCGCGCGCATCGAGGCAGAAATCGGTCGGATCAACGCGAAGCTCGGTGTTCTCGACGAGCTTGCGCCGGAGCTACAGAGCACCCGGAAGGCTATTGTTGACACTGCAAAAAACAGCAATCAGGAAACCAAGAAACTGGTCGAAGACGCCGTGGGACGCCTTTCGCGACAGACGATTGACGAGCTTGCGCCGGAGCTACAGAGCACCCGGAAGACTATTGCCGACACCGCAAAAAACAGCGAACAGGAAACCAGGAAACTGGTTGAAGATGCCGTGAAACGTCTTTCGCGACAGACGATTATCGACCGGGTCTTCGGGCGGCACCGGCCGACATAAGCCTCACGGGGTCGGGCATAGGACCGCTCCCCGTGGCAGCGTTCGACTTCAGGCACGGAAAGATTCAGGGGCGTGGAGGAGATCAAAAGGTGCGGAGGGAGCCCAGTACTTGGCGCACCTGGGCGTGGTTGCGGTGGGCGCTGACAGCGCGGCGCTTGAAGTCATCCCCTACGAAGACCCAGAAAAAACTGCTCCCGTGCATCAAACTCTGCTGGCAAAGAACGGAGTCTATGTTCTTGAAAACATCCGCACCGAAGAGCTGGCCCGGGACAAGGCTTACGAGTTCCTTCTGGTTATTGGCCAACCCAAATTCGTGGGAGCCGTGCAGATGGTCATCAACCCCATCGCGATCCGTTAGGCTCCCGCCAGAAGGGCTACCTAACAGCGGAATGTCCGACCTGAATGGCCAAAATAATTTTTACGTTCAAATTCGTCAAGTGTTGATGTAAACTCTATATCGTATTCCCGGTTTTCCCGGATCGAAACGACGACCTTATCCCGTTACGACCCAAGTTTGATCGATTGCTGGAAGGAGGCAACCATGCACAGAACGCCATCCAAGGGATCCCTTTATCGCCGCGAATTTCTTCATTTAGCCGGCTTGGTGCCCGTGGGTTGGGCTGCCAGCTCCTTGGCCAACCGCTTAGCGTTCGGGATGGAAGCAGCGCTTCCCGAAGGAACGTTCGAGCTCATTACTCAGGAGCACTACGGCGAGGTTGCCGAGCAACTCTCTCTACCTCCCTCGTGGGAGACGAAGGTTTATCACATGGCCGGCCATCGGTCTCCGGCCTTGTCGGCGCAGGAAATACGCCGAAGGATTCAGCAACCCATCGGCACGCAACCTTTGCGCGAGCTGGCTGCCGGGCGGAAGAATGCCATCGTCACCTTCGACGATCTTACCCGGCCCACGCCGACGTCCCGCATCCTTCCCCAGGTCATCGAGGAGTTGAAGGCGGGCGGAATTCCCGAGGAACGCATTCTGTTGCTGACCTCCTACGGCTCACACCGACCTATGGGACAGGACGAAGTGAAGCGAAAGTTGGGAGAGGGCGTCCCCGGCCGCTTCACCTGGCTCAATCACAATATCTGGGATCAGGTGACGGAGGTGGGGCGAACCAGCCTGGGCAACGTCATCAAGATCAACCCCCACTTCGCCCGCGCCGACCTGCGCGTCACCATCAGCGGGATCAAGATCCACGGGACTGCGGGCTATGGCGGCGGCGGCAAGGCCATCTTGCCGGGCATCGCCTGGTCCGAGTCGATCAACTACATGCACCGCACCATCGCCGGTGTGGGCGAAAACGGTAATGAAACGGTAGGTCCGGCCAAGATCTATAACAACGAATGCCGTAAGGACATTGAAGAAGCCGCGCGCCTGTCCCAAGTGGATTTCACCGTGCAGACCCTCTACAACGGCCGCCGGCAGCCGGTGGGTATTTTCGCCGGCGACGTGGTGGACGCCTTCCGTTCTGCCTGCCACAAGGCCAATCGCCACTACCGCACCGAGGTTGCCAAGAACGCCGACGTGGTCGTGGTCAACGCCTATCCACAAAGCGCGCAACCGTTCAATGGGTTGGGCTGGGCCCGCTCTTGCCTGCGCGACGGAGGTTCGGTGGTGCTCATTACCCAATACACGCCGGGCATGGAGTCGATCCATTACTTGCGCGAGCGATGGGTCTATGACCCGGCCTTGTTCTGGGACGCTGAACGCCCACGCACCGGCCCCATCGAACGAGCCGGCCAGTTGATTGTCTATTCCCAAACCATGCCGGAGCGGGACCGTCACCGGTGCCCTCCCGGCACTCATTTCGCTCACCGTTGGGAGGACGTGGTTCAACAACTCCGCAAGGCGCATCGCGGGGATGCCAGCGTAGCGGTCTATCCTTACGCTCCGATTCAGCACCCTCCGCTCGAGCTCGACGGCGGGCCGGGAATCAGCGCCGGTTAAATTCAAGAGTTCTTCCCACCGCTGACCTACCGAATACCGACCTTGCGGGCCGGGAGGTATCCGCGTGTCCGGGCAATTAGGGCGCAGAGAATTCGTGGGGAGCTTGGCAGCGACCTTGCTTGCGAAGAGCTTTCTGCTGCCCGCTCCCCGCGCTCATCCGGTCGAAACCGCCCAGGTACGCACGCTCTTCATGGCTCCCCTGTCCATGCCCAATGCCTTGGCGAACTCTCCTTACGGACTGTGGGTCATCGACCATACCGACATGGCATTCCTGGTGGACTGGAAGGATGGTTCCATCCTGCGCAGCTTTCATACCGGCTCTTCGAATACCAGCGGAGCCACCTTCGGAGGCGGGTATCTGTGGCTGGGGGCGAACGGCCGAGCCGTAGGCCGGCCTCCGCGAAAGACTGATTGGGAGACGGGTCGGATACTGAAAGTGGACCCCGCAACGGGTCAAACGGTGGCGCACTGGCCTTTGCCCAACGGAGGAGGCACCCATGGCCTGGAGTGGGCCGAGGGACGATTGTGGGTCACCGATTTCGTCACAATGCAGTTGTCACAGGTGGACCCTGAATCTTTTGCAGTGCTCCATAGCATTCCTCTCACTCTGCCCCGAGCCCACGGGCTGGCCTGGGATGCGGGCGCCCTGTGGTGCATCCACACCACCCACCGCGTCATTAACAAGATGGACGCGAAGTCGGGCCGCATCCTGAAGCAGTTGGTGATTTCCACCGACGATCCCGAACCGCACGGGATGACCCTCCATCAGGGCCACCTCCATTATTGCGACGCGGGTATCGCCCCGGGTGGCAAACCCTCGGGAAGCCCCGGTGCCGCCAGTATTTGCCGCATCGAGAAGAAATAGACCCACCCGTTCCGTCTCACATTCCGGGAGCAAAGGGTCGAAGGGAACCGAACGGCGAGCGGAAAGCCCGGAACGGCGTATGCGCCTATCAAGTCGGCAACCGGGAGTAGGGTCACCTGCCAAGCTACTGAACCCGACCGGCCTCCATTCAGTCCATCTCAACTAAGCATGACCCTAATGTTATTGAAGAGGTCCTCGTACTTGGACGCCTCGTTGCCAGACCGAGGCGATTCGGCGGGAATGGGTAATATCGTCCCAAGGGTTCGCGTCCAGGACGACAAAATCCGCTTGACGGTCGGGGGCCAGGGTGCCCAGGTTGTTTCCCTGGCCCAGGCATTCAGCCGACTGACCGGTGGCAGCCGCCAGAGCCTCGCCGGGCGTTAAGCCTGCTTCCACCATCAGTTCCAACTCCACGTGCTCAAAATATCCCTGGATGCGTCCCGGAGGACCCGAGTCGGTGGCGAAACCAATTTTCACGCCGCCTTCGTGCAGCTTCTTCAGGTTCTTCTGGGCCATTTCGAGGCTGGCTCGGTAGCGCTCCAGGTGGGGGGCGGATTTCACCTTCTTCACATAATCATCGCTTTTCAACGTGGCCACCACTTCCGGGTCTTCATGGCGGGTAAAGACGGGATCGTCGAGGAAGTCCGGCTGGTCCGCATAGACAAAGGTGGAAAGCTCCCGCGCCAGGGTCGGGACCAGATAAATCCCGCGCTCCTTGGCAAGCTGAATAAAAGCTTCGTCCACTTCCCGGTCCCGAATGCTGTGCGCCAGCACGTCCACTCCGGCTTCGACCAGGGACCGGGCGTCCTCGAGGTAATAGACGTGGGCGAAGGTCTTCAGTCCCTTTTCATGGGCGGCGGCGATAAAGGCGCGGTAGAGTTCCGGCCGAATCTTGGTCCGCTCACCGAAGTGGTCATCGACCCAGACCTTGGTTGCGTCCGGTTTCTGAGCGGCCAGCTCATCCATAAAGCGGCGAACGTCCTCGGGCGTCTCCACCTGATAAGGTGTATCGGGAGGGCCATAGCTCCCCTTCATCTTGAATCCCCAACCCGCGGTAAATACGGTCGCTCCCGCCAGGTTTCCCTGCCGCTGCCGTGCCCGAAGCTCGTACATCAGGGGTGGGTCAGTGCCCAGGCTCAGCACCGTCGTAATCCCATAGGTCAGGTAACGGTCCAGTTGCGCCACTACGTTCTCTTCGGTGTAGTTGGCCGCTGAGGAAGTCAGCCCCTTGACGCTTCCCACGTGACAGTGAAGGTTAATCAAGCCGGGAATCACGAACTTGCCATCCAGGTCCACCCGGCGAGCCGATTCAGGAATCGTTACCTCACCTGCCTTCCCCAGTGCTTGGATGCGCTGGCCCTCAATGACCAATACCGCATTCTCCTGCGGCGCGGCGCCTGTGCCGTCGATCACCGTAGCGCCCTCGAGGACCGTGATTTCAGCCCCTTCCCGAAGAGCTTGCTCGCATGAAATCGGCAGTAACGTCAATAAAATCAGGATCGCTACCCGGCGAATCCGACCAGAAGCAAGTGTTTTCATCTTGAACCACCTTTTTTAGGGTGCTGAAGAACGTTGCTGCCCGGCATTCGAGGGCCGACCCTCTTTGTCGGCCCGAGGAATCTGTTTGTCCGGCAACGAACGGGGAAAACCAGATTCCTCGCTTCGCTCTGAATGACCCGGGATCTCCTTTTTCAGCATCGTGCCATAACGTTGGATCGGGCGAGGATTGGAACTAAAATCGAAATAAAGGCGAAAATAGGCAGTCTAACCGCCCAGCTTGGCTTTTTCCAGGAGCTGCTCGGAGCGGGTGGGGTTGAAGATTCCGCAGGTGCAGAATCGAGCCAGGGTACGCGTGGCCTGCTCGGGCGTGCGGCGATTCTCCTTTACCATTTCGACCATTTTCGCCGCAAATGCCGGAGAGATCATCCCGTGACCGCACATGGTAGCCAACTCCAGCGTCTGCCGGTCGGCCAAGCGATTATGCTGATCCATGAAACCCAACGAATACTCCACGCTGTGACGGGTAATTCCCGCCTGCTGAGCACACTCGCAAGCCCGGTCCACCAGCCCGCTTACGTTAATGGAAATTCCCAGGTCCACTTGTCGCAACTCTTCCAGGAAATGCACCACGGCCGGCTCGTTATCGAAAACCGCAGCCACGGTACCCGGACTTTTCAGGCCTTCGATAACTTCCTCCCAATGAAGCGACTCTTCCCGGGTCCAGTGCGCCGTGGGCTTCAGATTCTTCGAGGGTTGATAGATGCTGCCGTTGCTCCCGTCGCCCAGGTTTACGGGACGGTGCTTGACGGCCATCCGTAGAAACGATCTGAGTTTCTCCACCGAACCTTCGGTGTTGTAGCCGCGGCAAGGCAGAGCGAAAACGATGAAATCATTGCCGAGGTTTTCGTAATTCCCCGAACGGTGCAGCGTATTCGTCATAAAGTTTCCGCCTTCTTGGATATTCTCCGTTTATCCTGCCTGTGTCGGTACAGCCACCGGCTTCACGGAAGCCAAGGGGACCGTCAAGGCTCGACCCAGCCCCAGGTTCGTTTTTCCGCGCAAGAAGTCGTATCCATGCTCGCGGAGCAGGTCTTCCAGAGCATTCTGTCCCTGGGACCCGCACCGGGTCGCAACCCCTACACTGATGACGGTATCAAGCTCCTTGGAAACCTCGTTCAGCCGCTTGAGGATGCGGGGAACTTCGTCCAGGGTGGTTTTCAGCTCCACGATGGCCGATAAAATCTTTTCGTTTAATATATCCTCGCGGAGCTGACCCGTGCTTCGATCCGTCATCATGTGAGTCACCGGGTTGCGATCTTCAAACTGGAGTCCCATTTTGGCTAAAGCCCGCGTTACGAGTTGAATATCACGAAAACGTACTCCGATCGAAGGTCGCCCGAACTCCACCGTAAATCCGGCCTCGCCTTCCTTCACCCGCCCGGTAACGTCGTTGGTCTTCACCTCCTCGGTTCCGCGCCCGTGGACGCCGGTGCTTTCATGGCTCACCAGCGGGTCGCTGAACGCCCGGCGCACCACCCGGGGCCAGGTAAGTTCCTGCGGCTCAATCGCCGCGGTGGGGCAGACGTCCGGCTCCGGCTCAAAGCGCAACCGCACCAACTTCAGAAGGCCACGAATCGTCCTCACCATCCAGGGGTTCAGGTGCTCCACGCTCATGCCCCGGAAACAAGTGTAGCACTCGACGCATTCGTCCTGATTCACAGTGGCGCGGTTCCTTCTCGAATCAATGTGGATGGCGCCCACAGGGCAGATGGGAATACAGTTGCCGCACGCGACGCACTTGGTTTCGCTGATCAACATGCTGTCACCTTAGGGGTTACAAAAGGATTCTCCTCGGGGTCGATTTTCGCCCAGAAAATGGCCGAAAGCAAACACAAAATCGCTGCCAGGAAGAGCGGGGCGGTCCAAGACTGGAGGTGATCCACCATGAGGCCGAAAACGATCGGCGAAACGGTGGCTCCCAAATTTCCGAAGGTATTCATGATCGCAGAGGCCGTCCCGGCTTGGTGGCGTCCCAGGTCCAGGGCTACCGCCCAGGAAACTCCCGTCGTTAGCTCGATAGCGGCCAACGCCAGCAGGAGGAAAACAAATGAGAATACGGGAGAACTCGACATTCCGCCGCCGGCCATGCCGATTCCGGCCACGCAAAAGGCAGGAATCGCCACCCACCGGCGGCTGGCTCGGAGCCTTCCCGTGCGCCGGAACAGGCGGTCAGAAATCCACCCCCCGAGAGCATTCGTCAAGGCGCCGGTAAAAAGCAGCAACCCCGAGAGCGAACCGGCCATCAACAGACTGACACCGTGCTCGCTGATCCAGTACTGAGGCATCCAGAACAGAAAGAAAGGCAATACGAAACCGTAACAAGCGTAAGCCAAGGAAAGCACCAAAAGGCTCCGGCTGGACGCCAGGGACTTCCAGGACGAGGAGGCGGGCTCGCCCATCGCAGGTGAGCGGACCGGGTCGCTTGTCTTCCCCGCCTGAATCTTAGCCAGCTCGAGGGCGTTCACTCGCGGGTGCTGCGCCGGTTCATCCCGAAAAAAGAACCACCAAATCGCAATCCAGGGAAGACCCACGAACCCAAAGATACCGAAAGTGACTCGCCACCCCAACTGCTGAATTAAAAAAGCCGTCAAAGGTTGCGTCAGGGACCCCGCCAATCTCGCCCCTGTATGGGTGATTCCTTGCGCGAACCCTCTTTCACTGACCGGCATCCAGCGCGCGACGGCCCGGCTGGCCGTCGGGAAAGCTCCCGCCTCCCCCATTCCGAACAGGAATCGGACCACGATCAGAGAGACGACGTTCCAAACAGCACCCGTCACGGCCGAAAAAAGAGACCACCATGCGACCAGGACCACCAGCACCCGCCGGGCCCCGACCCGGTCGGCCAGCCAGCCGGTAGGAATCTGGAAGAGCGCGTAGGAAAGTGAGAAAGCCGCAAAGACAAATCCCATGACGGACTTGTCAAACCCGAATTCCTGTTGCAACGCCGGAGCCGCGACGGAGATGCCTACCCGATCCAGATAAGCCAGCCCGTAGAGCAGGACCAGTAGCGTCAACACCCAATGGCGGACGCCTGAGGGGCGTTCGACCGCTGCTGCCGAAGCCTTTTCCGCCGACTTGGGGAGGCTTGGAATCATCTAGCGAAGCTCATGGCGTTGCATCCTTCTCACCACGGCATCTTCCTTTTGGTGTGTAAACGCCCGGCGCGAGCCGCGGCCTCGTCTGCGGAACCGATCATCACCCCTTTCTGCAGCAATTGGACGACGTCGTGTTCACGGACCGTGTTCAGAAAGGCGAGTCCGTTCGCCTTACAGGCGGCCAGGACCCGTTCTTGCGCAGCCTTCATTGACGGTGGATAGGGTGGGTCGTGGGTGCCCACGCCGAGCGAAAGCGACATATCCCCCGGCCCCCACTCCGCAAAGGCGATTCCGGGCACTGCGGCGGTCTTTTCCGCGCGCGCCAGCGCGATCTTGTCCTCAATCTTGAGGCCCAGCATGATTTCCCCTTTCGGGTTCAACGGCCACACGTCGGCGCGCTGCAAATACTCCTTCACCGATATTCCCCAGATTTGGGCTGCTGAACCTTGGCCTCCCGAGCCACGGCGCCCCTCCCCCAGTCCGTCCTGATTGCTTCCCGGTTGGCCCGGGTAGCGCGCCGCTTCCACGAACTGCTTTGCGGCACCCGGTGTCTGGGCATGACATAACAGGAGTCCGTGCACTCCCGTGGCCAGAACCTGCTTGATGATCCAGGAATTGGCGCGCAGGGTGAGTTCATCGTCTCCGTCCATGGGTAAAGTAACGATAACCGCCGGCGTCCGATGGCCGCTCTTCGTAGGTCCTCCCGCCACCAAGCCCCGCATGAACTCAGCCAGTTCGGTTACGTTGAGGGGGCTGTGTTCCATGTCGTAGGTAAGATAGTCGGCCCAAGTCTGAGCCAACCTCTTCCCGCCGGCAAAATTCTTATCGGCGGCGCCCACCCCCGCGTAATAGATGGGTTGGCCTCGCTCGAGCAATTCAATCGCTTTATTGATCCGGTTGGGAGACTTCGCCGGAAGTTGCTGCGTCGGGAATGAGTACAGAAATACCAGAATTACAACGACCAGGCTAATCAGCGCCACTTGACGGAAAATCGTGATACTTCTCCATTGCATGACAGGTTCCTCTCTCGTTTTACTTCCCGGTAAGAAGCGGGTTGAATGGGACTGGTAACGGGTAGCTTACCTCAATACATCCGCCGAGAACAATTCCTCAATCGATATAGCCTTGGATATATACCTTCCGGGGATGGCTGGGCGGAGGCGGCTGCAACGGTCAACCCTCAACCGCGTTCACTTCCCCTCGGGCCAACCTGAGTTGTCCGTTTATATTAGGAGGACCGGACCGGCAAATTCTGCCTACGCCACCGCCACCATTCCTATCACCGCAGTTTGATAGGAAACGTCAGGGCACTCTACACGACCCAAGGATTCAGAGACCTGTCGAGCCGAAAGATGCCTAGCGAAGGTGGATTTCCATAAGTGCGACTCGTTCGACGCGATAGGTTTCGCGTGCGCGCAGCCGCCAGCCGAGTCGGGAATAGAGGGTCTCGCGGTCCGGGGTGAACAGATAGAGAGTGGGGATTTCCAAGCGCCGGGCTTCGTCCATCACGCGCCGGACCAGTGAACTTCCAAAGCCTCGCTTACGGTATTCCGGAGCCACAAATACGCTGGCCAGCCAGGGCGTAAGCTCCGGATGGGAATCCATATCACTTGCAATCAGGGATGCAGAGCCGACGAGACGGCCCTGGACCAGACCGACGAAGGTGGTGGGAATCTCTCCCCGGTGACATCGCTTCTGAAGCCTCTCCACCCGTTTCGGAATCGAGTCCCCGGGATTGAGATAGGACCACTGCTGATAAAACCATTCCGCAAGGGTAGGAATCAGATCAACCTGGTCCGCCAGATAGTGAATCGACAATTTGTCCTGATCGCCCATCGGGGCTAACCATACCTTCCCTTCCCAGCCATCCGTAAGCGCGAAAAGGATACCGGCTCAGAGCTTGAACGCTTTCCGGTGCACAGAAACTCATATTACGGGGAGGCGATCTTGTAGCAAGCCATCTCGGTCGTGTTGCGAACCAGGAGCCATCCGCCGGAGATCGCCGGGTGGTTCCACGTCTTTCCCTGGATGGCGGGAAAACGGGCGAGCTCAATGTGCCGCTCTGGCGTAGCTTTCACCAGCGCAAGTTCTCCTCGTTCGCTCAGCACAATCAGATGACCGTCCGCAAGAACGAGCTGGCCGAACCCGTAGCGGCCACTCTTCCACTTGCGCTCGCCCGTAGCGGAATCGACACACACCAGAATCCTTTCATCCAGGCCATAGACATGCCCTTCATGCAGGACTGAGCTGGTAAACTTGTTCTTGATCTGGATATTTCCCCAAATTTTCCGAGCGGCATAACCCTGCTGGGTCTTGCTCACCTCCACCACCGCGGCCCCGTGGCCGTAGCCGGCAGAGATAAAAAAGCGATTTTCGCCGAGGATAAGGGGCTGGGCGACATTGATATCATATTGGGTTTCCCAAGGGTAATCCCAAAGCAGGGTGCCGTCCGCGACGGTAAGCCCCGCGACGCGACGCGCGCTGACCACAATAAGCTGCCGCCGTCCTGCCAGAGTCACCACCATCGGCGAGGTATAAGATGTCTTGTCGCTCAAGGATTTCCAAACCGGCTTCCCGCTCTCCTTATCATAGGCGACCACCGAGCTTCCGGAAGCGCCTCCCGGCAGCACGATGACTTTGTCGTCCACAATCAATGGCGAGGCGGACATGCCCCAGGTAATATTCCCGGCTCCGTTGTCGCGGAGGATGTTGAGTCCCCAGCTCACCTTTCCCGTCTCGGCATCGAGGCGGCGGAATTCACCCGTAGCGCCCAGAGCATAGAGGAAGCCTTCATGCCAGGTCGGCGTAGCCCGAGGCCCGTCGCCACCCATCGACTCCTGAAAATGCGCCGGCCATGAATTCGTCCAAACTTCGCGTCCGGTCCCGATGTCATAGGCGGCGACCACTTCCCGGTCCCGGCGCTGCTCGATCGTAAAAGCCTTTCCCTGGGCGATCACCATCGAAGCGTAGCCGCCTCCCACCCGCTGACGCCACAGCTCGGTCAACCCGTCGGAAGGCCAGTCGGTGAGGATCTTCATCTCTCGGTAGTGGCCGTCGCGGTTGGGTCCACGAAAGTCGGTCCAGTAAGGCCCAGGAGGAGAGGAAGCCTGGGGAGGTGGGGTTGATGCGATATTGCCGATTACACTTTGGGGCGACGCCGACACCGCTTCGACACGAGCCGAAGGCCGGACTTGTCCCGGGGATTCCTCCTGTTCGGTGCGAATCCGTTCCAGCTCGGCAAAGTGCGACTCCGGCTTGTGAAAATAGAAAATCGGCGACATCCCGCTGCCGTCCACTTGCATCCGCAGGCCAAAAAACAGGTGAAGGTGGATGATTCCGAAAACGGCTATGGGAAGTGTCGCGAGAATCTTTTTGAGGATTCCGGTGCCGGGTCGGTAGCACAGCATCAGCAGGCCCAAAGGAGGCAATAAGACTGCGGCCAGGATCAATGCGACACGCGACCGAAACCAGGTTTCTAAACTCATTGCCTATCCCCTCCGACAATAAAGCCATCCCCGCAAGAAAACTCCCACGAGAGTGACGTGGATTCGTCTGCTTAGTATATACGCAGGATGCTCTGCTTCCCAGCCGGTGACAAAGTTTTCCCGATACACTCTTCTGCGACTTTTTTAGTATAGGGTTAGCACTCTATGCAACGGGAGACAGAGAAGTCGGCAAATCGCGCGGCACCAACCCACCGGCCGTTCTTTTCTCCCGCGCAGGCGTTTGTGCCGCTCTGCTGGCTAAGAAATTCCCACCTGCAAACGCTGGCGACCGCCCTGCCCCGTCGGTTCCCACCGTTGCCGAAAGCAGAACTGCGACGGGTCGAAGTCAAACCGGACAGCCGGCTTCTTCTCGAGTGTAACTGGCAGCAAGATCGACGACGCTCCCCCACGTTGCTTCTCCTCCACGGGCTGGAAGGTTCAGCCCGCTCCCACTACATGCTGGGAACAGCCGCGAAGGCTTACCGCGTGGGTTTCAACGCGGTGCGGATGAATCTTCGCAACTGCGGAGGTACGGAGGCGTTGACCCCCTTGCTTTACAATGCCGGCGTCTCGGAAGATTTGCATCGCGTGGTGGATTACCTATTGGATGCGGAGTCTCTGTCAGAAGTCCACCTGGCCGCCTACTCGTTGGGAGCGAACGTCATGCTGAAGCTGGCCGGAGAGTGGGGCACTGCGGCTCCCGTGCAGGTGAGGAGCGTTGCGGTCGTCTCTCCGCCCATCGAGCTGGGATTGGCCGCCGACCGGCTTGAAGAACCCGCCAATTTTCTCTACCAAATTCATTTTTTGCAAAGTTTGAAGGCCCGGCTCCGCCGCAAGGTGCGCCTCTTCCCCCAACGCTACAGCACCGACGAGTTGGAGAGGGCGCACACCGTGCGGGAGTTCGACGATCTCTACACCGCCCCGCACGGAGGCTATGGGAACGCTGAGAACTACTACCGTCGTGCCGCCTCATTGCGCGTGATCGAAAACATCCAAATCCCCACGCTGGTCATCACCGCTCAGGATGATCCGCTCATTCCTTTCGAGCCATTTCAGGATGCCAAGCTGACGGGAAATCCAAACATCACACTGCTGGCTCCCCGGCACGGCGGGCACGGAGGCTTTATCGGCCGAAGATCAAACCGTGAAGACCACTTCTGGGCAGAAAATCGCCTGGTGGAGTTCGCCCGCTGCCATTCCGAGGTCATGGGTTAACAAAGGAAACCCAGGAACCATAGGATCATGGAAAAAGTCGGTTACTTCCTCTGACTTCACTCTCTCGTCTTGGTGCTTTCCTCTGCTTTCCCGGGCGTTGCACCTTTGGATTTTGGCGCTTTGACTCTGGCTTGGCCGACCATTTCGACCATTGCGGCTCTTACCTGTTCGGGACTCCTCACCTCGCGGGGAAACGCGATGCGAGTGCCATGAACACGGTCCCCCGATTTGAGGCGAACCTGGAAACCGAGGCGGTCCACCGAGGTCATCGCAGCCTCCTCGGTCTCGATCGCGGCAAAGACCCGCACCATCAGAAGCAACGCATCGGCATGATCGGCATTGACATGGCGGAGGATTCCCGGAGCCGAGTCAACCAGCGGATCAGGCTCCGCGCCCAGATAATACTCTGCCGAAACCCAGCCCATCACTCCAAAGCCACCCACGAAATAGACATCGACAACTTCCATCCTGTAGAAGGCAAAGTCGTCAAAATCGACCCAGTATCCGGCATTCTTGTGACGGGCCAAGTAAACTTCCCTCACCGACCCCCTTTCGGTGTCCGGGACCTTCAAGACGTTTCCGAGGAGAGTAACCCGAGAAGCGCCCAGCGGGTCGCTCTCCGTATCGAGTTGGGTAATCAGCAGGCCGGCCCGGGCGTCGCCGGCAATGTTCTGCGTGTGCATGGCCATGCTGCTGATGAGAAAGATCGGACAGCCACCCGCGTCGAGCGCGTAGGGCATGACCGATCCGAACGGCCAGCCAGGCTGCTTCCGAGAATGGGTTGAAAGGCTGCCGAGGCGGCCCAGGTAGGCCAGCGTGCGCGCGCGTTCGCCATAGGTAGGCTCTGGAATCACGGGCTGTTTACTGGCCGGACCCCCGCCCGCATGCTGCCCCGATCCGGAAGAAGTTTTCGTCACCTGCCTCCACCCCCTAATTCTTACACGGAATGGAACCGTCAATACCCTGCCGCATGGCCGTCCTTGCGCGACTCCGAGGCGCCATAGTAAACCTTGTTCTTCCCGTCATACTTGATGGCCTGATAGCCACCGAATCCACCCCCGCCCAGATCGACTTTGTGGCCCATTTTTCTCAAATCCCGCACCACCTCACTCGAAAATCCTGTCTCCAGGTAAACCGTACCGCCGTCCGTCATCTTTTCTCCCGTGGGCTGCGAGGAGCCTACGTGCAGCATCCGGGGTGCATCGCCCGCCTCCTGAATGTTCATGTCGAAATCGACGATATTGATCACCATCTGAACGTGCATCTGCGGTTGAGCCAGTCCGCCCATAACGCCGAAGCTCATAAAGGGTTTTCCGTCCTGGGTGATAAAAGCCGGAATGATGGTGTGAAAGGGCCGCTTGTGAGGTGCATAGCTGTTGAAATGCCCCTCTTCAAGATTGAACAGCTCGCCCCGGTCCTGCAGGACAAAACCGAGCCCGTCGGGCGTCAGCCCGGAGCCCAGACCGCGATAGTTGCTTTGAATCAAGGAAACCATGTTTCCGTCCGAGTCGGCAGTGGTGAGATAAATCGTGTCGCCGGCCAGGAGGGCAGGATTGCCCGCGTCATATCGCTTCTGAGCCCGGTCGGGGTCGATCAGCTTCCGCCTTCCGGCCGCATATTCCTTCGAGATCAACTCCTGCACGGGAATCCGGTTGAACTTCGGGTCCGCGTAGAATTTGGCGCGGTCCTCAAAGGCAAGTTTTTTGGCTTCCAAAAAAAGGTGAGCGTACTTCTTGCTACCGAAGCCCATACCGCGGACGTCATACGCTTCCAGGATGTTCAAAATCTGCAGGGCGGCAATGCCCTGCCCGTTGGGCGGCAACTCCCAGACGTCAAAGCCCCGATAGTTCGTGGAAACCGGCTCGACCCACTCGGAAGTGTGCTCCGCCAAGTCGCGGGCGGAGAGAAAACCGCCGACACGCTGGACGTATTTTTCTATGGTGACGGCAGTCTCACCCTTGTAAAAGGCATCCCGCCCGCCCTGCGCGATCTTCGCAAGCGTCCCGGCCAGTCCTGGGTTGCGAAAGATTTCGCCTTTTTGGGGAGCCCTCCCTCCGGGCATGAACGTCTCCTTAAATCCGGGCCAATCCGCAAGGATCGGCGCATTCCCTTGCCAGGCCGCAGCGATCACTTCGGTGAGAGGAAAACCTTGTCGGGCATAGCCGATGGCCGGGGCAAGAATATCCTGCATGGATAACTTCCCGAACTTCCGGTGCAACTCGAACCAGCCGTCCACCGCTCCCGGTACCGTGACCGGCAGCGGACCATGACTGGGGATACGGGTCAGTCCCAATTTCTTGAAATGCTCCCGAGTGAGTGAATGAGGGGAGCGGCCGCTGCCGTTGAGCCCATACAGCTTTTGGGTTTTCTGATGCCAAACGATAGCGAACAGATCGCCTCCCAGACCGCAGCCGGTAGGCTCCGTCAAGGCAAGGACTGCGTTGGCGGCAATGGCGGCATCGACCGCATTGCCTCCCTGTTTCAGAATGTCAAGGGCCGCCTGCGTAGCCAGCGGCTGGCTGGTGGCGGCCATTCCATGGCGGGCGATCACCTCGGATCGCGTCGCAAAGGATTTGCCCGTCACCCGATCCGCAGCGTAGGCACCGACAGCAGCCAAAGGAAGAAATAGCAAGAAGGTCGGAACTGCTTTCATAAAGAAATCCTCTCATCCACGCAAGGCAGTGAACTCTACCGATCTTGCGTAAATCTCACCTGCCTCCGGCAAGGCCGGCAGAGACTTGCCGTGGAATTTACAATTCGCCCCTATTCTGGCACAGAAACCGAACCGAGGGTAGAAGCAGTGGAGTTGGTTTCAGGGGGGCCGAATCGGACCGGAATCAGCAAGTATTTCGTTACGAAAAAAACGATGATCGCAGGAAATCAAAAAGAGAGGAGAAATAGGACACTTGGGCCTGTAACGCACGCCGCTCAAAGAACGAACGGCCCGGTCATCTTCGCGCCACTCCTGCCGTAGCCAGGCCATCGGTCTCAACCCTGTAAATTCTCGCGCTCACCTTACCAGGCATCAGCCTTTCCGTATTCCGCAAAGCATTTCAGCAAGCCCTTCTTGCCCGGAACGGAAAGCCCGTGTTCCATACCCACGATCCCGCGATAACCCATCTCATAGACGGCCTTGAAGACGTTTCGCCAGTTGACTTCTCCGGTGCCGGGTTCTTTGCGGCCCGGAACGTCGCCCACCTGAAAATAACCGATGTATGGATAGTGGTTTCGAATATTGTTGATCAGGTTGCCTTCGGAAATCTGCTGGTGATAGATGTCAAAGAGAATCTTCACATGGGAGCTGCCGACCGCCGCCATGATCTCGGCCGCCTCATCCGAGCGAACCAGGAAATACCCGGCATGATCCACCCATTCGTTCAATGGCTCGACCACGATCGTCAGGTCGGTTTTCTCCAGAACATCGGCGGCGCGGCGGAGCCCTTCCATCACGTTGATGCGTTGAATGCCTCGCGGCACTCCCACCAGGGCCGGGCCCGTGATGACCGTACAGGACCGGTTCCCGACCACCTTGTGGTACCGAAGAGCTTGGTCGAGTTGTTTGAGAAAGGCCGCATGTTGGGCGGGATCGACCAAGCCGGCCGTCTCCCACCCCTCGGGGTTGGCGACAAAGATGCCCAGTTCCATGCCGAGGCTGTCCATCTTTTTGCGGATCTGTTCCACTTCCTTGAGGGAGTGGTTCATAAGACCGTTGTATTCGGTGGCGCGGAAACCGTGCTCGGCAAACACGTCGAGTCTCTCAGGTATGGTGAGCTCCTGGGCCAGAAAATCGAGACGAGGAGCGTACCGAAGATGGTAGGCCGCAGCGGCTTTGGTCTCCATGCTCCTCAGCGAAGGTAAAGCCACCGCACCCCCGGCAGCGAATATGGTCTTGATAAGTTCACGTCGCTTCATGGAAGAATGCTCCTTCCTGGTAATGGCCTGCTAATGGATTGATGCGGAACCAGGCAGCCTATTTTGTCAACCCTTGCGGCCGAATTCGCGCTCCCTGTTCCGGCGGGGCAAGATCAGAGCCTATACGGTTCAGAGCACCTGTACAATACCCCGGGTCCCAGGAACGTTGACGGACATAGCCGAAAAGGGATATGTTCGGACAAATCTTTTGATTCTGCATTCCGCGCCGCCGGTTTTCGGCGGCGCATCACTCGCAGGAGGCAATGCCTTATGAAACATGCGGTTCAATTTGCGCTTCTTTCTATTCTCGTTCTCAGTGCAACCAGCCGGGTAGCGGCCCAACGGGATTTCTCCCAGGTCGAAGTCAAAGCCAGCCATGTAAAAGGCAATCTATACATGCTCAACGGTACCGGGGGCAATGTCGGCGTTTCGGTGGGCGCCGACGGCATCCTGATCGTCGATGACAAGTTCGCACCGCTGGCGGACAAAATTCGTGCCGCGCTCCGGGGTGTCGGCGGAGGAAAACTCAAGTTCGTCCTCAACACTCATTGGCACGGCGATCACACGGGCGGCAACGTCGTCTTCGGCCCGGAAGCCCCTATCATCGCGCACAGCAACGTTCGCAGACGCCTCACCGGAGAACTGAAGGCGCCCGGCCGCAATTCCCCTCCCTCCCCTCAAGCCGCCTGGCCGGTGATTACATTCGATGAATCCCTGTCGGTCCACTTCAATGGCGAGGAAATCAAGGCCGTTCACTTCCCTCACGGGCACACTGACGGCGACACGGTGGTCTTTTTCACCCGGTCCAACGTGGTCCACCTGGGTGACGATTTCTTTGCCGGACGTTTTCCCTTTGTCGATTTGGCCAGCGGCGGCGACGTGGAGGGCCTGACAAAAAATATTGCGGAGATCATTGCCCGCTTGCCAGCCGACGTCATCCTGATCCCGGGACACGGTCCCGTTTCGAAGCTCACCGATCTGAAAACTTATCATCGCATGCTCACGGAAACCACTCAGACCGTCCGGCGGAAAATGCAGGCCGGTAAAAGCCTGGAGCAGATCCGGACGGAAGGCGTCGCCGAGACGTGGAAGACGTGGGGGAGCGGATTCATCTCCACTGATCGTTGGATTGAAACCATTTACAATAGCTTCGCGCGAAAAAAATGAAATAGAGGACGATCCAACCCATCCCCCCAAGGCTACTGACGGTAAGGATTTATGAAGCAGCCGCTAGTGTACTGTCCCGGTAATAAGCGATATATTAATGGGCAACCTTTGGCCTCTGGAGGTATGCCCATGCCACGCGGTCGCCCCGTTACTCCCCTCACTCTCAGTGAGAGTGAGGAATCGGAACTGGGGAGCCTCGCCCGCTCCCGAACCTTGCCGCATAGTCTGGTGCTGAGGGCCCAGATTGTGCTGGCCTGCGCCGAAGGCGTTCCCGGCTCTACCGTGGCCCGGCGTCTGGGTGTCACCAATACGACCGTGGGCAAGTGGCGAAAGCGCTATCGTGAACATGGAATCCCCGGACTACACGATGAACTGCGTCCCGGACGCCCCCGCACGCATGAGGATGAACGTGTTGCGGAAGTCATCAACACGGCCCTGCAAACCGAACCTCCCGATCGTTCGCACTGGAGCGTGCGTTCCATGGCGGAACACACGGGAGTCTCAAAGAGCACGGTCCAGCGGTGGTTCGATCTGTTCGGCGTCCAGCCGCATCGCCAGCGGCATTTCAAGATTTCCAACGACCCGTTCTTCGTCGAGAAAGTCCGCGACATCGTCGGTCTCTACCTCAATCCCCCGGACCACGCCGTGGTGCTCTCGGTCGATGAGAAGACCCAGGTTCAAGCTCTTCAGCGAACTCAGCCCGTTCTCCCCATGGGCCTCGGCTACGTCGAAGGCGTCACCCATGATTACAAACGTCACGGCACGACCACTCTGTTCGCGGCTCTCGATGTGGCCACCGGGAGAGTCATCACCCGCTGTAAACCGCGACACCGTCATCAGGAGTTCCTCACTTTCCTGCGTCAGATCGACGGCAGTGTGCCGCACAACCTCGACGTCCATCTCATCGTCGATAACTACGCTACTCACAAACATCCCAAAGTCCGCGCTTGGCTCGCTCGGCGTCCCCGCTACCACGTTCATTTCACCCCAACCTATGCGTCCTGGCTCAACCAAGTCGAACGCTGGTTCGGCATCATTACCCAGAAGGCCATTCGCCGAGGTTCCTTCTCCAGCGTCAAGGCTCTCGTCCGTAACATCGAGCGCTTCGTCGAACATTACAACGCCAACACCAGTCCTTTCGTCTGGACCGCCACGGCCGAATCCATCCTCGCTAAGGTCGAACGACTTTGCTCATATATTTCCGGGACAGTACACTAGGGGACAGTCCAGAGGAGGCGCGCCGCAGCGACGGTTCCTACCAGTGCGCTCCCATAGCAGACCACCGCGATAAACCCGCCGAGGTGTTTCAGTTGGAAGGCGTCGTGGAGCGTGTAGCGGAAACGGTGTGCCCAGTGAAACAGTGGAAAGGAGATTAAGGCGAACAGGTAAAGCCGCGTGAGAGGATGCTCAGCCAGCTCAACCAGAGTGGCATAGCTCGGAGCCGCCATCCAATCCAGGGGATAAGCGATTCCGGTCAAGAAAATGTGGACCGGAAACAGCAGCGCCGAAACCATGCCGCCCGCGCTGAATAGAGTCCACAAGAAGGGAGTCATCGACCGCCGCATCTATCCTCCCACCGAAATCCAGGTCACCGCCGCCGATAGGACGATCCAGGCCAGGTAGTGCATCGCCACCACCAGGGAGTCCGGGACGCGCTTGTCGCCGAACCGCACCACCATCGCCTTCGGCGTCAAATGGAACCACGTAATCGAGTGATAGACCACAAAGAGCAGCCCCAGGATATTGAGGGCAAGAAAAAGCGGGCTTCTCATTCGTCCCAGGAATTCCGCATAAGCCTCAGGACCCTGATAAACGGCGCGGATACCCAGGAGCACCCCTAGGGCGAAGATGCCCACAAAAACGCAGGTGAACTCGCGAACGATGAATCTCGTATAGGACCCGCTCGAAAGCCACCACAGCAGCGGCACACGGCGACGGTACCAGCGGGGATGGAAGGGCGTGTATCCGGGCCGGGTGTTCATTTCGATCCCCACGGGAGAAGCATGGATTTGAACCAGCGCGCAGTGCTTTGGAGTTTGTATTGCTGGATCGCGCCGGCCGGATCGACGTGCTTGGGACAGACTTTCGTGCACTCCCCCACAAAGGTACAGCCCCACATCCCCTCGTGCTCGGAGAGGATATCTTCCCGCTCCTCCAGGCCTTGGTCGCGCGAGTCGAGGTTATAGCGTTGCGCCAGAGCAATGGCCGCCGGGCCGATAAATTCCGGCTCCAATCCATAAACCGGGCAGGCCGCGTAGCAGAGCGTGCAGTTGATGCACATGCTGAATTGCCGGTATATTTCCAATTGGGCGGGCGTTTGCCGATATTCGCCTTCCTGGAGCGGCTTTTCCTGTTTGCGGATCAGCCAGGGCTTCACCTTCTCCAGCTTCTGCATGAAGTCGGTCATATCCACCACCAGGTCGCGCACGACGGGGAAAAACTGCAAAGGCTCGACACGAATGGGTCCGGGCATATAGTCGGTCAGGAAGATCGCGCAGGTCAGCATAGGCTTTCCGTTCACCATCATCCCGCAACTGCCGCAGACCCCCATCCGGCACGACCACCGGTAGGAGAGGGTCCCGTCCAACTGATTCTTGATGTAGTTGAGCGCGTCGAGAACCACCCATTCCTCGTGATACGGGACCTGGTAGTCCTGGAAGATAGGTTCCGATTCCTGTTCCGGTCTATACCGCGTGACCTGGAGTGTTACCGTAGTTTGCATGGTTTATTTTCCATAGACCCGCTTGCCCGGCGGCCATCGGGTAATTGTAACCGGCAAAAATTCAATCCGGGGAAGCTCCCCCTTCTGTTGGTAGGCCATCGAATGAGCCAAGAAGTTTTTATCGTCCCGCTGCGGATAATCCTTTCGCTGGTGGGACCCGCGCGATTCGGTGCGTTGTTGCGCGGACTGGATCACCGCTTCGGACAAATCCAGCATATAGGATAGTTCCAGGGCCGAAATGAGTTCGGTATTGAAGGTGCGGCTCGGGTCCTCGATGGCGACATTCTTAAACCGTTCCTGAAGGGCGCGCAACTTTTCGGCTCCCTGTCGAAGGGTGGCCTCCGACCGATAAATGCCGGCGCTCTCCTCCATGGTCTTCTGCATCTCCTCGCGCAACGTGGCAATTTTCTCTTTACCGCCGCGCTTGTGGAGGAAATTTTCCTCCAGGCGCCTCCGTTCATCCTCGGCCTGGGGGATGATGTCAGGGCTCTGGGTCTGCTGCTCGGCGGCAAAGGCGGCGGAAGCCTTGCCGGATCGAGTCCCAAAGACCAGTAATTCGGTCAGCGAGTTCGAGCCCAGTCGGTTCGCACCGTTGATGCTCACGCACGCGGCTTCCCCGGCGGCATAGAGCCCCCGTAAAGGCGTTGCCCCGCAAAGGTCGGTATGGACACCACCCATCATGTAGTGGACCACCGGTCTTACCGGGATCATCTCTTGAACGGGATCCAGGTTGGCATACTTCTTGCACAACTCCCGCACGAAAGGAAGCTTTCGGTCGATCAACTCTTCACCCAGGTGCCGAAGGTCCAGGTGAACGTAGTGGCCGTAGGGCCCTTCCATAGTGCGGCCCTTTTCCTGTTCCTGCATAAAGGCCTGCGAGAGCCGGTCCCGCGGCCCCAGCTCCATCGAACGAAGGACCGGCTTCGGTTCGGGTTTCCCCAGGTCATAATCCTGGAGGTAACGATACCCGTCCTTGTTGAGCATCCAACCGCCTTCGGCGCGCGAAGCCTCCGTAATCAAAATCCCGGTAAAGGGAAGTCCGGTGGGATGATATTGGACGAACTCCATGTCCTTGAGCGGCACGCCTTCGCGGTAGGCCAGCGCCATGCCGTCGCCGTTTTTGATGTTGGCGTTGGTGGTAAAAGCAAAAATCTTTCCGGCGCCTCCGGTGGCCAGGATAACGGCTTTGGCGCCAATGGTGACGATTCTACCCGAGGCAAGCTCGATGGCCACCGCGCCCTGGCACCGCCCCTCGTCCACAAGCAGCTTGGTGACGAAATATTCGTCGAAACGCCGGATGCCTTGGTATTTCAAGGTGGTTTGAAACAAGGCATGGAGCATGTGGAAGCCGGTCTTATCGGCAGCGAACCAAGTCCGCTGGATCTTCATGCCTCCGAACGGCCGGACCGCAACGCTGCCATCCGGTTCCCGGCTCCAGGGGCATCCCCAATGCTCGAGTTGCATGAGTTCGTCGGGTGCTTCGTTGACGAACACCTCCACCGCATCCTGGTCACAGAGCCAGTCGCCGCCGGAAACGGTGTCATAGGCATGGTGCTCGAGGCTGTCATTGGACTTGATGACCGCTGCCGACCCGCCCTCAGCCGAGACGGTATGGCTGCGCATGGGGTAAACCTTGGAGATCACTCCGATGTCGAGCCGAGGATTGGCCTCGGCAGCCGCGATGGCGGCCCGCAGGCCGGCCCCACCACCACCGATTATCAGCACGTCACATGACAAAAAGTCCATAGTCTCTAATCGCTGATCGTCAAAAGGTCGGCTGGTTTATCGGTTCGACCCAGACAATGAGGGGTAGCTCCCCACGGAAAGACGTTCCCAATTCCGTTCATAACTCGTTGAGGGGCAAAGCCTACACCGCACACTCGTATTTTGTCAATTCTTGCATTGTCTCCTGGGGCTTCGTTGTCACCGATAGGTCAAGATGTTATGCTGGCCTCTTCATGATCTAAGGATAAGATGATTTCAAGATGGCCCAACTCTTCCTGAGGAGCACGGCATGATCCAGCATACGGTGACGCTCAGCCTGCTTTTGCTATTCGCTTTGGGAACCGATGGGGCCACGGCCGCTGACCGGACCGCAGGCAAAGTGTTCCCCTACCCGATTCACAAAAAGACGCTCGCGAACGGCCTGGACATCGTCGTCATCGAAACCCCTGAGTTCAAGGATGTGCTCAGCTATAACACCCTGGTTTTAGCCGGAGCCAGGAATGAGACCGAACCGGGTAAGACCGGCCTGGCGCACCTGTTCGAGCACATCCTGTTTCGCCACCGGTTTGCGGACGAACCGGGCGGCTACACCCGCAGGATGACTCAGCTTGGGACTCACAATAACGCCTGGACCTGGTTCGACGTCACCTATTACCACCCCCTCACCTTCACCGCCAACTTGACCCGAAGACCTGCCGGAGAAAAAGAGTTGGCGGGACTCATGGAATTGGAGTCCTCGCGGTTTACGAAACTCGATTTTGACGAAAAAGTCTTCAAGACTGAAGCGGGGGCCGTATTGGGCGAGTACCGCCGGAATGCCTCCTTTCCTTCGCTGAAATTGAGCGAAAGGATGTTGGCCCTTCTCTTCCCCCATCATCCTTATGGGCACACAACCATCGGAACCTATGAAGACGTCCTGGATATGCCCAACGAATACCAAGCTGCGCTCGAGTTTTACGACACCTATTACCGGCCCAATAACTCCATTTTGATCGTCATCGGAGACGTAAAGGCTGACGAGATCTTCGCCCAGGTGGAACCGTTCTACCGTGACTGGAAGTCCAAGCCGGTGCCGCCCATCCAGGCGACCGGCCGGCCTTCCGGTGAACAACAGCGCGAGCATGTGCCCTGGGACGCGGACGTAGCACCCCTGGTGTGGGTTGCCTATCGCATGCCGGCCCTCCGCCCGAGCACGATGGAAGGGGCGGTCGCGCAGATTCTTAATGAACTGCTGGTGGCCGAAGCCGCACCCCTCTACAAGAAGCTACGCTACGAGAAGAAAACCGCCAGCTCGTTTTCCTTCGCCGAGGGCACGGGAGGCTTCGAGAGCTTCGACGATCGCCTGCTGACACTGAGCGCCCAGCTCTATAAGCACCAGTACACCGCAAAGGGTTCGGCCTACTTCGACGACGTGATCCAGGATATGCAGACAGCGGTAAAGGACCTGAAGCGCTACTCCAGGCAGAAGGGCGCACGAAAGGAGCTCGAGACCCTCAAGAGCAAGTACCGTTATGATTTCCTGGCCGCTATGTCCAGCCCGTCGAACACGGCGCAAAACTTCGCCTGGTACTACCGATTTGACCGGGACCCGGAAGTCTTCGAGAAAATGTTGCAGGCCGTGGCGAAATTGACTCCCCAGGATATCGAACGGTTCGCCCGCAAATACTTTGTCCCGGAAAATTCCGCCATCTTAACGCTTGCCTATCAGGCTCCTCGGCAAGCTGCCGCAAAGTAGAGACGGTGCCGCTATGAAACCCATCGCGCGAAAAAGCAACTTGGTGATCTGGACCCTGCTTTTAGCGTTCCTTCCCGTAACCACGACAGGAGCTCAACCTGCCAAGTTTCCCAAGATCATTGGAATGGAAAGTTCCGCTCCCCTGTTGCACATCAAAATCATGGTGCCGGCCGGGTCTGCCTGGGATTCCCCGGGGTTGGAAGGTTCGGCCGAGGTTACGGGAAGGATGATCCTCGAAGGAGGGTTCGGCAGCCGTGAAAATCCCACGACGAAGGAGAAACTGGCCGAAATCACGCGCCCATGGGGAGAGGGAGCCTACCCGCGCATCTCGGTTTCCAAGGAAACGACGACTTTCTCGATGACCGTACCTCGGGAGCGGCTGGCAACCTTTAGCGAGCGCGTGCTGGGGCCGATGTTGACTCAACCATTGTTCGCCACCGAAGAGTTGGGCCGCATCAAGGCGGAAATCTCCGAAAGCCTGCGTTCCGACCTACGGCTTGAACAGATTGAGCTGTTGGGACTGGTAACTCTGGACAACTTTATCCATGAGGGCACCGCCTACGCCCATCCGGACATGGGTACCGAAAAGGGGCTGGAGAAAATCACCGTGGGAACGGTGCGGCGCTTCTACGATACGAACTATCGACCGGAAAAGATCGTAGTTGGGGTGAGCACATCCGAGGAAGAAATCCTGGCGCAAATACGGGCGGCTTTCGATTTTACAGGTCCATCAGAAATTGCCCCTATCCTTCCCCGGCCCATCGAGTCGCCGGCCAGGGTTAAAGGCCATGAAGCCTTGATCGTAGCCTTGCCCAACGCCATCTCGACCGGGCTTCACGCCGGGTTCCCGATACCCCTGACCCGCAAGGACAAGGATTATTGGCCGCTCTATGTCGCCAATATCTGGTTGGGAACTCATCGCGACAACTTCTCGCATCTTTACCAAGTCATCCGCGACCAACGTGGCTACAACTACGGGGATTATTCGTATATCGAACACTTCGAAGGGCGCCCTTTCTATCTATTCCCTCCTCCGAACAGTCCCCGGCGCCACCAGTACTTCAGCATCTGGATTCGGCCCGTCCAACACGAGTACGCCTACCATTTAATGAAGGCCATGGCCTGGGAACTGGAACATTTCATCCGGGTCGGGCTCACTCAGGATCAGTGCTCGGCGGCCAGGAATAAAGCCAAAGTGCTCTACCTGAATCTGGCCGAGACCAACCACCGCCTGCTGGCTTATCGGATGGACGATGAATTTTATGGTCTCACGCCCGGCTATCTCCAAAATTATCTGGAAAAAGTGGAAAGTGTAAGCTGCGGCGAAATGAACGCGGCCATCCGGAAGCACCTTCAGTCAGAGAATCTAAAATATGTGATTGTTACCGACGATGAGGTCGCCCCGAAGCTGGCGGAAGAGATCGCCGCCGGACGTCCGGCTTGGGGAAAATCGCCCGCTGACTACCAGATCGATGTCCAAGAGGAAAACGGACAGAAGGTGTACACGGTCCCGGAGAACAAGCTCGAATTACTCCGACGCGACGCCGCTTGGGCGCACTACTGGCTGGACATCCCTAAAGTACGAATTGTGGCGGCGGAAAAGCTCTTTGAGACCGCCGCACTCCCCACCGACTAAATCCCATCTCTCCAGGCACGATACGGAGCCAGGAATCATGTCGTGCGGCGTCCTCACTCCGTTTGGGCATTCCTGCGGTGGCGGCCGAGTAAGAAAACGTACCTCATAACGGGGACAGGTCCGGCTGGCGATGGGGAGCGACAATCGGTTACTTGACCACCGACTTCGAGTTTGCCTCCCGAAGAGCCTTGCAGTCGGATTTTCTTAATTCCTCTTCTTCTCTGACAAAGTGTGCGTATTCAAATTTAATTTGCCAGATCGTATAGAGAATCCAAAGAGCCAGGCACACGAAAAAGAAGGGCACCTCAAAATCAACCAACGGATACATAGGGCCGATGTCGGCAGGATTCCCCATCCAATTGTCGATAAGTCCCGTTTGCATGATCGCCCTCTCGAAATAAATTCCGGCTATTTTTGCAAGACCTGCACCTCAGCTTCAACCACTTCGCGCGCGTCCCGGCTCTCGCCCGACTGCTGGAGGAAATCCATCCCCGCCAACTCAACGGCCAAAGGAATTCTGAGCAACCCCAGCTTTTTCAAGACAAACCCCAAGACATAGCAGGGGAAAACCCGAGGAGGAAAAAGGTAATGACGGCCCCGACCAACTGCCCCACGGGTGTGATCGGCGCATACCCGGAATGGGGAGAACTCGGATATCCCCAGAGCAACAAGCCCGCCATGATTAAACCGAAAACCGCCGTATAACCGTGAACGGCTACAGCACCGACGGCGTCATCGATTTTGAATCGCCGCTCGACCCAATAGTGTAATTTGTACATGCAATAGACCCCCAGGGCTCCCACAAGGTGGGCTTGAAGCGGATGGTACAGATCATTGCCCGCTGACCCGGCGATAAGGCCCCCAAGACCGCCGGAAAACGTCCAGTAGGGGTTGCCCTTGGAGACATAGTAACCGGCGATCAACCCACCTGCGAGCGACATCAGGAAATTGAAGCTGACGCCGCTCAGCGTCGTGGGGGTCAGGTATATGGTCGTGGCGGAGAAGAAGGTTCGGGCGGCGTCCGGGTCGATATCCATGATGGGGATGTTACAGGCCGCGTAGAACCCCAAAATCCCGTATAGATCAGGAACAGGCCGATAATTACCAGCCAGGTGTTGTGCGGAGGGAAGTTTCGGGCTGATCCATCCGAACGGAATCGCCCCGTTCTCGGGCCCAAGTGGATCAGGATGGCCAAGGCCGATCCTCCTGCCACCGCGTGAACTACCCCGGAAGCATAGGCATCGTGATACCCCAGAAGTTTTACCATCCATCCGGTATCCGACCATCCCCAGGCCGCGGCAATCAACCATGTGACCGAGCCTAGGAGAACGGCGAAGATCCAAAAAGCGCTCGAGCGGATTCGCTCGATGACAGCGCCCGACAAAATCGACCCAACCGTCCAGGAAAACAACAGGAACGCTCCCCAGAAAACACCGTTCAGGCGAGCCCAGGCAAGGGTCTGTTCCGCCGTTATCGCTTCTCTGTAGGGCTGACCGCCCATGTGCACTCCCATCAGTTCGCTCCAGGGCACGGCCCAAGGGGCGGCCTTGAATCCACCGGTGATTCCGGGTCCGTCCTGGAAAGCAAAGTAGATCCACCATCCAAAGAAAAAGAACGTAACGGTGATGAGGGGAATTAGCATGGCGTTCTTCATGAGGGTGTGCAGCATGTTCTTTCGTCGTGACACGCCCACCTCATATAGACAAAACCCGACATGAATCAGGAACATCAAGACGATCGTGATCCAGTAATAAAATTCGGTAAAAATGACCGTCAGTGAACTGAGCTCGTTATTCATGGCAGGTCCCCCAGGCATGTCGTACTGAAAACAAGGTGAGATCGGTCGAGACAATCGGAAAGATTAGAATCGCTGGATTGTTGCTGAGGTGGCTTCGCAATGGACCCATTGAAATGAATGGAAAATTTGGGGTGAGCGACGGGGTTCGAACCCGCGACTTCCAGATCCACAATCTGGCGCTCTACCGGCTGAGCTACGCTCACCTCATTTCACCACCGCGCTCGGTTCCGCCGGTGAGGAGAAAAAGGAAAGATCGACACCCCTGTAAAACTTCCTATTTCCTTTTAGCACCCGCAGAAACGTTGTGTCAACCGAGGCTTCCCCCATGGATAACGACGTTCCTCAGAAAATCCAAGGCACACACCCGGCGGTTTTTCAAGTAAGATGGCCGTATGCCCCCGGGGACCACCCCATGGTTCGCCGTGCGAGCTTGGCGCTGTTGATTCCCACCTCGAGTGAGATGGTGGGAAGCCTCGCCATGTTGGCGGCCCTGTATTTGGCCGCCTATTACGCGCCCGACGGACCGCAGGTGAGAAACATCTTCGGAACCCTCGATCCTCGGAGCCTGAAAAGAATTGGGGCGATTCGCCCGCAGGGGATGTCCGGGTTCAGATACATGTGAGACTGTGAGGGTGATGCTGGAGGGAATAGGGATCGATATGCCAACCGTGGCGGGTTTTGGGCGAAGGGAGCGTAGCGAGCGCAGCCCAAATCCCGCCGCAACCGCGCCTTGAGGGTCCCCTACCCCCTCCCTCACACCCCCAAAAAGCACGACGCCTGGCCCCGAATTCAGGACCAAACGCCGCGCCCGTTCAGGTAGCCTTTCGTTTCTACCCAGAAACCCAAGGAGCCTGAACCATGCAGATCCAATCTCTGCACATCCCATCTTATCGCACTTGGGCGGTGGATGACACCTGCCCCCGCCAAGCCATTGAGCGCCTCAAGAAAATCGAACTGTATGACGAGCTACGCCGTGAAGGCTGTTCGGCGCCCACCGCTCTGCGGGCCATCGGCTGGTCGAGAGCCACCTACTTCCGTTGGGCAGCGCGCTACCGGAATCGTGGCCCGCACGGCTTGGCAGCGATCAGGCGACGCCCGCAACGCACTCGATCCCGGCAATGGACGCCAGCCCAGCAGCGCCAAGTCTGGACCTTGCGGCGCCACTATCCCTTCATGGGCAAGCGACCTCTACGGGTTCTGCTCGCCCGCCAGGGCATTCATCTCAGTGAATCCACCGTTGGCCGCATCCTCGCCAAAGGGGTGCGGCTCGGTCGTATCCGCCCCTGCGCTTTCTGCCGGGGGCGCGTCAAGCTGAAAAAGCGCCGCTCCTTCCACCAGGGCCACGCCCAACGCTGGCGCTACGGCACCCGGGCCACCCAACCCGGCCAACTCGTCCAGATCGATCACCTCTCAGTGTCCCTGGATGGCACCCAACTCAAGGAGTTCCGGGCCGTCTCCCCGGTCGGCAAGCACATGGTGACCCGTGTCTATTCCCGCGCCACCGCTCGCAACGCCCGACGTTTCCTGCAAGCCGTGATCGAGGACCTGCCCTTCCCCCTCCATTCCGTCCAGGTCGACGGCGGCTCCGAGTTCCGGGCCGAGTTCGAGCAAGCTTGCCAGCAACTCGACATCCCTCAGTTTGTCCTGCCGCCTCGACGACCGCAGTTCAATGGCTGCGTCGAACGAGCCAACGACAGCGCCCGCGTCGAGTTCTGGAACCTCTACACCGGCGAACTCACCGTCGCCGCAGCCGGAGCCGCCCTCGCCGACTACCAACACTTCTACAACCACCTCCGACCTCATCGAACCCTGGACATGAGGACGCCAATGGAGTACCTTGCCACATGGAAGGCCACCTGACTCAAGTCTCATATGTACTGAACCCGCACAGGAGATTGAACAAAAACCGCGAAACTGGCAGAATCGAAAGCTACGGTGAAGCCCGCTTGAGGCCGGTGCGGCTGAGCCGTCCAAGTAAATGAGGAGTCTGAGAACTGAATGGCTACAGCCGCCGAGAAATATCAAAAAGTAAAACTCACCTGGCGAAAGGATTACTCACCCGACCTCTGGTCGATCCGTGTCCAATCGGAAGAAAAGCTGAATTTTGATCCCGGTCAGTATGCCACGCTGGGGGTGGAAACCAACAGCCGTACCATCGAGCGTCCCTACTCGATTGTCTCCAGCCCCCTGGAAGACGATCTGGAATTTTTCTTCGAGCTGGTGCCCGAAGGCGCACTGACCCCGTTGTTATACAAACTGGGCCCCGGCGATGAGACCCTGATGCGACGGCGTCCGAAGGGATTATTCAAGATTGACCGGAAAAGTGGTCACCCGAATCATTACCTATTAAGCACCGTCACGGGACTGGCTCCTTATGTAAGTATGGCGCGGACGTTTGCAAAGGAGGCGAAAAAAGGCACCCCGCCAAACGTGAACTTGATCATCTTGCAAGGGGCCAGCCGGTCCTGGGAGTTCGGCTATCAGGAAGAACTCGAGGAACTGGCCTACCGCTCGGATTGGCTGGAATTCATCCCCACCGTCAGCCGTCCTTGGGAGGACTCCGACTGGAAAGGCGAAGTGGGACGGGTGGAGGACGTGCTCAGGAAATACCTGGACGCTCTGAACTTGGCGCCCTCCACAACCACGGCTTACCTCTGCGGCCATCCGCAGATGATCGAAAACGGCAAGGACATCTTAAAACGTAAAGGGTTCACCAAAGAATCCCTCCGAGAGGAAGTCTATTGGGTGCCGGCCAGTAAGTAGCCGAAACGGCCCGCGTACCGTCGCATACGCAAACCAACCGCATTCACCCTCCCGACCGAGAGACTTCTTCGCGTCCGTTGCCATCGCACGGCGGTGGGTTTCCGTCTCGATAGCAATTCCGTCGCAGGAGCCTCCGGCCGGGTGTCAAGAGGAGGTCTTGCCAGGGTACTCTCGGCGGCGTAGAATCGCTGGGAGCAGTTTGTCGGCTTCGGGAAAGTCAAACAAGCTGTCTCAAAGCGAACTGAACGGGGTTACCTGGATCAGACGAGCGATTCAGGCCCTTATTTTGAGCCCAGGAGGTTGGAATGCCGGGTCTTCCTTGGTGGACTGTTTTGGCCGGTCTCACCGAGGCTGCCAAGCTGGCTCGTGAGTTCGCCCAGCGAAAAAGAGCCAGCACCGCAAGCGCAGAGCACTCCCCCGCAGGAGAATCCGTGCCTCCTCCGGCAGGGGGAGAAATCCAATGGCTCAACAGCCGCCTGCGCAGGCTGGAGGCCCTCCGGGATGAGGACAACCAGATTACCGCCAAGCTCGGTGAACAGCTCCAAAGCCTCGCAGGTTTGCTTCATACCGCCCACCGACAATTACGACTGAGCCTCATCCTGAGCATCGTCTCCGGTATCCTGTCTTTTTCCGTGCTTCTGTGGCTCCTCATGCAATAAGAAATGGAACCAGGAGTCTTGGGAATCACTCCCGGACGGCAAAATGGGTGTCAGCAACTTCACGCGCAACCGCTAAGCGGGTTGAAGCTCACCACGGCTGAGGATTTCCTCCGAGGAACGGACGCGACTGGGGTCGGTGACGAACTCATCAACGAACTACAAAAAGGGGCGGCTCAATGGAAGCGTGATGGGGGGACCCTGACAACCTGCAGGAGTCAAGGGAGGGGCCCACCGCATCCGGCGATGGGAAGAAGGCTGGATTGCTTGGGACGGCTACCCAGAACGGGGCCCGTATCGAACCTCATGCTCGCTGCCGGAAGGCTCAGGCCGGTTCAGCGTGCTCAAGGCGATGGACTCAAGCGGGGTTCGCGTCCCGGATAACGCTCCAGGTTTCGGCGGGGATTAACTCACCTCTACGGGCGAACGACGCAACATCTTTGCCCAGGAAGCACCGTTAGCCGTCGATGTATTCCGCGGTTTCCGGCATTGCCGCCTGGACCGGCAACTTCCGCTTCCAGCCCTCCAGAGCCGGCCCTTGAATGCTCTCAGCACGTTTTCGGAGGGCCGCCATCTGCTCGCCGGCAAACGGCTTGAACTGTTGAGCCATGCGGACGTCGTCCTCCAATTGGCCCATTGTCGTGCATCCCACGGCTGTGCAGTGAATCGGCAGGCTGAGAACGTAGCGCAGGCATTCGGTGGCGCTGAAAGATTGCAGAAGCTTGGCATTGCAGAAATTCTTCATTCCCTGAATGCCCAGACCACGTGCAACGGCCACCGGCAGAACCAGTTTCTCAAAGCTCAGGTAGCCGGGGTCGGCGATATGAAGCGGCATTAGAATGGTGTCATAGTTTTCGTAGGCCTTGAGCATTTCCAAGTGAACGTAGGGGTCTCGGTGGCCGGTAAAACCGATAAAACGGCACTTACCGGCCTTCTTGGCGGCCTCGAAAGCTTCAATGGCGCCGCCGGGCGCGAAAATCTGCCGCACCTCCTCCATTTCACTGACTTGGTGCATCTGCCACAGGTCCACGTAGTCGGTTCGGAGTCTCTTCAGGGAAAGATGGAGTTCGGCTTCGGCACCCTTCCGAGTACGGTCGGCGCTTTTGGTGGTGATAAACACCTGCTTGCGAAAAGGAGGAAGGACTTTCCCGAAGACCTCTTCCGACCGTCCATCCCAGTACATGTGCGCGTTGTCAAAATAATTGATTCCCAAATCATAGGCCCGAAGGGTTAGAGCCTTGGCTTCTTCTTCGGAAATCAAAGGGAAGCGACCACCTGCCTGGCCAATCAGGGTCAGCCTCTCACCCGTCTTTCCGAAAGTCCGCCGGGGAATATCTCCTGCCTTGAGCCGACCGGCTGCCCGGAGACCCGACCCAAGATTTCCTACACCGGCAATTGCCCCTGCCGTCATACTTCCGATAAAGGTGCGGCGTCGCATACTTTTTCTCCTAATTCTGATCCTTCAAATCAAGCTGTTGAAATTATAACGCCGAAAGGCCACTCGACAGCAATTGAAAATAATAAGAGTGGACATCAGGGCATGGCAGGTAAAAAATAAGTTACCTCTAGGGCACATGAAAACGTGCCGACCCGCACCGAATCGCTGAAGGGAGAAGCAAGCACTTTTTCTAAAGGAGACTCACATGACGAAAAAGATCCTGTTTTTGCTGGCGTGCCTCGCACCCTTGCTCTGGGCGGCTGAATCTCAACAGGGCTGGTTCCCGCACGAAGGCGGCCTGCTGAAATACCGCGTCCAGATCCGCTTCGGGTTTGAACCCGAGAATACCATGCCCAAAGGTTGGTATTTCGGACGCGTCTCAGCCGTCGCGACCGATCCGGCCGGAAGGGTTTACGTCTTCCAACGAGGGGAGGTCGCCGATCCGATCGTTGTTTTCAACGAAAAGGGCCAATACTTGCACTCTTGGGGACGGGGAATGTTCGGCAACGAACACGGACTGCGCATCGATAGGAACAACAACGTCTGGGTCACCGACAACGGCGACCATCAGGTCATGAAGTTCACCCCCCGGGGCAAGCTTCTGCTCACGCTGGGTGTCAAGGGCGAGGCCGGCACCGACGCGGAGCACTTCAACCGCCCCGCCGACATCGCTTTCGGGCCGAACGGTGAAGTTTATATCGCCGACGGCTACGGCAATGCGCGCGTCGTCAAGTTCTCGCCCGAAGGTAAATACATCAGGGCTTGGGGCAAGCCCGGTACCGGCCCAGGTGAGTTCAACATCGTCCACTCCTTGGCGGTGGATTCCCAAGGCACCCTCTACGTCAGCGACCGCGAAAATAATCGCATTCAGATCTTTGACTCCAACGGCAAGCTCCTGAAGATGTGGACCCACCTCGGCGCCACACAAAACATCTTCATTACCCCCGAAGATCAGATGTGGATCATCACCCACCGCGACAATATCGAGAACATCACCTACGACACGCTGGCCGGGCGCATCATGAAGATCGACATCAAGACCGGCAACATCCTGGGTGCCATGGAGAGTCCCGGTCACTGGATCCACGTCACTCCCGAGAAGCTGATTTTCATCGGTAGCCTCACCGGAAACGTCTTCCGCTGGTATCCGGGATGGTTAGAACAGGGTCTGGGCGCCGAGGAGGGACTCAAGCCAGCGAACTAAATACGATAGCCGGAGGTGAGAGACCCGGACGGCAAGCCCACGCTCTCGTTTTCCCCATGACGACTTCCAAGCTGGTTTTTCGTTGCATCGGCGCTAAAGCGCCGTGGATGGGGTCGTCGATGGAGAGCGATTCGGGTCGCTGGCCGCCCAGGTACGCTTAAGCCAAATTGCCAAATCATCGACTAAGGTGTAATAGGTGGGCAATACGATGAGAGTTAAAACCGTGGAGGAAATCAGCCCCCCCATGACGGTCCGTGCCAGAGGGAAATAGCGCAAATCAAACATTTCGCTGGTGCCCAGGGCGAGCGGAATCAATCCCACTACGGTGGTGCTTGCCGTCATTAAGATGGGCCGGAAACGCTCCCGGCAGCCTTCCCGAATGGCTTGCGACCGCGGCATCCCCCGGCGGCGGAGATTGTTGATGTGATCGACCAGAATAATACCATTATTGACAACGATGCCCAGCAGGACCATCAGGCCGATCATGGCCATGAGATTGAACGGAGTGCCCGTTAGGAACAGGAACCAGCCCACGCCGACCATCGCAAAAGGCAGGGAAAACATGATGGCGAACGGGTGGGCCAGAGACTCAAACAGCGAGGCCATGACGAAATACACCATGAACAGAGCCAACAGAAGGTTGAAAAAGAAATCCAGGTCCTCTTTCTCTCGCCGCTGGGTCCAGAAACCGTAAGTCCATCCGTATCCCGGAGGGTAGTCGAGCGTGTTCATGACCTCGCTCATGATTCTCTTCCCTTCCTCCGTCTGATCTCCCGTGTAGATGGCATACATCTGGGCAAAAGTTCGGCGGTCTTCCCTCTTGATCTCTCCCGGTGTGTCGGCAATCTGGAAGCCGGCCACCTGTTCCAGCAGAACACTTCTTCCATTTTGTCCACCCCCTACAACCATGGACCGCAGGTCGTCCAGGTCTTCCCGGTCCCCTGGAAGGAGGCGGACCCAGATGTCCACTTCCCCCTCAGAGGTTCGGTAGCCACGCACCTGGCGGCCGCGAACGACAATTCCCAGGGTTTCGGCAACCGACTGGGGGGACACGTTATACTTCTTGGCCAGCGCCCGATGGAGGGTGATCTGCACTTCTTCCCGCCCGCGGTCGAGGTCCGTATGGACCTCCATGAACCCGGGTTTCTCTTTCAGCCTTCTCTTGGCCTCGCGGGTCAGTGCCTGAAGCGTATCGGGGTCGTCTCCGTATAAATTTACACTGATCCCCTCCTGCGTCTGAGCGCCCGCCTGCTGGCCCGGAGTGATTTCGGCGCCCGCAATGACAGGCAATTCCCGGGCAATCTGCGGGCGGATCTCGGTGAGTTCCTCGAGGGTGATCCGGGTTTTGTCAAAAAGGATTCGCGTCATGGCCCGGTTGTTACCATATTGGCTGTACACGTCTTGAATCTTAAATCGCTCTTTGTTGTCGAGGAGAAATCGTTCGACCGGCAAGACGTATTGATGCTCGATTTTGGCGTAATGGTAGTTTTCCGTGAACTCGTACTGAATGACCAACGCTTGCAGCTCGCTGGCTTCCGGAGAATTATTGGGAACCTTTTTCACCAAAAGCAACACCGAGGCCATGACCAGGGCCGGCACAAGAACCAACCCGACCCAGAAGCGATGTCGCAAGGGCCAACTCATCAGGCGCAAGTAGATTTCGGTGGCACTTCGGCCTGGACGGTCCCCGGGTCCTTTTCCCACGTCTCCCCCGAGCCGGGTCTCAGGTACTATCCGTCGCGGCCGGAATCGATCGCGAAGTCGCCCAAGTCGGGGCAGCAATTCCCGGATCAGCCACTGCTGCCACCGGGACCTCTGCTGGGGCTCAATCCGTAACAGACGGGCCACGACCATAGGAACCAGGGTCAAAGAGATAAACAGGGAACAGAGCAGGGCCAGGATAATGGCTGTGCCGGCGTCGGCGAGCCAGATCGAATAGTTGGTCTTTTTTCCGAATACCAGCGGGACGAAGATCATCATCGAAGTCAACGTGGCCGCCACCACCGCGGTGATGACACTCCGGGTGCCGAGGCGCGCCGCCGTCAGCCGATCCCGACCTTTCTCCAGGTATTGATAAATGGATTCCAAAACCACCACGGCATTGTCCACCAGCATTCCCGTGGCCAGCATCAATCCCATCATCGAGAGCACGTTGAGCGTCTTTCCCAACAGGTAAAGAAATCCCACGCTGGCCAGGATCGAAAAGGGAATGGCCAATCCGATGGTCAGCGTCGCGTCAAGTCGGCGGAGAAACACCAGGAGCACGATCACGGCCAGCAGCGAGCCCGCGGTGCCGGCCAACAGCAGGCCGGAGAGCGACTGAGTGATCCGCTCCCCCGAGTTGTGTCTCACCAGCACCTGAATCCCTTCCAGGGAGGGATCCTGGTTCAACTCCCGGATCCTGTCCATGACTCGGTTTACCGTCGCCACCGTATTGGCTTGCGAGGCCTTGCGAACCTCCAGAGAGATCGCGTATTTACCGTTGAGATGCAGGCCGAAATTTATCCGAGGATTATCGAAATAGACGTCGGCAACATCGGCAAGCTTTAACCCGCGCTCATGGATGGGGAAATTCCTGATCTCCTCCAGCGATGCCATAGCCCCCCGAGTGAGCACGCTGTAGCGCAAACCTCCGTCTTCGACCTCTCCCAGCGACAAGTTCAGATTGGCGCTGTCCAGGCGGCGAAACAGCCGGCCGACATCAACGCGGTAACGCTTGATGTCATCGAGCCGCAGGTAGATGTCGATCTCCTGACGGTTCACGCCCTCAATCGTGACCTCGGCCACGCCGGGGACGCGCTCCAGCGGCTTCTTGATCTTCAAGTCCAGAAAGTCATAGGCGCCGCGCAAGTCGCGGCCCGAGGCAATGCGACCCTCAAGGATGGGAATGTCTTCCGAACCCCAGTTCTGAACGAAGATCTGATCCACATCTTCCGGTAACTCTTTGCGGGTCTGTTCCACCTTTTCGCGAACCTCCGCCCGCAGCCAATCCATGTCCTGTCTCCACTGGAAGAATAAAGAAACAAAAGCGTGACTGTCGGTGGAGCGGGAAGTCAGGCGTTGAACGTGGGGGATCGTGCTCAGAGCCTCTTCCAGAGGCTTGGTGATCGATTCCTGAATCTGCGCGGGAGTGTTGTTCGGATACGGCACAACAACCTGGACGAAGGGGAAGCTGACGTCCGGGGTCAGAACCAATGGAATCTTGAAAACCGAGACCGCTCCCAGAACCACAAAAGAAAGGAAGATCATCGATATGGTTACCGGATAGCGGATGGAGAAGTCGGCAAGCCGAAGTCCCGATTGCGGGGTGTCGGCCTCTGTGGGCTCCGGCCTGGATGGGTTAAGCAGGTCCATGGATCAGCTTCATCTCTACCGAGCCGTTACCCTTGGCCCGGGGCGGCGCTCTCCGGGACGTTTCAGGGTTCGGCAACCGCTTCAATCGCGAGGTACGTTTTTCGATCTACCAACTCGTAAACCACCGGAATAAATAGCAACGTGAGGAGTGTCGAAAAGAGAAGTCCGCCCATAACGGCAATCGCCATGGGTGCGCGGATCTCCGCCCCTTCCCCCCAGCCCAGTCCCATCGGGATCAGACCGAGAACCGTCGTCAGAGTCGTCATCAGGATTGGCCGCAACCGAACCTGTCCGGCTTGCAGCAACGCTTCCCGCTTGGAAAGACCTTGCCGGCGCAATTGGTTGGTGAGATCAATCAATACAATTGCATTGTTGACAACGATACCCGCCAGGATGATCACCCCCAAGAATACCATCACACTGACCGTTGTCCCGGTCAGAAACAGCGCTAAGATGACACCGACCACTCCAAAAGGCACTGTGAACATGATAATGAACGGGTGAAGGAATGATTCGAATTGGGAAGCCATCACCAGATAGACCAAAAAAACCGCCAGAACCAGGGCCAACAGGAGACTCTTATAAGAAGCTCCCAACTCTTCGTTCTGCCCACCCAGGGTGAGGGTGGTTTGGGAGGAAATTTCTCCGCGCAGATCCTGTAGTTCGGCACGAATCTCTTCCGAAACGCTGTTCAGGTCGCGCCCGGTCAGATTGGCGGAAACCACGGCTGCCCGTTGTAAACGAATTCGGCGAACTTCGCTGGGGCCACGATCGATCACAACGTCTGCTACGGCACCCAGCCGGATCGGAACCTTCCGCTCCCAGGCCTCGGGTTCCTGTGATGGTTCCCTCCCATTCTGAGTCCGACGGGAAGGCGAGGTTTCGGGCTCCGATTGGGGGCGCGAAAGTGGCCGGGAATTGGAGTTTTCCCGGGGAAGCGACACGGTCGAAGTTCCCCAGCCGACCACGAGATTCCGAATGTCTTGAATGTTATTTCGATGGGACTCATCCGCGCGAACCAAAATGTCGATTTGCTTATCTTCTCTCCGATACCGCGAGGCCACTTCTCCGCGAATTTTGTTCCGCAGGACCTTGGCTATCGCGTTCTCTTCGAGTCCCAGACGAGCCAAGCGCTCACGGTCGAAACGAATCTGTATTTCCGGCGTTCCCAGTTTGGTGCTGGTTTGCACGTCGCTCAGGCCCGGGATTTGCTCCAACCGCGCGGCGACTTTCCGAGCCGTGTCGCGGAGGATACTCAGATCGAAAGAGTAGATCTCCACCTCAATCGGAGTCTTGAAACTGAACAGGGTGGGACGGCTGACCGTAAAGACAGCTTCGGGATATTCACCCAACGCGGCTCGAATCCTTTCCGTAACCCGTCTTTCGGCATCCTGATCTTTCCGGTCCTTCATCACCACGTAGAGCTGACCTACATGCTCTTCACTCATATCCCGGACGAACTGGTTCTTCTGGCTTCCACCCGCTCTTGAGAACACGGTTCTTACTTCCGCATAAGTCGCCACATGCCTCTCCAGGTTCCCCAGCAGGCGATCGGTTTCGCGGAGGGGTTGCCCCTCGGAAAGCTTAATCTCGAAAGCAAATTCGCCCTGGTTGAACGGCGGGATCAGTTCAGCACCCAATTGCAGGCTCAGCAATACGGCGACGATGACCAGCACACCCGCGCCGCCGGTGATGCTCCCTTTGTGATCCAATGACCAGTTGAGATGAGAAGGATAGCTTCGACTCAGGGCCTGATATCCGGCTTCCCATCGAGTCAAGAGCGGATTGACGATTCGGAGGGTCCCATTCCCGGCGGCTCGGAAAAGCCGACGAACATCCGTCAAGACGATCGTGGCCAAGTCCGCAAAAATGAATTGGACTGCCCTGCGGACGTTCCGGGCCAGAAACGAAGGAACACCTTGCCGGTCCTTCTCCTCCTTTGGCGGAGGAGTACCTTCCAGTGGTGGCGAATTCCCTTCCCCGGCTCCGACCTCGCGGGGACTCATGCGGAGCGCCAGAACCATGGGGATAAAGGTCAGAGCCACCAATAAGGACGCCAGCAACGCATAGGTGATGGTCAGGGCTTGATCTTTGAAGAGCTGTCCGGCGATACCTTCGACGAAAATCAGCGGCAAAAAGACGGCTACGGTAGTCAGGGTGGAAGCGGTGACGGCCTTTCCCACTTCCCGGGTTCCCTGATAAACGGCTTCGCTAACCAGGACGCCGGGTTTTTTATGACGATGGACCGACTCCAGGACCACAATCGAGTTATCCACCAGCATTCCCACCCCCAGCGCAATGCCTCCCAGGGACATGATGTTCAGCGTTATGTCCGTTTGGTACATCAGGGCAAACGTGGCCATGATGGCAATCGGAATCGAGAAGGCAATGGTAAGCGTACTGCGCAGATCCCGCAAAAAGATGTAGAGCACCAGGGTAGCCAACAAGCCGCCCAGGAAAGCAGCCCATAAGACATTATTCACGGCCAGTTGAATGAAGTCGGCTTGATTGAAAACAATTTGGTATTCGAGCCCTTTCGGGTAAAGCTCCGATTGCTTCAAGGTTTCCAGTTTTCGCTCGACGGCTCGGGCCACCGTGACGGTATTGGCATCCCCTTCCTTATAGACGCCCATCTCGACGCTCTCTTGGCCGTTGAGCCGGGCAATGACTTCGCGGTCCTTCGTCCCCCGCCAAACTTTGGCGACTTCACCCAGGATCACCCTTCGGCCGTCCTGGTCCTGAATAATGATTCCTTTGATTTCCTCCATGGAACGAAACTGATTGAGCATCCGCACCAAGTAATTGGCGTCCAGGTCATACAGGCTGCCGGCCGCTTGGTTGAGGTTTTCCTCCGTGAGTACACGGGTGACTTCCGTGATGGGAATCTGGAGCTCGCCGAGTCGCTTCTCGTCGATTTCGATGCGGACCTGTTCCTCCAGCCCGCCGATGACTTTGATCGCCGCGACTCCCTCGGTGGATTCAAGACTCTTCTTCAATTCCTTTTCGGCCAGATAACGCAGCCGCCTGAGGCTCATATCCCCATAAAGCTGGAGCCGCAGGATGGGATCGTAAGAGGGATCAAATCGCAAGATGACGGGTTTTTCCGTGTCGCGAGGCAGGGTGACCACATCCAATTTCTCCCGCGCATCCAGGCCGGCGAAATCCATTTGGGTGTCCCAGGAGAATTCCAGAACCACTTCCGAGCGTCCCGAACGCGAAACCGAACTCAGACGCCTCAATCCAGAGATGACCCCGACTGCTTCCTCGATCGGACGCGTGATGAGGCTTTCCACCTCCTCCGGGGCGGCGTCCTCGTAATCGGTCTGGATTGTCAACGAAGGGTAGGAAATGTCAGGCAACAGGTTCAGAGCCAGCCGGTCCAGTGACACAAGACCAAAGAGAATCACCGCCACGACAAACATCGAAACCGTAACGGGACGCCGGATTGCAGTCCGCACTAAATTCATAAGAGAGTTCTTCGAACCAAGAGATGTAATTTCATCGAGCCGGTCTGATCCCCGCTCCCCGGCACTTCACTCGCTACCCGTCGGGCCCCTATTTGCCAGGCAAGGAGAAGAACGGTAAGGCCGCTGACTGGATCAGGAAACGTCAAATCCAGGGGGATGGATCAATGAAAATTTATCGAAACCTTCTTGAGGATCTTTATGCACAGAAAGGGAGGATTCAACCGCGAGACTGTGTGTCGCAACGCCCTTCCGTACTGCGTGACCGGAGCGGACTCTGCGCCCAGATCTGAATCTTCGCTTCTCGTAGGGTGATTTTCCTCCTCGTCGCGTTCAGCGTTGAATAATTTTGATTTTGGAGCCATCTTCCAATGCTCCTTGACCGGCAACCACCACCTTCTGTCCCACCAACAATCCTTCGCTTATTTCCGCCACTCCGTCTGCCTCGTAGCCTACCCTGATCTTGGTTCGCGCCGCCGTTTCTCCCTTGGCAACAAAGACAAAGCTCTCGCCTTCCTCCTGGATCACAGCACGCTTCGGAATCAGAACCGCGTTGGCCCGGGTGTCGGTCTGGATGGCCACCTGGACAAAGGCTCCGGGCTTGAAACCACCCGGGGTCGGGTTCAGCTCCACGGTGACCTTTACGGTGCCGCTCGACTGATCCACCACCGGACTGACGCGGGCCACACGGCCCTGAATTTCAGCCGACTGTTCCACCCCCAGGCGGATCAAGGCCATCTGGCCGGTCCGGGCACGGTGGGCCTCTTTTTCCGACAAGTAAACGTCGGCTTGCAGAGGGGAAAACGCACCTAACTTGAACAGCGAATCGAGCTTCCGCACTGTCTCGCCCACTTCCACCGTTCGCTCGGTAATTCGCCCGGAAAACGGAGCTTTGATTCGGGTGCGCTGGATTTCCAGTCGCGCCTGCTCCACTTCCGCCTTAAGCTCCTTCACGCGGTGAGTGAGTTCCTTCATCTCCGAGGTTGCAACCCGCCCATCATGCTCGAGTTCGTCCAGCCGATCCTTCGATTCCGCGTACTCCTGCTCGCTGACAAGCTTTTCCTCCAGCGCCCGCTGAAGACGTTGGAGTTCCCGTCGAGAGCTTTGAATCTGTACGAAGGCCTTTTCCTGGAGAACGTGGCCCTTTTCCAACTGCAAATCGGCCTGAGCTGATCTCTGTCGCGCCAGTTGCAGACGTATCTGAAGCTCGGTGTCGTCTAGTTGACATAACAATTGGCCTTTTGGCACGAAGTCGCCCTCCTCCACCCCAACGCTCCGGACGATTCCATCTGCCTGAGAGGCTACGTCCACCAGCCTTAAAGCACGCAGGTTGGCCGTGGAAGTAATGTAGGAAGAGATCTCATCCTGCCGGGCGGTCACCAGCTCGACCGGCGTAATATCTTCCTGCCGGTTCTTCTCAACTTCTGGAGATGAATTTGAGGAATCCTGAACCGAGAGATGTTGTTTGAGAAAGTAATTCCCAGTTATCAGGACAGCCGCCAAGACCAGAAAACCGTAAACTTTTACCCGGACTGACACGATATGAACCCACCTGATCTGACTCCGACTGGGACCGGACCGGCCCTCGCGATTGAAAAAAGGCGGTCCCCTGCCCAGGAGTCAATATCCCTACTTTGTAAGACGAACGGTTCCCCCCGATGGTTTCCTAAATAAATAGGCGTCGGGTCCTTTTCCACAGAAAATATATTGAAGTAAGGCACCTTCGCATGGTTCTTATCGACTAGATGCCCCTCGCCACGAAAGGGATGCCTTATCGCGAATGTTCATCAAGCCAAATTGTGGAATCCCAATAAGATTTCGGAAGAGGTACAACCGCTCGGGGCTCAGCCGGAGGCACTGTGCGCCAAAGAACAGGGAATTGATAATCATTAGATAATCAAAGACTTATCCCCTCTGGGAAACCTGACTCGATCATTTTAACTCAATCCCGCACCCTTCGTCCTGAACCAAACGTGGGCAGCAAATCAACGAAAGGACTTCGGGATCTTATGGGGAGCCGCGCGGGGTGCGATTAACCGCCGCGACGATGACTCGGGACCCCATTTAGGTGTATCATCTCCACCCCGTAATACTTTCGGGAATTATAGACTTCGCTCTGCCCTTTCTTCGGCCGTAGTACGGGGAGGAAAGGAAGGGCCACACGTGAATCCGCTTCTGCTAACATCGGCAGACCGCCATCTAGGAGTAACCCGATTATGAGTGAAGCTGCAAAGAATACCACGTCACGTCGCGAATTTTTCAAGAGGACAGGCCGGATCGCCGCTTCATCCTCGTTGGCGGGAGCGTTGATCCCGCACGTCCACGCCGCGAAGAAGCGCAAGATTCTCATCGCCCAATGTACCCATGAAGCTTCCAGCTTCAATCCCAATCCGACCCGATATGAAGATTTTTCGGTCACGTTGGGTGATCGCATCCTGGAGTCGAATCGCGGCGGCCGGGGAACGGTAGGCGGCGCCCTGAGCGTCTTCGACGAACAGGCTGACATCCAACTTGTAGCTACCTTTGCGGCGGGCGCGCTCTCCAGTGGAGACATAGCCGCCACCGACTTCGACCGGCTGGCCGGCGAGTTTCTAAAACATCTCAAGGCGGCTCCTCCTGTGGACGGCGTTTACTTTTCCCTGCACGGGGCCATGGCGGCTGAAAACGAAGGCGATCCGGAAGGATACCTATTGGCCGAGTCGCGCAAGATCCTGGGCGAGTCGGTCCCCATTGTCGTGACGCTGGACCTGCACGGGGTTCTCAGTGACCGAATGCTCGAGCACTGCAACGGGGTCGCGGCTTATCACACCTATCCGCATGTGGACCAATTTGAGACGGGTCAGCGGGGGGCAAGACTCCTGCTGCGGATCATGAACCATGAGGTCAAGCCGGTCTTGGCCCGGGTCCGCATCCCCGCGTTGGTGCGCGGTGATGAGTTGATTACCGAAACGGGTCTCCTCGGGCGCCCGATCCGCGCGGCTCAGGCCATCGAGCAAAGCCAGGGGGGATTGATAGCGGGAATGCTCATCGGGAACCCCTTTACCGATGTCCCCGATCTGAGCAGCTACAGCTTCGTCATCACGGACAACGACGCCGAGCGCGCCAAGAAACAGGCCGTTCGTCTTGCCAATGAATTCTGGCGATACCACGACAGAATGCAGGAGAACCTCACCAGCGTCGAGGAGAGCGTGAAGATTGCGCGGGAAACCAAAGGGACGGTTATCCTGAAGGACCCCGCCGACGCCACCACCTCCGGGGCAACCGGCGACAGTAATGTCATCTTGCGGGAACTGGTCAGGACCGGCTATGCGGGTCGTGCGCTGGTTCCGATCGTGGACCCTCCGGCCGTCAAAGCCGCGTTTCAAACCGGTGTCGGAGGCACGGTGAACACCACGGTGGGCGGTACACGGGACCCCAAACGATATCGTCCCCTCCCCATTACGGCGCGCGTGCGCAGGCTTTCCGACGGGTTTTTCCGCAACGTCGATACCGGGGGCGGCGAGTCGAGCTCCGGCAACACGGCTGTGTTGCAAATCGGGTCGGTAACCGTCGTCGTGACCTCGCGTGCCGTGGCCCTGCACAATCGCGGGCTTTTTTACGGTCACGGCCAAGACCCGAAAACCTTCGATCTCGTCGTCGTAAAATCACCGCACTGCCAGAAACACATGTACCGGGAATGGTGCGCGCGCATGCTGGTGGTGGATGCGCCGGGAGCCACCAGCGCCAACCTCCCCACCCTGGGCCATACGAAATGTCCGCGGCCGATCGATCCCCTCGATGACAATGTCACCTTTACTCCTCAGGTAAAGGTGTTCCGCAGGAGTTGACGAAATTCGCCTCCCGAGGGCCAAGCGCATATTGGCCTGATTTGAAACCGCGAACGAAAAACTCCTCCCGAAGAGCAGACAGGAACGGCACTACAACGACCGGCCTCGACGGTTGTCCTGGTCAGGCCATTTCCGGTTGCGAAGCCTGAATCGTCGGCTTGTTCGTATGACCCTGCCTGGGCATGTCTGCCGTCTCTTTTCGTGGTTCAGGCAAGCACAGACGGATCACATTCTCATCATGCCGGGTCCGGTTTTCAGGGTTTGGGTCCCGGGCCGCACCGGTTGGACGGATTTGCTTTGCGCGTGTAAGTAGAATAAGGCAGGCTACAGTCGTGAATCGCATACTCATTCTCGAAGACGACAGGGACATCGCCGAGTTGGTTCGCTACAACCTGGAAAGGGATGGATTCCAGGTGATCGCTCAGGCCGACGGACTGGAGGGCTTCACCCAATTCCGGAAGTCGCCTCCCGACCTGCTGATCCTCGATCTGATGCTGCCTGGCCTTTCGGGACTGGACATTTGTAAGCGGATTCGCCGTGACCCTTCCTTTGATCGTCTCCCCATCCTGATGTTGACGGCCCGTAGCGAAGAGGCCGACAAGGTTCTGGGGCTTGAGATCGGTGCCGATGATTATATGATCAAACCCTTCAGTGTTCGTGAGCTGGTTGCACGCGTGCGTATGTTGCTTCGCCGGACTCGAGCCCAAGAATCTGAGCAGCGGCCCATCGAGGTCAAAGGTCTCCGGATCGATCCCTCCTCGCATCGTGTTCTGCGGGAGGGTAGTGACGTTTCTTTGAGCGCCTTGGAGTTTCGTTTGTTGCACTTTCTGGCGTCCCATCCGAACCGAGTCTTTTCCCGCGATCAGTTGCTGGATGCGGCGTGGGGTACGAAACACTTCGTCACGCCGCGCAGTGTCGATGTCTATATCTGACGCCTGCGGGAGAAGATTGAACCCGATCCGGAAGATCCCATGTTCGTGAAGACGGTACGCGGGGCCGGTTATATTTTTAAGGGTGATGCGCCGTAGTCTTTTCTGGAAACTTGCATTGACTTTTCTCTGCTTGCTGGTGGGAGTGCTGGCGGCAGAAGATGTCTATTTTGCCCGTGCGTTACGGCGAGACTACCTTCGCGCGGGATTCGAACAGTTGGACTCGATTGCCCGTTTGGCGGAATCCCGTCCTCCCGACTGGTTGAATTCGCAAGCTCTCGCTTCCTGGACCGCTTGGATGGCCCGTAGCGGCGCACGGGTCACCGCGGTGACCTCGGAAGGCTTGGTGTTGGCAGACTCTTCCGAGGATCCCGGCAGGATGGAGAACCACGCCGACCGGCCGGAAATTCGCGCAGCTTTCCGTCGCGGCCGCGGCCAGGCAGTCCGTTACAGTGAAACCCTCCATCGCGAACAGGTTTATCTTGCGGTACGGCATCGTCAGGAAAAGGGTGAGGCCGTTGTGCTGCGGTTTGCCTGGCCGCTGGCGCAGATCAATGAAGATTTGGCGGAACTTCGGTGGCGGTTCTGGTCGGCCTCGCTCGTAATCCTGCTTATAGCCGGAGTTGTCGCCCTGTTCTTTTCGCGTGCCTTTTCGGAGCGGGTCGGAAGGCTGAAAGAATTTTCCCGCCGAGTGGCGGGGGGAGATTTCCGGCCGCTTCCGGCGGAACGCAGAGGTGATGAACTCACCGAACTGACTCACTCGTTGAACCAAACCGCAGGGCAGCTTGACCGGACCATCCAGGCTCTGAAGGCGGAGCGGAACCAGTCCGAGGCGATTTTCGCCAGCATGACCGAGGGCGTTGCCGTCATCACCCGGCATGAACGGATTCTCTTTGCCAACCACGCCTTTTGTCGCAGCTTGAACATGGACCTCGGGATCTGCCAAAATCGGGCTCTGATTGAAGTGATTCGCCAATCCGACTTGCTGGCGGTGATTCGCCGGGCACTTTCCGGTCAGGAAAGAATTCGGGGAGAGGTGTTGTTGGGCGAGACCTCGTTTGCCGTTGCCGCGGCTCCGATCTTGACCGAGAAAGGAAAAGGAGAGGATGAAAACGGTGGGGTGCCAGGAGCGGTTCTGGTCTTACACGACATCAGCGAGCTGCGGCGACTGGAGCACATCCGTCGGGATTTCGTTGCCAACGTCTCCCACGAATTCAAGACGCCGCTCACCTCGATTCAAGGATTTGCCGAAACCCTGCTGGACGGAGCGATCGACGAAAAAGAGAATCGCCGCCGATTCCTGGAGATCATCCGCGACCACTCCATTCAGTTGAGTCAGTTGACCGAATACCTATTGAAACTCGCCACGATTGAAGCCGGCAAACTCGAATTGGCTACGCAGGAGGTCGATGTGGGGCCAATGATGGAAGCCTGCTTGGAAACCACTCGGCTCCGCGCCAGGGAGAAGAACCTCCCTGGTGCAACGCAACACCGAGTTGGCCAATACCGTCCTGCTGCGCGATGATCAGGTGGACAACCTTCGCGATAAAATTTTCCGCGAGTTGCTGACCTTCATGATGGAGGACTCCACCGTCGTCTTTCCCGCCTTCGATTTAATTTTAGTCGCCAAGAACCTGGAACGTGTTGCCGACCACGCCACCAACATCGCCGAAGACGTGATCTATATGGTCAAAGGCCGCGACGTTCGCCACGCCATGAACCCACTCCCTTAAGGGTTTCCGCACTCGCGGTTACGACCCGAAGGCGATCGCCGGTCAGGTGTCCCGCCGGATGCTGGGCTCCTACAGCCACGTCAGGTTGGAGGCCAAGCGGCCGGCTCCCCGAAAATCTCCCGGGGGCCAGAAAAAGTCTCTTCCAAAGAGGGGTTACGGCACAAAAACGGGCGAAGAAGAACTCCCGAAACCGGAAACGATTGCAAGTATTGGTCGGGGCGGGCGGATTCGAACCGCCGACCTCCTGCTCCCAAGGCAGGCGCGCTAACCAGGCTGCGCTACGCCCCGTTCGGCATCTGCCGCAAACCATCGGACAGAATGGGCCACGCTACACTCCCACTCGATTATACGCCTGGTTGCTCGCTGTGCTATGCTGGACTTTCAGGAACTTGTAGGTACTCGGGTTTCGACTCTCCTCCCGGCGACATGGCAGAATAGAAAGGTATTGACAAGGGCAGGATCGGCAGAAAATACTGAACCTCATGAATCACACCCGTAGGAGGTTGAAAGTTGGACGGCCCAAGCCGGGATGTTGTTGTCGCCGGCTTCTCTACGGGGGTCTGCTCGGATCGTAAGCTCAAGAAAAGCAGATAGTTCAACAACCCGCCGTGGAGAGTGAAACACCTCCCAGGCGGGTTTGTTATTTTGTCTGCCATCAGTGGATCAAAAATTCGGCAGTGGGATTCACCCAGCAACTGCGAAAAGAAAATAGGGAGTGAGGAATCATGAAGGCCTCCAACCGACTCTGGAAAGAGTCTCTCATCGGGAAGTTGCCCGAGGAGTTAGCCCGTGAAGTGGACATTTTCGATACGGAAAAGGACCTGAGAAAACAGGGCAAGGTGGATGAGCGAGTCTTCGCCGAGACCCGCCTGCGCAGAGGCGTCTATGGCCAGCGTTACGACAACGGCCAGCGGCACAACGGGGAAAAGGTCCAGGCGTTGACCTACTCGACAAAAAATTCCACCAAGGGCCCCAACACCATGTGGGACGCCCCGGGGATGCAGCGCATTAAAATTCCCTACGGAGGGCTGAACGCCCGGCAACTGGAGACGATGGCTGATTTGGCCGAGGAATACTCCGACGGCATCGCTCACATCACCACCCGCCAGGATTTTCAACTTCACTACGTCCACATCGACGATACGCCGACCTTGATGCGGCGACTGGCCGCCGTGAACATTACCACGCGCGAGGCCTGCGGCAACTCCGTCCGCAACGTTACCGCCTGTCCCTACGCCGGAGTCTGCCCGGATGAAGTCTTCGACGTCACCCCATACGCACGCGCCTTGTCCCGATTCCTCCTGGGCCATCCCGACTGCCAGAACTTCGGCCGCAAATTCAAGCCAGCCTTGAGCGGCTGCGCGCAGCACGGCTGCGGCCTCACCAATATGCACGATTTGGGCCTGATCGCCGTCGAACGGAACGGCAACGGTAAAGCCGAACGCGGGTTTGAAATGTACGTGGGCGGAGGATTGGGCGCCGTGCCGCATCAAGCCAAGTTGTTTGACTCGTTCATGCGGCCCGAAGAAATCCTGCCGACGGCTCAGGCCATCGCCCGAGTCTTCGCGCGCCACGGCGAAAAGAAGAACCGCAACCGAGCCCGGATCAAATTCCTGATCAAAGACCTGGGAATCGAGAAATTCAAGGAAAGGGTTCTGGAAGAACGGAAAAAACTCCCCGACGACCCACGCTGGACCGAATCCATGCAAGGCGCCGAGCAGCACTCCGAGGGACCCCGCAACCCCGGAGGGAAGTTGCCCGAAGCGACTTCAGAGGCCTTTGCCCGTTGGCTCAAGACCAACATCCGTCCGCAGAAACAGGAAGGTTACGTAGTGGTCACCGTAGCTCTGCCCCTGGGGGATATTACGGCGCCCCAGCTTCGCGCACTGGCCGACGTTGTCCGCAGGTTCACCAAAGAGACGATCCGCACCACCGTCGAGCAAAACTTCGTACTGCGCTGGATCAGCCAAGCGGACCTCTCCGAACTCTACCAGGCGTTGAAAACCGCCGGGCTGGCTCAACCCGGCGCCGGTACTATCCTGGACATCGTGGCCTGCCCGGGAACCGACACCTGCAAATTGGGTATCTCCTCGTCCCGTGGACTCGCCGCCGAGCTGCGCAAGCGTCTGGCGGAGAAGAATTTCGAATTGGACGAGTCCGTCCGGAATCTTCACATCAAGGTAAGCGGATGCTTCAACAGTTGTGGGCAGCACCACGTCGCCGACCTGGGGTTTTACGGTGTCAGCCGGAAAATGGCCGGTTACGCCGTGCCGCACTTTCAGGTCGTCTTAGGTGGCGAGTGGACCCGCAATGCAGGCTCCTACGGTCTGCCCATCGTGGCGATTCCCTCGAAGAACATCCCGGAAGTCGTCGTGCGCATCAGCGAAACCTACGTTGCCGGACGGAAGAAGGGCGAGAGCTTCCAGGACTTCATCGGCCGGATCGGAAAAGTTCAGGTGAAAAAGATGCTTGAGGACCTCGCCCGGCCCCCTGAAGACGTCCGAGACCGCTCCTTCTTCCGGGATTGGGGAGACCCGAGGGAATACAGCCTGAAAGACCTGGGCGTGGGTGAATGCGCCGGAGAAGTGGTCTCTTCGTTCGAATTCGACCTGACCGCCGCCGAGCGGCAGGTCTTTGAAGCGCAGGTGGCTCTTGAAAAGGGCGATCCTGAAATGGCCCACAAGGCAGCCTATGAAGCCATGCTCCGAGCCGCCAAGGGGCTGATCACCACCGAGTTTCTGGATATCTCCAACGAACCGGACCCGATCGTGAACGAATTCCGTACTCGATTTTATGATACCCAGAAATTCTATGATCCTTTTGCGGGCGGAAAATTCGCCAACTACCTGTTCGCCGCTCACAAAAAGGCGCAGCAGTCCTATTCGCCGGAAGCAGCACACCACCTGATCGAGGAAGCGCAACTGTTCATCGAGGCCTCCCACAGTTGCTACAATCGAATGGGAGCCACCGCCTGACGGCGGCCGGCGCCATCCCCACATGGAACTTCAACACGTCAACGTAAAGCTGCATGTGGAAGACCCGGAGCGGACCGATCTCGAGGTGCTCATCCCCGTCTTTCATGGTTGGATTCAGGCGCAGGTTCCCGAAGAGTTACTGATTGACGTCGCGGATTATCGCCACGTGCACCAAGGGCCCGGCGTGGTCTTGATCGGGCACGAGGTCGACTACAGTATGGATCATGCTGGCGGTCGCCTGGGCTTTCGTTATAATCGTAAGGCACCCTTAGAAAGCACGAATCAGGACCGCTTTCGGCAGGCGACCCGCGCCGCCCTCACTGCCTATCAACGCTTGGCCGAAGCCCCGCAACTCAAAGGGAAATTCCCCTTCCCCGGCCGGGAGATGGAGCTTTTTATCAACGATCGCATGCTCGCTCCCAATCGGCCGGAGACCTTCCAGGCGGCCAAACCCGACCTGGAAACCTTTTTCCAACGGCTCTTCGGGGGAAACGGCTTTTCCCTGGAGCACAATCGGGATCCGAGGAGTCTTTTTTCTGTCTCCGTCAAGGCGACTCGCCCGTACTCGCCGGATGAACTACTGCAGAACCTTGCCGGATGAATCATCCGGGCACATCTTAAAGAGTGAACGTGCCGGGCGGACACCCGACTTTACGATGTAGAGGCGGCTTCACGCCGAAGAGTGTAACGCCGTTCAACGATACGGGCAAAGCGCTTGCCGGAAACCGACATCATAGGGCGACTTCGAGTATGCGGTCCCTGTTGCCGGATTTCGGCGGCTCGACATCCACCGACAGGCAGCCTTCGACCGCCTCACGGACGTTTTCAAGCAGTTCCTCGACGGTCTCCCCCTCCGTCGCACAGCCGGGAATGGCAGGGACTTCTGCCCAATAGCCGCCTTCTTCGGCTTCATGTATTACTACTTTAATTTTCAATGTTTATCTCCCGTTCTCTTCTATTCAACCTTGCAAATTCATCACAAAGGGTAAACAACCTCCGAAGCAAAGTAAAACGCCCCCGGAAATCCGAGGGCGTTTTGCTTTAAATCCCGGCGGCGACCTATTCTCCCACAGTATCACCAGTGCAGTACCATCGGCCCTGGAGGACTTTACTTCCGTGTTCGGGATGGGAAAGAGGGGCCCTATCATGCGTGCTAGGGCGTAATCTAACTTTGTCTCGAACCTGAGCGAGCCGTGCGCGTCCATCACACTCTGCAGGTAGATCTTTCCAACGCTTTTGATCGTCCAAACAGAGCAGGTAGCCCGGCTGCGAAGCCTCGACATGGTAGAGGGAATCCGTCTCCGGATAGTAATGGAGCTTCATAACTTGCTCTCCCATTTGCCGGCCGGATAACATCGTACCAACCTAGGCGAACGTAGGGCGCCCTTTAGGGGAAGGGATGGGGCGGCCTAACTGTTTGGCTGTCTCGATCCACTCCCGGATAATCACTTCGACATTGGAGAGCGCCTCTTGGTAGGTCTTGCCATCAGAGGCGCATCCGGGAAGCTCGGGAACCTCGGCAATGAAGGCTTGGTCATCGTCACTCCAATAGATAATGATTTCGTATTTGGCCATCTCAGGAGCCTCCCAATTTGTACTTCAGTATAACATTCCGAACTTGCTTTACCTGATAGGGTTTCGCCTTGTTACCCTTTGATTGTAGGTTCAGAATTTCTTCGATCCCATCCTTCGTGAAAATATGGTGACTTCCTCGAACTCTTTCCTTAAATTCGAGCTTCCGCAGGAGCCCCACTAACCCCGAAAAAGGAACATTCGCGTCGGACGTTCCGCGGAGAACGCTCTCCAGAATGATATCCAGTCCCGGCATAGGCCCCTCAGCAAAAACATACCCTAGGGGTCTTGCCGGAGAAGTTCAATGCCTAAAACAAAAAGCGGGCCGGCATATGCCGACCCGCTTAATTGAATCCCGGCGGCGACCTACTCTCCCACACCGTTACCAGTGCAGTACCATCGGCCCTGGAGGACTTTACTTCCGTGTTCGGGATGGGAACGGGTGTGACCCCTCCGGAATAACCACCAGGAAACTTGAAATTTTGAATCGTGCGGCGTTCTGCTCCTGGAAATGCACAGCAAGCAGAGTTGAGTGTGCTGGGCAGGATTTATGGTCAAGCCGAACGGGCGATTAGTACGGGTAAGCTGAATGCGTTGCCACACTTACACCTCCCGCCTATTACGTCGTGGTCTTCGACGGCCCTTCTTATCCGCTACTCGTCGCTCATCGCTCCGAGCCGGTCGGTTCGGAGTGGGAACCACCGGAACTACGAAACGATCAGAGACGAGCAGCGAATTGGGAGACCTTATCTTGGGGCGCGCTTCATGCTTAGAGGCTTTCAGCATTTATCGCTTCCAGACTTCGCTACCGAGCCGTGCCGCTGGCGCGACAACTCGCACACAAGAGGTCTGTCCACCCCGGTCCTCTCGTACTAGGGGCAGCCCCCCTCAAGTCTCCTGCGCCCACACCAGATAGGGACCGAACTGTCTCGCGACGTTCTGAACCCAGCTCACGTACCGCTTTAATGGGCGAACAGCCCAACCCTTGGAACCTTCTTCAGCTCCAGGATGCGATGAGCCGACATCGAGGTGCCAAACCGGGGCGTCGATATGAACTCTTGGCCCCGATCAGCCTGTTATCCCCGGCGTACCTTTTATCCGTTGAGCGATGGCCCTTCCATACGGAACCACCGGATCACTAGGTCCCGCTTTCGCGTCTGCTCGACTTGTAGGTCTCGCAGTCAGGCAGGCTTATGCCCTTGCACTCTCCGGCGGATTTCCAAGCCGCCTGAGCCTACCTTCGAGCGCCTCCGTTAGAGTTTAGGAGGCGACCGCCCCAGCCAAACTACCCGCCTAGCCATGTCTCCTCCCCCGATTCAGGGGGATGGATTAGACCCACAGAAATGCTAGGGTGGTATCTCACCGTTGGCTCCTCCCAGCCCAAAAGCCAGGATTCACAGCCTCCCACCTATCCTGCGCAAACAAACCCATAGGTCATGACTAGGGTATAGTAAAGGTGCACGGGGTCTTTCCGTCTAGGTGCGGGTAACCGGCATCTTCACCGGTACTACAAATTCGCTGAGTCACTCGCTAAGACAGTCGCCCTGTCGTTACGCCATTCGTGCAGGTCGGAACTTACCCGACAAGGAATTTCGCTACCTTAGGACCGTTATAGTTACGGCCGCCGTTCACCGGGGCTTCAGTTCAAAGCTTCGACTCCCTTGCGGGAACCTAACCTCTCCCTTTAACCTTCCGGCACCGGGCAGGCGTCAGCCTGTATACGTCGTTTTCGACTTTGCACAGACCTGTGTTTTTGCTAAACAGTCGCAGGGCGCGGTTCACTGCGACCCGGACGAAGTCCGGGTACTCCTTCTCCCGAAGTTACGGAGCTAATTTGCCGAGTTCCTGAGCGAGTGTTCTCTCAAGCGCCTGTGGATACTCTCCTCGTCTACCTGTGTCGGTTTACGGTACGGTCGTTGCAGGAACGTAACCCTTAGAGGCTTTTCTTGGCAGTCAGAATCACCGACTTTATAGGGCCGGAGCCCATCGTATTCGGCTTTCAGGGGCGGCTTTCAACCGACCTGGTGGATTTTCCTGCCAGGTCCCCTACGGCCTTAAATCTCGTAATCCATCCCGAGACTCGGCTATCCCACTGCGTCCCCCCATCGGTATTCCCACAACGGTTCCGGAATATTAACCGGATGTCCATCGGCTACGCCCTTCGGCCTCGCCTTAGGCACCGACTTACCCTGAGCGGATTAACCTTTCTCAGGAAACCTTAGACTTTCGGCGACCCGGGTTCTCACCGGGTTTATCGCTACTAATGCCGGCAGGGTCTCTTCGGTACCGTCCATCGAACCTCTCGGCCCGACTTCAAACGATACAGAACGCTCCCCTACCACTCTGCTGCCCCTCACGGGCCGCACCCTGGGGAACGGCCGGTGAGAGGCGGCAGAATCCGCAGCTTCGGTGGATGACTTGAGCCCCGTTATATTATCGGCGCAAAGCCACTCGACCAGTGAGCTGTTACGCTTTCTTTAAAGGATGGCTGCTTCTAAGCCAACCTCCTGGCTGTCTGAGCAACTTCACTTCCTTCCCCACTTAGCCATCGCTTGGGGACCTTAGCTGGCGGTCTGGGTTGTTTCCCTCTTGACAATGAAGCTTAGCCCTCATTGACTGACTCCCGGAGTGTGTTGCACGGCATTCGGAGTTTGGTTGGGTTCGGTACCCGTGAACGAGCCCTAGTCCATCCAGTACTCTACCTCCGTGAACAATCCTCCGAGGCTAGCCCTAAAGCTATTTCGGGGAGAACGAGCTATCACGGAATTTGATTGGCCTTTCACCCCTACCCTCAGCTCATCCGAGCTGTTTTCAACCAACACCGGTTCGGGCCTCCATCTCGATTTCTCGAGACTTCACCCTGGCCAAGGGTAGATCATCCCGCTTCGCGTCTATTGCCCGCGACTTAATCGCCCTATTCAGACTCGCTTTCGCTACGGCTCGCTTGCGCTTAACCTCGCCACGAACAATAACTAGCCGGCTCATTATGCAATAGGCACGCGGTCACCCCGACTTCGCCGGGGCTCCCACTGCTTGTAGGCATACGGTTTCAGGTACTTTTAACTCCCCTCGCAGGGGTACTTTTCACCTTTCCCTCACGGTACTAGTTCACTATCGGTCGCTAGGGAGTATTTAGCCTTGCAGGATGGTCCCCGCAGGTTCCCGCAGGATTTCTCGTGTCCCGCGGTACTCAGGAACGCGCACAAGAGTCCGGACCCCTTTCGCCTACGTGGCTTTCACACCCTATGGCTCCGGTTTCCACCGGATTCGGCTAAAGGCCGGATTGGTAACTCTCTGGCTCTAAACCGGCGCGCGCCCTACAACCCCCCAGGGGATCACTCCCCCAAGGTTTGGGCTATTTCCGCGTTCGCTCGCCGCTACTAGCGGAATCTCGGTTGATTTCTTCTCCTCCGGGTACTGAGATGGTTCACTTCCCCGGGTTCGCTCGCACCCGCCTATGGATTCAGCGGGCCGTCTCCGAGTTTTACTCGGAGGGGTTTCCCCATTCGGAAATCCTCGGATCAATGCCTATTTCCGGCTCCCCGAGGCTTATCGCAGGTAACCACGTCCTTCATCGCCTCCTAGCGCCAAGGCATCCTCCGTACGCCCTTAGTAGCTTGACCATAAAACCTGCTCAGCACACGGCTGGGCGGTTTCTGGCCCTCACTCTCAGCTTTCATTTAGTCTTTGGAAGACGCCGCACTATTCAATTGTCAAAGAACGCTGCAAGGCATTGAGGCTTGGAAATCCGGCCGCAGCTTCCGCCCGCCGAACTTTCCGTTTTCCAGCTTCAATCCTCAACCAGCCAAAAGCTGGAATCGAATCACTCGCCCGAGTAATCCGACTTCAGCCTTCGCATTCTTAACCCCCACCATCTCCAGACACCGGACCAACACAGTAAACCCCATGCCTGCTCAGGGCTTTTCTGCAAAATCTTCCAGTTTTGGCTTGGGAATTTGAACGAGGGAGGGAAATTGGATGGAGCTTCCTGGTGCCCGGCTCAAATCCCTAAACGGTTTTCCTGCTCGTAACACCCCCCCTGCTATCTTGAGGCCGCAAGCCGATGCGAGGCAATCGACACTCCCGCACCCGCCTTCGTGCTTGCTAAAATATATCCTAATGAAGCCTCACCCCGAATGCAAGCGATTTCTTTGCCCAGGATAAATTTTTTCTATAGGCCCACCTCTTGGCAAAGAGCACAACACCATCAGCCGCGCCACCTGATAGAAGCGGGTGAAGTGGTGGCGTGCTTGGGGCGTCAGCTTGTCATGCTTCGGCATGGCTTTTCTTCTTACTCGGTCTTCATTCCAAATCAGGTCCGAACGAGAACTACAAAGGGGTGGGAGAGATTGCGCCGAGCCGAAGTGTCCGGTCCAATCTTCAGTTCAGTCCACGTCTAGCGATGAAGGTGATCGACGTCGTAGGCTCCACACACCAAACGCCGAAAATAAAGATGACAATAGCCCGAACAGTACAAGAAGTCCCCTGCCCGTTACACGAAGCCAGAAGGGCGGTTGCAGTTCTGGTGGTTCGGCGAGAAAGGGAAGAGCTTCTTCGATGTACTGCTTTCCTAGGATTCCCAGTACACTCATTCCCAGCCCGAAAATTAACATCATGGTGACTATAATCCGACTAATTCTTCTTTCCCGCCTGGAAGAAGCGGAAAAGCCCCATGCGCGCCCCCAATGCTGAAGGCCATTTGGAAGGCCAATGATGGTTCCAGTGCATTCCGGCGCTTCAGCGGAGCCGGTATGGAGCACTTCCAATACGCCACCATCGCCTGGGTCTAAGAACTCAAAACCGCAACAGACCGTTTTCCCTATCTCCCCTGAGGTATCTGCTGTAATCCGAACGACTTCGCGGCTCACCTTTCTAATTCTGACATTGAGGACGTCACCGCCAAAGCGAAGTCGCAGCGGATCGTGCGCTACAATGTCTGCTCCTCGCACAGTCTTCTTGCCTGCATTCCAAATCCAGACAGTGCTAGAAGTGAGCCCTGGAACAGGAGTTCCCCGATACCGAACCTCGACTTCGGCTGGAAATACTGCATCGTCGCCACCGATCATTGACATATCGTGAGATTGAAAGGCAATGATGCCGGAAATCCGAGAACGCCAGTACAAAAGCAGGGCCAGCGCCACGCCTGCCGTTCCAACAATCGTTCCAACCCAACCCTGATTCAAAAAGCGGATTAATTCCTGCATAACAAGTGCTAGTGTACTGTCCCGGTAATAAGCGATATATTAATGGGCAACCTTTGGCCTCTGGAGGTATGCCCATGCCACGCGGTCGCCCCGTTACTCCCCTCACTCTCAGTGAGAGTGAGGAATCGGAACTGGGGAGCCTCGCCCGCTCCCGAACCTTGCCGCATAGTCTGGTGCTGAGGGCCCAGATTGTGCTGGCCTGCGCCGAAGGCGTTCCCGGCTCTACCGTGGCCCGGCGTCTGGGTGTCACCAATACGACCGTGGGCAAGTGGCGAAAGCGCTATCGTGAACATGGAATCCCCGGACTACACGATGAACTGCGTCCCGGACGCCCCCGCACGCATGAGGATGAACGTGTTGCGGAAGTCATCAACACGGCCCTGCAAACCGAACCTCCCGATCGTTCGCACTGGAGCGTGCGTTCCATGGCGGAACACACGGGAGTCTCAAAGAGCACGGTCCAGCGGTGGTTCGATCTGTTCGGCGTCCAGCCGCATCGCCAGCGGCATTTCAAGATTTCCAACGACCCGTTCTTCGTCGAGAAAGTCCGCGACATCGTCGGTCTCTACCTCAATCCCCCGGACCACGCCGTGGTGCTCTCGGTCGATGAGAAGACCCAGGTTCAAGCTCTTCAGCGAACTCAGCCCGTTCTCCCCATGGGCCTCGGCTACGTCGAAGGCGTCACCCATGATTACAAACGTCACGGCACGACCACTCTGTTCGCGGCTCTCGATGTGGCCACCGGGAGAGTCATCACCCGCTGTAAACCGCGACACCGTCATCAGGAGTTCCTCACTTTCCTGCGTCAGATCGACGGCAGTGTGCCGCACAACCTCGACGTCCATCTCATCGTCGATAACTACGCTACTCACAAACATCCCAAAGTCCGCGCTTGGCTCGCTCGGCGTCCCCGCTACCACGTTCATTTCACCCCAACCTATGCGTCCTGGCTCAACCAAGTCGAACGCTGGTTCGGCATCATTACCCAGAAGGCCATTCGCCGAGGTTCCTTCTCCAGCGTCAAGGCTCTCGTCCGTAACATCGAGCGCTTCGTCGAACATTACAACGCCAACACCAGTCCTTTCGTCTGGACCGCCACGGCCGAATCCATCCTCGCTAAGGTCGAACGACTTTGCTCATATATTTCCGGGACAGTACACTAGTTGGTTCCCCATGCTCCTCAGACAAGACCACTTTCGGGTGGCTCGGTCCCTATCGGTAGGGCTTTCTGCTTCTCCGTTGGCTTGGACCTCACCCGCTGCGCCCTCTTGAACGTCACGTCTGCGGCCTGGGGGTAGTCAACCCGTCTCTCGCCCAAAAGCTCTTCAATGGTGAGTAGCTGGATGCGGGGATGCTTTCCCCACGGAGACGGGTAGAAATCCGCTGAGGCAGCCTCTCTAACGCGGATGGCGGGAGCGGCGTGTCGCCATCAACGGCGAACTCCGCGAGTTCATGGCTTGTCCGACGACGGATCGAGGTCGGCCTCGGTGGCTTCCTTGGCGAACCGCCTCACCGCGTCGAGGACGGCGTCGTTGCTGGCCAAATGCACCTGCCCGTCGGCGGTCCGCACTTTGGCGATGAAAGCGATGGACGCGAAGTATCTGGCGACATCGTTCTCCCGGTAGGCGTTCCACTTCCAATCGAACGTCTTCTTCTCACCGGCGGCGATGTCCTGGATCGCCGTGGCGGAGAGCGTCGTCATGCGTTCGCCGAACACGTCGATTGACACGAACCGGACCTCGAATGCCGTCACGGCCTGATCCGGGTTCGCGATCAAGGTCGCGTTAGCGGCGTAGTTGTACTCGCCTCGGGAATACCTTGCTTTCGATTTGTAGACCGTCGTCACGCCGGGCGTTCCTTCGATCATCAGTGGCAGGTCGTCATGTACGGCGACCCACTCCCTGCGCAACGAGGAGTCCTTGTTCAAGACGATGTTGTAGCCTAGGTTCGTGCGGATCGAGCCGCCGTCCGCCTTGCTCGTCTCCTGGCCTTTGGCGAAGGCGGCGAGGCACAGCGCGGCACCTGCGACGATGATTGAGATTCTCATGGTTTCCCTCCTCATGTTGACGGCGGACACCCCCATGTGTACGCCTTTGGAACTGTTGCTAGTCAACCAAATGGAACCAGCGAGTGGTCTTGATGGTGCTCGCTTTGATGGTCTCGATGAAAAACCGGGGCCTGAGCATCGTCAGGTCTCGTTGTCGCCATAGTACAGAGAGTTGGAAGCCATACGGGATTGCTCGTCAAGCGCGCATTTTCGATTTTGCCAAGGGGACTTCAAAGACTGCAATGTACGAAGTCATGATGTAGATGGCATCAAAGTTCCGAGGCGGTTGCAATTTGATGGTTTTCAGGTACTTGGATAAGGTTGTTTCATCCAACCAAGGCTCATCGGTCACGATCAACAGGAACTGCTTGGATAGCGATCTGTCCTTTACTCGCTTATCCTTTTTCTGCACTATCTCTTTCAGGTACTCTTGGAAAGCATCCGGATTCCACACGACAAAGAACGGCTGCTTCTGACGCGACGTAAGTTGCTCCGCAAGTTGATCCAGGAAATGCGGTCCCGCCTCAAGCCGGGGAATCTCTGGGGATTCTTCAATGGCTTCTCTACAAACCAACTCGGTCACTTCGACGCCAATTTTCTCCCCGTCCATCTCGGCTAGGCAGTCCGGGTATGGCTCGGAGTTCTTCTGGATCGTATCGATATCGATCTGGCAGCCCTGCTTGTTCATTTCCTCGGCCCAATCCCTGGCGGCGTCAACTTCCATGTAACCTTGGGATTTGTTGTCTGCATGCCAAAAGGTTGCGTACCCGCGCCGCCGTTTTGAACGCTCGATTTGCTCCATCCCCTCGACAGCCCCCAACAGTTCGTCATCATCCAGTTCACGTTCTTCATCAGTCATGGTTTTGCTTAGCCGTCCTGGCACAGATTAGGATAGCTGCCCCTCGGCTGCGATGCAACGCCGGCTCGGCGGCTAAAATCTTCCCGTAGCAACAACGGCTACCTTTACGCGGTGAGCGCGTCTAAAATAGACCTATTCGGAAATCAGGAGGTTATGCCATGAGCGACGATCCGCGGGAGCACCCACACGGTCACTCCCATGACCATTCACACGGCAGTACGGTTTCGCGCCGCAAGCTTCTGCAAGGAGCGGCATCTTTCAGCCCATTGGCTTTGGTCGGCTCCTCCGGCGTGGACCCGCTTTTGGCGCGACGCCGGGACGGCACACCGCTGGGCGTGGTCGGCCAGCCGCGTTCCGAGTCCGGCATCTGGAAGGCGCTGCGGGAACGGGCAGCCCAAACCACGATCTATGACACGCACGAGCATCTCTGGCATGAAGACGTGCGACTCAAGAAGAAGGTCGATTTCTTCCTGCTGTTCTTACACTACACCAGCAGCGACCTGGTCACGGCCGGCATGTCACCCCAGGCCGTGCGCGATCTGCAAAATCCTGAAATAGACCTGAAGACCCGTTGGAAGAAATTCGCCCCCTACTGGCCCTTCAGCCGCACGACGGGCTATGGGCGGTGCATGTTGATTGCCGCCCGCGACCTTTTCGGAATCGACGACATCCATGCGGACACCTACCGCCTGCTTTCCGAGCGCGTCGCCGCCGCCAACCGTCCCGGCTGGTACCACACCGTGTTGAAGGAAAAGGCACGGATCGAGGTCTCCGTGCTCGATGATCTGACCTCCACGCGCGGCGAGCGGCTCAAGCTCGATCCGCGATTTTTCAAGACCGTCACGCGGTTCGACTACCTAGTCACACCCCATGAGAAGGCGGACCTCGATCACATCGAAAAAGTGACCCAAGTAGCCGTCCATAACCTGGCCGATCTGGAGAAGGCGCTTGAAAAGGCGTTCGACGATCGCGTGCAGGAGGGCATGGCCGGCATCAAGAGCGGCCTGGCCTACCGGCGGCCCATCCAATACGACAAGGTTCCTCGCACCGAAGCCGAGCGCGCCTTCGAGCAGATTTTTACCTCCCACGATGCAGACCCGGTCACCCAGAAAAAGCTCGAAGACTACATGATGCATCGGGTGATTCAGCAAGCCGCCGAACGCCGTCTGACGTTCCAAATCCACACCGGCATGCAGGCCGGAAACCGCAACCACATCTCCTGGACCAAGCCGTCCCATCTCAGCGAGCTGTTGAATGAGTACCAACAGGTCCGCTTTGATCTGTTTCATGGGAGCTACCCCTACGGGAGCGAGTTGGCCACCATCGCCAAAAATCTACCGAACGTGTATCCGGACCTCTGCTGGCTGCACATCATCTCGCCCCGGGAGGCCAAACGCGCCCTGCACGAGCTGATCGAGACCGTGCCCGCCAACAAAATCCTTGGCTACGGCGGCGACTTCTTCCACGTCGAGGGAGCTTACGCTCATGCGCAAATGGCGCGAGCCGTCACCGCGGAGGTCCTGGCCGAAAAAGTCGAGGAAGGCTATCTGCGGGAGGAAGAAGCCGGAGACCTTCTCGACCGCATCCTCTATCGCAACGGGCATGAACTCTTTTCCGAGCGGTGAGGAATACGGGAAATCATGGACGCTGAAGTTCAAAAGATTTTGGAGCAGATCCAGGCTTCGCCGTTTCGGGTGGTCGTGATCTCGACCGGCGGCGGAGCCAAGGGGGTTTCCTGGTTGGGCGAGCTTGCCGGATCTTCCCGGACGTTATTGGAGGCGAACGTTCCTTATGGGCAGGCGGCGTTGGCACATGAGGTCGGTTATTCACCCAAGAAGTTTGTCTCCCCCCCACTGGCGGAGGCTTTGGCTCACCAAGCCTACGAACGGGCCCGCACCCTGGCCCCCCATCACTCTTTCCTGCTGGGCGTGGGGTCCACGGCATCTTTGGCAACCCTCCATCCCAAACGAGGTGAGCACCGCGTGGTGGTGGCGGTTCGGGACTCGCAAAAGATGACGACCTATGATGTCCTTCTATCGAAAGGACTCCGCGACCGCGCGGGTGAAGATACCGTGGCAAGTCTCCTGCTCATCCGGGCCCTCGCCCGAGCCGCCGGAATTGGGGAGTCCGTAAAACTGGGTTTGGAAAATGGCGAGCGCATGGATGCGGTAGAAAAACCATGTGCTTCGGCTCTTACCCGGCTGATCGAAGGCGAAATCAAGGCGATATTGGTCGAGCCGGACGGGCGGTGGCTTACCTGCTATCCCCAGGTGGAAGCTCTTCTTCCGGGAGCCTTTCATCCCTGTCATAAAGGACACCGCGGTTTGGCCCAGGCGGCCGGCGAAATCCTGCGCGGCAACGTTCTTTTTGAACTGTCGATCCGGAACGTTGACAAGCCTCCCCTGCGCGACCCCGAAATCCGGCAGAGACTGGAACAGTTTGCTTGGCGGGCAAATATCATTCTAACCCGGGCTGCCACCTTCCGCGACAAAGCCGAACTATTCCCCGGATGTACTTTTGTCGTAGGCTCTGACACTGCCGAGCGGGTTGTTTCCGAACGGTATTACGGGAACCGCCAAGCCATGCGGTCGGCTCTCATCCGGATTCGCGACCTGGGTTGCCGCTTCCTGGTAGCCGCAAGATTCCACCAAGGCAGCCTCCGCACCCTGGAAAGCCTCAACATCCCCCCTGAATTCCGGCCTCTGTTCGCAGCGATTCCCGAAGCGGTTTTCCGCGAGGACCTCTCCTCCAGCATGCTGCAAAATCAGCCAGCAAATCCTGTCCGGGTTCAGATACATGTGAGACTGTGAGGGTGATGCTGGAGGGAATAGGGATCGATATGCCAACCGTGGCGGGTTTTGGGCGAAGGGAGCGTAGCGAGCGCAGCCCAAATCCCGCCGCAACCGCGCCTTGAGGGTCCCCTACCCCCTCCCTCACACCCCCAAAAAGCACGACGCCTGGCCCCGAATTCAGGACCAAACGCCGCGCCCGTTCAGGTAGCCTTTCGTTTCTACCCAGAAACCCAAGGAGCCTGAACCATGCAGATCCAATCTCTGCACATCCCATCTTATCGCACTTGGGCGGTGGATGACACCTGCCCCCGCCAAGCCATTGAGCGCCTCAAGAAAATCGAACTGTATGACGAGCTACGCCGTGAAGGCTGTTCGGCGCCCACCGCTCTGCGGGCCATCGGCTGGTCGAGAGCCACCTACTTCCGTTGGGCAGCGCGCTACCGGAATCGTGGCCCGCACGGCTTGGCAGCGATCAGGCGACGCCCGCAACGCACTCGATCCCGGCAATGGACGCCAGCCCAGCAGCGCCAAGTCTGGACCTTGCGGCGCCACTATCCCTTCATGGGCAAGCGACCTCTACGGGTTCTGCTCGCCCGCCAGGGCATTCATCTCAGTGAATCCACCGTTGGCCGCATCCTCGCCAAAGGGGTGCGGCTCGGTCGTATCCGCCCCTGCGCTTTCTGCCGGGGGCGCGTCAAGCTGAAAAAGCGCCGCTCCTTCCACCAGGGCCACGCCCAACGCTGGCGCTACGGCACCCGGGCCACCCAACCCGGCCAACTCGTCCAGATCGATCACCTGTCGGTGTCCCTCGACGGCACCCAACTCAAGGAGTTCCGGGCCGTCTCCCCGGTCGGCAAGCACATGGTGACCCGTGTCTACTCCCGCGCCACCGCTCGCAACGCCCGACGTTTCCTGCAAGCCGTGATCGAGGACCTGCCCTTCCCCCTCCATTCCGTCCAGGTCGACGGCGGCTCCGAGTTCCGGGCCGAGTTCGAGCAAGCTTGCCAGCAACTCGACATCCCTCAGTTTGTCCTGCCGCCTCGACGACCGCAGTTCAATGGCTGCGTCGAACGAGCCAACGACAGCGCCCGCGTCGAGTTCTGGAACCTCTACACCGGCGAACTCACCGTCGCCGCAGCCGGAGCCGCCCTCGCCGACTACCAACACTTCTACAACCACCTCCGACCTCATCGAACCCTGGACATGAGGACGCCAATGGAGTACCTTGCCACATGGAAGGCCACCTGACTCAAGTCTCATATGTACTGAACCCGCACAAATCCTTGAATCCTTCCTCAAACCAGACTATGCTAAATGAGCCTGGCAGGAATTTTTGTTGGTCGCCGACCATCCGCAGACTGAATCTGATTTTAGTGCTTTCGCCGCCCCGCGTCGGACTACGGCGGTCAATCTATATCAAATATATAGCTATATAGGAGAACCCCAATGAGCTTGCTTGCCCTTCTGATTTCCTCGAGCCGATGGCTCTGCATACTCTCCCTTTCGTTGGTTCTTGGAGGGTGCTCACAAAATTTTCAGGGCGGCGAGGGGGTGCAGGAAGAAAAGCCCACCCCTTCCGCAGCGACCGCAGCGGCGGGCGGCATTGCGTGGGAATCCCCTTCCCGATGGAAACTCGGGCCTCGTCGCCCCATGCGAGCCGCCACCTACAAGATTCCGGCCAACCCGGGCGATGCCGAGGACGCTGAGTGCGCCGTCTTCTATTTCGGCCCCGGACAAGGAGGCGGCATCCAGGCCAATCTCCGGCGATGGTACGGGCAGTTCGAGCAGCCCAATGGACGGCCCTCTTCGGAAGTCGCTGCAACGAATGAGCGCACCCGCAACGGACTCAAGATCACCACAGTGAGCCTTTCGGGAACCTACCTGTTTTCTCCGGCGCCCATGTCCCCCAAAAAAGAGAGAAAGCCGAATTTTCATCTGCTGGCCGCCATTGTGGAGGCTCCCCAGGGTCCGGTGTTCTTCAAGCTGACGGGACCCTCGAAAACCGTCTTGAACGCAGAGAGGGAATTCAACGCGCTCCTCGATAACCTACGAAAGCAGTGACTCGGTCGAAACCTCGCAAGACATCTCAGCGACGCCGACCTGGCGCAGGGCAACTCCGGAAGCAACGTGGCAGGGGAGGAATACGTCTCCTCCACGATTGGATTCTCCTGGGAGTAGATTATTCCGGGCACCTCGGCTATACTATCGGCTTGTACTCAGCGAATCCCCTCTCCCCAGCCACCGAAAGTCATGCAAAGGTGCAACGGACATGGTGGGAGTGGCTTCGCCTGAGACCTTCCAAGGGCTAATCCCGCGAAGGATCAGGGGATGCAATTTTAAGTTAACTCATTAAAAAGAAAGGGATTCTATAGGTCTTCTACTCCGACAAGAGTACCCGCCTGCCCCCAGCGCGGGTCGTAGGCGGGGTCGGCGCGGTAAAGATCTACTCTACTGATATGGAAAACTTGGTTTCACTCACACCGTATAGCGGACTGGCCGGGCTGGTGGTGGCTTTTCTGGTTTATGTGGCTATCGCGCGCCAGCCGGAAGGAACCGCAAAAATGCGCGAAATCGCCGGTTATATTCATGCCGGCGCCATGGCTTTTTTGAAGCGGGAATACCAGATTCTGGGTCTGTTTGTCCTGGTCGTCGCCCTACTGCTGGGATGGAAACTGTCGGTCGAGACGGCCATCTGTTTTGTCAGCGGGGCGCTTTGCTCGATTCTGGCCGGATTTTTCGGCCTGAAGGCAGCCACAAAAGCCAACACGCGAACCGCGTACGCAGCCCAACAGAAGGGAGAGGCATCAGCGCTTCTGGTGGCTTTCGATGGAGGCGCCGTAATGGGCCTTGCCGTTGCCAGCCTGGGACTGCTCGGAGTGGGATTCTATTTCGGACTGTTCGGTGATCCGGCCACGGTGCACAACCTGAGCGGGTTTGCGATGGGGGCCAGCTCCATCGCTCTTTTTGCGCGCGTGGGGGGTGGGATATACACCAAGGCGGCCGACGTGGGCGCCGACTTGGTCGGAAAAGTCGAAGCCGGGATACCTGAAGATGACCCCCGAAATCCGGGGGTTATCGCTGATAACGTGGGAGATAACGTCGGTGACGTTGCAGGAATGGGAGCCGACATATTCGAATCTTATGTGGGTTCGATCGTGGCGACCATAGCCATTGCGGCAACCCTGTCGCCGACCCTGCTGGAGAAGTTGACAACCCCCGTCTCGGGTGCTGAATCTTCCCTGCTCCAGTTGATGGCGCTGCCCCTGGTTCTGGCAATGATGGGGCTGGGCGCATCTTTACTGGGTATTGCCGGCATGCGAGTTCTGAGCCGTGCTGGACCCTCCGCGGCCCTGCACGCCTCCTCGATTATCTCCGCCCTGCTGTTTCTGATCGCCTCCGCGGCAGTAATATCCAAATTCGGCGTGAGTTGGAATGTCTTTTGGGCTACTGTTTCCGGCACGGTGGGAGGGGTGCTGATTGGGCTGATTACGGACTTTTACACCTCGGGGCCGCCCGTGCGCCGCGTAGCCGAATCTTCCCGGACGGGTGCTGCTACCAACATCATCCACGGCATAGCCCTGGGATTTCAGAGCTGTGCCCTGCCGGTTTTGATCATCTGCCTGGCCATTTTCGTCTCGCATAGCATGGCCGGGCTTTACGGAATCGGCATATCCGCCGTCGGAATGTTGGCCACGGTAGGGATCACCATGAGCGTGGATGCTTATGGGCCGATTGCCGATAACGCCGGCGGCATCTCGGAGATGAGCCGATTGGGACCCGAAGTCCGAAAGATCACCGATAAGCTGGATTCGCTCGGAAACACTACCGCCGCCATCGGCAAGGGATTTGCCATCGGCTCGGCTGCGCTGACGGCCCTCGCTCTGTTTTCGGCCTTCACCCAGGCGGTGGATCAAGTCCGTCTGCAGAGCGGGCTGGATTCGATTCGGATCGACGTTACCGACGCGCGCGTGGTCATCGGGCTGCTCGTGGGGGGTATCCTTCCCTTCTTTATCACCTCACTTACGATGACCAGCGTAGGCCGTGCGGCTGGGAAGATGGTGGAGGAGATACGCCGCCAGTTCCGTGAAATTCCCGGCCTGCTTGCGGGAAATCCGGCAGCCAAGCCGGACCCAGCCCGTTGCGTAGATATTGCAACCACGGCAGCGCTGCGGGAGATGGTCCCGCCCGGCCTGACGGCCATCCTGGCCCCCGTGGTCATTGGCGTTGCGATGGGGCCGGAGGCGCTCGGCGGAATGCTGGCGGGGGCGACGACGGCCGGCGTGTTGCTTGCCCTGATGATGGCCAATGCCGGCGGTGCTTGGGACAACGCCAAGAAATTGATTGAAAGGGAAGAGCTTCCCGGCGAACAGAAAGGTACAGAGGCTCATAAAGCAGCCGTGGTGGGCGATACTGTCGGAGACCCCTTCAAGGACACCTCCGGACCCTCCATGAACATCCTCATCAAGCTGATGGCCGTCGTTTCCCTGGTCATTGCCCCGATCATCGCCCTCGGGTGAAGCCGCCGCCATGCCTTTCCTCGGCTTCCTGGTAAAGGCGACTCAAATAGCCCCGGCTCCGTCTGAAATACGCGGCCTGGCTCTGGATTCGAGCTTCAGAAGGCCCATGTTCCAGGTCCAGAGTCTGCCGGTAGAAGGAGGCCGTTCGGGCGAAAAAGAGTGGTTTCAGCGCCTCCACCCAAGCCGGGTCAGACGTACGGTCGAAGCGGTGCAGAAGCTCATACACCGTGCGGGACCACAAGCCGGCGCTGACGCCCATCCTCCCGCGGCTCATCAGGGAATCGATCTTCCCAAAAGTCTCTCGTTGCAAGCCAACCGCAAGCTGCTCCCTCTGCTCTTGATACTGTTGGAGAACCATTCTCTTGATGGACTTGTAGTCAACGGCCAGAGGTTGGGGCTCGCTTTCTTCTACCCGGCCCAGGACCGGGGTCACGCGGGCCGCACCCGTCGTGAACCAGTCTTCCTTCCGACGCATCAGCATGCTGAAAAGTGTGGTCACAACCTGACTGAACATGGGGCCCAGTTTCGGTGCACTGGGCTTGTGAATTTTGGCTCCCAAGGGCACCTGTCCAATTCGAAAGCCCCCCTGGACTGCGCTCATGGTTAAGAATGTATCGATCCCATATTGCCGGCTGCTCTCCTGCCATTCCTCTTCCAACAAAAAATCCACCAAATCCTTAGCGAGCGCAAAATCACCCCCGATCGGTTGCCGAATCCTTCTTCCTGCTAGAGCATAAATCAAGGGAAAAGCAATATTGTTCGTGACCGTTCCATCGTATTCGTTGCGAGCATACAGTGGAGTCACACACCCGAAATCCTGTTGCAGTACCGGAGAGGACAGTCGTCGAATCCATTCCGGCGTGATGCTGACCAGATCGGCGTCAACAACGACGACGACCTTGGCTTCGAGGAAACGGGCAGCCTGGAAAAGATTGTAGAAGTTGTTACCCTTTCCCTTTACACCTGAAGGAGTCGATATGTACAACCTGGGAACTCGGCAGTTGGACCCCAGAAATGCACGGCGGGTGTCGTCGGATGAATGATTGTCCACGTTGACGATCACTCCCGAAAGATTCGGGAAAAAGGATTTCAGACCTTCCCCCGACTGCTCGACGACATGGGCAATGCTGTCTGCTTCGTTGTAGGAGGGAATACCTACAACAATATCGGCTTGTCCCAGATCTGCCAGATCTTTTCTCAACTCACCGGGTTCGGCGACGCCGAACCCGGTGTTGCATCGACTGCTTGTTCAAGATACTCTCCTTACCTATTCTCGGCTTGCAAACGAAAGGCTCTTTCCTGGCCGTTGCTAAGGCACCTCCATTCTATTCCATTTATCTTCCCTGGGCGTATCATCGTGCGTGGGAAGCCTTCCGACGGCATCTCTGAGCAGCGAGGGGTATCTGTCAAAGGGATAAAGCCATGATTCTGCAAGTCCGAAAAATCTGTGACTCCATCCCTGTGCATCAGAAGAATGCGCCGAACTCTTCGCAGCCGACACTGCACCTACATATCGGATGGGTCGGGCCAAAACGAAGTCAATGTGAGCACCGGTCCGTGCGGGCGTCCAGGCCGTGGGTTAACTCTTCTAGTACTATAGTGTCGGAGCGGCACAGGTGGCCGAACAGATCGATTGCGCTAGCCGTTGTGCTTGGCGGGCTGCTGGTTTCGGCCAGCTTTGCCCAGACTCCGGCTGCTCTCGAAGCCTATTTCGAAGGGACTCACGTCCAGGTCAAGATGGACATGCCGGGCGACAGCGCCGGCGTCGATGTTTGGCCGTACCGGGAGATCCCGGTGGACTTTACCCAGGTCGGGAATCGCTTGCGCAACTTTGGAGTGGCGTTGCAGAAGGGCGATTCCGTGATGGTCACCAAGATCCGGGTAAAGAAGAAGCTGATCGAGTTTCAGTTAGGTGGCGGTGGCTACTCGGGTGGGGCTGGCGCTCCCTACATCTCAACCCACGTTCCCAAATCCCGCCGCGAGAAAAAGCTGGATGATCTGATCAAGAACGAAACCGACAAGAAGCGGAAAAAACGGCTCAAGGCCGAGCGTCGCGACCTCCGTGATGAGCGCCGCCACGCAGAAGATCACCTCCGTGCCGAAGTGGCCCAGGTCGAAGTGCTGGCCGAGCACCGTGAGCGGGAGTTGCGAGCCACCAGCGGCTCGCGGTTCAATCTCCGCTTCATCGGGCCGGTGTCGGATGAGTTCTTGCGGCCCGAAGGCCTGGCAGCCGCGTTGGCGGACTACGTCGATTTTGATGATGGCGGCACCGGAGCACCACTCCAGCCCGCCTCGGCCTTTCCGCTGCACAAGGGAATGAGTGCCGCCGAGGTAGAAGCCGTCTTCGGCCCGCCATCCGGCCGCGCCACGGAAACCGCTGCCGGTTTCGAGGTGGAGCGGCACGTCTATGAACTCGGTGAAGCCACTCTCACCGTCCGCTACGTGGATGGAGTGCTGGTGAAATACTTTCTGGAGTCACGTTGAGCACGATGCCGGCGGCCAGAAAGCCAAGCGTGGCCTGCGTCACCTTCTCCCGCGTGCTGAACGGCAAGGCGGGCATTTCACCGCCGATGGCCCTTCGGCTGGAGAAGGCCGGCGGGTCGAAAGCCGATTGCTGGATACGTCTCCAGGCGGCTTACGATCTGGCCCAAGCGCGTCTTGCAGAAGAACGCAAGGCCAGGCGTCGCCAGTGGGTGGCATGATAGTCTGGTCTGAGCGAGGGTGTGCCTAGTGTCCCGTCCCATATAATAGTCTACATATGTCCACGCCCATGATCTAATCAGCGGCATGTTTGAAGCCGCCGCCGCTATTGACATCGACGAACCGACGATACGACAGCTTGAATCTCTGGTGCGTTCTGGGAATACCCCTCAGAGGGTGGCCCAGAAATGCCGGGTCCTGCTGCTGGCTCACCGTGGAGTGGCTAATTACTCGATTGCCCGGGAGTTGGGTCTGTCGCGGCCGACCGTGATTGCAGCGCGGGCCGCGTTCGAAGAGGGTGGCGTGAGCGCCCTGACTGCGAAACCGACCCGGAAGCGGTCGCGGCGCGTCCTGACGTCAGAACTGGAGCGTGCGATTCTGGACACGACGTTGAAGACCCGGCCCGCCGCCGCCACCCAGTGGAGCGTCCGGACACTGGCCCAACACATGCATGTATCGCGAATGATGGTGCATCGGGTTTGGGAGCGTTTCGATATCCAGCCGCATCGGGTCGAGAAGTTCAAGATCTCGAACGATCCCCAGTTTGAGGCCAAGGTCCGGGACATTGTCGGTCTCTATCTGGACCCGCCGGACCGGGCTCTGGTGCTTTGCGTGGACGAGAAGAGTCAGATTCAGGCCCTGGACCGGACCGCTCCAATCCTGCCGTTGCGTCCCGGATTGCCCGAACGCCAGACCCATGATTACAAACGCCATGGCACGACGACTCTGTTCGCGGCTTTCAATATCGTCAACGGTAAGGTCATTGGCAGTTGCTGGCCGCGCCATCGTGGTCAGGAGTTCGTGAAGTTCCTCAATCAAATCGAGAAGGCAGTCTCTCCGGATCTGGATGTGCATCTCGTGATGGACAACTACGGCACTCACAAGGGTGCTCAAGTCCAACGCTGGCTCAAACCTCGAAAGCGCCGACGATTCCATTTTCACTTTACCCCCACCAGCAGTTCCTGGCTCAATCAGGTCGAACGTTTCTTTGGCCTCATCACCCAACGCATGATCCGGCGCGGTACGTTCCTCAGTGTTCAAGAGTTGGAGCGCTCCATCTATGCATGGCTCTCCACCTGGAACAACCAGCCGCACCCCTTCGTTTGGAAGGCCACGGCTGATGTCATCCTTGACAAGGTGCAATCCTGTAAAGAATTATCTGGGACACAACACTAGCGCCTCGCCCACGAGTGGAAGCCGCACCGGAGGGGAGAAGCTCAGGGGGCAGGTGGAAAGCGAGGAGATCGCCATCATGGTTGTCCTGCGAGTTCGGCACCGGAGGGAACCTTCGCAACAAATCCGATCCGTACGTACCGCAGAGAGGAGAGAAACACCATGAGCGCGCATAAACTTTTCTACTCATTCGTCCTTATGGCTGCCTGCTTCATCCCGAATCTGTTTCCGAGAGCCCAGGGGAGCGACTGGATTCGGCTTTTTAACCGCGAGGACCTGAGCGGGTGGCATCTGCGGGATCCGAAAGGTCCCAACGGCTGGTCCGTCCAAGGGCCAGTTTATCGCAACGCGCTCCCCAGCACGGATCTGCAAACCGACCGCGAGTATTATAATTTTCAACTCCACGTGGAGTTCAATATTGCTCCCGGGAGCAATTCCGGCGTCTATTTACGCGACAAATACGAGGTGCAAATTCTCGACAGTTACGGAAAGCCACCCGCAGACAACGGCTGCGGAGCGCTCTATCGGCGGATCGCGCCCGCCTCCAACGCGGCGCAAAAGGCCGGGACTTGGCAAACCTACGCAATTACCTTCATCGGCAAACGCCTGACGGTTGATCACAATGGAGTCCGCGTGCTCCACAATGTGGATGTCGGACCGAAAGGTACCGGCGCCGCCAGCCACCGCCCGGATGGACCGGGTCCCCTGCGGCTTCAGGGAGACCACGGCCAAGTCTCCTTCCGCAATGTCCGCATTCGACCTCTATCCCCCGCCGAGGGCCGAAAAGATGCAAAGCAAGATCGAAGCGCAGCAGCGGCCCTGAACAGACCCAGCGGGCACGTCACCGCCAAGACTGCCCAACCCCATACAACACGCTTTCCTTGCTATATCAACTGTAAGGAATCGAAAACAGGTAAGATAACTACCGGGGTGTGGCATCCGGCAATCCGCCGTCCACCGGGAGAGTGGCGCCCGTGGTCGGCGTCTGGCGCATGGCGAAGAAGAGAACCGCCTTGGCGACGTGGGTGGCGGTTACACGCGCTTTGATCAAATTGCGATTGCGATAGTAATCTTCCAGGCCCGCTGCATCCAGCCCCCGCGCGCGCATCCGATCCGGTCCCACCTCCACCCACAAGCCGGATTTTCGCTCTCCATGGGAAAAAACAGCATCGGGCGCGACCATATTCACCCGCACGTCGAACGGGGCCAATTCCAGACTCGCGATGCGGGCCAACTGATGCGCGGCGGCTTTGGTGGCGCTGTAGGCACCGAACTTTGCACCTGGGGCGAATACGTTTTTGGTAGAAATCAAGACCACGTCCCCTCCAGTGCCCTGCAACCGGAAATGGCGACTCGCCTCGCCGAGCAACAACAGGGTACCCTCCGTATTCACCCGCGACACGCGATGGAACGCGCTCAGTTCAATCTCCGCGAGAGAAGAGACCTGCGCAACCCCGGCATTGGCGACCACCAGATCCACCCCGCCCCAGTTCTCGCTGACCCTGCGAAAAGTTCGGGCCATCGAAGCCGGGTCCGTTACGTCCAGGGAGACGCCCATGACGCGGTCGCCGAAGGTCTGTTGCAATTCCTTCACCAACCCATCCAGTCTTTCACCTCCCAAGTCCGTCACCGCCACGTGGCACCCCTGCTCGAGGAGCTCCTGCGCGAGGGCCGAGCCGATGGCTCCCGCCGCACCGGTAATCAATCCCACACACCTCCCCAGAGGCCGCTCTCGGTGGCCGCCCAGCTTGGCGTGCTGAAGGCTCCGATACTCCATTGCGAAGATTGCGTCCTCAGCAAGCCCCTGATAATGATCCATCGCTGCAATCCGGGCTTTGGCTTGCAGGGTGTGGGCCGTGATGTCCCGGGCGATCTTCGCCGCCCGAATATCCTTCCCGGCACAGACAGCCCCCAATCCCGGCAGGAGAAGCACCGCCGGCATGGAGTCGAACCGCTCCACGCCTTCGGGCAAGCGCGCGGCATGGCGGTCCACGTAGGCATCATATTGTTCCCGATACTCCTGGATGGCGCGCTGCAGTTGATCTCGGAATCGTCCCGGATCCTCATAGTCAGGACGATCGACCCACAGGGGTAGAGGTTTGGTTCGAATCAAGTGGTCGGCGGTAAGGGGAGGAGTCAACGCCAACTTCTTGAAGCGTTCCGTACCCAGAAGTTGCAGCACTGCGGGCTCCTGGAGCGATTGCAGGATGAGGCGACGATAAGGCCGGTCAGGATTCCCCGTGCGCGTGGCCAGCAGACCTCTCAGGACCGGGGCCAGCCGGGCCCATCGCTCTTGCGCCACCCGAGCCGGCGTCGGAACCTGAACTACGATAGGACGGTTGGCCTTCCGCTCAAGATAAGCTTCCGCCTTACTGACCAGCTCGATCATCGCTGCATAAGATTGGCGAGCCGTATCGCCCCAGGTCACCAACCCGTGCCGCATCCAGACCATAGCCCGACAATCAGGATGGACCGCAAAGGCCGATCCCACTGCTTTGGCAAGTTCGAATCCGGGGTGGACGTAGCCCAGCACGAGCACGTCTTCCCCGAGCGCCTCGGCGACCCGCTTTTCTCCCTGCGTTTGATTCGTCAGCGCAACGATGGCGTCCGCGTGCGTGTGGTCGATGAATTTCTGGGGAAGGATGGCATGAACCAAGGTTTCAATGGAGGGAGACGCGGAACGAGAGTCCAGAAGGTGAGCGTGGAGTTCCCGCAACATGGCCTCATCGGAGAGGCCCGGGAGTCGAAGTAATTTCTTCAGATATTCATGGTCCAATCCGGAGTGCCCCTCCGGATCCATGGAGCGCAGGTCGTACCCCGAGGCTTTGACGTAAAGGGCAGGGATCGTCTCTCCAAAAATGTTTTTGGCCGTCGTTTTGACCGAAGTATTTCCTCCGCCATGCAGAACCAGGTCCTCCTCGGCCCCAATCAGTCGGCTCGAGTACGTCCGCAGGGCCAAGTCCTCGCCCCATTGCTCTCGGTAACGCGCGGAAAATTCCGCCGCCTCCGCTTCCGACCACCTGTTTTCCATAAAAAATCCGGGCTGGCTTCCGAGACCGTGAATCGCGCGGTATCGCGGAGGCCCTTAAGGCACGCTTCCGGCAGCCGGCGAACCGACGGCCTGCAACATATGCTTCGCGTTCTCTTCCGCGGCTTTGCCGTCGAAGACCGCGCTCCCGGTCACAATGATATCCACGCCGGTCCGGGCCACCTCGGCTACATTTTTACGGGTAATACCCCCATCGACCGCCACCAGGATTTCCCGGCCGGCTTCGACAATTTTATGCCTGACCTTCACGATCCTTTCGGTCGTCGAGGGAATAAAAGATTGGCCTTTCCATCCCGGGCTTACGGCCAGCAATAAAACCAGCTCTACCTCGTCCCACAGAGGGTCCAGCACCTCGAGCGGCGTACCTGGATTCAGCGCGATTCCGCGAACCACCGCTCGAGACGGGTCATTGGCATTCGTCATTCCACCGATCTGCCGTAGAACCCGGTGGATATGAGGCGAGGATTCCGCATGGACGGTGACGATGTCGGCGCCCGCGGCAACATAGTCCGCCACTTTGTCCAGCGGGTTTTCGATCATCAGGTGCACGTCTTTTATCAAAGGCGTCTTCATGGCCCCGATTACGGGCGGCCCGAAGGTCATCATCGGGCAGAAGCATCCATCCATCACGTCCAGGTGAAGCAACCTGGCTCCGGTTCGCTCGAGAAGCGCAAGCTCAGAGGCTAACGACATCAGGTCAGCAGTCAGAGCACCCACACTGAGGGTCGGAACCCATCCTTGCAGCGATCGGAGAAGCGTATTGCCAGCCATGCGCGGACTCTCTCGGATATCTACCCTCTACCGCGCCAGGGGCGCTTCCGCCTTTGCTTCGTGTTGCGAATTCTGGTAGAAATCATACGCCTCGGCGGGTTTGGCCCCTTCATGCACCACCTTCCGCACGGCCTGGATCATGAGTGAGGGAGCTTCGGACTGAAAGATATTCCTCCCCATGTCCACACCGGCGGCACCTTCCTGTACGGCGCGGTAGGCCATGGTCAAGGCATCCAGTTCCGGGAGCTTTTTTCCGCCGGCGATGACAATGGGAACCGGACAGGAGGCCGTCACCGTCTCAAACCCTTCGGCGACGTAATAGGTCTTCACGATGTGGGCGCCCAACTCGGCGGACATCCGGCAGGCCAAGCGCATATAGCGGGCATCGCGTGTCATGTTCTTCCCCACGGCGGTCACGGCCAGGGTAGCGATCCCATAGCGGTTCCCCGCATCCACCAGCCGCGTCATGTTGATCACCGATTGGGTTTCCCGCTCCCCGCCGACAAAGACCTGCACGGCCATGGCGGAGGCATTGACCCGCATGGCGTCTTCAATATCCACCGCGATCTGCTCGTTGGAGAGCTCTTTCAGAATGCTCGGGCCGCCGCTCGCACGGAGCACAATCCCGTTCGACACCGACGAAGGAATGGTGGTTCGCAGTGTGCCTCGCGTCAGCATCAGGGCGTCGGCATGAGGCGCCAGCGGCACGATACTGACATCAATTCGTTCCAGGCCGGTGGTCGGCCCCTGGAAGTAGCCGTGATCAAAGGCCAACATTACCGTGCGCCCCGATCGGGGATTAAAAATTCTGGCCAGGCGATTCTGCATGCCCCAATCGAGCGAATGCGAGCCTTTCAGAAAAAAAGGCTCATTGCGGGCGGGGACATCCAAGTAAAAGTCTTTGTTTTCGCCCATATTGTCCACATCAGCCATCGTTCGTCCTCTCCTTTCCTTTCGCGTGGGAGGGTGCCCATCGTTATCCTTGGCCCGCCTCCCGTAAGGCCACTTGCATCTGTCCGCTGTCGGGAACCAACGGGAGAACCGGTTCGGCCCGCACCCTAAGAAACCGGCGCTGCGAAATATCGCAAGCTGAACGGGCTCAGAGACATATGACGATACAATAAGAACCAAAACGGCGCAAATGAAAACCGGACCGCAAGGGTCTTGACCCGGCTGGCATGTGGCGGTACTGTAAGGAGTAATCGTAGAGCCTATGTCCGCCCAAGGAGGCCCTATCGGTATGCCCGTGCCCTTAAAAACCTCATCCGCTCCCAGACGCGGCAGTGCCGCTACCCGTCCCACCAGACGGTCAACCTTGCCGCGCTGCTTCACCTGGATAGGCCCTGGCTGGAGAACAGCTCTCGCAATGATTGCTGTAGTTGTGGCGCTCTCACTTCAGCCCTTGGCGGCGCAGGTGAAACCGGAACCCACGGAGTTCTTCGAAAAGAAGATTCGGCCGGTTCTGGTCAAGAACTGCCATTCTTGCCACAATGCGAATCTTAAGACCGCCGGGCTGGACCTGACCACGGCCGCGGGATTTTTTGCCGAGGGCGAAAACGGTTCGATCATTGACCGCGAGAATCCGGAAAGCAGCCGCCTGCTCCAGGTAATCGGCTACGAAGAGCGCGTCAAGATGCCTCCCACGGGAAAACTCAAGGATGAAGAACTGGCCGATCTCACGACCTGGATCAAGATAGGAGCCCCCTGGCCCGGAGCCGAGCATCTGGAGATGACTCGGAAGGAAGAAGTCTCACGAGCTTTCACCGTAGAGGAGAAGAATTTCTGGGCATTCCAACCCATCCGGGACCCGCGACCTCCGAAGATCAAGAAAAAAAAGTGGATTCGGTCTCCCATCGACCGATTCATCCTAGCGAAATTAGAGGCCCGGAGCCTGAAGCCTGCTCCTCGGGCCGACAAAACAGCGCTGTTGCGACGGGCCACTTTCGACCTGACCGGCTTGCCTCCCACCGAGAAGGAGATTTTTGATTTTCTCGCCGACAAATCCCCGGACGCCTTCCAAACAGTGGTGGAGCGCCTACTGGCCTCCCCCCGCTACGGGGAACGTTGGGGACGGCATTGGCTTGATGTAGCCCGCTATGCCGATTCCTCCGGCAACGACGAAGACCACCGGTATCCGCATTCCTGGCGCTACCGGGACTATGTGATCGAGGCGTTGAACCAGGACTTGCCGTATGACCAATTCGTGCAAGAACAGATCGCCGGCGACCTGCTCCCGGCCGACAAGGTCGGCGAGGTCAATCGAAAAGGCATTATCGCTACCGGCTTTTTGGCCCTGGGGCAGAAAGCGGTAGCGCAGCAAGACAAAAAGAAGATGCTCTATGACATCTACGACGAGCAGCTCGACGTGACTTCCAAAGCCTTCATGAGCCTGACGATTACCTGCTCCCGGTGCCACGACCACAAATTCGACCCCATCCTCACGCAGGACTACTACTCGTTGATCGGGATCTTCGCGAGCACGAAGAATTTTGCCGACCCTCATAGCCACGTTTCGAAATTCTATTTTCCGCCCTTAGTGCCCACCGAGGAGTACAACCGCTACAAGGATCACAGGGAAAAGATCTTTAAGAAGGCTGAAGAAATCGATGCGATCGTGGAAAAGCAGATCGACGCATACGACCAGGCCCATCTACTCCGACTCGCCGACTACATGCTCACCGCCCGGAAGGTCTATCACGACGGAGTCCCGCCGGGTGAAGCGGCAGACGAAAACGGCCTGAAAGAAGAAGTGCTGAAGAGGTGGGTGGCCTACCTCCGGCCTCACGCGCCGACTCGTCCCCACCTGGAGAAGTGGCACCAGGCTTCCGCCGAAGAATTGGAGCCAACGGCTCAGGCCTATCAGAAACAGTTTCACGAGCGAGCCAAGAAATGGAAAAAGGAGCTTGCCAATTGGCGTAAAGGGGTTCGTGAAAGGCTGCGAGACAGGCCGAGCATGCCGCCCCCCAAGAAACCGGAATTCACCCCGGAGCAGGACCCCTTCTTCCACGATGTTTACCTGAACCGAGGTCCCCTGGCTCTCTCGGAAAACGAACCCGAGCAGGTCTTCTCTCAGGCGTCCCGTCTCCGGCTGGCCAAGCTCCGGGAAGAATTCAAACACCTGGAGGCGACCTCTCCGCCGGAACCGGAACAGGCGTGCGGCGTAGCGGAAGGCGAAGCGGTCCGGCAGAAGGTGTTCATCCGGGGTGACTACAACAACCTCGGCAAGGACGCTGCGAAAAGATTTCCTTTGATTCTGGCCGGCTTTGATCAGCAGCCCATTACGCAGGGAAGCGGCCGATTGGAATTGGCCCGATGGCTGACGCAGCCGGATCATCCTTTGACCGCGCGGGTGATGGTGAACCGCATCTGGCACTGGCATTTCGGGGAAGGATTGGTCAGAACGCCGAACAACTTCGGGAAAATGGGCAAGAGACCCACCCATCCCGACCTGCTCGACTACCTAGCCCGCCGTTTCATCGCGAACGGCTGGTCTCTCAAGAGCATGCACCGGCTCATCATGCTATCCAATACCTACCGGATGAGCAGCCATTCCAGCCGCGAGCAGGAGCAATTCGACCCGGAAAACAAGCTCTTTTCCCGCTTCCCCGCGCGAAGGCTGGACGTGGAGGAGATCCGCGATGGCCTGCTTGCGATGGACGGGTCGCTGGACCTGACGATGGGAGGAACGCTCGCCGAGTTCAACACCTACACCGATTCTGAAAACAGCAACGACCGGCTGAGCATGGATCCGGAAAAAAGCAACCGGCGGATGGTTTACTTGCAGTTGCGTCGCGCCAATCTGCCACCCTTGCTCAATATGTTCGACTTCGGCGATGCCACGGCCTCACTCGGAAAGCGGCCGCATACGAACGTGGCTCCCCAGGCGCTGTTCATGATGAACAGCCGGTTCGTGGCCGACCGGGCCCAAAATCTGGCGCGAGCCTTGCTTTCCGAGGAAAAACTCAGTGATGCCGGCCGCCTGGGAAAAGCCTATCTTCGCATCCTGAACCGCGGACCGAAACCCGAAGAAATCGAGTCCGGGCTGAGCTATATCGAAAACTTTCAAAAGGAATATCCCGACTCCATTCACATATTGGATGGATGGCAGAGCTTCTGTCGCATTCTGATGGCTTCGAACGAATTCATGTATCTGGACTAAGGGGGCGTTATGGAGGAAAAATTTCGGAAGCAGCGGGAACCTCGTAAGCTCATCTCGCGACGGGCCATGCTGCGGGATACTGCCAGCGGTTTCGGTACTCTCGGTTTAGCCTCGCTCCTGACTCAGGACCCGAAAGTTTGGGCCAGCGCCCCCCCCGAAAGTCCTCTGGTCCCCAAGCTGCCCCACTTCGAGCCCAAAGCCAAGCGCGTAATCTTCCTTTTCATGCACGGTGGCCCCTCCAGCGTAGATACCTTCGATTTGAAGCCCCGTCTGATCCGCGACCATGGAAAACCTCTGCCCATCAAGCGGCCGCTGGCATTCAACGACGAGGAGGCCGGGCCGCTGATGAAGCCGCTGTGGGAATTCAAGCGATACGGGCAAAGCGGGATACCGGTCAGCGATCTGTTTACCCACGTGGGCTCCTGTGCCGACGACCTCTGCGTGATTCGCTCCATGGTCGGCGAAGGAGTGGACCATGGGGCTGCGCTGCTCCAGACCTTTACGGGTACCAGCACCTTTATCCGCCCCAGCATGGGTGCCTGGGCGGTGTACGGTCTGGGCACGGAAAACCAGAACCTTCCCGGGTTCATCTTGATCAAGCCCTCGCTGGCCCACGGCGGCTCCAAGAACTGGAGCTCCGCCTTCCTGCCGGGCACCTTCCAGGGCACACCCATCGGCCACGCCGGCCTCAAGGTGGCAGAGATCAAAGACGAACCGATTGAATACTTACTCCAAAAAGGCATTACCCACGAGCAGCAACGCTACGAACTTGACATGCTGCAAAACATCAACCGGCGCCATGCCCAGCTCCGGGAATATAATGCGAAGCTTGAGGCACGGATTCAGGCTTTTGAATTGGCCTTCCGCATGCAAGTAGAAGCTCCGGAGGCCTTCGAAGTGGAAAAAGAATCCGCGGCAACCCAGAAACTTTACGGGCTCGACGAGGAGGTGACCCGCGACTTCGGCTGGCAGTGCCTGCTCGCCCGACGGTTGAGCGAGCGCGGCGTGCGCTTCATTCAATGCACACACAGCTACAAGTGGGATCAGCATAGCGACCTTCACAAGAAGCACACCCAGAATGCCAAAGAGGTTGATAAACCCATTGCGGGCCTGCTGAAGGACTTGAAGGCCAGAGGATTATTGAAGGATACCCTGGTGATTTGGTCAGGAGAGTTCGGCCGCACGCCCGTCTCGGAGAAAGGCAACGGCCGCGACCACAATCCCTACGGCTACACCCTGTGGATGGCGGGCGGAGGCGTGAAGCCGGGATTCATCTACGGAGCCACCGACGAGATCGGCTATCACGCCGTCGAGGACCGGATGCACATCCACGACTTCCACGCTACGGTGCTTCATCTATTGGGGCTCGACCACGAAAAGCTCACCTATCACTACAGCGGGCGCGACTTCCGGCTCACCGACGTGGCCGGCGTGGTAGCGAAAAAAATCATCGCTTAACGGGAACTCAGGCCCCGGGATAGGCCCTGGCCCTGCCCCGGCATCTCGATTTCCGGCCCTCTGGGGCGAAGATCCCGCATTGCTTCAGAGAATAGATCATTCGCAAATAGGGCGATTCCCGAATTACGTATATTCGTCATGATCCTTAAACGAAGCGAACTGTACCGGAACCTGATGGAAAAGGCGCAGTGGAGTCACGCCCACGGCCGCACTGTATCGCACATCGATGCGCCGGACATTGAGCTGGCCCGATTATTCACCTATGCCTTTCGTTCCCAGACCATAGGAGCGTTCCATGCCACGCGGGAGGCCCTGGAAAGGCTCTCCCAGGCTTCGGGAGGCCATCCCGGACTGGAAAATCTCGCGAGAATGATCGGCTTGCTTCAGCAATTGGAAGCGCGGGCCGTCGATCCGGTTCCACTCGATTTCCGGGCGCTGATTTCCTCCCTTTATTACTATGACCGCTGGATCGATCAAGTCATTGCATGGATGGAAGCGAGTTGTCGCTCCGGACCCAGCCCAGAAATCGAAAAGATCAAGAATCTTTTCGTTGCCAACCTGGAACCCATCACCACCGGCAATGGGCTCTACACAGCCAGCGACATTCGATTGCCCGAACAGGCAACGTTTGTGGTTCCCAACCTGAATATCCACATTGTCCCGTTGATCTACGGCGACCACCACTCCTGGAATTCGGCCTACCTCACCGCCGAAGGTCCCGGCGTCGCGATCCACCGCCATCAATGGGGAGCGGAGATCCATCTTGGATTTTCTCCGGTGGAGGGTCGGACCATTCTCGGGACTCACGCTGCACCGGTTCGGGAAGGTTACGCCATGCCCATCCCTCCGAATACGGATCATGGGTTTGAAAATCTCGCCGGCGAGGAGCATTTCCTGCCTTTTATCTTCGGTTCTTTAACCCTGGGAGGTTGGGGGGTTTTCTTCGACGTAGAAGCCAGCGCTCAGGTGTTTTCAGACTTGAGCGAATCTTCGCTCGATGCTCCGGAGCTGAACCATAGCATCTATCTGGAGCGGGCCATTCAGGATGCCGCGGCCCGGAAAGCTACGGCGCGCCAAGTTCTGATTCCCGCTTCCCGAGCCGGAGGGCCGGAAATCGGCGGCCTGGAATTGGCCGTTGCCCGGGTAGGCCGAGAAGGGCTCCCACTAGGCTCCGACCAGTTCAGAATTATTTCCGTCCAGCGCGGGAAAGCCAAGATCCAGGTCGGTCCGGTAGAACGGGCCCTTGCCGAGCATGACCACTTGGGTATTCCGGCAGGTATGTCGGCTCATATCGCCCCGGCAGAAAACTCTCCTCTGGTGATCCTGGACTCCACCCTCAGACCCCTCCCCGATGCGGGCTAACAACGCGGCGCCCTTCCCCTGGAACCCCTCCGAATGGTTGCCAATCAGTAAATTACGTCGCATTACCTCCCCATGAGTCAATCAATCCGACCAGGAACTTGCCCTATAAAATACTGAGAGGGGACTGCGCTAAACCTTGAGGAGCCGAGCACGAAGTTTATACATCCAGCCAAGGAGTGTTCTTATTCCAGGCATTCAGCTTGCGTCGCAACCTGGCAGCCAATTCCGATTGCTTTTCCGTCTTGGCAAGATTGTTCTCTTCGAAGGGATCATTGCGCAAGTCATAGAAGTGAAGCCGCTGGTCCGTGATGGTATGCTTTTCGGTGTCCATCTTCATACCATACAGATGAGAAGGCGTGCGGACTCCGACTTGAAATCCCGAGGTTTCAATCATCGAGGAATCTCTTGGCAAAGATTCGCGTTCCTGTTGCATGACCGGCACCAGGCTCTGCCCCTGAACGTGTCGGCCGACAGGCATCCCGCAAAGTTCGAGCGCGGTCGGCATGATGTCGATCGTGGAGGCGACCTGTTTCTTATTGACGGAGGGTTGCAGCGCCTTCGGATACCGAAAGATCATGGGCACGCGGATCGACTCCTCGATCAGACGGCTTTTGTTAAATTTGTGATGGCTGCCTAAATTGTCACCATGATCAGCCGATAGAATGACGATGGTATCGTCGGCGATGCCGTTGTCTTCCAGGGCCTTCATGAGTTCACCCACCAAGTCATCGGCGCAAGTGGTGGCGCCATAGTAGTACGCCGTCACATCGCGCAGATCAAAACCTTCCGGCAGCTTATCGGTTTCACGATCCGGCATCCTCTTGGGCCAAATACGAAGGGGATAGTCCCAGATCATATAAATTTTGAACCACATTTCATCATAAGCCATCACCCCATTTTTATAGACGTTCTTACGGAGTGGCACCTGATCGCGGTCGTACATCTTTACGTACTTATCCGGCATATTCCCCGGCCCGAGGGGCATGTGGGGAAGGGTGATGTTGTAGTAGAGAAAGAAGGGATCGTCCTTGGCCTGGCGGATATACTGCTGCATTTTGGAGGTCAAGTAATCAAACACAAACTCGTTTACATGGGTTGGGCGATAATTCCGCTTGACCTTGCGTTTGCCATCGGCTGACAAACTTCCTTCTGTCCGCCAATTTTCCAGATAAGTGCGGTTGTAATATCGCTCTTGCGCCATTTGTGGATATAAAGCGTAATCAAAGCCGACCAGAAACGGGTGCGGGTGTATGTGCCACTTGCCGATGATCGCCGTCTGGTAGCCCGCCTCTTGGAGGGTTTCCGGAAGCGTCGGATCCAGCAGCCGAGTCCTTTCCGGGTAGGGGGCCGGATCGACGTCCTGATTGCCAAGTTGTCCCATACAGGTTCGACTATACTGCCCGGTCAGCAGGCTGGAGCGAGTCGGCACGCAGACGGGATTGTTGACCACCCCGACATCAAATCGGCATCCGGCAGCCGCCAACTTGTCCATATTCGGCGTCCGGATCACAGAGTTGCCATAGCAACCCAACTCGAAAGCCCGCATTTGATCGAGAAAGCAAATCACAACGTTCGGCTTCCTCCGGCGGTCCTTTCCGAAAACATTCGGCCCTAAGCCCGAAAGCGCTCCTCCGGCCAAGGTGGTTCGCATGAATTTCCGTCTGTCCATAAGGGAATCCTCCTATGACAAATGAATCTGTCAGCGCCGGAACTCAGCCCGGGAAGGTAATCTTAAAAATATCACTCGAACGCCATCGTCGCAACGACTTATCCTCTTGTGAGGATTCCGCGATTTCAGCGCCTCCGCATAGGAACCGGAAACTTCCATTTCCCACTACCCAAAAGCAGCATCCCTATTAAAATTAGAAAACAGGTGGTATCATTCAACATGCGGTTTAGTCTTGCCCTGCTCTTTAGCGGCTGCGTGCTCCTCGCTGCCGATCATTCCTCGGGTCCGGTTCAATTTCGCCCGCACGTCATCGAAGGGAAAATCCCACGGGGCTATTCCGTCCTGGTTGCCGACATCAACAACGACCGGCGCCCCGACGTCATCGGCCTCACCTCTCGCCTTACGGAGTTGGCCTGGTATGAAAACCCGAACTGGGAGCGCCACGTCCTGGTCCGCAACCTGAAGGGGCTGGTCAACATGGCCGCCCACGACATCGACGGTGACGGCATCCCTGAGCTGGCCGTCGAAAACGAGTTCAGCATGGTCGCCACCCAGAGCCCGGGGCTCGTCTGGCTGCTCCAGAACCGGGGTGATCCCCGGAAGCCCTGGAAGGCTACCCAAATCGATGCTCTTGTCACCTCCCACCACGTTGCCTGGGCTGATATTGACGGTGATGGCAAAAAGGAACTGATTAATGCCCCCCTGATTGGTCCCAAGGCGCTCGCACCTCGTTATGAAGACCGGGTACCCCTGGTCTATTATCGGGTTCCGAAGAATCTTCAAGGGGAGTGGAAGCGCCTGACGATCGACGACCGGCTCACCGGGGTACTGCACCGCGTTCGAGTTGCCCAGTGGACCGAGGGCAGCCGAGAGCAGCTCCTGACGGCGGGATTCGACGGCATCGTCCTGCATCAAGCCTTCGGGAAAGGCGACAAACTCCGCTGGGAGAACAAGCTCCTGGCTCAAGGCCATCCAGACGATCCACCCCGGGCCGGGGCCAGCGACGTGGCCGTCGGGCGGCTGAATCAGGACCGCATTCTGGTATCCGTCGAGCCGTGGCACGGACACCAGGTCGTTGTCTATACCCTTGTCGATACGGAAGATAAGTCCGGTCGCTGGCACCGCAACGTCATCTTCGACAAACTCACCGAAGGCCACGAAGTCTGCGTCGGCGATTTCAACGGCGACAGCCGCGATGACATCGTAGTCGGAGACCGTGCAAGAGGCCAGATTTCGAGCTCGCACCTGTTTTACGCCCAGGATGACGCCGGCGCTCAATGGCATCACGAGGTCCTCGACCCTCTCGGCATGTCGGCCTCGGGATGCTCGGTGGACGACATGAACGGCGATGGCCGTCTTGACATCGTCCTGATCGGCGGTGCCACGCAAAACATCAAGTGGTATGAAAACCTGGGACGCGGCGCGCGCTAATCCTTGGTTACATGGGAAGGCGACATGACGTTGTAAACTCTCTCTTGATACTTAAAATGGCTGGGGAGTAAAATATTATTAGGATAATCTTACTGATCGTTGCGGTTTTTAGGTCTGAAGGGCTATAATCACTTGCAGTTATAGGCTGGGGGGGATGTCTTCAAGGTAGTCGCCGCTCGTTACGGAACTCTATAATATAAAAGAGGAGATCGAGAGGGAGGACTCATCATGCGTTTCTTAGTCGGCGGCATCCTTGTCCTCGTTTTGGCAAGCCCTCCTGCCCAGTCCGCCGAGACATTCGACGCCAAGGTCCATCCGATCCTGAAAGCCAACTGCGTTCCCTGCCACAATGAAGAGACTCGCACCAGCGGATTTTCCATTCAAGACCTGAACAGCGTCGTTGCCGGAGGCGCCAAATACGGCCCGTCGGTAAAACCCGGCCAACCGGCCGAAAGTCCCTTGGTGCAGATGCTGCGCGGGGAGATCAAGCCCCAAATGCCTTTCGGAAAGGAATTGGCCGAAAGCGACATCGCCGCGATCGAACATTGGATCCGGGATTTGAATCCCGAGATCGTTGAGACCGACTCACGGAAGGCCCGCTACTGGGCTTTTGTAAAACCCGCCCGAACCGATCCTCCCGCCGTCTCGGACAGCGCGTGGGTCCGCAATGGAATCGACAATTTCATCCTGAAGAAATTGCAAGCGAAGGGTTTGGGTCCGGCCCAGGAGGCTGACCGAAGAGTTCAGCTTCGCCGCCTGTATTATGATTTGATCGGGCTGCCTCCGACTCCCGACGAAGTCAAGGCCTTCCTGGATGACGCATCGCCGACGGCCTACGAGGAGGTTGTGGACCGCCTGCTGCAGGACCCCCGTTACGGGGAACGCTGGGGGCGTCATTGGTTGGATTTGGCTCGCTATTCCGATACCAACGGTTACGAGGGCGACGCTGAATACCCCCATGCCTGGCGCTACCGCGACTACGTCATCGATGCGTTCAACCATGACAAGCCCTACGACGAGTTCGTTAAGGAACAGATCGCCGGGGATGAATTCGAGCTGGAGGTTCGTCCCTTCAAGGCCCTTCCCACGCCGGACCCGGAAAAGACGGTGGCCTTAACCTTCCTGCGGCTGGCCCCGTTTACCGAACCCCGCGGGGAGCAAGACCGCGACGTGATTCTGAGCGAGATGACCTCGACGGTGGGTTCCGTATTCTTGGGTCTTACGGTGGGCTGTGCCAAATGCCACGACCACAAATACGACATGATCTCGATCAAAGACTTTTATCGGATGAAGGCTTTTTTTGCCACCGTCCAGATTGCCCGGCCCGCCGTTGACGATATCCAGCAACTGGGCGGCCCGCAACCGGCCGAGTTTTATAGACCCGGAGAAAAAGAGTGGGCCGACGAATTACGCGCAGAAAACGAGAAGGAACTCGAAGCCACCCAGGAGAAATTCACTGCTTTCTACCAACCGCTGCTCGAACGGCTCACGGCCCACAAGAAAGCCGAGAATCCAGAAAACGAAAATAAGGAAGAGAAAGAAAAAGAGCTGACCCTTGCCGATCTCAAGAAGGCCATCAACAATGAAAGCGACAACAGCGCCAACCTGGAGAAAAAACAGAGCCTCTTTTCGCTTGCCGAAAAAGGGGAGTTTGCGAAATTCGACCAGCGCATCTACAGGCTGAAAAAAGCCATCCTTCGACTCTCGCCGCTCGCCATGTCTCTGACTCACTCGCAGGGCCCCCCTTACGGACCGAGCGTTCCCACCACCTATGTTTTGCTGCGCGGGCAGTGGGACCACCCGGGAGAACCGGTGGAGCCCGGGTTCCTGAGCGCGGTCACCGGCCATTCCAAGCCTGCGGTGCTGATTCAGGACCTGTTCAAGAGCTTCCCGACCCGTTTTCGGCGTTTGGTTCTGGCCAATTGGATCGCCAGCCCTGAAAATCCCTTGACGGCACGGGTGATGGTCAACCGCATCTGGCAGCATCACTTCGGCCGTGGCATCGTCGCGACGCCGAGCAACTTCGGCAAGAACGGTTCCCCTCCCACGCACCCCGAATTATTAGATTGGCTAGCCAACCGCTTCGTGGAGGAGAAATGGAGCATCAAGGCGATGCATCGCCTCATGGTAACCTCCGGCACATATCGCCAGTCTTCCCAAAGGACGGACTCCACCGCTGAGCAGGCCGATGCGGAGAACCGGATGTTGTGGAGGTTCCGTCGCCGACGATTGGAAGGGGAAGCGATTCGCGACAGCGTGCTGGCGGTCAGCGGACGCTTGCATTACGCCCGGGGGGGGCCGGCGGTTTTCCCACCCCTTCCGAAAGGCTTGGACGAAGCGCAGAAGGTCCAAACCGTAAATACCTGGGAGACCGCGTCGGGACCCAGCGGTCGAAAACGGAGCATCTACGTCTATCAGCGCCGGTCTTTGAGTCTGCCTCTGCTGGAAACTTTTGATGCTCCCGTCTGCAATGCCTCGCGGGATCACCGCAGAAATTCCGTCACGGCTTTGCAGGCCCTGGCCATGTATGACGGCGAATTCGTCAACACCGAGGCCAAGCATTTTGCCCAAAGAGTTTGGAAGGATAGCGGCGCCAACGGTTATGACGCTGCGATTCGCCGGTCCTTTCAATTGGCACTGGGCCGCGACCCCGGGGCGGAGGAAACCAAACAGGTGAAGGCTTTCCTCCGCTCGGTAGGGCCGCCGGAAAAGTCGATGGTAGCTCTGTGCCGGGTCCTTTTGAACAGCAACGAATTTATCTATGTGGATTGAGTAGGAGGGATTTATGAAACGCGACAAGACGTTTTCAACCCGATATTCGCCGGAGATTTCCCGCAGGAATTTTCTCTGCCGATCGTTCAACGGTATCGGGGCTATGGGGTTGGCAAGCATGCTGGCCGATGATCTGAACGCGCTGCCAAGCCGCGCGGATCCCATGGCCGTGAAGGCGCAACATCTGGTCCGCAAGGCCAAACACTGCATCTTCGTCTTCATGGCGGGAGGCGTGAGCCATGTGGATAGCTTCGACTACAAGCCGGCACTCAATAAGTATGCCAACAAGCCCCTTCCGAAGCTGTCCGGTTTGGGCGGGGAGATTGAAGGTTATCTGAAACACCCGCATCGCGTCATCCCCAGCCCCTTCGATTTCAAAAGGTACGGCCAATCGGGACGATATATGTCCACTCTGTTTCCCCATCTAGGCCAGTGCGTGGATGATTTGGCCTTCATCTACGGTATCGAGGTGGATAACAACAATCACGGGCCGGCAACGATGCATATCAATACCGGCTCGCAGTTTCAAGGAGACCCTTCCATCGGTTCGTGGGTAACCTATGGACTGGGAAGCCCCAATCAAAATCTGCCGGGCTATGTGGTCATCCAAGACCCCAGAGGCGCACCGATGAACGGGACTGCCGTGTGGGGCAACGGATACCTGCCGGCGTCCTATCAAGGAACCATGTTTCGCTCGGTCGGCACCCCGGTTCTGCATTTGGACCTGCCTGAAGGTCTCAGCCGGCAGCAGCAACGCAAGGAGTTTGACTTCCTCAAGTGGTTCAATGCGAAACACAGCGAGGATCGTCCCGGCGCCTCCGAGCTGGAAGCGCGCATCAGCGCCTACGAACTGGCCTTTCGTATGCAAGCAGAAGCCCCGGAAATTGTGGACCTCGCGGGAGAATCCCAGCAGACCAAGAAGATGTATGGGCTCGACAACGCCCTTACGGCGGGGTTCGGACGCCAATGCCTGCTGGCCAGGCGGTTGGTGGAAAAAGGCGTCCGCCACACTTTATTGGTTCATGGCGTGGAGATCAGCAAATACAGTTGGGACGATCACGGCAACGTCGGGGAAAGATTCCCCCAGCACGCCGTAGAGGTGGACCAACCTCTGGCCGCACTTCTCAAGGACCTGAAACAACGGGGTCTGCTGGAAGAAACCCTGGTTGTTTGGGCCTCCGAGATGGGACGCACGCCGTTCCTCAACGACCTCAAAACGAACAAGCCCGGACGCGACCATAATCAGTTTACCCTGGCGATGTGGATGGCCGGTGGGGACGTCAAAGGCGGGACGACGGTGGGAGCTACCGATGAGTTCGGGGTAAGGGCGCTCGAAGAACAGATTCCCTTGCGCGACGTCCACGCTACGATCCTGAACCTGCTGGGTCTCAGCGATGAGCGCCTCACTTACCTGCATGCCGGACGTTTCCGTAGGTTGACCGATATAGGCGGGCGGGTCTTAACTGAGATTATTGCCTAGAGGTCATCTTATCCATGCGTATATGGGCAGGCAGCCGTCAGGGCACGGCAAACAAGGGCTTTAGATCCAGAGGTAGGGTGCCATCGCGTAGGGTGCACCCCGTCGCGCATGGATGAGACAGGTTAAAGAACTTCATTGGAAGGCCATCCGTGTCAAGGCTCCTGCCTTGGGGAAAAGGGGTCCCCTCCTACGAATCCGCTAGACACCTATCCATTTCGATATCAAGGTGAATAATACGCGACCCACCCAGAACGCGTAAAACGCTATGCACGCCAGAAGTCCCGCCTGTCTCCACCGGGAAGCCTGAAGGGCTTTGGGAAGGAACTTCCGGTTCACAATAAAAATTTGAATTCCCCCGATCACCATGACCGCGCAGGCCGTATTGGCCATGATCTTAAACAGGCCCAATGGGGTGGCCAGCCGAACCACGTAGAGGGCCACCAGGGTATAGAAACCAAGCAGGCCGTAATATATGAACTGAATTTTTCCTCCCCACCAGTTTCGTACACGACCACTTCCCAACCAGAGCAGGTCCGTCAGAGTTCGGACGAGCACGTCGGTATCGCCCAGTTGAGTGGAAAACAGTACCCAGAAACCGTTGAGCAGGGTCAGGGCCCAGAAGCCGGTCCACAATGTCTGGGCCATATATTGAGCTTGATAGACCCCGACGCCCATTCCGGACAGCTCCGTGCCCAAGGGAATCACCCCCATGGCCAGATTCACGTTGAGAAACATGCCTACGAATGCCCCGCCCGCCCATAACCAGACCTGATCGAAATGAACGTACCGAAACCAGTTCTTCCAATTTCGCAAGTTGTCGGGCGTAACGGGAAATATCTTTCCGAAGGCAGAAACCTGAACGCTACGTCCGCCGAAGGCAGAGGGAATCGCCCCCGTCAGGGCCCCCATACCGTACCCTTTGTCGCGCATCCAGTTCGTAATGGTGAGATTACTCAGACCTCCGGCGGCTGCGCTGCCGGCCAGCGCCCCCAGCAGCACCCAATCCGGATTTCCGGCAAGGCCCGAGAGACGGAAGAACCCCAAAAAGGTATCGACCCACGTACTCAAGGGTACAAAGAACACGTTGACGACGAATAAATAGGAAAAGACCACGACCATCATGGTCACCGAGACGATCTCCAGCATTCGTTCGACCGTCCCCCCGAAGGAAAGCAGCAGCAGAACCACCAGCAGAATAAGCCCGGCTACCCAATGAATCAGCGAAGTCTCCGCTTCGCCCGGCATGCGTCCGGTGGCGCTGGCAATCAGGGTTGCGGCGGCGGAGCCCGCCAGGGCCGGCCATGCCAAATGGACAAAGGAGAGAATTAAATAAAAAGAGGTCCAAAATCGGGGTCCAGGCTTCAATCGCAGGAACCCCCCGTAAATAGGTTCCCCCGTATAGAGCGTGTACCGAATACCTTCCAGATTGAAGATCAGTTGCAGGATGATGCCGAGACTCACCAGACCTAATATATTGGGTCCGTACTGCACGGTGGCGGCGGGTCCCACCAGCCACTCCCCTCCCCCGATACTGGCAGCCAGGAGGATCGCGCCGGGGCCGGCCATGCGCAGCTTATTGCGAAAATTTAAAGGAGGAGGAGCCGGAAGGTCAGCTTCCTCCCAGCGGGGCAACCGTCCCGCGTCGGCAGGTTGATTCATAAGATTAATGTCATCCGTTCAGGTTCATTACCCTGGTGAAACCCAGGAAATCTTAAATATCCGGACTTTGTCACCTTCATTGGGTTTCGGCAAGCCTTAATATTCAAAAGAGACAACAATCTCCCCCACCCCATACGGCGACAAATCCACCACAGGGGGACTTACGGCCTATTCAGGTCCCAGTAGATCCAATCGCTAGGCCAGGATTTTCTCCACTACGTTCCCGGCGACATCCGTAAGGCGAAAATCGCGGCCCTGGTGTCGGTAGGTCAGCTTGCGGTGATCGAAGCCCAGACAGTGCAGTAGGGTGGCATGCAGGTCGTGAACGTGAATCGGGTCCTCCACGACGTTGAACCCGAACTCATCGGTCTTCCCAATGAGTTGGCCGGCCTTGATCCCTCCTCCGGCCATCCACATGCTGAAAGCCCGGCGGTGATGATCCCGTCCCCAGGACTCTTTTCCGCCCCCCGCCTTCCGGTCTTCCACTACCGGAGTACGCCCGAATTCGCCACCCCAAACCACCAGAGTGCTGTCCAGCAGTCCTCTCTGCTTCAGGTCCTTCAACAAGGCGGCGGCCGGCTGGTCGGTGATGGAACAGTTCTTTTTCAGATTCTTGTTCAAGTCCAGATGGTCATCCCAACTGGCGTGAAACAGTTGCACGAATCGCACCCCCCGTTCCACCATCCGCCGGGCCAAAAGACAGTTCGTAGCATAGGGCCGGGTGGGTTCCCGGTTGACCCCATACATCTCCAGAGTGGCGGGAGACTCCTGGGAAAAATCCAACATCTCCGGAGCCGCCGCCTGCATCCGAAAAGCCAGCTCGTAGGAGGCGATGCGGGACGCGATCTCAAAATCCTTGGTGTGAGCATAATTCTGCTCGTTCAAGTAGCGGATGGCATCCAGCCGCGCCCGTTGCGACTCCTTGCTGACGCCGGGCGGATTGGAAAGATACAGCACGGGGTCCCCCTTGCTGCGGAAAGGCACCCCTTGATAGACCGAGGGCAGAAAACCGCTGGTCCAGTTCTGCGTGCCGGCGCTGGTCCCCCGCCCCGAGCTGAGCACCACGAAACCCGGCAGGTTCTGCGACTCGCTTCCCAATCCATATGTTACCCACGCGCCCATCGAAGGACGCCCCGGCAGGGGCGAGCCACAGTTCATCATGATCTGCCCGGGATGGTGGTTGATTTGGCTGGTCTGCATGGATCGAATCATGCACATGTCGTCGGCGCAAGTGGCCAGGTGAGGCAAGTAATCGCAAAACTCCGTTCCGCTTTGGCCATAACGTCTGAACGCGCGCGGACTGGCCCAGACCTTCGCCGTGGGCCGGATGAAGGCCAAATTTCCAAACTGTTTCCGCATGGACTCGGGCAGGCTCTGCCCTTCCCACTTTTTCATTTCCGGCTTGGGATCATACAGGTCCAGGTGACTGGGCGCTCCGGCCATAAACAGGAAGATCACATTCTTCGCCTGGGGAGCAAAATGGGGCATCCTGGGGGTCAAAGGATTCACCTCGGGCAGCCCTTGCGGGGCGGCACTCGCCGTCAACCCGTCCAGCCCCAATAAATTCCACAAGGCGATCATCCCGATCCCGCCGGCACACTCCTGCAGAAACCGGCGGCGGTTCTGAATTTGCTGGAATTGCTGAAAGTCCATGCTTCACCCCCGGGTGATGAATTCGTCCAGATTCAGCAAGACGCTGCTGAGTCCGACCCACGTGGCCGCCTCGGCCGGGTCCACACCTTCCACGCCCCGAGTGGGAAACAATTTCTCGACGGAGCTGGATTCCCGTGCCACGATTTCTCTCTGCCGTTGGTAAAAATGGCGCAGGTAATCCTTCTCCGGCGGGCGGGGTTTTCGCGCCAGACATAAACGAAAGGCATAATCGATCCGGTCACTCAAGTCTCCCACCTCCTCGCGCAGGACCCGCACCGCCAAGGCCCGGGCCGCCTCAAAGAATACGGGGTCATTCAGCAAATTGAGAGCCTGCAATGGAGTGGTGGACCGGCCGCGCCGACTGCACGCACCCAACGAATCCGGCGCATCGAAAGTCACCAACTGCGGGTAGGGGAGCGTGCGTTGATATAAAACGTATAGGCCGCGCCGATAGCGGTCGGCCCGCGCACTCTCTTTCCACTGGATCCAGTCGTTCATGCCAAACCCCAACTCCATCAGACTCGAAGGGATCGGGGGGCGCACGCTCTTACCCCCCAGGGCCGGGTTCAACAGGCCGCTGGCGGCCAGCGTGACGTCGCGGATCAGCTCCGCGGAAAGCCGGAAGCGCGACTGGCGGGCCAATAGTCGGTTGTCGGGGTCTCGCTGGTTCAATTCCTCCCGCATGTTCGACGACTGCCGGTAGGTGGCCGAGGACACAATAAGCTTGTGCATCTTTTTCAGGTTCCACCCACTGTCCATGAACTCCACCGCCAGCCAGTCGAGCAACTCCGGATGGGTCGGCATCTCCCCGCGCGTCCCGAAGTCCTCGGAGGTAGCAACGATCCCTCGACCGAAAAATTCCTGCCACATCCGGTTGACGGTGACCCGCGCCGTAAGCGGGTTCTCCCGCGACACCAACCACCGCCCCAGGCTCAGCCGCTGGGGTTCGCCCTCCCTGGCGCCGAGAGGCGGAAGAACCGCCGGCGTATCGGGCTCAACTTCAATGCCGGGACTCTGCCAATCGCCCCGGATCAGCAGATGCGTCTTGGGAGGATGAGGATTTTCCGCTAACGTCTGCGCCTCGCTCAGTTGTGGATATTCCTCCTTCAGCTTCTCCAGCTTTGCGCGCAGCTCCTTGAATTTCACCTCTGCGAACCGCTCACCGCTCACCACAATGCCGTACCACTTAACCATGTGGTCAACCAACCCGTCTTGCAGCTTCCGGCTTCGTTGCGCGGCAGGAATCCGAATCGCATCCTGCCAGCCGTCGGCTCCATCGTCGGGCTGATGACCTACGTGGTCCCAGGCGACCTTCCATTCCAGTTTCGCCTGGTCGAGATTGTCGCCGGCTTCGAGAATCTTCTTTTCCCACTCGGCATAGATCTCCGCAACGTTGTATTCGTCCAGTAGCTGCTCTCTCTTTTTGTCGTAGGTCGTCTTCAGGAGCAGATAGGGACCCATCTCGCCCCGTAGCGGGGCTTCGACATTGACTTCGTAGGCTTTGTCAAAAAAGGCATAAAGCTGATAATAATCCTTCTGGGTCAGGGGGTCATATTTATGGTCATGGCATTGCGAGCAACCCAGGGTCAATCCCAACCAGACCGTACTGAGCGTATTGGTCCGATCCACCACCTGCTCATTGCGTCTCTGCTCCAGCGGCATGCCTCCTTCCCGGTTGGTGAGAGTGTTGCGGAAAAAGCCCGTGGCCACCCGCTGTTCCACCGTACCGTGGGGTAAGAGATCACCCGCAATCTGTTCCATCGTAAGCTGGTCGAAAGGCATATTGCGATTGAAGGCCTCAATCACCCAATGACGCCACCGCCAAGCGTGTGGCCGTACGCCGTCGTTTTCGTAACCGTCGCTATCGCCGTAATGCGCCAGATCAAGCCACTGCCGCGCCCACTTCTCCCCATAATGCGGTGAAGCCAGAAGGCGGTCCACCAACCGCTCATGAGCGTCGGCACGCGTATCGGCCAGGAAATCGTCCAACTCCTCCGGCGTGGGAGGAAGACCGATGAGGTCCAGGCTCAGCCGACGGATCAGCGTGGTGCGGTCGGCCTGGGGGGAAGGTTCGATGCCCTCCGGCTCCAGCCGAGCCAGCACAAAGGCATCAATGGGATTTGTTACCCACGCGCGATTCCTGACCTTGGGAAGAGAGGGCCGTTGCGGAGGATTGAACGCCCAGTGCTTGCTCTGGGGCCGACGGGGTTGAGCCTGTGCCGCCACGGAGCCGGGCACCTGCTGATCGGACCATTCCGCTCCTTGGTCGATCCAGGCCCGCAGCAATCCCACCTGCTCAGGGGTCAGCTTTTCTCCTACCATCGGCATCAGCAGGTCCTCTTTCTTCTGCTTCAGCCCGGCCACCAGATGAATCAGCCTGCTCTCAGCACTCTGGCCCGGCACGATGACCGGCCCGGAGTACCCCCCTGCCAGGGCCCCTTTCCGGTTGTCCAGCCGCAGACCCCCCATCTGCTTTTCTTGCCCGTGGCAGGACTGACAACTTTGCTTGAAGATGGGTCCAATTTCCCTTGTGTAATCAACCTTCTTATCAGCAGGCGGTGGCAGGGTTACCTCGGGTTCTCCAGCCGACAGCCATCCCACTCCAGCCGAAATTACGACAAGGCTGCCAAGGGTCACCCAGATTCGAAGAGGACAAGACGTGGAACTCATCCCTAGATCACTCCTGGACGGCACATCGGAAGGTAAAAGAGCATCAGGAAGCCAACCTCTTACTGAACTATACCATACTGACTACCGCCGCGGGAAAACCCTCCCCGCACCCACACAAGGAACCCCCGCGAATTACGGCAGGAACGACAAGGGTTGCAAGCGAGGAGCCTCAGCCGACCCGGTGCGCTCCCAGATAGCCTTGCACCATGGATTGCACCCTCTTTTCAACTTTATTGACGGGATGCTGTGCGGCACGCTTTTTGAGCTTCTTGAAGTTAGGATATCCATGCGCCTGTTCCCGGGCCCATTCCCGCGCGAACTTTCCGCTGCGGACGGAACGCAAAACTTCCTTCATCCTTTTTTTCATCGCCTGATTCGGGAGAGTGTGGGCACGGGAAAGTTCCCCGTATTGCGAAGTAGGAGAATGGAAGCGCGCTTCCTTGAAAAAACCTTCCAGAGCCTTCTGGAGAAGGATTTCCCCTGCTTCCCCGGAAGCATACAGGTCCAGGGCCGCCACTTCCGGGGGGATTCCTTCCTCGACCAGAACCTCAAAACCCAGAAGAAGCGCCTGCAGCAGGAGAGGCCAGACGCCCTGCTCACACAGAAGATTCGTATCGCTTTCTTGTTCGAAAGTGCACTGGATCACTCCGGCCCGGGTACACCCGATGGCTTTGGCGATCGCCAGAGCATACTCTCTCGCCTTTCCGGAAACGTTCTGATCCACGGCGAAAAAAGCCGGAACCCCTTTCCCCTGAGTAAAGGTGTCCCGCACGGTAACCCCCATGGCACGAGGAGAGACCATCACCACGTCCACGTCCTTGGGCGGACGGACACACTGGAAGCGGATGCCGTACCCGCTGGCAAAATCCAGAACCTGACCGGGTCGCAGGTAAGGTCGAATCCGCCGCTCATAGATGGACTCCTGGACTTCATCCGGCAGGGCTATAATGAGGACATCCGCCCGCTCGACCGCCTGCGGAATCGACAACACGGATACCCCGTCACGCTGAGCCAACTTGCGATAGGCGTCGGGTCGATTCCCAATATGCACGGTCAGCCCGCTATCCCGGATATTCAGCGCTTGTGCCCGGCCCTGGTTGCCGTACCCGATGACTCCAATCGTCTTACCTTGCAGGGGAGTCAAATCGGTATTCTTGTCGAAATAGATTTTCGCCATGGGCGAACCTCCTTGGGTGTACTAAAAACTCTTTGCCAGTATGATCAGGGTCTTGTGATGGGTACGAAATCACAGATTGAATCAACCGTAGCGCCTTACACGACTAAAAAGGGGAACCTACGTCCTTTCAAATCAAAATATATCCCCTTCAACGCCGACTCGGTTGGCTGTCAGGTTCTCGGCTAGTTCATACTGCATGGTGCAACTTCTGTCAAGTTATGCCGGACGCCGAACTCGCACCAGGCCGCAGGCAAGGGAATTCTCCCTCCCCTGTGCTGTAGCGCTTGAGTCTTCCGCTGTGGTCTCGCGCACCTTGTAGGTAGATTAACGAGAATGGGTGAAACCAGATAACTCCGTCCGGCAGACGCAATGGGAACCGGGCAAGAACTGCTGGTTTTCAAATTTGGAATTCCAAAAATTGTAATAAGTGGTCTCCCACCACCCATGCGAGCACGCCTAACTACTGCTATCTCTATGTAAAGATGAGCGATTCCAAGAACTATCCGCCGAGTCCGCCGACAGGCCCATGGATTGCTCATTAACTTTATGGTAGTATTGCGGCGATACGGGGCATTTTCCAAGACTGCAAGCTTTTTTGCGCATATCTTTATGCTAATTTTTTGTTAATATGTTTTGCTTGACAGTTCAGGAATCGTTCGTTACTACAACGACCCGGAAGGTAATGGTTTTATCCATTCCCACTAAGGTAAGGGGGAGTTCGATGAGGTTGTCCATCTTTTTGCGTCTTGCGATGTTCGGGGTATCCCTTTTTCTATTCGGCCAAAATTTCGCTTATGCTCAGGGGGCGACCGGCACCATTTTTGGGACCGTTGCGGACCCCAGCGGAGCCGTGGTCCCCGGGGCTCAGATCACGGTGACCAATTCGGCCACGAGCGCCGTGCGCACCACGGAAACCAATGAATTGGGCAACTACTCGTTGCCGTCTCTGGTGCCGGGTAGGTATGACGTCGAAGTGAGCATGGCCGGATTTCGGGACGCCCGGGCAGCGGAAGTAGAATTACTGGTGGAGCAGAACCGCGACGTCAGCTTCGTCCTCGAGCTCGGCACCGGCGTGACGGAAATCAGCGTGGTGGCCTCGACGGTCGAACTCGACACCCAGACGCCGTCACTCGGCGAGGTGATCACCGCCAAACCGATTAGTGACTTGCCGCTCAACGGAAGAAACTATATTACCCTGACGCATCTGGCCCCGGGCGTCATTCCCATGAATTCCCAAGTCGGTGACGGTGCCGGGCCGGCTTTCTTCACCGGCAATCGAAAGGACGTTTCCGTCAGCATCGCCGGGAATCGCGAAATGGACATGATTTACACCTACGACGGAGTTGAATCCAAGTCCTATTTCTTTGGTGCCGTGGGCTTATTTCCCCCACCGGACGCAATCGAGGAATTCAAGGTCCAGAAAAACTTCTTCTCGCCAGAGTTCGGGCCGCCGGCGGTCGTGAATCTGATTACCAAAACCGGTGGGGACACGATTCACGGAAACGTGTGGGAATTTCACCGTAACGACAACCTGAACGCTCGTAACTTCTTCGATGCCGATCTCCCTGAATTCAAGTTCAACCAGTTCGGGGCCGCGGTAGGTGGCCCCTTCCCGAAAAGCAACAAGCATCACTGGTTCGCCTACGTCGATATCCTGCGGTCACGGAAGGGCCAAACGCTTTTGAGTACGGTGCCCAGCGCCCAACAACTACAGGGAGACTTTCAGGACTTGGTGCCCGGTGTGGCCGGCGGAGGGTGCCCGTATGATCCGCAAAACGCCAGCGGCCTTTGCATGGCCGATCCAACCTCCCAGATCATCGACCCGTTAACCGGGGCCGGATTCGATACGCCCAACGTGATTCCCGCGAGCCGCATCAACTCCTTTGCGTCCGTGATGGTTCCTCTTTTTCGACCACCCAACAAGCTTCACGACGCCCTGGGCAACTATTCGGTATCACCCTCGGTTCGGAATGACGGCGCGCAATACTCCATCCGCACCGACCACACGCTCAGCGAAAAGGACCGGGTTTTCGGGCGGTTCACCTGGTCGAACTCCGACCTCATCACACCCGGTATTTTCCCCTATGTCGGCGTCAATACCCCCCTGCCGGTGCGAAACGTGGCCATCGGCTGGACCCGCATCGTCCGCCCCACCCTGGTGAATGAATTTCGCGTGGGCTACAACAAGAACCGGCTGGGTTTCGTTCCCGAGCCCGGCTTCGACATCAACGCCCTTAACTACAGGAACGTAACGCCCTTTCCCGAATGCAATGCCCCGCCCAACATCGGCATTAGCGGGACCAGCGGGTTTCCTTCGACCGGCGGAGTCTTGTGCCTCGGAGGCGGGGACCAGGATTTGGCCTTTTATAATAACGTCGCTTGGACTCGCGGAAACCACACTCTCACTTTTGGCGCCGACATTCGCGAGACAGACCACCGCGTCCGCAATGACCTGTACCTGAGCGGCGTGCTGGGCTACAATTATGCATTTTCCGGAAACAACCTCGCCGATTTCATGTTGGGACACCCCTCGGACCTCCAATTTTCAGACGGGACTACGACGGGCACCCATGAAGCCACCTGGCACCAGTTTTACATCAATGACAATTTCCGGGTCACCCAAAAGCTGACTCTGAACCTCGGCCTGCGCTATGAAAACAACGACGTCCCTGCGCCCTTACAGGGCAACGCCAGGACTTTCGACCCCACGACGGCCAGCCTCGTTTCCGGAGGGCAGGGACGGTTCGGTCCCGGCATTGCCGACCGTGACAACAATGATCTGGCGCCACGATTCGGGTTCGCCTACCGGGCCACGGAGAATTTTGTCATCCGAGGCGGCTACGGCATTTACTATAGCCATGACCCGAATGATGAGTGGTCCTTCAACACCTTCAGCCCGCCGACCTTCGGCCAAGTCTTTATCAACGGTGATCCGAATATTCCCGACGACATCGTGGTCACCGTGAACGAGAACCAGCCTACCGATCTGATTCCGGACTTCGATCCGGCGTTGGTCCCCGACGACGGGACGGATGCCGGCAGCATCACCCTGCTCTCCAAGCAAAAGGCGCGACGCACGCCGAATTTGCAGCAGTGGAACGTCAGTATCCAACGAACTCTACCGGGCGATACCCTGCTGGAGGTCGCCTACGTGGGAACCAAAGGAACTCACCTGAGCAAACGGGTTGACCAAAACATTGCCGACCCGCTCTCCGGCCCGGATGATACCCGGAGCATTCAAGAAAGAAGGCCCTTTCCCCGCTGGGGCGGCATCCTGACTTCGACGAATCGAGGAAATTCCAACTATCACGCCTTGCAGGTGCGGTTCGAGAAAGCCTACTCGAACGGGCTGTCCTTCTTGGCCGGCTACACCTGGTCCCGGGCGATGTCCGAGGACGACTACGACAACCTGGGATCCCGGAACTATCACCGCTCTCTGCTGGATTCCGATTATGGTCGAGCCCTGTACGACCGCCGGCAGCGCTTCGTATTCAGCTTTACCTATGAGTTGCCCGTGGCCCAGAGCGCCCAGGGCGTTGCAGGGCAGGTGCTCAGGGGCTGGAGGGTCACGGCCATCAATCAGTTCATGACCGGGGCTCCTTTCGCAATAAGAACCGGTGTGGATTATGCACAGGTGGGCACAGCCTTTGGCTTTTCACGGCCGGACAGAATTTGCAACGGCAATCTGCCCCCCAGCCAGCGCACCGTCGAGAGATGGATCGATACCAGTTGCTTTGTGGCCCCGGATACGCCCTATCCCCACCTGGGGAATAGCAGCTTTAACTTCCTCGACACGGACGGCATCTCTGACGTAACCATCGGACTCCACAAGGAGGTCGGAAGCGAGAAATTCAGGGTCCAATTCCGGGCTGAATTCTTTAACAGCTTCAATTTCCCCAATTTCAACAACCCCGACAACTCCATAGATTCAGCCACTTTCGGGACGGTGCTAGGCGCTCAGGACGCCCGGGAGATACAATTTGGATTGAAACTCATCTTTTAACGATAACGACTGCGGGTAAACAGCTTTCCGCTGCAAAGCTGCACGATTCGGCAGAAGAATCATCATTTGTCCCGGGGGATGCCATCATTCCCCCGGGATTTTTTATTGCCTTATCCTGCCGGCTCGAATACCCTTTTCCCTCACATATCCAGCCAAGGACTTGCAGAGGGGAACCGCGATGAATCATCGCGGTTTCCGATGGGTGTCCCAGGAAGGCCGAAGCATGAAGTTGAAAGATAAAGTCGCCCTCGTCACCGGAGCAGGGTCCGGGATCGGCCGAGCCACGGCGGTTCTGTTCGCCAGGGAGGGAGCCCGCGTCGCCGTTGCGGACATCCAAGCGCAGGGCGGCCGGGAAACGGTCCAAAAGATCCGGGACGGCGGCGGAGAAGCTCTCTTTCTGCGCACGGATGTATCCAAGGCTCGGGACGTGGAAAACATGATCCGGCACACGATCGCGACCTATGGACGCATTGACATTCTCCACAACAACGCCGCCACGGTGGTCGTCAAGCTCCTGGAAGATTTGAGCGAAGAAGAATGGGATCGAGTCATGGCAGTCAACGTAAAATCCATCTTTCTGGCGGTTAAATACGTCATTCCCCACATGAAAAAGAATGGAGGAGGTTCAATTATCAACACCGCCTCCACGCAGAGCTTTGTGGGAGAATACGGAATCCCGGCTTATGTGGCTTCGAAAGGCGCCATCTTGCTGCTGACCAAGACGCTGGCTCTCGACTATGTTCGTCACAACATTCGCGTGAACTGCGTCTGCCCCTCCGCGGTGGACACGGCCATGCTCCGCGCGCATTGTGAGGGAACCGGCGACCCGGAGGCGCAGTTGCGAGCCGAGATGGCCGCCATGCCCATCGGACGTCTCCTGGCCCCGGAGGAAATTGCTCACGCGGCTCTGTACCTGGCCTCCGACCAGGCGAGAGGAGTCACCGGATCGGCGCTGGTGGTGGACGGAGGCTATCTGGCCGGGGCCGGGGCACCTCATTAGGAAGTCGCCGAAAGGAGTGAGAAAACTGTCGATGAGTGATCATCCCATTAAAATTAAAAAGATAGAAACGTATCATCTGGGCCGATCCCGTTGGGCGGAGCTGTGGGAGCGCGAGAAGGACCTCCCCTTGACCACCCCTTTGGACCATTATCCTGAATACAAACAATCTCTCTCCGCCTGGTACTCCAGCCCCGCTTTCTGCCTGGTGGTGCTGGTCGCAGATAACGGGCAGGAAGGTCTGGGCTGGACCGAGGATGGTTGCAAAGCCGTAAAGTCGATCATCAATCATCACCTCGCCCGATTCGTGGTGGGAAGGTCGCCTTTCGAGACGGAAAAACTCTGGGACGTAATGTTTCGGGCCTCCATTCCCTATGGACGGAAAGGTGCAGCGATTGAGGCCATCAGCGCCATTGACATCGCATTGTGGGATTTGATGGGCAAGTCCACCCGCCGGCCCGTCTATGAACTGCTGGGCGGGCCTTGTCGGGACAAGGTAGCCCTTTATGCTTCTGCCCTCCACCCGGTAGGAGAAGAAAAAGTGATCGCGGAGTCGCGAGCTTACCTGAAAGAAGGCTTCACCGCCATGAAGGCTCGTTTTCAGGGCGGACCCTCGGATGGGGAAGCCGGCATGATGGCCAACCTCCAACACCTGCAAACGATCCGCGAGGCCATCGGGCCCCAGGTAAAGCTGGCCGCTGACGCCTACATGGGTTGGGATATCGGTTACGCCGTGCCGATGTGCCGGATGCTGGAGCCGCTGAATCTTGCCTGGATTGAAGAACCCGTCCTGCCCGATGACATTGCCGGTTACGCCGCCCTGCGCCGCAGCACCTCCATTCCCATCTCCGGGGGAGAACACGAGTTTTCACGCTGGGGTTTCCACCAACTGTTCCAGGCGGATGCGGTCGATATCGCCCAACCGGACCTGCACCGGTGCGGAGGATTCACCGAGGCGCGCAAGATTGCCGCCATGGCCTCCATCCGGGGTCTGCAAATTATCAACCACACCTATTCGGTTCCGCATGTCCATTTCTCCATGGCAATCCCCAACTGCCCTCTGTTGGAGTATTTCCCCACTCCTTGCTGGGCGGAGCCGCTCAAGACCAGCGAACCTCTATTCCTGGGCGAGCCGCGGGTGGAAGCCGGAACGGTTCGTCCCACCCGCGCGCCGGGATTGGGGCTGGAACTCAACCGGGCGCGGCTGAAGGAATTGGCCACCGAATAGCTTCTCCACCGTCGCCGCCCGCCAACTCCGGGCTGCGACCAGACATTTGTTTCAACGACTAGAATAAGGAGGTGCAACTGTGGGACCCAGGCCATTTTCAACTCACTTCCAAGAAAGAATCGCCAACTATTTTTCTGCTCGACCATCGCGCAGGAATTTTCTAGGGATCATGACGGCTTCGCTCCCGGCTCTGGCCTGCACCCAGTCCGACGAGCAGTCACCCGCGACGGCCTTAGAGCTGCCCGATACTCCACCCATCCACGAGGACACCCAGAACCCTCCCCGACTCATGCTGATGCAAAACGGATATGGGATGAGCGGCCTGCCCCGGGGAGGTACCGAATGGAGCTTCGCAGAGAAAGTCCGTCGCATCAAGGACGCCGGATACGAAGGATTCCAACTCGGTACCGGGTTGGCCGAGGAACCCGATAAGTTGGAACTGCTGGAGAAATTCGGGTTGCAATTCAGCATGGCGTCGATTCCCAAGACGGCCGCGGAGGTCCGAAAAGATTTAGAGACCGTCAGCAGTTCCGGCGCGAAATTCCTGGTCGTCATCGCCGGCCATTCCTACATGAGCGACGAAGAGATTCACACTCTCGTCACCGAATCCATTCGGGCGGCGGCAGAGCTGGGAGTACACCTCGCGTGGGAGACTCACCGCGCGGCGCTCACCGAAAGCCCCTTTCGGACCTTGAAGCTGATTGAAAAGGTCCCCCCAATGCGGTTTTGCGCGGACCTCTCTCATTGGGCTTTGGTGCAGGAATTGGAGGATTTCGCCAAGCAGGCTTCCTTTTGGAAGTTGCCCGAACCGGATATGCTCCAAATGTGGGCGCCCCTCTTGGACCGGACCTCGAATATCCAGTGCCGCATCTCCAATGGGGATTCCATCCAGGTGGACGTAGGCGATGGCAGCACGAAGCTCGGCCAACAGTGGATGGAACTATGGGCGGACATCATGCGCAGATGGCTCCGGCAGGCTCAGCCCGGAGACGTCTTCCCGGTAGCGCCGGAGTTAGGACCTCCGGTCTATTCGATTCAGGACCTTCAGGGACGCGAGCTCTCCGACCGCTGGGAACAGGCTTTGGTCATGAAAAAGCTTACCGAGCAGGCCTGGAAGAAAGCCCATGAAGCCTAGCCGCCAAGTCCGGTGCAGCGGGTGTGTCGCCAGACATCGCTGCGCCGCAAGGCGTCCTGATGAGATCAATTCCTACACCTACCTCACCAGACGACGTGGCCAGGCCCGCGAGCCGTCTAGGGTGACGCCATGACGCCGGGTAGTGTCGGTACTTGGCTATAGTATAGCAACCACGGACAACCAAAACCTTGATTTTAGCGCATCCATCGCTCGCACCGTGCCATCACTGACGCCTCGATCCTGAACTCGATGGCTTTGGCGATGGTGGCGGCATCTTGCCTTGATTCGGCGGCTAAGTCTGGAGTACGATTTCCCGTAACAGGAAAGTAAACGAGGCAATTTTACGAAAGGTTAAGGATGCAGGAAACCAAAGTCGGAATTGCAGACTGCGTGCAAGAATACGAAAAGCAGAATCCGGGTTCGCGGGCCCTCTACGAGCGCGCCCTAAAGTCCCTGCCGGGAGGGAACACGCGCTCCAGTATATTTTTCGAACCCTTTCCGACCTATATGGCGCGGGGTACCGGATGCCGAATCTGGGACGTGGACGACAACGAGCGGATCGACTTTCTCAACAACTACTCTTCTCTCATCCACGGTCATTGCCCGCCCCAGGTGATGGCGGCGCTGACCGATCAGGTTGCAAAGGGCACGGCCTTTGCGTCCCCCACCGAGGCGGAACTGCGGCTGGCGGAACTGATTCAGGAACGGGTGCCTTCGCTGGAACGGCTGCGGTTCACCAGTTCCGGCACGGAGGCCACGTTGCTGGCCTTGCGGGCCGCGCGCGCCTTTACCGGACGTGAAACCATCGCCAAGGTCGAAGGCGGGTTTCATGGCTCGCACGAGCACGTAACCATCAGCATCGCTCCGAGCCTGGAAGACGCCGGCGCCGAGGAGCGCCCGGCGTCCGTTCCCGACGGGGCGGGAATCCCGCGCAACGTGGTCGAAAACGTCATCGTGGTTCCTTTCAACAACCCGGCGGCGGTCGAGCGCATCCTCACCCCCATCGCCGATTCGGTGGCTGCGGTCATCATCGAACCCGTCATGGGGGCCGCCGGCATTATTCCCCCCGAGGAGAGGTTTCTTTCCTTTCTGAGGGAGTTCACGGCCCGCCACGGGATGATTCTGATCTTCGACGAAATTATCGCCTTTCGCATCTCCTACCATGGCGCGCAAGGCTATTTCGGAGTCATACCCGACCTGACCACGCTGGGTAAGATCATCGGCGGCGGGCTTCCCGTCGGTGCCTTCGGAGGCCGGGCCGACGTCATGGCTGTCTTTGACTCCGGCCCGCAGAACGGAGTCCGCCACCCGGGCACCTTCAACGGATACCCTCTGGCAATGGCCTCGGGCATCGCCACCTTGGAAAGCCTGCCGCCGGAAAGCTTCACGCGGATGGAGGAATTGACCACCCACCTGGCGGCCGAATTACGGACCTTGTTTGCCCGACGTGATTTCCCCGCTCAGGTGACGCAAATCGGGTCTCTGTTTAATATCCATGCCTGCCGGAACCCCATCTCCGAGTTTCGCGCCACCACCCAACAAGACGAACAACTCAAGCGCAGCATCCACCTCAGCCTGCTCAATCAGGGCTTTTTCCTGGCCCCCCGAGGAATGGGCTGTCTTTCCACCGTCATCGGGCCGGATGAAGTCAGCGCGTTCGTAGAGGCCATGGAAAGGGTCGCACTTGTGATATCCTGAATACATACATTCACAGGGATGGAGAATCACGCCATGGCGACTTCGATTCGACTGGCTCCCGAAACCGAGCAACGGCTTGCTTCTCTGGCGCCGCAGACCGGACGCACCAAGGCTTTCTACCTGCGGGAGATGATCGAGCGCGGCCTTGAGGACATGGAGGACTATTACCTTGCCGCGGACGTACTGGAGCGCATTCGTCAAGGCACAGAGAAAGTGTACTCCTCCACCACCGTGAGGAATGTCCTTGACTTGGACGATTGAGTACACCGAGACCGCCAGAACCCAACTTCGCAAGCTCGACAAACAGATGGCTCGACGCATTGTCGATTCCATGAACGAACGGGTTGCAGGACTGGAGGACCCGCGCAGGCTGGGCAAGGCCCTGACTGGCCCACTGGGTAGATTGTGGCGTTATCGAATAGGGGATTGCCGCGTGATCTGCGCATTCAGGATGGTGCTTTGCGTGTCCTGGTGGTGAGGATCGGTAGCCGCGACAAGGTGTACCGCTGAAGGATCACTCGGAGGAAGAGTGACTCCAACTGAAATCCGCGAGGCTCAGCGCAAGCTGGGCCTCTCCTGCCGGGGCTTAGCCATGAGGCTAGGCCCCTTCGCTCGTAAAGAGCCAGGACACCCGCATTAGTGTCCTGGGCATTACCGGATCGTCATCCATGGCTTCGCACACCGGGATTTTGTACATCGCCGATGGTGGAAACGGTCATGCGCCTGCTGGGATGACCTTTTTCAGAGGAACCATCACTCCCCCACCACCGATTTTTTGCCGACCGGCAACCATCCTGTCGGCAAGCCGCATGGACTTATCCCGGTAAACGATTCGGCATGAGAACGCTCTATAGATTGCCCCTTCGATACTCGTCCACCAGATAGTCGCAGGCCCGGGCCGCCAAGGCGGCAATCGTGAGAGTCGGCCCATATCCTCCCGAAGTCACAAAGCTACTCCCATCCACGACAAAGAGGTTGGGCACCTCATGGGCCTGATTGAATTTGTTCAACACGCTTTTCTTCGGGTCATCACCCATGCGACAAGTGCCCATTTCATGGATCATCGATCCGGGAGGTCGCAGATCACGGGGCATCTGTACAACTTCCGCACTTGCTGCGTGCAGCAGGGTTTCCAGGTTTTCCATCGCGTCTTTGGCCATCTCGTGCTCATTATCGCTGAACTGGCAACGAATCTTGAGAACGGGAATGCCCCAGGCATCCTTCACTTTTTTGTCAATCTCGACGTAATTCTCCCACCGGGCCAGCATCTCCCCCAGAAACGAATTGTAGAGCGCGAAGGGCGCCGGATAGTAACTTCGAACCTGCTTCTTAAACTCCGACCCAAAGCCCGGAAGGTCCCTTGCGTAGCCTGGAAATCTCCTCGCTCCACTGCCCGCCTCATACGTGTAGGAACGAATGAATTTGGGATGGTGGTCCGTAATGTTGCGATAACTCACGATATCCACGCTGGTCGATTTGCCGTCGTCGTTGGTCACCTCGCTTCCCACCAACTGCGGAAGGAACGCAAAGACGAGAGGGCCGCCGAAATTGTCCATCAGATAGTGACCCAGCACGCCACTGCCGTTGGCCATGCCGTTGGGCCAGAATCGGGAGACCGAGTTGAGCAAGATGCGGGTCGATTCCAGTGCCGAGGCGCCCAGCACCACGGTCCGGCTCTTGACTTCATAGTCTTTCTTCGTTACCCGGTCCACAAAGGACACGCCGCGCGCTTTTCCGTTCTCATCCACCAGGATTTCACGCGCCACGGAGTTGGGACGCAGCGTCATGCGTCCCGTCTTCATGGCGGCTGGCAGGGTATCGGAGACGGAATTCCAAAATCCCCCGACGTCACAGCCTCGCCCGCAATCGCCGCAGTAGTGGCATCGTCCCAGACCATGAATGCTTTGGGTCCGCATGGCCACCCGGGAAGGAATCACTTTCATTCCTGCCTTGGGTCCGGCTTTCTGGATGATCTTCTCTCCGCAGTTGAGCGGCATGGGCGGCAGATATTTTCCGTCCGGCAGATGAGCAATGTTTTCCAACGAGCCGCTCACTCCAACAAAGCTTTCCACCTGGTCATAATAAGGAGCCAAGTCGGCATAGCGGATGGGCCAGTTCTCGCCGAATCCGTCGTGCTCGGCCGCACGGAAATTGAAGTCGCTCAGGCGGCGGACATGCCGGCCCCAGTGCAGCAACTTGCCCCCTACAAACCGGGACCGCACCCACCGGAAAGGCTTCCCTCCCGGCGTCGTGTAAGGATGCTCCGCGTCGGTAATGTACAAGTGTTTGGAATATTCATTCGCCGTCCATTGGTTCGGATAGGCCCGCTCGCGCTCTCCGGGCCGATCAAAACCGCGATACTTCATCTCATAGGGCCAACTGTGGGTGAGGTAGTCCTTGACAGGATCGAGTTCGGGACCCGCCTCCAGCACCAAGATTTCCATGCCGCGCTCGGCCAATTCTTTAGCGGCCCAACCACCCGCCGCACCCGTTCCTACCACGATGGCATCGTATGTCTTCTTGAGATTCATGGCCCTCCTTATGGCATCTCCCGCGGTCCGTGGAATATCTTTGCGAGATACGGATTCATAAACCGCCCCTTGGGGTCAAGGCGCCGGCGAACCTCCTGAAACTTCTCCCACATGGGATAAAGCTCGCGCAGGTCCGCGGCGGTATGGGTGTGCATCTTTCCCCAATGCGGCCGGCCCTGATGATTGCGAAAGATGGCCTCGACGTCGGCAAAGAACTTTCCTTGCGGGATATCAGCCGCTTGATGCGCGGAGATGGCGACGGTATCGCGCCGGTAGGCGGGGCTCAAGTAAATATCATCCGCGGCGACGGTACGGTACTCCAGCGGCCACCTCACCTCGGGGTGTTTTTCCTTCATCATGCGGCGTATCTCGAGAAAACAATCGACCCCACTGACTCGGGGTACGGAAAACTCCATTTCGTTGAACTTGGTCCTGCGTTCCGAGGGGAAGATGCGGTCACTGTGGCCGATGCGCTCCCCTTCGACTTCCGGCAGGTCATCGGGATCACGAGCGGTAGGGTTGAGCGCTTTCATCAAGCAAGCGTCCTGTTTGGGTCCCCAAAAAAACTCGAAGTGGCGGTTCTCTTGAATCATCTTCTCGAGATTCTTGAGACACTCGGCCACCGGCACGCGCCAGATCTTCTCATGTAGTCGAAAAGTCGGTACGAGTCGGAGTCGGACCTCAGTCATAATCCCCAGCGCTCCCAGGGACACCTGGGCCGACTTGAAGATTGCAGGTTCCTCTTCATCCGAGCAATTTATAACCTCGCCCGCGGCGGTCACAAAGCGAAGTCCCACGACCTGATTGGCAAGATTGCCGATTCCATCTCCGGTTCCGTGCGTGCCCGTGTTGATGGCACCGGAAATCGACTGGCGATCTATATCCGGCAGGTTTTCCATGGCCAAGCCGGCCTGGCGCAGCGGGCCACCCAGCAGGTAAAGCTTGGTGCCGCCGCGAACCACGGCTTCCTTCGCCCCGGAGTCGGTGGACACAACGCCTTGGAGTCCATCCGTATAGAGGAGCATTCCTTGGGTCCTGCAAAGAGGGACGAACGAATGTCCACTTCCCGTAACCCGAACGAGCAGGCTTTCCGCCTCCGCTCGACGCAGCAAGTCAATGACTTCTCCTTCACGGTTGGGTAACTCAAGGGCTTGCACGTTGGAGGTCACCGACCCTGACCAGTTTGTCCATTCCTTCGCCATGGTTTATCGGAATCGTATCGGCTTGGTCTTACCGGCTCCACAAGGGTAGTTGGGGCGGCCTTCCGTCCTACTGGGATCGCCCGCGGGCGGCAATGGGCCAGAGCTCGGCGACACGACCGTCTCGGAACGGATGGACCTGGTCATAGAGGTTCACGGTGGGATCACAATGGGAGACGATCATCTGCATTTTGTCGCCCAACTTGATCTTTCGGGATGGATCTTCAAATTGAAGGATGCCGTGCTCGTCACCCCCCCAATGGTAGCGGACTCCCGAAATATCCCGAAATTCGGGCCGGACACTATCGCTGGCAAAGGCTTTATAGCCGCCATCCACCGTAATCAGATTCGGCACGGGCTGGCTGATGGCCGTGACCAGCACAAAAAGAGAGGGCTTGAAATAATCAAAGACTTCACTATCGGAGTCACCGATCATGCGGTACTGGACATCCATAAACGGGTAGGAACCCGCCTGGATATCGGTCACCCCTTCGATTTCCGAGTCAATGTCAAAGGTGCCGGTGCCTCCCACACTCAGGACGGGCACCTCATAGCCGGCCTTCTCCATCAAGAGTTTCGTATCGAGCGCGCTGTTTAAGGCTTCCTGCGAATCGCTCCTCCGCTTGCTGTGCCCCTCCACGTGCTGAACGTGACCCGCGTAAGCTTGCAGCCCCGCAAATTTAAGGGAACGGTGCTTGCTTACTTCCTCCAATAACTTGAGAGCCGGCGGGCCGGGTGTAATTCCGGTTCGCTTGGTCACCGCCAAATCGACAAGTACCGAGAGCACGACGCCGGCCGCCGACGCCGCATCATTAAAGTCCCGAACGTTTTTAGGATGATCGACCACGATCTCAACGTGGGGGGTCTTCTCCGCAAGCGCAACCACCCTGGCGATCTTTTCGGTGGTCACAACGGGCGAGGTGATCAGCACCCGGTCGATTCCCGACTCCATCATCACCTCGGCTTCGCTGACCTTGGCGCAGCAAATCCCCACTGCGCCCAAATCCATCTGCATCTTGGCAATGATCGGGCACTTATGCGTCTTGGTATGCGGCCGAAGACGCGCTTTGCTCTTCTGTAAGTGCGCCGACATTTTGCGCAGATTTTCTTCCATGACCTCGAGGTCAATCAGGAGGGCTGGTGTGTGCAAGTCTTCCAGATTTATGGGGCTGGAAAGGGGGACCGGCCCATATTTCTTCACTTCCGCACTGGAACCGCTCAGGGATGCAACCGTCATGGCACTCAGCGTGCTCCCGGCAATGAAATCCCGCCGTGAAACTCTCCTTTTCTTCATAATCCATCCTTCGGTAGAACCGATTTTGGCCACAGCATAGGCCACCCCAGACCGGCAGTCAAGGTCCTGTATTGGGAATGGTCCACCCTTTCAGTTACAGGGCAGTTACAAGGGAATTCCGGGAAGGGCGCGCAAGCCGGAGCGCAATCGTTCGACGAGTGAATGCCTGGGAAAATGGGAGAATGGATGCGGCGGGCCAGGCTTCAGGCCACGATCCCTTTCACGATTTGAGCCGGCACCACTCCCGTCAGCCGTTCGTCCAGCCCTTGATGGTTGTACACCAAGTTGAGGTGATTCATCCCCAGCAGATGCAACATCGTCGCATGGAAATCATGGACACTGACCGGGTTTTCGACTGCCTTGAAGCCGACCTCATCGGTGGCTCCATGGACGGTTCCGCCTTTGACGCCTCCCCCGGCCATCCACACCGTGAAGGCCCCCGGAGCATGATCGCGGCCCGCATTCTTCTTGCGAGGATCCACCTGCGAAAGCGGCATCCGGCCAAACTCTCCTCCCCAAACCACCAGTGTGCTATCGAGCAGCCCGCGCTGCTTCAAATCCTTCAGCAAGGCCCCCACCGGCTGGTCCGTCTTCCCGCAGCAGTACCGCAAACTCTTTTCAAGATTCGAATGGGTGTCCCAAATCTGGGATTCAATATATATCTGCACGAATCGCACCCCGCGTTCCACCAGACGCCGCGCCATCAGACAGCGCCGCCCATAGGAAGCGGTGAGTTCGTTGTTGAGCCCGTACATTTCCTGGGTGGCCGGACTTTCCTGGGAGAGGTCCAGAGCGTCGGTGGCCGACATCTGCATCCGCGCGGCCAGCTCATAGCTCGAGATGCGCGCATCCAGTTGTGGATGCCCGGGCCGCCGGCTGCGATGAGCGTCGTCGAGGCGGCCCAGGATGGAACGTGCCATATCCAGCACCGGGCCTGGAAACTCCTCGCGAGGCTTCAAATTCAGTAGAGGAGACCCTTCCGAACGCATCCGCGTTCCCTGGTACACGGGCGGCAGCCATCCCGGCTGCCAGTTCTGAATCCCGTTCACCGGAAAACCCTTCGGATCATCCAGAACCACATAGGCCGGCAAATTTTGATTCTCGGTACCAAGCCCATATACCACCCACGCTCCGGTTGACGGGCGACCCGTGAACATGCTCCCGGTCTGCATCATAAATACGGCCGGCTCATGGTTGAAATGGGTGGTGAACATCGTGCGGATTATGCCCAGCTCATCGGCGTGCTCGGCCAAGTGGGGCAACAACTCCGAAATGTCGATCCCCGATTTCCCCCGTTTGGCGAACTGGAACGGAGAAGGCATCAGTCCCCCCGCCTGCTCGATAAACTCAATATCATTGGCGATCTCGCGGCTCGGAGGCTGGCCCGCGTATTTTTTCAGCGCCGGTTTGGGATCAAATAAATCCAACTGGCTCGGGCCGCCATTCATAAACAGGTGAATGACCGCCTTCGCCTTCGGCTCAAAGTGTGTCGCCTTCGGTTTCAAATCGTAGATTTTCCGATTCCCGGTGGCCGCCAAAGCCGGGTTTGCCGAAAACAGGTCCCCTCCCAACAGATAAGCCAAGGCACTCCCGTAAACGCCATCCGACACTCGCGAGAAGAAATCGCGCCGGGAAAGCCCGGACTTGGCGGCTTCCCCTACTTGCGAAGGGTTGGGGAATTCAGAACGCATAGACGGCTCCTCAATCAACATAAATAAATTCGGCTGAATTCAACATGGCATGGCAGAAGGTGGCTAATGCCTCCCATCTGGCCCGGGCCGCCGTCGGCCCCGCCGGCACTTTTTCGTCGAAATGGTCTCCCCATTTCCCGGTCAAACCCGTGATCTCCTCGACGGCCTCCGCCCGCTCCTGGTGAGTCGGCGGTCTCGACAGCGCCGATAAATAAATCCGCTCCACCTGCTTCGCGACTTCCTTCTCCCCCACCGCATCCATCACTCGCCCCGCGAAATGGCGCGCATTCTCCCGCGCCATTTCGCTGTTCCACAACTGCAATGCCTGTATGGACACGGTAGATTCGGGCCGTTGCAGACAGTTCGGGGTCAACTGAGGCGCATCAAAGGCCTGCAAAATCGTCACCGGAGCCGAACGCCGCTGCAGGATATAAATGCTTCGCCGACAGCCCCGATCGCCGCACTTCTCGATGACTTCCCCATCTCCCCGCACTTCTAATTCCACGGCAGGCCCGTACTGCGTCCTGTCCAGCCGCCCGGCAACCTTCAAAATTATGTCCCGGATCGCATCCGCATCCAGCCGGCGCAACGGAAACCTCGACAGCAATTGGTTGCCCGGGTCTTTCTCCTCTTTGCTGGCCTCATCCCACGATTCCTGCCGATAGACCGTGGAGGTCATAATCAGCCTGTGCAACCTCTTCAAGCTCCATCCCTTCCTCACAAACTCCGTCGCCAGCCAATCCAATAACTCCGGATGCGTCGGCTTCGCTCCCGTCAGTCCAAAGTTCCCCGGCGTCTCCACCAATCCTCTCCCAAAGTGGTGCTGCCACACCCGATTCACCATCACCCGCGACGTCAGCGGGTGATTGGGCTGCACCAGCCACTTCGCCAGTGCCAGTCGTCGTCCCGTCGTCTCGGTCGTCCATCCCGGCTCCACCACCTGGTAGGGCTTCAGCCCCGCCCTCAGCACCGACGGCACTCCCGGCTCCACTCTCCCTCCAGGACTCAGGTAATCTCCCCGCCGCAGCAGGTAGGTCGGGGTCGGTTTCCCCCCAACGTCAAACAGCGCCCGTATCTTCGGCTCTCGCTTCAGACCCTTCTTCGCCTCCGCGATCGCTTTCCCGATCTTCGCTACCTCCTCTTTGTAGTCCTCGAACCTCTCCTCCAATTCTCCCTTCTTGATCTCCAGTGTCCCCGCGAACTTCTCCACCAAATACTTCTGCACTCGGCTCCGATCCTCCGCCGGTCTCTCGATGGCTTGCCGCACGTCCGCCCTGACTCCCTCGGGCAGCTTCTCCAGCCTCTCTTCCAGGAGTTTTTCCCGGTACGGCCTCGCCTTCTCTTCCAACGAGCCCTCCAAACGCTTCACTTCCTCCTGAATCGGCGCGTTGTGGGCTTCCACCTCCCGCCGCTCCGCCTCGGGAGCATGTGACAGGTAGCGTTCCGGGAGAACTACGCCGTACCTTATGTCCTCTAATTGCTTATTCGGAAGGAGCCAGTCGTAGGGATCGTAGGCCGTTTGAAAGATCGCGTTGAAACGATAGTAGTCGCGTTGCGGGATGGGATCGTACTTGTGGCTGTGGCACCGGGCGCACGCCATGGTCAGCCCCATGACCGTGCTGCTGAATATGTTCACTTGATTTGCGACCACATCCATGCGGGCGGGGATAAAGTTCTCAGTAATATCATAGGTGCCATCGGACGCCGTCCGCAGGAAGCCGGTAGCCACCAGCTTTTCCAACTCATCCGGCTTCAACTCACCGGCTGCCTTGTAGTCAAACATCTCGTCGCCGGCAATCTGCTCCATCAGGAAGCGGTCATACGCTTTGTCGCTATTCAGAGACCGAATTACATAGTCTCGATAACGATACGCATTGGACCGAACCGCATCGGAGTTGTTACTTCCCTCCGAGTCGGCATAGCCGGCCGCGTCCAGCCAATACCGCGCCCATCTCTCCCCGTAGTGCGGCGAGGCCAAAAGCCGATCGATCAAACGCTCATAGGCGTCGGGACTTTCATCCCTTCGATACGCTCCCACCTCCTCGGGCTCCGGCGGCAAACCGATCAGGTCCATATAGGCACGCCTTAGCAGCACCAAATGATCCGCTTCCGGTGAAAAACTGAGACCTTCGGCTTCCAACTTCGCCAATAAGAACGCATCGACCGGCGTACGCACTAAATCCTTTCCCCGTACCCGCGGCACCGGAGGTCTCTGCGGAGGTCGGAAAGACCAATACTGCCGGTCTTCCTCGCTGACCAGCGGGTCCAACCCTCCGTCCACCTGCAAGACCTCTTCAGACCCTTCCGCCGCACCCTCCGCAATCCAGCGCCGAAGCGTTTCCAGCTCATCCGAGGTCACGGGGCGGACCGCGTAAGGCCGTTGTAAAGCCGAGGGGGGCATATCCCCCGCAGCGATCCGCTGAATCAGAAGGCTCTCATCCGGGTTGCCGGGAATGATCGCCGGACCGGACTTGCCCCCGCGCAGCAGGCTGGCCCGGGTTCGCACATCCAGGTCTGCTTCCTGCTTGCGCCTACCGTGGCAGACCACGCAGCGGACATGCAGGATGGACATCGTTACATCGCGGTAGCTGACCGGAGCCGCCGGGGCGGACTTCACGGCCGTTTCGACGTCCTCACCTTGCTTTAAGGCCCCCGAGTCGATCCAGCGGCGGATCGCTTCGATATCTTCCGCCTTCAGCTTCTCACTCCCCAAGGGCATGGAACCGTCCGCGACCTTTGCATAGAGAAGGCTCTCGGTCGCCGAACCCGGCTGGACGGCAGGCCCCGACTCCCCTCCCCGCAAAACACTTTCCCGCGTCCGTAAATCCAGCCCGTTCTGCTGCAACTTCTCCCCATGACAGGCTAAACAGCCCTGCTCGAAGATCGGAAGCACATCGGATTCAAAGCGAGGGATTGGCTGGGCAGCTTCTTGCCGCGCGGTCAAGGTAGAGGCACACACCAGAACCAAAACGGCGGACAGATTCAAGCGGAGAGGTTGGAATGCCATGGACGGTCTGTTTCCTCGATTATGCCGCGGGAGTTGGGGAAATCAATGCCGTCGAAAACCCATAGGTAGGGACCCAAGCGGATTCGAGCCGAGGATACCCTGGTATCAGCCTCTCAGGCCAGGATCTCTTTCACCACCCGAGCCGGGTTCACCCCCGTCAGCCGTTCGTCCAATCCGTGATGGTTGTACACCAAATCTTCGTGATTCATCCCCAGTAGATGCAAAATCGTCGCATGGAAATCGGGCACGCCGACCCGGTTTTCTACGGCGTTGTAACCGATCTCATCGGTGGCTCCATGGACGGTTCCGCCTTTGACGCCTCCCCCGGCCATCCACACCGTGAAGCCTCCCGGTCCATGATCCCGGCCCACGTTCTTCATGCCCGAACCCATCTGAGCAAAGGGCATCCGGCCAAATTCTCCTCCCCAAACCACCAGTGTGCTATCGAGCAGCCCGCGCTGCTTCAAATCCTTCAGCAAGGCCCCCACTGGTTGGTCCGTCTTCTCGCAGCAGTACCGCAAACCCTTTTCAAGATTCGAATGGTTGTCCCAAATTTGGGATTCAATATAGATCTGCACGACCCGCACTCCGCGTTCCACCAGACGCCGCGCCATCAAGCAGCGCCGCCCATAGGAAGCGGTGAGATCGTTGTTGAGCCCGTACATCTCCTGGGTGGCCGGACTCTCCTGGGAGACATCCAGGGCGTCGGTGGCCGACATCTGCATCCGCGCGGCCAACTCATAGCTCGAAATGCGAGCGTCCAACTCCGGGTATCCGGGGTGTTGGGTCCGATGATCCCGGTCGAGCCGATTCAGAATGGATCTGGCCACCTCCAGCACCGGCCCCGGAAACTCCTTTTGCGGCTGTAAATTGAGGAGCGCAGAACCTTGCGAACGCATACGGGTTCCCTGGTACACGGGCGGCAGCCATCCCGACTGCCAGTTCTGGATCCCGTTGATGGGCAGGGCCTTCGGATCATCCAGAACCACGTAAGCCGGCAAGTTTTGATTCTCGCTGCCAAGTCCATACACGATCCACGCTCCCATCGAAGGACGACCCGACAGCATGCGTCCCGTCTGCATGATAAACAGGGACGGCTCATGGGTGAAGTGCGTGGTGAACATGGAGCGGATCAGAGCTATGTCATCCACCTGCTTGGCCAAGTGGGGCATTACGGTCGTAATCTCCGTCCCGGATTGCCCGGACTTGCCAAACTTGAAGGGCGAGGGCATCAAGCCACCCGCCTCTTCGATATTCTCGATTTTATTGGCAACTTCGCGGCTGGGCGGTTGACCGCTGAACTTCTCCAGGATCGGCTTGGGATCAAACAGGTCCACCTGACTGGGGCCGCCGTTCATAAATAGATGGATCACCGACTTCGCCTTCGGCTCAAAATGCGGTGGTCGCGGCTTCAGATCGGCGACGCGAGGCGCCGAGGCCGCCAGAGCAGGATTGGTGACAAAAAGATCAGTTCCCAGTAGATAGGCCAGAGCGCCCCCGAAAAGGCCATCCCCTACGCGCCCGAAGAAATCCCGGCGCGACCGCAACGATGCCTTTTTCGCCTCTCCAATCCTCTCCGAAACCATACTACCCCTCCTCAATGGACGTAAATGAACTCAGCCGAATTCAAGATGGCATGACAGAAATTGGCCAGTCCCTCCCAGCGCGCCCGAGCCTGCTTGGGTCCCGCCGGAACTTCTTTCTCCAGGTGCTCGCGCCAGTGCAGCGTCAACTCCCGCACATCCGCGACTCCCTGGGTTCGTTCCTTTTCCGTCGGCGACCGCGAGAGCGCCAGCAAATAAATCCGTTCCACCTGTTTTTCCAACTCTTCTTCCCCCACCGCATCCATCACTCGCCCCGCAAAATGGCGCGCATTCTCCCGCGCCATTTCGCTGTTCCACAATTGCAGCGCTTGCGAGGAGACCGTGGAGAGGTCCCGTTTCAAGCAGTTCGGGTTCAACTGCGGCGCATCAAAGGTTTGCAACATGGTCAGGGGCCGGGAGCGCCGCTGCAACATATAAATGCTCCGACGGCAGCCCGCGTCCGAGCACTTCGCCACAACTTCCCCATCCGGCCGGACCTCTACCGGTTCGGGAAATCCAAAAGTTTTCGTATCCAGCCGTTTCGCCACCTTCAAAATCGAATCCCGGATCGCATCCGCATTCAGCCGGCGCAACGGGAACCTCGATAGCAGTTTATTCTCCGGGTCGGCTCCGTCACGGCTCGAATCCCAATCCGAGCTCTGCCGATAGACCGTGGAGGTCATAATCAGCTTGTGCAACCTCTTCAAGCTCCATCCCTTCCTCACAAACTCCGTCGCCAGCCAATCCAGCAGCTTCGGATGCGTCGGCTCCGCTCCCGCCAGACCAAAGTTCCCCGGCGTCTCCACCAATCCTCTCCCAAAGTGGTGCTGCCACACCCGATTCACCATCACCCGCGACGTCAGCGGGTGATTGGGCTGCACCAGCCACTTCGCCAGCGCCAGTCGTCGTCCCGTCGTCTCGGTCGTCCATCCCGGCTCCACCACCTGGTAGGGCTTCAGCCCCACCCTCAGCACCGACGGCACTCCCGGCTCCACTCTCCCTCCAGGATTCTGGTAATCTCCCCGCCGCAGCAGGTAGGTCGGGGTCGGTTTCCCCCCAACGTCAAACAGCGCCCGTATCTTCGGCTCTCGCTTCAGCTTCTTCTTCGCCTCCGCGATCGCTTTCCTGATTTTCCCCGCTTCCTCTTTGTAATCCTCGAACCTCTCCTCCAATTCTCCCTTCTTGATCTCCAGTGTCCCGGCGAACTTCTCCACCAGATACTTCTGCACCGGGCTCCGGTCCTCCGCCGGTGTCTTGAGAGCTTGCCGCACGTCCGCCCTGACTCCCTCGGGCAGCTTCTCCAGCCTCTCTTCCAGGAGCTCTTCCCGGTACGGCCTCGCCTTGTCTTCTAACGAGCCCTCCAAACGCTTCACTTCCTCCTGAATCGGCGCGTTGTGGGCTTCCACCTCCCGCCGCTCCGCCTCGGGAACGTGGGGCAGATAGCGTTGCGGATATCCCAGTTTCTGGGAGGCGACTTCACTCCGGTTGGGGGAATACCAATCGTAAGGATCGAAGGCGGTCCGGAAAATAGCGCTGAAACGATAGTAGTCGCGCTGCGGGATGGGATCGTACTTGTGGCTGTGGCATTGAGCGCACCCCATCGTCAGACCCATTACCATCGACCCAAAAATCTCCACCTGATTCGCGATCACGGCCAGCCGCTCATGGATGGAATTGTTGGGAGACGAGTAGGTGCCGTCCGGCCCCATGCGGAAAAACCCCGTGGCTACCAGATTGTCACGCTGCTCGGGAGTCAGTTCTTGGGCCGCCTTATAATCAAACAACTCGTCGCCGGCAATCTGCTCCATCAGGAAGCGGTCATACGGTTTGTCGCTATTCAGAGACCGAATGACGTAGTCCCGATAACGGTAAGCATTGGGCCGAACCAAATCGGCATCAATGATGCCTTCCGAGTCGGCATAGCCGGCTGCCTCAAGCCAATACCGCGCCCACCTCTCACCATAACGCGGGGAGTCCAGCAGCCGATCGACCATCCGCTCATAGGCGTCCGGTCGCTGATCGTTGCGATACCGCTCGATCTGTTCGGGCTCGGGCGGCAGACCGGTCAACACCAGATACGCCCGCCTCATCATAACCAGCCGGTCCGCCTCCGGCGAAAAGCTCAGCCCCTTGGCTTCCAGCCCCTCCAACAAAAAAGCATCGACCGGCGTGCGCACCAAGTCCTTTCCCCGCACCTGCGGCACCTGCGGGCGTCGCGGCGGCTGGAAAGACCAGAATTGCCGGTCCCCATCGGCGACCAGAGGGTCCGGGCCGCGCGGGTCCACCTTCAATAACTGTACGGGCTCGGTCGGCGCTCCCGCGGCAATCCACTCCCGCAACTCCTCCAATTCGCTCGAAGTCACCGGACGGACCGCATACGCGATCTGCATTTCCGGCGGAGGCATCTCCTCGGCAACGATTCGCTTGATCAGCAGGCTCTCATCCGGCTTGCCGGGAATGATCGCCGGACCCGACTTGCCCCCTTTCAGCAGGCTGGCTCGGGTCCGCACATCGAAGCCCCCTTCCTGCTTGTGCTTTCCGTGACATGCGGAGCAGCGTACGTGCAGGAGGGGCACCAAGACGTCCCGGTCCGTCACCTTGGCCACCTTCACCGGCGCGGCATCCTGCCCTTCCTGCAAGGCTCCGGCCTCGATCCAGCGGCGGATCGCTTCAATCTCTTCGTCCTTTAGCTTTTCACCCCCCAGAGGCATTGACCCGGTTCGGACCTTCTCATATAACAGACTCTGCTCGGCCGAACCCGGCTGGACCGCGGGTCCCGCTTCCCCGCCCTCCAGCACACTCTCCTGCGTCCGCAAATCCAGCCCACTCTGTTGCAACGTCTCTCCATGACAGGCTAGACAGTTCGCCTCGAAGATCGGCAGGACCTCGGATTCAAATCGAGGTCTTTGCTGGTCAGCTTCTGGCCGCGCGGTCAAGGTGGGGACACAAAACAAGCCCAGAAATAAAGCGATAGGAAGACATAAACGCCATGAACGGAACACCATAAAAAGGTCCCCTCCTGATTATTTTTATACATCCCGCGTTGAGGGATGTCAAATCAAATCCGAACCGTTCCTTGATACTATATATATCATGATAAACATCTCCGCTTTCCCCACCGGACCTGATGTCCGGGACGACTTCCAACCCGCGAACCAGGGAGGTTGGCGCTGTCGAGTTCAGTATAAAATTTCCTTTCGTTTTGTCTTCTTCCCGACTTGTCGCCTAGCCAGTGGTTGCGCGGGTTTCCGTGCTGCGAATTACGTGAAGAGTCGCCGCCTCGATCGCGTCCCAATCGAGGCGAATGCCAAGTCCCGGCCCCTGCGGCGCGTTTACGTATCCATCCGGTCCGGTGCGGATAACGTCCTTCATGCCATATTCATACGGCTCGTAGGGAATCGCCTGCTCATAATAAGTGCAGTTATTGAATGCCAGCATGAGATGCAAATTCGCGGCAGCAATCAATGTCCAACCCCAGCACATCAACTCACAATTCATGCCCGCAGCCTCTGCCAGGGCCATGGCCTTGCGAGCCGGACTGATGCCGCCGCAAATGGTCACATCCGTCCGGGCCGTCCGCCAAGCATCGCTGTTCAGCCCGTGGCTCAGTGTATGCAAATCCCGGATCCAATTGCCGGAGGGCAGGACGGGGATTCGCACCCGGCGAGTCAGCTCCCGGTAGCCTTCCAGGTCGAAGTCGGGCAAAGGGGCTTCAAACCAGGTAAATCCCAGCGCATCGAGCTCTTCGGCCACCCGCAAGGCGCTGAGGCGGTCGTAGTTGTTTTCCGCATCCATCATAAAGGCAATCTCAGACCCGGGATATTTTTCCCGGACGGCGCGGGCAAGCTCCAAATCCCGTTCCGGGAGGCACCAACAGTGGAATTTTATGGCTCGAAATCCCTGTTCCACAAGCTGCTCTACCAGACGCAGGTACGCGGGCACGTCCGGCATTCCCGGTGTGCTGGCATAAGCAAGGATGCGGTTTCGAGCACCCCCCAGCAATTGATAAACCGGGAGTTGAGCCACTTTCCCCAATAAATCCCATAGCGCAACGTCAATGGCCGCGAGCGCCCCCGGAGCCGTCGGGAACACGCGCGAGCGCAGCCGGTGCCATATCGTCTCTCGCTCCAAAGGATCACAACCCAACAGAGCGGGATACAGGTGTCGGGCCGTTTCCGCGGTGTAACGCTCGTAACCGTATGAAGTATAGTTACTGACCGCGCCGATGCCCTCCATTCCATCATCGGTCCGGATGCGGACCAACGTATTGGTCGTGAACTGCTCAGGAAGATCATAAGACCATGTGTAGCGTTCAACCGGCGGGGCAACAACTCGAACTTCGACGTCCTCAATTTTCATGGAAGGCTCCCTCCTGACAATAATATATATGAACTATCCTAAATGGAGTCCAGGTCACAAGGGAAGTGTCTCCGTTTGAATTTTTAGGAGTTTTCCTCTTGATACAATGTACAATGTATAGGAATGCGCTGAAAGATCGCTCCCACGAGATTAAATATGCCACAAAGAGATTACAAGCTCTGGGGCTAAGGCTTGATGTGATAAGAAGTGATGGGTGGCGCAACGCTAATTTTTGCTTTAACATCGGGAGGTAAAGTAGGAGAGGAAGCATGCCCAACGGGAAACAACAGCCTGACAAATCAGGATCGAATGGGAGTATGACCCTGCCCTTGCTTCTGGAGAGACTACGCTTTTCCCTGATGTAAGCGGATCCTATAAAGAGGGCCGCAAGGCTCCTGAGAAAGTACAGTGGTTCGAAAAGTACAAGTAGGAGTGATGATTCCTCCCCATCAGATTACGGATTTTTCGGGAGAACCCTACAGGGTCTTGAGGGCAATCCCAGTCACTATTCGTAGCCTTGATGGAGAGGGATTTGAGGCGAATTTTGTGGAAGGAAATATTACATGGGTTGCCAACAGCAGAGTTGAGGCCATAAATGGCTTGAAGTTGGAAATTCTCAACACCCTAGAGGATTTCGAGGCTAATGAAGACAAACTGGGGCCAGAACCTACACGGCAACTATCGCTTCTCCGTACACACCTGAAGCACACCTCGTAAAGATGCTTACCGCGCAAGATGGTTTCAACATTGCCCAAAAGCTCGGTGCCCAGGTTACGGAAGGAAGGAATCACACCAAAGTCCTTGTTGTCATTGACAACGTTGTCATAGGCAGATACGGATTATCCCGAGGTACCCGAGAGCAGAATCACGATTATATAGCGAAGCAGATCGGCAGGATCGGCCCAAGACGGGCAAAACAGCTTTCTCTTTGTCATCTTTCTAAAAGGAAGAGTACGTGGAGATTATCCGAGATAAAGGCTTACTTGCAGCCCCTCAACCTTAATGGCAACCTCTGCATCCTTCTGATACCGGACAAGCTCAATACCCCTGACAGCCCTCGGCTGGTCCCCGGCCCCGCACATCCTCTATCATTACTATTTTAGTAGTGGCGGCTGTCATGGCCTCGCTACCTGGCATCATAAAGACAAATTGAAATTTGGGGCTTGACAAAATCATAGCCATCATAGTAGATAGTCAGACCTCAGCGTGCTTTTCTTCCAAAATCAGTATTATTTTAGTTTTGGAATTCCAAAAGCTGGAATATAAAGTTCCAGCGCTGTCGGCTGGGGAAGCGTAATAATTTCAACTCCAAGAAAACAAAATATATTACCGACTCCCTGCCGAGCGTTGCGACTTGGCAACTGAAATGCAAGATAAGTTCTTTTGACCGTTATGAATTGTGAAGGTATGGTGAGTCTTACAGGAAATCGCTATTCTAACGTGGCCGGCACTACCGGCTGCTCTATCCCATATTCCGGCCAATGCGCCGTAAACCCATGCAACATGATAGGAGGATCGTACAAGTAATGAAAAGGGCAATAAAGCTTCGGAGATGTGATACAATGACAACTAGCACGCCAGCACGCTTACTCGGAATCGTAATCGTATTGTTGGCTTTCTGCCCCGCCTTATGGGGCCAAAGTACCGGCACCATTACGGGAAACGTGCTTGATCCCAGTGGAGCCGCCATCCCCGCGGTCGAGGTAACGGCCACGAATCTGGCTACGAACGTCGTGTCCCGGGCCCAGTCTTCAGGAGCGGGAACCTACACCATTCCCCTTCTGAACCCCGGGGATTACCGGGTGGAGGCCACGCTGACCGGGTTCAAGACATTTCGGCAAGAGCCGGTCAACGTCTTCACCGGCTCGAGCACGCGCCTGGACATTCCGATGGAGGTGGGCGCGGTTACCGAGACCATAGAAGTCCTGGCCTCAGCCACCGCGCTGCAACTGGAGACCTCAGAGATGTCCGCCGAGATCGAACAGAGAACCTTGTTCGATCTCCCCTTGCAGCTCAGCGGCGCCAACAGCGGCGGGACCACCGGCCGGCGAACGCTGGACGCCTTCATTCTGCTGACTCCGGGAGTGGTCGGGAACCAGTTCAGCAAGTCGATCAACGGCAGCCAGAACTTGTCCACCGACACCATCATCGACGGCATCAGTTGGCAGATCAACATCGTGCCCGGCCTGATCGGCACCTTCGGCCCTCCCTATGAATCCGTGGAGGAGTTCAAGATCCAAACCTCCAACTTCCCGGCCGAGTACAGCCGAGGCTTTGGAGTGACCAATTTCACCATGAAATCGGGAACCAACCAATTTCATGGCAACGCCTTCGATTTCCTTCGGAACGACGTATTGGAAGCCACCCCGTTCTTCTCAAACGCCACGGGTACGGAAAAGGCCATCGTGCGGCAAAACGAATGGGGCGCCACCCTGGGCGGACCCATTATCAAGGACAAAACCTTCTTCTTCTTCGCCTATACCGGCTTCAAGCTGCGCGGGGGCGCGGCGCAGGCAAGTACCGTCACGCTGCCCACAGACGCGATGAAAGCGGGAGACTTCTCCGCATGGTTGGACACTTCCAAGACGGGAGCGGCGATCCCGATCGTGATCTACGATCCGCTGACGCGGCAACCCTTCCCCGGCAACATCATTCCTTCTGACCGGATCAGCGCCACGGCAGCTAAGGTGCTTCCTCACATTCCCAGTCCGGATTTCGCGGGTCAGCTCACGAACAATTTTCTATCGCGGTCTTCCCAGCCGACCGACGACTGGGACTACAGCATCAAGATCGATCACAACATCTCCACCCGACAGAAGATCGCCTACAGCATGTGGATTCAAGAAAACATACGGGACAATAGAGGAACCATTCCGGGCCCGCTGGATGACGGCTTCCTCAACGACGAGGCGGGACGAGGCATCCGGCTCAACTACGACTTCTTCCTCACGCCGACCCTGGTTCACCACGTGGGGATCGGCTATGGAAGAAGGCGGTCGGATTTCTTCCCTCCGGCAGCGTCGGAAGGCTTTGACAATGCCGCCTATTACAATATCCCGAACGTAACCCAGGGTCCGGGGGACGGGATTCCAAGCTTCCGTTTCCCCAACATAACAAGCCTGGGCGGACGTTGGGACATCACCATCGAGAGAGGAAACACCTACAACTTCGTCGATACTCTGACCTGGATCAAGGGCAAACACACCATCAAGACCGGATTCGACGTACGAAACTACGGATACAACGTGAACTATTGCATCCAGTGCCAGGGGGTGTTTAACTTCGACAACCGGGCCACCTCACTGCCGGGGGATGCCAACTTCGGCACCTTGGGCCATGAGTTTGCCAGTTTCCTCATCGGACACCCGGCCTCGATGAACCAGGAAAGAGGCGTGGAACCGCGTGGCTTCCGCACTGGTTACTGGGCCGGTTTCGTGCAGGATGAAATCAAGCTGACTCCCAAGTTGACCATGAATATCGGGATCCGCATCGAGTCTCCCCTTCCGGTGGCGGAGCAATATGACCGACTCAGCGCGCTGAACCAAGACAAACCGAATCCGGCTGCCGGGGGTCTCCCCGGAGCCTTGGACTTTGCCGGAACGGGTGCCGGGAGAACCGGAAAGAGGCGCTTTGCTCCCATACCCATCGACTTCGCACCTCGCCTGGGGTTCGCCTACCAGCTCAATGAGAAGACGGTGATCCGTACCGGGTTCGGGACCTACTTTACCCAAACCAACGGCAACGCCGCCGACGGGAACGTGGTGGGATCCGTGGGGAGTGGTTTCTTCTACGACTTCCTCACAGCAACGACAGATAATGGTACGACCCCTCCGTTTATTTTGGACGAGGGACCACACGCTCCCTTCGGGGATCGCTTACTCCCTGACTTGCCGCTGCTGGATCCTACGCTCCAGAACGGCAGCAGCGTTGACTACATCAACTCCAATTCTCACAAAACCAGTCACGCGCACGCCTGGAACTTCAGCGTGCAGCGCGAACTGCCGGGCCGCATCCTGCTGGATGTGGGCTACGTGGGTCAGCGGGGCATAAACTTGTCGGCCGGCCTGGAGCAGAACAATCAGGTGCCGATGGGGTATCTGTCCCTGGGTCCAATGTTGACAAAGGATATCAATGATCCTGAGGTTGTGGCGGCGGGCTTCAGCCCACCCTTTGCAGGCTTTACGGGTTCTCTGGCGCAAGCCCTGCGGCCTTTCCCGCACTACCTGCGCATCGCCCAATTTCAGGAACCCACGGGCTCCAGCATGTATCACAGCTTCCAGTTGAAAATACAGAAGCGCTTCTCCCGTGGATTGTCCTTCCTGATCAGCTACACCGCTTCCAAGACCCTGACCAACGCGGGCGGCACCCCATTCAGCGACGGCAAGGCGCGGCCACCCTTTACCGAGCAGCGCGGGCTGGAGTGGGCCATCGGACCCGCCGACCGTCCACAGAACCTGATCAGCAGCGCCGTCTATGAATTGCCGTTCGGCCCGGGCAAACCCTTTGCCAATACGGGCGGCGCGGTCGGAAAGATCGTCGGCGGATGGCAGATCGCGGCCATCACCCGTTATTTCTCCGGAACTCCGATCGGCATCGGAGGCGGGGACCCTCTGCCGCTATTTGGTGGATCGAATCGACCCAACCAGGTTTCCGGAACCCCCATTCGCACCGGCGTCGGCCCGGGGGACTTCGACCCGGCCACGGATAAGTACCTGAACATCAATGCCTTTTCGCAACCGGCGCCCTTTACCCGAGGGCAAATGGGACCGCGGCAGTCCGAAGCACGCACCTTCACTACCCTGAGCGAGGACGTTACCCTCTTCAAATTCATCCCGTTCACGGAGACCATACGGCTCGAATTCCGCGCCGAGTTCTACAACCTGTTCAATCGAGTCGTTTTCGGCGGGCCGAGTTCAAACATCAACTCTCCGGCCTCGTTCGGCAACGTGGGCGGCACCGCACTCACTCCCCGTCAGGCTCAACTGGCCCTGAAAATCCATTTCTGACCTGACACTTCATGTTTGACAAGAAAGCCGCCGTTCCCCACCGGGGACGGCGGCTTTCTTTTTCAAGACTGCTATACTCAACTTCCCTGCCGAAACATGCCCTATTGGGTCTTAAGAACAGAGGAACCTGACCAGCAAGGCAATCATCCACCGTTCAACCATCCGCCTTCGCGAACGGGAACCCATGGGGCTTTCAAGGAAGAATCCGACCTTGGCTTGAAGCTCCGCTTGCAGTAGAATGGAGCGTATGGTTACACTCGCCTTCGACACCCTCAAGGCCGCGAAGGCACTCAAGGAAGCCGGATTTGAGGAAGCCCAGGCCGAAGCCGTGGTCGCCACGGTCGGTGAGGCGGTGGGCGCGACCGTGGCGACGAAAGCCGACGTGGCCGAAGCCCGCACCGGCCTTCAAGCCGAAATCGGCGCCCTCCGAACCGACATGGCCGAACTTCGCGCCGACCTTCAAGCCGAAATCGCCGCCGTCCGCACCGACCTTCAAGCCGAAATCGGCGCCGTTCGCGCCGACGTGGGGGCGTTGGAAGCCCGGCTCTTCCGCCACCTGTGGCTGATGGCCGTCGGCATTGTTGGCGTCACGGTGACGCTGGTGAAGCTGATCCCATGAAGGCAAGCTGGCCGCTTGACTTGTAGCGACAGAAGCCAGAAACGGAAGGTGCACAGGGGCCAATGGTTGATTCTCGTGCGTAGGGTGACAGAGCTCGTGTCCTTCATCTCACTCATTCGGCCGTTTCTGGGTTGGGGCAACCTGGATTGAATACTGCAACGCGCGTAATGATTCGCTTCTACTGTAGAGGGTGGCACGGCTCCATAAGTGGTAACATTTACGCATTATGGAGACGGATAGAAGGCAGATACAGAAAAGGCTCGAGCGAGAAGGGTGGTATCTTCACCGGCACGGCTCGAGTCACGATGTCTATCGGCATCTACGCATCAAGGGCATCATAACTCTGCCCCGCCACCGGAAAGTCTCCGTAGGAGTGGCCCACACTATAGCCAGGCGAGCGGGGTGGGAATAGGGAGTGATGCGATGGTAAGGTATCCGGCACTGATAGATGGCAAGGAAGGAGCTTATGGGGTGATTTTCCCCGATATTCCAGGGGTCGCTGCAATGGGCCTCACTATTGATGAGGCTCTTGTAAATGCTGAAGACGCGCTCCGGGACCATGCAGTCGAGGCTGAAAAAGATGGCAGGGAACTTGAATCGCCAAGCCCGTTGCAGAGCGTAAAAACACCAACTGGAAGTCAGTTGGTTTCAATATCACTGATCCGGCTTTCAGGGAAAAGCGTGCGGACTGGCTTGACGCTGGACGAGGGCGTCGCTGAATTTATTGACACCGAAGCCGGGCGGCGCGGTATGACCCGTAAGGCATATATTACGTGGGTGGTGAAGCGCATTGCGGCAATGGGAGGATAGAGGATGTGCTCACAGAAGCGGTAAGTCCTATCAAAGTCGAAAGGTAAGTTACACAACATCAGATAATATCGTGGCTCGCGTTTTCCTATCTCAGGTTTTCCTATCATTGATTTTCTGTCTCGCTTCCCTTCTCTCCGGGAAAGCCTACGCCCAGAGCGCAAACCAGGCTGATCTACAACGCCGCTGGAAGACCGCCCAGGAGGCCATGCAACGGCACGACTACGCTACGGCGGAGCGCGAATACCTGAAACTCGTAAAACTGGCTCCGCAGGTAGCGGAAATCCATAGCAATCTGGGACTCGCCTACTATCTCCGGAAAAAGCATGATTTGGCCGCAGCGCAATTCGAGCAGGCTGTCCGTATGAATGCGTCCCTCTATTATCCTCACTATTTTTTGGCCCGCATTCGCCGGACGCAAAAACGGTCCCGCGAAGCCGTTGCGCTCATCCAGCATGCCTTGACCCTGCAACCGGAGAATCAGGAGGCCCGCCGCGAACTGGCGGCCAATTACGTGGCTCTGAAGCAATTCCGGCAAGCCATTCAGGTTTACCAAACCTGCCTGAAAAGCGACCCACGCGACATGGAACTCCTCTACGACCTGGGTTTGATTTACATGAACCGCACCAAGGACGCCTTCGACCGTGTCGCCGAGCTCCCCGAGTCGCCCTTCTCCTCTCTCATCGTAGCCCGCCATTACTCCACCCTGGCAGAATGGAGTGAATCGGATCGATGGGCGAAATCAGCACGGGTCGAGTTTGGTCGCAGCCTGGCGGACGCTCCCCCTATTCCTGAAGTCCGAGTGGAGTTCGCTCAATTCAAATTAAAGGTCCAGGACTGGGAAGCGGCAGCCGAGCTGTTTAAGGCGGAACTCTCCCAGGACCCCGCAAGCTATCTGGCCCGCTTCGGGCTGGCCCAGGTATCCCTTTCGAGGTCCGACGTGCAGGAGACGATTCGGTATCTCAATGAGGCGGCAGCAATACGTCCGGAATTCTTCGATCCTTTACCGACGGTCGCGGTCTCAATCCCCAGCGAGAAGTTGAGGGTACTGGATTCGGAAATCCAAGACACGATAGAAGCCGACAGTTTTGGCAGTGCCTTTTTACGGGCGGTGGTGGCCAGCGAGCTGGGCGACCTCCTGCGGGAGCGAACGGCACGCGAAGCGGCCCAAAGAGCGCTTGCCGTCCTAAGCTCCCAAGTGCCGGCTGCCGCCCCGGGTAAGCCGACCGACTCGGAAAAAGTACAGCAGCAAGGACTGCAACTCTTGCAGCAGAAGCGCTACGAGGCCGGGACGGCGCTGCTTCTGCCCTGGATACGAAAAGGTGGCGCTACGCCCGAGCTCCCGGCGAGAGTGGCCCGGGCCCTGCTCGCCATGAAAAAATACGATGCCGCGGCAGAACTCCTGGAGCCTTATGCGAAGCGCCATCAGGATAACCATGAGTTGCATTATCTGCTCGGCATGAGCTATCAGAGCGCAGCCGAGGAAAACCTGCAACTCATGGCCGCCACGGACCCGGAATCCTATCGCCTGCGGTGGCTGATGGGCCGGGCCTACTTTGCCCAGGAACGCTACAATGCCGCCGCCGAGGAATTTCAGGCGGCGTTGGACCTGCAACCGAACCATAGCGATCTGTTAATCCATCTCGGGAACGTCTATCTTCAGCAAATGAAATATCCGCAGGCGACGCAGTGCTTTCGGCAATCAGTGGAACACGATCCGCGCAATGCTTTGGCACGGTTGAAGCTGGGCGATTCCCTGCTTCTGGATCGGAAGGCGCAGGAAGCCATCCTCCACTTCCGCACCGCCGTCGATCTGGATTCTTCCCTGGTAGAAATCCATGCAAGGCTCGGGAAGGCTTTTGCCATGCTCGACCAATATGAAGAGGCGGTGCGCGAATTGAAACTCGCAACCCATCTTGACACCGACGGCTCCATCCACTATCAGTTGGGGACCTTTTATAGCCGGCTCGGGCAAAAGGAAAAGGCGGTGGCGGCCCTCAAAAAATCACAAGAGCTCCGGAAGCAGAATTTAGAGGAAGAGGAATTACAAGTTATGGGAACGAAAAGAGGCGCCCAAGAAAGCAGATAAGAATTTCCATCCTTCAATCCACGGGCTTGGGCTCGTTGGGTTCCGGAGATACGACGAGAGGATCGGGCTGGATCGAGCCGCCCTCCTGTACCAGATAAAACCGATCCGCAGCTACGCCGGAAAAGCGATCGATCTGCCCGCTGGGCCAGCGAATTTCGATATCAGCCTGGGTCAGATCACCCAACCCTACGTGCAGGCGCATGTCGTTGCTGGAGAGATAACTGTCGCTTCCTCTGACCTCGAGCAGGCGGCGAATTCCTCCGCCGGTTACCTCGACGCGCGCTCCAATACCACAACGATTGCTCTTGACCCCCTCGGTCCGCAACACCAGCCACTTATTTCGATCACCCCCATCATTCCGCAATAAAAAAGGAGCGTCATTTTTATTGATGACCAAAATATCGACATCACCGTCATTGTCATAATCGCCAAAGGCGGTTCCCCGCCCCACCTTATTCGGCAGTTTTCGGATTCCGGTGACTTCAGAAACGTCGATCAACTCGCGGCCCTTCAGGTTGCGCAACAAATAGTCCGGCTCGGCAAACGTATCGGCGGGAAAATATTCTTCCAACTGCTCCATGGTATGACCGTTGGAAATGAACAAGTCCAGCCAGCCGTCATTGTCAAAATCGAAAAACTTCGTTCCCCATCCGCTGTAACCGAAGCCTATCAGCCCCAACCCGACATGGGTGCTTTGGTCCAGAAATAGATGGGAACCCTGGTTTCGGTAAAGAGTATTGTATTGCTCGATAAAATTGGTGACAAAAATATCGGTGAGTCCATCGTTATTAAAGTCGCCGACCGTGAGTCCCATCGAGCCCTGGCCGTTCCCGAATTCGTCGAAGGCAGCTCCTGAAGTCAGGCTGCCGTCGCTAAAGGTTCCGTCGCCTTCGTTGATGTAATAAAAATTGTGGCCGGAATCGTTGGCTACGTACAGGTCGAGATCGCCGTCATTGTCGAAGTCGGAAAAGGCGGAAGCAAACCCTCGGCCCGGGTCTTCCCGGATGAGTCCCGCGGATTGGGTAACATCGGCAAAGGTGCCGTCTCCCCTGTTGCGGTACAGAAGGTCCTGTCCGCCCTCGAACATGTCCGGCGGGCAGGCAATCGGAACGCTTTTTAATGTACAAGGACTGCCCGGCTTGGGTGGCGGACGATGCTCCCAATAATCAAATCGGGCAAAATTGCAGACAAACAGATCCAGGTGGCCGTCATTGTCGTAGTCACCAAAGGCCGCCCCCATGCTCCACTTGGGCGGGGTCAACTGCGGACCGGCCACTCCCGAGGCGTTTCCCATTTCCGCAAACGTCCCATCACCGTTGTTACGGTAAAGCTTATTGGGCCCGTAATTGGTCACGTATAAATCGAGATAACCATCATTGTTGTAGTCGCCCACCGCACAGCCGCTGCTCCAACTTGTATCCCCAAGATGAGCTTCTGCGGTCACGTCGCTGAAAGTTCCATCCCGATTGTTCCGCAACAAGTAATCATGGGGACGCACGTCTGCCGATTCGGCCTTGCGGGAAGACCCATTGACCAAATAGATATCCTGATCACCATCGTTGTCGTAATCGAAAAAAGCCGCGCCCTGCCCGTTGACGTCAATCAGATACTCGGTAATTTCGTCCCCGCAAATGACTTTGTAGGTGACACCTGCCTGTTCAGCAACGTCCGAAAAAACAGGCAGAGAATTTGCAACCCCATCAACGCGCAGCATGGCATACTGGGCCAGCCGCGCCGACGCCACCGCAACAACAAGAAACATGAAACTTCGCCCTAGAATCCGGAACATCGTATCCTCATGATCTTGACAGGCTCAGTATAAATCCCTCCGGGCCGGCCTTCAACTATTACAAGGTTTGGGTGACGCCTCTCGAATTTTGCATCCCAGAGATGGTATTTTAGAAGGGACCCCGCTGGCCAAGGGCCGACCCTTTAGCGGGACCTTTCCTTGCATTGAACCGGCCAGCGGAGAGCTGAAGCAGCGGGTTTTGTTCCTCGGATGAGACGTGTTACCTGGTTAAAGCTTGCGATTCTGATACTGCCGGTCTTGGGGGCCTTGCTGGCTACCGGTTCCGGGCAGCAGACGAGCCGGGAAGCGGAAGAATCGGCACGGATCCAGACCGGCATGGCTCACCTCTCGGCCGGAAATCTGCCGGAGGCCATCCGTGAGTTCAAGCAGGTACTCCAGGAAAATCCTTCCCTTGACGGAGTGCACTTCTATCTCTCGCAAGCTTATAACCAAATGGACCGGTGGGAGGAAGCGCTCCAGCACATCGACCGCGCCATCCAACTCAGACCCCAGAATCCTCCCTACTACAACCACCGCGCCTTGATCTTTTCACGGCAGAAGCAGTTCACGAAGGCTTTGACGGCAATCCTGAAAGCGATCGAACTTCGCCCGCCAAGCCATCTGAAATACTATTATTTCAATCTGGCCGGAATCTACCGGGACCTACTGCGCTTGGACGATGCCCGGGACACTTACTTAAAGACGCTTGCGATCGATCCCAATTTCTATCGGGCCCGCGTGGAATTGGGAAAGATATACCTGGACCGTAACCTGACCGAGAAAGCCTTGGCGCAATTCACCCTGGCGGCACAGATCAAGCCCGCTACCGCCGAACTCTATCGACTGATGGGTCGGGCACACGCGCGGGCTCAGAATCACCCCGAAGCGGTTCGGGCTTTTCGTAGAGCCCTGGAGCTCAACCCGCGGCTCCATACGATCCACTACCGCTTAGGCATGAGCCTGAAGCACCTGGGGCAAATCGAAGCATTCCAACGGCACCTTGAGACCTTCCAGTCCTTGCAGGCCGAAGCGGAACAGAAAGAATATCACGACCTCCAAGTGGAAGTCGCCCGCAGATCGGACCTGCAACGTCCGCAGGAATTGCAGGAAGACCTCAGTCCGGTCCAGGTCCCTCTTCATCCCCCGGCAAGCCGACTTCCCGATGGAGACGAACCTCCTCGGCCCGCAGAGGTACTTTTCCGCAATGTAGCCCGGGAAGCCGGCGTGGATTTCCGTCACCTCAACGGTGCCACGCCCGAAAAATACATGCCGGAAACGATGGGGTCCGGCGGTTTATTCTTCGACTTCAACAACGACGGATGGATCGACATCTTTTTGGTAAACGGCGGCTCGCTGGTGGATGCCGAGCTTGCCGCCTCAGCACGCCACTCCCTGTATCGTAATAACGCGGATGGAACCTTCCGCGAGGTGACTCCCGGCAGCGGTATCGGAAAAAGCGGCTATGGGATGGGAGCCTGCGCGGCGGATTATGACAATGACGGCTGGGTGGATCTCTATCTGGCCCAGTTCGGGGAGAACGTTCTCTATCGCAACAACGGCGACGAGACGTTCAGCGACGTCACGCCAGCGGCCGGGGTGGGCTCGACGTTATGGAGCAGCAGTTGCGCCTTCGCGGATATCGACAATGACGGCGACGTCGATCTTTACGTCGTAAATTACGTGGATTTCGCCTTGGATAACCATAAATATTGCGGGTCTCACGTCGAGGGACTCCGTTCCTACTGCCATCCGAACGTCTATCACGCGCTGCCGGACCTGCTTTACAGAAACAATAGCGACGGGACATTCACGGACATTACCCGGGAGGCCTCCGTTTACAGCCTTGACGGCAAAGGATTAGGCGTTGCTTTTGGCGATTATAACGGCGACGGTTGGACCGACATCTACGTGGCGAATGATTCCGTATCCAATTTCCTTTATCGAAACCAGGGCAACGGGAAATTTTCCGAAACCGCCCTCTGGGCTGGAGTGGCGGTGGACGGCAACGGACCGCCGGAGGCCGGCATGGGCACCGATTGGGGAGACTTCGACAATGACGGATTGTTGGACCTCTATGTCACCAATCTCAACAGCGAGACTCATACTCTGTATCACAATGCACCGGACGGACTGTTTACCGACGTGACTTGGCAAGCCGGCCTGGGTGAGCCTACCCTCCCTTTTGTCGGCTTTGGAACCGCCTTTTTCGATTATGATAGCGACGGAGACCTCGATTTGGTCGTCGCGCAGGGCCACATCCTGGACAATGTCCATAAGTCCCATGATAATATTACTTATCCGCAAAGAAATTTACTTTTCCGAAATGAGAAAAAGGGGATTTTTGCGGAGTTGGGGCTCGCCTCGGGACCCGGATTCAAACTGGAAAAAGTGAGCCGGGGCTTGGCCTTCGGCGATATTGACAACGACGGCGACTTGGATCTCCTGATCAATAATTGCAATCAGACGGCCGATCTGTTGCGAAATGAGGGGAGAACCGAAAATAATTGGCTCCTGGTAAAAACATTCGGGACAAAAAGCAATCGTGATGGGATTGGGACCCGGCTGAGCCTTACGGCCAACCAACATACGCAGATTCGTCAAGTCATCGCCGGGTCGAGCTATCAATCTCAGAACGACCTGCGAGTGCATTTCGGTTTGGGTCATACATCACACATCGACGTGCTTGAGCTGCGCTGGCCCAGCGGCACGGTGGATGTATTGAAAAATGTGAAAATAAATCAGATACTGAAAATCCGCGAAGGAAAGGGGATTGTGCCTTAAACGTCGATGGGCACTCACCAGCTTCCATGTGCATAAATCGGAAAAGGTTACCGCGTAAAGTTACCCCGAAAGCTGCGTACAGAAGCGACGCCTTCCCAAGGCCCGCCATGTCTGTTTCGGGCTGGAAATTGCGGCGCGTTCTATTGAGCTCCTGCGTCTTCCTGGTTACAGTCACGGTTTGGGGACAGAACCCCACCCTGAAGCGAAATGTGCCGGACACAGCCGAAACCCTATCGATCGATCAACCCAACCTGCGCTCGGGGGATCCCGAGATCAAGAAATTGAAGTCCATGATCGAGGCCGGAAACTGGGCGGGAGCCAGGACGCTTACCGAACAATTGGAAATCCAACATCCCCAACAAGCTCATCCCCACTACTGGTCGGGTTATGTGCAGCTTCGTCAGCACGACCCCATCGGCGCGATTCGCTCTTTGCGCAAGGCGGAACGGGGTGGCCTACAGGACCCCTCGCTGGCAAAAGTGCTGGGATTGGCCTATTACGCCATTAATCAATTTACCTTGTTTCGGGAACAGATGCAGAAAGCCATATCGGCCGCCCCGGATGATCCCTGGCCGCATTACTACCTGGGCCTGTACGAACTCCAGATTCGAGAAAACTATGGAGAAGCGCTGGGCCACTTCACCTCAGCGGCGGCGGTCCAACCGAATGACGCTACCATCCTGTATCATCGCGGCTTTTGTAACGAGATGCTGGATCACACGGATCGGGCTTTGCACGATTATCAAGAGTCGATTCGACTTGTGGAACAATCGAACGAGCGCTTTAGCCCGCCCTACCAAGGCATGGCCTACGTGCTGGCGACCACGGACCCTGCCCAAGCCTCGCGTTACGCACAACGAGCGATCGAGATGGATCCCGGCATCGCGAATAATCATCTGACGCTTGCTAAAATTCATGAAAATCAAGGAGACCTTGAAAAGGCCATTCAAGCGTTGCAAAACGCCGTGCGGGCGGACCCCACGCTCCCCCGTTCCCACTACCGGCTTCACAGGATTTTCACAAAACTAGGCGACCCGAGCTCGGCGTCCGACGCATTGGCTGAATTTCAAAGGCTCACCAAACTCTATGGTCCGTAACCTTCTTCCTCTCTTCCTTGTTTTGGCTTTCGGGATTTCCGTCAGGTGCGGTCGGGCTCAGTTCGATCCGATGGAGAATCCTCAGCGCGCGCCTCAAGCCCAATCACAGAAGGAGCTCGACGATTACATCGAGCTTCTGCGCGCGGATTCACCGCAACTACAGGTCGGCCTGGTGGAAGCTTTTGCGGCCTATTATCCCGATTCCGCCTTATTGGGAATCGCTTACCAGTACCAGATGCTGGCCTATCGAGAGCTGAATGATTACGAGGCTACGGTGCGGAGCGGGGAAAAAGCCTTGCAATTGAACCCCGATAATTTGAACACGCTGCTGACTCTGGCCAGCACCATCCCCAATGGAGTCACCGACGGCAGAAGAGATGATCCACGGCTGGCCCAGGCGCAACGCTACGCTCTGCTTGTCTTCCAGGGACTCGACAAAACCCGGCTCCCGCGTTCCATTTCTCCCCAGCGTTGGCAGGAACTCCGCCGGAACATGGAAGCTTCCGCCCATGAAGCTCTGGGTCATGTGGCTGTAAAACAGGGAAACCTTCCCAAGGCCGTCTCCGAATTCGAAAAAGCAACCGAGAAAAATCCCAACCCCGAGGGAAGTCAATTTTATCGGCTGGGCGCAGCGTATTTCCTGACGGGAAAATATGATTCGGCCGTTCCCGTTTTGCGCCGCGCCGCCGAATTAGGTCCCGAAGAAATCCGGGAGTTGGCTCGTTCCTTACTGCAGAAGGTGAGAAAAAAGAAGCGATAACCGCCAGAGAAATCCACAAAATATCTCAGCGTTCGAGACGGTAACGGTCAGAGACGAACCCAGCGTGGATTACGGGAAAAGCCCCCCGCACAGCAGTTTTTTCCGATAGAATCTAAAGCCTTTCCCGTAAACTTTAGCAAGCGGGTGGGTTGCGACAGCTAGAACGATGCAAAGCGATCGCAAATTCAGGAGAACCCCAATATGGTCACGAAGGAAATCATTCCCTTACGGAAATTAATCGTGGATACCCGCGGCGAGTTTATCTTGCCGCCAACCGAGGCGATGTGGGAGGCCATGCGATCGGCTGATTTTGGTTGGACGCTCTGGCGCGAAGACCCTTACGTAATCCGCCTGGAGGAGATGATCGCCGAATTGACGGGCAAGGAAACCGCCATGTTCGTACCCACGACCAGCGTGGCCAATCTACTGGGGATGATGGGGTTTTGCCAGCGGGGCGATCAAGCCATCATGGAAGCCCGCTGCCACCTCTGGTGGGTGGAGGATCGGAACATTGCGCACCACACCGGCGCGGTCCCGCGGCTGATCCGAGGAAATAAGTTCGGTGAAATGGCCGTGGAAGAAATTGAAGCAACCATTTTGGAACAAGGCTACTCCTATCGTCCTCGAACGGGAATGATTTGTCTGGAAAACACCCACAATATTTCAGGCGGCGTGCCCCTCACCACCGAATACATGACCCGGGTCGGAGACCTGGCCCGCCGCCATGATATTCCGGTCTTTGCCGACGGAGCTCGGCTGTTTAACGCCGCCGTGGCGCTCGGCGTGTCCCTGAAAACCTTGGCGAAGCCGCTGGATGCCGTTAGCTTGAGCCTCAACAAGGGATTGGGAGCTCCCTATGGAGCCATGCTCTGCGGCTCCCAGGAATTCATCGAGCGCGCCCGGAAGGACCACCGCATCCTGGGGTGCCATTCCGTGCACAAGGAAGGAATCTTCGCCGCCGCGGCCATCCTGGCCCTGGAAACGATGTACGAACGCCTGGCCGAGGATCATCGCCGGGCTCGCCGCCTGGCCGAATTACTGTCACCCTTGCCGGGACTGGAGGTGGACATGGAGACCGTCCAAACCAACATCGTTCGCGTCGATACGACCTCCATGGACCCGTCCACCTTTGTCCAGAAGGTACTGGATCGAGGCGCGGGCGTGAGTGTTCTCGACCCAACATCCGTGAAATTCGTCACGCACCACGGTATCAGCGACCAGGACGTAGAGACGGTGGCCGAGTTGGTTCGCGAAGTCCTCTCGACAAGCTGAATCCTTATCGATTCAGTCGGAATGAAGAGGAGAGCGCACTATATCGCCCGAGGGGGTCAGAACGGAGCCACCCATGGCCGGAACCGTCAATCTCTCGTCGGTCGCGTTGGCGCTGGCTTTCTTATCCGTCGGCGCAAGGGCGGACTCGCCTCGACCGCCGGACCCCATTGTCTTTTCGCAAGGACTCCGTGGCAGAATCGGGAACGCGAAGCTCCGGCCCGCCAAGCTCGTTTTCACGGATACGGCCGTGACGGTCGAACTGGACGGCTACACCTCGGAGCGCTTCGAATACACCGACCTCCGCATCCGCAGGGGACAGCACCAGATACGCTTGCCGTTCCTCGACAAGTGGTACTGGCTGACGACGTTGCCGCAGGTGCCCTTGTACTTCGCAACCGGCCCCTACTACCTGGCGGGGTCGCTCGGGACCGCCAATGTGATCGCCCTGGCTCGTTGGGCATCGGGCCGCCGCACGCAATACTGGTTGAGTCTGCACTCTGACAACGAGCAGCGACGCGCGTACTTGGTCCTCCCTCGTAAGAAGAAGTTGCGATTAGCGATTTTCATGGAACTTGCACGCCGGGACAAGAAGGGACTGCGCCGCCGCGGCCTCCCGACCACCCGTTTACATTGGAAAGGAGTCGAAGCACTTTGGAAACTCACGAGCGTGGCCCAGGGGCGGTGATTGGCTTGCTGGCGGTCGCCAGCCTGTGCGTTGGTGTGGGCGCCGCCCACGCGCAGTCCGACTTCTTCCTGCGCCTGGCTCCCGAGATGGGCCGGGTTACGGTCGAACACACCAAGAAAGTGACCATCCAGGGGGGATCGAGTTCGAGCACATCGTCCTCTTCGGGCCTCGCGCTGGCCGGCAACCTGTCGGCCGGGCTGCGCCGGAAGCTGCCGGGGAACTGGCTCGTGGGCGGCGAGGGCGAGGGCGTCGTCTCCAGCCGACACAAACTCAAGGGCACGATTTTCCCAACCCCGAACGGGAACGTTCACGACGTCTGGCCCGGCCAGTGGGACTTCAGCAACCTGTCCGGGGCGGGCGGCAACATCATCTTCGGGCGCGAGTTCGGCCGCTCGCAGCTCTATGTCCTCGGCGGGAGGCGTCGAATGTGGACCGAGTTCGCTTCCGGAGCGACGAATCCTGCGACCGGATCAGCCAGCGAAGACCGCGAGCGCCTCGGAAGATGGCCGTGGACGATCGGCGCGGGAGCGACGCTGCGCCTGAAGTGGCCGGTGGACTTCCGAGTCCGCTACTTCCACTCGCTCACCGACTGGATGATCGTCGGGGAGGGGTTCCGGCTCGACTACAGGTACACGGCGAGCGGCGTGTTCATCTCCGTAGGGGTCCACGTCTTCGACTGACCGCCTCCCGGAAACACTGGCACAAATCCCTGTGATTCGGGGGAGTTTTCCACGCCTAAATACCACCTCATACAATTCGTAAGAGCGACTAGCCTGTGGACAAACCACCGGAACAAAACCGACCACAGGAGGATGAGAGAGATAGGCGAAAATGTCTGTGTAACTCAGTCGGCTGGAAAATTGTAACCACCCCCTGCCCCACTCGGTTACAATATGGATCGGCATGAGTTCCATTAAAAAATCTCTCCATCCGCCCTCGACTTTCGGGACACTTCTGTTTGGAGTGCACCAGCCAAAATGGAAACTCTGGACGAGGTCTCTTGCGTTGGTCCTGTTGCTGGCCATTCCTCTTTCAGCCCAGCTCAGCCCGAATCCAGAGTTTCAAGAAACAGCCGTTATCCCAGCTTTTCACAGAAGAAACCCAAACATTATCCATTTCCAGACCTTCTACAGAAAGGACCTGGACGGCAGGCATACGTTGCTGCTCATTCGCGGCGGAGCTCCTAGAGCCGGTTGGCCGTTACCTCTGAAGGAGTTGAAAGACTTCTGGTGGAACCGCGACGACTTATTGGGCCTGTTTTTGACGAAGACCAGCAATCCTGACCGGGTGTGGGAACTGGTCATTCTGGCCAATGAGTACGACGACCGTGTTGAGGTTGATCGCACGGATGACGGTTCCATTGTCTTGTCACGCACTCGGGGCGACTATGGGTTTGGTGCGGACACTATCAAGATCTTCTTTGATTTAACGTCCAAGCGAATGCTGAAGCGAATCGAATTTACACCCCTGCCCGTGCGACAAATCCTGGCACTGAACGACAATCTATATTTCGTAGTGGGCAGCGAAGAACAAACGCTCATAGCGCGTCTTGACGAGGGCACCCCGATCTGGGCGATTGGGACCGAAATGGACCCGGCACTAGCCGACGCCTGGGAAGCGTCGGCAACCGACGTCACCCCCTTCATGTCCTCTTCGCCCGGACTACTCAGGGAGTACCTGCCCATCGGTTTACAAGGTCGTTTCGCTGCGGCACTGGTCTTTCACCCTCACACCGGTGCGGTTGAAGGCGTTGAAGGCGTAGCCGAGCGGGTTGGTCATGAGTACAAGCTATACGAGTTGCCAAAGTCAACCCCTGAAGGGTTCGCAACGGCGCGACCCGAGTGGGTTCAGCGCCACCGGCGCCGTCCCAACGTGGCGAGTTTCGAGCATGAGGTGATTGGGCCTTACCAGATCGTGGGGGACCGTTTCTGGTTTGGTAAAACTTTCTATGACGGCGAGGGTTCTACGGGGGTTGGCGGCTTCGGTTATTTTGACCCGGAGGATAAGAAGTACGTGGTTTTTTCTCCTTCCGAAATTGCTCCCTGGTCCGCTTCGGCTCTATGGGTCGAGGACGCGGTCGTTTGGGTAGGCCGGGTTCGACACCCGGAAGGCGCGCCCTTTGCCGGTGGGATACTGCGGTATGAGCGAGCATCCGGCGAGGTGAAAGAATTCGATGTCGGTGAAGTCATCTCCCAGATCAAACGCTGGCAGGGAAAGATCTATCTAGCAACGGACAACGGACTCTATATATTGCAAGATAGCCGACTTACGCGGTACGTCTTTGAGCCGGCGCTGAACGGTGGCACGGCCATCTTCAAGAGCCAACCGTAAGAGTCTTGTGCAAGCGCTCCCCGGCCCTGCTGGCGCGGCGCCGTGCCAGCAGGCGTAGCGATTCTGCGCCTGCCTTCAAGGAAGGCTGGCGGCTTCCACGGTTTTCTCCCAATTCCTTTCTTTCGTTGCTTTTACACGGTTTTGGGGCGTCTGCTTTCGCTCGCAACGCCTACGGCTAGCCCGCTTGATGGGCGAGTTTTCTGACGGTTTCTTGACGGTAGTGGCTGCCACCGCCATGCTCGACAGGCTGTACAGCACCTGGGTGCAGTAATGGTTTTCGAGTTGCAACAGCCCCACCTGTCGTAAGGACGCGCTTCGTCGAGCCAGCGGACCTACTTTCCCTAACCACTGCCAGAACCTTGAGTCCGGCCTGCGCATGGGGCGGCGGATCAAGGGCGCGCAACTGCAACAGATCGGTCACTGTCATGTCGGTTCTCCTGACGAATTGGAACATAGGGACTTTATCGTACTCGACCCGACCCGGTCCCGCCGCCAAGTCCCTCGGGCAGCAAGTAGAAACGATGCGCAGTCGGGAGGTTTGGGGATTCGATTTGGGTCTCAACACGTCTTTTAGATGGGGAAGAGTTTGGGAAAAGGGTCAGCCGCCAGAGGTGAATTTCAGCGAAGGGCGGAACCTGGAGCGATGGTGCAACCTCTAGAATCGCTGGGCCGCCGGAAATGGCGCCGCCCCGCTGGAGACTTCACCCCAAGCCGAGCCCGGCTAGCTCTTGACGGATCTGTTCGAGACCGTCTGTGAAGCTCACCCTTGGCAGCCGACCTTCATTCTCGACTATCCGCTCGTTGTCTCCCCGCTGGCCAAACAATGCCCCCAGGACCCGAACTTCGTCGAACGGTTCGAGTTGTACGTAGCGGGCATGGAGGTGGCCAACGCCTTCAGCGAACTGAACGATCCGGTCGAACAACGGCGACGCTTTGAATGGCAGCAATCGAAGCGGGAGGCGGGAGACACCACCGCTCACGCCATCGATGAGGACTACCTGCGCGCTCTGCGCTACGGCATGCCCCTCGCCGCAGGCGCCGGGCTGGGCATCGACCGGCTGGCCATGATCCTGACCGATGCTCCTTCGATTCGGGATGTAATCCTGTTTCCTCTCCTACGACCGGAAAAACACGATCCCGCCTAGCAGCTCGTGGTAGAAAGCTCCATTTCAAACCTTAACGTTCAGGCGGTCTGCGGGCGGAGGAGCAACGCGAGTGGCGGGATCTCGCCTTGCCCCACTCTACGAGCTATCGCACAAGCGATGCTGATTTGTATAGTCCTCCGCTCACAGACGTGCTATCCGGCTCTTACCTGCCACGATTGAAAATCCCGGGGCGGACAAGAATGTCGGTCAAGTCGCACTCTAACTGCGGATAATTACCTCTACCTCTACCCACTTGTTTCCTCATCGCAACTACGGTCGACACCCAGCTTTGCGCACACTCAAAATCCTTCAGATTAGCTCCGCAACGTTGGAACTCCGCCAACTTTTTTATCACCTCATTATCGCCATACACCACTAATCTGAACTTGGCCTCAAGCAACCCTTTCTCTTCCTCAGTCCCCCCTGGTTGCACTTTCAAAGCAGACAAGTAACTTGAGAATGCGTCACTGAATCGTTCCTCGGCATTCTCGCGAACGGAACCGTAATAGGCCACAAAACTGCTGATCAAGATGGCAAATACTGACAATCCTACGATGATTAACCGTTCCGTCCTGGATTGTTGGTCGAGTTTTAGTCCTAGCATGTCTGTCTCCTACGCCGATTATCGTACAAGGGCTCGGAGGCCCTCGTGAAGCTCCCGAACAAGACGGAAACGAAAACGCTCCGGATCACTTCTTGCATGGTGTCTTTCCTATCATCCATAATCTTGGCTTGGTGCCACTGGCGCGAGCGAGGAAAAGCCGTGACACGAAAAACTGACAGTCTAACGACAAATCTCGGATCGATCAAGAAAGGAATCGTATGCGGAAGGGATAGGGAATAACATCATACCCCCCCCCCCCCGAGGGTCGTACCGGGTCGAAAAATTCATCCAGGAACAGTGGGGGGAAGGCGACGATCTTTGGGGGCAAAGTGGGGTCACGGGCGTGCAAGATATCCCAGGGGGTACGGTTCGCTTTGTAGGAATTCCGGCGACGGGTATTGAACCAGAGGTTGTAGGTGGCGGCCTTGTGGAGGAAATCGGAGCGTCCCTGAAAGGATTCCACCTGGTAGAACTCATCCTCGATCAAGCGGTGAGCGGTTTCGACGTCGGCCTGCCAAGTGTGAGCGCCGGGAGGGATGGTCTGATGCAGCAGGCCGGCGGCCTGCACACAGCGAGTGAAGGCACTATCGGATTGGGCCTGCCAACTGCCGATGAACTCACTGCCGTTGTCGGTTTGAATGCGAGAGCCGGTGAGAGGGGCGCCGCAGCCTTGGAGATGTTCCAGCAGCCAGCCGACAAAGCGACGGGCATCGGAGAGGGAACGTTGCTGGGCGTAGGCCATGAAGTGGAGGCCACTGACCACTTCGCGGGCGGTGTATTGGACCAAGGGCAAGCGGAGTCGGCGGATCTGGGGCCAGAGTTCGGGGATGTCGTCGAGGTCCTTGGTATCGACGTCGATCTGCTCGAAGAGTCTCCATTGCTGTCTCTGGCGAATTGCTAAAACGGGCCAATTTTCTGCCGTTTTCAAGATTTGATAGAATGCCAAGATGCGTGATCATGTCATCCTTTTCGTTCGTTTAATCGTTACTCTTGCCCGACTTGCAGGTCCGGGTGGCATCCGTCCTGTGGTCGCTGCTGAGTCCGTTCTTGTCAAGCAACAACTTCTGATCCTCCATCGTTTGCGGCAGCGGTCACCCAATCTACGCAGCTCAGATCGCCTTGTCGCCGGTTTGTGTGCTCTCCTCATTCGCCCCGCCCGCCTGATTCGTTCAGCAATCGTGCTGAAGCCTTCGACTCTTTTGGGCCTCCACCGGGCTCTGAGGAACCGAAAATATCGCCTGCTCTTTTCATCCAAGCACCGGCGTAAGCCCGGACCAAACGGACCCAACCAAGAACTCATCGACGCTGTTGTCCAGATGAAGCAGCGCAATCCCACCTGGGGCTGCCCGCGAATCGCTCAGCAGATTGCCTTGGCTTTCGACATCCCCATCGACAAAGACGTTGTTCGAAGGATTCTCGCCAGCCACTATCGGCCGGCTAAGAACTCCGGTGGTCCATCCTGGTTGACCTTCATTGGACACCTGAAAGACAGCCTCTGGAGTCTAGATTTGTTCCGGTGCGAATCGGCCACATTGCGGACCCACTGGGTCTTGGTCGTCATGGATCAATACACTCGCCGGATCATTGGGTTCGGCGTCCACGCCGGAACCGTTAATGGAGTCGCACTTTGCCGGATGTTCAACCGCGCCATTCGATGGCAACCCTGGATGCCAAAGTACCTCAGCTCCGACCATGATCCACTTTATCGGTTTGGGCAGTGGCAAGCCAATCTGCGGATCCTGGAGGTGACCGAAATCAAGATCGTTCCCTATGTTCCCCTGTCCCATCCCTTTGTGGAACGGCTGATCGGCACGATTCGACGCGAGTATTTGGATCGCATGTTGTTCTGGACCACGGCGGACCTGGAGAACAAGCTGCTCGATTTCCAAGACTACTACAACCACCATCGGACGCATTCAGCACGTGCAGGATGTACGCCGCAGGAGACGTCCGGCCCGAAGGTCCCTCTGAGCTTCGGCTTCTACCGCTGGCGACGACATTGTGGAGGGTTATATCAAACGCCCATTGCCGCCTGACTCCGGATCGCCAAACTTTGAAAACTCGAACGAACTGTCGATGAACGAAAAGATTGCCTGGTCTGGGGCTGTCACTTCGGTCCAACCTCGAATTCGCCTGACCCGTTCTTTCGATGAACGGAGCCACACTTATCTGGGTTACCTGTTGCGGATCGAGGGAACAGTCGGCGGAGTTTCTGCTGAATTTCGAGTCGGTATTGTCTCCGGAACCCACGCCAAACACCAATTCCGAATGGGTGACCGCGTCGAGGGGCTGGGGCATCGGGTTGCGGATCCGCGACTCGAAACCGCCGACATCTATAGAGTCAGCAAACTGAAACTGATCCGGCGTGGAGAAGAGCAGGCCTTAGCGGCACCATGGCATGGAGTGCCTCCTCCGTTGCCCGCCTATCGCGAGCGCGGGCATCGGCGCCTGGCGGTAACGACCTACGATTCCCAATGTAATAGCTGTATCTGGGGCTGTGCCATGGCTGTGGAAATGATCATCGACCAATGGAACCCCGACCGATGGCGCTACAGGACGGAAACCTTCTGTTACGGACCTCTGTCCTGTTCCAGCTACAAGCCCGGTCCCACCCGAAAGGTTCCCGGTCGCCACGGCATGACCTATAAAGAGGAAGACTGGGTCGACCAGGACGCCACCGCGCATCGCGGTCCGAATGAATAGCAGCGATCCGGCTGATCAAGGACGCGCTTCCGTTTCTCCAGAAGGCCCTCTTTGAGGGCGTTATTTGTAATTCGCCAGCGACACGCCGGGGGCGCTGACGGTGCGTTACCGTTTCCGCTTTCCCCTAGTGGACTGTCGCAGAGATAGTTTTACCATGGCGGATGCGGCGGGAGGGCCTGGAGTATTTCCAGCGGAAAGGCTTGGCGTCTTTCGAGTAGGCGTTGATGTAGCGGCGGAGTTTGCGGGCGAGATCGGTGGTGGAGGGGAACACGCCGCGGGCAATGACGTCGCGTTGCACCTTAGAAAACCACAACTCGACCTGGTTCAGCCACGACGAGTAAGTCGGCGTGAAGTGTAAGGCGACGTTGGGGTGCCGCTCGAGGAACGCTGCCACTTGCTTGGTCTTGTGAGCCGAGAGGTTGTCGAGGATGAGGTGAATCTCCTGGTCGGGCTCGCAGCGGGCGACGACCTCACCGAGAAACTCGACGAAGTCCTGGCTGGTGTGACGCGCGGCGGTCTTCCCATGCACCTGCCCAGTCTTGGTGTTTAAGGCGGCGTAGAGGGAGAGAGTGCCGTTGCGCTTGTACTCGAAACCATGCCGCTCGGCGCGTCCAGGGGACAGCGGCAAGACGCGGTCGCGACGGTCGAGCGCTTGCATAGCGGTCTTTTCGTCCACGCAGAACACGGCGGCATGGCGCGGCGGATCGAGGTAGAGACCGATGATGTCGGCAGCTTTGCGCTCGAAGTCGGGGTCGTTGGAGGCCATGTAGCGCTCCAACCGATGCGGCTTGAGATCGGCTTCCCGCCAAACACGATGAACCAAGTCTTTGCTGATGCTGAGTTCTTTGGCGAGTTTGCGGCAGGACCAGTGGGTCGAACCGTCGCCAGGCTGGCGGCGGGTGGCATTGAGGATTTTGGCACGCAAGCGGGCGGTGAGTTTCGAGGGTGGTTGCCCGGGACGGTGGGTTTCCAGTCCGTCGAGTCCGTGTTCGAGGAAGCGTTTCTTCCATTTCCCGACGGTCGGTGTGGAGCAATCCAGTTTGTCGGCGACGGCGGCGTAGGAGAGGCCGTCGGCGAGTAACGCGATGATTCGAGCGCGTAAGACAAAGCCGGCGGGCAGCGATTGCGAACGGGCGACCTCCTCGAGTTCGGATCGTTGCTGTTGGCTCAACACGAACGGTTCGCTTTGAAAGGGCATACTGTATAGACGCCCTCTCCATAGATAAAGTTACTTTGCGACAGTCCACTAGTGTACTGTCCCGGAAATATATGAGCAAAGTCGTTCGACCTTAGCGAGGATGGATTCGGCCGTGGCGGTCCAGACGAAAGGACTGGTGTTGGCGTTGTAATGTTCGACGAAGCGCTCGATGTTACGGACGAGAGCCTTGACGCTGGAGAAGGAACCTCGGCGAATGGCCTTCTGGGTAATGATGCCGAACCAGCGTTCGACTTGGTTGAGCCAGGACGCATAGGTTGGGGTGAAATGAACGTGGTAGCGGGGACGCCGAGCGAGCCAAGCGCGGACTTTGGGATGTTTGTGAGTAGCGTAGTTATCGACGATGAGATGGACGTCGAGGTTGTGCGGCACACTGCCGTCGATCTGACGCAGGAAAGTGAGGAACTCCTGATGACGGTGTCGCGGTTTACAGCGGGTGATGACTCTCCCGGTGGCCACATCGAGAGCCGCGAACAGAGTGGTCGTGCCGTGACGTTTGTAATCATGGGTGACGCCTTCGACGTAGCCGAGGCCCATGGGGAGAACGGGCTGAGTTCGCTGAAGAGCTTGAACCTGGGTCTTCTCATCGACCGAGAGCACCACGGCGTGGTCCGGGGGATTGAGGTAGAGACCGACGATGTCGCGGACTTTCTCGACGAAGAACGGGTCGTTGGAAATCTTGAAATGCCGCTGGCGATGCGGCTGGACGCCGAACAGATCGAACCACCGCTGGACCGTGCTCTTTGAGACTCCCGTGTGTTCCGCCATGGAACGCACGCTCCAGTGCGAACGATCGGGAGGTTCGGTTTGCAGGGCCGTGTTGATGACTTCCGCAACACGTTCATCCTCATGCGTGCGGGGGCGTCCGGGACGCAGTTCATCGTGTAGTCCGGGGATTCCATGTTCACGATAGCGCTTTCGCCACTTGCCCACGGTCGTATTGGTGACACCCAGACGCCGGGCCACGGTAGAGCCGGGAACGCCTTCGGCGCAGGCCAGCACAATCTGGGCCCTCAGCACCAGACTATGCGGCAAGGTTCGGGAGCGGGCGAGGCTCCCCAGTTCCGATTCCTCACTCTCACTGAGAGTGAGGGGAGTAACGGGGCGACCGCGTGGCATGGGCATACCTCCAGAGGCCAAAGGTTGCCCATTAATATATCGCTTATTACCGGGACAGTACACTAGGTGTAGCCGCACAACTGACGCCCGTCGCAGTAGTTCAGCTCCAATTTCTATTCACGGTGTCTCCGAACGGTCCATCACCCCAACTCGGGTCTTCACCAGGGAACCCGCATGGAGGGTTACTTCCGTCATGTTCCCACTGGTCTGGGGGAGGACCAGCGGCGCCGATTGCAAAGCACCATCCGCTGACTGTGCGACGGTACGCAACCCACCGCTGTCCGTCCTTTGCGACTTTCATCTCAATTCCTGATTTTCCCGTGAGGCCGTGCGCCGCGAAATTGTCGCCAAGCAAACCAAGGAGGTTTCGGTCGTACCGGCTGCGCCTGCGATAATGACCCATGTGGCACGTAGCCAGCCAACGAAGTGCCTTGATTGTCTCCTTGAACTCTCGACGGTCGAGGCGACGGCCTTCGGAATCGGTCCCATCTACACCGGCGTAGCGGTGAAGCTTGTATTCTTCCTCTGCAGTCGCGCGTTCACCATCTCGGAGCGACTCCTCAAATTGCCTGACAACAGCTCGCGCGGCCCCGAGCGTGTTCGTCTCGACGAGCGTTTTTGCCCAGAAGTGCTGGAAGTGAGCTACATCGCGCGCCTTGAAATGCAGCGTCAGCATAATGGCGATTCGAGCCCGCCAACGGACCCCGATCATTCTCGTCTCGCTGTTGATTTGCCTGAATGGACGCTCGTATGCTGCATACAAACTCAGTGCAAAAATGAAAGGTAACAGCCCGATCGTTAGCCACATGGGAAGCACTAACTTCTGGAACAATAAATGAGTGTCAAGCGGATTCCATGTCTTGTGCACGTGATGTACGGTGAAGGCCAACCATGAAAATCCGACCAACGAAAGGATACCGTCACATAGTTTCTTGACTCGTTCGTATTCTCGATCCGTACGCGCGTGCGCAAATGCCGACAACGCGGTCACAGGCACAAGAAAGAGCTGCAGGGCGACCTCGGCTAACAGATTGAACGAGGCGAGGTTCATGAAAAACGTGACGAAGACTGTTGGAGCAATTGTCGCAGCGGCCGTCTTTCGGAAAAAGAGCGGGTTTTTGTTGGCTTCAAGGATCCCTTTGGAAGACAGCACTACGCCTGCTGCGAACGCCCAAATGACAGTTGCGTTGGCAAGTTGGTTGCTCCACAACCCAAGCTGGAAACCAATCCAGATCTCAAAGGAGACATACGCAAACATCACGATGAGCGGCAGCAGGATTACCGGACTGAGTAATGTCCAAATGATTCGCGGGATGTTTGCACGAAGATCTTTTTTCGACAGGACCCAGGAAAGAAAGATGCTAATCAGGATCAGGGAAGCCTGTTCCCGTGTCGACAGCAAATCAACCTCTTGCGTCATTTTCTGCCATCCATGAAAGAAGGAGGAATCACCGTTGCAGGTAACCGAGCTGCAACTCAGCCGGCTCCCCGGCCTCGCCGCTGCCAATCTCGCCCAGCCGTACCTTCATTGTCGACCCCGCGCCATAACCAATGGCGTCGTCCTCGGATAACAAGGACCATTTCATCAAGATGCCAATAGTCGCTGGGCCTTGGTCGATTGCGGCGTAGATTCTGTGCGATAGGGAGCCGAATTTGATGAACCAGCGACGCACCGTTTCATAGGAAATATCCAGACCCTGTTCCGCAAGGAGATCCTCCACATTCCGATAGCTCAGAGCGAACCGGGCATAGAGCCAGACGGCGTGTCGAATGATGTCCGGTGGGAAGCGATGACGTTTGAAGGAGATGGTGTCCATCCCAAAAGGCTACACCGGAATCCAGATCGATATTAGAGCACTTAACGTGACAATACCAGGTTGTCCCTCCTTAGAACCCATAGAACTTTGCACCCAGATAGACGTCCCGTGCGAGGTGCGGATCTTTGCGGGGCAGTCGTGATTTTTCCAGTCGGCAGTGGGTGAAGGTGAGCCGGAACAGCACGACATTCACCCCAATCACAATCAGGACTGGAAGAGACAGCTGGCCGAGGAAGCCGGGCCGTATTCGGCGGGAATGCTGTGGAGGCACAGCACAATGAACAGGAGGTAGAGAAGCTCCACGCCAAGATTGGGCAGCTGGCGATAGAGAACGATTTTTTGTCCAAAGCGTTCGGCACGACCGCTGATCGAGCGCCGGGAGCAGATCCAGATGACGCACGGGCACCAGCTTGGATAAGGACAAAGCGTGGAATAGCTTAGGGGGAAAGTCCTTCTGACCCATCATGATAGAGCAATTTTAACCTCCAACCCTGATGAGTTCGGCAACAGGCTCATCAGTTGCGTGATCATCGAGACCCGCAAGATCGATCCGCGCTGACCAGAAAGCTCGTGCCCCCTTATGTTGTATTTCAACAGTAATAGGGTCGCTACCCTGAGTTGCGCGTGTTTGCCAGGATCGAGCCCGCTCGAACAGCGTGCTGAGAATTGACGTTCTTCATGGGCGAGTGTCTTGCTGGGGGATTCTCAGTGCGTGGAGCCGTTTCCTTCAGGCAGGCTCGCCTTGCCTGCTCTGACAAAATCAACGAGCCGGTCGGTGCGACGATAGTGGGCAGCCAGTAGCTTTAGACTGACCTCGGGATCACCGGTACGCTCATGTAGTGCCTTGACGCTGTCGAAGCCAATGAACTTGGCTATATCCTCACACATGGACATACACATCTGACGCTGCTCCCGTGTTAGCTGCATTTCCTCAAGCTCAGCTCGCTTTCGATCAACTGAGACTTGACGGATGTACTTCATGCAATAGGCATACGCCTTGGCTGCCGCGATGGCGGAGCCAGACAATATGCCGACGGACTTGGCAACCTGAAGCGCAACATCCGGATTCAAGAGGATATCGAGCCAACCAGGCGATCCGTAAGATATCGACTTAATGCAAGGTCGATGGCGCAGAGGAACTTGGTGACGAAGAACGGTGTAGATGTTTACGTAGCTGTATCCACCTCGCCACGGGTAGCCTGAAAAGGCTTCATTGATCCGGTCCCTGTCGCTTGGATCAAGCTCGGAATCCAGACAGTAGATAAACGCATAGCACTGCGAGAACGCATGCGGGAAAGTGTACAGATCTTCAAGTTGCCACTCCCCATCCAAGAGGACTCGGTAGGACCCGCCGTTCTCGTCGATCCTGTCTTGTTTTTCGCTGTCCAACTAGTGGCCTCTCTTGAGACGGGTTAGTGTTCTAACCCGGGATTTCCGTTTTGCCTGCTCCCGATGGCATCTTTATACATCCGAGGGCCGCCGAGCCCACAAAACTTTCTTCGTCGTACAATCGTCTAGCTCAGGAGGCGGTCACCTCAGCCCGCGCTGAGGTGCAACCGACTGGAGCCCCCGCTTTCAGGGCATTCCTCAGACACAGATCCACAGGTGTGCCCTTTCTTCGCTAGGCGGGCTGCGTTGCACTCGCCGCGCGTTAGCCTGCCGGCACCAGCTGGTGCTGGTGGGCGAGGACGCCTCGGGTCGCCCGGCGAAGCGACTCGTGGCCGCCGAAATACCACAACCGTATTTCCTCTTCAATCTGTCTCTGTGGCCGTTGCATTCAGCGCATCGTTAGCCGGCGGTTACAACCCTGGGTCGGTGTCGGGCACACAAACTTTCCAAAAACTGCTCGTACGTCAATACCATCCCATCCATTCCCCCGGAAGACGTACCCACATGCGGGACAGACTCGTGGTAACTCGTAAAGGATACTACGCTCGAAACATGGGCAAGGAAGTTTGTTGTTCATCTGTGACCTGCCCCCACGAGTGGTGCCACGCTCTAAGTTAGACCCGGAACCATTTGAAGTCCACTCCAAGGGATAGGATCCAGTGCCTGTGACCTGGGGAGTTTGGCCTCTGGCGCCGGAGGCTGGTAGGCCAAGGCGCTGTGAGGCCGCCGCTGGCCTCTCCTTGCGCAAGCGATGGAGACGCGTGACAGCCCCCGTGACAACTTCGAGTTGGGAGAAACTATGGTCGGCGTCGTGATCCGCATCCCGTTGAAGGATTGAAAAGCGACAACGGTTGTAATCGGGAACTCAACGAGCATCTCGTCAAACGCCCCTTTTTTGAGACGCCCTGGAGACGACGCTGGCCGTCACGAGATCAGTGGATTGAACGGGTGAAACCGACCGGCGACGAGGCTTGCTCCGCCATCCCGAGCTCGCATTCTTTGCAGGGTTTTGATGGCTTGCTTCCGGATCGTCAGCCGGTACATGGCATCCACGCTCTGGACCACATCATATATGGCGTAGCGCTTTATTCGCGTCAAATCCTATCGCTTTATGTGAATCAATGGAACGGAGTGCTGGCGGCCGCTGCCAGAACTACCGGCCGATGTCCCATCCATGACTTCTGCCGCGTCCGCGTTCATCTCGGCCACGATCCCTCTGCATCACTTCCATTCCTCTTCCAATAGCCGTGCGAAGGCGTTCACGTCCCCCACCAAGGTTGACCAGACCGATCTTTTGTACCAATCCTAGTGAGAGAGTTTACATCACAGCCTGGGGCTGCGAAATCGGTTCTGGGAGAAGAAATGGATTACCGGCCCCCGGCGCCGGGGGCCTGTAATCCAGCGCCGAGTGCGGTCTCCGGGTGTTGTATTCCTCCCGCCATTGCTCCATCACGATCTGGGCCTCCTGCAACGAGTAGAAGATCTCACCGTTCAGCCTTCGTTCCCCGATCTAGGCACGTCGCTACCGAAAAGACGTAGGAATCCGCTACCACTTCGACCGATCAGCATCGGTGCCAACTGTCTCTTAGATTGGCTCCCCAAATGTCCCATTCCCTCTGATGACGTACAATTTCGGATGTACACTACTAACCTCAAGTCTACTTGATTACGGAGGCACGCCAGTATTGACCTCAGCCGCGGAGACATCATCAGACACTGCAAACAAATTGACCGGACAGACTTTGCTGAGCGATGTCGCGTTCGAGGCAAGACGAACCGGACTGGCGTCATTCCTTTTCGCAATTCTGCGCCCCGGGAAGGCCAGAGGGATCGCTGTGAACGCGAACGCCGTGACATTGAGATTTGCATTCCGGTCCACCGAAATTGCCCTGGGCGATCTGGATGCGGTCGACGTAGAAGACGGTCACTACTGGGCTGATGTCAGACTCCACCATGCCGCGAGGGACGCGACCGTATCAGGCCTATCTGGGACCGACGCCAAGGCGTTGGTCGACGCGGTGGAGACGGCAAGGGTCAATTGGTGGCGCCGTGCGCTCGCAGCACAGATCGGAACGCTCCGCTCCGTCCACCGTCGGCTGACGGAGTTTGCCGTTCCTCCAAAATACGCCGATACCGACGTTATCCGCGACCTGACACGCGATGCGCACACGGCAGCCGACAGCTTCGTGGCGCGTTGGCCGAACTCTCTCTCCGACGCCCACGAAATCCGAATGCTGAGGGATGTTCTGGAGTTTCTGGAAGCGCCGGAGGTTGTACGGGCGAAGGCCAACGAGACTTTTGTCGCGAACGAGCTGGTCCAGTCGCGCGCCCTGTTCGACCGGATCGAGGCGCGACCGCTGACGGATGAACAGCGCAAGACGGTCGTCGTCGACGAGCGCCGCAATCTGGTCGTGGCCGCCGCCGGCAGCGGCAAAACCTCGGTCATCGTGGCCAAGGTGGGATGGCTCGTCCGGAGAGGATTTCGGAAGCCGTCCGAGCTGTTGCTGCTGGCCTTCGCACGGGACGCGCGAAACGAGATGGAGGAAAGAGTCTGCGCGCGTCTCGGCACTGCAACGGGGCGAGGTGTGACGGTTCGGACCTTCCACAGCTTGGGCATGGCGATCATCGGCAAAGCCGAAGGCAAGCGCCCGGCTTTGGCCCGGACGGCGGAGAACGACAGAGAACTGTTCGACCTGTTGAAGGGCATCGTCGCCGATCTGCTCGCCGACGGCGAGCTATCGGGAACCTTGCTGGAGTGGTTCCAGGAACGATTCGCGCCCTACCGGAGCGAACACGAGTTCAGCAATTGGGGCGAGTACTGGAACTACATCCGCCAAAACGACATCCGGTCGCTGAAAGGCGAGAAGCTAAAGAGCTACGAGGAATGCGAGATTGCGAACTTCCTCTATCTCAAAGGCGTCGCTTACGAATACGAGGCGTCCTACGAGCACGATACGGCGACGGCGGAGAAGCGGCAGTACAAGCCCGACTTCTATCTCCCCGAAGCCAAGATCTACATTGAGCATTTTGGGATCGACGCCGCAGGGAGGACGGCGCGGTTCATCGACCGGAAGAAGTATCTCCTGGACATGAAATGGAAGCGCCAGGTCCATGCCAAACACGGCACCGCCCTGATCGAGACGTTCAGCCACGAACGTGCAGATGGCAAGCTGATCCGCAACCTGACGGAGAAACTGGCGGCGCATGGCGTGACCCTGTCGCCAGTCCCGCGCGAGCAGGTGTTTGCCATCCTTGAGGAACAGGGACGGATCGATCCATTCATGCGACTCCTGACCACCTTCCTGCAGCACTTTAAGGGCAGCAGGCTGTGCTTCGGCGAAATTGCCGAACGAGCCGGCACCCTCAGTGACCGGGGACGGGTGGAGGCGTTCCTGGCGGTGTTCCGGCCGATCTTCGAGCGCTACCAGGAAACCCTAGCCCGCCGGGGAGAAATTGACTTCCACGACATGATAAACCGGGCGACCGACCTTGTGGAGACCGGCCGGTACCGCAGCCCGTTCGGTTACATCCTGGTCGACGAGTTCCAGGATATCTCGCCGGCCCGGGCAAGGTTGTTGAAGGCGCTGCTCGACAACTCACCGGGCGCGCAGCTGTTCGCGGTCGGGGACGACTGGCAGGCGATCTACCGGTTCGGCGGGTCGGACATCGCCGTCATGAGGGAATTCGGGGAACACTTCGGCGATTTCGAGCGCCTCGATCTTGAGACCTCGTTCCGTTGTTCGGACCGCATCGCCGCGGTCGCCACCGACTTCGTGCTCCGCAACCCTGCGCAGATCCGCAAGACTGTCCGCGCGACGCGCAAGGCCGACCGGCCTGCCGTGCATCTCGGTCTTCCGGGTGAGGAAGAGCTCTCGCTGCTGAAGGAAGCGCTCGACAGGATTGCTAAGGACGCCACTCGGCACGAAGGGACATCCGACGTGCTGCTATTAGGCCGTTACTGGCATATGAGGCCTCGAAACATGGTCGGTCTGGAGAAGCAGTATGCTGGCCTGCGCTTCTCTTACATGACTGTGCACCGTTCCAAGGGGCTCGAGGCCGACTATGCCGTAGTGTTGGGCCTGTGCGCCGGCAAACATGGCTTTCCCGTCGAGATCGCCGACGACCCGCTGCTCGATCTGGTGCTGGCGGCACCAGAAGCCCATCCAAATGCCGAGGAGCGGCGCCTGTTTTATGTCGCCATCACCCGGGCGCGACGCCAGGTTTTCCTGCTTGCCGACGGCGGTGAACCTTCCGTGTTTGCCAGGGAGCTGATCGACGAAGGATACGATGTCGTCGCATTCGGTCGACCGCCGGAGGGCAATGTGCCATGTCCGCAGTGCAAGGCGGGAAGGCTGGAACGCCGGAAAAACGCCCGCGACGGAAGCATCTTCTACGGCTGCTCGAACTTTCCCTGGTGCGAGCACACGGGGCGTCCGTGTCCGAGTTGCGGAACCGGACTGCCGGTCAGGTCCGGCGGCGCATTCCGATGCCGCGACTGCGGCGGATCGTGCGAGGGCTGTCCCGTCTGCGGCGGCTGGCTGGAAACCAGAATGGGCAGATACGGTCGCTTCGTGGGCTGTTCCAATTGGCCTGATTGCGACCACACACAAAACCAGCTGTAATCGCTAGCAGAACGTCAGACATCATCATACGACGGAGTTTTCCGGCAATGCAGGCGGCGCTGACAGCATCGTAATCTGTTGCTGTATACTAGCCGGTGTCATGTCGTTGATCGGGCCGAGATTTTGTACCAAGTGATGTGAGACATATTACATTACCATCTGGGGTTGTAGAACCGGATTCCAGGCTGGATTACAGGCCCCCGGCGCCGGGGGCCTGTAATCCAGCGCCGAGTGCGGTCTCCGGGTGTTGTATTCCTTCCGCCATTGCTCCATCACCATCTGGGCCTCCTGCAACGAGTAGAAGATCTCCCCGTTCAGGCATTCATCCCGCAACTTCCCATTGAAACTCTCACCATACCCGTTCTCCCATGGACTACCTGGTTCGATGTACAACCTTCCGGTCCCGAGATTCCCCAGCCATTGGCGCAACTTCCGGGCGACGAACTCCGGGCCGTTATCGGATCGAATGTGCTCCGGGATCCCTCGCCACAGCATCACCTCCGACAACGTCTCGATCACCTCCAGGCTGCCCATCCTTCGCTCCACTCGGATCGCCAGACATTCCCGCGTATACTCGTCCAGCAGCGTCAGCAACCGCAGCGTCCTTCCATCGTGGGTTCTGGCGCTAACAAAGTCATAGCTCCGCATATCGAACAGCTTGTTAAGTTATTTATATGAAGCAACTTGCAAATTGATCAACTTCACGCATATACAATTTCGGATACAGTCAGATCGGTGAATAACGGAAGGCGTTCAAGCCATTGGTCCACCTCGCTGCGGTCAGTCTTTTCCAATGGCCGGTGTTGTGTCGCCGATTGAGTGTCGGCTGATAGGCATCAAGCCATTCCAATCCGCGCCGACTGCGTCCATTGATCCGGGGTCAGGCCGCCCAGCCGGCAGATAGCCCCTCCGCTTGTTCGAGCACCGTCTGCCTCGCCTGCTCCTGCTTGTCGGCCGGGCTTCCTTAGGATGCACTATAAGATATTTAATATGAATTATTTAGGTATTCAATTCTGATGCTGTTCCCCTCATTGAGTCCACCGTTCTGAATCGGATGTCGATAGACCCTCGTAGCCGTGAACGGACGCGACTCTGCGGAATCGCCGTAGCCCATTCGGTAGAGATCTTCTCCCTAAGATGCTGGTTCCAAAGAAGCGTATTGACAACACATTTCCTCGAACCCGACGTAACAGCTTTCGTCGAACGGGCGAATATTCTCGAAATTGATGCCTGGAAGACTCATTCAGTTCACGCACGGATCGGTGTTGACTCGGTCAGCACTTTCGGTGGTCCGGGCGGTTTGTCCGGCACTATTTGAGCGATCGTGGAGATATCCTGCCGGATTTCCTTCTCGCTCGCCGCCAGCGCTTCGTGCAGCAGTGCGTCAAGCAGGCGACAGCGGGTGTCGTCGCTAGTGTCGAGGCTTGCCTCCAGTTGGTCGCACAGGGCCATGAGTTCATCGACTTTGGCGACAATGCGGTGCTGCTCGGCGAGGGGTGGGAGGGGAACGAGGAGGTTTTCCAGCTGTTTTCGGGTAATGCTAGGAAATGCAATCCCTCTTCCCATGCTGATTATTCGCTCGCGCATGCTCCAGAGAAAAAGCCGGACAAAGCCATCACCGAACAGCGGCTGGATCGCCGCAACTCCCCGTCCTATACAAGCGTCGAAGGCAGCAATGTTCGAGCGTCCAGTGGTCGAACCGCGAACGCAAATGAGGAAATCGCCTTTGTCACAAGAATTGGTAGGTGCTGTCGTGTGCTGGTTGGCAACCGTCATACCGAACGGTCCGTCACTGAACTCAACTGGACCGTTGATCAACGGCACGCCCTCACCGTAAGTGTTATATGTCTCACTCGGCGGGCTCTGTCCCATAACAATATTTGAGAGTTCAGCCAACCTGACGGAAGTCCATGCTGCTGGAATCGGAGAATCCGATTCGAAGGGTCTACCGCTCAGAATTGAGGCTCTTACCCTGACCTTGCCCGTCTTCGCGCGTAGCGCCTTCTCCACCGCAATCCTCTTCAACAACTCCGACGCCGGTTCATCGTTCGGGTCCTGCTCCACCAGCTTGCCGCGCACGGCGAGGTTTAGGATGGTCTGGCGCAGGGCCTTGATCTGGTCGGGGCGGGTGGTGAGCGGGATGAGGTTGTCGAGGGCGAAGGCAGCGTGGTTCTGAAATACCCCCAGGTCGGGATCGGGCGCATTGAGGCGGGCGAGGCTTGCCGCCGCCAGCCGGTCGCGCGTCGCCTCCCGCTCTGTGCGCGCCTCCTCCAGCCGGTCGCACAGGACCATGAGTTCATCGACCTTGTCGACGATGCGGTGTTGCTCGGCGAGGGGTGGGAGTGGAAATGGCGCGACTGCGGCATCTTCTGTCCTCAATCGCGGCATCTTCGTACCCTGACCAAGTCGTGTGACATAGTCGACGAAGTCGGGACGCCGCAAAGCCAGAGCGCAATACTGGGGACAAAGGCGGAGCAATGGACGAAGGGCTACGATTTCGGTTGTCGAATATCCAGGGTGATCGGCGACCAGTACCTTGTTTAGATAAGGCCTCAGTTTTCCGTAGAGAATATCGCCAACACGAAACTCTGACTTGGTGCTTTTTGATTCCCGCTCAGATGCGGTGATCCGAACAAGCAATCGTCCAGAGTCCTTCTCAATGTCTTCGAGTTCCAGAAGCCATAGCTTCTGATTAAGATTTTTGGGTTGTCGTTTGACGCCAGCATCGTATAAAAAGAGGTCGCAGAGGGTAGCCCATTTCCACGACTTCGGAAGCTCAAAAAGTGTGTTGAACCTGTCGACCTGCTTAGACTTACTTTTCTTGATCTCCCCCGCCTTTACCAACCGCGCCTTCTCTGCCGCAATCCGCTTCAACAACTCCGACACCGGTTCGTCGTTCGGGTTCTGCTCCACCAGCTTGCCGCGCACGGCCAAGTCGAGAATGAAGCGGCGCAAGCGCATGATCGCATTAGGCGTGTCGGCGATCCGTTCGTAATGAGCGAGCAGTTGGTCGGCGTTCATTGGGTCAGCGCCTCAGCCAGAATTGCCTTCAACCGATTCCGCAAGTCTGCCGTTTCGGCCTCGGCGGCGGTCAGTTTCTCCAGAAGCTCCACCGGATCGCCGTGATCGTCTTCCCGCGTGTGCGGGTTCTTGATGTCGAGGTTGTAGCCGCGCTTCTTGACCTCGTCCGCCGTCACCTTCCAGGCGCGTTCGGTCTCCTCGCGGCCCTTGCGTTCCGCCCCGCCCCACCAGTCGATGCAGAGTTGCAGATGTTCCAGCCGGATCGGCTTGGTCATGGAATAAGCCTTCTGGCCCTCGGGCACGCGATGTTCGTAGAACCAGATGTCCCTGGTCGGCTCGCCTTTCTCGAAGAACAGAAGGTTGGTGCCGATGGAAGCGTAGGGACGGAAAACGGAATTCGGGAGCCGGACTATGGTGTGCAGATTGCATTCCTCCATCAGATGTTCCTTGAGCCGCGTCTTGACGCCTTCACCGAACAAAGAGCCGTCGGGCAAAACCACGGCGGCCCGTCCGCCCGGCTTCAGCAGGCGGACGATCAAGGCCAGGAAGAGGTCCGCCGTTTCCTTGGTCCGGAAGTGCTGCGGGAAGTTGCTCTCGATGCCGTCTTCTTCCTTGCCGCCGAAGGGCGGGTTTGGTGAGCACGATGTCCACCCGGTCCTTGCGCCCCCAGCCGATATAGGGCCGCGCCAGGGTGTTGTCGTGACGGACAAACCCCGGATCCTCGATGCCATGCAGCAGCATGTTGGTGACGCAGAGCATGTGGGGAAGCTGCTTCTTCTCTACGGCGCGCAGGGCTGCCTGCATGGTTTGTTCGTCCTCGGGCCGCTTGACGTAGCGATCACGCATGTGGCGCAAAGAACAGGTCAGGAAGCCGCCGGTGCCGCAGGCCGGATCAAACAGGGTCTCGCCCGGTTTCGGGTCGATCCGGTCCACCATGAAGGCGGTCACCGCGCGGGGCGTGTAGTACTCGCCCGCATTGCCTGCCGATTGCAGGTCATTGAGGATCTGTTCGTAGATGTCGCCAAAATGCTGGCGTTCGCTCAGGTTGTTGAAGTCGACCTCGTTGATCTTGTTGACCACTTGACGCATCAACTGGCCGGATTTCATGTAGTTGTAGGCATCCTCGAATACGCTGCGCACGACGCGGCGACGGTCGCCGGACCTGCCGGTTACCGGAAGAGCTTTCAGGGCCGGGAACAGATCGTCGTTGATGAAGGCGAGCAGTTCTTCGCCGGTGATGCCCTCGGGGTCCGCCGCCCAGGTGCGCCACTGGAATTCCCCTGGAATCGGAGACGTGTAATCATCCTGCATCAACTCCAGTTCCTGGTCCTGATCGTCGATGATCTTGAGAAAGAACATCCAGCAAAGCTGACTGATGCGTTGGGCATCGCCATCGACGCCCGTGTCCTGGCGCATGATGTTCTGGATGGATTTAACGACGGTGCGGACGGACATGGATCAAGCGGCCTCCTGATAGAGAGCGGATTGAAGGTCGTGGACGGCCGCGACGAAACCCTCGCGTCCGCCAAAGGCGTTGATAAGCTGAACCGGCGTGCCGAGTTCGGTGAAGGGAGGAATGCGCAGCACCTTGGTGTCATCGAGGTTGAGCACACCTTCGTCGGCGTACTTGGCGAGCAGTGCGTCAAGCACGGCGCGGGCTTGGGTCCCGTATTTGCTGAACACGTCACGTTTCTTTACGTTCTCGGCGCGCTCGCGCCGGGTCAGTGGTTTGGCATCGAACGCGACATGGCAGATCAGGTCGAAGGGATCGAGGTCCTTGCCCAGTTCTGCAGCGATAACGTCAAGGTCCAAGCCCTCGGCCTTCAACTGTTCGATAATCGCTTGTTTGCGCTCGGTCGCCTTCCAGCGCTTCAGGAAGTCGTCAAGGCTGGCGAAGCGCTTCCTCAGTGCCCTTTTGGTGAAGTCGCGCAGAGACTCGGTGACGAGCTTGCCTCTTTCGTCCAGGTATTCCACACGCTCGGCGACGATGGTTGCACCGACGCCGTCCACATAGACCTTGCGCTTCGCAGGTCCATCGGGTGGCAGGGTGATGTCGGGGGGAACTATGGGATCGTCCTCGCCGGGTTCGTAAATCTGGACCGGCTCGCCGTCGAACTCCGGATCAGCGAAATGGCTGGTCGCGCCCCGGAAATCCATCAAGGTGAAATAGAATTTTTGGGTGTCCTCATGCACGCGGGTGCCCCGGCCGACGATCTGCTTGAATTCGGTCATGGAACCCACCTCTCGATCGAGCACGATGATCCGGCAGGTCTGGACATCGACTCCGGTCGAAAGAAGCCGCGATGTGGTAACCAGAACGGGGTATCTCGATTCCGGATCGATGAAGTTGCCGAGTTGTCCCTGCCCTTCGGTGTCGGCACCGGTGATGCGCATGACGTAGCGATGATTCGTCTCCACCAAGTCGGCATTCTCGTTGATGAGCGCCTGACGCACGCGTGCGGCGTGCTCCTGGTCGACGCAGAAAACGATTGCTTTCTGGAAGCGGTCTCCGCTTTCCTTCAGGAACTCCGTGACCTTCCGGGCTACAAGCTTGGTCCGCTCGTCCAGAACCAGCGTGCGGTCGAAGTCCTTGGTGTTGTAGATGCGGTCCTCGACCTCCTCCCCGTCCCGGTCCAACTGGCCCTTCTCAGGTCGGTACCCCTCCACATCGCGATCGATATGGACCTTGATGGCCTTGTAGGGGGCAAGGAAGCCATCCCGGATGCCTTGCTTCAGGGAGTAAGAGTAAACGGGCTCGCCGAAGTAGTGGATGTTAGAGACATATTTGGTTTCCTTGGGCGTGGCGGTCAGGCCGATCTGCGTGGCCGACGAAAAGTACTCCAGAATCTCCCGCCATGCAGAATCCGCAGCGGCGCTGCCGCGATGGCACTCGTCGATCACGATCAGGTCGAAGAATCCGGGCGAAAACTCACGGAAAATCTTCTGGTGTTCTTCCGGCCCGGTGATCGCCTGATAAAGGCCGAGGTAGATCTCGTAGGCGGTGTCGATGCGTCGCTTCCCGTCGATGGCGCGGGTCAGATCCCGGGAGGAGCTGGCCGCGCGTTCGATGGTCCCGGCTTTCGTCGAGAGCTTCGTCATCGTTGCGCCAAAAGGTCGGAAGTCGTTGACCATGGTCTGGTCGATCAACACGTTGCGGTCGGCCAGGAACAGGATGCGCTTCTTGCGCCCAGCCTTCCAAAGCCGCCAGATGATCTGGAAGGCAGTGTAGGTCTTGCCGGTTCCCGTCGCCATGACCAGCAGGATGCGGTCATGGCCCTTGGCGATGGCCTCGATGGCTGCATTGATGGCGTTGACCTGGTAGTAGCGCGGTGCTTTCCCGCCAGTGTCATCGAAATATTCCTGGAGGACGATGGATTCGGCCTCGGGCGTCAGCCCCTTCCAGGCGCGATAGCGCTCCCACAGCTTGCCGGGAGGCAGAAAGGCGTCAAGGCCGAGGGTGGTTTCCCGCCCAGCGTTCGCGACCGTCCGGTCGTGGAAGACGAAGCCGTCCCCATTGGAGGAAAACACGAAGGGGATATTCAGAGTCTCGGCGTAGCCTAGCCCCTGCTGCATCCCGTCGCCGATGGCGTGGGTATTGTCCTTGGCCTCGATCAGGGCAATCGGGATATTGGATTTGTAGTAGAGGATGTAGTCGGCACGCTTGCCCTTGCCTCGGCTGACCAGCTTGCCGCGCACGATGATGGGTCCCTTGGTAAAGCTGACTTCCTCGCGGATTTGCGTCATCTCGTCCCATCCGGCCTTTAGCAAGGCGGGCGTGATGAACTTGGTGCAAATGTCGCGTTCGCTGAGGCTTTTCTTGTCCATCGTGATCAGCCTCCCACACCCGCCGACATGCGCGCTCGCCGGGTCACCTCGATTGAGCGCCCATCGCCAATGGCTACACAGCGTGGGGTGTAATCGAACATGCGGATTATAGGCTTGGGCCACCTGTGCTGCGACATCGCCTGGAGCGCTATTAACATGAACGATTGACAGTCAGGGACGGGCTTGGGCTATCGGCGCTTCCTCGTTCCGTCTACGCCGCCGTTTGCCGGGGCTTCACGCGCTCGGCGATCTGTCGGCCCGCTTCGATCTCGGCCCGGCGAAGATCGTAGGTCTTTTGCAGATTCAGCCAGACCTGCGGCGTCGTCCCGAAATAGCGCGCCAGCCGTAGCGCCGTGTTAGCGGTCACGCCCCGCTGACCGTGCAGGATCGCCGTGATGCGGTTCACTGGCACATCCAACATCTTCGACAGCGCATTGGCCGACAGGCCGAGCGTCTCGAGTTCGTCCCGCAATATCTCTCCCGGGTGTACCGGCCTCATGCCGTTCCTCACGTCCATGACCTCAACCTCCTCAGTGATAATCCACGATCTCCACATCGCATGGCCCGTCGTCTTCCCAACGGAAACAAATTCGCCATTGCACGTTGATCCGTATACTGTGTTGTCCGACCCGGCTGCCCCGTAGCGATTCCAGCCGGTTACCCGGTAAGCCTGCAAGATCCTTGAGAGACTCCGCGCTGTCTAGATAGGTGAGACGGCGCGCAGCCTGATCGGCGAATCCCTGGAACGCCGCAATGCGATGGCCCTCGAAGAAACGCCGCGTGCGCCGGTCCTTGAAGCTGCAGATCATCGAACGTCATCATAACCGACTTTACGGCATACGTAAACCATTATGACACCGCTACACCAAATACCAATGTCACCGAAATCGCTTCTTCTTCACCGCAAACATCCCCTCCTTCTAGAGCCTTTGATTTTGCCGCAAAACTCTCATCCCCACTGGTTCAGTTTTCTGGGAACCCATCAGTGGTCCAAGTTCCGGGTAGCGGACCAACCAAGACAATAACCACATAGATACAAGCCCGGCCACAAGGGGGGGTAAACGTCCTTGAGAAAACACTAGCGGCTGGGTCCATAGTCCCGCTCCGGCCCGCGCTGACGCCGCCGGATATGATTCAGACCCTCCTCAACACTGCGGCGATCTCCTTGTAGTCCGCTGTGATGAGTGCGTATTGCCTCGTCAAGATATCCACCTGCTTTTCGAGCTGCTGCACCTGCTCCTGCAAGGCGCTCGATCGTTGCTCGGCTTGCCTCGCGAAGTCTTTGACCAACTGCCTGAGATCCTTCATCCAGGCGTGCATAGAATCGGCGCTTTCGAGTTGCTGCTCCTGATCCGCTTCCCACAGCGCCGATAGCTCCTTCAAGGCGTCCATCAAGCGTTTCTCTAGCTCGGTCATATAGCTCCTTCACTCGCTGGATAGCCTGATGGCAGGCTGCCCTTGCACGGTCCAGGGCCAATCCTCGAATGTCCCTTGGGGCAGAACTACGTGCCTCTCTCCGTCCTCCGCCTCGTGCAGCCACACGCCCCACGTCTGCGCCCGAAGCTGATCCAGGGTCCGTTGTTCCTGCTCGATCTCCAGACGGATCGCGGTCCGCGCCTCGATGTGGCTCTCGACGCTGCTCGACAACCACTGCGTCAACCCCCAGCTCCCGACGAAGATGCCCAGAAAGATCAACAGGCCGACCCCGATCGGGCGCGACCAGGCTTTCAGCGTCGCCACGCTCAGCCGTTTGCTCCAGACTTTGGTATCTCTCTCGATGGTAAGCAACTCGCGCTTTACGATGCGCTTCAAGTTCTCGGAGAGCTTCTTGAGCTCGCTCTGGATCACCGCCTCGATTTGTTGCCGGTCCTGCTCGGCCTTCTTCTGAAGGCGTCTTTGTAAGTCGCTCATGCTGGAAGTCTCGTTCATAGATCGCTCCTTTCAACCGCCAGCGTCCCCCGCTGTCGGGGTCTGCCGCAGTGATGTAGTTCTTGCCTTGGCGCGTCACCTCCAGCCCGGCCTCCTGCAGCGCCTCGACGACTCCGGCGCGGTCGCGAACCTCTCCCTGCTCGACCCGCTGGAGGAGGTAGTCGCGAATCGCGCTTCGGGGATCAGCCTCCACAGCCAGACCCGCCCTCAGCCGCCCCGCCTCGATGTAGGCGCGATGGCCCGGCTGCTGCAGCCGCGCGCGGGCCGGATCGTCCGGCCGGCTCCAGTTGTTTCCATGGTTCTGCCAATCTCGTAACGCCCCATAGATCTTCTCCCAACCGGGTGGAGCGATATTCAGGCTCTTGCCGCTCTCCAGGTCGCACCTCGCCGCCAGCACATGCACGTGAACGCCGCCCCTCGCATCGCGGTGCTCGACAGCCGACCAGGCGTAGCGGTCCGGCTCCAGTCCGGCCCAGGCGGTCTTCTCGAACTCTTCCAACACCCTGTCGATTTGCCAGTCGCTTGGCTGGTCTTCCGGCGCCCAGGCGAACAACCCGGCGGTGTACTTGTGCTCGAACTCCAGCGAGTCGGCCACCGCCGCAACCTGATGCGGGTCCCCTCTCAGAACCTGCACCTCCTCGCGCTCCTTCCCCTTGGCATCCAGATCAGCCGTCAGGTAGTCGGCCGCCGCCCGCGCCGACCCCGTCCCGCGATCCAGAAACTTAACCATCATGGCGATCTCCCCGTACGGCCAACGCTCCCACCTCCCGCTCGATAGCCATCAGATGCGCCATGATCTCGACCGCATCGGCGCCTTCCCGGTAAGTATTCACCCAGCGGGCGATCTGGTTCAGGTTCGAGCCGATCCGAGCCAGCTCACGGGTGCGCTCCCGCTCCACTGTTGCGGCGGCGACGGTCCAGGTTCGCACCTTCCCGATCGATCGCCGCAACAGATCGGAGAGCGACAACCCGGCCGCACCGGCCTTGGCGTGCCAACTGGCGCGTTCAGCTTCGCTGGCCCGAATCTTTACCCACACGGGGCGTGGCGGTCGGCTCATCTGCGCTCCTCTTTCCGGGCCGGGGGTCTTAGGGGGCGGCAAGCCCCCTCACCAGCCCCTGCCGGGGCCAGCGCGGAGCGTGGCCCCAAAGGGTATGCTGGCTACTGTCTTTGGGTTGCTCTGTGCAGTACAGTAGCATCAACCGTGCCTGCAGAGCAAGGCGCCACCGCATCCCCTCGGGCGCGAGGGATTCCGGCCAGCTCCTAGCCGTTCTACCGCGAAACACGTGCCCTGGACGGCTACGGGCCGCTCCAACGGTGAAGGACGCCGCCCGTTTCTTGGGCGTCAGCCCCTCCCTGGTGTATGCTTACGTCGAGCGAAAGCAGATTCCCCATTACCGCATGATGGGCCGCTCGATCCGCTTCCGATTGTCGGAACTGGTCGAGTGGCGCCAGCAATTTCATGTGAATGATGGAGGAATCGATGAACAACAAGATAGGTAGACCCAGAAATACATCCGGTAGCCTCTACCGCCGGCGCGATTCACGCGTCTGGTGGATGAGCTATCGGGACCACGACGGAAAGTTCAGGCAGGAGTCGACCGGCGAGAGGGAAAGAGGCGAAGCCGAGAAGGTGATGCGTAAGCAGCCGGGTCGCCGGTTCGAATCCGGCCTGGGTCTCCATTTAACTTCTTTGTTTTCAGCACCCGTCTGCCTTCCCTCTCATTGCAGAAGACGGAATCGTAAAGAAACCGTCAGAAAACTGGCCCTAGCCGGCCAGCGCCGTCAAGCAAGTCGCGCCGCGCTCGTTCGCCTGCCGATCGAGCTTCGACAGCGCTTCCCGCATCATGTTGAGCTTCGCCTGGCTGTAACGCTTGAACACTTGCGAATCGCCCTGCCGGAGCATCTGCGTCACGAAATGATCCGCCACGCCTCCGGCGCTGAGCCGGGTTGCAAACGTGTGGCGCAACTCGTACAGCGAAAAATGGGGCAACCCGGCGCGCTGCAGCGTCCGGTCCCACAGTTTGTGCACCGTCGTAATGTGCGGCTTGCTTGACCCCGTCTGCGGGCTCGGGAACAAGTAGTTGGAATCGCCGCTCTGCTTCATCTGCGAGGCGAACGCTTCGCGGACTCGGTCCGTCATCGGCATGTCCGCGATGCCGTTCACCGTCTTGGAATCCGGCAGATGCACGATCCCGTTCTGCAGATCGACCTGTTCCTTGCGCATCGGGATCAACTCGCGATAGGGCCGCAGCCCCATCTCCACCATGATCACGATGATGTTGCGCAAGTACAGCGGTGCGCAGGCTTCCAGCCGCGCCTGCTCCGAGGCGCTCAGATAGTGCGGCTTGCGCGTCGTGCCCGCCAAGGGGACCGGGAACTCCACGCTGACGCACGGATTGACCGCCAGCCGCTGCTTCTTCACCGCCACGTTCAGGATGCGCCGCAGGATGCGAAACTCCTGATGCACGGTGGCCGGTTTGAGCCGGCCGCGAAGTTGCAGCCCCAACTTGGTATGCACCCGCTTGCCTGTGTTTAGTCTCGTCATCAGATACGATTCGATCTCTTCCACTGTGATGTCCGAGAGTTTGTGCTTACCGAACCGGGGCCTGAGGAACTTCAGCGCGCCGAGGTTGTGCCGATGGGTCTGCTCGCTCCGGAAGGGCGGTTGGGATCGGTTCGCAAGGAACCAGTCCGCCCACTGGTTGAAGCTGATCCCACCGTCCGGCGCGGCGCTCGGCAGCAGCCCCTCATCGCGAGCCACCAACAGCTTGCGCAGCACCTTCTCGGCTTCGCCTCTCTCCCTCTCACCGGTCGACTCCTGTCTGAATCTTCCGTCGTGGTCCCGGTAGCTCATCCACCAGAGGCGTGAATCACGTCGGGAGTACAGGCTACCGGAGGTATTTCTGGGTCTACCTATCTTGTTGTTCATCGATTCCTCCATTGACATGAAATTGCTGGCGCCACTCGACCAGCTCCGACAGTCGGAAGCGGATCGAGCGGCCCATCATGCGGTAATGGGGAATCTGCCTTCGCTCGACGTAAGCATACACCAGCGAGGGGCTGACGCCCAGGAAACGGGCTGCGTCCTTCACCGTGATCGGTGTATCTGTTGCTTCTCTGTCAAGGCTCATTGTTCCCTCCCTACTCTCCTCGTCACCGTCCCGGCCGGGTTCCCGTTCGAAGTCCTTGAGGGTATTCACCGGTATGATTTTTTCTTCATCCATCATCGTGTTGCCTCCAGATCGGTTCGATGAGCCAGCGGTTCCGTGGCGCGTCGTAACCTTCGACGAGCAAGGCTTCCTCCACGAACCGCCGTCCTTCGCGCCGGGTCATGTGAATCACCATCGCAATGCCGTCCACCACGCCCCGGCAGGTGACCTCCCAAGGCAGATCCCCGCCGCCCTGCATGGCGCAGCTCGCCAGTCGGGACAGGGCCGACTCGGCGTTGTTGGCGTGTACGGTGGTGAGCGAGCCGCCGTGTCCTGTGTTGAGGGCCTGCAGCAGGTCCGCCGCTTCTCCCCCTCGCACCTCGCCCACGACGATGTGATCCGGGCGATGCCGCAAGGCGTGGCGCACCAGGTCGCGGATCGTCACCGCTCCTTCCTGCAACCCACGAGCCTCGAATCGGACGCAATTGGAGCGATCGATGCGAAGTTCCAGGGTGTCCTCGATGGCGACGATGCGCTCGTCCTCGGGTAGCAGTTCGATCAGCGCATTCAGCAGCGTGGTCTTCCCCGAGCCGGTGCCGCCGGAAACCAGGATGTTGCGCCGCGAGTGCAACACCCGTTCCGCTTCCGCCCGCACGTTTTCGGGGAGCGTCCCTTGCTCGACCAGATCAGCCGCCGAAAAGGCCCGCTTGCCGAATCGCCGCACGGTGATGGCAACCGTGGGGCTTGCGGGTGGAACACAGATCGCAACCCGTGAGCCATCGTCCAGGCGGGCATCGAGAACGGGGGAACTGGCCGGGTCCAGGCCCAAGGGCCGGGCGATGTGAATAGCGGCGCGTAGGAGCGCGGATTCGTCCAGGTTGGGAGCGGTCCAGGCTGTGAGCCGCCCGGCCCGCTCGACCCAAACATTGCCCGGCCCGTTAATCATGATCTCGCTCACTTCGGGGTCTTCCAGGGCCTTCTCCAAGCCCGGTAGAAACGGTTTCAGGTATTCGAGTCCGTTGGCCGCGCTCATATCCGCCCTGCGTCTCTGGCTCTCCAATAGGAGTGCGCGTCCGGCAAGTAGTAGGGTTTCAGGTAAACGCGGCGCGGCTCAAGCGACTGCGCCCCGTCATAGGGCAGACAGATTGCCTGACAGTTCCCCAGCAAGGCGAAGTCTCGCGGGTGAAACACGGCCTCGCGGCGCTCCTGGAAGGACTTGGTAGCGCCGATGCTCCCACCGCCTCCCCCGGCGCGTCCCGACAGGGGGGAAACCCCCGATCGCTGGGAAGTCTCGCTGATGGTGTAGGAATCCTTGATCTTCGCCACCTGCCCGCACAGCTCGCTTGCAATCTTGGCGCTGGCGTCATCACTCAGAGACAGGAAGATGCGTGTGCGCAGCGTTTGCAGAAGCGTCCGCCACGCCTCCGAGCTTCCCAAGACCGACCGCAGCGAGGAAATGGATTGGGTGGCGACAATCGGGATGCAGCGGCATTGCCGCGTGAGGGCAAAGGATTTCTCATCGCCCGAGGGATCGTCCTCGCCCACGGAAGCGAAGGCTTGATATTCGTCGCAGATAAAGACAGCGGGCCGGAAGTAGACGCCCGGCGACTGCTTCATCTTGGCCGGGCGCATGAGAAGCGCCTGGAGCCATGCGTTCTTGAGCATCACGCCCACGGCGCGGGCCAAAGCGGGATTCGTGCCTGCGGGCATGTTCAAGGCCAGCACCTTGCCCTCGTCAATCAACTGATGGATCGGCGGCAAGTGGCGCGGTCCGGCAACGCGATCCGCGCCTTCCCTGGCCGGAATCGGCTTTTTCTTCTTCTTCGGTTCCGCCTGGGCCTCCGGGTCCGGGTCTTCGCCGTCTCTCGCCGGCGAGACTCCGGGCCAATGATCCGGTGTTTCATCGTGTCCGGCGGGTTGCAGCTCCTGGCTCTGCGCGGCCTCCCGGCCCTGGCGCTCGGCCCTCATGCGCTCCCCGGCCTGGAAAGATATGGCCTTCGGATCGCAGGAAAATGCGGGCGCGTCGGGGCAGAACACCTTGGCAACGTCGGGCAGATCGAACATGGCGAGAAAGACGGAAACCCCCTCGACAATCGAGGACTTGATTTTGTTGTCCAGGGTTTGCCAGTCGTGCTCGAACCAGCGCTTCACCGCCTCGACCCGCTCCCGCACGTCATCGCCACGACCGGGCAGCCAGACAACCCGGTTCGGTATGTTGAGTTCGTCCAGCTTTTTGACAAGTGGGCGGCTGTAGGGGGTTTGCTTTTCCTTCGTCCCCGGTGTGTCCTCCCACACCCACTCGGCCAGATTCATTGCTTGGGCTTTCAGCACGTCTCTCGACACAAAAACCGTCCCTTTGTTCAACTCGTCGCTGAACGCCTCGGCCTCCGCGATCTTCCTGGCGAACAGCTCCGGGTCGATGGCGCAACGGTAGACCATCTGCAACGTCACCCAGCGCTCCGGGAGCGCCCGGTAAAGCTCGATGATCCAGCGGACCAGATTGGTATAGGCTTGCTGCCAGAAGGGTTCCTTGCCCTTGCCGAATAGCTGATTGAGAAGGCTGGAAACGGTGTAGGCCAGCGAGTAGGAATCGAGCCACCAGGCCGATAGAGGGTTCCATTGCCACGGTCCCTCCATGCTCAATTCGATGTAGTCATTCCCCCGGCCCGCGTCGGTCAGAATCCGGTGAATGTCGTGGCAGAAATCGCCCTTGACTTCCAGCACCAGCGCCGCCGCCCGCTTCTGAGGATTGCCCGCTTGCCAGCCGAGAAGCTGCTTGGCGAAAGGGTGCATACAGGCCGAAGTCTTGCCGCTCCCCACGGCTCCGAAAATAGCGACTCCGGTGTACAGTCCGCGCTCCGGGATGGTGAGCCAGGAGGGATTGAAAATCTCCCGCGCCACGACCGGATGATGCACCTCGCCGATCACGATGGCCGGGGCCTTTTGTTTCGGGTCCAGGGGCCACGGCGGGAGAGTGCCGAACGGGGAAAAGTCTCGCTTGCGGCCCTCCAACCAGACCTTCCAAACGCTCATCAGAAACAGCCCGGAAAGCATGACCACCACGAAAGGGGAAACGTAGTACCAGGCCCGAATCGCGGCATGGAAATTCGGGGTGTAGTAGTCCACCAGGTCAAGGACAGGATTTGCCCCAAGCGGGGGGAATGGCCGATTGACAAAGCTCCATCCGGCAACCCCAAGGCCGCCGATCAATAGCAGGATGTGAGGCACGAAACGCCGCCATTTCATCGGCTGGGCCTCCGCTCCGGGAGCGCCCCCAAGGGGGGCTGATCGGAGCCTTCCCGCAGGGATAAATCAGAACGATAGCGACCACCAGGGGGCGCGACAAGGCCATGTGCAACAGGGCCGCTGTCGGGGTCACATGGGTACCCCCTTTTTGGGGGGGTCGCTATCGTCCTCCCCGTTTTTGCTTGTTCGTTACCGGCTAGGCCGATTAGTAGGGGGTAACCACAAAAGAATGAACCAAATAGGCCACAACTGCGTTGTGCGTCATTTAGCCTATTTTGTGTGCGACCCCCCCCTCTGAGAGCCGCACAACAACCATGCGGTCCTGACGCACACGAAAAATCACGCTTGTCAGCCCGTTTCATGAGCCTCCGTTCTTGGCTGCAAACCGGGTGGCCCTGTAGGTAGAAAACTCGTCAATCGAGACACCTTCCGTCACCCGCGCTTCGGGCATTTTTTGCAGCGCCGCCAATCGTTGCAAGGCTCCATTGAATCCTCCATACCGGCTCAAAACTTCGTTGTCGTCGTGGTCCATCGCCTCGCCGATCAGCTTCATTTCCTGCTGCAACGTCATCCCCTGGCTACCCTCCTGGGGGGCAGTTGCAGCCCACACTTTCAGCACCCGCTCGGTCCGCTCGATGGGGGCATGTTCCGCCGCGATCCCGATCACGCGGACCCGCCGCCCGGCCTTCCTCAGCGCCTCCCAAAGCCGGACGTGTGCAGCTCCCCACGAGCGGAGCTCGTTATCGGTCGCATGGCCCGGATCAATGTAGGCAAAGGTGGCGGCGTCGGGGTCCAGGGCAAGAGGCAGTTTGAGGGCAAAGTAGCGCTTCTGTGATCCCACGGCTCCGAAGTAAATCCGGCGCGGGATTAAGCGCCGGGGCAACCCAAGCGCGGTAAGGAATTGCACCTTCTCATGTTCCCCTGGAAGCCAGTTCAAGCCGGGATGCTCGATGACATAATCGAGCGAGAGCAACCGGCGGATGACAACCGGACGGGCAGCCGGTCGGCGGTGGCGGATGTTCTCGACGCCCAGCGCACGGTAGATGCGCCGGTCGAATATCCGGCACGTCTTACCTGCCCCGGTGCCAAGGGGCCATTGGTTCTCGACCGCCGCCTTGCGGTCAAGCAAGGTCTGTACAAACCGGCCAGCCGTCCAGTGATGAGCATTGTCGAAGTAATGGCAGAATTGAGCGCGGGTGAATACGCCGCTGTGCAGACAGACCAGGGCGATCCATTCCGCCTCCCGGCCCGTCCATCCAAGCGGTTCCAGCGCGAGTTCTCGGCCTCGCAGATGCTCGATCATTGCGGACCCGACACCACGGCTCGATCCCCCTGCAAGTAGCTGATGACGATTCCCATTGGGTTGAACGCAATGAGGTCCGGGGGGATTTGGTCTAGGAAATGGAATTGGAGCGAGAGGGACCAGCGCTCCCGCTCGACTTCTTGTTGTGCGACCAGCCGGACTAGATCGAAGTCGGCGGTGGCGCTGTGCGGCTCCTGGGGGTTGGCCTGAATCCGCAAAACAACGCTGTCCACCTGCAATTCGTCCCGCGCCCCTCCCGCCGCAAGCAAGGCCACATTGGGACTCTCGGCCCGGAAGCTGGCGTTAGCCAGTTCGGTTGTAAGGAATCGCAGACTTCGGGACCAGTTCTCTTGCACGGTTGCCCGCCGCCGCGAGTAGAAGTCGTAGATGAAGCGGTTGAGAAAGTACTTGGTGGTGGGGTCCAGCGGGTTCGCCTGGGCCTCCATCGCCTCGTAAGTGACCGCCTCCGCCCGGCCCACTTCATCGACCCTCACGACGATCGGGCGCGGCGGCTCGACGGTCACGATCCGGATCACGATCACCAGGACCAGGAGCAAGGCAATTCCCAAGCCCACCGTGACTACTCGCAAGTGGCGGTTGGTGTGAACGGTCTCACCCCAGATTTCGGCATACTCGGCTCCCGCATCCTGTACCTTCGGCTTGCTGCTCATTTCAGCCCTCCCGCGCCCGCCTTGGCGGCGGCTGCCGCTCCGCCTGTCGCCGCCACGGACGCGCCGGTTGTAGCCATACCCATCAACCCGCTCCCTGCCGCTCCCGCGCCGGTGACAAGCATCGAAGCAAGCTCGCCACACTTGAGGCTGGCCAGAATCCCGGAAATGAACAGGGGGAGAATGGCGAGTACCCACAGTCCCAAGTCGGAGAGGCTTTGGAGGTCGAGGCTGGCGTTCCCCAAGCTCGTGACGTAAGCAAGGCCCACGGCGCTGAACACTCTGAGGACCGCCCCGGCGATCACGGCATAAAGGGAGTAGGTAATCATCGCCCGGAACCAGCCCCAAAACAGAAAGGCCAGCGGGTCAAAGACCAGAAACGGAATGAACATCGGACCCAGGATGATGAGAAGGGCCAGGGCGATCTGCGCCCATATAACCTGAGCGTAGGTAATTGCCGCAAGCAAGACGAGCATGAGAACCATGAAGTAAGTCATCACTACACCCGCGATGAGCGTCAGGAGCGAATGCACTCCGCCGCGAATCACTCCGATGATGTTTCCCTGCTCCGCCTGGGCCTCGATGTTGGCCGTCATCGTGTGGACGAGGTTGCCCAGCTCGGTCTGCATGGCATAGACGGCATCGCCGATCAGCAAGTTGTGGAGCCAGTTTCCGCCCGCCGCGATCATCCCCGGGAAGGTGAAAGCCATGCCCGGAATGAGGGTGGTGTAGAACTGCAACATCACCCAAGGAATCCAAAGCCCGATCACCATCTTGATGATCTCCCACGGCTGAATGGTCCCGGAAAAGGCAACCTTCGCCCCGGTCAGCACCACGACGATGAGCGAAAGGGCGGTCCACATGGCGTTGCCGGTGGTGAATATCTCTCCGCCCGCCGCCGCCGTCAGTCCATCGAGAGCCACATCGAGAAAGGACTTGAAATCCCTCAGTTCGTCCGGGGATAGATTCGGGGGAATGGCCGGGTCAAGTTGAAGCTGCATAGCTGCCCCCGATTACTGGCTGTCGCCTCCATAGGCCGGGTGAATCCTGAAAAGCAATCCCTCGCGCATCGAGTCTTGCCGCGCATCGAGTCCGGCCTGTTGCGCCGTAAACGTCGCCTGGGCGGTCCGCTGGCGCTCGATCCTGCGGGCCAGCGCTTCACGCCGGGCAATCTCTTCTTCGTAGTCCACGGCGGATTGACGCGCCGCCTGGAACGCGAGTAGCTGAGCAATCGCGGCGGTGAGGTTGCCTTGAGTGACAGCGCCGACCACTTGCGATTGAGCCAGGGCGGTGTTGGAAGTGTTGGTGTTGTTCCTCAACCCTTCGTAGGATTCAACGGCCTCCCGCGCCGCCGCCATGAGGTTGCCGCTGGCATCGCTCATGGCGTGGTCCAGCACCAGCCGCTTGTTGCCGTCCTCCCGCGCTGCGAGATAGCCCTGGCCCGCTGTGTCACTTCGGGCGGAGCGCCATCGTACAGGTCCAGGATGTCGGTTTCCGTCACGGTGTCAGCGGCGGTGAGCCGCCCGCGCCACGATTGGGTAAAGCTCGTGCCGGTTTCGCCCATCTGTTCCACCGATGAAACCAGTTCCGCCGCCACTCCGGTAAAATCGTTCTTCCACGACAGGCCCGCGCCGATGAACTGTGTGGGCACCGAAGCCAGTTGAGTGAACGGATCGGTGAGCGCCCCGACCGAGCCGAGCGCCTGTTCTTGCAGGTGGGCGAACTGATCCGTCATCTGGGTCAATTGGCCGTCCAGAGTGATCTTCGCCATAGTGTCCTTGTAGATTTGAATCCCTTGATTGGCGATCATCTGCGCCCGCTGGATGCCCGCCAGGATCGAACCGAAGATGGCATGTGCGGGGGTTGTGGTGAGCATGACGAACACCGGAACGATGAGTACAACGGTAAAGACTTTTCGATACATTTTCATTTTCAATCTCCTTGTTGGGGCCGGGGAACCAGCACGTCGGAAGTGAACCAGACGCGAAGCCGATGACCGGCCCGGATTGTGATGGTTGGCAAGCGATTCAGGAAACGATCGAGAAACCGTGTGGCGGCGTCACCGAGTCCCTGGCCGGCTCCGGCCCGAAAACCGGCAACACCGCCTTCGTAGGGATTCCTACCTGCGGCGGTTAGACCACTGAGGACACCCACAGCGCCGACAGCGGCAAACATCGAGAAGTAGTGACGGTTGACTTGATCTTTCAAGGCACCCTCGCCCACTTGATTGAGTCCGTGAAATTCCAGAGACACCCAGCGTCCATCGGGCAGGATGAGCCGATGGAAACTCACGGCCAGCCGCGATTGATCCTGGTTCGCCACGGCTGCCGCCGTGCCGATCACCCGCGCCCCTCGCGGGACTAACACCCGCTGCCGGTCCGCCGAATAGAACGGCACGGAAACGACAGCCAGCACCGGACCGGGGAAGTCACCGGAAAGCTGCGTGACTAGCGCCGCTTCAAGAAACGATCCCTCATGGATTCGTTCCCAGCCGGGGGGGTCTTCCGGTGCGCCGATCCGGGGCGGGTCTGTGTAATCGCGTTGCACCGGGATAGCTGGCGGGACCGCCGCAACCGGCGCGACAGTCGCAAGCGGATCGGCGGGGGGAGCTTCACCCCTCAGCGCCGCAAGAAGGGCTTGGTCGGCCTCGGCCTCCACCGCAATTTGATCTTCGAGATTCGCCGTGACGCCCTCGATGGTACTCATGACGTTCGACAGCGCTTCGGCTTCCTCGGCGCGGATCGCTGCCAGCGGATCGTCCGCCGCGCCGCTCTGTGGCGCTGCCGCCGTAGGAAAGGCCCCGTTGTCACCCTGGCGGTAGGTTTGAGCAACCGGCGAACTGCGAAGCGACCGGCTGCGCCGTTCCAGGGCTTCCAGGCGCAGGCGCTCCCGGAGTTCCCATTCTTCCTCGGTGTAGGGTTCCCCGGTGTCGGGGGAGTTCCCGGCCTGGGCCATCGCCGCCGCCGGGTTGGGGCTGACCTGCCCGCTGCGAAGGTTGCCTTGCTGCTGACTCAGCAATTCCCGCTCTGCCGCGTCGCGCCGCGCATCGGCCCGCTGCTGCTCCTGCTCCACCTGCACGGATATTTGATTCGTGAAGCTCCCGGCTACGTTCTCGCCGGGCGCTTGACCTGCGGCAAAGGGTTCCTCTTCTCCGCCGTCTCCAAGGTAGATGTAGAACGTCATCACGATCAGCACCCCGACCGTGATAATGCCGATTCCCCATTGGGTGACGATCCCTCCCGGCAACGATCCTGCCGGTTTCGCATAGAGCCGCCGCCAGCCGCTCACCGCCCCACCTCCGGGGCTGTAAAGCGCCACCTGACTCTTTGCTTGCCAATCTGCAACCAGCCATTGCCTAGCACATGCCGGGCGATATACAGCCCGTCCTCTTGCAAGTCATAGGCCACCAGCGCCGGTTGCCCGTCCTTCTCTTCGTACAGCGCGGGCGACTCCTGAGCGTTGGAACGCAAGTAGGTGAAACGCCCGTCGTGCCACATTCCTTCGACCAGGAAAGGCCACTCCCGCGCCTTGTTTTCGAGCCGGTAGGGAAACTTGAGCCGGGTGGGATACTCGGCTCGGAACGCCTCGGCCTCGCTCGCCGCGAGTGCGGTAGCGTCCGCGATCCGGGCGTCGGCGTCCTCCTGAGCGGCCTTGGCCGTCTGCATCGCGGTTTCGGCCATGTCCTGATAGGCCGCCACCTGGGACCGGGCCACAAAGGCGGGTTCATGCGCTCCCGGCGCGATGCGGGGATCGGTGTCACCCTGCGTCTCGATGCGAACTACAAGATGAGGACTGACGGCGCTCGACTCGGTGACGAGAAACGAGTAGATGCGCCCGGAAGCGCAAACCAGCGCCACGTTGGTTGTCACACCCTCGGCAATCGGTTTCAGAAAGGCGAGATTGGCCGCGCCGGTCAAGTGCCAATACTCGGAATCTCCGACTACGAAATCGAGGATTGATTCGCTCAACGGCAACACGATAACGGTGGTGTGCCGGGTCTTCGCCCGGACCTCGACGATTTGATCCTGGGCCTCGATGATCCGCAACACCGGCCCGGCATCTTGGGCCATGATGGGAACGGCGGTGACGGCTAGGAACGCCGCCACAAGTGGAATGATCTTCAACTTCATGGGGTTTACCTCCGGTTGGACAAGTGTTCGATTGCCTCGATGAGACCGTACTGAGCAACCGCGTCGGCTCGTTTCTGAGCGTCAACGGGAGACGAGGTATAAAGCCAATAGCTCGCCGGGTCCACTTCCAGGCGCAAGATGCCCGCCGCGTCGGTGCGCCGCAGGTAAAGCTCGCGCTTGGGAATCAACCCGCGAATGGTGTTCATTTCGGAAGGATTCAGCCGGAAGGTTTCGGCGGCCTTCTCCGGCAGATCGGGATTGGCGAGAAACAGCTTGGTCGGCATGGATTCCAGCAACGCGTCGGCCCCTGCGGTCCCGGTCACGTCTACGGCGGATTGCGTCGCCATAATCAGCGCCGCGTTCTTCTTGCGCCACGTCTTGGCCGCCTCTGCCAGATAGTTGAGAACTGCCGGATCGCGCAGATAGCGCCACGCCTCATCGACCACCATGAGCTTTACCCTGGCGGTTTCCTCCGGGTTCTCCAAGGCCAGCCGCATTCTCTCCAGCAGGTAGAACATGGCCGCTTCGCAGAGGTCGTCATGCTCCGCCGCGCCCGCCATGTCGATCACCTGCCAGTCGGCGAAGTCCAGGTCTTCGCCGTCCGCCGGGTTGTCGAAGTACGCGGCCCACGCTCCATCACCGTGCCAGCGGCTCATCGCGGGCCACATCTTCGCGGGGAGAGATCGGACCAGCACCCCCAAGGTGCGCCGTCGCTCCGGGAATGCGTAGAGGTCGCAGATCCGGGCGCGGATTTCGCTCGGATCCGCGCCGCTCGGTTGCCAGCCGCCAATGCGGAGCAAGCGGGAGATCCAACCTGTAAGGAACTGAAAGGTCCGCTCTCCCGCCGGGAGTGTAAAGGGCCGGAGTCGGAAGCTGCCGCCCTCCGGGCCGCCGTCCGGGGATAGCTCCATGTACGCTCCGTTCAAGAATCGCGTCAGCCAGCGGTAGGAGCCTCCCAAGTCGAGAATGAGAACGCGGGGATCGTATTGGAGCGCCTGAACGAGTAGGAAGTTGAGGGTGAAACTCTTGCCCGCGCCGGTCGCGCCGAGCACCAATGTATGGCCCACGTCGCGCTGAAAAAGATCGTAGTGGTAGGGCGTCCGCCATTGGGTTTCGAGAATGGCAAGCGCCCGCTGCTGTAGATGCCCGCTGGTTGGCGTCCCGACCGGGGGACCGAAGATCGGAGCCAGGCAAGCCGCCGCCCCTGCGGACATGAACACGGATCGCACCTGCCGCCGCCGTGGTTGCGCGGGCAAGCGCGAGAACCAAGCCGGAAGCTGGCCGTAACCCTCCCGAATCACCTTGGCGTCATGGCTGGCGAAGATGCGCCGAATGTCCCCGTCCAGGCTCTCCGTCTCTTCGAGCGGCCCGTGTAGAGCTATCGTCAAGGCGAGATCGCCGTAAGCGATTCCGTCCGTCTCCAACTCGACCAGGGCATCACCCAACCGGTCGGATTCCGCCGCCGCTGCGGTGTCCACCATCGCCGCAGACGTGCCTTCGGTTTCCTGAACGTGGGCGGACATCGAGTAGCGCTTCGAGAAGTAGTGCCGTTGCGCCCCCCGGATTTTCCGCCGCGCCGCCTCGAGCCGTTGCGGACGCCATTCAATCGTCACCGTCATGGTGGCAACGGTGCGGTAGAGCGCTTGTAGAAGGTTGGCCGTCGCTGCTGCTGGCGGTGAAAGTAGGGAGTAGAGAATGACGGGTTGCCCGTCCAGGCGTAGGTTCGTGCGCTCGGCTTCAATCTCGGAGACGGCCAGCCGCCAATTCATGCCGCTGCCGGTCGCGCCGTCCCACGGTAGGCCGGGACAATTCGTAAGCTCACTCAGAACGCGGCTGGCCTCCGCCGCTCTGAGCAACCGTACCGGCGTGAGGTCATCGACCAGCGCCCGGCTGGCCTCGACGCTCTGCCGGAAGTTCGCCGCCGCCGTCTCGATTGCGGACCGGAGATAGACTGACTCGTGCTTGTTCTTCCGCCGCGCCATCCAGTTCTTGGCGTAGGCCATCCACCACGGCCCCGTTGCTTGCTGGCCGGTCACAAGAGCCAGTTGGGGATCGTGCGCCCACGCAACGTAAGCGCTGACTTCCTGCACCCGCCCGGTCAGAAACTCGTTCCGCTTGCGCCGTCCCAACTCCGCCACGCTGTCAGCGCCAGGGGCGTCCTCGTCAAAGCGGATGCCTCGGCGTAGCAAGTAGAAGTAGAACCGGCTGCGCGAATCGAGGCCCGACAACATGCGCTGCCAGCGGTCGATCACCCGATCCAGTTGTTCGGGGGTCTGGCCGTCCAGCACCTTCGGCGTGAGCCGTCCTATGCTCAGCAGCTCGCCGCTGCGGGTGAGACAGGTTAGGTCATCTTCAAGCCAACCCCACCAGGGCAGTTCCTCGGCCAACGCTCCCGCCGCTTCGTAGTCCAGTAGCTCGTTGTTCACATTCATTCGCTCTCCGCCTCACCGCAACCGAATGTGCCACGGCTCCGCCGCCCACTTGCCGGGATCGTAGCGGGCGCGAAACCTGGCGGATGCCCGCAGGATTTCAAGCATGTTGGGGTCTTGCTTCCACGCCCAAAATCCGGCTCCATACAGCACGGCGAAGATGCCGCCGCCAATGAGAATCGAGTTGATGGCGTTCCACATCGCCAGGCCCAAGGTGGCGCTCAAAAGGAACCATCGGCGCTCCACGCCCATGATCGTCAGCGGCTTGCTCAAGGCGGGGTAGCCTCTCCAAGTTTTATGCCCGCCGCTCAAAACAGCCACGCCAGGAAGTTGGCCGCGCCCATCGCCATTCCGAGGCCAAAGATGATCCCGGCAAGCGCCTTCTTCGATCCGCCTTCACCGAAAGCGAACATCAAGCCGCCGACTACCACGGCGATCAAACTCAACCCTCGCGCAATGGGTCCGGTGAATGCCTGTTGCAGAGTATCCACGGCTTCCAGCCAAGGGCTTGTGCCTTGGGCCAAAAGTTCCCCGGCTGTCAGTGTCATGATGCCGAGTAGCAACGCCCCACGCTTCCAAGTGCGATTGCTCGTCATGGTATGGTTCCTCCATTTGAAAAGTGTGGTCTTGTCATCTGCCGGAAAACTGCCCGCGCTCTTCCTGGGCCAGCTTCTCGGCCAGCTCACTTTGCCCGCCCTCGCCACGGCGAATGGAACGCTCCATCAACTCGACCTTCACGCCGCTATCGGTCAGACCCAAGGCGCGGGCCGTGGCGTAAATCAGCGTCATCACCGTGACCAGTCCCCAGCCGCCGTACCACGCGATGGGTATCCAGTAGTCGAAAAGGATCGTCCCGGCATAGGGCCGTAGGTATGCGATCCGCTCCCCGGCCACGAGAAGCAGAACGGCCAGGAGAGTGGCTGTGATTCCGACGCTGATCTTCCAAGGGGTCATAGGGTCCGCCTGTTAGATTTCAACTGAGCCGCGATCATCGCGGCTCCCGCCGCGTCCGCCGCCGCCGCCCTGATCCGATCCGCCGCCACGTCCAAGAGTCCTGGCCACCTTCGCCGTTGCACGTCCGCCGCTTCCATGCACGGCGAAACCTGCCGCCGCTTTCGCTGCGATACTCTTGCTGCTGTAATGCTCGGTGGCGACCTCGACATTCACGCGCCCGGTCCGGCCTTCAACGTCGTGATATTCGATCTGCGCGTCGGGATACTCGACCTTCCCACCTTTGACGGGCAACCCCAGCGCTTCCGCCGCCTCGATCCTGGCCGCGTCCGCTGTTTCCTTGCCGTGTTTCACTCTGGCGGTTTCCGCCTCTCGCGCCACCTGCTGTTTCAGTTCGGCGTCAATGCGGACCCGCTTGATGGTCGCTCCCTGCTCCAACAGCTTCACCTGCTCGGTCCTCGCGACCCGGAACACCGCCACGTCATGCCGCAGCTCCTTGGTCTTGACCATGCCGCTCCATGCTCTCTGTCCGGTATCGAGGCCCTGCTGCTGCGCGATGCGCTCCGCCCGCCGCGCTCCCTGCTCGGTGAGAGTCAGCACCTTGAACGTGCCTCCCTGCGGGCCGTCAACGACATGCTCCCGCATGTCTCCGGTGCGGATCGCGTGATCCAAGGCCCGCCGCGCCGCGTAAGGGTGTCCATCGAAATGCGCCTCGGCCACGTCGCGGTAGGCAACGCTGCGGTAAATTCCCACGTCGGCCACCGCCCGGTCGGTCCGGTCCTTGATCCGCTCCCGCTTGGTGACGGGATCGTACTCGCGCCGGTGTCCCTGTCGCTCCCGCTTCCCTCGAATGTCGCGGTAAATCTTGCTCTTGGCGCGTTGCCATTCACGTTCCTTCTCGTGTTCGGCTTTGGTCCGTTCGTCCAGGGGCGCACGGGTGAGGTGGTCCGGCGCGGGTTTCTGCCGCGCCGGTTGCCGGGAATCTTCACCAATGTCTCGCGGGTCAAACATGCTCGTGTGTTACCGGTTCGGTCCCATGTCCCGCTGCTGCTGCGCCGGTTGCTGCGTGGGCGGCTTCGGGGTGTGACTGATCTGCGGCCCTCTCGCGTGAGAGTATTCATGGGTCAACTCCGCCGCCGTTTTCTCCTTGGTAGGTGATTGAACCTCGCGCTCGATGGCGCGGTCGATCAGGTAGTTGCTCATCCGCTGGGCGTCTCTCGATGCCCGGTGAATCTCATGCGGGTCTTTTTCGAGCACCGCAACCCAGTTCTCGACGTAGGCCGCGCCGCGCTGCGGATCGTGACCGACTCCTACACGCTCGCCGGTCATCATGGCGCTTATCTCGGCCCGCAACTCCTCGCGGGCGTATTCCGGCGATCCAAAGCCCGCCGCGATGCCCTCTTTCAACGTCTCGCGGTTCATGCGCTCCGGATGGCCGGTAGAGTGTCCGCACTCGTGCAGCGCCGTCTGGTAGTACCCGTTCCGGGTCGGGAACTGCGATGGCTCCGGAAGCACGATCTTGTCATCGCTGACGCGGTAGTAGGCTCGATCTCCGGGAACGTGCTGCACCTTCGGCCCTGCCGCCTCGATGATCTTCTCGGCGTCTCGATGCGCGTCCCATTGCGGGCGTCCCTGGCCCTCTCGCGGCGGGAGTCGCAAGCCGTCCGCCTGCTCGACGTTGAACACGGTGTACTGCTTGCAAACCGGAAAGGCCCGCTGCTCTTCGTCGTATACGGTCTTGCCGTTGTCGTCCTTCACGATCTTGCCGTTCTCGTCCTTCACGGCGCGGGCCGTCTTGTCTTTGAAGAAAAGCACCTGTGTTCCCTTCTCGCCCTTGCGAACCTGCCCGCCCGCCTCGGCAATCTGGTTGTAGGTTCCCCAGCGGTTGTCGGCCCGCCCGTCGCGGATGCCACGGCTCATCAAATAAAGCGCGTTGCCTCCGGTGTACGGCTTGCCGGTAGAGAAGTTTTGCGGCATGAAGCTCTCGCCGGGCTTCCAGGGTTTCTGCCACGGCGCGACTCCGGCCTTGATCTGTTCGATGATCTCCCCGCTCACTTTCTTCGCGTAGTCCTCGCTGCGCTGCCACAACGTCTTTTTCTCCATCCGCTCCCTCCCCTTCGCGTCGCTCCTGAAACTCCGTCCTGTCATCGATCTCCGAACCGAATCCCTCCACCGGCTTCACCGCCACGCTTGTCGGGGTTAGTCATGGGGGTCGAACCTCGCGGCGTCGATCTCTTCCACGGTGCCCACGTCCTCGGCCATCAATCCGATCCGCTCTCCGAGTTCCCAGGTCAACTCGACGCTCTTCCCACGGTTCAGCGCCGCGTGAAACTCTTCCTCGGTTTCGACCGATGTGTATTTCTCGCCGTTCTCTTCTTTTCCTTCGTGAATCATGTTTTCTCCCTCTCCGGGCCGATTTTCCTCACGCCTACACGCCCGCACACGATGCAAACGGGCCGGATGACAGTTCGAGACCCCCCAAACCGGGGCCGGGCACGGAATCCTTCCGCCTCTGACTGACGGATTTCCGTTTGCGCCAATGGCTTTTTGATGGTGCCCGATCGATCACCGCCGGGGGAAGTTGCATCCGTCACGCGGCGGCGGAGCCGTTCCCGGTAGGCCCGCTGCCGGTCCCGGTGATCGAGCCGTCCTTCCGGGCTTTCCTGGTGTTTCCGGTTGGCGTTGCGATGTTGTTGCAGTTGCGCTCTCTTCCGGCAGCCATCCCCGCAGTAGGCCTGTCCCCGGTAGCAGGAACCGCAGATGTAAAACATCACCCCGCAACCCGACCCTCGACAGAACAACTGTCGAAACACCACTTCTTGGGCCATCGCACCCCGCACGATTCCATAGCCGTCTGAGAACAGTGGCGTGTGGGCGCAGACGCTGGGCGTATCGACTTGGGATTAGAAGTGTGGGAAAATGGGCAGAACGGATTGGAGGAAAGTATGAGTGTTGAGACCCCCTTCCCTTTGTCCCGGGTCCCTGCGGTCAACGTCTCGACGGTGCCGCAACGGAGTCCTCTGCGATATCCCGGCGGGAAGACATGGCTAGTCCCCCATATCCGAGAGTGGCTGGCTCGAACGGAACCATCTGTGCTGGTCGAGCCGTTCGCCGGCGGCGGGATTGTCTCTCTGACGGCAGTCGTGGAGGGGCTGGTTGATCGGTGCATCATGATCGAAATTGATCATGATGTGGCGGCTTTCTGGCATGTGGTGCTACGGGATGGCACGACGCTGGCCGAACGGGTGCGGCAGTTCAAGCTCACTCGTTCCCGAGTGAGCAAGCTTGCGAGTAAAGGTATGCATAGCCTGGACGAACATGGCTTTCGGACGCTGGTTCTCAATCGAACTCGCAAGTCCGGCATTCTTGCGCCGGGAGCATCCTTTACCAAGAACGGAGAGAACGGTAAGGGCATCCAATCCCGCTGGTACCCGGACACGCTAGCCGCCCGGTTGGCAGTCATCAGGGAACATGCGGACAAGATCACGTTTTGCGAAGCCGACGGAATGCAGCTACTGGGGCCGTTGATTCACGGTTGGGGCCGCTCGGCGGCGGTGTTCCTTGACCCCCCCTACACGGCCGGCGGGAAGCGCGCGGGGTCGCGGCTCTATACGCACAACGACATCGACCATGCTGGGCTGTTCGAGACGATGGCGCGTCGTGGCTCAAACTTCCTGATGACCTACGATTGCGCCCCGGAGATTGTGGACCTGATCCGTCGGCACCGGTTTCATGCGGTATCGGTGCAGATGAAGAACGCTCATCATAACCACCTGTCGGAACTCGTGATTACGCGAGAGCCGCTGTTCTCATGAAAGTGCGATACGGCATCGCGGAATGGTACGGGGTACCGTTTGCGCATATGCCCCCCGACCGTCGCCAAGCACTTGCCAGGGTCGCCTTGGACCCGGATGCAGTCCCCCCGACCTGTCCGTTTCAACAGGGCGGCATTCCATGCCGAAAGAAAGGTGGTGTCTGTTCGATCCAGCATTACCGCAGGCGGCCAGCGCCTCACGAGGACCGCATCGGGGAACGGTCCGGGACCCCGGTGATCACTTGCCCTCACAGGTTCGACCAAGGCAACCTTGTTCCAAAATGGCTTGCGCAGGTGGTCGGCTTCGTCGAAGCCGAGGCTTTTCTCGCGCGGGAAGTTCCCTTCATGCACTCGCCGTCTACGGGCAGACCAGCGGGTCGCATAGACTTGGTGCTGGCGAACAGCAACAAGGGTTTCGTCTGGTTCGGGCTTGAGATCCAAGCCGTATATTTCTCCGGCACGGGAATGCGAACCGAATTTGAGCGCTTGGCCCTGGATGCGGACAAGCTTCCGCCGTCTCCGAACGCGGTGCGGCGACCTGATTGGCGCTCGTCCAGCGCAAAGCGGCTCATGCCACAACTCCAAGTCAAGGCCCCCACACTTCGCCGTTGGGGTACTAAGCTGGCAGTGGCCGTTGATATGCCGTTTTTTGAGGCCATCGGCGGCCCAAGCCGGAAAGTGAGTCAGGATTTGGACGAAGGGGACATCATCTGGCTGGTCCCGCAGATATCCGACAAATACCGGCTCGAAGCTTTGCATTGGGAAGTGCTGTCGCTTGAGGATTCCAGTGACAAGCTGCTGGCGGCGAAAACAGTCAAACGTGGGGAGTTCGAAGAAGCTCTGCGCGCCAAACTTCAACCGCTACAGGGAAGGACCGCGTGAACGCGCATCTAAATCAGGCAATTTCACAAGCCAAGAACTTGGCATGTTGGCTGTACAAAAAGACAAACGGCAGAAACTTCCCGTCTAAAGAAACGAGTGTAGGGGGGGTATGCCTTCTCCAACACTCGCTGGATGTCGCTGACGCGACTATCGTTTTGTTGGAGCGCGACCTTCCGGGGCCAGCCTGGACGCTTGCGAGACCTCTTCTCGAAAGTTTTGTTCGTGGTATCTGGATATTGCGATGCGCCTCTAATGAACAAGTCAAGACAGTCCGCAATGGAAAGTGGCCCTCGCATTCAGAATTATTGCAGGCAATGGACGACCACGATGAAGCAAAGCTTCATGCGGCTTGGATTCGTGAGAGTATGGCAAACAAGAAGATTCTTAACGATTTCACTCATGGTGGCATTGAGCACGTCCTGCGCAGGATTACCGAAAACGACGAGAAAACAGTGGTGGAACCAAACTACCAGGAGCACGAATTGGAATACTTGGTGGGACTTGGAACCGAGGTACGTATCCGTGTTGGGCACGAGCTTTTTTCTCTCATGGAAGATCCAGAGGCGATAAGACAACTATGTGAAGAAGCATCCATTTTCCCCCGCCTCGCCATAAAAGATTGAAAGTCATCCGATGCCCCGGCCCACCAACTCGAAGATCGCTCCCGCCGCAAATGCCGAGACTCTGTTTCCCCCAAAGCCGCTGGCGGCCGGTGTTCCTATCTTGTCTGGGGAACATGGGAGAATAAGCCATGGTGCGCAAACGAGACGGGTGGGTGCTCTTCTTCCATCTCGGCCTTGGTCGGCTGGTGAGTGCGGCGGACCAGTTCTATAGTTCGGGGCTTTGGCAAATTCTTCTTTCCCAAGTCGGGTTTGCTCATTGGATCACCTTCAGTCCTGCGATTCATAACCAATTATCCCTTTCCCAATGGCGATGCAATCCTTTCGATGCTTCTTAAGTTGAAATAGAGACTGCTTGATATTTTCCAAGTAAATCCTAGTGCCAGAGGGGTCGGTTTCAATCTCAGAAAGGTTAGATTCCATCTCTGCTATACACTCATCAATGAAATCTACCTCTTGCGCTTCTTCTTCACTGCTCATAGATCACCTCAACTTTTAATCCTGTGATTTGGCGGAAATACTCGGAGACGTAGATTCTTGGCTGGACCCGGAGTTTGGTTTCCGTGGCTTACCTTCCAGCCTGTCTAAACGTCGCCATACCTCCTGAAAGTTCTGGTTGACTTGGATGAATCCCTGGCGGGCCTCATCTCCTCTGCCAGTTGATCGAACCGATCCCCCATCCCCTTACGAAGTTCTTCTATTGTCATTTTCTCACCTCTTTCCCTTTCTCCATTCCCAGGGATTGATGAACTCTCCGATCCATAATCCAATGCCATCCGCCTTGGCCTTGGCTTCCTGCTGGATGTACTCAGTGGAGTAGCGCCGATAGGCCAGGGCCCATCCGTTCCGCACCATCCATGCCGATAGGTTCACCCTGTCAGCAAAGCACGTTCCCAGGATGCGGCGATAGCGATCCCGCGCCGTGTATTCGCATCGGACCTCTACATCGCCGATCTTATCGCGCAATGCCTGCGTAGCATCAACGCCACAGGGCCAAATTACCGCGTTACGACGGTCACAACGCTGTTTTGCTTCCGGTGTGCATCGATCCCCACCATGCGGACACGCTCATGGCCAATCTCCAAGGTGTCGCCGTCGATGACGCGGGCTGGCCCGGAGATGGTTTCCGCCCGTGCGGACTGAAGCATAAGAAGCAACGCCAATCCCGTAATGATCTTGAGGATCATGGACCCGATTATACCAGGGGATAGGGCACTGCCCTTTCCCCTCGGCGAATATGCAGGAACCTTGCACGATGCTGTGAGCGATAACAACGGCCCGGTCTCCAATCAGATTCTCCGGATTCGCTTCAATCATGTAAAAATCAAAGCTCAATTGAACCAGCGTCACTTCATGATGATTCGCCGCGTGTGTGCTGACTGACAGCGGCAACCCATGACGGTCCACGATACCCATGATTTTCACGCCTTTTCCACGTTTTGTCGGACCAATCTCGCCTCCTCCTCCCTTCGCCGACGACCTATTTTTCTTCGGAGTGGCTGGCGGTAGAGGACCACGGCACCGACTGAAGATGGGCGCTCTTGATTACTTGGCCAGCCGCTATAAATTCAAGAGTTTTTGACCTCACTTGATCAGCTCCGGAGATCACTTCACGCCTCTCAGGTGATTTCGCCGAGCTGTGGAGACAACCAAGTATCGAGTTTCCGAATGGTCTCGTACTCTTCTTCCGTCACGGAGGCCCTCTCTGGATGCGATATCTTATTCCTAACTCGCAAAAGTGACGCGAACCATGCCAACTTTTTCCTGTTACTCCCTCCTTTTTGTCCGGGTGCTGTAAATACATCGATGTTGAATACTGCCTTGCTGTTCTTCTCGATAATTTTCTCGTAATCAGCAAGATCTACGTAGTTTTCTAGGGGTTCTTTGTAGCCTTCTGACACCCTCCTTTCAAACGCTTTTTTCGCGACTTCAGGTGGAAGTTCCTTCTGCCAATTCTCCTCACCGTATGCCTCCTTCATCTTCTTCCTAACGTACCCGCTAAGGCGCGTGTTTAACCTCTCGCACAGTGGTTTGACCTTCTCGTTGAACAGCCGGGTGCTCTCCTTCTTCCACTGGGCAAACCCTTCAGGCTTGAAATCTTCATCGTCGCAATTGATCGCATTTTGGTATTCGCGTGCGATCTGAATCTTCGCACCGCCCCCACCGAAACTTCTCATCTCTGAGATCTTGACTTGGTCAAGCGATTTCAGGAACTGACCCATCGAACTCAAGTACGTCGCCATAGCCTTGTGGATCTGCTCTATCGTCAGAGCTTTCGGATTAAGTCCTTCCGTCTTAACCAAATGCGTCAACACTTCGTCAATCACAATAACCAAGGCGGCTATGCTAGCGTTCGTTACGACGAAGCCACCTGGACCACTGCCCTTCTTCCACTGCTTCTCAACGAAGCCTTGGAGTGTTTCAAAACACACGTTCAGTAGTCGATAACCCTTCTTGACTGTCTTTTCCCAATTCCCGGCCCAACAGTGCCCCCTAATAAGCTGGCCTCGTCGCACTGTCGCCAGCAGCTCGGTTCGTTTCAGTCCCTCGTTCTGGAGATAGCGCAGTGTCAAACAACGCTCCTCGCTCATACTCTCTTCTGAGAGTACAATCCGCTTGTAGAGAACTGAGTCTGGCCGGTCATTCAGCTGTTCAACAAGTTTGACCTCAGCCGCACGTTTGGCCTCGCTCGGAACGTTGGAGTCCCAATCGAACTCCGCCTTTAACGTCATCAACAGGTTCTTCGGGACGCTCTTTTGCTTGGCGTTGATCGTGACGAACATGTCGGCCTGGTCATGGCCCTGTAGGTTCGAAAATGCCACAACAGGAATCATGTGAGTGAGACGTTCTTCTGTCTGACCGTACCCAAACAGCCGGTGCTGACCATCAATGATCATTGCGCTGTTATATATCTGAGGGAGGTGCAGTATCCCCAAGTTGGTTTTAGAAGCATGTTCCCCTCCGCCAGCTAAGTCAAAGCGCAGGTTCGACTCTCGAATATTGAGGATGATAGAGTTTGGAAAGAAACCGTTCTCCTTTTCTATAAAGCGCTGAATCTCCCTGAGCTTCGATTTGTTAACTAGCCGTTGGTATTTACTGAGACCGCTGCTAGTAGCAGGAGTTCGGTGCAGCACGTGTCCGATCTTGAGGAGTAGCTCTGGTTCGATCAGGAATGAGTACATGACATGACCAGCCGTCTTCGCACGCAGAGCTGGTACGCGCGTGTCCAGTTCTGGGATTTTTTGGTTTTTGAATAGTCGGCCAAACAGCTGATACTTGGCGACTAACCCTAGGTGCTCAACGAGCTGTTCGTAATAGGAGAGTTCGTCTTCTGGAATGTGAAAGATGTTCTTCTTCTTGAAGAGCTCCTGATCGACCTCTCCGACCCTGTGGTTGTGCGTAAGGAACAACCATGCCGTCTTGTGCTTCGTTCCAAACGCTTTGCGGAGGTTATCATTCACGCCTCTTCTTATGTCCGAAATCTCATGAATATCCTTTGCAAACGGTGTTGATGCCGTTCTTAGTTCCTCAGCGCTCTTGCATTCAGCGATGATCGCAGTTTCGTCATCTGCTGCGAATACATCAATCTGTTTTCCCTTGTATTTCTCGTTTTTGGCATGGGCCAGCCGTAAATTCCGGTCCTTGTTCATCCATGTCCATTGCAGTTTGGCCAACATCACCCATGTGCGGTCCTCCAGGAGGACATCGTGAGACTTGGGCTTTCGCATTCTGCAAGACTTCTTGTTTTTTTTGACTATCTCCCAACCGTCATCTTCGTACTCAGAGATACGCGCTTTTGGGACCGTTACAAATACGTATTGTGAGCGTCGGATGCGAAGTTCTTTAGAGATCTCTGGTTCCCGGATAAGCCCTGGAATCGGAGGCTGTTGGTGCAAATTGCCTGTCATTGCCCACTCCTACCGCATACGGGGATGAATCGGCTCGCCCCCGGTCAGTACCGGCCGGAGCGTCACCTCTTTCTCTCGCCGCTGCGTAAACCCTCATGCATTATCTTCAGAGCGGCTCGAACCTCTCTCGCGGCTTGATGGCGTTCTTACTTCTCTAGGTAAGCTGCCTTTGCAGTGGCCATATCTAATACCTCCAGCGTCCCACAGCCGGACTTCGTTCTCTTAATGCGAACCTCGCCGCCCTCTGGAAGGCGGCACAATTTGCCGATACGAAGCTATGTAGTGCCGCCGCAAATGCTTGTATGACCGCAAGTTAAGTTTGCGTCAGGACAGCTTCGATCATTTCCTTTGCAGTGCGCGGAGACTGAGATATCAACGCTAAGGCCTGGAAGACCCTACGGTAGATAGATATCTCCGATGTCGGGATACTTCCGAACGGAAGGCGACCACGCCGAACTTGAAAGTTGACCAGCTTCGCTTCCACAGTATCCAGCCTCTCGATGTGTGCTCCGGTATGGCTGTTCATCAAGCCTATGTTGTGCCGGATATCCGGGATACGATTTAACACCTGCTTAACCAAAGCTTTTGCATCTTCAGGGGATAGATAGCCGGATCCGGCAAGATGATAGGTTTCCTCGATTTCGCATAGCGCAGATAGAACCTTTCGTTCATGGTTGCGCATTGCTGATGCCTTCCGGCACTGAGCCGCTATTCCACGTATGACGGCGCCGAGCTGGTTTTCAAGGTTTCGGGTTTGTGGTCCCGGTTCAAAGTAGTCACGTCGCCCGTTCGGGATGATGCGCGGGTCCACGATGTGAATCTCGCCGACGCACCAGCGGTTGAATCGCTCCTCCGGGAAGAGGCGATCGAATACGGTCTCATCGCCAATCTGGATGTTTCCAGAACGAGCTCGAACGCCTCGGATTCTAGCCTCTTTTGGTATTGCGCCAAGGTAGGATGAATGAGCCACCCAGCCGATGGCTGCGCTTCCTTTACCGTCCATGGAAGGAATATGAACCTCCTGGAGTTCAGTGAAGCGGTCCTTCCGGTCCTCCGAAAATCGAATCGTTTTTTCGTACGGCCGCTTTACGGGTGCTGGGTCACTGTTAAGGACGATTTGCATTTCCAGCGGAAGGGCAGTCTCTCCGCAAAGTGCTTTAATTCTCGAGGCAAATGGAAACGACTGAGCCATTGGAACGGGACAAACTTCGCCGATGTAGGTGCGGACGGCTTCCTGGTTTAGTATCAGCCCAGCTGCGTGTCGTCCAATGTTGCCGACCTCGACTTCGAAGAAATGTGCGGGGCATTCCGACCCAGGCAAGGTTTCAACACTCACAGACTCCCGAATCGCGCGTCCCGTGTCTGTCGTCGAAGCAATGCAGTTTCGGAGTTTGGGACCGTTCCAGACGATGCGAGTGAGTGGTTGGCCGCTCCTGGCGCGTGTCATGAAAGTAACGGACTCGGCGAATGCGAGCCCCGACAAGCGACCAATTCCACGAAACCCTCTGTCGATTCCTCGCTGCTTCTGACTACGGGCGATGGGCAGCAACGCCTGAACTGCTGCTTCGTGACACAATCCAGGCCCGTTGTCGCGAATTTTAACGCGCAACCCGGCTGGGTCGATGTAGACCTCGACTTTCCCACTCGCCGCGTACCCGGTGGCGGCAAACGCGTCCGCTACGTTCTGGATGTACTCGCGATAGATGGCCAGCGGGTTGTTGTACATGCCAGCAGTGACGAGACTCAAAATATCACCGCCCACCATCGCCGCTGGCGCGTCGAGGTTACTCATTTCGCCCTCCCCAGAGTAATATTCAGTTCGCCGTCTTGACGCAGAGCTTGCCGTTCTGCCCCAGCCCGTGCTCGTGGTCAAACAGGCCTGCATCCTCCACTATCTCATCCTCTTCTGGCATAACCGGGTCCGGGTTGGACTCTGGGAACAAGTGTAAGACTTGGCCACGTTCCGCTTTGGAGTTCTCATTCGTGCCCAGCATATGGAATTGCAGAGTCCTTTGAATGAGCGGGTCAACACCCGGGTCGCCCGCTAGCCGCCGGTAATGTTCCCGACGAAGCCCTTTCGCTTCTACTGGTCCGGAAAGAAGATGTATCAATTCCTGTTCCTGGTTCTTGGACAGGCGGCGGCGGAGCGCCTCATACTCATCCCGTACCGGAGACCCAGCGCCGTTTTCATAATACTCACGGTGGAAAATGAACGCCTGCGGACGACTCAACAGTTGCTCGAATGCCCGCTTATCCTCGCCATAAGCTCGCAGGAAGAAAGACGGATTGCCGCTGACGATTCCGTGGGTCGCCTGTAGCATAATTTGGAATGAGCGCAGGTAATAGCGGTTCCAGTTCTTGCCTACATGTGAGCGGTCTTTCAGAGTTACAGGCTGATAACGCATAGGGAATGACCAGATGCGGATTCCCAGTTCCTCGTTCAGAGCGATGTTGAGCCGCATTCGCTCATAGAGGTCTGCAGGCGTGTCCATGAAATTGTAAAGCATATAGTTAGACAGGGAGGTGATGTTATTGTCGGCCGCCATACGAATGGCTTTTTCATAGACCTTGCGAACACCGATGTGATCAAAAGCGATGCGCAACGGACTGATGCAGATGGTGGACATCTCTCGCAGGAACATCGGCGACTTGACAAGGATGCGTGCGTCCACGCCCTGATTGAAATCGACGCGGCGTTTCAACGGCAGCCTTCCATCGCGCTTGAGTTTCGCTCCCGGCGTGAAGCCAAGGTCGCGGATTTCGGCAATCACCTCCTGGTAACGTGCGGACGCCGTGATATTGTTGTCCATCAGCACGAGGTCCTTCTTCGTCCCGTGCAGCCTGTTGACTCCATCGACAAGCGTTGTAAGTGGTGGCATTTCCCGCTGCGCACCCTCTAGTTTGGGTACTCCGCAGAAGGCGCATTTCCGCACGCAGCCGCGCGAGGCGTAGCCGAAATAAGCGTCATGCACAGGGTAACGGTAGTCAATCTGGTCGAGGATGTAGTAGTCAGGGGTCAGTTCCTCGATCGGCGTCCCGCTCAGATCATCCGCCCCGAACTCGTAATCCTCGGCCGAGAGCTGTAGCGCAACGGCAGGAGGACCGTCGAGTAGGCCCTTGATGAACCGCACGCCCGCCCAGCTTGGCTCCCGGACAAACGCTTCGTGCATCAGCGAAGCGGCTATCCCCCCCACGAACACGCGTTCCGACTGGTTGCCTGCAGCTTGTATGGCAAAGTCGATTGCGGCGGCCGTGCGCGACCACTCGAAACTGAACAGGGTTGTGACGTAGACGCGGTCCCACGATTCAAGGAGCACATCTTTCGCCGGTCCTTTTATGAATTGGATTCGGTCGCCCCGCCCGTTGGGGCCGTGGTAGGCCGCCAATTTCATTAGGCCCAGCGGGGGGTATTTGTTCGGGTAGTTCGGTTCTATCAAGAGGACATTGTAGTTAGCCATTGCTTCCCAGCCCAAGCATTCCTTCGATGCGGTCAACTTCTCGAGATAGTTTCTTGACGGTTTGTTTCAGTGCATTGCGGTTGTTACTGTCCAATTGGACAACATCTTGTTTCGAGACGTCTTGCAAGAGATTTCTCGCTTGCCTTACTCGTTCTTCCACGCGGTTGATCTTGGCACTCTGATACGCGTTATCGAGATCAACAGTTCCGGCGATAAACTTCTTCAGTATTTTGGGTTTATTCAGAACTACTGGCAGCTTTCCCCGGAGTTCTTGAGCCGTGAAAGCGGTGTCTTCGTCGTCACTTCCCAGGTCGAGAATAATCTTCAAGAGACGATCACGAAGGGCGGGTTTAGCGTAGAGATTTCTCGAAATCTCGGGGTGGCGCACCAAGACGTCATAGTAACTGAAGTGAGACCTTTGCCCGTCGTTGTTTCCCTTCATGGTTTCAATGGCCTTGATTCTGGTCCGGATGGTGGGCTCCGACTCTCCAAATAGGTTCGCAATTTGGGACAAGGTATACCCTTTTTCCTTACGGACGTACGCGAAGTTAGCCTTCTCGTACGCCGACCACTGCGATTTGCCCTTTACGTGTATTTGATTCAGGAAGGCCGCCTGTTGCTCCTCGGTAAGGCTGCTTACGATGTCACACGGGATATGGTTCCACTCGCCCGGCGCGTCTTCCATCAAAAGAAGGCGGTATACAGCGAGACGGGAGTTGCCTTCAATTACCTCCATGGTGTCGTGGCGGATCAATATCGGCTCGATTAAACCGCCATGCCGTCGGACCTCCGGCATCAATTTCTTAACACTGGCCTCTCGGATTAGGTTATCGAAGATGACTTCTTGTTGCTCTTCGTCTATCAAGTTGTCGAAGTTCGGGTGCCCGTGGGTGCAGGCGTACACGCGAGGGTTGTCCTTCAGAAACCGGAGTTGGTAAACGTCGATGTAGTCGTCGCCAAGATCTATCGTTGTTTTCAACAGTTTCATTTGTTTCATAGGGAACTTCCCACAGCAGTTTGGGTTGTCTTAGTTAACTGAGTATCTCAGCGAGTGACGCGGCGAGGTCGTGCGAAAAGTGTTCGTTGAATTCGCTACGCGTACCGTCGCCCTGGGTCAGTCGGGCGGCCTGAAACTTAGCGGTCAACAAGGCATCAACCCATTCGTCGATTGTGTCTTTAGCGATCAGATTGTGGACGAAACAATTCTCGGTTTGAGATATCCGATGGATTCGATCTTGTGCCTGCAGGTAGTCATCTAAGCTGAAACCGCGGTCATAGAATATAACGTGATTGGCCACAGTTAGCGTCAAGCCTTCTTTGGCCGCGCCAGGGGTGGAAACGAGTAGTCGGCATGCGGAGTTTGTCTTAAAACGCGTAATTGAGGCGTTTCGGGCAACTACAGGCATTTGGCCGTGTATTCTTTCAGGGAGGAGATGCTCAAGGGTTCGAGCGATCCAGTCTACGTTGTCGACGAAAGTGGTCCACACGATTGCTTTGTGGGTGCCGAGGTCGATGTCGTCCAACAATTCACGTAGCTTCAACAACTTGCCCGGAACTTCGTTGTATGTCCGGTCCAAAAGGGCAGGGTTGGAAGCACACTGTACGAGTCGTAAGAGCCGTTTGAGGATTGCGTCCGCGTCATCGGTCACAACGGTAGTACCAAGGCGAAGGTTGTGTCGCAAGTTGTACCTGTAGTGAGAATAGATCTCGGCTTGTTGCCGGGTCAGGTGTACAGAATGTGTCAAGATGGTCTTGTCCGGGAGTTCCAAACCCGCGGTGCGTTTCGTTTCACGGATTGAGAAGTGCCTTATTCGACGCATTACGGGCAGGACGTGGTCTGCGTACCTCGATGCCGTGGCGGATGTGGTCGGTAAGTCGAGGCTCCGTTTGAAGTCGAGAAACGATGACCCAAGGGCTTTTCCGCCGTCCAGGAACTTGATCTGAGACCATATGTCATAGGGACGGTTGGCGACCGGGGTGCCGGTCATTATTATGCGACGGTGGAAGCCGTCAGCCAGTGCGTGGAGACACCGAGAAATATTTGAACCGGGATTTTTTATTTTGTGACTCTCGTCCAAGACTGCGGCGACGCGGCACGTGCAGAGGAAGTCGCCGACGAGGGCAACGTTGGACGCAATAACTTCGTAGTTGGCGACATAAATCAGCACCGGTGCGTTGAGGGCGATACTGTTGGTGCGGCGGTTAGTAGAAAGAACGCATGGCGTCACGTGGGCGTGGCACGACAGTTCCTCAACCCAATTGTGTACGAGCGTCTTCTTCGTTACGACAAAAACTGTGTCCACGGTATCTTCACTGAGCCAAAGCAACATTAGGTCGATGGCTATCTTGGTCTTGCCCAAACCTTGTTCGTGGAATATCGCGGCGTACGGCAGGGACTGGACGGCACGCACAGCGTCGATCTGGTAAGGGTACGCCTCTTGTTTGGCGTGGAGGATAGGAGGACGTCTTAGTTTAAATGCCATATTGTGTCGGTGGGCAACGCAAGAGTCCAAAAATCACATCCGTCGAATACGACGAAATTAGTGCGGGCAGCAGACGTGGTGTCGCGGACTATCCGTAACAACGTCTTCGCACGGTTGGCGGCGCAGCCACTTACCGAAAGGAACAAGGAACCGTTAGAACGATGCTCCAGATAAGTGGCAAAAGAGACGAGTTGTTTGTAGGTGTGCTTGTTATCGAGGTCGTGAACGGTCTTGCCCTCAGCAATGATGGTGGAGGAGGCCATTTGGTCGGTCGCGTAAACATCCGGCCGGGAATCGGCGATTAACGGTGGCACAGGGTCGCCTGGCCGCTGTTGCACGTCGACAATGAAGGACATCGAAGAAAATCTTCTGCGCAGGGCGTCAGCGACCTGTGTCACCAGCTGTTTGTGCTCCTCACTTTGAGACATCGTCGAGTAGGCCTTGGAGTCGCGTTGACAAGTCCTCCAGTACCGCGACTTGGTCGATGACGTCGTCGCGGGTCCGGTCTCGTAACATTTGTAGCTCGGAGTAAGGTAGATTGTGAATGCGCCTTGCGAGGGTGTGGGCGAGCTGGTGTAGGGACGCGGCCTCTAAGGTGGTTTTACCCGTTGGTTGGCCCGTTTCTTTTTCGGCTTGTTGGTCCAGTAGCTTGACGGCGAGCTCGATGGACCGCGGTCCCCCTGAGATGAACGCCTTTTTTGCGTCGTCGTTACGGAGTACCTTAGGTAGATCACGTACGTCTTCCAACCGATATATTTTCCCGTCGCGAATCCATTCACCGAAATCAGTCAGAGTCAGTCCGGCATCAAATACAGCCTTTTTTACACCAGGCTTTTGTAATTCCAAGAAGCCGCTGAACCTGTCGATCCGAAAGGCGGTGTCATCTACGACGTCACGATAAAATTCATTCATGTCAGTATATGCGTCTATCTGGCGTTCAATGTCCTTTTTGTTGCCGCCGCAGAGGTCGATCATCTCGCCGTAGTCCATGAATTTACTGTATCGGAGATAGTGGAGGTACTGTGCCTTTTCATAGGCGGGCCAGTCTCGGGCTCCGACGAGGTGAGCGGACACACGAATCGTCTCGATATCGCGTTGATTGGCATCGTCGACTACCGTCGCTTTGATTTCAGTCCATGGTCCTTCTATTCCCTCTTTTTGAAACTGTTTGTAGATGGCAAGTCGAGTGTTCCCATCGATGCAGATGTATTTGGTGTCGCGGAGTATCACGGTGACCGGTGTCATAATGCCTTTGCTGGCGAGAATGGAATCCTTGAGGCGAGAATAAGATGAAACGCTGGCGGAGCTATCTGTAGCGGAACGCAGGGCAAAGTGAATACGCTCGGCGTTTAGCTGGTCACCGTACTTCTTTAGGGCGTTTCTTATTCGCGGGTTGTCAACATCGAACGAGATGTCGTTTACGAGCAACATCTTATGAGTTTCTCTCACTTCAGCTCCTTTGGGAAACTCGGAACAAGCACGCCGGTCCCTGAACGACAGTTTAAGTACCGGATTCGGGGTGTAGACGTAATTGGCTTTGTACCCGAGGAGGTTCCAGAGAAGCCCCGGTAGCGGCTAGTAGTTCTAGGTGTAAGGCATAACCGGCCAGGGTCGCACATGGGCGTTGAACTCATCCTTTAGTCACGGGCCAGCTTAGGAACAACTCATCGTCCGACAGCCCGATGAATTTCCCTCGTGGGCACAACTTTACCACAATGGGGGTAAAAGTGGGATTCTCGCAACAGTGGACTAGATTCTGGTGAGGTCGTGGTCGGTACCCCCTGACGTGTCTTTTGACATTGGCCGGGGGACGTTTTGTTCAACTCGTGTGCCCTACTGGCGTGCGGACCGATTGCGATGTGTTGGGGGGCAGGCTGCCCGTATGTAAAGGTTCACGACAACCCGTTCGACCGGCGGCTGTGGATGTGTCAGACGGTCCGCTTGGCTAGGGGCTTCAAGGTCATCAACGTGGACATTGGGGCTACCGCTACTCCGATAAAGCAAAGCGGGAGACCCCAGCATCCATTGCGGATATGAGCATGGAGGTGGTGACAGCATATCGGCAGGAGGGCGCATAAAGCCATCGCTCCGGTTCGAATGTGATAAAGTCCATAAGTTCGAATTCGCCCAGAGGGCCGACATGACAGTGACCGACAGGTTGCCGTTGCGCGCTCTTTGTCCGCCGCTCCATGCGCAGGCCGGAGGCAAGGTTCTGGCAGTGGTTAGGGAAGGTAAGTCCCCCGGCTCGACGAAGCGCGTCTTCACGACGAGCGGGACTATGGCAGCAAGAAAATCATTCCTACAACCAGATGCTGTGCAGCCGGTAGAGCAGGTCTGTGGCAGCCACCACCGTCAAGAAACCGTCAGGAAACTCGCCCATCAAGCGGGCTAGGCGTAGGCGTTGCGAGCGAAAGCAGAACCCCCAAAACCGTGTAAGCGCAATGAGAGGAAGGAGTTGGGAGAAAACCGTGGAAGACGCCTGGCTGCTGCGTAAGCGGTTGGTGGCTCGCGATGAAGGGCTGCCGCCGAGCGCCGCGCCGGACGGTGGGATCAGCTTCAACCAGTGGGCGGACTGGTTCCTTGCGAACCGCTCCCAACCGCCCTTCCGGAGCGAGAAGACCCATCAGCAGAACCTCGGCGCGCTGAAGTTCCTCAGACCGCGGTTCGGCGCGAACCGACTCGCGGACATCACCCCGGAGGAGATCGAAGCGTACCTGATGAACCGACTGAACACCGGCAAACGGGTGCACACCAAGTTGGGGCTGCAGTTGCGCGGCAAGCTCAAACCGGCCACCGTGCATCAGGAGTTCCGCATCCTGCGCCGCATCCTGAACGTGGCGGTAAAGAAGCAGCGGCTGGCGGTCAATCCGTGCAGCGGGGTGGAGTTTCCGGTCCCCTTGGCGGGCACGACGCGCAAGCCGCACTATCTGAGCGCCTCGGAGCAGGTCCGGCTGGAAGCCTTTGCAGCGCCGTACCTGCGCAACGTCATCGTGATCATGGTGGAGATGGGGCTGCGGCCCTATCGGGAGTTGATCCCGATGCGCAAGGAACAGGTCGATCTGCAGAACGGGGTGGTGCATCTGCCGGATTCCAAGACGGTGAGCGGCATTGCGGACATGCCGATGACGGGCAGAGCCCGGGAAGCGTTCGTCTCGCAGATGAAGCAGAGCGGGGATTCCGACTACCTGTTCCCGAGTCCGCGGATGGGGTCGGGCCAACTGCACGTCACGACGGTGCGCGATCTGTGGGACCGGACGCTGAAGCGCGCCGGGCTGCCCCATTTTTCGTTATACGAGTTGCGCCACACGTTCGCGACCCGGCTCAGCGCCGGGGGGGTGGCGGATCATTTCGTGACGCAGATGCTGCGCCAAGGCGACGCTGCGGTGTTCAAGCGCTACAGCCAGGCGAAGCTGAACATGATGCGGGAAGCGCTGGCGAAGCTGGACCGGCAGGCGAACGAGCACGGCGCGACTTGCTTGACGGCACTGGCCGGCTAGGGCCAATTTTCTGACGGTTTCTTTACGATTCCGTCTTTGGCAATGAGAGGGAAGGAAGAAAGGTGCTGAAAAAAAAGAAGTTAAGTGGTGAGACGGGCGGGATCCGAACCCGCTACCTCCTGCCTGGCCGGCAGACAGGGCCGACAGGCTTCCTCCAACGTTCGGACTCCGTGCGGACCGCCTCGTCCGCATCAACTGGCGCTTGCGCTCGAATCGGGACTGGATCGCCGTCTGCGCGCTCTCCGCCACCGAACCGGCCACCGCCGCCAGCATGATCTTCAGCGATTGCGAAAACTGTTCCGCGCTGCGCTGCTGGGTGAACTTCACCGTGGTCGCTGAGAGGTCGCCGGCGCTGACCGCCTCCGGCAGGTCCCCGAAGCCCAGGACAATACTCTCGCCCGGATCATTCTCCTCATCCGCCAGCGCTGCCACCTGGAGGGTGGCCGCGGTCGCGCCGATCGCGAAGACGATCGACGCCGGTACCCCGTCGTAGTCCGCGCTGGTCGCGCCTCCCTGCGGTCTTACCACCAGCGGCACTTCTACCCGGCGGTCCGCTGCCGGGGAGAGGTTCACGTTGATGCTGGCTGGCTCGCCTCCTTCGGCAACCGTGGACTCGGCCTGCGTAAAGCTCACCGTCAGCTCCGGCAGGCCGGCGTCCTGGATCGTGACGGTTGCCGTGGCCGTCTCGCCGGCGCTCACCCTCTCCGGCAGCGTCCCAAAGCCCAACTCCAACGTCTCATCGTCGATGTCCTCGTCTTCGTTGGCCGTGATCGTGAACGTCTGGGAGTCCTCGCCAACCGCAAACTGCAACGCTCCGTCGGTGAGACCAGAAACCATGTAGTCGTTCGCCTCCGCCGTACCGGCGGTCACCGTGATCGGGACCGTCACCTCGCGGTCGGCCGGCGGGTCGAGCGACACCTTCACCGTCACCGCATCGCCACCCTCTTTCGTGCTGTAGCTCGCCGGGTCGAACGCCACTGTCAGGGCCAGCAGGCCAGCGTCCTGGATCGTGACGGTCGCCGTGGCTGTCTCGCCGGCGCTCACTCCCTCCGGCAGCGTACCGAAACCCAACTCGATCGTCTCATCGTCGAGGTCCGCGTCTTCGTTGGCCGTGATCGTGAACGTCTGGGAGTCCTCTCCGGGAGCGAAACTCAACGTCCCGTCGGTGAGACCGGAAACCGTGTAGTCGTCCGCCTCCGTCGCACCTTGCGGGGTTACCGTGATCGGAATCGTGACGTCCCGGGCGTCGCCTGTCTGGTCCAGCGTCACCCGCACCGTCACCGCATCGCCACCCTCCGCCGTGCCGTAGCTCGCCGGGTCGAACGCCACCGTTTCCTCATACCGGGGTCGGGGGGGTCGGGGTCGGGGCCGGCGACGGCTTCCATCAAATTTCCAGCCGGGGAATTGCTGTTCGGCCCTCGTGTACCCCACGATCGCCGGCGTCGTCCCGTCGGCAGCGTCCACGATCTGCGCGCCGTTCAGTATAAAACCTTCAGGGTGCACAACGGCTGGAATGTCCGGGTCGTCCCCCGGGAGCACCGTAGCCTCGAACAACAACGTCCGCTCGTCCAGCATACGCTGGTAGATGCCCCAATGGTCCGGGTCCGACCTCGGTAACGTTCTATTCAAATGGAGATAGGGGGTGCCGGTCGAGCTCGGAGGATCGCTGACATGAGTGATCACGTTGACCGCTCGGTTGAACTCAACCGTGATCTTCATGGTCTCGCCGAGATAGAAGGTGTTGCCACTCGGGGGGCTCGAATAGGAGATGCTACTTATCACGGGCCGGATGGCTGCGGCGCCGTTCACCTTGTAGTCAACATGGTTTTGGACGAAGCTGTTACGTTGCGCGTCGAACGTCACGTTCGCGGCGCGCGGGGGATTCGAGCCGCGTTCGACGATCATGGTGCCGCCCAGATTCAAGGCGTTCGCAGCCATATGAAACCCGTCGGCATCCACGTCTCCCGCCTGCACGCGGTAAACGAAGAACAACGCGGTCAGATCCGTTATTGCACTCCAGGCGTAATAGCCAGCCTGCCGGGTATTTCCACCGATCGTGATCTCCAGGTACGGGTTGGGGTGAATCGTGTCCGGCGTGAACGTCGCGCCGGTGACTTCGACCTCTCCGTCGAAACCGACCAACAGGATGATGGCCTCGTTTACGACGTAGCCATCTGGGTCGCGCGGAAATCCAACCGCATTCACGCGGTCCACGCTGGGAGGAGGGGGCGGACCCTGCGCAGCGGCGAGCGCCGGTGCGCAGGCGACGATCACCGCCGCCAAGCCGGCTCGGGCTAGGGTCCTTAACAGCACGCCTTGGACCGCGGGGGGGGGGGCTTGCTGAGATTGATTTCATAACGGCTCCGAATTCCGAATCAGAATTCCCTGAAACATTTAAGAAAGACTGCTCTCGTTCGAATCTGCATGGCAACATTCTACCAGAGTGTCACCCATCATTCTGAACGAGCACACTTCCGAGTTGTACCATCTCCGCCAGGGACAGGGTTATCTCTGGGGTCAGTCAGGGGGGATGGGGGACCTTATTCGCTGGAGCCAATCCGGAGGGATTTCAAGAAGGCGGCGTCCTGATGGGTCAGACGCCCTTGAAAGGTATTGTCAGAGTCGGCTGGTATTCTTTCGCGGTGAATAATAGAGGTTTCACCCCGCCGATTGTAGCCGACGGTCAACTCCAGCACCAGAAACAGGTCATACCCTGCTTCGCGAATCTCCTCCAGAATCTGGGCGACGCGCTCGGAATCCGATAGGGAGTCATTAATCGCGGCTCCCAGCTCGCAGATGAGTCGCTTGAATTGGGGATCCTGTTCCAAGGAGTTCCTCCCTTATATCTTTCCCATCCGATCACCCGAGCAACCACTACTGGGCCCATCATAAGGCCCTCGTATCCACCTTGTCAATAAATTGCCCTTTGCCGGGTGGAACTGCCGGCGAGCGAGGAAGGGTTAGACTGTTACACAGGAAAGGGGGCACAATCCCAAATAAATTATCTACATAAGGAAAATACGCAAAAAGACTTGCCACCTACCCCTTGATTGTGTATATTGATACACAAGAACACAGGGTTGGACATGGAGCGAAACAGCCGCAAATTGATCAAACTCCTGGAGCAAGACGGCTGGGTTCGCGTTGCCGTCAAGGGCGGCCACTGGCAGTTCAAGCATCGAGTCAAAAAGGGCCGCGTGACGGTGCCACACCCAAAACGAGACATCAAACGCGGCACCGTTGTTTCGATCTACAAACAGGCGGGCTGGAAGTAAGAGGAGAACGATATGCGTTACGTTGCATTCATTCACAGAGACAACGGGCCTGGGTTTGGCATCAGCTTCCCTGACTTTCCGGGATGCGTGTCGGACGGCAATACCATTGACGAGGCTATCCGTCGCGGCTCCACAGCGCTCGCCTTCCACGTTGAGGGCATGGCCCAAGACGGCGAGAAAATTCCAGAGCCGCGTTCCCTGCAGGATGTCGAGGCCGACCAGAGCCTTGCGGAATGGCGGGAGGGAGCGGCTATCTGTTTCGTCCCCGTTATATTCGATAAGGGATCGCCCAGAAGAGTCAATATCTCCTTGGATTACGGTCTTTTGCAGGCTATCGATGACGCAGCCAAGCGGCGCGGCATGACTCGGTCCGCGTTTCTGTCCAGCGCAGCGCGAAACGAAATCGAAGAACGAAATCTCGGCACATAAATGAGTCCTTTCTGAGGCGATCATTACTCGCATAGCCTCCTATGCGAAGCCCTCCGTTCGCCCGAAACGATCGGCGCCCAAGACGTGGCCATCTTTGCTGATTCCCGAACGGGGCTTATTCGGGAGCGGGAGCGCCCACCGGATATTGTTCCAGGTCCAAAGCCGAGCCGGTCACCAACGCGCTGTCCTGGCTGGCAAAGTAGAGCGCCGCATAGGCCACGTCCTCCGGACCCAGCAGCCGCCCGAAGGGACGGCTTTTCAATGCCTCTGCCAGCCAGGCGTCTCCCTTGGCCTCCTCGACGGATTGGACTTGGACTTCCCCTTCCGTGAGTGTCCATCCCACGTTGATCTGATTGACCCGGATATTCTGGGTGTTCAGGTAGCTGGCCAGATTCTTGGTAAACGTCATCAAGCCGCCCTTGGAGGCTGAATAGGCCAGAAGCTTGGCCTGTCCGATGTAGGCGTTGACCGAGCCGATGTTGACGATGGAGCCTCCGCCGTTCTTCCTCATCGCACGCACGGCTTCCTGGCAGCAAATAAAGACGCCGCGAAGGTTGACGGCAAAAATCCTATCCCAAAGTTCCAGGCTGGTGTTGTCGATATTGCCGCGATTCACCAGACCGGCGTTGTTGACCAAGACGTCCAGTCGCCCGAAATGGTCCACGGTCTTCTGAATCAACCCGCGGCAATGGGATTCCCGGCTCATGTCCCCCAGTACCAGAAGGGCTTCCGCGCCCTGTTCCCGAAGGCCGGCTACCACTTGCTCGCCGCGCTCGCGGTTCCGTCCGTGCACGACCACCCGGGCCCCGTGAGCCGCAAACATCTGGGCAATCCCGGCCCCGATTCCCTGCGTGGAACCGGTCACCACGGCAACCTTGTTTGCCAATTTTTTACCGTTGTGTTCCATATTCCTGTTCCCTTCTGGACGAAATTACCCAGGCCGAAACCGGGTCCCAAGTTGCGCAAACAGCGGGACTCCGGAAAACCGCAGCGCGGAGAACCGGTGCGTGACGTGGCCCGGACCGGCCGCCGTTCTTCCGAGCCTTTCCTGGTCTTTCTCCGTTGCCCACCGGAAGAGACGATCCTTCAAGGAAAGGATGAATTCGTACAGGACGAAACACTCCAGGGCGAACGGCCCGAAGCCGAGATAGCCCGGAAGCGGCATCTCAAATACTTTGAAGTCTTGCCCGATGGGAAATATATAGTGCCACTTTGCCAAGGCCCAGAAATTCCAGAACTCCCAGAGAATCCCACAGGCCGTACCCCCAAGCAGAAGTCCATAGAACGGGGCTCTTTCACCCGATTCCCATTGTTTCAAAAAGGAGCGCCGACCGGACCGGAAATTGAGTGGATCCAGCAGGAAGATGAATCCCAGCCACACGGCGCCGAACAGGTATTGTCCCGCCTCTTGCGGTATCAGCAACGGCAGGATGATAAGGACAAGTCCAAGGAGGATAAGCTTCCCGTGAGTCCGCGAGGAAAAGTTCACGCCAGGCCCCTTCGCCTTCGGGACGATTCCGAGTGCCAGGACAAGGTCGGTCGTCAGAAAGACACCCGGGAAAATTGTGGCGAAGGACCAGCCGTAGCCCAACATTCTGACTTCCCAACTGAGCGGCAACCCCACATAGACCCAATTTTGGAGTCGGAGATTGTATGCCTCAAAGACCAGCCAAACAGGTATGGACCAAAACGCCAGAGCGGCGAATCCTTTCGGGTCCCGCCGAATTCGGGAGGAACCGGTGAGTGACTCCAGCATCCCATCGGCCAACAACAGATAGGCGGTCCAGACTATGGGGGTAAAGAATACCGAGATGGGCTGAGAACCCATCCACAAGAGGAATTCCGCCAGTAAGATACCTGCCAATCCCAACCATGCCCGGAAGGGAAGGTTCTTTTGCTTCGGGACTCGCAGGAACCGCACGGCTGCGAAAATCACCACCGAGGCAAAGATCGCTATGCCCACCCCCAGCAGAAATCGGTCGATCAAGGACGCCAATCCTCCCCGCTTTACAAAACCTGGAAAATGCAACTCAGAATATCCCGGCCTTCCGGCAAATGCAAACGTCTCCAATGAGGGGTGCTCCGAGGTGTTCTGTCTCCTACGGCTTGACTAAAATGAGGGAGGCGAATACAGTTCGAGGAAGATGAGGAGGCGAAGTTACGGGCGCCGGACGGGCCAATGACATGGTGACTCTGCTCAATAATCTGGCCAAGGAGAAGGTATTCGCAGTACAGGATGCTACCCGCCTGCTGGCCAGTTCGGTGAAGAACCTGTTCAGCCGGCCCCGCTACCCATTGGACATTGTCGGTCAAATGGACGTAATCGGAGTCGGCTCGCTTCCCATCGTGCTCCTGGCGGGTTTCTTCACGGGTGCCGTGTTGGCACTCCAGAGCTATAAGACTTTGAGCACCTTCGGGGAAGTGGGTTTGATGGGACAGGTGGTCGCCCTTTCCCTGGTTCGTGAACTGGGTCCGGTCCTGACGGCTCTGATGGTGGCCGGCCGCAATAGCTCCGGGATGGCCTCCGAGCTTGGATCCATGCAGGTCAGCGAGCAGATTGACGCTATGAGGGCCTTGGGAACCGATCCCATCCGCAAGCTGGTAGGTCCACGACTCTTCGCTACCGTGATTTGCCTTCCGATGTTGACCGTGCTGGCCGACCTTCTCGGTCTTTGTGGAGGGTACTTCGTCAGCCATTCGGTGGCCCGACTCGGCACCACGCAATACTGGTCCTCCGCTTATCAGGCTCTTTCTTACCAGGATTTGATCCAGGGCCTTAGCAAGCCGCTTGTCTTTGGCGTCGTTATTGCGCTGGTGGGCTGCTACTTCGGGTTGACCACCCAGGGAGGCACCGAAGGCGTGGGACGGTCCACCACTCGTGCAGTGGTGTTTGCCTCCGTTCTGATTCTGGTTTTAGATTTCTTCATCACGAAATTGCTGATTGGAATCGTGTTCTCCTGATCTTGCATCCAGAGGTCCTAGAAATTCCATCCGCAAAGCAGAGGGCGGCCGCCCTTCGAGTCGAAAATGTCTCCTTGGCATTCGAGGACAAAGTTGCATTGCGCGATGTCTCCTTTGAAGCCCATTACGGCGAGACCTGTGTCATTCTGGGTGTCACCGGCGCGGGGAAATCCGTTCTGCTCAAGCTCATCGTGGGCCTGATCAAGCCCGACGCCGGGCGGATCTATGTGGAAGGCCGGGAGATTACCCGCCTGGATGAGGAACATCTCAATCCCCTGCGACGGCGCATCGGCATTCTGTTCCAGGAAGGGGCGCTGTTTGACTCCCTTTCCGTTGCGGATAACGTCTCTTTCCGGCTGCAGGAAGAGAAGGACCTGGATGAGGAGACCACCCAGAGGCGCGTGCGCGAGGTTCTCCGATTCGTCGAGATGGAGGAGGCCATCGACAAGCTTCCCTCCCAGCTTTCCGGGGGCATGAAGAGACGAGTGGCCCTGGCGCGGGCCATGATTGACCGCCCCCCGATCATGCTCTACGACTCTCCGACCGGGGGCCTGGACCCGGTTACGGCGCAAAACATCATCTCCTTGATCGTCAAGCTCCGCGACGTGAACCATGTCTGCTCACTTCTCGTGACCCACCGATTGCAGGATGGTGTCGTACTGGCCAATTTCATCTATGATGCTGAACGGGGCCGGCTCGTCCCGGCAAACCGCGACGGCGGGAAGCAACGGGCGCAAACCCGCTTTTTACTTCTCCGTGACGGCTCGGTCTATTTTTTCGGCTCCGATCGGGAACTGTTGGCGAGTTCCGACCCTTATCTCCGCAATTTTCTGGTTTGAATTCTTCTGACGCGGAACCATCTTTCCACTAAAATATCCGAGAAGTAAATTTAAGATCGGAGATGAAACGTATGCCGCAACGAAAACAAATCCGCTGGGCTGAGCTTCGTGTGGGTCTTCTGGTGATCACGAGTCTGGTCGCCCTGGCCGTGGGGATATTCTTGATCAGCGGCCAGATAGGTTTGTTCAGTCCGAAGTACCGTGTGAACACCTATTTTTCGAGTGTCCAGGGCCTGAAGGTGGGAGCTCCGGTGCGCTTGGCCGGAGTTTCGGTAGGAAACGTGGAGTCGGTTGCCCTCTCGCCCTATCCGGAACCCGAGCGTGCCATTGAGGTCACCCTGCGCATTGCGCGCCAGTTCCAATCCGACGTCCGATCGGACTCCATGGCCGCGCTCCAATCCGAAGGGTTGCTGGGAGATCGGTATGTGGAAATCAGCCGGGGAACTCCATCCGGCTCGATCTTGCCCGACGGCGGGCAGTTGCCGGGACAGCCATCCTCGGATATTAAACAGATCATGAGCAATACCAATGATGTGTTGAGCAATCTGCGGGACCTCAGCTCCAACCTCCGGGATATCACCCAGAAGATCGAGAAGGGCCAAGGATCCCTGGGAAAGCTGCTGAGTGATCCTACCTTCTATAACCGCCTAGGACAAATGGCTCAGTCGGCCGAGAGGATTGTGGTCAGGATCGAAAAAGGGGAGGGTTCAGCAGGTAAATTTCTGAGCGACGATGCGTTCTACCGGAAGATAACCTCCAGCGCCAATCGTCTGGATCGAGTTCTCGATAAAATCGAGAGTGGGGAAGGTACCCTCGCCAAGTTGATCAACGATCCCGGCGTTTACGACAATGTAAATCGACTATTGGTGCAGGCCAACACCGTCGTCGGCAGGATCAACCAGGGCGAGGGAACTGTCGGGAAGTTGATGACCGACCCTTCGCTCTACAATCGCATGGATCGTACCTTTGAGGGCCTGAGTACCGTCGCGAGGAGGATGGAGCGGGGAGAAGGAACGCTGGGCAGTCTTTCTACCGATGATTCGTTGTTCCAGAATCTGAATTCAGCCACCGAGGAGCTCAAGACCTTCGCGCAGGATTTTCGCAGGGACCCCAAGAAGTATCTGCGCTTGAAGTTCGGTTTATTCTGACGGTTGCCGCGGGCTGATCGGCAGATCGCGGCACGAAGCGGTTGCCGCGGTCCCCGGCCATTGGTTTTGCCTTCTCTTGCGGGTTACTTTCTATTTCGCCTGATGCGGCCGGCAGGGGGCGGAGCCGGCAGACCCATGAGACTCAAAATCTCTCCAAGCCCATTCGGGTAAGTAACTTGGAAAATATCGCCAGGACATCCATTCACCCCCCGAAGGACCGGCAAGTCAACCTCCCTCCGATTCATGACCCTCTCGTTGGCCAATGCAGATCAAGTGCCGGTCCGTGCGAAAATACCACCGGCCGTCCACCAGGGCCGGTGAGGCCAGGGTTCGGGCGTGCAGCCGATTGATCCCGAGCAGCTTGAACTCCGGGCCGGTCTTCAGGACGAAAGTCTCTCCCAAGTCGTTCGTGAAAAACACCTTGCCGTCCACCCCCACGGGGGAGGCGGAAAACGATTCTCGCTGCGCCTTGCCCAACCGCCCTTGCCACATCAATCTCCCGGTTCTCGCCTCGTAGCAAGTGGCAATGCTCATCATGTCGTTGATCAGGTACAGGTAATCCCCGTACAGCAGCGGAGAGGGGATAAACGGCGACCCTTTGGAGGTCTTCCATTGGATGTGAGTGTCGGTCACGTCTCCCGACCCACCGGGACGAATCGCCAACGTCGGACCCGCCCGCCCGGAACTGCAGAAGAGTAGCCCGTGCCCCACCACGGGCGTCGGAGTGACTTCTACCAGATTGCCCTCGCACCTCCACATCTGCTTTCCGGTTTCGGGATGGTAAGCATAAACCCGCTTGTGACTGCTCACGATAATCTCCTCGCGGTCACCGACCCGGATGGCCACCGGCGATCCCCAACCGACCCGTTCCTCGCGCTGGGTCCACCAGAGCTTCTTTCCGGTGAGCTTGTCGAAGGCGGCCACGAAGGAGCTGGAAGGCCCCCGGTGATCCTGATATACGATCACTCGGTCACGGTACAGCAAGGGTGAACAGGCCGACCCATGATAAGGGTCCAACGGACCGAAGCTCTGGTGCCAGACTCTCTTCCCCTCCAAGTCCACGCTCAGGAGTCCGTGGTTGCCGAAATAGGCATAGACCCGCTCCCCGTCGGTCGTTGGAGTGCCCGAGGCATAACCGTTCTTCTGGTTGGCACGTTCGGGCATTGTCTCCGGTGCGAAGGTCTCCCAGAGCCGTTTACCGTCAGAACGTCGCAGGCAGAGAATCGATCGCCGTCGTCCGTTGTCGTAGGCCGTCGTGAGAAAAATTCGATCCCCCCAGATGATAGGCGAAGAGTTCCCGCTTCCCGGCAACGCGACCTTCCACTGGACGTTTTCCTGGTCTGACCAGGTGTCGATGTAGCTGCCGTACTCGGCCAATCCCTGACCGGAAGGCCCTCGCCAGCGCGGCCAGTATTTCTTGGCTTCGCTGGAAGATTCCACCATGGCGACGGGAGAGCTTCTGCCAGGGTCGCGACGATCAGACTTCCCTACCCCAACTGCCGTGCCCAGAACGGCTATGAAACCCATGATCCCAACCGTCAGCGACCGGAAGGCGGACGGCCTCTGCGCGTGAGAAGGGATGCGATTGCAGGCCAATCGCCGTGCGAAACAAGGGGTATCCATAAAGCTCTCCTGGCTAGCCCCGGCCCAGGTAGGGCTGCTCTACGGGCAGCACAATCGCCTCGAACAGGTTGGCGTCAGGTGGCAGCGTCACCATGAGCAGCACCGTGCGCGCCATTCCATCGGCCGGGATCATCGGTTCGGGGCCCTCGGCGCGGCGCTCCACAACGGTGTTGCCCGGATGAAGGATGCTGCACGATATGGCGAATTTTCGGCCGTCGATCGCCGTCGATTTGGTGAGGCCGGTCAAGGCGAACTTACTGGTCGAGTACGCGGCGGAGTGCGCGCGTGGCATCTGCGCCGAGATGCTGCCGATGTTGATGATGCGGCCACCCCCGGCGTCCTTCATAATCCTGAACGCCTCGCGGGCACAGAGGAACGCCCCCGTGAGGTTGGTGTCAATGACCTTCCGCCACACGGCCAGCGAGAGCTCGTCCACGCGGCCATCCTCGAAGGTGCCCGCATTGTTCACCAAAATATCCAGTCGGCGGAACCGTTTCATCGTGTGATGGAACAACGCCTTGACCTGGGCTTCATCGGTCACGTCGGTCGGAATGGGTACGATCTGGGGTCCGATCCTGCCCAGCTCATTCGCGGCAGCCCGGAGGCGCTCACCGTTTCGGGCTGCGATGACAACCTTGCAGCCCTCGCCGGCCAATGCGCGTACAATCGCCTTGCCGATCCCAGAGCCGCCACCGGTGACGATGGCTACCTTGTCGTTCAGCATCTTCATCTGCCTGCTCCCCTTGCCGGACTTGCATTCTGAAGGTAAGAGCCCGCCGGCTCCCCTTGGGATGAGCCGGCCCACCGGAAGGTCCGACCCACGATCGTTTCCCCGCCTGCGGTACGATCGCTCCCCTGATTCTCATCGTGGAACCAGCCTATCGCCTTCATCTCGATCCTGGCACTCTCCCGTCAGGTGTACGGCATCTATCGGAACGAGTTCAGTTGTGAGGTGGTGCAACTTCTCATGGGGCAGCAGCGGGTGCCTCGGGCCATCCGCCGCCCTCCTCGTCACTGCGGGACCGAGGAGTCCGCAGCGTCCGTTCCGTTTTCTCGCCGCCGCTCCATCATCCCCAAGCGTCTGCCGCGGCGCCTTCCTTCCTACTACGATGCCAGTATGAGCAAGGCCCGCATACGGCTGTCAAGCAAAAACGACATCAAACGAGGACGTGCACAACATCTAGTACTTCTTCTGCATTCGAGCCGTGCTCCACGCGCGCGCCGAGCACCTCCCGAACGGCCACCGAACACCTCCACGCCGACCCGCGACCGCTTCCCGGACTTGGGCATTCCCCTGGCGCGGACTCTCATCGTGGAGCCCGCCTATCGTCATTCATCTCCCTGCCGGTGCGGACACGCAGACAGGGATCTTTGCCCTCCCCTGTCAGGTGTACGGCATCTATCGGAACCAGATCACGCGCCCAGGCACTATCAACTATCAAAAGGAAATTGAAACGCCCGCCCTGTTGTCGTATGATTCTGAGTATCAACGGGGTCCATTAGAAAATCCCGGTCGGCGGAGTAATGATGTTCAGGAATCCACCCAGCAGGCTTTGCATGGCGCTGGCATTCTTACTGGCTTGGATAGCTCCTGTCAGGGGTCAGGAGGGTCCGACCAGCGCTCCCGAAGAATTCACTCAGGAAGCCCTCCATTTCTTCGAGATGGAGGTTCGTCCGCTGTTCCATGCGAATTGCCTGGCCTGTCACAGCCACGCAAACAGCACCAGCGGTTTATCGCTCGAATCCAGGGAGTCGATCCTGCTGGGGGGCAATCGCGGGCCGGCTGTCCGGCCGGGAGACCCCGAGCACAGCCGTCTCATCCAAGCCGTGATGCAGGTGGGGGATTTGAAAATGCCGCCTACCGGCAAGTTGAGAACCGAGGAGATTGCCGTGTTAAGGCGCTGGATCGAGTTGGGGCTCCCTTGGCCCAAGACGGTGCCGTCGCCAGCGTCGCCGTCGCCTCGCTCGGATCATTGGGCATTTCAAGCGATTCGCCGCTCCACGGTCCCGCCGGTAGAGAACTCTTCCTGGGTTCGGAATCCGATTGACAACTTCATTCTAGCCCGGCTCGAAACCGAAGGGCTCCCGCCTTCGTCGGAGGCCGACCGAGCGACCCTGATCCGCCGCCTCAACCTGGACCTGATCGGTCTGCCTCCGAGCATCGAGGAGGTGGACTCCTTCCTGACGGACAAAAGTCCCCAGGCGTACGACAAGGTGGTGGATCGGCTCCTGGCCTCCCCCCATTACGGCGAGCGCTGGGCGCGGGATTGGCTCGACGTGGCCCGCTACGCCGACACGAATGGTTTCGGCTTTGATCGGCCGCGGGTGATCTGGAGGTATCGCGATTGGGTCATCCAGGCCCTCAATCAGGATCTCCCCTTTGACCAGTTCGTAATCGAACAGCTTGCCGGGGACTTGCTGCCCAATGCGACGTTGAAACAGAAAATTGCTACTGGATTCCATCGCAATACCATGATTAACGAGGAGGGCGGCGTCGATCAGAAACAGTATCGGGTGGAAGCCATCTTTGACCGCATCAAGACCACGGGTACGGCCTTCCTGGGCCTGACCGTTGGATGTGCCCAGTGCCACGACCATAAATACGACCCCATCTCGCAACGGGAATACTACCGGCTCTTTGCCTTTTTCAACAACCAGGATGAGCCGGTCATCAATACGGTTCGACCCTCTGAGGTGGAAACCTTCCGCCGCATTTCAGCCGACTTCAAGCTCGAGAAACTCCGCTTGGAAACCGAAATCGCGCAAAGAGAAGCGGAGCTGATTGACTCGATCCCCCGGTGGGAAGCCCGGCTGACCGAGGAAAACAGAAGAAAGGCTCCTCCCAATATCCAGGAAATTCTTCAGATCCCCGCAGGTCAACGCACCCTGAGCCAAGTCGAAGACTTGGAAACGTTTTATAAGGAGGAGCGGGACCCTGTTTACCTGGAGCGCCAAAGGGCACTGGAACTGCTCGTCTCCACCCCGAACGAGCGAAACCCCGATCAGTTTACGACCCTGGTCTTGGCAGAAAAAGGCGAGCCCCCAAAATCCCATATTCTGATTGGGGGAGACTTTCTCAAGCCGGGTGGGGAGGTGTCGCCGGGTGTGCCGGCTGTCCTTCCACCTCTGCAAATCCAAGAGGGTCCCGTTCCGAATCGCTTGCATCTGGCAAGGTGGCTGGTCAACGAGAAGCATCCTTTAACTTCACGAGTGACCGTCAATCGCATCTGGCAGCGCTATTTCGGTCGCGGATTGGTTCCCACCCCGGAAGACTTTGGCACGCAAGGCGAGCCTCCTTCCCATCCGCAACTTCTCGATTGGCTGGCAACTGAGTTCATGCGGCAGGGGTGGAGCCTGAAGGACTTGCATCGTCTGATTGTCACCTCGGCCACCTATCGCCAGTCCTCTCGCGTGACGCCCGAACTGATAAAGCGGGACCCGCAAAATATCCTCCTCGGCCGAAGTCCCCGCTATCGAGTGGAAGGCGAAGTGGTCCGGGATATCGCGCTGAGTGTGGGCGGTTTGCTCCATCACCGCATCGGGGGACCCAGTGTCTTTCCACCCCAACCAGCCGGTATCACCGATTTGAGCCGCGGCAATTTGATTTGGGTAACCGACGCGGACCAGAATCGGTACCGCCGTGGCCTGTACACTTTTTGGAAGCGAACCTCGCCTTATCCGGCCTTGATTACGTTCGACGTTCCTACCGCCGACCAGACCGTTGCTCGCCGCGACCGCACCAACACACCCCTCCAGGCCCTGGTAACGCTGAACGACGACCTGTTCGTGGAAGCGGCAGAGGGGTTGGCTCTGCGCCTATTCCGGGAAGCACCCGCAGACGAGCCCGCCCGCCTGGAGTACGCCTTTCGCCTGTGCCTGGCGCGCAAGCCGGACGGGATGGAAAAGGAAACGCTGGCGTCCTTCCTGCGGAATGAACGGGAGCGGTTCCGGGGCAATCCGGGCCAAGCCCGGCCTCTGGTGCCACAATCGGCTCCCGCCGGACTTGAGCCGTGGCGCTTTGCGGCGTGGTTCGCGGTTTCCCGTGTTTTGCTGAACCTTGACGAGACCATCACCCGGGAGTAGATCATGGATCCCAAACGCTCAGCCTTGGAATTTTTGCAACTCCGGACGCGGCGCTATTTTCTCCAGGAATGTTGGACCGGCCTGGGAGCGATGGCATTCACGGCGCTGATGAACGAAAATCTGTCGGCCGGCCCGGTGGACCCCATGACGCCCCGAAAGCCCCACTATCCGGCCAAAGCGAAGCGCGTGATCTATCTGGGGATGTCGGGAGGCCCGAGCCAGCTCGATCTTTTCGATTACAAGCCGAAGCTCATCGAGCTGCATGGCAAGCCCATTCCCAAATCGGTAGTGGGGGACCAACGCTACGCTTTCATCAAGCCCGACGCGCCCCTACGCGGCACGGAGCGGAAGTTCCGCCGGCACGGGGAGTCCGGGATGGAGGTCTCCGAGGTGCTGCCGCACATCGCCTCCATCGCCGACGACATCTGCCTGATTCGCTCCATGGTAACCGACGTCTTCAACCATGCGCCCGCACAACTCTTTCTGTTTACCGGCTCGGAAAGGCCGGGCCGACCCAGCATGGGCAGTTGGGTGTCGTACGGTCTGGGCGCGGAGGCCAAAGGCCTGCCCGGATTTGTCGTATTGCACTCCCACAGCCGGGGTTGGAATCCGGGCATCCAGGCCGGAGCTTCGTGCTGGTCGAGTGGGTTCATTCCCACCGCTTATCAGGGAGTGGTGCTGCGCAACATGGGGGATCCGATTCTCTACCTCTCGAACCCGCAGGGAGTGGACCGGTCGATGCAGCAGAACGCCATCACCGCTGTTAACCAGATGAATCAGCATCGATTCCGCGTGATGGGCGATCCGGAAATTCAGACCCGCATTGCGTCCTTTGAAACCGCCTACCGCATGCAGATGGAAGCTCCCGAGATCTGTGACATTACCCGGGAGCCCCAGCATATCCTGGATATGTACGGTTGCCGGCCCGGTGAAATGTCCTTCGCCAACAACTGCCTGCTGGCCCGGCGCCTGGTGGAGCACGGGGTGCGATTCGTGAACGTCTTCCACAAAGGATGGGATCACCACGGCACTTCGCCGACGCAGCAGCTCATCACGTCGAACCTCGATCAGGCGGGTTTGGACGTGGATCAGGCCTCTGCCGCCCTCATCCGGGACCTCAAGCAGCGCGGGATGCTCGACGATACGCTGGTGATCTGGGGCGGCGAGTTTGGACGCACCCCCATGGGCCAGGCCCAGGATCGCGATGATCTCAACTTCTTCCGCGGTCGGGACCATCATCCCAATGCCTATGCGATCTGGATGGCCGGGGGAGGTATCCAGGGAGGGCAGACGGTGGGCCAAACCGACGAACTGGGATTCCACGTCGTCGAGGACCGGGTTCACGTCCACGACCTTCAGGCTACCATCCTTCACCTGCTCGGTCTGGACCATACCAAGCTGACGTTCCGATTCCAAGGTCGTGACTTTCGTCTCACGGACATAGGCGGCGAAGTGGTCGGCAAGCTGCTGGCCTGACCCGCCGCGCCCTTTGGAAGGCCCAAAACGAAAGCTGCCGGCTACCCTTCCTGCTACACCCAGGGGGTAGCAGAGGGTGATTCAGTACAACCGACCTAGCTTCCATAGGCTGGAGTGGCGGAACTGGCAGACGCACGAGACTCAAAATCTCGCGGTCCTCGGGACCGTGGGGGTTCGACTCCCCCCTCCAGCACCACCATTTTTGAAGATTTCCTCTCCCGGCGCAGAAGGAAAAATTTCCCGCAAGAGAGTCCCCGGAAGCCGTTTTCGAGATTCTTCCACCCGGCACGCTGCCATCGCTGAACTTGACTCCGGCGGGTGGAACGTTGTCCATCGGGTCTGAGACCTCAAGGATAGCATTGAATATCTTGTCGATCGGACTCACAGCGGTTCCCCTCGTGGTTCTAATTTTTTCCCCGCCTTCAGTTCAGCTCGGCAAGTCCCGGCGTTGGGTGGGCCGGGAGGTCGTAGGTCGGATGAATGTGGTTGTCCGGTGAAGCAAGAGGCTATAATGGACAAGAGGAAGGTGTTATTTCCTGATGAAGCCTTTCATAACCAAACCGAGGAACTTTGCTCCCGGGCCGACTCCTCTTCTGCCCTCGGCTCAGTTGGCCGGATTCTCGGCAGACCTCCACCACCGCACGGAAGAATTCCGGCGGTACATTCAGGAGACGCTGGAGGGGCTCCAATACCTTCTGGACACGAAGAATCCCATCCTATTGTTTACAGCCTCCGGGACCGGCGCAATGGAGGCGGCGTTGGTCAATCTGGTGTCTCCGGGCGAACGGGTGCTGATGCTATCGGCCGGCAAGTTCGGTGAGCGCTGGTTGCAACTTGCCCGCGCCTATGGAATTGAAACCGCGGCCGTCGAGGCTCCCTACGGCGAGACCATTCCGCTGGCAGCGGTCGCAGCGAAGCTCAAAACCTCCGGTCCCTTCCGAGCTGTTTTCATGCAAGCCACGGAGAGTTCCACCGGCGTGAGCCTCGACGTAGAAGCGGTGGCTTCGCTGGTTCGGCGGTATGAGAACACCTGCCTGGTCGTGGATGCCATCACCGGTATCGGGACCATGGAGCTACATCCTGACGCCTGGGGGCTGGACGTGGTCATCGGAGGATCCCAGAAGGCCTTGATGGTGCCTCCGGGACTTGCCTTTCTCAGCGTCAGCCGGAAAGCGTGGGACTTGATTGGACAGGCGAAATTGCCACGTTATTACTTTGATCTGGCGAAGGAACGCGACAGCTTGGCGAAGGGAGAGGCCGCTTTTACGCCCGGAATCCCACTCGTGGTGGCGCTTCACCAGGCGTTGGCCTTCATGCAGGATTTGGGACGGGAGAATCTGATCGCCAACACGGCTCTGTTGGCCGAGGCCACGCGCGCAGCCGCCCAAGCACTCGAGCTGGAGCTTTTGGCGAAGGCAGCACCGGCCAATGCCCTGACCGCCCTCTACAGTCCCGCCGGGCTCGATTCGGGTAAAATCATCCAAGAGATGAAAACACGGTTCGGGGCGACCCTGGCGAATGGTCAAGGGAACCTGAAGGGCCGCATCTTTCGGGTGGCTCATCTGGGATATCACGATTTTATGGAATTGCTTTCCCTGATCGGCGCATTGGAAATCTGCCTTCACACCTTGGGGCATCGGTTCGATTGCGGAGCCGGAATGCGGGCTGCGCAAGAGGTTTACTTCCGATATCAAAAGGACAGCGGATGATCGGAGCGTTTCTTCCGTGAAAATTCTTGTCGCTGAGAATATTTCCCACCGGGGTCTTGAGATTGTCCGGCAGAACGGCTGGGAAGTCGTGTATCTGCCGAATTCCGGCCGGACTCTGGAGGAAGAGATCGTCGAAGCCGATGGACTGATCATCCGGAGCACGACGCAAATTACGGGGCAACTGCTGGAAAGGGCCGGAAAATTGCAGATCATCGGCCGGGCCGGCGTCGGCGTGGATAATATCGAGCTGGAGGCTGCCACCAAGAAAGGCATCCTGGTGATGAACACGCCCGGCGGCAATGCCGTCAGCGTGGCCGAGCACGCCATGGCGCTCCTGATGGCCCTGGCCCGCGACATTCCGCAGGCCGATGCTCTTCTCAAAACAGGAAAGTGGGCGAAGAAAAAGCTGACGGGAACCGAGTTGAGAGGAAAAATACTGGGCCTGATCGGTCTGGGACGAGTCGGTGTGGAAGTGGTCAAACGGGCCGGAGCGTTTGGAATGAAAATCCTGGCCTTCGATCCGTATGTTCCCCCTCGGGTCGCCGAGGACCTGGAGGCCAACCTGATCCCGCTGGATGAGTTACTGGCCCGGAGCGATTTCATTTCCCTTCACGCCACCTATTCTCCTGAGACTCACCACCTTATCAATCGTTCCGCTCTGGAAAAGGTGAAACCCGGGCTCCGGATTGTCAATTGCGCGCGAGGTGAGTTGATCGACGAAGCCGACCTGCTGGCGGCACTGGAGAGCGGGCAGGTGGCCGGAGCCGGATTGGACGTATTCGAGAGCGAGCCTCCTGTTCCCGGCTCGGCAGGGGCCAAGCTGGTAGTCCATCCCCGCGTCGTTGCCACGCCCCATATTGCCGGCTCCACCGAAGAGGCGCAGGAACTGGTGGGGGTCCGCATTGCCGAGCAGATGCGCGACTATTTGCAGGATGGAGTGTCCCGCAATGCCGTGAACCTTCCTGCCGTCTCCGCCGAGGAATTCAGGATGTTGGAGCCTTACGTCGAATTGGGCGAAAAGCTCGGGTCCTTTTTGGCCCAAATGGCCAACGAGCGAGTGAACTCGGTTTGTATCAGCTATGACGGCGGCTTGGCGCAGGTCAACACCCTTACGGTTAGAAACGCGGTCCTGGCGGGGGTCTTGAATGTGGCGCTTTCCGAGAAGGCCAATCTCATCAACGCCGGCGCCATTGCCGAGGACCGGGGCCTGGAAATGGAGGAGCTGCACAGCACGCGGCGGGTTTCTTTCTTGAACTCGCTCGGCGTGTCCTTGCGTACCGAGGGCGGCACGCACTCGATCCTGGGTATGGTGGGCATGGAGGGAAGCTTGCGCATTCTCGGGATCAACGATATCGACGTGGAAGCTCCGTTGAAGGGCACGATTCTGTTGATTAAGAACCGGGACGTCCCCGGAGTCATCGGTCGTATGGGCAGCATTCTGGGGAATCACCAGATCAATATCGCCAATTTCGCTCTGGGCCGTGCCGACCGGACCGAGCAAGCCATTGGAGTGGTGAACGTGGATGAAGTCGTCCCCGAGAGTGTGCTGGAGGAGATCCGGGCCGTGCCCGCCGTCCACACCGCCCGCGCGATCCAAGTGTAGGGACCCCTGCCCGGTCGAAAGGGAAAGCGAGGGAGAGGTCTGAGGAAACCGTGTCCCCTCGTATGGGGAAGTTCGGTCCCTTGGGCCGCCCGGATTAGCCAATCCCCAGACAGGAGAAGATGGAAATGGCCCCCTATCAAGGCGTTGACTTTCTCGGTATCGACTCGCTCCTGAGTGATGAGGAGCGCCTGGTTCGGCGGACCGTACACCGTTTTGTGGAGGAAGAGGTAATTCCCCATATAGAAACCTGGAATCGCGCGGGCGAATTTCCGTTGGCCCTGGTGAAACGGATGGGGAAACTGGGATTTTTAGGAGCCGGCTTGCAGGAATATGGAGGCTCAGGAATGACCCCCGTCCAATATGGGCTCATGATGCAGGAGCTTGAGCGGGGCGACAGCAGCCTGAGAAGTTTCGTTTCCGTGCAAGCGGCTTTGGTGATCTACGCGATTTTTAAGTATGGTTCAGACCAGCAGAAGCGAAGATGGCTTCCCGCGCTGTGCTCCGGAGAGGCCATCGGGTGCTTTGGGCTCACGGAGCCGGATTTCGGTTCCAATCCGGCTGGAATGCGGGCCCGCGCCGTGCGCCGGGGGGATACTTATGTCCTGAGTGGAGAGAAGACCTGGATCACATCGGGCAGCATCGCGGATGTAGCTCTGGTATGGGCCCGGCTGGAGGGAGTCGTCCGTGGATTCCTGGTGGAAAAGGGGACCCCGGGATTTGTCACGCAAGACATTACCGGGAAATATTCGCTGCGAGCTTCGGTCACCTCAAGCCTGTCTCTGGCGGAGGTGGGTGTTCGGGTGGAGAACATGCTGCCGCAAGCGGAGGGGATGAAGGCCCCTTTGAGTTGCTTGACGCAGGCTCGGTACGGGATCGGCTGGGGAACGCTGGGCGCGGCCATGGCGTGCTACCACGAGGCGCTGGAGTATGCCAAGACGCGCCGGCAATTCGACCATAAACCGATTGCCGGCCACCAATTGGTACAGCAACAACTCGTCGAGATGATTACCGAAATTAGCAAAGCCCAATTGCTGGCTCTGCACGTGGGGAGGTTGAAAGAAGAGGAGAGAGCGGCCCCGGCCCACATCTCCCTGTTGAAGCGCAACAACGCTCATATGGCCCTGCGCGTGGCACGGACTGCACGTGACCTGCTGGGTGCCAACGGCATCACCTCCGATTTTCCCGTCTTTCGCCACCTGGCCAACCTGGAATCCGTCTATACCTACGAAGGCACTCACAATATTCATACCCTGATCCTGGGTGAGAAGATCACCGGCATTCCTGCCTACCTCTAGCAAGTTCTCTTCCTCTTAGCCATGCTTCCGGGAGATGGAATCCTTGGGGAATTATATACATAACTAGACACAGCCGGACGGCCGAGAAGACCTCCGCACGGTCGTCAGCGCAGCCAACGATCGCCAGGACGAAAACCAAAAACCTTTCCCGCCCAGGGTAGGTTCGTACATGGCCGGAAACCCGCTGGTCGGGTCCCCTGCCGAAAGGGCAAAAGCAGGTTGGAGGAAAAACCGATCGGGGGAAAATGAGGGAATTATATACCTGTGTCCATTTTCCGCAACCTAAACTAGCCTGCGGATTTGACGGTTCTTGGCATCTTCCTCAAACCACCATATCTTCTTAGGCTTTGCCTGCAACACCACCTCTGCAATGTGCTCTGGCGTTTCGGGAATAGGAGGGGGCAGCTTGTGGGTTGATGGCCGGCCTCGCTTGGCAGGGTTCTTGGATGATTCGCTCATGGTTCATCTCTCTTGGTTCACATTTTAACACATCTACTCAGCACATTACCCATAATGTGACTACGAAGATAACGATGATACCCAATGCCACCATACAACCACTTGATTCTGACTTTTGGGGTTCCGATAACCAACTCGACTTTTGTTTCTTGCTGCTACTCTTCGATGAATCTGGTGACGGTCTTTTTGGAGCTTTCTGACCCTCTCTCCCCTTGAATTCTCTGGGATTTCTCCACTCCTCTTCCAGTTTTTCTCTGAACTCCTTTGCGCCCTTCCTCGGACCTATGAGCCGAAATACAATTTCAACCAATCCTTTATCGCTCAGATAGGTCTCTTGGAGTTGCGGGATAATATGACCGTATGCTCCAGTATCAGCGATAACCGCTGCGACCTCTTCTGGCATATAGCCGATGTGCTCACGTTTTTCCTTGTTACCGAAAACCCCTAACTCAGTCCATACACCAATGATCTCGATGGAGCGAGCGAAAGGCTTACGCTTCAACTCGATCCTCTTTCTCATTCCCAGCATGAAAGCCTCAAGGTTCCACTTCAAGATTCTTGATTGGGCTATCCCACGAACCTCCAAATCCTTGGCATAAATTCTATCTGCACTGACGGCAGGATGCTTGTAAACGTTCAACCCATAAGGGTCATGGTCGCGGATTTCCTTCTCTGAAAAATCATCATCCCAAGCCATAGTCTTGCACCTCTACAAAGTTGCCTTTGGCCCGGACATATTTTTAAGGCTGGAGTTGTTGAGTTGAACGGTTCGGGAAAGTGGATGCCGGGCCTGTAACCCTCACGCACAGAAAAGAGTGAGTTCTACATAAAGTCAAGAAAAAAATGGACACAGGTATATAATTCCCGAAAATGAGGTGTCAAGTTATGTATATAATTCTCTTTAGAAATAGTAACGAAATCCCCTCTGGCGAGCCGCTTCATACAGAAACAACGTTCCCACCACCGCGGAATTGAGCGATTCGCACTCGGCCCGCATGGGAATGCGGACCAGCTCGTCCGCCGCACGGATGGCCTCCTGGGGCAATCCCGCTCCCTCGCGTCCGATCAGCAAAGCTGCCCGTCGGGCAAAGTTGGCGCCGTGCAAAGGAACGGCTCCCTTCGAATCGCCTCCCAATATCAGCAAGTTCTCCAGACGCAGCTTCCGCAGCAGGTCCCGAAGATTCCAATTTTCGAATACCGGAAGATGAAAGACCGCTCCCGCCGAGGCACGCAGGGTTTTGGGAAGAAAAAGGCTCACGGTGTCTTTCACCGTCAAAAGGGCCGAGGCTCCCAGCGCCATGCCACCTCGCCACAGGGCACCGAGATTTCCCGGGTCCTGGATTCCGCACGCTACGATCAGCAGAACCCGGGGCCGGCTCAGAATTTCACTTAAGGGGACACGCTTCCTCTCGACCAGAGCCGCCAACCCCTGCGGAGTCTTCGTCGCGGAGAAGGTCCCGAACAGCTTATCGGGCACCTCGATCCGGCGGGTTACGGAGGGGACACGCTGCAGGAGGCTCTGGAATTTCGACTGCCCGGAGGCCGAAACGATCACCATGCGCGGCCGGAAGCCGGCTTCCAGAGATTCCTCCAAAAGATGGGGTCCCTCGATGGCCAAAAAGCCCTCGCGGGTCGTACCTTGTTTCAGGGCCTGTCTTAAACTCTTCAGGATGGGATGGCGACGGCTGGAAATCTTCTTCACAGGGGATAGAACTTCTTGGCGAGAGGGCATACAGGAATTTCCGTACTGACCTGGATGCGTTGCAAACATCCTGCGTTTTCGAGCTTAGTCAAGCCATCGAAAAGAGGAAACCGTCGTGTGATCCCATGGCCCTAACCGGCGGGGTAACGACGCCTTATGAATTTTCCCACGACATCCAGGGTTCCACATTCGAGCGCGCGGCCCAGGCCTCATACCGCCGGATAAACTCGGCGGCCTTTTTCGGATATTTCGCAATGAGGTTATTCACCTCCGTCCGGTCGGCCTCCAAGTCGTAGAGCTCCCATTCGCCGCCCGTTTCTTTTCGATAACGGGAAACCAGTTTCCAGTTGCCTTGGCGCACAGCTCGGTTGCCTTCATGCTCCCAGTAGATCGCCTCGTGCGGCTTCCGCTGGCGACCCGCAAAAACAGGCACCAAGCTCCTCCCCTCCAGAGGGGTGATCTCATGGCCGCCGTAGCGAGCAGGATATTCCGCCTGGGCCAACTCAAGACAGGTGGCCATGATGTCGATCAGATGGCCGGGCTGATGGGTAATCGAACCGGCTGGCTTGATCCCAGCCGGCCAGTGGGCGATCAGGGGAGTGGCAATGCCTCCCTCATGCACCCAGTGCTTGTACAATCGGAATGGCGTGTTGCTGGCATTGGCCCAGGGGACTCCGTAGCTTTGGTAGGTCGGCTCGGGGCCGGGCATCACCGCAGGATCATTCCCCACCTGCACGGGCCGCCCGTCGCGCGTCTTTCGCGGTATATGCAGTCCCTGAACGTCAGGTTGAATCTCTTCCGCACAACCGCCGTTGTCAGCCAAAAACAGGATCAGGGTATTTTCCTCCAGGCCCGTTTGGCGGAGTTTCCGCAGGATTCGGCCGACGGCTCGGTCCATGGAATCCACCTGCGCGGCATAGACCTCCATTCGCCGGGCATGCCATGCCTTGTGTTCGGTCTGGGTCCAGGGAAGCACCCGATCATCGCGCGGCGTGAGAGGCCATTTCTCATCCACCAGACCCATTTCCACCATGCGCTTGTGACGCTGGGTGCGGAGTTGATCCCAACCGGTATCGTAGCGTCCTTTATATCGAGCAATGTCTTGCTCCCATGCGTGCAGGGGCCAGTGAGGCGAAGTAAAAGCGACATACAGAAAAAACGGTTCCCTCTTCGGACCGTACTCTTCCACCAACCGGGCCGCCTGATCGCCCAGTGCGGTGGTGTAATAAAAATCTTCGCTTTCCGGTTCTATCAATTCGTTTTCCCGGGTCAACGTGATGGGATCAAAAAAGTTACCCGCGCCATGAATGGTGCCGAAAAACCGATCAAAGCCGCGTTGCCGGGGCCAGTTCCGTTTCGACCCGTTGAAAGGGGTAATATGCCACTTGCCGCACATGAGGGTGCTATAGCCGGCGGGTTTGAGGGCCTCGGCAATGGTTATGCATTTCCGGTTCAGGTCGCCGCGGTAGCCGGGCACCCCGAAGTCCCGAATCATGTGCCCGATACCTGCCTGATGCTGGTAAAGCCCCGTCAGCAACGAGGCCCGGGTAGGGCAGCAACGGGCCGTGTTATAGAACTGCGTGAAACGAATGCCGCCGCCAGCCAGCGCGTCCAGATGAGGGGTTTCGATCTCCGAGCCGTAACAGCCGAGGTCGGAAAAACCCATATCATCGGCCATCATAAGGATGATGTTCGGCCGCCGGTTGGCGGGCCGGCTGAACTCGGCATCGCGACCCAGACTGATCGGGGCGGCCGCGGCCGCAACGCCTACGCCCATCAGACGTAGAAAATCCCGGCGTTGCATTCCACCCCTCCGAGCTACTTGGCGGATTTCTTGCTTTTCGATCTTCAACCTAGGCAGTATCTGCTCTTCAGGAAAAACCCGAGAACTCAGGCTTTGAGTTTCCGAGTTGCATCCTCAAAAAAGGAACTCATCCAAATCCTCCACCGGCACCCGCCCGTGGCGGATCACCCGGCACCGTTCCTGGGTCAGCTCCAGGATGGTAGAGGGCTTCCCTCCGGGTGCGGGACCTGCATCCAGAATCAAAGGAAGGCGGTCGCCAAGTTGTCCCTCCACCTCTTCGGCGGTCGCACAAGCCGGCATCTCGGAAATGTTGGCACTGGTTGCCGTCAACGGCAAGGCGACGGCCTTAGCCAAGGCTACGGCAAACTGACAGTCGGGGTATCGAAGGGCCACTTTGCCGGTGTTGCCGGTAATCTTGAAAGGCAGCCCCTTGGCAGCCGGCAACACCAGCGTAAGAGGGCCCGGCCAGAACCGGTCCACGAGACGGTAGAAAAGGGGCGGCAATTCACCCATGAGTTCTTCGGCCTGTTCCACGGAGCTGACAGCCAGGAGGACCGGTTTATGATGGTCTCGCTTTTTCAACTCATAGAGTTCATTTACGGCCGCGAGATTAAACGGGTCCACTCCCAACCCGTAATAGGTGTCGGTAGGAAAGGCAACTGCCCGGCCCTGCTGGATCAGGGTGCAGGCGTACTCCAAGGCATATTGCCAACGCCCCTTTTCGACTTTGATACATTTTGCCATAATTGCAGGGGGTAGGACTCTTGAGGGAACCTACCACAGGGGCTCCCAAGCCGTCAAGGAATCCTGACTGAAGTCGCGGAATCGAATAGAATAAGCTTGGGCAGTCAACAGACCTCGTAGCTCGTTCAAAACAAAGTTCAATGTTCCCTAGCGAGAAGCAATTCGTGGATTGGCTGAAAGCCAGGTGCGGTTCCCGCCGAGGAGGCCTCACCTTGGGGGTGGGAGATGATGCCGCTCTGATTCGTCTTCAGCCCGGAACGGAAACCATCCTCACCACTGATCTGCTGGTCGAAGACGTGCACTTTCTGCTGCGCCGTGAACCGGCCCGTTCGGTGGGTCATCGTGCCTTGGCCCGCGGGTTGAGTGATGTGGCGGCCATGGGAGGAATCCCCCGCTTTGCCCTGGTATCCCTGGCCGTCAGAAAGGGATTCCAGGGAACCTGGCTGCGGGAATTCTACCAGGGATTCTTTTCCCTGGCGCGGCGTTTCGGAGTGAAGCTGATCGGGGGAGACACCTCGCTGGCACCTCGTGCCACCACTGTGGACATGATTCTCGTCGGCGAAGCCGTCAAGGGAGGAGCCGTGCGACGCTCCCGCGCTCGACCAGGAGACAAGATTTTCGTAAGCGGCAGGCTGGGAAGGTCTGCACTGGGCGTAAAGATTCTTCGCTCCAAGGCGGGGGCGAAATCCTCCCTGCACCAGAGGATTCTCCGGCACCATCTCTATCCCCAACCCCGATTGGCCTTGGGACAATGGCTGGCCACGAATCAGCTTGCCACGGCCATGCTGGACATCAGTGATGGGCTGGCGATAGACCTTCATCGGCTCTGTGACGCCAGTGGGGTGGGCGCACACTTGTTGGCGGACCACATTCCCCTCGCCGAGCCCGGGCCCGGATGGGTCAAGTTCCCCGATCTTCTAAACCTGGCGCTCGCAGGCGGCGAGGATTACGAACTACTTTTCACGGTTCCGCCGAAAAAGGTGCCACAAATTCCTGCCGCGTATCGAAGAACACGACTGACCCAGATCGGCGAAATCTCGAAAGAACGACGAGTCGAAATCATAAGCCGCCTGGGGGAGAAAAAACTCCTTCCCCTGGTCGGATTCGACCATTTCAGTGGATAACAGTCTCGCCGGCCGGGGCGCCGTGAAGAATCGCCTCCACCTGGGCCGGTGAACGGAGCAGCGGCGAGTGAGGAAACTCCTTGGAACCTTCATCCCGCAAAGCTTCCTTCATAAACGCCATCCAGATCGGCAGGGCCACCCGGGCGCCCTCCTCGCGAGGACCCAGCGACCGGCGAGCATCGAAACCTACCCAAACACCGCAAGTGATCGTGGGAGAGAATCCGAGGAACGAAGCATCGGTATAATCGTTGGTGGTTCCTGTCTTCCCTGCCAACGGCAGATTCAATGCCTTGGCCCGTTGCGCGGTGCCCGAGTGGACAACCTCCCGCAGCATGGAAACTACAAGACGTGCCACGGAAGCGGGCAGGACCTCCACGACCTGCGGCGTGGTCTGCTCAATCGTCGCCCCGCTATACGAGACTACCTTGTCGATATAGTAGGGCACGAGGCGAATTCCGTGGTTGGGAAAAGCGGCAAAGGCCGCGGTGTGCTCCAGCAGCCGAACCTCCGAGGCGCCCAATGCCAAGGGCAGATTGGGAACCAGCGGAGAAGTAATGCCGAACCTTCGGGAAATTTCCACAAGATTCGCTATCCCCACCTGGTCAAGCAGTCTCACCGCCGGAACGTTCCGGGATTCAGCCAGGGCGCGCAGCAGAGTGATCTCTCCTTTGAACTTGCGGTCGTAGTTCTGCGGCCTCCAGGGACGTCCGGAGCCGTCCCGAAAGCTGACCGGCTCATCCGACAGAGTGTCGAAGGGAGTCCAACCCTCCCGCAGCGCGGCCGCGTAAAGGTAAGGCTTGAAAGAGGACCCGGCCTGCCGCAGGGCCTGTGTGGCGCGGTTGAATGGACTCTCCCGGAAGTCGTAACCGCCCACCATAGCCAGAATTCGACCGGTGCGGTTCTCAATGGCGACCAAAGCTCCCTGTACGTCGGGCCTCTGGTCAAGCAGAGCGCGAGCCTGTCCCGAACCGATCGCCACGATTTCCAGCAACACCACGTCACCCGGGCGAAAAAGCTTCCTGGCGTCTTTCTCTCCCGTCCAGGAGAAGTCAGCCGGCTTCAGGCGCACCCGGTGGGAACCCACTTTCACTTCCGCATATCTGCGTCCCACGCGCGTTACCAACCCATGAACGGATTCGCCCGGACGAGGGGACCTCTCCCAGTCCGGATGCTGGAAAGTAAGGAGGGTTGCGGGTTCGCCATTCGCCAAGCGGTGAGGATCTTGGAGAATATTCTGCGGAGCACCGCGCCACCCGCGGCGTTTGTCATCCTTGCGCAGACCTTCCCGCAGAGCCTTCTCCGCAACCTGCTGAAGCTTCACATCCAGGGTAGTATAAACGCGCAATCCGCGTTCGTGCACGGCGGCGGAGCCGAACCGGGTCTCCAGTTGCTTGCGAACCTCCTCGACAAAATAGGGGGCCAAATCGTCCTCCTGCGGTCGAGACTTTACGCCCAAGGGAGCCTGCTTGGCGCGAAGTTCCTGCTCGGGTGAAATCTTTCCGTTCCGCAGCATGGCACTCAGCACCAGATTCCGCCGGGCCTTCGCACGGTCAGGATGCCGGATCGGCGAGTACGCACCCGGGTTCCGATGAAGTCCCGCCAGCAGGGCCGCCTCGGGTAGAGTCAACTCTCCCAGATCCTTGCCGAAATAGGATCGGGCCGCCGCTCGAAATCCGTAATTGCCGTGACCCAGGTAGATTTGATTGCAATAAAACGTGAGAATCTGCGGCTTGGTGAAATGCCGCTCGATTTGAATCGCCAACAGCATCTCCTCGAGTTTCCGGCGAAAACGTTTATCCGGGGAAAGGAAAAGCAGCCGGCTCAACTGCTGAGTGAGGGTACTCCCCCCTTGGACAATCCGCCACTCCCAAAGGTCCACCAGGGCGGCCCGTGCCACACCCGTTACATCCACGCCCCAATGCCGCCAAAACCTGCGATCCTCCACCGAAATAATGGCGTCCTGAAGAACAAGGGGAATCTCTTCGTAATCCACCAGCATCCTCTGCTCCAAGGCGAAACTGGCTACGCGGGAACCGTTCCGCGCATAGATTTCCGTGATCACGTCGGGCCGATAATCCTGTAGCCGGCGAACCTGAGGAAGGTCCATGGAGTGGACAAAGAGCAGTCCGCCCAGGGCTCCCGCCCCGATGCAGAATAACAGGAGGGCAAAAAAGATGACGTGAGTATAGCGAAGGGCGGGTCGCTTACGATTGGGAACGGCTTCGTTCAAAAAAGGAGTTTCTCAGCGTCGGAACTGATTCCCGAGCCTTCCCTTCCGGTCAGAAGGCTGGCCCAGGCCACCCTCCGATTCTAAGCACCCGCCCTCGGGGAGTCAAATGCTGGACGAAGAGGCAAAAAAGGGAAGCAGTTTTTGATACGTGGTGTGCAAGGATTCCGGTTCCACCCGAGTCTCTCCGATGACCGTCATGAAGTTTGAATCTCCATTCCATCGCGGAAGGATATGCAAATGGACGTGTTCGGCAACACCCGCACCCGCGCTCCGGCCGATGTTCATGCCCAGGTTGTAACCATGAGGAGCGTAAACCTCGCTCAGAGCCAACTGAACCTTCCGTGCCAAATCGATCATTTCGTGCAGGGTTTCCGGACCCGTTTTACCGATGTCGGGAACATGGTCATAAGGGACGATCATCGAGTGTCCCGTAGTGTAGGGAAACAAATTGAGCAGGACTAAATTCCTACTGCCGCGAAAGAGGATGAAGTTCTCGCCGTCCCGGGTCGCGCCACGGGAGATTTTATCGCAGAAGACGCAGTCATCGTTCTGTCCTGCCTGCGCTACATAGCGATATCGCCAGGGACTCCACAAGTAGTCCATCATTCTATCCGGTGATGAAGAGGGAACTGTCGAATCGGGAGGTCGCGCACATGGGCGAGCCAAACAGCAGCGAGAAGGGTCAGCTACTGGAAAGGGGGGGCGACACGCCGGGCCCCGTTGACCAGATCTTTCAACTCCTTACTGGGCTTAAAATAAGGGACGCGTTTCGCGGGCACCTTCACCTGGGCTCCCGTTTTCGGATTCCTTCCCAGACGACGCTTCCGCTGTCGAGTTCGGAAACTGCCGAAGCCACGGATTTCGATCTTATCTTCTTGATGCAAGGCCCTCACGATACTCTCAAAGACGGTTTCAACAATGACTTCCGAGTCCTTTCGACTCATTTCCACTGCGCGTGAAACCCCATCCACCAAGTCGGCTTTTGTCATCGTAAATTACCTAACCACAAACAGTTATCTCCGTCGAGGTTTCCCGGCGAAGCCGCCCCAACGGGAACACCTTGCGAAAGACCCCTGGATCAAACCCTCACGAAGCTTGAAAAGGAATTCAAAACCCCAAATGCGTCTTCCCTGCCCCCCTTATATGCCCTCGGGAAGCGTTTTGCAAGCCCGGTCCCAAAACTTCCCGAAATGGAACGGCTCGCAAAGTCAGACTCAACCATCGTTTCGGGGCGTCAAGGTCGAAGCGTCCACCGCGCTCACCGCAGGCACATCCGAGGAACTCGGCGCGACCGGGGAATCCGCAGGGGCCTCTTCGGAGACTTTTTCCGTCGGGGGCTCGGCCGGAGTCTCGGGCCCGGGCTCCTGGACCACGCCGCGGAGGCTCAGCCCAATTTTTCTCTCCTCCGGGTTCAGCTTGATGACACGGAACAAGTGTTCGTTTCTGGGTTGGACCGAATCCCGCGTCACGCTGCCGTCATCCGCCTCCAACTCCGAATTATGGCAAAGCCCCTCAAGGCCCTCCTCCAGTTCCACAAACGCTCCAAAGGGGACTTTGCGGGAAATCCTTCCGCGGATCGTATCACCCAACTGAATCCGGGAAACATACGTTGCCCAGGAATCAGGCTGAAGCTGCTTGAGCCCTAAAGAGAGCCGGCGATTGGCAGCATCCACCTTCAGGACCACCACATCCACCGTCTGCCCTTTCTTTAATACTTCCGAAGGGTGCTTCACCCGGCGATTCCAGGAAAGATCGGACAGGTGAATCAAGCCGTCCACCCCTTCCTCAATCTCTACGAAGGCCCCGAAGCCGGTCAAGTTCCGGACGGTTCCGTGCACCACCGCTCCCTCAGCATAACGAGTTGCCAAAGTTGACCACGGATCGGAAGAAACCTGCTTCAGACTTAAAGAAATGCGCCGTTCAACCGGATTGATATCCAGCACGGCCACCTCCACTCGGTCTCCCACCCTGACCACCTTGGAGGGGTGCCGCAAACGCTTCCCCCAGCTCATCTCCGAGATATGAACCAGTCCTTCCACTCCGGGTTCCAATTCCACAAAAGCACCGTAGTCGGTGAGGCTGCTGATCCGTCCGGGCATCCGGCTCCCGACCGGATACCTCTCCGCGACGCCCGCCCAGGGGTCCTCCGAGAGCTGCTTCAGGCCCAGCGACACCCGATCCTTTTTAGGATCAAAGCCCAGGACTTTCACGGTAAGTTCCTGGTCGAGCTTGAGAACCTCTGTGGGGTGGCCGACCCGCCCCCAGGAAATGTCGGTAACGTGCAGCAGGCCGTCCATACCTCCCAAATCAAGAAAGGCCCCGTAGGAAGTCAGGTTCTTGACTCGACCGGAGATTACGGCCCCCTCCGCCAGCTTCTCCCTTAACTGAGTGCGGCGCCCTTTTATCTCTTCTTCCAGAACCGCCTTCCGGCTGACAACCACGTTGTTCCGTTTTTTGTTTATTTTTACAACCCGGCAGGCAATCTCTTGCCCGATCAGGGACTCCAAGTCTCTAAGGGGCCGTACATCAGCCTGGGAGCCGGGGAGAAAGGCCCGGAGCCCGATGTCAACCACCAACCCGCCCTTGACCCGTTCGATCACGTTCCCAGTTAGGGTCTTTTGGTCTCGAAAGCTGGTCTCGACCTCTTCCCAGGCTTTCTGCCCGCGCGCCTCTCGGTAGGAGATTTGGACCGTGCCTTCCTTCTCGTTGTAAGACTCGATAAGCACATCAATTTCAGCGTTGGAATGCACGTTGAGGGAACCGTCTTCGGAACGGAATTCTTCCAGCCCGATAGACCCTTCGCACTTAAGTCCCACGTCCACTATGACTTCGGACTCGGTAACATTGAGTACGGTTCCCCGGACAACCTGACCCGGCTCGGGTGCAGTCACCGCATTCATACTCTCAAACAGGCCGGCTTCCTCATCGGCCTCCTCCTGCGCCGGCCTGTCTTCTTCCGTTCGGGTGAGGTCTTCGGTGGGAGGGTTGGGGGGAAAGTTTTGCTCGGACTCCTCCGGCATCATGACAACCTCAAAAAAACAGGAATCTTGGGCACGCTTGAATCTAGTTTATTACTACAGCCGAAAGTCAAAGTCAACGAACGAAGCAAGAACCTAAACTCACCGCCTTTCCGCCGCGACAACCCGCCGGGGCGGCGTTGACGAATGCTCATTCGGCTCATTAGAATGACATTGCGGTCTCAAAACAGAACCCGTCCGCCTTAGGAGAAAACCGGATGCAGGCAACTCTGCTACGCCCAGGTATGGTGATTCGCTACGAACAAGATCTGTTTTCTACTCGCGACGTTGAGCACCGCACTCCCGGCAATAAGAGGGGATTTATTCAGGCCCGCGTGCGGAACTTCCGAACCGGCGCGTTGGTGGACATCAAGTTCCGCTCCGACGACGAACTCGAGAGGGTTATCCTGGAAGAAGTGGAGATGCAATACCTTTACAGCGACGATTCCTCGGTTTACTTCATGAATCTTCAGAACTACGAACAGGTGCATCTGGACCGACAAGTCGTCGGGGATAAGGAAAAATTCCTCGCGCCGGACATCATCGTCAAAATGGAATCCTTTGAAGACTCCGCGGTCGGAATCAAGTTGCCCGTTACCGTGGATCTGCAAGTGGTGGACACGGAACCTTCCCTGAAGGGAGCCACGGCTTCCAACGTTATGAAACCTGCCAAACTGGAGACCGGCCTAACCGTTCAGGTGCCCCCTTTCGTCTCCACCGGCGAGAAGATCCGGATTGACACCCAGCAAGGCAAGTACCTGGAGCGCGTTCGGTAGGAATCCCACCCTGCTGACCCGGGATACCTCACAACCCGGAAAAGTTCCGGAGTCGAGGTACGTCACCCCGAACAGACTCTGGTCATTTCGTTATGATGGAAAATAAGAAATTTCCGCAATCCTAGGGCACCGAAATCACGCTCTCTTCTTCCAACTCCACCCCTGACTCGCCCCGGCGATACACGGTACGGTAGCGGGGCGGAAGGCGCTTATAGCGTGCCTCGCGGGCAAATTCCTCTTCATTGTAACGGGTCACCACGATCTTGCCTTCCTCCACCTGGAACTTTCCATCGTAGATATCCCGCCTTTCCCAGATCGCCCGGAGATCATTGCCGTCAAATACGAAAAGCTGCAGAGCGAGACGAGGGTGCGACTTGCCTTTTTTCAGGCCGTGAAGCAGCAGCCACATTTCATTCCGATTCGGAGAGGAGAGCCACTTGAAATTCAAATCGGATCCAGGCTCAAAGTGCAAAACCTTGATCGGTCGGATTTCGCCCTTCTGAATCAGGTAGAGGGCCGCCACGTTATAGCGATTCTGCTCCGTCCAGCCCAGGCTGTAGCCGACGCCCAGCAGGGCATCCTCCTTCCAGGGACGCAGGAACGTTTTTACCACCGCATTGACCGGCCACTGCACGTCTCCGAACACCCGATTTTCAATCTCCCGCCGTACCTGGGCCGGCGACACCGAAGACGAAGCCAACTGATCCGACAGGTAATGTTCCAGGTGCTTCAACACCAAGTCCTGGATGTGCAGGTTCATCAACTCCGCATCCTTGTGGTGCTTTCGCTGCAGGGTTTGGGTCCACTGGTTTATGTAGGAGGAGGTGGACCGGGAGACCGGATCGCCGGCCCGCAGAGGCTGGGAGAGCAAGAAAAATCCCGCCGCAAGGACCCCCAACCGGATCATCACCCTTCCTGAATTACGATGGCTCATCTTTCTCACGCCTCCATGATCCCTATACGGAACGGCGGCCCTCGGCGAGCCGGCCAAAAGCTTGTGCGACTTGCTCGGCTTGTCCCTCGAGCACGGTCCGCAAGTCCAGCAACAGACGCTCCCGTTCCACCCGCGGAATGATCGGCGGTCGGTTGCGTCGCAGAAATGCGGCCATTTCGGCCGCGTCGAAGTGTGGAGAACTTACGCTCAGGAGCCGGGTCGGCAAGCTCTGCCCCGGCGTGGAACCTCCGCCGATGACCGACTCACCTTCGCGGATCTCAACCTGCAAGCAGGAGAGCTTGCTCAACTGTTGGGCTAAGGCTCGAACGCGCTGCTCGAGCTCGCCGCAAGACAGGTGGATCATTTTCTGCACCGGCACGGATACCGCATCCCCCCGCAGGTAGGCGGCCAGGGTCGTTTCCAGCGCCGCGAGGGTCATCTTATCGACACGCAGGGCGCGGAATAGAGGATTCTTGCGCGCCCGCTCCATCACGGATCGCTTGCCGGCGATGATGCCGGCCTGCGGCCCTCCCAATAGTTTGTCGCCACTGAAGCTGATCACGTCCACCCCCGCCCGAATGCTTTCCGGCGCGGTGGGCTCATCGGGAATCCCCAGCGATTGCAAATCTCGCAGGGCCCCACTCCCCAGGTCTTCCATGACCGGCAATCCGTGCCGCCGGCCCAAATCCACCAATTCGGCGAGTTTCGGCCGCTCCGTAAAACCTACGATGCGAAAGTTGCTGGGATGAACCCGGAGCAAAAGCCTTACCCGATCATCCACGGCCCGCTCATAATCGCTGATGCGGGTTCGGTTGGTGGTCCCCACCTCCCGGAGCTGGGCGCCGCTCTTGGCCATAATGTCGGGGATGCGAAAAGAGCCGCCGATCTCGATCAGCTCGCTGCGAGAGACCAAAACTTCCCCACCCTCGGCCAAAGTATTGAGCATCAGGAAGACCGCAGCGGCGTTGTTGTTGACCACCAGGCTGGCCTCGCTCCCCAGCAAGCGCGCCAGGAGACGGTCCGTGTGGAGATCGCGCTTTCCGCGTGCGCCCGGTTCGGGTTCATACTCGAGGGTAGAATATTGAGATCCGATCTCCTGGACCCGCTCCAGGGCTTCCCGCGAAAGGGGAGCCCTTCCCAGGTTGGTATGAAGCACCACGCCGGTGGCGTTAATCACGGGTGCCAAGGAGAACGCGGTAGCCGCCTCCACGTTGGCAGCAATTCGGCTTTCCAGCAACTCCAGATTCACGGTTCGGACCTCGCCACGGAGGATGGCGTTCCGCAAGTCCTGGAGGACTTCGCGCGTCGCCTCGGCCACGGTGTTTCGGCCGGCCCGACTTTGGAGCTCGACCACTTCGGGCCGGCGTAAAAGCTCATCCACCGCGGGGATTTCCCGCAGAAGAGATACTTCGCTCTGTTTTGGGGCACCGGCGGGCGGGCGCGCACCCGCGGCGTGTGTCGTGCTCATGGCAGCCTCATGGTTCCGCGAAATTCATTTCAACACACACCGGTGGGGGCGTCAACTTTTTGCTGGACGCCCGTCGTCAGCCGAAAAGATTGCGTATCAGCCCCCCAATTCCGGAACCCGCTACGACGATCGCAGATGAATGGGTAAAACGAAAGGCAACCCAAGATGACCGGAAGTCATCTCATTGTGTGTATTTACACGCAGCCGTCAGGCACGGCTTCAGCCGTACCGCGAAACGCTCGCATAACGGCCGCGCACCCAAGGACTCCTCAAACAGGAGGAATCATGCACAAAATCCTTTTGAGTCTGTCTATTTTGACGTTTGCGGTCGGGGCCAGCGTGCTTGGCCGACAGGCGCGAGCCGCTACGGTAGAGGATATACTGGAGCACGCCGCCACCCACCACGAGGACCTTCCGAACTTCGTATGCACATATTCCGAACACCAATACGTGCGGAATGGCGCATATGGGGACTGGAAATTAAAGAGGTGGTATGAAGCCGAAGCGAGAGTCGTTGATGGAATAACGAAGTGCAAGGTTCTCACCTTTAAGGGAAAGCCATCCAGGAAGAAACTATACCAAGTCGCCAGAACCTTTTGGCTGTTCGGAGGCCATTTTAGTCAGTTTCTGGACCCAAGGCAAAACTACCGGATTGGAAAGGGAACCCGAATTGCAGGCACCCCGCTGCAGGTATTCGATATGGTTTCCGATGCAGGTATGGGTTTGTACAGAGGCATCACCAAGCGGGGTGAACTTAAGCACCAAAAGAGAGTTCCTACTAGGGGCAAGCTGTGGGTCGAGTCGGATACCGGAAGGATCGTGAAGAGCAGCGAGAGTTGGACGATCCTCGGGGATGGCGTTCACCCACCGGGAGAAGGAAATTTCATTGCGGAGTACGGATACTTCGATATTGGAGGAAAGTCATACTCTCTACCCGCGAAGAACACCTTTACAGATCTACCTTATTCCGATCAATATCGTGATACCCTCGTTGTCCTGGAGTATCGGGACTACCGCCGCTTCAGGGCCAACTCCACCCTCCATTTTGAGGGAATAGCAGACGCCTCTAAAGGAGAAACAGGAAGGACGGGAGCTAGTTTCGACGACGAACGCCAAGAACGAAACCGATAGAGAGCTCTCCAACTTTGGGGTCTTTGACTTCGGAGGCAAGCATGACCACTTCTGCAATCGAACGTTCGTTTTAAACTTATGTTTATATAAATCGAGTGTTTAAGTTTTACCAAGGGAAAATTCGGCTGAATTATTGCGGTCGAGTTGTTCCTACCGCTTGCGGGAGAGTCCCTGACTCCAGCGACTCCTCTCCTTGAAAGGAACGGCCTATGCGAAAGAAGGTCCGGCGCGCCCTGGTAAGCGTGAGTGACAAAACCGGCCTGGGATCCCTCGGCGCGGTCCTTCAATCCCTGGGAATAGAAATCCTCTCCACCGGAGGCACTGCCCGTGAATTGACCTCTCAGGGGGTGAAGGTTCGAGAGGTCGCCTCCCTCACCCAGTTCCCGGAGATGCTTGACGGCCGTGTCAAGACCCTTCATCCCAAGATTCACGGCGGCATTCTGGCAAAGCGAGACGATTTACAGCACCAGCGGCAAGTGGAGCAGCACGGCATCGAATGGATCGATTTGGTCGTGGTCAACCTCTATCCTTTCGAGCGTACCGCCGCCAAGCCTGACGTAAGCCGGGAGGAGTTGATTGAGAATATCGACATCGGCGGACCGGCGATGATCCGCTCCGCCGCCAAGAATTTTGCGGACGTGGCCGTGGTCGTCTCCCCCGACGATTACGATGCGGTCCTGGAAGAGCTCCGAACTCACCAGGGCTCCCTATCGCACCAGACCCGCTTCCGGCTGGCTCGCCAGGCCTTTGGACATACGGCAGCCTATGACGCTGCCATTTCGACCACCCTCGACCAGCGAGAAGCTCCCGAATCCACCTTCCCGAACCGGCTTCATCTCGACTTTCAGAAGGTCGCTGATCTGCGCTACGGTGAGAATCCACATCAGAAATCAGCGCTCTACAGTCCACGGAGAAACCCGCCGGCGAGGGAACGTCCCCTGCCCCGACAGTTGCAAGGCAAACAGCTCTCCTTCAACAACCTGGTGGATCTGCAGGCGGCCTGGGATTTGGTCCGGGAATTCGATCTGCCCACGACCGTCATCATCAAGCACACCAATCCTTGCGGGGTTGCCAGCAGCGCCACCCTGGTCGAAAGCTACCGGCGCGCTCTCGAAGCGGACCCGGTTTCCGCCTTTGGGTCGGTCATCGCCTTCAACCACCCAGTGAATGGCGCCTCGGCGGAAGAGTTGACCAAGCTCTTCGTAGAAGCCGTCATCGCACCCGGCTTCGCGAAAGAAGCACGCGAGCGGCTGGCTGCCAAGAAAAACTTGCGTGTCATGGAATACCCGTCAGCGGGCGGCGAGAGCGAAGGTTCGATCCTGAAGGACCTGGGGTGGGGCCTTCTCGTGCAGACCCAGGACCGAAAGGTTTCCCTGCCGGAGGAGTGGCAGACAGTAACGAAACGCCAGCCCACCGCCGACGAGCTGCAGGCACTCTTATTCGCCTGGCGGGTGGTCAAGCACGTCAAATCCAATGCCATTGTCTTGGCGCGCGAAAATCAAGTGGTGGGCGTGGGGGCGGGACAGATGAGCCGAGTGGACGCGGCCAAACTGGCCATCACGAAGGCCCGCGACTTGAATCACTCCCTGAAGGAGACCGCCGTGGCCTCCGACGCTTTCTTTCCCTTCCCCGACGGCGTCGAGGTGATCGGTAAGGCGGGTGCCACGGCAGTGGTCCAACCGGGAGGATCCGTGCGCGATAACGAAGTCATCGCCGCTGCCGATCTCCTGGGGTTGACTATGATGTTCACGGGGGTGCGCCACTTCAAGCACTAACGCTCCCTTCCCGGGCCGGCGCCCAGCCCCTTTCAGACGAAACGTGGGAGAAACGCGAGCGGGCCGGAAGGCCGACCGAGAACGGAAAAGGGAACGTCGGGGTCCTACGACTTCGGGGGGAAATAGCCCTCCCGGGCCATCACCCGAAGTTTGACCTTCTTTCCTTTTTGGTTTCTGAGCACCAAGGGATTTCCTTGCGGGTCCACCACCTCGACCTTCAACTTACGGAACTTCCCGTCCTTCTTCGAATTGCTCGGCACATATCCCAGGCTGTACTGATTCCGCAAATGTTGGGTGATGGTCTGATAGATACTCGGGAGCTCACCCTGAAAGCGCGGGAAGAAGGCCATCCCCCCGGTGTACTTCGCAAAGGTCCGCAACGCATTGTCGGCCTGAAAATTGACGATACTTTCGTAACCTCGAGCTCGTAGCCACCCGCCGATACTGACCGGATAGATGATGGTGTCGGTCTTCTGGACCATCTTCAACGCATTGCCGTAGGTCATCTTACTGAATGTATCAATCCCGGTCGTAATCAGCAGGATGGCCTTCTTCCCCCGAATATCAGCCATGCCGTCCAGGACGAACTCCAAGGAGTCATAAAGATTCGCCTCGCGAAAGCCGGGAAAGCGGAGGCGGTTCAATGCCTGCGCCACCTCATGGCGGTTCTGGGTAAAGTCGGTCAACATCTCGGGATTCAGGTCGTAGGCTACCACGGCCATCCAATCCTGGGGTTGGAGGTAGTTGATAAACATGTAGGAATCCCGAAGGGCTTCGTAGAGCAGGTACCAGATGCGCGTTTCGCGAAACTCGATGAGCATGCAGACCGTCATCGCCCCCTGGGAGCGGGCGAAATTCGTGATACTCTGCTTTACGCCGTCCTCGTAGAGTCGGAAGTTCAGCTTTTGGAGGGAGGGAATAAAGTTTCCATGCTTGTCGGTGACGACCACATCCACATTCACCAGCTCGGTGGCCACCGAGAGGGAAAACGTCTTCTCGATATCGAGCTTTTCCGGGGTTTCAATCGGTTCGGGAGGAGGCACGTTGGTCCGCCGGGGTGCCAGGACCACTTCCCCGGCGTCCTGCTGCGGACCCTCACTTGCGGGGCCCTCCTTTCCCGCCTCTTGTTGCGCCAAACTCGCGGCCAGGGTCAAAGAGGTCAAGAATACCAAGATTGTGCTCCATGCCGCCCACCTAACGCGAATGCTCTCAGGTCGCTTCATTCCAGACTCCTTGCATTTCTGCCTTATACCCTTATTTTTGGGTAATTATACGCCTGACTATCCAAAGTCCTTTTTGCTACACTTACAGCATAAAGTGAGGATATAGTGAAACCAAACTCAAAGAAAGAAGTTTTGCGCCTACGGGAGTTTTTTCAAGGTTCCCGGATGAAGCAGCGGCAACGGCTTTCTTTGCAAAACAGGATGGCCGGAAAGTGCAATCAAGTGAAATCATAAAGGAGCGGAGGGTAAAGCTAGGAGACTCCGTAGATGGCTTCATGGCCGCACTGAGGGGACGTCCCTGGACTTAGAGTGAGATAGGAGAGGACCTATGCCTGCGCTTGCATTCGACACACACAAGGCCGTTAAGACTCTGAAAGCTGCCGGAGCCAATGAAATTTTAGCCGAAGCCGTGGTCTCCACGGTCGGCGACGCCATCGGCGGGAATGTTGCTACCAAGGCCGACCTTGTGGAGCTACAAGCCACCACCAAGGCCGACCTTGCAGAGCTACAAGCCACCACCAAGGCCGACCTTGCGGAACTACAAGCCACCACCAAGGCCGAGATTGCAAATCTCCGGGCCGACATGCTCAAGGTGGCGATTGGGATCGTAATTGCAAATGCCGGGCTCACAGTAGCTCTGCTTAAGCTGCTCTAGGAGATCGTCATTCCAGTTCGATGAAGCGGTCTCAAACGACATACCTGTCCTTTTCGTCGGAAATGATCTGAAAACTGCAGATACCTTGATCTCAATGTGTTGTGGCCTATCGAATCAGGGGGTTTGGGAAGCAAGTTTATAATAGGGAATTCTATAGAATACTTGACAGGATTCCCTCTGCCCACCCGATGCTGGCCTATTTCCCCTTTCAGTCTGCATTTCGTTGAGCCGTCGGCTCCACTCCATTATACTTCCCTGCGATATGGAATCCTCGAGCCGGCCGCCACGCCGCACCAAAATCGTTTGCACCCTGGGTCCCGCCACTCAATCTGCTGAAAAAATTCGCGAATTGATGGACGCCGGATTGAACGTCGCCCGGCTGAACTTCTCGCATGGAACCCATACCGAGCACAACCAATCCATCCGCTGGCTCCGCAACCTGGCGCGGGAACAACGTATTCCCGTGGCTGTCCTGATGGATCTCCAGGGTCCCAAGATTCGGACCGGACCTCTCGAAGCCAATCGGCCCGTCCAAATCCGGGAGGGAACCACGCTCGTCATTACCACCCGTCGGGTGAAAGGAAATGCGGAGTGCATCTCCACCAATTTTACCGCGCTGCCCCGCGAGGTGAAGCCGGGTAACGCGATTCTCCTCTCCGACGGGCTGATTGAGCTTTCGGTGCAGCAGGTCTCTGGCCAACAGGTGTTCTGCCGCGTCGTGAACGGCGGAATACTCAAACCCCGCCAGGGGATCAATCTGCCGGGCATCCCGCTGAAGATTCCCGCTCTCACCACCAAGGATCGCCGGGACCTGCAATTCGCCATCCGTCAGGAAGTGGATTATGTGGCCGTGTCCTTCGTTCGGCGGCCCGAAGATATTCTTCAGGTGCGCCGCATCTTAAAGCGGGCCGGCAGCCCCATTCAGATCATGGCGAAACTCGAAAAGCCCGAAGCCCTGCAACATCTGGAAGAGATTCTGAAAGTCTCCGATGCCGTGATGGTGGCGCGGGGGGACCTGGGAGTGGAAATGACCACGGAAAAGGTTCCTATTCTACAGAAGCAAATCATCGCCCGGGCCAACCAGCGGCGCGTTCCCGTCATTACCGCCACTCAGATGCTGGAGTCCATGACCCATCAGCCTCGGCCCACTCGCGCCGAAGCCTCCGACGTGGCGAACGCTATTTTTGACGGCACCGACGCCGTGATGCTCTCCCAGGAGACCGCCATCGGCGAGTATCCGCGCGAAACCGTCGAAATGATGGCCCGAATCATAAAACAGGCAGAAGCCAACTGGCACCCGCAATTCGTCCGCCGCGAAGCAAACGAACCGATCTCCATTGCGGAGACCATCAGCCGCAGTGTAGCTCATGCGACACAGGCTCTGGACATACGAGCCATCGCCGTCTTTACCCAATCCGGGTCGAGTGCCCGGCTGGTTTCCATGCACCGCCCGCGCGTTCGCGTCTATGCCTTTTCCCCTCTTCCTCATATTGTCCGCCAATCGGCTCTCTACTGGGGAGTTCAACCGCGATTCATGCCGAAGGTCTCCAGCACCGACCGGATGATCGAAGTGGCCGAACGGAGGCTGATTGAGGAAGGCGTGGTGAAGCGGGGAGACATCATGGCTCTGATCGCGGGCACCCCCATTTCGGTGCGCGGGACGACGAACTTGCTGAAGCTCCACCGCGTCGGGCAGCCTTAAACCGCCTGTCTCCACCCTCCTCAAAACGCGAAACAATACACCAGACCCTGGAATCGCGAAGCGCAGTTGCCGGGCTGGTTCGGGCAAAGTTGGCGGCACAGCCCAAGTCAGGCAATCCGCGCCGGCTGCCTCCATCGCAGGACCGCTTGGTAGGTTCCAAAGATAACCGCAGCATAGAACAGGTCGCCGACCAGGGAATTTTGGAAATACGGCAACGCGGCCACATAACAAGCAACCAAACCTTCCCAGGTTTTCGGGTAGGTATTCCAAGCAATCCAGACGCCGAAATTGCTGATCAGAAAGTAGGAGACGGAGGAGACCAGGGCTGCCGCACCCACCGTCAAGGGCCGCACGCGGTTTCGCAAGAGCCACCCCATCGCCACAATACAGGCAAATCCGAACCAGAAGATTCCCTGCGTCCGATCAATGCCGATCCGGTACACCACAGGACTCAAAAGCAGGTCACTAACCGCCAATACAGCCAGCGGAAACCACAGCGAGGGGGCTCGCTTCATGTGGACTCCCGCAAAAAGCAGTGAGGCGATGACGGGCGAAAAATTAAACGGGTGGGGGAGAAAACGAGATAAAACAGCCAAGGTGACTATGCCATAGGCGACCTTGGCCCCTTCCGATTTCTGGTTTTCATGGGCCATAGAATTGTAATCCTCCTCTTTGAAAACGATGGGAAAATTTGCCATCTGAGCATTTCTTCAAACCGTGCATCTGCTGATTTCAGGAAAGTCGCGCCAATTCCTCGCAAAATCCAGTGACGGTCGTGTCTCCACGATGGGGACCCGAATCGAAAAAAGTTCAGTCCGTCGCAACTACCTTTGCTGAATCCACCGGCAGAGGATTCACCGCCAATAAGTCGGCGAAATACCGGACGTCCCGCAAGACCACCTCCCCCAACCGGACGGGGACCGGGCGGCGGAAGATGGGGCCGTCCCAGACGTAGGAGTGAAACTCTCCGTTCTCCCCGCAGGGATCGACGTCTGCGGGCAGGTCGCCGACCAGTTCCGCATCGATCGGGCGACCGGCGAATGTCCGGTCGAGCTTCCGGCTCTCCACGCAGATAAGATAAGCCTTGAACCCGAGACGAATGAAGCTCTCGACCAACTCCTGCGTATTTCGCTGCCAGATCGGGAAGATGGCTTTCATACCGATCTTCGCCAGATTCCGCTCGCGGTATTCGCGCAGATCCTGAAGAAAGATGTCACCGAAGGCGACGGTTCGGACGCCCGACTCACGGTACTCAAGCATCACCTTCGCCATGGCAGCTTCATATTCCTGATTGGTGCAGACAGAAGAAGGCAAATTGATCTTGTGGACGCGGCACCCGACGGCTGCCGCCTGCTGTTCCAGAAGCTGGGTGCGGACGCCGTGGTGGCTGATGCGCTCGTATTGGCTGGCCACGGTGGTCAGCAATGATACGACCTGATAACGAGGGTCCTTTTGCAACTCGTACAGAGCCAGGGCGCTGTCTTTGCCTCCACTCCATGAAAGAACGACCTTTTCTCTCTGCATAGGATTTCCTGATCGCGGTCCCTTGGCCCTGGCCTTGCCCGAATGGACAGGTCTTCCCTACCCTTCTCTGTGCCGCTTCACCCGTCGGTGAGCCCACCCGGCAGGGAGAACTTCTCCGGGTGCAGGAGAGTTGCAAGAAGCTCCAGTCCGTCGATCAAGCGCGGCCCGGAATTGTGGAAGCGTTCACCGGAAAGAGGATGCAGGCGCCCGTTGCGAACGGCTGCGAGGTCTCTCCAGCCCGGCTTCGCCTCCAGCAGCGGCATCTCCCTCTGCACGCGCTCCCGGTCATACCCGCAGGGGATGACGAAAATCACCTCCGGGTCATAGCGGACCACTTCTTGCCAATCGATCGTCCGCGCGCCGCGTGAGGCGTCCCCCAGGCCATCCTGACCGCCCGCAGCCTGAATCATGTCGCTCATCCAGTGGCCCGCCACCATCGGCGGGTCCATCCACTCCAAGCTCAGCACACGGGGCCGGTAAGAGGCTTCGGCAACCGCGGCCCGAACCCGCTCCCTTCGGGTCTCAAACTCCTGAATCAGTTCGTCGGCCTGGGGGCGGCATCGAGCCGCGTCTCCCACCATGCGAAGGTCCTCCCGAACATCGGAAAACCGCTGGGCGCTGAGGGCCACAACCTCCGGCACGGGTTCGAAGTTCCCCACGGCTTCGAGGCAGTCCTCCCGGCTTACTGCGCAGACGTCGCATTGTACCTGTGTGATGACCAGCTCAGGGCGAAGGTCCCGCAACCGTGCCCTGTCGATTTCATACAAGTTCTGGCCCCGCCGATAGTGATCCCGCACGATCCGGTCAATCTCGCGGGAGGACATGCGGTCAGGGTCAAAACAGCTTCGCGTTACGCGCGGATAGCGCAGCACCTCGGGCGGATAGGTGCACTCATGCGAAATCGCGACCAGGTCTTGTCCCAGACCCAGTGCCGCCACCATCTCTGTTCCTGCCGCCAAAAGAGTCGCGATACGCATCCGGGTCCTATTGCAGCTCAAAGCCCGCCGCTCGGGAAAAGGTGGGAGGACGGAAGAACCTCTCACCCTTCACCCTCGGAGACGGACTTTTTTACTCCTTAGAGAAAGTAAACTTCACCCCCGCAAGAAAATTCAGCGGCAACGCGGGAAAGCCGAAAGACTCCTCGTATTTCTGGTTCAGAAAATTGTGCAGCCGGCCATAAATTTCCATCCCACCGGGTAAGGCATAAGAAAAGCCGCCGTCCAATCGAACGTACCCCTGGTTTGCAAACAGACATTCTAACCCAAGGACGCAGGCAAAGGTTCCCAGATTCGGTTCCACGTCCAACACCGAGCCGCGAAGATAAGAACCGGTGGTGAGCATCCAACGACCTCTGCGCCAGGTAATCAGGGTGCTTCCCGAATGCCGGGGACGGCGCAGAAGCGGCTGGCCCGCCTCAAAAGGAAAAGGGGCAAAATCCGCGCGTTCCAGGTCCAATATCTCCGAATCGAGGAAGGTATAGTTTCCCTGGACGCGCAGGGTTCCCGACGGTCGCAGGTGAAAGGACACCTCCAATCCCTGCGCGCGGGAGTTGGCAATGTTGTCGGTCTGGAAACTGGACAGATGGGGAAAGGATCCCGAAGAGACAATCAGGTCATCGAAACGGTTGAAAAAGTAGGTCGCGTCGAGCATCAATCGGTCCTTCGCCAAGCGCTGTTCTAGGCCCACGTCGAAGCTGGCCGTGCGTTCCGGTTTGAGTTGAGCATTGTCGGTGAAGGTCAACTCGAAGGAGTCCGCCAATCGGATGCCGGTTCCAAAGCTGGCGTGGAGCCGCGTCCCGCCGAACCCGGACGCCGGCTCACCCTTCCGCAACAGATAGGCGGAAGAAAGCCGCGGATTCACCTGAGTAAGGATCGATTCGGCAATGGCAGGAAAACCAGCACTCCGTTCGGGAAGCGAACGCGTGCGGAAGTGATCGATCCTGGCCCCGGCATTGAAGAACAGGCGGTTGCGAAAAATCCACCGATTCTCGATAAAGGGCGCGTAGCTGGCGCGCGGCAGCAGAAAGGGCACCAAGGAAGTATCGGCAATGAAGGTGCTGCGGGTTTGCTCCCGGCTATATTCGAATCCGAATACAAGAAAATCACTCGATGCGAGCGCCCATTCACTGTGGGTGTTCACTACGGCACGGAAATTTTTGAGGAAGAAATCGCCGAAACCCGAGACGAAGAAGAAATCATTGTCGGCAAAGCTGGCGTTCGCCACTTGGCGGAACCGGTGAGAAAACTCCTCTTCGTACCCGACTCGATATCCGAAGAAATTGTTCTTGTCGCGGGAGGTGATATCGGGCCCCGGGAAGGTTCCGTTCGGGTCCGAACCGTAAGCGCCCGGCCGGCCCAAATGATAGGCATTCCCCACAAAGTGGAAGTTCATCCGGCGCGTGGTTCCGGAGTGGTAGCTCAGATCGAGAGAGGCATTCTGGTTCCGGTAATTGTCATTCTCGACTAGGCCGCCGGTATCGAGGCGTGAAAGATCGTAGGCCCAACCCAGGCGGTCCCAGAGGCCGGAGGCGCCGGTGGCGAGCCGGCGGGTGGTAAAGCTGCCGCCTTCGGCCCGCCCCGTGAAGCGAGTCGGCGCTTGCGGGCGGCGGGTCAGAACGTTCACCACCCCTCCGACGGCATTCGAGCCATACAGCGCGCTTTGCGGTCCGCGAATCACCTCCACCCGCTCCACCGGGTCGCTGGGCAGAGCCCCGTAATCGAACGCGCCGCCGAACTGGTTCATGGGAATGCCATTGATCAAAACCAGGTTGAAGTCCGACTCTCCTCCGCGCATAAACACGCCCGTCACGCCTCCACGCCGGCCCGTTTGATTGGCCGCCACGCCGGGCACCGCGTGCAGAACATCCTGCACCGCCAGGGCACCGCGTTCTTCGATCTCGTTACGGGAAATGATGGTAAGCGCGGAGCCGGACTGAAGACTGGTCGTCTCGATGTGCGAGGCGGACACGACCACCTCCTCCCGCACGGCGCTCAAGACGAGTTGCAACTCAACTTGCTTGGACTCGGTCGTATCCAGACTCACCTCCGCACGAGCGGTGGCGAAGGAGGGAATATTGGCCAGAAGGGTGTAGCGCCCTTTCCGCAAATTTTCAAAACGAAACCCACCCTGCTCGTCGGTTTGTCGCTTGCGGGTAAATCCCAGAGAGGGAATCAAAGTCACTTCAGCCCGGGTCACGGGTTGCCCCGCCGGGTCGTTGACTTTGCCATCCAGAGTGGCAGCCCGCAAATCCGGCGCACAAAACAAGGCGAGGAAAAACAACGGGATGCCTTGCGAGACTCCCGAAATCCAGATCCTTTTTCCTATCGTCATCTCCGTCCCCATTTCTTTGGATGACGGAATCTGCTCTCAGCCGCTGCCGACAAGTATCCTCCTTCCCACCGCGCGAACCCGGGAGGAAGCTCTGCAAAACAAAAGACCTCCTAATCTCCGGTACGGATCAGGAGGTCTCAAGGAAGCCGCGACGCCCCAGGACTCTTTCCGTAGAAGAGTTAAGCTGAGATCAACCTCCGAGGCAGGCTTCCTGGCTTTCGGGTCATCACGGTTACCCCCCGCCTTCCCATCGTTTCCGGATACTCAGGAATCCGACAGTGGCCGGCTCTCAAATCTGAGAGCCCCAGGGGTGCCGCTCGCCGATTACAGTGGCGGGACCGCAGCCGATTTCCACGGCTTTCCCTCTTCCCACGCTTCCCTGCGATCAGGGATCAGCGGGCACCTCGGAAGTATCTAGTTCGCAAAGATCAAAATCCGGACGCAAAACTAACACCACGAACCGAGCGATGTCAAGGCTCTGTGCGGGTTCAGTACATATGAGACTTGAGTCAGGTGGCCTTCCATGTGGAAAGGTACTCCATGGGCGTCCTCATGTCCAGGGTTCGGTGAGGTCGGACGTGGTTGTAGAAGTGTTGGTAATCGGCGAGGGCGGCACCGGCTGCGGCGACGGTGAGTTCGCTGGTGTAGAGGTTCCAGAACTCGACGCGGGCGCTGTCGTTGGCTCGTTCGACGCAGCCATTGAACTGCGGTCGTCGAGGAGGCAGGACAAACTGGGGGATGTCGAGTTGCTGGCAAGCTTGCTCGAACTCGGCCCGGAACTCGGAGCCGCCGTCGACCTGGACGGAATGGAGGGGGAAGGGCAGGTCCTCGATCACGGCTTGCAGGAAACGTCGGGCGTTGCGAGCGGTGGCGCGGGAGTAGACGCGTGTCACCATCTGCTTGCCGACCGGAGAGACGGCCCGGAACTCCTTGAGATGGGTGCCGTCGAGGGACACCGACAGGTGATCGATCTGGACGAGTTGGCCGGGTTGGGTGGCCCGGGTGCCGTAGCACCAGCGTTGGGCGTGGCCCTGGTGGAAGCGGCGGCGCTTTTTCAGCTTGACGCGCCCCCGGCAGAAAGCGCAGGGGCGGATACGACCGAGCCGCACCCCTTTGGCGAGGATGCGGCCAACGGTGGATTCACTGAGATGAATGCCCTGGCGGGCGAGCAGAACCCGTAGAGGTCGCTTGCCCATGAACGGATAGTGTCGCCGCAAGGTCCAGACTTGGCGCTGATGGGCCGGCGTCCATTGCCGGGGTCGGGTGCGTTGCGGGCGCCGGCTGAGGGCTGCCAAGCCGTGCGGGCCACGCTTCCGGTAGCGTGCTGCCCATCGGAAGTAGGTGGCTCGCGACCAGCCGATGGTCCGCAGGGCGGTCTTCTCACAGCAGCCCTCGGCCCGCAGGTCCCGGTAGGTTTCCAGTTGGCGCCGTCTTTTGACCGCCTCGGCGGGCGTCGTATCGTCGACCTTGAGACTGCGATAAGATGGGATGCGCAGAGATTGGATCTGCATGGTTCAGGCTCCTTGGGTTTCTGGGTAGAAACGAAAGGCTACCTGAACGGGCGCGGCGTTTGGTCCCAAATTCGGGGCCAGGCGCCGTGCTTTTTGGGGTGTGAGTGACGGGGTAGAGGACCCTCAACGCGCGATTGCGGCAGGATTTGGGCTACGCTCGCTACGCTCCCTTCGCGCAAATCCTGCCACGGTTGGCATCCCGAGCCCTCTTCCCTCCAGCATCACCCTCACAGTCTCACTTGTGTCTGAACCCGCACAGCTCCGGGCAAAAGAAGTCTATTCCATGAGCCGTTCGAGTTCTTCCAGGTCTTTTTCCTCTTCGCAGAGGACGTCTTCGATCGTCTCGTACAGCACCAAGCTCTCTTCCTTGGGCACCAACGCCATCAACTGCTGGTAAACATCGATGGCATCTTTCTCCTCGGCGACATCGATGTCCAGCATCTCCTTGAGCCCGTTACCGACTTCGATGTCGGCCACCCCGGTGGTGGGCTTCTCGCCCAGAGCCACGATACGGTTGCGGAGCTCGTCGGCGTGGCGCAACTCATCGGTGGCCAGAGCCTTGAACTTGTCGCCGATGCTAACCGCGTAAGGTCCGGACAACAGGGCTGCCTGGGTGGAATAGCGGATGACGGTCGCATGCTCCATGGTCAGGGCTTGATTTAACAGTTCGAGCACTTTGGATTTGTCCATTCTAGCTTCCTCCTCGTTTTTCCCTTCGGCTGGAGCTTCCTTCAGCCTTGCAATAGATTCCGGAGCGAAACGCCTGCCGGGCCTTAATAAAGGTACCGCACTGCCGCTTCCGACTGCTCGCGGGCATGATAAGAACTCCGCACCAGTGGACCCGCCTCCACATGTCGCAACCCAAAGGCCAATCCGGCCCGCCGCAACTCCTCAAATTCCTGGGGAGCATAATAACATTGAACCGGCAAGTGGTTTCTGGTAGGACGCAGATATTGGCCGATAGTAACCAGGTCGCAACCTGCCGCGCGGAGGTCCCGTAGGACCGCGAAAAGTTCCTCGCGCGTTTCTCCCAGCCCCACCATCAGGCCGGACTTGGTGGGAATTCGCGGCCGGAGTTCCCGAGCTCGGCGCAGCAATCCAAGAGAACGCTCGTACCGCGCTCCCGCTCTTACTTTCGCGTAAAGGCGGGGTACCGTTTCCACGTTGTGATTCAAAACATCGGGTTCGGCCGCCATCACGATTTCCACCGACTCGTCGGACCCTCGGAAGTCAGGCACCAGGACCTCCACCCGGCAACCGGGATTCAGCCGCCGGACCTGCTGAATCGTCAAGGCGAAAATTCCCGCGCCGCCGTCGGGTTGGTCATCACGGTTGACGGACGTGATGACGGCATATTCCAGTCCCATAGCCTGGACGGCCCGGGCCACCCGCCCAGGTTCAGCCCGATCCAACGCCTTGGGTTTCCCTCCCGGGACGGCACAGAAACCGCATCGTCGCGTACAAAGGTTTCCCAGGATCATGAACGTTGCCGTCCGCTGTTCCCAGCACTCGCCGATGTTCGGACACCGGGCGCTTTCGCAGACGGTATGCAGATCCAGCCCGCGCATGATGCGCTTCAGGTCATGGTAGTTGTCCCCGGCGGGGAAGCGGACTTTTAACCAAGGAGGCCGAGGTGCCGGAGGGTTCTGATCCGTCCCGATCTGTATCAAATTGGAATTCATGCTCAACAGAGTTCATTCTATCGGGTCACCTACATGGGGTCAATCGAATATGGATCGGGCACTCGAACCCCAAGGTTGTCTTCGCAAGCATTCCATAAGCGGACCCTTATGTGCCCGGAGACAATGCTTGTTCAAAAGAGAGTGTCCCGGAAAACGTTGCAGGTGAGCGGCGAAATTCAGGGTACCCTCCGAATAGCGAAGATATGCGACAATGGCATCACCTTAAGATGGTTCCGAAATAAGTCCTCGCGATTCCCTTCTCGCAAAGCCAGGAAACCATGAACGGCGCCGACTTACTGGTAAACGAACTCCGCAAGCGGGGTGTGCAATTCGTATCCACGCTTTGCGGCCACGGGCTCAATCCTTTCTATGCCGCCTGCCGAAAGGCTGGCCTGCGGCGGGTGGATACCCGCAATGAGCAGGCGGCCGGCTACTTGGCCGACGCTTACGGGCGGCTGACCCGTCGGGTGGGCGTCTGTGCCGTCTCCAGCGGCGTAGCCCATGCCAACGCCATGACCGGCGTGGTCAATGCTTCTCTGGACGGAGCTCCTATGCTGCTCTTGACGGGCAGCGGTGCTCTGCGGACGAAAGGCATGGGCCACTTTCAAGACCTGGACCAGATCGCGTTGGCGGCTCCAGCGTGCAAGTACGCCCGATTGATCGACGTCCCCGACCGCATTCCCCAGTTCGTGCACGATGCCTTCCAGGCTGCCACCTCCGGCCGTCCCGGGCCGGTGCATTTGACTTTTCCTCTCGACATGCAAACAACCCCAGTGCATCCGCAAAACGTAGTTGCTTCTCCGGGGCCTGCAGGGACCCCATCCCATCGAGCCCCGGGCGACCCGGCACTGATTCAAGCCGCGGCCAAGATGCTGGGCACCGCGAAGCGGCCCCTCCTGGTGGCGGGCAGCGGAGCATTTTACGCAGGGGCCGAATCAGTGCTGGCCGAATTCGTCCAGGCTCACGCCGTACCTGTTGTCACGCCTATTTGGGACCGGGGAGCCATCCCCGAACCTCTGGAGGAATTCATGGGGGTGGTGGGAGCCGCGACGGGCGGGCCGCGCCTGCTGGCCGACGCAGACCTGATCCTGTTGCTGGGAGCCAACGTTGACTATCGGGTCGGCTATCTCCAGCACCCGCAGGTGCGTAAGGAGGCGCAGATCATACGCATCGAGGTTGACGCGGACCAGCTCCGCAAAAGCGTTGCGGGGCATATCAACATCCTCGGCGACCCTCGGTCCGTACTGGCCCAATTGAAGGAAGAGTGCCTGCGGCATGGGCGCCAGCCGCGGGAAGCCTGGTTGCAAGAGGCGCAGAAACGCCGGGAACGGTTCCGAGAAAAGTGCCGGGAAGTACGCCGGCGGGCTCCGGCCGGCATCCATGCCCTGCACGTCGTCGAGGCCATCCAAAGCATTCTCACTCCCGAAACCGTGCTTTTAATCGATGGAGGAAATATCGGCCAGTGGGCACACCAGGCTCTCTGCGACCGATACCCCGGAGACTGGCTCACCTGCGGAGCGAGCGGGGTGGTGGGATGGGGACTCCCCGGAGCCATGGCGGCCCGGCTGGCCTACCCGGACCGCCCGGTCATCCTGCTCTCCGGGGATGGCGCGCTCACCTTTACCATTGCCGAATTCGAGACAGCGGCCCGGCAAGGATTACCCTTTATCACCGTTGTAGCCGACGACGAGGCCTGGGGAATTACCCTGACCGAGCACCTCAAGGAATACGGTGAGGGCCTGTCCAGCCGATTAGGGCCCATCCGTTTCGACCAAGTAGCGGAAGGGTTCGGGGCTTGCGGTACACGCGTCAGCCGGCCCGACGAGCTTGCACCCGCGCTCCGAGAGGGCCTTTCTCGGCAGCGCCCGAGCCTGATCCACGTTCCCATCGTCAAGAGCAATCCCGCCGACTGAGCCGGGTCTTCAGAAAGGGAATTATATAGAATACTTGACAAGGTGGCTTCGGCTTCAGGCGGTCTCCCCGGCCCCTAATCACCGACCGGCGCGAACAATCCTTTGAGGTCGTCAACCCCGATCTGCTCGAAGCCATCAATGACCCGATCGGCTCGGGAGTCGGTCTGCAAGGCTTTGCGGTCGAATGTAGAAGCAACGGCAACACACTTCATTCCCGCACGGTTTGCCGCTTCGATTCCCACAAAAGAATCCTCGAAAGTTACACAATCTTCGGGTGCCACTCCCAGCTTTTCGGCCGTAATCAGATAGATGCCCGGGTGAGGCTTGGCGTGGGGGGAATCATTTCCCGTGGTAGTGTGGGGAAAGTAAGACCCCAGGCGAAGGGTCTCCAAGACAAAATCGACATTTTCCCGTACCGCCGCGGACGCCACGGCCAGAGGGAATCCAGCCCTCCGAAGATCGTCCAACAGGGGCACCAAGCCCGGCAGAGGCCGGGCATGTGACTGAAAGGCCTTGCGAAAACCCTCTTCCATAGACTCTTCCATGCGGAGAATCTGCCGGCGAGTAAGGTCGGAGAAGAACACTCGAAAAAGGTCGTGGTTTCCGTGGCCCACTATCCGGCGAGTAAGGGTGGCTTCATCATAGGGGATACCGTTTTCCTCCAGAAGACCCATCCACTTTTGCAAATGGAAGGGATTGCTGTCCACCAAGACGCCATCCATGTCGAAAATAACCGCCCTGGGTAGTGAATCTCTCAGTGCTACCCTCTTCCCTGCGATTGACCGCTTCCCATTACAGCGCCCGGGGTCCAGCCAGCATCAAAACAGCTTTCGCAGTCCGAGCCGCACGGCTTGGCCGTGCTGGTCGTAGAGCGGGATGTTCGACCGCGTTCGCGTCCAGCCCAGTATCAACTCCGGCAGGTAGCCCCGCCGTGCGAGCGCGCGGTGGGAGATCGTAAACTCGACGGCGTATGTCCGATCCCGGCGCCGTTTCCCGAACAGCGGATGTTCACCGTCGAACTTTGCCCCGGCCCGATAGATTCGTCCTCCGAGGTTCCAGTCGCGTCCGAATCCTGCGTCATAGGCGACCCACGCTTCGCGCGATTTCCAACGCAGACTGGGTCGTTGCGGTTTCTCGCGCAAGAACGCTTGACCCACCGCGAGATAGCCAGGACCCAGGCGACGCTCCACGTGGAACCCGAAAGACCGCCCAAGCGGGTGTTGGTCGCTCTGACCCTGGTCGAAACGGGTGATCCAGTACCGGGCGAAGCCTCCGACGCGCCAATCGGTGGCGATGGCCTGCTGCCAACCCAGCCCGGTCCAGAAGCTTATGGCGTCATAATAGCGCCGGTTGCTGCGCCAACGTCGCAGGCCGCCGACGTCGGCGCGGAGCAGTCCGGGCTGCCGCCGTCCCCCGATTTTCACCGCATAGCGCTTGCGCGGCCCGGTGGACAGGATGGCCCAGGTGCGGTCGTGCTCGCTCTTGTCGATCGCCCAGTTGCGCACGACGGAAGTGCGGGTTTCGATGTATGCGCTCCGATTCTTCGTGAGCGGCTCCCGCCAACGCAGGCCCGCACCCGTCCGGGCGACCCAGGCGCGAACCGGCTGCTCGTCGAGCGTAAATTGAAGGCCGCCCAGTTGGAGCACCGCGACGGCCTCCCGCTCCGACGCGTTGTTCACGTTGTTATCGTGCCAGAAGCCGAAATCCAGGTCGATCCGCAAGCGTTGCCGGGCGCGGATATATTCGAGGAATCTTTCCACGTTGCGCCGCACCGCCGGCGGCAGGCCCTTCTTGCGCCGTATCTCCTGGAAGACCGCCCGGGCTTCAGCGTCGCGCCCGAGCGTAAACAGTATCGCGGCATAATCGAGCCGCACCCGATCGAGATCCGGGCGCTCCTGGGCGAGCTGCCCCAGGATCGTTACCGCCTCCACGCGACGCCCCATGCTCAAGAGCGCCCGGGCCGCCAGGAACCGGATGGCGACCGTGTCCGCGCCCTCGGCTCGCATGGCGCGGCGCAACAACGCCAGGGCTTTGGCCGGCTCGCCCGCCGCGATCAAACGGGACGCGACCGCCACCATATCGGCGACCTGCCGCGCGTTTCCTCGCTCTGTCGCCCTCTGCTCGGTCGCACTCGGTCCCTGCTCGGATGCTACCCACCCCGCACTGCAAAACAACCCCAGGGCGAGCAGGATCCCACTCGGGCCGTTATTGCGGAGGCGGCTATTCGCGCTTGGCCCCAAATGCGCCAATGACCTGATTACGCTCGAAGACTCCGCCGACTTCCTCATGGTTCGGTCCGTAGAATTGGCCGCTAATCTGATCACTGCCCGACCCCGATTGGAAGCTCCCACTCGTCAGGGAAATGTCCTGCCAGTTCATATCGGGACGTGTCGTGCCGGCTTCGAGATCGAAGACGTTAGAAAAACCCACATCGACCATCGGGTTCAGGAAGTCGCGAATGGTAATCGCGGCCTCGCCTTGGATCACATGGCCACGCGCGCTGGTCGCGCTCACGTCCGCGCCAACCATGACGCCCGACCAGCGACCGCTTCCCGACGTGGGATTGGTGCCTGTCGCATTGCCGAGCACGAAGCTGTCCACGATGCCCGCGCTCGAATCGCCCCCTCGGAACACGCCGGCCCGGACGGCAAAGAAACTGTGCTCGAGCCAGCCACCATAGCCGAAAACATCAACGGGAGTGTCTCCAATTTGGTCCCGCTCACTCACTTGCACCAGGGAAACAGCCCGATGGCTCATGACGGCCTGATACTCGAGTCCCGGATCGTCGAAATCAAAGTCCGACAAAGACAGCGACGCGGGACCCCCTCCGAAGTTTGTGGTGCAGGTGTCCCCAGCGCAGGAAGTCTCGGCGCGAGTGAAAGGACCTTGGTCGAGGACGACCAGGTTATCGCTTTGCAGAAGAGAGTTTGCCGAGCGGGTGAAGTCAATCGCAGTGGCGCGAATCGCTTCGGAAGTCAGGGCAAGCGGAGACCCCCCCGTCAGCTCGCGCGCCGAGGCGGGGTCCACTGACCGTGGAACCTCGACGGGTGGTGGCGGTGGTGGCCTAGGAACGGGTCTTCCGCCACCACAAGCGACGAGGAGCAGTATGGGACAAAGGAAAAGGAATCTGCCCAGCGTCTTTCGAGTCTTCATGGTTATGTTTTTTCCTTCGGTGATGGAGATTGTCCCGGGAGCGGGTGACGGGCATCTTGCGAACCTCGGTTGACACCACCGGATGCGCCAGAGCAAGCAGAATCCCACCCGGGCCGTTATTTCGGAGGCGGCTATTCGCGCTTGGCTCCGAATGCGCCCAGGAGTGTATCAAATAGGGTAGGAATTCCTCTACTTTCTTTTCCGGTCCGCCGGTGTCGTCTGCCCCTCTTTGGGAGAGGGGCCTTCCTGGTCGTAGAGCATCGAGAGGCCAGTAACCTGCTCCAGCCCTCTCATGAAGCTGCGGTAGTTGCTCTTGTGCATCTTGAACTCCACGGCCCCCACGTTCTCACCGCCATCGTCGAACGTGATGGTCATGTAGTGCTTCCGGCCTTTACTGAAGAACAATATCGGAGCCGCAGGCCATACGAGAATGGCAGTCGTCACGGAACTCTTGATGCGCCTTCCCGTCACGCGGCTGTAGAACAGTTCGGTTACCGCTTCCGTGGGGATGCTGATGGTAGCTTTCCCGGACTTCCCTACGAACTGGAGGTTCTTCCTGTCCATAATCAGCTTGCCCTTGCTCCCTTGTTTGGCGGACCCGTAGGAGTTTCTCAACTCCACTCTCTTGAACGCCATCTGCGCCGGGGCCGGCGGGACCAGCAGGAGAACCATCATCGCAACGAAAACAACTCTTCTCATATGTCCATCCTTTCGGATTTAGAATGTCCATTTCCACCAAGGATCACGCTTTAGGTCCTGTTTGGCGCATTCCCGGATTTCATCAATGGATCTCTGCAACAATTCCAATTCGCTTTCGACCATCTCGTATATATCGGTATTTCGGTGGTGAATCGCTTCCAGTTCCTTGGAAAATACGGCAAGATGCTTATTAACGTCCTCTGAGATGATGAAGGTGCCAATGTCGATTATTTGCTGGACCCTATCCTTGGATTTTTGCCAACGATCTTCTTGAATTTTACTACGTTGCTCCGATATCCGTTCCCCTGCCAGGCTATCCATAAATTCTTTAGCGTAATTCTTCATGTTCGAGAGAGATTTAAAGATGTCTGAATAGACTTCCGCCTTTTTCTCCCACCATTTCTGGCTGCAGAATTTGCGAAGCGAAAGCTGGACTGTAAGAAACGCGATAATAACAGCGGTGCCAAAGTGTATTAACACTGATTGTACTGTCTCCGGCATGATTGACTCCTTCATGTCCATGTGCGGCTTTACGGGCAACCTCGGAGCGCCGTTTGGGGCTCAGCGTCTTGCCCCGAACGCCCCCACGATCTTAAATGCCTCGAATACGCCCCCGACTTCCTCATGGTTCGGGCCGTAGAAATTCCCCTCAATCTGACTGTCTCTAGTTCTATACTGGAAGTTTCCACCCACCAGAGGGAGATTCTGCCACGTCATGCTGGGGCGCTCCGCTCGGGTGTAGAGGTCAAAGACGTTCGTGAAGCTCACGTCCACATCGGGGTTGAGGAAGTCATCAATCCTGACCTCGGCGTCTCCTTGAATCCTATTTCCATTGTCACGAGTATGGCTTATGTCGATGCCGACCATAACTCCGTTCCAGCGGCCGCTTCCCGAAGTAGGATTTCTACCCGTTGCATTTCCAATCACGATACTACCGTGAGTTACCGTTTCGTAAGTATCTGCCTCGGCAACACCTGCAGCTGAAGTCAGGACAAAGAAGTAATTGTGCTGGAGCCATCCTCCATAGGAAAACGAATCAAAGACGTCTTCTCCATCCTCATCCCTATCTCCTTCTTGCGCCAAGCCGATGCCCCGATGCCGCATGACTGGATGCACTCCAGAGGCCGGAATAACTAAGTCCGATAAACGTGTTACTACAGTTTCACCTCCAAGATCGTTGGAGCACCCGCTTCCCTTGCAGGAAGTAGTGGCACGAATGACAGCATCTTCTTCGACGATGTAAACGTGTTCATCGCTCATGAGAAGAGTGTCGGATGATCCATGGATTTCGAGAAGGTTGGATTTGATCTGCTCGGAAGTCAATGCTAGTACACCCCCTCCGATTACCTCCCGTGCCACAGAGGGGTCCACGGACCACCATTCATGCGAAATAGGGTCAGGAGGGGGTTCCGGTTCTGGTTCCGGGGCTGGCGGGGGAGCCGGTGGTTGAGGGACGAATCCTCGTCCCCCACTTTTGCTGCCGCCGCATCCGGCCAGCAACAGCATGAGACAAACAAAAAGACAGATGGTTCGATTCATAGTAAGTCCTTATCGTAGGTGGGATTGGCCAGCATCCGGAGTGGATGCCGGGCCAGTAACCCTCACGTGTTGAAAAGGAGTGAGTCCCACCTGTTCGGCTCCGGGTAAGGATAGCTAATCCCAACCCACAAGGAGCTTATTCAGCGAGTGACCCGGCTCTGGGTCAACACGTGATTAGGGTTACGGGGAAGATTCTACTAATAGATGGCCTTGGAAGTCACGCGGAAATTTGACCAATATTATATTTAGTCAAGTACATGATCCCTTCTTTTTATCCAGGAAGCGGACTGCTTACATTACCGGGACAATCCTTTCTCCACCGATCTTTACCTTACGCAATCTGTACTTCGGGATACCAACCGGGTGGCGGTATAGACCCGCCGTTACCCATCGCTTTTTTAGGGGACGGGTCGAAGGGTGCGAAGGAGCTTTGCAGGAGGCAACGTATTGATGACGTCCTTTTTTTCGAGCCAGGCCCGGCGAGCGGTCAATACGCCGTAGCGCATAAAGGCGAAATGGCGGGGAGAGTGCGCGTCGGTGGAGATGACCAGCTTCAGACCTTTCTCCTTGGCGAGGCGCGCGTGGCGGTCGCACAGGTCCAAGCGCTCGGGGCTGGCGTTGATCTCCACCACCACGCCACGTTGCCGAGCGGCCTGGAAGACGCGTTCCAGATCGAACTGATAAGGGTCGCGGCGCAACAATTGCCGGCCCGTGGGGTGGCCCAGAATCTTTACGTAGGGATTTTCGAGGGCACTGAGAATGCGGGAGGTCATCTCTCCGGCCGGCATGGTCATGCGTGAGTGGATGGTGGCCAGAACAATATCCAGTTGTCGCAGGATTTCATCCGGCATATCCAGGGAGCCGTCGCCCAGGATATCCACCTCCATCCCCGCCCATATTTCGATTCCAGGAACCTTTTGGCGGGCGGCCCGAACTTCCTGCAGGTACTCGAGGGCCCGCTCTTCGTTCATGCCGTTGGCGATGGTGACGGACTTGGAATGGTCGGTCACGGCGATGTAACCGTATCCGAGCTTGCGGGCGGCCGCGGCCATCTCGGCCACGGTATTCTTGCCGTCGCTCGCTCGGGTATGCATCTGGAGGTCGCCCCGGATGTCGCCCGGCTGCAAAAGGTCCGGGAGGCGGCCTTGCTCGGCTGCCTCGATCTCACCCTGGCACTCCCGCAGCTCCGGGGGAATCCAGGGCAGATCGAGCTTCTGGTAGATCTCTTCCTCGGTGCGGCCGGCGATACTTCGATTCGCCTTGAACAGGCCGTATTCGTTCAGTTTCCATCCTCGCCGCTTGGCACGGTCGCGGAGCAGAACGTTGTGCTCCTTCGAGCCGGTAAAATACTGCAGGGCAGCACCGTAAGATTCCGGCTCCAGCAGACGCACGTCCACCTGAATACCGCTCTTCAGCCGGACGCCCACCTTGTCCTCGCCATGGGCCAGGATTGCAGCAATTTTGGGAAAACGAGTGAAATGGGCCCCAATGCGCGCGTGCCCGGAGCCGGTGACCAACAGATCCAGATCGCCCACGGTCTGCTTGCCGCGGCGGAGCGAACCGGCGGCGGTAACCCTCTCCACTCCTTGCGACTCCTTGAGAAAGGCGATCATCTCCTCGGCCGTCTCGGAAGCCTCACTGAGCAGGAACCTGCCGGCGGCCCGCCGGAAGGTCTCGAGCGCCTTGAGGATATTTTCCTCCGACTTGCGGCTCATGCCCGGCAGGTCCCGGAGCCGGCCCGTCTGGGCGGCTGTCTCAAGCTCCGCAACGCTCTTGATACCCACTTTTTTATAGAAGAGGCGCACTTTTTGCGGACCTACGCCCTGCAAATGAAGCATATCCAGCAGGGTGGGGGGAATCTTGCGGAGTTGCTCCTGATGGTACTGGCAGCGGCCTTCATCGACCAACTCCTGAATCTTGCCGCCGAGGTCGGTTCCGATGGCAGGAATAGCGGTGAGCTTACGTTCCGCATCCCGGGCGATGTCCTCCACGCGCTCCGGGAAGCTTTCCAGAGACCGTGCCGCCCGCTCGTAGGCAGCCGCCTTGAAGGTCCACTTGGGATCATCCTGCAGGATCTTCATGAGGCTGGCGATTTCCGCAAAGACGGCGGCAATTTTGTGGTTTTCCATGCATCATCCCCGCAATCGGGTCGCGGATGGGGACCTTCAGCGGGTTCCATAGCCCTGGACTTTGCACCCAAATCATAGGATAGGAATGGGGAAAAGTAAATTGGCAGGGTCTCTTGTCTCTTGACAGGCGGACATCCTCGGGTCGGACAAAGACAAGGTGGGCAGAGGCCCCGGAAACCCCGGGAGCGGGAAGGCATGTTTCACCCCCCCAGGCCTCACCGCTTTACGCGGCGCGAGACCCCAGGGTCGTGACCCTCAGAATTTCAGTGGGGTGAGAAAAGACTCTTTCACGAACGGAAAAAGCTATTCGGGCCGAGTTACTTTTTCTGCCTGCGGGCCCTTTTGCCCCTGGACGACCTCAAACTCCACCACGTCGCCCTCTTGCAAGGTCTTGAAACCATCTCCCTCAATGGCTGAGTAATGGACGAAAACGTCTGGACCGTCATCCTGGCCGACGAAGCCGTACCCTTTTCTGTTATTGAACCACTTCACTTTGCCCTGAATTCTATCCACGAACACCCTCCTCGAACCGCCTACCGGACTGATGGTCCCGGCGCTGACGTTTGCGATGCCATACGTTTGCAGCCACGCGGACCTTTTTTACGGTTTTCCTACCGAAATAGTCCCCAGCCGTCTCGCTTGGGAATATTTTACAAGGCCATAGCCTATTGTCAATGAGATATTCCGGGAGAGCGGGTCCCTCCGGCCGGGAGTCGCAAGGCGAAAATTCACCTTCTGAAACCACCGGAAATCGAGGTATTTTAGCTCCCAGGAGCTTTTCATTATGAAGCCGGTCGTTAGGATAAAGAGATACGTCCTGGTCGCGCTGCTTTTGGGGATGCCCTTCCCGGCTGGGGGCGACACTCCTCGGTCGGGCGCGGATGCTGACCTGTGGGCTCGCTACTACAGCTATAAGAGAGCCCTCGAAACGCGCCACCAGCCCCAGGGCCTTGTCGCCAACGCCTGCCTGGAGGAACCGGGCAGGCAGGTTCGAGAACACCACTTCGGGGATGCGACGCTTTGGACCGGTGTCTGGCTGGCGACGCTTGCACTGGACTACCACCACCGACCCCGAAAGAGCACTTTAAGGCGGATTCACCTGACCCTCGACGCCCTTGAGAGGCTTGAAGTAGCCCAGGGATACCTGGTGCGGACCGACCAAGGCCCGGAAGCCGGCACCGAGTTGGCCAAGCCCAGTGCGGGCCAATACGTGGGAATCCTGCTGGGCTACGACTTTGCGTACCAATTCCTCCCTCAGGCGGAGCTTCGCCGCCGCATTCGCCGCCAAACGCGAAACGCCGCCGAATATCTCCACGCGAACGGCTTTTTCCTGACCGACCCCTGGGGCCGATTGGTGCCGAGGGGACCGAGCGGGGTCGCCTTTGAATACCCCTGGCGCCAAATTTTCAAGCGGATTGCCGGTCGGGATTTTCCGGCCGGGCATCCCGACCCCATGCGATTTCTGAGCCGGAATCCTGATGTTTCCTTCGGCCTGATGTTGAAGCTGAAGCCCTACCGGGACCGCTACTGGTTCGCGCTCAGGAATGCCCCCGCCCTCTATTCCCGCCTCGGAAGGCAATATTCCAATGTGCACCTGCTTTTCCTCTCGGCACTGGCCTCGGTGGGGTCCGAAGAGGTGGCATTCATCAATGCCTTTCGAGACTTTTACAAAAGCACCCGGAAAGACGATCCGGAAAACCCGCTGTTTGCCTCCATCGCCGACCTTATTTTGGGCACTCACGAGTCGGAAGCCATCGCCCGGAAGGTCCTCCGCCGGTTCCCCAAGTCCCTTCCCAACAGTTGGGATGACTCTGATTTCCATCAGGACAACGTCTGGCAGCGGAATCCGAAACGGAGAAAGGAACCCTATCGCGTCCCCCGTGCGGCCAGAGACGGCTCCTGCGAGTTTTCAGAATATCCGGGTCTTGATTTCCTGTTCCCCTGGATGCTGCAAAATTGGATCTCCGAGAGGGGAAAGGGGAAACCTTAGCAGAATCGACCCGTGATGAGACGGATCCATATTTTGGTTGAACTCATCCCTTAAAAGCGGAATGCGCTTTCCAGAAAAAAGAAGTTGCATGGGTCACCCGGAAAGATGCTGCCGCCGATCCCCGACACGCCGGAGAACGTCGCCAGGGCAATTATGCAGGGGCCATCTAAAAGAGTCTGGCGTTATTTGGACAATGGAAGGAAGCCAAGCTAAGGACCGCTTGGGTAAGATTGTATATAATTCCCTTATATTTCCGGGAGACCCGGATGGAACGGCCTCGTTCAGTCCTGACTTTCATTGATCGAGGAGGCCACCATGACGGCGGGATCGTTCGAACCGGGCAGCTCGCTCAAGAGGGCCAGTTGGCGGGAAAAATCGGCCAAGCGTTGCCGGGCTTCTTCGTAATTGTTACGCGCATGCTGGAGTTGCGAGCCGGCCTTGTCGAAGCTCTCGCCCATCTTCTCCAGCTCCTTCTGAAGGTGGCCGAGACCTGCCAGAATTTTTCGCGCGCTCTGTTCCACCTGCAGGCCCCGCAGACCTATCAAGATCACCTGAAAGTAAGCGTAAAGTGTATTCGGCGAAACCGGGATGACCCTCCTGGAGGCCGCATACTCGAACAGGCTCCCCTCCTCTCCCCAGTTTTCATCCCGAACAATGGTTTCATAATAGACATTCTCGGCCGGAATATACATCAGGGCGAAGTCATATATATTCTCTTTGGGATGGACATATTTTCGGGCCATCTCGTCGATGTGCTTTCTGATATCCGCCCGGAAACGCCGGCGAGCCTGACGCGCCTCGGTTTCCGGACTTTCTCGAGCCGCCTCAGCCGCTCTGCGAAAGCTCTCCATCGGGAATTTTGAATCAATCGGAATGCGCCCCGGTCCTACGGTAAGCACCGCATCGACCCGCTCGCCACTTGCAAAGGTAAACTGCGTGGCGTAAAAGGCTTTGGGAAACAACCGGGCCAGTAGATCTTCCAACAGGAACTCACCGAAGCCGCCCCGAAACTGAGGGGCTTGCAGAAGCTCCTGAAGCGTGGAGATGTTTTTCCCCACGTCGAAGATCCGGTGGCTGGCCTCCTCCAGACGGCCCAGTTGCTGACGCACATTCCCGACCGCGTCCAAAGCCCGATGAATTCCCTCCCCCACCTGCTGCCCGCTGCTCTGGGCCACCTGTACGTTTTCCGCCAGCCGCTGGGACACGCTCTCTTTGAGATGATTCACCTGCGTACTCAGTTCCGAGCTTACGACGCGCAGGGACTCCTGAAGCTGACCCCTCAGGCCCTCCACCTGTTGCTGCATCAGGTGGAGAGAACTCTCTGAGACCGCCGATCCGCGGACTGCAAGGTGCCGGCCGGCCAGCAGCCCCAGTCCCAGCAGGAGGATCACTCCCAACGCGACCAGGATCATTTCGGTTGTACCCATCCGATGTGGCCCCCTTCAGGGATTCTGCTCGTGCGCCGGGCAAAGGGAAAAATAGTCGCAATTCTTGCAGCGAAAACCGGGGCGCGGCGCGAATTCTTCCCGGCGGATCTTCTCCGCCACCTCATACAGGGTATCGAGCGCCTTCTCCAGGTCCTTTTCGGTTCGGGCCGCTGAAACCGGCTCATTCGAGCTGAGGTTGTAAAAGGTCAGGCGTTGCGGATCGAACTGCAACTCCCGGCGGGCCGCCAAAGCGTAGAGCGAAAGCTGCAGACTCCGATCCGCATCTTTCTGGCTCTTATCGCTGCCGGTTTTGTAGTCCACCAACTCCACCCGGTTCTCACCCAGCGAATTGATCTGGTCAATTCGCCCTTCCAGGACAAGTCCCGGCAGGTCCAGTCGGAAACGGTGCTCGACCGACAAGGGCTTCACCTCCCGATGGCGGTGCCGCTCCCAAAACCGCCGGAGCTGCTCCCGGCCCGCTTTCCGGTAGGCCTGCTCCTGATAGCGGTCCTCGAACCCGGCCCGGCGCCATTCGCTCGCGTAGATGCGTTCCATCTGCTCCCAGAGGGGAACGCCTTTTTCCCGCAGTTCAAAGTAGCGTTTGACACAGACGTGCATGATGTTCCCGAAGGTCAGTGCCGGGTGAGGTCCGGTGGGAACTTTCAGATATTGGCCCAGCTTGAACCTGAGAGGACAACTCTGGTAGGTCTCAACCGCAGAAGCACTGAGGACCAACTTTTGGGGCAGCGGCTGAGGCAGTCGGCTGCCGGCCCAACCGGCAATATCCGGATAGAAGCAGGGTGAATTTCTCGCCTCCCCGATCAGGTCCGGCCGGCTGGGCGTCGCGCTGGAGGTTCCCCCCGGATTTATCCCGGCAGGACGGGGCTCCGAGGACACCTCAATCGGCTCCAAATCGAAACCGGCCACCCGTCCATTCGCAACCAACGTCTGCACAAAAACCGACGGCTTTCGCTTCGCTCGCTTCGTACTACAAATGTAAAGCTGACGCTGGGCCCGCGTTAGAGCCACGTAGAAAAGCCGCGTCTCCTCCTGAAGATGAAAATCACCGCTGGGGACCGGACCTCGAATCAGCTCGGGAGGAAATTCAATGCGCGGTTTTTCGAACCGATGCGGAAAGCGCATGGGGGCGACTCCCAGCACGAAGACCACGGGAAATTCCAATCCCTTGGCCGTATGGACCGTCATCAACTGCAGGGCCTGGGAAGGGTTTTCGGGCTCGGGAGCATCGATCCTTCCTCCGGCTTGGCGAAAATACTCCAAATATTCCAGAAATTCAGCCAGCTTGCGGGTTTGGTTCTTCTCCTCCCAATCCTTCAGAAATTCCATGAAGGTTTTCAGGTACCGATGATCCGGGTGGTCCGGGAGGAGTTGAAGCCCCAGACGCTCGAGAAGGCTCTCCGCCAGGACAGTGACCGTCTGTTCCCGGGCGCGGGCGCTGAACTCGCCGAGGAGAGCCTTCAGTTGCGGCCACCCGGTCTTCTCCAGGTCTCCCCTGAACAGCGTCTTTTCTTCCTCCATGATTTCGGCAAACAGCGACCGGCGATTTTTTCCCGCCCGCAAACGAAGCTCCCTGGCCATCGGCTCGGGCAGACGCCAGCGGGACATCAAGAGAAGCCGAATCAGGCTGACGTTTGCATGCGGGCGAACCATCACCTGCAAGTAAGCCAACAAGTCTCGCAGGACCGTGGCGGAAAGGACCGATAAGCCGCGAATCGAAAACGGGATATTCCGGCGGCGCAATTCTTCCACCAACAGGTCCCGATAATGGTGGGACCGATAAAGGATGGCCATCTCCCCCAGCGGCCTTCCCCGGCGGCGCAAACGCTCCACCTCCTCGGCGACCCAGCGGGCCTCGGTCGCGAAATCCGAAAACTCGGCCAAACAAACCTTGGAACCCTCTTCGTTGGGCGTCACCAACCGCTTTTTTTCCGCGTAGCGCGCAGCTTCATTCTGAGCGATCACCGCCTCGGCTACCCGCAAAATCCTTTTTGTCGAGCGGTAGTTTTCAAACAGAAAAACAGTTCGGTGTCCCGGATACAATTCCCCGAACAGTTGGAAGCTGCCGTAGGAAGCGCCGCGAAAACGATAGATGGCCTGGTCGTCGTCGCCCACCACCGTAACGTTGTGCGGCGGCACCACCAACCGGCTCAGGAGTTGAATCTGCGCCCGGTTCGTATCTTGAAACTCATCCACCAGCACATAGCGGAATCTCTGCTGCTGTTCGGCCAACAGGTCCGGCTGGTGGTCGAACAGGCGAAGGGTCTCATTGATGAGACTCCCCAGGCTGACACAGTTCGCCTCCTGCAGCAGCTTTTGCGTTTGGCGAAAGGCCCCCGCGATCTCCTTCAACCGTTGGAGCTCCTCCTGACGGGCGCGGGCGGATGCTTCCTCCGAGGGCTCCTGGCCGGCCAGTTCCCGTTCTCGGGTACGGATAAAGGCTTCGAAATCTTCCGGTTCCACCAGCTCATCCTGGCAGCGGGAAAAGATGTTGCCCAGGTCGTGCAGGAAGTGCCCGGGGTCGGGGAGCCTCTGATAATGCTCCAGAGCCAGCTTTTCGATCCGTTGCCTCAGGAAAATCCACAGGTCGATTCCATCCAGGAGGCGGCGGTCGAAATGGCGGCAGCGAAGAAGCTGATAGCAGAAGGCGTGAAAGGTGGAGACGTTCAGAACCGGCTCAATATCCGGCAGGGCCATCCGAACGCGGTCCTCCATCTCCCGGGCGGCCTTTCTCGAGAAGGTCAGGGCCAGAATGGAACCCGGATCGACCCCGCAGCAAATCAGGTGGCGGATGCGCTCGGTGATAACCGTGGTCTTGCCGCTGCCGGCACCGGCTACCACCAATAACGGACCTTCTGCATGCTGGACGGCGGCGCGTTGGGCGGCATTCAGATCAGGCATGAAAGTTGATTATTCCGCCAATTCCCGCTCTCTGGCAACCTATTTCGGCAGTTTCGCCCCTGGGAACTGCGCAGCCAGCGGCGCTGGTTGACTCGCCGGAAAACGGGTGCCTATAATCGCGGCCATAGGGAATGTCAATGGAAGAACCCGTCATCGTCAGCGCGGTCCGCAGCCCGATCGGAAAATTCAACGGAAGCCTGGCCCCGCTGTCCGCGGTGGACTTGGGCGCCGCCGTGGTTCGAGAAGCGGTCCGCCGGGCCGGTCTCGACGGACCCCAAGTCGATGAGATCATCATGGGGAACGTGGTCTCAGCGGGCTTGGGGCAAAATCCAGCGCGGCAGGCGGGCCTGAACGGAGGGCTCAGCCACCACGTCGCCGCCATGACGATCAACAAGGTGTGTGGCTCGGGACTGAAAGCCGTAGCCCTGGCCGCCCAAGCCATCAGACTGGAAGACGCGGAGGTGGTCCTTGCCGGCGGCACCGAGTCCATGACCAATTGCCCTTATCTATTGCCCCAATTCCGCCAAGGCAACCGGATCGGACACGCGAAGATCCTCGATTCCATGATCCTCGACGGCCTTTGGGATGTCTATGAAGATTTCCACATGGGAATGACCGCGGAATTGGTGGCGGATAAGTATCGCATCTCACGCGAGCGGCAGGACCAGTATGCGGTCGAAAGCCACCGGCGGGCCGTTGCGGCTACGCGGACGTGCCGATTCAAAGATGAGATGGTTCCCCTTACGGTACCCCAAAAAAGGGGCGCGCCCACCGTGGTTGCAACCGATGAGAGTCCCCGCGCGGACACGACGCTCGCAGCGCTCACGAAATTGCAACCGGTATTCAAAAAGGACGGCACGGTAACGGCCGGCAACGCTCCGGGAACCAATGACGGGGCGGCGGCGCTGGTGGTCACCTCCGCGAGGCGGGCCGAACAGCTCCCGGGAAACCCTCTCGCGCGGATTGTGGGCCACGCCACCAGCGGGGTCGAGCCGCGATGGGTCATGATGGCTCCGGTGAGTGCCGTTCAGAAGCTGCTCGGAAAGATCGGCTGGAAGAAGGAAGAAGTGGACCTGTTCGAGCTGAATGAAGCATTTGCCGTCCAGGCGATTGCTGTGATAGAAGAACTAGGGTTGGATCCCGCAAAGACCAACGTTAACGGCGGGGCGGTCGCCCTGGGTCACCCGATTGGAGCTTCCGGCGCGCGCGTCCTCGTCACCCTGCTTTCCGCGTTGGCGCAACGCAAACTGAGGCGCGGGATTGCCGCATTATGTCTGGGAGGTGGGAACGCCGTGGCCCTGGCCCTGGAGCGATTTTAACCAGAGCCGTAAGGAGATGACACCGTCCCACACACGCCTGAGAAAGTTCTGAAAAAGTGGCTTCCTGTCATTCCGAGCGTAGCGAGGAACCTGCTTTTCAACCGTAGTTGCCGGCCGGACAAGCAGATTACGAGGGCCGACAAAGGACGTCGGCCCGAGGAAGGATACGCGGCGGCGTTTTTCATCACCCGGCGAGAGACGGTTTTCCCGCCAAGCGAGGAATTATGGCCGAAAATAGAAGCGAGCGCGATCGAAGGGTGGACCTGACTGTCACCCAGTTGGAAAAGGAGTTCGGCAAAGGCACGATCATGCGGCTTGGGTCAAGCCACGCCCTGGTGCCGGCGGACGTAATTTCCACCGGCTCTCTTACTTTGGACGGCGCGCTCGGGGTGGGCGGAGTGCCTCGTGGCCGGGTGGTGGAAATCTTTGGCCCCGAGGCCGGAGGCAAGACTACGCTCTCGCTTCACATCATCGCCGAAGCGCAACGACACGCCGGGATGGCTGCTTTTATCGATGCCGAGCATGCTCTGGATCCCACCTACGCGAAGCGCCTGGGGGTGGACGTGGACAACCTCCTGGTCTCCCAGCCCGATCACGGAGAACAGGCGCTCGAAATCACCGAAACGCTGATCCGCTCCAATGCCATCGACGCTCTGGTGATAGACTCGGTGGCGGCTCTGGTGCCCAAAGCGGAATTGGAAGGCGATATGGGGGACTCGTTGCCCGGTCTTCAGGCTCGCTTGATGTCGCAAGCCCTGCGGAAACTTACCGGAGTCGTCTCCAAATCCCGCACCTGCCTGATCTTCATCAACCAAATCCGGGAGAGAATCGGCATCATGTTCGGAAATCCCGAAACCACGACCGGAGGACGCGCGCTCAAGTTCTACTCCTCGATCCGACTCGATGTGCGTAGAATCGGCGCCATTAAGGAGAGCGATCGCATCGTCGGGAACCGGACCCGGGTGAAAGTGGTCAAAAACAAGCTGGCCGCTCCCTTTCGGGAGGCTGAGTTTGAACTTATCTACGGCGAAGGGATCTCCAAGGAAGCCGAGTTGCTGAACCTGGGAATCGAAAAGAACTTGATCGAGAGGTCCGGGTCCTGGTTCTCCTTCGGCGGGGAGCGCATCGGCCAGGGTCGGGAAAACGTCAAACAGTTTTTGAAGCAAAATGGAGACATCCGCAAAAAGTTGCATTCGGAACTCCACCGTGCCGTGAGCCTCCCCGCCGCCGCGCCCGCCGCCACAAAACAACCGGCGCGCGCCAAACCCTCTCGCGCCTGACTTTCCCGAGGACTCATTCTGCTTTGATGCACCGAAGACCGCCTCGATTCCTCCTTCTGGCTGCTCTCCTGCTGGGAAGCTATGTTCCCGCAAACTCCGTCTGGGAAAATAATCCTGCCCAAGGTGATGATTCCCGGGGCGAGATTCCCCGCATCCGGCAGGCCGCCATCCAAGCACTGGGCGGGCGCAATGGGCTCATGGTGGTCGTCGATCCCACCAACGGGCGCATCCTTACGGTGGTCAATCAGAAACTGGCCTTTTCCTCCGGCTTCCAGCCTTGCTCGACCTTCAAGCCCGCGGTGGGTTTGGCTGCCCTCCAGGAAGACCTCCTCGGCGTAGAAACCGAAATTCGCGTGAGACGCCGAACTTACATGACCCTCACGGAGGCCCTGGCCGTCTCCAACAACCCTTTCTTTTCCCATCTGGGAAGGAAGCTGGGCTTCCAACGCGTGCGCAAATATGCCCAACGATTCGGCTTCGGTGAAAAAACCGGGTGGAATATTCCGGGGGAAAGCGCCGGAACATTCCCGAGCCGGCCTCCCCGCCGGGGGGTGGGCTACCTTTCCAGTCACGGTTACGGCATTCAAGCGACGGCACTGCAAATGGCTGCCTTCTATTCCGCCTTGGCCAATGGAGGGCACCTCTACTACCTGCAGTACCCCCGTACCCGGGGTCAGATTGTAAATTTCCAGCCTCACCGAAAGCGAAAACTGCCGATGTCAAAAAACATGGCGAAACTGAAAAATGGCATGGCCGCCACCGTGCTTTACGGCACCGGGAATCGGGCCTTCGGGCCGGAATATGTCATTTACGGGAAAACCGGCACCTGTAGCCAGGCGAGGAGACGCCTGGGCTGGTTTGTCTCCTACGCGCGGGTAGGCAACCAACAGTATGTCGTTTCGGTTCTTTTACAGGATCGACGCAGGGCCAGGGCTTCTGGATCCTTGGCGGCAGCAGTGGCCGGGCGTTTCTACCGCGAACTCCACCGCGACTCGCCCCGGCAGGCGGCCCTGATGGGTATTCCTGGGTGGTGGCGGAATCCCGGCCGCGCATTTCTCCCCTTTCCCCGCTGACGGATTTCCTTACCGTATCGGCTTACCTTGTGGGGTATCGATAGTCCTTTCCCGAGGGAACTGGGCGCTGTCTAGTTAAGTATATAATTCGCCCAGATTTGTAACCTGAGAGGTGACAGGTTACACTTTGTAGAGGGAGTCAAATGGCAACCTATTTGTGGAGGCCGCACTCCTTCTTCGTCTGATCTTCCCACCACCACCGGCCCGCGCGCTCGTGCTGCCCGGGGAGAACAGCCTTCGTGCAAGGCTCACAACCGATGGAAATGAATCCCCGTTCGTGGAGGGAATTATAGGGAACATCGTTTTCGCGGATATAGTTCCACACCTGCCGGGAGGTCCAATGGGCCAAAGGATTGAACTTAACCAGGTCGCGACCGTCAGAGCCGAACAGCGAATCCAACTGAACGACGGGCAAATCCATACGCGTTCCGGGACTCTGATCGCGGCGCTGCCCGGTGACCCACGCGTTCACGGAACTCAGCGCGCGTCGAAGCGGCTCCACCTTGCGAATCCCGCAGCATTCCTGATGCCCGTCCCGGTAAAAGGAAAACATCCCCTTCTCTCGGACTAGTTCCTGGACCGCTTCCGGCTGGGGAAAAAAGGCTTCGACCTCAATGTTGTACCGCTCCCGGACGCGATCGATCAACTGATAGGTTTCCGGGTGGAGCCGGCCTGTATCCAGCGTAAAAGCCTGATACCCGACTCCCGCCTTCTCCGCCATATCAATCAGTACGACATCTTCAGCGCCGCTGAAAGAAAGGGCAATGTGAGGCGAATACTCCCTCAGGGCCAGGGCGATGATCTCCCGGGGATCAAGATCAGCTATCTCTTTATCAAGTTCGGCAAAACTCTTCTTTTCAACTTCTACGGTCATAGCTCTGTTCATTTCACCTCAAAGGAATTTTCGCCTAGCCCATCAATAAGCGGGTGCCCAGTGAAAAATAAATCACGCTGAATACCCAACGAAAGGAGACCTCCGGCAACCAGCGCGTCATCCGGCTGCCGACGATAACGCCCGGCACGGCTCCCAAAGTCACCTTCAAGAACAACAGGCCGTCAAAGTTGTTCATCCACAGGTGCATGGAGCCGGCAACCACCAAGGTCACCAAACCGAAAAGGATGTCCGTGCCCACCATTTTCGCGATGGGTAGAGGAACTACCAGAAGCAGAAAGGCCATCATCAAACTGCCGCTGCCGACCGAAGTCAGTGTAACCAAAAAACCCACCGTGGCCCCTGCCGTCACAAACTGCCATTCCCGCCCGCGGACAACCAGCGCCCCTTCGCGGCCCGCAACCTTCCCTTTGCGACGCGATCCAATCAAGGGCAACAAAACTGCCACGGCTATCAACGTGATCGCCAACAACCCCTTCAGGAAAGATTCAATTTGCGACTCCAGGTAGGAGGCACGGAGCCATTGGATCACCCAAACACCCCCCAGCACTCCGGGGATGCTTCCGCCGATCAGAAGGAGAGCCAACCGGCCCTGAATCTGTCCGAGACGCCGGTGTTCCAAAACTCCCACCAGTTTCGTCACCGCCCCCACCACGATTCCGGTGCCGATAATGACCATCGCCGGAAGAGAGGTCAGGACCATCAACAAGGGAGTCAATAACACCCCGCCTCCGGTGCCGGTCAACCCAATCAAGATGCCTGTAACCAATCCCAGTATGATTTCCATCAACTATTCTCCACAATCCCGGATGCTGCCTCGAAGCTCGGTTCTCATTCCCACTTTCCCAGCATCGACTCAAAACAAAAACGCCCACTGCCTGTTTCCGACAGTGGGCGCTCAGGATATAAAGTTTACTATGGCTGAAGTCTTAGTTCACCTTACCCTGCAAACGGCCACTGCCGCGACAACAGATACAACAACAGCAACAACACATCGCAGTGGCGTTCGCAAAATCCATTCTGAAGTGAACATCCAGGTTCATTACCGCTCCAAGGCTATTCACCCTAACATCCGCGTAGGTCGGTGTCAACCCTTTTTTGAAGTCCCGGTTCCTGAATCGGCAGGGGAAACCTGAAATAAACTTAACTTAATTAGAAACAATAACTTACATTAAGACTCTAGCGATTCCGAAACCGAGGCGATTTTAACAGCTTTTTCGTTCCGCTCCCGATCAGGTCGCCCATCCGGGAAGTGGAGACCGTTGGCTTGCGACCGGGGAATTCCGCTGTCCGGGCACCTCTGCGGATCACTTTCGCAATCGCCGTTTCGATGGCTTCCGCTGCGGCGTCCAATTGGAAGGTGTAGCGCAACATCAAAGCTGCCGAAGCAATGGCGGCAATGGGGTTGGCTCGATTCTTGCCTGCAATGTCGGGGGCGGACCCATGCACCGGCTCGTATAAGGCATGACTCTCGCCAAGACTCGCCGAAGGGAGCAGGCCGATGGAGCCCGTGACCATGGCCGCTTCATCACTGAGAATGTCCCCGAACATATTGTTGGTCAGAATGACATCAAAACCGGTCGGATGCGAAATCAGGCGCATCGCGCAGGTATCCACATACTGGTGTTCCAATTGTACGTCCGGGTACGATTTGCTGACCCGCGTGACGACCTCCCGCCACAGCCGCGAGCTTTCGAGCACATTGGCCTTGTCGATCGAAGTGACATGCTTGCGTCGAATCCGCGCCAATCGGAAGGCCCGATGGCCTACACGCTCGATTTCATGCTCGCGATAAATCTCCGTATTAATGCCTACGCGCTCGCCGTTGCGGGAAAAGATTCCACGCGGATTCCCGAAATAAATCCCTCCGGTCAACTCCCGGACAATCACCAAGTCCGTTCCCCGTGCAATTTGCGGCCTTAGCGCGGACAGGGCCACCAGCGAGTCCAAAACACGCGCGGGCCGCAGGTTTACGTAAAGCCCCATTCGCTGTCGGATTTGCAACAGGCCGTGCTCCGGCCTCTCTTCGGCTCGGCGTTGGTCCCACTCCGGCCCCCCGACGGCCCCCAGCAGGATCGCCTGTGAATCGTTACACATGGAAATGGTTTCCGCCGGCAGGGGGACCGCAGTCTCCACCAACGCACTTCCCCCGATCAGGCCGTTTTGGAACTTGAACCCCAATCCCAGCACCTCATCCACGGACCTGAGAACCTTAACGGCTTCCTGGGTGACTTCAGGGCCAATCCCATCTCCGGGGAGCACGGCGATTTGGTATGTAGGGCGCATTGTCTTGATTCCCCACAGTTTACAGGATTTCCCGTAAGAAAAGCAAGGTCTGATCCTTAGACTTTCCGGCTTACGGTCGCGAGAAACGCTGTGGGTTTCTGGCGAAGATACCAACACCCAAACTTTTACAGAACTTCTTATTTTTCAATAATAAAAGTACCGTATCCGAGCCACACCTTTTCCAACCCGTTCCAAGGCAGAAATGAAGGAAAGCTTGTAGGGCAACGAAAGACGAACCTATCGACCCGCTAAAAGCTAAATCATGATTCAGGGTCGATGGCCCGATCCCGGAGTGAGGGAAGGATTGTTAAATCAGTATATTATTATCAGTATCTTAAGAGGATACCCGCCCCGCCACGGGCTGCGTGGGCGAAACACCCTTGAGCTCGCCGACACGCTGCATTTCATAAACCGCCTTGTTGGAAGCCATCAGATAGGCTTGGGCCGCCGCCTCGACGACGTTGGTGCCCGAAGCCTTACCCACAAATTGGCGAAGCTCGAAGACGCCCACCAGGGACACCTCGGCGACCCCATCCCGAACGGCTCCCACCGCGTGGACCGAGAACTCTTCCAGGGTCCCTCTCAAACCGGTAATGCGATCAACGGCACGGAAAACGGCGTCGCAGGGGCCCTCGGCCGTAGCTGAATCGCGGTACAGCTTACCTTCCTTCTCAAGCTCCACCGTCGCGGTCGAGCGGGTCTGACTGTGGGTCACGCTTTGCAGCGTTTTGAGTGCGTACGCCCCGGCAATGGACTCAAAACCTTTGTGCAGGATTCCGATCAAATCCTCGTCGTACACCTGCTTTCTGCGGTCGGCGATCTGGCAAAACAGCGCATAGGCTTGATGCAGCTCCGGCTTGGTCAAGGAATACCCCAATTCCTCGTAGCGCTTCGAGAGCGCGTGCCGACCGGAGTGTTTGCCCAGGACGATGGAATTCGAGGGCATTCCGACCGTTTGGGGGTCCATGATTTCATACGTGATGGCGTTCTTGAGCACCCCATCCTGGTGAATCCCCGCCTCATGGGCGAAAGCATTGAGGCCTACAATGGCCTTATTCCGTTGAACAGGAACTCCTGTCAATTGAGTCAGCAGTTGGCTGGCAGGATAAAGCTCTTCGTGGTGGATTTCGGTGTGCAAACCGAAAACATCCCGGCGCACGTAAAGGGCCATGACCGCCTCTTCCAGGGAACTATTCCCCGCCCTTTCCCCGATTCCATTGATCGTACACTCGATCTGCCGTACCCCGGCATTCAGCGCCGCCAGGGCATTGGCCACTGCCAGACCCAAGTCGTCATGGGTATGTGAACTCAGGATCACCCGATCCATGCCCGGCACCCCAGCCTGAACCTCGGAGAACATCCGGGCGTACTCATCCGGCATACAATAACCCACCGTGTCGGGCAGGTTCAGCACATTGGCTCCCGCCTCGACGGCCACATGGCAACACTCGATCAGGTAGCTACGTTCGGTTCGACCGGCGTCTTCGGGAGAAAACTCCACGTCATCACACAAGGATTTGGCGTGGGCCACCATCGTCCGGATCAGATTCAGCACCTCCTCGTGTGTCTTACGCAGCTTGTATTTGAGGTGAATATCGGAGGTAGCCAGAAAGGTATGAATCCGGGGTCGTTCGGCCTCCTTGAGGGCCTCCCAGGCTCGGTCGATATCATTTTGATTCGCACGCGCCAGACCCGCAATCACGGGACGCCGGATTTCGGCCGACACCGCCCGCACCGCCTCAAAGTCCCCGGGTGAAGCAATCGGGAAACCCGCCTCCATCACGTCCACTCCCAGGCGATCCAGTTGCCGCGCCATGCGGAGCTTATCCTCCAGGTTCATGCTGCAACCCGGCGATTGCTCTCCGTCACGGAGCGTCGTATCAAAAATCCATACCTTTTCGCTCATGGTTTCTCCTTTACCGGCCGAACTTTCTCGCCAGAATTAGGAAATGAGGCAAGCCCTTGACTTGTGGCCAGTTTAAGGCTTCCGAAACCGATAGTCAAATCCGAACCGCGACAGCTTTGCATTTGGCCCCGGAACGTAACGACCTCGCATCCCGACCCGGATCAGGGTATGCAAGCAGATCCGCCCCGGATCAAGCCACCCCCAAGGGCTCCAATAATTCCTCCAGATTCTCCTCGTCCACCACGATATTCAGGCGTTCTTCCCGGAGTGACTCCTCTTGGTCAAAGGCCCGAAACAGCCTCATTTTGGCCAGCGCATACTGCTCGTTGGAGTCCAGCTCCCGCCGGTGACGCTTCCGCCAGCAGCGCAACGCCTGCTCCTGCAGAAAAATTCGCAACACGAACGGGGGATGTTGGTCCGGCCTGACCACAAAGATGAAGTCCACGCCGTGGCCCATCCCCTCCGGCCGGCGGACCCCCCTTTTCTCTTCGAAAAAATAGTGGTAGCTAACGCCTGTTTCGGCCGCATAGGACTTGTAGCGGCGCCGGCTCCCCCGGGAATTTTCCCCCATAGGGAGCCGAGTCTAACACTTACACTTGTCTCTCTCAATCGGAGATTCAGCGGTGCAAACCAAGGTGAATAAAAAGAACCCCCATGAACCGGGACACCGTTCCGAAGGGCTTCGGAATATATATAATAGGGCATCGTCGATTATTGGCACCCCTGACGGAGGTGCCCTATCGTTGCGGAGGTAATGTGGCGCATCAAACCTTTGTCATGGCCTTGGCCAAGTTCCTGGTGGCGACAGCCTGGGCCGACGGAAAGCTTTCCCACGCAGAGATCAACGCCCTGAAGGACCTGCTCTTCTGTCTTCCAGATATTTCCGGAGAAGAATGGACGGAACTGGAAATTTATATGGATTCCCCCGTATCCCCCGCGGAGCGAACCCGGTTGCTGAAGGAACTGATAGCCAGCCTCCGGTCGCCGGCCGAAAAGGCCTGGGTGAAGTCCGTCCTCGAAAAGGTCGTGGCCGCAGATGGAGAGGTCTCCGGGTCGGAAAAGAAGGTCCTTGACGAGGTCCAGGCGGCTGTAGAAAAAGCCGATGTGGGAGGGCTTTCCCGCATCAAGAATCTCCTCAATTCCTCGTTTTCCCGGCGCTCCCGCAGGTTCGCCGAGGGGCCCAAGCGGGAAAAGGACGTCGAAGAATTTATCAACAACCGCATCTGGTTTCGACTCAAGCGGCATCTGGAATCAGAAGGTAAAACGGTCGCCGTCGATGCGCACGAATGGGAAAAGCTATGCCTGGCGGGCGGCCTGATGGCTCGAATCGCCTGGGTGGATGAACACATCTCGGAAGACGAAAAGAAGGCGATGGCACAGCGCTTGGAAAAATGGGGACTCTCCCCGGCGGGTGCGGAGCTTGTGACCGAGATAGCCGCTTCCAGCGTCGCGAAAAGACTGGATTATTTCCGGCTCACCCGAACCTTCTTCGAATGCACGGAAAGGCACGAACGGGTTGCCTTTCTGGATTGTTTGTTTGCCGTTGCGAATGCTTGCGGGAAAACGTCATTCGGAGAGGTTGAGGAAATTAGGACTATTGCCAAGGGCTTAAAGGTGGACCACGCGGAGTTTATCGAGGCCAAGCTGCGAGTCTCACGCCAGGACCGGGGAGGTTTATAGTTTCTCCAGGAAGGCCTGAATTTTGGCCACTCCACGCTCAATGCCGAAGGACACCATCGGCAAAATCACCCGCGCGACCGCCCAGCTCAATGCTCCCAAAAGAAGAGACAATCTCCAATGAATCTTCCTCACCACAGGTTTGGGAAGGGAGACGATTCGATCAGACTTAGCTCAAACATGGCCCCTTCTCCGCGCACCCCACCGCGCCTCTGAGGCTTTGTCGGCGAAATGTTTCTCCGAATCTTAAGGAGGCAATTGCTATACCTACCAAAGTTATGGGAATTCAGTATTGGGGCTGGCATAGGTAGCAGAGAAAGGCTATGTATGTCAGATGGGTAGAGACAGGCGGCAGAGCAGGCTTTTTCGTGGTGTTCAGGACGAACTGATCCAGTATTTCGTGGCCGGGGCAACGGCTCGCTCGGCGGCGGCGCTATCTGGCGTGAACCGGAATACAGCGAGGGTCTTCTTCCATAAGCTCCCAGAGCGCATCACTGAGAAGCTGCCCGAAGAGGCGCCGGCGCTTGTGGGCGGCGAGGTTGAGGAATAGGTTCGCGGCAACATGCATGCCAACGGAATAGAAGGCGTTTGGGCTATTCTGAAACGTGGCCTCAAGGGCGTCTAACCCAAAGCCAGCCTCAAGCACCTACACTGAATTGACAGGGTCCTAGAGCAGCTTCACCAGCGTTACCGTAAGCCCGACGTTTGCAATCACAATCCCAATTGCCAACTTCAGCATGTCGGCCCGTAGCTCCGCAAGATCGGCCTTAAGGTTTGCTCGTAGCTCCGCAAGATCGGCCTTGGTTGCAACATTCCCGCCTATGGCGTCGCCGACCGTAGCGACCACGGCTTCGGCTTGCGGGTCATCGAACCCAGCCTTCTTGAGCGCCTTTACGGCCTTATGCGTGTCGAATGCGAGTGTTGACATGGCAGACATCCCATTCCTTACATCATGGCCATATTATCACATCACTTTACATCAATCACTATTGACCTTATGCTCGGTTTTTATTGCCCTCTGAACTCGAAACCACTATGCAGGACTCCCGCTGAGCCGGGTTGCCTGCTGAATACAAGAGCCCGTCTGTTACCCGGCTGACCTGCCCCATTTTGGGGTCCAGTCATAATGCAGCACTCCGAGGTTGTAGCTGTGGGAAAGTGAGAAACTCGAAGAGTTTTCCCAGGCCGCGGAGCGACCGTCATTTCCACAGCGCTCAAGCCAACTCTGCCTCCCGACCGAGCCAGGATGGGGCGTTTCCCGTAGGCCGGTACAGTGTCACCCATCATGTGAACGAGTAGAGTCGGTTGACCCTCTCGCCTGAATTCTGTTATCTTTGGTTTCCAAATGGTGGGGGAAGGTTTGGTTTCTTGCCGCAATGAGCACAGTAAGGATTAGTCTGCCCGACGGAACCAGCCGGGATTTTCCCAGCCCTGTCACGGCCCTGGAAATTGCGGAATCCCTCGGACCCAACTTGGCACGTGACGCCCTGGCGGCCAAGGTGGACGGTCAGCTCCACGACATAAGGTCTCCCATCGAGCAGGATTCTCCGGTCCAGATCATTACGCCGCAGTCCACCGAAGCGCTGGAGATTTTTCGCCATTCCTCGGCCCATCTATTGGCGGCGGCCGTCACCGAGCTCTTCCCGGACGCGCGGCCGGGGGTGGGCCCTCCCACCGAGACGGGGTTCTTTTACGACTTTTACCGCGAAAAGGCTTTCACTCCGGAAGACCTCGCAAAGATTGAAAAGAAGATGAGCGAGTTGGTGGAGGCCGACCTTCCCTACGAGCAGGTTCACTTCCCCAAAGAGGAAGGTCTGAAGCTGTTTGAGCAATCCGGGCAGATGCTCAAGTGCGAGCTTATCCGGGAAAAAGGCGAGCCGGTTTTCTCCGCCTACCGAACGGGCCAATTTCTTGACTTCTGCCGCGGACCGCACATACCCTCCACCGGACGGATTCGAGCCTTCAAACTGCTCTCGGTAGCCGGAGCCTACTGGAAGGGCGACGAGAAGAGCTATCCTCTGCAGCGCATTTATGGAACGTCCTTTTTCACGCAAAAATCCCTGGACCAGTTTCTCCAAAAAATCGAAGAGGCCAAGCGGCGCGACCACCGCCGCCTGGGCAAGGAACTGGACCTGTTCAGCATTCAGGAAGAAGCCGGCCCGGGGTTGATTTTCTGGCATCCCAAGGGCGCGGTGGTTCGCAAGGAGGTTCAGGACTTCCTCGAGAGGGAGCTGATCGAGGCGGGCTATCAGTTGGTTTACACCCCTCACCTGGCCCGATTGGACCTGTGGAAGACCAGCGGACATGCGGATTTCTTCCGGGAAAACATGTTCGCGACGATGCCATTGGACGACGCCGACTATCAGCTTAAGCCCATGAACTGCCCCTTCCACCTCCTCATTTACAAAAACACGAGGCGCAGCTATCGGGAGCTGCCGATGCGTTTGGCGGAGTTCGGCACGGTGTATCGCTATGAGCGCTCGGGTGTCATGCACGGGCTGCTGCGTGTGCGGGGGTTTACTCAGGACGACGCGCACATCTTCGCCACCCCCGAGACCATCGCCGGGGAGATTGGCGCTTGCGTGGACTTTGCCTTGCAGCTTCTCCGCACTTTCGGATTTGAGCACTACGAAGTGGAACTGTCGCTGCGCGATCCGGCGGCCCCGGAACATTACGCCGGTGCCCCCGAGGACTGGCAGTTTGCCGAACAGACGCTTAAAGAGGTTATCCGGGAGCGCAACCTTACCACCCGATCTCTGGTGGGCGAGGCGGCCTTCTACGGGCCCAAGATCGACATCAAGCTCGTCGATGCTCTGGGGCGGGCTTGGCAGCTATCCACGATTCAATATGATTTCAACCTTCCGCGACGCTTCGGATTAGAGTATATTGGCGGGGATGGCCGGGCGCACCGCCCGCTGATGGTCCACCGGGCCCTATTGGGGTCGGTGGAACGTTTCCTGGGCGTTCTGATCGAGCACTACGCCGGGAGTTTCCCGCTGTGGCTCGCCCCGACTCAGGTCGCGGTTTTGCCCATCAGCGAGAAGCAATCCGCCTATGCCCGGCAGGTCACGGATCGGCTGCGTGCAGCTCGATTCCGGGTCCATTTGGATGATCGCAACGAAAAGCTCAACGCCAGAATCCGGGACGCGCAGATCGAGAAGATTCCCTTTACCTTGGTCGTGGGCGGCCGGGAGGCGGAAAGCAACACCGTTGCCGTCCGCGTGCGGGGCCAAGGGGACACCGGCCCTCGACTGTTGGAAAAATTCATCCAGGAACTCCAACAGGCACGGGATTCCCGTTCGCTCGGGTGAGGGAAGAAGATCAGGTCCAAGGAGTTTTCGGTTGATCTCGAACTCACACCCCGGCGGGGCATAAGGAACCCGTAAGGAGGAGTCGCCATCGTTCAACGGTTCATCAGGAACAATGAGAGGATCCGGGCCCGCGAAATCAGGGTCATCGACGAGGACGGCAACCAGTTGGGGGTCATGCCGCCTTTCGAGGGATTACGAATAGCCCGTGAGAAGGGGCTCGACCTGGTTGAGATAGCGGCCACGGCGAAGCCGCCGGTCTGCCGCATCATCAACTATGGAAAATATCTCTACCAGATGAACAAGCGGGAACATGAGGCCCGCAAGCACCAAAAATCGATTGAGGTCAAGGAGGTCAAATTCCGGCCCCGGACCTCGGAGCATGACTTTCAGATCAAGAAGAACCGCATCGCCAGATTCCTGGAGGAGGGAGACAAGGTAAAGGCCACGATCATGTTTCGGGGCCGGGAGCGCGCGCACAAAGAGTTTGGTTGGAACATGATCCAACGCCTCCTCGTAGAGCTTGAAAAGGTGGCGAACGTGGAGACCCGGCCGAAGGATGAAGGCCCCAACCTGTCAGCCATCCTTGCGCCCAGGAAAAGCTCAGGAAAAGGGGCGTCTGCTCCTTCACGCTAGAAGCCGTCGGGCGACGGACACCCAACCGGCGTTCATCCTCGCGGTTCCCAGGAGGGCCATTGCCAAAGGTAAAGCAGAAAACACATCGGGGAGCGGCCAAGCGCTTTAAGGTGACCGCGTCGGGGAAGGTCCTTCGCCGGCATTCCTTTCTCCGGCACATCCTGACCTCAAAGCCGAAGAAACGGAAGCGGAAACTCCGGAAGGCCACCCTCGTCTCGGCGCAAGACAGACATCGCATTCAGGCACTGCTTCCCTATGCGTGAAATAACCCTGGGTTCGATGCGTTTTTTCGAGCGCAAGCTCCACGAATCACGGAAAAGGAAAACTCCAGAAAACGTAATCCTGATTCATCCCGTTAGCCGTCAGAAGGAGTCGAAAGTACCATGTCTCGCGTAAAGCGCGGAAGCCACCGCCGGGAGCTTCGCAAGAAGCTGCTCAGCCGGACCAAAGGCTTCTACCTTAAGAAAAGCAAACTCTACAAATTTGCCAAGGAAGCGGCCGACCGTGCCGGGAGGTTCTCATACCGGGACCGGCGTGCCCGAAAACGGGACTTTCGCCGCTTGTGGATCATCCGCATCGGCGCGGCGGCGCGTCTGCATCAATTGACCTACAGCCAGTTGATGTACGGCCTGAAAAAACTCAATGCCGCCGTGGACCGAAAAATTCTCGCCGATTTGGCCGTGAAGAATCCGAAGGCTTTCGGCGAGATCGTCAAAAAGGCAAGAACAGCCCTGGCGCCCTAGTCCCACCCCGGGACGCGAGCCGTCAAAGCCTGGGGACCGTACGGGTCGTCCCGTCCGCATATTCCATCCGTCTTTCCCGCGGCAGTCCAGGGATACCTCCGAGTTTCAGCTATGCCTCGACTTCTGGATGAAAAAACCCGAAAAACGCTCAAGGCGCTTGGTGTTGGGAATGCCGAAGCGGTGCAAAATCTCTTTGCCGAAGTGAAGGCGCAACTTGAATCCGAACGAGCCGAGTTCCTGAAGAAATCGTTTGCCGGCTCCGCCCAACGGGAGGCATCGCTCAAGGAACTTCGCAACCGATGGCTTTCTCGCAAGAAGGGGCTGATCGCCGCCATGGACGAACACTGGTTGAAGCCGGCCGCAAACGAGATCAAACCTGCCGTGGGCCGCTCTTTCAACGAACTGCGCAAAGCGGCAGCCGCTATGGACGTAGAAGAGCTCCGCAAGGCTCTCCCGCAATTACCTCCGGTGGTTGTGAAACCGCCGCCCGCAGGCGCAGGGACAGACGTTGGACGGCCACACGGTTTCCTAACCGCTCCGGTTGATCCGACTCTGCCGGGGAGGAAGCGACCCCTCGGCTCACTCCATCCCATCACGCGCGTCCAGCGGGAGATCGAAGACATCTTCCTCGGCCTTGGATTCCAGATTGAAACCGGACCGGAGATTGAAAGCGCTTATTACAACTTTGAAGCGTTGAACATACCTGAAACGCATCCGGCGCGCGACGATCAAGACACCCTCTACGTGGATGCGAAGACGGTTCTTCGGACTCATACCTCGCCGGTCCAAATTCGAGCCATGGAGAGATACAAGGAGCCTCCCCTCCACATCATCATCCCCGGCAAGTGCTATCGGCGCGACAACCCGGACGCCACGCATTCCCCCATGTTCCATCAGATCGAAGGCCTGGCGATTGACCGGGACATTACCTTCGCCGACCTGAAAGGCGTGCTCGACTATTTCGGAAAGCGGTTCTTTGGAGAGAAGGTGCGGACCAGCTTCCATCCGAGCTTCTTCCCTTTCACTGAGCCGAGCGCGGAGGTGGCCGTCAGTTGTCCTTTCTGCGACGGCGCGGGGTGCCGCGTCTGCAAGGATGGTGGATGGATTGAAGTGATGGGTTGCGGGATGGTCCACCCGGAGGTCTTGCGCCACGGCGGCATTGACCCCCATCAATATTCCGGCTGGGCGTTTGGTTTGGGCGTGGAACGCTTCGCCATGCTCAAGTACGGCATCCATGAAATTCAACTCTTCTTCCAAGGGGACATGAGATTTTTGGAACAGTTTCCCTGAAGGCCGGAATGCGCGGAAATGGGATTCCGGAGCGGGGCACTTTCTTCTGACTTATGAAAATTTCGCTTGCATGGCTGCGAGAATTTGTGCAAATCCCCGCAGATCTGCCAGGACTCACCCAGGGTCTTCGCGGGATCGGGCTGGGTGTCGAGCTGGTCTCCACATCCGGGGCAGACACGATCCTCGATATTGAAGTCACGACCAACCGGCCGGATTGCCTGAATCACTACGGCGTGGCGCGCGAAGTGGCTGCTCTTTATCGTACCCGCTTGAAACCGCTCGAGATCCAACTCACAGAGAGTTCTCAGCCGACCGAGCAGGAAGCCTCCCTGGAGATCGTGGAGCCCTCGCTCTGCCGACGATACTGCGGCCGGGTGATCCAAAACGTTCGCATCGGTCCGTCACCCGCCTGGTTGACACGTCGCCTGGAGGCAGCCGGAATCCGAGCCATCAACAACGTGACCGATGTGACGAATTACGTCCTCATGGAGCTCGGCCATCCGCTGCATGCCTTTGACCTGAACCGCTTACGGGAAAAGAAAATAGTGGTCCGAAGGGCAAAGCCGGGTGAAAGGTTGGTGACGCTCGATGGGATCGAGCGGAAATTGGGGACCGACAACTTGGTGATTGCCGACGCTTCGGTGCCCGTCGCGCTGGCCGGCATCATGGGCGGGGAGGCGACGGGAATTGCAGCGGACACGCGCTCGGTTCTTCTCGAAAGCGCCTGGTTCGATCCCGTCTCGGTTCGATTCACCGCCAAAGCTCACGCGCTACGGACGGAAGCCTCGTACCGCTTCGAACGCGGAGCGGACGTCGAGATGGCTCCCCGCGCTCTGGACCGGGCGGCGAAACTGATTGCCGAGCTGGCAGGAGGCGAAATACTGCGGGGTATTCTGGACGATTACCCCAATCCCTTGCCCCGTGTTTCCATCCCCTTCGCAGGGAACACAATCAAACGCACTCTGGGAATCCTGCCGCCCGACGGTGAGATCGAAAGGATTCTGCGCAGTCTCGGCTTCCAACGGGAGGCGCAGACAGGCGGGGGCTGGCGTTTTACACCTCCCAGTTTCCGCGCCGACGTGTCTGGACCGGTGGACTTGGTGGAGGAGGTCGCCCGGCACGTGGGTTACGACAATCTGCCGTCGCGCTTGCGCCCCGCACCGCCGCGCCTGGACCGGAACAACTCTCGCCAACTGGAGCTGGAACTCTACGCACGGCTGCGAGGGCTGGGTTACAGCGAAATCATTGCTTATCCTATGATTGACCCCGAGGAAAACGCGCGATTCACGGACCGTCCCCCGGTTAAGCTGGAAAACCCGCTCAGCGAAGAAGCCTCCGTCATGCGCTCGTCCGGCTTGCCCGGGATGCTGCGCGCGCTGAAGTGGAATCTGGACCGCGATCAACGCAACCTCCAGCTATTTGAAATCGGCAAGACCTATTCGGCGCGGCCGGCCGGACTGCCCGAGGAGCGGGAAGTTCTAACGTTGGGCCTGACCAGCGAACGGGTTTCACAGACGCCCTATGTCTCTTCCCAGAGCACTTCCTTTCTCGACCTGAAGGGAGACCTGGATTCTCTACTCAATATCTTCAACCTGCCCTCGGTGGAATGGGAATTCAACGAAAATTCCTGTCCTTATCGATACTTCCATAAGCTGCGACGGGCTCGCCTGGTCGCAAACAACGAGACCCTTGCCGTCTGCGGCGAGATTAGCGAGGAATGCAAGGAACGATACAAGGTGCGGCGATACACGGTGTTCGCTGCCGAAATCGACCTGGAGCGACTGCGAGCCTGCGGCCTGCAAACACCCCGCTTCCGGCCCTTCCCCAAATTCCCGGCGGTCGAACGAGACCTTTCCCTGCTTGTCCCCGGCAAAATGCCTTACCAACAGATCGTCCAAGCCATCGAGCCGGCCCGGATCGCCAACGTCAGATCCCTTCAACCGCTGGAACGACTGCCCGGCGGCGGGCGCGGCGTTCCGTCTGATCATTACAGCTTGCTCCTAAGAGTTACCTTCCAAAGTTCGGAACGAACACTGACCGGCGAGGAAGTGGCCGCATCCAGCCGGAAAATCCTGGAATGTCTGGAGAAGATTTCGGTTCGCCTGCGCAGTAGTGAATCGGGTTTTCCGCTGCAATCTAACTCCCAAGCTGCGGAGTGACGAGCCGGAATCTTTCTTCCCTGAATCATGACAGCCGATACGAGCGACAATTTTCAAAAACTCGAAGAAAAGCTCTATCGAGCGCTGAGCCTGTTCCGGGAAAACGAAAAGGCCCGGAAGGCGATGGAAAAGGACTTGGAGCAGCTTCGGAAGGAAATCATCGCACGCGACCGGCAGCACCAGAAGGAGTTGGCTGCCCTGCGCCGCGAGCGTGAAGAAATCAGCCGCCGACTGGGAAAAATAATCCGGCGCATTTCGACCCTGACCGAACACCCCGACTAGGATTCCGTACCTTGCTATCTTCCTCATCCAAGATTCCCAGCCGCCCGGCGGATGCAGGCATTGGTTGACAAAGAGAAAATCTGATTCATAATGAACTGCGGGGAGGATTGCGGGGACCATCCTCGGTCTCCGGAATCCCCGAATGCGTCGGGGGAAATATGCACACTCCAGCCAAGAGCGTTCGAGTGGAAATCTACGACCAGAGCTACGAAATCCGAGGGAACCTGGATCCCGACTATCTTCGCAATGTGGCTCAATACGTGGACGGCAAGATGCGGTCGATCACCGAGAAAGGGCAGGTCATCGATTCGCTGCGAGTGGCGGTTCTCGCCGCCATCAATATAGCCGACGAATATTACCAGCTCAAGGCGCGTCACGAGAGCCATGAGGATCAAGTCGAACAGAAAACGGACGAATACATCAGTGCTCTCGACGAAATGCTGACCGCGGCCGGGTAGGAATTACGGGCCGTCGGCTCCGCCAGAGCGCATCCTCTCCCTGCTTCCAGCTTTTCCGATTCCCGGCTCGCGAAGGTGACGGGGAAACCGCTCTACCCTGGCAGATAAGGAGCCCTCGATCCGGGTCCGGGCTTCGACCGGATGGGCAAGATGGCAACTCCGGGTGGTGACACCAGCGCATCCGTGCCCCCGAGCAACCATGAAGATACTGTTCATTGGAGACATCTTCGGACGGCCAGGACGCCGGATCGTCAAAGCAAAACTTCCCCACCTCGTCGATCGTTACCAGATCGATCTGGTATTGGCGAACGGTGAAAACGCAGCCGGAGGCTTCGGCATAACACCGGATCTGGTGGACGAGCTACTCGATTGCGGCATCGCCGTGTTGACTTCCGGCAACCACATCTGGGACCGAAAAGAGATCCTCCCTTTTTTGGCCGACCCCAATACGCAAGCCCGTATCCTCCGGCCCGCCAATTACCCGCCTTCAGCCCCGGGCATCGGTATTTTCCAGGGCGAGACCTCCCAGGGGGTTCCCTACGCGGTTCTGAATTTGCAAGGCCGAGTTTTCATGGCCAATACCGACTGCCCTTTTCGCGCCGCCGATGCGCTCCTGGAAAAAATCCCCGCGGAGACCCGTCTTATCGTAGTGGATTTTCACGCCGAGGCAACCAGCGAGAAGCTCGCCCTGGGGTGGTACCTCGAGGGCCGAGTCACCGCCGTTTTGGGCACTCATACCCATGTTCCCACGGCGGATGCGAAAATCCTGCCGGGGGGAACTGCCCATATCACGGACCTTGGAATGACAGGTCCTTATGATTCCATCATCGGAGTGAACAAGAAGGTTATCCTGGAGAGGTTCCTGTGCCAGATCCCTTCGCGTTTCAAACCCGCCGAGTGTGACGTGCGCCTGTGCGCCGTCCTGATCGACGCAGACCCGGCGACAGGCCAAGCCCTTTCTATTCAGCGAATCGAAGAGCGTGAATCCTAGCGAGGAACCGACCCTTGACCCAACCCGGGCCCCGTCTGAAGTCAGGGCGCAAAAAACCCAAAGTTCATGCAGGTGATGGTTAATTTTTCGTCGCGAATCGGCTATACTGGACTTTTGAATTCAATCTACTTCCCGGAGAAGCCCTCGTGGGGAAATCCTGTGACCTTTGTGGCAAGGCACCCCGGTTCGGCAATCAAGTCAGCCACGCCCATAACATCACCAAGCGCCGCTGGAATCCCAACCTCCACCGCGTGCGCGCCGTCGTGAAGGGCGTCCAGAAGCGCATTCGGGTCTGCACCTCCTGTCTGCGTTCGGGAAAAGTCGTCAAACCCGCCTGAGAAACCCCCGTCCCAGGCTACCGTTCACGCCACCCTTCGCGCTTCGTTGCACACCCGGAAGATAACCGCCGGCCAGATGCCCTCAGGCTCGCATGACCCGCTCCACCCGATACACAGCCTCCAATTTCCGCAATCTGGATATGGCCTTATCGAGGTGGGATCGGTCGAAGATGTCCAAAGTCACGTCAATCACGGCTTGCTTGTTGGCGGTGCGGGCCTCGATATTCTCGATGTTGGACTGAATCTCCGAAATGAGGGCGGTTATTTTGGCCAGCAACCCCTGGCGGTCTTCGGTAAACAGCGTGAGTTTGACCGGATAGAGCTCATGGGCGGGCCCCACCCACTCCACCTCGACGCGCCGGTCGGCATCATAAACCAGGCTTTGAACATTCGGGCAATCCTTCCCGTGAACCGCAATGCCCTTGCCCCGCGTGACGTAGCCCAAAATCTCATCGCCGGGGATGGGGCTGCAGCATTTGGCACGATAAACCATCAGATCATCGTGTCCGCGGACCTGGATGGGCGTTCCTTTCTGCCCTGCGGCCGCAGTGCTTTTTTCTCCTTCCGCCCGGCCTCCCTCAGCCGCCAACTGGGACGTCGGAACTAGCTTTCCCAATACTTTTCGCGCGCCGAATTTCCCATAACCCATCCCGGCATATAGATCATCGACGGCGCTGCAATGGTACTCCCGTGCCGTCTGCAGGTAGCTTTTCTCTTCCACCTCCTTGAGCGACAGATCGTATTTGTGAGCCTCGCTCTCGAGCAACTTTTTGCCGATTTCGACCGCGCGGCGACGCTCAGCAACGTTGATCCAGTGTTTGATCTTGTTGCGGGCGCGGGAAGTTTTGACGTGGGTCAGCCAATCCCGGCTGGGGTTATGCCCGGGCTCGGTAAGGATTTCTACGATGTCGCCGTTTCGCAGCTTGGTCTTCAAGGGCGCCAGCCGCCCGTTTACCTTGGCTCCCGAGCAGGTGTGGCCCACCTCCGTGTGAATGCTGTAGGCAAAATCCACCGACGTGGCGTCGCGAGGAAGAACCACCACTTTCCCCTTGGGCGTAAAGATGTAAACCTCCTCGGGATAAAGATCAATCTTGAGAGTCGAGAGGAACTCGCCCGGGTCGCTCATCTCCTGCTGCCACTCGACCATGTGCCGCAGCCAGGCGAACCTAGCCGCCTCCTGCTCGGCCACATTTTGCCCGTCCTTGTACTGCCAGTGGGCGGCGATGCCTTCCTCGGCCAGCCGGTGCATCTCCTCGGTGCGGATTTGCAATTCAAAGGGCTGGCCTTGGGCCCCGATCACGGAAGTATGGAGCGATTGATACATATTGGGCCGGGGCATGGCGATGAAGTCCTTGATCCGCCCCGGCACCGGTCTCCAGGCACTGTGAATCACCCCCAAGGCCGCATAGCAGTCCTTGACCGTATCGGTAATGATGCGGACCGCCATCAGGTCATAAACCTGATCCAGCGGAATACGCTGACGTTTCAGCTTTAGATGGAGGCTATAGAGCCGCTTGATCCGTCCCTCGACACGGGAGGGAATCTCGTGCTCTTTCAGCTTTTTTTCCATCGCGTCCTGGACGGCGGCGAGAAACTCCTCACGCAACTTCCGCCGGCTCTCGAGCTGACTGTGGAGTTGCTCAAAAGCCTCCGGCTCAAGGAACTGGAACGCCAAGTCCTCCAGCTCGCCGCGGATTTTTCCCATGCCCAATCGATGCGCGATCGGCGCGAAAATCTCCAGGGTCTCAGCCGCAGTGTGCTCGCGTTTTTCGTCGGGTAGATATTGCAGGGTGCGCATGTTATGAAGCCGGTCGGCCAGCTTCACCAGGATGACGCGGATGTCATCCACCATGGCCAGCACGATCTTGCGGTAATTTTCAGCTTGATGCTCCTCTTGGCTCAGGAACTGGATACGGCTGATTTTGGTGACACCCTCGACGATGCGGGCCACGTCCGGTCCGAACTCGGTCGAGATGCGCTCGGAGGTCGTCGGTGTGTCTTCCACCACGTCGTGCAGCATGCCGGCGGTGATGCAGGCCACGTCCAATTTCATTTCCGCCAGAATCCGCGCCACTTCCAGCGGATGGAAAAAAAACGGTTCCCCGGAGAGCCGCCGCTGGGTCCGGTGCTCGGAGGCGGAAAACTCGTAGGCCTTCCGCAGCAGGCTCAGTTCGTCCTCCGGACGATTCTCGGCGACAAGCTTTTCGATCTGGGCGAGACTCGTCATACTTCCTTTTATTCTAGGAGATGCCCTCGGACAATTCAAGCCAAGCGAGCCGGCGAAAAACAGGCGAGCCCCTTAGCGGTAACCGGCTTCTCACCCGAGAAGAGGGAACGGTGGAGGAAGGATCAGATTTCCAGAATCTCTTTTTCTTTCTTCTGGGAAGCCTGCTCGAGGATTCCCATCTCGCGGTCGGTCAACTTTTGGACGTCCTCATGGGCGCGCTGATCGTCGTCTTCGGAGATCTTTTTTTCCTTCAGCAGCTTCTTGACGGCATCGTTGGCGTCACGGCGAATATTGCGGATGGACATCCGATGATTCTCAAGCACCTTGTGGAGGTGTACCACAAGCTGTTTGCGGCGTTCTTCGGTCAGCACGGGAATGGGCACGCGAAGAATCTTGCCGTCATTGAGGGGATTCAATCCAAGGTCGGAGGACCGGATTGCCTTTTCCACGGGCGAGAGAACACTGGGATCCCAGGGTTGCACGGTAATCATTTGGGGCTCGGGAACCCCCAGGGTAGCCACCTGATTGATCGGCGTGGGCGCGCCGTAGTAATCCACACGAACATCTGCGAGGATGGCTACTGAAGCTCGGCCGGTGCGGATGGTTGCCACCTCCCGTTGGAAGTCCGCCACCGCCTTTTCCATGCGTATTTTGCTCTGATCCATAACTGCCTTGGTCATGGCACCTCCTTCGAGGATCCCGACAACTCAGGCCGTCACGAGGGAACCGATCTTTTCACCCAGGATGACACGCCGGATGTTGCCCTCGATATTCAGATTGAAGACAATAATCGGCAAGCGATTGTCCATACACAGGGAAACGGCGGTCGTATCCATAATCGACAGCCCCTTCGAGAGAAGGTCCAGGTAGGATACCTGGGAAAACATCTGCGCCTCGGGGACCAGGACCGGGTCGGCGTCATAGATTCCATCCACCTTCGTGGCTTTCAGAATCACTTCCGCTTTGATTTCCATGGCCCGCAGAGCGGCGGCGGTATCCGTGGAAAAATAGGGATTACCGGTGCCGGCGGCGAAAAGGATCACCCGGCCCTTTTCCCAATGGTGAAGGGCACGGCGGCGAATAAAAGGCTCGGCAATTTGCCGGACGTCAATCGCCGTCATGAGGCGCGTATCCACACCTACTTTTTCCAAAGCAGCCTGGAGGGCCAAAGAGTTGATCATCGTGCCGAGCATACCCATCTGGTCGCCCACAACACGATCCAACCCCTGGGAGCTGACGGTCGGCCCGCGAATAAAATTCCCGCCTCCCAGGACCACGCCGACCCGGACGCCGAGATGATGGACTTCCCCGATCTCTTGGGCAATGCGGAAAGCCACTTCAGGGTCCACACCAAAACCCTGCTTTCCGGCCAAGGCCTCTCCACTCAGCTTTAACAGAACCCGTCGATAGGTCGGATCACTCATGAGTGAGGAAGTGGTATGCGGCGCAGGCTTCTCGGCCGCCGAGGGGAACTCGCCCCCTGCGGCAGCCGCTCGGAGCCTTTCCTCAGTGCGACGAAACCGATGTAATCTTTGGGTGGTCGGAAGAAGCGTTGGGCCACTCCCCGATCTTAAAGCGGGAAAAGCGGCTGACGTTGATATTTTCCCCGAATTTAGCCACCTTGGAGCGGATCAATTCCCCGATCGTTTGCGCAGGATCCCGGACGAAGTGCTGCTCGTAGAGGCAGGCCTCTTCGTAGAATTTGCCGAGCCTTCCCTGGACAATACGTTCCATGACGGCCGGGGGTTTGCCGCTGGTTGCGGCCTGCGCGCGGATCACCTCTCGTTCCTTCGCGAGCGCTTCCCCGGATACGTCTTCTTTTTGCAGAAAGCGAGGGTCCGCGGCAGCGATGTGCATGGCCAAGTCGTGCGCCAACTCCTTGAACTCAGGCGTTCGCGCCACGAAATCGGTTTCGCAGTTCAACTCAACAATCACGCCGATCTTTCCCCCGGCGTGGATGTAGGAGCCGACCACACCCTCCTGGGTTGCACGCCCGGCCCGCTTGGCCGCCGCCGCTTGGCCTCGCTTGCGAAGAACGGTAAACGCATCTTCCAGCTTACCCTGGGCCTCCTCCAGGGCCTTCTTGCACTCCATCATGGGAGCGCCGGTCTGATCCCGGAGTTGCTTAACCTGTTCAGCCGTTATTTTCATGGTTCGAATGAATTTTCAGGAGAGGAAGAAATACCAGACGGGTATTGGACTCGCCAGCCCACTGCAATCGCAAATCCCCAAGGCGCTGGCCCTTTCAGCTTACGGCTGGGAAGGCCTCTGTTTCATGCCCAGGCGAGTCGGGTTCCCTTCTCCCTCCAGACCCGCCTCATTTTCCATCCATTCCTTAAGGAGACTCCTCAGCCTCAGGAACCGCCCCGGTCAAGTCTTCTACGGAAGCCTCGGATAACTCCTCCACCACCGGCTCATAGGGCAGAGCTTCCACCTCGTCCGCGGTGCCCAACGCGGCGGCTTCGCGGGCCACCTCCAACTCCTCGGCGGCCTGCTCGGCCGCCATCTTCTCCTCCTCAAGCTTTTTATCCAAAGCGATCTGTTTCCCCTCCAGAACCGCATCGGCAATCCGGGAGGAAAACAGTCGGATAGCACGCAGGGCGTCATCATTTCCTGGAATTACATAATCCACCATCTGGGGGTCGCAGTTGGTATCGACCACGGCGACCACGGTAATCCCCAGCTTGCGGGCTTCCCGAATGGCGATGTCTTCTTTCAGGCTGTCGATGACGAACAGGGCGTCGGGAAGGGTCTCCATTTCCTTGATGCCGGCCAAGTTGTCTTCCAGGCGTTTCCGCTCTCTTTCCAGACGCTGAACTTCCTTTTTCGTTAAAAGCTCGTACCGGCCGTCGCGGCTCATCTCGTCGAGCTCTTTCAGGCGTTGAATCGACTTTTGGATCGTTGCAAAATTGGTCAGCAATCCCCCCAGCCAACGATGGTTCACGTAAAACATTCCGCACCGCTGGGCCTCCTCGGCGATGGCTTCCTGGGCTTGGCGTTTGGTCCCGACCATCAACAAGGTTTTTCCCTCGTTGGCGAGTTGCGAAATGAACTGGGAGGCCGTCTTGAACTGCCGAAGCGTCTTCTGCAAGTCGATAATATAGATGCCATTCCGTTGCCCATAGATGAACTCTTTCATCTTGGGGTTCCAGCGGGAGGTTTGGTGGCCGAAATGGACCCCCGCTTCAAGGAAATCTTTCATGCTGATATTTGCCAAACCACCTCCTTATCAACTCCGAGAACTGGAAGGGGAATCTCTTCCCTGGCTATCCGGCGGGAAAAGACAGCGAGGAAGGACAAAACGAACCCTCTTACCGCTTCGAGTACTGGAAGCGCTTGCGGGCTCCCTTCTGACCATATTTCTTGCGTTCTTTCGCACGCGGATCCCGCGTCAGAAACCCGGCTCGGCGCAGAGTAGGGCGCAGGTCGGAATTGTAAACCAGCAACGCCCGGGCTACCCCCAGCCGCACCGCCTCGGATTGCCCGTAAATGCCTCCGCCGAAGACATTGACCCGAAGATCAAAGCTGTCCCCGTTCTCGGTGGACACCAACGGCTGGCGTACTGCGGCGCGCATCCCTTCCCTGGGGAAATATTCTTCAAAACGTCGCCCGTTGACGACAACCTTGCCGCTTCCGGGCCGCAGGAACACGCGGGCCACGGCGGTTTTTCTCCGTCCTGTCCCCATGAAAAGATTCGGTTCGGTCACATCGACTCCTAACCCGCCGCCTTCCTCCCGCCCGGGTTCAGTTTCTCAATTGGACCGGGTCGGGCTTTTGGCCGGCATGAGGATGAACCGACCCCCGATAGACGCGCAGACGTCGGCCGATCCGGCTACCCAATCGGTTCTTCGGCAGCATTCCCAAAACCGCTTCCCGCACAACGCGCTCCGGCCATTTGGCCATCAGACGATCCGCACGGATTTCCCGCACGCCGCCCGGATAACCAGTATAGTGGCGGTAAACTTTCTGCCCTAATTTTTTGCCGGTAAGACGAATTTTCTCGGCGTTGATGATGATGACCGCACTTCCCATGGCCAGGAACGGCGTGTACTGAGGAGAATCTTTCCCCGTCAATATGCGGGCAACGCGACTGGCCAGCCGGCCGAGCACACACCCTTCAGCGTCCACCAACTTCCAGTCCAGCCTTGATTCCTCTTCGGTGGGAATATAAGTCTTCACCTTACACCTGCCCCTGCCAATTTCAGGGGGAAATTAGTATTTTTACTTGACGGTAAAACCTTTGTCAACCTGTTTCGCCCCGGCACGGTGAAAGCCCTTTTGTAAAGGGTTGGAAACGAAGATAATACGTCCTCCCTCCCCTGAGCCGAGCGGGCCACAATTTCCCCCTAGAGGGGACGGCCACCCACTCTATCCGGGGGTCTCCTTATGATGTTTGCGAGCAACAGAAGGCGACATACCCTCTACTATAGCAGCCAGCAACGGCGTAGGAAGCAAGGGGAAGCTGCGAGGGAGTTGCGGGATTAGCTGGCGTAAATCCGGTCCATTCGCGCGGCGATTTCCGCCAGGCGGTCGCGGCCGCCGCCGGGAACTTCCGCGGCTCCCCAGCCGCGGTATCCGATCCTATCCAGAGCAGCCATCACCGCTGGCCAATCGCAATCTCCCTCCAACAACTTGACCTTGAATCCGGCCCAGAGACCTTCGTCGTCCCTTTTTTTGCGGCTGAACTCTTTGATGTCGAGCTTGAGGATGCGCTTGTCCAGGGTGCGGATCCAATGTTCCGGCCACCCGTAGGTGACAACATTACCCACGTCAAAGTACCAGCCGATCCAGGGACTTTCGAATTCATCGGTATAGCGGGCGGCCTCGAGGGGACTGAGCAGAAATTGGTTCCAGACATTTTCAATGGCGATCTTGACGCCCAATTCCTCGGCCAAGGGCAGCGCTTTGCGGATCTCGGCTTGCGAGCGCGTGTAGGCCTCGTCATAGGAAACCTGCTTGTTCACCACCGCCGGGACCAGAAGAACCGTGGTGCCGCCGTAGAGCTTGCATTCTCGCAACGCCGTATTCAGGCCCGCCAAGCCCTCGGCGCGGACAGCCGCATCGGGGTCTGAGAGGGTCTGGCGCCAATGCACCGAATCCACCACTCCAGGGATTTCGAGGCCTGTAGCGTCCTGCGCGGCAAGAATTTCCTTTGGATCAAGGTCGCTGGGGCTGTTCAGCTCGACACCGTCGAACCCTAACTCTTTCAACATCTTGAACTTATCCAAGATCGACATCTCGCCGTGAACCATGCCGATTTTCAGGGCCTTTTTCATGCCCGGCCGTTTCGGCGCACCGGCCCCCGTACCGTATTTTGCCGGTCCAACCGGGAGAATTCCCTCGCGGTCCGAGGAAGGCTTTTCGGTAAAGCACGCATGCACCGCCCAGGCACCTCCCATCACGGCGGCAGAGCTCTTTAGAAATTCGCGGCGGGATGGAGGAAACTTTTCGGAGTGGGTGGGACCCAACATGGCAGGACTTCCTTTCCAATTGAATTCGAGGCCTGTATGCCCCGGGCCACAAGCCCGTTGCCAGCTCCGTAACGCGAATCTTTTCAGTCCAGTTCTTTGATCCGAATATTACGGAACTCGACCCGGGTATCGTGGCCGAGAAAACCGATGTGTCCGCTTGTCCGCGCCAGTCCCGGATGCTTTTTCAGGATCTCCGGGTCCTTTACCGAGTCGAGATCCTCATCCAGGATCACCGTGTCGTTCAGCTTTACGGTAATGTGCCGCCCGTCGGCGATGACTTCCTCCCGGTTCCACTCGCCCGGCTTTTGCAAAAATCCCTGCCGCGCGGCAAAGACATCGTAAACCGAACCGTGATACTGCGTCGGCCTCAGTTTTCCCCGATAAACCGGAGCCTGATTGTCCAGAATTTGAATCTCCATGCCTGCATAGGCGGCATCGCCTTCCAGAGGTGTCCGAATGCCCAGTCCATTATTGGAACCCTCTTCCAGGCGAAACTCAAAACGAAGGATGAAGTTCGAATATTCCTTCCGGGTGAAAAGATTGCGAGCCCCTCCGCCCGGGCATATCAGCACCCCTTCTTCCACGCGGTAACTCGGTCCTTTTTTCCCCACCTCCACCCAACCCTCCAGGCTCCGTCCATCAAACAGAGAGACGAAGCCAGGTTCCTGCCCGGCACAGCCAGAAAAGAAGAGAAAGAAAATGAAAATCAACTGAGCGTCCCATCGCGCCACGGCGAGACCTCCTAATGCTGCTTGTCGGAATCTTCTCACAGAGGGTGAGAAATGTCACGGGAAGGGCGGCCCGAATTCCGATTCGGTCCGCCAGGCTGGGGGGCTTCAGAGTCGGGGTGAAATAACGACTTGGCGGCTTGCTCTGCCTGGGGGAACCGGGGACACCTGCTCCCTGGGCCAGCCGGGAACGTATGTCCTCTAGGCCAGGATTTCTTCCATGAGGTTTCCCGCAACGTCGGTCAATCGCATATCCCGTCCGTTGTGGTGATAGGTAAGTTTCTCGTGGTCCAAGCCGAGAAGATGAAGGAGTGTCGCGTGGAGATCATGGATGGATTTCTTTTTTTCGACGGCCCGATAACCGAAGTCATCCGTGGCTCCCACGACGGTACCGCCTTGGATGCCGCCGCCGGCCAACCACACTGTGAATCCGTAAGGATTATGGTCGCGGCCATCCATTCGTTGCGAGATGGGCATGCGCCCGAACTCTCCATGCCAGAGGAGGAGAGTGGAATCGAACAGACCTCGGCTTTTCAGGTCTCGAATCAGCCCGGCAATGGGTTTGTCGGTTTCCGCCGCGTGCGTTCCGTGATTCTTTTCCAGGTCCCAATGAGCATCCCAAGTAGGCCCGAAGTTCCCCCCTCCCGAATAAATCTGCACGAAACGGACTCCCCGTTCCACCAATCGCCGCGCCATCAGACACTGGCGACCAAAGTACTCGGTCACCTTTTGGTCCAACCCGTAGAGCCGGCGGGTCGGCTCGGACTCTTGCGTGACGTCGATCGCCTCGGGTGCCTGGGACTGCATGCGGTAAGCCAGCTCGTAGGAGGCAATGCGGGCGGCCAACTCCAGGTCCGCGGGGTTCCGTTCCCAGTGCTTCTGGTTGAGTCGGCCCAGAAGGTCCAGCCACCGACGTTGTCGAGCCCGGTCCATGCCTTCCGGAGGATGCAGATCTACAATCGGGTCTCCCAGCGACCGGAAAAGCGTACCCTGATAGGCGGCCGGCATGTACCCGTTCCCCCAATTCGGCGCGCCTCCGATCGGGCCACCCCGATAATCGGCAAAAACGATGAAGGCGGGAAGATTTTCATTTTCCGTTCCCAACCCATAAGTGACCCAGCTTCCCACACTGGGGTGCCCGGCCAAAATCGTCCCGGTGTTCATTTGAAACAGGGCCGGACCGTGGTCATTGCTCCGCGTGTGCATCGAGCGGATGAAGGCCATATCGTCCACATGTTGGGCAACATGCGGGAAAATTTCCGATACCTCCATTCCGCACTCACCATGCTTGCTAAAAGACCACGGCGAGGGCATCAGCCCGCCGGGAAAGCCCTGCGACACGACCACGTCACCCACGCCCGACATCGCTTCCCCCTGCCGGCGGAGCAACTCCGGCTTCGGGTCGAACGTATCGACATGACTGACCCCACCGTAACAAAAAATCGAGATCACGGCCTTTGCTTTCGCAGGAAAATGCGGCGCCTTCCGAGCCAGCGGGTTATAATCGGAGCCCAGCAGGTTATCACGCGCCATGAGGTCGGTGAACGCCACCCCGGCGATGCCGCCGCCAAGTTTCCCCAGCAATTCTCGGCGCGAATAGATGCTTCGATTCATGGCCGGTACAAAAATTCGTTCAGATTCAACAAGGTTTGGCAGAAATCCACCAGCCCTGCCGGGCTCGACTCCACAAAGCTGCGGGCTTGTGTCCGTTCCGTTTCGCTCGGCAACCGCGACAATGCCAGCAGAAATCCACGATCCACCTGCCGGGCAACCTCCTCACCCGCCTCCCTTTGCAGCCGCTCGGCAAAGAAATTCGCCTGCAAGAGCACGAAAGCGTTGTTCATCAGGAGTAACGCCTGCGGGGCGGTGGTGGAGCGATTCCGAACGTCGCAAGAGGAGATCATATCCGGTTGATCGAAGGCTTCGAACAGGGGGTAACGGATGCTCCGCTTGGCAAACACATAGATGCTGCGCCGCCAAGTCGATGGGTCGTCGTCGGGACGGCCTGGCCAGTTGCGCTCAGAACTGGCCTGGAACAGGCCCGGGTCGATAAAAGGAAATACGCCCGGACCACCCATCGCGTGGTCCAGGTTGCCGGCTACGGCTAGAATCGAATCCCGAACCGTCTCGGCTTCCAGGCGTCGGCGCGGCATTCGCCAGAAGAAACGATTCTCAGGGTCGATCTCCACGTTTTCGGGGAGGTCGTCACTGGCCATCCGGTAGGCCTGCGAGGTCATCATCAGCCGGTGCATGGCCTTGAGACTCCAGCCGTTCTCGACAAACTGTAAAGCCAGCCAGTCAAGCAACCGTGGATGTGTCGGCCTCTGGCCGGTTTGGCCGAAGTTGCTGGGGGTCGCCACAATCCCGGCACCGAAATGGTGCTGCCATAGGCGGTTCACCATCACCCGAGAAGTCAGCGGATTCTCCGGCGAAGCGATCCAGTCCGCAAAGGCGCGCCGCCTCCAGCTCGACCGAGCCCCTTCCGGCGGACCCGGAAACGCAAATTCGCCGTCCCAGGCAACACTCAAAACCCCCGGTGACATCAGAGACCCTTTGCCCGCAGGATTGCCCCGATGCAGGAAATAAGAGGGGAGCGGATCGCGTCCGTGTTCGCCGATGGCCATGGCCCTCGGGTAGGGCTTGGGCCGTTGTTTTTCGTAGTCTTCCATTTCGGCCTTCAGCTTTTCATGCCTTGCTTTGTCTTGCGGCGAAAGGACGGCAACAATCAGCTCCTCACCGATCTCTTTCTCCAGCGCATCTTGGATCTGGCGCGCATTGAGGCGTTGCCCTTCGGTCCGCTCCTCGGGCGGGGTTTGCCAGGCAACTCGCATGTATTCGGGGAGCTTGGCCATCTCCTGTTCATAGAGCCGGTCCCGGTAGGGTTTCTCCAAGGCCTTCACCGCCTCCTTGAGCGGGGCCTGCACCGCGTCGATCCTCTCCTGCTCCGCCGTGTGGCGCCGGACCTCTTCCCGGCTCACCAGGGGATGCTCCACGACCCGGGTCGAAAAGAAGATGGATTGCATTCGGTAGTAATCCTTCTGGGGAATCGGATCGAATTTGTGATCGTGACAGCGGGCGCAACCGACCGTCATGCCCAGAAAGGCGAGCGAGGAAGTGCCCAAAATATCATCCAATTCATCCATCCGGGTCCGCTCATTCTGGATGTTGTTTTCCGGCTGAAGGCGCAGGAAGCCGGTGGCTATGATCGCCTCTTCCGATGGGGGGACGATTTCGTCGCCGGCAAGCTGCTCGCGGATGAACCGGTCATAGGGCTTGTCTTCGTTGAAGGATCGGATCACGTAGTCGCGATATCGCCAAGCGTGGCTACGGTCACGATCAAATTCAAACCCGCCGGAGTCGGCGTAGCGAACCAGATCAAGCCAGTGCCTCCCCCACCGTTCACCGTAGTGAGGCGAGGCCAGCAGCCGGTCGATCAGCCGGTCGTAGGCATCGGGCGAGGCATCTTGCACAAACGCGGCCACCTCGTCAGGGGTTGGAGGAAGCCCCAACAGGTCCAGATAGGCGCGCCGGATCAGCGTCCAGCGGTCGGCGGGAGGCGAGGGATGCAAGCCCTTTGATTCCATTCCGGCCAGCAGGAAAGCATCTATGGGATTGCGGACCCACCCGCGCTGATTGACGGGGGGAGGAACCCGCAGCTCGGGAGCACGAAAGGCCCAAAATTGCCGCTCCTGGTCGGTAATGGGCCGCTCTTCCAGGGCCGCCAGTTGAGCCTTGCGGTCCAGCTCCTGCGGGTCTACCTCCGGCAGTACGGCTCCCGCCAGAATCCAAAGCCGCAGGACTCCCATCTCCTCGGTGGAGAGCTTCTTGCCCGGAGGCATGGCCGGCTTCTGCTGGTGAGAGACCAATAAATAGAGGAGGCTTTTCTCCGGGTAGTTGGGAACCACCGCCGCGCCTCGCTCCCCACCTCTCAAGATGGCCTCGCGCGTTCGCAGGTCCAGATTGGACATCTTGAGCGCCGCGCCGTGGCAGGCGACACAGTTCTTCTGGAAGACCTGTGCGGCTCTCTGGGGAAGGTCCTGGGCGCGCAACCACAGCGGCATGACAAGACACAGCAAAATGAATCCGCGTGACATGGCAACCCCTAGTTTAATGCGCTCCGAAAAAGGAATCAATCCGACAAAAAGATCGCCAGCGTGCCCATCACAACCAAACCTAGACCAACATAGACCACATTAAGCCGTAGGACGCAGCGTCAGCACCCTGCATCCGGCCCGAAGTGTACCCCTGGAAAGAAAGGGAGTTGACAGCCGTCCTGATTTTGATATGGTCTGTGCACTCACCAAAAGGAGTAGGACATTGAGCCCTGACCTGCGGAGCCGCCAGTTCTGGCGCAAGGAGCCACCGGCAGAAGGCTCATGGCTTGGGGTTATATCCGTTGGGAGGTGAAAGCGTGAAATCCGAATCGACCTCAAGACTGAAACCGAAAGACAAATCCAAGGACCTCGCGGGTCGTTCGCGTAGAAATTTCCTGGGAGCCATGTCGGCTACCCTGGCCTCACTCGCCTGCACCCCGACGACTCAAACCTCATCCGAGGAGTCGGCCCCGGCGCCCTCCCTGCTTCGAGTTCGCGGCCAGGACAACGCTGCCGCGCCTCAGCTCCGGATGCACCACAATGAGTGGGGCTTGCGACGCCTGCCCCGGGGAGGAAAAGAATGGAGCTTTGAGGAAAAGGTCCGGCGGGTCAAGGAAGCGGGCTTCGTGGGATGGGAAATGGATACCGGGCTGGATTTCGAGCCCCAAGTACTGGAACTGCTCGCTCAATACGAACTCGACCTCGGGATGGGCTGCGCCCCAAGAACCTTCCCGGCCATGCAGCGGGATATCGAGTCGGCTAAAAAGGCAGGCGCCAAATACCTGATCCCCATCGCCATGAGCGCCTACTTGAGTGACGAGGAGACCTTCACCTACGTGCGGGACTCGATGCAGGTGGCGGCTGACCACGGCATCCCGCTCCTCTGGGAAACCCATCGCGGCTCGGTGACGCAAAGCCCCTACCGGCTGCTGCGCCTGCTCGAAAAGATTCCGCAAATGCGGTTCTGCGCGGATCTCTCCCATTGGGCCGTGGTGGACAGCCTCGGAAGCTCCGCCGAACGGATGATCGAACGCTGGGAACCGATCCTGGATCACTTCGACGCCATCCAATGCCGCATCTCGACCGGCAGTCAGGTACAGGTGGACGTCGGGGACGGAAGCGGGAAGCTGGGCCAGGAATGGATGAAACTTTGGGCTGAAATCATGCGCCGCTGGCTCAAACGGGCTCAGCCGGGAGACATCTTCCCCGTAGCACCGGAACTGGGACCCCCCAGTTACTCGATCGTCGGCCTTGACGGGAAGGAAATCTCCGACCGCTGGGAACAATCCCTCGTTATGAAAAAGCTCACCGAGCAGGCCTGGGAGCAAGCTCACCAAGCCTGACGTATCCTCGGCAGCAGCGCGGACCTGAAGCCCGGCACGACCTACCCGGTTCCCGGGCCGGCTCCTTTTTCACGATCAGCCAAACAGTTTCACACCATCGGATCGTTGCAAAACTGAGTGGCAATGGCGGCCAAGACCTCCTTGGCCGAAATAGGATCGAGACGAGCCCATTCCCGAGCCGTCGGTTCGGTGATAAGACCTATTGTGAAGAAGCGCGGAAAATTCATAACCCTGGAAGGAATTGACGGGACGGGAAAGAGCACGCAGCTTCGTTCATTGGTTCGATACCTGAAACAGAACGGTGTACCGGTGAAGGTCACCCATGAGCCGGGAGGAACGCGTATCGGGGACCGCATCCGGCGAATTCTGTTGAGCGGGAAGACTTCCCATCTGGACGCCTTGGCCGAGCTGGCGCTCTTCTATGCCGCGCGCGCTCAACATATCCAGGAAGTGATCCGTCCGGCTCTCGCAGCCGGCGAGTGGGTGGTGAGCGACCGGTTCAGCGACGCTTCCATGGCCTATCAGGGATATGGGCGAGGGTTGGGACGAAAAACAGTGGAATCCTTCGAGAAAGTTGTCTGCGGCGGATTGAAACCGGACCTGACGTTCGTCTTGGAGGTTGATCCTCACAAGAGCCTCCACCGCGCGCGCCAGCGAGAGGCCCGCCGCGAATCGACCCAGGACCGCTTTGAGGCCGAGGCCATGGCCTTTCATCGACGGGTGCAGGCCGGCTACCGCGCCATTCGGCATCGCGAGCCGCACCGCGTGAAGCTGATCGATGCGTCACGTTCCATTGCCCAAATACAGGAGGCGCTGCGCCGTGGCGTGGCACCCCTTCTGAGTACCCCATCGACCCGGCGAGGAGCGCGAAAAACCAAAGCATGAATTTTCAGGATTTCATCGGCAACCGGAAAGCCGTCGAGTCTGTCCGTCAGATGCTGGTCACAGAGCGAATTTCCCCGGCGCTCCTTTTTACGGGTCCCGAAGGGGTCGGCAAGCTGACGCTGGCGAAGATATTCGCTCAGGCCATCCATTGCGAGCAGGAGAAGGCGGACACCTGCGGCCATTGTCGGGCCTGCCGGAAGACATCGGAGATGTTCGAGGCCGCCGAACAGGACCTCCAACGCCGCCGGGACGCCAAGTCCACCGCCCAACGGGTGGAGAATCTGGTCTATTTCGATGTGCAGCTCATCGAGCCGGTGACTCAATTTATTCTGACATCGCAAATCAACAAGGCGGTCTCTTCGGCCTATGCCAAGCCCTTTGAATTTCCGCGGCGCATCTTCATCCTCAATGACGCACACCGGATTCACTGGACCGGGGTCGATCGCCTGCTGAAGGTTCTGGAGGAGCCTCCGGTCACGACGCTTTTCATTCTGATCTGCCCCAATGCGTTTTCCCTACGCGCCACGATTCGCTCGCGTTGTCGCCAAGTGCGCTTCGCGTTGCTCGAGGAAGAGGAAATGCAAGAGGTGTTGGGCAAACAGACCCGATGGAGCATTGCCCAGCGGCGCCTGGTGGCCCGCCTTTCCGGCGGGAGCTTGGGCAAGGCGCGCAGCCTGGATCTCGAGGATTACGAGCAGCGGCGGGACCATTGGCTGGCATTCTTTGAACAGTGCCTCTCGGGCAGCAATTGGAGCGGGCTTTTCCGCACCACGGAAGTTCTGGGCAAAGACCGGGAAAACTTTGAGGCCAACCTCTCACTTGCCTATTCCCTATTGCGAGACCTCGTAATGGTTCAGGTCACGGGTCGGGAAGAAAAGCTGGCCAACCTGGACTTGGGAAATCGGTTGCGTAAGTGGTCCAAACGGGTGGACTTACGCTGGATTGAGCGAGTGAGCCGTGCGCTGGATCAGGCCCATCGCGAGCAGATCCGAAACATGAACCAGCAGTTGGGGCTGGATGCTCTGGCGGCCGAATTGGCCCCCATCACCGGACCTAAGTCGGCTCCCCGAGGCTCCGATTAGAGGACTCGGCGGCTCCCATTATTTTGGAATATCCCTAAAAAGCTTGTCACACCCGGTTAAGGATGCTAAGGTATCTCTCAAGGCCAGCGGAGTTTTAATCCCCCAAGCCCCAAGGAGAACCTTCTCGGGAAGCAACGGGAGGGTTCGTAGGACCATCTAAGCTAAATAGGAATAGCAGAGAAAATTCCTTCCGCGCGCGAGGGGAAAGCAGAACCTCCACAGCGGATATACAAAAAGAGTAGGTGTGGAGTGAATCGAAAACTCATTCGTCCCTCATTAACTGACATCAAAGATCAGATGGGACCCCGGCAACTCAGGAAACGGACCGCTCCGCCCGAGCAGACGCATGCGGAGACGTTTTACTATTTGAAACAGATGCAGTCCCGTACGCCCATGGTGGTGGTCATGGACGATGGGGAGATTCTGCATGGGGTCATTGAATGGTACGACAGGGACTGTATCAAGGTGAATCGCGTCAACGCACCCAATCTCCTTATTATGAAGAAGGCCGTGAAATACATGTATAAGGAAGGGGAAAACGAGCCGGCACCGGAAAACTCCGAACGGCTCGTCTATCACCAGAATTAAGTTCTGCCCGGCCGCCGGAGCCTGGATTCGGTTGCAACAGCCACCTTGGACAAGGTAGATACGAATCCGGTTTCCCGGCTCTGTTCGCAGGTGATGCCGCGGCTTCGTTCCGCCAGGAAAGTGCGATTGAAAAACCAGGTTCGGCGAACCCCAGCCGCAGAACCCTTGGATGCGGTTGAGACCAGGACCCTGGGAGGAGAAAGAGGGCGTCATGATTCATGAACGAGGTGGGTGCCGGGAGAGTCTCATATCTTGGGACAGTCGGCACCACGAGGGTTTCAAGCCTCCAGGTTGGCGAGCCGGGACTCTTTGGCTTGCGGTGCTGCTGTCGGCTTTCGCCATGCTCGTCTTCCGCGGCCATATGGGGGCGCAGCTTCCTTTCACCCAGCAATCTCCGGTCTCCAATAAAACGCTCAGCACTCCCCGCAACCTGGAAGCTTTTACAGGAAAGATCGCCACGGTCAAGCCCAAGAGCAAGCTCCTTACCCTGGAAAGTCTTGAAGGACGCGCTACGGAGATCTTTTCCTGCAAGAAAGGGCCCGCGATACGGACCGCTTACGGAAAACGGAAAAAGTTCCGGGACCTCAAGCCCGGCATGACCTTGGTCGTCTATTACAGTTCGAGGAAGGGCCGGCGGACCGTCAAAGACGTTCTGATCCTGAAAGAAGCTCCCGCAAAACAGGGTGCAGGGTCCTCCTCGCCTAAATTCTGATCCCTTGTTTCTCCCGGCATGAAAATCGGCATTACTTGCTATCCGACCTACGGCGGAAGCGGTGTGGTCGCCACTGAGCTCGGGTTGGAACTCGCCGAACGCGGGCACGAAGTGCATTTCATCAGCTATGCCGTGCCGGTGCGGATGACCGAGGCGTCGCAGCGAATCCACTTTCACGAAGTGGAAATGCTGAACTACCCTCTCTTTGACCATCCGCCCTACACACTGGCATTGGCCACGCGCATGCATGACGTGGCGGTAAGCGAGGGACTGGACCTGCTCCACGTCCACTATGCCGTTCCCCATTCGGTCAGCGCTTATCTGGCGCGCGCCATGCTGGCACCCCGCGCGCTTCCCTTCGTGACCACCTTGCACGGGACCGACATCACCCTGGTCGGAATCGACCGCTCCTATCTCCCCATGACCCGCTTTTCCATCGAGCAGAGCGATCGTGTCACGACTGTCTCGCAGTATCTGCGGCAGGTTACCCTCCAGCAATTCGACGTCAGTTGCCCCGTCGAGGTGATTCCCAACTTCGTCAACTGCGACTTGTTCCAGCCCCACCGCAACCTCGAGCAGCGCCGGGACTTGGCGCCGGAGGGCGACAAGGTTCTTATGCACCTGTCGAATTTCCGTCCTGTCAAGCGCGTGCTGGATACCGTGGAAATATTCGATCACGTACAGTCGAAGATTCCGGCCACGCTCGTGCTCATCGGGGATGGACCGGAACGGAGCGCCGCAGAATGGCTGGTACGATGCAAGGGATTGACTTCCAAGGTTCGCTTCCTCGGCAAACAGGAGAGGATCCATTCCCTGCTGCCCTGCGCCGATGTGCTCCTACTGCCGAGCGACCTGGAGTCGTTCGGATTGGCTGCCCTGGAAGCCATGGCGTGCGGAGTGCCGGTGGTATGCTCCCGAGTGGGGGGCCTGCCTGAGCTTGTGCAAGAAGGCGTGGAAGGATTTCTGGTCGAGCCGAAAGACGTCGGTAACATGGCCGAGCGCGTCCTCCGCATTCTCCGCAACCCGGAGCTTCACGCCTCCCTGGGCCGGGCGGGACGTGACCGCGCCGCGCAGCATTTCTGTTCTACCAAGATCGTTCCTCTCTACGTGGCTCTCTATACAAAAGTCCTGGGAAAAACCCGCTAAGGTTTCTCCTTCCTTATAAGGGGATGCACCCCAAGAGATGAACCTGGCGGAAGCTGGGCGCTACGATGCGGCCGGGGTGGTGGGTCCGTTCCACCGTGCTGCGGAGATTACCGGGAAATTCGTTCCAGAAAAATCCAGACGGCTTTCTTGAACTCCTCCCGACTCAACTCGAAAGCCTTTCCATGGCGGTTTCCGGGGACGATGAGAAGCGCCTTGTCGGGGCCAGTGGCTCGTTCATGGAGTTCGCGCGCAATCGAGGCCGGCATGCGGGGATCGTTTTCCACCCCGACAAACAGAATGGGCCGGGACCCCATTTGGTCCACGGCCACACCCAGATCGAAGGCCGAGGGCCAAAAGCCGCCTTTCCAGGCAAAGGCATAAGTAATCGCCTGCGCGAAGGGATACTTGGGGAGCCTAAAGACAAGCTTGGCGTGCCGCGCAATGGTCTCCTCAAGAGACCGGAACGTGCTGTCCACGATGACGGCGTCGATGTCGGTCGCCTCGGCGGCTGCCATCAGGGTAGCGGCACCTCCCATCGAGATCCCCCAGACGATGCTGGGACCTTCCGGATCTCGTTGTCGCGCATAGGCGACGGCGGCCAGGACGTCCAAACGCTCCCGGTATCCCAAAGTGGTGAGGCCCCCTTCGCTCTGCCCCTGATGTCGGAAGTCGAACAGCAGCGCGTTGTAGCCGAGTTCGTGAACGAACACCGCCTGATCGAGAAATTCCACGCGGCTGCGGTTCAACCCATGCGCAAAGATCACGCTGCCTTTGGCTCGAGAGTTGACGGGTACGTACCAACCGCGAAGCGTGAGCCCATCCCGGCTTTGAAATTCGATCCCGTCAAATTGCAAACCATAGGATGCAGGGGTCTTGCCGGCATCCGGGTCGGGAAAGCTGAAGCGCCGGGTCATCACCATCCGGGCGACGAACCAGGGAACGACGATCAGGAAAAATAAAGCGGCAAGCGATACGAGGATCATGGATATGCGGATGAAGATTTTACGCTTGGAAGCGCGAGCGCCGGGTAAGGATGCCTCCATTTTAGGAACTCTCTCTCGCTGGCTCGCCGTCACGGGGTTCGCGAATGTGCGCGGCCAGTAAATAGACCGCCCCCAGAGTCATCAGGGCACACGTCAGCGTCACCGCAGGATACCCTCGCTGTTCATAAAAGATGCCGCCCACGACGGTGCTGGCAGCGATGCCAAGCTGGGAGGAGACGTTACGCAGCGCGATCAGTGAGCCGCGCTGTTTCCGACTTACCAATCCCGTTATCAGCGCCGTCAGCGGCCCCTGCCGAAAGGCGGAGGCCAAGCTGATCAGGCCAAACAGTATAAGCAAAGGGATTCCCCACCTCGTCCAGGGAATCGAGATCAGAGCCAGTGCCAGAAGTATATTACTACCCACGGCGACGGATTTCTTCCCCCAACGGTCCGCAAGCAGCCCTCCCAGGGGAGCGCTGATCAAAGCGACCAGGCCGCCAAACATCCAAATCCTCCCCACCATGCTGGTGGCCAACCCCAGGTCCTCTCTCAACCATTGGCTGAGGTAAGCCAAGAACCCGACCAAGCCCCCCGAGACCAGAAAAGCGACACCCACTACCCCCACAGTGTCCCTGCGCCCGAGGAACCCTCGGAAGGTTTCCCTGGCTACCCGAATGATCCCCGAAACGGCCATCCGTTCGGACCCTGGCCGATCTTGGGGGAGACGCAGGGTAAGAATCCATCCCAGGAGTGCCCCGCCGGCCAACACGACGTAGGCGCTCTGCCAGCCCATTCTCTCGGCCAGTTCGGTGGCTGCCGGAACTCCCAGGATGGGCCCGGCGAAGTACGCGCTGGAGATGATTCCCACGGCGCGTCCCCGAACCCGATACGCGAACCAATCCCCCGCAAAGGCTAACGTGCAGGTGGAAAGTGTACCGGCGGCCAACCCGGTCACCACGCGCGTAAGAACCAAACCGTGGAAATCGGCCATACGAGAGGTAAGCCAGGAGGAGACGCCAAAGACCAGAATAGCCCACTGAAGAAACCTCTTACGGCCATAGTGGTCGGAAAGCATCCCTGCACCCAGGGAGGCCACGGCGGCTCCCAGGGAATAGGCAGTTATTAAAAACCCTCGGCCCAGGATGCGCGCGTCGAAGGATTGGCCGATGGAGGGGAGCAGAGCCAGGGTTGCTTGATTGTCCGCCACCCCCAGAAACAGCAGTCCAAAAAGGCAGGTAAGGATGAGGAAGTCCACGCCACTCGTGAGGTTGCGAACCGAGACCGCTCGCTGCCGGGCCCCGGGCGGTTTTACTTAAAATGATCCAGGTCGAGTTTCGCTGCCGCCTTATCCGTCATGTCCACCACGGCGGCTGCGGCGATGCCTACAGCAACGACTATGGCATCGCTGATCTCCTCCTTGGTGATACCCAACTGCAGAGCTTTTCGGATGTGGCCCTCCGAGCAACCTTCACACTTGAGAGCCAACGAAACCCCAATGGCGATCAGTTCCTTCGTCTTGGTGTCCAGCGTTGTAGGCGAGTAATAGGTCTGCTTGTAGAAATTCTTGTAAATATCCCGAAAACGAGGCTCAATCATGCTCATAGAAGAGGAAGGTGTAGTGGCCTCCTGCTTTTCCCGGTTCTTCATGCAGCGCACCTCAACAGTTGAATTCCCTCGTCCCAGCGATTGCCCAGGCGCTACTGGGATTCCCTTCCAGCAGCGGCACTCGAATTCTTTCAGCTTCCCGAAAACTAGCTCTGAATCGAAACCTTAACTATACCGGCTTTCACCCTTCAGTGAAACCCCAGGATGCGAGTCCGTTTCCGGCTACGCCAGGAAGCTCTGATCTGGGAGGTATGCAAGGAAACAAGAAGAGAACCGAGGTTCTCCCCAGGGGAAAGGGGAGTAACAAGCTGGATACCGAAAAAACATGGCCAACGACGTTAACGTTAAACCTTGCGAAGAGGTCCCCTGTAGCGTCCCTCTAGTGTACTGTCCCGGTAATAAGCGATATATTAATGGGCAACCTTTGGCCTCTGGAGGTATGCCCATGCCACGCGGTCGCCCCGTTACTCCCCTCACTCTCAGTGAGAGTGAGGAATCGGAACTGGGGAGCCTCGCCCGCTCCCGAACCTTGCCGCATAGTCTGGTGCTGAGGGCCCAGATTGTGCTGGCCTGCGCCGAAGGCGTTCCCGGCTCTACCGTGGCCCGGCGTCTGGGTGTCACCAATACGACCGTGGGCAAGTGGCGAAAGCGCTATCGTGAACATGGAATCCCCGGACTACACGATGAACTGCGTCCCGGACGCCCCCGCACGCATGAGGATGAACGTGTTGCGGAAGTCATCAACACGGCCCTGCAAACCGAACCTCCCGATCGTTCGCACTGGAGCGTGCGTTCCATGGCGGAACACACGGGAGTCTCAAAGAGCACGGTCCAGCGGTGGTTCGATCTGTTCGGCGTCCAGCCGCATCGCCAGCGGCATTTCAAGATTTCCAACGACCCGTTCTTCGTCGAGAAAGTCCGCGACATCGTCGGTCTCTACCTCAATCCCCCGGACCACGCCGTGGTGCTCTCGGTCGATGAGAAGACCCAGGTTCAAGCTCTTCAGCGAACTCAGCCCGTTCTCCCCATGGGCCTCGGCTACGTCGAAGGCGTCACCCATGATTACAAACGTCACGGCACGACCACTCTGTTCGCGGCTCTCGATGTGGCCACCGGGAGAGTCATCACCCGCTGTAAACCGCGACACCGTCATCAGGAGTTCCTCACTTTCCTGCGTCAGATCGACGGCAGTGTGCCGCACAACCTCGACGTCCATCTCATCGTCGATAACTACGCTACTCACAAACATCCCAAAGTCCGCGCTTGGCTCGCTCGGCGTCCCCGCTACCACGTTCATTTCACCCCAACCTATGCGTCCTGGCTCAACCAAGTCGAACGCTGGTTCGGCATCATTACCCAGAAGGCCATTCGCCGAGGTTCCTTCTCCAGCGTCAAGGCTCTCGTCCGTAACATCGAGCGCTTCGTCGAACATTACAACGCCAACACCAGTCCTTTCGTCTGGACCGCCACGGCCGAATCCATCCTCGCTAAGGTCGAACGACTTTGCTCATATATTTCCGGGACAGTACACTAGCAGGATACTGAAGAAGACTGCCAGGCGTCATTCCGAGAGCTGCCACCCTTAGAAGGCTCGAGGATGATCTTGCCGAAATTTTGGCGCTCTTCCATCCGTTTCTGTGCCGCGGCGGCCTCGTGGAGGGGGAAGGTGGAGTCAATGACCGGGTGCAGCTTACCGGCGAAAACGAATTTCAAGACCTCCAGCAACTCCGCCTTGTTGCCCATGTAGGACCCGAAAAGGCTGCGGTGACGAGCAAAAAGGGCTCTCAGGTCGATTTTAACCTCTGGGCCTGTGGTCGCTCCGCAGGTCACCAACCGGCCATTGGATGCCAGGGAATGAAAGCAGGCATCCCACACGGCAGGACCTACGTGCTCGAAGACAACGTCCACGCCCCGCTTCTGGGTCAGCCGCCTCACCTCCTGGGCCATGTCCGGTCGGGAGTGGTTGACGAGGTCGTCCGCGCCGAGGGCTCTGGCCTTGGCCAGCTTTTCCTCGCTACCGGCGGTGGCAATGACCCGAGCACCGAGCATTTTGGCAATCTGTATGGCCGCACTGCCTACTCCGCTTCCCGCGCCGATGACCAGCACGTCCTCCCCGGCCCGCAGGTTTACCCGGCCCACCAGCATGTGCCAAGCCGTCAGAAACACCAAGGGCACCGCCGCCGCTTCACTCCAACCGATATTCCGCGGAATGGGAATAACGTTCACCCTGGGGGATTTCACGTACTCGGCGTAGCCCCCATCCACAAGCGAGCCGAACGCCGTGTAGCTGCGGCATATGCTGTCCAGACCCCGAAAGCAGGCCGGACAGTTCCCGCAACTGATGCCCGGGCACAGCAGCACGCGGTCACCAGGCTTGACGTGGCGCACCACGGAGCCGACCTCGGCGACCTCGCCCGCGATGTCAGCGCCCAAAATGTGCGGCAGTGTGAGCTTCATGCCCGGCAAGCCGTCGCGGACCCACAAGTCCAGGTGATTCAAAGCACACGCCCTCACACTTACCAGCACCTCATCGGGTTGAATCCTGGGCTCGGGAGCGTCTTCGTACTTGAGGACTTCCACCCCTCCGTGTTCGTGAAACCTTACGGCTTTCACCGGCGACTCCTCAAAAAGCAGTTGATGGGACTGAGACTATAGTCAAGCTAGGGAGACGAGTAAAGGAAGTTCTGCAGGAAAGAGTCCGCAAGTGAGGAAATTGTAAGGATAAAGTGCGAGAAAGAGCAACGGCATTTACTAACGCTGCGTGATCTCGTTCGGATAGATACCGTACACCTATCAGGAGAGTGCAAAGATCGAGATTAAGACGATAGGCTGTCTCCACGATGAGAGTCCGTGCAAGGGTAATACCAAAGTCGGGGAAACTGTCGCGGGGGCAGGAGGGTGCTAGGCGCGCAGCAACTGGGAGGCGTGTCGCTGAATTTTTCTAACGGCTGCCGCGATCTGGTCCATATCGTTGCGGGTTCCCAATAACAATGCCTGGTAGAGCCACACGGCTTCCGCACAGAGCTTATCGTTTTCCGGGCACCGGTTGCGTTCCCGCAGCGCTGCGAGTTCAGGTTGGGTGTAGAGAAGACGAAAACCGCGCGATTCCAAGGTAGCATTCAGGAACGGCTCTTTGTTCAGCGGACTGTATCCGGGCGAACAGGGTATGCCTTCGGCCCGCAGGGCTTCCAGAAAGCGAGGGCGCGACAGCCCGGCAAAGTCGGCAGAATGGTAACGGAACAGGTAGAGGTGATAGACGTTTCGCGTACAGCCTCCATACATACGAGCCGGTGTGATTCCGGGAATTTCCGCCAGTTGTCGAGTTAAATATTGGGCATTTTGCTCTCGCGTGCGAGTCTGTCTCTCCAGCCGAGTCAACTGCTCAAGAAGCAACGCACCCTGGAATTCCGTCAGGCGGCAATTGTCGCCGTTGCGCGGGTAGGAGAAGTGGGAATTGGGATCGGGAATGATATTTTGGTCGGGATCCAGAGAATAGGGCCGGCCGTGATTATGGAAACTCATGCAGACGCGCATCAATTCCGCCTGCTGGGTGACGATGGCGCCGCCTTCGGCGGAGTTGAGGTTCTTGGAAGCCTGGAAACTGAAGCAGCCCAGATCTCCCAAGGTACCTACTTTTTGGTGGCCCCACTCGGCCAGGTGGGCCTGACAGGCATCCTCCACGACGGCGATTTTGCGGGTTCGAGCTACGTTGAGGATCGTATCCATGTCGGCTGCGGACCCACCCAGGTGCACGGGGAGAACCGCGCGCGTCCGAGCCGTAATTGCGTCCTCGATCTTCCGGGCGTCGATCTGGAACGTTTCCCGCTCGGTGTCCACAAAAACGGGAAGGGCATAGAGAAGCAGAACCACGTTGATGGTGGCCACGAAGGTGTAGGGCGGAACGATCACCTCATCGCCGGGGCCGATGTCGAGGGCCTTCAGGGCAGTAAAAAGGGCGCTCGTGCCGTTGTCGGTCGCCAGCCCGTATCGGGCTCCCAGCCTCTGCGCCCACCTTTTTTCGAATTCCTTCACATACAGCCCACCCAGGCGGCTCCACCGCTTCGATTCCAGAACTTCCCGGCAGGCTTTTCGGTCATTTCGCTCAAGGATCGGCCAAGTGGGAAAAGATCGGGTTCGAACGGGCTCTCCTCCCAGGAGAGCCAATTTTTCTTCAACGGACCTGGTTCGGCTCAACATCGTTAAAGCCCGGCTTTCCGGATGTTATGCGGACCCCAGGAAAGGACTAATGGGGTGGCGAATACTCCTTACGAGTCCCAGATAACCCTATCTGTACAGAAAATGATCCGTTAGGCTGAGCCGAGGCTTTTATGAATTCGCCGCCTCCCGCACCCTGGTTGGCAATGAACGGAGGGTCTGTGTTCAACTCCGGCCCGGTCCTGACGTTGCGGTACATCTGCCAAATGGTCTCGAGGCCGGGACTGGTTTGCAGCGTTTTCATCGTTTTCGGCTCCGCTCCCTTTCGCGGGGCATTGTTTACGACAACCACCCGGGGGCGAATGCTATGGACAAACACCGGATTATTGCTTGCGTCAAGCCCGTGATGAGAAACCTGAAAGAGATCGACCGTTCCAATAAGGTTTTCAGGGCACACCAGTTGCTCCTCTATGTCCCACGTTAGGTCTCCGGTATCGAGGAAACTAAACTGGCCATAATTGAGAAGAACCGCAATACTCGCGGCGTTTTCAGCATGATGCTGATTGAATTCAGGCCGATGGGGCGCGTTTTCCCTTTGGGCGCAAAGGGAATTCGGACCGGACGAAGCCTTATCCCTTGCGGCCACCTTGGCAGAAGAAGCTATGACCTGCATGACGAGTGGGGGCAACCCAGGACTCTGTTTCAGCCGAAAGCTGTCGCCTGGCTTTACTTTCCGAGAGCGCCCCTGCGTAACTTTCCGGTAAAGCGGTATGAGTTCTTCGTAGAAACGATCGACGCCTACAGGATTGGGAACGATGCCATGGTCGTAAATGTTTTTGAGGGGGATAAGCCGGCTTAGCTTGTACGCGCCCCCGAAGTGGTCGGAATGAAAATGAGTCACTATGAAATGGTCGATCTGTTTCAGCCCCGCCACTTTCGTAGCGACATGGTAGATCCGCCGGGCATGGCGGTCGTCGTTTTCTCCAGCGTCGATGAGGATCGACTCACCCGAAGGCGAAACAATCAAGGTGGCTGCCCCTCCGTCCACGTCAATCCAGTAAATTTCGGTGGCCTGCGGCTGGGCTGTAAGTGGGGCGGCCCAAAAAAGGCTGAAACAAAACAGTCTGAGTAACGTTTCCATGGGTCCTTTCCCCGTAATCATACCCTATTTTTGTCAAACCCAATTGCCAGGATTTCCCGGGACCCGGCTACCCCTGCAACCCTACTCTCTCCTGGCGGAACGCCGTCCTCCACCCGCAGCGTAGGACCGGGACCGTGCGCTGAAGCTTGGCCGGCGCGGTAACACCCTGGGAAAGTGGGGCTCGGTGGGAGGCTACGACGGTTTAGCCGAACGTGCATCGGCTTGACTCCATGGGGGCTCGGAATATAATCTTGCGACAGTCCAGATGCACAACCATGAATCTCCTCGATTTATTTGATCTCTCTTTTGTAGGGCGACGCGATTCGACCGCGCTGGAATTTGTATCGGGTGAGTCGCAGCCCGCAACCTATACCTTTGGTGACCTCGACGCACGAAGCAACCGTATGGCCCGCCTTTTGGAGGCGCGCGGCCTGAAAGCGGGAGACCGCCTGTGCACCTATCTGGTAAATAGCTGCGAAGTGATCGATTTATATCTGGCCTGCCTCAAGCTGGGTGTTATTTGGGTGCCCATCAATATCCTATACCGGGAGCGGGAGATCGCCCATATCCTTACCGACGCCCAACCCTGCGCCGTGATCGCCGCCGATGCTGCTCCGCTGCCCGACACCGATGATATTTCCTTCTGGCCGGTTCAACAGCTCGCGCGCGCGACGGGCGATTTCCCCGCTACTCGCCCCCGTGTCGCGCTCGACGGGGACGCACCGGCGGCCATCGTCTATACTTCCGGCACCACCGGCGCCTCCAAAGGCGCCATCCTCACACACAACAACTTTGCCGCCAACGCCTTGAATCTCCTTACCTGCTGGCAGATCTCGAGTGCAGACCGTTTTCTTCTTAGCCTGCCGCTGTTCCATGTGCATGGCTTAGGCAACGGACTTCACTGCTGGCTCATCAGCGGCTGCCGAACTCGGCTGCTGGAGCGCTTCGCGCACCAGAAAGCCTCCGAAATCTTCTGCGACTTTCGACCGACGCTCTTCTTCGGCGTGCCGACGATCTACGTCCGCCTGCTAGAAACACCCGCGCCTTTGGCAAAACAGATCAGGGGCTTCGTTCGACTGTTCGTTTCCGGTTCGGCGCCCCTCCCGGCCCAAGTCCTTGAAGATTTTCAACACCGATTCGGCCATACCATTTTGGAGCGGTATGGAATGACCGAAACGCTCATGAATATCAGCAATCCTTACACGGGGGAACGGCGAGCAGGGACGGTCGGTCTGCCCTTACCGAGCGTATCGATCCGACTTGTTGACCCCGAGGGCAACTCGGTACCGGATGAAGAGATGGGCGAGCTATATGTTCGCGGCCCGAATGTATTTGCCGGCTACTGGAGACGCCAAGAGGAGACGCGCGCCGCCTTCGTGGATGGCTACTTCCGCACCGGCGATCTGGCCGTGCGCGCATCGGACGGCTACTACACCCTGAGCGGCCGCAAGAGTGAGCTGATCATTTCGGGCGGTTTTAACGTTTATCCACGGGAAATCGAAGAGTATTTGCAGGAACAGGATGAGGTCGCAGAAGCGGCGGTGGTAGGTAGGCCCGATCGGCTGCGGGGCGAGGTGCCCGTGGCCTACATCGTCCCGAGAAGCTCCTTTGACCCAGACAGGTTAGAGAGCCGGTGTCGGGCTAAGCTGGCTTCCTTCAAAGTCCCCCGGGCTTTCCTTCGGGTAGAGAGCCTGCCCCGGACGGCCCTGGGTAAAGTTCAAAAGCACCTGTTGCCCAACGACAAGCTGGACAAGGCGGGGAATAGAGGTTAGCCACTCCACAAGACCTGCCCTCGGCGTTGACATCCCCAGACGGCACTGTTATACAAGCCATCATGCCTGCCCAAATCCCGCATTCCTGGGGTCGCAGCTCGCATTTGCATCTCACGGCGGTAAATTCCATCCTGGCCGAAGTCCGCCAATTGAGAAGCGAAGGTCGGGACATTGTCTCGCTGATGCGGGGCGAGCCGGATATACCAACACCAATCCATATCATCGAGGCGGGCGTTCGTGCACTTCGCAACGGCCGCACCCTTTACCCGGATAACCGAGGCGAGCTTGCTCTTCGTGAAGCCGTCGCCGCCAAGCTGGTGCGTGAGAACGGGCTCCGGTATGATCCCGGATCGGAGATTCTTGTTACAACGGGTGCCACTCTAGGTATTTACACTGCACTGACCTGTCTGGTGAAAGACGGTGACGAAGTGCTGTTGCCGGACCCGATATACGATGCCTACCAGTCGCCCATTCGACTCGCCGGTGGGCGGGCACGGCCGGTCTGTGCTCGGCTCGAAGGCGGCCGGTATCGTCTGGACCGAGAGACACTCGAGAGGGCATGGACTCCGGCTTGTAAAGTGTTGTTGCTGAACACTCCCTGGAATCCGGTGGGGACCGTATTCACCCCCGAAGAGCTCATCGAAATTGCGGAGTTTCTCGAACGCCGGGACCTGCTGCTCATCAGCGATGAAATCTATGAGGCGATTACCTACGAGCCGCACCGGCATACTTCGCCAGCAGTCCTCTCCGACTCGATTCGTCGGCGGTGCATCCTGGTGAATACCCTGTCGAAAACCTATTCGATGACCGGCTGGCGCGTGGGCTACTGTGCCGCCGCCAGCGAAGTGATCCAGGCGATGTACCTCGTCCTGCAGCAGTCCAGTCGCGGACCCGGGCTCTTTGTGCAGGACGCTGCGGTAGCGGCGCTGGGTGGTCCGCAGGACTGTGTCGCCCGGATGCGCGACGAGTATGCACGCCGCCGCACTCAAGTCCTGGAGCGATGGGAGGAGACTCCCCAGGTACGCGTGCTGCCTCCGGAAGGAGGCTTTTTTGCGATGCTGGATATTCGTGATTTCTCTATGGCTTCCAACGACGTCCGCCGACGGCTCTTGCAAGATAAGGGGGTAGGGGTCGTTCACGGAGCTGCTTACGGCAGAGGTGGAGAGGGCACGTTGCGAATATCCTTCGCGAGTGGCGGCGAGAACCTGACGCGCGGCTTAGAGCGCCTGCGAGAGGGATTGCGAGAGGTGGCCGCGTGACGGCAGTCTCCATCGAATACGACCGCGGCGTACCGCAGGCCAACGCGAGTCTCGTTGATACGGAATCGCTGCGACGAGAGCTCGAATCCCAAATTGAAGGTGAAGTTCGCTTCGATAATATCTCACGTTCTCTCTACTCGACCGATGCCAGTGTCTATCAGATTGAGCCGCTGGGTGTTGTGGTCGTCAAATCGCGGGAAGACATCGTCCGCACGGTTCAAATAAGTGCTCGACATCGTTGCCCGATCACTGTCCGTGGCGGGGGCACCTCCCAGGCCGGCCAAGCCATCGGTTCGGGCCTGCAGATCGATACCTCGAAATATTTCCATCATCTCCTGGAAGTCAATCCGGTTGAGCGTTGGGCTCGCGTAGAACCGGGCATCGTGCTCGACGAACTCAATGCGCAATTGCGGGTCCACGGCCTGCGCTTCGCTCCCGATGTCTCCACGGCCAGCCGCGCTACGGTGGGCGGTATGATGGCCAATAATTCGAGCGGAACGCACTCGCTGATCTACGGTAAAACCATCGACCATGTGCTGGAGCAAAAGGTCGTGCTCGCCGACGGGACCGTCAGCCACCTGCATCCCCTGTCACCGCAAGAACGGGAACGCATCTGCGCAGGAGATACTCTGGAAGCCGCCGGTTATCGTGTGGTGGGTGAGCTGGCCGCTGCCCATGCCGATGAAATCGATCGCCGGTTTCCCAAAATCCTCCGGCGTGTGGGTGGGTACAACCTCGATGCGTTCGTCGGTACCGACCGACCCTTCAACCTCTGCAACCTGATGGTCGGATCCGAGGGCACGCTCGGTGTGGTGGCCGAAGCCAAGGTCCACCTGGTCGGGTTGCCCAAAGCCAAGGCCCTTCTGTCCATCGAATTTGCCGATCTGCTGGAGGCACTGGCGGCGACACCAGCCATACTGGAACACCACCCGGCCGCCGTCGAGGTCATGGACAAGTTCATTCTTGACCACACACGCGGGAAGCCGGCGTTCGAACGCCTGCGCGATTTCATCCATGGGGACCCGGGAGCACTCCTGGTCGTGGAGTTTTATGGCGAGAGGACGGAAGACCTGATGCCCCGACTACAGGCCCTCGAGCGGGCTCTTACGGCCGGTGGGTTCGGCTACCACTTTCACCGGACCACCGACCCGACAGCACAGGCCCGCATCTGGAAACTTCGAGAATCGGCACTCGGGCTCTCCATGGCCATGAAAGGGGATGCCAAATCGCTTTCCTTCGTAGAAGATACGGCCGTTGCGCCGGAAAAGTTACGCGATTACATACAACGGTTCTTGGCCATTGTCCGACGCCATCATACGACGGCCGGCGTTTACGCTCATGCTTCGGTGGGCTGTCTGCACGTCCGCCCCGTGGTCAATTTGAAAACGGAAGAAGGCGTGCGGCAGTTTGAAGCCATCGCGAACGACATCGCCGATCTGGTGCTCGAGTATGGGGGTGCCCTCTCCGGCGAGCATGGTGACGGCTTGGTCCGAAGCCCCTTCATGCGGAAGATGTTCGGCCCGGTGCTGTACGAAGCTTTCCGTACCCTCAAACGAACGTTCGACCCACTGGGCATCCTGAACCCCGGCAAGATTGTCGATGCGCCATTGCAGCGAGCGAGTCTTCGCTATGGCCCCGGCTATCAGACCCCGGACCCTGCGACCTTCTTCGACTATTCCGAATACGGTGGTCTGGCTCGCGCCGTCGAAATGTGCAGCGGTCTGGGCGCCTGCCGCAAAAAGCTGGAAGGAACGATGTGTCCCTCCTACATGGTGACCCAGGAGGAAGCCCACACCACTCGGGGCCGCGCCAATGCGCTCCGCCTAGCCATGGTCGGTCGTTTGGGCAAGACGGCCTTGACGGATCGGGAGTTGCTCGCTGTTCTCGACCTGTGCTTGGAGTGCAACGCCTGTAAGGCGGAATGTCCCGTGGGCGTTGACATGGCGCGACACAAGAGCGAGTTTCTGGCAAGCTATTGGACACGCCATGGCGTACCCTGGCGCGCCCAAATGCTCGGCAACATCCACAACTTATCGGCTTGGGGAAGCCGGTTAGCCCCGATCTCGAACTGGATGGTTCGCAGTCGGCCGACTCGCTGGCTGAACGAGAAGCTGCTGGGCATCGACCGTCGGCGAGCCCTCCCGCCCTGGCGGCGGCAAACTTTGCGGCGATGGTTCCAACAACGCACCCGGACCAGACCGGAGGCCGAATCTGCGGTCATCTTATTTACCGACACCTTCACGAATTACTATGAGCCGGAGATCGGAATCGCCGCGGTAGAGCTTCTGGAGTCGGGAGGAAGGTGTGTGCGGCTGGCGGAGAACCGGTGCTGCGGTCGTCCGTTCATATCGCAAGGTCTGCTAAAGGAAGCCCGGCAGCACGCCCGAATCAATACGGAACTCCTCTACCCGTTTGCGGCCCAAGGACAGAAGATTATTTTCTGCGAGCCGAGTTGTCTTTCGGCCATGCGCGAAGATGCGCCCGCGCTGCTGCGGGGAGAAGAGCAAAGAAAGGCCCAAGTGGTAGCTCAGACCTGCCGGCTCTTGGAAGAATTCCTCGCGCGAGCCGGACCGGGTAAGCTGACCCTCAAGCCGGGTCCGAAAAGAGTCCTACTCCACGGCCATTGTCACCAAAAGGCGATGGGCCTGGTACCATCCTCGCGCGCGCTGCTTTCCCGCATTCCGGCGTGTACGGTGGTGGAACTCGATGCCGGCTGCTGCGGCATGGCCGGCTCCTTCGGGTATCTGCGGGACCATTACGAGATCTCGCAAAAAATCGGGGAGCGACACCTGTTGCCCGCAGCGCGGAAAGCGGAGGAAGACACGCTGTTGGTGGCTGCGGGAACTTCTTGCCGGCATCAGGTGAAACATTTTACGCAGAAAGAAGCCATTCATCCGGCCGTCTTGCTGCGCTCATTGATGGAAGACCCCCTGTGAATTTAGCCGCTATTTCGCTCGCCGCTCTGTTGCTGGCGATCCTCATCAGTTGCACGATGAAGATCAACGTAGGGCTTCTCTCCATCGTCCTCGCATGGATCATCGGGGTCTATCTGGGGGAGATGAGCGTCAACGAGGTCATCGCCGGGTTCCCGACCCGGCTGTTTCTCACCCTGGTGGGGGTGACACTGCTTTTTACGCAGGCGCAAACGAACGGAACGTTACCCAAATTGGCTTCTCGCGCCGTGCGCAGTTGCCGGGGCAACAGCGGCCTCATTCCGATCCTGTTCTTTTCCCTCGGCGCTATACTGGCTTCCATCGGTCCCGGCAATATCGCCACGGCAGCCCTGTTGGCTCCGATGGCCATGACGGTTGCCGGCAGGGTAGGTATCCCAGCGTTCCTGATGGCCATCATGGTAGGGAATGGCGCCAACGCAGGTTCTTTATCTCCCTTCGCCCCAACCGGGATCATCGTCAATGACATCATGGCCCGCATGGAGTTGGCGGGGGTTGAGTGGCAGACTTACCTCTACAACCTGCTGGCGCACACCGCGGTTGCCTTCAGCGGGTATTTTCTTTTGGGTGGGTGGAGACTTTTCCGCCGGAGTCGGGCCGGCCGGCTCGATGTCGGATCCGAAGACGATTTGTCTTTTCACGTCCAACACTGGGCAACGCTGGCCGTCATCGGCCTCCTGATCGTGGGCGTGATCTTTTTCCAAGTGAGTGTAGGAATGGGAGCCTTTGCAGGGGCCGTCTTGCTGATGCTGGGCCGAGTGGGCGGCGGTGCTGAGGTGATCCGCAAGATGCCTTGGGGCGTGATCATACTGGTGACGGGGGTGACGGTTCTGATCTCGCTCCTGCAAAAAACCGGCGGCCTCGATCTATTCACGAAGCTGTTGGCCCGCTCCTCCACGCCCGAGTCCGTCACCGGTGTGGTCGCATTCATTACCGGATTGATCTCGGTGTACAGCAGCACCTCGGGGGTAGTCCTGCCCGCCTTTCTGCCCACCGTGCCGGGGCTGGTCGGGAGGCTGGGTGGCGACCCTCTCGCAATCGCCTCGTCGATGAACGTGGGGGCCCATCTGGTGGACCTCTCTCCGGTTTCGACCATCGGGGCACTCTGCCTTGCCTCTGCGCCGTTTACCGAAGACGGACGTATTCTATTCAACAAGCTGCTGGCATGGGGCCTTTCGATGACCATCGTGGGCGCCGTCGCCTGTTACCTTTTCTTTGGACGGCTCTCATGATGACCGTTGGTGTTGCCCGAATCGAGGCCGCGGGTTCGTCCTGCCGCCCTGCTCCTTCAAACGCAATGGCCGGGTCGAGCGCGCTCACTCACCAGGCTCTTGGACACCTAGATTCGTAACAGTTCCTCACTCAACTGACAAAAGTCACGGTCAGTAGAAGACAAGCCGCGCCTTTCACCACGTCGGCGGAGGCGGCTGATTGTCCCTGGTTCCCAACCAGTCGATGCCGATATCGGCGCGGCGGCGGAGAAGCACGATCAATTGACCGGTGTGGTGCTGGGTGTGTCGCAAGTTGTTCAGCAGGAACTCGCCGACGTTCAGCTCGTACCACGAGAACCCACAGCGCTCGAGGGCCCGTTCGTCAGTCAGCCTCTTGAAGGTTTCGTCGCTCTTCCGCAGGCAGTGATCGGCGTAGTCGAGTAGCTGGGCCCTGGTGAAGGCCTTCCCCGGTGTGGTGACAACCCCACCGTATTCCTGGTAGTCGCCGGGCAGAAAGTGCGCCTTGTCTTCGTGGTAATCTCTCGCCTGGAACGTCATGAACGGACTTAAGCCGAATAAACTTTCTAACGTCTCCACATCGTCCGATAGGTAGAAGTCCGTGAAGAACAGTGCGTGGTAGGCCAGGTGCCAGAAGGGCGTGCCATCGGCACGGTCGTCCCACAGGTCGTCCGGGCAGGCCTCAATGGCCGACCGTAACATCTGGATCGCCGCGGCGAACTGCCGGCCTATCACGGTTTGCCAGTAATCCGAGATTTCCATTTTGACCGGAATTCCCGATTTGGACTTCGGCTCAGTCATGATACGCTCGCGGGGCCGGAAACTCAAGCAATTGTGCGGGTTCAGTACATATGAGACTTGAGTCAGGTGGCCTTCCATGTGGCAAGGTACTCCATTGGCGTCCTCATGTCCAGGGTTCGATGAGGTCGGAGGTGGTTGTAGAAGTGTTGGTATTCGGTGAGGGCAGCGCCGGCTGCGGCGACGGTGAGTTCGCCGGTGTAGAGGTTCCAGAACTCGACGCGGGCGCTGTCGTTGGCGCGTTCGACGCAGCCATTGAACTGCGGTCGTCGAGGAGGCAGGACGAACTGGGGGATGTCGAGTTGCTGGCAAGCTTGCTCGAACTCGGCCCTGAACTCGGAGCCGCCGTCGACCTGGACGGAATGGAGGGGGAAGGGCAGGTCCTCGATCACGGCTTGCAGGAAACGTCGGGCGTTGCGAGCGGTGGCGCGGGAGTAGACGCGTGTCACCATCTGCTTGCCGACCGGAGAGACGGCCCGGAACTCCTTGAGATGGGTGCCGTCGAGGGACACCGACAGGTGATCGATCTGGACGAGTTGGCCGGGTTGGGTGGCCCGGGTGCCGTAGCGCCAGCGTTGGGCGTGGCCCTGGTGGAAGGAGCGGCGCTTTTTCAGCTTGACGCGCCCCCGGCAGAAAGCGCAGGGGCGGATACGACCGAGCCGCACCCCTTTGGCGAGGATGCGGCCAACGGTGGATTCACTGAGATGAATGCCCTGGCGGGCGAGCAGAACCCGTAGAGGTCGCTTGCCCATGAACGGATAGTGTCGCCGCAAGGTCCAGACCTGACGCTGATGGGCCGGCGTCCATTGCCGGGGTCGGGTGCGTTGCGGGCGCCGGCTGAGGGCTGCCAAGCCGTGCGGGCCACGCTTCCGGTAGCGTGCTGCCCATCGGAAGTAGGTGGCTCGCGACCAGCCGATGGTCCGCAGGGCGGTCTTCTCACAGCAGCCCTCGGCCCGCAGGTCCCGGTAGGTTTCCAGTTGGCGCCGTCTTTTGACCGCCTCGGCGGGCGTCGTATCGTCGACCTTGAGACTGCGATAAGATGGGATGCGCAGAGATTGGATCTGCATGGTTCAGGCTCCTTGGGTTTCTGGGTAGAAACGAAAGGCTACCTGAACGGGCGCGGCGTTTGGTCCCAAATTCGGGGCCAGGCGCCGTGCTTTTTGGGGTGTGAGTGACGGGGTAGAGGACCCTCAACGCGCGATTGCGGCAGGATTTGGGCTACGCTCGCTACGCTCCCTTCGCGCAAACCCTGCCACGGTTGGCATCCCGAGCCCTCTTCCCCTCCAGCATCACCCTCATAGTCTCACTTGTGTCTGAACCCGCACAGCAATTCCCACCTCGGAACTGGAACTCGGAACGCTTGGTCCAACCCGATTGACGCGTTCCGACAGCCCGATTTTGCCGTCCGACGAGGCCCCCGTGTTGACGGTCGTATGGAACAACCACAATTACCAGACGGTGCGCAACGCCTACTACCGCTACAATGGCAAAATGAAGAACACGGACCGCTACCCGGGCATGTACCTGGGAGACCCTTCGTGAAACTCGCCCAGAGCCAGGGAATGGAGGGCGCGCGAGTGGAACGGTCGGCTGATCTACGCAAAGCTCTGCAACGGGGCATCGCCGCCACCCGCAACGGGAGCCCCTTCCTGTTGGAAGTGGTCGTACGTCGGGTGGGTGGAGGTGCCGACTCCACCTAACACCAAGCCTTCAGCCTCGCCAAGACCCGCACGAAAAAGGGTGTAGTCCCGCCCCCAACCGCGACGAATCCCCCGATCCGCCGCCCACAGCGTTGGCATGGAGGCTGGTTATATCATCTGGAACGATCGCGGACGGAAGAGAAACTGGACGATGTTGCCCTCGTGCGGCTGGTACCAGTCGAGCTTGACGGTGGGGATGGGGCCGAGATTCAGTCGGTCAATCTGGGGGGCATCAATCAGGTTGCGCTGCCAGTCCTTCTCCTGCGTGATGGCACTGCAGACCAGGGTGGAGCCGATCCGGCCCAGCATCTCCTCCTGCGGGCAAGCGACGACGCTCACGAAGGGAAACATGAATTCAGTATTGGCCAGTTTCCGATCGGGGGAGTCGCAATGGACGACCATGGGCCGCAGATACCCGCAGTGCTCCTGTTCCACGAGCCGCGGACCGAAGGGGGCGGTCATGTCCTCCACCCCCGGTTCCTGGAGCTGCGCGCTGATGTTGCCCCAAATCGCCCCCGCCGCCCCCGGCACCGTAAAAGCAGCGATGCGGGACTCCGGGTCTTCGGGCGGCTGGGGCTCGGTGGGTCCCAGCCGCTCGGCCAATGCTGCGGCGATTTCGCGGGTGTGGCGGGAAGCCCAAATGCCGGAGCAGTTGATACAGCCGCGCCCACTGTTGAGGAACACACTGTCCACCATGAGATCGATATAGTTCTCCCAGTGGTCCACCACGTCGTCGCCCAGCAGAATCTTGCTGAACCCCGGCCCATGGACCTGGACGCGCGGATCACCTTTGTAGCGCTCGACGGTAGGGGTTCCCCCGAAAATCAGACAGCGAGTCGTCCGCAGGACCACCTCAGCGCCGATGTCTCCGCCGCCGGGATAGATGGAGATCGCCTCTCTGGGCACGCCCGCCTCGAAGAAGGCCGCAGCCATGCGGTAGGGGGTCCACGGCTCCTGCGGACCGGGCTTTAAGACCAGTCCGACCTGCATGGGGATCACGGGCAGCCACAACGTATGCACGCCGGGCGAATTGGACGGCAGCACCAACCCCACGGCCGGCCCCTGCACCTGGTAGCTGACGGTGACCCCGCGCGACTCCGTTCCGTATCCTCGCGTCAGGATGCTCGCATCCAGCCCCCGCGTCAGCGCGTCCAGAATCTTGTCCATGTTCGACAACACAAAGTGGTTCTTCTCCATGTTGGCCTTGCACATGTGCTCCGGCAAACCGGTGCTGGCCGACTGCTGGCGGGCGAAGTCCTCCGGTGTCTGTTCGCCGTCGCCCAGAGGAAGAATGCCCTTGAGGAACAGATCCGCCGTCTTTTTCATCATGCCGATCAATTCCGGGATTGGAATCTCGGTGAGGACTTCGCGGGCGCGCCACGCCTGCTTCATGTCACGGGTCAACAGGCCGGTATTGGCCTGACTGACCTGGGCCAGCGTCTCGCCCGTGATGAAATGAACTACAGTGTCCCGTTCCAGGCTCGTATAGGGCCGGCCCCAACGCAAGATGGGCAAGTTCAGCATGACGGTTTGGCTCCTAGCAGCACACCCTGCTCCGGCTTATACTTGTTCCTCAACGTGATCGGATCTGCTTCCCGCCGCATCGCTGGTCGCAGAAAGCTCGTGCGAAGGGGCGCGCAAGCGCTGCCGTATAGGTTCTTGGGCAAGAAATAAGGCGTACCCTAAGCCGATTCCAAAGCCGAGTCCATAAGAAGCGCCGAAGAGTATCATTCCGAGATTTCCGCCCATGCCTTCATAGAAGACAAGACGACCCAGAAAATAACCGGCTGAATTGGCCAAAACCAAGACGGAAATCAATTTGCTTAAACCCTTCTTCACTCCGAATGCACCGCCTAAGATGAGACCCATCAGAAAAGTGCCCGTAACGGAGCCGATGAGTTCTCCGACCAAGCCACGCAGCGTAAGATAGGCCACAACCCAACTCGCCGCATAACAAAGAAAGGCCACGCTGAAGAGCAGATAGAACCGCAGCAGACGACCCGGGCCTATCACCAGTCGGCTCAGTATGCCGCCGGTCAGAAAGATGAAAAGGGTGGTTGCAATGATATAAGGACCCAGGAAACCGAGATATTGGTACATCCACGGTTTCCCACAACCCACGATGGCAAAAACGGCTATGCTGGCCAGGCAGAAGCCAAGCCCCCCATACCCGAGAGACTGCTGCAAAGTCGGGTAGCGCGTCTTCGTAGCGGATAAGTGAGCCATTTCTACGACGGAATCGGGAATCGGGCCAACCCGTTCAGTGGCTACCATACCGGAGCACTCGGCTGGCCCGGGAGATTCACGGGACCGGGTTTTTTGTACCTGTAACCATGAGAGTTTACATCACACCGGCGCGGACTTGTCATTCTTATTCTTGCGCGAAAGTTGCCATCCGATGCCGGAGATAAGAAAAACCAGCCATACCCCATAGGAAGGGAACCAAGTTGACCACCAACTCTCGGTAAGAAACTCAGCGGCAGGTCTCTTGAAAATAAAGACTCCCGCCAGATTCAAGAGCAGAGTGATTCCCAATCCTATTCGACCCAGTCTCAGTAAGTTATTCATACCGCTTCTCCTGGGTTCGGCGGGACCAAGAACGACGGATGTAAGTGGCCCCGTAAGGCCAACCAGCCTGACCGAGCCGGAACAGGGCGTCTCCCGTAGGCCGGTCGAGTGTCACCCATCCTGTGAACGAGTACCAGCCCTCGTAAACCTGGGATTATTCTTGTATGATCGACGCCCGGCTCAATCTCTGGCAACGCTCCCAGAGGCATAAGAGTGTCGCCAGCGACGTCCCGGGAATACAATGACTGCATGGAGGTTCACCGAATCATGGGATCCGCTCGAAAAACAAAAACGGACTCCTCGGTCCAGGAAATCTGTGAGCGATTTGACCGCATCTATACCGGCGCCATCTCCGACGTGATGGACGAGATGGGCTATCGCGACCAGGTTCTTCCTGTCGAGATTCAGGCCTTGCGCCCGGATATGCGGGTCTCCGGCATCGCCCTGCCGGCGGAGGGGGAACCGGCTCCGGGCCTCACCCGGGACGAATACTACTTACCCTTTCTGAATCTGTTGGGCGACGTGAAGCCCGGCCACGTCATCATCTCGCAGCCGAACGACTCTCTGTGCGCGCACATGGGTGAGCTCGCCGCAGAAACCGCCCAACTGCAGGGCGGACGCGGAGTTGTGATCGACGGGGGCTGCCGCGACATCGACTACATTCTGAGCCTGGGATTTCCGGTCTTCTGCCGTTATACCACGCCGACGGATATCGTCGGCCGCTGGCGACTGAACCGTTACGGAACCCCCATCCGCATCGGCCGAGTGACGGTCAACCCGGACGACTTTATCGTGGGAGACAAGGACGGGGTGCTGGTGATTCCCAAACAGATCACCCTGGAGGTGCTCGGCAAGGCGGAGGAGATGCTCTCCACGGAAAATCTCGTGCGGAAGGCCGTCCTGGAAGGCGTCCATCCGGTCAAAGCCTACGAGAAATACGGCATATTCTAAAGCCGGCCCCTTTGGAACGGCATTCCTCGCTCGGGTGAGTTCCCGCCGGACGCGCCATCCTGTCCGGCCCGAGCCGTCTCGACTCCCGCATCGCTCCCGCGCGGCTCAAGATTCATACGGTGACCGTTTTCCCGTCCTCGGCCAGGATCGCCCGCGCACCTTTCTTCCAACTGATATTGGCCAGGTGGAGCGTGCGCACGGCCTGATGGCCAAGCTCCACGGTGGCATGAGGCTGGCGGCGGCTTCGCACGCAGTCCAGGAAGTTTTGCACGTGGGGCGCGGTGTCGGTCACACCGCCGGAAAGATTCTGCCGGATCGGCATGGGCAGAGTCCAACGCGAATAAGAGTAGCGGTTCGCGGCCCAGGGTTCCCGGTAGATTTTGTATCCGGCCTCGCAAAGCTCCAGCGTCGCCTTCTGCCCCTGAAACACGATGCCCCAACCACTCTGGAAGGAGTTGGTGTAGGTGAGTGTCCAGGTACAGGTGAAGCCGGGATATTCGAAAACCGTCACGAACGTATCCGGAGTCTCTGCCGGATGGAGCTTGTAAACCTTGCCGTGACAGTAGGCGGAGCGGGGCTGCGTGGTGTTGGTCATCCACTGGATCACGTCGATCAGGTGGGTTCCCTGATCGGTCATGTTGCCACCCGAGAAGTCCCAAAAATAACGCCAGTTGCGGAAACGGATCGGATCAAAAGCCTGCTTCGGTCCGGGACCCACAAAGCGGTCCCAATCGAGTTGAGACGAGAGGACCGGCTTCTTGTTGATTTCCATATTCCAATACCATTCGGCCCGCACCAGATTGATTTCGCCCAGCGTTCCATCCTCGATGATCCGCTTGCATTCATGGATGGTCGGTGAGCTCCTGCGCTGCATACCGATCTGAACGATCCGGTCGGTCTTCCTCACCTCGGCCACCATGTCGGCTCCCTGCGCAATGGACCAGGACATGGGCTTTTCGCTGTAGGCATCCTTGCCGGCCCGGACGGCGTCCACCAGGTGGTCGTGATGCCAATGGTCGGGGGTGGCAATGAGCACCGCGTCAACGTCCTTGCGGTCGAGCAACTCTTCATGATCCCGGTAGTCTTGCGAGCGCGGTCCGGCGATCTCCCGTCCCAAATCGCGGTTGATCCCATAAACGTCGCACACGCCGGCCCACTCGACCCCCCTTTGCTTGAATCGCTCCATGTGGCCGCGGCCCATTCCCCCGGCCCCGATGATGCCCATCACAATGCGGTCATTGGCGCCGAAGACCCTGGCACTGAAGGAAGGATGAGACAATACCCCTAATCCCACTGCCGTGCGAGCCAGAAACTTCCGACGAGTCACCTTCTCGGTTTGCATCGCAACCCTCCTGTTGCAGTTATGGGGCAATTCTACGTCACCCCCCAATGACTGTCCAGAACCGGGAAAGCAAAGATTCCGGTCCGTCCGGCCAACATACGGACGTGATTTCGCAGAGAAGTGGCCGTCTCACTCCGGCGGTCGGAGTCGCGCATCCCGGTCTCCGTCTCCGCCGGCCGAAAAACAAGCAGGGGACCGCCGGATAGGATCAGGCCTGGGAGGTCATTTCTGCGTCGAAAGGTCTTTGATGTAGAGATCTTTCCATTGCACTTGCACGGCACCGGTTTGAAGCTGGGTGGCGGGGACCGAGTGAATCTGCAAGGCAATCACACCGTCACGGTATTTCAGCTTGGGGTCCACGAATTCCACGGCTTGGACGCCGTTCAGGCGCGTGACAATATGATTGCCGATGGCGGTAATCTCCAGCTCATTCCAGCCGTCGGGCTTGAGGGCGCGCTCCGCCGCCGGGGTGGGCCAGATCAACCATTGTCGTTCCGGGTGCTCATAAATCCCTGCGGTATGCTTGCCGGGGTTGGGGTCCACCTCGACCTGCGGCCCCTGGATACGGCCGGGGAAATCCTCCTCCCGCATGCGGGAGCGAAAAAAGACACCGCTGTTGCCGCCTCCTTCCGCCTTGAAGCGAAGGCGCAGATCGAAGTTCCGGAAGGATTTTTCCGTGGCCAGGTAGCCGTATTTCCCTTGCACGGTCTCGCCTACGATGGCGCCGCCCTGCACGGTCCATTTCTCTTCCCCGTGAATTTCCCAGCCGGCCAGGTCCCGACCGTTGAACAACGGGACCCATCCAGGCTCCTGCCCGGCGCACAAAACAAGCCCCATGAAAAGCGAAACTAAAATTACTAGGAAGCGCATTCCCGTAGTCCTTTCGCTGAAATTCAGCCGAGGTCCGCATCGAGAGCTCAGCCCTCGGTCCATACTTATTGTATTCTAATCCCATTTCTGATCCTATGGACGAATCCATTGGATTGACAGTGGGACCCGGGCGGACTAGACTACGCCCCTCGCACAGAATCCGATATTTTTGATGAAGCCCCGGGACTCATTTCCTCCCGGTTATCGAGTCACGGATACGCATCCCGAGGTATGGAACCGATGAGTGAACCTCTCACCCCCGAGCAACTCCGCGAACTGACGGCGATGGATTCGGCGACGGTGGCGAATGCCGTCGAGCGATTCAAGGTTCGAGGCTCCACGGAAGGATACATGGGCATGGACATCCGGTGCCAGTTCCCCGAGTTCGGCGTAATGGCCGGCTACGCAGTAACGGCCACCGTTGACAGCACCACGCCGGGCCGGCCCATGCCTCCCGGCGAAGGACACATGCGGCTGTTCGAGGCGGTGGCTGCCTCACCGAATCCGGTGGTGGTAGTGTTGAAGGACGTAAGCACTCGGCCTTCTCACTCGTGCCTTTTCGGCGACGTGGTCGCCGCGGTGTTCCACCGCCTGGGGGTCGTAGGCGTTGTGGCCGACGGAGGCGTGCGGGACCTGGAACACGTTCGACCCTATCGCCTGCAAGTCTTTGCCCCCGGTATCGTCGTCGCCCACGGAACCCATACCATCCTGGAGGTAAACGTCCCGGTGACCATGAGTGGAGTGCCGATCCAACCCGGAGACCTCTTGCACGGAGACGCCAACGGAGTCCAGTCGATACCACCGGAGATCGCCGACCGGGTCCATGCCGAGTGCAAGCAGGTCATTGCGGCTGAGACGGGACTGAAAGACTTCGCCGCCAGCCCCGAGTTTGAGCTCGCAGGGCTCCGTAAGCGGATGTTGGGAAAGTGACGGACCCCGACATCCCGGCAGAGAATTCCATGAGGAGGGAATTACAGTGTCCGCAGAGGAAAAACTAGAGAAGATGGGTCTCACCCTTCCGCCACCGCCCAAGGCCGTAGGCTCGTATGTCCCCTACTTGCGGACGGGCAACCTGGTCTTTACTTCCGGCCAGTTGCCTTGGCAGGGCGACAAGCTGGCTTATCAAGGCAAGGTCGGAAAAGATTTAACCGTGGACCAAGCCTACCAGGCATCCCGGATTACAGCCATCAACGTCCTGGCCCAACTCAAAGCAGCCGCCGGGGACCTCGAAAAGATCGTGCGGATCGTTCGCCTGGAAGGCATTGTGAATTCCGCGCCGGGATTCACGCGGCAGGCGGACGTATTGAACGGGGGCTCGGAGTTTTTGGTCGAGGTTCTCGGCGAGCGCGGCGTCCATACGCGAACCGCCACCGGCGCCAATGAAATGCCGCTCAACGCACCGGTGGAGTTGATTGTCATCGCCGAAGTACGAGACTGAAACGCTGCCTTCCTCATTTCCCCCAAACTGCCGGACATTCCTGCCGACCTGTTCACTGCCCTCTGTTTCCTCGCCCCACTGCTTCGCGTTGAATTTCCGGGAAATCCGGGCTAAGATGCCGTCCAATTCTGAAATTTCCCCTATGCAGGAGAACTACGATGAGCAATCCGAAAACGGTTCTCTCTTCCAAACCCGAGCCTGAAGTACGAAACGGATTGGTTCGCAAGTGCGGCTTGGACGACTACCTCGGGCGCGCACTGCCGATTCCAACCCAGGTCGTTTCGAATGAAGAATACTATCCCATCGGGCAAACCCGGCAACAACGTGCCGTCGAACACCACTTGGCGGAGATGGCCGGCCGCAACGCCAAGAAACTCGGCGTGGACCGACGGCAATTCCTCCGCACCTGTTGTGGCATGGCCACGGCCTTTGCCGCCTTGAACCACGTCTTCGGCCCTTTCTTCAAAGTCGAAGCTGCGGAATTGCTGGAAGCGGCAGCGGCCGAGAAGAAGACCCGCTATTTCATCTTCGATGTCCAGACCCACCATGTGGACCCCGGCGGACCGCCGCAATCGCTCTCCGGTCTGATGAACTTCCGCCGAATCGCGCGCGACTGGAACCCGGAACTCAAAAAACGGCAACCCAGGCAAGAGGATCTGTTTCTCGCCAATTTCATCAAAGAGATATTCCTCGACAGCGAAACAGACCTGGCGCTCATCAGCGGCGTTCCCTCCGTCGAGGACAGCGACAATATCCTGCCTCCCGACAAGATGGTCAAAACCCGTTCGTTGATCAATCAGTTGGCAGACTCGCAGCGCATGGTCAGTCATGGGTTAATCGCCCCCGACCTGGGGACGCAAAACCTGGAATCGATGCAGGCGCAGGCCGAAGAGCTCAAGATCGACGCCTGGAAGGGCTACACCGGCGTCGGACTGGGTCCGACTCAGGTCGGCTGGTGGCTGGATGATGAAAACGAGGCGTACCCCACCTTCGAGTTATCCCGTAAGCTAAAGGTCAAAAACGTCTGCATCCATAAAGGCCTTGCCATCGGTGGTTTCAACGAAGAGCACTGCCATCCGAAGGACGTGGTCAAGGCTTCCAAGGACTTTCCGGATCTCAATTTCATCATGTATCACTCCGGATTCAAGTGGTTTGGCGAGGCCCTGGCTGCTGCCCAGACCCATTTCGAAAAAAGCTCCTACGTTCCGTGGGTCTCGGACCTGTGTGAATACAGGAAGAGGAACGCCCACATGACGAACGTCTATATGGAGCTGGGTACTACCTTCGGCTCAACGGCGATTACCCATCCCCTGCTCTGCGCGCACATTCTGGGTATGATCATTGATGCTTTCGGCGCGGATCATGTCCTGTGGGGAACCGACTCCATCTGGTGGGGAACGCCGCAGTGGCAGATTGAGGCTCTGCGCCGCCTCCAGATGCCGGAATCGTTAATGGAACGATTCGGCTACAAACCGCTTACCGTCGAGGTGAAACGCCAAATCTTCGGACTCAACGGTGCCCGGGTATATGGGGTGGACGCGGAGGCGAAGCGCAATCCCATCCCGGATGACTACATCGACCGTTTGCAAAAGTTGTACCAACAGGCAGGAGGGCCGACGCCCAGCAACACCCAGTATGGTTGGGTGCAGGTGTAGTCGTGGAAAGACCCCATCGACGATCATAGATCGCAGATCGGATCAGCTTCTTCGGTCCGAAGGACCCCAGTCACAGGCGAAGCAACAAGGCTGCCAGCAACGCAGCTCGGCGCGGTAACTCCCGAATGACCACCTGCTCGTCCGGGGCGTGGGCGCCTTTACCGATCGCACCCAGCCCGTCGAGAGTCGGCACGCCCATCGCGGCCGTAATGTTTCCGTCCGAGCCGCCGCCCGTTGCCGCTTCACTCATTTGCATCCCCAATTCGCGAGCGACCGATTGCGCCTTTTCGAATAGAGAGGCAATCTTGGCCGTGCGCACCATCGGCGGCTGCCTGACGCCTCCCGAGACACGCAGCTTCGCGCCGCGCTGGATGGGTTTAAGCGCCCGCATCCGACTTTCAATCCACGCGGCATCTGCGGCCTTTGCGATGCGCACATCCACCCACGCCTCGGCCCTCTCGGGGACCACGTTGCTGCGCGTCCCTCCTTGAACCATCCCCACGTTGAGCGTCATCTCCTTCTTCCTCTTGGCCAAGGATTCGATCTTCACCATTTGCCGCGCCAGTTCCGTTACGGCGTTCACGCCTTCGTGGGGATTGATTCCGGCGTGCGCCGCCCGGCCCCGGACGACCAGGTGAAATTCCCCGACCCCCTTGCGGGCGGTCTTGAGCGCCCCTTGCAAGTCCGCCGCCGGCTCCAACACCAGAGCCATCCGACACCGTTGCGCCTCCCTGCGAATAACCGGGTAGGAGGCCCCGTTGGAAACTTCCTCGTCGCCGTCAAGGAGAAAAACGATGGGACTTCCCGGTTGGCAGCCCCCAGCCTGCAACGCATCAAGCGCGAACAGGCTGCAGACGATGCCCGCCTTCATGTCAAGGGTGCCGGGACCGTAAGCCCGGCCGGCACGCACCCGAAAAGGCATCTGCTGCAACGTTCCCAGAGCCCATACGGTGTCCATGTGTCCCAACACCAGGATGGGCTTGCCCGGCAGGTCCCGCCATAGCTGGGCGCGGAGCGTGTCGCCGTAGCTTTTGCTACGGAGGAAATTGACCCGAGCTCCCCGGCGGCGGAACTCTTCCGCCAGGAACCTCCCCAGCCGGTCCACCGATACCTTCGAGTGGGTTGGCGACTCGTATTCCACAAGTCTCTGCAGGGTCTTCAGCATCTGCGGGTTCTGTCGCTGGCAGTAAGAAACCAGTTCGGGAAGATGCAATCTGGACCTCCGGATTCGGCACGTCGTTGCTTGAATTAAGGATACGGGCCAGGATAACACTCTTTCTTTTCCCTTGGCCATGCACCCGGAAGAGTTGACCACTGTCCACTGGCCACAAGACAAACAGCTCCCCGTGCTGAACTCGTTCCGATGGATGCCGTACATCTAACAGGAGAGGGCAGAGGTCCCGGTCTGTCTGCCCGCGCGTGGCGCGCAGGCGGGCGTGTCCGCACCGGCAGGCCTGTCTGCCAGAGCACCGGCAGGGAGATGAAGACGATGGGCCGGCTCCACGATGCGAGTCCGCGCCAGGGGAATGCCCAAGTCCGGGAAGCGGTCGCGGGTCGGATGCCGGGTGGTGCCGACCCTCCGGGTCGGCGCGGAGGTGGCCGGTGGCCGTTCGGAAGGTGTCGTTGCGCACGCTGAACGCGCCTCGAATGCAGAAAAAGTACTAGATGTTGTGCATGTCCTGGTTGCGTGTCGTTTTTGCTTGACAGCCGTGCATCCGACTTGCGCATACTGGCATCGTAGTAAGAAGGAAGTCGCCGTGGCAAAGGCTTGGCGAGAAGGGAACGGCGGCGAGAAAACGGTGGCTGCGGACTCCTCGGTTCCGCAGCGACGATGAGGGTGGCGGATGTCCCGAGGCACCCGCCGCTGGCCCATGAAAAAGCGCACCCCTCTACAACCCCTATCCCCTCGGCGCAGGGGCGCCGATGGTTTCCCGGCATTGACTCCCGGCTCCGCCGCCTCGTGTTCCCTTCTCGACGTATCGCCGGCCGTTTCTGTGCATTTCATCCGGCAAGAGTGGATGAGTTCTCCGGAAGCGGCTCGCCACCCAGGGGAACCGTATCCAGGGTAGGGAAAAGACCAACGGAGGGTGTGACGGCCACGGCCCGGTGCCATCCGCCCGGCGACAAAGTGTTGCGCCGGGAGAGGGGTGGAGAGCGACGCTCTGGCGGCGCGGTCCGTTCCGGGAGGGAGCAAATCCCCTTTGCGGGAAGGGACCGGGTCGCACGCCGGGACGGGGACGAGGTCTATCTCCGCGCCCCGGCCAGGACGGCACTTCGTTTCGGGACCCACCTGGACCCATCTGGACCAGACTAGACCCGTTGCGGGAGGAGGATGCCGTCTTCGCTATCACGAAAGGAGGTAAGGTGCACGGCATGTACGGAACGAGTACACCCGCTTGAAAACAGTCTCGTACTCTGGTACCGTAAGGGATCCAAACTTCTGGGTAGGCTTCCCATGGCGATAAGTCAACAACTGCTGGACATTTTGGTCTGCCCGCTTTGCAAAGAACCGGTGAAGCTCACTTCCGACAGCCAAGGCTTGCAGTGTGGCCAATGCCGGCGGGTGTATCCGATCAAGGACGATATTCCCGTCATGCTGGTGGATGAAGCCAAAGTCGAACCGGAGTAAGTGGTGTCCGGGGCATCCGGGATCCCGCCGCCCGCTCCCATCCTTTGTGACCTACCTTCTCACAGCCGGCTGCTTTTCATTCGGCTCCGCTCCATCGGCGACCTCGTCCTGCTGACTCCGGCGCTGGCTTTGCTAAAGCGATGGCGAGCCGACCTCAAGGTCAGCGTGCTGGTGGAGTCGCGGTTCCTCGCGCTGCTGGAAGCCAATCCCGACATTGATCAACTCATCTGCTGGGATGGAGAGCAGCCCGGCGATTCGGACTGGAGGGCGCGGCTGGGCCGAGTGCGGGAGATTCGCTCGCAGCGCTTCGCCGTTGCGGTCAATCTACACGGAGGCCCTACGTCGGCTTGGGTCACGGCGGCATCCGGGGCGCGGTGGCGCGTAGGGTTTGCCCACTATCCGCGGAAATTCATCTACAATCTTCGCGTTCCCGACGCCCGGTTGATTTTGGCCCAGGAGATTGTTCACACCACCGAGCATCAGGCAAGCGCCCTGTTTTGGCTGGGCTTGCCGCGCGAAGAGATTCCGGCTCCGCGGCTTGTGGTTCCCGCGCGGTGGAAGGATTCGGCACGGACGCGCCTTGCAGGACTGGGAATAAACTCTCCTTATGCCGTAGTTCATCCTACGGCCCTGTTTGCCACCAAACAATGGCCTCCGGAGCGATTTGCGGAGCTGGGGAAATATCTGGAGAAGGAAAAAGGGTTGGCCGCCGTTTACACCTGCGGGCCCGGCGAATCTTCGGTTCTGGATGCTGTCGAACAGGCCACCGGAAAATCGCTAAGGCGGCTCGAAGATCTGCACCTCGCTGAACTGATGGCCATCCTGGAGCAGGCGAGGCTTTTTGTCGGCAACGACAGCGGTCCGGCTCACATTGCGGGAGCCTTGGGAGTGCCCACCGTGGTGATTTTCGGCTCCTCGAATGCACGCATTTGGAAACCTTGGAGGGCTCAGGCCCGGATTGTGCAGAACCCCTATCCGTGCAATCCTTGTCCCGGAGATCGATGCTACCAGTTTCCCCAGCCGGAATGCATTCTTTCGGTAGGCGTGGAGCAGGTTCGGTCGGCCGTGGGGACCGCTTTGCATCTGCCTTCGCCGGTATCCCCACCCGCCAGGAGTAGCTGATGCGCGCATCTCGGCAGGTAGAATCCCGCTTGAGCGCGGCCCAGGCTCGGAAGATCGTGTCCCGCTTTCCGGGCCAAGTGGTGGGCGTGGTAGGGGACTTGATGCTGGATGAACTGATTCAGGGAACCGCCGGGCGCATCTCGCCCGAAGCGCCCGTTCCCGTGGTCCTGCTGCCCGAAAAGAGCCGGCCGGAGCTGTTTCCGGGAGGAGCGGGCAATGTAGTCGCCAACTTGGCCGCTCTGGGTGCCCGCCCGTTGCCCGTGGGCGTCGTGGGACGTGATCAAACCGGCCGACAGGTGCTGGAACTGCTGGCCCGTAGTTGTCCAGATTCCCAGGCGGTGATTCAGGAAAACCACCGCGTGACGCCTCGCAAGATAAGGATTGTCGCTCACCAGCAACAATTGCTGCGGGTCGATCACGAGGCCCCCAAGCCTCTCGCTCAGCAGTCCGCTTTTGCGTTGCGCCGCGCTTTGGAACGAATCCTGCCAAGCATGAAAGCGCTGGTCGTTTCGGACTACAACAAAGGCACCGTATCGGCGGAACTTCACTCTTGGATTCTTGCGAAGGCACGGGAAAAGAAAATTCCCACGTTTGTGGACTTGAAGCCAGAGAACGCCGCCGGCTGCCGAGGGGCCACCCTGGTTGCTCCCAACGCGCAGGAGGCGGAACGTATGACCGGACTGACCCTCCGCGACCGAGCGTCGTTGGAGGAGGCCGGCCGCCGGCTCCTCGCCCAGCTTGACTGCTCCTACCTGCTGGTTACGCGCGGTGGGGAGGGCATGTCACTGTTCGAAACCCAGGGGGATGTTCTCCACATTCCCGCCGCGACTCGCCCGGTTTACGATGTTACCGGAGCGGGAGATACCGTAATGGCAACTCTGAGTCTGGCCTACTGCTCGGGCGCCACCATGAAAGAAGCAGCCCTGTTGGCGAATCTGGCCGGCCTGATGGCGGTGCTGAAGTTCGGCACGGCGCAAATCACCCGCGACGAGCTTATGAAAGCGATCTCCCCGACTCAGGGTTCTCAGCGGCGAAAAAGATAGAGGAGAAGAGATAGAAGGGAAGCCCGGTCGGGTGTGATGTTTCAAAACGGTGAGTAAGAGAGTGCCTTCGTCTTGCGGCCTACCCAGAGGTCCAAAGGAGGGCTGACGTTATTGATCCGAACCGTTACGACCACGCCGGAGATGCCTTTGGATTCCGATTGGGTGATCTCGAACTTCCTGATCTTCCCGTAGTCGCCCCGCTCGCCCCAATCCCGCAGAAAATCCCGGTAGGTATAGGATTCGCTGGGCTGCCAGAGTTCATAAGCCCTCTCGAAGTCACCCGCCTGGAGAGTGGTCAGGAACTGGTCAACCGCCCGCTCCTCCCAGATATTGGCAAAATTATAGATCAATATCGAAAGCAGTAGAACTCCCGTGACCAGGATAAACGGCGGCCTTCGCCACAACGGGCGTTCCGTTTTGGCATCGGAGGTGGCATCCAGCAGCGTCATGGCTTATCCGGGTTCCGCCTGATAATCGAATCGGGTCCGGGTTCTTTCCTGTTGGCGTTGGAACGCCAGCGCGATGAGGCGGTCCAGGAGCTGCGGGAAAGGGAGCCCGCTGGCCTCCCAGAGTTTAGGATACATGCTGATGGAAGTGAACCCGGGAATGGTATTGATCTCGTTCAAATACAGCTTCCCGGTACGCCGTTCGAGGAGAAAATCCACGCGCGCCATACCGGCGCATTCGGTGGCCTCGAAGGCGCGCACGGCCAATGCCTGTACTTGTCGAGTCTTCTGCGGGGTCAGCTTGGCGGGAATAACCAGGTCCGAACCTTCCTTTACGTACTTGGCTTCATAATCATAGAACTCATTGACGGGAATGACTTCTCCCGGCAAGGAGGCTTGTGCCTGTTCATTCCCCAGAACGGAACATTCGATCTCCCGCGCCCAGACGCTTCGCTCGACCACGACCTTGGAATCATAGGAAAATGCCAACTCGAGCGCCGGGTCCAGCTTCTGCCGGCCGTGGACCTTGCTGATTCCCACCGAAGAGCCTAAATTCGCGGGCTTGACGAAGATAGGATAGCGAAATTTCTTCTCCACGTCCCTGCGGACCTTTGCCGGTTCACTTTGCCATTGGCTCCGGCGAAGGGTGATGGAAGGAACCAGCGGCAATCCGGCTTCCCGAAACAGGCGTCTCATGACCGATTTGTCCATCGCTACGGCCGAGCCCAGCACGCCCGCGCCTACGTAAGGAACACCGGCCAGCTCCAGCAAGCCCTGTACGGTACCGTCCTCGCCGAAGGTCCCATGCAGAACGGGAAAGATCACGTCCAGATGCGGCAACCAGCCGCCCCCTCCCTCCGGACTCAGAGATATCAAGCGTTGCGAGGATGAATCCGGATACGGGGACACGGCAACAGGCTGCCCCTGGCGCAAGACCCGTTCCAGCTCTTTTTCCGATTCCTTGCCGAGCCGCCAACGACCGTCGCGGGTGATGCCGATGAGATGGATTTCATACTTGTCCGGATTCATACCTGCCAGGATGGAGGCCGCCGAAGCGCGGGAAACCTCGTGCTCGCCGGATCGCCCCCCGAACAGGATGCCGACGCGGATTTTCTTCATCAGAGAATTTTCTTTCCCAAGGCCGATGCCACCAGGCCCACCGCCAAGATCGCCGTCTTGTTTTGAACGTCGATAATGGGGTTCACCTCCACCAGCTCGAGAGCCAGGAGTTTTTGGGAATCCGCCACCATCTCCATAGCCAGATGGGCCTCGCGAAAGGTCATGCCGCCCCGGACGGGTGTCCCGACGCCGGGAGCCTCATTCGGGTCCACAACGTCCATATCGATGGAAGCAAGAAACCCCTCCGTGCCGTCGTTAGCGAACTGGAGCGCCTTCCTCATGACCGCGCGCAACCCATGCTCGTCAATGTCCCGCATGGTAAAGACGTTGATGCCGGACCTGCGGACGATCTCTTTCTCTGGAGGATCCAGGTTTCGGACCCCCACCAGAGCGGTATTCCGTGCTTCGATCTTGGGTCCAAAGCCCTGGAGATGAGTCAACAGTTCGGGACCATAGCCCAACGACGCTGCCAACGGCATCCCGTGAACATTGCCGCTCGGTGAGGTCTCCGGAGTATGCATATCGGCATGGGCATCCAGCCACACGCAGCCGATCTTATTGCTCCGAGCACGCGCCCAGCTACTCGCCCCGGCCAGGGTTCCGATAGCCAGGGAATGGTCTCCGCCGAGCACCAGAGGGAAATAACCTTCCCGAAGGTCTTCGGCCACCCGGTCCGCCAGCAGGTGACACGTTGCGGCGATCTCGTGCAAATACTTGACCTGGAAGTCACCGACGGTTTGCGTTTCGGGAATCTTGACGGGAATGTCGCCCGCGTCTTCCACCTGGATTCCCAGCGATTCCACCGTGAACTTGAGACCCGCACCCCGCACCGCGGAAGGCCCCATATCGACGCCGCGGCGCTCCTGTCCCAGATCCAACGGCACACCGGTGATGCGGACCTTGCGCATGAGCAGCTCCTGGGAATCTTTTATACCATATCGGCCCTATAGCCAAGGACGGGATCGGCAGGTAGCGGCGCACGACCTCAGCGCGGGAAGGAATCCCGCCCCTCTACCCGGCGGCGATACTGGGCGTAAACATACTGCTCATAGAGAGCCTTGAGCCGCTTGAGCATTACGACCGACGTTTCGTAGTTGCGCCGATTGATGTGCCCCACCATCAGGCCGATCGGAGGCGGCGAGGGAGGGAGATGCTCGAAAACATCGCTCAGAATCCGCACCGCCAACTCGATGGACCGCTCCAGGCAGTCGGGCCGGGCTTTTGACTCTTCCCGGTGTCGCTCCATAAGGAAATCCTCCGTATCCGCCGAAACGTCCACACCTAAGCGACGCAGAAACTGGAGGTCTCGCGGGTGACTCACAGGCGCAAAGGAAAGAAAAATCCTCGCTTCCAGGCCGTTGAGTCCGCGCACGAGCCCGACAATGTCGTTCGCATCGAAAAGCACCTGGGTCGTGAAGAAACGGAGACCGTGGCGACACTTGTTTCGTACCCGGTCGATCTCGTCAGCCCGGCTGGGAATCGTGATCCCTCCCAGCAAAAAGCCATAGCCGTTTTTCCGGATCCAAGAGGCGGCCTGGGTGACGCTGGGGCCAGGATAACGCTTCCGGCCCGATTCGCCTCCCACCAGAACCAGGTTTCGGATCCCGCACCGATTTCTTGTCTCCTCCATCCAATCCTTCGGGTCGGCATCATGAACCACAATACGGTTGACGATGGCTTCCACCGCATACTTCCGTTGGATCCGCGTGGCGAGGGCTCGAGGCTCCATCCGCTCCCGATTCGCATCCTGAAGGGGTGGAGGAAAGCTCTCCGGTGCGATTTCCGGAATATTCAATGCGTCAACCCAAGGTTGGACCTGCTTGACCTTTTCCCAAACGCGAAGGTTCCGTTCGGGGTTGGAACCGGCCGGGGGGACCAACTCGTACAGGGTAACCGGGCAGGCTGGGTCCAACATCTTATCCGCAAGGTCCATCATGTCTCACCGGCCGATTTTGTCCGCCCTACCCCAGCTTAACTCCCCCGTATGCGCCAGGACAATCGAAACTCGGTTGCGGGGGCCCTCAGTTCTGCCGTCCCGACCCAACCTCCCTTGTTTCTGGACCAGGTGGCCGCACGCATGACACGGACCCCCATCCTCCTTGGATAAACGAGCCCCCAGGAACGAATACGGAACGCGCGGGTGTCCGGGCCGAGAAGAACGCGGTCGAGACGCGGGGCAGGAGCCGGCCACCGGAGCGATGGTCCGCGCCGGCGGTAAGAAAATGATCGCCGAAAGGAAAGGCCGCGTCCCGCGACGAGGACCTGCGCTTCATCGACGGTGTTGCCGCGATGGAACTCTTCCCACTCCACGGTGCCGGACGGATGCCCGCCCGGAGGAAAGTCAAGGCGCCGACGCCAAGGCGTGCGCGATCATCCGTTGCAGGCAGTCGGAATCCTGTAGGAAGTAAACGCCGTCCTGTTCCCATTCGGATTTCTGGCGGGACACGTCGCCAATCTCTCCGGGCGGCGTGACGGAAAGGACATAGGCGTGCAGGCGCAGCTTCGGATCGAGTTGGCGCACTCGATGTTCGATCTCCTTGATCTCGGCGTGAAGCCGCACCTTGTCGCGCGCTCTCGGGCCGTATCGAACCAAGCCCTTCGGGTCGAGGAAGACGACATGCTGGCAATCGTCGTCCTTCAGCCAGACGATGAAATCGGGGTAGTAGGCGAAATCGTCGAAGAACGACACGCCCCGGCCACGCGTCAGGTTGCGGATCAGGAACAACTCTCGGCCCCGCAGACAGGGATAGCCGCTCCCAGTCAGGTCGGCCAGTTTTTCGACGACCGTCTTTTCGTTCCCGTCCAGGGCGACGGGCTGGATTGTGACTTTGCATTCCTTGTCCGCGTACAACAACGGCCGATAGGCATGAGCCTGCCTATCGATGACTCCGAGCTTCAGATCGCGGAAGTAGCCATCCCGGACGTTCGACTTCAGCGCATTGATATCCTCGATCAACCTGTCTTCGGTCGCGTCCGCCGACAGCAGATACTCCCCGATATTGTTCGGGTCGTCCTTGTCCAGCGTCGCGACTTCGATCCTGTCATGCTCCCACCGTCGGCGCTCCCTGCGCCAGAAACGGTCGGCGTAGGCTGAAATCAGGTCAACGGCGACGTCCTCCAGCTTCTGCACATCCTCGAATCGAGTCACCTTCAGACGTTCCGACGGCATGTGGAGATCGTACCAACCATCGCTTTCCAGCAGCCGGTCCGCCGTTGCTCGCGGGATGGTCAGGTTATGCCACCGCGCCTGCCGCTTGCGCGCCAGCAGCACGTCGTACACGCGCGTCCCGTCGAAAAGCGCGGCGTGGCGTTTGAGCGTGACCCGACTCTTGTCGATTTTCGGGTCAAGCGCAGCATCGTCGCCCGCCGCCACGGCCTGCAGCCGCGAGTACAGATCCAGCGTCACGGTCGGGCTGTCGGAACCGCCGGGGTCCGGCAACACCGGGCGCACGTCGGAATGCCGGTATTCCGTGCCCTCCTTGAGCCGAATCAGCTTCAGGTCCGTCTTCCTGGCGAAGTTCCAGGTGACGGGCAAGCGGATCGTCTCCTGCTCGGCGCGCATCCCTTCCTTTTGCAGCAGGTCCCGGAAGGTCTGCATATAGTTGGAGCGCAGTCCGAAGATGTACAGTTTCTCCAATTCCACCAGTTGGTCGCTGTCCGGGGGCGGCTCGCCCCCGCTCTTGCGATGCCGCTTCAGGCTCATGTTCCAGCCCTTCAGCCGCACCCCACGCCCGAACATCTGGATGATCTCCGGCCCCTCGCCGACGCCGACGTGCATCAGACCCATGGTGCTCACGCGCCAGGAGTTCCAGCCGGCGATGAAGCGGCGCGCGCCGTCGCGCACGACGGACAAGGTATAGGCAAAGGGATCGATGAAAGCCTTGCCCAGCAAGCAGGGGCTGCCGGAGGTCTCCGCGCCCAGGGCGTAGCGCAGCCGGTAGTCCTCCGCCAGCGCGGGGTTTTCGGCCAGCAACTCGTTCTGTTCGTGCGATTGCGGCGTCACTTCAAGGCCGTCCAGCGTGTCTTCGTAGGATTCCAGGCGGACGTACTTGAACAACTGTGTGACGCCCTTACGAGAAACCGGCTTGCCGTCCTTCCAGTCCGGCGAATAGATGATCTTCTTCAGGCGCGGCAGCAGCACGGTGTCGAAGTGGTGGCCGACCTCCACGAGAACGTACTCGCGCTGGCCGCCGTCTTCGCGGTTCAGGTTGATGACGGCGTGACCTGTCGTACCGGAACCAGCGAAGAAATCGAGGATCGTAGAATCTCCTCCGCTCCAATACCGAAGGCAGTCCATCACTAGATGCAATGACTTGGGGTAACTAAATTGTTGGTTTCCAACAATATCGATGAGCAGCTTTGTTCCATAGGTTGTCGCTGAATAATTCGAGTCCGCCCATAGCGTCTTTGGTTTCTTGCCTCCAGGCATTCGAGATTTCTTAACGACCTCAAATTTCCCTGCCTTTTCAATGACAGAAATCTCGCCATTCTCAATGTCTCGACGCGCACCATCGGGATTGTTACGCCAAATTCGCCTTTCCCCTTTTGCGTCGATAGGCCAGACTTCTTCAGAACCCTCAAATGAATTGACACTAACCTGTTTCGTGTGTCGGTCAATGTAGAGCGGATACCACTGACCTGGCCGATCAGTCGGACGCGAATTCCCTCCTCTTCGCCGCAGGTTGTCCCAAAGAAAAAAGCCTATCTCGTCCTTATGTCTGTACATTTCCTTCTCTTCCACAGTTAGACCGCGTAACAGCATTTCTATTTGATCAATGTCGTTTGCATAAACATGGCAATAGTCGTGACTCAGGGCAGGAGTATTTGGGCGTATGTTCTGCCCTGCGGGGTTTACCTCAACAGCAATAGTCGCAACCCGATTGTTTTGCCCAAAACATGTATCCAAGACACTTCGGAGCTTCCAAGTCTCTGTATCATCAATCGCGCACTGTAATACGCCTTTATTGTGCAAGAGAAATTTCGCTATCTCGACTCGAGTCTGAATCATCGCTAGCCATGACGAGTGTTTGTATGCGTTCTTGTAAACAAACGTGTTTTCACTCGTGTTATAGGGTGGATCGATGTAAACACACTTCACCTGTCCCCGATACCGCGCTTGCAGCAGGTTCAGCGCCTGAAAGTTCTCGCCGTGCAACAGCAGCCCGTCCTGCTGTTCATCCAGCGGGCCGGCGTCGGAGAGCACCGCCAGCAGCCGGTCGGTAAAATCACGGTCGAAGTGCCGCGTGTCCAGGACCAGGTAGGGGTTGGCCTTGAGGAAATCCACGCTCGGCGGGTCGCTCCATGTCGCGCCGCCGTTCGCCAAGTCGCCTTCGATCTCGTCAACAGCGAACAGTTTGACCCACTCGGCGCGCTGCGCCGCGTTGGCAGCGATCTCGGGGTACATTGCCTCCGGCACTCGGTCGAGGGTCACGCACCAGTGGGTTTCGAGCACGAACTTCCTCTTGAGCCAGAGCCGCTTCTGAAAGTCCTCCAACTGCGCCAGGAAGTCGATGATCTTGCCGCCGACGTGGCGAACCGCCCGCACGCGCGCCAGCGCCCGGTCCAGCCGGGCGGCGTCGCCCTGCTCCAGGTCGTCCAGGTTCAGCACCTCGGTGTTCAGGTACAAGTCCAGCTCGCGGCGCAGGAAGCCGCCCAGATTCTTGTGGATGAAGTAGTCGAAGCTGTTCTTGGCCGTGTAGCGCTCGATGTGCTTCGCCAGCAGCGTGCGCTCGCCGTTGGCGTCCGTCGGGGCCGGCGCGGCCAGGAGCGCCCGCCAGTCTGAATCCACCGTGTCGAGGATGCGCTGGGCCGCGGCCTCGTTGATCCGGTTCTGCTGGTGGTAGCCGTTGCCGGGGTATGCCCTCCTCTCGCCGTCGGTCAGTGGCCGGTGCTCGAAGCGGACGACCAGATCGCCGCCCTCGACGGCGACGGCGCCCTTGTCGCCGGCCAGCACGAAGCGACGCTGCCGGCCATCGGCTTCCTTGAGGTTGTCCTTCTCGTTGTCGGCCGCCGCGATCTCGAAGCGTACGCGCCTCCCCGCGTCGCCGGCCCCGACGGTGAAAGCGTAGGCGGCGTAATTCTCGGTTGTCTTGACGTAGTACTGGTCCGCGTTGGCCCAGTGCAGCTTCACCTCCTCGCCATCGTAGGGGATGAGATAGGCCGAGCGGCCGCCGCTTGAGTAGCGGCGCTGCGAGATGAAGTCGCCCTCGACGTAATAGCGGGCGAAGAAGTTGGCGAGATGGTTGTAAACGTCGGCCTCGGCGTCCGCGTCCTTCTTCATCTCGGCAAGCCTGCGGTTCAGTTCAACGATCCTGGGCGGAGTTTGAAAATCGGGATCGAGACCCAGCCCTCTGGCCTGTTTGCGGGCGGCCGCCAATTCCTCTTCCAGCCCGGCCCGCTCCTCATCGCTGGTGAGCTTCAGCTTGGCCTTCACCTGCGGCAGCAGATCGTCGTCGAGAAACGCCGCGATCTCGCCGGCCTTCAGGTTCATGATCCGGTACAGGCCGAAATCGAGGTCGCCACGGTCGAGTTGGAACATCTCCCGCAGCAGGGCCTGCAGCCGGTCGAACTTTTCCCCGGATTCCGGGGCCGGGCGCGCGGGCGCCGGCGCGGTTTCGGATGGCGTCGAATCTCTCACGGGTGGAATCGTAGGCGGGTCGGATGAACGGCTCAATTCGGGGCCCCGGTTCGGGCCGTCAATCGTACTTCACTTGGGGCCAAGCCGGTATCGGAACCCGATCCGCCCTCCGAACCAGAGTCGGGTCCCCGCGACTTATCCATTCCGATACCCTACTGCAATGCGCGACCTGGATGCAATGCTTTTTACGATTGACGGCAGCCCTATTCATTGCGCGCGGGGAACGCCGGCAAGGTTTCAGAAAGGTCCCATCAAAGATTCCCTTTGCGAAGCTGCTCACCCAGGAACGTTGCCGCGCGTAATGAGACGGCGATCACGCTCTCGGTGGGATTCTTTTCCGGGTAGGAAGGAAAGCTGCTGCCATCCACGATAAACAGGTTTTTCAAATCGTGGGACTGGCAATAAGGATTGAGCACCGAGCGAGCAGGGTCGGTTCCCATGCGGCAAGTGCCCACGTAATGGGTAGGATCGACGGTTCCCGGAGGGTCGGGATTGATCACCGCACCGCCGGCGGCTTCCAGAATCGCCCGGGTAACCTGCCGCATATCCCGAATCATGGCCCGTTCGCTTTCCCCATAGCCGAAATGCAAGCGGATCGCCGGCAGACCGAACCCGTCGCGCCGCTCAGGGTCGAGGTCCACAAAATTACCGGCGGCCTCCAGCGTCTGCCCCTGGCATCCCAAGGTAACCAGAGCGGGAACCGCGTTGCGCAGCCTTCCTTTATGCTCGCGGCCAAACCCCGGCAACCCTTTGAGCGAATCCAATTGAAGAGCGCCGCTCGAATAGAGAATCTGCGCCCCACTGCCCACGTTGATCAAGTAGCCGTTGGGAAAATTCGGATGCGGCTTATGGTAATAAGGATTGGGCACGGTGCCGTGGAACGAATCGGTCCCATCGTCGTTGACCGCGGGGCTCCCCGTAAGCGAATTGAGGTACCCGAGAGTCACCAACTCGATGGTGGTCTGGAGGTTTCTGCCCACCTCGCCCGAACCGTTGGCCAAACCTTGGGGAAACAACTTCGAGCGAGAAAGCAGCAGCAGCCGGGCCGTTTCAATGGGTCCGCAGGCCAGCGCCACCGCCCGGCAGCGCACCCTCCGCTCCCGGCGAGATTCGAGCTCCCGATAAACCACGCCGCCCACCCGATTGCCGGAACCGTCCAGCAAGACCTGGGTGGCCATGGCGCCTGTAACCAGAGTGGCGTTTCCTGTTTGCAACGCGGCGGGGATGTCGGAATTCGCCGCGGTGTACTTGGCGTCCACCTCACAACCCTTCATGCAATGACCGCAGTAATGGCAGCCGGGGCGGCCGCGGTGGGGTACCGTATTGATGGCCTTGCGCGTGGAAATCATTTGGAAATGGGGACCAAGGTGCGACAACGCGCGGCCGATCTGACGCTCTCCACAACGGAATTGCAGAGGCGGGAGGAAGCGACCGTCCGGGATCACTTCCAATCCGTCCCGCGCGCCGCACACTCCCATGAAGGTCTCCACCCGGTCGTAGTAGGGCGCCAGATCATCGTAGCCGATGGGCCAGTCCACGCCTACGTCATGGAGAGAGCGCAAGCGGAAGTCGCGCGGACCGAAACGCCACGAGTGTGCCGCCCAAAGCAGCGTCTTGCCTCCCACCGCCGGGAGAATGAGATAGGAGGCCGGTTCCGGGCCGGCGTTCGTGAAGGAATAGACAGCCGGATCACCGAACAGGTGCCGGCTGTGCTCGGCCTGCATCCCGCGACGGGGAAGCGCAAAAGGCCAGGTATGGCCGCGAAAGTCCTTTCCGGGATCTTTCCATGCGCCGATTTCCAGAATACAGACTTTCGCTCCCCGCGCGGAGAGTTCCCGGGCCGCCACACCTCCCCCTGCCCCCGATCCCACCACGCACACGTCGAACTCGGTTTTTTCAATCTCGGAGTAACTCAATTTACTTCGCGATCCTTTCGAGTTCCCTCGCCGCCGATTCGATTAATTCCCTTTCAGCGTGAAGGACCTTTCCCATACGGACAATCTCTCTTTCCGCTTCCTTCCATTTGCTTTGCTCGATGGCTTCCCGAACGCCGGGAATCGTTTTGACTCCGTAGCCGGTGTAAAACCCGGGCGCATAAATCATGTGCTTGAACCAGGGCCGCCCGGGCAGCCCCTTCTTACTGGTCAGCTTGCGCTCACTCGCGATCAGTTTGGCATTCAACCCCGCGAACGAAGCCGACATCAGCCGAGTCTGGTCCTTCTTCTGAGCTTCCGACAAAGCTTTTTGGTAACGCTCGGCGCTGAGCGTAAGCGCATCCAGCGCATTTTCCAGCGGAGCAAAATTCAAGTTCGGCGGAATCTCTTCCATGGGCGGAGGAACAAAAGTCTCGTTCGGGTCGGTAACGGCGTGGAAGACTCCTTCCTGGATCTGCCGGTTCCGCTCGCGAATTTTCTCCCGGTTGGTCTGCAAGAGCTTCTGGAGTTCCTGGGTGTACTTGCGGAGAGTATCGGCGAAGTTGGTGAAGTCGAAAGGCAACAGGTCGGCCCCGGCCAGACGCATGACCGCGGTGCCCACGGTTTGCGCCAGCGCGCGCCCGTAAACAAAATCCCGATCGCCAAAGTGCGTGTACCAATAGAAATCGTCGTAGACGGAATGGTAAACACCGGCGCTGTCACTTTCTCCACTGTAACCGATATTCAGCGAGGCAATGCCCAAATGGTCGATAAAAACCGTATAGTCGGAGCCGGAACCCAAGGCGTTGATTCTCCACTCGGGCCGGTTTCGCGCTTCCTCCCGATCCTCCTTCGTCCTGGCATCATGGATGAGCTTCAACTGCTTGCGCTTCCAGACGGAGAGGTTCTTCTCCGGGTCCACAATATCCCGGGCCACTTCATTGATGAATTTCTCGAGGGTGTGCGAACCCCGCACCTCGAGATAGCCGCGCCGGTTGGAATCGGAGTTGATGTAGGCGACCGCTTTTTGCAGGAGTTCTTCGCGGTGCTCTTCGGCCCACTCGGTCGAGCCGAGAAGCCCCTGCTCCTCGGCGTCCCATGCACCATAGAGGATGGTGCGCTTGGGTTTCCAGCCTTGCTTCAGCAGCTCCCCGAAAGCGCGCGCTTCTTCCATCTGCGCTACCATGCCGGAAACCGGATCGGTGGCGCCGTTCACCCAGGCGTCGTGATGGTTGCCGCGCACAATCCATTCATCGGGATAAACCGAGCCGGGAATCCTGAAGATGACGTTATAGATCGTCTTGAAGTCCCAGTTCGCTTTCACTCGCAAACGAACTTGGGCGGGGCCGGGCCCGACGTGATAGGTAATGGGAAGCGCGCCGCGCCACGCGGGGGGAGCTACGGGTCCCTCAAGCGCGGCCAGCAGAGGCTGCGCATCACTATGGGAGAGCGGGAGAACAGGAATCTTCGTCAGCGTCTTGGCCTCGCTGATCGGCAACCGCTTCACCCCCTTGGTGGCTCCCCGGCCGGGTGTCAAAGGATCGCCGGGATGAAGCGGCATATCCATTACACTGCCGCGCTGCGCGCCACCCGCGGGCCGCCAGGCACCCTTGGGAAAGACGTCGCCGCGGAAGTATCCGTCTTCACGAGGATCGGAGTAAATCAGGCAACCGAGCGCGCCGTATTCGGCCGCCATCTTCGGTTTGATCCCGCGCCACGAATGTCCGTACCGGGCGATGACGATGGCTCCTTTTACGGAAATCCCCATACGTTCCAACTGCTCGTAATCTTCCGGAACGCCGTAATTCACATAGACGAGGGGCGCGGTTACGTCACCATCCACTGAATAGGCGTTGTAGGTCGGCATCTGCTCGTCGTGCTGGGACGAGGTGGGATCCACCGGGATTGTCGGCTCCTGTAGCGTGGCACGGAACCGGGTCGGCCCCATCATTTCCACTACGCGTTCTTTCGGCGTGGGGAAAAGCACCTCGAATTCCTCGATGTGCGCGTCCAGCCCCCATTCTTGGAATTTCGCAAGAATCCATGCGGCGTTCTCCTTATCGTAAGGGGAACCGAAATGATGCGGGCGGGCCGAGAGGCGCTTCATATACGCGCGCAGGTTTTTCGGCTCGGGAATGGCCCGAAATTTCTCCTCCCATTCCCGCTCGACCTGCGCCGCCTCGCCCCAGAATCCGAGGAGCCCTTGGGACGCGCCCGACTGGGCAAGCACAACGGCCTCGCCCATCAGACCGAGCAGCAGGACTGCTATGAAACTACGCATCCTTATCCTCCATGAAAACCGGCCCGAAAAGAGACGGGAAGTGCGCTATTCGTCCGGCGCAAGCCCGGACTATCGGCTCCCATCGAAAACGCAAGACCATCAAGGTTCCTGGGAGGCGCCCGCCGCCTGAAGCATCGCCTCCCTCTTGGCCTTGAACTCCGTACCGGGGTTCCAGGTGGGAAGTTCTTTCTGGTTCGCTATGCGGTAGCCGACGCGGAAAAACAGTTGGACATCCTGGGCCATGCCGGTCAAATCCCAATCGGGCTTCACTTCATCGGACGGCTTGTGGTAATCCTGCGCGGTGTACTGCCCGCGCACCTGCATGCCCCAGTCCTCGGGTTTCCCGATAAATTCCACCCCGCCGTCGGTATTCAGGGCCGGGACTCCCTGCTTGGCGAATTCAAAATGGTCGGAACGATAGAAATACCCTTTCTCGGGTTCCGGGTCCGGGCGGACGGTTCTCCCCTGCAACCGGGCCTCCTGCCGGACCACTTCATCCAGCGATGAATTGCCGAGCCCGATAAGGGTGATGTCCTTGGTTTTCCCCCATACATTCAGGGCGTCCATATTGATGACCGCTGCGGTTTTCTCCAGCGCATAAATGGGATTGGCGGCGTAGAATTTGGATCCGAGAAGTCCGCTCTCTTCCGCGGTGACGGCCATGAAGAGAATCGAACGGCGCGGGGGAACTTCGAGTTGCGAGTAGGCCTGCGCCAGCTCCAGCAAGGCCGCCGTGCCGGAAGCATTGTCCCGCGCACCGTTATAGATGGCATCGCCGCGCACCGCCTTCCCCACGCCCAGATGGTCCCAATGAGCCACGTAGGCAACCCATTGGTCTTTGAGTTGGGGGTCGCCCCCTTCCATTTTCGCCAGGACGTTCGCGGAGTCGAGGGACCGGATATTGTTCCGGACCGTAAGGGAAGCTTTCAAACCCAAGGGCACCGGCTCAAAATCCGGCGTGGCCGCCTGTTGCTTGAGTTCCCGCAATTTCTGGCGGGCCATGTGAAAAACGGTCTGCGCGGTTCGGTAGGGGAACCATCCCTCCACCGCCACCCGTCCGGCATTTTTGTCCGGGGCATTCAGGTCGAACTGCTCGCCGCTCCAGCCCCCGGAAACCACCTCCCAGGGATAGCCCGCCGGCCCGGTCTCATGGATGACAAAGCAGCCGGCCGCCCCTTTCTCCGCCGCAATCTCAAACTTATACGTCCATCGCCCATAGTAGGTCATGGCCTTGCCGCCGAACATCTTTTCATCTTCCAGAGGAGGGTCATTCACCAGCATGACCAGGACTTTTCCTTTGACATCCACGCCTTTGTAGTCGTCCCAACCGTATTCGGGAGCCACCACGCCGTAGCCTACGAAGATCATCTCGGCATTGAGAGTTACCTTCTCCTCGACACGCTTGGTCCATGCCATGAAGTCGGAACCATACTGGAGCCATACGCGGTTCGCGCCCGAAGAAACAATCATCTTCGGCTTCGGAGCTACGGTCATTCCGACCAGAGGAACCTTTTGCAGAAAACCTCCGCCGCCGGCACCACCTTGGATTCCCAGGCTCCTGAATTGACCCTGCAAATACTCCAACGTCAATTGCTCGCCGTTCGAAGCAGGAGATCTACCCTCAAACTCGTCGGAAGCCAGGCGGGAAATGTGCTCGGACAAATCCTGGGACGTAATGCTGTCCACCGCGGCCGCCGCAGGACGCTCGGGAGGAATCTCAATTCTCTCGGCCCGATCACAGGAACCCAAAATCAGCAAGCATCCTGCCAAGCCCAACGGAACCCAACCTGCGGTCCTCATACCGGTTCTCCTTTCAAAATTGAGCGGACGACTTGGCAAGTATACACGCTGGGTTTCGGTTGAGCCAGCCGCCCCCCAGGGAGCCGATTTCCGTCCAGGCCACCGCGAGTCTTTCCGCAAAATCCAGGCTTTCAACCGCAGAACGCAAAATTCTATTGTGGCGAGATCAGTTGCGGAATAGTTCCGGGAAGTGTTGCCGATAAATATGCATACCGAGTGCGGCGTGCATCTCCAGAGCATCGAGCGCCTGAATTTCCTCTTGAGTACTGATGCCGCCGGCGGCGGTGATGGGATATTGCGTCAGGCTGCGGAGAGATTGGAACCAGTCCAGACTGGTCCCCTGTAGCTTTCCTTCCTGGTCGATGTAGGTACAGAGGAACTCCGAGCAGTAGGGCTCAAGCTGAGGAAACACTTCCGCGGGCGTAAGCGGCAAAACCTTCTTCCAGCCACGGACCGCCACGCGGCTGTCGAGCGTATCGACGGCGACGATAATCTTTTCTTGCGGAACCGCGGCCACCAACCGGCGAAGAAACTCCTGGTTCACTCCCTCTGGATGGAATGCTGAACTGCCGACGATGATTTTCCGCGCCCCACCGTCGGCAACCTCGCGGGCGCGCTCCACGGTTCGGATGCCCCCGCCCACCCGGCACGGCTTCTTTCGACAGAGTTCGCCGACCAGTTCCGACTGCGATGTGCCGTCCATCGCGGCATCCAAATCAATCACCTGAATCTCAGGATAGTCGGAAAACCTCTCCAGAACCAACAACGGGTCCGGCAACTCCAGCCGTTTCTCCCGCCCCTGGACCAACTGGACCACCTTGCCGCCCATGAGATCGATACACGGGATCGTCATGCCGGACGCACCGGTACGCCGCAGGTCTGGAGGAACCCTTTCAACTCGCGGACGCCGTACTGTTGGTAGTGGAAGATCGAAGCGGCCAAGGCCGCATCGGCCCGCCCTTCCAGGAAGACCTGGGCGAAGTGTTCCAGAGTTCCCGCGCCGCCGGAGGCGATGACGGGAATGGGAAGAGTTTGGGCGATGGCCGCCGTCAGGGGGCAGTCGAATCCAGCCTGCGTGCCGTCCGCGTCCATCGAGGTGAGGAGGATTTCGCCGGCTCCCCGGCGTTCGGCCTCCTGGGCCCACTCGATGGCGTCCCACTCGGTCTCCCGCGAGCCTCCGTAGGTCCAGACGCGCCAACTCTCGCCGTGGCGGCGGGCATCGATGGCCACAACCACGGCCTGCGAGCCGAAGCCCGACGCGAGCTCGGCGATCAACTCGGGCCGCTCTACCGCGGCGGTGTTGATCGCTACCTTGTCGGACCCCGCCCCCAGCAGGCGCCGACCATCTTCCAGGCTCCGCACCCCACCCCCCACCGTAAGGGGAATAAAGAGCCGCGCCGCCACGCGCCCGACCGTCTCCATCAGGGTGGCGCGCCCTTCGCGGGAGGCCGAGATATCCAACACCACCAGCTCGTCCGCCCCCGCGCGATTGTAGGCTTCGGCCAACTGGGCCGGGTCGCCGGCATCGCGGAGGCGCAGGAAATTTACACCCTTCACCACGCGGCCCTGATTGACGTCCAGGCAAGGAATGATGCGGCGGGCAAGCATCTTTCAATTCTCCAGAAAAGTTTTCAGGACCCTCAACCCGAGTTCGCCGGACTTTTCCGGATGAAATTGAACCCCACGGATCGAGTCCCTCTCCACCACGGAGGCAAACTTCTGCCCGTACTGGGTGGCACCGACGCAATGCGGCCCGTCCGGAGCGAAATAGGAGTGGCAAAAGTAAAAGAAGCTGCCCTCGGGAACGCCCGCCAACAAGCCCTGCGCTTTACGGACCTCAAGCTGGCTCCAGCCGATGTGCGGGATTTTGAATACGTTCTGCAGCTTTCGCACCCGGCCGGGAAGCAGTCCCAGGCCGGGATTCTCCGGCGCTTCCTCGCTCCCTTCGTAAAGGATATGAAGCCCCAGGCAGATGCCCAGGTATTCCTGGCCCTGCTCGATCAACTCCTTCAACGGCGCAAACAGACGGAATTCGTGGAGCGCGCAAATCATGGACTCGAAGTGGCCCTGACCGGGAAGAATGAGTTTGTCGGCCCGGTGCAAGGTTTCAGCATCCTTGACAATCTCCGCCGTGTGCCCCAGGTGCTTCACCGCCTTGGCGACCGAGCCCACGTTTCCGGCCCCGTAGTCAATGATGGCGATCATAGAAGTCCTTTGGTGCTGGGCAACTGACTCTTGAGCCGCCGGTCACGAGAGCAAGCGAAGCGGAGAGCTCGGGCGAAAGCCTTGAATAACGCCTCTACGCGGTGGTGAGTGGAGCGCCCGTAGGCTACCTTCAAATGAACGTTGGCACCCAACGCCGACGCAAATCCGCCGAAAAAGTCTTCGAGCAACTCCGTCTGAAGGTCTCCTACGAGGTGCTTCCGAAAAGGGGCCTTGAAGACCAAGTAGTCCCGGCCGCTCAGGTCCACCGCCGCCACCGCCAGGGTTTCGTCCATCGGCATAATGAAATAGCCGGCGCGCAGGATGCCTTTCTTGTCGCCCAAAGCCTTGCGAAAAGCTTGCCCCAGAGTGATGCCCACATCTTCGACCGTATGGTGCTGATCCACGTCGAGGTCGCCCTGCGCCTTCAGCTCAAGATCAAATCCCCCATGACGGGCAAACAGCTCGAGCATGTGGTCGAAGAACCGAATTCCGGTTACGATTTGATAAGTCCCTTTTCCGTCCACGTTCAAGTGGACGTGAATATCGGTTTCCTTCGTCTTCCGGTGGATGCGAGCGCTGCGCGACCTCATGCAGCCCGCCCTTTTTTAGAACCGGTTCGCAGGCTCTTGCGAGAAGTGGGTTCCTCCTGCGACTCGCTCCCAGGCTCGAGCCTCCCAAGCTCCGCCAAGAGCCGGCGTGTCTGGGCCCGATTGCCCACCGTAAACCGCAGGTAACCCTGAAGGCGCGGGTCATGGTCCCAATTCCGAACCAGAATTCCTTTCGCACGCAACCGCTGCGCAATCGCCGGGCTTCGCGGCCCCATACGAGTCAGGACGAAGTTGGCCGAACTGGCCACATAAGGCACATTCATCCGGTCCAGCGTCCGGCAAAGAACCGCCCGGCAGCCCAACACCTCAGCGACGTACCGTTGCACGTATTTTCCGTGTTTGATCGCCTCCAGAGCCCCGGCCAAGGCCAACGAGCTCACCGCGAATGGATTCTGGCAGCGCCGCATCGGCTCGGTCAGGGAAGGGTGGGCAAACAGGCATCCCATCCGCAGGCCTGCCAATCCGAAAACCTTCGAAAACGTCCGGGTCACAATCAGGTTCGGGTAGCTTCGAATCCAGGGCAATACCGTTTCGCCGGCGAACTCGAAATAAGCCTCGTCCACCAGGACCAAGGTGCGAGGCGCCGCTTCCAGGACGGCCTTAAGATCGTCTTGGCTCAGCAGCGTGCCGGTCGGGTTGTTGGGATTCGCCAACGCAACCCATTTGGGTTTTCGCTTGAGGACTTGCAGAAACGAGTCCATCGGCAGCCGGAATTTTTCGTCGTAACGAACTTGAATGGTGTGTGCACCGGCCACAGCGGCAAAAAATTCGTACACCGGGAAGGTGGGCGCGGGGACCACCACCAAGTCACCCGGTTCGAGGAAGGTGTTGCAAACCAACTGAATGGCGTCATCGGTACCGTTGGCGAGGACCAGCTCGTCAGGCGAAACGCGGAAGTGGCGGGCCAGGCGTTGGCGGCCCTTTTCGTACTCGGGGTAGGAGGCGAGCCAATCGGCGTTCAACGTCTTTTGCAGAGCCCGAACTACCTGGGGCGCACAACCCACGGTGTTTTCGTTGAAGTCCATCCGCAGTTTCCCGACCCGCCCCTCACGGGGAGGCCGGTACCCGGTAAGTCGCTCGACGGCCCGGCGCACTTTAATTCCGCTTTTCAAACCTTACCTCCACCGACCGGGCGTGAGCCTCCAACCCTTCGGCCCGGGCCAGCGCAGTAATAGCAGGACGGAGACGGGCCAGCCCCGAGCGGGTGAGCCGCTGGACGGAGATCACCTTCACAAAATCGGCGGCCGATAGTCCACCTCGCAGGAGCGCTCCGGCTCCGGTTGGCAGGATGTGATTGGTGCCGGAAGCGTAATCGCCCGCCGCCACCGCACTGAACCTGCCCAGGAAAACCGAGCCGGCGGCACGGACTCCAGCCAGGAGCCGGTTGGCCTCGTCCACCAGGGTCAAATGCTCGGGTGCGATGCGATTGGCAATCGCCAGACTTTCCTGCCGGCTTTGGGTGATCACGATCGCCCCGCGAGCCGACAGCGATTTGCCCGCCACGGAATCGCGAAGACTCCGAACCCAGCGGGTTGCCTCCTGTTGAACCGCCTGGGCAAGAGCGCGAGAAGGAGTAAGAAGAATCGGCATGGCGTCTGCGTCGTGTTCCGCCTGAGCTACCAGGTCCGCAGCAATCCAGCGAGGATCGCCGGCACGGGCAATCATGACCAGTTCGGTAGGTCCGGCCACAAAATCGATGCCGCATCTGCCGGCCACCAGTTTTTTGGCTGCGGCCACATAGCGGTTCCCCGGACCGACGATCTTATCCACCCGGGGCACCCTGGAAGTACCCAGAGCAAAGGCGGCGATGGCCTGCGCGCCCCCCAGGCGATAAATTTTCTCTATCCCCATCAAGTCAGCCGCAACGAGCACGGCGGGCGCCGGATGCGGACAGGTCAGATAGATTTCCCGTACCCCCGCTACGCGCGCCGGAATGACGCTCATCAGCACCGTTGAGGGTAATGCAGAACGCCCGCCGGGGACATAGCAGACCACCTTCTCGAGGGGACGCACGATTTGCGAGACCCGAACTCCGGGCCGCGTCTCAAGCCGCCAGGACGGCGGAACCTGCTGCCGGGCGATGAGCGAAATATTATGCCGGGCTTCGCGAAGAGCCTTTACAAGTCCGGTAGGAATTTCACGGCGCGCCTTTTCGATTTCCCTGCGGCTGACCGTCCAACCCACGCTGTCCAGATCAACCTCATCCAGCCGGCGCGTGTGCTCCACCAGGGCGTGATCCCCGCGGCTTTCCACGTCGGCCAGGATCTGTGCCGCCACCCCCTCGGCCTGCCCCAGCATTGCCTGGCGGGCGGCGAGAAGAGCCTCCAGTTTCATCCGGTCTCGGCTGGAAAATATACGAAGCATTCAATTTACAATTTTGTTCAGGGGATATTCCACGATGCCCTCGGCTTTGCAGGCTTTCAGTTTGGGAATGATCTCCCGGACCGTCTTCTCTTCGAGGATGGTATGGATCGCGACCCAGGACCGTTCGCTGAGAGGAGAAATCGTCGGCCGCTTCAAGGCCGGCAGCACAGCCAGGACGCGCTTCAGGTCCTTGCGCCGGATGTTCATCATCAATCCGACCTTGCCATGCGCCTCCAGGGCTCCCCGCAAAAGCATCTCGAGTATCCGGACTTTCTCCCGTTTCCACTCAATGAGCCAACTCTGGCGATTGGCAATTAATTTGGTGTTGGATTCCAGGACTGTATCGATAATCCGCAGGCCGTTGGCTCGCAGCGAAGAACCCGTCTCGGTGACCTCCACAATGGCGTCGGCCAGGACAGGGGGTTTAACTTCCGTGGCGCCCCAGGAGAATTCGACTTTCGCCTGCACGCCTCTTTGGGCCAGATATTGCTCGGTGACCCGCACCAACTCGGTGGCAATGATGCGGCCCTGCAAATCCTGCACGCTCTGGAAACCAGAGCGATCGAGAACGGCGAGTACCCAACGGACCTTCCCAAAAGTCTGTTTAGCATAGACTAAATCGGCAACATCAACGATCTGAGCCCCATTTTCGAGAATCCAATCTCGCCCGGTCAAGCCAACGTCCAGAATGCCGTCCTCGACGTAGCGAGCCATCTCCTGGGCCCGGATCAACATACACTCGATTTCCGGATCGTCCATCTGCGGAAAATAGGAACGCGGGTTAATGGTAATGTTAAAGCCGGCACGCGCAAACAGTTGCAGCGTGCTTTCCTGGAGGCTCCCTTTGGGAATCCCAAGGCGAAGCTTCATGATTGACCTCCCTGGGGGCGTGCCTCCGTATAGACCTTCTCCGGCTCAAAGACCCGTTGGGCGATCACTTCGGCGCCCGCCGGTGTCACCTTGCGGAAGAAACAGGAGCGGTACCCCATATGGCAGGTGCCTGGCCCTTGCAAATCCACCAGGGCCAGGAGCGTATCTCCGTCACAGTCCATTCGAATCTCATGCAGCCGCAACCAGTGCCCCGAAGACTCTCCCTTGGTCCAGAGCTTCTTTCGGCTGCGGCTGTAGAAGGTTACCCGGCCCGTCCGGTGGGTCTTTTCGTAAGCTTCCTGGTTCATGTAGCCCACCATGAGAACCTCCCCCGTGGCCCGGTTCTGGATTATCGCGGGAATAAGACCGGCTTCAAAGCGAATCGACATAAAAAAGCTCCCTGAGTATCAATTCCATTCGACGATCATTCGGATTGGGTCGAGCCTCAGCTAAAAAAATATCCTGCCACCACTCCAACTCATCGCCCCAAAATAAAAACCCGCTGACAACCGCGTCAGCGGGCTCCCTAAACTCCCTTATATCTGGTTCAAAACTACGGAAGGACCCACTGACTCGGGATTATGCCTCCAGGAGAGTGCCGATGATGTGCCAGCGATACCAGCATGAGACTGCTCTGATATTAGCCGTCTCATGCCTGGTCTGTCAAGGATTTGTTTAGGAGGAGAACGTTGGACAATTGTTGACAGGGGGAAGGACCATTGTTAGGATCACTCTTGGCAAGAATCCTTTGCGTCCAAGAGGCTTCCCCAACGTTCGCCAATCCTTGCGCAATAAAATTGCATGACTCTCAAGCCGGTGGGCAGCTTTCTACTTCCCCCTGCCAGTGCTTTCAGCCAGGACGTAGCCGTCTGAAGGGGGGCGGATAATCTTGGATAAGCCTCTGATTCTGCTTCAAGATACCGGCAGAGGACACCCAGCAAGGCGAGCCAAACAGGTCCCCGTCGTCTAGCCCGGCCTAGGACACCGCCCTTTCACGGCGGCGACACGGGTTCGAATCCCGTCGGGGACGCCACCAACCTTACATAACTCACTGATTGCAAGTAGCTTAGCGCTTCATGCCGAGGAGTCGTTATCCGTTCCGTGTACAATTCATGACGGGCATGCCCGGATGGTCTCCTCTGAGTCGGGGCCGGTGGCAGGCAATATGCCGGCGCCGGCTAATGGTAACGCACGTTGTTCAGCCAGAACCGTATGCCAACAGCCTCTTGCAGGAAGCGTGGATTTAGACCGGGTACGCGCTGGGTAAGCCATATGTAAGCGATAAAGATACGACAAGCGAGCTTTTGCAGCAGATTGCTCTTGGGATACGCCAATCGGTCCGCCAGTTCATTGCCGATCAGGTGGCGTGACAGAGAATAAAAGAATCCGGCCGAGTGCTTCGATATCCAGTTTTGATTCAAATGAATATATTTCGGGATTGCCTCTATGGTACTCCGACACAGTGCAACCGCGATTTCGTCGGGGTCGAATTCGACGCTGAAAGCAACATCGATCATTCGTAGCGCTTCCGCTTCGCTGGTATTGACCAACTCCGGGTTTATGCCCAGCAAGTAACTCGCATAGCGCCAAACCAGAAGGACGCTCTCCCGCTCTTTGCGATCGAAGCGGACGCCCATCCTCTCGAGGCCTTCCATCACGTAGAACGAAAAAAGAATTGAGGAGACGGCCATATGCGCCTGATTCACCGGGATTCCATATTTTTCCGAGTCCCACTCGCCGGATTGAAGTATCCTCCGTCGAACCATGGCGTGTCCTATACGCACTCTGATGCACGTCATGAAGCCTTCCTCATAGCGCTGCAGACCGCCCGGCAGGAAAGTATCGATTACGAAAGCGGAGGTGTAAGAATAACGGCTCGCCGCGTCGTCCAAGAGTTCTTGGGTAAATGCGAGGGGCTTGTTCTGGGTTCCGAGATAACCAAAGGGCAAAGCGTAGAGGCCGAAGGCGATGGCAGTCAGGAATGCGTTGCGCAATACTTTGGCGTTCCCGTACTTCATCCGCTCCCAGTCCACCCAGAAAGGCACATGATCGATTTGTCGGAACAGCGCAACCAGTTCGGGGTGAGGGTCGTCAAGCGAGTCAATACCTTGGTAGAGGGCCTGCTGCAGCAGTTTGCGGCCTTCTCCGGCGGGAAGACGCTCAAAACAGAGAACGACGTCATCGGCCAGAACATCCCCTACGTGCAGGTACTTCAGGTACTCTTGGACTGCGTGGCCGTGGCGCTCTTGGGCGGCATCTATCCTCTCGGGCGACAAGGGGGCGAAGGGTGAAGTACCTGGTTTAATCATCAAAAAACTCGCTAAAAGTCATTTTCCTTGGAGGCTGATAGTCCGTATTAGGCACACCCGGCGGGGCGGCCGGAGCGCGGATCTGCGCGTCCAGACCTGGAGGCGCCGCAAGCCAGACGCGCCAGCAGCGCGCCCCGCACGGACCGACATGCAGATACAGCCCGTTCCCGTCACAGTACCGCCCGGCCTCGCCGACCGTGCGCCAGAACGCGGCGGAGAGAACCTTGTCGGGATGCCGGCCCCTGCGCTTGGCCTTTCACTGTTTCTTCCAGTATGACTCCATGACCCATCCCATTCCCAATTTATTTTTGGAATGTAGCGAAAGTGCCTGGACGAATCAAGACGAGGCTGGAAAGCGAAAGTCGGCGTGCGTTGGGGACGCCATTCACACCCCAGGAGTTCCCCTGCGTCCCGCGAACGCTTTCCTCGACCCGACATCTAAAAGTTTCCCGAAATCGCTTATGCTCTTCGGTTCGCAATTCTTGAACGATCTTGGCCAGCTCCGCCGCTCTGTCGCGGTCCTCACGCCGAAGAGCGAGACGACTCAACGGATCGTGAGTTTCTACGTGGCTGGGATCAAAGACCCGGGCTTTTTCAAAGTGAGCCGGGTCTGATTTTCCAGCCCGCAAAAAAGAGTTGTGAATCGTTGTGTCTAAGATAGACTAACGTCTGCGCCCTAATAAGTTTACCCCTCTCGTGCGGATTGAACCGATCCGTAACCTAAATTATGTGTCAATGAGTGCAGGTTGTTATTGCGAGGGCACCTGCGTTCCCACTCGGATGCTTCTTCGATGAGAAAGGAATAGAACTTGGGGACGATATGTCCGATACAAAGACGTGGGACTCGGAAAAGTTTTGGGGGCTGGGTTACGAATGGGACCCGCAATGGCTGCTAACGCCCCAACAAAAGCAGCTTCAGGCCAAGCTGATCGAGCTTTGCCGGACCACCCTGCGCAGCAACGCCGTCGAAAGCGACAAGAAGCTTCTCTTCCCTCGGAAAAACTTCGCAGTCCTGGCCGATGCACTGCGCCGGCACGAGCCTGGCTGGAATGTAGCGGCAAGCGCGAGAAGCCGCGGTTCGAGGTGTAGCCAGCCATGCTACAATAGCCGTTATGGAAGCCAATCCGAGAGATCGTCTCTATCGCCTCGTGAACCGCCTACCGGATGCGGAGGTCCACGCCGCGGAGCGGTATCTTGAATACCTGACTGCTCAAGGAGACCCGCTCATTAGGGTGGCGATGGCCGCTCCGGAAGAGGACGAGGAACTGAGCGAAAAAGGACACCGTCTCCTGGACGAGGGACGCAAGGATTTAGCGACCGGCCGGACACATTCCCTTGACGAGGTGAAGCGGGAACTTGACCTTTGAGTTGGATCGTCTCGTTCTCGAGCCGAGCCCTTAACGACCTGAAGCAACTAGACCGACAGACACGCGAGCGCGTCGTTGTCGCCATCGAACGGCACGCGGGTACGGGCGTTGGAGACGTCAAACGCCTGCGGGGTCGCGGCAAGGAATGGCGCCTCCGCGTTGGTGACTGGCGGGTTTTCCATACGTACCGTTTCAAAGATAGGGTTGTCGAAATTGCCCGCGTCGCCCACCGCAGTGACGCTTACCATGAGTAGTACCTCGTCGGCCGTGGTTGCGGCCTCATTTCGGATCAACAGCACGCCGCTATTGAGCCCGAAACAACCCGGCAACGGGAGACCGAACCGTGAGTAACGCGAGTTTCGAGGCCGGATCGCGCGTTCGCCTCAAGCACGATCCCGGTCGCATCGGTGTCGTCAACGGCAAGACCCGCCAGTATGGCGCCGTCCGTCGCTGGCGGATCGTCTTTCCCGAGGGTGCGCAATACGTTCCTGGCGCGAAGCGCCCTCGAAGGACCAAGTGTAAATGCGCGAGGGTTTGGCGTCGAGCAGTCATTCCGCCCGTGCACCCGGCCCAAGCGGGGGCAATCTGATCGGAAGGGACAGTGGCCGGCCACCGCCGGGTGATCCGCCGAAGCACGAGGTGCTGGCGATCCCACTTTGGTGCTTCTTCATGATATAGGAATAGAACTTGGGGGCGATATGTCCGATACAAAGACGTGGGGCTCGGAAAAGTTTTGGGGGCTGGGTTACGAATGGGACCCGCAATGGCTGCTAACGCCCCAACAAAAGCAGCTTCAGGCCAAGCTGATCGAGCTTTGCCAGACCACCCTGCGCAGCAATGCCGTCGAAAGCGACAAGAAGCTTCTCTTCCCTCGGAAAAATTTCGAGGCCCTGGCCTCGCTGGGTCTGCTCGGACTCATCGTACCCCGTGAGTGGGGCGGTCTGGGCGAGAACCATCTCTGCACGGCTATGGTGGTGGAAACGATCGCGCGCTATGGCTGTCCCAGCACGGCGATGTGTTACACCATGCACATTGGGGCCGTGGCGGCCGCCATGCTCCGAAGCCATGATAATCCTACCCTGCAAGGATTGATGAAGCGCCTCGATCAGGACGTTCTGGTGGGCACCTTGTCCTATTCGGACCCGGAGACCGGCTCCCATTTCTGGTATCCGATCTCCTCGGGAGCCGAGCGCGTCGCCGACGGCTGGAAAGTCCGCAAGAAGGCTTCCTGGACGACCTCGGGCGGTTTTGCCGACTGGTATGTGATCCAGACCTCGAGTCCCGATTTTGGGGGGGATTATTCCAATCTATCCTGTTTCCTGATCCTGAGCGACGAGGTCCGCGCGGAGCCCTCCAAGTGGGACGGGCTTGGCCTTCGCGGCAACCAGTCGGGGGCACTGGAGGTGGACAACGTGACCCTTCCTGCCGAGCGGATCATCGGTCCGGTCGGCGACGGCGCAAAGTCGAACGACGAGACCGTGGACCCCTTCTTCATGATGTGCTCCTCAGCGTGTTGGAACGGCATATCTCTCGGCCTGATCGACATCACCAAGCGACACACTACAGCGAAAAGGCACGTTGATGTCGGCATGCGGGTCTGCGATTATCCGACCATTCAAGATTACGTCGGCGAGGCCGTCATCGACACCAATGCCTCGCGCTCCCTGGTATTCCTGCTCGCCAGGGCGATGGATGAATTGACCCATGATTGTGACTGGTCGATCCACAAGGACCTTTCCCGTCTCCCCCGGTCCACCCTGTTGCACTGGTTGTGGCAGGTTAAGTTCACGGCGGCCAAGAACGTCGCCCAGGTGGGAGACAAGATGCTCCACGCCTGCGGCGGCACCGGTTATAAACCTGCCCTAGGCATCGAGCGCTATTTACGCGACGGCAAAGCCGGATGGGTGATGGGTCCTACCAACGAAGTCTTGCGTCAGTTCGTCGGGAAAGCCGTATTGCTCGGATTCGAGTCGCTCGACTACTGGAACCAAACAGTCAACGAACGTCTGTTGCATAACGAGCTTAAAAAGCTGGACAAGAATGCGAAGCGGCAATTGGCGGAGAAGCTCCTCTCCGAAACCGAGGGGAAGGTGGAAAAGTCGATGGCCTCAACGAAGTCAAATTAGAACCCACCCTCAAGACGCTTCTTTTTTCAGTCACCGGTTTCGGGAAGTTTGGATGCCAAGCACACTCGACAGCACTCAATTTCGTAAAGTGATGGGACATTTTGTGACCGGGGTAACCATTGTCACCAGCCGGGAAGGTGATCATATCCACGGCATGACGTGCAATGCGTTTTGCTCCATATCCATCTCTCCGCCGAGTGTCCTGGTAAGCATCGCCAAAAAGACGCGAACCGAAATGTTGATCCAGCAAGGACAGGTCTTCGCCGTCAACGTTCTGAGTGAATCTCAGCAGGAGCTTTCGGACCGCTTCGCCGGACGCCATAAGGACCAGGAGGAAGATCGCTTCCGAGGATTTCCATGGACGAAAGCGATCACCGGGGCACCCATTTTCCAAGGAAGTCAAGCCTACCTGGATTGCAAGCTCGTCCAAGCCTTCGATGCCGGCACCCACACCCTCTTTGTGGGCGAGGTCCTGGCCGCCCACAGGGAAGAATCGCTGCCTCCTCTCATCTTCTGCCGATCCCAATGCATGGGACTGAACAGTCTTAAAGCGTTGTGAAGGATCCTGGCGCCGGACGCGCGGGGACAAGAAAGAAATCCTTGGTGACACTCAGGAACAACCCCAAACCATGCGGAGAATCGCGCCGGGAATCCGTTAAGAGCGGGGTCGCTTCTTGTCGGGGTCGAAAAAGGGGAAGCGCACTACCGTGGCGGGAATTCGTTTTTGATGGCCGTCCAGCTTACCGACTTCGACTTCCGTTCCGAGACCGGAATAACCTATGGCCATCCGGCAGAGCGCGATGTTCTTCCGCAGGATCGGCGAGCGCGTGCCGCTCGTGATAACGCCCACCTGGCTGCGGCCCACATGAACGCAATCGCCGTGGGCCGCCGGCTCGTTGCCTTCCAGCTCGAGACCTACGAGAGCTCGTTGCGGATGGTCTCTGCGGCTGAGAAGAACCTTCTTGCCGATGAAGTCGTCTTCCTTGCTCTTCAGGGCTACGGTGAAGCCGATGCCGGCTTCGAACGGGTCAATCTGGTCGTCGAATTCGTAACCGGAAAAGATCAACCCCGATTCAATGCGTAAAATATCGAGCGCATCCAGGCCCAGGGGAGACAATCCATGCGGTTGTCCCGCCTCCCAAATCGTATCCCAGACGATCGGGGCATCCTTGGGATGGCACCACACTTCGTAACCCAACTCACCCGTATAGCCGGTCCGCGACACCAGGATGGGGACGCCATTCCGGTCGCCAAAGCGCCCAATGGTGAAGCGGAACCACGTAAGCTCATCGACTTTCGGCTGACTCGGAGGGGTCCACACCGCGTCTTGGAGAATGGCACGGCTCTTCGGTCCTTGTACGGAAACGTTATGAAGCTGGTGGGTGGAGGATTTAACCCAAACGCGCAGCCCTATTTTCTCCGCCTGTTGGCGCAGCCAGAGGCCGGCGTAATCATCCCCGCAGATCCAGCGGAAATGGTCGGGGCCCAGGCGAAAAATGGTGCCATCGTCCAGCATCCCGCCGGTCTCATAGCACATGGCCGTATAGACGACCTGTCCCACCGCGAGCTTTCTCACATTGCGGGTAACGGCCCACTGCATCAGCGCTTCGGCGTCAGGTCCGAGAACCTCAAACTTGCGCAGGGGCGACAGGTCCATAATGACCGCACGCTCACGGCAGGCGTAGTACTCCTCGATGGCGCCCTTGCCGGTAAAGCAGGTCGGCAGCCAGAAGCCTCGGTACTCCACAAAGTTGCGGGTGAGGGCTGAAGTTCGGGGATGGAACGCGGTTTCCCGCGTCATTTCAGGCTCGGCGTCCGGCGTCATTCTATAGGCCACCCCTTTCCGAAAAGTGTGCTTCGCGGGGTAAACGCGAACATGGATGTCGGTAGGATTCCAACCGTTGGCTGCGTCAATGTCGTCCGGGCAGGCCGACGACGCGCAGACCATATCGGTCAGCGCCCGGAGCAGCACATAATCGCCCGGGCGCGACCAGGGTTCATCCAAAAACATCTGGTTCTTGCCGTCGATGCCCGTATTGTAAAAGAAGTTGATGGCTGGCCAGCCCTGTCGCGGCGCAACCCCGTAGGGATCGAGGGCGGCATTGAAGTTGTCCGAGCAGTTGGCATGGCCGGGATACCCCATGTCCGCGTAATACCGCGAAGTACAGGCGAGGGCAAACGTATCGTGACGGCCCACGGTGTCGCGCACCACCTCGACAAGGGGCTGCATATCCTGATCGAAGAATTTCGCGTACAAGCCGGGACTGGGATAAGCGGCACCCATCAGAGTACGCGTGGTGGTTGCGTCGAGCCCCCGCTCGATACCGCGCTCCAAACCGATCCCGTCAAAGGCCAAGAAGTCCGAACATTGCCGTCCCTCGACGTCGATCACCTGTATATATTCTCCAGCCTTTACCTCGTAAGCCCCAGCCGTCGCTTTATGGACGCGAAGATCAAGCCGCGCCTGGGCCAGAGAGGGGGGCAAGACGCTGGCCGGACGTCCGGTCATCCGGGCGCGCTTTACGAGAATCCTTAGATCCGTCGGGGGGTCCCGTTCGTCAACGCGCATGGGCTTGCCCGGAGCGGTAACGACACAGATCGCGTCGCGCTCGGCGGTAAACGATTCTTGGTCTCCCGGACGGGTATCGCCACCAAACAACCGGACGGCTGGGGTGTTCGCAAGGTCGATGCGATGCTGTTCCAACGCGGCGACTAGGGCACGAGCGTCGTCTTCGTCCCCCGCCGGGAGATTCGCAAGCGCCTCCGAGCGGCTGTCAGCGCGTGTTCCCAAGGCCGCCATATCTTCGCGGCCGTCCGGACCCAAGACGGCCATCTCGCAACGTTGTCGCCCTTCGAGGTCGGTAACGGTTATCCGGTCGCCGGCGACCAACCGCAGGACGGTGGCGCCTCCTCCACGCACCCGGTAGCGCTCGGTGCCGTGTCCAAGGCACAGCAAACCCGGCTCGCGCAATCGCGATCTTGGAATACCCGCAAGGCTCATACCTATTTCCTTGGACTGAAGGAGAGTTCCTGGATTATATTTCGATTGCCACTATACAATCTCGACCCAGGCTTCCACCTCACACATTTGCCGTATCATAATCTGCCGACGTGCAAGATGTCCAGCGAAGCCTCCCACTGCAGAATAACCGGAGTCCGAGAGGCAAGAGTCAGCGCCACATTGGTGTGCAAGAGAGAATCGCATCGCCGGACAGCAGGTACCCGCGATGCCCATTCAGACTGCGGGAACGGCACTCGCACGGATCCAATGGGGATGAAAGGCCAGCACGCGCACTTGGGCCGGCAGACTGAGGTTGAACAGGTGGTTGTGAAAGAGGGTTGCCTGAAAGGCGGAAGTATCCGATCGTAGTTCGCCGACCGAGCAAGGGATCCGATAGCTCTGATTCCCTTGCCGAAAGTGGAGATCGCATCCCTCTTTTTCGACCAACGTAGAGGCAATCGCTGAGTCGGCAGAAAATAGCGCCGTCAGAACATCGGAAAAGTTTTCCGGATACTGGTAGTAAGCCGAAGATAATATCCGTAGCCCCTCCTGGTAACACTGGTAGGAATCGTGGGTCTTCCGGGCGATGTGACGGAACATGGCGGTCGTTGCCTCGGGATTCTTTTCAAGGATCAGGACCGTGATTGCAGGCGAAATCTCTCTCCCATTGGAATGGGTTGCCCGAGGACGCATACCGAGAGAAGGCCGACCCTCTTGCCGTCGCATTGCCCCCTGCCTCAGGCGGCACTGCCAGGCTAGAAAATGGCCACGGATGTCAGGGCCGGGCGAGTCCGGCTTCATAGCTCTGTCATCCTTACTTCACGCTTGGCCACACCGCTCACTAGGATAATCCGATCACTCTCCCCTTCTCATCCAGATCAATTTGATAAGCTCTAGGTACTTTCGGCAGACCGGGCATGGTCATGATGTCGCCACAGATGGCCACCAGAAACTCAGCGCCGGCAGCCAAGCGAACATCTCGAACGGCAACTACATGGCCAGAGGGGGCCCCTCGCAAGAGTGGGTCCGTTGAGAAGGAGTACTGGGTTTTGGCGATGCAGACCGGGAATCGGCCATATCCCTCGTTTTGGTATTGTTTGATCTTGGAACGAACCTTGGTGTCCGCAACAATCTCGGAGGCTCCGTAAATTTTTGTGGCCACCTGGGAGATTTTTTTCCAAAGCGTCTCGCCATCTTCATAGACAAACTTGAAATCAGGCGAGGTAGTCTCCATCACCTCCGCCACGGTATGAGCAAGTTCCTGGGCTCCCTCGCTCCCTTTGGCCCAATGATCAGCCAGAACCACGTTGACTCCATGATGGACAACTTTCTTTTTCAACAGATCGAATTCCTTCTGAGTATCATGAACAAATTGGTTTACCGCCACCACGCAAGGCAACCCGAAATGATTGCGGACATTGTTGATATGACGCTCCAGGTTCACGATCCCTTTTTCCAGGGCTTTCAGGTCTTCGGTATGGAGGGCGGATTTGTCCGCGCCTCCGTGATATTTCAGGGCGCGAATCGTAGCGACCATTACCACCAAAGAGGGGCGGAACCCTGATTTTCGACACTTGATATCGACGAATTTTTCCGCGCCCAGGTCCGCCCCAAAACCCGCCTCCGTCACGACGTAATCGGCCAGCTTGAGCGCCGCCTGGGTGGACATTACCGAATTACATCCGTGCGCGATATTCGCGAAGGGACCTCCATGAATGAACGCCAAGTTGTTTTCCAACGTTTGCACGAGATTCGGTTTGAGGGCTTCTTTTAACAGGACCGCCATGGCCCCATGCGCATTGAGATCCTGGGCGCGGATCGGCACGTTGTTGTAAGTGTAACCGACAATAATGTTCCCAAGCCGGTTCTTCAAATCCGGCAACGAGGTCGCCAAACATAGAATGGCCATGACTTCAGAGGCCGCTGCAATCTCAAAACTATCTTCCCTGGGAAAACCGTTCGCAGTCCCACCCAACCCTATCGTTATCTTGCGGAGAGATCGGTCATTCAAGTCTATGACCCGGCCCCAAGAAATGCGGCGAGTATCAAAAACAGGCTCACTCCTCTGTTGCACATGGTTATCAATGAGAGACGCCAAAAGGTTATGAGCCAGGCTGAGGGCGGGAAAATCTCCGGTAAATTGGAGATTGATGTCCTCCATGGGAACCACTTGCGAATAGCCTCCGCCGGTCGCACCTCCCTTCATTCCAAAGCAGGGCCCCAGTGAAGGTTCCCGCAAACAAATGATCGTTTCTTTCCCAATGCGGTTCAGAGCATCCCCCAGACCGACCGTAGTGGTGGTTTTGCCTTCGCCGGCCGGTGTCGGGCTGATGGCTGTAACCAGGATTAGCTTGCCGTCTTTCCTGGTCTTCAGGGTATCCAAGAAATCCAGGGATAATTTGGCCTTATAGTGACCGTAAAGTTCAAGGTGACGATCATCAAGGTCTAATTTTTCCTTGACAAGGTCTGTTATCCTTTTCAGATTGGATCGCCGAGCTATTTCAATATCCGTCATCCAGCTCCTCCAGCTTGTGGTTGGGTAAAATCCGCAAGGACTCTTTATAATACGGCAGCTTCTGCTTGTTTACGGTTTCGATTTCAGGTCCAAGGCCGGGACATTGGTTTGACACGCATACGCCCCAATTTTATACTTTCGGTGACAAGCTGCCAGCCGCCATGGATTCGGCAACGGGAAGCCCACCGTAGAGTCCAATCGAGCTTCCGGTTCTGGGGGGATTTTGCCGCTTCGCGGGCCTTGGGGAGGTGCCGTGCTTCGACCCACTATGAATCGAGAATTTCTTGCCGCGGCCATCCATTTCCCTTCCGCAGTCAGAGGTCAATCCCTTGACTGTACCTGATCAAAGCAAATTTCTTATCATCGGTGCCGGCGTACATGGTTTGAGCACTGCCTACCACCTCGCACGGGAGCTAAAGACCCGAGGCAAAGGTTCGGGGACCGATATTCTTGTGGTGGATAAGACAGGCGTTGGCGCGGGCGCCTCGGGCATCGCCTGTGGGGTGGTGCGCAACAACTATTTTCAATCGGCCATGCGCCAACTTATGGCTCATTCGGTGGAAGTATGGGAAAGTGACCCGGAAGCTTTTAGCTATCATCCCGTTGGTTATATGCAGCTCAGCCCGGAGATCATGCGCGAAGATGTCGCCGGCATCGCCAGTCAGCAGAAGGAAATCGGCTACGCCTCGGAGTTCATCGAAGGCGAGGCTGACTGCATGAAATACATGAAGAGCCTCTTTAGCGACTGGCAGGCCCAGGGCATCACTGCGATCCTACACGAGAAAAAAGGTGGTTATGCCAACAACCAAGCCTCTATGAACGGCTTGGCCGCCAAGGCCCGGAGGGAAGGGGTGAGGATCCTCAACGGGGTCAGAGTCACCGGGTTCCGCCACTCGGAAAACGCCATCTCTGCGGTGGTAACCGATCAGGGTGTAATTCACACCGACTATGTAGTGGTCGGCGTCGGACCCTGGATCAAGTCGCTCTGGGAGATGCTGGATTTGCCCAAAACCATCAGCGTCAAGGGACGCGATGGGAAGATGCACCACGACATTTGTATGTGGACCTATTGGTGTCTTCAGGAAGGGACACTCGGAGTCGATCCTGGATTTCAAAAGACCAATGAGGGGAAAATGCCGCCCGTTATCCACGCGGACAGCGATCAACCGCTTTACTCGGATATCGACGGCTCCCTGATCACCAACAAGCTTTGGGGTATCTATTACAAGCCGGACTTCCACTTCGGCGGCGTACAAGGGGGTGCCATGCCTTATCGGATCGAGACGGATCCGGACCAGGTAAAGGTCGATCCCTACGGCCCCGCATCCCCCGATTTCATCGTGGGAGAGCATTTTGCTCAGATGTGGTGTTCAGCCCTCGCCTTTTGTCAAAAACGCTTCGAGGGTAAGTTCAACCATTACAAGAAGGAGCCCTCGGGGGGAATCGGTGCCTTTACGCCGGACAGCTTTCCCGTGTTTGATGTGTACCATGAGAACTGTTATATCATTGCTGACTCCAACCATGGGTACAAGATGATTGGGGTGGGCAAGCTGGTTGCCGGCGAAATTATGGGAGAACGTAGCTGCCTGCTGGACCCATTCCGATTCGCGCGATACGAGGAAGGCAAGCTGCACCCGGTGTCGCAGAGCCCGTTCCCGTGGAGTTAAAATCAGAGAGTTCGCTATGACGGATTTAGAAGCGCATGTGCAGGCGGAAGGCCGGAACGAGCTAGTCCAAAAAGTCCGCGCCAAAATCGACGAACTGGGTATTACCTATATTTACTACCAGTTCATTTCGGTCACGGGACGCGTCGTCGGCAAAGGGATTCCCGCCGACCACTGGGAGCAGACAGCCGAGCGTGGCTTCCAGCTTGTTTACGGTGCGACGGCAAACCTCTTCCTGGACCGCCTCCAAAACTATATCGGCTACGGCCCGGAAGCTTCCGAACTGGTCGGCATTCCCGATCCTGAAACCTTTGTGCAATTACCCTGGGATAAGCGCGTGGGGCGTGTCTTCTGTACCCTCTTTCGTAACCGCGAAGAGAGGGAAGATCCGGGTGGTTATCTCACTTCGGACTGTCGAGGCAACCTGCAAAGGATTCACGAAGAGTTCAGCCAAGATCACCAAGGGCTGCATCTACGGCACGGCGCTGAACCGGAGATGATCTGGTTTAAGAAAGGCCCGGACGGGAAACCGGAGGGCGGTTTCAGCAAGCCCTATTGCTACCACATCGATCAGTTTGAATCGCTGCGTCCCGTAATCTTGCGAGTTATCGATTACGCCCGGGCCATGGGAATCGACATGATTCAGGGGGACCACGAAGACTCCCCCGGACAGCTCGAGCTGAACTTCGCTTTCGACGACGCGCTGCGTACCTGCGACCGACTGACCACCTACCGTCAGATCTGTGCGCAGGTAGGCAGGGAGTTCAACCTGATTGCCTGCTTCATGTGTAAACCGTTTATGGGAGTCTCCGCCTCGGGCTGTCATCACAACATTTCACTCTGGCGCGGCGGCCAAGAAGTTGTGAACCCGTTAAACCAGAACCCGTTGCCCGGTCTCAAGGGGTGTTTCACGTACCGACGAGGGGGCGAGAATACCTTTATGCCGCTTCCCGGAGAGAGCAAACCGGCCCCTCTGGGACTTCATTGTGTCGGTGGGGTCATGAATCATCTGCCCGCGCTCACCGCCATCGGCTGTTCCACGGTCAATTCCTACCGCCGGCTTTGGGAGACCGGATTCTGGGCGCCGGTTTTTGCCGACTGGGGGTATCAGAATCGCACTTGCGGGTTGCGTGTGTCGGCCCAAGGACGCCTGGAATACCGCGCCGTGGACGCCATGGTGAACCCTTATCTTATGGCGGGTGCCCTCTTGAAATCGTTCGACGATGGAATCCGACGCAAGCTCGACCCGGGGCCGCCCGAGCAGCGCAACATCTACAAGGCCATGGAGGAGGGCAAAAAAGTTCACCGGCTCCCCATGTCGCTGGGCGAGGCGCTGGAGAAGTTGGAGAAGGATGAGGTCATAAAGGCGGCGCTTCCCGGCGAGATGTTCCGCGTGTACATGCACTACAAACGCGACGAGTGGGAACGCTTCCTGGCCACGGTTACCGAATGGGACCTCAGCACCTATTTGGATTGTTTACCCTAAACGCATCCCTAAAGAGGATCAGGTCGCCATGTGTGGCATTGCGGGAATTATTCACCAGGGAAAAGCTAGCAACGTCGGCGGGGAAATGGCCGCGATGCTTCAGGCGATGAAGCATCGCGGGCCGGATTCCTCCGGGTATTCGCTCTATGGCTCTCCCACGCCGGGGCAGATCATCGTCCGCTTTAAGGTTGCCGAACAGGAGGACATGCACAAGGGATTCGAAATCCGTAGCCGCGTGAAGGAGCGTCGGGCGGAGGTCGATTCCCGTATGCAGTCTTTAGGCGCGCAGATCATTACCACCGAGGAGGCCACCGAGTACGCCTTCCGCTACCGGATCCGGTTTGACGGTGATCTTCGCCGCTTCGCCGATTATATGGAAGAGATAGAGGGCGCCGAAATCTTGTCGATCGGAACGGCTCTCGAATTGATTAAGGACCTCGGCGACGCCCGGAGTGTATGCCGGCAGTACAACTTGGGCCAGTTCGGCGGTAGCCACGCCATCGGCCATGTACGCATGGCGACCGAGTCAGACGTGGACATCTGTTCGGCGCATCCCTTCTGGGCCTATCCTTTCAGCGATGTCTCGGTGGTTCATAACGGCCAGCTCACGAACTACTGGGGGAAGCGCCGCCAGCTCGAACGCCAAGGCCTGCGTTTTCTGTCGGATTGCGACTCCGAGCTCATTGCCGTTTATATTGCGGAGAAAATTGCACGAGGTCACCCGCTGGAGGAGGCCATGAAGGAATCGTTGGACGAGCTGGACGGTGTGTTTACCTACCTGGTCGCCACCTCGAACAGCCTCGGCATGGCCAAGGACGTTATGGCCGCCAAGCCCATGGTGCTCTATGAAGGCGATGATTGCATTGCCTTGGCTTCCGAAGAGGTGGCCATCCGGAGCATCTTTCCCCACGAGATTGACACGTTCGACCCCTACGATGGAGAAGTACGAGTATGGCGAAACTGACCCCAGCACGGACCCCAGCAGACGTGTCACAAGGAACCAAGCTGCACACCGAACGGCTGGCCGGCCGTACTCAACAGGCTTTTTTCTCGCCGGAGGAAGAAGAGAACTTTACCTACCCGGAATCTTTCGACGTTGACTTTCAAAAGCGAGCGGAATTGGATGCAGCCGACCTGGAGCCCTCCCAGGTTCATGGGAAGATCCGTGAGTTGATGGCGGAAGGGTACGGTACCCTCGTGGTCCACAATCCTCTGGCCAAGCACTCGCTCGGGGTGGGAATTCTCAATCGACTGCAATTGTACTTCGAAGGCAGCCTGGGCTATTTTGCCTGCGGACTGATTGACGGTCCGAACGTGCGTATCAAAGGCCGTGTCGGCTGGTCCTGTGCGGAAAACATGTTGGCCGGCACGGTCGTCGTGGAAAAGACCGCCGGCTCTTGCTTTGGGGCGGCTTTGCGCGGCGGGGACCTGGTTTGCAAGGGGAACGTCGGAAGCCGCACCGGCATCGACATGAAGGGCGGCACCATCCTCATCGCGGGGCGGACAGGCGCGTTCTCGGGATTCATGATGCAACGTGGCCGAATGATCGTGCTCGGCGACGCCGACAAGAATCTCGGCGACTCGATGTACGATGGGACCCTTTACGTCGGAGGAAAGATTGCTTCGCTGGGGGTGGATGCGGTACCGGCTGAAATGAACGAGCTGGATGTCACCTGGCTGAACCGCAAGCTTTCGAGCTACGGATTGGAGGCCCCCAACGGAGTGGCCAATATGAGGAAAATCGTTGCGGGAAAACAGTTGTGGAATTATGACAATCTCGAGCCGGCCGAAAAGAAGATCGTACTTTAGATTCAAGCAGTGAGGTCTATCCAACATGTCTGCCCCAGACGAGATGAATCTTCCCGCAAAGAATAAGTCGAGCCGCAACGGCGGAAGGACGCGCAATAAAAACATCTTGGGACAAAACTTCCTCTTCCGTCCTGAGGTGATCGACGACATTCATATCAAAGCGGAGCTGGGACGCTATCGCATGCGCGGGATGGCGATCTTCAAGAAGATCCCCAGTTGGGATGATCTGACTTTTCTGCCCGGCACGCTCACGCGCTTCGTCATCGAAGGGTACCGCGAAAAGTGTGCGACTAAAACGGAGATTGGCCCGCAGGCCAAGCGCCCGTTGGTGCTGGACATACCCATTTACATTACCGGCATGAGTTTCGGCTCTCTTTCTTACGAAGCCAAAGTCGCCCTGGCTCGCGGGGCCACCATGGCCGGCACCGCCACTTGCTCCGGTGAGGGGGGCATGATTCCCGATGAACGGCGCTATTCGTCCAAATGGTTCTATCAGTGCATTCAATCACGCTACGGGTTCAATCCCCACCATCTACGGCTGGCCGATGCTTGCGAAATATTTATTGGTCAGGGCTGTAAGGTCGGGCTCGGTGGGCACTTGATGGGCCAAAAAGTGTCTGACCAGGTAGCCGAGATGCGTTCCCTGCCCGCCGGCATCGACCAGCGGTCACCGGCTCGTCATCCTGACTGGCTGGGGCCGGATGATCTCGCGCTCAAGGTCAACGAGCTACGCGAGGCCACCCAGGGAGAAATCCCCATTCAACTGAAACTGGGAGCCGCACGCGTCTATGATGACGTCCGGATGGCAGCCAAGACCGGCGCCGACAGCATTTATATGGACGGGATGGAAGGCTCGACCGGAGCCGGCCCGCACCTCGCCACCGAGGAAACAGGAGTTCCAGGCATCGCAGCCATTCGCCAAGCCCGTAAAGCTCTCGATGATGTCGGTAAGTCCGGCGAAATTTCCCTGGTCTATGCCGGGGGTATTCGGAATGGCGGGGACGTTGCCAAAGCGCTGGCGCTGGGTGCGGATGCGGTCGCCATTGGCACCTCAGCGTTGGTCGCCCTCAATTGCAACAAGGACATCCCGGAAGCCGACTACGAAGGTACTCTCGGCGTAGAAGCTGGCTATTGCTACCACTGTCACACCGGACGCTGCCCGGTCGGCATCACCACCCAGGACCCGGAGTTGCGCAAGCGCCTCGATCCCGACAAAGCGGCCGAGCGCGTGTATAATTTCCTCCATACCTTAACCCTGGAATGCCAGATGATAGCCCGTGCTTGCGGTAAAACGAACGTTCACTCACTCGAGCCTGAGGATCTCGCCGCCCTCACCCTGGAAGCCTCTGCCATGGCGATGGTGCCGCTGGCCGGTACGCAATATACGGTCGGACGTCCCGACATGACACGCTACTAGGAGACGACCATGGGAAAGAAAAACGACATTGACCCTTTCCTTACAACAGACGGTCTGGATACCGCACGCGAGAAAGAGATCGGGCAACACATCGGATATCGCTATGATGTCAATCTGCTTCCCGATTATTCGCGTCTTACTCCTTTCTTGAAGAAATATCTCCAAGCCATGGGATGGGACGATCTGAACTGGCTGGAGGACGTACATCTGGGTTACGAAGAAGGACGACCCGCCGTGTTCGATCGGAACATTAATGGATGGGTGACCGTCCCGGAAGGATGGAAACTTCCCGACAACCAACAGGATCGAGACATGCTGGCTCGTGAGCTATTAGTCAAGTTCCAGATGTCGAAACGCCATCCCCTCCCACAACTCAAACAGGCCTATCGCTTTGACAACGTAAAAAGAGCCCACCTTGATCGAGTAAAAGGGACCCACCCCCAGGTTAATGGCCCGTAAGTAATACCGCCGGCGGGGCTGTGGAAAGAGTGGGAGCCGGAGGCTTCCAAGCCGCTGTGGGAACCCGCGGGGTTTGTAGCGGGTTTCCACAGCGGCGGCACTTTCCACAGCCCATCGCGCCCGCGTTTTTCACGCGGACTTTCTGGCGACGCGGGGTTTCTTCTTCCGTTTGCTGGCGGCGCCCAGACTTTCAGTGAAGCGGATGCTTTCCCAATCGAACTGGTGAATCGAGCAGTGATGGGTCAGCCGGTCCAGTAGGGCGGCCGTGAGGGCGGCGGCACCAAACACACTGGTCCACTGCGCAAACGGCAGGTTCGAAGTGACGATCACCGAACCTTTCTCGTAACGATCCGAGAAGACCTGAAACAACAGTTGCGCCCCCTCGGCCGAGAACGGGATATAGCCCACCTCGTCGATGATGAGCAGCTCGAGGCGGGATAGCTTGGCCAGGTATCGCTTCAACTGCCGTTCCTCACGGGACTCGATCAGTGTATTGACCAATCCGGCGGCTGTGGTGAACCCGACCCGGTAGCCCCGCCGGCAGGCTTCCACTCCCAGCACTGTCGCGGCATGGGTCTTGCCGGTGCCGTGCTTGCCCAACAGCACGACGTTCTCGCGCCGGGTGATGTAGCTGCACTCGGCATAGTCGCGAACCTCGACCGCATCTAGTGCCGGCCACTTCTTCAGATCGGTCGTCTCCAGGGTCTTCAGCAGCGGGAACCGGGCCGCGCGCAGCCGGCGCTGCACCTGATTGGCTTGACGCTGTTCCAGCTCGCGGCTGGCCAAAGCCACAAGAAAGCCGATGTAGTCCTCACCAGCTTCTTTGGCCTGCCGGGCGTGTTCCCTCCATTCCCGTACCATGGCCGGGAGCCGGAGTTGCCGCAACGCATCGTCGAGTACGATCTCCTGGCCCGGCGTCATCGCACACCTCCGGCCAACAGGCGGTCGTATTGATCCAGATCGGAGGTTGCGATCGTCAGGTCCGTGATGCCGGGCATCAACCCGGGCTCCAGGGGCGCATGGGCCCGCCCGGGACGGTCGGCACGAATCAGAATGTGCCGGACCGCATCGGATTCGTAGCTGTGCGCCTCCAGGGCGTCTTGAACCGCCGAGGACACCCGATCCAGTGCCCACTGTTGGTGGAGTTGCAGGATGCCGATGAACTCCCGGGTGCCACGGCTGTAACCGTGCCGTTGCCGCAACCGCCCCAGCAGCGTCTCGTAATGTGCCGGCCACTGGGGCCGCCACTGCCGGATCGGCCGGGCACTCTCAAACGCCCCCACTCTCCGGCGGATCAGCTCCAGGTAATGCAAGGGATCGATCTGCCACCGGCTATGACCGAACGCGCGGGCATGTTCGGCCACCTTTTTCTGGTCGGCGTAGAAGCTCACCCGGTCGCACCCGATATGGGCCCAGAGCCGCCGGCCCACATAGGCGGTCGGTACCGAGTAGCGGTTCCCCTCCACTTGCGCGGTCTGGTACCGGCTGATGCGCACTCCGACGACCTTCGTGTTCTCGAATGGCGTATCGGGCAATGCCAGCAGATGCTCCCGCTCGGCGGCGTGCCGTTCATCGATCGTGCGATCGTCGGCCCGGCCACCAATCCGCCGTTGGCCATCGGACAGGCACCGCTCCAGCAGTTGATGGTTCAGATCGTCGAAATCTGTGACATCGGGGACCGGCACCAGGAAGTTCCGACGCGCAAAGCCGACCAGACCCTCGACGCCCCCTTTCTCCCGGCCCTGGGCCGGATTGCAGAATCGCGCTTCAAACGTGTAGTGCGCTCGAAACGAGGTGAACCGCGCCTGCTCCACCCGCGCTTTCCCGCGCAGAATCCGTTTCACCGCCGTCTTCAGGTTGTCGAAGACCAGGGTCGGAAACACCCCACCGTACCAGTCAAATGCCCGGATATGACCGTCCAGGAACATCTCCTGCCGCTCCCACGGATAAGCTCGTACGAAGGCTTTGCCCGAGTACCGGGACCGCATGCAGAACAGCTTCACCTGCCGGTCTTCGCAGCCCATCCGGACCCAGGCCGTGCCCCAGTCCACCTCGGCTTCCCGGGCCTGCTCCGGATCCAACGGCACCACCGCCATCGGCCGGTTCAATCCCAACCGGAATTTCCGTTCCCGGACCCATCGGCGCACGGTCGGCTCCGCCCCGGTGAAGCCGTGCTCGTCCATCAGTCGCTGCCAGATCCGGCGCGCGGTGTGTCGTTGCTTGACCGGTTGTTCCCGATCGGTCTTGAGCCACCTATCCACAACCCCCGCGACCGGGTCCATCACCGGACACGCCGGTTCCTTCTCACGCCGGTACTGGGGTTCCTGCCCGGCCAACACCTTCCGGATCGTCCGCCGCGTGTGGCCCGTTTCCCGGGAAATCCGTCGAATGCTTTTCTTGTACACACGATGTGCGGTTCTGACCATCTCGTACTGATCCATCCCTAACAACTCCTTGTCCTCCCATCCAACATGCCGGTTCGTCCGGGCTCGCCTCGGGAGGCTATCAGGGGTGGGTCCCTTTTGCTCGATCACAACCCCGTTAATTGGGTCCCTTTTACGTTATCGAAATCAGGCCTACGGGAAATTCTAGCTCAGACTCCTCAGCGTAGTTGGATTGAATAACCGTTTCAATCCGCTCCCCTCACCGGAGTGAGGGGAGATGCCAGTTGCTGCAACTAGTGGACTGTCGCAGAGATAGTTTTACCATGGCGGATGCGGCGGGAGGGCCTGGAGTATTTCCAGCGGAAAGGCTTGGCGTCTTTCGAGTAGGCGTTGATGTAGCGGCGGAGTTTGCGGGCGAGATCGGTGGTGGAGGGGAACACGCCGCGGGCAATGACGTCGCGTTGCACCTTAGAAAACCACAACTCGACCTGGTTCAGCCACGACGAGTAAGTCGGCGTGAAGTGTAAGGCGACGTTGGGGTGCCGCTCGAGGAACGCTGCCACTTGCTTGGTCTTGTGAGCCAAGAGGTTGTCGAGGATGAGGTGAATCTCCTGGTCGGGCTCGCAGCGGGCGACGACCTCACCGAGAAACTCGACGAAGTCCTGGCTGGTGTGACGCGCGGCGGTCTTCCCATGCACCTGCCCAGTCTTGGTGTTTAAGGCGGCGTAGAGGGAGAGAGTGCCGTTGCGCTTGTACTCGAAACCATGCCGCTCGGCGCGTCCAGGGGACAGCGGCAAGACGCGGTCGCGACGGTCGAGCGCTTGCATAGCGGTCTTTTCGTCCACGCAGAACACGGCGGCATGGCGCGGCGGATCGAGGTAGAGACCGATGATGTCGGCAGCTTTGCGCTCGAAGTCGGGGTCGTTGGAGGCCATGTAGCGCTCCAACCGATGCGGCTTGAGATCGGCTTCCCGCCAAACACGATGAACCAAGTCTTTGCTGATGCTGAGTTCTTTGGCGAGTTTGCGGCAGGACCAGTGGGTCGAACCGTCGCCAGGCTGGCGGCGGGTGGCATTGAGGATTTTGGCACGCAAGCGGGCGGTGAGTTTCGAGGGTGGTTGCCCGGGACGGTGGGTTTCCAGTCCGTCGAGTCCGTGTTCGAGGAAGCGTTTCTTCCATTTCCCGACGGTCGGTGTGGAGCAATCCAGTTTGTCGGCGACGGCGGCGTAGGAGAGGCCGTCGGCGAGTAACGCGATGATTCGAGCGCGTAAGACAAAGCCGGCGGGCAGCGATTGCGAACGGGCGACCTCCTCGAGTTCGGATCGTTGCTGTTGGCTCAACACGAACGCTTCGCTTTGAAAGGGCATACTGTATAGACGCCCTCTCCATAGATAAAGTTACTTTGCGACAGTCCACTAGGGCCTGTTAATACTAACGCAACACCTCGAAGACGAGGGCCAATAGGATGAAACCGAGGAAGAGAATGTCGAGCTTATCAAAGCGAGAGAAGATACGGCGAAAGCCCTTCAACCGGCGGAACAGACGCTCGATTTCGTTACGCCTCTTGTACATCTGCGGGTCGTACTCCCAAGGGTCAAGCCGGGTCCTGAGAGGTGGAACCACGGGTGTGAACCCTAGCTCCGAGGCTAGTTGGCGTGTCTGGTTGTCCTGGTAGGCACGGTCCATCACCACAGACGGGTTCTCCCGCTGCCGACCCAGCCGGTGGAGCAGCTTGCGCCCTTCGGGCGCATCGTGGGCCTGTCCGGGGGAGAGCGAAAAGGTCAGGGCCGTGCGAGCATCCGCAGCAACCAGATGAATTTGGGTGGTCCATCCGCCCCGGGACTTGCCGACCGACTGGAGTCCGTTTTTTTTCGTGCCCCGGTAGCGTCAGGATGGACCTTGACCAGGGTGCTGTCGATGGAAACTGCCTCCAGCTTAATGCGCATTATCTGTTCTCGTTGCAGGGGTTCGAAGACCCGGTCGAGGACCCCGTTTTTGGACCAACGATTCATGCGAGTGTAGACGGTGTGCCAGTTGCCAAACCGAGGAGGTAACCCCCGCCACTGGCAGCCATGCTCGGCCACATACAGGATGGCGTTGAGCACTTGCAGGTTCGAGAGGCTGACGTTGCCTCGTTGCACGGGTAGGTAGGGCGCAATGCGTTGGTACTGAGCCTGAGTGATTTCCATCCGCCGTGCATGATAACATGATTCGATCTATTAGTGTGAACAGGCCCTAGTTAATTACTTACGATACAGTACACTAGAACGATATGCTGTAGCTCAGCCCGGGTTGTCGGCCCCGGACCAGCAAGAACGTGAACACCTGCCGCTTGTAGCTGAAATTAACCAGCGGGTGGACGCTAATCCCATCGAAGATCACCATGGAACTCAGTCTTTCGGTGAATTCGACGTTGATGCCGCCGATCATTCGCAGCCTGTCCCTGTAGGTTCCGTAGGCTAGGCCTACGTACGGGGCGATCGGAATCTTCGTCTCGCGCTTGAGATTCTTGCTCGCGGTTGCGTAAAAGCTCTGACCGCCAGGTGTGCCGATATGATCGGAGCTCGTGCCGAGAATCACGGCCGGTGTCTTTGAGCCCTCGGGTAGCGCTAGCCAGTTCACCAAGGGATTGGCCCATTCCCGAGTCGAGAGCGGATTGACTTCGACGCCCGCTTGCAGCCGGGGGGTAACACGGTAGGTCAGCGTGGAGCGCACTTGGGCGCGACGCACGGTACCAGGGATGACCCTTGCGCTGAAGGCGAACCTGTTCTCGTTGCTGCCCTCTGCCCCGCTCACGGCGCGGCCTTCGCCGGGTCAAAGGGGTCAGGAAGGCACCGAGGAGGCGTCCTCCCCGCCAACCCCGCCGTGTGCATGCCCCTCGCCGCCCTCGTGGTCGTGCCCGTCGCCTTCGTGGGGGACGGACGCGTCAGGCACGAAGCTAACAAAACGCTCTGGTGCCGGGCCTTGCGAACCTGAGAGCAGATATTCGAGCCGGCGAACGAACTGCTGTCGCTTCAGCGGGCCGAGTAACCGAAAAGCCACGTGCCCATCGCGATCGATGATTGCAGTCGCGGGAAGGGTTGTCGAGAGCCCGAAACGCTCCATGTCTTGCACTGTAGCTCCCGTCCAGATGCGAAAAGAGATCCCGCGCTTGTCAAGGAACGGTTCGATTTTTTCCCTGGTGCTGACGTCATCAGTCGAAGCTCCGATGAACACGACACCCTGACCGGCATACCGATCCTGCAAGGTATCGAGCAGGGGCATTTCCTCACGGCACGGCAAGCACCATGTCGCCCAGAAATTCAGAACGACAATTCGACCGGCATGACTCGCGATGTCCCGCGTCTTTCCATCCACGTCCGGAAGGGAGAGAGCCGGTCGGTCGGAGGATGCCGCGGAGAGAATCGCGGCTGCGGCTAGGCACGACGCGAATGCTGAGAGCGTCATCTCGGGGACCCCAAGGCAGAATGAACCACAAGTGTACCACGGATCGACTGGAGTCTGCGCGCTTGCGACGGCGACGCGTAGTCGGACTGTCTGACGGTGGGGAGTGCGGGCCAGATGGCGGTAGGTTGCTTCTATGGAAGCTGGCGCTGTGGACGGGGCTGTTTCGACTGCTGAGCGCTTGTTTCAGACCCGTAGCGGACGCAGCATCCGGTGGAGGTGCTGGTAGTGGTGCGCGTACTAGGGCTGATGCCGGGCTATGAGGATCTCAACGATCATGACGTCTTGCGCCAGAGTCAGCTGTGGGCCGGGGCGGGCACGGGGTGAGTTGGGTAGAGTCGGGGAGGCGCGTTCTGCCTTAGATCGAGGCAGTCGCTGTGGCCGTCGGCGCTCGTCACCTCCGCGACCGGCATCTTCCCGATGCGGGGGAATGCGTAGCATTCCAGGCTCGACAGGTCCTGGGGATCATAGCGACGCTGTGTTACACGCCTCTATACGCCCGCCTGGAGGGGTCGCTCACGTCCTATTGATCCCTGCTAGAAGGCTCAAAAAAGGCCCCCAGCGGCGGCGCTTGCTCGCCGGGGGGAGGCCCCATGAAATGGCGTCATCCGATCCTGCTTTTCGTGGGCCTGTGCGGGTTCGCCTGGGGCTTCATCTACCGGCCTCTCCCCTTGCTCGGGGAAAACCCGCTGCTCGGGCGTCGTGGGTTCGCGCTGGCGACCTGGCTTCAATGAGGCCACACGGACGGCTGGCGGGGCTACAACGCGCTGGATGTCTCGGACTTTCATCAACTTACGGATCAACCCTTCGCAACGGTTTGCCGACCAGCAAAATCACATCAACGGGATCGAGAACTTTTGGAACCAGGCCAAGCGCCACCTGCAGAAGTTCAACGCTGTGCCCATGGCCCATTTTGGGTTATTCTTGAAGGAATGCGAGTGGTGATTCAACAACAGTGACCCATCAATTCAGTGATCTCAATTGAAGCAATGGGTTAAAGCGTATTTATCATAGCTGTCTGGGACAGCCTCCAGATGAAAACCCCAACGGATCGTTGCCGGCCCAATGCATTGCGCAGAAGGACTACCTCAGTTTCCTCGAAGCCGACTTCGAGGGAACTAGAGCTTCCGAGGTCTGGCAAAGGACCGGAAGCAAACGGCAGACCCTACGGTATAGTTCCGAAATTGAAGATTCGGATGCTTCTGCCGCCACGCCAGCATGCACGGACCTACAACCGTGGAGTGGATGCTTAGGTGATTGCGCGAGTGAGAGGGAAGAAAGCCTATGACGCGCTCATCGTCGGTGCAGGCGTGTTCGGAGTCTGGACCGCCTCGCATCTGCACCGGGCGGGTAAGCGCGTGGCAGTAGTCGACTCGTTCAGCCCAGCGCATAGCGGCGCGTCTTCCAGCGGCGAGAGCCGGACGACCCGATGCGGGTACGGCAGAGAGGCACTCTATACCGAGTGGGCCTCCCGATCAATGGCGGAATGGCGTGCCCTGTCTGAGAGGGCTGTTCTGCCGCTGTTCCACGAGATCGGCATGCTGTGGATGTACCGGGACGGCGACGAGTTCTTCGAGGCCAGCGCAACGATGCTCACCAAGCACGGTGTCCCGTTCGAACGCTGGCCGGCGCGCGAACTCAGGGCCCGCTTCCAAGTGCTTCAGGTGGCGGACGATGAAGCCGGCTTCTTCGAGCCAAGAGGCGGTGCGCTCATGGCGCGCCGCGCGGTCCAACACATGGCCGTCGAACTCGAAGCCGCGGGCGTCACGTTTCTTCACGGCGAGGTCGCGCCAATCCGAGCCGCGAATGGCGTTGCAGGCGCACTCCCGTCAGTGAGGTCGGCGGACGGAGGTCTGATCGAGGCGGAGCAATTCGTCTTCGCTTGTGGTCCATGGCTCGACCGAGTGTGCCCGGACGCCATGGCCGGGCGACTCTTCGTCACCCGACAGGACGTTGTCTACTTCGCGGTGGATCGTCACCGGACAGGCGCTCTGCCGATGTGGTCGGACCTACCGTTTTACGGGCTCCCGAGCCTCGAAGGCCGTGGCTTCAAAGTGGCGAATGATACGCACGGTCCCCAGGTGGATATCAGCGAGGTCGACCGCCGTGTCAGCCGGGAGACCGAGATGCAGGCGCGAGCGTTCCTGGCCCGCCGTTTCCCCTCGATCGCCGAGAGCCCGCTGAGCGAGACTCGGGTCTGTCAATATGAGAACAGTTCCAACGGCGACTTCGTGCTCGACCGGCACCCGGGGCTCGATAACGTCTGGATTGCGGGATGCGGCTCCGGCCACGGATTCAAGCACGGCCCTGCAGTCGGCGCTCACATGGCCGGGTTGGTGCTTGGTATCGATAAGACGATTGCGCGCTTCAACCTTGGCTCCAAGCAGACCCAGCAGCAGCGCACGATTCAGTGAGTCCTTTGAATGCGGCAAGGCGCCTTAGCCGTTTCTTGTGACCACGCCAGTAGCCGCGAGATGGTGACGGGATGGACCTTGAACAGCCACGCAGCCTCGGCGGCCGTCTTTTCACCGAAGGATTAAGGCAGGGTACCGTTCCGGCTGGTTACCGACAAATTGAAGAGCTACGGTGCGGCGCTCTGGACAATCATGCCTTCGGTCAACCATGACACCGGACGGTACGCGAACAATAGAGCGGAAGTTTCACACCAACCGACCCGACAACGGGAACGGCCGATGCGACGGTTTAAGTCCGCGCGACAGGCGCAACTCTTCCTTTCGGTCCACGGTGTCGCTCTGAATCTTTTCCGATTGGGTCGGCACCGCCCGAAATCGGTTCACACCGGATGTTGAGGACGCGTTCTTTTTCGATGTGGGAAGCCGGTCACGGCAGCATGATCAGCCCGCGCCCATACGGTACACGTTCGACCTTTGGACCTTAAGTTGACAATGCCCCTGAGACAAGCCCCCACACAGAAACAAACCCGACCACAAAAGGGGGGCAAACGCCCTTTGAGAAAGAACTAGCGGCTAGGGCCATAGTCTCGCTCCGGCTGATTTGTTGGTGAGAAATCCGGGTTCATCCGCCAACGGCCGAGCGGGGCTATGGCAGCTCGAAAACCATTACTGCAACAACGTGCTGCAAGTCCGTAGAGCATGGCTGTGGTAGCAACTACCGTCAAGAAACCGTCAGAAAACTCGCCTCTCAAGCGGGCCAACCGTAGGCGTTGCGAGCGAAAGCAGACGCCCAAAAACCGTGTAAGTGCAACGAGAGGAAGGAGTTGGGAGAAAACCGTGGAAGACGCCTGCCTGATACACAAGCAGATCGAGGTCGCCGTCGGGGACACCGCCTTGTCCCCCCTATGGCTTATCGATAGAATGGCCCCGCGATCGGTCCGGCTTGACGGACCAAGGGTGCCCTTGGTCCGGTCTCTACCGCGGAGCCGCAGAAATCCTGGTTGCCAGGGAGAATTTTTTGTTTATGGATCAACAGAGAGCTCGCAATCGGCTTTCCGGGTGCTACGTGACGGTTCCGACCCTGTTTCGCGACGAAGACCTGGAGGTGGACCTGGAGGCCATCCGGCGGCATGTGCAGTTTCTGATTAAGGGTGGCATCAATGAAAGCACCGGCGTAATACTCGCCGCAGGGGCGGCGGGCGATTTTCCCATGATGAGTTTCTATGAGCGCTTGCGAGTGGCCGAGGCGATTATCGAAGAAGCAGCCGGCAGGATTCCCGTGGTAATGGGTGCGCAGACGACAAATACCCTGGAACTGGTCGAACTGGTCCGTGCTGCCGAACGGCTCGGCGCCGAGTACGTGCAGGTTTCACCGCCGTATTATTACGAGCACACGGAGGAAGATTTTCACGAATACGCCATGGCGGCGGCAGAGGCCGCAGACATAGGAATCGTGATCTACAACACCTTCTGGACAAGCCAGAACATCTCGCTGAAGATGATTGAACGGCTTTGCGAGCTGCCCAACCTAGTGTTGTGTCCCAGATAATTCTTTACAGGATTGCACCTTGTCAAGGATGACATCAGCCGTGGCCTTCCAAATGAAGGGGTGCGGCTGGTTGTTCCAGGTGGAGAGCCATGCATAGATGGAGCGCTCCAACTCTTGAACACTGAGGAACGTACCGCGCCGGATCATGCGTTGGGTGATGAGGCCAAAGAAACGTTCGACCTGATTGAGCCAGGAACTGCTGGTGGGGGTAAAGTGAAAATGGAATCGTCGGCGCTTTCGAGGTTTGAGCCAGCGTTGGACTTGAGCACCCTTGTGAGTGCCGTAGTTGTCCATCACGAGATGCACATCCAGATCCGGAGAGACTGCCTTCTCGATTTGATTGAGGAACTTCACGAACTCCTGACCACGATGGCGCGGCCAGCAACTGCCAATGACCTTACCGTTGACGATATTGAAAGCCGCGAACAGAGTCGTCGTGCCATGGCGTTTGTAATCATGGGTCTGGCGTTCGGGCAATCCGGGACGCAACGGCAGGATTGGAGCGGTCCGGTCCAGGGCCTGAATCTGACTCTTCTCGTCCACGCAAAGCACCAGAGCCCGGTCCGGCGGGTCCAGATAGAGACCGACAATGTCCCGGACCTTGGCCTCAAACTGGGGATCGTTCGAGATCTTGAACTTCTCGACCCGATGCGGCTGGATATCGAAACGCTCCCAAACCCGATGCACCATCATTCGCGATACATGCATGTGTTGGGCCAGTGTCCGGACGCTCCACTGGGTGGCATCAGCGGGCCGAGTCTTCAACGTCGTGTCCAGAATCGCACGCTCCAGTTCTGACGTCAGGACGCGCCGCGACCGCTTCCGGGTCGGTTTCGCAGTCAGGGCGCTCACGCCACCCTCTTCGAACGCGGCCCGCGCTGCAATCACGGTCGGCCGCGACAGACCCAACTCCCGGGCAATCGAGTAATTAGCCACTCCACGGTGAGCCAGCAGCAGGACCCGGCATTTCTGGGCCACCCTCTGAGGGGTATTCCCAGAACGCACCAGAGATTCAAGCTGTCGTATCGTCGGTTCGTCGATGTCAATAGCGGCGGCGGCTTCAAACATGCCGCTGATTAGATCATGGGCGTGGACATATGTAAACTGCTATATGGGACGGGACACTAGTCGGCCTCAAATGGGCGGTCCCCACCGCGGAATTCATGGAATCAGAACAGGTTATCTCTCGTTTCGCGGAGCGTCTCTGTATCATCGACAACCAGCTCCAGTTCGTTACCAGCCACATCCTCGGCGCTCGGGGCATCGAGGTTCACGTCTGTAATTACTGGCCCCAGTGGGGAGTGCGGCTCTGGAATCTTCTGGAGAGCCACGAGTACGTCAGCGTGCAGAAGGAGCTCGTGCGCGTCGCCATGCCGTTCTACGCTCTCTGGGAGGAGATGATGCAGTACACCGGAGGCGATGGGTACCTGGACAAGCTATGCATGGAACTGGTTGGCCTGCCTTCCAGCCGCTGTCGTCCACCGACGCGCGACGTTCGCGACAAGTTTCGCGAGAAAACCCGCCGGATGCTGATCGAGAGCGGTGTTCCGGGAATCGCCGGCGTCCCGGCTCGGGAAGACCCCACGCAACCGGCTTCTTGAATCCGGCGAATCTGAATTTCCACTTGGAAAGATACCCTGGTCTGGCAAGATGCGGCGCTTCCGACGTGAGGTGAACCTCCGGGTTTGCCGCCTCGCGATTCTTTGCGGGGGGCCGGCACGCCAGAGGCGTGCGCCATGTCTGCAGCGCCTATTTTCACGTTGCGTGATGCCCGCAGTTCATAAGCAACTCACAATAAAGGGCCGATAACTATGGATTCTCCGACGGGGTTCGGCACTCTGAATTACGTGATCCTGTTTACCTATCTGTCCCTGATGGTCGGTGTCGGAGCCTTGTTCGCGCGCAAACAGAAGACGAGGGAAGACTACTTCCTGGCAGGCCGCAGGATGCCATGGCTGGTAGTAGGCATGAGCATGTTTGCCTCCATCACGAGTGCCATTTCCTACATGGGAATTCCAGGGACGGCTTACAGGGAAAATATCTCGCTCCTCATGTTGGCGTTTCTCAGTCCGATTGTCGCTCTGTGTCTGATCTTCGTCTTCTATCCCTTCTATCGTGTCTTGAACGTGACGACCTCCTACTGTACTGTCCCGGAAATATATGAGCAAAGTCGTTCGACCTTAGCGAGGATGGATTCGGCCGTGGCGGTCCAGACGAAAGGACTGGTGTTGGCGTTGTAATGTTCGACGAAGCGCTCGATGTTACGGACGAGAGCCTTGACGCTGGAGAAGGAACCTCGGCGAATGGCCTTCTGGGTAATGATGCCGAACCAGCGTTCGACTTGGTTGAGCCAGGACGCATAGGTTGGGGTGAAATGAACGTGGTAGCGGGGACGCCGAGCGAGCCAAGCGCGGACTTTGGGATGTTTGTGAGTAGCGTAGTTATCGACGATGAGATGGACGTCGAGGTTGTGCGGCACACTGCCGTCGATCTGACGCAGGAAAGTGAGGAACTCCTGATGACGGTGTCGCGGTTTACAGCGGGTGATGACTCTCCCGGTGGCCACATCGAGAGCCGCGAACAGAGTGGTCGTGCCGTGACGTTTGTAATCATGGGTGACGCCTTCGACGTAGCCGAGGCCCATGGGGAGAACGGGCTGAGTTCGCTGAAGAGCTTGAACCTGGGTCTTCTCATCGACCGAGAGCACCACGGCGTGGTCCGGGGGATTGAGGTAGAGACCGACGATGTCGCGGACTTTCTCGACGAAGAACGGGTCGTTGGAAATCTTGAAATGCCGCTGGCGATGCGGCTGGACGCCGAACAGATCGAACCACCGCTGGACCGTGCTCTTTGAGACTCCCGTGTGTTCCGCCATGGAACGCACGCTCCAGTGCGAACGATCGGGAGGTTCGGTTTGCAGGGCCGTGTTGATGACTTCCGCAACACGTTCATCCTCATGCGTGCGGGGGCGTCCGGGACGCAGTTCATCGTGTAGTCCGGGGATTCCATGTTCACGATAGCGCTTTCGCCACTTGCCCACGGTCGTATTGGTGACACCCAGACGCCGGGCCACGGTAGAGCCGGGAACGCCTTCGGCGCAGGCCAGCACAATCTGGGCCCTCAGCACCAGACTATGCGGCAAGGTTCGGGAGCGGGCGAGGCTCCCCAGTTCCGATTCCTCACTCTCACTGAGAGTGAGGGGAGTAACGGGGCGACCGCGTGGCATGGGCATACCTCCAGAGGCCAAAGGTTGCCCATTAATATATCGCTTATTACCGGGACAGTACACTACGAATACGTGCTGCATCGCTATGGGCAACCGGCCCGACTGACGGTCTCCGGGCTTTTCTTACTGGCCCGGATAGGGTGGCTTGGCGCAGTGATCTATGCGCCCGCGCTGGCGCTGGCCACCGTCACCGGGATTCCGCTCTGGGCGGCGATTTTCCTGATGGGAATCCTTGCCACCGCCTACACGGCATTGGGCGGACTTTCGGCGGTGTTATGGACGGACCTCGTGCAGTTTCTGGTCCTGGTGGGGGGAGCCTTGTGGGTGGCCCTCAACCTGACGGCCTCGGTCCCGGGTGGGGTGGTTTCCATCTGGGAAATCGCTCGCACAACCGATCACATACACGTCTTCGACTGGCGATTCAACTTCACGGAAATGACCGGAATCGCCGTGCTCGTTTCCTATTTCTTCCAGGAGATGCACGATTACGGCACCGACCAAGTCACCGTGCAACGACTTCTGGCGATCAAGACGTTTCGCGGCATGGCCCGGGCCACAATTTTCAATGCCATGGCCCAAATGTTCATCGTGAGCCTGCTGCTATACGTGGGCCTTGCGTTGTTCGCCTACTTCCAAAGTTTTCCTTCTGAACTGGGTGCAGGGATCACGGACGATCGGGTCCTGCCTTATTACATCATGCACGCGCTTCCCCAGGGTGCTTCCGGTCTGTTGATCACCGCCATCTTTGCGGCCGCGATGTCCAGCATGGATTCGGGGATCAATTCCGTGGCGACCGTTCTCATCAACGACTTCGTTCGACCCTTACGCACCCGGGCCCGCAGCGAGCAGCAGGACGTGAAACTCGCTCGGATTTTGACCCTGCTCCTCGGAAGCTTTGCGACCGGCGTCGCATTCTATGTTTCCGGCGTGGGACAGATTCTCAAGGTTTCGTCTGCGGTTCTGAGTTTGTTTGGCGCGCCGATCCTGGCCTTGTTTTTATTGGGCATGCTGACCCGGCGCGTCAACTTTCGTGGTTGGCTCATCGGCTTGCTGGTCGCCGTCCCCGCGACGGTTTGGCTTCAACAAGGCACCGACCTGCACTTCATCTACTACTTCCCCTTCTGTTTTGGCGGCTGCGCCGGGATCGGTTACGTCGCCAGTCTGCTGCTTGGCACCACGGGCGGCGGACCTCTCGGACGCCCTGAATTCACGCTTTGGGGCCGGCCACAGCAAACCGCTATGCTGAAGTGATCCGCGGCCTCACAGCCAGAGACCCAAGATGGACGGACGGTATCGCAGATACGTTCTCCGTCTCGCCGCCGGGCAGTTCACGTTGACTTGCATCCGGGATGGACCTAAGATGGGGTTCTGCAAGTGGGTAATTTCTCACGTGGAAACGTGAAGGGGCAGAAGAAGACCGGATGCAACCGGCCCCATGGATGCGGGCTTGTTTGGGTAGCATCTTTGTTGCCTTGCCGTTGAAATGAATCCTCGCTTTTTGCAAATCTCCGTCCTGCTTGCGACGCTGGGTGTTTCGGCACTCATCCCCAGGATGATGCCGTCAGCCGACCCGACCGGCGGGCCGGCTCCTTCCTTTCGCAAGACGGTGCGGCCTTTCCTCGTCAAGAATTGCCTCCCATGCCACAACAAGAAGCAACGGGCAGGAGACTTGCGCCTCGACAGATTCCGTAACGCCAAGGCAGCCGCCAAGCACATTGAAGTTTGGGAGAGGGTGCACGGCAAGCTCATCCGGGGAGAGATGCCTCCTCTGGGTCGCCCGCGCCCTGACCCGCAAGCAGTGCGGGCCGTTCTCGGGTGGATTGAGTCGCAGTTGGAAACCTCCGAGCAAGACCGCAGCCCCGATCCGGGCCGGGTCACCGCCCGCCGCCTCAACCGCGTCGAGTACAACAACACGGTTCGTGATCTTCTCGGCGTTCGCTTTCGTCCCGCTGATGATTTCCCCGCCGACGACACCGGCTACGGATTCGACAACATCGGCGACGTCTTATCGCTCTCACCTCTGCTGATGGAAAAGTACCTGGCGGCGGCCGAAAAGATCGTCCGCTCAGCCATCGTCGTCCGTCCCCGCATCCGTCCCACGCTGACAAAATATCTGTCTCCGCGCATCGATCAAGCGACCCCCGGCGATGACAACGGCATTGCCTACTCTCCCGAGGGCGCGCTTGCGGTTGTACACGAGTTTCCCGTCGATGCCGAATACGAGCTTCGCATCCGCGTGGTGGACCGGCGATACCGACCCAAGGAAGGGCAACCTCCACCGCCCCTTCCGGCTCCCGCCCACATGGCCGTCTCCGTGGATGGCCAATCGGTAAAAGTTTTCCAGGTCGAGCCGGATCAATATGAACGCGGCATGTTCGACCTTTCCTTGCGAGTCGAGGCCGGCAACCACCGTCTGTCGGCTGAGTTTCCCGTCGATGGGATGGAGAATCTGGTGATAAAGAAGGATCCCAACGATCCTTTGGGGGAAGAGCGTAAGCTCTTTGTGGACTACTTCGTAATCAATGGCCCTTTCAATCCGAAGCCTCCGCCGCTTACCGAAGCTCACAAGCGAATCATGGTCTGCGGAGATCCCGAGGGCGCCTATCAACCCGACTGCGCGCGCAGGATTCTGAACAACCTGCTCCCCCGAGCGTATCGACGACCCGTCGGTCCGGGAGAGATGGAAGCCCTTCTGCCCCTGGTCGAGTCGGCGGAAAGAGAAGGAGATTCCTTCGCGCAGGGGATTCAGCAGGCGATCAAAGCCATTTTGGTTTCGCCCCATTTTCTATTTCGAATCGAGCAGGACCCCGATCCCAACGACCCGGCCGCGTTCCATGAAGTCAGCGATTACGAGCTGGCCACGCGGCTCTCTTACTTCCTCTGGAGCAGCCTGCCGGACGATGACCTGTTTCGGACCGCGGCGGAGTCCAGGCTGAGAGAGGCGGAATCTCTGGAGGCGCAGGTTCGGCGAATGATGCAAGACCCGAAGTCGTGGGCCTTGGTGGAGAATTTCGCCGGTCAGTGGTTGCAGCTACGGAATCTCGAAAGCGTCGCGCCGGACCCGGATCGCTTCCCGAGCTTCGACGATCCCCTGCGCAACGCCATGCGTCGAGAAACGGAGCTCTTCTTTGCGACGGTCATGTGGGAGGACCGCAGCATCCTGGACTTTCTGGACGCGCCGTTCACGTTTCTCAACGGGCGCCTGGCGAGACATTACGGAGTGGAAGGAGTGGTAGGGAAACAATTCCGTCGGGTGGAGCTTGACGGTGGGCAGCGCAGCGGGGTGTTGACGCAGGCGAGCATCCTCACGGTTTCCTCCTATCCGACGCGCACCTCGCCCGTCTTGCGCGGAAAGTGGTTGCTGGAGAACGTTCTGGGCACGCCGCCCCCTGCTCCGCCCGCCGAGGTGCCCGAGCTGGACGAGGCCCAAGTCGGACTTCACGGCACGTTGCGGGAACAGTTGGAGCAGCATCGCGCCCATCCCAGTTGCGCCGTGTGCCACGCGCGGATTGATCCGCTGGGCTTCGGGCTTGAGAACTACGACGCGATCGGCGCCTGGCGCACCCACGAGCAAAAGTTCCCCATTGATGCCTCCGGCGCGTTTCCTACCGGGGAATCCTTCTCCCGGCCCCAGGAGTTGAAAGCTCTCTTAAAGGCCAGAAAAGACGAGTTTGCGCGCTGCCTGACCGAAAAGATGTTAACCTATGCCTTAGGCAGGGGTCTCGAACGCTATGATAAGCCTACCGTAAATGAGATTGTGCGCCGGTTGCGCGAGGACGGCTACCGATTCTCCCGCCTGGTGCTGGAGATCGTCCAAAGCATGCCATTCCGGATGCGCCGAGGAGAGGGAGGAAGAGGATGACACCCAGGTATCTGCCGAGACGTAGTTTCTTGCGCGGTCTGGGAACCGCCGTTGCTCTGCCGTTTTTAGACGCGATGGTTCCCGCCTTTGCGACCGCGAGCCAACAGAAAACCGCCGCGCCGTGCCGGTTGGCTTTTACCTATGTTCCCAACGGCATCATCATGGAAGGCTGGACGCCCGCGACCGAAGGGTCCCAGTTCGCCATGACGCGCGTCCTGGAACCTCTGGCACCTTACCGGAAGGATTGGATGCTGCTCTCCGGGTTGACGCATAACAACGGCCGTGCCTTGGGCGACGGGCCGGGTGACCACGCTCGTGCCGCCGCGTCTTACCTGACCGGAGTGCACCCCAAGAAAACCAACGGGGCCGATATTCGAAACGGGATTTCGGTGGATCAGGTGGCGGCCCAGGCACTCGGCAACCGCACGCGGTTCGCTTCCTTGGAGCTGGGAATCGAACATGGCCGGCAGGTGGGCAATTGCGACTCCGGTTACAGTTGCGCCTATAGCAACAGTATTTCCTGGCGTTCTGAGAACTCTCCCCTGCCGCCGGAAGTCAACCCGAGATCGGTTTTTGAGAGGCTCTTCGGCCCGGCCGACGGCGCCGAGGACCCCGCCACTCGCGCCAAGCGTGCGCGCTACAACACCAGCATCCTGGATTTTGTACGTGAAGATGCGCGGCGGTTGAAGATGGATCTGGGGCCTACCGACCGCCGCAAGCTCGATGAATATCTCCACGCAGTCCGGGATATCGAAAGACGAATTGAGATCACCGAACGAGACATCCAGCAGAAGACGCCGACCATCGACCGCCCCGACGGTATTCCGATCGATTTTGCCGAGCACGTCCGCTTAATGTTCGATCTCCAGGTAGTAGCCTTCCAGACGGACCTGACCCGCATCACCACCTTCATGCTGGGCCGCGAGGGCAGCAACCGCACTTACCGGGAAATCGGAGTTTCGGACGCCCACCACGGCCTGACCCATCACAAAGGGGACCAGGAAAAAATCGACGACATCACCAAGATCAATCACTACCATGTGAAACAGCTCGCCTACTTCCTCGCAAAACTCCGGTCCACTCAGGACGGCGAAGGCTCGCTACTGGACCACTCCATTGTCGTGTACGGCAGCGGCTTGGCGGATGGGAACAAACACACTCATCACGACTTGCCCGTTCTGGTAGCCGGACTCGGCCGCGGTACCCTCCATACGGGACGGCACGTCCGCTTCCCGACGGAAACTCCCATGACCAACCTCTATGTGACGATGCTGGACCGTATCGGAGTGCCCATCGAATCGCTGGGCGACAACACGGGCAAACTCGACCATCTATCCGACGTCTAAGACCAGCTGCAAGTGGAAGACCCGATTCTGCAATACCCGGTATCCTGGTCCGCGGTCAGATCCGAAGGCAAAAGAAGAAACAGCGTGAATTTGCTTTTCCTCGCCATAGGCATTCCGAGGAGCCGTGGATTTGAGTCTTGGCGGACGCCTCGCCCTGCGCGCCCTTCGGGCCGACTTCCTTCCTGCCCGGTTCCCAGGAGCCTGAGAGGCGAATTTCCGCCTCGGTTTCGGCCTTACGATCAAGTTGGGTGCCGGTAAAAACCCGCCCTAATGACTGAGGGTTGAGGTGAGACCCTCCCGGCCCATCTCAGGACTGCTCGTCCGTCTTGACAAGCTTCAGGGAAGCGGAATTGATACAGTAGCGCTTGCCGGTGGGCTCGGGCCCGTCGTCGAAGACATGGCCGAGGTGGGCGTCGCAGGCATCGCAGAGGACCTCGATGCGATGCATTGCATAGCTGAAGTCGTCTTCGGTCCTGACATTCCCGGGAATAGCAGGCGACCAGAAACTCGGCCATCCGCTGCCCGAGTCGAATTTGGTGCCCGACGTAAACAATTTCGTCCCGCAGCAAACACACTGATACTCGCCTTTTTCTTTCGAATGGTTGTATTCACCCGTAAACGGACTTTCGGTCCCCTTTTCTCTACAGATGGAAAACTGATCCGGCGAGAGGAGGTTTCGCCACTCTTGTTCCGTCTTTTGAACTTTCTTTGCCATACCTTATCACCTCCTATTATTGCTTTTTCGTCTTGCCCACAGCCTCCATTCGTGAAGGTACGGACGGGAAGTCCTGGATTGCATCCTCCGACCGCTGCCGGGGAATCAAAGTATAATCATATTATGCTTTCGCCCGGACTGGAGGAAGGAATTCGCCGAATCCGTTTCCGGGACGAGGATGCGGCGCGCGCGGCTGGATGATCTGGCCGGAGATGAAGGCGAACGGCTGACGCTCGAACGCCATGCCTCGGAACTGTTCGATTCCCTAGAGGCATGTCCTGACCCAGACCCAAGGAGGGCACCGTGATTCCGTTCCCCATCCGGCTTTTCGATTCTCTGGAGGCATGTCCCGACCCGGACGCGGCCCTGAACAACTTTGCTCGATTCGCTCTCGCGTTTGGCTCACGGCGTGGTCTCTATCAGTTCTTTGCGGACAATCCGGCGGCGCTGGATGCCCTCCTCTACATCGTCTCCGCCAGCCCATACCTGGCCGACGGGTTGGTGCGAAACCCCGAGTACTTTGATTTCCTGAGCAACACCGCCCATTTGCGCAGCCCCAAAACTCGCGAAGAGCTCCTGCAAGACTTGGAGGTGAGCTGCTCACCCTTCCATTCCGAGGAAACCCAACTCGATGCCGTCCGTCGTTTCCGCCGCCGCGAAATGCTGCGAATCGGCGCCGCCGACCTGCGGGGCCTCTTTGACCTGGAACAAACGGTCGAACAGCTATCCCGGCTGGCCGAGGCTGTGGTCCAGCAGTGCCTGAAAATTGTTTCCCGCCAGATGCCCGGTACCGAATTGCTGGTCCTGGCCCTGGGCAAGTTGGGCGGTGGAGAGCTGAACTACAGCTCCGATATCGACTTGGTCTTCCTTTCGGGAGACGGAAGCGAAATGGAGGCGGCGACGAACCTAGCTCGTTCTCTCACCCAAGTCCTCACCGAAAGTTCCGCGGAAGGATTTCTCTACCGGGTGGATCTGCTTCTACGGCCCTACGGTGCCTCCGGGGCGTTGGTGGTCTCGGCTGGAACCCTTGAAAAGTACCTGGCCTCCGAAGCTCACCCGGCCGAACGGCAGGCCATGTTGAAGGCGCGGGCCGTTGCAGGACCTATAGAAAAGGGGGAGCAACTGCTGGAAAGAATATCTCCGCTCCTTTTTGGCCAGGCAGCCCAAGCTCGGCAGCAGGTCCTCCGACTGAAGGAGCGGATTGAAAAACAGTTGCGCCTTCGCGGTCAGGAGCCGGGCCACGTCAAACTGGCTCCGGGCGGAATCCGTGACGTTGAATTCCTGGTGCAAGCTCTGCAACTCGAGCACGGGACCTCCCAACCGGAAGTCCGCTCCGCCAATACCCTCGATGGCTTGGCCCGATTGACCCGGAGAGGACATCTCACGCAAGGGGATGCGGGTGACCTGAGAGAGGCCTATATCTTTCTTCGCACCGTCGAACATCGCCTTCAGCTTATGGAAAATCGGCAGGTGTATCGCCTGCCTCGTAACGACGCCGAGCTGAAGCGCCTGGCCTGGACCCTGGGATTTCAGGGTCCGGACGCAGTACAGGCATTCCAGGAAAGCTACAAGACCAAAGCTCGCCAAGTTCGGAGTATCTTCGATCGGTTTCTCCGGTGAAAGGGGAGCAAGCAGAAGATGGGAATATCTCGAACCGAGGAGACGTTGCGAGCGCAACTGGGACCGGAATACGAACGTCTGCCGGCCCTGGACCGTTCGCGTTATGCGGAGCTTCTCGACCGAATTCGCCGCCCCGTTGACCTTGAGATGCTCGTCCGCAAGGAAGGCCCGGACTCCTGGGTGATCACCGTCGTAACCGCGGACTGTATCGGAACTCTTTCGATCCTTGCCAGCCTGTTCACCACGCATGGGATGAGCATTCAGAGCGGTGACGTTTTCACTCTGCGCTTCGCGTTACCCCCACAACCTCGTTCTTCAGCCGCGAGGTATCCTCGGCGGGCCCCATTTCGAATACGTCCGAGTCAAGTACAACTTACCCAAAAGGTACTGGATATCTTCCGCATCCGTGGATCGGGAAGGGAAGACGACAAGTTCTGGGAAATCTTTCGGGACAGGTTGGCAACATGGATAAAATTGATAAGCACAGGAGACCTTTGGGGAGCCCGTGAAAGGGTCCTTGACCAGCTCAGCGCAACGGCGTCCACAACAGACCCCTCAACGTCGCTGCTGCCTCCTCTCACCGTCACGGTGGACAACACGTCTTCCTCGGGTTGCACCTGCTTGCGAATCCACTCGACCGACACGCTCGGGTTTCTGTTCGAGTTTACCAATGCACTCGCACTGCTCAACGTTAACATCGAGCGCGTGAAAATTCGTACCCCCAGCGGCGAAGTGCACGATACATTTTGGGTAACGGATTCGAACGGCAACAAGATCTTGGACGAAGATCGGCTCCTCGAACTGCGTGTCGCAGCCTCGCTGATTAAACAATTCACCCATCTTCTCCCCCGCTCTCCCAATCCCGCGCAAGCTCTTCACCAGTTCACGGCCCTGAGCCGCCAGATGCTTGCGCGAAAAGATTGGACCTCCGAACTGAAAAGCCTAGAGTCGGACGCGGTCCTGGGGACACTCGCGGACCTGATGGGAGTAAGCCGGTTCCTTTGGGATGACTTCTTGCGTCTCCAGCACGAGAACCTCTTTCCCATTCTCCAGAACATGCCCGCACTGGAGGGAAGAAAGACACCGGTTCAACTCCGCGACCAACTCGAGCAACAACTGGAGGAATCTCCGCAGGAAACCGACGCCCGAACCCGTCTCAACCGGTTCAAGGACCAAGAGATGTTCCGGATCGACTTGCGTCACCTTACGCACCGGATCGATTTTCTGGACTTCTCTACCGAGCTTTCTGATCTGGCGGAAGCGGTGATCTCGAAGGCCGCCAACCTGAGTTTCCAAAATCTCCAGGAGCGAATGGGCAAGCCTCTCAGACCCGACGGCGGGCCCTGTGCCTGGTGCGTGAGTGCTCTGGGAAAGTTCGGGGGGCGTGAAATGGGGTTTGCTTCCGACGTGGAATTGATCTTCGTATATGAAAACGAGGGTACCCTTCAAGGTCCCAACCCGGTCAGCCACTCTCACTTTTTTCAGGAGTGGGTCCAAAACTTCTCAACCATGATTCCTTCGCGGCGCGCAGGTATCTTTGCGATCGACTTCGCACTCCGCCCGCACGGAAACGCCGGCAAGCTGGCCTGCTCACAGGAGACCTTCCGGCACTACTACACTCAGGGAGGGGATGCACGGCAATTCGAAAGGATGGCTCTGGTGAAACTTCGTCCCATGGCAGGTGACGCTTCCCTCGGAGAGGCGATCTTGAAAATGCGAGACGCTTTCGTTTATTCGGGCGATCCTCTCGACTACGAAGGGATTCTACACTTGCGTCGCCGTCAGGCGAAGGAGTTGGTCGGCTCGGGTCAAGTGAGTGCAAAGTTCAGCCCTGGCGGACTGGTGGATGTCGAATACTTCGTCCAGACCCGTCAAATTGCCGCCGGCCATCGGGATCCCAGTGTCCGAACCGAGAACACCTGGGAGGCCCTCGACCGGCTCCGCAAGGCCGGTCACCTCAACCAAGAACAGACCACGCGACTCCGTGACACCTATGCTTTTCTGAGAAAACTGATCGATGCGCTTCGCGTCGTGCGGGGCCACGCCCAAGACCTCACCCTGCCCCCGTCGGATTCGCGCGAGTTCGCATACCTGGTCCGGCGGCTGCAATATGATTCCGTCACGAACTTCACCCGTGCCTTCACCGATTATATGGACTTCGCCCGCAATCTCTGGAAAGACGCCGGGGGACTTTAACCCCGAAGTCACCGGCGGAGATGTGTCATCGGAAGGGTTATGTTGGGGGACATGACTCGGAATCTCCCTCCCTCACCACACGCCCGGGAAGGAACCCGAATCCGAGACCTTACGAGGCGGGTGCTTTCTCCTCTGCTCCTGTTCCGCCGTGGTCGAATACAAGGCCGGCTTGGCGGAGTTTCAGCGTGTAAATGCTGTCGGGAGAAAGCCTCTGAGAGAGGGAAACGCTGGTCACCGTGGCGGCCATCAGCGGCAGGATAATCTGGTAGTCGTTGGTCATCTCGAACAGAATCAGGATGGCCGATAGGGGGGCGCGGGCAGCGCCACCGAACACCGCCGCCATTCCCACCAACGCGTAGGCACCCGCACCCGCCGTGCTGGCAGGCCAAAGATAATGGACCAGGGACCCGAAGGCGCCTCCCAGCATCGCTCCGATATAAAGGGCGGGGGCAAAGACTCCTCCCGAACCGCCCGAGCCCAATGTGGAGGAATTGCAGAAGATCTCGGCCACAAACAATACCAGAAGGAGACTCGGCGTCAGACGAGCCCACAGCGCGGACTCCACTGCCGGCAGCCCGTTGCCGAAGACTTCCGGCAGGAAACGCCCGACAATCCCCACGGCCAGCCCGCCCACACAAGGCTTCAGGTAGGGAACAAAACTCCATTTCTCAAATATTTCTTCCGCCCGGTATAAGGTGAGAACGAAGAGACGGGCCGCCAAGGCGGCCAGCAGACCCAAAAGGACATACAGAAGAATCTCCCAGGAGCTCACCAACTCATACGGCGGCACCAGGAAAGCAGGGAAATTGCCCAACAGGCTCCGGCTCACAATCGAGGAAGTTACCGAACTTAACAGCACTAAAAGAAACGCCGGCGAGGTCTGGCCCATCAGGACTTCCAGGGCAAAGATGGCTCCGGCAATCGGCGCATTGAATGTTGCCGCAATGCCTCCGGCAGCACCGCAGGCCACCAACGTTCGAAGATGATTACTGGACAGGCGATAAAGCTGCCCCAATCCCGAGCCCAGTGTGGCCCCGATCTGAACCATGGGACCTTCGCGGCCCGCGGTCCCTCCGGAACCGATGGTGACCGCCGAAACAAGTATCTTGACCACCCCCACGCGAAGGGGAATGCGGGCGCCGCGAGTCAGGATCGCCTTCATCACCTCCGGCACCCCATGGCCTCTGGCTTCCCGGGCATACTTCCATATGAGGGGTCCCACGATCAGGCCTCCCAATGCCGGCAACACGACTACCTGAGCAGGACCGAAAACATCCAGCCCGGAGGCAATGGAGGAAAAAACAACCGGTGGGTAATCCGCAACAAATAAATGAATCCCACCGAACAGATCCCCGTGAGGCCTCCCAGGACAATCGAAAGAAGGATTAAAAAGTTTTCTTCGGGAAGAAAAGGTAGCTGAAAAAGCCGCGTCAACTCTTTGGCTCGACTCCTGAGCAGGGAACCCCTGGGAATGCTAAGGAGCTTCATCGGGCGCCGCTTTTTTCAAAAGAATCAGGTGCTGTTTCTCACCGCGTAAAAGTTTTACCAAAAACTCTTGCCGGGAGGACCGTTCATATCGACGGCGGAGATGATTCGGGCTCATCAAGGCTCGTTGGTCCAGAGCCAGAAGCAAATCCCCTTTCCGAATGCCCGCAGCGAAGGCGGGACCTCCGGCTTCCAGAAAAGCGACTTGCAAGCCGGAGAGCTTCCCCACGCCTACGGAAAGCGTCCGCCGCTCCCGCTTTAACGCGGCTCCCAAAGAAGGGACCCAGGTTCCCCCAGCGGCCAGTCGCCGCTGCTCTGAACGCAGGCGAACGGTAACCGTGCGGGAGAGGGTCCGGCCTCGACGCATCAACTGGAGTTGGCAGGATGCACCCTCGGAAAGACTTAGCAGGATGCCTCTGTATTCTTCGGCAGTCTGGATTGGATGCTGATTGACCTCCACCAGAACGTCTCCCGGTTTTATGCCGGCTCGCCAAGCCGGACCCTGTGGGAAAACCGCAGCGACCAAAAGACCGGAGGACAACTTCAAATGATTCAGAATAGCGGGATCGATCCGGGATACTTCCAGCCCTATCCAAGGACGCAGAATACGGCCTTGGGCCTTCAACTGCCGCACCAACTCGCTCAAGCGATTGCCCCACACGGCCTGCCGGGTCGGGTCCGCCGGAAGGTAGCCCCGCAATCGGCCATCGATATCGACTACGGCGGCGCCTCTCGACCCCACGGGCCGATGAATGGCTGCCGCGGACGTAAAGGGAAGGCTCGCCGGCAACATTCCGGAACCCGGAGAGGTAAGCAGAGCGAACGACATCACAGGGGAAGCCATCTTATTCAGCCCCAGGGCCACGACCCAACCGAGTCCATTTTCGGACGTCCCCGGAGACATCTGCTGGCGAGAGATCCCGGAATTTAACTGAATCACGGCCAAGCCCGACTCCTCATCCATTCCCAAAACCCTTCCCAAGGTCCTCACCCGGTCCGGCAATTCGACCTGCGTGGCTTGGGCTTGGGTCGTCTCCACGGCCTCCAGGGAAGTCACGAGCACGTCCGGCTCAACGAATACCCCCGTTGTCGCCTGACGCCCCACCAGCGCCAGGGATGGAACAGCACTCCGCATTAACTGCGACAGGTAGTCACTCAAATAGACCCAGGAGGACTTATCCACGTACCGAACCGGAGGCAAACCCACCACCTCGGGTATGGCCTCAACATCAGGGGCACCCTCGTCCCCGTTACGCCGGTAGGCACCCTCGATCAGGACCCCCAGGCTATAAAGACCGGAATCACCAGGAAAACGTTTTTGCGAAGGAAGTGTAAAAGGCCTACACGCATAGGGCAGATCGGAAGAGAAAACTCCTTGGAGAAATTACGGTTGCTCTCCTAGCGGTTCTCCCACCGTGAATATTAGCACAGGTGATCCAGCAACCGGGGTTCGCTGGCTTGCACACTGCCGCACAGGAACACTCATTTCTAAATTCGAAAGTCTTGCAGGAATGGGAATTTCCTCCGAGATAGGAGCAAAAGGCCTATTTCCCCGCCCCTTTTACCGCATGCCCTCCGAACTCGTTGCGCAGGGCGGCGATGACCTTAGCGGCAAAGGAATCCTCCTGTCGCGAGCGAAAACGGGCCAACAGGGAAAGGGTCAAAATCGGTGCCGGAACGTTTTGATGAATGGCCTCAAATACGGTCCACCGGCCTTCACCCGAATCTTCCACATAACCCCGAATCCGGTCCAACTGGGGGTCCTTGTTCAGAGCACTCTCCGCCAGCTCCAGCAACCAGGACCGGATGACGCTCCCGTGGTTCCATAGTCGTGCCAGACCACCTAAGTCCAGCCGGTACTCGCTGGACTTGAGAATCTCGAAGCCCTCGGCATACGCCTGAAGCATTCCGTACTCAATGCCGTTGTGTACCATCTTGGTGAAGTGGCCTGCCCCGCTGGGCCCCACATAGGCATAGCCGTTTTCGGGAGCCAGAGTCTTCCATACGGGTTCGAGCCGGCGGAACTCCTCTTCAGGACCCCCGATCATCAGGCAGTAGCCCTCCTTGAGTCCCCATACGCCACCGCTGGTCCCCACATCCAGAAACTGGACGCCTCGTTCACCCAGCTCCCGGCTGCGCCGTTCCGAATCCCTGAAGTTGGAGTTCCCCCCATCAATCAGCGTATCGCCTTGCTGGAGATGGGGCAGTAACTGTTGAATCACCTCCGTTACGGGCTCACCGGCAGGCACCATAAGCCAGATGGCGCGGGGTGGAGCCAGTTTTTCGGCCAACTCTTTCAAGCAGGCAGTCCCCTTGCCGCCGACTCCCTCCACGCGGGAGATCGCTTCCGCCATGGGGTCATAGACCACCACGTCATGTCCCCCTTGGAGCAGACGTTGGGACATGGCGGCACCCATTCGGCCAAGTCCGACCATTCCTATGACCATGAAAGACCTCCCTTTTCTGCGCCCCAGGCTCTCCGGGCGAATTCTCAGAACGCCATGGATTCCGAGGCTTACACAATCAATTTTTCATAGAGCGCGTTCTGTCTGCTGAAAGCTACCCGATAGATTTCAGAAGCCTCGGGCCTGGGCAAATATACGCGCCCGAGAGCGGCCGGGGCTGATCCCACATCCGGCAATATGCCCAGGGCCTCCAGCACCAGCAGAGCCACACCGCGACTGGAGGGTTCCGCCTCGGAGGAGAGTATTACGGGACGCTCCAGGACGTCCGCCATCATCTGCCTCCAGGCGTGCTCATAGCGAAGCGCACCCCCGGACGCGATCACTTCCTCGGTCTTCCCCAGAACCCTGTTCAATCTGTCATAGATCGAGCGGAAGCGAAAGGCCACCGCCTCCATGCCCGCCTGAAGGATGTGATAGGGATTCGTGTTGAGACTTAAACCGGCTACCGTCCCTCGGGCCTCTCCGTGCCATCCCGTGCTGCGCTCACCGGCCAAGAACGGGAGCACGGTAAGTCCGTGAGAGTCGGGAGCCATCCGAGTGAGCTGACGCATCCGAGCCGCGCGGGAACCCAACCGAAACACCTGTTCCATCCAGGCAATCAGCGAGCCTCCATTACTGAGCGCCCCACCCATCAGCACCCGTCGGCTGTCTGCCCGATAAGACCAAAGGCCCGGGGGCGGCTCGGCAGGTGCGCCCTTCCAAAGCACCCGCAAGGCCCCCGAGGTGCCCACCATCAACGCTACGCGATCCTGCGAGGAACAACCGCTGCCGATATTGCTGCAGGCCCCGTCGCCGAGAGCGGGAAACCAGGGCACGCCATCCAGCACCGGCCAACGCCGCGCCCACTCTCGCCTCAATCCGTGCAGAGAATTTCCCAGGTCCACCAAGGGAGAGAGTTGTTCGGCCGATACGGGCAGGACCTGCAGGATCTCTTCATCCCAGCGCTTCTCCTTCTGATGGAACAGCCCGGAACCGGAAGCCATCGACAAGCTGCACGTCGCCTGACCCAGGAAACGGAAGAGGAGATATTCTCCGAAAGACATCCACCGCGCCGAGCGCTCGAAACGCCGAGGGTGCGCCTCGGAAAGCCAGAGCAGCTTGGCCGGTAAATAACTGGCATGGAGCAGGCACCCCGTCCGAGCCTGTACGCGCCGCTCGTTCAACCGCTCGCGCAGGCGCTGGGCCACTTGCTGGGAACGGGTGTCGGCCCAGCTATATATCGGCGTGGCCGGCCGCCCCTGGGCGGTGATGCCGATGACGTTGTGCCAAAAGGTGCTGACGCCTACCGCCGCAATCCGCCTCGCTCGCCCGCCGGCACGCCCTATCACCCGGTCGATGGCCTCGACCACCCACCCCAGCAATTCCTCAACGTCCATCTCCACGCCGCCGTCCCGGGTCGTGCGGAACGAATAAGGATTCTGCGCGCTCAGTCCTCGCACCGCCCGTCCACCCGAATCAAAGACAATGGCGCGCACGGATGAGGTGCCGACATCCAGGGTTAATACCCAACGAGGGTCACTTCTGGCGAGTCCAGGACTCATATTCCGGGTATCGGTCTTAGAATGCAACCACGAACGTTCCGAGCCAGCCTAGCATCGGCTCAACGCCGGAACAAGAGAGGAATCCCTATCCCAATGGCCTGTGGATTGCTTGAACCCACCCCCGGCAAGGTCTGAAACAGAGTTCCATTGAATCCTCCCTGCGCCCGCAGTACAATGCGGGCGTTTACCTTAGCTGATTCAGTCCTTGATTCCTGAGTTTTCAGTACTCGGGAGGCACTGCGTAGGCTCCATGACTCGCGGAGGAAGAATGCCGCGGCAGGATAAGATTTCATAGCGCTCCCAGGGAGCGAACTCGGAGGCGAAAGATGGGAAAAAAGATGACTCGCCGCAAGATTCTTGCAGGTGGCCTGAAGGGCTCCTTGGTCGTGCTGGGCAGTTCGGCTCCGCTTCTGCCCGGCGGCGTTCAGGCCCTTTGGGCCAAAGCCGCCAAGGCTGAAAGTCTAGGCGGCGGCACGAAGATCCTCTCCATGCCGGAGAGGGAGAACCTGCGCGCGGCCGCTGATGAGATCATCCCCGCCGTCGATAATATGCCGGCACCAAGCCAGATCGGCGGCATCGGCTACATCGAAGTCGTTTTGGGCGATGAGGCCGACCTGCGCCAACACACCCAGGCCGCGCTGGCGCGTCTTGAACGGTCTGCCCAGTCGGCTCACGGCAAATCATTCTCCCACCTCGGTTCGGCGGAAAAGGTAGCCCTGCTCGCGGCTTTCGAAAAAGAGTCGGCAGCGGAAAGCAGCCAGGGCGGGACGTTCCAATCCGGCGAACGCCCGAATCTTTTCGCCATACTGCGGGACCTGGTTTATGAATCCTATTACACCAACCCCAAGGTTTGGCCGAAGATCGGCTACCACTTCTATGCGACCAACGAGGCCGGTCCGGCGATGAAACCGTTTGACGAATCGATCCTCGCGAACGTCCGCAAGATGCCGAAGTTTTACCGCGAAGTACCGTGATGCAGGGGCGAGCTTTCGGTCGTCGGATTGCAGCGTGCCCGGCTGAAGCCGCCGGCTGCGAGGGGGTGGGTGGCCCCTCCTTCGCGGCCCGCCGGCCGAAGCTCCCACGGCATGGGGAAAAGCCAAGGGTAGGGTGAACCGGGGCGTAAAAAACTTCTCCGCAACAAGGAGGGAGTAGAGGCCATGTCAGAGGAACGCGCCGATGTACTGGTAATCGGCTCCGGTGCGGCGGGCGCGGCGGTTGCTTGGCGGCTCGCCGAGCAGGGCGCGAAGGTCGTGTGTCTCGAGCAGGGCGACTGGGTGAATCCCGCCGAATATCCCGCTACGCGGCCTGATTGCGAAGCGCAAGCGTTCCGGGGCCGGTGGGGCTTCAGCCCAAACGGTCGCAAGCGACCCGAGGACTACCCCGTCGTAGAAGCGGGGACCAGTCCTCCCAGGATTTTCATGTTTAACGCCGTAGGCGGCAGCACCATTCACTACACGGCCCATTTTCCCCGCTTCCTTCCCTCTGACTTTCGCGTTCGGACGCTGGACTCAGTGGCCGACGACTGGCCGATCACCTATCAGGACCTTGAACCTTACTACGACCTGAATGACCGCATGATGGGGGTATCGGGCTTGGCCGGCGACCCGGCGAATCCCCCGCGCTCTCCCCGTCCCACGCCGCCTTTGCCGCTGGGGAAAGTGGGAGAAACCATGGCGCGGGGATTCAAAAAGCTCGGCTGGCATTGGTGGGTGGCCGATAACGGGATCGTCTCCCGCCCCTATGACGGACGGCCCGCCTGTAACCTCCACGGGAAATGCCACTTGGGTTGCGCCATCGGCGCCAAGTCCTCAACAGACGTCACGTATTGGCCCAAGGCAGTCAAGAAAGGGGTGGTACTGAAAACATGGGCGCGCGTGCGAGAAGTGAGCGTCGATGCGCAAGGCCGCGCCCGCGGCGCTCTCTATTACGATCGGCAAGGGACACCCCACGAGCAGCTTGCCCGCATTGTCGTAATCTGCTGCAATGGCGTCGGCACGCCTCGGCTGCTATTGAACTCCGCCTCGAAACTTTTCCCCGGCGGGTTGGCCAACTCCTCCGGGCTGGTGGGGAGAAATTTCATGATCCACGCCTTCCGGGACATGGCGGGGGTCTTCAAGGAGGAGATGGACGGGCACATCGGGCCCTTCGGTGCACCCTCTTATAGTCAGCAATTTTACGAAACGGATTTGAAGCGCGGTTTCGTGCGCGGCTACACGCTCCAGACGTTGAGGACCTACGGACCCTTGAGCCATGCACAAGGCAGTTTCGGCCGGGAACCGGTTCGGTGGGGAGCCGGGCACCATCGTGCCCTGCGGCGTTACTTCCCTCACCTCATCGGATTTTCCATCCTGGGCGAGGATTTACCGGAAGAGAGAAACCGCGTAGAGCTCGACCCGGAGGTAACAGACTCGAGCGGCATTCCGGCTCCGCGTGCCATCTATCACTACAGCGAAAACAGCCTTAAGATGCTCGAACACGGAGCGGTGATGTGCCGACAGGTACTGGAAGCCGCCGGTGCCGTTGAATTTTTGGACACAGGCCCCATGCAGCCCGGTTATCACCTGATGGGCACGGCACGGATGGGGAATGACCCGAAGCGGTCGGTGGTGAACGCCTGGAATCAGGCGCACGACGTAAAGAACCTTTTTATGGTGGACGGCAGCTCGTTTGTGACCAGTGCGGGTGTCAACCCCACCTCCACCATCGGTGCGCTGGCGCTGCGTTGCGCCGACGGCATCTGGGAGCGGCGAAGAGAATGGGTATGAGTCGCGGCGACCTTGGGTTGCCATCCAGCGGCGTGCCCGGCTGAAGTGCCCGTATTCAGTAACCCTGTGGCGGGGTAAACCCGCCCCTACCAAAGAGGTACTCTTATGGCAAACGATCGAGCCGATGTTCTGGTGATTGGATCAGGAGCCGCCGGCGGCGCGGTGAGCAAAAGTCTCGCCGACCATGGCGCCAAGGTGGTCTGCCTGGAGCAGGGTGATTGGGTCAAGCCCGCTGAATACCCCTCGACACGACCGGACTGGGAGATCCAACTTCGGCGCGGCCCGTGGAGCTTCAGTCCCAACGTCCGCCGCAAGCCGGAGGATTACCCCATCGTCCCCGCCGGCAAGGACCCACCCGAGGTGCTCATGTTCAATGCCGTCGGAGGCAGCACGATTCACTGGACCGGGCACTTTCCCCGTTTTCACCCCTCCGACTTCCGGGTGAAGTCCCTGGACGGAGTAGCCGACGACTGGCCCATCACTTACCAAGACCTGGAACCTTACTACGACGCCAATGACCGGGAGATGGGCGTAGCGGGAATGGCCGGTGACCCCTGCAATCCGCCGCGAAAGAACCGTCCCACCCCTCCCTTGCCGATCGGAGTCTTGGGCGAGACGATCGCCCGCGGATTTGACAAGATGGGCTGGTACTGGTGGGTCTCCGACAACGCCATCATCTCACGCGACTACGACGGCCGTCCGGCCTGCACGCTCCACGGCAAGTGCATGTTCGGCTGCCCCATCGGGTCCAAGGCATCGACCGACGTGACCTATTGGCCGAAAGCCCTGAAGAAGGGAGCCGTCGTGAGGACTCGCGCGCGTGTGCGGGAGATCACGCTGGACGCGCAGGGTCGAGCCCGCGGCGCGCTCTACTATGACCGCGAAGGGAAGTTGCACGAGGAACGCGCCCGTGTGGTAGTCGTCTGCTGCAACGGCATCGGCACCCCGCGCCTGCTGCTCAACTCGACCTCGAAGCTCTTTCCCGATGGCCTGGCAAACTCTTCCGGGCTGGTGGGAAAGAACTTTATGATCCACCCGTTCCGCTTCCTGGAGGGAGTCTTTGAAGAGCGGATGGAAGGTTGGACGGGGCCCTTCGGCATTCCGGCCTTTAGCCAACACTTCTATGAAACCGACCCCTCGCGGGGATTCGTTCGCGGCTACTCGTACCTGCTGGAACGCTCCTTTGGGCCGCTGCATGATGCCTGGGGAGGTTTCGGCAGCCACCCCGTGCCCTGGGGTAAGGACCACCATCGGGTGATGAAGAAGCGCTTCGGGCACACGATCCGCGTGACGCTGCTCGGGGAGGACTTGCCGGAGGAACACAACCGGGTGGAGCTCGACTCGAACGCCACCGACCCGGACGGCATCCCGGCTCCTCGCGTGATCTACGCCTACAGCGAAAACAGCCTGCGGATGCACGAACATTTCCGAGCCACGGGAACGGAAGTGTTGAGGGCTGCCGGGGCCGTCGAGGTGCTCGACAGCGGCATCATTCAACCGGCGTTCCACCTGATGGGCACCGCACGCATGGGCACGGACCCGAAGACCTCCGTGGTGAATGGCGGGCACCAAACTCACGATGTGAAGAATCTCTTCATCGTGGACGGGAGCTCGTTCGTCACCGGGGCGGCTGTGAATCCGACCTCCACCATCGGAGCCTTGGCACTCCGAGCCGCCGACGCGGTCTGGGATCGGCGGCGGGAATGGATGTGAGTCGCGGCGATCCGTAGGGCGGCATGAGATTTACCGGGCGGATGGAATCCGCTCTTGGGGTCCATTTCGGAGTTGGGTCCCGGCGGAATTAGACTCGGATCGAGGAAAGGAGCCAGTCGGGTATGGTCAAGCGAATGATGGCCATCGTGCTCATCTATCTGTGCACGGCGGCGGCGTGGGCAATCCTGGGCGGGACGATCTTTTATCGAACGCAAAACAGAAATGCGGCCTTGCACGAGCGGGTGGCTTCGAGTTGGGGTTCCCGGCACGGCCAGGCACCCCCACGGGCGTCCTACGTTATCGTCAGACCGAATGAGGCGGACCAAGTCGTCTATCTGCCTTTGGAAAAGAGCCGAGTGGAGGTGGGGTTCGACCTGGAGCACCGGAAGAAAGAATTGCTTTGGTATGCCACCTACAAGGTGGATTTCTCGGGCCTGTTCACTTTCCGCAACGACAGCGACCGGCCAAGGAGCGTGGCCTTCGATCTGGACTTTCCCTCGGAGAAGGCCATTTACGACGACTTTGTATTTGAGTTGAACGGCGAGCAACTCGATGCCAAATTCGGCGATCGAAACGTAAGGGGAGAGTCTTGGAAGAACCCAGATGAGACATCCCGACCCCCGCGGGGCTCCTTGACAAGGTTCAGGGGCGAGGATGGGAAGAAACCGGGAGTGACGTCCCGGGTCCGGATGGAGCCGGGTGCCCTGGCCATGCTAAAGGTCGCCTACCGTTCCCAAGGGCTCGACCGCTGGCGTTACATCCTTGGCGGCTCGGGGAACGATATTGCCCAGGCAAAGGATTTTTCCCTCAAGATGCATACCCGGTTCAAGGACATCGATTTTCCCGAAGACACACTCTCACCCACGGAGAAAAAGGAGACCGAAGACGGCTGGGAGCTTGGCTGGAACTACAAGAACCTGCTTTCCGGCTTTCAGATCGGCATGGTGATGCCGAACAAACTCCAGCCGGGTCCGCTGGCCGGCAAGGTCAGTCTGTTTGCGCCCGTCTCCCTGCTGTTCTTCTTTTTCATCCTGTTCATCATCACGACGCTCCGCAAGATCGACCTCCACCCGATGAACTATTTTTTCCTGGCGGCGGCGTTCTTCTCTTTCCATCTGTTGATGGCGTATCTGGTGGATCAGATCCTGATCCACACGGCATTCGTGATCTGTTCGGCGGTTTCGATCTTTCTGGTGGTCAGCTACCTGCGGCTGGTCGTGGGGCTGCGCTTTGCGGCGGTGGAGGCGGGCCTCGCGCAGTTGGTCTATCTGGTGCTCTTCTCCTACGCCTTCTTCCTCAAAGGATTCACCGGCTTGACGATTACGATTGCCTCCATCCTGACCCTGTTCGTGGTCATGCAGATGACAGGACGCATCCGCTGGAGCGAGGTCTTCGAGCGCGGCTCTTCGGAACAGGAGAAGAAGTAGGGAAGCGGCAAACTCTTAGCGATTGTACTTGGGGGTGACGCCGCGCAGGCGGTTCCAGACCCCGTCACAGCGTTCCAGGGTGGCCTTGTCCAGCGGAGTCCCCTCGCAGGCCTTCAGATTGGCTTCCAGTTGCTCCATTTTGGACGCACCCAAAATGATCGAGTCCACAACCGGCCGGCTGAGCAACCATTGGAACGCCAGCTCCACCAGCGACCGTCCCGCCTCGCGTGCGATTTGAGCCGTCGCCTCCACCGCCTGGAAGTAATCTCCGTGCCAATACCGGTCCAGATACATCCGATTGCCGTCGAAGCGGGTACCTCGGGCAGGCTCGGCATCGGACCGATGTTTCCCCGACAAGAAGCCTCCGGCCAGCGGATTGTAAGGAACCACGGCAATCTGAAATTTGCGGCAAAAGGGAAGATATTCATCTTCAATACCCCGGGCCAGCAGGTTGTACATGGGCTGCGAGATGCAAGGACGCGGGTATCCGTTTTTTTCGCACAGCCATAGGATTTGGGTCACCTGCCACGCCGCGTAGTTGGAAATCGCGGGATACCGAACCTTGCCTTCACGAACCAGTTCGGCCATCGTCTCCAGCGTCTCTTCGATAGGCGTATCGTAGTCGGGCTGGTGAAGATAGTAGAGGTCCAGATAATCGGTCTGAAGCCGACGAAGGCTCGCCTCGATGGCTTTCCGAATGGCGGCGCGCGAAAGCCCGACGTCATCGGGTCCCCCACCCATCTTTCCGCGAGCCTTGCTGGCCAGAATGATGTTTTTTCGTCGGCCCTTGAGCCCTTGTCCGACGATGCGCTCGGATTCCCCTTGATTGTAGATATTGGCCGTATCGAAAAAATTGATTTCCGCCTCCAGGCATCGGTCCATCATCCGAATCGAGTCGGCCTCGGAGACCTGCGACCCGAAAGTCATCGTTCCCATCGAAAGACGGGAGACCTTCAGATCGGTCTGCGGCAAAACGCGGTATTCCATCAGAGTGGTTTCCTTTGCGCAGTTGAAGTGTTGAGCCGCGACCGACTAAGCCGGGACAGCCTCAAGCCGTGCCGCGAAAGCAGCCTTGTGCTTCTGCTCATGGGCCAGGAGCCGACGCTTCATATCGAGGCCGCCGCCGTATCCACCCAAGGTGCCGTCCCAGGCGATGACTCGATGGCAGGGGACGATAATGGCGATCGGATTATTGTGATTCGCCATTCCGACCGCCCGCGAGGCCTTGGGCCTTCCCAGGCGGCTGGCGATCTCCCCGTAGCTTCGGGTTTCGCCATATGGGATTCGGCACAGCTCCTGCCAATCCGCCATCTGAAAGTCTGTACCGTGCAGATCGAGCGGAACCGTAAAGTGCGCGAGCTCGCCCCGGCCATAGGCGGCCAACTCATCCAGTACGGCGCAGTTCTCCTCCCGGGACTCTACAATCCGGCCGGCCCCGAGCCGCTCAGCAAGGGGTTGGAGATGAGCAAGCGGGTCTCCCGAATTCAGAAAATGGAGGCCGGCAAGGCCGCGAGCGGTTGAGGCGACAACCAGGCATCCCCAGGGTGACTCTGACGTGGCGTAACAGAGCGAGTCCATCCGGTTCTCCTTCTTGAGTTAGCTAAGGGTAAAGCTATCACAGGTCGGCCAACCGGGCCAGCGGCAATCGGATAGGATGATCGATGGGTGACACCTCACCCTTGCGGGATGAATTGCGGGACGAAGACCTCCCTGTCGTTTTCTAGCGTGGAAGGTTTATAGGTATCGTCCCGCTGCTCATCGAGCGGCTCCCAGGTGGGAGCCACCTGCATTTCCCATCAAGGTATGGCTTGTTTTCCCTGCCTGATATGATAGAAATAGGCAAAGATTGAGTTGCAAGCGTATTCGAACCAAGGCGGGGGAGTCCTGAAGGACTCATACGGTATATCGGAGGAACGAAACCGAAACGAACGGAGGCATGTTATGGCAGAAAAAGTAACGCGGCGGGATTTCATCCACAGGTCGGCCGTCACGGCGGCCGGCGCGGGAGTAGCTCTGGCATCCGCTCCGGTTCCGGCTCGGCCGGTGGGCGCGAGCGACCGGGTACGGGTCGGATTCATCGGGACAGGGGCAATGGGCCGGTCCAATTTGCGAGATTTCCTGAAGCAGCCCGAAGTGGAGGTGGTGGCCCTTTGCGATGTCTATGAACCCAGCCTCACCGAGGCGTTGAAGCTGACCGAGGGCAAGGGTGAAACCAGCCGAGATTTCCGGCCCCTGCTGGACCGCAAGGATATCGATGCGCTGGTCGTAAGCACCCCGGACCATTGGCATGCCTTGCAAACCATCCTGGCCTGCCAAGCCGGCAAGGACGTGTACGTCGAAAAGCCCGCTTCCGTTACCATCGAAGAAGGCCGCAAGATGGTCGAGGCCGCCCGGAAACATAGCCGCATTGTCCAACTCGGGACCCAGCAGCGCTCCTCGTTGCACATCGGGAGAGCGGTGCAGCTCATCCAGGAAGGGATCATCGGCAAAGTCAGCTTCGTCAGGACGTGGAATTACATGAACCAGCATCCCGAAGGAATCGGCAATCCTCCCGATCAGGACCCGCCGAAGAATCTCGATTGGGACCTGTGGCTGGGCCCGGCGCCCAAGGTTCCCTACAACCGCAACCGTTTCGGCATCTTACCCGGTCGGTGGGCCTCGTTTCGATACTTCTGGGACTACGCGGGCGGGTTCATGACCGACTGGGGCGTCCACCTTCTGGACACGGTGCAGTGGGCCATGCAAGTGGAGGCACCCAGGGCTGTCACCGCCTCCGGAGGCAAGTTCTATCTTCAGGACAATCGCGATACTCCCGACACCCTCCAGGCCACGTTCAAGTATCCCGGCTGGGTCTGCGTTTATGAAAACCGTCTCGCCAACTCGAATCCCGCCAACGACAAAGGCTACGGCGTCGAGTTTCACGGCACCGAGGGAACACTGTTTGTGGATCGCGCCGAATTCCAGGTCTATCCGGAAAAGCGGCGCATCGGGGACCAGGAGATCGACCGCATGGAGACGATCCACATGAAGCGCGCCAACTCCTCTCACCTGGACCACGTCCGCGACTTCCTCGACTCGGTTCAATCCAGAAAACTTCCGCGAAGCGATATCGAAATCGGGCATCGGTCCACCACCGCCTGCCACCTGGGCAACGTGGCCTTCCGCAGCCGACAACGGGTCGTCTGGGATGCGGGCAAGGAGGCGATTATCGAAGGAGGCGCAGAGGCAAGCAAATACCTCTCCCGCGCATACCGCAAGCCGTGGAACCTGGCCGTCTAGTTCCGGCTCTCCGTCCGGCTAGATTCATCCGCCCGATTCGGCGCACCCATGCACAAAGCGAAACGGAAGCTGCTGATTCTGATACTTACGACGCTGGGAGCTTCCGGGAATCTCGGCGGAGTCTTCGGTGTCAACCTTCCCCCCGCAGTTCATCTCGGACGCCTACCGAGCGCTCGAATAGCCGTTCTATCTCCCTCTCCGCTGGTGTATGATATTTAAGTCCGTTCTCTCAAAGCGCGCCGAACCCCCGAGCGGAGGCGATCCTGCACCGCCCGCGCGGCGACCCGTTGCTCAACCGCCGGGGTAGGGAGAGATATTTGGGGTGAATCTTTTCGAGCTGGCGAAAGACCTGATCAATATGGAGTCCATTTCCGGCCACGAAGCAGGGGTCGCGAAATTCCTCCAGGGGAAGCTTCGGGAACTGAAACTGGAAACGGAGCTTCAACCCGTCGAGGGCGACCGGGCGAACCTGCTGGCTTGGCACGGCGAGCCCCGAGTCGTGCTCGGCACCCATATGGACACGGTTCCCCCGTTTATTCCCGCCGATGAAGACGAAGACCACATCTACGGCCGAGGCTCCTGCGACGCGAAAGGCATCCTGGCCGCGCAGGTGGCTGCTGCCGAAAGGCTCCTCTCGGAAGGCGTTACGGACTTCGGATTGCTCTTCTTGGTGGGAGAAGAAAATATCAGTGAGGGCGCACGGCGTGCCAACCAATCGCCCCGCGGTTCGCGTTACTTCGTGATGGGCGAACCGACCGAAAACAGACTGGGACTCGGTTGCAAGGGCGCGCTAAGAGTCATGATCAAAACCCGAGGCAGGATGGCGCACTCCGCCTATCCCCACTGGGGTGTTTCCGCCATAGAAAAGCTGCTGGATATCCTGATCGGCCTGCGGAAACTGAATTTGCCCCGCCATTCGGTACTCGGCGACACCACCTACACGATCGGCACGATTTCCGGAGGCCGTGCGGCCAATGTGATTCCCGATGAGGCCGAAGCGGTGGTTCTATTCCGTATGACGGAGGAAAGTGGTGCCCTGCGGCGCGACCTGGGGGCTCTGGTTGGCGACCGGGGCGAAGTGGAATACCTGTCCGAGACGCCTTCCCTGATGATGGAGAAACTGGACGGGTTTGAGACCGAAGTCTTCCCTTTTACCACCGACCTGCCGTGGTTGACCCAATGGGGGCGTCCTCTGCTGCTGGGTCCCGGTTCGGTCCGTCTGGCCCATACGGAACGGGAAGCGGTCGCGAAAAAAGACCTGCTGCAGGCCGTCGGCCTTTATACTGAAATGGTGGGCCTTCTCCAGGCGAAGGACAAAGGGGCCGCCGAGAGAAAACCCGGTGCGAATCACCCCTAAACCCGTGCGCTCTCGACCCGCATCGTGTGCCGCAATCCGGCCCTTTTCCGATATCCAGAGACACATTCATTACCGATAAGAATCATGAAGAAGATCGAAGTCGGCATTTTAGGCGCTACCGGCATGGTGGGCCAGCGGTTCGTCAGCCTGATTGAGAACCACCCGTGGTTCCGCCTCACCTGGCTGGCCGCCTCGGAGCGATCTTCGGGCAAGAAGTACGGCGAAGCCTGCTCGTGGCAATTACGTGAACCGATGCCGGAAAGGGCGGCTGAGCTTCCCGTGCAGGAGTGCCGCCCTTCGGCAGCGCCGCAGCTTCTTTTTTCCTCTCTCGACTCGAAAGTCGCCGGCAGCATAGAAGAAGAGTTCGCCCGCGGCGGGCACATCGTCGTTTCCAATTCCGGCAACCATCGCATGGCCGCTGATGTGCCTTTGGTGATCCCGGAAGTCAACCCGGACCACTTGGCCCTCATCCGTGCCCAACGGCAGCAGCGCGGCTGGAAGGGCGCCATCGTTACCAATCCCAATTGCACCGCGATCTTCCTCGCCATGTCCCTGGCCCCGCTTGAGAAAAAATTCGGCTTGCGGAAGGTGCTGATGACCAGCTTGCAGGCGGTCTCCGGGGCGGGCTATCCGGGCTTGCCGACTCTGGACATACTGGGTAACGTGATTCCTTACATCGCGAGGGAAGAAGAGAAGGTGGAGGCGGAAACCAAAAAGCTGCTCGGCCGGCAAGTGGACGGACGGGTTGAAAGCGCCGGGTGGGCGTTGAGCGCCCAGTGCAACCGCGTGGCGGTGGTGGATGGGCACACCGAATCCATCTCGGTCTCTTTTGGGCGGCGAACGACCCTGGAAGAACTGCAATCCGCTTGGCGTGACTTTCGAGCTGTGCCGCAGGAGCTTGATCTACCCAGCGCCCCGAAACATCCGGTGGTAGTTCGCAGCGAGGCCAACCGGCCCCAACCCAAGTTCGATGTCTATGCGGAAGGTGGCATGGCCACGGTCATTGGTAGAGTACGCCCTTGTCCGGTGCTCGAGTTCAAGTACACGGCCTTGGGGCATAATACGATTCGTGGCGCCGCGGGTGCGGCACTTCTCAATGCCGAGCTCATGCGCGCGGAAGGATACCTCGACTAGCAGGGCCTTGGCTTCTCAGTCCGGATTCAGAAGTCCTGGCGGCCGTTGCAGAGGACCCGTGAAGAGTTCCCTACCCAATCGCGAAACTCGAACTTTGAATCTGGCGATTCTGGGCTACGGTAAAATGGGCCGGGCCATCGCCCAGACCGCCCAAGTCCGCGGCTTCCAGGTCGGCCTGGTCATGGACATTGACGTCAATCAGGACGGAAAGGGGATCACGCGGGAGAACTTCCGTGAAATAGACGTTTGTATCGATTTCACCATGCCGGAGGCGGCGCTGACGAACATCGAGCGCGTGGCCGAGGTGGGCTGCAACCTGGTAGTGGGAACAACGGGATGGCATCAGGAGCTGCCTCGCGTGCGGAAGATCATCGACGGTAATGGGGTGGGCATGGTCTATGCCGCCAACTACTCCATCGGCATGCAGCTCTTCTATCGCCTGACGCGGCTTGCGGCCGAGCTCTTCGCACCCTTCTCTCAGTACGGCCCCTATCTGTCGGAACAGCACCATCAGTTCAAAAAAGATGCGCCGTCAGGCACCGCCGTGGCTCTGCGGGAAATGGTTGCCGGCCGCTACCCGGGACAGGAGATCCCCACCGTGGCCTTGCGCGCCGGTCACATCCCCGGCATCCACGAGATCGGGTTTGACAGCGAGGCGGACACCATCCAGCTTCGCCATACCGCCCGCGGTCGGCAGGGTTTCGTCGAAGGCGCCCTCTATGCCGCTCGATGGGTGGTCGGCAAAAAAGGTCTGTTCGAGTTTTCCGAAATCCTTCCCGGGAAGGAGGACAGCCATGTGGGACCTGCGTGAACTGCGCGGTTGCGGGACAGCCCTGGTCACTCCCTTTCGCGCGGGCGGCGAGCTGGATGAGGATGCCCTGCGGCGGCTGGTGGCCTATCAACTTCAGGAAGGGATCGACTTCCTGGTCCCCTGCGGGACCACGGGCGAGTCGGTCACCCTGGAGCACGACGAATACCTGCGCGTGATTGCCCTGGTGATCGAGGAGGTGAAAGGCAGGGTGCCGGTCATCGCCGGGGCGGGCGGTAATAACACCCGCAAGGTGATCCGACTGATCGCGGAAATCCAATCCCTGGGGCCCCTTGGGGTGGATGGGATTCTCTCGGTGGCCCCCTACTACAACAAACCCACGCAGGAAGGGTTTTACCAACACTTTCGGGCGATTGCCGAATCCACCGACCTGCCCATGATTCTCTATAACGTCCCCGGCCGCACCGGGTCGAACGTGGCCGCCGGAACCACGGCGCGCCTCTCGACGATTCCCAATATCGTCGGTATCAAGGAAGCCTCTGGAAATCTGATTCAGATCGCCGAAATCGTCCACACCGCGCGGCCCGGTTTCCGGGTGCTCTCGGGCGACGATGCGGTAACTCTTCCGGTCATCTCCGTCGGCGGTGTGGGGGTCATCTCAGTGGCCGCGAACGAAGCGCCGGGGCCGATGGCGCGGCTGGCACGAGCGGCGCTCGAAAATCGGTGGGACGAGGCCCGCAAGCTGAACGCGCGCTACCTGCCCTTGATGCTGGCCAACTTCATCGAATCCAGCCCCATCCCGGTCAAGGCTGCACTGGCCATGATGGGCCTGATTCAGGAGATCTATCGCCTGCCGCTGGTGCCGATGCAGCCGGAGAATCGCGCCCGCCTGGAGAAGGTACTGCAAGAGGTGGCACTGCTCCGTCGCGAAAAGACGCACGCGTAGTAGGCCGTGAATGACGGAGGACAGCGCCCGGGTGGCACATAGATACCCACTTCTCGGGACCTGTCCCGGCTGGCTGGGATGGGTACCGGGTCGCAAGCTCGGAGCCGGATCATTTCTCCTCAAAATCAACCTATGAGTCTCTCAAACCGCATCGAAGAGCTTTTTACGCGCAAGACGGATACCTACGGTGATGAATACTTCCAGACCGTCGATGAGCTGAAGCACCAACTTAACGAAGGCAGCATCCGGGCTGCCGAGCCGGTTGCCGCCGGCTGGAAGGTCAACGCCTGGGTGAAGAAGGGCATCCTGCTCGGCTTTCGCATCGGGCGAATTGTCGAGATGCCCGACTGTGGCTTCTCCTTCTACGACAAACACACCTTCCCCATGAAAAAGTTGGCCTCGGATCGGGGAGTCCGCCTTGTCCCCGGAGGCTCCTCCATCCGCGACGGCTCCTATCTGGGCCAAGGCGTTACCTGCATGCCGCCCATGTACATCAACGTCGGCGCTTACGTGGATGACGGCACCATGGTCGATTCCCACGCACTGGTCGGCTCTTGCGCGCAAATCGGAAAACGCGTTCACCTGAGCGCAGCCGCGCAGATCGGCGGCGTGCTGGAACCGGTCGGCGCGATGCCCGTGATTATCGAAGATGAAGTCCTGGTCGGCGGGAATTGCGGCGTGTATGAAGGAGCCGTGGTGGGCAAGGGCGCGATCCTGGCGGCGGGCACTATCCTGACCGGCGGCACGCCTGTTTATGATCTTGTTCGCGAGATGACCTACCGCCGCGAGGGTGACGCACCGCTCAGAATTCCTCCCGGCGCCGTCGTCGTTCCCGGCTCCCGCGCCATCACCAAAGGCAAGGGGAAAGATTGGGGCCTTTCCGTCTATACGCCCGTCATCATCAAGTACCGCGACGAGAAAACCGAACAATCGATACGACTGGAAGACTTGTTGCGGTAGTTGGTTTCTGTTTCTCCCACCCTTGCTGCGCCAGGATGGGGCACCCACCTTACCTGTCTCCTGCTATTTCGCCCAGTTGTTGCCAATATTTTTCCTGCCAGAATCTTCGGGCGGCGGCTGAGGTAGAAGGCAGCACGAAGACGAGGGTCTCTCGGATAGGCTCCTTCTGTCGTCCGTAATCGACCGCCCGGCCAAAGTATTCCTGCGCGGCTCGTTTTCCGTTAAAGGCCAATACGCGAGGGGGAAGTCGGTTGATCTTGGCCTGAAATTCCTCTTTGTCCTTTTCGGAAAAGATAAGCTTGTTATCCGCTCCGAATCGAGTCTTGATAAGGTCTGTCAGTCCGATTCCATAATCGAGAAGCTTTTCGAACTCCTGAGGGAGCAGCCTTCGAGGGGTCAGCCGAACCCGATGCAGAATGTCCCAGAATCTGTTCTGGGGGCCGGCATAGTAAGCGCCGGCGCGCGCAGATTTTTCTCCCGCCGCCGTGCCGCAAAACACAACCTTCAGGTTCGGGCGCAGAACATCAGGAAGAATGGCCATCCTTAGTTTTCGGGATCCGTAGTCGAAAACGGCTCTCGCTGTGGGGTCTCATCGGGGAATCAACATTCGATACCGAAAACAATCGAGGGTATGGTCGTTGACCATGCCGACGGCCTGCATGTGGGCATAGATGATGGTCGAGCCGACGAACCGGAAGCCCCTTTTCTTCAGGTCCTTGCTGAACACGTCGGATTCGGCCGATGTGGCGGGAAGTTCTTGCATCGTTTTGCGGCGGTTGACGATCGGCTTGCCGTTCACAAAGCGCCAGCTATAATCGGAAAAGCTTCCGAATTCCTCCCGGATTTTCAAAAAGGCTTTCGCATTCTGGACCGCGGCCTCGACCTTGAGCCGGTTGCGGATGATTCCCGGATCGGCCAAGAGTTTCCCGATCTTGGTCCGGTCGTAGAAGGCGACCTTTGAGGGATTAAAACGGTCGAAGGCTTGGCGATAGTTTTCCCGCTTTTTCAGGACGGTAAGCCAACTCAATCCTGCCTGTGCCCCTTCCAGGATGAGAAACTCGAAGAGCTTTCGGTCGTCATAGAGCGGGACTCCCCACTCCGTGTCGTGGTATTCGATGAGGAGCGGATTCTGCGTGGACCACGCGCATCGCTTCTTCATGGTGATTGTTTGCCCGGTCGCGTTACAAGTGTCGAGTACCGTTTTCTTCCGCCTCTTTCCGGCTACGAGCCCGACCCGGAGAGCTCGCGGACCCATATATTCCGGTAACGCACCGGATGATCGTGGTCCTGGAGCTTCAGCGGCAACTTGTCGGCGTGAGCTTTATAGGGCGTGCGTGCCTTGTGTGTGGTCGGTCCCATGATTTCCACGTTGTCCTGGACAAGGACGCCGTTGTGCAGGACGGTGACGCGTGCCGGTTGCAGCAGTTTCCCACCTGCGTCAAACCGCGGCGCATGGAAGACAATGTCGTAGGTCTGCCACTGCCCCGGAGGTCGTGAAGCATTCACCAGCGGCGGATATTGCCCGTAGATCGCCGTTGCCTGTCCGTCCGCATAGGTCACGTTTTCATGAGAATCGAGGACCTGCACCTCATAAAACCCCATGAGGAAAACCCCGCTGTTGCCCCGGTCCTGGCCCTCGCCCTTCGGCGGGTCGGGCGCGGCCCATTCGAGGTGGAGTTGACAATCACCGAAACCTCGCTCGGTCTGAATGTTTCCTGCGTCCGGGGTTACTTCAAAATATCCATTCTCAACCTTCCACTTCGCCGGCTCTCCTGCAAGGGACCGCCACTGGGAAAGGTCCGTGCCGTCGAAAAGCACGATAGCGTCCGAAGGGGCGCGGGCAGGTTCGTCTGCCAAGCCCGCTGAGCCGGGTGTGATCTTCGCCGGCCGAGGCCGGTCCATGTCATGAATCTTCCATTCTTGCCCGCCCTGCGGCTCGGTGTCCGTCCGGGCGCACGCGCCGGCCATGCCGATCACCACGGCCGCAATCGCCATGACTCTTGTAACCATCGAGATCTTCATATTGTCCTCCTGAATGATTCCCATTTGCTCTGCTTCACGCAACTCAGGTTCGATCTCCAAACAGAAACAGGCTTGACGAAAAACGCAACTATCTTACACCGGTTTCGTTTCCAAGGGGTCCTTGTTCACACTTCAACCAGGAGAAGACCGGAAGGGTGCGGCACACACAGCGGCACGTGCGGTTCGGGGCGAACCGAGTCCGACTCTCGTCTTTCAAGGCCCCCAACGACTGCAAGGGATAGACCAGGACAGTCCATGTGTGCGAAAATCATCTCCCGAAATTGGGATCATGCTCACATCCTGATAGACCGCGATCAAGGCAGCGACCGATCATTGGCTATAAGAAGTAAGGAGAATTACCGCATGCAAAGATTGTTTCGCAGGGGAGGCATCCTGTTCCTGCTGGTGGCGGCGGGTGTGCAGATTGGATGCATGGCACAGAGCCCGCCGCCGGCTCCCGATCATTCCGAAGAGGGATTCGTGGCGCTTTTCAACGGCGAGGACCTGACGGGTTGGGAAGGCGACTTCAATCTATGGAAGGTGGAAGACGGAATGCTGGTGGGCCGCTCGCCCGGCATTGAGCACAACAACTTTCTGGCCACCGGGGCCATCTACGAAAACTTTATCCTCAAGTTCTCCTTCCACCTGGTGAACGGAGAGGGCAATAGCGGCGTGCAATTTCGCAGCCGTCGGGTGCCGAATTCACATGAAGTCTCCGGTTATCAGGCCGACATCGGGGAGGAATACTGGGGCTCACTCTATGACGAATCGCGCCGCAATCGGGTTTTAGTGGACGCGCGAGAGGCAGGAGTGGAAAAAGTGCTGAAGAAAAAAGACTGGAATGATTATGTTGTCCGCTGCGAGGGGGACCACGTCGTCCTCGAATTGAACGGGCTCAAGACTGTCGATTACCGGGAAACCGACTCCGCGATTCCGAGTTCCGGTATTATCGCGGTCCAGATTCACAGCGGCGGGCCGCTGGAGGTCCAATTCAAAAACATCCGCCTCAAGGAACTCGCGCGATAGCGGCGAGTGTCGGTGCAGGAACTTAGGCGGATTGAAGCTGATCCGGGGATTCCACGCCATATTTGGCGTACCAAGGTGAGGCGGCCTGAAGCCTTTCGTTGAGGGCTTTGATGTTGCGAACGCCCTGGCCGGCCAACCAATCCTCCAGCGAGCCAAGCCCCTGCTTCGCATAGACAGGGATACCTTCCTGCCAAGTGGCGCGGCCACACAGCACGCCGTTGAATTTCACGCGGGCTTCCGCGGCCATCTCCAGGCTTTCGAGAAACTGGTCGTTGCTTACGCCGGCACTCAGATAGATGAATGGTTTTCGAGCGGCCTCGGCGGCGCGTCGATAGTGGTCAAGGGCTTCGGCGCGGCTGTAGGCCGCAGGACCTTTATAGGACCGCGTCCCTTCGATGTACTGAAGGTTGACGGGGATTTCGACCTTCAACACATCGACGTGGTAGTGGGGTTGGGAGAACTCGGCGATGCTGCCGGTCACCACTTCCGGTTTCCGCTTCGCGTATTCAGGACCCTTTTCATTGCCTCCGGTTGGATCATAACCTACAAATTCCAGGAAAAAGGGCAGCCCGTGGAAAGCGCATTCCACGCCGACGCGCTCGACGAAGGAATGTTTTTCCGCATTGATCTTCGGTTCCTCGAAAGGCGTGTAATAGAGGAGTAACTTGATGGCATCGGCGCCCTGCTCAAGGAGTTTCCTTACGGTCCAGTCCGTTAGCAAGTCCGGCAGGCGTCCTGGCCGGGTGTTATCGTAGCCGCTCTTTTCATAAGCCAGCAGCAGGCCGGCATTTTTGGCACGTTGCCGGGATGCGGGCAGGCCGTATTCGGGGTCGAGCAGGATGGCGCTGGCGTGCGGCGTGAGCTGCCGGCTGACGGCGGCTTTGAATTCCTCCATGGCACCTGCGGGAAATTCCTCCCCGCCCTTATGCATCTTGAGCGCCTTTCGGAGTGAGCCACGCTGGTCCATGGCCGCCGCGCCGATGACGCCGTTTGCGCCCGCCAACCGCTGCATGCACTCGATTTTTCCTTTTGTCAACTGCATCGTATCCTCCTGAAATCACCCCCGGCTATTCACCGGCGACCTTCATCCACCTGTACCGTCGAGGGCAGTCGAAGCTAAAACGCTCAAAACCGCCCCGTAACTTCTGAGAAGTAATCGGCCGGCGTAGTACGGAAGACCCCTCCGGCCCGGCTCTCTGGTTTCGAGCCCGGTGAGACAGCCCCCTTGCGAGGGTCGCTGTTTCAATTGAACCCCAATGAGGCGAATCTGTAAAGCCTCGTTTTTCTCCGTTTTCTGGGTGGAGGCCTCTACGGAACGGATGGTTCGGGGACCGCTGGAGTCAATCCGGGACCCGGAAGCGTTCCAACATTGCCCCGCAGTCGCTCCTGTTTCATAATGAACTGTTTATGAAGCATGTTGTCCCGGCACGAGCTATGATCGCGGTTTCATTCATGCTCGTGAAGAAGGGGGAGCACGATGAAAGAGAAACGGGAAGAAAAGCGCGCTCGGCGCATACCGTCCGATCCAGAGGAACTCGCAACGGCCAGTGTTCCGGCTGATTGAAAAATGAAAAAACAAACGCCGCCGGAGCAATCCGTTCCTCTTGCCGGTGCTTGGCGCACAGTGTTCAAACTTCCTTCAACGGCAGGGAGGAGAAGTGCTCGTGCATTCTTTGTCTTTCTAGCGATCACCATTGGTTGGTCAGCATATCCAGAAAACGAGAACATCAAAGCGCAGGGGCTAAAGCCTTCTTTCGAACATCAGGTGCCTTATGTCACTGCCAGGATTTCCATTCAAAACCCGCCTGGAAGTGGGAAACCGGAAACGCACGGAACAGGATTTTTCTATCGATCAAACTTCACATTGAATGACGGATCGCCTGCTTCGATATTGCTGTTGATATCGAACAGGCATGTTTTTGGCGACCCAACGCGGCAGATGACAATAAAAGTGAACAAAAAGAAGGGTGATGGTTCGCCTGACTTTGGGAATGTCGCATCAATCACCTTCCCTGGATTTGCAGATCGATACTATCCGCATCCCGATCCAGGCGTGGACTTGGCATGCGTCGATGTTACTCAGCTCGCACATATGCGGGTTGGGGGTAAACCGCTGTACATCAAGCACCTAGGCGATGAGTTTTTGACTCCAATAAATTACGAGAAAGTGGTACCCGGGTCCGATGTTCTGTTTGTCGGTTATCCAAACGACTTCTACGACACTCGCAACAACCTGCCTTTGGCTAGAAAAGGCTCATTGTCTTCAATACCGAATGTGGATTTTGAAGGAAAAGGAGAACTCGTGATCGATGCTGAAGTATTTGGGGGATCAAGCGGCAGCCCAGTTTTTACTCATTGGGACAAAAAATCCCGCTTGCTGGGTGTTCTTTCCCGCTCTGTGAATAGGACTGAACGGGTTGTTGGAAGAACAATTGCCATTGAAGTGAGAGAGCATATTGGATTGGGCATTATCGTAAAACAGCGGCATGTACAAGAACTCATCGACTATACATCCAAGATGATTCGGACGAAGGACGGAGGAAAGCAAAGCGCAGAACAGTCCGCTCCCGTCGATGAAGCCCCAAGCCAATAACCACACAGAAACAAAGCCCAACCACAAAAGGGGGGAGAGGTGGTTCCTGATACAGGGGTCATGCTGATCGCCGACCCGGCGGGGTATCCTGCTGCGGCGCAGGGTTCCTGGCTGCATCCGCTGGGCTTCCGGCAACAGGCGGTGACTTCTGCTCTGGACAGCGCTCACTTTACCGGGATTCCGCCGGAGTGTATCATTGCGTATCATCGCGCGGGTGAAGACTTCCGACGGCACTTGGCAGAAGCAAGGGGTAGCGGTTTCCAACCAGGAGCTTCGCCTCACCTTGAGCATGCCATGAAGAATCGCACGGGAAGCAACGGGAGGCTCTTCAGGAGATGCACCCGACACACGCGCATTTTCTGGCTTGCTCTCCTCACGCTCTTCGTCCTGGTCCCGCCGCCTGTCTTTGGACAGTCTAGCAGTAGACACCAGCGTAAAGTTGACATCCGGGGACACTGGGGCAGTACCTTCTTGTCAGCGAGGAGAAACGTTCCCATCGACAGAGAGGAACTCGCTGGATGTTGCGGATCTACGTTGACCACTAACGCGCTCGGAGGGTCCGTGTTGGCTGCCGTGGGAGCGCGCCTGCGGCTCGGTATGGAAGTGCTGCGCAGCACTTGGCCCACCTGGGATTCCGCTACTGGAGACAGCCTTGCCAACACGCTGGTCAGTCTGTTGGTGGAGCACGAGTTTCGGTCCGACAAGCGCGCCAGCCCATATCTGGTATTTGGAGTCGGTTATAACCATTTTCGCTGGCGTGGCCCTTTTTTTGATCCTTCTCTCCCGTATTATCGGGAGAAGAAGGGACGCCGCCATCTCGGAGGTGGGATTGGCATGCGTTTTTTCCTGACCCGTCACTTTTTCGTGGGCACGGAATTGCGAATTGGGGTGCGGCCCGCGGCACGTTGGACGCTCTCGGGTGGCTACGCCTTCTGAGGGAACTATGGTACATCCCACAGGAAACAACAGAAGACTTTGCAGCAGGAGCATCGCCGCAGGACTGGTGCTCCTGCTGATATTGACCGGCTGGCCGGCAACGGCGGCGAGCAAGATCGAGATCGACTGGCCGAAGGTGCAGGCCATAAAACCCGGAACTCCGATCAAGGTGGTGCTCCACAAGGACCGGGGATTCCGGGGAAACCGGAAGCTTCGGGGCCGCTTCCAGTCGGCTACGGATGACTCCCTTACGCTGAAGATGGAGTATGGACCGACGCGCACCCTGCCGAGGTCAGCCGTGCGCAAGGTGGCAGTCCATCACAAAAGCAAGCGCGACTGGTCCCGGGTGCAGGCCGTAGCGCTTGGAACCCCAGCCGCGGTGGTGCTCTACAAGAACCCGACCCGAAGGATCAAGGGCTACTTCTACTCGGCTACGGACGACTCCGTCACACTGACGCTCAAGGATGGGCAGCAGCACACCTTTTCGAGGTGGGCCGTGCGCAAGGTGCTGGTCCATCGCCATCTGGGGAAACGATACCAGGGATGGATCACTGCTGCGGCTAGCACCGCATGGGTGGCCCCCTTGCTGGGAGGGCCGGCTTGGGGGATAGCCCTTTCTGTCGGTTTGTTTATCGCCATGCCCACAGCCCTTGCTTTTGCGGTTGCCCCGCGGATGGGAGGGATCTACAAAGTGCCGCCCAAGCATGAGATCGCAGGTTCGAGTCCCGCCCGTCTCACCACTTAACTTCTTTGTTTTCAGCACCTGTCTTCCTTTCCCCTCGTTGCCAAAGACGGCATCGTAAAGAAACCGTCAGAAAGCTGGCCCTAACCGGCCAGCGCCGTCAAGCAAGTCGCGCCATGCTCGTTCGCCTGCCGGTCCAGCTTCGACAGCGCTTCCCGCATCATGTTGAGCTTCGCTTGGCTGTAGCGCTTGAACACCTGCGAATCCCCTTGCCGCAGCATCTGCGTCACGAAATGATCCGCCACCCCCCCGGCACTGAGCCGGGTGGCAAACGTGTGGCGCAACTCGTATAACGAAAAATGGGGCAGCCCGGCCCGCTGCAGTGTCCGGTCCCACAGCTTGCCCACCTTCGTGAGGTGCGGCTGACTCGACCCCATCCGCGGACTCGGGAACAGGTAGTCGGAATCCCCGCTCTGCTTCATCTGGGAGGTGAACGCTTCCCGTGCCCGCTCCGTCATCGGCATGTCCGCGATGCCGTTCACCGTCTTGGAATCCGGCAGATGCACGATCCCGTTCTCCAGATCCACCTGCCCCTTCCGCATCGGGATCAACTCCCGATAGGGCCGTAGCCCCATCTCCACCATGATCACGATGATGTTGCGCAGGTACGGTGCTGCACATGCTTCCAGCCGGGCCTGCTCCGAGGCACTCAGATAGTGCGGCTTGCGCGTCGTCCCCGCCAACGGGACCGGAAACTCCACCCCATTACATGGATTGACCGCCAGCCGCCGCTTCTTCACCGCCACGTTCAGGATGCGGCGCAGGATGCGAAACTCCTGATGCACGGTGGCCGGTTTGAGCCGGCCGCGAAGTTGCAGCCCCGACTTGGTGTGCACCCGTTTGCCGGTGTTCAATCTTGTCATCAGGTACGATTCGATCTCCTCCGGGGTGATGTCCGAGAGTCGGTTCGCGCCGAACCGGGGCCTTAGGAACTTCAACGCGCCGAGGTTTCGTTGATGGGTATTCTCGCTCCGGAAGGGCGGTCGGGAGCGGTTTTCCAGGAACCAGTCCGCCCATTGGTTGAAGGTGATCCCACCGTCCGGTGAGGTGCTCGGCAGCAGCCCCTCGTCGCGAGCCACCAACCGTTTGCGCAGCACCTTCTCGGCTTCGCCTCTTTCCCTCTCACCGGTCGACTCCTGTCTGAACTTCCCGTTCTGGTCCCGGTAGCTCATCCACCAGACGCGTGAATCGCGGCGGGAGTACAGGCTACCGGAGGTATTTCTGGGTCTACCTATCTTGTTCATCGATTCCTCCATTGACATGAAATTGTTGACGCCACTCGACCAGCTCCGATAGTCGGAAGCGGATCGAGCGGCCCATCATGCGGTAATGGGGAATCTGCCTTCGCTCCAGATAAGCATACACCAGGGAGGGGCTGACGCCCAAGAGGCGGGCGGGGGGTGAAGGAGGAAAGCGAGCGGATCAGGGAGGCCTTGGGCAGTGAGGATGAAGACGTGCTGGCGGAGTATGGGGATGTTAACGGGGCGAGCGATCGCTTGATTGCGCTACGAGAACTTCCGACAGCGACGCGGGACCGGGGCCGCTCGATCGACAGCTTCGAGACCTGGGTTTCGCGCCGGTTGAGGGTGCTGGATTCGGGCCTGTGAACCGCAATATTGGAAACCCTAAAGTCAGCGCCGGACGGGACGGTTTTTATTACACTCCATGCACGATGCCCGTGCCGATCCAGAATGTCACACGGTCAGAGGGGGGGGTGTTACAAGAATCAGCGATGGGTTGTTCCACCGCTCATTATCCTATCTCGTTGTTAGGAAGTTACTTGTCCGTAATAGACCGGCCAGCCCGTGCCGATCCAGCGAAAAATGGCAGGACGGGAGCGACCCCCCTGTTTTTACCGCTGTATCGGCACGCGGGAAGGGGGGGTGTAACAGGCAGTGTGGCAACGCCTACCCCCCCCTTTTTGGGGGGTCGCTCCCGTCCAATTGATCCCTGCGGGAAGGCTCGGAAAGGCCCACAGGCGGCGGCGCTACCGCGCCGGAGAGAGGCCCGATGAAATGGCGTCATCCGGTCCTGCTTTTCGTGGGCCTGTGCGGGTCCGCCTGGGGCTTCCTCTACCGGCCTTTCCCCCTTGTCCGGGGAGGGGGATAGCAAGAAGGCGGTCTGGCGGGTCTGGTTCGAGTCCCGATCCCGGAACCTTGATCGTTTGGGAATGCTTCCGGGTTGGCCGCTTTTTCCCATCGACGACGGCTCCGTCCTGGTCATCGGTGAAGTCCATCACCCGGTGGAGGCCCGCGAGATCCGGCAGGCCGAGGCGTTCGCGGCGGCCCCGGCCACATTGATAGAACCACACAGAAAAAGAATTTCTGTCCTGGGAGCTGATCCCGGTCGGCGACAGCCTTTCTTTTCTTGGGCTACTCGTTGTCCTGTTCCCTTCCGCTAATTTCCAGCCACCCCTTCCGCAAGGGAATCGAGTGAGTCGCTGTCCAGCAAGGTGACAGCCTTAACCAGAACACCCAGCGTGCGCCGATCTCTGGAGCCCTTGTAGGTCTCCCTGGGAACGAACGTGTCGCTCAAAAGTTCCAGGGTCAACTGTTTGTTGAAAGAACGTCCCGCCAGGCTGAACGTCTTCGACCAGCGCCCTGCCGGTACCGTCTCGTGGAAAAGGACGTCGCCGTTGACCAATACGGTAAGCTCCGTGCCCTTATGACCGGTGGAAGCAAGATCGACCCGGAGGGCCTGCGGGGGTCTGTTTTCATGCATGGGGACCACCAGCCTGGCGGCTCCATCCGTCCAACGAATCGGTGTATCTTTCTTCGACAACCCCTGGACATGAAGGCCTGTCAGCTCCACTCCCCAGGTCCACTTCGCGGCAGCCATGGCAACGTTTCGACCCTGCCTTGGCGCTGCTGGAATGTACGCACGAGCCAAAACCGGCTGGCCTCGGGACGAGTTGATAACAAATACTTCAACCTCATTTTGCCCGGCGTGAAAGGAGCCTTCATCGACCACGGCGGACCACCTTTTCCTCTTTCCTGCCAGGGGGAATGTGTAGGTTCGGGTGGTGGCGCGGATGGTTCCGTTGATAGCAACCGCCAAGTCAAGCGGTGCTTCCACCTCCCAGCCGGAACGCACATAACCGGTAATCTGGGCGGGGACAAAGTCGGAATTCGGCTTCACATGAGCAAACAGAGTCGGTAGATAAAGCCCCAGCTTGACCTCCGCGTCGCCCCCAACCGCCACGTCGGCAACCCGCCGACCGACAAGATCGCCATAGGGCCCAATCTTGAACAACTTTTCGGGAATCGCTCCTGATCCTAACAAAGTGAGCTTTCGCTCCACGGCGACGTGCCGGGCATCAAGACTCGTCGCGGGAAACGTCAAAAAACGTTTTTTACGCTTTGCATAGACCGAATAAATGACCTTCTGTCGTTGCTCCGCCACGGAGGGGTCCAGGGCTGAATGACCATCGACCGGCCAGGGGATATCCATGCCCAAGATATCGGCCATGGTCGGCAGGATATCAATAGATTCCACGTGGCGATCATTCACTCTCCCTTCCTGCTGGTAGGGCGCCTTGATGAAAAGTGGCACAGGAAGGATGTCCTGATAATTCGTTTGGGTAAGCTTTCTTTGGTTGTCCCCACTACGGAAGCTGACACCGTGGTCGGCGGTAATGACAATCAGGGAACGTTCGTAAAGACCCACCTCCTTGAGACGGGCCAGGAGTCTTCCGAGGAGCGTATCGACAAAACCCACCTGGAGAAGATGGCCTTGATATGCCTGAAGAACTGCCCATTCATCATCGTGCCACTTATTGCCCCGAGCTAGACCGTAAAGACGCCTGTCCGTCCTGTAGGTCTTTCCAGAAGGCAGGTATTCATAGCGAGAATGGGGAAGCAGGTTATGAAGAAAATACAGGGTCGGCTCCCCTGTAGAATCAATGCCGTTTACAAATTCCATGAAGTGCTGCGCCTTGTCTTTCTTTTTCACTTCTTGCCAGTGTGCTTTCCACCTTTGATTCTGTGATGTTCCTTTCCTATTGCTTGGGATCCTCGTCTCGTCACCTGCAAAGTCCATCCAGTTTTGTGTAACGGACGGTAACCATAGACTTAAATCTGAGGGGAGGAGAAGGTGGAGGTACACAATGGATAAATCCGAAACAAGAGACTGCATTCGTTGCGACCCACTCTCTTTTTCCTCTCCGCATAACTCCTCTGGGCACAATTGGGTGAGTGCTTCCGATACCTGCAAGTCATAGGAGCCAGCCAGGAGGGCGAAAATACTGCGCGGGTGATCGGCTGCCGTTGGTTGACGATTGCGATCTGGATATTTTCCGGTAAGAATGGCGGGAACAGCTTTAGCGGTAAAGGCGGCCACGGTGGTTGCACTACGGAACCAGGTGGCGTCCTGCGCCAGGGCGGCAAAGTTGGGGTAGCGGATCGGGTCGATGCGGCGACGCTCGTCCATCAGTGAAGTCACCGGCAGTTCATCAAAGATGACCATCACGATGGGCGCCGTGGCGTTCACTTTCGGGTAGGCCACCTCGGGCTGCGGCGGGGGAAAGACCACCTTGGAAACCGGGGAGGAAAACAGGAACAGGCCGGGAAAGATCAAAACCGCCGGTGAGAGCACCGTCAGGTAGAACCGCAAGGGAGCAAACCGAAGGTAAGTGACGGTCAGGGCCACCCCCAGCAGCGCCGCTCCTGCCACCAAGTACACACCGGGAATGCCGTCCAGCCGTTTCAGAGCTTGCAGCGCAATGGCCGCCACCAGGACGGCGACGATCACGCCGTGAACCGCTTTGCGCACCCGTCGGCCAAGCAATCCAGCCGCGGCCTCGACCAGGACGAGCAGGGCGGGAAGCAGGACACAGACCAGAAGAACCAGAAGCAGCACGTCGATCGGCTCCGAGCGGCGTACCACGAAGAACTCTGCGGTCCGGCCCATCAGGTCCAACAGCGGCTGGGCAAGGGCAAAGCCGCACAGGACGAAGATATGCAGAGAATCTATGGCAAAATCGCGCCCTGGTTTCACGATTGCTTTATCCACCCTTTTCGCTTGAGCCAACATCTCTAGGAGAAGACTTTAAGATGCGGCTTGCCCCGTTGCCGTCGCATAATAAAGAACCCTTGTGCCTCCAGTGAGCGCTACGCTTTTTTCTACGCGGAAGAACTTGTTCAGGCAGTCCTCAAAAAAGGTTCGATTGTAGTCGTTATAGGTATCGTCCTTGTTGAGCAGGAGTTGTTTGACTCTGGGGTCTTCTTTTTCCACAAATTCGATGATCAACGCACCCCCCAACCGGGCCAGCCAAGCGAGGAAAGCGGCAACGGGTATGTTGGCGCTGATGACCATGTGGTGCACCAAAGCCAGGCACAACGTCAAATCCGGCTTGCCCCGGGCCGGCAGAGATTGACGCTCGTTCCCACCCCAACCCTGATCAGGAGATAAATTGGCCAACTTCATGACCAAGGGAAGGATATTCCGTTTACCCTCTCCTTTCAGTCGGTGATAGAAGCGTTCGACGGACATGGAGTCGGCGTCCATTGCGACCACATACTCAGCGTGTTCGCCGGCCACGCGGCTGAAATGGCCGGTGTTCGAACCCAAATCCCACACCAGGTGGGGGCGCTGGCGCGCAGCGGCTTGACGAACGAAGTCCTCTTTCTGCTGCAGGTCAATGTCGCTGTAGCTGTGGGTTTCGTCGTAATCCACCCACGCGGATTCTTGCTCTCCCGGATTTAAATTTTGGGAATTATCCATAAAAGTTGCCAAAGTCTCTCAGGCAGACTTTGACAGTTTTCGGACTCTCTTGGTGGGATCGGGAGGTTTCGCCGCTCGGAAGATCGCCTTGGCTATCTGCTCGGCGGTCGCGTGAATCTCGATCCTGCGCGTAACAGGCCGCCCTTTCTTTGCAGGGCTCATCGTTTCACCTCTTGCTTGAGAATATCCAACACCAATTGTTGATTGCGGGTTAGAATCTCCAGCATCTTCCCGTGGTCATCGAGCCTGCTCTCCATGCGGTCCATGCGACGATCCATCCCCTCGAACTGTTGCTCCATTCCACTGAACTGCTGCTCCATTCCACTGAACTGCTGCTCCATTCCACTGAACCGCTGCTCCATCGCTGTGTAGAGCTCTGGGATTGTCTCTGGAATCTTTCGCATGGCGCGTCCCTCCATTTTTTAGTTCCTAACCATAACACAAAACAAAGTGTCAAGAGTTATTTCTTGACACTCCCACCCATCCCCTTCTAAAATCCCTGCCGTGATCATTCCGTGGGGTGCCCACAGTGAGTCGGGCCACCTGCTGAATACAATAGCCGTTTATACCGCGGGGAGGGTAGCTCCCTCCCTGCTTCGGCGAACAGGCGGGAACTTCCAGATAGTCCTACGGATGGTCACAACGGCCCGGCTACCATCCCGTGGGTGCCGGGACCTCTTCCCAGGAGGCCCGTTATGAGAATCCTCGTCGCAGTCTGTTTGATCACTCTCTCAATTCCATCCTTTGCCAAAGCTCAGGATCAAGCCACTAAACTCACTACCCTCGCCAAACCTTCCTTTCGGGAATTTGAAAGAACCAAAAGGAGATTTCGCTTCCTGCTACCAGCCCTTTCAAAGAGTTGTGGAATAACTCAAAAACGGGTCGCAGATCAAGTGTTCGCCGCATTTCAAATGCTCGAAAAGGCAGGTATGGAAAAAGAAGAGGGCCTTTTGCAACTCTTTAACAATATCCACCTGCTCACGAATCAGATCAAGGTCTATAAAGGCGGCAAGGAATCACCCTGCCACGAATGGTGGGCAAGCTATGTCACCCTGAGGGAGATTGGTTATTCTCCCGAGAAGTCCATGCGAACCTTAGTGGTTATTTCGGCGTCCGGTACTTCGCCGTTGAAACTAGCCAGGAAACGGAGAGGTCAGCAATAGGGTCTCTCCCCGCCGATGTTCTTGATCTCTTGTCGAACCACCGCCAGTTTCTTTACGGCTTGCTCTAGTTCGTCGATCAGCAATCTTATATCGGTAGGGGAAACCGACTCATATTGTTCCCGCACCTTTTTAAAATCAGTGCCGTGCGTATTCTTCAGGGCATACAGAACGGATGATAGGACTTCTTCGGTCTGCCGTGCCTTCGATTCGAGACAAGCAATAGTCCGCTCCAGCTTCCTCTCTTCAAGAAGCAGGTCGGCTAGAATCCGGTCTTGTTCCTTGGGTGACATTGATTACCCTGAGAGGTCATTCCGACCTATTTCTTTCCCCGTCTTTCATCTCGAACTGAATCGTGAAAGGGCTTCGATCCGGTGCAACAGACAAGGTCCGAATGGAATTCATGAGGTCCATGACCAACTGCCAAACCGTATTCGGTCCCATGACAACCGGATTCTCTCTCCACTTATTTTGACAGTGGGGGCAATTTTCCAGAAGATAAAATCCATCCAGGTCTTTCTTGCTGAGTGAGTAGATCAAACCTTTCTGGCAGTTTTTACAGGTGAATCGTACTTTGTGAATGTCTTGAATCTCAAAAACGATTCGATTCTCTTTAACCATTGACCAACTCCCTGTAGGTGATTCTCTTGCCGTTCAGTCCCTTGGCGATCAGTTCCATCTGGTCGATGGTGTCCAGATCACGGATGTTGTGCCGCCCGGCGAACTCCTGAACGTATCGGTTCAGATGCTTGGGACTCAACTGGTGGTAGGTTCCGTAGTAGCCGCGCTTGAGCATTGACCAGAAGGATTCCACGCCGTTCGTGTGGACTTGGCCCCGGACGTACTCGCCGATGCTGTGCTTCACGGCTTCGTGGTTCGGGAGTCCTACATAGCCTCTATGGTCATCGGTATAGACCTTGGCCCCAGGCTCGATGCTCTCCATAACGAAGCCTTGAAGGATCGGCTGGCCGGTTCCTTCAATTACCTCGGCTCTGATCTGGTTCGTAGGCCGGTCCTTCGTGCCGACAACCGCAGTCTTTCCAACTCCGCCTCGGCCGGCATGAAGCCTCTTGTCGGCGTGTTTGTTCTTCTCTTTGCCGCCGATGTATGTCTCATCCTGCTCAACGGGACCGACCATCGGATCAAAACCCTTGGTGAATCCGTCGCGGATGCGCTGTGCCAAGTACCATGCGCTCGGCTGCCTGATCTTGAGATCACGGTGGAGCTTCATGCTGGAAACGCCCTTCAAGCTGGTCGCCACAAGGTAGATCGCAATCGCCCATTTCCGGTAACTCAGCTTGCTCGACTGCATGACGCTGCCCTTGCGAACGCTGAAATACTGGCGGCATTCCTTGCAACGGTAGGGCATGGGTTTCCTGTTCTTCGCTTCGCTGTAACGTGGTGATCCGCAATCGGTGCAACGAATACCCTCCGGCCATCGCTGCCGCTCGAACCACGCTTCCGCAGAGGCGTTGTCAGGAAATAGATCAATCAATTCGACAAGGCTCATTCCCTGCCGCTCAAACCGTCCTGGATGTTTCTTCTTCATGGAAAGTATTATATCATATAATCGACTGAAAACAAAGACTTTCCCAAAAAAAGGAGAAGATTATGAGCGATCTTGATCGTTTGGAATACGCACTATCTCACCAGATTCCAACAGGGATAATCCAAAGCTTTCTAGTTCGTCCTTCAGCCAGTGGAAATTCCGCCCTGATAGCTCTGAACGTCCGTAAAAAGATGGGACTTCTGCGTCAGGGCGAAAGTCCCTCACGTATCGTGGTCTATTTCGCAGATTCAGAGATTGCGAACGATCTTGTTGTTGCCCTTCGTCTTTTGACGAAGACTGAGGGAGATGTTCAGTAACTCTCATTTGGCAAGTTTTATGGATAATTCCCTAAATTTTGGATCAGATGGCGCAACCCGCGGATATTGTGGGCAATCGCGTTCTTGGATAGACCAGCCATCTTGATTTTGCTGCGCACGCTGGTGCGCGCCGCGGCGGCTCTCTTCTGCAACCAGGCCTGCAAGCACACGTGCGTGAAAACTCCTCCTCGGACCAGGTCGCGAACACTCATGAGCCGGGAGAACGTGAGCGGGTCCAGACCTTCCAATTCGCTTCGCAACCAGCTTTGAAAGGGGATCTGTTTGTAGCTTTGCAGCATCAGGGGGAAAAGGAACATCTTGCAGAATTGGTTGTAGCCAATCCACGGCTCCCCCGGCTCCAATCGGGAAAAGGAAAGCACGTCGATGAAGGTGGGATCGGATCCTATGAACTGAACATTGAAAGCGGAGGAGTCTTTGAGAATCAGGTCATGGGAGAGGCACCTTTCCAGGATATCGAGCTGCAAGAGGGCAGCATCCCTGAGCATGCCAAACGACCACTCGTAGGGATAGGAAACGAAGGGTATGCGCTCGTGCTCAACCATGGCAGCCCAAGCCGAGGTGATATCCGGTGGAAACCGGGGGTCCATATCCACCGAGTGGGTGGGGATCAGCAGCCGTTCTTGTTGTAACTGGTGGAACAACGGGGACGCAGAGAAGTCACTCCAATCCTTCAGAGAGCGGGGGTAGATGGCTCGATAAACGTGCCCATCCTTCCTGAAGATGGCCCCTCCGGGGTCCCGGAATGAGCTTGGCTCCCAATCCAGGTGGACTCCCGCTGGGTGTCCGTCTCCGGACACCGAAGACGGCCCGGCAGGCACGCTTGGATTTTCGTCGTTAGGGATATTCATCAGATTCCCGGGGAGAGAGGCGTGGCCAGGAACCGATAACGGCTATTTGCTTTCTCCATCCTTTTCCCGGCCGAAGAATCTGAGCAACCTTTGCTTAAAGAGCCTTGCAAAGACCAATAGTCCAGCTATACCACCCAGGAGCAACTGCAACAACATGCTCCCTGCGACGGGATCAACGTAGGCGTAAGCGGACGAGGGCCAAGCCAGCATTATCACTGAAAGCAAGCAACCCCACCCATAGCTTCTCATCGTTGCACCTCTAGCGTAAGGAGCCTTTTTTTCTCCAAAAGCAATGGTTTCCCTTCACCCGGCTAAGGCGGACACAACCCGATCGCTGATCCTTTCCTAGGCCCAAAAGGGGGGACTACGATGTCGCCCGCATGATGCTCCTCGAACTGAGCTAGGGTCTGTTAATACTAACGGGCATAATCATGTTACCATGCGCAGATGGAACTCACGCAAGCTCAATACGAACGGATCGCGCCACACCTGCCGGTGCAGCGCGGCAACGTCAGCCTTTCGAACCAGCAGGTGCTCAACGCCATCTTGTATGTCGCCGAGCATGGCTGCAAATGGCGCGGGTTACCCGCACGGTTTGGCAACTGGCACACCCTCTACACCCGCATGAATCGCTGGTCGAAGAACGGGGTGCTCGACCGGGTCTTCGAGCACTTGCAGCGAGAACAGATCGTGCGTGTCAAGCTCGAAGCGGTGTCGCTGGACAGCACCATCGTCCAGGTCCATCCCGACGGGACGGGGGCGCTAAAAAAAACGGTCCCCAAGCCATCGGCCGATCCCGCGGCGGTGGGACCACCAAGATTCATATGGTTGCCGCGGATGCTCGAACCGCCGTCACCTTCTCGCTCTCCCCTGGACAAGCCCACGACGCTCCGGAAGGGCGTCAGCTGCTGAATCGCCTTGGTCAGCAACACGACAATCCCTCGCTGATCATGGATCGCGCCTATGAAGGCAACGAGACACGCCAACTGGCTTTGGCACTGGGGTTTATACCCGTCGTGCCACCATCCGCTTCGCGGCTCGACCCATGGGAATACGACCGGGAGATGTACAAGCGGCGCAACGAAATCGAACGCTTGTTTCGTCGTTGGAAGGGATTCCGAAGAATCTTCTCACGCTTCGAGAAGCTCGACGTGATCTTCCTCGGTTTCATCCTCTTCGCACTCATCGTCGAGGCATTGCGTTAGTGTTAACAGGACCTAGTTACCCAACGCTCTATGGCCAACAATATACTAGCTGAGTTGAGCCGATGGCAAGGAATTCTCTCCTTCGGCACGTTTCTGAAGCCTGGAAGAAGGCTCTGGACCGTGGGTCCGATGATGCTGAGGGCGCGGTTACAGCCGCCCGAACTCTTTTAGAGACGGTTCGTAAGTGTATTCTTGACGACCTTGGCACCCGTTACGATCACAACGAGAATCCTCCTAAACTATACTCCCGGACCGCCCAAAGCTTACATCTGGCGCCTGACCAGCCGTCTGAGTGATTCTCACGGGAAGGGAAAACACCCGATCTGAACCTCACCCCGCGGAGCTTGCTGTAAATCTTGCTGGCAGCATGGCAACCTTCCTTGTAGTTGTTTGGAAAGCTCAGAAAGAGAAGTCCTAACTATTAAGTAAGTTCCATCTGGGTGGCGCAGACCTTCAGGTCTGCGATCTGAGACATTCGGGATGCGAGATTCCGATTACAAGAGACGGTCCATTCCAAGGACCGATTCATCGTTCCGGTAATAGAACCTCCAACTCGACCACGGCCATTCGTCAGGCAAGGAAACCAGCCTTCTTTGCACCGGGTTTACGTGCATGGAGTCCACATTTCTTTTCGCTGCAAACCTCGAAAGAGTAAAATCGCCTCTGCCAAACTCGATAGGTGGCTTTGTCGTGAACGGTGGGAGGCAGGCGAAGCCGTTCCAGCATCTTTTTACACCCCGGTGACCGTTCGTTCCCTCGCAAGGCTTGCAAGACGCGACGAGCAGTAAGCTGTTTGAGTTGCTGTACGATCCGACTTACACTTTCGGGAGGCTTCGGCTGGAGCAGGAGATGGAAGTGATCCGGCATGAGCGCCCATCCGATCAGTGAGAAATCTAATCTCTCTCATAGTTGAACCAGGACATTTACAAATTCGTTGCACAATTCCGCACTCGTGAAAAGGGGGATACGGCGGTAAGTGCTGGAAGTAATAAACTGAAGCCGGCCGGGATGGAAGTGTCGGCGATATTGGGCCATAAACCTTAGCTTGCCGCAGTGCGCTCCCCAGCACAAGCGTCGCAGACCTGAAGGTCTGCGCCAGCCAAGTCCCTTATGTCCTATGATGGTGCCCATGAAACACCAAAATGGACTCCCTACTGAATTTATGAAGACCGGATGCGTGAAGGGGCCGCCTCACCCCAGACTCCCGGCGGCTCCTGGGAACAGGTTCACGGGTCTTAGGACCCTGCTAATTCCTGATAGAAGGCATAGCGGCGCAGGTCGGCTGCCGCGCTGAGGAATCTGCAATCGAGGCTGCTTCCAAGTCGCACCATACGTTCCTCCTCCGAAATTCGGGACCATCCGACCACTCAACCATGCGATTTGGTTTCTCTACTGGATATACCCCAGTGCTTTGAGCTGCCGGCGAAGGTCTTCATCAATGACTATTTTCGTCGATTTTGAGGCTCGACCCCGGTTAAGTTTATGGTTTTTGATCACATTCAACAAATAGCCGGCCCGGACGGGGTATTTCTCAATCAGGGTTTTCCTCTCACCCGGGTCCTGCTCCTGGTGGTAGAGTTGGAGGGCATAAGACCTGTGGAGCATCCTACGGCGGATCAACTTCCAGGGACCTTCAATCACACTTGCTCTTTCGAGCCGACCATCAAGCTTGATGTGGGAAAAAGCCCGGAGGGGTGGCTCCTCAGGATCACGAACCGAAGAAGGGACCAGAAGAGTTCGACCTTCCATCCGGTCGGGAATTTCCAGGTCAAGAAGATCGAGAATCGTTGGAAAAACGTCAATGTGTTGAGCCAGCTCCGTCACCCGTTTCGGGCCCGTTCTACTCCCGGAGGGGAACTTGATGATCAACGGAATATCCAGCACTTCTTTGGAGAGAGTTTGCGCGTGTTGCCAAGTCCCTCGTTCGCCGAATTCTTCGCCGTGATCGGAGACGAATAAGATGAAGGCTTCCTCATAGAGGCTTCTCCGTCGGAGATCGTTTATGAAAAGGCCAAAATGGTGGTCATTGGAAGCGATTTCTCCATCGTAGAGGGATACCACGTCCTCAATCATATCCTCATTCACAGGAATCTTTTTGGTACGTACCGCCTTGAGCCAAGGCATGGAACCCACCTCGGTCTGTTTTACTCCAGTCCGTTTGACTCCTCCAGCAAATCTTTCCCGAAAATCTTGCGGGGGTGCATAGGGACCGTGTGGATCGAGAGTATGAACGTAGAGAAAAAAAGGTCGTTCATCCTCCTGCCTTTTTTGTAACCACGCGAAAACCCTCTTGTTGACTTCTTCGGACAACTGTCTGATTGACACTGGCAGCTTGACAAATTCGTCAAACCCTTGGCTAAACCCAAATGCTTCCCCAACGCTTGTGTTCGTCATAAATGCGGCTGTGCGATAACCCTCGGCACGTAGGGTTTCCGCCAGGGTGACGGCCTTATCACTCAGTCTATCTTCCCTTCCGTGGATCCCGTGAACCGTGGGAGTTAGTCCTGTGAAGAGGGAAGCAACAGAGGCTTTCGTCCACGAGGACTGAGCAATGGCGTTTTCGAAGAGGGTAGCGTCTTGTGCAAAGGCATCGATGTGGGGAGAAACGGGTTTCTGGTATCCGTAACAGCCCAGGTGATCGGCACGCAAGGCGTCCACCAAGTAGATGATAATGTTGGGCCTTTTGGGGCCGTTGGCAGAAGTCGGGGGGCGATAGGGAGCATCTGCCACAGCACGCTCCAGGGGTCGCGGGGTTTGGATGCGGGGCTGGATCAGGGTCACTCCGCCTGATCCAGAAAGCTGTGGCGCAACCCGAAACGATAAGCGAACTAGGTGGGGCGAGTCGCCCGGAAGCGATACGATTTGGAACTGTGAGGATTCCTGCAGATTTTGCAGGATTTGTTCCTCTTCCCCTTCACGCTTCAAGACCAGGTGGACGCTACCGGCCAACTCTCCCGTGGTGGTCAAACCTTCCAGGGTAACAACGCTCTGGGCGGGCAGTTTGAGATAGTAGTCCACCTGTGATCCGGAAGGAATAAAGAGCCGCCCGCTCTCCGTCTGTGCTCGCAGTTCCTGGTCGGGGTTCCCCACCTTGTCGAAGCGAATGTGGTTCCACCTTACGGCGAGGCGACGAGTATCCGTCGATTTCGTGACCTCTCGGGGTGCACGGGCGTAGGAGTAGCGAAACTCTAGGAGATTCTCTCCCGGCACAACCGCTCGATGGGGCAGGATGACTTCATATTCTTGGAACCCAGGGTCCAATCGTACTTGTTGGATTTGCTGTCCATTGACTGCGACCATCACGTGCTGGGTGGGAGAGCCGGGAAACCGAAGGGGGGCGCAGACGAATGCCATCTTGATATCGCGAGCTTCCGAGAGGAAAAACCTGAGGGCCGACTTTTCGCCTAAGCTCCACACGGACGGAATGTCCCGGCCAGACCCTTCAGGCGTTGACCAACCATCGTTCACATGCCAGCGGGCTGACGGAGATGCGAGATCGATTCGAGTGACTTCCTCCCGTATTTCCCCCTGCGGGAAGTTTTCGACGAGATCATAAAAGACCGGATATTGCTTGAACTTGACTTCCTGGGAACAACCGTTCCAGGCCAATAGCGAGCCCAGTAAGAAAAGGGCAGAAATGAGACGCCTCTCCCTGAGTTTTACTGTAAGTGCTACGATTGAAAAGCCTTCAGAGTAGGAAATGGGGTGGGCGTTGCCGTAAAAACTCCCTTCTGGGAAGTGTTGCGGTTCACCTTCCGTTGGCACATGGCAGAAAAGACCATGGTCGGCGTGGACATGGATCCGCCGTATCCTTAGCACTCTGCCAACTCCTGATAGACAGCCAGGGTTTGTTCGGCAGTCTTTTTCCACGAAAATTCTTGGGCTCGTTCCAAGCCTAATTTTGAAAGTTTTCGCCGGTATTCAGGTTTTTCCAGCAAGACCTCCATAGCGCACGCCAGCTCCAATACGTCTTCCGGGTTCACGAGTATCGCAGCTTTTCCGGCCACTTCAGGAATCGAAGAACGATTGGAAGAGATCACTGGTGCCCCACAAGCCATGGCTTCCACCACTGGCGGCTGACCCTTTTCCCAAACCCTTTCCCATCTATAAGGCGTATTGAGACACAAATCAACCCCCAAACCTCCCGGCCGCGCATCGTTTCTGCTTGCCGCCTGGGGGCTTGGCGGTGGAGATCGGGACGGGTCGAGTAAGATCAAAAGCTCCCTCACGACGAGCGGGGCTATGGCCACTCAAAACCCATTACTACCACAAGGTACTGCGCAGACCGTAGGGCATGGCAGTGGCAGCCACCCCCGTCAAGAAACCGTCAGAAAACTCGCCCCTCAAGCGGGCTAACCATAGGTGTTGCGAGCGAAAGCAGACGCCCCGAAACCGTGTAAGAGCAACAAAAGGAAGGAATTGGGAGAAAACCGTGGAAGACGCCGGCCTGCCGCCCAAGCACCGAATGCAGCCACCAGCCGACAAGCCGTCCGGCTCCAAGAGCAAGGCTCCCGGGAACTTCACGTCACCTTGAGGATGCCATGAGGAAGATCACGGGAAATCACAAAGGATTTTGCAGCAGGAGCATTACCGCCGGACTCGTGCTCCTGCTCCGGTTGTGGCCAGTTGGCCGCCCACGGCAGCAAGCAAGATCAAGCTCGATTGGCCTCGGGTGCAGGCGGTAAAACCGGGAACCCCCATAACGGTGGTGCTCCACAAGGATCGGGGCCCGCGGGGAGACCGGAAGGTCCGGGGCCGCTTCCAGTCGGCTACGGACGACTCCCTTACCCTGAAGATGGAGTATGGAACGGCGCGCACCCTGCCGAAGTCAGCCGTGCGCAAGGTGCTGGTCCATCGCCCTAAAAGCAATCGCGTCTGGTCCCGGGTGCAGGCCGTAGAACCGGGAACCCGCACCAAGGTGATACTCTACAAGGACCAAGCCCCTACTTGGGAACTCCGCAGGATTAAGGGTTGTTTCCACTCGGCTACGGAAGACTCTCTTACGCTGACGCTGGATGACGGGCAAACGCGCACCCTGCAGAAGTCGGCCGTGCGCAAGGTGCTCACCCGCCGCCCAATTTTGAAACGATGGCCAGGATGGGTTGCCCTGGGGATTACTCTTCTTATGCCGTTACCGGAGGATGTTTCGTGGGAAGCCGTGTTCCTCGTCCTTCCAATCTCGGCCGCATTTTTCTATTACTCAAGAATGGGTGAGATTTACAACGTGCCCCGCAAGCACCGGACGCAGCCGCCCGCCGACCAGCCATCCGGTGCCAAGAGCAAAGCGCCTGGAAAGCAGGGAGCCTCGCAGTGACGGGATATTTGCGTGGCTTTCTCTCCAGCCTCACACCACCTCGCCACCTGTCCTCTTTCTGGAAGGCCCCGCGGCTTCAAACCAGGAGCTTCGTCTTACCTTGAGGATGCCATGAGGAATCTGACGGGAACCCACGGGAGGCTTTGCAGCAGAACCACAACAGTAGGACTCATGCTCCTGCTGGTTTTGGCCGGCTGGCCGTCCACGGCGGCAGCTTGGAAGATCAGGCCCGACTGGTCCCGGGTGCAGACCGTAAAACCCGGAACCCCAACCACGGTGTTGCTGTATAAGGACCAAGCCCCTCGGGGACGCCGGAAGATCAAGGGCCGTTTCCACTCCGCCACGGACGACTCCATTACGTTGGAGCGCAAAGATGGGCAAAGACACACCTTTCCGAAGTGGGCCGTGCGCAAGGTGCTCACCCGCCGCCCTATCGGAAAACGATACCAAGCATGGATCACCCTCGGGGTTAGTGCTTTTTTTGCGTCGGGAAAGTTGATACTTCAACCATTGCTCACCCTCCCAGCCACAGCCCTTGCTTTTGCAGTTGCTCCGAAGATGGGTGGGATCTACAACGTACCGCCCAAGCATCGGACACAGCCGCCAGCAGACAATCAGTCCGGTGCCAAGAGCAAAGCTCCCACAAAGCAGAAGAATCGGCAGTAACTGAATATTTGCGCGAACTTCTCCACGGACTCACCCAAGCCCAACTTCAGCGCGTGGCATGACTCTTAAGTCCCTCCACCCCCATTAGGGAGAGAGAGACGAACCTGGGTGCCTTCCCGCAGGGACTTTCGAGCCGGAAGCCTCCCCGAAATTTCCCAGAAACGAGCCTATTGTAGGATCGCGCCATCAGCCGCGCCATGAAACCGAGCCCTCTTCGAGATGGCCTGGTTTTGCTCCGCCCTTGACACCGTCTTGACCAGCCCTGATAATCTCCCCTGTATTCGCAATTCCCTTTCCTAGACAAGGAGGAGCAATGGTGCTAGTGGGCAAGTGCGCTTTTATCGTTGGACTGGTGATCGCTGGGGCTGGAGGCTTAGGCTTGGAACAGGCTTGGTTTGGCTGGGTTCTGGCAGTGCTCGGCCTGATCGTCGGATTCTTGAATATCAGCGACCAGGAGAGTCAGACCTTCCTGTTAGCAGCGATAGCGCTGATCGTAGCGGCAAACGCCGTCGGAGCGATCCCCTACATCGGGGAGTTGGTGACCCGGATCATCGCGAATCTGGTGATCTTCCTGGGGGGCGCGATCTTGGTGGTAGCGGTTAAGAGTCTGTTCACGGTAGCAAGAAACTGAAGTCGCTCTGACGCCGGCGTCATCGGGACCGGAAAGCCTTCTCGCGAAGGAGGCGTTCTCACCCCGTCGCTAACACCGTTCCGGAACGCCGAAGCCTATCCATCCGCGTTCAGCACTGGATCGTTGCGTAGCCGCTCTTTTGAGTAATAGCTTCAGAGCGGTTTTTCTTTCGCCTCTCAACCTGTCGCCCGCGCCATGACTTGAGGTCTATCCCCGCGGGTGCGGGGAACCTCTAGCCTATCCATCGCCGCAACCGCCCAGCACCCCTTCCAGGGCTTGCATCTCTCGCCAGTCAACAGTCAGCCCGTACTTGCGCTTCACCTTGACCACCTGGCGTGCAAACCAGCAGCGGTTCCGCTCCGGCATCCAGTCCGCCGCGTCCTTGTCTCTCTTGACGTAGCGGTTCAGCCGAGGGGCCGCCAGGGTCAGGTTCAAAAGGTCTGCGGCAAAGGCTCGCCGCGTCTCCCGGTCCGCGCGGCACAGGCCACTATCGTGCGCTTCGCTTCTGGCGACGATGTGCTCGATGTCGGTTTCCTCGAGGCTGTGGAACACTCGGCCGGTGTACTTCGACCGGATACCTCCCAGCCTTGCCGCGATCTGCGGCTCAACCGATTGCGAGTATCGGTAGTCGCTGGCCAGGTACGGCGAACAGCGATCTTCCGGGGCGATAGTCAACCCTCTCCACTTGCCTTCGGTTGCCGGCGGGGCGAACAGGCAAGCACGGATAAGACAAACCACGAGACCATCATTCCGGGCAAAGCCGAACGGGAAGCCGAGGTAAGCATTCCGGCCACGCCAGACGAACTCCTCACACCGAGATGCGCTCGACGATGTTGCGGGTGACCCGCTTCTGTCGCCGGTCGTAGATCTGGGTGGTTTTAGGGTTGGCGTGGCCGGCCAGGTACTGGACGTCCTCGAGGGGCACGTCCTGGGTGAGCAGGTCGGTCACTACCAGGACGCGGAAGCTGTGGGGGCTGAAGATGTCGGGCAACCGGGCATCCTTGAGCCGTCGTTTGAGCATGCGCCGCATGGCGTTGGCCGACAAGGGGTTCCTGGAGAGCTTCTTCTGTTTTCCCAGGGCGGCCCGGAACAGGGGCGTCTCCTTGGGGTCCGCATCGATCCGGGCCGCCTGCAGGTACGCCTCGAGCCAGCGGTCGAGGTCGTGGCGGACGGGGATCTCGCGCTGCTGGCCGCCCTTTTCCCGGAACCGCAGGACGCGCTGGGCGCCCTGGTCCTCGAGGTCCCCGCGGCGCAGGCGGGCGAGGGCGCCGACACGGGCCCCGGTGTAGGCGAGGGTTCCCAGGAGGGCGCGGTCGCGGAGGCCGACGAGGTGGGAGAGGTCGAGGGAGGCGAGCAGGTCCCGGGCTTGCTGGATGGCGAGCTGGGGGGTCCTGCCGTCCATCACGGAGTGCTTCTTGCCCCGCACGGAGGAGAACGGGTTCAGGGCCACGGCATGGCGGATGACCAGGGCATCGAAGAAATGACGCAGGGCGGCCAGGGCCTGGTTCTTGGTGGGGCTGTCGCCGGGGAGCTCCTCGATAAAACGGCCGGCGAGACCGGGCGAGACCTGGCGGAGCTCGAGGTCCTGTTTTCCGCACCAGGAGAGGAAGCGCCCTACGATGCGGGCGTAGGCGCGGCGGGTGTGGGGGTTGGAGATGCGGGCGGCGAAGAACTCATCGGCGGCAAAGAGCGCATTCGCTCCGGCGCGCCGCAGGACGGCGGGGGCGCGATCCAGGGCCTGGGAGGGGGGCCGAAGGGCGGATTGGGAAGGGTTTTGAACCACGGCGATATAGGGGATGATAACATACTTTATAGTACCCTAAACAACCGCCAGATTAGATACACCGAGAGACAGGATAGAGACAATCATACTACCGCAAGCATCCATACGTTGATCTCCCAGGTAAGGACTCGCGTGGCAGGGCCACGTCCGTTTCGACGAGTGATGGCTTTACTCGAGCCTTCTAGGAGACCTTCGAGCTTCGCTTGGCTGTGCTCAAGGCGAACCACCCGTTCGTCCAGACGGTTCATGCCTTGGCGAAAATCCACGCGCAAGTTACGGGTGGTCTCCCAAGTGAAGATGAACCTCAAAATGACAATGGCGGGAGTAATCCATGGGGCAAAGGCTTCCTACACCAGTTTTTCTTGGAGACAAGCATACCAGCCTCGAAATCCACTCTCAGAGCGGCGCGCCTGCATCGAGGAACGTACCGATACCCGAGCCAGAAAGATCCGCGGACGGAACTGCGGATGAGGATGCGGGAGATCGCGGCAGTGCGTTTGCGATACGGGTATCGGAAGATATTGGTGTTGCTGCAGCGAGAAGGTTGGGCGGTGGGTAAGACGATGATCAGCCGGTTATATCGGGAAGAGGGCCTGGCGCTGCGGCGGACAGTCCCGAGGAAGTGGCGCGTTGCCGTGGAACGGCAGGAGCGGCCCCAGACAACCGGGCCGAATCAGGCGTGGAGCATGGACTTTGTCAGCGATCAGACCGCGAACGGACAACGCTTTCGGGCACTGACTGTGGTTGACGTCTTCACCCGGGAGTGTCTGGCGGTGGAACCCGGCCAGAGCCTGGGGGGTGCCGATGTGGTCAACATTCTAAGCCGGATTGCCGCGGAACACGGCGCACCGAAGCGGATCCACTGCGACAACGGCAGTGAGTTTGCCGGCCGTCTGGTCGACCTCTGGGCTTACGCCAACGGCGTGGTGATGAAGTATTCCCGGCCTGGAAAGCCGACCGACAACGCCTGGATCGAGTCGTTCAACGGCACGCTACGGGATGAATGTTTGCATGTGCACTGGTTTGACGATTTGACGGATGCGCAGAGAAAGTTGCAAGCTTGGCGGCGAGAGTACAATGAGACTCGACCTCACCGGTCTCTCAATGAGCTCTCGCCCCAGGAATTCAAGGCCCTTTGGGCCCAACGAGCATCAGAAATTCACTGACTGGGTGGACCAAAAAATGGGGGCCCCTCAGTTGTTGCTCAACCACTGCGAGCATGGCTGATGAGCCTGGGGACGGGGCCACTATATATAGAACTTGGCAGCCCGTGGGAGAACGGATTTTGTGAAAGTTTTAATGGAAAGTTAAGGGATGAATGCCGGAAGGGAGAACTCTTCTACACGCGGAAGGAGGCATAGATGGTGATCGGGCAATGGCGCCAGCAGTACAACACAGTGCGGCCACACGCTGCGCTCGGGCATAGGCCTCCGGCTGTGTATTCTCTCAGGCCTCGGTTTACCAGTCCCTCGTTAGGTGGCGGGGTATTTTCCATTTCCGACACCAGGAATCCTTCCGGTACGTTCTCATCAACCTCTAAAGCTCGGGATCTGCGATCCACACTGCCGCGCGTGCACTACCTGCCCGTACACATCGGCGGGCACGGACGGCCCCTTGCGGGTGCAATGCTGCCGATAAGCATTCTCTAGTTCTCCGGCTACCTCATCAGGCCTCATCCGCTCGATGTGCCGACGCTCCAGCGCGTAGACAAGCACACCGTCCTTGAACAGGGCGACCGACGGTGACGATGGCGCAACCTCCGGCATGCGCTCACGCGCGCGTTGGGTCGCCTCCATATCGACTCCGGCAAAAACCGTGGTCAAGTGATCCGGGATGACAGCGGCCTGCAACGCCTGGGTGACCCCAGGTCTGGCACCTCCGGCCGCACAGCCGCAGACGGAGTTAACAACAATAAGTGCCGTTCCAGGCTTCTCAAGTACCGCATCAACATCGGCAGCCGTCTTGAGCGGCGTGACGCCACATTGCGCCAACTCCTCCCACATCGGCCGCACTGCTTCCGGGTCGTACAATGGTTGCATAAGAAAATCCCTCCCTTTGGTGGTTTCTTCACTCTCTCGGGCACTCGGGCTAAATCAGCGTCAAACCGGCTGCCATCACAAGAACGTATCAAGTATGACCCTTCGGTCACCGTTAAGATACGGCATATCGGCGAACTGCGCGATCACGGGGCTCAACGGGCTTCCGGCAGCCTTGAGCCGGAATTTCCGATTTGAGTTCATCCGCTATCATCCTCATGACACATACGAATCAAGATGTTCCGTATCGTCTTTCGACCTCGATTTGCCGAATTCTACCGCCGGGTCGGTTTTTTATCGTGGCCGGAGGCGTGATTGATAATGAGGTCAACACCAGGGATGTCTCAAAACTGGTACTGAAAAGACGATCTTTGGGGAACGAAACCACATGGATTCTAGACGCTAATTTTTCCACATCCTTGTCGTACTGTGTTATACTACCACGCGTATTTGAAGAAGCCGGTTTGCCTGAAAGCATGTAGCTCTATCGTTTGCTTCCTGCCCAATTGACTCCCTCAAATTCCAGATAGCCGGTTTGCAGCGGTGTGTTGACGGCCAGGTACGCGGCCGCTCCGCACGGGCGCAGCGGCGACTTTAAGGAGACAGAGAGAAATGAAAAACTTGTATGTCGGCAACATGAGTTTTAAAGCCACGGAAAGTGATCTGCGAGCTATCTTTGAGCCACTCGGAGAGATCACGCGCATCAATGTAATTACGGACCGGGACACAGGCCAGGCTCGTGGCTTCGCTTTTGTTGAAATGTCCAATGACGAGGAAGCGGCCAAGGCAATTGAGGCAGTGAATGGAAAAGAGCTGGACGGCCGCGCCCTGAACGTGAACGAAGCGCGCCCCAAGACGGAGAGGGGCGGGTCGCGGCCCAGAAGTGGCGGATATAACCAAAGCCGCTATTAACCCGCACACTAATTTACCGCACGACGCGCCAGGCTAGGTGCTTAAACGGGTGGACACCCACATCTACTAGCATCAATGGTGAACCAAGAAACACCTGTTTCTGGCGGACCAAAGACTGCCTTGGCGGGACAACGACGAATCAAAGTTCGAGGGGCCGAGAGAGCGCGGGGAGTTGCGGAGGTATGAGGCAGTTAACCAGAGCGTTGCGATGTGAGGACAGGAGTCAGGAGAGATGACCTTTAGATCCATCCTGCTACTGATTCTATTCGGTGTAATAGTGATAACCTCTATCGGGAAACTCCGACAAGGAGTCGCGGAAGCTAACCTCCGGGTAGAAACCGTGATCTGTCATGTGCTGGCTGTTGAGGCTCAACTTGGTGCTATCCGTCGTACTACCTGTGCTGAACTGGGAATATATGCGGCGCGACCGGGAATCGAACTTCAGCGTGAGGCCACGATAGTGGTGGGAGCCGCTGATGGCCTCCGGCGGTCCTCTGCACGTCCAGTAAACGTGTCAGGCGCGCCTCAAGCGGATGCGAGTGTGCGTACCGTGTGGGTTCGATGATGTGCTCACCACATTGATGGTCCACGTACCTCGAACCACCTGCTGCGTTTTAAAGAACTTTCTTGCCCGGGTGTTATACTGAAAGCTACCTGGAACTCCCAAGAGGAAATCCCGTCTCAGAATCGAAGGTTCCCGTACCGAAAGTTCCCGTAAGAATGACATTGGTCACAACACAGCCGCATGCACCTGCCAAGCAGCGTGTGCGCAACGAAACCATCCGCAACATCGCCATTGTCGCGCACGTCGATCACGGCAAGACCACGCTGGTGGACGCCATGCTCCGGCAAAGCGGTATTTTCCGCGAGAACGAAGCGGTGGCGGACCGCGTCATGGATTCCAATGAGCTGGAGCGAGAGCGTGGGATCACCATCCTGGCCAAAACCACCGGCATCCGTTATCGGGGCGTAAAAATCAACATCGTGGACACGCCGGGCCACAGTGACTTCGGCGGGGAGGTGGAACGCGCGCTGAAGATCGCCGACGGCGTCATGCTGTTGGTGGACGCGAGCGAGGGGCCGCTGCCACAAACGCGCTACGTGCTGATGAAGGCGCTGGAGGCCAAGCTGCCGCCCATCGTGGTCATCAACAAGATCGACCGGCCCGATGCACGCATCCCGGAAGTCCTCGACGGGATCTACGACCTGTTCATTGACCTGGACGCCACCCAAGACCAGCTCGATTTTCCGGTGATCTACACCAACGCGCGCGCGTGCATCGCCCATAAGGCGCTGGACGACGGATCAGAAAATCTGCGACCGCTGTTCGACGCTATCTTGAGCGACATCCCCAGCCCGGCTGGCGACCCCGAGAGCATTCTCCAGGTGTTGGTTGCCAACCTGGACTACAGCGACTATCTGGGGCGGCTGGCCATCAGCCGCGTATTTCAGGGAACCCTGCGGCTGGGCGACGTGGTCGGCATCGTGAAGCTAGACGGCTCGCTGCAAAAAACGAAGATCACCAAGCTCTATTCTTTCGTAGGTCTGGAGCGGGTGGAGGAAACCGAGGCGCGACCCGGCGACATCCTGGCCATCGCTGGCGTGGCAGGCGTCACCATCGGCGAAACGGTCACCGACTCCGAAGCACCGCGCCCCCTGCCGCACATCCAGATCGACGAGCCGACCATCGCCATGAACTTCACGGTCAACACGTCGCCGTTTTCCGGCCGTGAGGGTACCTATGTGACCTCTCGTAATCTGCGCGAGCGACTGGAGAAGGAACTGCTCGCCAACGTCTCGATCAAGGTGGAAGAGGCCGGCGCGGACTCGTTCCAAGTGATGGGCCGCGGTGAACTGCAGCTTGCCATCCTCATCGAAATGATGCGGCGCGAAGGATACGAGCTGGCGGTGGGCAAACCGGAGATTCTAACCAGAGAAATCAACGGCAAGCTCCATGAGCCGTTGGAACTACTGGAAATCGACTGCCCCGAGACTTTCTTGGGTGTGGTGACAGAGAAGTTGGGGACCCGCAAGGGAAAGGTCGTAAAGATGGTGAACCACGTTACGGGGCGGGCGCGGATGGAGTTCCACGTGCCGTCCCGTGGCCTGATCGGACTGCGCAGCGAAATCCTCACCGGCACCCGCGGCACGGCCATCATGAACTCGCTGTTACACGGCTACATCGAATGGCAGGGCGACATTCCTTCCCGGCCTACCGGGTCGCTTGTGGCCGACCGCGTGGGCAAGGCTACCGGCTATGCCATTTTCAATCTGCAGGAACGCGGAGAAATCTTTATCACCCCGGGCATCGAAGTTTATCAAGGCATGATTATCGGGGAAAACGCGCGCGACAAGGACATGGACGTCAACATCGTCAGGGAGAAGAAGCTGACCAACATGCGCGCCTCCACCGCCGCCGACGCGATCCGCCTGGTTCCGCCGCGCATTCTCAACCTGGAACAAGCCATCGAGTTCATTCGCGAGGACGAACTGGTGGAAGTAACGCCGCAGTCGATCCGGCTGCGGAAAAAAGTCTTGAATGCCAGCTTCCGGTGAGTTATCTGGCGGAGAGGGAGGGATTCGGTCTCCACACGGTGTCTGAAACCACGCAAGTTACTGATTATCCATTGGACTAAAAGCCCTAGAAGTACCAGAAACCCACCCGTCTGCTACATTTCTGCTACACGCAAAGGATACGCTTTGAGGAGTTCATGCTTGACCGGACCAACCGCGAAGCCCTGCCGAGATTTCCCGCGTCGGCTTAGCCTGTCGCTGGCGAATTACAAATAACGCCCTCAAAGAGGGCCTTCTGGAGAAACGGAAGCGCGTCCTTGATCAGCCGGATCGCTGCTATTCATTCGGACCGCGATGCGCGGTGGCGTCCTGGTCGACCCAGTCTTCCTCTTTATAGGTCATGCCGTGGCGACCGGGAACCTTTCGGGTGGGACCGGGCTTGTAGCTGGAACAGGACAGAGGTCCGTAACAGAAGGTTTCCGTCCTGTAGCGCCATCGGTCGGGGTTCCATTGGTCGATGATCATTTCCACAGCCATGGCACAGCCCCAGATACAGCTATTACATTGGGAATCGTAGGTCGTTACCGCCAGGCGCCGATGCCCGCGCTCGCGATAGGCGGGCAACGGAGGAGGCACTCCATGCCATGGTGCCGCTAAGGCCTGCTCTTCTCCACGCCGGATCAGTTTCAGTTTGCTGACTCTATAGATGTCGGCGGTTTCGAGTCGCGGATCCGCAACCCGATGCCCCAGCCCCTCGACGCGGTCACCCATTCGGAATTGGTGTTTGGCGTGGGTTCCGGAGACAATACCGACTCGAAATTCAGCAGAAACTCCGCCGACTGTTCCCTCGATCCGCAACAGGTAACCCAGATAAGTGTGGCTCCGTTCATCGAAAGAACGGGTCAGGCGAATTCGAGGTTGGACCGAAGTGACAGCCCCAGACCAGGCAATCTTTTCGTTCATCGACAGTTCGTTCGAGTTTTCAAAGTTTGGTGATCCGGAGTCAGGCGGCAATGGGCGTTTGATATAACCCTCCACAATGTTGTCGCCATCGGTAGAAGCCGAAGCCAGAGGGACCTTCGGGCCGGACGTCTCCTGCGGCGTACATCCTGCACGTGCTGAATGCGTCCGATGGTGGTTGTAGTAGTCTTGGAAATCGAGTGACCTGCCCCCCCAAAACGGTCCAGTTGATAAGTTAGAGTTTAGGGTTTGGACTAGGGCCTGTTAACACTAACGCAATGCCTCGAAGATGAGTGCGAACAAGATGAACCCGAGGAAGAGCACGTCGAGCTTCTCAAAGCGAGAGAAGATACGACGAAAACCCTTCAATCGGCGGAACAGGCGCTCGATTTCGTTGCGCCTCTTGTACATCTGCTGGTTGTACTCCCAGGGGTCGACCCGGGTCCTGAGAGGTGGAACCACAGGTGTGAACCCCAGTTCCGAGGCTAGTTGGCGTGTCTGGTTGTCCTGGTAGGCACGGTCCATCACCAGAGATGGAGTGTCATGCTGCCGACCCAGGCGGTGGAGGAGTTTGCGCCCTTCCGGTGCGTCGTGGGCCTGTCCGGGGGAGAGCGAAAAGGTCAGGGCCGTTCGAGCATCCGCGGCAACCATATGAATTTTGGTGGTCCAACCGCCGCGAGACTTGCCGACCGACTGGAGTCCGTTTTTTTTAAGGCACCCGTGCCGTCGGGATGAACCTTGACCAGGGTGCTGTCCATCGAAACCGCCTCCAGCTTGATGCGCATGATCTGTTCTCGCTGCAGGGGTTCGAATACCCGGTTCAGCACCCCGTTCTTCGACCAGCGGTTCATCCGGGTGTAGACGGTGTGCCAGTTGCCAAACCGAGGAGGTAACCCCCGCCACTTGCAGCCATGCTCGGCCACATACAGGATGGCGTTGAGCACTTGCAGGTTCGAGAGGCTGACGTTGCCACGTTGCACGGGCAGGTAGGAAGCAATTCGTTGGTATTGAGCTTCGGTGATTTCCATCCGTGCATGATAACAGGATTCGATCTATTAGTGTGAACAGGACCTAGACATGGAAAGGGGGGAAGGATGGCTAGTGTACTGTCCCGGAAATATATGAGCAAAGTCGTTCGACCTTAGCGAGGATGGATTCGGCCGTGGCGGTCCAGACGAAAGGACTGGTGTTGGCGTTGTAATGTTCGACGAAGCGCTCGATGTTACGGACGAGAGCCTTGACGCTGGAGAAGGAACCTCGGCGAATGGCCTTCTGGGTAATGATGCCGAACCAGCGTTCGACTTGGTTGAGCCAGGACGCATAGGTTGGGGTGAAATGAACGTGGTAGCGGGGACGCCGAGCGAGCCAAGCGCGGACTTTGGGATGTTTGTGAGTAGCGTAGTTATCGACGATGAGATGGACGTCGAGGTTGTGCGGCACACTGCCGTCGATCTGACGCAGGAAAGTGAGGAACTCCTGATGACGGTGTCGCGGTTTACAGCGGGTGATGACTCTCCCGGTGGCCACATCGAGAGCCGCGAACAGAGTGGTCGTGCCGTGACGTTTGTAATCATGGGTGACGCCTTCGACGTAGCCGAGGCCCATGGGGAGAACGGGCTGAGTTCGCTGAAGAGCTTGAACCTGGGTCTTCTCATCGACCGAGAGCACCACGGCGTGGTCCGGGGGATTGAGGTAGAGACCGACGATGTCGCGGACTTTCTCGACGAAGAACGGGTCGTTGGAAATCTTGAAATGCCGCTGGCGATGCGGCTGGACGCCGAACAGATCGAACCACCGCTGGACCGTGCTCTTTGAGACTCCCGTGTGTTCCGCCATGGAACGCACGCTCCAGTGCGAACGATCGGGAGGTTCGGTTTGCAGGGCCGTGTTGATGACTTCCGCAACACGTTCATCCTCATGCGTGCGGGGGCGTCCGGGACGCAGTTCATCGTGTAGTCCGGGGATTCCATGTTCACGATAGCGCTTTCGCCACTTGCCCACGGTCGTATTGGTGACACCCAGACGCCGGGCCACGGTAGAGCCGGGAACGCCTTCGGCGCAGGCCAGCACAATCTGGGCCCTCAGCACCAGACTATGCGGCAAGGTTCGGGAGCGGGCGAGGCTCCCCAGTTCCGATTCCTCACTCTCACTGAGAGTGAGGGGAGTAACGGGGCGACCGCGTGGCATGGGCATACCTCCAGAGGCCAAAGGTTGCCCATTAATATATCGCTTATTACCGGGACAGTACACTAGAACCTATCTCAAAATTGTTTGAGCAGGATTAAGATGGATGCGAGTTGGACGAATCCAAGGAAGTTCTCTGCATAGTACTCCCATCGCGTGAGAAGACGACGCTGCCATTGCAGCCACGCAAAGTATCTCTCGACCAACCAACGCCGTGCATACCGGCGCAACCTACGTCCGTCCTGAGTCTTGCGTCGCTTGCGGTTCTTACGATGCGGTGCAATCATCTCCACGCCTTCTTTACGTAATGCCTCGTCGAGGGGATCGCTATCGTAGGCCCGGTCTCCAATCAGATTCTCCGGATTCGCTTCAATCATGTAAAAATCAAAGCTCAATTGAACCAGTGTCACTTCATGATGATTCGCCGCGTGTGTGCTGACTGACAGCGGTAACCCATGACGGTCCACGATACCCATGATTTTCGCGCCTTTTCCACGTTTTGTCGGACCAATCTCGCCTCCTCCTCCCTTCGCCGGCGTAAACATCGCATCGATGAAACACTCCGATTCATCGATACCCCCTTGCTCACGCAGGACATTGGCCAAATCTACCAGGACATTGCGAAGCACCTCGTTGCGGCACCACTTTTGGAATCTCCGATGTACGGTCTTGTAGTTCGGATAACACTGCGGCAACATGTGCCACTGTGCGCCCGTGTTCAAAATCCACAGCACTGCTTCGCGGACAGCTCGGGTGGGGATCGGTTTGCGACCTGGGCGACCGGCAGGAATGTTCTCTTCGGGAAAGTGCTCCCGAATCTTCTCCCATTGCTTGTCGGTCAAGTGAATCATGAACTACAAGTTTACACGAATGGAGCAGAGTAGAACTTGCTTCTAATTTTGAGATAGGTTCTAAGAAGAACGGCGGCAAAGACGCCGGGCAGGAATACGCGAGATATGGGGCGAGGCCATCCACTCCAACCGTCACTTGCGGGTGATCTCTGTCGGGCTCGGACTGGTGGCTCTTTTGCTCGTCATTGTGGTGTTTCGGATCGTGTCGGTGGAGCCGCCCCGGCCCATCATAGTTCGGGTGGACGAAATAGGCCGTGCCGAGGCCATGGAGACCCAGGCAGACCCGCTGGACCCCACCACCAAGTATTTTCTGAATCGCTTCATTCACGATTTTTACTCCCGGCGGCGGGCTACGGTGCAAGAGCACTGGTCTCGCAGTCTGCGCTTCCTGAGCACCGAGCTCGCCAATGCCTCTTTCCGGGCCGAGAGTCGGAACATCGCCCTTCTCGCGGCGGGCGCGGCGCGGGATGAACTGCAGGTGGATCGCGTCGTTTTGCGGATTCAGGCCAACCCCCAGGAGCCGCACGGCGCGACGGCCGATTTCGATTTGGTGCGGCTGGTGGCGCAGAACGAAGTGAGCCGGGAACGCTGGTCGCTCTCGCTTCAATTTCTGTTCCTCGATGAGATTCCCCCGGACCTGATCGTGTTCAACCCGATGGGGATCGTGATCACCTATCTGCAAGGAGATCGGGCGGTCGTCACCGGCGAACCATGATGATCGAGCATTTGCGGGGGAGGGAGCGAAAACTGGAACCGCTCGGCTGGACGGGCCGAGCGGCGGAGTGGATCGCGCTGGTGTGTCTGCATAGCGGCGTCTTCACGCGGGCGCAGTTTTGTTATTACTTCGGCGTTCAGAGAATGATAGCGGCGCGATTCGTGAAGACATTAGTTGAGCGGCGGACGGCGGTGGAAAGCGACCATGTGACGTTCAACGGGGGCGGTAGAACGTGCCGAATTTCAAGCAAGCCGCTCTACCGGGCGCTGGGGGTCGAGAACATCCGCCACCGGCGGAAAGCCAGCCCCAATGTCGTGATTAGGCGGTTGCTCTCTCTCGATTACGTCTTGGAACATCCCGGTTTGGGCTGGCTGCCCACCGAGCCGGAGAAGGTCGAGTTTTTTGAGGGGCTCGGCTTACCTCGGCGGCTGATTCCTCGTCGCCTCCATCACGGCGCCGTGGGAAACCGGAAACGCTACTTTGCGCTCAAGCTTCCCCTGGCCGTGGATGCCGAAACCGTCACCTTCGCCTACGTCGATCCGGGGCACCAGACGGATCGTGAACTGCACTCCTGGGGAGCCGCGCATGGGGCGCTTTGGGATGCGCTCCGCAAGAAAGGGCGACAGGTCCGGGTGATCGCTATTGGGGCCGAAAATAAGACGGTCGAACGGGCCGAGCGGGTGTTGCGGGCGTGGGCGGCGGCGCAACGGACTCTGAGTGCGGAGTGCCCCCGTGTGGTCTGGTGTGGAGAGTAGGAGCGGAAGGATGAGCCTGGACGCAGAAGCGACGGAAGCCCCGATCACGGTGAAGGCCGCCGCCCGTTTCTTGGGTGTCAGCCCCTCCCTGGTGTATGCTTACGTCGAGCGAAAGCAGATTCCCCATTACCGCATGATGGGCCGCTCGATCCGCTTCCGATTGTCGGAGTTGGCCGAGTGGCGACAACCATTTCATGTCAATGATGGAGGAATCGATGAACAAGACAGGAAGACCCAGAAATACCGCCGGTAGCCTCTACCGGCGGCGCGATTCACGCCTCTGGTGGATGAGCTACCGGGACCACAACGGAAAGTTCAGACAGGAGTCGACCGGTGAGAGGGAAAGAGGCGAAGCCGAGAAGGTGATGCGCAAGCGGTTGGTGGCTCGCGACGAGGGGCTGCTGCCGAGCGCCGCGCCGGACGGTGGGATCACCTTCAACCAGTGGGCGGACTGCTTCCTGGAGAAGCGCTCTCAACCACCCTTCCGGAGCGAGAAGACCCACCGGCAAAACCTCGGCGCGCTGAAGCTCCTCAGGCCCCGGTTCGGCGCGAATCGACTCTCGGACATCACGCCGGAGGAGATCGAATCGTACCTGATGACCAGATTGAACACCGGCAAACGGGTGCATACCAAGTTGGGGCTGCAACTTCGCGGCCGGCTCAACCCGGCCACCGTGCATCAGGAGCTTCGCATCCTGCGACGCATCCTGAACGTGGCGGTGAAGAAGCGGCGACTGGCGGTCAATCCATGCAACGGGGTGGAGTTTCCGGTGCCGTTGGCGGGCACGACGCGCAAGCCGCACTATCTGAGCGCCTCGGAGCAGGCCCGATTGGAAGCCTGCGCCCCGGTGTACTTGCGCAACATCATCGTGATCATGGTGGAGATGGGGTTGCGGCCCTATCGCGAGTTGATCCCGATGTGGAAGGGACAGGTGGATCTGCAGAACGGGGTGGTGCATCTGCCGGATTCCAAGACGGTGAGCGGCATTGCGGACATGCCGATGACGGACCGAGTGCGCGAAGCGTTCGCCTCGCAGATGAAGCAGAGCGGCGATTCCAACTACTTGTTCCCGAGCCCGCAGACGGGGTCGAGCAAGCCGCACATTACGACGGTGCACAAACTGTGGAACCGGACGCTGAAGCGCGCCGGGTTGCCCCATTTTTCGCTGTACGAGTTGCGCCACACGTTTGCCACCCGGCTCAGTGCCGGGGGCGTGGCGGATCATTTCGTGACGCAGATGCTCAGACAGGGTGATTCGCAGGTGTTCAAGCGTTACAGCCAGGCGAAGCTCAATATGATGCGGGAAGCGCTGTCCCAGCTCGACCGGCAGGCGAACGAGCGGGGCGCGACTTGCTTGACGGCACTGGCCGGCTAGGGCCGGTTTTCTGACGGTTTCTTTACGATTCCGTCTTCTGCAATGAGAGGGAAGGCAGACGGGTGCTGAAAACAAAGAAGTTAAGTGGTGACCCAGGCCGGATCGAACCTGCGACCTTCTGCCCAAGAAGCGGGCGGCAGCCTTCACCGTGATCGGGGCATCCGTCGCTTCTCGGTCGAGGTTCATCTTTCCCTCCTTACGCTCCATACAAGATCACAAGGAGGCACTCCATGCTCGGAGTCCGTTGCACTTTTGTCGTCAGTCCCACTCGCCTTCGGTGTCGAGATATAGGGTCTCGGCGAGTTCCCGGTCACCTTCTCCATGCCGGACGAGCGCTCCACCAGATCTACCTTCCGCCCTAGGTCGGCAAGACCGATGACCCGCGCCGCCGCTTGAGGGTCTCTCTGAGCCTTCCCGCAGGGATCAATGAGGACGGGAGCGACCCCCTGACGGGCGAGTCGAGGCGTGTAACATCGCGCCTCTATTCGGGCCGCAGGACACCCTGTTTAGAGGGGGGAGGGCGCTCCCGCTCCCGTCCTCCCCCTCTTTGCCTGGAGCGGCACGGGGGTCTCCGGGAATAGGAGGATAACCACAGCGGGATGAGAGAGATAGGGAAAGGCAGCTGTGTTACATAAATAGTGCAAAGCCTGTTACACCCCCCCTTCTGTCCCTGTAACAACTTGGTGCGTCCGTTGTAACACTTGAAAACCCTCTATTTGGCTGTGACCTTTGAGACACGTCTAGAAGTCCTCTCCGCCACCCTGAAACCCGTTTTCAATCCCGGCAAACCGGCTCGCCCGCCAAGTGTCGTAGTCGTCAATCGAGATGCCTTCCGTCACCCGCGCCTTGGGGAGCTTTTGCAGTTTCACCAAGTGCTGTAAGGCGGCATTGAATCCCCCATACTCGGCCAGCATGTCTTCATCCTCACTGCCCAGGGCCTCCCTGATCTGCTCGATTTCCTCCTTCACCGTCAGCCCACTACCATGCTTCCTTGGGGCGGTCGATGCCCAAGCCCGCAGCCGCTTCTCGGCCCGCTCGACGGTTTCATACTCCCCGGCAATAGCAACCACCCCCACCCGTAGCCTTTTTTCCCGTAGCGCCCTCCAAAGTCGACCATGCGCGGCTCCCCAGGAGCACAACTCGGTATCCGTGTCGTTTCCTGGATCGACATAGGCAAAGGTGGCGGTCTCAGAGTTCACGGCAACGGGAAGCTTGAGCGCAAAATAGCGCTTCTGTCTACCGACCGTCCCTCGATAGATCCGGCGCGGCAACAGTCGTCGCTCCAGGCCGAGTGCTTCAAAGCGGGCGACCTTTTCCGGCTCGGTGGGCAACCATGCCATATGCGAGTGCTCCAAAACGTAATCGAGCGAGAGCAGCCGCCGCATCAAGACGTTGATGGGGGTCAGCCGCCGATGGCGGATGTCCGCGACCCCCAGCGCCCGGTAGATCGGCCTGCTATAAATCCGGCAAGCCTTAGCTCCCCCGGAAAAGGTTGGCCAAGCAGGTTCGTCCGCTGCCCCTCGATCCACCAGCCGTTTCACGAATCGCAGTGCGTTCATTCGGTTGGTGTTGAAGTAGAAACAGAACTGCGCCCGCGTGAAGACGCCGCTGTGAAGGCACACCAGGGCGATCCACTCCGCTTCCCGCCCCGTCCAGCCAAATTGCTCCAGTGCTTTTCCCGCTCGCGCAGTGCTCGATCATCGAGAGTCCGTGACCACGGCCCGGTCGCTCTGAAGATGGGAAATGACCAAGCCCATCGGGTTGTGAACGATCAGATACGGCAGGATCTTTTCGAAGAACAGGAATTGCAGGAACAGAGATCAGCGCTCTCTGGCCATCTTCCTGGGCGGGGGAGTATTTCCGGGTGAGGTCGTCCTTCTGTTCCTTGCCGGGAGCCTCGCGGGTGTGAATGCGCCCTACCAGATAATCGCTCATGCGTTGTGCCTCTCCCGCCGCCCGGTGGATCTCGCGCGGATCTTCTTCCAGCACCTTCACCCAGTTCTCGACGTACGCCGTGCCGCGCTGCGGATCATGCCCCACCCCGACCCGCTCACCCGTCATCATGGCGCTAATCTGGGCCCGCAACTCCTCGCGGGCGTATTCCGGCGAACCGAATCCCTTGTCCAATCCCTCTTTGAGTGAGTCTCGGTCCATCCGCTCCGGATGGCCGGTGGCGTGGCCCAGTTCGTGAAGCACCGTTTGGTAGTAGGCGTTGGCCGTGAGGAACTGCTCCCACTCCGGGAGCACAATCTTGTCCTCGCTCATACGGTAATAAGCCCGATCTCCGGCAACGTGCTTCACGGCCACTCCGCTTGCCTTGATGAGCCGCTCTGCCTCCCCGTGCGTTTGTCACTCGGGTGGCGGTTGTCTCTCACGGAACGGAAGCTCAAGCCCTTCGGCTTGTTGGACGTTGAACACGATGTATTGCCGCACCACGGGATGCTCCCTCTGATACTCCTGATAGACCGGCTTGCCGTCCTTGTCCTTCAGCGGCTTCCCGGCCTCGATCCGTGAAGAACAGCACCTTGGTTCCCCGTTCCCCTTTGCGGACCTGCCCGCCCGCTGCCTGGATCTGGCGCTACGTTCCCCATCGGTGATCGCCGTGACCTTGTCGGATGCTACGGTTCATCAGGTAGAGACTGTTGCCGCCCATATACCTCTTGCCGGTCGCGAAGTTTTCCGGGGTGTATTTCTCGCCCGGTCTCCACGGTCTTTGCCAGGGGGCCACTCCCGCCTTAATCTGCTCGATGATCTCGTCTGAAACCTGGCGGGCATATTTTTTGGATCGTTTCCAAAAGTTCACCATGACTATCGATAGGCGTCATTCTGCGCCGCGATGATGTCTTCCAGATCCCCTACGTCCTCGAAGCTCAAGCCGATCTTGCGGGCGAGCTCGTGAGTCACTTCGATGGGATGGCCCTGCTTCGGCGCCTCGTGAAAGTCATCCTCGGTTTCCACCGACAGGTATCTCTCGCCGTCTTCCTCTTTTCCCCGAATCATCGTCTCTCCTTAGTTGGTAGCGCAGATCATACGGTGATCTTTACCGCATAATATCGCGGTATATCTACCGTCATGCAAGCTTTTTTCCATTTTCTGGCATTTGCGGTATCATTACCGTGTGAAGGTTCGAGATCAGCTTCTCAGTCTGATTGGTGAGAGGGACGTTTCCGACCGCCGGCTATCCCTGCTGGCGACCGGCAGCACCGACACCGTACGCAATATTCGGCGCGGCTCAAGTCCCCGGACAGACACCTTGGAGGCCCTTTGCGGTGTCCTGGGTGTTGAAATCCATATCGGCCCGCCTCGAGACGCCGCCGAGGCGTATTCTACCGAGAGCCGGGAGAAGGAACCGCCATCCCCGATTCCCGATCCGACGGAAGCGCCGGTGCCGGCCGAGATCCGGGAGGTGCTCGGTCTGACCGAGGGAGCCAGTCTCCAAGACGCTGTGTAGGCGATCGAGCGGCGGCTTTCGGGTGAGGCTTGGCGCGACGAGATCAAGGCACAGCGTGTGGGACCCCGGGCGGCCGACGATCTCACGGACGACCAGGCTCTGTCTGTTCCGGGAACCTCACACGAGATCCGTCAACTTCCCGGCACTCGGCCGGTCGCCGTCCACCGGCTGCAGGCGGCAGCAGGTGGCGGGGCTCTGGATCTGGACGAGACGGTGAAGAGCTACGCCTACTTCCGTCACGAGTGGCTGTCCCGGCAGGGACTCTTTGCGGACCGTTGCAGCATTATCGGCGTGATGGGTGAATCGATGGAGCCGACCCTGCCGGAGGGCTGCGTCATCCTGCTGGACCGCAACCGGCGACAGCGGCGGGAAGGGCGCATCTTCGTGCTGCGTACCGAAAAGGGACTGGTGGTCAAGCGAGCCGGCAAGGACACCGACGGCGGCTGGCAATTGGTGAGTGACCATCCCCGTTGGCCGGATGCGCCGTGGCCGGATGACGCGACGACCGTCGGTGAAGTAAGATGGATGGCCAGGGAGTTATGAGGAGGTAGCTCTCGCAGATTGGGGTATCCGGTCCCGTGATGTCTGGGCAAGGGAAAAGACGACCCTTGGGCCGTTTGGTTCAGGCGGGTTCCAGGTCGAAGATAGGAATGTTCATCGCGCGGGCGAGGGTGGTCATCCGATCGTCATAGCTGGCGAGCGCAATCGACTGGCCTTGATTGCGCAAGTATTCGCATGACGCCAAATGCAGGGCATCCAGCGTACGTACGAATGTGGGGAAGGCATCCAGAGCACGTGCCAGCACCGGCGAGGAAAGCTCCAGCAGCGCGATTCGCCCGATGAGTAAGCGAGCCGCCTCACCGTGAGATTCGGCCAGTTGGCGCGCATGCAGCCGGGTCCAGATCTCGTACTCCATCAACCGGCTGGCCACCAGGGTTTCATTCCAGAGACGGGCGGGCGGGCGACGGTCTTCGGCCAAGAGCTGGGCGATCACAACCGAGGTATCAACGTAGATCACCGTTCGCTTCGATCACCATCCAATTCGCCGAGTAGGTCACGGAGTGGAGCAACCGGTGCCGGCGTTGGAGGCTTACCGGCAACGGGCAGCACCGGCGGCGTCAACCAGCCCCTGCGCACCGCCTCAGCCAACAGCGCATCGGCAAGTATCGGGCTCCTAGTTCCTTTTGGGGGGCCGATCTCTGCGACCACCCGGTCACGGTCCGTCACCAAAACGGTTTCACCCGATGCCGCCAGCCGCACGTACTCGCTCAGCCGACTGTTGAGCACTTTCACACCTACGGATCTCATGGAAAATATAGTAGCAACTGGAAGCTACTTTGTCAAACCACGCGTGGAGTTACGACTTGGTCAGCGGCAGAACCGAGGAGGGGAATCTTTTTCGGCACTACTTCACCAGGGTCTTGGCGATGCTGACGGCTCGCTCTCTCGCTATCGGCGTTCATCTCCCAAAGCGCCGTCCTGAAGCTTTTGATCCTTTGTCGTTTTTCCTCCTGTGGCGCTGAACGCGCCTCCTTTCTCTCTGGGGAACATGAGAGAATAAGCCCATACGGCGTAGTCGATGCGTACTGTTTTGGAATGCAACCGTCGAAGTGGAGAAAGAGGCAAACTGTGCATGGCTCCCACAATCTCATCGACTTCCGGCAGGCTTGGAAACGGTTCGAGGAGGCCATCCCTGGATCGGTCAGATTGGTTCCACAACCGGAACTGGGCACGATGATTGAACGGGATTACGGAGCCATGCAGGGCATGACCCTCGGCGATGTTCCAGGTTTCGGATGGGTCATGGAACAGCTTCAACGCGCCGAAGCTGCGATCAACTGAACCTAGCCTTGATAAGAGGAGACCCTCAAATCCGCTATGGTATGAGTATTGTGCAGGGGGTGTATGAACTTGACGAATCCATTCTTCGAACAACCTGTCCTCAATTCGCCTTACGAGTGTCCGAGCCAACATTGGGAACTGGACGAAACGGGGCAGCCAACCCAAGAGATCATCCGTGGACCAAGCCGCGCTGGTATTCGATGAAGCGGCGAGGAAGCTCGAGACCAAGAGACAGCAATACGACCTGACGGCAATCATCAACGGAGTTCGCCGGCAGATCGACCGCTGGCGGAACATACCGAATACGAGTCAATGGCAGGTGACTCCGGAGACTGCCCGCCTGCTCCAGCACTGGCGGCATCATCAATTCAGTAACATTCGGCCCTTCTTCTGCCAAGTCGAAGCGATAGAAACCGCCATTTGGCTCACCGAAGTTGCGCCGCGCACAGGCCGAGGCAAAGAATTCCTCAACCATCTGGCAAACGCCAACAACGACGCCAACCCGGAACTGTCGCGGCTGGCTCTCAAGTTGGCGACCGGCACCGGAAAGACCACTGTCATGGCGATGTTGATCGCCTGGCAGGCCATCAACTCGGTCCGCCGGCCCCAGAGTCCCAGATTCACGCGCAGTTTCCTGGTGGTCACGCCCGGCATCACCATCAAGGACCGCCTGCGGGTGCTGCAACCGAACGATCCCGACAGCTATTACCAAAGCCGAGAATTAGTGCCGAGCGACATGCTCCCCGATCTGGAAAAGGCCAAGATCGTCATTACCAACTACCATGCCTTCAAGCTGCGCGAACGCCTGGAGCTTTCCAAAGGTGGCCGTTCCTTGCTTCAGGGGCGAGGCGAGCCGCTCACGACCCTGGAAACCGAAGGACAGATGCTGCAACGAGTGATGCCCGAACTCATGGGAGTCAAAAACGTCCTGGTCCTCAACGATGAAGGGCACCACTGCTATCGCGAAAAGCCGGGCGAGAAGCAGGAAGGCGATCTCAAGGGAGACGACAGGAAGGAAGCTCAAAAGAACACGGAAGCTGCCCGGCTGTGGATTTCAGGGCTGGAAACAATCGGCAGAAAACTGGGCATCAACCGGGTGATAGACCTCTCCGCGACGCCTTTCTTTCTGCGCGGGTCAGGCTACGCCGAAGGTACGTTGTTTCCCTGGACGATGTGCGACTTCTCGCTCATGGATGCCATCGAATGCGGAATCGTCAAGCTTCCCCGGGTACCGGTAGCCGACAATATCCCCGGTGGCGAAATGCCGAAGTTTCGTAATCTCTGGGAGCACATCCGCACCAAAATGCCGAAGAAAGGCCGGGGCAAGGCCAAGCATCTCGATCCCCTCAGCCTGCCCGCCGAGCTCCAGACCGCCTTGGAGGCCTTGTACGGACATTACCAGAAAGTCTTCCAGCGCATGCAGGAGTCGAAGATTCCCGTGCCGCCGTGCTTCATCGTGGTCTGCAACAACACGTCCACCTCCAAGCTGGTCTATGACTTTATTTCCGGCTTCCACCGCGAGAACGAGGATGGCTCAAAGACGTTCGAAAACGGGCGCCTGGAGTTGTTTCGCAACTTTGACGAATATGGCAACCCATACCCACGACCTCGCACGCTGTTAATCGACAGCGAACAACTGGAGTCGGGTGACGCCCTGGACGACAAATTCCGTGGCATGGCCGCTGATGAGATTGCACGTTTCCGCCGCGAGATCATCGAGCGCACCGGGGATGCCCGTGCGGCGGAGAACATCAGCGATCAGGAGTTGCTCCGTGAGGTCATGAACACCGTAGGCAAACCGGGTCGGCTGGGAGATTCGATTCGCTGCGTGGTGTCGGTGTCGATGCTCACGGAAGGATGGGACGCAAACACCGTCAGTCACGTACTTAGGGGTGCGCGCCTTCGGAACGCAGTTACTCTGCGAGCAGGTCATCGGCCGCGCGCTGCGTCGCCAATCCTATGATCTCAATGAGGATAGCCGGTTCAACGTCGAATACGCGGACGTATTGGGGATACCGTTCGACTTTACGGCGAAGCCGGTTGTGGTCACACCAAAACCGCCACGAGAGACGGTTCAGGTCAAAGCCGTGCGTCCGGAGCGAGACGGCCTTGAAATTCGGTTCCCTCGCGTCGAAGGCTACCGCGTCGAACTGCCCCAAGAGCGCCTCACGGCCACCTTCAACGCCAATTCCATTCTTCGAACTCAACCCTGATCTGGTTGGCCCGTCCATCACACGTAATTCGGGCATCATCGGCGAAGGCGTGGACCTGGACCTGAAGCATCTAGGCGACATGCGGCCGTCCACGCTGCTGTTCCACGTCACCCAGCGCCTGCTCTATACGAAATGGCGCGATCCGGGGGAAGAGCCAAAGCTCTATCTGTTCGGCCAGCTCAAACGCATCACCAAGCAGTGGCTCGACACCTGTCTCGTCTGCAAGGGCGGCACGTATCCCGCCCAGTTGATGTATCAGGATCTGGCCGATAGGGCGTGCAACCGCATCACCGCCGGCATCATCAACGCGCTGGAAGACCACCGCCCCATCAAAGCCTTGCTCGATCCCTACAATCCCACCGGCTCCACGACCCACGTCAGATTCAACACGTCCCGAGCGGACCGCTGGGACACCAGTGGTCCACCGCCCAAGAACCACGTCAACTGGGTGGTGCTCGACAGCGACTGGGAAGCCGAGTTCTGCCGCGTCGCCGAGTCGCATCCGCAGGTCGTGGCCTACACGAAGAACCACAACCTGGGCCTCGAAGTGCCGTATCGCTACGGCTCCCAGCTTCGGAAGTATCTGCCCGATTTCATCGTCCTGGTGGACGACGGCCACGGCCCCGACGACCTGCTGCGTCTGGTCGTCGAGATCAAGGGCTACCGGCGCGAGGACGCCAAGGAAAAGAAGTCCACGATGGATACCTACTGGGTGACCGGTGTGAATCATCTCAAGACGTATGGACGCTGGGCCTTCGCCGAGTTCACCGAGGTTTACCAGATCGAGGCTGACTTTAAGGAGAAGGTCGAGAGCAAGTTCGACAAGATAATCAAAAAAGTGGCCGCCGACGGTAATGGCTAATATGAACACAGATATAGTGTACACTATACAACTGGAAAACGGCTGATAAGGAGGTCATCGTGAAAAACATTACCTTGAGCGCCGACGAGAACCTGATTACAGCGGCGCGCCTACGTGCCGTGGCGGAGCACACCACCTTGAACGAGCAATTCCGGTTGTGGCTCGGGAACTACGTTCGGCGCGAACAGCAGGCTGCCGAAGCCATGCGCGTCATCCGCGAGCTGCAAGGCAAGCTGCGCGTTGGACGCAAGTTGACGCGGGAAGAAATGAATGAGCGTTGAGAGCTTCATAGACACCAACGTCTTTGTGTACCAACTCGAAGGGCTCGAAACTCGCAAGGCCGCGATTGCGGGACAGTTAATTCAGCAGGGGATAGCGAACGGGAGCGCGTGCATCAGCTTTCAGGTTGTCCAGGAATGCCTCAACACGGCGATTCACAAAGCGCGGATACGGCTGACCGAGAACGAGATGCGCAAGTATCTGCAATCCGTGCTCGCGCCATTGCTCAAAGTTCAACCAAGTCTTCGACTCTATCACGCGGCCCTCGACATACAGTCGCGTTATCGGTTCAGTTTCTACGATTCGCTCATTATCGCCGCCGCACTTGAGGCGGGCTGTAAAACTCTCTACAGCGAAGACCTGCAGCATGCGCAGCGAATCGAAGGAGTCACCATCACCAACCCTTTCAGGACGTGAACAGAGCCATGGCGAAGAAAGCGAGCAAGAAGACGGTCGAAACGCTCCAGCACCAGCAGGCCTCCCGCAGGAACATTCCCACGGCCGAGTATCAGGCCGTGATGAAAACCGATGACGAAAGCCCTATCGCAACCGCCTACCAGCGCCGTAACCGCGACCTGGACCCGCAGCTCGTCTGGCGCGGCAAGGACGAGCAGGACTGGTCAGACCTGGTGGTGCAGGCGCCGCCGCTCTTCATCCAGGAGAAGGTCCACCCCAAGGCGCTGATCGACGACCTGCTCCGCCGGAGCAGGAAAACGGCGGCGGAGAAAGCTGCCGAGTCGGGCTTTCAGGCGGATCTCTTTGCCGACTTCAACGGTCTGACCGACGCCGCCCGGGCGGAGTTCTACCAGCACGACCAGAACTGGTCCAACCGCATAATCCTGGGCGACAGCTTGCAGGTCATGGCTAGTCTGGCCGAGCGCGAAGGACTGCGCGGCAAGGTGCAGTGCATCTACGTCGATCCGCCCTACGGCATCAAGTTCAATTCCAACTTCCAGTGGTCCACCACCAGCCGCGACGTCCAAGGACGGCAAAACTGAGCACATCACCCGTGAGCCCGAACAGGTCAAGGCGTTCCGCGACACCTGGCGGCATGGGATTCATTCGTATCTGACGTATTTTCGGGATCGGCTGACGGTGGCGCGGGACCTGCTGACCGAGAGCGGCTCGATCTTTGTGCAGATCGGGGACGAGAATGTGCACCGAGTGCGGGCGGTGATGGATGAGGTGTTTGGAGAGGACAATTTTGTCGTTGCCATTAAGTTTTCCAAGACATCTGGATTAGGGCCTGTTCACACTAATAGATCGAATCATGTTATCATGCACGGCGGATGGAAATCACTCAGGCTCAGTACCAACGCATTGCGCCCTACCTACCCGTGCAACGAGGCAACGTCAGCCTCTCGAACCTGCAAGTGCTCAACGCCATCCTGTATGTGGCCGAGCATGGCTGCCAGTGGCGGGGGTTACCTCCTCGGTTTGGCAACTGGCACACCGTCTACACTCGCATGAATCGTTGGTCCAAAAACGGGGTCCTCGACCGGGTCTTCGAACCCCTGCAACGAGAACAGATAATGCGCATTAAGCTGGAGGCAGTTTCCATCGACAGCACCCTGGTCAAGGTCCATCCTGACGCTACCGGGGCACGAAAAAAAACGGACTCCAGTCGGTCGGCAAGTCCCGGGGCGGATGGACCACCCAAATTCATCTGGTTGCTGCGGATGCTCGCACGGCCCTGACCTTTTCGCTCTCCCCCGGACAGGCCCACGATGCGCCCGAAGGGCGCAAGCTGCTCCACCGGCTGGGTCGGCAGCGGGAGAACCTGTCGGTAGTGATGGATCGGGCCTACCAGGACAACCAGACACGCCAACTAGCCTCGGAGCTAGGGTTCACACCCGTGGTTCCACCTCTCAGGACCCGGCTTGACCCTTGGGAGTACGACCCGCAGATGTACAAGAGGCGTAACGAAATCGAGCGTCTGTTCCGCCGGTTGAAGGGCTTTCGCCGTATCTTCTCTCGCTTTGATAAGCTCGACATTCTCTTCCTCGGTTTCATCCTATTGGCCCTCATCTTCGAGGCGTTGCGCTAATGTTAACAGGCCCTAACGTATTTATGGTTCGAGCTTGCTAATGGCCATGATGGACGTTCTGAGGGTCTCCCCTGGAACTGGTCCACTGAGAAAGTGATTTCTGACAAACTCTGAGAGGAGAAGGAGGGTGTCAGATGAAGCGCAAGCGATTCTCGGTTGAGCAGATCGTGGCGGCGGTGAAGCAGCACGATCTGGGGGTTTCGGCGGCCGACATTGCCCGCAAGTTGGGGATTGCGGAGCAGACCTTTTACCGCTGGAAGAAGCAGTACGGTGGCCTGGAGGCTGCCGAGGTACGGGAGCTGAAGCAACTGCGGGAGGAGAATACCAAGCTCAAGAGGCTGGTAGCCGATCTCAGCCTCGACAAGGTGATGCTGCAGGATATCGCCTCAAAAAAATGGTAGGCGCATCGCAACACCGGTCGGCGGTGCGCCATCTGCAGCGGCGTTACTCGGTCAGCGAGCGACGCAGTTGCGAGGTCACCGGTACGCATCGCAGCACCTGCCGTTACGAGTCGGTCCGGCCCTCCCAGGCGGCGCTGCGACAGAAGATTCGTGATCTGGCGCACAGCCGGATACGTTATGGCTACCAGCGAATCCATATCCTGCTGAGGCGCGAGGGCATCCCCGTCAACAAGAAGCGCGTCCATCACCTATACTGCGAGGAAGGCCTGCAGATCCGGGCCCGGCGGCCTGTCACTGCCGCGAGCCGACAGCCGCCCCGCACCATACCGCAGGCGCCGAACGTTGCCTGAAGCATGGACTTCGTCAGCGATCAGACCGCGAACGGACAACGCTTTCGTGCGCTGACCGTGGTTGACGTCTTCACGCGGGAGTGTTTGGCGATTGAACCCGGCTCAAGACTGGGGGGTGCCGATGGGGTCAACATTCTAAGCCGGATTGCCACCGAACGCGGCGCACCCAAGCGTATCCACTGCGACAACGGCAGTGAGTTTGCCGGGCGTCTGGTTGACTTCTAGGCATACGCCAACGGCGTGGTGATGGAGTTTTCCCGGCTCGGAAAGCCGACCGACAACGCCTGGATCGAGTCGTTCAACGGCACGCTACGGGATGAATGTTTGCATGTGCACTGGTTTGACGATTTGACGGACGCGCAGAGAAAGTTGCAAGCTTGGCAGCGAGAGTACAATGAGACTCGACCTCACCGGTCTCTCAATGAGCTCTCGCCCCAGGAATTCAAGGCCCTTTGGGCCCAACGAGCATCAGAAATTCGCTGACCGGATGGACCAAAAAATGGGGCCCCTCAAAACCCGCAAGACTCACCCTGAACTTGGTACAGAAATCCGGGGCCCCTCAAATCCAGAAATACTAATTTATGAACTGGACTCGTTTGAAAGGGGCAGGCTATTTCGATGGCGAATTTTAATATCCTCATTCTTTCAACCAGTGGAGTAGACTTCCTACTCTAACTGTCTTCAGGTGAGTCATGACAATCAATAATTTTTGATTATGAACAGAAAATGGACCTTACTCCGGCTTTGGTGGGGAATGTCATGGCTTGAGAAGGCTCTTGGCTTTTAATTTCAACCGGTTAGACGAGAAATGGTGATCAGTTGATAACATTTCGAGGCTGAGAGGGGGGAGGTTTTATCCGTAATCTTTTGGAACAACATCTGTGCGCTAATCGAGCTTGACACGGGCAAAGAGTTGCAGAAGGATGGTTCCCGTGGATTCAGATTCTACTGGGAGGGGGAATTTCGTTTCTAATTCCATATGTGGGATACCGCGTCCCGTTTAGAACCCGAGGCAGGCTATCTGGAAATTTGTAATTTCGACAACGTACATGGAAATTGCAATAGTTACACTCTTGGCAGATTGATTGCGTATACTGATGCAAATAGAAATAAAGGCAAGCGTTGTATGCAAAGCAATTTTGATACTGAGATGTTTTAGGAGGATAAAGCTATGAAGGGATCTGTGTTGCAATTTCTTAGCCGCCATGTAGGGGTGAACGGCTCGACAAGCGGGCGCTTCAATCGGAAAAGTCTTTTGAGCGCGCTTGTGCTCGTAGTGTTTTCGTTTTCCGTCCCCTTGGCGGGACAGATCGGCACTTCCGGCATTACAGGGACAGTCACTGACCCTACAGGAGCCGCTGTACCGAATGCCACAATAACCGTAAAGAATGAAGCCACGAACGTGGAGAATAGCACCGTTTCCTCGGGTACCGGGTCGTATATGATACGAAACCTGACCCCTGGATCCTACACCGTGACGGCCGAGATGTCGGGTTTTCAGACAAGCGTTACTGAGAATGTGGTGACGGAGGTCGAAAAAGTCTCAGCGTTGGACCTCGCGCTAACCGTCGGCGCCGTGACCGAGACGGTCAGCGTGACAGCCGACTCGTCAGCGCTACAGCTTACCACGCAGTCCAGCACGGTCGGCCAGCTGATTACTACAAAGGAAATCGAGACCCTTCCCTTGAACGGCAGGAGCTGGGTATCGCTGAATTTTCTGACCCCTGGCACGGTTACATTCCACGGCACCACCGCCCACCAATCTATTATGGCTTCGGTTACGCCCCCCAATGTGGTGGTCAACGGCTTGCGAGGTGGAAACAACGAGTACTATATCGACGGCGCTCCCATGAAACAGCGCGAAACTCAGGTCATTCTGGTCATTCCTGCTCTTGATTCGCTCGGTGAGTTTCGGGTACAGACGGGCAACTGGACTGCGGAATACGGGACCGGTGCGGGGGGTGTGATCAGCGCCGCCACCAAGAGCGGCACGAACAGCTTTCACGGTTCTGTTTATGATTACTTGCGTAATGATGCGCTTGACGCGCGCGGACCCTTCGCCGCCGAAACCCCTCTCCTTAAGCGGAACCAGTTCGGCGCTGGGATTGGCGGTCCGATCATGAAAGACCGGACTTTCTTCTTCACGAGTTATGAAGGTTTTCGGCAAAAGAAGGAGACGACCTTAACAGGCGATTTTCCCACTGCGGCTATGCGCACCGGTGATCTTTCCAATATCTCCACCCAACTTGTAGATCCGATAACGGGGTTGGATTTTCCCAACAACCAGATCCCCGTCGATCCTCTCGCTGCTAGTTGGCTTGCCAACTGGATTCCTCTTCCCAATAACAATAATCCGGTGGGCACAGGAAATCGTGTCACAAATGAGCCGCAGCCGGTTGATTACAACTCGTATCTTTTACGAATCGACCATAGTATCAATGACAAGACAAACATTTTCGGGCGCTATATGTACACCCGATCAACGGGAGATACGCCTTGGCAAATTCCAGGCTTTATCCGTCCTTTGCTGAACAAGGGCTACAACTACGCCCTGCAACTTACACGGAGTATTTCTCCCACTACGGTTGCGCAATTCCGCTTCTCCGCCAACTGGTCGTTACAGGACGAAACGGTAGATAATGACCTGGGCATCAACATGTTGGACGAGCTGGGAGTGGTGCCGGGAGCTTTCGGATTCGAGACCATTGTCGACTCCCTCAGGGCACCCCCACGGATAGGTATCAGCGGCCTCAGCGATTTCGGTAGTTCGCTTTTCGGTCGTCCCCGGCGCTGGTACGGCAACAGTTACTACTATGATTTGATGTTCTTCCTAAACCGCGGCTCTCACAATTTGAAATTTGGAGGGAATGTAAACCGCGAATTTTTCAATTTCCCCGAAGTCATCAATCCCACGGGGCTGTGGACGTACTCAGGGGACTTCACCGGATCCGGCTTTGCTGATTTCTTACTGCAGTTTCCGAGGGGCCTCTTTACGCTGCCGGGCGAGTTTCACCAAGACATCTGGAACTGGCAGCCCGGCCTCTGGATTCAAGATGACTGGAAGGTCAACCGCAAGTTGACGTTGAATTTGGGGTTCAGGACCGATATTGATTACAGGTGGGTTACCAGTAGTGGGACGCTGGCCAACTTTGACCTCTCAAATCCACCTACGGCTGAAGTGTTTTTCCCCCGGGCAGACGCCCAGAGTTGTCCCATGACTGGTTGCTCGCCCCTGTCTCCGAACGCCCCAGGGTTGGTGGAGAGTCCAAAGATTCTCCCATCGCCTCGCTTCGGTTTTGCCTACCGCGTGAAGGAGAAAACAGTGGTACGAGGTGGGTATGGGATTTATTGGCAGACACTGAACGCCGATCCCATTCTCAACATGTCTCTTAACGCTCCCTTTGTTCAGAATTTCGGGGCCAGCTACGATATTTCGAACCTGCCCACTTTTAATAGAAGCAATCCCTTGCTGGGCTCAACCGATGTGGGAATTGGTGCCTTCGCAACGGATTTTCAAATTGACGATGGATATGTTCAGCAATGGAACCTGACCATTGAACAGGCGCTCGGAGATAATCTATTGTCGATCGCCTATATCGGTAACAAAGGCACAAATCTTTACGGCCAGGGACGGCCGAATTTTGCCAATCCCGGCCCCGGGTCGATTGAGCCCCGGCGGCCATACACGAATGTTGGAAATATACTCTGGCAAGAGTCTTCGGCTAATTCCAGCTACCAAGCCTTACAGCTAAAAGCCACGCGCCGAGTTGCTCGCGGGTTATCTATGATCGCTTCCTATGCTTGGGGACACGTGATCGATGATAGCAGTGGCTCGTACATCGAGTCGCAGAGCGATGTGGCCCAGCAACCTCGTAACAAATCGGCGGAGCGTAGTAATGCCGAATTCGACGTGCGACATGCTCTGACATTCAGCTACATTTATGAGCTGCCGTTCGGCAAAGGCCAACCCTTCCTGAGTAACATGTCAGGAGTGGCGGAAGCGCTCTTGGGCGGTTGGCAAATTCAGGGTGTTACCTCCATGTTTAGCGGTTATCACAGCACTACTGTTACATTAGGGGGCTACGATAACCTAAACAACGGAAATCAAACCGATTACCCTGACGCGACCTGTAATCCGAGCCTGGGTGGTGGACGTTCCAACGCTCAAAAAAGGTCCATGTTCTTTAACACTGCCTGCTATGCGGCTCCCGCAGGAGGCACGTTTGGTGTGCCGAACTATACTTTCGGGAACGCCTCGCGGCACCCTATCGCGGGACCTGGCATTCACAACTGGGACCTCGCGCTTCAGAAAGACATAGCCATCCGGGAAGAGGTTACGCTTCGATTCGTAGCAGAGTTCTTTAATAGTTTTAATCGCGCGAACTTTGACCCGCCGAACACTATTGCTAACACTGCCCAATTTGGGCAAATCTTTGGTGCAGCTGACGGTCGTCAAATACAGTTCGGGTTGAAGCTCACCTTCTAAGGTGACGGGAGAGTTTGGACACAAAGGGCTGTGCGGAGCACAGCCCTTTGTGATTTTGTGATAGGGAGGGGGAGGTATCTGTCTTTAAGGCGACCCAAAGGAGGCCAAGCAGGGCGCGTAGATCATGTTCGAACGGAGCTGACTTTCGACAATAAAGGTTAGTGATTGTAAAGAAACGTTGGACGCAGGACACTATAGGGGAGCTGGACAGCAAGGAGCCCCCGCTTTTTATTTTCTGAACAGGCTGAGTTGGGTTCTCCCGGGGAGTGCCCGGGACTTCAGGAACTTTTGGGCTAAAGCACGTCAAGGAATATACTCTTGCACCTATAACGGGCTTGACTCCTGTGCGCCTTGGGAGGGGTTGAAGCCTCGACCAGCATGAGGAGCAGCAAAAATGTCTTTTAGTCTCGGACTCGGTGCGGTGTTGCTGGGGGGAGTGTTCCAGGGAAGCGTTCTCCTTCCCCTGAAATTCACCCGTCGCTGGCAGTGGGAGAATACCTGGATCTGCTTTTCCACCGTTGCGTATTTGTTGCTTCCCTGGCTACTGGCGCTTCTTCTTGTTTCCCACTATCCCGCAATGCTCCGTGATGTCCCGCCACGGGTTCTGGGGACCACTTTACTGTTTGGTGTGGGCTGGGGTTTTGGGGCCCTTTCGATGGGGCTGGGGTTCCGCTATCTGGGGATGGCGGTCACTTACGCCATCGTGCTGGGACTGGCCTCTTCGGTCGGCACGCTTGTGCCTCTTCTCGTATTGGCGCCCGAACAGGTCATGACCCGTCAGGGAATAACTGTGATCGTGGGGGTTGTGATTGCACTCGTGGGAACGGCCGTTGTCTCCTGGGCGGCATGGGAGCGCGATGCAAAGAAAAGTGATCCAGAAGTTGAATCTACCGCGCAGGATTCGGCCAGGAAACTGGCAATCGGGTTGGCGCTATGCATCAGCTCGGGATTTCTTTCCTCGTGTGGAAATCTGGGCTTTGCCTTCGGCAACCCAATAAGTCAAAAAGCCCTCGAGTTAGGAGCGGGTCCCACGGGAGCCGGGAGTTCTATCTGGGCCGTCCTGCTCTTCCCCTTGTTCCTGTGCAATTTCATTTACAGTCTCTATCTACTCCGGAAGAACCGGAGTGCGAAACATTTCAAGGCCGCGGGGACGGGTAGTTACTGGGGCTTGGCCGTGGTGATGGGTGTCCTATGGATGGGAGGAATGGCCTCCTATGGTGCCGGAGCCATCGCTCTGGGGAAGCTGGGCACTTCGATGGGCTGGATCCTTTTCATGTCCTCTATGATCATAGTTGCCAATACCCTTGGGAGCCTTACCGGGGAGTGGAAAGGAGCCAGCCGTAAGGCGATCATCACCATGATCACCGGGGTCGCTATTCTTTTGTTGGCAATTATCGTGGTGGGCACTGGCGGCAAGTGAGTAATCCCCCTTACCATTGTGGGCAAGGATCAGGACGAAACCTTGATCAGGGTGAGTAGAGCCGAAAATGTCCCTTAGCCTCGGACTCGGTGCAGTGTTGCTCGGGGGAGTGTGTCAGGGAAGCTCTTTGCTGCCCATGAAGTTTACCCACCGCTGGCGATGGGAAAATACTTGGGTCTGCTTTTCGACCGTTGCCTATTTGCTGGTTCCCTGGCTGTTGGCGCTCCTTCTGGTTTCACAATTCCCCGCCATGCTCCGCGATGTCCCGCCACGGGTCCTGGGGATCACTTTACTGTTTGGGTTGGGCTGGGGTTTTGGCGCCCTCGCTTTTGGACTGGGATTTCGATACCTCGGGATAGCGATTACTTACGCCATCATCCTGGGGCTTGCCTCATCGGTGGGGACCCTGATCCCTCTTCTCGTCCTAACGCCCGAACAGGTCATGACTCGTCAGGGAATAACTGTGCTCGTAGGGGTTGTGATTGCACTCGTGGGAACGGCCGTTGTCTCCTGGTCGGCATGGGAGCGCGATGCCAGGAAAACTATTCCAAAGCCCGAAGTGATCGAGGAAGGAACAGCAAAGAAATTGGTGATCGGGTTGATGCTATGCGGCAGCTCGGGCTTGCTTGTATCATCCGGGAATCTGGGCCTTGCCTTTGGCAGACAGATAAGTCAAAAAGCGCTCGAGCTGGGCTCGGGTCCCACCGGAGCCGGATGTGCTATTTGGGCGGTACTGCTCTTCCCCATGTTCCTGTGCAATTTCATTTACAGTCTCTATCTACTCCGGAAGAACCGAAGTGCACGGCATTTCCGGGACCCGGGGACTGGTCGTAACTGGGGCTTGGCGCTTCTAATGGGCGTCTTGTGGATGGGGGGATTGGCTTCCTACGGTGCTGGAGCCTTCGCATTGGGGAAGCTGGGCACTTCGATGGGCTGGACCCTTTTCATGTCCTCCACGATCATCGTCGCCAATAGCCTAGGGGTAGTCACTGGAGAATGGAGAGGGGCCAGCCGCAAGGCCATCACCCTCATGGCAACCGGTATCGCAATACTTCTATTGGCGATTGTTGTGGTAGGCACTGCCCGCACCTCGGCATAACCGACCAACCCAGGGGTTGGCGAAGTCAGACTTCCCTACTCCTTAGAGCACTGCCTGCTCTTTTCTGGAGATCACCGGCACTGGCCTATCCTACGAACACCGGACTGAATTCCTGTCGTAGGAAGCCATGGTGGTGATCATGGCGAGCTCGAGTTTGCGCCAGTCGGCAAGTATAACTGCAGCCGGATACGTTATAATAGCAACGGCAGGGTAAAATCCATGCTTCAGAACAAGATTCGGGTGCTGGCATTAACATTAATCGGCTGCTTGGTGTTCATCTCAGAGATGGGAGCCTCCCAACTTGCTGGCGAGGTGGACGTAGCGGCTCTGCCGCCGGCGGCGAACACCCGAGTAGATTTTGAACGGGATATTGCCCCCCTCTTAAAGGAGAAGTGTCATTCCTGCCACGGTGCAGAACGGCAGATGGGCGGGTTGCGTCTGGACAGGCGAGCGGACGCCATGGCTGGTGGTTACTCAGGCGCCGCGATCCAGCCGGGCAATAGCGGCGAAAGTAAGCTGATTCACTTGGTGGCAGGCCTGATAAAAGACCAGGTGATGCCAATGGTGGGAGAAAGGCTGACGCCGGAGCAGGTCGGCATGGTCCGCGCCTGGATCGATCAGGGAGCCCCTTGGTCGAAGCAGGCTGCCTCAACTAAAGAAGACAACAAACCGTCCCGGCATCTCCATTGGGCCTTCAACCCGCCGGAGCGGAGTCCGCTACCCAAGGTGAAGAATCCAGCCTGGGTTAGGAATCCCGTCGATGCTTTCGTGCTGGCGAAGCTCGATGCCGAGGGGAACGTACCCTCGCCCGAAGCCGACCGCGCGACACTGATCCGGCGGGTGAGTCTCGATCTGATCGGCTTGTTGCCCACACCCGAGCAAGTGGACCAATTCCTCACTGATACTCGCCCTGACGCGTATGAACGTATGGTGGACCGGCTTCTGGCTTCGCCTCACTACGGCGAGAAATGGGCGCGCCACTGGTTGGATCTTGCCCGCTATGCCGACAGCGACGGATATGGAGTAGATCTCTCCCGGCCCCACGCTTGGCGCTGGCGGCATTGGGTGATTGAAGCCCTCAACACCAATATGCCTTTCGACCAATTCACCATTGAGCAACTGGCAGGTGATCTGCTGCCCAATCCGACTGTCGAGCAGAAAGTGGCCACGGGATTCAACCGCAATACCCTCACGAACCGCGAAGGCGGCATTGACCTGGAGGAATTTCGAGTCGAAGCGGTGCTGGACCGCACCAACACCCTGGGCACGGTATGGCTGGGCTTAACGGTGGGCTGTGCCCGTTGCCACGACCATAAGTATGACCCCATCTCCCAGAAAGAGTATTACCAACTCTACGCCTTCTTTAACGCCACCCAGGAAGTCAACATCGAGGCCCCGCTACCCGGAGAGATGGGACCTTTCTTGAGTCGAAAGTCGACGTACGACCGGAAGTGGCGGGAGTTGCTGGCGAACTACAATGTTCCGGAGCTGGAGGCCGAGTGGGAGAAGAATTTGCTCGAAGCTGTCTTAAATCCGGGCGCTAACGACGAGTGGGACTTTGCCTGGGGAGTCGTAGAAAGAATGGTGGACGGTGCGAAACAGATCCTCCGACTCAATCCCTCCCAGCGGACCCAGAAGCAACAGGACCAACTGACCGAATATTTTATCCAGTGGTATGGAACCAATATGGTGCCCGGGGTAAGCAAGGACCAGCACAGCAAGCTAAAGTTTAAGGAACTTTGGGAAAAGCGGGAGCAGTTGAAGGAAAAATATCCGGGTCTGAGCGAGGCGCAAATCCTTGTTGAGAATCCCAGTCCCCACAAGACGCACATTCTCATCCGGGGAGATTTCCGCCGACCGGGCGTCGATGTCTATCCGGATACCCCGAGGGTGCTCCCACCCCTACCGGGGGGAGTTGAACCTCCTCGGCTACAGCTAGCCCGATGGCTGGTCTCCCGCGACCACCCCCTGACGGCCCGGGTAACGGTCAACCGTATGTGGCAGGAGTTCTTCGGGCATGGACTGGTGAAGACATCAGAGGATTTTGGCACCCGAGGGGAGACATCTACCCATCCGGAGTTACTTGACTGGCTAGCGGTGGAATTCATAGAAAATGGGTGGAACGTCAAGAAGACGCACAAGTTGCTCGTGACCTCGGCTACCTACCGGCAGTCGTCGAAGACCCGCAGGGAATTACAACGCCGCGATCCGTACAACAAGCTGCTGGCCAGCCAGTCGCGTTTCCGCCTCTCGGCGGAGCTTATTCGGGATGTGGCGCTCTCGGCCAGCGGGCTGCTGAATCCGGCCATCGGGGGTAAGAGTATTCGTCCGCCTCAACCGGAAGGGCTGGTCAAGTTGGGGTTTGCCAGCGATCTCCGTGCATGGAGGGAGGATAAGGGAGCAGACCGCTATCGCCGAGGTCTCTACATATTCTTTCAACGCACGGTTCCATACCCCCAATTGACTAATTTCGACGCACCGGATTCTCTTCTGGCCTGCAGCCGGCGGGATCGTTCCACCACACCCCTTCAGGCACTGAACCTGCTGAACGATTCAGTTTTTTTTGAGGCGGCTCAGGGCCTAGCCGTCCGTGTCCTGAGAGAAAAGCAAGGAAGTGTGAGTGATCGGATCGATTACGCGTTTCGGCTGTGTCTCGCCCGACGGCCGAGGCCGCGGGAGCGAGAAAGGCTACTCAAGCATTACCACCAGCAGAAGGAAATTCTGAAACGTGACCCCAAATCCATTGAGTTGCTGTTCCCCACCAACGGACTGGAAGGGATTGATCCCTCCGAGGCGGCGGCATGGGTAGGCGTCAGCCGCGTCCTGCTGAACCTAAAAGAATTTATCACGAGGGGGTAGGGGATGAGCTTTGATTATTTCAAACGGATCCAGAGTCGCCGCAGTTTCCTCCAGGAAAGTGCCGGAGGGGTGGGAACGATCGCTCTTTGGCATCTGATGGCGCTGGACGGGCTGACGGCCGGCGCAAGCAAAGGTCTGCCGGAGGTGAATCCGCTGGCACCCAAGGCGCCCCACTTCGTTTCCAAAGCCAAGAATGTGATCTTTCTGTTCATGGCCGGAGCACCGAGCCACATCGACCTGTTCGACCCCAAGCCGGAAATGAAGAAATGGGAAGGCAATTCGCTACCCCCGTCGCTGACGAAAAACCTGAAGTTAGCCTTCATCAGGCCGAATTCCAGGGTCTGGGCCAGTCCACGAACTTTCAAACCCTACGGCCAGTCGGGAACGGAGTTCTGCGATTGGATGCCTCACACCGCAGAGTGCGCCGACGACATTTGCATGATTCGTTCGATGCACACGGATCAATTCAACCACCATCCTGGCCAGTTGATGATGAATTGTGGGACCCCCCTGGTGGGGCGTCCGTCGATGGGGGCGTGGGTCACCTATGGCCTGGGTAGCGAATCGCAGAACCTGCCCGGTTACGTCGTGCTCAGTTCGGGCCCGGGTACCCAGGCCGGCAGTACGAATTGGTCGAGTGGTTTCCTGCCGTCTGTGCATCAAGGCGTGCCGTTCCGAAGCCAAGGGGATCCCGTATTGTATCTTTCCAGTCCCTCCGGTGTAAGTGAGGAATTCCAGCGGTCCTCCCTGGATGCGATTCGAGACCTCAACGAACAGAACTACCTCGAAACCGGCGATACAGAAATCGCGTCTTACATCGCTTCCTACGAGTTGGCATTCCGGATGCAGTCGGCGGGTCCCGAACTGCTGGACTTCTCGAAAGAATCGCCCACCACCCTGGAAATGTACGGCGTGAACAAGGAGCCGACCAAACCCTTCGCCACCAATTGCCTGCTGGCCCGGCGGATGATCGAACGAGGGGTGAGGTTCATACAGCTCTATCACGCCGATTGGGATGACCACAGCGATCTAAACAAGAACCTCAAGAAAAATTGCGATATCACGGATCAGCCCACAAGTGCCTTGCTGAAAGACCTCAAACAGCGCGGCTTGCTTCAGAACACACTACTTATCTGGGGAGGCGAATTCGGTCGCACACCAATGGTGGAAATCCGAAATCCCGAAAAAGACCGCGAGGGTCGCGACCACCATCCCTTCGCCTTCACCATGTGGATGGCTGGCGGAGGCATCAAAGGCGGACAGGTGGTCGGTAAGACCGATGAATTCGGCTTGAACATCGTCGAAGATAAAATGCACGTCCACGACCTGCACGCCACCATCCTTCACTGCCTGGGCTTGAACCACGCCAAGCTTACGTTCCGACACCAGGGACGCGATTTCCGCCTCACCGATGTGGCAGGCAATGTGATGTATAAATTGTTAGCCTAAGAAGAGGTTGGCTTTCCACGGAGGCACATAACCAGTCCCTGCTTTTCCAGTCCCACATGCCACCAAAGGCGCGAAAGCAAAAAACTTCGCGCACACTGGGTGGAGCTTCGTATATCCCGCATTTCCATTTTCAAATCCCGAAGCTAACCTCATCCTGACCTTTGACGCGCTCGACTTCATGAGCCAGTACACCCTGGTGCTGGCCGAGCAAGTTACGCAATTTCAGCCGGAGATCGTCTCGGTCCGGAATGGCGAGCTGGCGCGGGAGTTGCGCGAAAGACTCGAAGGCGAACGGTTGCGGGGGTCGAATCGAACCGAATACCTTTGGGTTATGAGCCCAACGAGCTACTTGGCTGATCCACCCCACAGGATGAGCACAGCGGAAAGCCCGACCGACACACAATGGTTTTTGGATTGAGAGTGTCGATCGGAGTGGTTCTTCAGGAATAGAGCTGCAAAGGGGAAACAGTTTTTCCCTCGAGGATTGCTGCTTCCCTGATCCTCACTAGAATTAAGAGAGGATGCCGACTTCCGAATTCGATGATGTGCTTCCCGGGGAGCTGATTGCGCAACGGCCGATCGCGGGCCGGAATGACTCACAGATGATGGTGGTCGACCACCGAGTAAGGGTTGGGGATCATAGCGTAGAAAGCATCGGTCCCGTCGTCGTTGACCACGGGGCTTCGCCCAAGTGACTTCAGATAGCCTCGGGTCCCCAAGTTGATGCTGCTCTGCAGATTCTTACCCACCTTGGCCCTCGCTCCTCCTAACTCCCTCTCTTTTTGAATCCACGCCTTAATTGGGGAGGATGTTGACAGAGCCAGCAAGGTTCTAGCTTAACAACTTGTGAACAACCCTGCCGGCTACGTCGGTGAGGCGAAAATCCCGCCCCTGGTGGTGGAACGTCAGCCGCTCATGGTTCAAGCCGAGGCAGTGCAGTATGGTAGCGTGCAGGTCATGGATGTGGACCTTCTCCTCAAGGATGTTAACGCCGAAGTCGTCCGTCTTGCCGACGACTTGGCCCCCTTTCGTTCCTCCGCCGGCCATCCACATGCTGAAGCCGAACGGATGGTGGTCCCGACCCCAGGTTTCTTTCTCCACCACGGGTCTGCGGTTCTCGACCATCGGTGTGCGTCCGAATTCGCCTCCCCAAATAACCAGGGTGTTATCCAGCAGCCCCCGTTGCTTCAGGTCTTTCAGCAGGGCGGCGGTGGGCTGGTCGATGATTTCACAATTTTTCTTCAGGTTCTTGCTCAGGTCCGCGTGGTCGTCCCAACTGCCGTGCAGCAGCACCACGAACCTCACGCCGCGTTCCACCATCCGTCGTGCCAGCAGGCAATTGGTGGCGAACGGTTTGGTCGGCTCCTTGTTGACGCCGTACGCTTCCAGGGTGCGGGACGATTCTTGGGAGAAGTCCATCAGTTCCGGAGCCGCCGATTGCATTCGAAAAGCCAGCTCGTAGGAAGCGATGCGGGAGGCGATTTCCAAATCCCCTGCGTCGAGGTATTGCTGCTCGTTAAGGTCACGAATCGCGTCAAGCCTAGCCCGTTGGGTCTCCTGGCTAACCCCGGGGGGATTGGACAGGTGCAGCACCGGGTCGCCGGAGTTCCGAAAGGGAACGCCTTGAAAGCTGGAGGGCAGGAAGCCGCTTGCCCAGTTCCCAGTTCCAGCGCTGTTGCCGCCTCCCGTTCGCAATACCACAAAGCCGGGCAAACTCTGGGACTCGCTTCCCAGCCCGTAGCTCACCCATGCCCCCATAGAGGGGCGACCGACCAAGGGAGAACCACAGCTCAACATCAATTGGGCGGGATGATGGTTAAACACCTCGGAATACATGGAGCGGATCATGCAGATGTTGTCGGCACAGGTGGCCAAGCGCGGCAGCCAGTCGCAAAACTCCATTCCGGACTGGCCATGGTGCGTGAATACGCGCGGGCTGGCCCAGATTTTCGAAGTGGGCTTGATGAAAGCAAATCTCAGGCCCTTTCGCATCGACTCGGGCAGCGGCTGGCCTTCCCATTTCCTCATTTCGGGCTTGGGATCGAACAGGTCGATCTGGCTCGGGCCGCCGGCCATGAACAGGAAGATCACATTCTTGGCTTTGGGGGCGAAGTGAGGCGCCCTGGGCTTCAGCGGGTTCACACTGGGCAGTCTCTCCCTGGCGCTTGCGGTCCGGTCTTCGAGCGCCAACAGATTCCAAAGGGCGATCATCCCTACTCCACCCACCCACTCCTGGAGAAATCGGCGTCGGGATTGGATAAGCTTGAAATCTTCAAGGTCCATGGCTTATCGCCTGGTGATGAATTCTTCCAGATTCAGCAGGACGCTGCTGATGCCGACCCAGACGGCCGCCTCGTCAGGATCCACACCTTCCAACCCTGCGATGGGAAACAGCGCCTCGACGGATTCGAGCTCCCGCGCTAGAATTTCCTTCTGTTGGTCGTAGTACCGAAGCAGGCGTTCTTTCTCGCGCGCGCTGGGCCCGCGGGAAAGAGATAGCTTGAACGCGTAATCGATACGGTCAGCCACGTTCCCGTGCTTCTCCGACAGGATGTGCGCCGCCATCCCTTGTGCGGCTTCAAAAAACACCGGATCGTTCAGCAGGTTCAGTGCCTGTAACGGCGTGGTGGAACGCTCGCGCCGGCTGCAAGCCAGAAGAGAATCCGGTGCGTCGAAATTAGTCAATTGGGGGTATGGAACCGTGCGTTGAAAGAATATGTAGAGACCTCGGCGATAGCGGTCTGCTCCCCGGCTCTCCTTCCCTTTCGTGCTATACCCGTCGTCCACCCCGGCGGGCAGTGGCAGACGCACGCTCTTGCCCCCGATGGCCGGGTTCAACAGTCCGCTCGCCGCCAACGTCACATCTCGGATCAGCTCTCCCGACAAGCGGAGGCGCGCCTGCCGGGCCAGCAATTGGTTGTTAGGATCATGGCTCTGCAACTCCGGGCGGACTTTGGACGACTGCCGGTAGGTGGCCGAGGTTACGATGAGCTTATGCATCCGCTTGACGTTCCAGCCAAAGTCCACCAATTCCGTGGCCAGCCAGTCCAGCAGCTCCGGATGGGTGGGCTGCTCCCCTTGGGTGCCGAAGTCCCCGGAGGTTCTCACCAAGCCTTGGCCAAAGAATTCCTGCCACATTCTGTTGACGGTGACGCGCGCGGTCAGCGGATTCTCCTTGGAAACGAGCCAGCGGGCCAGGGTGAGTCGGGTGGGGACACTACCGGAAGGCAGGCGTGGCAACACCGCAGGAACATCGGCGTGCACCTCAACCCCCGGCTGGCGAAAATCCCCACGGATGAGAAGATGCGTTGGGGGCGGGTCGGGATTCTCGGCAAGGGCTTGCGCTTCAGCCAAAGGCGGATAAGCCTCGTCCAACTCATCCAATATTTCCAGCACTTCCTTAAACTTTAGTTCCGCGTAGCGTTCCTTGCTGACAACAATCTTAAAGGTGTCAAGAAAATAGCGGGTGAGTTTGTAGTTTTGCTTATAGGTCCGCTCGGAAGGCTTGAGCCGAAGGATGTCTTGCCCGCTGGCCACCTTCTGTCAAACGGTCCTGAACTCTCCCGAATTCATTTATGTTAATTAAAGGCGGACACCATGTATTCCAAGTGCCATCCTGAGACTGAGCTCCGGGAAACCCGAATCTCCGGCCTGTCACGCCGCGACTTCTTCTCGAGTTTCGGTGATGGAGTGTGCGGAGCTGCCCTGGCCTCTCTCCTGGGAGCCGATCTGTTCTCGTCTAACCTGGCCCTGGCTGCTCCGAGCGACCGGGAGGTGTACGATTTGAAGCCGCGTCCTCCGCACTTCGCGCCCCGGGCGAAGTCGGTGATTCATTTTTTCATGATGGGCGGGCCGAGCCAGGTGGACTTGTTTGATCCTAAACCTATGCTGGAGAAGTACCAGGGCGAATCTGCTGGGCACGACCTCTCCCTTGTGGTTCCCAACGTACACAATATGGGCAGGCTGACGCCCACGCCCTTCAAGTTCGCCAGGCATGGCAAGTCAGGGATGGAGATTTCCGAGCTCATGCCTCATCTGGCTGAACACGTCGACGACATCGCTCTGATCCGCTCCATGTATAGCACTCAAACCAACCACGGGCCGGCCGCCTGGTTGATCCACACCGGGCGTGACACCGACGGTCGTCCCACATGGGGAGCTTGGGTTGTTTATGGTTTGGGGAGCGAGAATCAAAACTTGCCGGCTTACGTGGTGCTCGACGATCCCAAGTCGCTGCCGATCATGGGCATCCAGAATTGGCAGGCTGGATGGTTGCCCCCGGTGTACCAGGGGACGCGCTTGCGCTCGGTAGGTCCTCCCCTGTTGAATTTGAAGCCTCGCGAAGAGGTCCCCAGTCCCGTACGGGAGATGGCCCGTTCCATCTTGCACCGGCTTGCCGCAGCCCATCGGCGGAAAATCCTGGACACCCTGAATTGGACGCCCGCATCGCCAGCTATGAGTTGGCGGCACGGATGCAGCTTTCCGCCACCGACGCGCTGGATGTCTCGCAGGAAAGTGAGGCGACGCGGGAAATGTACGGACTGAATGACGGTGAGGAGACCGCTTCCTACGGTCGCCGCAGCTTGATGGCCCGGCGCCTGGTGGAACGGGGTGTGCGTTTCGTGCAGATCTTTCATGAAAGCATGATCTGGGACCACCATAGCAGTATTGAAAAGGGCTTGCGATACGCTTGTGAGAAGACCGACAAGCCGGTGGGCGCTCTCCTCAAGGATCTCAAGCAGCGCGGCCTGCTGGACAGCACCTTGGTCGTCTGGAGCGGTGAGTTCGGCCGGCTACCAATGGCTGAGGATAAGAACAGCAGTAAGAGTTGAGGTCGCAATCATGGCCCGTATGGATTCAGTGTGTGGATGGCCGGTGGCGGCATCAAAGGGGGAACCGTTTACGGCGCCACCGACGAGCTCGGCTTGAAGGCCGTGGAAAATCCAGTGAGCGTGCACGATTTCCATGCCACGATTTTGCATCAATTAGGGATGGATCATGAGAATTTGGTCTACAAGCGTCATGGCTTCGATGAGCGGCTTACCAGCGTGTTTCCAGCCCGCGTCGTAAAAGAAATCCTGGCGTAAGCTTCGATGTAGCACCGGCTCGGTCCAGTCGGAAAAGGGAGTGCATAAGGCGGGGCAACGAGAAACGGCGCTCATTTCCAGCAGAAAGCAACCAGGGCCGGACCTTTTCCCCTTGCACGTCAGTCAGCAACCGACCGCACCTTCGCATCTTCCCTCCTCCTGGCGCTGTCCACCTTCCTGATCGCCCCCAACGAAAAAACAACTCCTGCATAATCAGATCATTGTACCCGGTTTTGAAATAGCGTCGAATAGGTTACCTCCGGCGTCGCACATGAACGGATCGCGGATAAACTGGCCGGGATTCGCCGGGTCCGATGGGGTCGCCGAAGGCGAGGTGTTTCCACCCTCCCCAATGGGGACACTCTCACTAAATGGACTTTCTTGGAAAACTTTGGATGAAGAGTTGGTAGCGGGGGTGGGAATCGAACCCACGGCCTAGGGATTATGAGACCCTCGCTCTGCCTCTGAGCTACCCCGCCGACCTGCCGTAAAAGCGGCCTCCTGGCTGCCTATTCATGCTAGGCTACCCATCGCGGCTTGTCAATAAAAGCAGCGATACAGGAGAACTTGCCGCGGGCCGACGTTTTGCCGGCCGAGCCGAACTCTATACAAAATCAACGAAGTGCGCCACCTTACTCCTTGCCCGCGAGCGAAAATTCCAGCCGGTTGGTAACACGGTCGATGCGGTCCAAACGTATTCGTATCCGGTCGCCGAAGCGAAAACTCTTATGGCTCCTCTCCTCCACCACGGCCCGATCTCGTTCCCGATATGCAAAGCGGTCTCCTGGAAGCGTTGCCATCGGCACAGAACCTTCCACAAAATAGTCCATCAGTTCCACGCTAATTCCGAACTTGGAAAGATTGGTAATGAGGGCGTCAAACTCCTCCCCTACTCGCTCCGCCATAAAGGCAGCTTTTTTCCAATCCATAAGATCCCTTTCCGCCTCCTGCGCCCGACGCTCCACCTCAGACGTCTCCGCAGCCAGTTTTCGCAATTCATCCTGGGATAACTCCCTTCCCTTAGCCGATTTGCCAATGGGCCCGGGGCGCAGCTTTCGGGAAGATTTACGATCGGAGGAACGCTCAAGACCGTTCCTCCCTCTCTCGGCCGAAACATGGATAGGGCTTCCCATCTGCCGGAAAACATCCTTCAATAACCGATGCACCACCAAATCAGGATAGCGGCGAATCGGTGAGGTGAAGTGCGTGTAATCAACAGCCGCCAGCGCAAAGTGCCCTACGTTTTCCTCCGAGTATCGAGCCTGCTTCAAGGAGCGGAGCATTAAGTAAGACAAAATGCGTTCTTCGGGCTTGCCGGCAATCTTTTGGGTCAACCTTTGGTAGTGACGAGAAGAGATCTGCAAATCCTCTTCCAGCACCTCATAGCCCCCGGGCTTGCGGTCACGCGGGGAATTTCTCCCCAGGTCCACCCGGCGCGCCGCCGGCAGGGCGACGCCCAGCGAGTATCCGAACGTAGCCGCAAGCTTCTCAAAATCCAGCACTTTTTTGGCCTCGGGCTTCTCATGGACGCGATAGAGCATACCGACACCGTGACGAGTCAGAAATTCAGCCACCGTCTCATTGGCGGCAAGCATGAATTCCTCGATGATGCGATGGGCCATTTTCCTATCGGACCGCGTGATCCCAACCATCCGCCCTTGCAAGTCAAACTCGATTTCGGGCTCAGGAAGATCGAAGTCAATCGAGCCGCGCCGTTCACGTTTCTGAATGAGAACCTGCGCCAACTCCTCCATAAGTTCGAACCGGCCCAACAACGCGGGGAATCGGCTCCTGGTTTCCGACTCGCCGTCCAAAATGGCCTGGACTTCGGTGTAGGTCATGCGCGCTGCGCTGTGAATCACTCCCGGAGCCAAGTCGTAGCTGAGAACCTCGCCCTGCGAGTCGATTTCCATCGAAACCGACAGCGCCAGCCGATCCACACAAGGATTCAAGCTGCAAATCCCGTTCGAAAACTCCAGAGGAAGCATCGGCACAGCCCGGTCCGGAAAATAGACCGAAGTGCCTCGGAGCCGCGCTTCACGGTCCGTTGCCGTGCCGGGACGCACGTAATGCGCCACATCTGCGATATGAACGTCCAACCGATAACGCTTCCGGCCCAATCGTTCGACATAGACCGCGTCATCGAAATCCTTGGCCGTCTCGCCATCAATGGTGACGATGGGCAGGCCCCGGAAATCCTCCCGACCGCGACGATCCTCAGGCTGAAGCGTGGGAAAAACCTCCTGCGCCTCTTCCAATACTTTCGAGGGGAATCGGTGTGGTAGGTGGAACTTGCGGATGGTGATTTCAACATCGATGCCAAAATCCTCCCGCCGACCCAAAATCTCGGTCACGCGACCCCGGGGTTGCACACCCGACCGCGGAAACGTCGTCAATTCGACCTCCACCACCATGCCCTCGAGTTCCTCCAGGAACTTACGACGAGAGGTTGCCCTCCCGGTTCCCTTTCTACCCTCCGCCTCTCCTCCAAACTGGCGGTGCTTGCCGGCGCCCGTGATTCCCTCCGGGGGCATCTCCCGGCCATGAGGGATCGCAATCGGAGGAATGCGCTGTTCGAACGGAGTCACAAAATTCTCCGGGTTGCCGCGGTGAAACTCTCCTACCACTGTCTTTTGGAGCCGATCCACCACCCCCAGAATCTGCCCCTGGACCCGCCCCGCGCGCGGCATCCCCACCTGTACCTCCACCCGATCGCCGTGGAGAGCAGAGCCCATCGCGCGGGCGGGAACATACACATCGCCCTCAGCATCCTTCAGCGGCTGATCCGTAACCACAAATCCGTAACCACTCGGGTGAGCTATCAGACGTCCTCTCACTGTTCCGGGGCCGGATGGGGTCACGGCGGGAGACGCTGTCGAATGTGTTGCCTTGTCGTGGGTTTCAGGAGAAGCCGCCGGCAACCGGAAGCGGCTCTTCTTCAACGGTACAAGGAGCTTTCGTCTCGCCATCTCTCGCAGCAGACTCTTCAGTTCCCGGGCGTGGCTACTTCGCAGGCGAAGCTCTCCCACCAATTCTCGGATGGAAACAACTCGGTTCGGATCTTTTTGTAAGATCTTTAGGACCGCATTCCAGGAAGGCAATTGATGCATGAATATCCGCAAGCCAGTTTAGCCTGATTTTCCGTGCCCACCTACCAAATTTTGTTGCGGGAGGATCCCGGAGAGAGTCACGGTCCGCCAGATTGACAAAGCACCGGACCCATGGCACCATGCCAAAAAGGCAGAGAATCCAGGCCGCGCATGTCCTCGGGAACCGATTGTGCCGAAGTGGCGGAACTTGGCAGACGCGCTAGATTCAGGATCTAGTGGTAGAAATACCGTCGGGGTTCGAATCCCCGCTTCGGCACCACCTATGAAGAACGGAATCCATCGCCACCCTCACCGCCGGCTGTACTTTGTCTTGAATCTGCATCAAGGGCTCGGGTCCGGGCAAGACCAGAGTTTCTACGCGGATTCTGTATAATAATGAAGATAGCGAAACGAACCATTCCGACCTTGCCGGCCGGCGGATTACGGTTAAAATCATCAGAACTTATTTTCAGGTAAGGAAGTGATGCGACTTGGATTGCACTTGGGTTATTGGAGTTCACGCCCCGTAGATCACACCCCTCTCGTACAGGAGGCAGAACGGCTCGGCTATGACTCGGTCTGGACGGCAGAGGCTTATGGATCGGACGCGGTTACCACGCTGAGCTGGCTCGCGGCCAGGACCCAGCGCATCCGGCTGGGAACCGGTATCCTGCAGATGGCGGCGCGTACTCCTGCCATGACCGCAATGACGGCTGCGACCCTGGACGCTCTCTCCGGAGGCCGTCTGCTCCTGGGACTCGGCGTTTCCGGCCCGCAGGTGGTCGAGGGCTGGCACGGGACAGCCTACGGCAAACCGCTGGACCGGACGCGCGAGTACGTCCAAATCGTGCGCGACATCCTCCGGCGTGAAAAACCGCTGGAGTACCACGGCCGCTACTATGACATTCCGCTGCGGGGTGGAACCGGGTTGGGAAAACCACTGAAGTTGATCACTCATCCGCTCCGTTCGGATATCCCGATCTACCTGGCAGCCATCGGGCCGAAGAATGTATCGCTGGCGGCTGAGATCGCCGACGCGTGGTTGCCGATGTTCTTTTCCCCGCAACGCATGCCCATCTACCGGCAATGGCTGACGGAGGGCTTTCTACGGGCCGGGGATGCGAAAGATAGCTCGAAATTCGACATTGCGCCGACGGTCAGCGTGTGCCTGGGAAACGACGTCAACGTCTGCCGCACCGCGCTCAAGCCTCAGCTTGCCTTGTACATCGGGGGCATGGGAGCCCGAGAGCGCAACTTCTACTACAATCTGGCCTGTCGCTACGGCTATGAACGGGCCGCCGCAAGTATTCAGGACCTGTTCGGTACCGGCAAGCAAGCGGAAGCGGCCGCCGCCGTCCCCGACGAACTGGTGGATGAAGTCGCCTTGTGCGGTCCCAGGGAACGCATTGCCGAGCGACTCGAACCGTGGCGGTCTTGCGGCGTCACCACCCTGATCTCGGCTACCGCAAGCGTGGAAGCCGTCCGGACGATGGCGGAGCTCGTTATGGCCTAACCTTTTCTACGTCTCTCCCGACAAAACACCGGGGCCATCACCTTTGGAGATCCCCTTCCGATACCACTTCTGCCCCGCCCGGACGGGAACCGGCAAGCGGTTGCGCGGACCCGGAAAGGGGCAGGTAAAGGCGGAGCTATAGTTACAGGGCGGATTGTACGCCTTGTTGAAGTCCATGACCACGGGACCCTCAAGTTTCCCTTCCACGTCCAAATAACGGGCCGCGGGGTAACTTTCAGCGCCACTCGTCGGGTCCGTAAACATCAACATAAATCCTTGTCTCTTGATTTGTTCAGGGTCCGTGGAGGATGCAAACAGGTCCAAGGTGCATTCCGTCCCTTGCAATGCAAAGCGAATCTCGCCATAACGCCAAAAGGGTCGCTCATTGCCTTGACTGTCAAAGAGGGTGACGCGCTGGTGGCTTGTCGCGGGAACGATCCGTCCCATGGCCCGGTAGGAGGGGTCCACGGGGAAATACTCCATTCCGGTAAATTCTTGGAAGGTGGGGCGCAGCGGATCATACACTTCAACGACGCGACCCCAGCTTGCATGGAGCTTGTAGAGCAGGTTGAAGCGACCCAGACGAAACCCCGTCCTGTTGATAAGTTTTAACTCGGTCATTCTCCGCGCAGGCTCTTCCAGACTCCAGAGGACGCCCTCACCGACCGCCTTCAAAACGGGCGCCTCGGTAGTGGCTTCGATGACCGCATGAATAGGGATAATGCCCTTCCCTTCCAGGCGCAGATCGGCCCCGGAGCCGCTGCCCAGCGTGGTGGGTCGCAGGTCTTGGAGGTGCTGCCGGTGGATCAGCGCCAACTGCGAAAAGGGATGCGTGCGGAATTTCAAGTCCCGCTTTCGCCTCCATTCCTGGATCTCGCCCATATAAGCATCCTCGCTCATGTCCGGCTTGCAGCCAAGGCTCGAGCCGACCGCCGCCATCAACAAAAACATGGCCCACAGGCGGTGGGCATGAAGCAGAGTTTTCATCTTCCGTTCCCCTCGGTTTCCGTTACGGTATCACTTCTTGCTGCGTTCCCGAAAAGAAATTCCCGTCCGTGAAGCGGGGCCCGGAACCTTTCCAAGAATCTGGAAATGGAGGCGATGTATAATAGTCGCCTTTCAACAGGGCCAACATGTCCGGGATTTTCGCAAAAGATCGGATCATCGCCTCTCCAGGATTCAATCGCTGGAAAGTACCTCCGGCGTCGGTCGCCATCCACCTCTGCATTGGTTCGGTCTATGCGTGGAGCATTTTCAATCCGGCGCTCATCAAGACCCAGGGCGTGGTCACCAGCGCCGCAAACGATTGGACGCTCAAGCAGGTGGTGTGGGTCTTTACGGTCGCCATCGTGTGCCTGGGACTTTCCGCCGCCTTCGCCGGCAAATGGTTGGAAAAAGTCGGACCGCGCACGGTGGGCACCGTGGCCGCGGTCTGTTGGGGCGGCGGATTCTTCCTGGGAGGCTTGGGCATCTGGCTGCATCAACTCTGGCTCCTCTATCTGGGCTATGGAGTGGTGGGAGGCTGCGGGCTGGGACTCGGCTACGTTTCCCCGGTCAGCACTCTGATCCGATGGTTCCCGGACCGTCGGGGGATGGCGGCCGGCATGGCCATTATGGGATTCGGGGGCGGCGCCATGATCGGCGCTCCGCTGAAAGAATTCCTGATCCGGCTGTTCTATCGCGCACCGGAGTATCTGGGTACGGTCGAGGACATCCCGCTGGTCACGGAAGGAGGAAAACGATTTGCTCAGGCTGCCGGAGGGTTGCGCGAAGTCGTCCTGGTAGGCGCCAATGACCTTCCGCAAATGCTGATGCCCGGCCCGGAAGGCGTCTATGCGGTGGGTACCGGAAGCGCGGGCATCACCGGCACCTTCCTTGTATTGGGTGCGGTTTATGGAATCGTCATGCTCTTCGCCGCTTTCTCCTACCGGCTTCCCGCCCCCGGATGGCGTCCGGAGGGATGGACCCCGCCGGCGGAGAGCATTGCTGCCCGAAAAATGATCAGTAAGCAGGACGTGGGCGTGGATGACGCCCTGAAGACCCCCCAGTTCTATCTTCTGTGGATCGTGCTCTGTTTCAACGTTACGGCGGGCATCGGAGTGCTCGGCGTCGCCAAGACGATGATGACGGAAATCTTCGGCACTACCCTGCCCGGCATTGTGGACGGCGCCTTTGCCGCCACTTACGTCCTGATGATCAGTGTTTTCAACATGATCGGACGGTTCTTCTGGGCCAGCGCGTCCGATCGCATGGGGCGCAAAGCCACCTATACGATCTTCTTCGTGCTGGGAACACTCCTGTATCTCTCGATCCCCTACACAGCCCGTCAGGTCAGCGAGTCGCCCGCTCTCTTCTGGCTGATCTTTTTCTATGCCGCGAGCATGATGATCTTCACCATGTACGGAGGCGGATTTGCAACGATTCCCGCCTACCTGGCCGATTTGTTCGGCGCCCGATACGTGGGGGCTATTCATGGTCGATTGTTGACCGCCTGGAGCACCGCCGGCGTGCTGGGGCCTTTGGCCATCACCTCGCTTCGTCAGAACACCCTCGAGGGGGCCACGGAGAAACTCGCGCGCGCGGTCGATCCGGCCGCCTTCGCGGAAAAGTTCGGCGCGCCCATTCAGCAGCTTGATGCCCTGCTGGCTCACAAGACCGTCACCATCACCAAGCTGATGGAAATCACCCCGCCGGGAACCCAGGACCCTTCCAGCACCCTCTATAATTCGACCATGTTTCTCATGGCTGGCCTGCTCGTCGTCGCCCTGGGGGCCAACCTCATGGTCCGGCCGGTGGATTCCAAATACCATCTGCGCGACTAGCGGCCTGTTTTTCGGCCACCCGGCCGTCGCCGGATGTGATGTAATGGATTTGTTTTATCTCCTGCTCTGCAGTAAGCTCACGTTTTTATTGATCGTAGTACGGGCAGACTGGAAGGCTGATGCAGGCGCACGGTTTCACCCCACCGTAACTCGCCTGCCAGTAACCTATACGGAGGACCGTGGCCTTGAATGCAGACTCAACCGTTCCAACCGCAAAGCCAGAAAAGCCCACTCGAGTGCGGTACGGCGTTCTGATTTACGCCTGCGCCCTCTCGATTATCGCTTATCTCCACCGCTACTCCATCGCCGGGGTGGCCTCGGCCATCAGCGAGGAGATGAAGTTAAGCAAGCTGCAGATGGGCTATGTCTTCAGCGGATTCATTGTGGGCTACGGCGGAATGCAAATCCCGACCGGCTTGGTGGGAGACCGGATGGGTCCGCGCCGGGCCCTCACCTGGATGGTGATCGTTTGGTCGGCGTTCACGGTTCTTACCGGAAAGGCTTGGAACCACCTTTCGCTGCTCATCATCCGCCTGCTTTTCGGGATGGCGCAGGCGGGAGCCTTCCCCGTTACGGCCCGAAGCTTCACCAACTGGTTTCCCAGCCAAGAGGCCGCCACCGCGCAAGGATGGGTTTGGACCACGGCACGGTTGGGGGGAGCTATCGGACCCGGCCTGCTGGCTATCATGATGGCCTCCATGGGCTGGCGCACCCCCTTTTTGATCTTTGGGGTCCTGGGGCTGTTTTGGGCCATACTCTTTCATTCCTGGTACCGTAACACGCCCCAAGAACACCGCGGCGTCAACGAGGCGGAAAAAAAATGGATCGGAGCCGAACGGACTCCCGCGCCCGCCCGGAATGAGAAGGAATCGGAACCCGTCCAGGTCCCATGGGGAAGACTCCTGCGCAGCGGAAACCTTTGGACGATCGGCCTGATGTATTTCTGCCTCTCCTTTGGTTGGTATTTTTACGTCACTTGGCTTCCCACCTATCTCGAATTGAGGGGAATGTCCCGCATCGAGGCGGGGGTTTACTCGGGATTGCCCTTGTTCCTGGGAGCTTTCGGATGCATCCTGGGTGGTCGGTTGAGCGACCTGGTGGTGCGGCGGACGGGAAATACGCGAAATCGCCGCTTCGTCGGCTTCAGCGGATTTGCTGCGGGGGCCCTGTGTCTGCTCGCGAGCGCCTACACACCCGACGCCAAGACGACGGTGCTGTGCATGGCCATGGCCTCCTTTTTCGGCGACCTCACGCTCAGCTCCTGTTGGGCCATCTGCATCGAAATCGGTCACAAGGTGGCGGGGACCGTCTCAGGATTCATGAACACGTGGGGAAATCTGGGGGCGCTTTTTTCGCCGGTCTTCTCCGCCTACATCGTCCAACGCTTCGGAGGCTGGCAAATGGTGATCATTTCCTATGGAATCGTACTGTTTCTAGGGGCTCTTTTATGGCTTCGCATCGATCCCACAAAGTCCCTGAGGAGAGAACCAGATGTCACTCCAGGCTAGAACACACGAGGAGGTGCCAAGGTCATCCCTGTGGATCGGAATTCTCCTGATCCTGGGGACTGGTTGGAACTGCGGAAGTCACCCGCTCGGCGAATCCCCGCCGAACACTCGCAGGGAACCGATCAAGGAGAAATTTCACGACGTGGAAATCATCGATCCCTATCAATGGCTTGAAGATCAACAAAGCCCCGAGACACGCACGTGGATTGACGAGCAGAACCGGCATACGGGGAAAATCCTCGACTCGCTTCCCGGACGCCCATCGCTCGAACGGCGTCTCACCGAGTTGATGAAGATCGACACGGTCGAAACCCCGCTGGAGCGAAACGGTCGGTACTTCTTCGCCCGCCGCGCAGCCTCGCAGGAGCAATTTATTATCTACGTGCGAGAAGGGTCGCAAGGAACCGATCGGGTGTTGGTGGACCCTCACCCGCTGAGCCCTGACCAAACGACTTCCGTCCAACTACTCGACGTTTCCAAGAACGGCAGACTGCTGGCCTACGGAATTCGAACCGGAGGTGAAGATGAATTCAGGGTGCGCTTGCTCGACGTGGACACGCGCGACCATTTAGCCGATCAGTTGCCCAAAGCGCGCTACTTCGGTGTTTCCCTGAAACCGGATGAGAGCGGTTTCTACTATACCCGTCATGGAAAAGAAGGATCGCGCGTCTTTTACCACGCTCTGGGGACCCAACCCAGCCGGGATATAAGAGTTTTCGGGGAGGGATTCGGACCCGGCAAAGGTATTTTGTCCGCTCTCTCCGAGGACGGCCGCTATCTTCTGATTCACGTTTGGCATGGTTCGTCGGGTGACCAGACGGAGATTTACATAAAAGACTTGCTCCGGCAGGGTCCGGTTCTTCCCATCGTAAATGACATCCCGGCGCGGTTTTATGGGGAAATCGCGGGCGACAGCCTGTTTATCCATACGAATTGGAAGGCCCCACGGAACCGGATCCTGGTGGCGGACCTCACGAAGCCGGATCGCGAGCACTGGCGCGAAATCATCCCGGAGCAGGACTCGGTGCTCGAACTCATTTCCCTGGCGGGAGGAAAGCTGTTCGCCAACTATTTGGAAAACGTCCGCTCCAAGATCAGCATCTTTGACGCCAACGGGCGTTACCTGCGGGACATCGAATTGCCGGGGCTCGGTACAGCCACCGGAATCAGCGGACGGTGGGAGAGCCCGGAAGCTTTTTTTACCTTTACCTCCTTTCATATCCCCACGACCATCTATCGGTACGAAATCAACCGGGCCCGCCGCCGGGTGTGGTCTCAGCTTCAGGTTCCCCTCAACCCGGACCGGTTCGAATTGAAACAGGTTTGGTATCACTCCAAAGACAAAACCCGCGTGCCGATGTTTCTCCTGCACACGAAAGGAATCCAGCTCGACGGATCGAACCCGACCCTGTTAACCGGGTACGGCGGCTTCAACCTTAGCCGGACTCCGGCTTTCCGGGCCTCGGCGGTGCTGTGGGCCGAGCGCGGCGGCGTCTTTGCCTTGCCGAACCTGCGTGGCGGGGGTGAGTTCGGGGAAGAATGGCACCGCGCCGGCATGCGCGCGAAAAAGCAGAATGTCTTCGACGACTTCCTCGCCGCCGCCGAATGGCTCATCGAGAAGGGCTATACCCAGCCCGTGAAATTGGCCATCTCCGGCCGGAGCAACGGCGGTCTGCTGGTCGGTGCGGCATTGACCCAGCGGCCCGACTTATTCCAGGCTGTCTCTTGCGGCTATCCCTTGCTGGACATGCTCAGATACCACAAATTCCTGGTGGCCCGTTTCTGGGTGCCGGAGTACGGCTCTGCGGAAGACCCGGAACAATTCAAATATCTCCATGCGTACTCGCCCTATCATCAGGTGAAGCCGGGCACGAAATATCCGGCAGTGCTGTTGATCACAGGAGATGCCGACACCCGTGTCGCTCCCCTCCATGCGCGCAAGATGGCCGCCTTGCTCCAGTCCGCCACCGGCTCGGACAGGCCCGTGCTTCTTCGCTACGACACGAAACTTGGACACTCCAGCGGCCAACCCCTCAGCAAACAGATCCAAGACCTCACCGATGAGTTGGGCTTCCTGCTGGGGCAGCTAAAAGTGAACCCGGAGGCAGGAAGGGAATAACCCTTTTCCGGTAACCGCAGCGAAGAGACAAACTTCTACAGCCGGACCCACAAAGATGGGATAATAGGGCGGAATTTTCCTGCCGGAGATAAGCCTTGCCGGTCCCACAGACCGAGACTGAGACGACCCGTATTGAGCAGCGAGTGCTGGAAATCGCTCGCCAAGTGGTCCAGGAATTGGGCGCACGGCGAGCCATGAGTCATCTGTCGCCATCGGCCCACTTGGAGCGAGACCTGGGACTCGGCAGTCTGGAGCGAGTCGAGCTGGTTACAAGATTGGAGGCGGACTTTTCCGTTTCGCTTCCGGAGCTGGCGGCGGCGGACGCCCGGACACTGCAAGACCTGGTTACGGCACTCCACCGGGCGGGGCCACAAGCCAAGACACGCTCCCGTCCATCGGATCCGGTTCCTACCCTCCGCTCGGCAAAGAGATGGACCTGGGGCGCCGCTGCATCCGCCCGTTCACTCCCTGAAGCTCTGCTCATTCACGCCGAACTCGACCCGGACCGGCCACACATTCACCTGCGACAGGAGGAAGGTTCCCTTCACACGATCACCTACGGTGCTCTTCTGCAGGAGGCGACGCGGGTGGCCGAGGGCTTGCGGGCTCGGGGTGTCGGGGCGAATCAACCCGTGAGCTTGATGCTCCCCACCTCGAAGGAGTTTTTCAGCTCCTTCTTCGGAATCCTTTTGGCGGGTGGTATTCCGGTTCCCATCTACCCTCCGCTACGGAGAGACCAGATCGAGGAATATGCACAGCGCCAAGGCGGGATTCTACGGAATGCCGGAGCGCAATTGTTAATGGTCCCGCGCGAAGCGGAAATTCTGGCCCGCCTGTTGCAGTCCACGGTTCCGACCCTGCGGGGCGTCGTCACACCCCACCAACTCGCGCGACCCAACGTCGAGTCCCTTGCCGATCAAAGCAGCCTCGCAGCGAGCCTGCGAGGCATCCTGAACCAGGGACGGGACTTCCCCTCCCCGGCGACGGAGGCAATCGGGCTCATTCAATACACCTCGGGCAGCACCGGAGAACCGAAAGGCGTGGTTCTCACCCATGCCAATCTCCTCGCAAATATCCGGTCAGCCGGGAAGGCCCTGCAGGTCGGTCCGAGTGACGTCGGAGTAAGCTGGCTTCCGCTCTATCACGATATGGGCCTGATCGCTTCCTGGCTCTTACCGCTCTATTACGGAATTCCGATCACGATTCTTTCCCCTCTCGCTTTCCTTCGCCGGCCGGAGAGATGGCTGTGGGCCATCCACCAACATCGGGCTACCCTCTCGGCGGCTCCGAATTTCGCCTACGAACTTTGTGTCCGAAAAATACCCGAGGAGGCGCTCGAAGGGCTGGACTTGAGCTGCTGGCGCATCGCCTTCAACGGCGCCGAGACCGTCAGTCCTGATACGTTGGAACGGTTCGTCCGCCGCTTTGCGCGTTATGGATTCCGGCGTGAAGCCATGACGCCCGTCTATGGATTGGCGGAATGCACGGTAGCCCTGACTCTTCCTCCCCTAGGGCGGGGTCCTCGCTTAGACTGTATCAATCGCGAAGGATTTGAAAACGACGGCACGGCGCAACCTGTCGGGTCGAAAACCTCAGGCCTCCGGGATGGGCAGGGAGTCAGAAACAGACCTCCCCTCCGCTTCCTCTCCGTGGGTAAACCCCTGCCGGAACACGAAATCCGCATCGTGGATGATTCGGGCCGGCCGTGCGGCGAGCGACGCCAAGGCCGGCTGCAATTCCGTGGGCCGTCGGTCACTTCCGGATATTTCCGAAGACCGGAGGCGACCGAGATCTGTCTTCATCAAGGCTGGTGGGATTCAGGCGATCTGGCTTATACGGCCGATGGGGAAATTTTTATCACCGGGCGAGCTAAAGACATCATCATCAAGGCGGGACGAAATCTCCATCCCCATGAAATCGAAGAAATCGCCGGCCAAGTAAACGGCATCCGGCAGGGTTGCGTGGCCGCTTTCGGAGTCCCGGATCGAAGAATGGGCACCGAGCAGATCGTGGTTGTCGCCGAGGTGCGCAAGCGAGATCCCGCAACACCCGAACCGGTGAAGGCAGAACTGATCGAGAAGATCAGTTTCGGTGTGGGCGTTCCGCCGGACATCGTCGTTTTGGTGCCGCCTAGAAACGTGCCCAAAACTTCCAGCGGAAAGTTGCGGCGGGACGCATGCCGCCGGATGTACCTGGCGGGAACGCTTACGCGGAGACGTCTCCCCGCCTGGGCTCAGATCACCCGATTCATTCTGAAAGGTACGGGGCATTGGACCGCGAAGGGCGTGGCCGCTACCGGCAAGCTCGCCTACGCCGGCTACACAGGCCTGGTTCTTTTGCTGACCCTACTGCCCGGATGGATGCTGGTGTCGGTGGCCACGAACCGGGAGGCAGCGTCGTGTATCTCGCGGGGCTGGGCACGCCTGTTCCTGCGGATGATCGGCTGCCCGGTTCGGGTCGAGGGAGCCCATCACTTGCAAGCAAACGGCCCCTGTGTCCTGGTGGCCAACCATTCCAGCTATTTGGATCCAGTGGTCATGCTGGCGGGGCTGCCGGTGAACTTCCTGTTCGTCGCCAAACACGAAGTCTCCCGCTGGCCCGTGGTCGGAACCGTGATTCGAAAAGCGGGCCACTTGCTGGTGGATCGCAAGGACGCCGCGCAGAGCCTGGCCGGATCGGACCAAATCGAGGATTCCCTCCGAATGGGGTCCTCCGTCCTGCTTTATCCCGAAGGCACCTTCACTCCGGCCACCGGGGTGCGCCCCTTCAAGTTGGGGGCCTTTAAGGCCGCCGTTTCGACCGCGCTGCCCGTGCTTCCCATCGCGTTGGCAGGAACGCGCCGATTTCTCCGGGATCAAACTTGGCTGCCCCGGCGGGGCCCCATCCACATGGTGATTCTTCCGCCCCTCATCCCGAAAGAGAATCACTGGCGCGAGGTAGTGCGACTCCGCAACGCCGCGCGAGCCGAAATCACCCGCCACTCGGGCGAGGAGGCACTCGACCTGATGACTGCCGGGCTCCCCTCCCGAGAGGAACCCACCCCTTCCTGATCCCTCCCTGGAACCTGTTGCGGTGATCCACCGCGCTTCTGCTCGCAGCCCGTATTCAGAGCTATAAGGCAGTAAGGCTTTTCTATAAGCTCCATCCTCAGAGCCGTTGGCAAAGCGAACGGCATCAGACTCGATTTCCCACGCCGATTCAAGGTCTTGGCTGTCCGGGTCCCGATACATGTGAGACTGGTCCGGGGCGACGGATGGGACCCATCCCGATGAAGTCCGAGGGACGTGTGCGCGTCTCCTGCGGAGGGAGCGGAGCGACCGGAGCAGGAGACGCGACGCCGGCAAAATGGCCCCACCCCCTCGTAATGAACCGGAGCGCCCGTTCAGGTAGCCTTTCGTTTCTACCCAGAAACCCAAGGAACCTGAACCATGCAGATCCAATCTCTACGCATCCCCTCTTACCGCCGTTTCAAAGTCGATGATACGCTGCCCGCCGCGGCGGTCAAAAGACGGCACAAACTGGAAACCTACCGAGACCTGCGGGCCGAGGGCTGCTCCCAGCAGACCGCCCTGCGTGCCATCGGCTGGTCGAGAGCCACCTACTTCCGCTGGGCAGCGCGCTACCGGAAGTGTGGCCCGCACGGCTTGGCAGCCCTCAGCCGGCGTCCGCAACGCACCCGATCCCGGCAATGGACGCCAGCCCAGCAGCGCCAAGTCTGGACCTTGCGGCGCCACTATCCCTTCATGGGCAAGCGACCTCTACGGGTTCTGCTCGCCCGCCAGGGCATTCATCTCAGTGAATCCACCGTTGGCCGCATCCTCGCCAAAGGGGTGCGGCTCGGTCGTATCCGCCCCTGCGCTTTCTGCCGGGGGCGCGTCAAGCTGAAAAAGCGCCGCTCCTTCCACCAGGGCCACGCCCAACGCTGGCGCTACGGCACCCGGGCCACCCAACCCGGCCAACTCGTCCAGATCGATCACCTGTCGGTGTCCCTCGACGGCACCCATCTCAAGGAGTTCCGGGCCGTCTCTCCGGTCGGCAAGCACATGGTGACACGCGTCTACTCCCGCGCCACCGCTCGCAACGCCCGACGTTTCCTGCAAGCCGTGATCGAGGACCTGCCCTTCCCCCTCCATTCCGTCCAGGTCGACGGCGGCTCCGAGTTCCGGGCCGAGTTCGAGCAAGCTTGCCAGCAACTCGACATCCCCCAGTTTGTCCTGCCACCCCGACGACCGCAGTTCAATGGCTGCGTCGAACGAGCCAACGACAGCGCCCGCGTCGAGTTCTGGAACCTCTACACCGGCGAACTCACCGTCGCCGCAGCCGGCGCTGCCCTCACCGAATACCAACACTTCTACAACCACCTCCGACCTCACCGAACCCTGGACATGAGGACGCCCATGGAGTACCTTTGCCACATGGAAGGCCACCTGACCCAGTCTCATATGTACTGAACCCGCACATCCTCTTGTGCTGTGGCACCCGAAAGTATATGATGGCTGCCGCCCCAAAATTCCAGATAGGCTTCAAAACTGGGAGGTAGGAAACTATGATAATTCAACAAATATCCCGCCGCGGCGCTCTGAACTGGATGGCGGCACTTTCCGGGATGGGAGCGGTTCTGGCCGGCACGCAGTGCAGCCACAGTGAGGAGAAGGGGACCCAGACGGCACAAACGGGCACCGAGGAAGAAGGTTGGCAGCCGATTGAAAATGACATCTTCCCTCCCGGCCTGAAGATGAAGCCGTTGTTTGAAAACAAGGAGGGGAAGTATTCCTTCGCCCTGGTCCGCTACCCGGCCGGATACCGCGAGCCGCGCCACTACCACAAAACCTGCGGCCACGTCATCTATTTTCTAAAAGGAAAGTTCCGCGACTCCGAGAAAGAATACCCTCCGGGGACACTGGCCTACGCGCCTCCCGACGAGCCGCACGGGCCGTTTTTTACCGATACGGAGGTTGAAATTCTTTTCTTCGTGGACGGGACTTTCGATCTCTACGCTGCCCCGGAGGAAGAAGCCTAGGGCGGTAAGGAAATTGATCGTCTGGATGCACACCGATGGGATCGGACGCGCGACAGGCGTTCGGGCCGCACGGCATGGATCCACGCCTTGATTCATCCCGCGTTCGCTGGTATAAAGACAGGTTCAGCTCACAAGCGGCGTAGAATGCTTCCAGGCTGAAAAAGCCGAGGGACGGGCAGGCTTCCAGGAAGACAGCTTTATCCTGGTGGGACAGCGACCCTCCAAGCGCTCCTACAGAAAGGCACTGTAGAAGCCCGGTGGACTTTGGGGTAACCCAGGCGGTTCCCTTTGTCTCCTCAAGGATCGAGTCCGACTGTCCCCGAAACGTGAACTCAAGAAAAGGAGAGCAGGCATGGCATATCAATTCACCGCCCAGCAGTTCAACTCCATCAAGGCATTGGACGGCATCTCGGAAAAGACGATGACCGCACACTACAAGCTCTATCAGGGCTACGTCAACAAAACCAACGAAATCCTGGAAAAACTGGAGCAGGTCGATTTATCGAAGGCCAATCAGATCTACAGCGATCTGCGAGCCCTGAAGGTGGACTTCACGTTCGCCGTAGGCGGCATGAAGAACCACGAAATCTATTTCGCCCACCTGGGTGGGAAAGGCGGGGAGCCCACCGGCAAGCTGGCTGATCTGATCAACCGCGACTTCGGGTCCTTTGAGGCCTGGAGGACGGACATGAAGCAGACCGGCCTCGCCGCACGGGGCTGGGTATGGCTGGCCTACGACCACGACTGGGGCTGCTTCTCCAACTATCTGGGGGACGCGCAGAACAGTTTTCCGGTCTGGAATGCGACGCCGATTGTAGCGCTCGACACCTATGAGCACGCCTACTGGCTCGACTACCAGTCCGCCCGGGCACCCTACATCGACGCGTTCTTCAAGAATCTCGATTGGGACGTAATCCAGGCAAGCTTTGAAAAGTTGAAGATATAATCAAATCCGTGGGTTCGGCCGCCGGGTTGAGAGACATCGACTCGGCGCGCCCCAACCGGCTTACCCGTGAGGAATTAACTGGGGAAGCTTTCCGGTGCGGTGGCGTGCTGCCAGCCCTCGCCGCTTAAGGACTTCAGGAACTCTTCCATGTCCCGCTTCTCCTGCTCGGTAAGATTCAGGGGCTTGATGCGCTCATCCAGGTTCTTATTCGGGATTCCTCCCTTATTGTAATACTCCACCACTTCCTGGAGAGTCTTAAGGCTGCCGTCGTGCATGTAGGGGGCGCTGCGGGCCACCTCGCGCAGGGTGGGGGCCTTGAAGGCTCCCCAATCTTCCGGGCGCCCGCTGATCCGGTAACGACCCGGATCGGGATTGGGCTTGTCCATTCCTACGCCAAGATTGGCAAAGCTGCCGTCGGTCAAGTTAATGCCGAAATGGCACTTGTCACACTTGGCCTTGTTGATAAAGATGTCCAGCCCGCGGCGGGCCGACTCGGAGAGGGCGGTCGGGTCGCCTGCTTTGTACCGGTCATAGGGAGAGTTACCGGAGATGACAGTGCGCTCGAAAGTCGCGATGGCTTTTGCAACGTGGTCTATCGTGAAGTCCTCCGAGCCGAAGACCTCGCGGAACCGCCGTCGGTACTCGGGAATCGCTGCGAGCGTCGCCACCACTTTCGCATGCGTGTTGCCCATCTCGATCTCGCTGGCAATGGGACCCTTCGCCTGCTCCTCAAGAGTGGGAGCGCGCCCGTCCCAGAACTGCTCCACGCTGTAGGCACGGTTTATGACGGTGGGGGCATTCCGACCGCCTCGCTGCCCGCCAATCCCGGCCGAGGTCGGCTGGCCATCGCTGAAACCCAGATCCGGTTGATGGCAGGAAGCACATGCGATGGTGTTGTCCGCGGAAAGACGAGTGTCAAAATAGAGCAGGCGCCCCAGCTCCGCTTTCTCCTTGCTGTAGGGGTTGTCGCGAGGGAAGATTCGCGGAACCAATCCTAAAGGAATCTCTCCGGCAGCATCCTGGATAACCTGGGGCGACTCCTGCTCTTTTACGTCGGTTCGCTGGCAAGCGGGCAACCAGATCACCAGGGACAGCCCCAGAGGGAAACCGACCACGCCCCATAATTGTCTCCCATAACGAAACCTTTTCCTCATATCGCCAGTGGTCCGCACCGCCTCCTTCGAGACCCAGGCCAACCGGAGGGGCAGGCTGCACAACGCCATCAGCCGCGCCATGAAGCCCAGATCAGCGTCCGCTTCGCGGGCCGAAACAAGTTGGTTCACCTGATCGGCTTGGGTGAAGCCCAGCCGGGTCGGGGACGAGGCCTCGCGAATCGCTTTCACCGGCCCGTCCAGGCCACGGAAGACTTCCCCGATGGGAATCAACCCGTCTTGTTTACGCTGCATGGCTTTCTCATTTTTGGGGATGTTCTGGTGCCGACATACCACCTCACGGCTCCTCCGCCTGAGATGCTCGAGCGTGCTTCAACTCAAAGACCCGTACCAGTACGTACGCCACCAGCGCCACCACAAAGACCAAAAGAAACATCCAGGCAATACCCTGAAGCGTCTCGATGACGGTCCGATAGACCTCCAGTGTCCACCGCTCCGATGTGAGGACCAGAATCTCCTCATCCTTCTGGGGTGCCGAGATATACCGTTCCAGTTGGTGGATGCGGACACCTCCCGAGATGCCGACAACGTACGCCGCAAACTTGATGTAGCGGTGCCATACCCCGCTCAACTCCTCGGCTACGATCCGACGGAGTATGGAAGCTATGGGACGGTCAAAGAGTCGCACCACACCAAACGACACCGCCAAAGCAATGAGGAAAGTGATGATCAGCAGTGTGAAGAACATAAATCCTCTTTCTTAGCGGGCCGCAGCCCGTCCGGTGATGGCTTCGCGCAATCCTTCCAGGTGGGCCATGTCCTGCCGCAACCCACGGTTGCTGGTCAGGATCACCCCGGCCAAGGCCACTCCCACCGCCACGATCGCGGTCAAGATGCTGACTAGCTCAACATTCATGCTTCCTTCCAGTCAGTTCTGCCCATTCTCCCATGTCCCCAAGACAAGAAAAACAAGCCGACCCCCAAAGGAGAGAGAGTTTAGCCCACCCACCAGCAGCACCGCGGCGTGCCCCGTGGGCCGCCGTTCGGAAGATAAGGTTTACGGCTCCGCATGGCGGGTTGCAAGATGCGTCCCCGCCCTACATACAGCTACAGACCGCCTCTACCCTTTCGTACAATCGACGCGCACCCTGGGCCACCCGAAGGGTCCAGGTTTCCAGCTCTGGCGGAAACACCCCAATCCCACCAAAGCGAAGAAGCGGTGAACTCGCCCGGACTCGGGTCTTAAGACTTCAAGAATCCCGTTACATAAAGGGCTTTGTGGTTGTCCACAGTTGAAACCGTTCCCGTGACCTCCATCAGGTGGGCTGCGTGCTCGATAGCCGCTTCCCGAAAATTCGTTACCCCGTCCCGGCGAGGATTATGCTCCTCTTCGATGAGCATATAAAGGGAGCCGTCACGAGTCAGCAGTCCAATGGGCATGCCGTTTCGGAAACACTTCTGGGCGCAATCCCGATGCTTTTCGCCGTGTTTCCCTATCTGGAGATAACAAGAGAAATCGACGATTTCGCCCACGAACGTCTTAACGGCACCCTCCAGCGGCTTTCCGTCCACGGCGGAAGCGATGGTGGTAGTGCTCCAGGGTTGAGCGGGAGATTCTCCGAGCTTGCCGTGGGGCTCTTCATAGGTCCCGGTTTCCACAGCCATCGAAGGATGCAGAATGCCCGGAGCCATGGAACCCATCTCTTCCCCGGAACCTTCTGGTTCGGAAGCAGGTTGCTGGACAGCCTGACAACCCAGAAACAGAACCACGGATAACCCCAGAATGCATCTGGACAGGCTTGTCGGGGACCCTACTTTGTTCCACACGATAATCACCTCCATCTCTCGGGTCCAATTCGGACTTTCCCGGAAAACAGGAGAAAGATTTGCCGATCTTAACCCGAGAAAGACAAAAACTTTCAGAAAGACCGCCTGCCCCGGCGCTCTCGGAACCCTCCGGAAACCCGGGTGAAAAACAAATCCTGCAGGCCGCATCATCTTAACATAACTCATCCCTGGTTGCATCCGGGGGATGCGATGGGATCTCGCATAGTTCGGGACCAGCCTTTGGAACCCGTCCCCCTTTGCGGTAGAATGACTCTTTCGAGCACCACCTATTCAGTATCATTCTTGAGAGGACTTCGATGAAAACAACCGTGCGCGTAATCCTTTCCGGGTTTCTCGGATTCATTTTCGTTCTGGCCGGCAGGGGCGGGGCCGTGCCGGAGAAGGAAAAATTTTGGCCTCAGTGGCGCGGGCCGCACGCCACGGGCGTAGCACCTTTCGGCAACCCGCCGGTGGAATGGGCTGAAGACAAGAATGTGCAATGGAAAATCGAAATCCCGGGCAAAGGTTCCTCCTCCCCCATCGTGTGGCGCGAGCGAATCTTTGTAACCACTGCGATCCCAACGGGCCGGATAACGGACGCGATGGAATCGCAAAAATTCGCCCTCCTCGCCATTGACCGCCGAACGGGAAAGGTCTTATGGCAACGGGCGCTGCGCGAGGAACTCCCTCACGAGGGCACGCACGCCACGGGAAGTTGGGCCTCCCATTCGCCCGTGACTGACGGAACCTACGTGTATGCCTATTTCGGCTCGCGCGGCTTGTACTGCCTTGACATGCAGGGGAACCTGATTTGGGAAAAAGACCTGGGAAAGATGACGATCAAACTGGGGTTCGGCGAGGCGAGCTCGCCTTTCCTCTACGCGGACACCCTGATCCTCAACTGGGATCACGAAGGGCAGTCCTTCACCACCGCGCTGGATAAGAAAACCGGCAAGGAACTCTGGAAAGTCAACCGGGAGGAAATCACCTCCTGGACAACGCCTCTCGTGGTGGAATACGGGGAAAAGCCGCAAGTCATCACCAGCGCGACCCATCGGGTTCGCAGCTACGAACTGGCCACCGGAAGATTGATCTGGGAGAGCGAAGGAATGACCTTGAATTCCATCCCGTCGCCGGTGGCAGCCGACGGCATGGTCTTTGTCACCAGCGGGTTTCGCGGCAACGCGTTGCTGGCCATCCGCTTGGACGGCGCCCAAGGCAATATCACCAACTCGGAAAAGATCGCCTGGAGTCTCGACCAAGACACTCCCTATGTCCCCTCTCCGCTTCTCTATGACGGCACGCTCTATTTCCTGAAAAGCAATTCCCCGCTTCTTTCCTGCTTCCAAGCCGCCACGGGCCGCGAATACTATCGAGGGCAGCGGCTGGAAGGAATTTCGAACATTTACGCATCACCCGTCGGGGCCGCCGGCCGAGTCTATATCACCGGCCGGGAAGGGACCACGGTGGTCGTCCAACAGGGGCCGACGTACAAGGTGCTGGCTGTCAACAAGCTTGGCGACGGCTTCGACGCCTCCCCGGCCGTGGTGGACAACGAAATCTACCTGCGCGGCACCCGATACCTCTACCGAATCTCCAAAGAATAAGCCCCACCGAGCCGCAGGAGGGCCGCGTCGAAAGACAAGCAGCCCGGTTCTGAGAGCAAAGCTCCCGGAAAGCAGAAGAATCCGTAGTAACTGGATATTCCGGCCCCCAACTACCCACCCGACTCCCGCAAGCGAACCAAGCTGGCCGCTGATGAGACCTCCTAAGTCGGCTCCGACCGAACCTGCCCGACCCGATTCAGGGTCCTGTCAGCATCTTTTCCGGTTGCGCGGTGATCGCGCCGATGGCCGTGCGTGACCCTCTCGTCGCGCGCCGAGCACGGCTCGAATGCAGAAAAAGTACTAGATGTTGTGCATGTCCTCGTTTTCGGTCGTTTTTTCTTGACAACCGTGTAACCGTCTTGCGCATACTGGCATCGTAGTAAGAAGCAAGTCGCCGCGGCAGAAGTTTTGCGATGAGAGAGCGGCGGCGAAAAAACTGAATGGGCGCTGCGGACCTCCCCGCTCCGTGGCGTGACGGAGGGCAGCGGTTGGGCGGGGACACCCGCTGCTGCCCCATGAGAAATCGTACTACCCCACAACCCATTCCCACTCGGCGCACCGACGCCGATCGTTTCCTGAAACCAAACCCAGGCTCTGTCGCCTCGCAGTCACTCCTCGACTTGTCGCCGGCCGTCTCCCCGAAGTTCATCCGGCAAGAGTCGATTAAGGTGCGGACTGCCTGGCCAGAGCCAAACTACAAAAAAGAGAGGAGTTAACCATGCGAAAATTCTGTTTCCGTCTTTTGTTTCTGACCTTCGTAACTGCCACCCTCACCGACGTTCTTCTGGCTCAATACGGTGAGGAGGCTTGCGTCGTCGTCCTCACAGGCCAAAACCGCTACCGGAAGGTTGCTGGGATGGTCAATGTGGAATGCGGGTACCCCAACGAAATACATACTGCGCCTTGGGGGAACTGGGGAGTGCAATCGAATTACGGCAACATAAAGGACACGGATCAGTTCCGAGGATGGAAACACATAGACGGTCCACGGACGAAGTTGCAATGGAATTCCTGCACTACGGCAAAAGAAAAATTCCGGGCGCCAAACCGTAAATATTACAACGTCAATAACTCCACAAAGCAGCAGTCAAACGCCGTCGTCACCCATGGCACGCTGCAATACCGAACCAATGTGAGGACCTGCCCTCCGCCCTGGTGAAACATCCCGCAGCCTTCTCGTACCGGCTGTCAGGGACAGGAGGGGAACGTGAGCCAGTCCAGCAACTTCATGTCCGTCTTCGAGCTCGACAGCTGGTTTAGCCCTATATCGTTTGATGGGCACGACTTGGTTGAAACGCTCTATTTCCCCGGCACCTCCGTCACGCTCACGGGCTGCACCAAGAATGGTTGTCCCGAAAAAACGACGAGTTGGGTCCGGATGACCAGTTCCACTAGTGTAGCGACGAAAGTCGATGCCCAGCTAGCTGCGCATGAAAGCGAAAGCCTACCGTCAGGGAGGCTGCGACTGGTCCCGGGTGCAGGCCGTAGCGCTTGGAACCCCAGCCGCGGTGGTACTCTACAAGGACCAGGCCCCTTCTTGGGAACTCCGGAGGATCAAGGGTCGTTTCCACTCGGCTACGGACGACTCCCTTACGCTGACGCTGGATGACGGGCAAACGCGCACCCTGCCGAAGTCGGCCGTGCGCAAGGTGCTCACCCGTCGCCCGATCGGGAAACGATACCAGGGATGGATTACCCTGGGGATTGCTGCTGCATTGTCCGCATCCGGTGACGTGTCGCCTATCGGGGTACTCCTTATCACCGGCCTGTTCACAGGGATTGGGTTTTTAGCTGCCCCGAAGATGGGCGGGATTTACAACGTGCCGCCCAAGCATGAGATCGCGGGTTCGAGTCCCGCCCGTCTCACCACTTAACTTCTTTGTTTTCAGCACCTGTCTTCCTTTCCCCTCGTTGCCAAAGACGGAATCGTAAAGAAACCGTCAGAAAGCTGGCCCTATCCGGCCAGCGCCGTCAAGCAAGTCGCGCCATGCTCGTTCGCCTGCCGGTCCAGCTTGCACAGCGCTTCCCGCATCATGTTCAGCTTCGCCTGGCTGTAGCGCTTGAACACCTGCGAATCGCCTTGGCGTAGCATCTGCGTCACGAAATGATCCGCCACGCCCCCCGCGCTCAGCCGGGTCGCAAACGTGTGGCGCAACTCGTATAACGAAAAATGGGGCAACCCGGCCCGCTGCAGTGTCCGGTCCCACAGCTTGCCCACCTTCGTGAGGTGCGGCTGACTCGACCCCATCCGCGGACTCGGAAACAGGTAGTCGGAATCCCCGCTCTGCTTCATCTGGGAGGTGAACGCTTCCCGTGCCCGCTCCGTCATCGGCATGTCCGCGATGCCGTTCACCGTCTTGGAATCCGGCAGATGCACGATCCCGTTCTCCAGATCGACCTGTTCCTTGCGCATCGGGATCAACTCCCGATAGGGCCGCAGCCCCATCTCCACCATGATCACGATGATGTTGCGCAGGTACGGTGCTGCACATGCTTCCAGCCGGGCCTGCTCCGAGGCACTCAGATAGTGCGGCTTGCGCGTCGTGCCCGCCAACGGGACCGGAAACTCCACCCCATTGCACGGATTGACCGCCAGCCGCCGCTTCTTCACTGCCACGTTCAGGATGCGGCGCAGGATGCGAAACTCCTGATGCACGGTGGCCGGTTTGAGCTTGCCGCGCAATTGCAGTCCCATCTTGGTGTGCACCCGTTTGCCGGTGTTCAATCTCGTCATCAGGTACGCTTCGATCTCCTCCGGCGTGATGTCCGCGAGTCGGTTCTCACCGAACCGGGGCCTTAGGAACTTCAACGCGCCGAGGTTTCGTTGATGGGTATTCTCGCTCCGGAAGGGCGGTCGGGAGCGCTTCTCCAGGAACCAGTCCGCCCACTGGTTGAAGCTGATCCCACCGTCCGGCGCGGCGCTCGGCAGCAGCCCCTCGTCGCGAGCCACCAACCGTTTGCGCAGCACCTTCTCGGCTTCGCCTCTTTCCCTCTCACCGGTCGACTCCTGTCTGAACTTCCCGTTGTGGTCCCGGTAGCTCATCCACCAGACGCGTGAATCGCGGCGGGAGTACAGGCTACCGGAGGTATTTCTCGGTCTTCCTTTCTTCGTGTTGTTCATCGATTCCTCCATGCACATGAAATGGTTGACGCCACTCGACCAGTTCCGACAGTCGGAAGCGGATCGAGCGGCCCATCATGCGGTAATGGGGAATCTGCCTTCGCTCCACGTAAGCATACACCAGAGAGGGGCTGACGCCCAAGAATCGGGCGGCGGCCTTCACCATGATCGGGGCTTCCGTCGCTTCTCCGTCAAGACTCATCTTTCCCTCCCTCATCGTGTTGCCTTCCGATCGGCTCGATGAGCCAGCGGTTCTGTGGCGCGTCATAACCTTCGACGAGCAAGGCCTCCTCCACAAACCGCCGCCCTGCATGGCGCAACTGGCGAGCCGCGACAAGGCGCTCTCGGCGTTGTTGGCGTGCACGGTGGTGAGCGAGCCGCCGTGTCCGGTATTGAGGGCTTGAAGCAGGTCCGCCGCCTCGCCACCGCGAACCTCACCCACCACGATGTGATCGGATCGGTGGCGCTAGGCATGGCGCACCAGCTCCCGGATCGTGATGGCTCCGGTTGCCAGTCCGCGAGCCTCAAAGCGAACGCAGTTGGCCCGCTCGATGCGCAGCTCTAACGTGTCCTCGATGGCGACAATGCCCTCGTCGGCGGGTAGCAATTCAATGAGCGCGTTTAGCGGTGTGGTCTTCCCGGACCCTGTGTTTCCTTAAACCAGAATGTTGCGCCGCACGTTTTCGGGAAGGGCGTCTTGTTCGACCAGGTCCGCCGCCGAGAATGCCCGTTTGCCAAAGTGCCGCACGGTGATTGCCACGCGCGGGCTTGCAGGTGGAACACAGATCGCAACCCGCGAGCCGTCCTCCAGGCGAGCATCGACGATGTGATCCGTGGCCGAGTCCAGGCCGGGCAGGAACGGCTTGAGTAGTTCCAGGCCATCTCCGCTCATAACTTCCCCTCGGCCTTCGCCCGCCAGTAGGGAAGGGTGCGGGGCAGGTAGTGCGGCTTGAGGTACACGCGGGTCGCCGGGAGTGACCGTGCGCCGTCGTAGGGCAGACAGATGGCCTGGCAGTTGGAGAGCAGGGCAAACTCGCGGGGCTGGAACACCGCCTCGCGTTGCTCGCGGAAGGATTTGCTCGCCCCCACGCTCCCGCTGCTTCCTCCGGCGTGGCCTGAGAGTGCGGAAACCCCGGCCCGGCGCGAGGTCTCGGTGATGGTGTAGGCAGTTTTGATCTTAGTGACCTGCCCGCATAGCTCCGACGCGGTTTGAGCGCTCGCGTCGTCGCTCAAGGAAAGGAATATCCGGGTCCGCAGGGTTTGCAGCAGGGTGCGCCAGGCTTCCGAGCTGCCGAGCACCGACCGCAGCGAGGAGATGGATTGGGTGGCGACAATCGGGATGCAGCGGCACTGCCGGGTGAGCGCAAAGGATTTCTCATCGCCTGATGGATCGTCCTCACCCACGGAAGCGAACGCCTGGTATTCGTCGCAGATGAACACGGCGGGCCGGAAGTATCGGCCCGGTGCTGCCTTCATTGCAGCCGGTCGCCGCAGGAGCGCTTGCAGCCAAGCGTTCTTAAGCATTACGCCGACAGCGCGGGCCAGCGCCGGGTTGGTGCCGGCCGGCATGTTCAGGGCCAGCACCTTGCCCGACTCGATCAGCTCATCGAGGGGTGGCAAGCGTTGCTGCAGTCTGGAGCTAAGACCCGGCTGGGTGTCTTCCTGTAACCCGTCCTTGTCTCTCTGCGGTATCGTTTCCGGGGGCGGTGGTGGACAGAAGACCCGCGCCACATCCGGCAGGTCGAATATGGACAGGAAAACGGAGATTCCCTCGACGATGCTCGACCGGATTCTGTTGTCGATCATCTGCCAGTCGTGTTGATACCAGCGATTGACGGCCTCGACCCGCTGCCGTATCTCTGCGGCCCCGGCGCTCTCGGTCCACTGCACCTGATAGGAGATTTGATATTCTTTGAGCCGGGCTTCGAGCGCCTGATCATGGGTCGTGCAGCAAGTATTATCCTGGGTGTTCGGTTGCCATTTCCAGCCGCCCAAAGCAGGCGCGTTGCTAAAGTAATCTTTGGAGGAAATAACCACCGTTCCATGCCGAAGCTGCCGGGCGAACGCCTCGGCCTGTTTGATCTTGGCCGCAAACAGTTCCTTGTCGATGGCGCAGTGGTAGACCTGCTGCAAGGTGACCCATTGGCCTGGGAAGACCCGGTAGAGTTCGATGATCCAGCGGACCAGATTGGTGTAAGCCTGTTGCCAGAATGGTTCCTTGCCCTTGCCGAACAACTGGTTGAGCAGGGAGGAAACGGTGTAGGCCAGCGAGTAAGAATCGAGCCATTTTGTGGAGAGTGGATTCCACTGCCAGCCGCCCTCCATTCCCAGCTCGATGTAGTCTTCCTCCCGGCCCGCATCGGCGAGGATGCGGCGAATGTCGTGGCAGAAGTCCCCCTTGACTTCCAGCACCAGGCCAGCCGCCCGGCGCTGGGGATTGCCCGCCTGCCAGGACAAGATCTGCTGGGCGAACGGGTGCATGCAAGCCGAGGTCTTGCCGGACCCGACAGCACCGAAAATGGCCACTCCGGTATACAGTCCGCGCTCCGGTATAATGAGCCAGGAAGGGTTGCGGATTTCGACGGCTTTGACCGGGTGGTGAACCTCCCCGACAACGATGCCCGGCCCGGCGTCTTTGTCGGGAGACAGGGGCCAGGGGGGCAGCAACTTGAGGGCGGTCAGATTGCCTCCCACATTCTCAAACCAGACCCGCCAGATGGTGATGAGAAACAGCCCGCCGACTATGACTGCGACGGCGGGGGCGGCATAGTACCAGCGAACGATCCAACCGTAGAAGTTGGGGGTGTGATAGAGCACCAGATCGAGCACCGCATCCTCGCCGGGCATGGGGAAAGGCCGGTAGAGGAAACCCCATGCAGAGCAGCACAGTCCGGCAAAGATCAGGATCGGAAACCGCCATTTCATGGGGCTTGCCTCCGGCGCGTCAGCGCCCGCTTGTCGTCCGTGTTCGGAGCCTTCCCGCAGGGATCAATCGGACAGGAGCGACCCCCTTTGGGTGGGGTGTAGACAGTGCCACACTGCCTGTTACACCGCCCCCCTTACTGTGCCGCACCAGCGGTAAAAAGAGGGGGGTCGCTCCCGTCCTGCCCTTTTCCGCTGGATCGGCACGGGCTGGCCGGGCTATTACGGACAAGTAACTTCCTAACAATGAGATAGGATATTGAGCAGTGGAACAACCCATCGCTGATTCTTGTAACACCCCCCCCTCTGACTGCGTTTCCAGATGGATCAGCACGGGCATCGTGCACGGAGTGTAATAATAACCGTCCCGTCCGGCACTGACTTTAGGGTTTCCAATATTGCGGTTCACAGGCCCGAATCCAGCACCCTCAAGCGGCGCGTCCAGCCCAACGGCTCCAGGGCCTTTTCTCGTTCGTGCAGGTGCTCGATCATCGGGGACTACTCCGTAACAAGGAGTTACCCCTCGGATTGTATATCATCAGGCGGCTCCCGGCGCTTCGCTCCTGGTGGGCTACGGTGAGCCTCTCGCAGGGCGTCAGCCCTTTCCCTTTGTGGCCGGGTTTGTTTCTGTGTGGTTTTTGTCTTTAGACGTGAGATAATCCGACTGATTGGGAAGAAGCATGAGCGGGGAAATCATTGCAATATTGGCTGTGGGTGTAGCGCTAGTGGGCGTGATCCTCACCGCTACTCGCGGGGTGCGGCAGGACATAAGGCAGGACATGGCGCGGTTGGAATCGCGGTTGGATGGGAGGATCGGTGGGCTGGAGTCCCAGATTAGTGAACTCCGCGAACGCATGGCGAAGCTCGAAGGATTGCTGGAACTTGGCGGTTTTCTGGCTAGCCAGTTGCGGTGCCGGGACGCTCGTTCGTCGTATCCAAGCCGTCAACGCCACGATTGCGAGAGTTTCGGTTCGTTTCCTCGAAGGTCCTATATTGCATTCTGCCCCCCCAACGAAACGTTTCCTGAGTGCGGCGCTGCTGGCCGGGCTGTGGCTGGCAGGCTGCGAACCGAGCCGGCCGGGCCCGGGCGCCACGGGGTCCGTTGGTCGCGAGCTTGTCCACGTCGAAGGGCTTGGCAGCTTGTCGTTCCCGAACTCGGGAAACGAGGCCGCGCAGGAGCCGTTCCTGCGGAGTGTCCTGCTTTTGCACAGCTTTGAGTTCGAACCGGCGGCCGAGGCCTTTGTCGAAGCCCAGCAAGCCGACCCCGAGTTTGCGCTCGCCTACTGGGGCGAAGCAATGACCTACAACCACCCACTTTGGCGCCAGAAGGATGCCGAGGCTGCCCGGAAGGCGCTCAAGAAGCTGGCACCCACCGGTGAGGAGCGGCGCAAGAAAGCCGGCAGCAAGCGCGAAGCAATGTATCTCGATGCTCTGGAAGCGCTGTACGGGGAGGGCTCCAAGAAGGAGCAGGACCTGGCCTACATGGACGCCATGCGTCACCTGCACGAGACGTACCCCGACGACCACGAAGCCCGCGCATTCTACTCGCTGTCGATTTTGGGGAGCCGCGACGGCAGCCGCGATTTCGCGACGTACATGAAAGCGGCGGCGGTCGCACAACCGGTGTTCGACGCCAACCCGAATCACCCTGGGGCAGCACACTATATCATCCACTCGTTCGACGATCCGATTCATGCTCCGCTTGGTTTGCCGGCGGCGCAGGCGTATGCCGATATCGCGCCCAAGGCCGCGCACGCACAGCACATGACCACACACATCTTCGTGGCGATGGGAATGTGGAAAGAGGTGGTCAGCGGCAACATCCGCGCGCGCGACACCGAGGACGCCCAACTTGCGGAGAGAGGCCAGTACGCAAACCTGTGCGGACATTACTCGTCATGGCTGCACTACGGTCATCTGATGCTTGGGGAAACGGCCGAAGCCGAGGCTCTGATGGATGCCTGCCACGGGCGGATGAGTGAGGACGCCGATGACGGCGAACGGGACTATTTCTTGTCGATGCGGACGCGCCACGTGCTCGACACCGAAGACTGGAGTCTCACCTCGAGATGGACGATTGATCCGCCTGCCGATGATGAGGAACGTCTCCGTTACGAGTTCACCAACGCCTTCGCCGCGCTGAGGCAAGGAAACGCCGAACCAGCACGGAAGCTGCTGGCCGAGGGATTGAACCCGAGCTTGCCCGTGGACCAACTCCACCTCGATGAGTTGCGAGGGCTTATCGCAATTTCCGCGGGGAATACGGAAGCGGGTCTGGGAATCCTGCGCGAAGCCGCCGAAGCGGAAGACTCGTTACCCTTCGCCTACGGACCACCTGAAGTATTCAAGCCGACCTTCGAGCTACTCGGCGAAGAACTGCTCCGCCAGGGCCGCGGCGAAGAAGCAGAGGCCGCGTTCCGCCGCGCGAACGAGCGTACCCCCGGTCGAACGCTGTCGGTCCGAGGTCTGGACCAGGCGCGTGAGACGCAACATGCGTCTTCTGGGTGACAGGAAGCCGCGCTATTAGGCCCCCAAAACCGCGAAGAGGGTTGACGATTTCGTCGGGGCACCGGTTCGCGCGCGAGGCGGTCGCGGTTTTCATACGTTCCGCCCCGCCCCCTGAGGGGCTCCCGTCCCATCTAAACAAGCCTTAACTATTTAAAAATAAAGGGACAAGTTTTCGTGGATTTCGATATGTGCCCCCAGAATTGCCCCAAGTCTCACGACGTGATCATTCACGTCTTGACACGCTCTTTCGTGATCGCATGCTGTCGTGACCTCCGGGAGCGCCGCGCCTGCACAGCTTCAGATTCCTCTGTCCAGACCCCTATCATCTCCAGCTAACGGCTGGTACCGAAATTCTGACGACATCACTAAGGAATTCTTGCAAGCTCCACAGGCGCCACGAATTTCCTCATGGGAAATGTTCTTGTATGAACTTATTGATTTGTCTCTGCTATTGTGGGATCGCATGCTCGCGTCGATTTTCTGCTTCTCCCGCGAACGGGAACCGCTCAAGGCCATCGAACCGGCCAGCTACGCGCCGATCACATTCGAATCTCCACTTAAATCGATGACACAAACGGATATCTTTCGCACTTGATCTTCCGCTAGCGTTGCTTCCAGTTTTCTTTGCAACTCTTGAGGACTGGCCGGGCGGGGACCAGATGGCGGCGGCTGCGTATAGTCTTTACCGAACCAGAATACCAGATAGATCCCATATCCGTCTGTGGCTGGGTCAATCGTGTATCGCTTGATCAACTGATCCTGCAATGCGCTCCACAGGTCTCGGTGCTCGTTCTTCTTGACTTCTATGGGTACCTGGAAACCCAAGCACGAAACTCGTATATCGGCTCGTTTGTTCCGAGCGTACTGCCCCTCTGGCTGGGCGTCGATGACTTGCGGCAGACGTTCTCGCACATCCGAAAGCAAAGTGTCCCGGCAGGTGTTCTCGTGTTTCGGGATGCAAGGTTTTCCGTCGTCATTCTCGTTCCAGTACTGACGCCAGTCGTCAGTATTGCCCGTCTGGATCTTCACAGCAAGCTCGCAAAGCCTGTCCCTCACGAAGGCCGCGAGGTCAGCTGCGTTTGCGGGTGTGCCGCCATTCAACGTTCGGCAGACCTGTTCGACATTGGGATGGCGATAACTGGCGTCACGGCGAATCACTCGTTGGGCATCTAGGGCCCGCGATAGTACATCTCGCCAGCGTAATAGCGCCATATCGGCCAGAACCGTGCCTAACGCACCGCTCGCTTCCTGGGCGGGGGACGCGGCGAGGTGGCGTATCAGATTGTCGACAAAGCGAGAGGCTTTCGCTTTAAGAGTAACCAGCCCTGTCGCCCACTGCTGATCGGGGCCGACGTAGCGTCCAATAAGGCGGATGAGCAGTTCCAATCCGGAGATTCCCAACTCATTGAACGGAACCCGTCTATCATCGCTGTCGCAAAAGAACCCCGCCAAGTGCCACGCTCGGGTCTCTGAGGCCTGTACGAAGTCCTGCAGCAGATCTTCGTAAGCCGCCGGTGAAACGATTACGCCTGCCGCCAACCAGTGCGCACGCTGCGCAACGTTCAGGCTCTTCTGAGATATTTTCCTTTTGATCAGTTCTTCAAGCAACGCTCTGTCAGCGTGCTGAATAGCGGCCCAAAGCAGACAATCCAATGCTTCAATCTGCTTCAATTTACAGCGAGCCGGGAAGGCGCGGAGCAGGGGCAGGCTCGCATGCCGAGCGACCTGAGCGTGGTCCGGGTCGTGTGCAAGTTCCCAGAGTTTATAGATATGCTCGCGATCACTGCGGAACTCGGAAACGGCGAATTGCGTTTGCACATCGGCTACGATCTCGTGCCGAGCCTCAATAAGTCGTCGATACCATTGTGGTCGGTAATCCGCGTGCGGCGTACAGTAATAGAACGCGACCCCCCTGTGGATCCGCTCTTCGTCCCATCGGGATGGATCTTCCAGTCCGGTTCTTTCGATTTCCGCCAAACCCGCCAGGAAAGGCCATACAAGATAGTGCATACGGCCCTTCCCTCTGAGCCTGATAATCTCCTTGATCCCTGGAACGTCCTCTCGGTCGACCGTACTACGAAGGCCCTGAAGCGCAGCATCGATCAAATCATGGTCACCCTTGAGCAGCTTCGCGATGGCGTTCGGCCCTTCGTCGAGATCTAGATCGTAGAACCATCCAAAATATGCCTGTGCAAGTTTGTGAAGTAGTGCGGGCGCGGCGCGGTTCTCGCGTAGTGCGGCCTCGTTGGACCGGAAATGGTCAAGCCATTTTTCCTCTTGCCGTTTCTCCTCTCTGGTGTATTCCTTGTCGCTTTCGAGATAACGCAGAGCGGTGGGTTGCGGAGAAAGCAGTCGATCTAGAATCGTCTTTAACCGCTCGTTCGTGCATGTGAATTCTTGCAGGACTTCGAGTGACAGGCCCTCGTCACTGCGCTGATTCTTGTGCGCCCATACAGACTCTTCCAACAGGTGTTCCGCAACCTGCGGTTTCGCGTCGGCCACGGCGACGGCCTTCTTCAGGCACCAGAGACCGAGGTCGGCTGGCGGGTCTGCACCGTACAGGCGCATTTGAACGTCAAATGCATGAGAGCGGAAGTTATCGGTTTTGGGCTGCCGATCTAGTCCCTCGTCGATGACCTTTTTTTGGATCTCGGGACGTTGCGTCAGCCAAGAGCGTATCTGGAGGATCGATTCGCGCCCGTCGTGGGCGGGGGCCATGTGTCGGCCGTAGAGACCCGCGCTGAGCCAGTTATACAGACGCTCCGTCTCGATTTCATCACCATGTGTTTCTAAGCCGGCCGCCAGGAGCTTCGCGGGAAGGTCGCTCAACCAACGGGCATCCAAGGCAGTCCGCAAATGAGGGAGCCGCTCGACCAAACAATCGAGAAGCTCGGCCAAGTCCCCAGGCGAGGACTTCTGGATGAGTTTGGTATTCCAGAACATAAAGTACCTTCCGATGGTTTCCCGGTCCCCTGTCTCGGAAAGATAGTCCCACACTTCCGACGGAGTCAGTATCAAGGGATAGAGCTGGGTCAACAGTGTTCCAAGGAGTTCGTGGATGGGATCGGAAACACTCCCAGTGTGAACATCTGTCAACAGCACCTTGAGCTCGCTCGACTTGTGCTCGCTGTTGTGGAGGTGGATGAAGGCATCGAGGGCCGACATGTTGATACGCGGCCACCATGTGTCGTCGCGAACAATCTCGAGCACAATCTGGGACAGACTGGAGAGAGCCGCGCCCTGTCTCAGAACCCGCAGTACGAATTCGGCTAGCATCTGGTGATCACGACTCCGGCAACGGCTGGCCAGGATCTCTTTCAGCACAGATTCCATGTCGGGGGTGGCGAGTGCTCCGAAGAGCGTAGCCTTAGAAAACACGGGAACGAGCCGGTATCCCTCGCGGCGCAGGGCTTTCAGGAGAGCATGTTTTTCGACGGGTGAGAACTTGCGGATATCGCCGTACAAACCGACGCCGATGGGGTCCCGCTCGATAAGGTCTGCCCGGGCCTTACTGCAATGGGCTGCAAGCCAAGCGGATAGGCCTCTCATCTCAGTGACGACGATGCCGTCTTCTCCCGTAATCAGGGCGAGGACACGCCGTGCGGGAAGTCCGTCCCCAATAATCTTGGCGAGGTGCCGGGCACCTAGGAATTCGGCGATGTGGCGGTGAACAGGGGCGAAGCGGTTATTGGATTCACTCTTGAATAACTTCGTGGAGAGAGCCCCTTGAAGCGTTTCAGGGGAGTCGTATTTGCAGGCATCCAGGGTGGCATAGTTGTCATCCGCTTTGTTCTGCCGCAGCGAGTAGCCAGCGGTTCCTGCGAGAAGTTGAACGGTGCAGAGACGCCCGGCGGCATCCATGAACTGATCGGGCGTGCACTGCTGTCTTCCAAGCTCGTGTTCTTCATTGTGCTCGCGGATAATTTTCGAACAAGCCTTCTCGAAAGTTTCCAAGCGGCTTGTCGGCCAGCTACCGCCTTCGGCCACAACCTCGGCCAGCATGATCAGACTCTGTGGATTCTTAAGCAATCCGTCGACACCCCGCTCTCGGGCCTCTGTGATGAATGCCTCGGCATCTCCATCACTCAAGCGATCATCCACGACCCGGATAACGTCCGAATCCGTCAGCGGATCAAGGCGAAGGACTTTCACCTTCGAGTCCTGCGACACGGACTCCAAATGTCTTCGATCGTTGTCTCCCAGCCAATCAGCGTCACGGCACGAGAGGCGAAAACGTGGCCGCCCCAGTTTGTCAAGACGCCTGCGGACCTGGTCAAAGGGTGTACGCGCATCGTCCGCACCGGCCCGGATCTCGTCGAGGCCGTCAATAAAGAGCGTCTTGTTACGCCATTCGGGATGATTGTCTATGTTCAGGGTGAGAAATTCGCGGGCAGTAGTCAGACAAGCACTTTCCTTAAGTGCATCGCACTCGGCCTTGAACGCTTCCGTCTTGCCAGACCCGGGGTCGCCGAGCAGTACGTAGGCCGTAGCGGATCGGAACTCTTTCAGGGGCCGAGGATCCTTCTCCCGATTCTGATCCCCATTCTGCGGCACTATCTCGGTGCACGTGCGGGGGACAATTAAGTTCATATTTCCTCTAACCATTGATGAGCCGGCACCGTGAGAAACTCATTAAGCGGTATATGGCCTTCACCAACAAGCAGAGAACTACGGGTACGAAAACGCTGCTCGAACGCGGCCATACCTTGCAAGGTTCTCGTCTTCGCGCCGCTCTTCACCTCAATAGGAATGAGCTGGAAGCCGCGTTGAAGGACGAAGTCGACCTCAAACGGCGTGTCCCGCCAGTAATGAAGTCGAATGTCGGATGCCGCGGTATTGAACAAGTGAGCTCCGACAGCGCTCTCGACGAGTCGTCCCCAAAATGTGCGGTCTGCCCGGGCTTCATCAAAGGAATACCCCGAACCGGCCGTCATCAGGGCCGTGTTGAGTACATTGAGCTTGGGGCTTGAGCCTCTGCGCAAATGCGGCCGGTTGGAATACTTCGGCAGGCCGGTGAGCAGGCCGGCGCTCGAGAGCAGGTCGAGGTAGCGCGCCAGGGTGGTCGTGTTGCCGGCGTCCTGGAGTTGGCCCAGCATTTTTGTATACGACAGGATCTGCCCGGAATAGGCCGCGCCCAATTCGAAGAGCTGTTTCAGCAGCGCCGGCTTATCCACCCGTGTCATCGATAACAGATCCCGCTCGATGTGCGGCTCGATGAGCGCGACGAGGACATAATCACGCCACAGAGCCTGTTCACGAACGAGGCGAGCAGCGCCCGGGTAGCCACCGAAATAGAGATATTGATGCAGGTCGAAACCGAAGGCCTCGGACATTTCCTTGAACGACCAGTGCGTGACACGGATCAATTCAAAGCGGCCGGCGAGGCTCTCATGCAATCCCGATTGCACGTGCAGAGGGGCCGAGCCCAGGATCACTACGCGCAGCGGAAGGCCTCTGGTGCGGTCCGCATCCCACAAACCCTTGACGGTCTCCGACCACTGGGGAATCTTTTGAATCTCGTCGAACACCAGCACGAATCCGCGTCCAAACTGTTCCGCATCGCGCCGGGCTTCTTCCCACTGCCGCACCAACCAATCCGTGTCTCGCACCTGGGGAAAAGGGAAGGTTGCCTCGGTCGCGTCGGACGGAACGCGGCGTGCGGGCGAGTCGGGTTCATCGACGGCCAAGTAGCGGCTCTTGAGGTCGATCTGCCCAAGTACTTGGCGTACTATGGTGGTCTTTCCGGTTTGGCGCGGACCGAACACGGCGATGAGCTGATGGGGCTTCTCGGCCAGCCGTTCGCCGATCGTTGTGACCTGAGTGCGCTGGAAAGATTTCACGCAGATATTTTACTCTATTGAGTATATATACTCAAGGAGTTCAATGATTGTCTGTCGATTTAAGTGCCCTGACCTGACCGGCCCTTTTTGTACCAGATGAAGTGAGAGAGAATCTCACGAAGGAGGAAGCTGGAGATGTCGATCAGGAAGTACAAGGCGGAACAGATTGTAACCGTGCTGCGGCAGATCGAAGTGCAGATGGCAAATGGGAAGACCGCGCCGCAGGCGTGCAAGGAAGCTGGCATCCACACCCAGACCTGTTACCGCTGGCGGAAGGAATACGGCGGACTCAAGCTGGATCAGGCGAAACGGCTGAAAGAGTTGGAGAAGGAAAACACGCGGTTGAAGCGGCTGGTGGCGGAGTTGTCGCTGGAGAAGCAAGTCTTGCAGGAGGTGGCCCCGGGAAACTTCTGAGCCCTGAGCGGCGACGTTGTTGCTCGGCACGGTTAGCGTTCCAGTTGTTCGAGTTCAGCCACCATCGCCCGCATTAGCTCCAACTGGTCCTGGAGTCCCGCTGCGGCAGACTCGAAGATTGCCGCTTGCTCCATGGCCATCCGGTCCGGAAGCTCTTCCCTGATCCCGGTTGGTGCGCCCGGATCGACAGGTGTCGATAAAAACGAACGCGTCACTATCGACAATAATCGGCTATTAATTAAATAGACCGGATACTGTAATCGATATCTGTCGCAAACAGACTGCGATTTGCCTTTTCTTGGACGAAGCATTGAAAACCGTTGCCTACCTCCGCGTCTCCACTCGTTCGCAGGATCTCGCCAACCAGAAACTGGCCATTCTCGACCACGCCCATCAAAAGCATTTTGCCGTGGACCGATTCGTCGAAGTGCAGGCCTCCTCCCGGAAGGGGCGGGACCAGGGGCGCATCGACCTGGCGACTGCTGCTGCGTGGAAAATTCCAACTAGACCAGTACCCATTCTCCACAGGATTCATTACCGGTAGCGTTGAAACGATGTGTGTGAATCACACAGCTTATTCTTTTTCAAAGCCTTGGCTCGTGAACTTCAGTGTCCGGCTGTTCTCCGTGACTGTGCGAACGACATGATCCTGGGCTCCGGACGGCACCTCGGCTTCTATTTCGAGGGTCACCTTGACCTTAGCCCCCACCAGGCCGGAAAGATGTGAGATCACCTCATCCGCAATCTGGCTCGCGTCGCGGCCTACCCGGGCGGAATCAAGAGCAACGGTCCCATGGAACCGCGTAGGTTGCGGCGGCGGTGTGCCCGACGGAACTTCCCCGGGACTCGGTCCTCCGCCGGGAACCGGGCTCTCGCCACCCGTCCCTGCGCCGGTGACTTCTCTACTGCTGGCCGAGGGTGCCCTCTCGGCATCGAGCTGTTGACGCGCGATATCCGGCTTGACGAGCAATCCGGGAGCATCTGCATCCGGTAATGAAACCACTTGCCCACCCCGTAAACCACGATATCGCTTTGCCTCATCATCAAAGCTGTCCGCGAACGCATACGTCTCCTGCTCCCAGGTAAGAAAGGGGATTCCGTCGCTGATTGCGTTCAGCAGAACCGTCGGGTCGCTGACCCGTGGCAGATAGAGATACCGCGCAAAATCCTCGACGATTTGTTGGATCGACACGTGGTCGCCACGCCAGAGAGGCACGCGATCCAGATACCTCCGTAGCTGAGTGGCGGCAAAGCCGGTCAGCAGCAGCTCATCGGCTTTCAGCTTCTTGCTCGCCCTGGCTGCGAGCGAATCCTGGCCCGACAACCTCATGGCCTGCCACTCCATCGAGGCCTCGGGACGGCTCTGAACCGGAACCAGGAGCCACTGGTACGTCTCCGGGAGCCGGGCCGTAACCGCGCTGGACACGTCTTCCTTTCGGTTTTCGGCCTGCTTGACCTGATCAGGTGGAAGGTTGAGCTGTTCCCGCTCGCCGAGTATCGATTCCCATGCCAAGTACCGCCGGACCGCCTCATCCAGATCCTGCAGCCTGGTCTTGTCCGCGGCCAGAAACACCAGCGTGTTGCGATAAATCCTCGGCGCGCTACCCCTCGATTCCAGGATGGCTTGTGCAGCGGTCTCTGCGGGATTTCTCTTCTCTTTGCTGTAGGGCGTGTCGACTCCGAGCACCACGAGTCGTGCATCACGATCATCCGGAACGTCCTGCCCGGACTGCGGGAGGGGATGAACCCGTTTGAAGTCGCCCGTTTTGCGGAGACCCGAGCGGAGTCGCCAACCGAGCTCCTGCACTACCTTGTCGGGGTTGCGCTTCAACTGCTCGGCGCGATCCTCTGCCAGCTTGGTGACGGTGGGCCGCGTGGAGTACCAGTAACGAGGACCATCCTGGTAGAGGTACGTCGCCGCACTCGCCAGACGTCGCAGTGCATCGCCGAAGACTGCCGGAGACTCTCCCGGCATGACACAGCCGAGTTTGACGCGACGGTCCTCGATACCTCGATGCGCCGCATCGGCAGTGGGTGCGGATCCCAGATAGATCGCTCGCGCGACGCGTCGGGAAGCGTGGAACTTTCCCAGGTTCGGAAGCGCGCCGTCAATCTTGAGCGGCAGCGAGCTGGGTCCGTCCACGTCTTTCTCGATCACCGGCACCCAGTTTTCGGGGAGATACCGGGTCAGTTCGAACTGTACGCGTGGATCATCGATCGCTATGTTCGCCGGCAGAATCAGCGGATTCCTGTCGCCTTTCTCCCACAGGCTGTGAATCACGGCCGCCATCAACCGCAACACGCCCCGCGTGCGCTGGAACTTCACCAGCGTCGACCAATCCGTGTACAGGCGATCGAAGATCTCGGGGTGTATCGGATAGGCCGCCTTGATCCGCTTCTCGTAGTCCACGTCCCGACACTCAGGCGGAAACTCTTGCTGCTGGGTCCGATAGAACTCGGAAAATGCCCGTGCAACCACGTCCCTATCCCTGAATTGGACAGGGTCCGTGAAGGGCTCGAAAAGCCGCCGCCGCACAATCTCGAAGCCTTCTTCGGCACTGGCCGGTCGCCAGGACGATTCGATACGCCCGACGACGTTCCGCAGCCGATCGAGTGCCTCCCGACCGCGTTGTCCACCGACCTCGACGTCATCGGCCTGGGCGTGGGGAGACTCGGTCGTGTCCGAGGCCGGCAAGCTGATCACGAGCAGGCAGTTGGGGGCGAGTTTGGCCGACTCCGTGAGCACCTGGGCAAAACTGAACTGGGTCTCGAAGCCTCCGGCGGGGAGGTCGCTCTGGTCATGCAACTGGCGGGCGTAGGCCACCCACTCGTCGATGAGGATCAGGCAGGGACCATATTCATGGAAGAGTTCCCGCAATACATCGCCTGGACTGGTCGCCTTTTCGTCGTCGGCCGCAACGCGCGCGAACGCCTTCTTGCCGCCCAGTTGCCACGCCAGTTCGCCCCAGAGCGTTCGGACGAGGGTTCCATCCGGTTTGGTGACGGGGTTCCCCGGGGAGATCTTGTTTCCCACCAATACGACCCGGCGCACCGTCGCAAGCTCCGTTGCCTCCGCCTCCTGCAAAACGGAGTCGATTCCGTCCAGTTCCCCGGCGGCTGTTCCGGAGAACAGGTGATACAGGGCCAGCATGGAGTGGGTCTTGCCGCCGCCGAAGTTCGTCTGGAGCTGAACGACGGGGTCGCCCCCTTGGCCGGCGAGGCGGTGGATGGCCCCCACCAACAGACGCTTCAGGCTTTCCGTCAGATACGTTCGCCGGAAGAATTCGACGGGTTCTCGGTACTCGTCGGTCCCTTCACCCAGATGCACCTGCCAGAGATCGGCGGCGAACTCGGCTTGTTGGTATCGCCCGCTCGCGACGTCCCGGTGAGGGGTGACGATTTCCCGCCAGGGCTTCAGGCCGGCCCGGTCGGTGCTTGCAATCGCCGTTCCCGCCTGCTTGCGCCGCTCCCCGCGCGTCTGTTCGTCGAAACGCACCCGCAGCAGTTCCATCTTGCGCTTCTCGAGCTCTTCGGACTGCGGCGCGGATATGGCGGCCAGGAGTCGGCCTACCGAATCCAGAGCGCGATAGGCGTCATCGGTGGAAAAACTCTCCTGGTGCGCCCACTTGTTGCGGTATCCGCGCAGCTCACCGACGAAACCCCGCTCCGCTGGTCCCAGAATCTTGCGAAAGACCTCGTTCCAGGTTTCCCACATCAGCTTGAGCAGTCCGGCCACGTCCCACTCGGGGATCGGCCTGTTCCCCAACACGCGATCTTCCCCGTAGCCGTGCAACCGATGGGCCTCCAACTGGTGCGACTCCAGGGCACTCCTGATCTCGCGTTCGACAAACGGTCCCAGACCCGCTTTGAGCAGATCGAGCGCTTTGCCGACCCGTTCGTGATTGGTTATCGCCATAGGTTACTCCTGCGTCTCGTGAAGGATCATCCGTCAGGTATCCTCGCTTGCGAACAGCAAAGCCTGTTCGGTCTTCTGGAGCGCGCGCGCCAAGCGAGTGATCTCGGGCCAACTCTGTACCAGGCCGTTGTAGGAGAGCGCCGCCGCGGCGCGTTTCTTGCGTTCGCACAATGTGTACAGGCGGTAGCACAACTCGCGAGCGATCTCGGCCTTGGCGCCGATTCGGGCCGCGAGTTCGGCCGCGGCGCTTTCACCGCCGGCCTCCAGCGCTCGTACGAGATGGTGGACCATTTCCCAGGCGGTGAGGCGAGTATCGGCGGTCGGATCCCAGTCGGCGGGCAGTTCCTCGGGCTTCAGCAGCCGGACCGTCCCGCCCTTCGCAGCCAGAATCCCTGCCTCCACCATGCCCGCGACGCTGGTGTTCTTGGCCTTGGAGAGCGTCTCGGCGACCCCGTAGTCACCGGCCGCAAAGCCGGACTGCTCGAACCAGGCGAGCGCCCAGCGGCTGTCGGCGTCGAAGTCGCCTTCTTGCTCGGCCAACGCCTCATCCAGGGTCTGGTTGATGAACGCCAATGCCTCGCGCACCGAAAGGGCTTTGCCTTGGGCGTCGAGGACTCTCCCGTAGCGCGTGTAGATCGCCATGCCCGGGCCGATGGCCGCCTGCGCCAGGTCCACCGGCGCGACGTTGCCGCGCTGCAGGTGAGCCAAGGCCACCGGCAATTCAGATTTGAGGGCCGCAACGAACTCCCGGCGGGTGGTAGCAGACACGTTAGTCGGGCGCGGGCGGCAGACCAGCACGATGCTGGAGGCGAGGGCATTGACTGCTACTTTTACACCGGTTGGCCTCTCAGTGCGCATCGGCCAGGTGCCGGTGACAGAGAAGCCGGCCTGGATCACGGCGTCAAGGAAGGTCTCCCAGCCGGTGCTGGAAGTGCCCTCGTCCCCTTTCTTCTCGGACTGCTTGAAGGCGTAGTAGATGGTGACCGGGAAGCCGGGGTGGGTCTGTTGGGCAAGACGCTGCATCGCCTGCCCCATCCCGGCCAGAAAAAAGGTCTCGGCTTGCTTCTTGCTGCCGTGACGGTAGGGAGTCGCGACCAGTTCTTCGGCCTTCGGTACGGCCAGCGTGGCGAAGAGGTCGGGGAAGATGGGCCGCAGCGACTTCCGCAGCCAGACGTAGAAGAAGTCGGAGAGGTCAGCATAGCCGATGTTGTCGTAGTACGGTGGATCGGTGGAGATTAATTTGTTAAGGCTAAATAATTGGTCAGTGGCATTTTCTTGCCTTGCAATACCTGGCAAAAACTTCGTAGGGGAGGGTAGCAAATCCAAAGTACTCGGAATCCAACTCAACGACCCAGACCATCCACCTGTACTAGTGTACTGTCCCGGTAATAAGCGATATATTAATGGGCAACCTTTGGCCTCTGGAGGTATGCCCATGCCACGCGGTCGCCCCGTTACTCCCCTCACTCTCAGTGAGAGTGAGGAATCGGAACTGGGGAGCCTCGCCCGCTCCCGAACCTTGCCGCATAGTCTGGTGCTGAGGGCCCAGATTGTGCTGGCCTGCGCCGAAGGCGTTCCCGGCTCTACCGTGGCCCGGCGTCTGGGTGTCACCAATACGACCGTGGGCAAGTGGCGAAAGCGCTATCGTGAACATGGAATCCCCGGACTACACGATGAACTGCGTCCCGGACGCCCCCGCACGCATGAGGATGAACGTGTTGCGGAAGTCATCAACACGGCCCTGCAAACCGAACCTCCCGATCGTTCGCACTGGAGCGTGCGTTCCATGGCGGAACACACGGGAGTCTCAAAGAGCACGGTCCAGCGGTGGTTCGATCTGTTCGGCGTCCAGCCGCATCGCCAGCGGCATTTCAAGATTTCCAACGACCCGTTCTTCGTCGAGAAAGTCCGCGACATCGTCGGTCTCTACCTCAATCCCCCGGACCACGCCGTGGTGCTCTCGGTCGATGAGAAGACCCAGGTTCAAGCTCTTCAGCGAACTCAGCCCGTTCTCCCCATGGGCCTCGGCTACGTCGAAGGCGTCACCCATGATTACAAACGTCACGGCACGACCACTCTGTTCGCGGCTCTCGATGTGGCCACCGGGAGAGTCATCACCCGCTGTAAACCGCGACACCGTCATCAGGAGTTCCTCACTTTCCTGCGTCAGATCGACGGCAGTGTGCCGCACAACCTCGACGTCCATCTCATCGTCGATAACTACGCTACTCACAAACATCCCAAAGTCCGCGCTTGGCTCGCTCGGCGTCCCCGCTACCACGTTCATTTCACCCCAACCTATGCGTCCTGGCTCAACCAAGTCGAACGCTGGTTCGGCATCATTACCCAGAAGGCCATTCGCCGAGGTTCCTTCTCCAGCGTCAAGGCTCTCGTCCGTAACATCGAGCGCTTCGTCGAACATTACAACGCCAACACCAGTCCTTTCGTCTGGACCGCCACGGCCGAATCCATCCTCGCTAAGGTCGAACGACTTTGCTCATATATTTCCGGGACAGTACACTAGCAGAGAATGGATTTACTTCAGGGAAGTCCCAAGTCATGGGAATAGCTTGTCGAGCAAATACCTGCTCTACTTTCTCTCCTGTCTTATTCCACACACAGATGGTTGCTAGACGGTTTACGAGACGGCTAATTCCACATGCCAAATACACCGCCACCGCCTCGGCATAGGCCGTGGCCCCGGTGCCGCCTTCGCGCAGCGGTCGGTTGTCGTCGGGGAGGTCGGTGGCGATGGCGTCCTGCCGTACACGCTCTATCGCTTCCGTCACCAGGTCGGAGAAGGTCGTCAGCGCCACGAGCTGGCGGGGGGTGAAGAGGTCGGCCCAGTTATTCATGCCGTACTCCTGGATCCGGAATCCTAGCGCCTTGGCCGGTAATTTCGCTTCTGGTGTGTCATACGGCTTCGCGCTAAGCGCGACGGCTTCCATTCCCGATGTCGGCGACAGATACACCCGGCTGCGATCCCCCTCGGCAACAACCGCCATAAGCCGCGCGCCCATACGACCCGCTTTTGCCTCGGAACGCAAAAACTCGAACGGCATTGGCACATGCGACATCAGACAAAGGAAGCTACTACCACTACCACCAGATTTGGTTCCTCGCTTCGTCTGTGCATCCGGCGGCTGGCCCACCTTCACCGTGAACCGATAGCCATGCCCCTCGATCACCGGCTCGACATACGCCTCCCTGCCCTTTTTGGTCGAGAGCAGGAAGGTGGACGCCAGCGGCACCTCGATGTCGGCAAAGGCGGGATTAGGGCTCTTGACCGTTCGCGCCCAGAGCCAGGCGATCACCGTCAGCCGTCGCCCATGGTAGCGTTCGAGATCGGGCCGATCCTTCACCATCCCGGCGGTGACCTTGACCTTCGGATACAGATGGCCGATACGCTTCTCCGCCTGGTCGCGCATCCATTGACCGTAGTAGCGTACGTCTTCGGCCAGTCCCTGGGCGCCGTGCCACGTGGCGAGCGTCTGTTGCTCTTTACTTTGGCTCCGCCATCCCGGATTCACTGGCTCCTGGCCGGCAAACTTAGGCGGGATCTCGATCATGGCCTTGTTGATCAGCACGGCCACCGGATTCAGATCGCTGGCATAGGCTTCCAATCCCAACCGCTGCGCCTCCAGCGGGAGCGCTCCTCCGCCCGCAAACGGATCGTGAAAGGCCGGGAGCTTGTGTCGATCGAACAACTCCCTGGCACGCGGATGGCCGGCGTTCTCAGCACACGCCCGCCGCCAACTCTGCCGGATCTCCCCCCGCGCCCGTTCGAGTACCTCTTCGTTCGTGGTGTTCTCCCAAAGGACCAATTCTTCCAGTATGGCGAACAATCGGTCCCGCTCCTGCTCGGCGATGACCTCTTCCAGCGTCGGCTCAGGTTCGGCGACCGCGTCGTCGTGGACCAAGGAACGCTTTGCCGCATCTCCCGCGAGGCGTTTTTTCAGTTCTCGCTCCGCGGCTCTTTTCTTTTTCGTATCGGACAGCAGCACATCAACATAGCCGGAAGGGTCGTCCACCATTTGCGCAAAGATCACCGCTCGCGCCGCGGCCAACGGGCGACGCGCCCACCAAAGGTGTAGCGTGCTGGGATGTCTGTGGCGAATGGACTTCTCGCGCGCTGACGCCTTGTTGACGGCATCCAGCGGCAAGGCGACTTCAATCAGCTTCTTGTTGATCTTCATGCTGTCCTGTTTGCTGCCGACCCCTTTATGACGGCTCTTCCGCGCGCGCAAGCAGTTCCGCGAAATCGTAGTTGACGCTCGTCACCCCAAAATCCGGCTCACGCTGAAAGGGTTCACGAACGTAGTGGACCTGATGCCGGCCGTCGTCCTGGAACTCCACAATTCCGAGGATGAAGTCCTCGGGCTTGTTCAGTGAGTATAGAATCTCGTTGCGCGTGACGGTGATGGTTGACGCGCCGCTGGCCCGGCCCTTGACTTCGATGAAGCGCAGCTTGCCTGTGTTCGGTACGCGGCTTTCGATGTCGTACCCCAGTTTCTCGAACTCCCGGTCAGTCGGGTCAAACCCAAGACTCCGCTCGACCTCCATAACGATGTTGCGCGCCCGGGCGGCCGATTCCTGCGTATCGACGGCCGTTCTGGTGCCCGCCGGTCCACGCCCACTGATTTCAGCGATGAGCCCCTTGGGCACGACCAGCAGTCCTCCCAGCACCACCGGTGGCAGAGGCGAGATTTGCGCCTCCAGCTCGAGTTCCTCAAGCCGCTTCTGGAGACGGGTTTGCAGCATATCCGCGCGCTTGCGGGCCTCACCTGAATTGAGCCGCGCTCCGGTCTTGCCCGCCTGCTCTCGCAGTTTGAGTTGCTCGGCTCGATAATCCCAGTAGGTGATCGCCTTCGTGAGACGGTCCTTTACGGCTACTTTGGTCTTGTCGATCAACTCCAACTTCGCATCGCGTACTTCCGTCAAATGCTCCGGGACCACGTTCGCAACCGCGTAGCCCTGCACCTTCTTTTCCATGTCCCGGTTGATCCACGCGCACTGCGGCCGCTCGAGGATTTGTTCCAGACCGGGGTCGTCTTCGGCAAGTGGCCGATAGTCGAGATAGGGTGCATAGTGCACATGGCGCGTCACGCCATCGGCATCAAGTTCCACGTACAGCATGCGCTTGGAGATGACCCGACGATTCCCCGAGCGCGTCAGGCTCGCATCCTGAATCGCGTGCTCAAGATAGAAAAGCACGCGCGGGTTGTGGCCCTCGTCGCGCTCGTCGACCAACGCAGCGCCCTGTCGCAAGAGGTCCCGGTGTCGTTCCAGCGTCAGGTCGATGACCGCATCCAGCAATGGGTGCCCGGGACACACAAAGGCCGCCAGCGGTTGCCCTTGGGGCGCCACCAAAGACTTCTCGAAGGCAATGCGCTCGTACCGGCGAAGAACCGGTTCTCCAATGCCCATCAACCGATCTCGATTCCGAACGGATGCGGGAACGTGGGTGACCTCATAGCGACTGGCCTCACGCTGCCTGGCTGAACCGCCCCAGCGTTGAAACGCCTCGCGAAAGAATGACTCGATGTAGTGAGGTTGTAGACGGCGGGCTTCGGCTCGCTCCATCTCCTCACGTATTCGATGCACTCGGATGGCGTCCATGGCGTCGTGCACGAGGGCGCGCTCTTCCAGCAGGTCCCGGAGCCGGCCGCGGTCCAGGGCGTGATCGACCGCGGTGGTGAGGCGCGCTCGAACCTCCGGTTGTTCCCCGTAGCGTATTGCCTCGACCAGGAGCTCGCGGAGGGACTTCCCTTCGAAGTGGAGCTTGCCGAGCACGTCGAACACCTGCCCGCCGAGGGCTTGCCGTGCCTGCTCCAACTTGTCTAGGAGCTTGTAATAGACGTCGCCCTCCCTGGTTTCATCCGCGACGAGGTTCCAGAGGTGACACACTTCCGTCTGGCCGATGCGGTGAATCCGACCGAACCGCTGCTCCAATCGGTTGGGGTTCCAGGGCAGATCGTAGTTCACCATCAGGTGGGCGCGTTGCAGGTTGATGCCTTCTCCGGCCGCATCCGTGGCGAGCAGCACCTGCACGTGTGGGTCGTGGCGGAAGGATTCTTGGGCCTTGAGTCGATCCTCGCGCCCCATACTGCCATGAATCAGAACAACCGATTCCTCACGTCCCAGCAAGGTCGTGATGCGCCGGTGCAGATAACTCAGCGTATCCCGGTGTTCGGTGAAAATGACCAGTTTTTGCCGCGGAGACGGGGTCGGTCGGGGAATCTTGCCGGCGTCGTATGGAACGTCTGCTGCCGCGATTTGCCCGGCAAGCGCGCCCGCTGTGAAAGTTTCCGTGAGTAGAGTTGCAAGCTCTCGCCATTTGGTGTCCGTGCCGCTCCGCCGCACTCCAAGCGCAAGACCTTCCAGATTCTTGAGCGTCTCAATCTCGGCCTTCAGCTCGGCGATGGATCGCGCCGCCGTCGCACGGTCGAGAATTTCCTCCTCGGCCGCCTCGACCTCGTTCTCGGGTGCCTCGTCCAGATCTTCGACGTCCTCGGGGTCGAACTCCGGTCCCGCGGCGAGGAAGGAGATGGCGGCCTGGCCACCACGCTGGAGCACCTCGAGTTCACGCAACCGGCTCTCCAGACGCTCACGGCGGCGGCGCAACGACTGATAGATGGCCTCCGGCGAAGAGGCGAGTCGGCGCTGCAGGATCGTCAGGGCGAAGCCGACGGTGCCAGCTCGCTGGTCGTTCTCGAGCGCCTCCACACGGTTGAATTCCTCGCGCACGTAGTCGGTGACGGCCTTGTAAAGGTGGGCTTCCGTCTGCGAGAGCTTGTAGGGAACCGTGTGTGCAATGCGCTCTGGGAAGAGCGGCGTGCCGTCGAACTTGAGCAGATTCTCTTTCACCATGCGGCGCATCAGGTCCGAGACATCGGTGCCATGAACGCCATCGCGAAAGCGTCCCTCGAATCGGTCACCGTCGATCAGAGCCATGAAGAGCTCAAAGTCTGCCTCTTCCCCGTTGTGCGGTGTGGCCGTCATCAAGAGAAAATGGCGGGTGAGACTCGACAGCAGTTGCCCCAGCCGGTAGCGCTTCGTGTACTTGACCTCGCCACCAAAGAACGTGGCCGACATCTTGTGGGCCTCGTCGCACACGACGAGGTCCCAGCGGCAATCGGGAGCTTGCAGCTTCTGCTGAACGTCCTCATTGCGAGAGAGTTTATCCAGCCGAGCAATGACGAGATTGGCTTCCAGGAACCAGTTGCCGGTGCGCGCTGCTTCGAGTTTGTCGTTCGTCAGGATTTCGAAGGGCAGATGGAACCGACGGTAGAGCTCATCCTGCCATTGCTCTGCGAGACTACCGGGACAGACAACCAGACACCTCTGCAGATCACCGCGAGCGATCAACTCCTTGATAAGCAACCCCGCCATGATGGTTTTGCCGGCACCCGGATCATCGGCGAGAAGAAAGCGAAGGGGCTGACGGGGCAGCATGGATTCGTAGACCGCGGTGATCTGATGGGGCAACGGCTCGACCAGCGAAGTGTGCAAGGCAAGCACGGGGTCGAAGAGATGTGCAAGGCGGATTCGCTGTGCCTCGGAGACCAGGCGGAACAACGCGCCGTCTCCGTCGAAGCTCCATGGCCGGCCGACCTCGACGATCTCGAGCCGGGCTTCGTCGTGACGATACAGAAGCTCATTGGCGACCTTTCCGGTCGGTGTCTTGTAGGTCAGCTCAAGCGCTTCGGAGCCGAACCACTGCACGCTGACCACCGTGACGAGGGCGTCGGACAGGATGCCGCGAACCGCCGCATTGGCCTGGAGGTCTTCCAGCTTCATGCTCTGCTTCTGTTCCCTGTGCATATTCGAAAACCCAGTGCACTCCCGGAGGGGTCCACTTCGTGGGCTGAATCGGGGCGATCTCGACTTGTCACCATCCCGACAACCGCGTTCCTTCGGTCGGGCTCTTTGGAATGTGGGAGCATTCCACGCCGAAGCAGGCCCCTGTACCCCTACGACGTCAACGGCATCAGGACGCCGCGCCCGAGTTCGCCTTCAGGTTCGGATGTCACCTCACTGTAGCCGTTCAGCGATCCATAACTTGATGAGCGATTGGCGGGTCACGCCAAGGTACCGCGCCTGACGGTCCAGCCTGGCCACAACCCATGCCGGGAAGTCCACATTCACCCGCTTCACCTGCTCGTTCGGGCGCTTTGCTTTCGACCAGTCGACATGGCCGCTAACATCCTCTCCTGCATCAAACTTCATGTCGAACTCAGTTGCTTTCATAGTGATCGATCTCCTGTTTCCGGGCGCGCCGCACCGAGATGATCCGCACATTGTCCCCACGATGAGCGCAGACGGCGGCCCAGTGGTTTTTGCCAATCTTTCCGATCACCAGAAAGCGCGGCTCGTCATCGGTTTTTGCCGGTGCTTCCAGCATCCGAGCATCTTTCCAAAGCACCTGGGCTTCGTCGAAGTCGAGGCCATGCTTGGCCTTGTTTGTGACGCTTTTAGCGGGATCATACTCAAATGGCATGAGTTATTATAGTATAGAAAATATACTGTATCTATATATCACAGCCATGCCCGAGATGTCATCGTGCTCGGCTACCTCCGTCCGCTTCAAGGAGGAAATACAGTACATCGAGAACGCGGTTGTCACTGTGGACACAGGGATCATGGCAAAGTACGGCGGAGTTAAGGGAACCTCAAAGCGGTTAATCGAGTTGAAATCACTTCTCAGGTCGAAGGGCGCATCCGGGGCCTCGATTGACGGCTACGAGACCTGGGTTTCGCGTCGTTTGAGGATGCTGGATGTGGACCCATGAACCGCACAAATGGAGTCCCGAGAATCAGTGCGAAACAGAACTGTTTTTTGTACGCTCCGGGGTCTGGGCCGGGATCGCGACCATTCATGGTTCGTCGTGTCAAACCTTTTGCCGCAGTAGCTGGTCCACGTCTACCACCTTTCCGCCCCGGCGAACCTCGGGCAACGACTCGCGCCCTTTGGCTTGTTCAAGATCCTCCATATCGAGCCGCTGAAGCTCGCCCTTGAGATGAAAGGTCTCACGCTCGGCCTTGATCGCCGTCTTCAGCGCAGGCGCTTTCGGCGTCAGTTCCCGCCGTAACTTGAAGGCGACCTCGGACAGGCCGACGTGAGCCTCGGCTACCGTTCTGAGCAGATACTGGCGTTCGTCTTCGGTCATGTTCGTCAGAATTGTACAAAACTGAGACACTACCACCAATTGACTTGCGGCGCATCGACATCCACCCTACTCTAATCTTTCGATCCGGGGCCAACTCTTGGCATGGAGGAGTGAATTGCAGACTGAAAACTCCCCGTTCGAATGGGAGGAACTATGAGGACCGCTCCTTCCAGAGCTTCCGCTTCTTCTCGATGGCGTTACTGGAAGACGCCGGTGCTGTTCGGTATCGGATTCTGTGTCCTGCAACTCCTGGTCGCCCTAGCCCGATTCGGCTCCATGGATTCTTGGAATCCAGCGGAATTGCTGTTTGCGATTCCGGCCATACTGTCCGGACTGATCCTGTTCTTTCTGGGCGGCTTGCTGATCGGGTTGCTGGCGCAACGCCTCTTGAGAGGAGTTGTCGGGTCCTGGCGCAGAGGGTTATGGGTCGCCATCGCGGTGGCGACTCCGCTTGCCGTACTGTTGAGCCTTGTCGGCGGATTGCTCGGCCCCCATATGGTGGTTATAGGTGCTCTCGTGATTTCGATAACGTAAAAGGGACCCAATTAACGGGGTTGTGATCGAGCAAAAGGGACCCACCCCTGATAGCCTCCCGAGGCGAGCCCGGATGAACCGGCATGTTGGATGGGAGGACAAGGAGTTGTTAGGGATGGATCAGTACGAGATGGTCAGAACCGCACATCGTGTGTACAAGAAAAGCATTCGACGGATTTCCCGGGAAACGGGCCACACGCGGCGGACGATCCGGAAGGTGTTGGCCGGGCAGGAACCCCAGTACCGGCGTGAGAAGGAACCGGCGTGTCCGGTGATGGACCCGGTCGCGGGGGTTGTGGATAGGTGGCTCAAGACCGATCGGGAACAACCGGTCAAGCAACGACACACCGCGCGCCGGATCTGGCAGCGACTGATGGACGAGCACGGCTTCACCGGGGCGGAGCCGACCGTGCGCCGATGGGTCCGGGAACGGAAATTCCGGTTGGGATTGAACCGGCCGATGGCGGTGGTGCCGTTGGATCCGGAGCAGGCCCGGGAAGCCGAGGTGGACTGGGGCACGGCCTGGGTCCGGATGGGCGGCGAAGACCGGCAGGTGAAGCTGTTCTGCATGCGGTCCCGGTACTCGGGCAAAGCCTTCGTACGAGCTTATCCGTGGGAGCGGCAGGAGATGTTCCTGGACGGTCATATCCGGGCATTTGACTGGTACGGTGGGGTGTTTCCGACCCTGGTCTTCGACAACCTGAAGACGGCGGTGAAACGGATTCTGCGCGGGAAAGCGCGGGTGGAGCAGGCGCGGTTCACCTCGTTTCGAGCGCACTACACGTTTGAAGCGCGATTCTGCAATCCGGCCCAGGGCCGGGAGAAAGGGGGCGTCGAGGGTCTGGTCGGCTTTGCGCGTCGGAACTTCCTGGTGCCGGTCCCCGATGTCACAGATTTCGACGATCTGAACCATCAACTGCTGGAGCGGTGCCTGTCCGATGGCCAACGGCGGATTGGTGGCCGGGCCGACGATCGCACGATCGATGAACGGCACGCCGCCGAGCGGGAGCATCTGCTGGCATTGCCCGATACGCCATTCGAGAACACGAAGGTCGTCGGAGTGCGCATCAGCCGGTACCAGACCGCGCAAGTGGAGGGGAACCGCTACTCGGTACCGACCGCCTATGTGGGCCGGCGGCTCTGGGCCCATATCGGGTGCGACCGGGTGAGCTTCTACGCCGACCAGAAAAAGGTGGCCGAACATGCCCGCGCGTTCGGTCATAGCCGGTGGCAGATCGATCCCTTGCATTACCTGGAGCTGATCCGCCGGAGAGTGGGGGCGTTTGAGAGTGCCCGGCCGATCCGGCAGTGGCGGCCCCAGTGGCCGGCACATTACGAGACGCTGCTGGGGCGGTTGCGGCAACGGCACGGTTACAGCCGTGGCACCCGGGAGTTCATCGGCATCCTGCAACTCCACCAACAGTGGGCACTGGATCGGGTGTCCTCGGCGGTTCAAGACGCCCTGGAGGCGCACAGCTACGAATCCGATGCGGTCCGGCACATTCTGATTCGTGCCGACCGTCCCGGGCGGGCCCATGCGCCCCTGGAGCCCGGGTTGATGCCCGGCATCACGGACCTGACGATCGCAACCTCCGATCTGGATCAATACGACCGCCTGTTGGCCGGAGGTGTGCGATGACGCCGGGCCAGGAGATCGTACTCGACGATGCGTTGCGGCAACTCCGGCTCCCGGCCATGGTACGGGAATGGAGGGAACACGCCCGGCAGGCCAAAGAAGCTGGTGAGGACTACATCGGCTTTCTTGTGGCTTTGGCCAGCCGCGAGCTGGAACAGCGTCAAGCCAATCAGGTGCAGCGCCGGCTGCGCGCGGCCCGGTTCCCGCTGCTGAAGACCCTGGAGACGACCGATCTGAAGAAGTGGCCGGCACTAGATGCGGTCGAGGTTCGCGACTATGCCGAGTGCAGCTACATCACCCGGCGCGAGAACGTCGTGCTGTTGGGCAAGCACGGCACCGGCAAGACCCATGCCGCGACAGTGCTGGGAGTGGAAGCCTGCCGGCGGGGCTACCGGGTCGGGTTCACCACAGCCGCCGGATTGGTCAATACACTGATCGAGTCCCGTGAGGAACGGCAGTTGAAGCGATACCTGGCCAAGCTATCCCGCCTCGAGCTGCTCATCATCGACGAGGTGGGCTATATCCCGTTCTCGGCCGAGGGGGCGCAACTGTTGTTTCAGGTCTTCTCGGATCGTTACGAGAAAGGTTCGGTGATCGTCACTTCGAACCTGCCGTTTGCGCAGTGGACCAGTGTGTTTGGTGCCGCCGCCCTCACGGCCGCCCTACTGGACCGGCTGACCCATCACTGCTCGATTCACCAGTTCGATTGGGAAAGCATCCGCTTCACTGAAAGTCTGGGCGCCGCCAGCAAACGGAAGAAGAAACCCCGCGTCGCCAGAAAGTCCGCGTGAAAAACGCGGGCGCGATGGGCTGTGGAAAGTGCCGCCCCTATGGAAACCCGCTACAAACCCCGCGGGTTCCCACAGCGGCTTGGAAGCCTCCGGCTCCCACTCTTTCCACAGCCCCGCCGGCGGTATTACTTACGGGCCATTAACCTGGGGGTGGGTCCCTTTTACTCGATCAAGGTGGGCTCTTTTTACGTTGTCAAAGCGACTCTCGTTCCGTACCTGCTCCTGGTCGGAATCCCGCTGTTGATCCGGCAATTCGTGCAGCGTCTCCGCAGTCCGCCTAGACCGGAGGAGTGATTAGCGCCCGTGCCCGGATTGACGGCTGCGTCCATCAGCGAAAATCCGTTGCACAAAGGAACGATTACGCAACGATCCAGCGCCGGACGTGTTTTCAAGGGATTAGGCGTTGCGAAACGGGGTCACCTCACGAAACGGAAAGAATCGTACGCCAAGAGCCATCCGAATGGCCGCTCGTGGCTAACAACGGCCCTTTCCCCCGCATTATCTTGCTCCGTCCAGTTGAGGCATGCCCTAGCCTAACGTCAGGGCTGGCCGAGGATTTGCAGCGGCAAGTCAAGAGCTTGGCGGAGGACTACAGAGAGATCGCCGCCGTGTTGAGCGGGGGCTGAAGCATATCCGGCAAATACAGCAGCAGCGGCAGCGCGGCCCGGAACTGGACTATGGCCCCAGCCGCTAGGTCTTTCTCAAGGGTTTTTCCCCTTTGTGGGTCGGTTTGTTTCTCTGTGGTTCATTCCGTGGGGGCGTGGGAAAATGGGCAGACTGATTGGAGGAAGCATAAGCGGGGAAATCATTGCCATTTTGGCTGTGGGAGTCGCCATGGCAGGGATTCGAGCCGGGAGCACCGGTACGTTGGCAAGGCGGCTTGGCGGCCTGTCTGCCGTGCCGGGACAGGCAGACGGGACCGGCGCGACACTATAGTGGCTGGGGCCTACCCGGGCCGGATGGCGGGGGGAAGGGGATAGCGGCGTTCATCCCAATCGTGAAATACCTGAACGACCAGTCGTTATCACTCCTTTTCCAGGCCGCCAGCAGCCAGGCATCCTCGGCGCGGGAGCCCTTGAACTTCCTGACCATCCCGGCAAGCCGTTCGGCGATCCCATTGGAACCGGGCTCGTCGAAGATCATCAGACGAACCCCCGCTCTCGCCAGAAGAAGCTTCTCGAAGTCATCTTTGATGTTCCCGAAGTTGCCCCATTCGCACTCCGCAACCAAGGGAGCGTCGATCAATAGACCGTCGCGGTCGTATTCGAGCCAAGTAACATCGTAGAGCCATTCTGGCCAGTCGCGGTTCGGGCCGTCCGCCTTGGATGCGCCAACTTGGTACCCGAAGTCTCGGCCAATCTTGCACAGTTTGGTCTCGACGGCCTTGGTCCACGCTGGATTGCCCTCAGATACGGTGACATTATCAAGACTGTCGAGGCCCTTCTGGACCGCGCGCATGATTTCAAATTTTCCGGGCATCTCTGAATTGCCTCCCTCTCTAGTGTTGTGTCCCAGATAATTCTTTACAGGATTGCACCTTGTCAAGGATGACATCAGCCGTGGCCTTCCAAATGAAGGGGTGCGGCTGGTTGTTCCAGGTGGAGAGCCATGCATAGATGGAGCGCTCCAACTCTTGAACACTGAGGAACGTACCGCGCCGGATCATGCGTTGGGTGATGAGGCCAAAGAAACGTTCGACCTGATTGAGCCAGGAACTGCTGGTGGGGGTAAAGTGAAAATGGAATCGTCGGCGCTTTCGAGGTTTGAGCCAGCGTTGGACTTGAGCACCCTTGTGAGTGCCGTAGTTGTCCATCACGAGATGCACATCCAGATCCGGAGAGACTGCCTTCTCGATTTGATTGAGGAACTTCACGAACTCCTGACCACGATGGCGCGGCCAGCAACTGCCAATGACCTTACCGTTGACGATATTGAAAGCCGCGAACAGAGTCGTCGTGCCATGGCGTTTGTAATCATGGGTCTGGCGTTCGGGCAATCCGGGACGCAACGGCAGGATTGGAGCGGTCCGGTCCAGGGCCTGAATCTGACTCTTCTCGTCCACGCAAAGCACCAGAGCCCGGTCCGGCGGGTCCAGATAGAGACCGACAATGTCCCGGACCTTGGCCTCAAACTGGGGATCGTTCGAGATCTTGAACTTCTCGACCCGATGCGGCTGGATATCGAAACGCTCCCAAACCCGATGCACCATCATTCGCGATACATGCATGTGTTGGGCCAGTGTCCGGACGCTCCACTGGGTGGCGGCGGCGGGCCGGGTCTTCAACGTCGTGTCCAGAATCGCACGCTCCAGTTCTGACGTCAGGACGCGCCGCGACCGCTTCCGGGTCGGTTTCGCAGTCAGGGCGCTCACGCCACCCTCTTCGAACGCGGCCCGCGCTGCAATCACGGTCGGCCGCGACAGACCCAACTCCCGGGCAATCGAGTAATTAGCCACTCCACGGTGAGCCAGCAGCAGGACCCGGCATTTCTGGGCCACCCTCTGAGGGGTATTCCCAGAACGCACCAGAGATTCAAGCTGTCGTATCGTCGGTTCGTCGATGTCAATAGCGGCGGCGGCTTCAAACATGCCGCTGATTAGATCATGGGCGTGGACATATGTAAACTATTATATGGGACGGGACACTAGCGTCTTGCAGGAACTCAGGGCCTTCCCATGCTGAAGGCCTTCCACTCAGTCCCATAACCGTTACGTAACGGGTCTGGGGCTCAGTCTCCTCGGTCTGAACCGCTCACACCGAGATGCGCTCGTGCACGTGCAGGGAGACGGTGGGCACCTCGAACGAAGTGTGCTCGGCCTTTCCGGCCCAGACGAGTTGTGGGTCCAGGTGCGGGTCGTGGGCGTAGGTCTTCTTGCCGGCGTCCTTGTCGGTCTCCGGCGTCACCAAGCCAACCGGCGGGTTGTTCACGCGCTCCTTGTGGGCGTGCGTGTAATTCTCAACCTCACGCTCTTTGCTATCCTTCCGTCGCGCCATGGCGTTCCCCTTAGCTTCGGCCTCTGTCTCTAAACCAAGTGAAATCCGCTGGTAACCCGGCAAGATTCCTAGACGGGTTTGATTGCGCGCAGACGCTCACGCAGCAGATTTCCTTCGGTCGGGTGCAGACGGCACAAAAGAGCCACCTTACCAGATGCATGGGTCCACTCAACCGCAAAGTACGGTGTCTGCTTCATCGCCTTTGATCTGTTGGCCAAGCACTCGCATTGATGGACCAAGGAACGTGTTTGAGAGCGGATCTCTTTAGGCAAGCTGACTCGTCGATTGACCATCAAACCAGTGGTGGACATCCGGTTGCCGCTGGTAGTCAAATTGTGTTTCGATCGTTTCAAGCGAAAGCCCAACGGCGAACACATTCCTGCGATTTGTCTGACAACCTCCGAGATTTCATTCCCCGTGAGACGCCTGTCAGTTGAAAGCGTGATGTCGTCAACGTAACGAGAGTAGGTGAACCCTTGCCTTGTTAGCGATTCCACAAGCCGAGGCTCTGTCCGCCACAGGGCCAAGTTGGCCAAGTAACTGCTTGTCTTCGCACCTTGCGGCAAGTAGCCTTCAAGGGTCGTCAGTCCTGTCAGCACATGTGCAATGTGATCGGGAAAATAGAAAAGTGAGCGCCACAGATCATAAATGAGATTTGATTTTGTCGAAGGGAAAAAATTCTCGATGTCCTCGGAAATCACGATCCGCCGACTGCAGTGTAGTGAAGCATTGCTGACGAAGTCCCTGGCTTGCTCCTCATCTCTAATGCTTCCTTGCAGGTAACCAGGGTACGTCACTTTGCGGAGTATGAGGCACTGGATGCGAGCCTGAATGGACTTGAGCGGCGGTAGTGCATCCCACGTCTCCCTGATCTTGCCCTTACGCTTAATCGGGATGCGTCGATAGTAGCCGCGCGGAGCTTTCGCAATCGACAGCAGTGTCGCTGAATCCTCGCGAAGGAGCCGGCCTAACTTCAAGAGGCTGCTGAAGGGATCATAAGGGTAGTTTGGCCTGAGTAGTCCTCGGCTCATTCAGCAACCTCAAGATTACGGACGAGAGTTTATCCCGAACCCCTTCGGGGAGACCTTGCAGTGCGTCACTGTCCGAAGCCAGAAAAAATAGAAGATTGAGTGGGATTCCCAAACCTCGTGCAATCGCCTCCAACGTGGAGACATTTGCATCACGCTTGTCATTCTCCAGTAGAGACAGGTAGGACAAGGAAATCCCTGCTTCTTTGGCCAACTTTGCCTGAGTTAGGCCGCGATGGGCTCGGCAGACTTTGATGGCATTGCCAAGATTCATGGTCGATTCTGGAAAAAAGAGAAAATAGTCTGTTGCATCAGCGCTTGTATCGGTCGATAAGGTCTGAGACGTTTGTTGTGACGTCGATCAGGCGTCCTAGAAACAGAACGACGCTGTCGACGACTTTCGCCAACTGGCGATGGTCTGACCTTTGATCCAAACATTCTTGGAGTTGACCTATGACAGCGTCGAACTCCATACTGACGCTGGGGTCCAGCACATGGTCTAACTGCTTCCTGATCTCTTGAAGAGATTGGATACAGCCGAGAAGGTCTTGTTGATGCATAATTGCACCTCCTTTCCGACGCTTCAGAAGCGTCTGGCGGTGCCGCAACTAGAAGAGTCGGCATTGCTGAACCCCACAGACTAACTTTCCCCGTGAACAAGATCTGGCGGTTTATAGGGTGAATAATGCACTTGATTAGCACCTCTTGCCTCACCACCCGACCCGTGACAGATTTGGTTAGCTCATCTTGTCTTGTTCCCGCCCCACGACATATATGGGAATCGGGGAACAGAGCGTTCCCTGTCGAAAGGCCCCGAAGGGCCGCCCGAAATAATCGGGCATGCAGATCGTTCCTAGTTGCCTTAAACATCACGACCTTCTCAATTAGACGCAGCCTGTAGCGGCTACCCATAATGATTAGGACATATAAATAATCTCTTGTCAAGTATAGAATTTTACTGAAGGTCAAATTTAGAAGTCTAGAACGTCTGAATGCCTGAACCGCTCCGCCGTCACTTGGCCGCCTTGGCCGAGGATAGTGGAAGCGGATCGATTCCTTCTGCTTGTGAGAAAGTCAGCTTGGTGCGATCTATTTTCGTGTCGGACATGGGTCTGATTTAGATGGTAGCACTGACCAGACCGAGTTTTGTACCGCCTTCTAAGTTAGAAATTGGGCCGTTTTCGTCGGGGCAGGTCAGTTGGGATTTGGCCGGACGCAATTCTAGCAGTGGTTAGGAGAAATAGGTCCCCCGGCTCGACAAAGCGCGTCCTCACGACGAGCGGGGCGATTGCAGCTCGAAAACCATTACTAAAACCAGGTGCTGCGCAGCCCGTAGAGCGTGGCCGTGGCAGCAACCACCGTCAAGAAACCGTCAGAAAACTCGCCCCTCAAGCGGGCTAGCCGTAGGCGTAGCGAGCGAAAGCAGACGCCCCAAAACCGTGTAAGAGAAACGAGAGGAAGGAATTGGGAGAAAACCGTGGAAGACGCCGGCCTGCCGCCCAAGTACCGGGTGCGGCTGCAAAAAGACAAGCCGTCCGGTGCTGAGAGCAAAGCTCCCGGAAAGCAGAAAAGGTGACAGAAGTTATGCACGTCTCTGTTTCATCCGGCATAAAGCAAGGAGAGCGCGACCGAATAGATCACGCCGAATATACGGCCAAAAAGCGTCCAGGCAATGATAAGGCCCAGTATCGAGAAGCTCGGATTATGGATCCATGCAGTGAAACGCCGCGCCGTCCCCTCACTCATCAGCAGGGTTATACCGGTGCTGCCATCCAAGGGAGGAACCGGCAAGAGGTTGAAACTGCCGAGCAGCAAATTCAGCATCAGCAGGATGCTCAAAAACGTGGCGAGGGCACTGCCCAGCCCAGGGTCGGGAGACGCCACAATCTGGGTGAAGGTGAACCGCTCGGGAGGATGAAAAACCCCCTGAGCCAAGCCTATGCGAATGATGACGGCGGCTCCCAACATCAGCGCGGCATTCCCAGCCGGACCCGCCAGCGCCATCCAGGCAGCCCGACGGGGATGCCTTCTTTGCCACAACGGGTCGTAGGGTGCACTGGCCCAACCGATCATCCACCCATAAAACACATAGGAAAGCAACGGAACCAGAATGGTTCCGAAGGGTGAGCGGCGAACGTGGGGGAGCGGGCTCAGGCTGACTTGGCCCGCCAGAAACGCCGTAGGATCGCCTCCCCACTTGGCCGCCAGCGCATGGGCTCCCTCATGAACCGTGACCGAGAGCAGAAAAACCACGTACCAGAGCAATCCCAGAGCCGCCATGCTTCCGAAGTCGGTATCCATCGTTGCAGCGTTTCCCTCTTGCGGGTTCCCGCGATTCTACACCGCTCATGTTCTTGAGCAGCGTAGCGCGGGGACCCCAGGTTAGGCTTTCGAGAACCAGGATGCAAGGCCCTCGTGACGGGATGAGGAACCCTCGTAGTGTCCCGGGAAATTCGCCCTTCGAACCGAGGCGGAGGGCACAATGGGCGGAAGTAAAACCAATCCGGGAAGAGACATATCCGGCCTGGGTAGGGACTATGCCAGCTTTCGCCGGGGACGAGCGATATGCAAACGTTTGATTTTTTGGTTCAGGGTGGAAAGAGGAATCTTAAGTTGCTCGGCGGCATCCGTCTGCCTTCCCCCGGACCGTTCGAGTGTATCCATGATGATGCGCCGCTCGTAGTCCTCAACCACCTCATGCAGCGAATGACCATTGATCCGTACCGGACGTCGATCTACGGAAGGCATTTCCCCGTCCCGCTGCAAGGGCTCCGGCAGCAAGTCAACATCGACCGCGGGTCCGGTGGTGAGAACCACGGCCCGCTCCACCACGTTTTCAAGCTCACGGACATTGCCCGGCCACGAGTAGTCCATCAACGATTTCAAAGCTTCTGCGGAGAAGCTTAACCCGGGCTTTCCGTTTTCCTCCCCGTAGAGGGCGAGGAAATGCCGAACCAGGTGCGGAATTTCCTCCTTCCGCTCGCGCAGGGGCGGCAGATTCAGGGCGATGACATTCAGCCGGTAATAGAGGTCCTCCCGAAACTTGCCTTCCTCCACCAGTTGCAGCAGATTGGCATTCGTGGCCGCCAGGATACGGACATCCACCCGAACGGTTTGAGTGCCTCCCAACCGCATGAACTCCCGCTCCTGAATCACGCGGAGCAGCTTGGCCTGCGTTTCCAAGCCGATGGTGCCGATTTCGTCGAAGAAGATGGAGCTTTGATCCGCCAACTCGAAAAGCCCTTTCTTGGAGGCCACCGCTGAGGTAAAGGCACCTCGGACATGGCCAAACAGGGTGCTCTCCAGCAAATCGACGGGCATGGAGCCGGTATTGACCGGCACCATAGGTTTGTGAGCGCGGGGGCTTCGCAGGTGGATCATCTTGGCGATCAACTCCTTGCCGGTCCCGCTTTCTCCCTGAATCAGCACGGTCGTCCGGCTGGGAGCAATCTGCATAACCAGATCAAAGACCTTTTGCATGCGCTCGCTTTTACCGACGACGTTGGGCAGGTCATAGCGGTGCTGTGAGCGCCGCCATTGGAGATTTTCCGCCCGCAGACGATAATTATTTACGGCATTGCGGACGTCCAGCAGCAGCTTCTCATTGTCCCAGGGCTTGGTGATGTAATTGTCCGCTCCCGCTTTGCTGGCTACAAAAGCCGTCTCGCCGGAATCGTAGGCGGTAATCATGATGACGGGCGTCTCCGGACTTTCGCCCTTGATCGCCCGCAGCACCGCGAGACCCTCGCTTCGCTCGGGAAGGCTCATATCCAGAAGCACCAAGTCATAGACCTCGTGGGCAAATAGGCTTAATCCGCCAGCGGCATCCGGCGCGAAGTCCGTGCGGTATCCCTCATTTCGCAACAATTGCGAGAGACTTTCGCAAATCTCCCGCTCGTCATCAATGATCAGGATGGCGCCTTTCTCAGACATGGACCGGTTTCCTTGCGGCGGGGAATTCCAGACGGAAAGTCGTACCCTGGCCCGGCTTGCTTTGCACCTCAATGATGCCCGAATGCTCCCGGATGATGCCGTAGGTTACGGCCAAACCCAGGCCCGTGCCCCGACTGCCGCTCTTGGTGGTAAAGAAAGGATCGTAGATCCTGGGGACGTCTTCCTTGGGGATCCCGACCCCGGAATCCACCACTTCGACGACTACACTGGAGTTTTCCCGCAGCGTCCTGACCCGGAGACCGCCTCCTCCCCGCATGGCATCCCGTGCATTGAGGATGAGATTCATGAACACCTGTTGGAGTCGCCCACTGTTGCCTTGAATCGGAGGCAACTGCGAATCGAAGTGTTCCTCCAACCTGATCCGCCCCGCGCGCAGGACGTGTTCCAGAAGAGTCAAGGTTTCACCCACGACTTGGTTCACATCGGTCTGCTTGAACTCCGTGCCGCTGGTGCGCGAAAACTTCAGCAGATGACTGATAATCTCCGAGGCCCGGAAGGTTTGCCGAACAATTTTATCCAGAAAACTCCTTTGCGGATCCTCAGGGGGAAGCAGTTTTTGGAGCATCTGCGATTGGGAAGCAATCACCGCCAGAGGGGTGTTCACTTCATGGGCCACACCGGCGGCCAGCATTCCAATGGAGGACAACTTTTCCGCCTGCATGACTTGATCCTCCAGGCGGACACGATCCGTCATATCATTAAAGACCAGCAATCGTCCCAATATTTTTCCGTCTTTTCCGCGCAGCGGCGTAGCCGAGATATTGGCCGTGGCTTGGTGCCCCGCCCGGGTAATTAATTTGACCTTGTAAAGGCTGCGCGTGTCGGTAAACTCCGAGGCCAACTTCAATTCACTCGCCAAGCCCCTCGGAAGGAGCTCCTCGATGGGCTTGCCCACCGTTTCGAACTCCCGCACCCCGTAAAACGATTCCATGGCGGCGTTCCAGTATTCGATCCGCCCCTCGAGGCCAATCGCCACCACGCCGGCGTTGACCGATTCGAGAATGTTTTCATTAAATTGCTGGAGCCTCTCGTACTGGAGGGCCTTCTGCTCCAGGGACCGGCAGAGTTGGGCATTCTCAATGGCAATGCTGAAGTAACCGGACAACGTCTGGAGTAGTTCCACGTCCTCGCTCGAGAGCAGTTCACCCGAACGGGTCTTTCCCAGACCGACAAACCCGATCACCCGGCCGCGGTTACGCAGCGCGATATAGCAATGAAGGTCCAGCCTTTCCAGGGCCGAACGGCAGGCCGCCGACTCCCCGGGCACATTCTGAGGGTCCGTAAAAAACAGATACCCTTCTCGCAACTCAGAACGGGACGGGTTGAGGAAGCTCAAATCCAGCCCCTCCGCGGCGGGAATCCCGATGGCGCGGGCCAGGCGAAACGTGCCCGGGGCAGTCTCTTCCAAAAACACGGCGGTCTTTTCCACGTTCAACGTGTAGGACAATCGCCGAAGAATCCCATCCAGTAACAGATCCAAACGGATTTCCGTACCCAGGTCGCGTGCAAAATCCACCAAGGTTCGGCGTAACGCGTAGCGGTCCCGGTAAAAGTAGCGATCTACGGCCCGCTGAATCCAATTCACCAACGGTCGAAACAGAAGCGCAGTGAGCACGATGGCCAGAATCCACCCCGCCTTGCTGGTCATCTGCACCGCCGTTCGGAACACGTCGGCCAGCAGTGCCGTAAACCCGAAATACAAAGCTACGACGGTGGCGGTAGCCAAGCTGTAGATGACGCCCCGACGAAACAGGAGGTCCACGTCCATCAAACGATAGCGGATTACCCCATACCCGAAGGTGAGGGGCAGAAAGGCCAGCGAGAGGGAGGAAAGCTGCATCCAGGCCAAGGGAACGGTCCCCAGAGAATAAGGCGCCGCGTAAAAGACAACAAAGGGGGCCAGAGCCACACTGCTTCCCCAGGTCAGCCATTTCAGTTGCTGCTTTAACTGCGGATTGGGAGCCGCGGAGCAGGCCTTGTACAGCAAAGCCACCCCGGCAAGAAAATAGACAGCCAAATATCCCAGCGCCACACGATCCAAAAGCCACCGCGAATCCGGCAAGGAGGGCGTGATCTCGATCAGCTCGAAAGCGACGAGTAGCTGAACCCACAAAAACACCAAGCCCGGCGCGTACAACCACTTCCGCCAATCAGTGCGTCTTCCCCAAAAGGGAACCGCTGCCGCGAAACGGAGACAGAAATGAAGGAACAGCGCCGGCTGAAGAACCCAGGCGGCGCTTTCCAGCCAATAGACGGTTGAATCGAACGCATCCAGCCGACCGCTATAAGAAAAAGCGTAAAGAACGAAAGAACTCAGGCAGAACAGATAAAAGTGGATCGCCCGGGAGGCGGTCCTGGCGCGCAGCAAAACAAACAGACCCATCACCAAATAGAGGACTCCAACTACCTCCAAACAGGTCTGTAGGGGAGTGGATGAACTCGCGTGACTTGGCGTCAGCGTAACGTGGGATCGCCGGCCCCCGCGATGGATCTGGTAGCGGAGCCGGCCTTGACCGTTCCGCTCAAAAAGTTCACGCGAGACTTGGAGCGCACTCGCAATGGGCCTTCCGTCAATCGCCTCCAGGCGGTCTCCGACCCGAATTCCTCCCCGGGCTCCCGAACCATCCGGCGCGACAAACTTCGCCTCTACCGCGCCCCCCACGTCGGTCCACTGAACCCCATCGCTGGGTAGCCGGAAGCTCCAGCGGTCCCGGAAGTTCAAAATTGCCGCCAGGACGAGGACACCGGTCAGAAGAAGCAGAATTTTGCTTTTCGGCCCTAATCGCCGCAACCCACACCATCCATGCAGCTTAAAGTCAAGCGAATCATCTTCCTGTTTAAAACATACGTTTGCATCCCGGGCTCCCGATGGAGACCACCCCCGAATTGACTGCAAGTGATTCGCCAAATCAAATTTTCTGATGGCAAAATTTTCCCTTTAGAACCTTATAGTTACAAAATTATAAACCAAAAATCGTATTTCATTTCCATTTTTAATAATTTACATTCCAAATTTCATATCCAAGTCCCGGCCCGTCGGATGATGGGACACGCCGGGCACCCAGCAATTGCATGGCTGCTCTGGCATGGGCCTGACCGAAATCGGGAAAATTTAGAAGAGGAGTGAAAATCCGCCCCGGAAAGTGCGATAGGAAGGAGTCAGGAAGAGCACCTCCTCCCCGCGCTGAGCGACAGGGAAGTAACCTTGAGCCAATAAATTACGAAAATCCGCCAAGGCCTCAACTCTACCGGGCAGGAAGGAAATTGCCGGCAAGGGCTGTCGAATTGTGATCCCCAGGAAAGGTTCGGCATGGAGCCGGGTCTGGCCAAATGGATCGACCTGTCTGAGAACCTGCTGCGATGTCCATTGGTAACTGGCGGTGATACGCCCGTCGGAATAGGGGATGCGGATGATCCATTTACCGGTCAGGGCATGGGCCCTCCGCAATTGCAAGTAGCGCCGAACGTCACGGGCGAAAAATTCCCCGAAGACCGCCCCATCGGATGCAACCAGAGCACCCCCGTAGGCGTAGGCAACCACCGCTTTCCAATGATCCTGTCCTTTCTTTTCATATTCATAGGCGGCCCGGAAACCCGAGGTGCGAAAATCACCCGCATTGATCATGATACCCCGGCCCGACGGGCTGGGCATCAGATCGCCCGCGCCAAAGCCCAGCAATTCATAGTTACCCAAACCCAGCAAGGCGGTGTTTTCCACCCGATCCATGTACGCCGCCACCTCAAGCTTCGATCCTCCGGGAAGAAGCTGCTCGACCCCCGCCTCGACGTGGTTCAATTTTTCCAGTTCCGGACGGAATCCACGCATGGTGATGCGCGGAAAGGCATTCAAACGACCCACCTGCTCCACCAACGTATCTTCCTCGGCTGGTGTGTGCGAGGTGTAGCGGACGGCCAAGGTTGTCTGCGGGTTCTGACGATAGACTAATTCCAGGTGGGGACGAAAGGCGCTGGCCGAGTCAGCCGCTTCAAAATAATCCGCTTCCAATCCAGCGGTTACCAAAAGGTCCGGCAACAATTCGCGGGTCTCGGCGTAAGAGAACTTGATACCTTGCGCTGAGGCAGGACCCCTTTCGTCCTTGGAAGGCATCAGCCCTCCGAGCAGTCCCAATTTGTGGACCGCGACAGAGACTTCGCGCTGGGAACCTGCGAACAAACCCGCGCCCCGAAAAGCAGTCGCCAGCGAAGCGGCCGCCGATTCGCCGTTCTTGCCCATGCCCCCGGCCACCAGCAGTTCCGAGTCGGCCGAAAGCGGACGCGAATAGGCAAAGACGCTGGTCATGCCACGATTTTCAGCCAGGGGTTGTCCGCCGGGTTCCCGAGGGAGCAATCCCACCAAATAATTCGCCGGAAGAACGACTTCCTTCCGATCCTCGGCCCCGTGCGGCCCATCTCGCCCTTGATCCCGGAATCGCAGCACCGGCCGGGTGGACTGCGAACCTCTCAGAACCCATTTCCAACTCTCCCCTTGGGTTCGCACGGAAGCATTGGGGGGAGCCTGCAGATTCATCCTAAAATTCGTCAGGGTAAAATTCGCCGCGGTAGTCTGCGCGGCGGTTACGTGGACCAATTTACTGATCACGCGCACCGCAGAAAGTTGCGGGGGAGTGGTGACAACCACCAAATACCATCCGGGGACCAGCCATGGGAGGGAGAATTTTCCTTGGACATTCGTCGCCAATTTCTGGATGGAATCCCGGAAAGCCGTGCACAAAACCTTGGAAGAAGCCTGGCACGGACCCGACACCCGAACGCGGGCCTCTGCCACCGCATGGCCGCGCAAGTCGTTTACGCTGCCCGTCAGCTTGCCCGGCTGCGCTGCCAACAGATCTCCCGCAACACATCCCAGCCCCACGACCAGAGCGAAGGAAAGTCGCCAGCCCATTCTTATCATCGTCGGTTCCTTTCCCTTTTCGACGGAAGGATCCGGAATTTCCCTAATAGACTTCAAAGCTTTCCGAAGGCTTGAGAGTCTGCGTCTTTACGTGGTCCGTGATCTTCACTTCCAGCGAATACTTGCCCGGTTCGAGCTGCTTCAAGGGCATGGTCTTCTGAATGGTAATCTGTTGCCGGGCTTGCGGATAATCTTCGGGGACCTTCTCAGAGCTGGATAGAACGGTTTTCCCGCCGCTCATGAGATTGTATTGAATTTCTGCCGAGGATTTCCCGCTCGCTTCATCCAGGCCGAGATTATAGACCTGCATGAAAATGCCGATATCCTGGTTCTTGGTAAACTTCCGATCTACGGCCGGCCGCACCTTGGTCGCCCCGATCACGAACGAGCCGGTGCCGACCCGGCTGGTGGGCACGGGTCCGATGTGGGTCGCCAAAATCAGAGAACTGACTGAGAGGACGTCCTCCACATAACGGCGTATCGGGACCACCAAATCCGTGGTTCCCATATTTTCGCTCTTCTCATCTTTCACGATTACACTGAGCTTGTAACGTCCCGGCGGCAAGGGCACGGCTTTCTGGTAAACCGACTTTTTATTGACGTATTTGTCAAAGATACTGGCGGGCACATCCAATTGCAGCGCATCCTCAAAGACCTCCGCCACGCGCCCCCCCAAGGTGGTAAGCCGTCCGTATATACTCACCATTGCCTGCATCACTCCCTCTTTTTCCTCAAACTGCAGGTCGCGGTTCGCCAATTGGATGGTGATGGGCGTAAGGACGCTGTCGCCGGTGATTTTTACAAAGTCGGTCCGCACTTGGAAGGGAAGCAGGTTGCCCGAAAGCTTCGAGGTCACCACGGCCTGTAAATCCCCGAACTTGACGGCCGGCGGCTTGAAAATTTTCGAATACAGGTCGAGCCGCTCGAACTGGCTCAGGCGCCGACTGTTATACATCGGCTCCATCCCGCCGCCCAGGCCGGGACGCCGGTTCGCTTTCGATGTCAGGCCCATCCGCTCAGACATCGTCAAGCCGGCGCCGGGGACCATCGCCAGAGCATCCTTTTCGTTGGGACTCATCGCCATCCGGTATTCACCTGTACCCGAGGGGTCCACAAATTCAATCTCCACGTTCGGGCCGATTCCCTCGATGTACCGATAGCGCCACTTCTCCCAAGGATAGGTGGTCGTCATACCCCCGCCTTCCTCATACGGGCGCTGGTAGCTCCCGCCGGTAGGGTGAGATTCCACCTCATCGGCGGGGCCATACATAATGTAAATCCGCCCACGATCCGTCTTCCAACCGGGCCAGCCCGAAGCAAAGCGCTCATTCGCGTAGGCGATCCGGCGGTAGTACTCTTCGCGAAATTCGTTCTCGGAATTTCCCGGACTCGGATTACGCCGCTCCCAAAACTGCTCAATGAACAGTTCGCGTTCATCGTCGGTCGCGAGCACCTTAAAGGTCCGCCGCTCATCATCCGTGATGATGTAGGGAACTTCCTGTTTCAGCCACTTCTTGTAAGGGCTTTCCATCTCTTTCCGGAGAGCCCGTTGGCGTGCTCTTTTTCTGTTCTTCTTGGCCGCCGCGTCTCCCTGAACGAGTCCCAGACAAACAAATCCTGCTAGGAACACCAGTAAAATCTGCTTCCAGGTTCTGCGCCCTTGTAGGAGCATGATTCCCTCCGTGCTCGGTCGTCATTCCGCGAGTCTGCTATCCTCGCAAGTCTATTTCGTCTTACAAGGCCCTGTCAAGTCGATAGATCATTTTCAGCGGGTACATTTAAGAATACGCAATCCCCCTCAGAAGGGCAAGCCGGATGGTGGAGTTCCCCTAAACCTCCTCTATATCCGGCCCCTGCATCCAAGTATTCAGTAAGAAACATCTACCCGCGACCGAATCCTGCGGCGAGGAGCCACTACCCTGCCACCCCACCCCGGCCGGTTCCGGAGGGAACGCAGTAGAAAGCTCCCGGGTCAGGTGATAAGATGCGGGGCGCAGCAGGAATCCCTTTAGAGCGTGGCGGATCAACAAGCATGAGTTCCCGAAATAGCTATGATGTCTGCGTCATCGGGTCTGGGGCGGCCGGCGGGGTCATGGCCAAAGAGCTGGCAGAGGGTGGCGCAAACATTCTGCTCCTGGAGGCAGGCCCCCGCATCGAGATGCGCGAGCTTCGGAGCCACGCCTGGCCCTACGAGCTCCGTTACCGCGGCCTGCGTGGGGAGCGGCAAGCGTCTCTCTATCCCCCTGAGCTGACCAAGGCGATCTCCTACAACACCCGGGAAGACATTGCGGTTGACCGCATCCGAGTCGTCGGCGGTCGCACCGTGCATTGGAACGCCGTATGCCTCCGCTTCGCTGCCAGGGATTTTCGGGAGCGCAGCCTAGAGGGTCTGGAAGAGGATTGGCCGATCACCTATCCCGAGCTGGCTCCCTATTACGACCGCGTCGAGCAGATGATCGGAGTGACGGGAAGCCGGGAAGGACTCGAGATCGTCCCCGACGGGCACTACCTCAAGCCGCTCCGGCTGCGATGCTCCGAGCGGATTCTGAAGCGGGCTTGTGAAAAAATGGGCTACCACCTGATCCCCGCCCGCAAGGCCACCCTGACCGAACCCTACGACGGACGACCTGCGTGCCACTACTGCGGCCATTGCATGGATGGCTGCGACGTGGACGCGATCTTCAACACGGCGACGGCCATGATTCCCAAGGCAGAGCGGACGGGGCGGTTTACTCTCCGGGCCAATACGCTCGCCCGGAAATTGCTCGTAAACGCGGCAGGACAGGTCCGGGCCGTCTCGGTGATCGACCGCGAAACCTTAAAGGAAGAGGAGATCGAAGCGCGAATCTTCGTCGTCTCCTGCGCCACCATCGAATCCGCCCGGCTGCTGCTCAATTCATCCTCGGAAAAGTTCCCGAACGGCCTGGCCAACTCCAGTGATCGGGTCGGACGCTATCTGCACGGGCATCTTCATTGCAGCTTCTTGTCCTATCTTGACGGTTTGGTGGGCACCCGCCCCAGCAACCAAGACGGCGCCACCGACCACTCCTTGATTCCGCGCTCGATCGCCCACCCCAAAAAGCGGAACTATGCCGGCGGATTTCAATACCAGATGCAGTACTCCGGTTTCATGTTCCCCCACCATGCCCGCCATCTAAGCGGCTTCGGAAAGGGCTTGAAGAGGGAGGTCCGTATCCTCCAGCCGGGATTCCTCAACATGGGCGGATGGGGCAAGGTGCTGGCCCGGCCGGAAAATCGTGTCACGGTGGACCCGAACCGGCGCGACGCCTACGGGATTCCCATCCCGGTCATTCACTTCCGTTTTTGTGAGAACGACCGGAACCTGTGGAAGGACATGGCGACCCGGGCCGAGGAGATCCTTCACCAAGCCGGTGCGCGCCAACTTTTCCAAATCCACTCCCAGCCTATGGGCTTTACCAGCCATGAGGTGGGGACAGCTCGCATGGGCCACGATCCGACGAAATCCGTCCTCAACTCCTATTGCCAGGCCCACGATGTCCGCAATCTCTTTGTGGTGGATGGCAGTTGCTTCGTTACTTTTCCTGAAAAAAATCCGACGCTGACCATTATGGCTCTCGCCCTGCGGACAGCGGAGTATATTCGCCGCCAACGCTCACAGGGAGAACTGCAATGAGTCAGAGAAAATCCTGGGCCCAACCAGGCTCGGACCCCGAACCCGGAGAGTTACCCAAATCGAATTCCATCCCAACGGAGGCCCCGATGAACGACAACCCTATCTCGCGAAGAAGATTCTTGCAGGGAGTTACCGCCGGTACAACCGGCGCGGCCATCACTTCCCTGCCCGCCGGAGCGGCCCCTGCCGAGGCCACGGGCTCAGCCGCGTCTCCTCGGACCGTGGAAAATTTCCCGCGCGTCGAACCGGGAAAGGAAACCGAAACGGCACCCGTCTCCCTGAACATTGTGACCGCGGAACGGCTGCTTCCGCAAACGCTGGCAAAATTGCAGCAGTTTTCCCAGGTAAGCCTGAAGCAGGTCGCCAACAAGGACGAACTCCATCGACAGATAGAAAGTGCCGACGCGTTGTTCGGACGCTTCCATCGCAAAACGCTGCGCGCTGCCAAAAAGCTGAAATGGATTCAATACACCTCGGCGGGCGTGGAGAAGATTCTCTGGCCCGAGCTGGTCTCTGGCCCCGTCGTGCTGACGAACATGCAGCGCATCTATGCGCCGGGCATCGCCGAGACGGCTATGGCCCTGCTGCTGGCCTTGTCCAGGAGAATCGACGATTACGTGCGCCAGACGGATCGGCACCAGTGGAACGGCCTGGACGCCGTCGAAATCGGGGGCAGCACGATGGGGCTGGTGGGTCTGGGCGGCATCGGCTCTACCATCGCCTACCACGCCCATTATGGTTTCGGCATGACGATTCTGGCCACCGATGCCAAACCTCTTCCCCAGCCTCCCTTCGCCGCCGAACTGCGGGAGCCCGCATGGCTTCCCGAAATGATTCCGCAATGCGACGTGCTGGTCAGCGCCGCGCCCCACACCCCCGTTACCGAAAAGATGTTCGATGCGAAAGTTTTTCGACGCATGAAGAAGACCGCCTTCTTCCTCAATATGTCACGCGGCAAACTGGTCGATACTCCCGCCCTGGTCCGGGCTCTGAATGAAGGTTGGATTGCGGGAGCCGGCATCGACGTGACGCACCAGGAACCCTTGCCGGCGGAAGAGCCTTTGTGGAGCGCTCGAAACGTGATTATTACCTCTCACGCCTCCGGCTCTTCTCCCCAGCGCCGCGGGCGGGTCGAAGACCTGTTTGTGGAAAATGTACGCCGCTACGTCAGCAGGTTGCCCCTGCTGAACGTGGTGGATAAAGAACGGGGTTATTGAATCTCCCCAGCAAACCCCACCGGCGCTCAGCGAGCCTCTGGCTGTCCGCCATCCGACCGAAGAGAGCCGGAAGGGAACATCCCGAGCTCACGGAGAAGGCAGAATCAAGTACCGGTGTCGTCGGAGCAGGTCGCCGACCAGCCCTACATCCTCGGGAAGACACAAGACCTGCTCGCAGAACGCCTGGGGATTGAAGAGTTGAGGGCGCATCCGGGCTAGTTGAATCATCAACCCACGGGCTTGGCCTTTTTCCTCGAGCTTCCAAAGGGCCAGCGCCTGAAGCGCTATCGACCTTAAATCATCGGGCCTGGCTTCCAGCACCAAGGCACATTCAGCCAGCGCGGTTTCCGCTTCGCCCTGTTTCCAGCTTACCAGGGAGAGGATGGCATGCCCCTCAGGAGCGCGGGGTTGGGTGCGCAACAGCGATTCGGCCCGGCGCTCGGCTTCCTCGATCTTCCCCTGGCGAAGCAGCACGATGCCGAGTTTCTCATAGGCCAGCCAGTAGTCCGGTCTTACCGAGATGGCTTTTTCCAGATGCTCCACCGCCGAGGCAAGTTGGCCGCGACGGGCGCGCAATACTCCCAGTTGAAAGCGGCTGTTCCAATCGTGCGGCTCGGCCCGAAGGGCCTCTTCCAGAGCCTGCGCTGCCTGAACCGGACGATGAGTGTTCAGATAAATCTGCGCCAGCGCCCGGTGGGCTTCCCAGAAATCCGGCTTCACCTGCAACGCTTGGCGAAACTTCTCCGCGGCCCCCCTCACGTCCTGCCGGGCCAGCAGGATTTCTCCCCATCCTAAAAGCGCCGGGGGATGGTTCGCCTCCTGGCGAAAAACTTCCTGATATTGCTCCTCTGCCCGCTCGGATTCGCCCTGCATCCGATAGGCGCGAGCCAGCAGAAGCCGGGCGGGAACATGCGAGGGACTGGCCTCGACGGTAGCCTGGGCCTCGGCTTTGGCCTCGGAGCCCTCGTTGGAATCGAGCAAGAGGCTCACCAGGAGCATCCGGGCTTCGAGCCAGTCCGGGCGAAGCTCCACCGCCTTGCGGTACCCGGCCAGCGCAGCTTGCTGGTAGTCCAGCCTCCGGCCAGTGGAGGATGCCTGTCTCCAAAGATCATCGCGCACCCGGGCCAATTCAAAGTGCACCCGGGCTTGGGCGGGTTCCAGTTGTGCCGCCTTATCCAAGGCGGTCTCGGCCCCCGGCAGTTGATTCTGCCCCCACAGCGCCAGTCCCAACCCCCGGTGCGCCGGGCCCGTTTCCGGGCTAGGCCCCAACACCCTGCGAAAGCTGATTTCGGCCTCAGCGTACTCCCTCTCGTGAAGCTGCCGATAGCCTTGCGTCAAGAGTGATTCCAATTCCGCTGGAAGTTTCGCTTCCTGGGCCCAGACGGAGGCCGAAACACAGGCGAGAAAAGGCAAAACCCCCCAAAGTCTTTTCCAGGTTTTCACTTTTCACTTCCTCGGAAGCGATTCAGGGCCGGATGCGTATCTGGACCGGATCGCGAATCTTGATTTCCGCCCGCTCCTTGTAGAACTCAACCAAGCCGGTAATCTCCACTCGGCGGCCCAGAAGAGCCGACAGATTTCCGAATTTGTCCCGGTCCTCGGAAAAGATGACGGCGGTAAAAGGACACTTGCGATAATCGACGCAAAAATCCAAGAAGGTATTGCCCCGCCCGGAAGTGTAAACATCGAGGATCTTTCCGTCCACGCAGCCGGCCTCGCCGATGTGCTGCGGGGCATCCTGGAAGTCGATACACTCCCGGCCGCCCTCCGGAATCAGCCACCGCCGGAGACGAGCCTGTCCGTACAAGTACCCGAAGACCGCGCCCAGAATGGCCGCCAGTATCAGACCCGCCAAAACATATCTTTTCTCTCGACCCGTCATCACCAATACTTCTACTTCAAAAGCCCTTCTCTTGCGCCGCTCAGGAAAAAGCTTCGCGCACCACGCTGTTCAGCACAAACCAGACGTTCGCCGGCCGCTCCGCGAGCCGGCGCATGAAATAAGGATACCATTCCTGCCCAAACGGAACATAAACCCGCACCCGGTGCCCTTCCCGGCAGCGGCGCTCCACAAGATCGCGCCGAATGCCATAGACGAACTGGAACTCGTAACGCTCCGGCGATAGCTTCTCTCTCCGGATGAGGTCCAGGGCGTGTTGCTGAAGCTCGTCATTGTGGGTTCCTATAGCCGGATGATCGAATCTCTTCAGAAGCCATTCGGTCAAACGTCTGTACTTTCGGTTGACCTCGCGGGAACTCGCCACGGCTAGGCTCTTGGGTTCCCGGTCGGCGCCCTTCACCAGCCGCACGCGCGCTCCCCAGCGACGCAGTGCTTCCAAGTCGGAATCGGTCCGATGCAGATAAGCCTGGATCGCAATGCGAGTGAGAGGAAAGCGCTGCAACACGGATTTATAAATCGCCAGCGTCGCTGAGGTGTATGGGGAACCTTCCATATCGACTTCCAGGGAGCCGCCCATCTGGTGGGCTCGCTGCGCAATGGCAAGCGTCAGCGACTCGCATAAATCCCGATCCATACCCAAACCCAACTGCGTGAGCTTGACCGAGACGTTCCCCTTCACCTTCCGGGAGGCAATGCCGTCGATCACCGCGCGGTAGGATTGAGCCGCCGCTTCCGCCTGTCGGTTGCCCTCCACCATCTCGCCCAACTGATTCAGGCTGACGTGAAGATTCCGTGAATTGAGGCGGTCTGAGACGCCCAGCGCCTCTGCGAGCGTATCGCCCGCCACAAAGCGACGCACCAGTCCTCGGCTCAACCTGCGAGTGGTGGCCAATTTCCTGGCTGTCGGATGGGTCGAAAGAAACAGAAAAAAACTACGCAACAAGATGGACCCTTCCTCGCTTCACTCGGAATGACAAGGGTGCCACTCTTTCAGCACTCTGCTAGAGCCCCAAGGCCAGGAAACCGCCATCCACCGCCAGAATCTCGCCGGTGACGAAGTTTGAAGCCTCGGAGGCCAAGAAGATCGCCGCGCCTTGCAACTCCTCCAGGTTCCCAAAGCGCCGCATGGGCGTCCGCGCCAGGATCTTCTGCTTGCGCTCCGGCAGGTGGATGATTTTCCGATTCATCGGCGTCTCGAACACGCCCGGAGCGATGGAATTAACATTAATATTATATTGGGCCCATTCGCATCCCAGGGTTCGGGTCATCATGGCCACCGCTCCCTTGCTGGCGCAATAGGGAGTTACCTCATACAACCCGACGAAGGCAGCCAGCGATGAGATATTGATAATCTTTCCCTTTTTCTGCTCCTTCATCACGCGACCGACCATCTGGCAGGCGTACCAGGTGGCGTTCATGTTGGTATTCATAATGCGGTCCCACTCTTCATCGGGGAACTCCAGGGAAGGCATCTTCTTGGTCGTGCCGGCGGAATTGACCAGGATGTCGATCCGTCCGAACTCGCCCAACGTCTTATCGATGATCTTCTGAATATCCTCACGGCGTGTGGCGTCCCCTGGGGCTTCCAGGCTGCGGGCTCCTTGGGAGCGGATTTCAGCGGCGGTCGCAGCTACCTGCTCGGCGCGCCGGCTGGTGGGCACGACGTTGGCGCCGCTGGCCGCAAAGCCCAAAGCGATGGATTTCCCGATGCCACTGGTCCCGCCGACTACCAAGGCGGTCTTCCCCTCTAAACTGAATCCGGTATAGGCCATTGTCTTAACCTCAAAGAATGGGGTATCTACGCGCTCCATCCTACCATCGGCCCGCCAAAATCAATAGACCTTCCCCTGGACCGGCCGCAAATTCAATCCCCCATCCAGGAGCCATCTCTCTTATAATCGGTGGACCCATTCTATTGCAGGAAGGTGAGGCATGGAACGTCTGATCAAGGCCAAAGCTACGGCGCGCAATTTTGAGTACGTGGTCCCCCCGGGCGTGCTCCGCTACCTGGACTTTGCCCGGCTACATCTCGACAGGGGTGTCGGCTACGCGGGACGAAGTGGAGATCGGGAAATCGTCATCGACTTGTTCACCGGAAGCGGCGGCGTCAGCGTAAAAAGCGCATCCGGGAAAAATTTTGCATTTTCGGTTTCAGCAGGAAGGGAAGACGTCTTCTCGGGCCCTCCGGGCATGGTTTACATACCTCCCCGCGCGGAATATCACGTCACCTCGGGTCCCGAGGAACTCCAAGCCGGAATCTTTTCCGCGCCCTCGACTGCCACGACCGACCCCGCATTTATTGCTCCCGAGCAGGCGGTGGCAAAACAGGTGGGCCGGGAAAACTGGACCAGAACGGTCTATTCGGGCTTGGCGGAAAACATACCGGCGGAGCGCCTTCTGGCCGGCGAAACCCTGACTCCGCCCGGCAACTGGTCCAGCTACCCACCCCATAAGCATGACCGGAACAATCCGCCCCAAGAAGCCCCGCTCGAGGAGGTCTATTTCTTCCGCACCAAGCCGGCCACCGGCTGCGGGCTGATCTGGACCTATACGGACCCGGCCGATAGCGACGGCTTCAACAACGTCTTCGTGGTGGAAGATGGGGACACGGTGCTGCTGCCCAAAGGGTATCATCCCGTCGTTGCCGCGCCGGGCTACCAGCTCCACTATACCTGGGTTCTTGCCGGAGAGGAGCGTCGCTACGGGGCCTGGTACGAAGACCCGCGCCACGCCTGGGTGTCGAAATCTTGAATGAGTACCCGATTCCGGCCCCAGGCTTTTGAACTTCATCCTGCGCAACCTGGCCGGCCCCTCGGCGCGCTGGCACGGGTTTGCACGATGAATCGCCCCGTCGAAACTCGCCGAGACTCCACTTCACCCTAGAGGAGCGATATGGAACTTTACTCACTGGTAGCCCTGCTTCCCATTGTGGCGGTGATGTTCTTCCTGGTGATCCTACGCTGGTCGGCGGTCAAGGCCATGCCGATGGCCTATGGAATCACGCTCCTCATTGCCTTGACCCTGTGGCAGGTGCCGACGGTTCGGGTCCTGGCGGCCACGCTGCGGGGCACGGTCATCGCCGCGACGCTCCTGTGGATCATCTTCGGCGCCATCGTGCTGCTTTTTACGCTACGCGAGAGCGGTGCGCTCGCCTCCATTCGCCGCGGCTTTATGGACATCTCCGAGGACCGGCGGATTCAGGCCATCGTGGTGGCTTGGCTGTTCGGCTCTTTTATCGAAGGCGCAGCGGGCTTCGGCACGCCGGCGGCCGTGTGCGCGCCGTTGCTGTTGGCGCTGGGATTTCCGGCCCTGGCGGCCGTCATGGTCTCCCTGATCATTCAGAGCACCCCGGTCACTTTCGGCGCGGTGGGCACGCCGATTCTGGTAGGCATGGGCCAGTCCCTGAACGTCCCCGAGGTGGAGAACGCCCTGGCGCAAAGGGGCCTGGAGTACGGCGAGTTCGTGTACCGCATCGGAGTCTTCTCCGCGCTGCCGCACGCCATCGTAGGAACGCTGGTTCCCTTAATCATGGTGGCGATGATGACTCGCTTCTTCGGCGCGCAACGGTCATTCCGCGAAGGGCTGGCCGTTTGGAAATTCGCCGGTTTCGCCGGCCTCGCCTTTACGCTGCCTTACATGGGGGTGGCCTACTTCCTGGGTCCCGAATTCCCTTCCCTGCTCGGAGGCCTGTTGGGTCTGGCGATCGTGGTGCCGGCGGCCCGCAAGGGATTTCTGGCTCCGGCGGGCGCGCCCTGGCAGTTTCCCGCGCCCAAAGAGTGGGAAAGTGATTGGATGGGTTCCATCTCCACCGAATCGGGCCACGCGCAAAAGACCCATTCGCTGCGGCGCGCCTGGAGCCCCTACCTGCTGGTAGCCCTCCTGCTGGTCCTGACCCGCATACCGCTGCTGCCTCTCAAACAGACGCTTCTCGCGGTGCAAATCTCCTGGGTGGACATCCTGGGAACGGGAATGTCCCAAGCGGTCCAACCGCTCTACCTGCCGGGCACGATCTTTGTTCTCGTGGCTCTGGCGACCATCGGTCTCCACCGCATGAAGCTCGCCGCGGCGGGGAAAGCCTGGCGGGACGCCGCCCATACCCTGGCCAAGCCGGCGCTGGCGCTGCTGTTCGCCGTCGGCATGGTGCGCGTGTTCATCGACTCCGGCGAAAACTCGGCCGGGTTGGCCAGTATGCCGCTGCTGCTGGCCGAAGCCGTGGCCAAGGCGGTCGGGGCCGCCTGGCCCTTCTTCGCCCCCACCATCGGGGCCTTGGGAGCCTTTGTCGCCGGAAGCAATACGGTGAGCGACTTCATGTTCAGCCTGTTTCAGTATGGCGTGGCGGACCGCATCGGCGTGTCTCATCTGATCATCCTGGGGCTACAGGCGCTGGGAGGCGCGGCGGGCAATATGATCGCGGTCCATAACGTAGTCGCCGCCAGCGCTACGGTCGGTCTGGTGGGACGCGAAGGCGCCTTGATCCGCAAAACCATCTGGCCCATGACCTACTACGTAGTCGCGGCAGGATTGCTCGGGCTGCTCTTTTCCTACGTCATCTTTCCCCATGCCTTTTAGCCGATCCCACAATCCGAACCCCAAGGAGGGTCATCCGCCATGCCCAAGGTAGGCGGGGTGCTGGAGACCTCACTGTACGTCAATGACCTGGAACGATCGGTCAAATTCTACCAGTCGGTCTTCGGCTTTGAGCCGCTGTTTTCCGACGACCGGCTCTGCGCCCTGAGCGTTGCGGATCGTCAGGTGCTTCTGCTGTTCAAGAAAGGGGCGTCGGCTCAAGCGCTTCGCATAGCCGGAGGAATCATCCCGCCTTCCGATGGAAAGGGGCAACTGCACGTTGCGTTCACCATTTCGCCCGACGAGCTGGAAAGTTGGGAGCAACAGCTCAAGGAACGCGACATCCAACTCGAAAGCCGCGTCCGGTGGGAGCGCGGCGGGGAGAGTCTCTATTTTCGCGACCCGGATCGCCATCTGATCGAGCTGGTCACTCCGGGCTGCTGGACTATCGATTCATCGCGGTCGAAACCAACACTTCCGAGGGATCACCATGAACCAGAAAAAGCAATCTGAAAACAGTCTTGTCGTCGTCGGCATCGCGGGGAGCCTGCGCAGCGGAAGCTATACGCGCATGGCGGTGCGGGTGGCGCTCGCAGGGGCCGCCGAGGTGGGCGCGCAAACCAAACTGATCGACTTGCGCGACTATCATTTGGTGTTTCGCACGGGCGAAGAGCCCGAAGGCAGCCATCCGCCCGAGGTTGCCCGCATGAAGCAGGAGGTGTGCGCGGCGCAGGGTATCATCCTGGGCACACCCGAGTATCACGGCGGCTTCAGCGGCGTGCTGAAAAACGCGCTCGACCTGATGGGCTTTGACGAGTTCGAAGGGAAGATGATCGGGTTGGTCGGCGTCTCGGGTGGGCGCATGGGCGCCATCGACGCCCTCAATAATCTCCGCAACATCGGCCGCGCGCTGCACGCCTGGGTCGTCCCCGAGCAGGCTTCGATCCCGCAAGCGTGGGAGGCTTTCGATAAGTCCGGCCATCTGAAAAGCGATTCCAACAGGAAACGCGTGATGGACGTCGGCCGCCAAGTCGCCCGCTATGCGTATCTGCATAACTCGGAAAAGGCCATGGAGTTCCTGAAGCTATGGGAATGCGCCCTCGCGAATCCGGGCGGAGGGAAGGGTTAAGTCAGGTCTTGGTTAGAGCCGCCAAGAATTCCCGCACCCTTCCCAGACAGGGATGTAGGCACCAGACGGCGCGCGCACCCGCCGTAAATCGGCGAGATAGGTCGCAACCGCCGCTGTCAGTTTGGGGTTCGTTCCGCTCATCCTTTTATGGTATCGTGAGCGCCGCCCGGAGGCATCCCTGATTTTGGGTAAACTCAAAACCAGAAGTACCATACCGTGTCCTTCCGCGCACGCGTGAGCGCGGCGGCGGACAACCGCTGGCGGGTTCGAAAAGCGTTGCCGTAGAAAAATCCGGCGATTGTCGCAAGCAGCACGGTCGCTGGGTCGGGCGCTTTACGAGCGTCAGGAAAGGAGCGGGTCTCGCTGTAGCGGGGAGTAGGGTAAGCCACCAAGATCAAAGCCAGGGTCTTCCCTGAGCCAAGGGAAAGGCTGGTAGAGCCTTTCGCAGAGGGCGTCAGCCCTCCCCTTTGGGTTGGCTTTTTCTCTGTGGTTCTTGCTTGGCGGGCATGGGAGGTGCGCATCCATGGATATCGAAGTTGCGGAAGAACGGAATCATGATGTGCTAGTGCTGCTCCCCATTGGACGGTTGGACAGTGGGAACGCCCACTCGTTCGAATCGATCGTCATGGAACATATCAGCAGCGGCGAGCAACATCTGATCGTCGATTTCAGCCGTCTTGACTTCATCAGCAGTGCCGCTCTGCGGGTGGTCCTGCTCGCTGCCAGAGCACTGCAGGAGAGTAAGGGGCAGATCATCCTCTGCGCCATGAAGAAACACATCAAGGAGGTCTTCCCAATCAGCGGTTTCGATCGGATCATCGCGATCAAGAAGTCGCGCCAAGCGGCTCTTAACGTCTTCACCTGACGCGCGACACGCGTCGCGTTACGATGCCGGCGCGGCGGATGCGGTGCCCAATCAGGGCTTCAACGCTGGTATGACCGCAACGCCTTGACCAAGGCTTTCTCTTTTTCGGCCCAGGCCGTCTGGATTATCCGTAGCGCCGATTCGGCGGTCGGAGCCTGCTGGGCCAACGCGCGGTTTTTGTCCTTCAGCAGTCCCTGCGTAACCGCGTAGTCCAGAAACTTGAACAGGTAGTCGTAGTAGCCGTTGCTGTTCAGCAAGACGCACGGTTTCTCATGCAACTCGATCTGTACCCAGGTGAGCGCTTCGAATATCTCCTCGATCGTTCCAAAGCCGCCGGGCAAGGCGAGAGACGCGTCCGACAACGACTGCATCTTGTGCTTCCGTTCATGCATGGTGTCAACCACATGCAGGTGACTCAGGCCCTCGTGGGCGACATTCTGGTACTCCAGATGTCGTGGGATGACGCCGGTGACGCCGCCGCCGTGCGCAAGGACGGCATTGGCCAGGACGCCCATCAGCCCGACGCGGGCGCCGCCGTACACCAGCCCAATCCCTTCCGTCGCCATCAGGCGGCCCAGTGTCTCGGCCTGTTCGACATGCCTCTTTTCGTGTCCGATGTTGCCGGCCAAATAGACGCAGATGTGCTTCATGTCATTGGATGTGCTGGGTTGACGCCAAGTTCGGAGGCGTCTCTGTTGGGTGATCCCGTGGTCAACATCATACCGACTGTCCAATTCGGCGCCGCTGGGCGATCAGCGCTCCTTATCCCGTTCCGGCATCAACACGAACCCGGGGTACGCCTCGATCCCGAGTTCCGCGACGTCGTCGCCGAGTTGTTCCGCTCGGTTCAACACCTTTGAACGACGGTCGCACCACCGGACCCGCATGGCCCCCAACTGCTTGATGGTGTGGCACTGAACCGGGGGGACACGAGTGAACTGTCTTCGATCGGAAGGCCCACCTGCACCAAACGGGGCGAGTTTGCGCTGGCGACCGTGACGTACTTGTAGAGGGTGCCATCCGAGGCGCGCGGCGCGGTGGGGTGATCCATCACTTGCTTGGTTCCGTCCATGAGCGGACCCAGATCGTCGGCACGCAGCAGACCGGCCGGGGAGTTGCCCGCGCGGTGCGACGGCAGACTGCTATAAACCACCTCCCCGCTCAGAGCCGCGATGCGAATCTCGCCGATGGGGGTGGAGTTCACGATGCGCCGCAGCCGGCTGTTGATCTCCTCCGTCAACCACCCGTTCTCCTCGGCGCCAGCAACAAAGTAATCCCCAAGCGTTGCCTGCACAATCATCTGCTGGCCGAGGATCCCCTCAAAAACGGTTCTGATATCGTCCAACTGGTTGGTATAGGCGTTGCTCAGAAGCTCCGGCTCGCCAAAGGCCGCCAGCATCGCGGTCATGACCGGCGAGGTATAAGCGCCGCTCAGGATCACCTGCTCTTCAAAGGCGAGCGCATTGCCAACTTGCACAATCCGATGCCGATCGACACCGCTGACGCCGACGTATTTGTAAACCTCCTGATCGATCTCCCGCACCTGCGCCGGCTGCGTGATGACATCGTCGCTATCGAGGGGGGACGCGAGCAGGACGTAGAAAGACGAGGCCTGCGGCTGCACCGCGGGATCGGGATGGAACCGGAAGGGTACCTGCGCGCCGGTTTCATCCCGGATGTTGGTGAGGTAGGCAAAGCCCTGCTCGTCAGTGATCCAGATCTCGTCGAGCACCGTGTTCGCCGCGATGGCATCAAGGGTCTCGATCACGCGGCCCGCATCATGCCCGGCCGCTTCGGCCGCAGCCACAAGATGCGCGGCGATGCGTGCCTGTGCCGTCATTTGGCCGTCCAGCATCGCGTCAAGCGCGCGCGCAACGTTGACCAGCGAGATTTTGCCCCTTGTACGCGCCATCATGCTTGTCCTCCTGGCCTGCTTTCCGAGGAGAAACGAAGAGAGGCGCAACGCCTGGGGCGGGGATGCAGAAATATCCCAGCAGACCCACCCGTAGGCTGACTCCGTCGGCTTCCAGCGCAAGAGGTCGTTCCAAATGGCACGATCAAGTATGTTATCGTTCTTTTAAAAGCACGCGCAAGACCTCTCCACACTTGGCAAGGATAAAAATGCGTGGCCCGGCTTTTTTCTCGGGCTCCCCGCAAGAGGAGTGCTGCCGTGCGCGGAGAGAAAAGGGAGGGAAGCCCTCCCGCCAGCCGGTCAGAACCTTGTAGGGCCGGCTGAAGATGGGAGCGGCCAGCTCCTTGAGTCCCTTTGAGCGGGTCACATGGACTGAGTCGCGGAAACCACCCTCTGTAACCGCTGCGGACCAGAGTGATCCAGGAATATGTTCCGGTTGACTTCTTGTGTATATGAATTGTATATATAGAACAGGGCGAAGCGCCACAGAACGACACCGAAGCGATGCCGTCGCAGTTTGAATGGGATGAGGAGAAGGACCGGGCCAACTACGCGAAACACGGCATCCGTTTTGAGGAAGCCAAAGTCCTCTTCGCCGGCCCCGTGCTCACCGCACCGGATGATCGCCAGGACTACAGCAAGGATCGTTTTATCAGCTATGGGCAGCTCAGTACGTTGGTTGTCGTCGCCGTGGTTCACACCCGCCGCCGCGGACGAATCCGACTGATTTCTGCCCGCAAGGCCAACCGCAAAGAAAGGCAGGCGTACTATGAGTATCTCGACAAAACGGCTCCGGGAAATTGAGGCGATCCAGGACGAGGACATCGACTATTCAGACATCCCGGAAGCCGATGCCAGCTTCTGGCGGCGCGCCGAGCTCCAGATGCCACAGCCGAAAAAAGGCGTCTATGTCCGACTGGACGCCGACGTTCTCGACTGGCTGAAATCGAAGGGCAAGGGCTACCAGACCCGCATGAACGCCATGCTGCGAGCTCTGATGGAAAGCGGTCGGCACCCACGCTAACCCCATGTTTTTTCTCAAGGCTCCCCACAAGCGGAGTGCTGCCGTGCGCGGAGAGAAAAGGGGGTAAGCCCTCCCTTCCCCCGGCGATAGCCTTGCAGAGCCGGCTGAACCGCTTTCCCCGGTCGCGCCGACCGACGCCCGCGCCCAAGATCGGCAAGATAGGTCTCAACCGCCGCCGTCAGTTTGGTGTTCGTTCCGCTCATCGTTCCTGTCGTCGCCGACCGTGGCAACGACGGCCATGGGTTTAGGCCACCTTGCCCGGCCGGGTTGCAGTCGATGCCGTTCGACGCTGAGGTGGATCGGATGCTGACCGTGGTTCGGGAGTGACCTGCTTCAGCGAAATTCTACCGACGCCGACGATGGGAAATAGAATCCAAGACCTGTTACAAATAACCGATGATGACCAATGACAAGGAGGATTAGGGGTGAGTAGGGCGACATCTGGTTTCACTTCAGCAGTTCTAGCAACATTTATACTGCTACTGACAACGAACGCGACCGCTTCGGATAAGAAAAGCGGCACCCGCCGGGGATTCTATTTGGGCACGGATATAGGAGTGTCTCTACCGCGTGATCTCGAGTCCACCCGTACAAACATGGGCATCCCGACGAACTGCGATCAGTGGCTGGACGAGTTCACTTTCGACGATGGCGCCAAAGTGCCCTACGCGATCGAAAAATGTAATCCCAGGGTCTTTCCGGGAAGTCCGAATCGTTTTGATCTTGGCGCCGGTTTTCTGGCCGGCGCCCATCTCGGCTATGCCTTGCACAACTTTCGCATGGAAGCCGAATACTTTCACCGCGAGCAGAGTGGTGAACATTTGCTATTAATTGTTCCCGGCGACGAAAAACAGCAAGAGTTTGTTGAGCGAAGTGAAAAAATCAGTGACTTTCGTGCCCATAGCTTTTTCGCCAACCTCTACTATGATTTTCAAAACACGATATCGCCCCAGGTGATACCCAACTTGGGCGTTGGGTTGGGTTGGGTTTGATGCATACGACAATGGATTACTCGGCGGCCTCTATCAGGAGCAACGACAGGAACGAACTGATAAGACTGGGGCGAAACCCCCACGCGGCCGGCCTAGTGTCCCGTCCCATATAGCAGTTTACATATGTCCACGCCCATGATCTAATCAGCGGCATGTTTGAAGCCGCCGCCGCTATTGACATCGACGAACCGACGATACGACAGCTTGAATCTCTGGTGCGTTCTGGGAATACCCCTCAGAGGGTGGCCCAGAAATGCCGGGTCCTGCTGCTGGCTCACCGTGGAGTGGCTAATTACTCGATTGCCCGGGAGTTGGGTCTGTCGCGGCCGACCGTGATTGCAGCGCGGGCCGCGTTCGAAGAGGGTGGCGTGAGCGCCCTGACTGCGAAACCGACCCGGAAGCGGTCGCGGCGCGTCCTGACGTCAGAACTGGAGCGTGCGATTCTGGACACGACGTTGAAGACCCGGCCCGCCGCCGCCACCCAGTGGAGCGTCCGGACACTGGCCCAACACATGCATGTATCGCGAATGATGGTGCATCGGGTTTGGGAGCGTTTCGATATCCAGCCGCATCGGGTCGAGAAGTTCAAGATCTCGAACGATCCCCAGTTTGAGGCCAAGGTCCGGGACATTGTCGGTCTCTATCTGGACCCGCCGGACCGGGCTCTGGTGCTTTGCGTGGACGAGAAGAGTCAGATTCAGGCCCTGGACCGGACCGCTCCAATCCTGCCGTTGCGTCCCGGATTGCCCGAACGCCAGACCCATGATTACAAACGCCATGGCACGACGACTCTGTTCGCGGCTTTCAATATCGTCAACGGTAAGGTCATTGGCAGTTGCTGGCCGCGCCATCGTGGTCAGGAGTTCGTGAAGTTCCTCAATCAAATCGAGAAGGCAGTCTCTCCGGATCTGGATGTGCATCTCGTGATGGACAACTACGGCACTCACAAGGGTGCTCAAGTCCAACGCTGGCTCAAACCTCGAAAGCGCCGACGATTCCATTTTCACTTTACCCCCACCAGCAGTTCCTGGCTCAATCAGGTCGAACGTTTCTTTGGCCTCATCACCCAACGCATGATCCGGCGCGGTACGTTCCTCAGTGTTCAAGAGTTGGAGCGCTCCATCTATGCATGGCTCTCCACCTGGAACAACCAGCCGCACCCCTTCATTTGGAAGGCCACGGCTGATGTCATCCTTGACAAGGTGCAATCCTGTAAAGAATTATCTGGGACACAACACTAGCATCCTTAGCCAACGAGGTGCTGTCCGACAATCTGTTGGGTTATCAGTTGATCGCAGGCTTGGATTACGCCTTGAGCGAGCGGTTTTCTGTAGGAATAAAATTACGCTACGGGGGCGCCTTGGACGATTTCAAGGACGGCGACAATAAGTGGAAGCCGTTGCGGGGCCACGCATCCACCGTCGGGCCGCCGGGGGAGCCGGGGGATAATCTGCCCGTCCGTTACGGGATTACAGCCGGCGATTTGAATTTCTGGGGTATTTCACTGGATTTGAAATACTTTTTTAAACAGCTACAACCAAGAGAGGAACCGGTCATTGCGGATTGTCGCCCGGCGGACACACTTTCAAAACCAAAACCGCCACACCGTATCCACCAGCGCATGCGTGAGCGCGGCGGCGGACAATCGCTTGCGGGTTCGAAAAGCGTTGCCGTAGAAAAATCCGGCGATTGTCGCCAGCAGCACGTATTTCCAGTTCGGCACAGGCAAATGATGAAAGTGCGCCAGGCCGAAGATGACCGATGCCACCAGCAGCGCGTGGATGCCCTTGCGGAAAGTCTTTGACAGAAGATTTTGCAGAACGCCGCGAAACAGGAATTCTTCCGGAATGGCAACCGTCAGATAGACTGCAAAGAAGGTCGAGAAAAACTCGAGCGGGCCTCCGACGCCGGCATGTAGGTGAAGAAATCCCATGGCCAGTCCCAATGGGATGGCGATCATGGCGAAGACGGCGAAGTTGACCAAGCCATCCACCCAATCCCCGCGCCGCCAGCCGATCCGGTAGCCCACGCCCTCCAGTCCGCGCACCACCATGAACGCATAAGCTCCTACCGGCACGGCAAAAAGAGCCGGGGAAAATTCAAGCTTCCCCGGCCAAGTCCAAATCCCGCTCAGCCATCCGGCGGCTACGGGCACCGCCAGGGCCAGCATCGCCAGCGCGTCCTGCCATCGGACGCGGGCCGGAGGGTGTTCACGCCGCCCCACAAGCAGAATCCCGCCCGGCACCACCGCGTAGAGAGCCAAACGGCCCGCCGCCTCCCACCGAAAAGTTTCCGTGACCCCGGCAAAGATCAAATAAGGTATCAACAGGACGAGCGGTAAAGACAAAGCCACCCACGGTGCGCGCCTCGTCCGGCGCAGCGCGGTGACGATGCCGTGTTGGGTAAAAGCAACGTAGGCCGTCAGCAGCAGGCCCATCGAGGCCATCAGGGCCATGACGGTCGATTTCTCCACGGCCCCGCTCGGCAGGCTCCACAGAAGCAACGCCGTCGATAAGCCCGCAACCACCCCCAGACCCAAGCTGTAGAGGACGAGCCGCTTCACGGTATTGGTTCCCATAACAGCTTCTATTCGCCGGAGGCCGGCGGCTCCGACGGCAGAGTAAATCGGGTCAGGACCACGGAACCCTCCTCGGTGCGGGCGATCAATACAGGTTCCCCTTGATAGTGAAATTCGAGCGCCACGTCCGACTCTCCCCGGAATTTTTCGAACTCCTTCAGAAATCCCGACGCCAATCGCTCGGCCCGATGGGGGTCGCCCGCAAGCGAGAGCCGCAGGTGACGGTTGACTGCGAGAATCATGCGCCGGTCGGTGAGCGAGACGCCGGTGATCCCATAGCCGCCCCCGCGCGCGAGCAGGCGTGACTCGAAGGCGGCCGCGGTTTCCCGCCGCCCGGCCGTCGGGGCGGGCGAGCAGGCTGAGGCTATTAACCCCACAAAGGTCAGAGTCCATAAGCATGGGGAGGCATAACATCTGCCCTTCATGGTTTCGGCTCCGTGGCGTCGAGTCCCAGAGTCGGCGCGTCCAGGTCCAATGACGAGAGAGGAATCATATCAACCTTACCGAACGGCTCCAACCCGTCGCGGAATTGTTGGGCATCCCCCACCAGCACGACCAAGCTGCTTTCAGGCCGCAGCCACTTACGCGTGACCTCGAGCAGGTCGTCGCGGGTCAAAGTTTCGAGCCGCTCACCGTGCGAATGCCAATAGTCGGCGGGAAGGTCATAGACCAGCAGGTCGAGCAGCTTACCGGAGATGCCCTGCATCGATTCGAACTCAAGCCACAAGTGCCCGGTCAGGTAGGAGCGGGCCATCTCAAATTCCGAGCGGGAGACGCGCCGCGTGGCCAGACGATCCATCTCGCGCAGGATAATCTTCAGGCTCTTGAGGGTCCCGCCGGTCCGCGTGGCCGTCTCAACCACCCAATGGCCGGCGGTCTTGCGCGCATCCAGGCGGCTCTCGACGCCGTAGATGAGCCCTTCCTCCATACGCAACGCCTCGAACAGGCGGTCGGGCGCGGTGCCGCCCAAAATCTCGTTGGCCACCTCAATGGCCGCATATTCCTCGCTGTTCCTCGGGACCGCCAGATTCCCTACGCGGATTTCGGTCTGCACTGCGTCGGGTTTGTCGATGACGATGATCCTGCGGCGAGAGGCGGGCAAGGCCGGGATCTGCGAACGACCGGCTGCCTCAGCGCTACCGGACTTCCAGGAGCCGAAGTGCTTTTCGGCGAGCTTGCGCCCGCGCCGTGGCTTGAAATCCCCCGCCAGAGCCAGGATTGCGTTTTCGGGCCGATAGTGGCGACGGTGAAAAGCGCGCAGGTCCTCGGCGCGAATGCGTCCCAACGAGGCAAGGGTTCCATCCAGCGGATGTCCGTAGCGACTGGCCTGGAACAAGACCTTTTCGAAAACCGTATCCGCCAGATAGGAAGGCTCCTGCGAGGCCAGTTGGAGGGCCGAGATCATCTGCTGCCGCTGGCGTTCGACGGCCTCCCGAGGAAAGACAGGATTCAGAATCAGGTCGGCCAAAAGCGCGGAAGCTTCTTCGAGAGAGTCCGACAGAACCGTGAAGGCCAGGAGTGAATCGTCCCACTCGGCTTCTTTCTGAATCATTCCGCCCATACGGTCGAGAGCTTCGGCAATCCGTCGGTCCGTCCGCCGCGTGGTGCCCTGGTCGAGAAGGTAGGTGACCATCTGGGCGACTCCGGGAAGTTCTTCCGGATCGTCCGCTGCGCCCGACCTCACCACCAGGGCCAGCGTCACCAGCGGCGTGGAGTGCCGCTCCACCAGCAGCAGCTTCAGACCGTTGGGCAGGAGCCGGAACGTGGCGCGCGGCAGCTCCACAATCGGGGCCGCCTCGGGCGGTGGCGGATCCTTACCCGGCAGCCAGGCTAAACCCGCCCACAGCACCAGAATCATATTGAAGGCGGAAACGCATCGACTCATGAAGGATTGCATCTCTCCGGTTCCATCCAGTGAACCGAACGGAAATCTACTCATCTTTCCCTGCGGGCTCTTCGGGAAAGATTTCCAGGAGGGTTTGATTTTCCACTCGAAAGATTTTGCGAGCCACTCTTTGAATCTGGTCGGGCGCAACCGCCAAAAATCGACTGATTTCCCGGTTGGGTGCCTGCGGGTTGTTCAGGATCACGGTAGCGTAACCGAGCAGGTCCGCCAAAGATTTGCTGCGGCGGCGCTCGAGAGCAAGGTCGCGGAAGAGCTGGTTGCGGGCCCGCGTGATCTCCTCGCTACTGACCGGCTCGCTCCGGAGCCGCTCGAGCTCGGTCTCGATCTCGCGTTCTCCATCGGCGGGCGCATAGCCGGTATGCATGAGCGCGTAAATCATAAAGAGGTTCGGATGCTCGGTAAAATTGCCGACACTTTGGACGTCCAGGGCGCTCTGCTTTTCGACCACCAGACGCCGGTATAACCGCGAGCTTTCTCCTTCGGCGAGAATTCTGGCGATTAACTTCAGGGGATAGGAATCAGGACTTCCGTCTTCGGGCATGTGATAGCCCTTGACGATGGCCGGAAGGGCCACGTTCTTGCGCAGGCGGAGAGCGCGCTTTGCGGACTGCTCCGGCTCCCGGCGAGAAGGTCGGCGCGGTGCATCCGGGCCGCGAGGGATGGGGGCAAAATACTGGTTGATCCAACCCAGGGCCTGTTTCGCCTGAAAGTCTCCGACCAGGATGAGGGCAGCATGATTGGGCGTGAAGTGGACCCGGTAAAACTCCCGAACCTCATCGAGGCGGGACTGCTCCAGGTCCTGCATCGAACCGATCGGCATTTGGCGGTAAGGATGAACCGTGAAGGCATGCTGATAGAGGGATTCCAACACGGTGCCGTACGGTGAGTTGTCAAAGCGAAAACGTCTCTCCTCCTTGACCACTTGGATCTCCCGGCGCAGGTCCTCCGCGCTGATTTCCAGATTCTGCATGCGGTCGGCCTCCAGCCAAAGCACGCGCCGCAGGTAGTGACGAGGAAAAGTTTCCCACAGGACCGTAGCATCCTCCGTGGTATAAGCATTGCTGATCCCGCCGGAACGAACAATGTCGCTGGCAAAGCGGCCTCGCCGCAAGTTGCGGGTTGCGGAAAACATCAGGTGCTCGAACAGATGCGCGAATCCTCTCCGGCCTTCTTTTTCATCTTTCGACCCGACGTGATACCACACCTCGAGAGTAACAACCGGCGAGGCGTGTTCCTGCAACAGAACCACGCGAAGGCCGTTGGCCAGAGTGCGAGTCTCAATTTCCAGACGCGGCAAACGGACCGCAGCAACCGGCCCCACCCACACCAGAAAACAGAGCGCGCAAAAGATGAGCCGGCAAAACCCCCGCTTCACAACCAATCGCTGCATAACCAATCCGGGTCCCATGACTCTGTTTCTGCCGCAATGAACCCTTACTATAATACCCTCCCCTGTATCCCGCAGAAGAATCCACAATTCGACTACGATGACCCTCTCGCCTTTTCGGCCCATACCTTGAAAAACTTTCCGGGAGAACGGTTCGTTCGAGTCAGGGGGGCGAGAGTGGTCATGGGTTAGGTTCGCCGAACATACGCTCGACAGAGTGTAAACTGTAGTTTACAATGTGCGCCTGATTGAAATCGTAGAAAGCGTCACATTCAAGCGATAGGTTCGGGGGTTGCGGGACCGCCGCGCAGTCGCCCACATCAACGCTCGCTTGCGAAACGCTTCGATGGGCAATTTCGGCGACACCAGGCCGGTAGGTGACGGCATATCCGAGATGCGCGTCCATTACGGGCCGGGTTATCGCCTCTATTTCATGCGCGAAGGCGCAACCGTCATTGTCCTGCTCTGCGGCGGCGACAAGGGCAGCCAACAGCGCGACATCGAACGCGCCAAACAGTTGGCGCAAGACTGGAGATGAGACATGACTGAAACATTCACCCGCTGGGATGTCACGGAAAACCTGCGCACCAAGGAAGATGTTCGTCTTTACCTGGAAGCGTGCGCGGATGAAGACCCAGGCGACGGCAGTCTGATTCGCGCCGCCCTGAACGATATCGCGCGAGCCCAAAACATGAGCCGCTTGGCCCGCAAAATCGGGATGACCCGCGAAGGGCTGTATAAGGCGTTGTCCGAAAACGGCAACCCCACCTTCGCCACGGTAATGAAAATTACTCGCGCTTTGGGGATGCAATTGCGCATCGCCGTCTAGCGAGGATTCATGCTCACCGAAGAAGAGAACCCACATCGGCGGAAAGCCGCCAACAGCCGCGTATGACCGACAATCACGGCGCTTTCCGCATCGACCACGATCGGCTGGTGGAAGCCGGACTGCCGAAGGCCGCTTTGGGAATCTTGCACGGATTGCCGTCGTAGGGCCGCACGTCGGCAATGGTCCGTGATTCAACCTTCATCCTTCGATTCCTCGGACGGCGCTTCCCTGCTCCTCGCCGCCACCTGCCGATGAGGTCGTCATCGTCACGATCCTCGCAACAGACCCTCGCCTATTCAAAAAACTTTTGCGCGATCGGGTAGCGGCGGCCGATGCCGAATGCCTTGGTCGTCACCTTCAGGCCGGGAGGAGCCTGCTGCCTCTTATACTCGGCTCGGTTTAATTGCAGCATCGTTTTTTTGACGACGTCGAAATCCAGTCGGTATTTTTCCACGATCTGCCGGGCGCTCAGATTTTCTTCGATGTAGGACCGGATGATGGTATCCAAAATATCGTAGGGGGGCAGAGTGTCCTGGTCGGTCTGATCGGGCCGCAACTCGGCCGAAGGAGCTTTCTCCAGGCACGCTTGGGGTATGATCTCCCGTGCGCGGTTGATGTGTCGCCCCAACTGATAAACCATCGTCTTGGGAACATCGGAGATCACCGTCAGTCCTCCGGCCATGTCTCCATAGAGAGTACAGTATCCGGCGGCCAGTTCCGACTTGTTTCCCGTGCCGAGCAGCAGCGCGCCGAACTTATTCGAAAGCGCCATCATCACGTTGCCGCGAATGCGCGCCTGGATATTTTCTTCGGTAACATCGCGCGGAAACCCGGCAAAGACCGGATCGAGCGCCGTGAGATAAGACTCGAAGAGGGGCGTAATGGGGATTCTATGCAATTGAATCCCCAGAATCTTCGCCAGTGCCTCCGCATCCCGCCGGCTGCCCGGCGAAGAGTAAGGTCCGGGCATGCTGACCCCGATGACGTTCTCCGGTCCCAACGCCTCCGCCGCGATGGCCCCCACAACCGATGAGTCGATGCCGCCGCTCAAGCCCACCAGCCCCTTCTGGAAACCGCACTTGGCGACGTAATCCCTCGTGCCCAGTACCAAGGCCCGATGGACCGCTTCCATCTCAGAATCCGGACCCGGGTGGACTTCTTCCTCCCCTGCCGTGTCGAACAGAACCAGGTCTTCCTGGAAGGAGCGGGCGCGGGCTCGAACGCTTCCGCCGGCATCCAGGGCGAGGCTCGAGCCGTCAAAGACCAAACTGTCGTTGCCCCCTACTTGATTGACGTAAACCACAGGAAGATGATGTGCGGTGGCGATCCGCCGCAGCATCTTCTCCCGGAGTCGTATCTTTCCCACGGTGAAGGGAGAGGCGGCGATGTTAATCAGGAGGTCTGCTCCCTGCCGCACGGCTTCTTGCACGGGGTCGCGAACGTAGAGGCGTTTCTCCCCAAAGTTCTTATCGTTCCAAATATCCTCGCAGATCGTAGTCGCTATCTGCCGCGAGCCCCACCGATAGACTGCGGGTGCGCAGCCGGGCTCGAAATAGCGTCCTTCGTCGAAGACGTCATAGGTCGGCAGGAGGACCTTCGTATAATCCAGCAAGACTTTGCCGCCGCCCAGCAGCGCCGCCGCGTCGGCTGCCGGTTTTCCCTCCCGGATGCGCGAGGGGCGGACGTAGCCAACCAGAACAGGAACATCCGGCAGTCGGCCCGCCAGCCGATGTAGTTCCGCCTCGCCACGTTCCAGGAAGGCAGGTTTTTCCAGTAGATCGCGGGGGGGATAGCCGCAGAGAGCCATTTCCGGAAATACCACCCAGCCGGCCCCTCGGGCCTGGGCTCGGCGGGTGAATTCCAGAATCTTTTCCGCATTGCCGTCAAAGTCACCGACGGTGGTGTTGATCTGCGCCAGAGCGATTCTCATGATGAAACCGGCAAAATCCCCTTCGGCGGGCGGCACGGCGAGCGCAAGAACCCCAACCCGCCCCTCACCTGCATGGTGATCGTGGCTGGCTTCAGAGTAGCACTCCAGGCCGGAAGAAAACAGTCATTGTACTCGTTCACAGGATGGGGGACACCGTACCGGCCTTGGAAAGAGGTTTTCTCCTGGGTTGGTTAGGAGCCCGAAAAACAGGGCTTTGCTGCCAAGGGTGAAACGGGTCAAGCAACGTGGATGGCCGTGGGATCCGGTGTCTTACGCCGGGCGGGCAGGGGGGCGCGTTTGTCCAGAACTTGTAGGGCTCAAGCCGGTGATATATACTGCGGCTGTGCCAGCGCCCAAATGGAAATCCCGGTTAAGGGCCTGGGGGCGTGGGAGAACAGGCCGGATGAATCACGATGAAGATTACGATTTCCTCATGACGTGGCTCCCGATCTTCCTTATGTGGGTGGTGATTCTCTTGCTCCTGTAACACGACTCTCTCCCTCCCTTGTGGTCGGGGTGTTTCTCTGTGGTTCTTCTCTCGCAACCGTGGCAAAATGGGCCGACTGAATTGGGAGGAAATATGAGCGGGGAAATCATTGCCGTTTTGTCCGTCGGAGTTGGCTTGGCCCTGCTCCTGGTTGGCTTGTTCGCGTGGTTGCGGCAGGACGTGGCACGGCTGGAAGCGCGGTTGCAAGAGGACATGGCGCGGCTGCGGGAGGACATGAAGCAGCTTGCCGAGCGCGTGGCGCGGCTGGAGCATGGCCAAGCCAGGCTGGAAGGGCTGCTGGAAGGATTGCGCGAGGCCATCACCGGCCGGGCCGCGGCCCGCTAAAAGACGGAAAGCCTGACCCGACTCCAGGCGTCAAGAGTTTTCGATTTACCACTTCGTTCCGATAGACTACACATAACGAGCCGATCACACCTGCTCCTGGGTACGATAATCGCAGTCGTCGCGGCAATCGTTACAATAGTATAAGCCGTCCTCGCAGAGCCGAATTCCATAAGACGAGTGGCAGAGGGCGCAAGAACGGGCGCAATCGCATTGATCCTCGGGCTGATCACAGCGGCTGCAACTAAAAACCTTATCGGCCATCCCTCACTCCTCTCCCGTGGGTTCGGGAAGAGCTACTCCGACGCCATTCTGTTGGATTCAATCGGGAAAAGCAAGAGCCACCGCCCGCCATGCCATCCTGTGCGGGTTCAGACACATGTGAGACTGGTCCGGGGCGACGGATGGGACCCATCCCGATGAAGTCCGAGGGACGTGTGCGCGTCTCCTGCGGAGGGAGCGGAGCGACCGGAGCAGGAGACGCGACGCCGGCAAAATGGCCCCGCCCCCTCGTAATGAACCGGAGCGCCACTTCAGGTAGCCTTTCGTTTCTACCCAGAAACCCAAGGAGCCTGAACCATGCAGATCCAATCTCTACGCATCCCCTCTTACCGCCGTTTCAAAGTCGATGATACGCTGCCCGCCGCGGCGGTCAAAAGACGGCACAAACTGGAAACCTACCGAGACCTGCGGGCCGAGGGTTGCTCCCAGCAGACCGCCCTGCGTGCCATCGGCTGGTCGAGAGCCACCTACTTCCGCTGGGCAGCGCGCTACCGGAATCGTGGCCCGCACGGCTTGGCAGCCCTCAGCCGGCGTCCGCAACGCACCCGATCCCGGCAATGGACGCCAGCCCAGCAGCGCCAAGTCTGGACCTTGCGGCGCCACTATCCCTTCATGGGCAAGCGACCTCTACGGGTTCTGCTCGCCCGCCAGGGCATTCATCTCAGTGAATCCACCGTTGGCCGCATCCTCGCCAAAGGGGTGCGGCTCGGTCGTATCCGCCCCTGCGCTTTCTGCCGGGGGCGCGTCAAGCTGAAAAAGCGCCGCTCCTTCCACCAGGGCCACGCCCAACGCTGGTGCTACGGCACCCGGGCCACCCAACCCGGCCAACTCGTCCAGATCGATCACCTGTCGGTGTCCCTCGACGGCACCCATCTCAAGGAGTTCCGGGCCGTCTCTCCGGTCGGCAAGCACATGGTGACCCGTGTCTACTCCCGCGCCACCGCCCGTAACGCCCAACGTTTCCTGCAGGCCGTGATCGAGGACCTGCCCTTCCCCCTCCATTCCGTCCAGGTCGACGGCGGCTCCGAGTTCAGGGCCGAGTTCGAGCAAGCTTGCCAGCAACTCGACATCCCCCAGTTTGTCCTGCCTCCTCGACGACCGCAGTTCAATGGCTGCGTCGAACGAGCCAACGACAGCGCCCGCGTCGAGTTCTGGAACCTCTACACCGGCGAACTCACCGTCGCCGCAGCCGGCGCTGCCCTCACCGAATACCAACACTTCTACAACCACCTCCGACCTCACCGAACCCTGGACATGAGGACGCCCATGGAGTACCTTTGCCACATGGAAGGCCACCTGACCCAGTCTCATATGTACTGAACCCGCACACATCCTTGACACTCGAAAATAGAGTGTGTTAGCTTGCCCCTCATTGGGAAGCCAGTAAAGGGCACCGCAGGCTTGACGAACCAAGGTAGTGTCACCGGCAAACGGACCGCACTCTTTGACACTCACAAATCCACCGGCGCCCGCCTCGTGGAGTTCGGGGGCTGGACGATGCCGGTCGATTACGGAAGCATCATCGCGGAACACTTGGCCGTCCGCAACGCCGCCGGCCTTTTTGATGTCAGCCACATGGGAGAGATCGAGGTTCGGGGCCCCCAGGCCCTGGGCTTGGTCCAGCAGGTAACCTCGAACGACGCCTCCCGGCTCAAAGATGGGCACGCTCAATATACCGCCCTGACCTATCCCAACGGAGCGGCCGTCGATGACTGCATCGTTCACCGATTGAGTGACGAGCGGTTCCTTTTCTGCGTGAATGCTGCCAATACGGAAAAGGATTATCATTGGATCTCGAAACAGAACCGTCTGGAGGCGGAGGTCCTCGACACCTCCGAAAACTATTCCCAATTGGCCCTGCAGGGACCCAGAGCGGAGGAAATTCTGGCGCCTCGAGTCGAGGCCGACCTGAGCCGGTTGCGCTACTTTGAATTCGTCCTCACCCGCTGTTGTGGTGTCAGGGGTCTGCTGGCACGGACCGGGTACACCGGGGAGGACGGATTTGAATTCTATTTTCCACCCGCAGAGTCGCGGCGGGTATGGACGCAACTGCTTGCAAAAGGCCGGACATCCGGGTTACGGCCAGCGGGTCTGGGGGCCCGAAACACGTTGCGACTCGAAGCCGGCTATCCGCTCTATGGACATGAACTCGACGCGAACATTACCTTGCTGGAAGCCGGCCTGGGATGGATTTGCAAACTCGATAAGGGACCCTTCATCGGACAAGAGGCACTGATCCGCCAGAAAGAGCAGGGAGTCCGCCGGAGGCTGGTCGGGCTGGAGATGTCGGCCCGCGGTATCGCCCGCGACGGGTATCCCGTCTTTGCCGAGGATAAACAGGTGGGGCATGCAACCAGCGGCTCGGTGGCCCCTTTTTTGCAAAAGAACATCGCTCTGGCCTATGTCCCGGTAAAATGGTCCCAGGTGGGAATTGCCCTGGAAGTGGGCATTCGCGGCCAACGGCAGCCGGCGCGAATCGTTCCACTGCCCTTTTACCGACGCTCCCGATAGGAATTCCCAAAGGCCACCACCAGGAGTCAAATCTTTCCATGTATCCGCAAGAGCTTTATTACACCCAACAGCACGAATGGATTCGTGTGGACGGCGACACGGGAACCATCGGGATTACCGAATATGCGCAAAAGGAATTGGGCGACATCGTGTACGTCGAGCTGCCGAAAGCCGGCGAGCAGCTTACGTTGGGGGAATCCTTCGGCACCGTGGAGTCCGTCAAGGCGGTTTCCGAGATTTACGCGCCGGTCTCCGGGCAAGTGGTCGCGGTGAATGAAACGGTCCAGTCCACGCCCGAAAAGCTCAACAGCGACCCTCACGGCGAAGCCTGGCTCCTCCGCCTCCGCCTCCGGGACCACGGAGAAATAGATCAACTGCTTTCCGCCGACCAGTACGAGGAATACCTCAAGGAAGAAGAAGGCAGCCACTGATGCACTATCTTCCCAACTCTCCGGAGAGCCGAAAGAGAATGCTGAAAGCCATCGACCGCTCCTCGGTCGCGGAGCTTTTCGAGCCGATTCCCCAAGCCATCCGCCTGCAGCGCCCGCTCGATCTTCCCGGCCCACTCTCGGAGATGGAAATTCTGGATTATTTTCGCGAAGCGTCCCGGCAGAGCGGGAAAGACTACGCCTCCTTTCTCGGCGCGGGAGCCTACTCGCACCACCGACCGGCGGTCGTAGATTCCCTGATCTCCCGGGGCGAATTCTTTACGGCCTACACGCCCTATCAGGCCGAGATCGCACAAGGGACCCTCCAGGCCCTCTTTGAATTTCAAAGCTTGATCTGCCTGCTGACCGGCATGGAGGTCGCAAACGCATCTCTCTACGACGGCTCCACCGCCATGACCGAAGCGGTCTTGATGGCCCTGCGCATCACCCGCCGCCGCCGAGTGCTGGTCGCCCGCAGCGTCCATCCCGAATACCGGCAGATCTTGGCCACCTACCTTCGCCATCAGGAAATTGAGACCCAGGAGATCCCTTTTGCCCGATCCGGGAAATTGGATTGCAAAAGTCTGGAGAAAAGCCTTTCCTCCGACACCGCCGCCGTGGTGATTCAGTCGCCGAATTTTTTCGGCGTTCTCGAAGACTACGCCCCCGTCACCCAGTTGGCTCGGCACCACGGAGCCTTGCTGGTGGCGACCGTCACCGAACCCCTCTCGCTGGCGCGGGTCAACCCTCCCACCCAAGCCGACATTGTTTGCGGCGAGGGGCAATCGTTCGGGATCCCGGTCGCCTTCGGCGGCCCCTACCTGGGCCTGCTGGCCACACGTCGGGAATATGTGCGGCAGATGCCCGGAAGGTTGGTGGGGCAAACGCACGATTCGGAGGGGCGCACGGGCTACGTGATTACTCTGGCCACCCGCGAGCAGCACATCCGCCGCGAAAAAGCCACGTCGAACATCTGCACCAATCAATCGCTGTGCGCTCTCACGGCGACGATCTACCTCTCTTTGCTGGGAAAACAGGGACTGCGGCGGCTGGCCGAGCTCAATCTCGCCAAAGCGCAATATGCGATGCGCCGACTCACGCCGGCCCCTGGGGTCCGGTCGGCTTTCACCGGAAAGACCTTCAATGAATTCACTCTCATGCTGCCCGAAGAACCGGAAAGGTTACTGAAAAAGCTGCGACAGGAAAAAATCCTGGGTGGAGTCGCCCTGGGACGTTTCTATCCGGAATTGAAAAACGCCCTGCTGGTCTGCGCCACGGAAACCGCAAGCCGGGTGTCCATCGACCGCATGGGAGAGGTCTATGAAGAATCTTTCGCAATCACCACGGCAGCCTCGCGGATGCGGGAGGCTCCCGCATCGCATCGACGGCCGAAATGACTTCTCCTCATCCGAAGAGACTCGACCCTTAGGTGGATAACCCGCCATGGCCGACCGCACGACTCCTCTGCGACCGCACGTCACCCAAGACGAAGCGTTGATTTTCGAGCGATCCTCACCGGGTAAAGTCGGCGCAACTCTGCCGCCCCCGGACGTACCGGCCGTCGATCCCCAACAGGTTCTGGGGACTGAGAACCTCCGGCAGGAGATTCCCGGGTTTCCCGAGGTATCCGAGCTGGACGTGGTCCGGCACTTCACACGCCTTTCGACCTGGAATTACGGCGTGGATACCGGCCTCTATCCGCTCGGTTCCTGCACGATGAAGTACAACTCCCGCGTTAATGAAGTGGTCGCGCGGCTGGAGGGTTTGGCCACGGATCATCCTTATGAGCCGACCGAGGCAGCGCAAGGATGCCTGAAGATTCTCTTCGAGCTCGAGCTCAGCCTGAAGGAAATTACCGGAATGGACCGGGTATCGCTGCAACCGGCGGCGGGCGCGCAGGGCGAGTTGACCGCGCTGTTGATGATCCGCGCTTATTTGACGGACCGAGGCCGGACTCGCAAGATCATTCTGGTTCCGGACTCGGCCCACGGCACCAATCCCGCCAGTGCCACCCTGGCCGGCTACCAGATTCAAAAGCTCAAATCGAACCGCCGCGGCTGCATTGATCTCGACGAGCTTGCGCGCGCCGCTACCGAAGACGTGGCCGGGCTGATGCTCACCAATCCTAATACTCTCGGCATCTTCGAGGACAGAATTCTCGCAATCACCGAAATCCTCCATTCCCGAGGCGCCTTGCTTTACATGGATGGGGCCAACATGAATGCGCTGGTAAGCGTGAGTCGGCCGGGAGACTTCGGCGTGGACGCGATGCACCTGAATCTTCATAAGACCTTCTCGACGCCCCACGGGGGCGGAGGACCCGGCTCGGGTCCCGTGGCGGTGAAATCCATCCTGGAACCCTACCTGCCTTCCCCGACCATCGAGCGGGACGCCGAGGGCCGCTACTTCGCCGACGGCAAGCGTCCTAAGAGCATCGGCCGCGTGCGCGCCTTTTACGGCAATTTCGGCATGGCCGTTCGCGCCTTGGCCTATCTTCTGGCCAATGGACCTGAAGGTCTGCGCCAGACCACCGAGGACGCCGTCCTCAATGCGAACTATATCCAGTCCCGATTAAAGAAAAGCTACGATCTGCCCTATGATGAGCCTTGCCTTCACGAGTGCGTTTTCTCGGACCGCCGTCAGGCCCGCAACGGCGTGCGGACCATGGATATCGCCAAGCGTCTGATCGACTACGGGTTCCACCCCTACACGACCGCCTTCCCACTGATCGTTCCCGGCGCCTTGATGATTGAGCCCACCGAGAGCGCTGACCAAAGCGAGCTCGACCAGTTCATCGAGGCCATGCTGGCCATCGCCAAGGAGACGGAAAATCAGCCCGAAGTGGTTCTCCAGGCTCCGCACACTACCCGCTTGACTCGACTCGACGAGGTCGCCGCCGCCCGCAAGCTCCTCCTGCGATGGAAACCGGAATGAGATTGCTCAGGCTATTCCGTCATGCCGCTCGACCCACACATACCCACACCCGTTTTTCCACTTGGCTTCCAAAGGCACCTTGGCGTTACACCGCTTCTCCCAACCAAACCGCAGTGATCTGAATCCAAACGAGTTATTGATATATCTCAACCTCGGCGGCCATCCTGCGCACCGGCTTCCGGGTCCGCCAAAGTGAGTCTATAGTCCTTGCAAAGAGTCGCATGGGACCCCCTATCATCTATATATATTGACAACGGATGGATTGAATGTTAGCTTATTTACCTACCGACCGGTAGGTAGGTATTCAAGAAAGGCACTGGGTCATGGCTCCTAAAATCTCAGGCGCGGAAATCCTGCTGGAAAGTCTTATCCAGGAAAAAGTAGAAGTTATCTTCGGCTATCCCGGGGGAGCGGTTCTGCCTCTTTATGACTCACTCTATAGCACCAAGCTGCGGCACATCCTGGTACGGCACGAGCAGGCCGCCGTGTTCGGTGCCGACGGTTACGCACGGGTGACGGGTAAGCCGGGAGTCTGTCTGGTTACCTCAGGACCCGGCGCGACGAATCTCATTACCGGACTGACCTCCGCGCTGATGGATTCCATTCCCGTGGTGGCTTTTACCGGGCAGGTGCCCGCTCCCATGATCGGCAAGGACGCCTTTCAGGAGTGCGACACCATCGGCATCAGCATGCCCGCGACCAAGAAGAACTTCCTGGTGCGAAAGACCGAAGACATTCCCGAAATCGTCCACCAAGCCTTTGTAACGGCTCTGTCAGACCGTCCCGGTCCGGTCCTGGTGGATATTCCTAAAGACATTTTGATTCAACAAGTCAAGCCCACATTCCATCCCACTGCCGGCCAAATTCAACGGCAATATACGCGGGAATGGGGCCGGGAGGAAGTCGAGCAGGCCGCCGAGATGATCCTGGCGAGCCAACGAGCCGTCTTCTACGTGGGCGGAGGAGTGATCCACTCCGAGGCGTCCGACGAGGTGTTCGAGCTGGCCGAGTTGACGCACATTCCAGTGACGACCACCGTCATGGCCCTGGGAGCCTTCCCCGCCCGTCACCCACTCTCGCTCGGAATGCTGGGGATGCACGGCTCCTACGCCACCAACCAGGCTATCTGCCACTGCGATCTTCTGATTGCCGTGGGAGCGCGGTTCGACGACCGGGTCACGGGACGAATCGGTGGATTCGCCACCCAGGCCCGAAAAATACACTTCGACGTGGACCCCTCGGAGATCAACAAGAACGTGAACGTGGACCTGGCATTGGTGGGCAATGCTCGTGAAGCCCTCCAGGCACTGATCGCGGAACTTCAGCGGCGAAACCATCGGGCCGCCCCACCGGAAAGGCAGGCCTGGCTGGCCGAGATCAGCGGTTGGCGTGAAAAGCATCCCCTGAAGTATGAAAAGGCAGAGCTGTTGAAACCCCAGCATGTAATCGAGTCGCTTGGCCATGCCGCCCGGCGAGATGCCATCGTGACCGTGGACGTGGGGCAGCACCAGATGTGGGCGGCGCAGTTTTATCCCTTCTCAGAGCCCCGCACGTTCCTCTCCTCGAGCGGGCTGGGAGCCATGGGCTACGGCTTCCCGGCAGCCATCGGGGCGCAGATGGCGTGGCCCGACCGCCAAGTCATCGCCATTCTGGGTGACGGCGGCTTTCAGATGACCATGCCGGACCTGGCCACGGTGGGGCAGAACCGCTTGCCGGTCAAGATCGCCATCATCAACAACCGGTGTCTGGGCATGGTGCGGCAGTGGCAGGAGATATTCTTCGAGCAGCGCTACTGTGACGTGGACCTGACCTATTCGCCGGACTTTGTGAAGCTGGCCGAATCATTCGGGATTCGCGCCGTTCGAGTGGATCATCCCAGGGAATTGCCCGGGGCGATTCACCGCTTTCTGTCGGACCGGGAACCGAAACTAATTGATTTCATGGTAGATCCTCGCGAGAACGTCTATCCCATCATCCCCCCCGGCGCGGCTTTGGCCGACATGATCGTTGCCCCGCCGCAGCCGGTGGCTGACTTTGAAGAAGAGACGGTGGATGACCTGTGGGCCTACTAGCTTGTTTCACTTCCGGGAGTCACCGCAAGGAAGACCTTTTTCCCAACCCACGAAACATGCTTGGATCAGGAGGGTAGGCAAATAAACGCTCCGGCTTCATGGCTGATTTCGCTCGATATGGAGAGCGACCCGATCGCCCTTTGTCGCCTGACCGACATCTTCCGGCGGAAAGGGATAAAACTGGTCACGCTGGCAGCGACCTCCGGGCCAGCCACCCTCTCGCTAATGACCGTCGTGGAATGCCCGGAAGACCGCATGACCCATATGTTCCATTTCCTGAGAAAAACTCCCGAGATCTGCCGGGTTGCCTACTACCGGCATGAGGAGAGTGAGGCGGCCAGCTTCGTCTTCCTTTCCGCGCGCGACCCCTCCACGGAAATGACCGAATCCCTGCTTCCGACGTTCCCGGGCACTCGGTTGATCTTTGCCAGCCGGGGTCATTACCTGTTGGAAATTCCGGGGAAGAGGAGGCTGCGCAAAACTCTGCGGGGCATCTCCGGAGGAACTTTTCTCTCCTTTGCCCACGTTGAGACGAGCCCCATTCACCCCGTCTCTTGACAGAAGCACAGCGCATCCTTTATTTATTGATGAACATATTTCCCCCCGCGGAATTCGAAGCTGGGCGAATGGGACTATCGAGTGAGGAGAATACTTTATGGCAAAAGTCTATTATGAGGCCGATGGGAGCCTGGAACCGTTAAAGAACAAGACCGTTGCGGTCATCGGCTACGGCAGCCAAGGACACGCCCATGCGCTGAATCTGCATGACAGCGGAGTCAAGGTGGTGGTGGGTCTGCCGCCGACCAGCAAGTCGCGAGCGAAGGCGGAAAAGGCGGGTTTGCCTGTTTATGATCCGGGCGAGGCCGCCCGGCAGGGCGACATCATCGTCGTTCTTATTCCCGACCACTTGCAGCCGAATCTTTACAAGGAGGTGCTGGAGCCTCACCTTACGCCGGGAAAAATGCTCATGTTCGCCCACGGATTCAGCATTCATTACCAATTCGTCGTCCCCGTCAAGGAAGTGGACGTGGCGATGATCGCCCCCAAATCGCCGGGTCACCGCCTGCGGGAGCTGTTCATCGAAGGTCAAGGCGTGCCGGGACTGGTCGCCATCGAGCAGGACTCGACGGGCAATGCATTGCCCGTTGCCCTGGCCTACGCCCTGGGGCTGGGGTGTCTGCGCGCCGGCGTCATCGCGACGACCTTCAAGGAAGAGACCGAATCGGACCTGTTCGGTGAGCAATCGGTTCTCTGTGGCGGGGCTACCGCGCTGATCAAAGCCTCGTTCGATACCCTGGTCGAGGCGGGCTATCAGCCCGAAATCGCCTACTTCGAGTGCCTGAACGAATTGAAGCTGATTGTGGACCTCATCTATGAAGGCGGCCTCAGCTACATGCGGTATTCGGTCAGCGATACGGCCGAGTACGGCGACTACACGCGCGGGCCCGTCGTGGTGGACGATCACACCAAACAACAAATGAAGAAGATTCTCGCCGAAGTTCAGGACGGCTCCTTTGCCCGCGAGTGGATGGAGGAAAACGCCAAGGGCAGAGAAGGCTTCCTGAAAATGCGGCAGGAAGACGACGATCTGCTGCTCGAGAGAGTCGGCCGCGATCTGCGCAAGATGATGGCCTGGACGAAAAAACCGGAAGAATCATCCGTCTCTTCCTGAGCCGGCGCCCGGAACTCATCCAAACGGATGATTCCTGCCGATTTCCCTGAGTTGTCGCACTTTGCGGGTGGACCGCACGAGAACTCACCGGGAAGGAGAGGATTTCTTTGCCTGCAAAAACTGGACCGGATTCCAAGCGCTTGCGGAAGGCCCGCGCAGCTTCCTCCGCCGCACGGCCCGGAGTAAAAAAGCTGGGGCTGATCGGCACCGGCAAGCTCGGCGAGGCGCTGCTGGCGGGGATCCTGAGTTCGCAGTTCGTTCCGCTTGGCCGCGTCTCGGCTACGGCGGCCCACGAGCCACGGGTCCGCTACATCCGGGAGAAGTACGGAGTTCACTCGGGGACCGACAACGTGGAGGCCGTGAATCAGGCCGATTTGGTTCTGATCTGTCTGAAGCCGCAGCAGATGCAAGACTTCCTTCACCAAATCCGGAGCCATCTCCGGCAGGACGTTCTCCTGATCTCCGTGGCGGCCTCGGTCACCACGGGACTGATCGAGCGCGAAATGGGGGGCTCGGTGCGCGTGGTACGCGCCATGCCGAACACTCCCTGCCTGATGCGCCAGGGCATGACCGCAATCTGCGGCGGCCGCCACGCCACCGCAGCGGACGTGGAACTGGCCGAGAGAATCTTCCACTCCATGGGCCGGACCGCCGTGGTGGACGAGAAACACATGGACGCCATCACGGGACTGAGCGCCAGCGGACCCGCCTACGTGTACATGATTATCGAATCGCTGGCGGAAGCCGGCGTGAAGCTGGGTTTGCCCAGAGAGCTTGCCACCGAGCTCTCATCCCAGACGCTGCTGGGAGCCTCGGCCATGGTGCTCGAAAGCAAGGAACATCCCGCCAAATTGAAAGACGTGGTCACCACTCCGGCCGGCTGCACCATCGATGGGCTGCTGGAACTCGAACAGGGCGGCCTTCGAGTGACCTTGATCAAAGCCGTCGTCCGCGCTGCCGCCCGCGCCAAGCAATTGGTGGAATCACAGAATTCATAAGACTCGTCGCCTCACCGCTACCCGGCACTGCCCTCTGGGTGGCACTTCCCCGTAGAACCTTGAACAAGAGGTCGCTGGCGCAAACCTGAAAGGTTCTATACCGACCAGAAAAAATTGTTGGTAGCCCATAGACCTTTGCATACTGAGGTATCTGCCACCTGTAACCTGTAACCTCTCACTTCTCACCTCGTAAAACTCCAAACTTGGAACGGGAATGCTGCTGGCGTATGATTCTAGGGAAAGATGAAGCCGGAAGCGACCCGACCCTCTGTCACATCCGGCCCCCTGTAACATGGGCGTTTGTGTCTTGAGGGTCAGGCAAGGACATGCGGGAAAGAATCTACTTGGCGAGCGTTTTGGGGGGAGCCGGCCTGCTGCTCTATTTAGGCCGGGGCCTACTGGCAGAGTCGCTGGTGGCGACCTGGAATCTGACGTTCGCCGGCCGCGGCTCGCCGGTCACGATCTCGCTCGATTTCATGTCGCTGTTGGTGACCTGGAGTCTGACATTCGCCGGCACGACGGCGGCGGGAATCCTCGGCCTGGCGCTCTACCGCGTCCAGCACGAGTTGCGAGCCAGCCGGCGGGAACTGGCCCGCAAGGAAGCCGAGCTGGACCTGGCTCGGGAGGTGCAGCAGGGGCTGTTTCCCCGCGAATTTCCGCGAAACGGGGGTCTCGAATTCTCCGGCACGTGCATTCCCGCCTGGGGCGTCAGTGGCGATTACTATGACGTCATGCGGCTCAACAACGGCCGACTGTTTTTCACCCTCGGGGACATTAGCGGCAAGGGCATTTCGGCGGCAATGCTGATGTCCAATCTGCAAGCGGTTTGTCGCACCCTGGCCAAAGCCGCCTGGTCTCCCGCCGAAATATGTTCCCAACTCAATCACCACCTGCATGAAGTCACCGGCGGGGAAAAATTCGCCACGTTCGTCTATGCGGAGTGGGACGGAGCGAAACGCTGCCTCAGCTATATCAACGCGGGGCACAACCCTCCCCTGGTGCTGGGGTCCGCTGAGAGCGCCCGGCTTCATGCCACCACGCCACCGCTGGGAATTTTTCCGGAATTGGATTTTGAGGTCGGTAAAATCGCTCTTCATCCCCAGGATATAATCGTGCTCTATTCGGACGGCCTGACGGAGGCGGGAATCCATCGAGGAGAGGACTTCGGAGAATCCCGCCTGGAGCGCATCGTTGCGGCGAATCGCGCAAAATCGCTGGATCAAATTCAACAGGAAGTGATGCGAGAAGTGCAAACCTGGGCGGGCAACCAGATGGAAGACGACGTGACCCTTCTGCTCGTCCGGGCCACTCACCCGGCCGAGGAGGCCCCATGAAGATCCAAGGACAGGGACTGCGGGACCATTTGCGCTTGGTGGCGCCGTTACTGTGGCTGATCACAGGAGTTTGGGCACTTCGCCTGGTGCTGTACGCCGCCGAGGCCCCCCTGTTCCTGGCTCGCATCTGCAGTGTAGCCGTCACGACCATGGTCTCCATCTTGTTGGCGGTCCTGTTGATTCACAATAAGAAATTCGGCGGCTACACCAACATCGTCCTGATGAGCTTCCTGCTGACTTTTTGGGGACAATTCCTGGTGGCTCTGGCCCTTGCTTTTCCCATCTTCACCGGGCGAGAAAACATCTATACGATAGCGAAACACGCGACCGAACTCGACCCCTGGACTCACGTCCAGGCCCACCTGACCGTCGGCATCATTCTCGGAACGATTTTCGGGGTCGCCATGGGATGGCTGTTTTTCTGGATTCTGCAAAGGCGGGGAACGGCGGCGAAGGCCAGGCGTTGAGGCCGAGACCTGACCGTCGCCCTGAATCTTCGCGTCGGGATGCGTGGAAACATTCCCGGCAACGCTGTCGGGGCATCGAGTGAGTCTAAAATGAAAGCAGGACGCTCATTCTGCTCATTTATGGTACTTTAGGATTTCATACGAAACATCAGGAGGTACTCATGTCCAACCAGAACGCAATCACCCGCCGGGAATTTTTCAAATCAACGGCGACGCGCGGCGCGGGGCTGGCCGCAATCGGTGGAGCTCACTTCATCACCGAGCCGGAGAGGGTCTTCGGCGCGAACGACCGGGTACGGGTCGCCGTGATCGGCATTCGCGGCCAGGGGTTCTCCCACATCAAGCGGTATGCCCAGCTTGCCAACGTCGAGGTAGCCGCCGTCTGCGATATCGATGAAAACATCATCCAGGAACGCTTGGCGGACATGAAACAGATGGGCCTTCCCGAGCCGAAGACCTATTTCGATTACCGGCAATTGCTCGAGGACAAATCCATCGATGCCGTCTCGATCGCCACCCCCAACCATTGGCACTCGCTGATGGGCATCTGGGCCTGCCAGGCGGGGAAAGACGCCTATATTGAAAAACCCTGCTCCCACAGTTGGTGGGAGGGCCGACAACTGGCTCACGCCGCCGAGCGATACAACTGCATCGTTTCCCACGGAACCAACAGCCGGACGGGGAAAGCCATCCTCGAAGGTGTCCAAAAAATGCGCGAAGGGCTGATCGGTGAAGTCTATATGGCGCGGGGTCTCTGCTTCAAATGGCGGAAGACGATCGGCCACACCCCGTCCGCGAAGGTCCCCGCAGGAGTCCACTACGACCTGTGGACCGGACCGGCCCCGATGAAGCCCTTCACCCCGAACCGCTTTCATTACAACTGGCACTGGATCTGGGACACGGGCAACGGAGACCTGGGCAATCAGGGCGTTCATCAGGTGGACTTGGCCCGTTGGGGGCTGGGCGTGAAGTATCCCAACAAGGTCTCGGCCATCGGCGGCCACTTCATGTTCGACGACGACCAGGAGACTCCGAACACACTCAACTGCAACTTTGAATTCAACCTTCCCGACGGGAAGCGCAAGCTGATGGTGTTCGAGGTCCGGCACTGGATCAGTAATCACGAATGCGGCATCGGCACACCGGAATTCGGCGGCAAGGGCGTGCCCGGCTTCCGGGGAGCCTCCGGCGGGAGTTCCCCGAAACGGCCCAAGAATACGATCGGAAACATTTTTTACGGGTCCAAGGGTTACATGGCCATGAGCGGCTACGACTCCTATAAGACCTGGCTGGGCGAAAACCAGGAGCCCGGCCCCAGCGCCAAGGGTGGAGGAAATCTGTGGGCCAATTTCATCTCATGCGTCCGCAGCCGAAAGAAAGAGGACCTGAAAGCAACCATCGAAGACGGGCACATCTCCTCCGCGCTGGTTCACTTGGCGAACGTCTCTTACCGCCTGGGCCGATCCCTGCGATTTGATCCCGAAACCGAACAGGTCATCGGCGACCAGGAGGCCAACCGAATGCTGCGCGGCCATTACCGCAAACCCTATATCGTGCCCGAGAAGGTCTAAGATGTAATCCATGGAGTCAACCACCACAAAGCCCGTCGCTTGGGGGACTCTCAGCACCTCCCACTTCGCCGTTAAGAAGGCTCTGCCCGGGATGAAGAAGGGCCGGCTCTGCCGACTTGCGGCGATTGCCTCGCGCGAGGGGGTTACGGCTCGGCGGGCCGCCGAGGAGCTGGGAATACCCAAAGCCTACGGCTCCTACGAGGAATTGCTGGCCGACCCGGAAATCGAGGCTGTCTATAATCCCCTTCCCAACCATCTGCACGTACCCTGGTCAGCCAGGGCCGCCGAGGCCGGCAAGCACGTCCTGTGCGAAAAGCCCCTCGCGCTTACCGCCGCCGAGGCGCAAAGCCTGATCGACGTGCGCGACCGTACCGGCGTCCTGATCCAGGAAGCCTTTATGGTTCGCAGCCATCCGCAGTGGCTCCGGGCGCGCCAGTGGGTTCGCCAAGGTCGCATCGGAAAGCTGCGGGCGATTCAGGGTTTCTTCAGCTACAGGAACACCGACCCCAAGAATATCCGCAACCGCTTGGAGATCGGCGGCGGCGGCATTTACGACATCGGCTGCTATCCGATCGTCACCTCGCGTTTCTTGTTCGAGTCCGAACCCACCCGGGCCGTCGCTCTGATCGAACGCGACCCGGAGATGAAAATCGACCGGCTGTCGAGCGCGCTACTCGAGTTCCCCCAAGGCCAAGCCACCTTCACCTGCTCTACCCAACTTGTTCCCTACCAGCGAATGCAAATCTTCGGCACCGAGGGGCGGATCGAAATCGAGATTCCCTTCAACGCTCCCCCGGACCGGCCTTGCCGCATTTTCCTGGATGACGGTAGGGTGCTCGGCGGCGCGTCGGCGAAGCCCGAGACGTTCGCCGTGGTCAATCAATACACCGTTCAGGGCGACCTGTTCTCGGAGGCCATCCGCCACGGCAAGCCGCTCGCGTTCCCTCTGGAGGACGCCGTCCGGAACATGCGCGTCATCGAGGCCATTTTTCGCTCCGCCGAAAGCGGCGGGTGGGAAAAGGTGTAGCCGCCCGCCCTCCCCGCCGCCGAATCGCGGGGGTCCTGACTACATCCCCTGGCCTTCCGGCAACGGGCGGGGACTTGTGTGAACGAGTACCATGCGTTGACTTCGACCGACCCCTGCCTTAAGATTAAAGCCGACCCAGGTTCCTATCCCGGCAACGAACAGGATGGAGGATGGCTAACATTAAGATTTGCCCACCTCCGAGAATGGCTCTTGTTTGCGGCGTACTTCTGTGGTTTGCGCCGGCGGCGACTTCCGCCGACTTCTGGAAGAAGAAGCCGCCAGGGCAGTGGACGGCCGAGCAGGCGTTAAAGGTGCTACAGCACTCCCCCTGGAGCAAGGGATTGAGGGTGATCGTCAACCTGCCGATGCGGGCCTCGGCCCATCGCGGCGGGCTCGGCAGCAAGGATCCGTTTCCCCAGAGGCCGATCCGAACGCAAAGGCCGATTCGGCAACCGGGAGAGTTCCCGAACGAAACGCTGCCGGAGGCTCAGAATCAGGCTGCCTACCTGATCCGTTGGGAGTCGGCGGCGGCGGTGATCGGCGCGTTCCGAAGGCTCGAGGAGCTGGAAATGCGATCGAGCGCCAGACTTCAGTCTCCTCCACCCCGCCGGCCTGACGACCGCTATGTGATAACCCTAAAGACCACGCGGCCGGCGGAACCCGAACCGGAACCGCTGGCGGGATTGTCCGAACCGGAGCTGAAGCAGCGGGCCCACCTGAAGACTCGCTGGGCCAGAGTCCAGGCCTCGGAAGTGGAACGCTCCGGGGTGGGTCTGAGCGCCGCCGTGCACTTCTTTTTTCCCCGGACACTCGACGGCCAGCCCCTGTTGGCCGGTGACCACCGACAAGCTTCCTTCCACCTCAAGACCCAACGGGTAACCTTGAAAACCAAATTCGCTCTGCAAGAGTAAAAAACCGGTCTGCAGATATACCGTTCCGCGCAGCGACCTGAATCGTTCCCATGCTGCGCGTACACCCCGGCACCGGCTTGGGATCTGATGGTGCCTTATCCGGCGTGCCGGCCCGCTGCCGCTGCGGTGCAGGTTGAACGCGTGACTCCGCAATCGGTCTCACGCGTGGCCGCCGTCGATAAACCCTCGAAAGCGACCCAGCGGCCCTGCACACCCGGCGACACCGACGCGGTGAGCGCGGATGCTGAGAGCGCCTCTTTTTAGAAGTGGTAATTCAGATTCACGCTGACCCCGAACATTCTCATGCCTTTGGTCTCGAAGCCGCCCGACACAGGTTCGCTTCCGTCCCGGCGCAGGTTGGGTCCGTGGCTGCGGAGCGTGTCCCCAACGATCCCATCGTCACGAAAAGCGTCATAATTGACCCAGCGGCCTTCTACCCCTAGAGAAATCGACTCGGTGAGCGCGTAATCGACACCGAACAGCACCTGGTAGCCAAAGAGCGCGTCCGTGAGTTCGGTCTGGGCACTGCTGGTCGTTCCGGCGAGATTCCGCCGGATAGCGTCGGCATTGGGCAATCCCTCACCCGTGGTGATCGCAGCCGGGTTGGCGTTTCGTGCCCAGAGGTACCCGTAGTCCATGTCCGTGAACCCGACACCGACCCCAGACCCGACGTAGGGGGTGAAGCGGCTACTGTTGACGAAGTCAAAGTACAGGTTTCCGAACAAGTTGTGCGAGGTGACGCTGCCGATCCGATCCGTCGCTATGACGAGTTCTTGATCGAGCTTATCGCCGCTCGCGCCCGTCGCACCCGGAACGTCTGCAGTCTGATTGTACACCGACTCCCGGTAGAAGTATTCCGACTCGAACCGCAACCGGCCCCACACCCGATAGCCCACCGCTGCGCCGGCCAGAATGCCCCGGGCGCCGTCGAACGCGTTCATCCAGTCGTCACCCTCGCCGCGATTGGGGGCCGTGCAATCAATGGGGAGATACTGCGACACCGACAAATAATTCGGGTTGATGAACTCGTCACACACGCTGGCCCGGTCGTTGCTGTCTCCCACGACGTCCAGCCCCGAGGCGAAGTTGACGCCCCATTTGTTGCTCAGATAAAATCCTGATCCTGTCTGCGCCCAGGCCGGGCCAAGGCTGAAGCCGATAAACGCGAGCAGCAGCCCGCAGGACCGCAGAAAAAATGCTCTGCACGACAGCATAGGTGCGATATCCTCCTGGATGCGCATGATACCGCTAACCGACTAACTGAATCCGGCCATCACTCTAGCACGGTTGGAGCGTCCCGCGCTTGCTAATACGGACGGGCATGGAAGGCCTGCCGCTGGATGAGTTGCAGCGAATCCTGCCTTTTTGCTAGAGTGGAATCACGTATGGAGAACCAGGAGATATTGGCGAAAGCTCTTGGCATGGAACCTAGTCTTGTGCCCTACCTGCCGGAACTTTGGGCCGATCTGTGGGCGCTGGGTGGCTCGCCCGAGCGGATCGTGGAGCATCTTCGTTCGACCTCTTTCCCGCCCCGCTCGACCCGCGTCCTTGAACTCGGCTGCGGCAAGGGAGCGGCTGCAGTCCGCATCTCCCATGATTTGGATTTCAAGGTGCTTGGGATCGACATTTTCCCGCCGTTCATCCGTGAGGCCGCGGCGCGGGCCAAACAATACGGCGTCGAAGACCTGTGCAAGTTCGAGGTGGGTGATTTCCGAGACGCCCTGCGTGAATGCCGGGACTATCACGCCGTCGTCTATGCGTCCGACGTCGGCCTCCTGGGCGACTTGGCACGTTGCGTTGAGCAGTTGAGGCAGACGGTGCGACCGAGCGGCTTTATCGTGATCCACGATCTATTTCTATCGCGCGCTTCCCGCATCGACAGACCGGGCTACGAATACTCTCGGCCTCACTCGGAGACGATTCGGCAACTCACGGCCCACGGAGACGTTCTGGTAAAGGAGACGTTGATTCCGATGGAAGAACTAAGAAAGGAAAATCAGAGGAACACTGAATTCATCCGCATCCGGGCCAAACGACTGGCACAGGAACACCCGGAGCTTGCCGATCACTTCTCACGCTACGTGCAGTGGGAAGAGGAGGAATGCGCAGTGTTAGAAACGGAAACCATATCGGCAGTCTGGTCGCTGCAGCGCTGCTGAGGGTCGGACACGTCTAACACGGCTTCCTTCCCCGCCCTGGCACCCACCTGCGGAATACATCTGACTGAATTTCCACAAAACCCGCTTCGTTGAGATGGTGGGGACTCTTTTCATCTCTCCTCTTATCTCTCCTCCAAGGTTTTCCTTTTCATCCCGAGTGACGAGATGGGAGAATCCCAGAGCCTCGATGCCACCCAAGGTAGGCTAGGTGGATTCTATCTTGACAGCGGGGGAGGGGTGAGTGTATGGCTTGCGGTCAACGGGAGGTTCGGAAACTCCATCCGGGGGTCCAGAGGGAACGGTCATGACGGATGCGCAAGCCAAGGCGACAGGCATCGGGGGCGTGTTCATCTACGCGAACGACGCCCAGGCACTCTCCGAGTGGTACGCGCGCCACCTGGGGTTCAGCTTTACCCCCATGGACGCGGGCAAGACTTTCTACCAGGAACTGTTCACCCGCAACGACCGGAACCCTACCCAGAGGCAAAGAACCGTTTTGGCCATCTTTACGGCCACCCCGAAGCTCCCGGCAGAGCGCCGGGAGTTCATGGCCAACTACCGGGTGGACAACCTGGAAAAACTCCTCGCCCATCTCCGGCAAAGCGGAATCGAGATCGAAAAGACGGAAGACTATCCCTACGGCCACTTTGCCTGGGTCCGCGACCCCGAGGGTAACCGGATCGAACTCTGGCAACCGCTGGGAGAGGACTGAGCGCTCCACCGCGGTTCCGTTCCCACCCTGCCCATTCTCTCGGGTACAGACCGATTCCCGCCGCGCCTCATGTCTGGAGACTTTGGTAAGGGGAAAATCCACCTCGGCGAGGTGCTGGCATTTTCAGGGGACCACGGTTTTTCTTCTTGTTTAGGAAAGGGGCGGAACGATGATCTCACAGGTGGGGACACTGGCGTGACTGAGCTTTCTGTCAATCGTCACCAGTGGGCAATCGAGCGCCTCGGCCAGCGCCACATACCAAGCGTCGTAGCTGGTCAGGTTGCTCCGCAATGCCCATACGCGGTCGGCAAACGGCGAGAAGGGAAACAACTCCAGGTCGAGCCGCAGCAGGTCCCGGTGTGCGCTGTTCGCCTCAAGCCGTGAGATTTCGCCAGCTCGTTCCAACCGGCGCAGAATGTTGCTCGCCTCGGCCAACACCAGTTCAGGACCGGCCAAAGAGCCCTCAGCGACTGCGGACTCCACCCATTTCCCTTCGCGTCCCGAGTCAACCAAGACCGCGACCAGCGCGGACGCATCGACGACAGTCACGTCCGGTCCGCGTCACGGGCGCGCAAAATGCGGGAAGGTGGAACGGGAGTGCCCGCCGCTTGCTTGCGATCGCGAACCCCGCGCAGCCAGGCACCGAGGGAGGGCCGGGACACGATCCGCTCTAATTCGCAGCGGAGGAATTCCTGCATGGATTGGCGTTGCAACGCCGCCCGCGCCGCAAGTTCGTCGCGCACTTCTTCGGGGACACCTCTGATGGTGATTTGTACCGACATGAATGCATTATGCCATTAGAGACAGCGTTCAGCAAGCAATAGGAGCGACTCCAGCATCCGTGAACGAACGGGGCTTCCGCACCACCGTCACTCGCCCCGGGTGACGACGGACCACAAGTAGAGCAACATGCCCGCGCCCACCAGCAAAGTTCCCAGGCCCAGGAACAGGAAGAGCGAAAGCGGATGGTTCCAGAACAGGGTGGCAAGCTCCACCCCAAGCCCCAACGCGATCAGCAATCCGGACAACCGCAGGCGGCCGGCGAATCCGGCCCGCCAACTCAGCGACCGCATCCGATTCATCGCATTGCCTCGGGGTCCCAGCGCTGAAACCGGTCCAGCTTCGCGACCTCGTGAATCAGGTTGTGGCACATCAGACATGACTTCGCACCGTCGAGCAGGTCGGTCCGAAACGGCGTGTGGGCTGCCTGCTCCTCGTAGGACCGCGCCCCTTGGTGGCACTGCAAGCAGGCCCGGTTCTCATAGGGCTCATACAACTCGACCGGGTCGGACGCCGAGCCCCACACGTTGTGCCACACGTGCCTCACGCCGCGGATCTTGTCATCGAGGTCGCCGAACATGGTGTAGTTGGTGTGGCACGTATAACAGGCTCGGTCAACGGGAATGCGCTTGTTCTGATAGTGCGCGGCAGGAAGAAAGCGAGCATCGTCAATGCGCAAACTCTCCCCATAGGGCTGGATTACGTGACAGGAGAGGCAGAACTTCGTTGTCTTGGCTTGCTCGTAGTGTCGATGGGCGCCGCCCAGCAGCAAGAGTCCCGGTAGCGCAAAGAGAGCGAGAAAAGCCAGCACCTTGCCCCCTACCGTGACCGCCAACTCGGGCCGACGGACAAGAACCGCAATCACCGCGAGGGTTGCGATTGCCAGGACGCTCAGGCTAAGGGTGTAACCGGTCACCGAAAGGGCTGCGCTCGGTCAGCTAGCGACCTTTGCGCATCTCCTGCGCCAAGGTCTTGATCTCCGTCAAATCCTGCAACATCTCGCTCCAACCGTACCAAAGCGCGTAATCCGGATTGTTGTGAAACACGCCCTGAAACGCTCTCATCCGGTGTTCCAGGTGCATCTTGAAGAGTCTCTGCTCGATCACCGAGGGCGCGTCGTGAAAAGCCAGCAGGTCCGGGAAGTTGTAGGCATAGTGGTCCGGCTTGCGCAGCACCCCGTCGCGGTACAGGGAACCGACGATGCGAATCGCCTCGGCCAGCAGCCGGTCCGCCTCCCGAATCATCTCGTCGCCCTTTGCGAGTTCCGCTCGCACAAGATTCGCCGAGTGGCACTGCTCACAAACAGCGATCATGCGGTCGCGCTCCTTCTGCCAATCCTCATGGGTCAGCCGGACGACGTCGGCTTGCTTGACGACCTCCAAGCGCGCGGTCGGATTCCCCTGCGGGTCCAACACCCCGAGCGCCTGGAGAATGCTGGTTCGATCGGCCGCCCATTGCGGGTCTTCCGGCATGGGCAGCCGCACGGCCAAGAACCCCCAGGCCGTCCGCACGCCGTGGTCCCCCTGGGGCATGTGACACGTCTGGCAGGTGGGCGCCGCGGCCTGCTCCGGCAGGATTCCGCTCTGCTTGAGTAGATGACGAACGCCATGCTTGGACGAGGAGTACATCTCCCACTGCGGATGATCGATGCCCATGTGGCACGTCCGGCAGGCTTGTGGTTCCCGAGCCTCCTTGACGGAAAAAAGGTGGCGCGTGTGGCAGGCATCACAAGACGCAAGGCCGAACATGACGCCCTCCGCCTTCAATTGCTTGATTTCCTCCTCACTCTTGAGTCCGAGACGATGGCAACCTCCACAGCCCTTCATGCCGCCGGTTAGAGCCATCGGCAGCCAATGCGTCGTCGGCATGGCGTTCATGCTGACCCAAGCCAGGGCGTGCTTGCCGCCTTGAAACTGCTCGGTCTGGATGGGATGGCAAGTCGCACAAACGTCCGGCGTCGCGGTCTTGACCCGAGCGACATCGTCCGCCGTGCGATGCTGGTCACCATGGCAAAAGGAGCAGTCCACCCCCTTTTTGTTGTGCCGGCTCAGTTCCCAGTCCGTGACGATGTTGGGCGTCACGTCGCGGTGGCACTCGACGCAGTCGGAGGAGGTTCGCGGCAAGTCTCGCCCGCCGCCACACGCTGCCAGCGCCAGCAAGATCAGCGGCAGGCATCTGCTTGCCCGACGCAGTCGTCTTGCCCCCACCTGGTTGCGATTCTCACCCTCAACCATGCGGCCACCTTATGTTCTCAGCAGGCCATGCGCGACCCGGAAGGGCTGGACTTGAACGGGAAACGAGCTACTCTGTAAAGACACCCCGCCTCAAGCCTCCCGCTTTCACCCGGGCCGAAATCTTACCGAGCAGAATAAACAGAGGCGGAAGCGGTGTCAAGACGATTCATTCGTCTCGTACATACCGTACACTCTACCTCCGGTGGTGATGGTGAAGAGAACATCCATCGCCCAACGGCACGACTCACCCCCAAGCTGACTTCCCGACGAAGTGCTGATACCCCTGGATTGTTTGCCTGAAGTAAGGAAATATCATACAGGGGAGCCGAAACCGGGAGGATGGAAGCACCCTATGATAACCTGGGGCCTTTGGATGCTTAGCGGACGTCGCAACGGCTGACGATGGGCGTTCAGCGTGGGAGGTTGTCCCATCCGGCACCAAGTCCACGCAGGTCATGCCGACCGGCTGATGGCCCTCGATGCGGACCGCTGGCCGTCAGCGCAGCCCTCTGGCACAGGAGAAGCCGGAAAGGTCGGAAGTGCTGGTCGGGAGCGCACGGTTTGGCATAATATGGCGTGGCTCGGTGCGGACCGGATGGAGGAGGCGACAGACGATGGAATCCGAGAGCATGGATGCACAGCGCCGGAGGAAGGTCTTCTTGGTCGTCTGCGGCGCGGGGTTGCTCGTCCTGGTCGGCTTCGCGATCGCCAACTACATCGGAAGCAACGTGTTGGCGATGTGGACCGACATCGTCATGGCAGCGATTATCGCCGGGGCCGTCCTCGCACTTCGGCTCGGTATCGAAGACCGAAAGGTCTATCGCCTCGCCGGTTGGGGAATCTGTATCGGCCTATGCTGCCTCGTCGCGATCGGTTCTACTCTCCTCCACTTCCACCTGGTGCTGCCGCTGCTGATGTTCTTTTTCCTCGGGCGACGCGCGGGCATGGTCTGGACTGGGGTCTTCCTCTTCGGTATAACCGTGCTGATGTTGGCACCGGGGCTCGTCGGCAGCCACGTCTATCCGACCGGAAACACTCTGCGGTTTTTCGTCGGCTATCTCTTTGTTACGCTCGTCGGGTGGAGCTACGAAAAGTCGCAGGAACGATTCCATACGCTCTTGGCGACCAAGAACGAACATCTCCAGCGCGAAAAGGAACAACTGAAGGACGCCTTGAGCCAGATCCGAGAGACAGAGGCCCAGTTGGAACGAACCATCACCGAACTGCAAGATTAAGACCCGACTCATGGAAGCGATTATGGAAAGTATGCGCGATGGCGTGATCGCCACGGATGAAAACGCGAAACTCCTGCTTTGGAATTCCAATGCGGAACGAATTGGCGGCGTCCAAGAACCGATCAAAGAGACCGGGCAATGGGCCGAAAAATACGGCATTTTTTATCCCGATGGAGGAACGCTCCGGCCGGTAGAGAATGATCCGATCGCGCGTGTTATCGAGGGCGAGTCGATGGACGATGTCGAGATGTTCGTACGCAATGAGCAAAAGCCGGATGGTGTTCCTATCAGCGTCAGTGGGCGGCCTCTGCTGAGGGAAGGAGGTATTTCGAAAGGGGCCGTGATCGTTTTCCGCGATATCTCATTGCTCAAGCGGACGGAAAACAAATTGCAACAGACCGTCACCGAACTGAGAGATCAGGCCCAACTCATGGAAACCGTTTTCAACAGTGTCAGTGATGGGGTGGTGGTGACCGATACGGGCGGGAGCTTTCTGCTCGTCAATCCCAGTGCGAAGCGCATTGTCGGTATGGGGGCAACGGATACCCCCTCCGATCAATGGGCTGCGACCTACGGCACTTTTTATCCTGATAAAGAGACGCCCTTTCCCTCCCATGACCTTCCGCTCATGCGTGCCATGCGCGGCGAGGCATCGAACGATACCGAGTTATTCATCCGCAATCAGGAAAGGCCACAGGGGGTCTATATCAGTGTCAACTCGAGACCCCTACAGGACGATTCAGGCATGGTAAAAGGCGGCGTCATCGTGCTCCGCGATATCAGCAAGCTGAAGGAGACAGAAACCGAGTTGAAACAGACGGTTCGCAGCTTGCAAACTCAGACTCATGCCATGGAAACCATTTTCAACAGTATCAGTGATGGCGTGGTCGTCGCCGATGAAAACGGGAACTTTACCATCTTCAATCCCAGCGCGGAACGCATTGTCGGTATCGGCATGACGGATACAGGCCCCGATCAATGGGCGGACCAATACGGCATTTTCTTTTCCGATCAAGTAACGCCTTTCCCCACGGATGATCTCCCGCTCGTGCGCGCCATCCGGGGTGAGGCGTCCGACGAGATGGAGATGTTCATCCGCAATCCGAAAATTCCGGAGGGAGCTTACATCAGCGTCAGCGGGAGACCGCTGCGGGACGATTCCGGCATGACGAAAGGGGGCGTGATCGTCTTCCGCGACGTGACCAAGCTCAAGGAAACCGAGCACCGGTTGCAACAAACCGCCGACAACTTGCGAGATCAGGCCCAACTCATGGAAACCGTTTTCAACAGTATCAACGACGGCGTGATCGCCACGAATGAAAAAAGGGAACTCCTGGTCTGGAATTCAAGTGCGGAACGAATTAGCGGAGTCCATCAACCGATCCGAGATAGCGATCAATGGTCTGCAAAATACGGCGTCTATTATCCCGATGGAAAAACGCTCCTTACAGCAGATGGGAATCCCCTCGCGCGTGCCATCCAGGGTGAATCGACAGATGATATCGAACTGCTCGTACGCAATGAGCAAAAGCCGGATGGCGTTTCTGTCAGCGTCAGCGGCAGACCTCTAAAGGGGAAAGGAGATATTGTGGTAGGGGGCGTGATCGTCTTCCGCGACGTGACCAAGCTCAAGGAAACCGAGCACCGGTTGCAACAAACCGCCGACAACTTGCGAGATCAGGCCCGACTCATGGAAACCGTTCTCAAGAGTATCAGCGACGGCGTGATCGCTGCCGATGAGAAGGGGAAATTCCTGATTATCAATCCCAGCGCGGAACGCATTACCGGTATCGGGGTAAAGGATAAAGCCCCCAGTGAATGGCCGGCCCCCTACGGCGTTTTCTTCCCCGATCGCGTAACGACCGTACCCACCGATGAGCTCCCGCTCACGCGCGCCATCCAGGGTGAGGCATCGGACGAGATGGAGATGTTCATCCGCAATCCGAAAATTCCGGAGGGGGTTTACGTCAGTGTCAGCGGGAGACCCCTGCAGGACGATGCAGGTACGATAAAAGGTGGCGTGGTCGTCTTCCGCGACGTGACCGAGCGTCTGCGCGCCGAAGAAGCGTTGACGCAGGCCTTCACCCAAGGGAGGTTGGAGATTCTCGATACGATCCTCCACAACATCGGCAATGCCATCAACAGCGTTACTATCGGAGTGGGGACCATTCACGAGCAGTTGGTGAAGAATGAGCTGGTAAACCGCTTTTCGGCCCTTGCGAAGGCCCTGGAAGCGCATCGCGACGATTGGGTCGAATACCTGCAAACGGACCCGCAAGGCCAAAAAGTGATGCCGTTCATCCTTGCTCTCGCCGAAGACTTTACCCGACAAAATGCCCAGTTCAAGCAGACCGTCGAGCGGGTTGGAAGCCGGGTGGCGCACATCGTCGATATTATCCGCACCCAAAGGTCGCTCGACAGCGGAACCATGGCGCGCAAGGACGTCAACCTGCGCAAGGCGATCAACGATGCCGTCAAGCTGCTGCAGGATTCGCTCACCCAAAGAGGCGTCCAAATTCGCCTCGACTGCCAAAACGCACCCCAAGAGATTCGGATTCAGGAGAGCAAGTTTCATCAGATGCTGGTCAATCTCATCAAGAATTCCATGGAAGCCATCGATGATCTGGCGAAATCGGGCGGACTCGAGGCGAAGCCTTGCATTCAGATCCAATCCTACGTCTATGGGGACTTCCTGTTCCTAGACGTGATCGACAACGGCATCGGCATCGAACCGAAACGCTCCAAGCTCATCTTTACCGCCGGTTATACGACCAAAGAAAAGGGGAGTGGCTTGGGTCTCCACTCGGCGGCCAACTTCGTAATTGGATTCGGCGGGCAAATTTACCCCTCGAGCACCGGCGTCGGCAAAGGAACCACTATGCGCATCAAGCTGAGACTTTCCGCCGTGGCCGTGACATCCAAAAACGCGGGGGGGGGGGGGGGGGGGGGGGGGAGACTACTTGAATACCCGTCCTGATACCAGGAAATAGACCGTGCGACGAACCGCTGAAGCGAGGACGTTTCCGTTCGTTTGAGGAGAGCAGAAAACAAAGGTGAACAGGTCACCCGTATCCTAAAGGCACAAATCTTTAGAGGAGGTCGCCGGCTTTGGGGATACGCATAGCTTGGCCGACGGTTGAGATCAGACTCGTGAAGTCGATATTGAGTTATGGGTGAAGCGTAGGCAACGCACAACGCTCACGCCAGAGATAGATAAAGGTTGAAATGCAAGCGCACGTGCAGGGGGTATTACCCGAAACATGGGTCAACGGATGGTTGGCTGAGCGACTCCAAGAGGTCAAATAAGCAGACGAGTACAATAACAGAATCGATCGAATCCTTCGCTAGGTGGCAAGATGACAGACAGAATTGTTGTTGATTCCAAGATACATTTTGGAAAACCGTGCGTTGTGGGCACACGCATCCCAGTGCAAAATGTTCTTGAATTACTCGATGAATCACTCTCCTTTCATCAGATTATCCAAGACTACTATCCGGACCTAACCGTTGAGGATATCCGTGCGTGCATTCAGTATGCGATTGCACTGGTAGCAGCTGAAGATATTCATTTGCGAGCGACTTCTGCGTGAAGCTGCTACTGGATCAAGATGTCTATACAGCTACGGCACGGTATTTGAGCCGTTTGGGACATGACGTTGTGCGCATCGCTCAACTGGAGCTATCCAGAGCGGATGATGAAGAATTGCTCAAAGTTGCTCAACAGCAAGGCAGACTGTTTGTTACACGAGACAGGGACTTCGGTCGTCTCGTCTTCTTGGATCAACTGTACGCAGGAGTTCTTTACCTGCGTATGCTACCTTCCACACAAAGTGTCGTTCACAACGAACTCGGAAGCGTACTGCAAGCCTATGATGAAGCAGAATTGGCACAGGCGTTTGTCGTCGTTGAACCGAGCGGTCACAGAATTAGAAGACTTCCATGAAGATAGTGCATAGGAGGACGCATCCTCATCGGGCAGATTCCATGGGAACGTTTGGATTTTGTTCTGGATTTACCCGGACAGAAGCTAACTCCGAAGCCAACGCATGGGGGCGAATTTCCACTTGAACTTTACAACCTGCAAAACCTACCAGAGGGTATCGGATGGAACTCAGAGAGCAAAGAAACCAGCGCGTGCTGATCGTCGATGACCAGAAAGAGATCCACGACGACTTTGCGGAGATGTTGCAGCCCAGCTTCATGGAGGCGTCAACGGATGATCTGGCGGCAGCCTTCGTCCGCGAAGAAAAAGACGAAACCTTTCTGCCGGAGTTTGAGCTTTTGCACGCGGCCAGCGGGGAGGAAGCCTACGAAATCATCAAGGCGGGAAAGGAATCGAAACGTCCCATTGCCGTCGCCTACATCGACATCCGCATGCCTCCGGGTATCGATGGGATGGAAACGATCCGTCGGGTGAGAAAAATCGATCGCGAAGCCGAGGTCGTCCTCATGACCGCCTACACGGACAAGTCTCTGCCCGAAATTATCCAGGATATGGAATTGCTGCACAAACTGCTCTACATCCGCAAGCCTTTTGCACGCGAGGAGATTCAGCAGATTACGCTTTCTCTGGTCGGTAAGTGGAACGTTGAACAGGCGTTAGCCGAGAAACAGCAGCAACTGAGCACCAGCCATCAAAGACTGGAAGCCGTGCTCGATGCTACCGGAAACGCCATGGCCATGTACGACGTCACCGGGCGCCTGGTGTTTGCCAATCGCGAATACACGGCGATGCTCGACCTGTCGGAAAGCGAGCTGCAGAAGATTCCGACCGAAGCGTTCACGGCGCAATTCAAAAAGCGGTTCCGCGAACCCAATCTGCCGGAGGTGGAGAGAGCATTCCTCTTCGAGGGTAATGGGAGCGTGGTGGAAGAAACCACCACCGGTCAGGTGTCCCGGCAGCGGCTGTTCTATCGCTCCACCGCCCCGGTGTGTGATAGTCGAGGCGACGTCATCGGCGATCTTTACGTGTACCGCGACGTGTCCAAGGAGATCGAGGTCGAGCGGATGAAAGCCGAAGTGCTGCGCTTGCGCACCGAACTGGAGACCACCTACTCCTTCTCCGGCATGGTGGGCGCCAGCCCCAAAATGCAGCAGGTGTACGCGCTGATGCAGCAGGCCGCCGAAAGCGATATTACGGTGCTCATTCGCGGCGAGAGCGGAACGGGTAAGGAACTGGTTGCAAAGTCCTTTCACTTCAACAGCTTGCGAAGGAAGGGACCGTTCCTGGCCATCAACTGCGCCGCCATTCCCGAGACGCTCATTGAAAGCGAGCTGTTTGGACACGAACAGGGGGCTTTCACCGGGGCGGTGCGGCAAAGAATCGGTACCTTCGAGCGCGCCAAGCGCGGAACGGTCTTTCTCGACGAGATCGGCGACATGCCACCGGCGCTGCAAGCCAAGCTGTTGCGGGTCCTGCAAGAGCGCGAGGTCCAGCGGGTCGGGGGAACGACCCCCATCCCCGTCGATGTGCGGGTGATTGCGGCGAGCAACAAGAACCTGGAGGTGGCGGTCAAGGCGGGCGAGTTCCGCGAAGACCTGTTCTATCGCATCGCCGTTTTCCCCATCGTGATTCCACCCCTCCGCGAACGTCGTGAAGATATTCCCTTGCTGGCCAAACATTTTCTGAAGAAACACACCGCCAGCAGCGAGAAATCCATGAGCGGCATCTCCACCGCCGCCTTGCGACTGTTGCTGCAGTATGACTGGCCCGGCAACGTGCGCGAGCTGGAGAACGCCATCGAGCGCGCCATTCTGCTGGAGACCACCGACGTGCTGCAAGCCAACAACCTCCCGCCCCAGCTCTCGCCGATCGTGGCTTCGCGCCGGGTTCCCCCCTCGGCCGTCCTCTCGCTGGCGGAAGTCGAGCGGCAGGCGCTGGTCCACGCGCTCGAAGTCTCCACCCACAACGTAACCCAGGCGGCTCGGTCCCTGGGCGTCAATCGAGCGACCCTGTACCGAAAATTGAAAAGATACGGCCTGCTTTCCAACCCTTGAACCGCCCCCGGGCGTCGCTGCGCCGACTGTCGCAAAATGCGATTCGTGTCGCAGAATGCGACAGCGCCCTCCTTCTATCCCCTAAACTATTGTAATCAAAAGGTTTCGTTTCCTATCGCGGCCTCCCGACCGGCACTCGACCGTTGCACTCTGCCATACTCGAAAATCTCCCATCCTCCCACCCATATCCTTACAAGTTCCTTAAATGAAAGAGTTTATACGTTTTTCGGAAAGTTGGCACGGTTCGTGCAAGGTAGTTAGGTTTGATAGAACCTCAGCAGGGTGCCGGTGCATCGCTAAGGAAAAACCCCTGCAAGCGGACCCACGGTTTTTCATCCCCAGTAACCACGGAATAACACCGATTCAGAGATTCAGAGTTTTGGACAAGGATTCGATCATAAGCAGCTACTCCGCAAAGCTGGTTGAAAACCGGCAAAGATGCAAAAAATTCCCCGCAAACGCACTGCGTCGCCGGACCCTCTTGGGCCTGCTCGCCCTGGCATTGCTGTTCGTTGCTCCGCCGGCCGCGGCGCAGGAGACGTTCGAGTTCGAGGGACCGCCTGCGAAGTTGTCCACGTGGGATGCGGTCGAAGTAACGTTCCACTTCCCGCTGTCGGCGAGTGGGAACGAGTACGGGCAATACTGTTATAACGGAGCCTGCGAAAGAATCAGTACTGGTTTCAGCTCCACAAACCTAAACCGTCCTTGGGCTATCTACCGCATGACGCCATCGAGAAACCCCTCGCGGTGGGAAGGAGGAAAGTCGGGGTCGGAGCCGTTCACCATGGGTATCAACTTCGAATTCAGGGACATATCGGGGAAGTGGTCGGTAAACGTGGACCCGGACCCGCCAACGGTCATGATCGACGGACCGACGGCACCGCAGAACGGGCCGTTCGACGTCACCTTCCGCGTGAGTGAGCGGGTCACCACGTTCGATCAGGGCGACATCGTCGTGGGCAACGGGTCGGTGACGGCCTTCTCGGGACAGGGAGAGAGTCCCCATGCCACTTACACGGCCCGGATTACGCCGGCGGCGAGCGGGCCGGTAACGGTGGATGTGCCGGCGGGGCGGTTCGAGGACCGACTTGTCAACTGGCCAAATTTGGCAGCGGCGCAGTACACGGTGGACGCGGATCTGGAGACGCCGACCGTCTCCATCGACGGCGTGCCAGATAAGATCAGCGACCAGACCCCAGGCCCGTTGACGGTGAGGTTCGAGTTCTCGGAAGACGTGACCGGGTTCGACGCGGCGGAGGACGTCACGGTGGACCACGGGGATCTCGGGCCCCTGACCGGAGGCGGAAGGAGCTACTCGGCCCCGGTGACCCCGACCTGCGACGGCAACCTGAAGGTGACGGTGGCCGCGCGCGCGGCGCAGGACGCGGCGGGCAACGCCGGGCCGCCGGTGGCGGTCTCGGCGTCGGGCGACGTGCTCTGCGGCACGGAGCCGGCCGACAGCGATGAGGATCCGGAGTTGGAAGTCACTCAACTGGTAATCACGAATCCTGGCGCGAAGACGTATGAGCAAGGGGAGACGATCGCGCCATTCGCGATCGAGGTGACCGATGCGCAACCCAACTTGACGGTGGGGGTGGCGGGGCTCCCGGACGGCCTGGCCTACAACGCGGACGCGGGCAAGGTGTCAGGGACGGTGGCGACGGACGCGGTCGTGAAGGACTACCCGGTAACGATCACGGCGCGCGACCTATGGAACGGGGCAGCGCCGGTGACGTTCACGGTCACGGTGACGGTGCCGGGCGACGCAGACGACTTCACCCTCACCCGTGAGATCGCCGAGAACTCGCCGGCTGACACCACCGTCGGCCTTCCGGTGGCGGCCACCGACCCGGACGGCGACCCACTGACCTACAGGCTGTCGGGTTCCAACGCCTTCGTCATTGACTCCGCCACCGGCCAGATCAAGGTGGCTACGGGCCAGACGCTGAACTACAAGGCCAAGTCGAGCTACGCGGCGACGGTGACGGTCACGGACGGCTACGGCGGGGGCCTGATCATCCCGGTGACCATCGACCTGACCGACGTGGACGAGCCGCCGACCAAGCCGAACGCACCGACGGTGACCCCATCGTCAACCGACCCCAGAACCCGTCTGGACGTGGGCTGGACGGCCCCTGCCAACACCGGGCCGCCCATCACCGACTACGACGTGCAGTACCGGGTGAAGGATAGCGGCGGGGCCTTCACCGACCCCGGCTACGACGGCACGGGCACGAGCACGACCATCGGCAGTCTGACTGTGGACACCGAATACGAGGTGCAGGTGCGGGCCAGCAACGACGAGGGCACCGGCCCCTGGTCGGACTCCGGAACGGGTAGCACGAGGACGTACCAGACGTCGCCAACGAACGAGGAGAATCCCAAAATCACCCGAAAGATAGCCGAGAACTCGCCGGCCGGCAGCACCGTCGGCGACCCGGTTGCGGCGATAGAACCGGAAATTGACCCATCGTTGACCTACGCACTGTCAGGCTCCGCCGCCTTCGTCATCGACACCACCACCGCCCAGATCAGAGTGGCCAACGGCGCAGTGCTGGACTACGAGACCACGCCGTCCTACACCCTTACCATGACCTTAACCAACGGCAAGAACGCTTTCGGCAACCCTGACCCCTCTATTGATGAGACCGTAGAGGTGACCATCAAGGTGATCGACGTGGACGAGCCGCCCGGCAGGCCGGACGCGCCCACGGTGACGACCTCTTCCACCGACCCCGATACCGCCCTGGACGTGAGCTGGACGGCCCCTGCCAACACCGGGCCGCCCATCACCGGCTACGCGATGCAGTACCGGGTAGAGGGCGCGTCGAGCTGGACCTCGCACACCGTCAACGGCACGTACATCCAGACCACGATCGACGGTCTTGAGGAGGGAACCACCTACCAGGTGCAGGTGCGGGCCAGCAACGCCGAGGGGGCCGGCCCCTGGTCGGAGCCCGGAACGGGTAGCACGGAGGCAGTCAATTCCCCGCCCTCGTTCAACGATCCACACAACCCCGACACCCCTTTGACCACGGCGACGCAGAGCGTGGCCGAGAACGTCCCGGCCGGCACCCATGTCGGTGATCCGCTTACGGCCACTGACCCGGAGGGCGATCCGCTCAGCTACGCGCTATCGGGTTCCAACGCCTTCGTCATTGACTCCGCCACCGGCCAGATCAAGGTGGCTCCGGACCAGACGCTGAACTACGAGGCCCTGTCGGACTACCTGGTGATCGTGAGCGTGACGGACGGCCAGGACGCCGACGGCAACGCCGATTCCGCGATCGACGCCACCATCGAGGTGACCATTAACCTGACCGACGTGGACGAGCCGCCCGCCAAGCCGGATGCGCTCACGGTGACGGTCTCTTCCACCGACCCCCATACCACTCTGGACGTGGGCTGGACGGCCCCCGAAAACACCGGGCCGCCCATCACCGACTACGACGTGCAGTACCGGGTAGAGGGTGCGTCGAGCTGGACTTCGCACACCGTCAACGGCACGGACACCCAGACCACGATCGACGGTCTTGAGGAGGGAACAACCTACGAAGTGCAGGTGCGGGCCGGCAACGACGAGGGGACCGGCCCCTGGTCGGAGCCCGGAACGGGCCTCACCTATCCGGTGGCGACGGAACAGAATGCGCCGACGCTCACGATCGCAGGCGTGCCGGAAACGATCAGCAGCCTGGACCCTTTGACCGTGACGTTCCATTTTTCGGAGGCGGTAATAGGGTTCGAGGAGACGGACATCGAGGTGGAAAACGGGACTCTGGGGACGCTGACGGGGAGCGGAGCGTCCTACTCGGCCCTGGTTACGCCGGACGGCGGCGGAGACCTGAAGATCACGGTGGTGGCACACGCGGCACACGTCTGGGCACCCGTGGCGTTCAGTCAACGTCAAGGACCTCCAGCGGCCGCGGCACAGGGGACGGCACCCGTGGCGCTCAGGCAACGTCGAGGACCTCGAGCCGCCGCGGCGCAGGACACGGAGGACAACACCGGACCGGCGGAGCCGGTCTCGGCGACGGCGAGGTTGATCACGCTGGCCGACGGTGACGATCCGCCCGGCCGGCCGGACGCGCCGACGGTGAAGGGAGCTTCCTCCACCAGCGTGAGGGTGAGCTGGACGGCCCCTGCCAACGCCGGGCCGCCCATCATCGACTACGACGTGCAATACCGGGTGGCGGATCGCGGCGGGGCCTTCATCGACCCCGACTACGACGGCACGGGCACGAGTACGACCCTCGGCAGCCTGAGCGCGGACACGGAATACGAAGTGCAGGTGCGGACCGGCAACGCCGAGGGGACCGGCCCCTGGTCGGAGTCGGGCCGGGGCCGCACCCGGGGCAACCGGCCACCCACGTTCGATCCCCCGGACAGCGGGCCCGACGACGCGCTGACGCGGACGGTCGCCGGGAACCCGGCGGGCGGCGCGGTGACGAGGACGTTCCCCGAGAACTCACCGGAAGGGACGGCCATCGGCGATCCGGTGACGGCCACCGACGCGGACGGCGACCCGCTGTCCTACACGCTGTCGGGGACGGACGCGGGTTCATTCGCCATCGACGGGGACAGCGGTCAGCTTCGGACCAAGGCGGGCGTGAGCTACGACTACGAGGTCCGGTCGAGCTACGGCGTACGAGTGGTGGCCACCGACGACGATGGCGAGAGCGCCAACATGAAGGTGAGCATCGCGGTGGCCGACGTGGACGAACCACCCGGCAGGCCGGATGCACCGACGGTTACGGGAGCTTCCCGCACCAGCGTGACGGTGAGCTGGACGTCACCGACCAACGAAGGAGGCTCAGCGATCACCGACTACGACGTGCAGTACCGGATCGCGGATCACGGCGGGGCCTTCACCGACGCCGGCTACGAGGGCACGGACACGAAAACGACCCTCGGCAGCCTGAGAGCGAACACGGAATACGAGGTGCAGGTGCGGGCCAGCAACAACGAGGGGACCAGCCCCTGGTCGGAGCCGGGCCGGGGTGCCCCCCTGCTGGATCTGACGGTAAGCTTTGCGCAGGCCGCATACACGATCGCCGAAGGAGGCGAGCGGGCCAGCATCGACGTGAACCTCTCCCCGGCAGCAGACCGGCAGGTGGAAGTGCCGCTGGAGGTGAAGCTGCTGGCAGGTACGACGGACGCGGACTATGACGGCGTGCCGGAGTCGGTCGTCTTCGAGGTCGGTGCGACCTCGGTCCGCTTCCCGGTGGCCGCGCTGGCCGACGAGGAGAATGATCCGAATGAGGGAATTGTCCTCGGCTTCGGGGACCTGCCGGAGATGGTCATCGCCGGCGACCCGGCAGCGACCCGGGTGAATTTCACCCAGCAGCGCAGCGCGGAGCAGTTTTCGCGCTCGCTGCAGGTCATGCTGGCGGTGGCCGCTCGTTCGGTGGCGGAGAGCGCCACCACGGCCATCGAGTCCCGCTTCGCGCGCAAGCGGCAGAGGATGCGGACGAGCAAGTCCGGCAAGAGAGGCTCTCAGGCAGGGCCGGGAGCCGGTGGGACAGTCGCGGGGCCGCGGGCGGCGCCGAGCGCTGCCGAAGCTGCGCCCCGGGCGGTCTCCGAGGTGGAAACGCCGGCCACCACACCAACGGCGCCGCACGTCCCAGGGGATGCTATTGAAAAAGTGACGTTGGCTCGTGACCAGGGCAAGTTGCGCGTCCTGATCACGGCCAACGGCCCGATCGAGCATCGCTCTTTCCGGTTGCGGAATCCACCGCGCTTGGTGGTCGATATTCCTCAGACCGTGTACCGTGAGGGTCACCGCAACCTCCGGGTGGAAATACCGCCGTTGCAGAGTGTCCGGGTGGCCCAATTCCGCCGTCATCCTCCCGTAACCCGAGTGGTTCTGGACCTGGACAGGATGACGCCTTACCAGGTTCGCCGGCGCGGCCCCGTCGTAGAGGTGGAATTGGGAGCCCCGGAGGCGGAAACGCCGGCCACCACGCCGCCGGCGCGGCCTGAGACAGGCTCCCCAACGGCTGCCATAGCCGATGACCATCCGAGCAGGGCAGCCGGGGATGACAGGGCAGGAGCCGACCGGTTCGGCTCCGCGCGACCCACCAGGCCGACAGGGGGCATTGATTCCTCGCTGAACCTGGTCTCCTCCGGCAGCGGGCGCTGGTCTTTCCAGGGGCTCGGTTCGCTCGTTCAGACGCGTACCGGCTTGACTTCGGGCTATGGCCTCACGCCCACTCCGGCAGCCTACGGGCACGACCCTCGGCCATCCGGGAGCTTCGCGGCCAACCCGTCGCTGGGAGCGCACCCGTCCCCGGAGATGAATATGCTGGATCGCTTCCTTCCGCAAGCCTCCTTCAACCTCCACCTGGGAGAGAGCGCCCGGAGCACGGACACCGGCAGCGAAGGCATGGTTCTGTGGGGCCAGGGGGACCTGCAATACTTCAACGGCAACCTCACCCAGGTGGGGATGAACTATCGCGGCAACCTGAAGGCCGCCCACGTGGGCATGGACCTCTACAACAGCGAGCGGATGCTGGTCGGCTTCTCCTTCATGCGCAGCTGGGCGGATATGAATTACAGCGACGATGGGATCGACGGATTGTTGGGGAGTGGTCTGAACACGGCTCACCCCTATCTCTACTGGCAGCCCAGCGAGCGCTTCAGTGCGTGGGTCATTGCAGGCTTGGGAAGAGGTCAGGTTGCCGTGAATGAGCCGGGCCGGACTCACCAGTTCAATGGCACCTTTCAGATGCTCGCGGGAGGAATGCGCTCGATGTTGGCCAGGCGCGGCAACACGGAGTTGGGCGTGGTGGTCGATTCCTTCACCGCCCGCCTGGGAACCAACACCTCAGAGGACCTCGCAAGGGTAAGGGGCCACGTCAGCCGCACCCGGATGATGCTGGAAATGGTCCACGACAAGCCCCTGGCCGCGGGGAGGTCGCTCAGCCTGAAGGCGGAGTTCGGGAGCCGCCACGACGAAGGCGACGCGGACCGGGGTTCGGGGGCGGAAGCCGGCTTCCGTCTCGGCTTCCTGGACGCGGGCAGCGGTCTGGACATCGCGTGGCACGGACGGTTACTACTGGTGCATGAAAGTGACTACCGCGACTTCAGCGTGGGGATGCAGGTGAGCTGGGACCCGGGGAAGAAGGAGCGGGGTCTGCAGTTGTCGATGATGTCCGCGCGCGGACGGGACGGAGGAGGCCGGACAACGCTGTGGAACAACAACTCCGCCCTGCTCAACGGTCCCCTGGGTGGGGGCTACATGGCCCACGCCTCCCGGACCCGCACCGACAGCGAAGTGGCCTACGGCCTGGACGTCTTCGGCGGACGGGGTTTGCTGACCCCCTACAGCCGCGTGCAGATGGCCGGCCCCGGGCGCGCTCTGTATATGGGCACCGAATTGAGCCTGCCCTCTCGCTGGCTGCAGGCTATGGCTGCCAAGTTCGCGTTGGAAGCGATGCGGCGGGAGACCGTCAGCGGCATGATCGATCTGGGCGCAAGACTGGTCATCTCCATTCCCTTCTGAGGACGTGCGACACAAAACGAAACAAAAACTCCCGGCGAGCCCACGCGACGACTCCCTTCCCTGCATCCAACCTGCCTGCCGAACCGGCACACCTGCCATCAGAATGGCGCTTGCGCAAATATGGTGAAACCACTATAATTAGATAGGGCCAAAGAGGTGCTGAAGCCTGTCGAATGGGTCGGCTCAAGCAAAGGGGACCTGAAGAAGTTTCCGGCCGCCGTGCAGAGGACCAGGTCGGCTTTGCTTTGTATCAGGCCCAGGTCGGACTCAAACATCGCGACGCCAAGCCGCTCAAGGGGTTGGGTCCCCATGTCCTGGAGGTCGTCTCCCGTCGTGACGGCGACACCTACCGGGCGGTGTACACGGTCCGGTTCAAGGCAGCCGTCTATGTATTGCATGCCTTCCAAAAGAAGGCCACGCGGGGCATCGCGACACCGAAGCGGGAGATCGATCTGGTCAAGCGAAGGCTGAAGGCGGCGGAGCAGCACTACACGGACATCTATAGGCAAAGGATAGATCCATGAAGACAGAAGCCATGAAAATCGAACGTGGCAGCGGAAACGTGTTCGCGGACCTGGGGCATCCTGACGCCGAGGCTCACCTGTTAAAGGCAGATCTCGTCACCCGCATTGACAAGATCATTCGCCAGCGCGGACTCAAGCAGGTCGAGGCGGCGAAGTTGCTCGGACTGTCCCAACCTGACGTTTCGCGCCTCCTGCGGGGAAGCTTTCGGGAGTATTCCGTCGAGCGCCTCCTGCGTCTGTTGACGGCACTGGGGCGTGACGTGGAAATCGTCATTCGAGAGCCCCCTTCACAGCGACAGGGCAAGCTCCGTGTCGAGGCATAGACGATCCGATATGCCCAAGCGATCCGGCTACAGAGAAAGCAGTTGTTCGGCCTGATGAAGGCACCCAGGGATTCGGTTCTGACCGCCTCGCTTCGAAGGCCAAGACATCTACGACGTTGAACTGATCGACTACCACTAAATGAAGGGAGAAACACCATGCCGATGAAGAACCCGCCGCACCCCGGCAAGGTGGTGCGTGTGTCCTGTCTGGAGCCGCTCGGCCTCAACGTCACCGAAGGCGCGAAAGTCCTTGGCGTCAGTCGCCAGGCACTCTCGAACCTGGTGAATTGCCACGCCCGTATTTCGACCGACATGGCGGTCCGGCTTGCAAAAGCCTTCGGCTCTACGACGGAGACCTGGATACGGCTGCAGGCGGCCTACGACGTTGCACAGTCGCTGGCACGCGAGGATGAGATCGAGGTCAAACGCTACGAGCCACAACCCGTATGAGGCAACAACAAGATGGCGACTCTTACGGAGAGAACGGGAAAGGAGACGTATCCGTTCGATCAGCAATTCGTCGTTCGTCAATGCCCTGCGTCCTATGGCTTGCCAAGTTGACCGGCGTGGCTTCGCCAGGCTTCCGTTGGGGATCGGCGCGGAGCGGGGCTTATGCCTGCAGCAAGCGCCGCTGCAGCAACGTCTGCATGTCACGCCGCCCATCCGTGATCACGAGCACATAGACGTTGTTTTCCATCACGCGGTAGATGATGCGGTAGGGCTTGAAGAAGACCTCACGGTACTCCCGAATCCCAATGTCCAGCAATTCCTTCGGGTAGCTCCCGCGCTGGGGATACTCGGATAGGCTGTTGAAAGCCGATTCGATCCGCTCCGGCACGGAATCCACCCGGCCCGGCGCATCGTGCCGATCGATGTAATCGCAGGTCTCCTCCAAGTCGCGCGTCGCGTCATCGGTCAACTGAACCGGGAAGGACATCAGCGAGCCTGTCGCCGCTCCCGAAGCCGCGCGATGACATCGGCGGCGGGTTGCACCTGACCGGCTTCGATCTGGCGGCTACCCAGCGCGAGGACCTTGAGCAACGAAACGGTTTCCTGCATCTGATCGTAGCTGTCGATATCTTGCATGACCACCTTGGCTTCGCCGTTCTGGGTGATAATCAAGGGTTCCCGCCGGGTCCCCAAGCGTGCGAACGGTCTCGGCGGCGTGGGCCTTGAGGTAACTGATCGGCTTGATCTGGCTGGCCAGTCCTACGATGGATGGCCCGTCGATCATGCTGACCGATCCTTTCACCATTCGGCAACGTGCGGCTCGCTGCGGTAGGTATCTCCGGAGGAAACCCTGCGCATCGGAGTGCCGGACGTTAGCCTTCTGAAACTACGGCAGGAGTCGTCGCTGGGAGACCAAACCGGAGACCGGCCGGGGTGTCGGAGAGGAATTCAGACGATCCGACCGGACGCGATGCACCGATCATCCGTCGAACTTACGCGGGTGCACCCGAACACCGGTAAAACTCTTTCCGCGCCGTCGGCGGCGTGGCGACGCAGGCTCGTCGCTGGCACCTTTACCCGCGCCGCGGTTCTTCCTATCCAGGGTTGCTATCCGAGCACCGCGAGGTCAGGCGGGGGCGACCTCATTGAGCCGGCCGGTGGCGCAGTCATAGATGAAGCCGCGAACCTGGTCCTTGCAAGGGATGAAGGGACTGGCTTGGATGCGAGACATGGACTGACGCACATCCTTTTCCAGGTCTCCGAAGGCCTCCAGCGCAAACGCCGGCCGAAGGCCGGTATCGGCTTCGATCGCGTCTTTGACGTCGTCGTCGCGGAAGGTCAGCATTCCGCAGTCCGTGTGGTGGATCAACAGGATCGCCCGAGTGCCCAGCAGGCGCTGCGAAATCGCCAGTGAACGGATGGCGTCGTCACTGATCACGCCGCCGGCATTGCGGATTACGTGCGCGTCACCTTCTGCGAGACCCAGGAGCTTGTGGGTATCCAGGCGGGCGTCCATGCAGGCCACGACCGCCAGCTTGCGCGCCGGGGGCAGCGGTAAGTCGCCCTTGTCGAAGTTTTCGGCGTAACGGGCATTGTTGTTGAGGACTTCGTCAATGACTGTCATCGGAACCACCTTGTTGGGAAAAGAAATCTGCGTATGCGGATCAATTTTATCAATCTTTCCGGGTAAATGTACACCGCCTGTGCGGGTTCAGTACATATGAGACTTGAGTCAGGTGGCCTTCCATGTGGCAAGGTACTCCATTGGCGTCCTCATGTCCAGGGTTCGATGAGGTCGGAGGTGGTTGTAGAAGTGTTGGTAGTCGGCGAGGGCGGCTCCGGCTGCGGCGACGGTGAGTTCGCCGGTGTAGAGGTTCCAGAACTCGACGCGGGCGCTGTCGTTGGCTCGTTCGACGCAGCCATTGAACTGCGGTCGTCGAGGCGGCAGGACAAACTGAGGAATGTCGAGTTGCTGGCAAGCTTGCTCGAACTCGGCCCGGAACTCGGAGCCGCCGTCGACCTGGACGGAATGGAGGGGGAAGGGCAGGTCCTCGATCACGGCTTGCAGGAAACGTCGGGCGTTGCGAGCGGTGGCGCGGGAGTAGACACGGGTCACCATGTGCTTGCCGACCGGGGAGACGGCCCGGAACTCCTTGAGTTGGGTGCCGTCGAGGGACACCGACAGGTGATCGATCTGGACGAGTTGGCCGGGTTGGGTGGCCCGGGTGCCGTAGCGCCAGCGTTGGGCGTGGCCCTGGTGGAAGGAGCGGCGCTTTTTCAGCTTGACGCGCCCCCGGCAGAAAGCGCAGGGGCGGATACGACCGAGCCGCACCCCTTTGGCGAGGATGCGGCCAACGGTGGATTCACTGAGATGAATGCCCTGGCGGGCGAGCAGAACCCGTAGAGGTCGCTTGCCCATGAAGGGATAGTGGCGCCGCAAGGTCCAGACTTGGCGCTGCTGGGCTGGCGTCCATTGCCGGGATCGAGTGCGTTGCGGGCGTCGCCTGATCGCTGCCAAGCCGTGCGGGCCACGATTCCGGTAGCGCGCTGCCCAACGGAAGTAGGTGGCTCTCGACCAGCCGATGGCCCGCAGAGCGGTGGGCGCCGAACAGCCTTCACGGCGTAGCTCGTCATACAGTTCGATTTTCTTGAGGCGCTCAATGGCTTGGCGGGGGCAGGTGTCATCCACCGCCCAAGTGCGATAAGATGGGATGTGCAGAGATTGGATCTGCATGGTTCAGGCTCCTTGGGTTTCTGGGTAGAAACGAAAGGCTACCTGAACGGGCGCGGCGTTTGGTCCTGAATTCGGGGCCAGGCGTCGTGCTTTTTGGGGGTGTGAGGGAGGGGGTAGGGGACCCTCAAGGCGCGGTTGCGGCGGGATTTGGGCTGCGCTCGCTACGCTCCCTTCGCCCAAAACCCGCCACGGTTGGCATATCGATCCCTATTCCCTCCAGCATCACCCTCACAGTCTCACATGTATCTGAACCCGGACACCGCCTGTTTCGCCGAATCAAATCTTCTTGTGGGTTCAATCCATGCCGGACACATACCTCTTCATCGGTATTGGACTCCCAATGCACTTGGCTTGCGGACGTGTTTCCGTAACATCTTGAATCCACATCCTACGCGGACTCGCCCGAACAGCCACGGGAGCCAAGCCCGTTCCGTCGGCACGAGGCGGTCGGGCGTGCGCTCGGCGAGTAAGTGACGAAAAGGCAGGACGGTCGCATTCCGACCGCGGTCAACGGTGTGATAAAATGAAGATCGAACGGGGCAACGGCATCGATGAGGGATGAAGCAAATGAGCAACCCAAGTAGGCCGGTTAACCCCCGGGCGTCGGTACGCCAGTCCATATTTTTCATCCTTGCGGCAATAACATGGCAACTATGCAGTTGGCAGCCACTTTGTGCGCAGCAGCGTGATCCTGCGGTAGAGATCTACGGACTGACAGGGGCGTACTATTTTGGGCAGAGCCCGAACGTGTTGAAGAACCGGCAATGGAACCCGCAGTTTGGGGTCGGCGTTCTGTTTCCTCTGGGATCGAAGTGGGCGTTGATGATCGATGGAGTCACGAGCCATCTGGAGGTCAATGAGGGGTTCCATGATCAATATACTGACCATCCTTTTTCAGAGTTCTACAGAGTGAATCCTGGGATTCAGAATAACGATGTTACGAAGCAAAGACTGATTACCATTCTGCCATCTATCGTCAGGCTGTGGAGAAGGGATCGATTCTCGATCTACATCGGCGGAGGTCTTGGGTTGGAGCATCAGCGTCAACGGGTAAGGTATCAACCGGCTCATCGACAGGAGAATCCTGATGGAAGCACCACCCTTGTTCGCTCTGAAGAATTTGTGGAATCCAGGGATGCGGTATCGATCGGATCCTTAATTTTTTGCGCGGGTATGCTGATAAATCTTGCTCCACGTGTTGTCTTGCGAGGAGGTTACTCGCTCATTCCCGGTTACCTCGATACGCCTTCCTCCCAATCTCTCCAAGTGGGGATCGGATATCGTTTCTAGCAACCGGTCGGGCATACGCTCGGCGCCAAGTGGCCAAGTGTCCAGAATCCTGGCCTGGGTCTCCGGGCTGTCCTCTTGACCTTCTGTCCGTTATATTGTGCATGGAAAGGAGGACGTCACGGGACGGCGCAGATCAGGGGTTGGAGGCGGTGGGAAGCGCGATGCGGCGAGCAAACTTGCCGAGCATCGGTTCCCACTCCTCCACGGATTGAGAAAATACATCGGTTGTAAAGCAAGAATGTGGCTGCTTCGTTCAACGGTCTAGCGACCTCCTCGCATGCCAGACTTCGCCTACGCCCTCTTTGCCATCGACGTTGTCATCCTCTTCATTCTATTGACGGGAGCCGTCTGGTCTGTTGCGCTGCCTGATAGACGGATATGGCCCCCGCCGTATCAGCACTCCTGGCAGTACTCTCTGACTTGGGCCTGTTTCTATGTGGTCTTTGGGATCAACATCGCCCTGATGTTCTTGGACTGGAATTCGTGGATCTTCAAGAGTAATCTCCGGTTCATCATCGGCATTCCAATTGCACTGCTCGGAGGGCTTCTGGCAGCTTGGGGAGTCGTCGCTCTTGGTGTGAAGAATTCTTTAGGGCTGAAAAGTGGATTCGTTTCCTCTGGACCCTACCGGCTCACCCGTAATCCGCAATACGTGGGTGACATCATCCTCTTCGTCGGTGTGAGCATGATCGCAAACTCACTGCTCCTTTGGATCACCCATGCGCTGCTCATTCTCGTGTTCATCATTGCTCCAATGACCGAGGAATCCTGGTTGGAAGACCAGTACGGACAGGTGTACCGCGAGTATCGACGAGAAATTCCCCGATTCCTTTGACCATCCTATCTGAATGCCCTGCCGCCGAAGTTATCCTGGCAACCTGTCACAGATAGCGTGCGGCGAGGCGACCCACCCGATCATCCCCACCCCAATACGCCGCCCCAGCGCAACGGGTGTAACCCCTATGGTTACACCCGCAACCCGTGCATCCGTTCCGAACCGGAGAATCGGAAGCAAGGGGGTGCCAGCCAACAGGATCAGACTACGTTCAAGAACGGCTGGATTCGGGGTGGGTGCTGATCGACAATAAATGAATGCCTGGAAATCGTAGCTTCATTGACAAAAGGTCAGCGGGGAATATATATTTGCGCTATTGCGGATATGTCATTAAAAATTTCTATAAATATTTAGGAGGATCATTATGAGCACTGTAACTCAGGAAGCTCTTTCGCCGGAAACCGTGTCTTTTCTTTCCCAGAGCCCACTGAAAGGATTCATCGGCGGGAAGGACGTAGAATCTTCCAACGGTGAGACTTTTATCACCCGCGACCCGGGCAGTGGAGAACCCATTGCAGAGGTGTTTCACTTGCAGCCCGATGACGTGAACAAGGCGGTTGAATCCGCAGACAAGGCTTTTCGGGAAACCCAATGGGCAACACTCACTCCCAATGAGCGTGGAGTCATTCTTCACCGGCTTGCGGACGAAGTGGAAAAACGAAAATCCATTATCGGTCAGTTGGAATCCCTGGATGCAGGGAAAATTTTGTGGCAAGCCGAAGGTGACGTGCAGAATTTTGTGGACACGCTTCGTTATTACATCGATATGGCTCTTTACGTACAGCGTCGCAACGCGCTGGCCGTGAAGGGACATGAAGCCTGGACGATGCGGCATCCATGGGGCCCCTGTGGATTTATTTTTCCTTGGAATTTTCCCATGCTGCTCACCGGCTGGGGAACCACCCCCGCGCTGGCAGCCGGCAATACGGTCGTGATCAAACCGGCTGAAGATACCCCGTTGTCGGCTATCTACCTGGCACATCTTGCTCAGGAAGTAGGGGTTCCCGATGGAGTCATCAACGTTGTTCCCGGACATGGAAAACCCACCGGAGCCGCCCTGGCCAGGCATCCAGGCTTGAAAAGAATGTCGTTTACCGGGTCCCCGGAGGTCGGCCGGCAGGTAGCGGAAGCCTGTGGACGCAATCTGGTGCCGGTCAAGCTGGAGCTGGGTGGGAAGGGAGCTGCCGTTGTTTTTGCGGACGTGGACGTTAAGGATACGGCTGAGAAACTGGTGGGTGCCATTACCTTCCACACCGGCCAAGTCTGCTGTGACGCCACCCGATGGCTGATTCACGAAGATATTTACGATGAGTTTGTGGATACCTGCGTCGATCGTCTCCAAAAAGTGACCATTGGTCATCAGCTTGAAGGCAACACTCAAATGGGGCCGGTGGTGAATGAAAAACAGAGAAAAAGGGTTTTGGGTTACCTGGAAAAAGGAAAGCAGGAAGGAGCGGAGACCGTTTTGGAAGGCGGAGCCGCCCAGGTAGAAGGCCGGAACGGACACTACGTGAAGCCGGCTCTGCTGGCCGGTTCCCTGGATAACGTCGCCGCGCGCGAAGAGATTTTCGGTCCCGTCGCCTACATGGCTCCTTTTCAAAAAGAAGAGCAGGCCGTTGAAATGGCAAACAGCACGGATTATGGGCTGGCCAACAGTGTCTGGTCGTCGGACCCCTCCCGAGCCAACCGCGTGGCGGAAGCACTTTGCTCAGGCAATAGCTGGATCAATGCGCATAACGTGTTTCCGCATGGAGTTCCCTATGGCGGGATCCATAAGAGCGGAATCGGTGGTGGAGTCAATTCCGTTGAAACCCTTTTCGACTATTGGCGCCATCTGTCCGTGGTTCGGCCGCTATAAAAGAGGGCCGCACGGCTGGTTCACGGGGGAAGAGGTTACCCATCCCTCGCTTCCCGGCACTCCTGGACAGGAGGGGACTGGTCGCCTGACGAAGACAGCAGGATCATTTTTCCGCCGATCCCGATCACCGCGATCTGGCGCGCGAGGCCGGATTCGAGGAGGTCTGCTACCTCCTTTGGCACCACTGCCTTCCGACACGGACGACCCGTCGCCGTGCGCCGCGTACCTGCGCCGGATGTCCAGGGAGATCGGCGAGCGGTCGGGCGGCCCCCGCTGGTACGAGATGTCGCGGCGCAGCGAGGCGGTGATAAAAGCGGAGACGCAGATTGACACCCATGTCAACTTCTATTCTGCGTCGACGTACTACATACTCGGGATCCCTTCGATCTCTTCCCGCCGGTCTTCGCCATCAGCCGCATCGTCGGCTGAACCGCGCACGGGCTCGAGCAGTACGCGAACAACCGGCTCATTCGTCCCCGCGCCGAGTACATCGGGCCCAATTACCCGCAGCCGTTCACGTCGCTGGACGAACGGAGCCGATGACACGACCGTCGGATCGAACCCGGGCCTGGTGGAAGTCGTCTCATGAATAGCAGCCTGCGTGGATCGGACGTGCGCCGCGCCGTCCGCCACGCGATCCGGCTTCATACCGACGGCAAGCTCGACGCGGCCGCCGACGCGTACCGGGCCATCCTGAAGCGACATCCCGAGGCGGGCGCTTGCTGGTCCAACCTGGGAGTGGCGCTGCGGAAGCTGGGCCGCAAGGACGAGGGTCTGGAGGTGCTGCGTCAGGGCGCGCGCGTCTGCCCGGATCACGTCGATCTCAATTTCAACCTGGGCAATGCCCTCGCCGACGCCGGCGACCTGGAGGGCGCCCTGGAACGGTATCGCGCGGCCTTCGCGAGCGATCCGGAACACCTGAAAGCCGCAACCTCTTGCGGCGCCGTGCTCCTCCGGCTGGAGCGGTTCGAGCAGGCCGTCGATCATTATGGGACGGCGCTGCGGAGGCATCCCGACAACGCCAGGCTCTACCATGCGCTCGGGCGGACGCTCTGGAATCTGCGGCAGGTGGAAGCCGCCGTGACGGCCTACCAGCGCGCCATCGCCCTCGGGCCGGCACCATCCTTCTACCGCTACCGGACAAATCTGCACGATGCGCTGACCGCGCTGGGGCGCTATGCGGAGGATGAGCGACAGTTGCGCGACGCCGCGGCGCAGAACGCGGACTCGCCCGCGGTGCTCGCGGCGCTGGGGCAGGCCCTGATCAACCAGGGACGCCTCGATCAGGGGCTGGAGTACTGCGACGCGGCACTGGCGGTCGCCCCCGATCACCTCAGCGCCCGGTTAGGGCGCGCCCGCGCCAACTTCCTGGCGGGACGCTACGCCGCGGCGTGGCCCGATTACCAATGGCGCCGCCGAGACAAGTCGTATCGCTCGCAGGAGGGGGTCACGGGCCGCGTCTGGAAGGGACAGGACCTCGACGGGCAGTCGATCCTGCTCTACGGCGAGCAGGGGCTGGGCGACGTGATCCAGTTCGCGCGGTACGCGCCGCTGGTGGCGCAACGCGGCGCGGAGGTCTTCCTCTATTGTCCGCCGCGTCTGGCCCGCCTCCTGCGGCGGCTCCCCGGTGTCGCCCAGGTGGTTCCCGGCGACCGCCCGTGCCCCCGGACCGACTGGATCTGCTCGCTCCTGGACGTGCCCGGCGTCTGGGGCACCGACCTCGACTCGATCCCAGGCGCCTGCCCTTATTTATCCCCCCGCACGCCGCGGCGCCCGTTGCTACCCCCGACCCGGCAGTTCCGGATCGGCATCGCCTGGGCGGGAAACCCGGCTTATAAACATGACCGTGAACGCTCCTGCCGCCCCGACGACTTCGCGCCGGTGATCGAGTTGCCCGGCACGGAGTTCGTCAGTTTTCAGGTGGGGCCGCGCGCCCGGGACTTGCACGCGGGCTGGCGAGGGCTGATCAGCGAGGCGGGCAGGAAGCTGGTCCCATTCGAGGCAACCGCCGACGCCCTCGCGGAGGTCAACCTCGTGATCACCGTGGACACCGCGATCGCGCACCTGGCCGGCGCCCTCGGCCGGCCCGTCTGGAACCTGCTGGCGTTCGCCCCCGACTGGCGCTGGCTGCTTGGGCGGAACGATACGCCCTGGTACCCGACGATGCGCCTGTTCCGGCAGCCGGCGCCCAACGACTGGGCGGGCGTCTTCCGCGAGGTCCGCCGCGAGCTTGCCGCCTTGCTGGCGCAGCCGCGTAATTGACCCGCCGCTCAGCCGCCTCGATGCATCACCGCCAGATCCGGAACTTCTCGATCATTGCGCACACCGATCACGGAAAATCGACTCTCGCGGATCGGTTTCTCGAGATCACCGGTACGCTCCGCCCTCGCGAGATGGAGGCGCAGGTCCTCGATTCGATGGACCTGGAGCGGGGCTTGGGATCCTGGGAATCTGGCCTCCGGCGCCGGCGGCCCGGCTTCCGTTGGATAACTACCGGGGCGAATTAGGAAATGTCGATTTGGGGCCCGTGTGTAACCCCCATGGTTACATGCGCACCCCGTGTGCACTGCTTCGCAACGGAGAATCGACAGCGAAGGGCGAGGCGGCCTAAGTATTTTGTGAATACGGGAGAACAGTAGCCGGCCACCTTGAGGCCGTAGAAGTTATCACCGCGGGTTTTTGCTTTATGCGTGCACGGGACCGCTGGTCTTAAGGGTTGGCAAAGCTCTGATCTCTTTACCGGATTTTTTCTCGGCCAGCCGCAACTCGTAGAGCTCTTGCAGATTCAACCAGAACTCCGGACTGGTGCCAAAGAAATGAGCCAACCTCAGGGCCGTGTCACCGGTGATGGCGCGCTGCCCTTTGAGAATTCCCGTGATGCGGTTCGTGGGCACTTGGATCTGTCGTGCCAGTGCGGCAGCACTCATTTTGAGCGCTTTCAACTCTTCAGCGAGATGTTCGCCCGGATGGATCGCGGGAATGCTCATAACGGATCTCCTAGTGATCATCGATAATCTCTACATTCGTAGGCCCGCGAGACCCTGGGGACCATTCGAAGCAAATCCGCCATTGGTCATTGATACGGATGCTGTACTGGCCCTTGCGATCCCCTTTCACGGCTTCAAGACGGTTGCCGGGCAAGGCAGCAAGGTCTTTAAGCGAAGAGGCCGCCTCAAGGCGGTCGATCTTCAGTCGGGTAGCACGTTCGATTCCAGAGAAAGCCTTCACCCGTTTTCCGGCAGCGAATCTCTGGTCCGCTTGTCGCTATAGCTGACGATCATTATCAACCATACCTGAATTACGCGTTACGTAAAGCATAATTCGTGTCCGATGTAATCCCACTCGCCCTTGAGGGTTTCGATGGCGGCCCAGACGGTTTCGAGGTCGCGCCAAGGGTCAAGCAACCCGTCGAGGAAGGCCCGGGGCAGTTCGGTGATCAGCCGGACCCCGGTGGGCCGGCTTCCGTTGGATAACTACCGGGGCGAACTAGGAAACGTCGATTTCGGGGGCCGGACCCGAACCCGCCGCCGGCACGGCAACCAGCTTGTATAAATCCAGACAACCGTCCGGCGTCCTCGGGATTGACAACTCCCAAGTAAGACGTTATCTTACCTACCATGAAGACGGCCATCTCCTCGAAGGGTTGGATCATCATACCGGCCGAGTTTCGCCATCAGGACAAAATCGAACCTGGCCAAGCGTTTGATATAGAACGGGTGGATCGAGGCGAATATCGTCTGGCAGTTGCCGCCCCCCCGAAGAACCAGGGGCTGGTGGACACGCTCCTCGCATGTCCTGTAAAGGGCTGGTTCGTGCCGGTCGAATCGGAATCGACCGACGCACTGGGATGACCATTAGGTCGCCGGAATTGGCAGTTGGAATTTGGCTCCTCGGGTATCCGCCGCTCTATCTTTCGGAAGTCGTCCCGTATTTTCCGGGCATATCCCGTATAAGATATATAATCAATTAGTTACAACTTCAGAGGACGTCTTGCACGTTCCCGCGAAGTCTAGTATATTCCCGCTCAGGATTGGGTATGAAATCGGGATTCATGGCATACCTGACTCAACAAGGTCCGAAGAAAAAATCCCAGGGCAAGCACCCTGACAACGGACTATCAGCCACATTCATCCGCAACGTGAATCGAGCCACCCCGCACCGAGCGGAATTCCACTGCCGAGTTCCGTCCACGAACAGAGCGAATGAGGCAAAAATAGGATTCAGCTCGACATCCGGCGGGTCGAGGGCTGATCGGCACAGGACGAACATCCGGTGAATCCAAACGGCAATACTTACGTAGAATTCGAGGGTGTCAGCAAAAGCTACGACGGACGGACGGATGTGGTTCGGAATCTGAGTCTGAGCGTGCAAGATGGGGAATTCCTGACTCTGCTCGGACCGTCCGGCTCCGGCAAGACCACCTGTCTAATGATGCTCGCCGGATTCGAAGCGCCCACGGCTGGCACCATCCGCATTGCCGGACGCTCGGTTCACAATCTGCCACCTCACAAGCGCGACATCGGCATGGTGTTCCAGAACTACGCCCTGTTTCCGCACATGACGGTGGGCGGGAACCTATCTTTTCCTCTGGAAGTGCGCGGGCTGAATCCGGAGCAGCGCCGCGAGCGGGTTATTCAGGCGCTGGAACTGGTTCGCCTTGACGGCCTGCAGGAGCGGCGGCCCGCCGAACTTTCCGGTGGCCAGCAACAGCGAGTGGCCATTGCCCGTGCACTCGTATTCGAGCCGAGTCTCGTTCTGATGGACGAACCCCTGGGCGCCCTGGACCGCCGACTGCGCGAGGAGCTGCAATATGAGATCCGACGCATCCAGCGCAGCCTGAAAGTGACCATCGTGTATGTCACCCATGACCAGCAGGAAGCAATGGTAATGTCGGATCGCGTAGCCGTCTTTCAACAAGGACGCATCGAGCAGGTGGCGTCACCCGAAGCGCTCTACGAAGAACCGGAACGCCGATTCGTAGCCCGCTTCATCGGCGAAAACAACCTGCTGCACGGAAAGGTCGCCGCCGTTGAAGGTGACCTTTGCCAAGTGGAGGTCGAAGGCGGTCTCGTCAAGGCGTTCCGCGTGGCCCCGTGCCGCACCGGTGACCGAGTGACCCTTGCCATTCGCCCGGAACGAGTGTGCGTCGCTCCGGACCCACAGGTCTATAGCAACGAGTTTGAAGCCAAGATCGAGGACATCGTATTCCTGGGCGACCATCTTCGCCTGCGCCTGAACGTGCACGGCAGATCGGACTTCATCGTCAAGATTCCCAACATTGTGGGGCACGGTGCGGTGCTGGAGGGAGACCGAGTGCGCATTGGTTGGACACCCACCGATTGCCGGGCTCTGGAACCCGTTCGGGATGAGGGGGCCACCCTTTGATGGCTGGCCAAATCGCACGTCGGATACGCCGCGAGAGTTCCTCTCGAGCCCCCGCCACGCCGCCCGGATTCGGCCATCGGATACCGCCGGTGATCCTGGCGATCCTCCTCCTGATCGGGAGCCAACCGGTGACCGGCGCCGAATCGCTGACCGTCGTTTCCTGGGGCGGCTCCTACGCCCGGGCCTGCGTGAAGGCCTATTATGAGCCCTTCACCGCCAAGAGTGGCATCAAGATTCGCTTGGATGACTACAACGGCGGACTGGCTCAGATCCGCGCCCAGGTGGAGACCGGCAACGTCCACTGGGACGTTGTGGATATGGAAATAGCGGACGCGGTGCTGGCCTGTGACGAAGGACTGCTGGAATTCATCGCAGCCGACGACCTCCCCCCGGGTCCGGACGGCACGCCTGCCGCTCAGGACTTCCTCCCCGACACGCTCACCGAGTGCGGCGTGGGAACGTTGTTTTATTCCACGATCTATGCCTACAACCGGGAGAACTTCTCCGGCCCCAAGCCTTCCACGATTGAAGACTTCTTCGACGTGAAGAAGTTCCCGGGGCGTCGCGGGATGCGCCGTACGCCCCAGGTCAACCTGGAGTTCGCGCTGATGGCGGATGGCATATCTCCGGATCAGGTGTACGCCACGCTCGACACCGCAGAGGGCGTGAACCGGGCTTTTCGCAAGCTGGATACGATCAAGGAACACATCGTGTGGTGGAAAGCCGGCGCACAGCCGCCCCAGATGCTCGCCGACGGTGAGGTGGTGATGAGCACGGCCTACAACGGCCGTATCTTCAACGCCCAGGTGCTGGAAAACCAGCCCTTCACCGTGGTTTGGGATGGTCAGGTCTTGGACCAAGGACAACTGGCCATCGTCGCGGGGACGTCGAGACTGGAAGCGGCACGGAGATTCCTCGCCTTTGCGGCGAGATCCGAGTCCATGGCCCGAGTTGGCCGCTATATCTCCTACAGTCCCGTCCGGCGATCCGGATCGGCACTGATTACGACTCACCTGGAGACCGGCATAGACATGAAGCCACACATGCCCACCACGCCCGCGAACATGACTCGCACCCTGCACAATAACTGGGAGTGGTGGAGCGATCACGTGGACCAGATGAACGAGCGTTTCAGCGCATGGATGGCACGCTGAGGGCCCTTCGGCTGCGGGAGGTAGTGCCGGTTCTGCCGCTGGTGGCTTTCATCCTGGTAACCTTCATCGCTCCGCTGGCGACCATACTGGTGCGTAGCGTCTATGACCCTCTGGTTGCCGGTGCGTTGCCCGAAACTCTCTCCCTGTTGAGTGAATGGGATGGAAAGAGCACTCCCAGAGAGGCCGTGTTCGCGGCGGCCGTACGGGAGTTGCTGGAGGCGCGCCAGGCACGAAATCTGGGACGGGTCGTGACGCGCATCAACCGCGTACAGCCGGGGCTGCGCAGCGTCGTCATGAAAAGCGTGCGCAAGCTGCGCAGGATACCGGACAGCGACTCCTGGCGCGACACCCTGATCGACCTGGATCCCGCCTGGGGCGAAGTGCAAACCTGGCAAGCCATTCGCCGTACGGGAGAGCGTTTCACGATGCGGCACTATCTGCACGCGCTGGATCTGGATCGCGAACCCGGCGGTGGCATCGTCCGGCAAACACCCGAGCTTCGCATCTACTTGCCCCTTTTGGGGCGCACGCTGGCGGTGAGCCTGATCATCACCGTGCTGTGCCTTCTACTCGGCTATCCGGTAGCCTACCTCATCGCCAATTCACCGCCCCATCGGGCCAACCTGCTGCTGCTGTTGGTACTGGTTCCCTTCTGGACCTCTTTGCTGGTGCGGACAACCTCCTGGATCGTGCTGCTTCAAACCCAAGGGGTAATCAACGATGTGCTGGTGGCGCTCCGACTGATTTCCGAAGAGAACCGGATCGCCATGATCTACAACATGACCGGCACCGTGGTGGCAATGACCCACGTACTGCTGCCCTTCATGGTGCTGCCGCTTTACTCGGTCATGCGCACCATCCCGTCGCTCTACATGAATGCAGCCGCTACCCTGGGGGCGAGCTTTCCGAAGGCGTTCTGGCGCGTTTACTGGCCCCAGACACAGCCCGGCGTAGGCGCCGGATCACTCCTCGTATTCATCCTGGCAATCGGGTACTACATCACTCCCGAACTGGTGGGCGGACGCAGTGGACAGCTCATCTCCAACATGATCGCTTATCACATGCAACAATCGCTCAACTGGGGACTGGCCGCGGCGCTCAGCGGTATTCTGCTGGGGTGTGTGTTTGCGATCTATCTGCTCTACGACCGCGTCGTCGGTATCGACCGCATGAGATTGGGTTGAAATGGTAACCTTCCGAAGACCATGGGAGAGCGTCGGCCGACTCTCTTATCTGACGTTTTGCACGGTAGTGCTGCTGTTCCTGGTCGCGCCGATTCTGGTAATCGTACCGCTCAGCTTCAATGTGGAACCGTATTTCACCTTCACCGAGGGGATGCTGTCCCTGGACGCTCAAGCCTATTCGCTCCGCTGGTACCGGAGCGTTTTCGGAGATGAACAGTGGTTGCGGGCGATGGTCAACAGCTTGACCATCGGGGTCTCGGCGACCGTGCTGGCCACCATCCTGGGTACCATGGCGGCGCTGGGACTGGCCAACCCCGCCATGCCCATACGCTCTCTGGCCATGGGCTTGTTGATCTCGCCCATGATCACTCCGGTAATCATCTCGGCAACCGGCATGTTCTTCTTCTACTCCAATCTAGGGCTGGCGCAAACGCACCTGGGATTGATTCTGGCCCACACCGCGCTGGGTACGCCGTTCGTAGTGATCACGGTTACCGCCACCCTGGCCGGTTTCGACCCCAACCTGAAGCGGGCGGCAGCCACGCTGGGAGCCGGACCGCTGCGTACCTTCGCGCGCGTACAGTTGCCGCAAATCGCACCCGGCGTCATTTCTGGCGCCCTGTTCGCTTTCGCCACCTCGTTTGACGAAGTCGTCACGGTACTGTTCATGGGTGGCCTGGAACAGCGTACGATTCCGCGCCAGATGTGGGCCGGCATCCGGGAACAGATCAGCCCGGCAATCCTGGCCGTCGCCACCTTTCTCATTACCTTCTCGTTGCTTTTCATGATTATCGTGGAATGGCTGCGCCGCCGTGGAAACGCGCCGGCAAACGTCTAGGAGATCGTGGTGAAAGTCCCGCGCGTCACCGAGACCGGGGATGCGCCCGGCGGCTACCGGGTCCGCAAGAAATGGCTCGCCTACCGCGAGCGCACTATCCTTGGGGCGGGTACTGTCCACCGGAGGAAGTCCAGCCCGGTGTTCTAATCCCGATCCGCTCAACCGCGTCGAGTGTGATCGGGTCACCGTTGCGGCGATCCTCTATGGCGTGACGTGGGCCGTGGGACTCGCCGATCTTTCAACGTTCCCGAACGAGCATTCCGCATTTCCCGGGCGCGCCGAGGAACTGATCGGCAAGACCGTCTCCATCGGGTCGAGGCAACCTCTTGGGGAATGGGCTCCGTCGGTTCATTGCATGGTTTTAGGGAATATATTTGGCTCCTCGGGTAGGACTCGAACCTACAACCCTTCGGTTAACAGCCGAACGCTCTACCATTGAGCTACCGAGGAGTGGGGCGTGAACAAAAAGGCGACAGAGAGGACTTCGGGGTGCTACCGAACCGCTTCCTCTGTCTCTGCAGCTTGTTTTCTTACTATAACAAACCGCACAAAAACCTGTCAATGAAGCCCCTCTTCAGGTCCTTTTCCGCGTGGGTAAGCCATGCGGAATTCCGGTCGGAATCGGGCCGTTTGATAGATTGATCGTGGAGTCCGCAAAGATAAAGATAAGGTCGCGGCTTGACGATGAGGGTGGCTGAAAGTGAACGTACTGTGGCCTCAGCCCATGCACAAAGGAATGATTCCTCGCAAGCGTGCGCGCTCGACAGGTTCATGCGCTTGTTGGACGTCCGCTTTCGTCACAACCGTTTGCGGAAGCACCGGAGTTGGCCGACCTCAGTGAATCCCAGCGCCTCATGCGCAGCCGCGCTCGCCGTGTTGCCCAACTCGGCATCCGAGGCAAGTTCCGTGGAGCCTTGCCGGCGCGCCCAGTCTTCGGCTGCCTCGATCAGCGCTCGCCCAACGCCGTGGCCGCGTGCCGCAGGCACAACGTACCACCCTTCGACGTATGCCACGTTGTCGCTCCGGCATCCCTCAGCATAGGCCCGCAAGGAAAGTTCTACGAAGCCCATCGGGCCTTGGTCGCCGTCGTATGCGAACAGGACCAGGACGGGTTCCCGCAGCGTGCCGGCGAAATAGCGGGCGATCTCAGCCTCGTGCTCGCCGGGCGCAGCCTCCGGCCACAGGGCCTGCCGTAGCGCAGTCCAGACGGCGGCATCCCGAGGCTCAACGGGGCGACAAGTTACCATCATACTGCTGTCCAACTCGGACTCTCCGGCAAGTCCCTGCACCTGCTGGCCTGCGGGCACTTCCTTTTGCGGTCATCTCCTGTTCTTGCTTCTCCCATGGGGTTCGCTTGCATGGTGGCACTATGCCTCCTGGGTCGGATTTGTCAACCCTCTTTGGGTCTCAATCGGGGTTTTCCCCTGCTCCGATCGTGGAGGCTGGCGTATGGTGGCGTATCGGGAGATCGCCAAAAACCGCGCAGCCTCTAAAGTTCAACCCGTCAAGATGAGCATTCGTCTGCCTTCGCAGACCTGGAAGGTCTGCGCCATCCACACTGCGGACTGGACCCGCCTTCTTTCGCAGATCTCGAAGGTCTGAGCCACCCACGCAGCGGATCGGACCGGTGGTGATCGCCCTGCCCATGCGAAGAGTTGCCTTGACTCTTTTTGACTTTTATTTATCTTTGACTTGGCGGGAGATTTCTTGTTACTTTACCCGAAAATGGCCGCAGGAGGAGTCATGCGATTCGTATCCTGGGTGCCAAGCCGAATCGTTCTGGTGTCGCCGGTGATCGTGGCGTGCGTTCTTGCAACGCCAGCGATCGGGCAGGAATGCCTCACGATACGGGTCGTGGACCCGTCGGGAGTACCGGTCCCGTCAGCCACCGTCACGATCGGAGCGGTGGACCAGGCAACCGACGACGCGGGTGTCGCCGACTTCTGCGACTTGGGAGACGGCCCGCATTCGGTTACCGTCTCGGCTCCCAACTTCCAGAGCGGGGTGCAAACGGTCAACCAGAGCACGGGTTCGGTCACGATTGCGCTCCGCCTGGAGACCGTGAGCTCGGAGGTCGTGGTCGTCGGCACCCGCAGCGAGGGCCGCGAACCCCTCGCCTCGCCCGTGCCGGTCGAACTGGTGATCGGCGAGCAACTGCGCAACTCCGGCCACGTGGAGACGGGTCGGGCGCTGCAAATGCTGGCTCCTTCGTTCAACTTCCAAAGTTCCGCCATCACCGACGGGACCGACTCGGTGCGCCCGGCCACGCTGCGCGGACTGGGCCCGGACCAACTCCTGGTGCTGGTCAACGGCAAGCGGCGGCACAACAGCGCGTTGCTCCACGTCCTCGATTCGGTGGGTCGCGGCACCGCCGGCACGGACATGAATGCCATTCCCATCGCGGCCATCGAGCGCATCGAGATCCTGCGGGACGGGGCCTCGGCGCAGTACGGATCCGACGCCATCGCGGGCGTAATCAACGTGGTCCTGAAGAACACTCCCGGGTTCAGCATGGACACCAGTTGGGGGCAAACCTACCGCGGTGACGGCGACGTCTTCACGCACAGCATGCACGGGGGCTTCGCCAACGAGAAAGGCGCATTCATGAACCTGACCTTCGAGACGCGCCAGCGCGGCCACACCAACCGGGCCGGAGCCTGGGGCTGGCCATTCTACAATCCCGTGGACTGCGGTGAGGGCGAGCAGCCGAGTTCCACCGGCTTCTGCCTGGACCCGCGCGAGAGCACGGTCGGACGCCACGTCATCCAACTCGGCGACGCCGAGACCGATCACTACACGGCCTACTACAACACGTCCGTCCCGCTCGGAGAAAAATTGAACTTCTACTCGTTCGGCGGCTTCTCGACCCGTGACAACAGCAGCCCCGGCTTCTACCGCGTGCCGTTCATCTTCAATCCCAGGATCGTGTACGAGATCCACCCCGAGGGCTTCCTGCCTTTCATCAACACCGACGTGGACGACCTGTCCTTCGCGGCGGGTATCGACTGGACGACGAATTCGGGCTGGGGATTCGATGTGAGCGTGAACCACGGGCGCAACCAATTCGACTTCCTCATCACGAACTCGAATAACGCCTCCTACGGCGTCAACAGCCCCACTCAGGCGGACGCCGGGGGCTTGGATTTCGACCAGACCACCTTCAACTTCGACGCCTCGCGGCTCTTCGAGTACGGCGGGCGGACGATGAACCTGGCCATGGGCGGCGAATTCCGTCGGGACGGCTACGGCATCCGTGCCGGCGACCCGGTCTCTTACCTGCACTGCCTGGACGACCCGAACTCCGACAAGTCCACCTGCCGGCCGGACGCGCCTCCCGGCATCCAGGTGTTTCCCGGCTACCGGCCGAACGACGAGGTGAACGCAAGCCGCACGAACGCGGCGGCGTACCTGGACCTGGAGTGGGTCTTCGGCGGCAAGTTCCTGGTGGGCGCGGCGGGGCGGTTCGAACGCTACAGCGACTTCGGGGCGACGATCAACGGCAAGCTCTCGCTACGCTACGATTTCACGAAGTCATTCGCGCTGCGGGGCGGCGTGAACACCGGATTCCGCGCGCCCTTGCTCCACCAGCTTCACTACAGCAAGATCGACACGCTGTCGGTCGAATCGGACGACGGAACCACGGTGCTCGCCGAGGTCGGCACGTTCCCCAACAACAGCGCGATCGTCCAAGCTCTGGAGGTGCCTCCGCTCACCGAAGAGACTTCGATCAATTTTAGCGGCGGCATCGTAGCCAAGATCGGCCAGGCCGCGGCCCTCACCGTGGACGCATTCCGGGTGCAAGTGGACGACCGCATCGTGCTGAGCGCGAATTTCACGGCGGACGACGTCGTGAACTCCGCGCCGGCGGTGGCGCAAATCATGAATGACACCCGCATCAGCGGCGCTCAGTTCTTTGCCAACGCGGCCGAGACGGTGACGAGCGGTGTCGAGTTCACCTTCAACAGCGCCCACGCGTTCCGCAACGGCGGGGTGCTCGATTGGGGCGTGTCGGGGTCCTACTTCGACACCGAGCTAGGCGGAGACCTGCGGTTCCCGGGCTCGCTGGCGTCGATCAAGGAGGTGCTCTTCACGCCCGCCGATCGCGCCATCATCGAGGATTTCCAGCCGAACACCCGCCTCCAGGGTACCTCAGAGTACCGGATCGGCCGCGTGCGGTTCGGAGGCGGCCTGCGGTATTTCGGCAGCTACACGCTCTGGGACAGCTTGGGCCTGATCAGCCGGGACCAGAACCAGACATTCAGCGGCGAATGGCTGACCGACGTGCATTTCGCGGTGCGGTTGATCAAAAACACCGAGTTCATGGTCGGGGCGCAAAACCTGTTCAACGTCTATCCCGACGGTAACGAGTTCAACGACCTGTTCGGCACCTTCCTGTCGGACATCGCCGGCGCGCCGTTCAGCAACATCACCGACCGGAACGGCAGCATCATCCCGGGCACGGAGTCCCACGGCATCTTCCCTTACGCCCGAACGTCGCCCTTCGGGATCAACGGCGGGTACTACTACGCCCGGTTCAGCGTCCGCTTCTAACGGCGGGGCTCTGTGCAGCCGGGCAACCGGGTCGCTTGGCGATGCCGTTCCATGCGTTTCGATCCAGTGCCCCGGCCATCGACGCCGCACGGTGTTTCATACAGGGAAGGTCTTTTACCAGAATCTCGTGTTACCGAGGAGGAAATCATTGCGAGAACATTTAGCAGGCGTCGTGGCGGCCCTGGTGTTGCTGCTGAGTTTATCCACCAGCACGCTCGCCCAGCAAAACCCCATCCTGGAGGGAACCGTGACCGACAGCACCGGAGCCTTCATTCCCGGCGCCCAAGTCACGGCGACCCACGACAAGACCGGTGTTGCCACTACCAGCGTGGCGGACGAGACCGGAAATTACCAGTTCATCGGTCTGCCACCCGGGCTCTACACGCTCACGGCTCAGGTGCCCGGCTTTCAAACCGGGATGCACGAGAACGTCGAATTGACGGCAGGCCAACCGGTCCTGCTGAACTTTACCCTGGAGGTGAGCACGGTGGTCACGACCGTCGTGGTGGGGACCCGAGCGCGGCCACGGTCGGTGATCGAGTCCACCGTGCCGATCGACGTCATTACCCCCCAAGATATCACCCGTCAGGGAGTTACCGATCTGATCGATCAGTTGCGGACGATTGTCCCATCGTTCAATGTCAACATCCAACCGATCAGTGACGCGTCGACGATCGTACGGCCGGTCATGCTGCGCAACCTGGCGCCCGACCACACGCTGGTCCTGGTCAACGGGAAGCGCCGCCACCGCTCGTCGATCATCGATTGGCACGGTGGTAACGGCGTGGCGTTCGGGTCACAGGGTTCGGATATCTCGGTCATCCCGGCCATCGCGCTGCGGCAGGTGGAGGTGTTGCGCGACGGCGCGTCGGCGCAGTACGGCTCGGACGCCATTGCCGGTGTGATCAACCTGCTGCCCAAGGACAGTCCTTCCGGCGGCAGCCTCGAATTCACCACCGGAGCGTTCGGCCAAGGGTGGGACGGCAAAGCGTACACCTTCGCCGGTAACTTCGGGCTGCCGATCGGCAAGTCCGGGTTCGCCAACCTCAGCCTCGAATACGGCAACTCCAATCCGACCGACCGCAGCATCCAGCGTAGCGACGTGGCCGGGCTGCTGGCAGCCGGCAATACCCATGTCCGCCAACCGGCCCAGGAGTGGGGCTCTCCGGAGATCGACGACGACCTCAAGTTCTTCGGCAATTTCGGCTACCTGTTCAGCAACGGCCTGAATTTCTACGGACACACCAACTACGCCAGCAAGACGGTGACCGGCGGCTTCTTCTTCCGCAACCCCAACACCCGCGGTGGGGTGTTCAGCAACGACAGCGGCAAAACCCTGCTCATCGGCGACGCGCTCGCCGCGCGGGGTGAAGGCTTCGCCAACTGCCCCACGGTGACCATCACCAACCACGTGCCCGATCAGGACGCCCTGGGACGGGTTTTCGCCGACCCGAACTGCTTTTCCTTTCAGGAACGGTTCCCCGGCGGGTTTACCCCGAACTTCGGCGGCGAGGCGACCGACTCGTCGGTGGTCGCCGGCCTGCGCGGGTTCACGACCAGCGGCCTCACCTGGGACGCGAGCGTCAGCGTCGGCGCCCACGAGACCGACCTGTTCATCGTTGACACGGTCAACGCCTCGCTCGGCCCGAACACTCCGACGGACTTCGATCTGGGTAACAACCGGCAGCAGGAGATCAGTCTCAACTTTGATGTCTCGTATGCGGTCAACGAGAGGGTCAACGTCGCGGGCGGAGCCGAGTGGCGAGACGAGCAGTACGAAACCGGTCTCGGCCAGCGCGAGTCGTGGGACGTCGGCCCCTACGCCGCGCAAGGCTTCAGCGCCGGCTCCAACGGCTTCAGCGGCTTCAGCCCGCTTGCCGCCGGGAGGTGGAACCGCAGCAACATCGGGGTCTATGGCGATGTCGAACTGTCCGGGCTCAAAGACCGGTGGACCCTGGGCATAGCGGTCCGGGTCGAAGATTACGAGGACTTCGGCACCACGCTCAACGGCAAGGTCTCCGCACGGGTCCGGCTCAACCGGGACGTCTCGCTGCGCGCCAGCATCAGCGACGGGTTCCGCGCGCCGACGCCCGGCCAGCAAAACGGGTTCAACTTATCGACTACCTTCGACCCGGTGCTCATGGACCTGACCGAACGCGGCACGATCCCGTCGATCTCGCCGGTGGCGCGACTGCGCGGCGGACGGCCGCTCGATCCCGAGAAGTCGGTCAACTACGCCGTCGGCGCGGTCATCGAAAACGGGCCATTCACCCTCACGGCGGACTACTTCCACGTCAATCTGTCCGACCGGCTCGCGGTGACGCGGGACTTCGCCCTCACGTCCGACGAGATCGATCAGCTTCTGGCCGAAGGGGTCGAGAACGCGCGCGGCTTGGCGAGCTTCCGCTTCTTCACCAACGAAATCTCCACCCGGACCCAGGGGATCGATCTGGTCTTGAACTACGCACCCCCCGCCCTGAACGGCGACACCGTGTTCAGCACCGTCTTCAACCACACCACGACCACGGTGACGCAGTTCGATCCGCAGTTGCTCAACACGGCCCGGCGGATCCGTGAGCTGCAGGAAGCGCTTCCCAAGAACCGCTGGAACTTCAGCGTCAACCAGCACGCCGGCCGCGTGGATATCCTGGGGCGCGTCAGCTACTACGGCGCCTGGTTCGACTGGGACAGCGCTCAGACCCTCTTCAACGGCAAGCCGGTCCTGGACCTCGAGGTCAGCGTTCCGCTCACCGAACGGGCGACGCTGGCCTTCGGCGGCCAGAACGTGTTCAACACGTTTCCTGACGTGAGTCCGAATGCGACCAGTGTGTCGGGGAGCGGTACAGTGAGTACACGCCGTGGGGCTTCAACGGCGGGTACTACTACGTACGCCTGAGCTACACATGGAAGGCATCCCTGTAAGGCAAGCGGCAGAACCGCCGGTGCGGGCGAGCTTGGCCCGGCCAACCTTTTTATGGCCTCTCGGATCAGAAAAAAGGAAACCCTGCGAGAACATTTAGCGGGCGTCGTAGCGGCCCTTGGATTGCTGTTGGGTCTATCCATCAGCACGTTTGCCCAGCAGAACGCCACCTTGGAGGGAACCGTGACTGACAGCACCGGAGCCTTCATTCCCGGCGCCCAAGTCACGGCGACCCACGACAAGACCGGCGTTGCCACTACAAACGTGGCGGACGAGACCGGAAATTACCAGTTCATCGGTCTGCCACCCGGGCTCTACACGCTCACAGCCCAGGTGCCCGGCTTTCAAACCGGGACGCACGAGGACGTCGAACTGAAAGAGGGAGAACCGGTTCGGTTGAACTTTACCCTGGAGGTGAGCACGGTGGTCACGACCGTCGTGGTCGGGACCCGAGCGCGGCCACGGTCGGTGATCGAGTCCACCGTGCCGATCGACGTCATCCCACCCAATGAGGTCGTCAGCCGAGTCGATACGAATTTGACCCATCGGCTGCGGACCATCCTTCCGTCCTACAACGTCAATCTTCAGCCGATCAGCGACGCGGCCACCATCTCCCCTCCGGCGAACCTGCGCAACCTGGCACCCGATCACACGCTGGTCCTGGTGAATGGAAAACGCCGCCATCGCTCGTCGATCATCAACTGGACGGCCAACGGCGTATCCGATGGCGCGCAGGGGCCGGACATCTCGCCCATCCCGGCCATCGCCCTGCGGCAGGTGGAGGTGCTGCGCGACGGCGCGTCGGCGCAGTACGGCTCGGACGCTATCGCCGGCGTGCTGAATTTCCTGCTCAAGGACCAGCCGTCCGGCGGCAGCGTCGAGTTTCGCAGCGGGGTCCACCAGGATGGCGGAGGCGCAGGGTACAGCTTCGCCGGCAACGTCGGGTTGCCGATCGGCAAGACCGGCTTCGCCAACCTCAGCCTCGAGTACGGCAACTCCAACCCGACCGACCGCAGCATTCAGCGCTCGGACGCGGCGGCACTGATCTCGGCCGGCAATACCCACGTCCGCAATCCGGCCCAGGTCTGGGGCTCGCCGGATATCGACGACGACCTCAAGTTCTTCGGCAATTTCGGCTACCTGTTCAGCAACGGCCTGAATTTCTACGGACACACCAACTACGCCAGCAAGACGGTGACCGGCGGCTTCTTCTTCCGCAACCCCAACACCCGCGGTGGGGTGTTCAGCAACGACAGCGGCAAAACCCTGCTCATCGGCGACGAGCTCGCCGCGCGGGGTGAAGGCTCCGCCAACTGCCCCACGGTGACCATCACCAACCATATGCCCGATCAGGACGCTCTGGGACGGGTTTTCGCCGACCCGAACTGCTTTTCCTTTCAGGAACGGTTCCCCGGCGGGTTCACCCCGAACTTCGGCGGCGACGCAACCGACTCGTCGGTGGTCGCCGGCCTGCGCGGGACCACGTCCCAGGGCATCCTCTGGGACGCGAGCGTCAGCGTCGGCTCCAACCAGGCGGACTTTTTCATCCACAACACCGTCAACGCCTCCTTCGGTCCGGATACGCCCACGTCGTTCGATCCCGGCCTCTACCGGCAGCAGGAGATCGGCATCAACTTCGACGTCTCCTATGCCGTTAACGACAGGATCAACGTCGCCGGGGGTGCCGAATGGCGGGACGAGGAGTTCACGATCGGCCTGGGCCAGCGCGAGTCGTGGGACTTCGGTCCCTTCGCCCCGCAGGGTTTCAGCGCCGCGTCCAACGGCTTCCCCGGCTTCAGCCCCATTGCAGCGGGGAACTGGAGCCGCAGCAACGTGGCGGCCTACGGCGACTTCGAGCTGCTGGGCCGGAAAGAACGGTGGACGCTTGGCCTCGCCGTGCGGGTCGAAGACTTCGAGGACTTCGGCACCACGCTCAACGGCAAGGTCTCCGCACGGGTCCGGCTCAACCGGGACGTCTCGCTGCGCGCCAGCATCAGCGACGGGTTCCGCGCGCCGACTCCCGGGCAGCAGAACGCGTTCAACGTGTCAACTCAGTACGACACGACGCTCCTGGACTTGGTGAACCGCGGCACGATTCCATCAACTTCCGCGCTCGCGCAACGCTATGGCGGACGGCCGCTCGGTCCCGAGAAGTCGATCAACTACGCCGTCGGCGCGGTCATCGACTCCGGGCCGTTGACCCTCACGGCGGACTACTTCCGCGTCCATCTGTCCGACCGCTTTGGAACTTCGAGAGACATCAATCTCTCGCCGGATGAAGTGGATATCCTGGTCGCGGAGGGAATCACCAGCGCCAGCAACCTACGGACCTTCCGGTTCTTCATTAACGACTTCGCGACAATAACTCAGGGGATCGACGTGGTCTCGACCTACACGCCGCCAGCCCTCGGCGGCGGCACCGCGTTCAGCCTCGCCTTGAATCACACCAACAACGAGGTCACGCACTTCCACGAAGAACTGCTCTCGGCCAACCGAATCCGCCGGCTGGAGGAAGCGCTTCCCAAGAACCGCTGGAATTTCAGCACCAGCCAACGCGTCGGACGGCTGAACGTCCTCGGCCGCCTGAGCTACTACGGCGGCTGGTTCGACGGCGACGACCCGGCCTTCTATGACGGTAAGCCCATCCTGGATCTCGAATTCGACCTGCCCCTCTCCGCTTCCACCACGTTGGTATTCGGTTCCCACAACCTGCTCAATACCTACCCGGGCAGGAGCCCCATCGCATTGCGCAACGGCGAACTCTACAGCGAGTACACGCCCTGGGGCTTCAACGGCGCCTACTACTACTTCGGAATCAGCTACACCTGGAAGGCGTCACCATAGGTTGTAGAGGGAGCACGGGCCGTCTTCTTCCCGTTGGCCATGAGAGCATTGCCGGGAATACCTGCGTTTTCCGCCGCGAAACCGACAGGACGCAAGGAGCGGTATTCCCAATTCAGGTAATAACATACTACCCAACTCCACGATGGGGAGGGGAAGGTTGTGAACCATCCGTCTTAAAATGTATCATTACACGAAAGGTGAAAAGGAGAAAGGAGAATGAATAGCGAAGAGGTCCAACAGCTTGAAACCAGATTAATGGGCGCGATACAGGGTCTCAAAGATGAAATGCACTTGATGGATGAACGGCTTAACGGTTCCATCACTGCTTTGAGCGAAAGGGTTGCCAACGTCGAAGGCAAACTGGACTCTATGAAGCTATTCCTGGGCATTATAGGCGGGATGATGGCTGCGATCTTGGCCGCGATTATGCAGGTTGCCATCAGGCATATTTTCTGACGGGTTCGAGAAACCCTTCACTCCTATCCTCTTCCGTGCGCAGGCGGGGCCTGGATGGCATCAGCGCCTTGTCGGCATTCTTCTCCATGGTGACAGTGACCTGTAGCACGAGGCCGCTCTTAATTTAGGAAATTCCGGCAAGAAGTATGGGAGAGGGTCTCGCCGCATGCCTTCTTACACCCTATCCCACGTCACGGCTCTTGCTCTGCGCACACCGGCGGCGCAGTGTAGTCCAGATTCAGCAGTCGGAAGTAGTTTTCACCCAAGGCAATGTTCCGGAAAGCGGCGTCGTTCAAGTAACGATAGATCCGACTCGTGACGTTCAGCTCGGTTCGATAGACTGCGAAGTCCTTGTCCCCGGACGCCAGGAAGTCGGTTCCCGGCAGGACCCGTTCCGAATATTCATTCAGGAACGGAACATAGAGCACCCGCGTGTCCGGGTCTGAGAAGTAGTAGTCGTCGATCACCCGCCAGGAAATATCCAAAATCAGATTCGGATAGCGACCCAACAGCGACCGCATCGTTTCAATGTGCCGGGCGGCGTTCATAGCGGCGAGTTCCTTGGACAGTCCCATATGCATCCAGACAATCTTGTTGTCAGGATACAAGCGCAGCACTTCCTTCATTAAGGGCAGGTATCGGGTCGGGTCCTCGTCGCTGCCCAAATCCGCATGAATCGCCAGCGGGATGCCCCGTTCCCGCAGCACCTTCATAAAGGCCGCCCACTTCGTTAGCGTGGCCAGGGGGACAGGCTCACGTCCGTTGGGGAACATCGCCTGTTTCACCAGATTGACCTCTCCCATCCAGGTGAACGCGCCGGGGTATTCTTCCTCCAAGAGCCGTATCCCGGGGAGAATCGACTCGGGGCGCGACAGGTCCGGGAAGGTCATCGAGAGCGTCATATGGAGGCCCGGCGGCGCCTTCGAGACGTAGTTGGCGGCATTGACAAAATCGTTCTTCAGCGTAGGCGTCACCGGCGTGCCGGGACAATCCAAGTAGTAGGTACAGGATGACGCCACGGGAAGCATCTGACCAATGCCACAGACGTTGACGAACAGGACTCCCGTCTCTTCGAGGTAGGAGACCACCTCCTCGAACCCGATTGCGGGACCTCCATACGGACGGAAGTGCAGGTGGGTATCCACGACCGAGGTCTGGGATTGTACGGAGCGGTCGTAACAGGGAGCGTCATCGGTCTGGAACATCTCCAAGGTCGGCTTCGAGACGCAGCCAGCGGTTTCTGAGACGACGAACAGAACCAGCAGGACACACGACGTTCTTAGCACGGTGTCTTTCATAGGCGGGCATAAGCAGGTTTCCGACGTCCGACACCCGTCGTCCGTAGTCCTGCCATTTTACAGTGGCGCCGGTCAGGTTCACATCTCTTTCCGGGTGAACTTGAGCTTTCGTCCGGTATCGTTCCCGACGACCAACGGCATCCTCAACGCCCATGCCGGTGCTCCGACTCCCGTCGCTGGCCGGCAGTGTTACCGACAGGCTTCCGACACCGCTGTCCCGGCTTCCCTTCCCCCGCGTGCTGAACGGCAAGACGGGCATCTCGCCTGAGATGGCCTTGCAGCTCGAAGCGGCCTAATTCAAACCCCTCACTGCCCATTCGGCCCGCTGAAGCTCGTCGAGCCCCTCAATGTGGATGTCTCTTTCCACCTCATTCAATAAATTGTTGTTACAAAAATCGACATCCCATCAAATTGTTGTTACATTCACATCATCAGCCTGCGAAAGGCGAATCCCAAGGAGATGAGAAAGTATGCCCAAACTTAAGCCCGGAACAATTTGGCCGAAGCCTGCGAAGGTCGCCCTGACAAAGGAGCAATTCGACGAGATCGCCGCGAGCGACATGACGTTCGATGCGATTGAAGAGAGGTACGGGGAGGAAGTCGCCATCAACGCCGGTATCGCCAGAGACCCCGACACGCGAGAACTCACCGAAGAAGACTTTGCACGCATGCGCCCGGCAACCGAGGCTGCTCCACATATCGTCGAGGCGTACCGCCGCACGCGCGGTAAGCAAAAGGCGCCGACGAAAGAGCAGTTAACGATTCGACTCGACGCCGATTTGGTGGCGCACTTCCGAAACAACGGGAAGGGCTGGCAGAAACGGATCAATGAAGCACTCCGCCAAGCTGTTTTCGGGTCGGCTGAAGGTTCATAATTGACATCACCGCCGTCCTCCGCTGTCGCAGTGCTCAACGCTACGGCTTTTATCACTCCGGGTCGCTGCCCTGTTCCGAGATCGTGCCGGCCGGCTGTCCGCCGGAGGGTGGCTCTCCTCCGGCTCTCGCCCGTGTTTCTCCTGGGAAACATCGAGGCGCTCGCATTCTTCCCGGCGCATCGACCCCATTCAATCCCTTAAGTTTCGATACCGAGAACGCAGTCTGTCTCTCTCCCTGTCCTCGTACCTGATAGCCGAGGCCATGAAGTCAGGACGGTGGCGCTGGCCAGGGAAGCGGTTTTACACCTACATCAATCCCCGCAAGATAAGGTCCCAGAACCCAGGTTATGGCTTCCAGCGGGCCGGCTGGAGAAAGGCTGGCCGCACCAAGGGAGGACCTATAATTCTTGCGTGCCAATGTCAGTGATTATGGAATTGGAACTGAACCTTCCGATTCGGTAGCTGGCATATCCTCGATTGCTCCGGGTGGCAGTTGCAGCCTATTGGCTTCGGTCGCCACCTGCATCCTTCCAAGAATCTCGTGGGCCACCGTCTTAGGAGGACTCGGTTCACCCTCCGTCACCACCCCGGTCGGTCCAGTCGGCGTCAGGGTGATTTCCAGCACCCGGTCCATCAAGGCTTTCACGTCCGCGCTGTCCTCAATCACGATGTTCTTGGTCCACTGGCCGTCGCTGGATTCCAAGACGATCGAAAGGTGAGCAATCCCATTATCTCGGTTTTGCTTGTAGGAAGTGAATGCAATGGCCGCAATATGGGCATCCCGCACCTGAATCTGGTAGGGGAACTCGCCTACGGTCATCGGGTCGTCGAATCTTATATGCTTCATATTTATCCTCCTAGTCCAATGAAACTACATCGAAATACCTGCGGCTCAGTATCCAATAGGATTTATAGGTCGAACTGTAATTCCGATTTCCTATTTTGGATTGAACTTTGAATACATGCTCTCCATCCGACAGGTTCGAAAAAACCTCCTGGTGAACATGAGTTTCTGACCTGGCGGCATTCGAGTCAGGACCAGGGTGAGCCAAATTTCCACTCGAATTTACTGTGAATCCCTGGTTCGTCGAAACGCGACTGCCAGAACCGGCATACTCTATGCCATCAACGAGCATCCTGGTTCGTATTGCTTGATTGTTTCTCATCAATAGATCGCCTGCGAAAAATCCCAATGCCCTCCCGCCCCGAACCATGACCGTCCGGGTCATTTCGGGAATATCCTTGTACACGTTCTGGGAGTCGCCAGCATTGGCTTGGCCTGTAGTCCCGACAGAGGCTTGGGGATTCACGTGTCTGTACGTGGCATCGGCCTCACGCTCATTCTTTGAGGCCCATACCCGGTCCACCGCCAATCTGCCCGAAGAACGCACGTCATAAATCCAAAATCCCAGCGAGACGTACTGACAATGGCCCGCCGCTTGCCCGGCGGCAATGGCCTCGTCATTGTCGAGAATATTGAACGAACCCTCGAGCTTGCGCCAGCCGATCTTGGTCCTCTGATTGTCTTGGGCGATGTTGTGCTGCTGGATGAAGTTCTTGTTGGCATCATAACGGCGGAGCATGAGATTGAACTTCCCGTGCCCGACGGGGTTCGTGATGTAGGCCGACATATAGATCGTATCCTGGCCTGACTGGACCTCAACCAAGCGTTCGGTCCCGTTGTCCTCCAGGTTCAGGCATCGGCTCACACTTCCGACTGTAAACGGGATTCGCAGATAGGTTCGGCCATAGACGGCGTGTTGGTCGGAGGTGATGAACACGTTGTTTCGGGCTTGGGAAATCAAGGCCAAGTCTCCATGTTCCCAGTTCTTACCCACGGTCTCGAAGCCGGGGTTCAGGATCAGCGCCGTTCCTTCCCCCCGTGGCCCCTTCTCACCCTGCTCACCCGGTTCTCCCGGCTCTCCAGGTTCTCCATCGTCACCGGCCGGCCCCGTCAAGTCCCCACGAAGCTGCCATGCCCCCGCAACCTTGTCCCCGAATTGCCCGTCGTCGGCAATCGCCGTGTCGCCATCCTTACCGAGAGAATTGTCAGGCGGCCAAGTGGCAACCCGATGAACCGATGCTCCGGCTGGTCCCGTCAGGTCGATACCAAGGTCTATCCAGCTTCCACTTTCTCGCCGCCATACGTGGCCGTCAGCGCGAACGTACAGGTCGCCATCCGAGCCGAGCGAGTCTGCCGGTACGGCTGAACCCGTGAGGATGGCGGCCCCGTCCCGCCCCTGCGGTCCCGTCAAGTCGGTTCCGGTATCCGTCCATGCGCCGTCCGCCTTGCGCCACACGTGCCCATCCGAACGGACGTAGAGATCACCATTCGATCCGAGACTGGACTCTGGAACTCCCGACCCCGTGTGAATCGTAGCGCCGTCTGCGCCCGGCGGTCCCGTCAAGTCGCCGCGCCTTATCCAACTGCCGGAGATCTTATTCCCCCACTGTCCGTCGTCGGCAATGGCAACGTCGCCGTTGCTGCCGAAGCCGTTAGCCGGGGGCCAAGAAGGAACCCGATGCACGGAGGCTCCCGGCGCTCCCGTCAGGTCGATTCCCGTCTGCCGCCAGGTCCCGTTCTCTTTTTTCCAGAGCGTCCCGTCGGCGCGCACGTACAGGTCGCCATCGTTTCCCAGCGAGTTCCCCGGAACATCCGTGCCGGTGAGAATCGCCGCCCCCTCACGCGCCGCGACGGTCCGGGTGGGGATGCTCGTCTCCTCCACGCCCTGCTGGGATTCAGCCGCATCCGAGAAGATCGACTCGTCGTATTCCTGCAGGAAGGCATCGCGGGTGCCGTCGGGATTATCGCTGATGTCGAGGACCTCCCAATCGCGCGTCCGGGAGTAGTCGATGCGGGCCTTTTCCGCCGTCGTAAGCGCTTCATTGGCCAGGCCGTGCGGCTTCAGATGCAAGGCGATAAAGGCATCGAGCAGTTGCCAGGCCGGGTTGGCCGAATAGGCGTAGCCGGTCTGGTTGCCGTCGGCATCGAAGATGCGCACGCGCCGGGTCTTATAGATTCCGCGCACGTCGAACCCGGGCCCCGGAGCGGCGGGGTCGTCCGGCAGATCGAGAGCGATATAGGCGGTTCTGGAAAACGTAAGCCCGGTGAACGCGCTCGGAAACAACGAGCAGATCTTCTGGTTGCGCCCCTCCCCAGCGGGCTCGATTCCCGCTTCGCCGTCCGTGCCGGGATGGAAATGAAACCGATTCCCGTCGGCAAGGTTGATCGACCTGCCGTTGACCCAGACCACCTCCGCGCTGTCCCACTCCCCGTCGCCCAGGGCGATGAAGAGGATGGTCCGGTTGGAGGCAGGGAGCCGATGCTGGAAGACCGGTGCGCCGGCCACCAGATGGCGTCCATAGGCCAGCGGCACGGGACGGTCGAGCGCGGGGCCCAAGAACTCGAGCTTGTTCTCCTCGGACTGCGGCGGAAGCAAGGTGCCGGTTTCCGGCTCGGGAGCGGGAGCGGCGGACCCCGCAGCGAAAGGGTTGTCTCCCCAACGATCCTGCAGGCGTTCGCGCTCCGCTTGCGGAGTATGCGGATCACTCATATAGGGAAAAATAGTGCTCATGGAACTGTAAACCTCCCCTGCCAATCCCACCGATTCTCCGGCGGGGTTGGTTGGACGGTGGGCCGGGACGGATAGACCTGCTCCAGCTTGCGCGTGATGTGAATGAATCCGGGAAAGCGATGCCTGCGCCCGCGCGCCTGGCAGGCGGCAAAGTCTTTGGGACAGGCGAGGTAGGGCTGGCCGGTTCCCGGATCATGGGGACTCACCCCGTCCCGATAACCGCATTCGGGCGCTTTGAAGCGGAACGTGCAGGTCCGCGAGAAGACCCGGCCTGGCGCGGCCACCGTCACCGGGTCCCAGGCCGGCACAATCGACCATTCGATGAACTGCTGGTTCGCCGCGCGGTCGGCCAATACGCCGCGAACCAGCTCCAGCGCGTCTTTCGTCGGCGTGAGGTCGTCGAGAAGCTCCAGCACTCGCACCTCAGCGCCTTCGAACTCTTGCGCAAAGACCAGCGCCTCCAATTGCCCGTCGGCGTTCTGGAGCTTGAGCGAGGCCGAATCGACCCGCAGCGAGCGGAAGCGTCGCAACGGCGCATCCATCACCAGCCAGTCCTGATAGGTGTTGCCATCGTAGGTGACCGGCTCGGTGGAAAAGTAGTGCGTCCGGCCGTTGGTGGTGATCTGGGCCAGACGCACCGTGCGCCCGCGATAGTTGCGCGGGAAAGCAGCCCCGCTTACCAGTTTCCTTGCCATTTACACCACCCCCGTAACCACAAGTTGAACGCTCCAGACGAAGCTTTGAAATAGCGCCACTTCATACCGAGGCCGCGCGGCGAGCTGCACCCGATGATGGCGCGCCGGATCGAACGTGGCGTCCCGGAACGTGCAGCCCACCCGGGCGTGAGCTTCGTAGAAATCGAGCAGGGTCCGCATCTGGGCAGAGGTGGCCAGTCCTTCCAGCTCGAATACCTCCAGGTCGTCGCCCTCGCTGCGGATGAAGACCTGGCCCGAGGCCACGCGCACCCGCTGCTTGCGGTCGATGCGGCTCACGCGAAGCGGATAGCGCGGGGTGAGCGGGAACCGGTCCGCCACGCTGGCCGGGCCGGCCGAGGGGGCCGGAGCCGACACCCCGGTCAGTTGGACGTTCCAGGCAACGTTCTCGAACGCCGTCACCACGTATTCGGGCCGCGCGACGAACTTGACCGCATGACTCCTGGCCGGGCGGAACGAGCCGTCCCGAAACGCGCAGCCGATCGCGGCGTGGTCCGCGTAGAAACCGAGCAAGGTCTGCATCTCCTGCGGGGTGGCCAGACCCTCCAGATCAAAGACCTCCAGGTCGGCGGCCTCCGGGCGGACGAAGAAACGGCCCGAGGCGACGCGAAAGCGCTGCTTGCGGTCGAAAGCGGCCACGCGAAGCGGGTAGCGCGGGGTGAGCGGAAACAGGTCATTCTTGTTCGGGTTGCTCATGTCGATCACAAGGCCCGGTCCTGGATAGCCCGGCGCACGGTACGAATGATGCGTCCTTCGTTGGACCGCCAGAACCGATCGACGCTCGCCCCATCGACGGCGTTGACGTTGAAGTGGACGTGCACGTCTCCCCCTGATCCGGCCGGCCCGGCCCCGACCGGGGGGCCGCCCGACGGAACCTGTGGCGCGGCATTGAGACGCGAAAGCAGGCTCTCGCCCAGCGACTGCACCGCCTCGCGCCGCAGGACGAACTCGCCCGCATGGAGCAGCGCCAGCATCCCCCCGCGGGCGGAGCGCAGCCGCCGTCCCCTCAGAAAGGCAGAGACGGGTCCGCCAAGCTGGAACTCCGGCAGGACGAATTCCTGCAACTGGCCGAACGTCATATCACGCTGCCGCTGAAGGTTTCGCACTTCGCGCGCCAGCCGGTCGATGTGGAAAGAGAGGTTCCCCGCGCCTCTCCGCCCGGCGCGGCCCAGGCCCGCCTGGGTCAGCGTCTGCATGCCGCGCAGCTTGAGGGCCTCGATCTGGCTGATGGCCGGCTCGAAGGCTACCTGAAAGCTCTTGTATTCCTTCACCACCTGCTGCGCCCGGCGCATGAAATCTTCCTCGATGGCCGTCGCGCGCCGCTTGGCCTTGCCCCGGCCCCGGAGGCCGAGGAACAGTCCCACTCCCAGTCCAATCGCTGCCCCGACCGGCCCAGCCAAGGCAAATGCGATCTTGCTGGACAGCAACGCGAGATACCCACCGGCGGCCAGACCGAGCAGCCCGCCGCCAATCGCTCCCTTCACCGGCCCTCCGGCGTAGATGGCTCTCTGCAGCAAAGCGTCGCCGGCCGTCATGGCACCGAAGAGCCCCAGCGATTGAAGGAACTGCTTGGTTCTGAGGGCTCGAGCCGTCGCATCCGTCGAGCCGCCCTTCGCCTTGGGAATTTCGGATTGCGCCATATCTGCCTCGATCTTTGCGGAGAGCATCGCCGAGGCTACAGGATCGAAAGGCGGCAGGACGCCAGATGCGCCCCTCGCACCGACTCCAGCAGGAGCATTGACCACGGCGTTTGCTGGCTGGATCATCGCCGGTTTGGGAGCTTGCCGCCCGGCAGGTCCACCGGGGTCGAGTGAGGCGAGCGGTTGAAGCGCGCCAGCAGAGTTGCGCCCACGGCTTCGACGGCCTCCTTGCGCAGCACGAACTCGCCCGGATGCAGCATGGCCAGAATCCCGCCGCGCGCCGAGGTAATGGCCCGCATCGAGCGCATGGCCGAGACCACGCCACCCGACTGAAACTCGGGCAGCGCAAACCCCTGCACGATACCCAGGCGCTGCTCGCGCTGCCGCTGGAGGTTTTCCAGGGCGCGAATCTGAACGTCCATGTTGCGGGCCAGATTTTCGGCACCGCGACGTCCGGCGCGTCCCAGGCGCGAGCCCAGCAGCGTCTCCACGCCCTGCGCTTTCAGGGCTTCCAGTTGCGCCCGCGCCGGCTCATATTCGATCTCGAACCGCCGGAACTGCTCGGCGATCTTCAGCCCCTCGCGGATGACCTCTTCCTCCATCCGCGCCGCTTGATTCTTGGCCCGTCCGCGGCCGATGATGCCGAGGATCAGCCCCGTTGCCGCGCCCACCGCCAGGCCGACCGGCCCGGCCAGCGAGCCGACGAAGGCCGCGCCGAAGCCGCCGGCCATGGCAACGCCCGTCGTCAGTCCGACCAACGCGCCGCCCAGAGCTCCTTTCACCGGGCCGCCGGCGCGCCGGGCGATTTCCAGCAAAAAGTTTCCACCTATATCCGCTCCGGCCAGTCCCAGCGACCGCAGCGCCGCCAGACGGCTGCCCCCGCCATAAATCAGCGTTTGCAGCGCACGCTGCACCTGCTCGGCGGCACCGCCGCGAGCCGTGGGAATCTCCGCCGAGCCGCTTCCCCCCGGCGACAACGGCACGGTCCAAAGGAAGTCGGGTCGGGAAGCAACAAACGGCGGCGTACCGATGGGGCCTCCCGGAAAAACCCCGAAAAGGCCGCCCAGAATCCCCTGCAGGATGCCCTGCCCGCCGGTCTTCGCGCCCATCACCATCTGCTGGATGGCGTTGAACCACCTGCTCACGATGCTCCCCACCGACTTACCGAACAACCCCTCCACGTTGGCCATCACCCGCTGCACCACGTCCTGGAAGGTCCCGAACGACTGTCGCGAGTCGGCAACGAAGCTCTCGACCCGCCGGTCCAGGTTGCCCACCGCAGTCTCGCTGGACTCGTAAAACTGATTGACGACCTCGATCTGATCCTTCAACCCGGTCGGCTTCGCTACTGCGGCTATTGCCTCTTCCACGTTTGCCATTTGCCCATTGAGTGCCACCTCCTGCTCCCCGGCCTGCGGCTCAACCTGTGAAAAGTCGTTCAACCTTTCGCTGATCTGGTCGATCTTCGCTTCCATCTCCGCGACTTTGGCCAGCAGCTCGTCGATCTTCCCCACCTGCTGCTCGAGGGTTGTAAATCGCTCCTCCATCTTTTCCTGCTCCATCAACCGCGCCTGGTCTTTTTCCAGTCGAGGTTTGATCACCTCGTAGGCGATCTGCGTCTTGCGGAATTCTTCAAGCTTTGCTTCGACCTCAGACATTTGAGGAGTGAGTGCTGTCTTCGCATAACCTTCAAGACTGGCTATATCAAGAGTCAACTGTCTCTTTTTCTTTTCCAACTCCTCTATATTTACCGGGGCCCCAGCGAGGAATCTATTTATTTCCTGCAGGGCAAGCTGAGCTTCCTCCAGAGATTCGAAGCTGAGCGATTCCTCGATTTTGTTACGATCGCGAACAGCCTTCAGGGCATTTTTATAAGCAGCTTCGGCTTCTTTAGCTTCCTGAACCATCTTCCATATCCAGTTAGCAAGGCTTACATAGGGGTGGGCTATCCCCCCTAGTTCTAATCCTTTTCCCACAACATCCAGGTCGTGTTTCGGTGGGATCAAAGCTCCGACCATCCCCCGGAGTTGTTCGTTAACATCCGCCTGGACCCGAACGTTTGTTTTTTGGTATTCCGTTCCGTTTGCCATAATCCTTCCTCTCTTCAGAGTGTTTGGTGGTGAACTCGGAACCAGGGGTTGAACTCGTCCGACTTCCCAATCATTTCGATCATCTTCTAAACTCTTCCCTGGGAACTAAAACTTCCCAACTTGAATAGAGTGCCCAACGGAACAGGACGTTCCAGGATGAAGCTAATTGCTTCGATCGGAGTCTCGAACCCATCTATCCCCTTTGCTTTCTGTTCCTTGTCGGAGACCTGTTTGCGGAAAAACAGCCTTATAATCGGAGTCCAATCTAACTGACCTTGCTTCTTGTATTCCTCCGGCATCCACAAACGGGCCATTTGAGACGCTTCGATTCTCTGTCTCAGAGTGCGCATGGGGGGAAACACGACGATGTGAGGCTTTTTGTCGCTAGAAATGTCGCCATATAGGCCACAGCCGGAACGGCACAGCTCCGCCACTTCCGGCAACTCCTGCAAAAGGCGAAAGGCCGGGGCCGGCTGGGGCATGTGGTAATGAATAGCGAAGACCTTCATTTCCGGATGCTGCGGGTCTTGCCGTCCATCCTTTCCGTAGGTAATCCGTATCTCGAAGGGAAGGCTGCCCAATTTTCGGTAATAGATGTCCTGGAAGAAGCCAGGGGCACCAACGGCGGCCGCATATTCTTCGCGGGATACATATTTCTTTGTCACCTTAAAAGGTTCAAACTTGATTATCGTAGATAAATATTTTTCCGGCTCGCCCCAGGTTTCGTGCACCTCCTCGCGCGTCATGAACAGGCGGACCGGTTGCAACGTCCGCGGGTCATATTTATCCGGCCAGGAAATCGGTTCCATCTGCACTCTGGGTTTCTGGTCCTCGGCGGGTTTCCGCTCTGCTGACGCGGACTTGGCCGACTTCTCGGCTGGCGGAGCCTCGGCGGGCTTCTGCTGAGCCAAACCCATCACCGGGAGCAAACAACCCATGAAAAACACACGACGCATCCAAGTTTTCATCTCTGCCTCCTGTTTCATGCCGCTATGGGTTCTCTCTCGCTGCCTGGCGGCACGGCAACCGTTTCCGTTTCTCTTCGCAGACCCAAGGGCCTGCGCCCGAGTTTTCCTGACTCCCGCATCGCAGACCTGAAGGTCTGCGCCACCCCCAAAGCGGCCAGAGGATGGCTGCTCGATTCTCTTGGCGGACCCCAAGGGCTTGTGCCGCCCGGCAGTCACGATAAATCACCAGTCACGATCAATGGACTTCCCTGTTTTTCTAAATTCATTATACAAGGTTCGCAAGCCTTATTTCGACTTATTTTCGCCATGCTCTGCTTTTTTTGTAGCGGCACCCGCGCGGGTGCCGCTACGCTTGCCGTTAAAGAATGCCGAACCGAAGCTCGGCGCTAGACCAGATAGGACGCCTGGACGTTCTCGACCGTGATGGTGCAGGGGGAGTCGTCAATGGCGTCGTCTTTATAGACCTGGTTCTCCGGCACGGTAACGCGGTAGAAGGCGCCCATCTCGTCGAACTCGAGCGGGGCCTCGCGCAGGCGCACGGCCGGCAGGCGGAGGACGAAGCCATGATTCTTGGTTCCGGTGCCGGCCACCACGCCGGAATCGACCGTGATCCTGATCCCGCTTTCGGTCCGGTTCAGGACCCGGTCGCGGACGTCGGTGTTGGCGCGGTCGGCCAACATGACCAGATCGAGCCCAAAGGTGCGGCGGACGAAACGCAACTGACTGCGGAACCTGCCGTCGGCGGGCGTGGTGGCGTTGGGGACGTAGCCGCCGGCTTCGTCGGTGGCCTGGGTGCAGCGGAAGCTCCACTCGCGCACCCGCTCGGTGACGTCGGTGAGCGCCCCTCCCTTATCGCCGAGCTCGACCTTGTAGTTCTGTCCGTTGAGGGCCACCTGGGAGCTGAGCGCGGGAACGGTAACGGCGGTGGCGGTGTCTTCCTTGCCCGAGCCGAGAAAGTCCAGCGCGAGCTGGATGTCCTCCCCGGGCCGGCCGGTGAGACCGAAGTTCAGAAAGGCCAGCGAAGGAAAGACGGCTTTGCGGCGGCCGTCATCCGGCGCGCCCGAATCGAAATAGAGCGACGTCACCTTGGTCTGCAGGCTGCCGCTCGCCGCCAGCGGATTGGACGGCTTGATGGTGTGGGTGTAGTGACCGGTTTCGCTTTCCTGGACGCTGGTGACGTCCTGCAAGGCAAACGCGGCGGCCCACCCGATCAGGAACGAGTTGACGGGATTGAAATTGAGCGAGAAACGGAGATCGCGCTGCACCTCCCGCTCGTTGGCCGCCACGGGGAACTCGTGGCCGGTGAACGGCTGCGGACCCTCGCGCGCGAGCGTCCGGGTGATCTCCGGCAGCAGCGCCGCCGCCGGCTGGAAGCAGAATCCACCGTTCAGGTCGGCGGCCAGCAACTGCTTGATGTAGTTTTTCTGTGCCTTGTGCGAAAGCACAACGCGTAGGTCTTCCGAGCGAATCACTTCGACGGACATGGTCTATTTCCCTCCTTGATTCCACCGGCGCGAGGCCGGTTTCTTTGATTGTTGGGTTGTGGACGTCGGCCCGGCAGGACCGGCGATTTCCAAGATACCGCGCGGCTTCAGGATCACTTCCCACTCGCCGCGCGTGACGCGCGCGGGAGTTTTCCGCGTCGCCCGGACCACCCGCGGACCGGCGACGACGGTGACCCGATCCAGGCTGCCGCGGGGTCGAACTAAAACAAAATCCTGTCCTTTGCGTTCCGCCATGGGTTCACCTCTCCTATTTTTTGTTATTCACTGACGTTGTCCCAATTGCCGCGCGCCTCGACCTCGATCCCATAGACGTAGTGGCCGTTGGGGTTGATCCCCTCGAAGCTGACGTTCGAGAGGAAACAATAGACATCGACGCCGGAGGCCACGGTCAGCTTCCTGCCGGCCAACAACGTCTTCAGATCGTCGATCAATTCGTAGGCGCCCTTCTCGGACTTCATGGCCCCGCGCTTGGCCTCTCCCGTCCCGCGCAGATTTTCCGCTACGGCCAGCAGCAGGAACGGCTCGCGCGCGGCGTAGGACTTGCCGGTTACCGTTCGCGCCTGATAGGTGCCGCCCAGGTAGAACACCAAGACGGCCGGCGGAGCGACGACGATCTGCCCGCTGGCGAAATCGACCCCCCGGCGGTCCAGCGTCTGCACCTGGTGCCGCGGCACATAGCGGGTGATTGCGGCGTCGTCCCGCACCGCTTGCAGGATGGCCGCTTCGATATGGTGGATGCGTGCTTTGGACATGATGAATCGTTATCCTTTCGTTTTGATCTCACTAGGCCAAGGCCCGTGCCGCCCCGGAATCTGCCGGGTGGCGCAGACCTTCAGGTCTGCGATCCACGCCGTCAGTCCATTCTTACTGTCGGACGCGCAGCGCGGCGGCGATCTGCTCGGCGATGATGCGGGCCGACTCCCGCTCGACGGTCGCGGGAGACGGCAGGAACGGGCGGGCGGGCAACCGCCGCTCGCCCACCCGTACATGCCGCGCAAAGACAGCGTTCAGGCCGGCAGCGAAGAACCGCAGCACTTTTGCGCGTTTTGGCCGTACCGTAGCCGCCGGGAAACGGTGGCCGAACTGGTGCGCGGCGGCATAGGGAACGTCCACCGAGACGAAAGCCACGTTCCCCTCCACTCCCGCGCGCACCGAACGGCGCAGGGCACCGGTACGCTGCAAGATGCGCCCGCCGCCCTTCCGACCCCGATAGGACACCGACAGCGGCGCCCAGGGACGCCCCTCGGGGCTCTGTTCCAGGTCAAAGGACCGGCGCGCGACCGACTCCATCCAGGCGGCCACCGCTTCCAGCATCCGGCGCGGCCCGGATTCACCGAGCCGACCCGGGAGCCGCGCGAACCTCCGCCCCAGTTGACCGGCATCGACTCTGATCGTTACGCTCATAAAAGAAGTCCTCCGCGATCGCTCCCTGAATCCCGGCTGCCTGGGCGAAATCGGCACCGATCCGGTCAGTAACCCTCCAGGCGGTCTTTGTCGAAGACGTCCGGAGCGGAAGCGTGGTCCTTGGTCTTCACTTCCTGCCCGCTCGCCTGCCGGCGCGCGGGTTGATCGAGCGAGGCGCGGCCGGCGCTCACGTCTTTCAGAAGCGCCAGCGCGCGGTTGTAATCCTCCTTGACCGTATCGGGAATGAACTGCCGCCCGGCGTGGAGCTTGTAGATGGCCAGGTCCACAGCCAAATCCTTCACCTGGTCGGAGACGGCGAGCGGCAGCGTGTAGCGCCCCGCGACGTAGGAGTCGATCAGGGAGCCGGCCGCATGCAACGCCGCCGTGATGCGGGCTTCATCCATCGCGCCGGAATGGGCGAAATCGGTCAACTGAACGAGCTTTACGTCCGTCAGCCGTTTCTGTAAGTCCTGCTTGGTTGCGTAGGCCATGGCGAAGTATCCGGTTTTCCAGACTCTCCCGGGTGGCGCAGACTTTCCGGTCCGCGACTGATTTTTTCCTACTCCCGCAGCGCAGACCTCCCAGGGCCGACGCCATCCCAACAAAGCACCCCGCCGATCAGAGGTTGGTGTCAATAATCAGATACCCGGCGTCGGCGGCGGTGATCTTCTGGTCATAGTAGAAGTGGACATCGACCGACTCGGACTTCCGCGAGACGGGAAAGACCGGGTTGATCTCGACCGAGAAGCCCTGCACGGTGCCGGGCGCGGTGGTCCAGACGAACGTCTTGATAAAAGAGACGTCGTCGCGGCTGGGCGTCTCCTGCGCGTAGCCGACCCAGACGGTGTCGGGCCACAGATAAGAGCGCGTCGCTCCGGTCTTTTCAACCGCTTCGGCCACGATGACGCGCATCTCGAAGACGGTCTCCAGGTCCTGCCGCGTGACCGCGCCGGCCTTGACGTTGATGAAGCGTTCGGTCACCTTCGGATGGACCTTGAGGACCTGGAAGGTGTCCGGGCCGATGACCATCAGGTTGGCCGGACGTCCGATCAGGCCCACCTGCTTGCGCGCGGCCATGACGTCGGCGATCGGCGTGGAGTTGTCCTTGTCGGTCCACTGCTTGGTGCCGGCCAGCGTCACTTTGTTGCTGGCGGCGTAGTGGGCCGCATCGGTGACGACGTCGCGGAGCCGCTTTTCCTTCTTCAGCAGCAGGCGGTCGGTCAACATCTGCGTCGCCCACTGGCGGACGTCGCCGAACTCGAAGCTCGACTCCTCTTCCAGCGGGACCAGACGCGAGAGCGCGTGGTCGTCGGCAAAGTAGCGGTCCTTCGAGAGCGTCTGCACCAGCTCGATGGCGGCCGCGGTCGGCGCGCGCAGCTCATTGCCGGGGTCCTCGAGCGACTCCTCGCCGAACTGCGCGAACGCGTCGATCTGCTTGAGCACGGGCACGCGCGGCGCGATGAGGTCCGAGACGAGGACCGGATTGCGAAACTCACGGGCAAAGCTCGACAACGCGACGTCGATCTGCCCTTGAAACGGTGCGGTAAAAGTTGCCATTTCCTATCTCCTTCCAAAGATTTTGTTGATCCTTATCCCTGCAGGCTGGAGGGCACGATCAGGGCGTCGAACTCATCGCCATCGGCAGCCGCGCTGCTTAGCGCATAGCCGATGACGTTGGCGTTGGCTCCCGTGGCGGGCGCGGCCTTTTCCAGCTTGCCGCTGGTCCCCGCCACCTGCAGCGGGTCCCCAACCACGATCGCGGCTGAAGCGGTCGCCTTGGCCATTCCCATCAAAATCACGGCCATCTGCCTGCCGGCGGCACCCACCGCGAAACCGGTGACGCCGACGGCACGGGCGCCGGCAGCCGCCGGAAGTTTCGCCTGGCGGGCTGCAGTGCCTTGCACAACGGCCAATCCGGCGCCGATGGCGCCGCCTTCGGCTTCCTTGGTCATCACAACTCTTGGTTCTGACATGTTCGTCTCCTTTCGTTGGTTTTCCTTCGTAGCGGCGGTCTATCGACCCCCGTAGTGACTCCGCGCACCCGGTGCACCAGATCCTCTCGGCCCCGGCGAGCCGGAGGCGTTACTCCCTAGACTTCGCCCGCGGCGACCTCGGAGCCGGTCCGAGGCTGCTGCCGGGCACGATCCAGCGCCAGCGCGTGAATGCGTGTCGCGTCGGCCTGGGGAAACTCGGCTCGAAGGTCCGGCTTGAGCGCCTCGACCCGTTCGGCAAGCTGGATGGAGGCGGGATCAATCTGCACGCCCGATCTTCGACCCGGCTCGGTAAAGGCGATCCGCCGGCCCGCCTTGCGCGCTGCTTTGGCCAGCTCGCGCGTGGGGATCATGGCGGGAATCTGCTCGAGAAAATTCACCAGCAGCTCATAGGGACGGACCTCGCGTTTCTGCTCGCCTTCGGTGAACTCGATCACCCCCTCGAAGGCCGCCAGATGATCGAGCAGGTGGGGCAGGCCGGCGCGGTCGAAAGCGGGCACCCAACGGTTCGCCGCGCGCTGCCGCTCAATGAAAGCGGCGACCCGGCTACGGTTTTGGCGCGCGTCGAGATCGCGTCCACGCTCGGCAGTCTGCTGGCGCTCCTGACGGAACTCGGCGGCCAACTGCGCGATTTTCTGCTCCAGCGGTCCGACGGCCTTGGCCACCCGCTCCTGCACCTGCTGCTCGGTGAAGACCGGTGGGTTGGACCCGCCGAAGCGTTCGGCCAAGAACTCGCGCATCATGGTTGACAGGGTGCGCCGCATCGGGTCACGCAGGGCCGGCCCCGAGGCGGCCGACGGCGGGTCGAAGGCGACGAAGGCCTCCTCGCCGAAGCCGACCGCAGCCAGCCCCTTCACCTCCGGCGGCTGCGCGCCGAGAAAACCGACGTGGCGCAGCACGGGTCCCTTCCCTTGCGGGTTCAGGTAGAAGGCGGCGGAACGGTTCGGATAACGCCCCTCGCTGACCATCGCCTCGAGCGCCGGATGAACGTCCTGAAAGCGCGCCAGCAGTCGCCCGCCCTCCTCTTTCAACTGCCCCACCCAGCCGAAAGCCGGCGAGTCGTGCTCCGGATGGCCCAGCACGGCGGGGGGTCGCCAAGTCTCGGGCGCGAAGTTGCGGACCGCCTTGCGCAGGGACTCGACGGGCCAGTCTCCTCGGTCGCCGTAATCGCCGGCCCGGAAGATTTCAATCCATTGATTCTTGAAGTTGGTCATGATTCAACTCTCCAATTTTGATTTTAGACATCGCATACATCCCTTTCTTTCTACCTCCCCGCACGGCCCGGCATCGGCAAGGTCGCCTCACCGGGTTCGGGACCGGGAATCTCCAGCCGCTCGCGGACGAAACTTTCCGCCAGGGTCAGGCCGAGCGACTGCGCCTTACTCAGTTGGTCGGCGGCGGATACCAGGTCCTTGGGCGGCATCTTGTCGAGCGTCCACCAGGGACGGAAAGCCCGGTCGAGCGCCTGTGGGCCGAAGGTCCACGTGAGCCACGGCCCGAGCAATTCCTCGTTGATCACCCGCTCGAGCTCGGTCGCGTCCTGGCGAATCAACTCCCAGAGAATATCGAGATGAATCCGGCCCAACGAAAGCGTGCCGCGCTGCTGCTCGGCCCCGTGCGAGGTGAGCGTCTGGCCGAGTACGACGCGCGTCATCTCGGCGTCCAGGTAATCGACCAGACCCCGAAAGTCGCCGCCTTCGCGGACGCGCGTGGTCTCCAGCGCCTCGGTGAGCAGCGAGAAGTTTTCCGGCACGGCCAGGAACAGTTCATCGGCAATACCCTCGGCGGCTTCCAGCGCCTGCTGCTTTTCCCCCGCGCCCGCGCCGTTCGGGTAGCGGACCACGATGGTGCCGCTGCCCTTCTCCAAAAATTTCAGGTGGAGCCGCAGGACGTTGCGCTTGAACCAGGAAAGCCAGAAGAGCCGGCGCAGAAGCGGCCGGCCCCGGCGGTCTCCGTGCCGGGGTTGGAAGGTCGAGACCAGAAACTGGCCCGGCGGCAGGACCTGGGGGGGCGCGCCGGCCACCGCCAGCCGCAGCTCAGCGGTCTGCGGATCGAAACTCTCGCCGAAGCGGAAAAGCTCCTGCGGACGCCCGATCATCCGCTCGACCTCGACGCGGCCTGGATGGAGCCGCCAGAGAATCTCCACGACGGAGTAACCGTAGGCGGGGGCATCGAGCAGTTCCCAAACGGCAAAGTGGAATTGCGGGATGCGATCGAGGAAGTTCGCCGCCTGCTGGGCGAAGAGCCGCGCCGGGCCGCTGGCCGAGTCCGCCGCCTGAACCTGCGCGGGCCGGGCCAGCACCAGCGCGCGTCGCGTGGCCAGCGCCGAGGCAATGGCCGCGTCCTTATCCTCCAGTTCCCGGTAGAGCGGGAAGATGGACGAATCGCCGTCCACCATCCTGCGGTAGAGGGCGGAGGGATTCTGCGCCCCACTGAAGGCCTGGGCGTTCAACCCCACGGCGCGCAGAATCGCCTGCGTTACAAGCTCGCGTTGCTCGGGACGAACCGATTGCGTTACCGTTGCCATAGACTAAAACCCCATTGCCGCGGAAGCGTCGAAGCAGCCAAAACTCTCGCGGGCGAGCGCCGCCACGCCGGGACGGTGCAGCCGGAGCGTCTCGACGGTGAGCCCGGGGCCGGCAGCGGCCTCGATGGCCAGTGCCAGCGCCCAGAAACGGTCCGCGTGGCCGTGCTCGGTGCGGTCGGCGTCGAAGCGGACGTTGCCGGCCGGGGTGACGAAGCGCTTGACCGCATTCAGGTCGGCACGAATCTCGCGCCGGTCGGGAATGCGCAGCCGGCGCTGCTCGAAGAGTGCCTTGATCTGCGGGGCCAGCCGCTCCTTGCACTGCGCGGTGAAGCTGACCGGCTCGACGCGGGAGCCGTACCGCTTCGCCAGCCGCTCGGCCAACATCATGCCGAGACCGGTCTGATCAATGGCGGCACGGCGGACGCCGCACTCCATCAGGTCGCAGATGGCCTGCTCCTGGGTCTGAAAATCCGTGCCCCGCAGAACGACGACGGCGCGCGTCCAGCCCACGTCGCCCAACTGCTCGATCAGCCAGGCAACGGTCAGGTCACGCTTGCGTCCAACGTCCACGCCCATGAAGAGCGCGCCCGCGGGCCGCCAGTCGGCGGGCAGGTACGTTGTGGCCTGCTCGCTCTGGCAGGCCGTAATCAGATCGAGCGGGATGTAGTTGGCCGCATCCGAGAGAAAGACGCACTCGAATTCCTGCTGCCACGTCTCCTCGTCCTCGACGCCTTGGCGGAGCAGACGAACGTCCACTTTGAGACCCTGCCGCGCGGCGTCCTCCAACCTCACCCGGTGCGCCGACCAGCGGCAATCCGCCCGGCGCGGGTATCCTGCGACCAGCCCGGCGGCCTTGGCCAACTCGAAGTATTGGCCCTGTTGGCCGTTCGGCGTCGAGATGATCTCCAGGCCATAGCCGCGCGTGATGGTGGGATAGAGGGCAGTGAAGATTTTCCGGGAGTCGGAGTGAAAGGCGAACTCATCCAGGGTGACGTTGCCCGTGTACCCACGCGCCGTGTCGGGGTTCGCCGGCAGGCCGTAGATGGCCGAGCCGTTCGGGAACTTGACTTCGAGTTGCTTCACCTGCGTACCTTCCATATAGGACGTCTCCATCGTGCGCGCAGCCACGCCACAGGCTTTCACCACCGCCTCCACCTTCTCCATAAGCAGCCGCGACTGGCGCTCGCCCTTCGAGAGGAGGATCCAAACCGTCCGCCGCGAAAGGCAGCACAGGACGGCCCGAACGGCGGCGGCAAAGGAAAATCCGGTCTGGCGACCCTTGACGGCAATCTTGAGCGGCGAATCATCCTGCACCCACCTCCGTTGATAGGGCAGCAGCGGTACTGAGTTGCGGAGCCTCGTCCAAGAGTCCAAAGATTTCGCGGACTTGGCGGCGGAACTGTTCCGGATCGGCTTGTTCATTGGCGAGAGCTCCTTCGAGTCGGCGTCGGATAAGCTCCTGACGCTCGCGGGCCAGCTTGACGCGATCGGCCCGGATGCGATTGGCCCGCTCGATAGCCCGGACACGGCGCGCATCGAGCACCAGCTTTTGCTCGCGGTGGAGCGCCGACAGCAAATCCTTGGGTGCCATCGGCGTTTGGAGAAATTCCGGCGAGGCCATCTGCGTCAGAAAGAACCCGCGCGACAAGCGCTCGAGATCGATCTCCGGATGCCGACCCACCAGTTCGACCAACCGGCGAGCATAAAGGCGAGCCTGGAGTAGCTCCTTGGCATGGGTTTCGCGGTAGCTCGCCAGCGACTGCTTGAGCCGTCCGGGTTCCACGCAAAGCTGGAAGCGCTTCCACAACTGGAGGCACTGCGCCTTGTAGGAGAGTCTCTCGTCGGCCATCGAGAGGACCAGCAGTTGAACCTCGTCGGTCTGCTCTTCCAGCCAAGTCTTGGTCATTTACTCCTGCCTTGGGCCGTTCAGCTCCTCGAGTCCGGGCATACGACCGATGTCGATCCGGTCCACGCCTTTCGCCGTGAGCTTGACGCCGACAATCTGATCCACCTTGCGCCCCGTGCTCTCGATGCGGAGCATGACCCATCCCCGCTGGCGCATGTAACGGAGATGAAAGTCCAGCGCGTGGGGAACCATCGAGGCTCCCATCTTGTCGGCCACTTCGAGCAGTTCGTCGAAGCCGGCCTCGCGATCGACTCCCACAAGCTCCAGAAGGGCCTTCAGAATTTTCATGCGCTGATGGTTGTGCCGAATGCGTTGAGTACCTTCGATCATCGATGTGTGCCTCCTGCGGGCCGGCGAGCCTCCAACTCGTGCCATAGGGCGCGCAGGCTGGCCGAGGTAAGGCGGTGCTCCTGACTTAAGTTCTCGGCCACCCGGTCAGCCGTCGCCGCCAACTTCTCAATCGCCACGATCTGTCGCTCGTAAAGCGGAACCATGTGTTCATAGTGTTTCGAGATCCACAGATTCAGCACCCGGTAGATCACCCATAGCAGGCCGATTACGAAGACTCCGATCGGCCCGCTTTGATTGAAAAATCTTTCCAGGTGCGCAATCTCTTCCATGGGTCACCTACGAAGCGATTCCTTTCTCTTTTTCGCGGCTGCGACGATGAATGCGAAAGCCCATCAGCGAGCCGACGAAGGCCCAGAACTCCCAGGGTATCTCCACCGGAGCGTAAGGCTCGGCGGGACCGGCGAATACGTTGGCGATGGGGACGAAGCCGTAATTCACCAGCAGAATCAACAGCCAGGCGTAGAAGATGGTCGGGGTGGCGCGGCGGACATAGGCATCCCCGCTGGTCAAGGCCGTGCGGAGCGTCTCCTGCGCTGCGACCGCCGCCCGCGTCTCGGATTCGGCCAGTTTCGTTTCCACTTCCGCTTCGATCGCGGAGCGCTTGACGGTCAACTCGGCGCGCATCTTCTCCCAGGCCATCTGCTGCTCGGGCGTGCCCTGCGGCGCGTTGCGGTCCAGCGCCTCCAGGACCGTCTCCACCAGCGGCCCGGCGGCGGGGACGGCGACCTTGGCCGTCGTACTGAGGACCCGGCCGATGTTCTGCAAAATTCCTTTCATAATCCCTCCTTCCGCGCGGCACACAGTGCTTCACGCATAAAGTGGCTCCGGGACCCGGCGATAGCGCACTCGCCCCCGGACGCGATCCGCGCGCAGGCACTCACGGCGTTGGCGTAGGCCATAGCTGACGTGCACCCAGGCGCCGAACTCGTAAATCAGTTGATCGAAAGCGAGAGCGCCCGTGAAGCCGATGAAGTTATAAAGCTCGCAGAGTTCCGCCCGCGTCGGGATGACGTCAGCCGCCTCGCCGCGACAGTGCTGCGAGTTCGGCCGGCCACCGATGGCACGATTCAGCCGAGGCGAACGATAGCCGCTGGTGACAATCAGAGGCCCCATCACATCGCGCGCCTTCTGCAGCACATTCTGCGCCAGCGATTCCAAATTCCGAATGTGCTCGGGAGTGGGGAGATTGGGAATGCCGCGACGCGCCGCTTCCTGAGAAGTCAGAAACTCCCGCAGGATGAAATTGGGAGAGACGGCCTGCGCTAAGTCCAGAAGGGAATGCCCTGTCTGACCAACAGGCAGGGAGTCCGCAGCGCCTGGGTTTGGTTTAGGGAAACGATCGGCGCCGGTGCGCCGAGTCGGAATAGGTTGTGGAGTGGTGCGATTTCTCATGGGGCAGCAGCGGGTGTCCCCGCCCAACCGCTGCCCTCCGCCACGCTACGGAGCGGGGAGGTCCGCAGCGCCTGTTCAGTTTTTTCGCCGCCGCTCCATCATCGCAAAACGTTTAACGCGGCGACTTGCTTCCTACTACGATGCCAATATGCGCAAGACGGTTATACGGCTGTCAAGCAAAAACGACCGAAAACGAGGACATGCACAACATCTAGTACTTTTTCTGCATTCCCGACCTGTTTCAGGCGCAATGAGAGCGTCACGCACAGCCATCGGCGCGATCACTGAGCAACCGGAATGGACGATGACAGGACTCTGATCTGAGTCGGGCAGGTTCGGTCGGGGCCGACTTATGGGGTATCCCCAGCGGCCAGCTTAGTTCGCTTGCGGGAGGCCGGTGGGTAGTTGGGGGCCAGCCCCCGGGCCGTCCTGACCTCTGCTTTTTTCTTTTACGCGAGGGCGAGAGCCCTGGGCCTCGCCGATCCGGGAAGGAAAGTCGATCTTGTGGAACGCTCACTTCGGCGCGGTGAGGCAGACCCCGAGCTCACCGATACCTTGCGGCGCGAGGCCCAAGGGAAAGTCCCCTGATCGAAGAAAGACCGCCGGCGAGAGGGCTTTCAAGACCGCTCCGCTCATGCTACAATGGGCCTAATCATGGCCGCTGAACCCGCCACTAGCGCTATCTTCCGCGCTTTGCGAAGCGTGGACGTGGACCCCGACCTAGCCTACGAAGCCGCCGAGGAAAGCCGCCGCCAAGCCGGAGAGAACGTCATCGCCGTCATCGGAGCCCAGATCGCTGAGTTCAGGGCCGAGAACGCCGAGATGCGGGCCGAGATGGGATCCCAGATTGCCGAGTTGCGGTCCGAGATGAAGGCGGAGAATGCTGAGATTCGCTCCGAGGTGAAAGCGCAAGGCGCTCGCATTGACGCGCTGGGAAGCCACATCGACGCGCTGGGGAGCCGCATTGATACCCTGCAAAAGGTGATCTGGCCGCTGATGGTCATCCTGGCGACTTCCGTCTTCGGTCTGCTCTACAAAGCCGTCACCGGCTAGGCTCGGTCGGGGCCGACGGATTGACTCCTAAGATTTTCGGGCGGCGGGAGGTTTTTGCTGGCCGGTGCGCGGGTGGACCCTTTCGAGGGTGGTAAACCGTTGGCGGCAGCGGCGGCATTGGCGGCGTCGCCAGACCAAGCCGCCGCGATAGCGCGAATTCAGCACGGCCAGAGGCCCCTCGCAATTCGGGCAGCGCATCATGGCGACACCCGCGGCGGGCGGGGATCCACTTGATCTACCATTGTCAAGTTTCCTACAAGCGGATGGCGTTTGATCGCATGCGATCGTGCCGCCACCCGTTGCCTTTTCTTTTCCGTTTCGACCGGCATCGATCCGCTGCCTTCGGATTCGGGACCTGCTTCCGACATCCTGTCGATCTCCCGCCGGACCGGCTCACCCTGAAGGGGGACGATTTTCGATATAGAACTTGTCGGCCTGATTCAGCCGGATACCCTGAAGGTTCAGACGGCGGCGCAACCGCGCATCTCCGTTTTCCAGCCCCTTCTTGAGCGCTTCGCGGTCCGGTTGGAGAACGACGCGCGTAAAACGGTCCCCGTAGGCGTCATAAAGCCAGTGGGTAACCTGCTCATTTCGGATGCTCACCGACGGCGGAGAGAGCCGAAACCCGAAAGTGACCCCGTGAACCGTACGCCTTCTTCCCTGCCCCTTGGGTCCGGGGCGAAACTGCGCCTTGTGGGTCTCGGCGTACTGTCGAAGGGACACCTCAATTCGGGCACGTCGCCTCCTCTGCGACTCGGTTTCCCGATGGAACCGCTCACGCAACTGCTGGACGGCTTGCTCCAACCTCACCTGGGTAGCGCGAATCTCACAGTCGAGACGCGCATATTCGGCCATCGCCTCCTCAAGCTCATTTCCATTCCGAATCATCCTCTCAACCTCCTGGGCAGAAGTCCGCGGTCTCCCGGTGCAGGCAGCCCACTCCGGCTCGAACCACCCGAGGCGAAGCCGAATGTCTATGGGTCAGCGGTGACGGGAAGGGTGTGGGTTCTCCCGGTACAACCTGGGCATGGGTCGGGTCGGGTGGGCTTTCAGGTGGGATGGAAGGAGGGAAGACGTTCCGCAGTTGCCGTTCCTGCCCCCGCTGTCGCGTGCGCGGCCTGGGGGACCGCACCTCGAATAACCTGTCTGGGCACCTCGGGTTCGGTTTGCCGACAATCCGGTTGAGATCGGCTGGACGGCACCGCAGATATGCCCTCCCACGCGAGCTGCCCTCGGGCCTCTCCACCTCGTTTCCGGCGTTCGGTTGCGCTCCATTCATTGCGATCATTCCAGTTCCCTCAGCGCCGCCTCACTGTGCGTCCGGGCGATGGCGATGCTTTCGCGGATCACCGCCTCTCGGACTCTGCGGGAACTCTTCTGTCCGCGCGCGACGCGGGATACGAGCGAAGGGCTCACCCCCAAGCGACGGGAAATCCGGGAAATGGAGCCGTAATCCAGGCGCAGGAGGGCCGCAGCGTTCTTCAGTCTTTTGCTCTTAGGGTTTGTCCGCAAAGGTTTCTTCATATATATATAGCGAGGTCAAAACTGTGACCGCCTCAGTTCGGGGGCTAATATATAACTAAAAAGTTTCTATTGTCAATATATAAATAACTAATTAGTTACAATTTTATAAATGTCCTTGGCGCAAAGACTTAGGGAGATCATCGGAAGCGAGTGGGGGGCGCAACGCAAATTCGCCCAGCGGATCGGTGTCTCTCAGACCACCATCCGCAGATACCTGCAAGGTGCCCAGCCGCCGGCCTCGATTCTGGCGAAGATTGTCAATGCCTCGGGGGTGAGCTATGAATGGTTAGTGGAAGGAAAAGGTTCCCAGTATGGAAAGCCGCCGGGTCCTACGATTCAAGTTACTTCCATCACGGGCTGGCCTTCAGGAGAAGAGTCGGGGACGGAAGGTGTAAAGAGGGCCACCTCAGCGGGTGAGCTGCGCCGCTCCGCTGACGCGATCGCCGTACCCTGCCCCGTGCTGGCCAACGCCGGTGTGCCGATCATTCCCGAAGAGTACCTGAATAAGAATTCGGAAAAATATTACCTGTTCCGCCGACGCTTTCTCTACAACATGAACCCCGCAGGAGATTGGATCTGCGTCCTGCTGCACGCCCGGGAAGCCGAATCCATGAATCCCACCCTCTCGCCGGGCGACCTGCTTCTGGTGGATCGAAATCTCTCCCCCTACATGCGGACGCTCCGCGCCCTCATGCGACTCAACGGTTCCATTGCCCTTCTGGCCAATCCCGACGACCGCGGCCTGTTCGTCAAGCGCATCTGGATGGACCAGAAAGGCCGGCTGGTGGCACAGTCGGACAATCCTGAATTTCCCGCCGTAGTCTTCGACCTCGAAGAGCAACAACTCAACCACTTGATCGTCGGGCGCGTGGTCTGGCGCGGCCATGAACTGTAAGGTCGAGCAGGCGGAAGCCATCGTCTCTGCGATAAGCCGCGTGGATTCCGATCTCGTGAGGAAATCCGACCTAGCCACCACAAAAGCTGAATTACAAGCCGCAATCAATTCCGCCGTAATTAAGCTACTGATCTCTCAGATTGCCATCGGCGGCCTGATTGTCGCGTCTATCAAGTTACTCGCCTGAGGACTCAGTGATATGAGGTGGGGCCTTTAGTCCCACCTCTAATTCACATCGATCTTCTCCGGCTTGCGGCAGGGACGAAGCCAAGCTCTGAGGCGGCCCTCGTCACGCTATTCTGCAAATCTTGATCAGGCGACAAGTGCCGGATCCGATGCCGGGTGGTACATTCGGGGTAAAATCAAGGTTGGGCTACCGGCGGTAAATGACTCGGTTGGCGCAGACCTTCCAGGTCTGCGACCGACTATCTCTTACTCCCTCATCGCAGACCCATAGGGTCTGCGCCATCTCAAAACACACAGCGATCACAGGCAGTTGCTGATAATCAGGTCTGCGCCAACCAGGATGATGATCCGTGATGGCGGAAAATCCTCGCGGCGGGTCCCTTCTTGCGACCGGGAAGTTCCTGGGCGGGTGGGGGAATACTATTCCCCCTTATTCAGGCTCTGAAAAATCTCCAGCTCTTTGCGGGCCTGATCCATATTGCCCGCGTTACGATGCTCCTCAAAAAGCAGGTAGTGGACGTCCGGACGGTCCGGGTCCAACCGGGCAACCTGCTGGAGCTGCTCGATGGCCCTGCCGGTCTCTCCTTTTTGCCGATACAGACGCGCCAGGTCCAGTTTCGCATCGATCAGGTCAGGTTGAAGTTCGAGGGCACGGGAAAGATATTTCTCCGCCTCCGGGAGCTTCTGTTGCTGGAGGTGGATGTTTCCGAGCAAAAAATGCGTCATGGGGTCCTGGGGACTGAGCCGCAGTTCCTGCTTCAACTCCGCAACCGCTTCTTCCAGTCGCTGGCTTTCCCAGTAGAGTTCCCCCAGAGCATAATGGAGCCCACCCATGGTGGGCTCCTCCGCGATGGCTTTCTTGTATTCATCGATGGCCGGCTCAAGGCGGCCTTGCTGGCGCAATAAGTGGCCCTGAAGCTGATGCAATCGGACCGAATCCGGCGCGATTCGTTTCAACCTTTCAAACGAATCGGCGGCCAGGAACAGAGCTGCTTGTCCATGGAAGTACAGGGCATCGGGGCTGTTGGGTTCGAGTTCAATCCACCTGTGCAACAGAGGCATGGCCCTCTCCAACTCGTTCATCTTCAGGTAAGCCTGCGAGAGGTACTGGATCACGACCAGATTCTCATTTTTCATCCGGGCATAGGAATTTTCCAAGAGCGGAACCGCCCGCTGAAACTGGTTGGTTTCAAAGAAGCAAAGGCCCAGCAGGAATCGGGGTCCTGAAAGTTCCGGGTTGAGCTCGATGGCTTTTTGGAGCACCGGGATCGCCTCCTGACGCCGACCCTGCATATAAAGAGACAGGCCCAGGTTCGAGTGTGCTTCGGCCATACCCGGATCGAGTCTTAAAATTTTCCGGTAGGCATCTTCCGCCGCCGCGTACTTCTTGTTTTCCAACGCCAGTTTGGCTTTTGCAAAAAGCGAGGGAAGCTGCGACTCTCCTTGCCCGGCTCCGGCCGTCGCGGTGAATAGAATCCAGCTCCCCAGCAGAATCCGAACGATCCGCGTGGGACCCTCAGACCTGCCGGCTCGAGTTACCGGGTGACGCACTTCCAACCCCCTACGATGGCTTTCAGGCCCTTTTTTGTTTGCGGCAACCGGGCCCTGGGGCGCAACCCTGACGTCATGCAGCGCCAAAGCCCGCGCGATACGGCCGAATCCGGGCTAAGACAGCTCCCGGCTCAACCCGAGACCTTCATTCGGAAATCCGCGCGGATTCAGGCCGCAACCTGTTTTCCCCTTCCCGAATCCAGACGATCTGCCGAGTCGCAATGTCGCTGAATCTTTGGATGCGGCCCGAGGGCCAGCGGATTTCAAGCTCCTCAATCCGTTCGTTACGTCCCAATCCGAAATGAGCCCGGAGGTCGTTACTGGAGAGAAAGCCTCCGCTCTGATGGATCTCTTGCATCTGCTCCAGATTCCCCGCGCGTAGCGTGAGCCGCGCGCCGATCGCGTCCCGGTTGCTGCGCGTTCCCTGCAAATGCAAAAGAATCCAATGACGGTCCCTCGGAGAATGACAACGCAACAGCCAGGGCGCGCCGTCAAGATTGTTGATCACGACGTCGAGATCGCCGTCATTGTCGAGGTCGCCGAAAGCCGCGCCACGCCCCGATTCGGGACCCAACGCCTCGATTCCGGCCCGAGCACTCACGTCTTGAAACGTTCCATCCTTCCGATTCCCGAAAAGCCGGGCCGGTTGCTGGAAGGTGGTATTCATCCGATGCTGGTCCACCTCCGGGTAGATGTGCCCGTTGGTGACAAACAGGTCCAGCCAGCCGTCCAGATCGTAATCGAAGAATTTTGCCGCCCATCCCAATTCTTTCCAACTGCCGCCGACCAGCGCTGCCTGCTGAGTCACGTCCCCAAAATGACCCGCATCCAGGTTTCGGTACAGGGTATTGTAGTCATCGGAGAAGTTGGTGACGAAAATAGCCAATCGTCCTTCCTGATTGTAATCCCCAAAATCGGCTCCCATACCGGCCTGTTGCCGTCCGTCCCGGCTGTAGGCGCAGCCGGCGAACGCCCCGACCTCTTCAAAGGTGCCGTCCCGCCGGTTTCGATAGAGCAGATTGGGGGTGCTGTCATTGGCGACAAACAGATCGGGCCAGCCGTCATTGTCCCCATCGAACCAGAGCGGAGTAAAGCCGTAAAACTCTGCAAGCACAGGCCCCATGGCCTTGCGGCTTACATCCGTAAAGGTTCCGTCGCCGTTGTTGTGATAGAGAATGCCCGTCATTCCCTGGAGTCCCTTGGGGCCGCAATGGACCGGAATCCCTCGGTATTCGCAAGAGGCCGAACTTCCCCGGGTCGGCGTCCGGGACCGATTGAAGTCCACGTACCGGGCGACGTAAAGGTCTAAATGTCCGTCGCGATCATAATCTCCCCAAGCGGCTCCGGTGCTCCACCCGCCCCCCGCTACACCCGCATTTCCGGTGATCTCGGTAAAAGTACCGTCACCGTGATTGCGATACAGCGCGTTACGGCCGAAACGGGTCAGATAGAGGTCCGGATCGCCGTCGTTATCGTAATCGGCGGCTGCCGCGCCCATGCCCCAACTCCAGTGCGCCAATCCCGACGACACCGTAACGTCCTGGAACGTGCCGTCACCCTGGTTGCGGAAGAGCCGGCTTCGCTTCGGGCGCGGCCCCTGCGGGTCCTCCCATTCCTGGAAAGTGGCGCCGCTCACCAGATAGACGTCCAACCAGCCGTCAACATCGTAATCGAAGACGGCGACACCTCCTCCTACCGACTCCAGCAGGAAGTCCTTCGCAGGACCCCCGGAAACGTTCCGAAAGCGGCCCAGACCTGCCGCGTCGCTGACTTCCTCGAAATTCGCCTCGGAATGGCTCTCCTCGGGAGCCCCGACGGAACTTACGGCCGCCAGCGCTACCGACCCGATTGCGAACCCTACAAGCCCTATGGCAAACCATAAAAAACGGCTCCGAGGATTTTTCATGGCTCGGTCGTCGGGAAAGAATACTCTCTTGACTGGCGCGGCCAACCTGTCCCTTCCGTTCGGCTAATGAGCCGATTCTCTGCGGGTCGCAGCACCCAAGTCAAGCCATTTCAAGACTCTCCGTGCAGGTTCGCCGCGCCGGCGTTGAGCGGAATCCACCCCCTCGCAGACCTGAACGGTCCGCGCCACCCCGTTACAAGCAGCACCCTCCGGCTCGGGCCCGCCCCCTGCATGGATATTGGGGGGCATATCCTTCTTCCCCGCTCCTCGGCAATCCGCCCTCCATTCCACTCCCTCTGAGTTATACTAAGCGTCCTCATGTTCAAGAAGATACTGATTGCCAATCGAGGCGAAATCGCCGTGCGGGTGATGCGGGCGTGTCGTGAGATGGGCATCCGCACGGTGGCGGTCTATTCCGAGGTGGATCGAGCGTCGCTCCACGTTCTTTACGCCGATGAGGCCTACCCCATCGGCCCCGCACCGGCAACGGAAAGCTATCTGAGGATCGACCGGATTCTGGAAGTTGCCCGACGGTCCGGGGCCGAGGCGGTGCATCCCGGCTACGGCTTCTTGGCCGAGAACCATCAGTTCGCCGCGGCCTGTAGAGATGCAGAGCTGGTATTCATCGGCCCGCCGGCCGAGGCCATGCAGTTGATGGGGTCGAAAACGGCGTCGCGCCAAGCGCTGCGGGCCGCATCTCTCCCCGTGGTTCCCGGCACCTACGAGAATCTTGCGTCCATTGAGCAGGTCCGGCAAGCCGCCCAACAGGTGGGATACCCTCTGATGCTGAAAGCTTCCGCCGGCGGTGGCGGCAAGGGAATGCGAAGGTTGACCTCGCCCGACGAACTCGAATCGGCTTTTCACACGGCGAGCTCAGAGGCATTGAACGCCTTCAACGATCCGGGTCTGTATGCGGAGAGATACCTGGAACGTCCCCGCCACATCGAGATTCAGATTCTCGGCGATCATCACGGCCATCTGATCCACCTGGGCGAGCGCGAGTGCTCACTGCAGCGGCGGCATCAGAAGGTGATGGAAGAGGCCCCCTCCCCGTTCGTCGATGCGGCGATGCGCGCGGCTATGGGCGAGACCGCCGTGCGCATCGCCAAACTAGCCCGCTATACCAATGCGGGAACCGTGGAATTCCTGGTGGACCCAGACCGCAACTTCTACTTTCTGGAGATGAACACCCGGCTCCAGGTCGAGCACCCGGTCACCGAGCTGGTGGTCGGGCTGGACCTGGTAAAAGAGCAGATTCGGATTGCCGCGGGCGAACCACTACCCCTCCGTCAGGAAGACGTCCGCTTTCAGGGAGCCGCCTTGGAGTGCCGTCTGTACGCCGAAGACCCGGACAACAACTTCTTCCCCTCACCGGGACTCATCCGGCGATTGCGAACGCCCTCCGGTCCGGGCCTCCGCGAGGACACGGGAGTCTATGAAGGATGGAGAGTTCCCCTCGAATATGATCCTTTGCTCGCGAAGCTCATCGCATGGGGGAAGGATCGCCATGAGGCCATTGCCAGGATCGAACGGGCATTGGGGGAGTACCATCTGGAAGGCATCAAGACCAACCTGCACTTCTTCCGCCAAGTGTTGCAAGAGCGGGATTTCATCGCCGGCAGGATCGACACTCACTATATTGATACCCTGCTCGGCAAAGACGCGCGGGCGGAAACGAAACCCGTCGCGGACCACGAACGCGTAGCCGTGATGGGGGCGGCTCTGGAAGCCTGGCAGAAGACATCCACGACCGCGACTCGCTATCCGCCGCCCAGCGGGTGGAAAATCGCCGGCCGGCAAGCGCTCCTGCGGCAGGGGTTGCCGGGAAGGTTGCGGCATTCCGGGGCGCGACGCTCACCGCCCGTCCTCGACGCCGACTCCCCCGGCAAGGAAACGAAATGAAGCTGCACGTTTCTCTGCAAGGGGGAAGTGCAGATCGGCAGGGCACCGTTGATCTGGAAGTCGAGGGTAAATCCATTCGGGCGGTTTGGGAGGGTCGCACGCTACAGGCGGATTGGGTCGCGGTCCAACCCGGCGTCTATTCGCTGCTGCTGGAAGGAAAATCCTATGCGGTCCACGTAGTCAAAGACAACCAACAATATATGGTTACGGTGGGGGAGAACCGCTTCCAGGTCAGGCTGACCGACCCTCGCCGCCAACGACTTCCGGCAGGTCCGTTGTCCGCCACCCAGGGGAAACGGGAGATTTTCGCCCCCATGCCCGGAAAAATCGTCCGCGTCCTGGTCCGGGAAGGCCAAGCGGTCCAAGCCGGCGCAGGGCTTTTGATCATTGAAGCCATGAAGATGCAGAATGAGATTGCTTCGCCCCAGAATGGCCGGGTGACTCGGATTTCGGTTCAGGAAGGCGCTGCGGTCGAATCCGGGCAAAAACTGATGGAAGTGGTCGCTTGACGGCTCCGGCGGGACCGAATGAGCCGTGGCGACCGGTGGGGACAGGACGGTCTTTGCAGGCCGTCACATCCGAACGCCGGGCCCACCCGGTCCTTACCGGAGAGGCTTGACCCGTCCGTCAACATCGTCAGCAGGGACCGGGTCCAGTTCACTGGTAACCGTGGCCGTCTCATTTATCACCGCCCGATTACCGCGAGCTGCGATGATCTTCTCCGCCAGATAGTTTACCACTTTGGCACGGTTCCGCAACTGCTCCCGGTAAGCCATTCTGAGGAGTTCCGCTTTCTCGTTCTGCAGATATTGACGGATGGTCTCCCGGATTTTCGGGTCGGAAAGATCGTGCTGTCCGGGCTCCTGTTTGTCCAGTAACTTGATCAAATAAAAGCCCCGCGCGGTCTGCACCACCCGCGAGACCTGGCCGACCTCCAAAGAGGAAATGACCCGCTTGAGCCGCCGCAATTCCGGGTTGAGATCAAGCGAGGACGGGCGGACGAAGCCCAGGACGCCGCCGGCCGGCGAGGTGTTAGGGTCTTCCGAATAATTTTCCGCCACCTCGCCAAAATCCTCTCCGGCTTCGATTAACGCCTGCAGGGCGCGTATCTTTTGCGAAGCGGCAGAGGACCCCTTGGCATCGTCATTCTTCAGGTTGAAGACCTGCGTTTCGGTGCGCGGGGTGACAAGAATCTGCGCCAGGTAGTATTCGGTCTCGGGCACGTCGAATTCGTTCCGGTTGCGCCGGTAATAGTCGGCGATCTCGTCCTCGTTCACGGTGATCCGGGCGGTGACGTCCCGTTCCAGCAGCTTCTGAATGAGAAGACTCCGCAAAACCGCCGCACGAACCTCCTCTTCGTTCAATCCCTCCTGGGCCAGCCGGGCGGCAAACTCCTCAAGGTTCTGAGGATTGCGCAAATCGGCCATCCGGCCATCGACTTCCACCTCCGAGGCTTCAATCCCTGACTTTTTCGCCTGCTGAACCATAATCTCATGGGTGATGAGTTCATTCAGAATGCTCAGCTTGAATCCGGTGGCCTCTTCCATCGTTCTGGCTTGCAGGTTGCGAAGCACAAGAATACGGTAAAACTTTTCGGCATCTTCCCGGTAGATATACGTGCCGTTTACCTGGGCCCAAATCTCGCGCTCCGACTGGGAGGGACACCCCCACCCCAACATGGCCGCTCCCAGCGCCAGCAACGGAGCCACTCGCGCGATCTTTGCGTACCTCACCCTCATTTCGGCGGCTCGGGAGGCTCCAGGAACCATTCGAGCTTCTCCTCCCGGGACAATCCTTCCGGCAGGTTGGGAGCTCGGGCATCGGTGGCCAGGAAAACCCCCAACATCTTTGCTTGCAGGTCTTTTACCACCGGCTCATGCTTGGGGTCCTGGGCCAGATTCTTGAATTCCTGGGGATCGTCTCTCCTATCATACAAGCGATGGTGCCGGCCGGAAGGTCCCAAGCCCGTCGCATAGCCGATGGCCAAGTCGTGTTTGCCGCTGGTGAAAACGTATTTCCACTGCCGGGTTCTCACCATGGCCTTGTTATCTTCGTAGTATTCACTGAAGACGAAATCCCGATGGTGCTCGGTGTCGCCGCGCATCAAAGGCACCAAGCTCCGACCCTGGGCGGTGGGCATCGGAGGGACCTCCAGAACTTCCAAAATCGTGGGAACCAGATCGAGCATTTCGACCAAGGCGCGGATGGTTCGATGCGGCTGTCTGGGGTCCCGAATCAGGAGCGGCACCCGGACGGATTCCTCCCACATCGTGTGCTTTTCAAATCGGCCGTGATGGCCGAGTTGATAGCCGTGGTCACCCACATAGACAACCAGCGTCGTTCGGTCCAGACCCAGCTCCCGCAGCGCCGCCAACGCGAGACCCACGTTCTTATCCATGTATTCCACCGAACTGTAATAGGAGGCCACGATCCCACGCTTCTGCTCGTCGGATAGAGACCGGAAGATAGCCGGGACCCAGCGATCATCCTCCGGACTCACCTCCGGCAGCGGCATATCCGACGATTGGTACTTCCCGGCAAACTCGATGGGGAAGTTGAACGGCGAGTGCGGCTCATAAAAACTCAACCAGAGACAAAAGCGATTGCCCCGGTTTTCCCGCAGAAAGTCCACGGCCCGGCGGACAAAATAAGTTCCCAAGGCGTCTTCGTCATAAAGACCCCGCAGGTCCGGGTCGCGAGCGGCGCCAAATCCGGTTCCCGGCAGCATGTCCGCGTTCAGCCAGATGCGGGCCGGGTCCTGAAAAGGGCGCCAAACCGGTTTCACCCGCGTCCCCTCAGGCGGCCGGCGAGGAGGATGTTCCTTCATATATTGATGGTGATCCCGAGAGTCGATCCGATCATCAAAACCATGCTTCAGGTCGCTATTGAAGTGCATTTTTCCGACGGCACCGGTCGCGAACCTGTAGTTTTTCAGATGTTCGGCGATCGTCACCTGATCTTGGGACAGCGGGGTCTCCAAGAGGCTCACGCCGGACGCATGTGGATACCTTCCTGTGAGCAACGACTGCCGGGAAGGAGTACAGATCGGGGAATTGGTGTAAGCTCTTGCAAAGCGGATCCCTTCGGCAGCCAGACGATCGAGGTTCGGAGTGCGAATGATGGGGTTTCCATAAGAACCCATAGCATACGCGGCATGATCGTCAGAACTGATAAAGAGCACACTTCGAATCTCTCCGGCCGGCTTTTCCGGTGGGAGCTCACAAGAGACCTGAAAACCCAGGACTATCCAGACCGCGAGAGCCGTAAGGAATTTATTTTTCACGGTGGAAGCCTCCCGATGGGAACCGACTCAGGGACAATCGTCGTGACGTCCCCTTTTGCGACCCAGTTCGAAGTGTCAAGGAGACACTGGAGGATGCGCCCAACTTCGGAAAGCAGAATGAGCCACGGGCAGTAAGTCGTTTCCGGAAAAGATGGAAAGCGCAGGAGGGGAACGAGAGCTTCGACCAGCCGTCACGGGGACACACGCTCTTCGGGCAATGGAGGATTTCCTGTCTGGCCGGCAGGAGAAACCCGGTAAGCGTGCAACGGATAGAGCTACGCCGGCGGGGGAGCAGCAACCCGACGTTGCTGAAAGCACTCTCGGCAATAGACGGGCCGTCCCTGGGTCGGCTTAAAAGGCACGGTCGTCTCCCGCCCACACTGTGAGCAGGTAATGGTGGTTTCCGTGCGGAAAGACCCTGATCCACCCAGGGATTGACTGCGGCGGGCTTTGCATGGCTTACAGCGCTTGGGCTCATTGCGAAAGCCTTTGTCCGCGTAGAAGTTCTGTTCTCCAACGGTAAATATAAACTCGGCGCCGCAATCGGCACACTTCAGAGCTCTGTCCCCCTGTTCCATAGCCTCCTCCCAAAAGTAAAACCCACCCGCCTTCCGGCTTGAGGTTGCCCTCTTGCTTCGGAGTGAATCTGTGGCTGGAACAACAGGCAGGGCAGCATCCCCAGCAGCTAGCGGCGGCTCTGTCGAGCCTTCTTCCGCAATCGCTTACGTGCCAGCGCCTGCTTCACGCGCTTCTTCTCACCGGGCTTGAGAAAATAGGAATGTCTCTTGACTTCCTTGATAATATCTTCCTGCTGTACCTTTCGTTTGAAGCGGCGAAGAGCATTTTCCAAGCTCTCACCTTCCTGAAGCCTTACTTCAGCCAATCAGTCACTCGCCTCCTAACTACCTCAAGTTGAGTCGAATAATCCTTTGCGGGATAATGGCTCTTGTACCGGATTCGCGCCCGTAAGTCAAGCGAATTTTGTTTGGAAGTTTGTGATCCTTCCAATCCTCGCGCCGAGGGTTGGCGTGGAGCCACTTGCTTTGCGGCTGGTTTTGCCGTAGAATATGCCTGTTTTGTATAGTTCAATCCTTCCCCGATTTGCGGCCCCTCGATTTACCGCCTAGCAGGCAGGCGGTGACCTTCTCGTTTTCCTTCAATCCGGAGGCTCCATTATGATTCTCGTATTACGCCGTGACGTTTCGGAAAAACAGGTCGAGGAACTCGAAAGCAAGCTCCACGACTTGGGCACCCAGACCCGCACCATTCGCGGCGAAGAGCGCTCGGTGATTGCCGTCATCGGAGCCATCCGCTTCGATGAACGCGAGTTTGAGACTCATCCCGCGGTGATGGAGGTCTTACGGGTTTCCAAGCCCTACAAACTTTCGGCGCGCGAATCGGGTCTTGCACCCCACGTCAAGATCGGCGACACGCTGGTGGGCGGCCCGCAGTTCATCGTGATGGCCGGTCCCTGTTCGGTCGAAAACCGCGATATGCTGCTCGGAACAGCCCGCAAGCTTTCCCAGATGGGAGTCACCTGGCTGCGGGGCGGGGCTTTCAAGCCGCGCAGTTCCCCTTATGCCTTTCAAGGCCTTGGGGAAGAAGGATTGAAGATTCTGGCCGAAGCGCGTGAGCTGACCGGCATGAAGATTGTCACCGAGGTCATGACGCCCGACAAAGTGGACCTGGTCGCGCGCTACTCCGACGTCTTGCAGATCGGCGCCCGGAACATGCAGAATTATGATCTCCTGAAGGCCGTGGCAGAAGTGGAGAAACCCGTCCTGCTCAAGCGCGGCTTTGCTTGTCTGATCGAAGAATGGCTCATGAGCGCCGAATACATCATGGGGAAGAACCAAAGGGTTCTGCTCTGTGAACGCGGTATCCGAACCTTCGAAACGAAGACGCGGAATACGCTGGACCTCAACGCCGTGCCGGTGCTCAAGGAGCTGACGCATCTGCCGGTGATCGTGGACCCCAGTCACGGCACCGGAGTGCGCCAATACGTCCTGCCGATGTCACTGGCGGCCATGGGGGCCGGGGCCGACGGCCTGATGGTGGAGGTGCATCCCGACCCCGAGCATGCCGCCTCCGACGGACCTCAGTCACTCACCTTCCCGCAATTCGAGCGGCTGCTGAAAGCGCTTCAGTCCATGGCCCCGGTGGTGGGCCGCGAGCTCGATCTCGGCTACCTCCGCCCCCGAACACCCCAACGTCGCGCCGAGACTCAAATCGAGGTCGCCTACCAGGGCGAGCCGGGGGCCTTCAGTGAAAAAGCGTCACGGGCCAGGTTCGGCGAGGTGACTCGCAAAGGGTATCCCACCTTCCGCCAAGTCTTTGCGAAAGTGGTCGCGGGCCAGGCGGCCTACGGGATGATTCCCATTGAGAACTCCCTCACCGGCTCCGTCTTCCAAAACTATGATCTGCTCCATGAATTCGATGTATCGGTCGTCGGCGAGCTCAAGCTCCGCGTCTCGCACAATCTCATTACCCACGGCGGCGTGAGGATGGATCAAATCAAGAAAGTCTATGTCCATCCGCAGGCCGCCGGGCAATGCGACCGCTTCCTCCGCGAGCACCCGGAATGGACCCTTTACCAGACCTATGACACCGCGGGTTCGGTCAAGATGATCCGGGACCAGGAGGTCACCGACGGTGCCGCCATTGCCTCCGCCGAGGCCGCCAAGACCTACGGCATGCAAATCCTGCGCGAATCCATCGAGGATAATCCGCAAAACTATACCCGGTTCTTTGTGATCGCCGCCTCGCCGCAGGTCCAAGATCAATGTGATAAAGTTTCCATTCTCTACACCACCCGCAATGAGCCCGGCGCGCTCCATAAGACTCTGAAGCTCTTTGCCGAGAAGAATCTGAATCTCTTGAAGCTCGAGTCCCGACCCATTCCCGGCCGGCCCTGGGAGTACGTCTTCTGCGCGGACTTTGAGGGAAACGTGCAATCGGAGGAGGTCGCTAAAACTCTGGAAGCCCTCGCGATGCAGACGAGCGGCTACAAACTGTTGGGTTGCTATCCCTCCGCCTAAGAGAAAGACGCCCGGCAGTGTTTTTCTACGCACTGGCAGGGTGCTGCTCCGGATTGCAAAGACCATCCAAGGAAAGAGGCTATCGGCAACAGCTTGCGCTATTTGATCTTAAGTGACATCCACTCGAACCTGGAAGCCCTCGAAGAAGTCCTGAAGCTGGCCGAGGGGCGATATGACAAGATGGTTTGCCTGGGGGACCTGGTTGGCTACGGGCCTGATCCCAACCGCGTGGTGGAGATCATTCGCTCCCACCGAGCGGTGGTCATTCGCGGCAACCATGACAAGGTCTGCTGCGGGGTGGAAGGCTTCGAGCTGTTCAACCCGATGGCGCAACGGGCCACTCTCTGGACGCAAGGCCAACTCACGCCCGCGAACCTGGAGTACCTGCGCCGGTTGCCCGCCGGACCTCTTAGGGTTGACTGGTTTGAGATCTTCCATGGATCGTGGCGCGACGAGGACGAATATATCCTGGGACCGGAAGAAGCGATTCCGAACCTGCGGGAGCTGCCCGCTCCACTGGGCCTGTTCGGCCATACCCACGTCCAGGGCGGGTTCATGATGACGAGCACGCAGAGGGTTCGTTCCATCCCCCCGGTTCGGGAAGTGGCGGCGTCCGGCTCGATCCGGGAGCTCGAAGCCGGAAACCGTTATCTGGTGAACCCCGGATCGGTGGGCCAACCTCGGGACGGTGATTGGCGCGCCGGGTTTGCCGTTCTCGCAACCGACCTGCGAAGGGTGGAATACTTCCGCCTCACCTACCCTCTCGCGAAGACGCAGGAAAAGATGCGCACGGCGCGGTTGCCCGATCCCCTCATCCGCCGCCTGGCCTTCGGCCACTGAAATCGAACTCCCGCCAGATCGTCCCCTCCTATGAATCGGATTATAATATGCCAATCGCAACATCAAAGCTGGGCTGTCTTACCTTGGCATTCCTGCTCGGCCCGGCATTGCAGGCAAGTGGCCCCATGCAACACGAACAAGAGAGCGAACGACTGTCTGGAAATGTGAGGTCAGCGCACATCGAGAAAGCGAAATTTGCTGAGGAATCTGGACGATGGCGGGAACAGCCGCGCGTCCCTTGGAAGAAATTCATCTTCGACGGCAACGGCAACCAGATCGAAGAACTATCCTACGGCAACAGAGTGAACCCGGAACCCACGGTTTACAAGCGCGATGCCAGGGGAAATATCACCGAGACCACCGAATACGACGAAAAGGGTTCGCGGACGACACGGTATGACTTCGCCTACGACGCAAGGGGGCTCATGACCCACAGACTGGCTTACAACTCGGATGGCTCTGTCCGGGATAAGCTGGTTTATTCCTACGACTCCAAGAGGCGCCAAACCGAGCAGAGGTACTATCACGGAGAGGATCAGCTAGTCAGCCGTAACGTTAGAAGTTACGATACCGAGGGACGCCTGCAGGAAGTCATTTTCCATGCCGGCGGACTCCCGGGGTCGTTGGCCATTCACTCCCAGGATACTTATATTTCAACCGGGCGGACCATTGCGCCGGGGTTTCCCTTCAGCAGGAATATCTTATCTTACGACCCAGGAGGGCGCCTGCGAGAGATAGCCTCCTATGGTCCTGACGGCGAACGGGTCCAAAAGATCGTGTTCACTTGGCAAGATTATCCGCAGAAATTGACCGAGCAGATGAAATACAACCCGGATGGCTCCGTCGCCGACGGAGAGCGCCGGCAGGTGGACGAAGTTGACTCCTTCGGAAATGCCACCCCAAAAACCCTATCCAAGTGGGACAAGACCTCCCAAGCCTTTATTCCTTCCGAGGTCATCTACACGAGCTATACCTACTACTAACCAGCGAAATCAGAATAAGAAATCTATCGCTGCAGGTCGCATCGCCTCATATGGCTCTGCGGCGGATGGCGTTGGATCCCGAGGAACTCACCGATGGCGATGGCCGCCTGATGCTGCGCGGGGTGGGCATCGGGGTCTCCTTCGTGGTGGACGTCCTGGCCCCCAACGACCCCCCGTCCTCCCTCAAGCGCGCCGCCTGTGCTCTTTCTGGAAGGTCGTTGCGGCTGCAAACCAGGAACTTCGGGTCAGCTTGAGGATGCCATGAGGAATATCACGGAAAACCACGGGAGGCTTGCCAGCAGGAGCATTGCCGCCGGACTCGTGCTCCTGCTGGTTGTGGCCGGCTGGCCGCCCACGGCGGCAGCACGCAAGATCAAGCTCGACTGGTCCCGGGTGCAGGCCGTAGCGCTTGGAACCCCAGCCGCGGTGGTGCTCTACAAGAACCCGACCCGAAGGATCAAGGGCTACTTCTACTCGGCTACGGACGACTCCGTCACACTGACGCTCAAGGATGGGCAGAGGCGTACCTTTCAGAAGTTGGCTGTGCGCAAGGTATTTACCCGCCGCCCAATCTGGAAACGATACCAGGGGATGGCTCACCCTAGGGATTATTGCAGTATTATCTGCTCTCGACAGCTCGGGCCTGGACCCAGAACCTGGTAGGGAACCCTCTGTCATCGGCCTGTCCACAGCCCTTGCTTTTGCAGTTGCCCCGCGGATGGGAGGGATCTACAAAGTGCCGCCCAAGCATGAGATCGCAGGTTCGAGTCCCGCCCGTCTCACCACTTAACTTCTTTGTTTTCAGCACCTGTCTTCCTTTCCCCTCGTTGCCAAAGACGGCATCGTAAAGAAACCGTCAGAAAGCTGGCCCTAACCGGCCAGCGCCGTCAAGCAAGTCGCGCCATGCTCGTTCGCCTGCCGGTCCAGCTTCGACAGCGCTTCCCGCATCATGTTGAGCTTCGCTTGGCTGTAGCGCTTGAACACCTGCGAATCCCCTTGCCGCAGCATCTGCGTCACGAAATGATCCGCCACCCCCCCGGCACTGAGCCGGGTGGCAAACGTGTGGCGCAACTCGTATAACGAAAAATGGGGCAGCCCGGCCCGCTGCAGTGTCCGGTCCCACAGCTTGCCCACCTTCGTGAGGTGCGGCTGACTCGACCCCATCCGCGGACTCGGGAACAGGTAGTCGGAATCCCCGCTCTGCTTCATCTGGGAGGTGAACGCTTCCCGTGCCCGCTCCGTCATCGGCATGTCCGCGATGCCGTTCACCGTCTTGGAATCCGGCAGATGCACGATCCCGTTCTCCAGATCCACCTGCCCCTTCCGCATCGGGATCAACTCCCGATAGGGCCGTAGCCCCATCTCCACCATGATCACGATGATGTTGCGCAGGTACGGTGCTGCACATGCTTCCAGCCGGGCCTGCTCCGAGGCACTCAGATAGTGCGGCTTGCGCGTCGTCCCCGCCAACGGGACCGGAAACTCCACCCCATTACATGGATTGACCGCCAGCCGCCGCTTCTTCACCGCCACGTTCAGGATGCGGCGCAGGATGCGAAACTCCTGATGCACGGTGGCCGGTTTGAGCCGGCCGCGCAATTGCAGTCCCATCTTGGTGTGCACCCGTTTGCCGGTGTTCAATCTCGTCATCAGGTACGCTTCGATCTCCTCCGGCGTGATGTCCGCGAGTCGGTTCCCGCCGAACCGAGGCTTGAGGAACTTCAGCGCGCTGAGGTTCTGCCGATGGGTCTTTTCGCTCCGGAAGGGCGGTCGGGAGCGGTTCGCAAGGAACCAGTCCGCCCACCGGTTGAAGGTGATCCCAACGTCCGGTGAGGCGCTGGGCAGCAGCCCCTCGTCGCGAGCCACCAACCGTTTGCGCAGCACCTTCTCGGCTTCGCCTCTTTCCCTCTCACCGGTCGACTCCTGCCTGAACTTTCCGTTGTGGTCCCGGTAGCTCATCCACCAGACGCGTGAATCGCGGCGGGAGTACAGGCTACCGGAGGTATTTCTGGGTCTACCTATCTTGTTCATCGATTCCTCCATTGACATGAAATTGTTGACGCCACTCGACCAGTTCCGACAGTCGGAAGCGGATCGAGCGGCCCATCATGCGGTAATGGGGAATCTGCTTTCGCTCCACGTAAGCATACACCAGCGAGGGGCTGACGCCCAAGAAACGGGCGGAAGAGTTGATTGATCAGGGTCGAGACGGTGTAGGTGAGCAAGTAGGAATCGAGCAAGTGATAATCGAGCGGGTTCCATTGCCAGAGCCCCTCCAGAGTGATCTCCAGATAGTCCTCGCCACAGTCCGCCTGCCAGGACAAAATCTGCTCCGCGAACGGGTACATACAGGCCGCGCTCCGGGATGGTGAGCCAGGAGGGGTTGTTGATTTCGAGGGATTTTAACGGGTGGTGAACTTCCCCGATAACGATCCCCGGCCCGGAGGCAGCAACTTGAGGGCGGTCAGATTGCTGCCTCATGTCTCAAACCAGACCCGCCAGACCGAGATGAGAAACAGCCCGCCGACCAGGACTCCGACGGCGGGCGCGGCGTAGTATCAGCGGACGATCCAGCCGTAGAAGTGGGGGGTGTGATAGAGCAACGAATCCCCGCCGGGCATGGGGAAAGGCCGGTAGAGGAAACTCCATGTAGACCAGCAAAGATCAGGATCGGATAGCGCCATTTCATGGGGATTGCCTCCGGGGCGTCAGCGCCCGCTTGTCGTCCGTGTTCGGAGCCTTCCCGCAGGGATCAATCGGACAGGAGCGACCCCCTTTGGGTGGGGTGTAGACAGTGCCACACTGCCTGTTACACCGCCCCCCTTACTGTGCCGCACCAGCGGTAAAAAGAGGGGGGTCGCTCCCGTCCTGCCCTTTTCCGCTGGATCGGCACGGGCTGGCCGGGCTATTACGGACAAGTAACTTCCTAACAATGAGATAGGATATTGAGCAGTGGAACAACCCATCGCTGATTCTTGTAACACCCCCCCCTCTGACTGCGTTTCCAGATGGATCAGCACGGGCATCGTGCACGGAGTGTAATAATAACCGTCCCGTCCGGCACTGACTTTAGGGTTTCCAATATTGCGGTTCACAGGCCCGAATCCAGCACCCTCAAGCGGCGCGAAACCCAGGTCTCGTAGCCGTCAATCGAGACTCCGGTTGTGCCCTTCGATCTGGGAAGTGTTTTTAATTCAATCAACCGTTTTGAGGTCCCCTGGAACCCGCCATACTTCCCCATGAGCTCTGTGTCCAGGTTGATAATCGCGTTCTCGATGTACTGCATTTCCGCCTTCACAGCCGGGTCGTCTTGGGTCTGACCTTCCACTATTTGTTCGTCCTCCGGCTCACTCGCTCCTTCGCTCCACCGCCTCAGCGCCGTTTTGGCCCGCCTCGTGGCTTTATGGTCCGCCCCAATGGCGACGACCTGAACTCCTAGATTTTCCCCCCGCAAAGCCTTCCAAAGCCACTTATGAGCAGCGCCCCAGGAGCGCAGCTCGGTGTCGGTATCTTTGCCCGGATCGACGTAGGCGAACGTGGCGGTTTTGGTATCGACCGCGATGGGCAGCTGCAGGGGGAAATAGCGGATTTGTTTCCCCACGGCTCCCTGATAGACCCGATAAGGAATCAGGTTGCGATCGATGCCCATCAATTCAAAACAGCCGACCTTTTCTTGCTCGGTGGGAAGCCAGGGAAGCTCCGGGTGTTCCAGAACATAGTCGAGCGAGAGCAGCCGCCGGAGCATGACGGAAGTTTCCGCTTCCCGGTGGTGCCGGACGTTCTCAATCCCCAGCGCCCGGTAAATCGCTTTATTGAAAATCCGGCACGCCCTCGCACCGCCGGGAAAGATGGCCCGGTCGTCCTCCACGGCCAGGCCGCGCTCCACCAGGGTGCGGACAAAGCGCCAGGCCCGAATCCTCGCGGCACCCTCGAAGTAGAAGCAGAATTGCGCTCGCGTGAACACGCCGCTATGCAGACAGACCAAGGCGATCCACTCCGCCTCGCGGCCCGTCCAGCCCAATGGCTCTAGCGCCTTTTCGCGATCATGGAGATGCTCGATCATCGGGGGCTGCTCCGTAACAAGGGGTTACCCCTCGGATTGTATATCACCAGGCGGCTCCCGGCGCTTCGTTCCGGGTGGGCTACGGTGAGCCTCTCTCAGCGGTGTCAGCCCCTTCCCTTGTGGTCGGCCCTGTTTCTGTGTGGTTCTTGTCTTGGGGGCGTGGGAGAATAGGCCGAACGGATTGGGAGGAAGCATGAAGGAGTCGGCTGGAAAGAAAATCCGTTCCGGTTCCGGCAAGAAGATTGGCAACGTTCGTGACTATCCGACAAGCCCCAGCACCCGGGCCAGCTGCATCAGCGACAGCCCAGAGATCACTAGCACGACGATTGCGCCCAGGAGATTGGCAAGCCGGGAGTTGCGGTGGGGCCCCATGATCCTGGTCTTGTTGACGACAATGAGCAGCAGGATCAGCGTCAGCGGGAGCACGATGCCGTTGCCCGCCTGCGCCAGCATGATGACCTGATAGGGCGCGCCGCCGAGCGTGACGGCGCAGACCACGCCGGTCGCGAGCACGAGGCCCCAGAGCAGCCGGAACCGGCCGCTCCGAAGGTCCGGCCGCCACCCGAGCGCTCCGCTGGCCGCATACGCGGCGGCGAGAGGGGCGGTGATTGCCGAGGTCAGCCCGGCGGCGAAGAGCCCGAGGCCAAAGAAGACTGGCGCGGCGCGCCCGAGGAGCGGGGTCAGTCGGTCGGCAACCGCGGCGGCGTTGGCCGCGTCCGCGCCTTGGCCGAGGAGCGGGGCGGAAGCGACGATGACCGCCGCGGTGATGAGGCCTCCGAGGGCCACTGCGAACACCGTGTCCCGACGGCTTTCCCGCAGGTTCTCGTCGTTGCGGTCGGCGTCGGGCCAGCGCTCCAGCACGGTGTTGGCGTGCAGGAACAGGTTGTAGGAGACGAAGGTCGTGCCGATGAGCGCCAAGACGGTCAGCAGCGAGCCGGGAGGGAGGCGGGGAATCAGGATTCCGGCAATCAGGTCGCCGAGGTCCGGGGCGGTGAGCACCGCAACCGCGCAGAACACGAGGCTCATCAGTCCGACCAGTCCGACCAGCGTGTTCTGGATCGTCTGATAGGTCCCGGTCATCAACACCCCGGCGGCCAGCCCGCCGACGCCGAGCGCCAGCGCCGCCGCCGGCAACCCCGACAGCAGGTTCAGGCCCAGCGCAGCCCCGATCAGGTTACCGGTCTGAAACGCGGCGGTACCCACCAGGATCGTCCCCGTGATGAGACCGAGCGCCCCCACCCGGATCCACCGGTTGGCGAGGCTGTCGCGGATGGCTTCCGCGAGCCCGCGCCGGCCGGCGAGGCCCACGCGGGCCGCCATGTCCTGGAGGATGCCGGTGGCGGCCACCGAGAACAGGACGGACCACAGGAGCGTCACGCCGTAGCCTGCCCCGGCGCGGCTGGCGGTGACGAGGGTTCCGGGACCGATAAACGCCGCGGTGACCAGCAGGCCAGGTCCGAATCGCAACCGGGTCATCTCCGCTTCCTCCGCCCGGGCACCGGCATCCGCAGCGACGACCGCCCCCAGCGATCGAGCTGCCAGACCAGAACGAGATCGATCTCTCGCCGTCGGGCCACCTTGATGAGCTTCTCCCGCTGGGGGCGTGTCGTGGCCCCATATCCCACGTCTTGAACCTCGACGGCAACGGCCCACCGCCTCCTCTTTGCATAGTCCCGCATTGCAGAGAGCTGCAGGGGCAGTGTCTTCTGGTCGTGGGTGGAGACTCGAGCGTAGAGCCCTACGCGCCGCGCCTCCCCCCTCTGTCCAAAAACCCCCTTGCGATCAGGGGGAGAAACACGCGGTGTTTTCAGAGGTTTAGGCATGCGCTAACGGGATGTCCGCAAACTATAGTTTATGCACAGCAGGACCGCAATACCGTGTACTCGTCCAGTAGATTAGTGACACTTTGCCTCCTTGGAAAGGGATTGGTTGACCAGACCGATCTTTTGTACCAATCCTAGGGAGAGAGTTTACATCACAGCTTGGGGCTGCGAAATCGGTTCTGGGAGAAGAAATGGATTACCGGCCCCCGGCGCCGGGGGCCGGTAATCCAGCGCCGAGTGCGGTCTCCGGGTGTTGTATTCCTCCCGCCATTGCTCCATCACGATCTGGGCCTCCTGCAACGAGTAGAAGATCTCCCCGTTCAGGCATTCATCCCGCAACTTCCCATTGAAACTCTCGCAACACCCGTTCTCCCATGGACTACCTGGTTCGATGTATAACGTTCCGGTCCCGAGATTCCCCAGCCATTGGCGCAACTTCCGGGCGACGAACTCCGGGCCGTTATCGGATCGAATGTGCTCCGGGATCCCTCGCCACAGCATCATCTCCGACAACGTCTCGATCACCTCCAGGCTGCCCATCCTTCGCTCCACTCGGATCGCCAGGCATTCCCGCGTATACTCGTCCAGCAGCGTCAGCAACCGCAGCGTCCTTCCATCGTGCGTTCTGGCGCTAACCAAGTCATAGCTCCAGACGTGGTTGCGATGTTCCGGGCGCAGTCTCACACAGGAACCGTCGTTCAGCCGGAGTCGCTGCACCCGATCCTTGCCTACCGACCAGCCTGCGTTCCGCAGCAACGCCGTGATTCGTCGATAGCCGTACCGCCCGTATTGCGCCGCCAGAGCGACCACCGCCCGGGTCAGCTCATCCTCGTCCAGTCGATTCAACCGCGTGTTTTCCTTCTCCAACTCTTTCAGCCGTTTCGCCTGATCCAGCTTGAGTCCGCCGTATTCCTTCCGCCAGCGGTAACAGGTCTGGGTGTGGATACCAGCTTCCTTGCACGCCTGCGGCGCGGTCTTCCCATTTGCCATCTGCACTTCGATCTGCCGCAGCACGGTTACAATCTGTTCCGCCTTGTACTTCCTGATCGACATCTCCAGCTTCCTCCTTCGTGAGATTCTCTCTCACTTCAGCTGGTACAAAAAGGGCCGGTCAGGCCAGGGGCAGGTCACGCCGTCGAATCGGCCCACGACTTGATGTCCGTTTAGGCTGTGAACAGTCAGCTTGATTCTGGTACACTCTACGCAACCAAGGCCGCGTACCTTTCGTGCCGGAAGCACGTGTTGAAAAAAACTTATCGAACAGCAAGCGGCCTTTATCAGCCTTTCCGATGAGAAATGCGGGATAGGATCGGCCCGATTTGCGCTCATGGAAAGCGAGGAGAAGTGAAGATGAAAGCCAGTCGTCTCGGATGTCTAGTCGGTCTAATGACTCTGCTTGCGCCGGCAATGACACTTCCGGCGTTCTCTCAACAGGGCGGCAATCAGGAAGAACCATGCCTTGAGGTTCGAGTTCTCGACCCTTCGTCCGCATTGATACAGGGCGCCACGGTCACCATTGTGGATCGAGAGGAGGTGACCGACAACTCGGGCGTCGCCACCTTCTGCGGTCTGGGCCCCGCTCCCCACCGGGTCATCGTGTCGGCGGAGAATTTCCAGGTCCATGAAGACTCCGTGGAGCAATCCGACGGTATGGTCACGATCACACTCCAGTTGATCCTGAAAACGGAACTGGTGGTCGTCGGGAGCCGCGCCCAACCGCGTTCGGTGACCGAATCTCCTGTTCCCATAGACGCCATCCAGCTAGATGACGTCATCAGCCAGGGATCCACCACCCTCGACTATCAGTTGCGGACACTGATCCCGTCGTTCAACGTCGCCACCCACCCCATCAGTGACGCGGCCACCCTCGTGCGCCCAATCAGCCTGCGCAACCTTGCACACGATCACACGTTGGTGCTGGTGAACGGCAAGCGCCGCCACCGCTCTTCGGTCATCGCCTGGTTCGCCGGAGTGACGGACGGCGCGCAGGGTCCGGACATCTCGACCATTCCCGCCATCGCACTGCGCCAGGTGGAGGTGCTGCGGGACGGCGCTTCCGCTCAATACGGCTCGGACGCCATAGCCGGCGTGATTAACTTCCAGCTCAAGGACGCTCGGGAGGGAGGCAGTGTGGAGTTCAATACCGGCACCTATCGAGCGGGCGACGGTACTTCGTATACCATCGCCGGCAACATCGGGCTGCCCCTCGGTGAAAGCGGCTTCGCCAACCTCAGCCTGGAATACGGCAGTTCCGACCCGACGAACCGAAGCGTGCAGCGCGCCGACGCAGCGGCCATCATCGCGGCCGGCAACACGGCTGTGGCCGATCCAGCGCAGATCTGGGGCAACCCGGCCATTGATGACGACGTGAAGTTCTTCGGCAACTTCGGCCACCTGTTCCGTAACGGCCTGCAGCTTTACGGCCACACCAATTACGCCGAAAAGAAGGTTACGGAGGGCTTCTACTTCCGGAATCCCAACAATCGTGCCAACATCTATAGCCTCGACGACGGCGAGACGCTGCTGATAGGCGATGTGCTGGATGCGCGCGACGGCGTCGTCGACGGATCCGCGAACTGTCCCACCGTGCGGGTCACTAACAATGCGCCGGATCAGACAGCCTTGGCCCGGGTGTTTGGGGATCCGAACTGCTTCTCCTTCCAGGAGATCGCCCCCGGTGGATTCACGCCCCAGTTCGGCGGCGTGGTCACTGACATGTCGGTCGTGAGCGGCGTGCGCGGGGTCCTGGCCAACGGCATGACCTGGGATGCCAGTGCCAGCTACGGTGCCCACGAGTCCGATTTCTTCTTCAAGAATACGGTCAACGCCTCTCTCGGACCCGAAACGCCTCGGGACTTCGACCCGGGACTCTACCGGCAGGAGGACGTCAACCTCAATTTCGACGTCTCCTATGCCGCCACCGACATGATCAACGTCGCGGCCGGTACCGAGTGGCGCAACGAGCGTTTCGAGATCGGCCCTGGTGGCAAACCGTCGTGGGAGGTGGGACCGTACGCCGCGCAGGGCTTCGTCTCCGGCTCCAACGGATTTCCCGGATTTCCCGACTATACGGCCGGTGCCTGGAATCGCAGTAACGTGGCGCTCTACGGCGACTTGGAGTTGCAGGATCCGAATGACCGGTGGACGGTGGGCGGCGCCCTCCGATTCGAGCACTTCGACCTCTTCGGCCCCACGACGAACGGTAAACTGTCGGCCCGTTTGGAGCTGACTGACGCGATCTCAGTGCGCGGCGGCATCAGCACCGGATTCCGCGCTCCGACGCCTGGCCAGCAGAACACGCTCAACGTGCAGACCACCATCGACCCGAAAACGCTGCAGTTGGTCGACAGCGCCAACGTGCCCTCCACCTTCCTGGCGGCTGAGCTGAAGGGCGGCAAGCCGCTCGAGCCCGAGACGTCCGTCAACACCACCGCCGGGCTGGTGGTCGACACAGGATCCTTCACGCTGACCGCCGATTATTTCCGCGTCGACGTCTCCAATCGCCTTGCCCTGTCGCAAACGTTTACACTCACCGAGGACGAACGCGCGCTGCTGCTCTCGGAAGGGATCGCCTCAGCCGGCACGCTGGCCTTCTTCCGGTTCTTCATCAACGACTTCTCCAGTCGCAACCAGGGGATCGATCTGGTCTCGACCTATAGCCCATCGGCGCTGGGCGGCAAAACCGTGTTCAGTTACGCGATGAACTACACCCACACGGAACTGACGGAAGAGTCGGACCTGCTCACCGCCGGTGATGTCCTGGGCCTGCAGCGCGGTGTTCCCCGAATCCGCTGGAACGCCGCCGTTAACCAGCGCGTGGGGCGGGTGGGCTTGCTGGGCCGTCTGAACTACTTCGGCTCCTGGGTCGACCACTTCGACGCCCGGTTCGTCCGCGGCGCCGACTCACCGCTGCTGGAGGGCCGCTACATCGTCGACCTGGAAGCGAGCATCTCGTTGACCGACAACCTGTCGCTGGCGTTCGGCGGCCAGAACGTCTTCAACACCTTCTCGCAGCGGATGGATCTCTTTGCCGAGATCTTCGGACTCCCATACAGCCAGTTCACCCCGTGGGGCCTGAGCGGCGGATATTACTACGCCCGAATCAACTATACCTGGAGGGGCACTTTCTAGACCGCAATCGGTGCAGGCGTGGGATGTCCGGATGCTGTACTGGCCGGCCCGGTCGCGCCGCAGGCGGTTCCGCTTCACATCCGGAGAGCACTAGCGCATGGGGCGAGGCTTCGCGGATCCAACGGACCTCCCAGGCCGGAGAAGACTGCCCCGATGCGAAGCAGGCAGGCTTCTTCCACGGTTTTCTCCCAATTCCTTTCTTTCGTTGCTCTTGCACGGTTTTGGGGCTTCTGCTTTCGCTCGCAACGCCTACGGTTAGCCCGCTTGATGGGCGAGTTTTCTGACGGTTTCTTGACGGTAGTTGCTACCACAGCCATGCTCTACGGACTTGCAGCACGTTGTTGCAGTAATGGTTTTCGAGCTGCCATAGCCCCGCTCGTCGTGAGGACGCGCTTTGTCGAGCCGGGGGACCTGCTTTCCCTAACCACTGCCAGAACCTTGAGTCCGGTCTGCGCGTTGAGGGACGGATCAAGGGCGCGCAACGGCAACCTGTCGGTCACTGTCATGTCGGCCCGCTGGCGAATTCGAACTTATGGACCTTATGACACTCGATCCGCCCTGATCCCCGCCGCCAAGCAGAGACGATGCGCGGCCAGGGGGTTTGGGGGTTGATTTTGGTCTCAATGCGTCGACTTTATAATCCCGGCCGCCCAGCAGCTCTGGTAGGGGTCACCGTTTCCTAAGGGTAGAATCAAAGCCGGAATCGGATGCCTGCCTCAATCTGGTCGGCATCGATCGGCTCCCCCCGACTGGAGCGATAGCGATAGCCAAAGTGAAACTCCACACGCTTGGAGACCCGAACCGAGAGTCCTCCCATGATCTGATAGCCAAACCGGGAATCCTTGTATGCGACTGTGGTCTTGAGGGGTTCGATGGGAAACTCGATGGGAAGCTCAATGTCGGGAAGGAAGATGGTTTCCAGTTCGTTCCCAACGGTGACGGTGGAGGTGAAGGCCCCATCATGGAAGAAGGCTCCAAGACCCAAACCGACATAGGGACTCACTCTCCATTTGGGATAGCGGTAGTAGACATTGCCCATGAGGAACTGGGTCTTGATTTTTCCGTCGATTCCGAGGGTGAGTGGAAGGGGGATGTCCTGGGAGAAGTTTTCGCTGGGATTGCCGATACCGACTTTCTGGTATCCCCATTCCATCTCGGTCGAGAAGCCCTCTTTGAAAGCGTAGCCGAAGGCCGCGGTAAAACCGGCTCCAGCCTTAAAACGGGCCCCCTCACTACCGCGGGCCTTTGGGTCATAGGGAAAAACGGCTGATCCGGCAAGATCGAGGTAGAATTGGCCGTCTACGTCAGTCTCCTGCGCACTCAGAGGGCTACACCAGGGCAAGACAACGACAAGTAGGGTGAGCCAATATCGGTGAAGGTTCCTTGTTGCAATCTTCAAACTCCGTCTCCTTCCAGTGGATTCAATACCCGTGAAACCGTTTCACCAGGTGACCTGACCCCGGTTGTTGGTCCACTTTTTATGTTAGTCCATAAGCCGTTGCAGCCGGGTGGAGCGGAGCGGAACCCGGCGGTAACGGCAGGATCGTTTCCGGGGCTGGCGGCCGGTAGCCCAATGCGCTGTGCGGGCGAACTTTGTTATACTCCTGTCGCCATCCCTCAATCAACACCTTCGCTTCCCGCAAGGTGTAGAAGATCTCTCCATTGAGAAACTCGTCTCGAAACTTCCCGTTCAACGATTCTACATACCCGTTTTCCCATGGGCTCCCCGGCTCGACGAACAAGGTCTTTACCCCTACCCGCTCCAGCCAGTTCCGAACCAACCGTGCTGTGAACTCGGACCCATTGTCCGAGCGAAGGTAATCGGGAACTCCTCGCTCCACAAACAAGACTGCCAGCCGTTCCAAGACACGCATCGAATCAGCTCGCCGTTCTACGTCGATGGCCAAACATTCTCGCGTGTACTCATCCACCACCGTCAACATCTTCAGGGGACGACCGTCCCGGGTTCGATCTGCCACAAAATCGTACGCCCAGACATGATCCCGCCAGCACGGTCTTAACCGAAGACACGACCCATCGTTCCACCACAGGCGGCCTTTCCGGGGTTGTTTCTGCGGCACTTTCAGTCCCTCCTGCCTCCAGATTCTCTCCACCCGCTTATGGTTCACCCTCCACCCCTCCCGTCGCAACAGCGCCGTGATCCGCCGGTAGCCGTATCGACCGTACTCGCCGGCTAACTGCAGCGTCCGGGTCACCAGTCGCGGTTCATCCTGTGGTGTCGAGGTTCGATGCCGCTGGGTGGATCGGTACTGCCTCAGCACTCGACACGCCCGCCGCTCCGACACTCCCAAGGTCTGGCAGACACACTCCACTGCCTGCTTCCGTCGACGCGGGCTCAGAAGTTTCCCGAGGATGCCTCCTTCAGAATCGCAAGGTCCAACGCCTGATCCGCTACCAACTTCTTCAGTCGGCCATTCTCCCGTTCCAGTTCCTTCAGTCGCCTCACCTGATCAACCCGTAAGCTCCCGTACTCCTTCCGCCATCGATAATATGTCTGCTCCGTGATTCCCAACTTCCGACAGACCACTCCGGTTGTCTGGCCCTTAGCTAGTGTCCCGTCCCATATAGCAGTTTACATATGTCCACGCCCATGATCTAATCAGCGGCATGTTTGAAGCCGCCGCCGCTATTGACATCGACGAACCGACGATACGACAGCTTGAATCTCTGGTGCGTTCTGGGAATACCCCTCAGAGGGTGGCCCAGAAATGCCGGGTCCTGCTGCTGGCTCACCGTGGAGTGGCTAATTACTCGATTGCCCGGGAGTTGGGTCTGTCGCGGCCGACCGTGATTGCAGCGCGGGCCGCGTTCGAAGAGGGTGGCGTGAGCGCCCTGACTGCGAAACCGACCCGGAAGCGGTCGCGGCGCGTCCTGACGTCAGAACTGGAGCGTGCGATTCTGGACACGACGTTGAAGACTCGGCCCGCTGATGCCACCCAGTGGAGCGTCCGGACACTGGCCCAACACATGCATGTATCGCGAATGATGGTGCATCGGGTTTGGGAGCGTTTCGATATCCAGCCGCATCGGGTCGAGAAGTTCAAGATCTCGAACGATCCCCAGTTTGAGGCCAAGGTCCGGGACATTGTCGGTCTCTATCTGGACCCGCCGGACCGGGCTCTGGTGCTTTGCGTGGACGAGAAGAGTCAGATTCAGGCCCTGGACCGGACCGCTCCAATCCTGCCGTTGCGTCCCGGATTGCCCGAACGCCAGACCCATGATTACAAACGCCATGGCACGACGACTCTGTTCGCGGCTTTCAATATCGTCAACGGTAAGGTCATTGGCAGTTGCTGGCCGCGCCATCGTGGTCAGGAGTTCGTGAAGTTCCTCAATCAAATCGAGAAGGCAGTCTCTCCGGATCTGGATGTGCATCTCGTGATGGACAACTACGGCACTCACAAGGGTGCTCAAGTCCAACGCTGGCTCAAACCTCGAAAGCGCCGACGATTCCATTTTCACTTTACCCCCACCAGCAGTTCCTGGCTCAATCAGGTCGAACGTTTCTTTGGCCTCATCACCCAACGCATGATCCGGCGCGGTACGTTCCTCAGTGTTCAAGAGTTGGAGCGCTCCATCTATGCATGGCTCTCCACCTGGAACAACCAGCCGCACCCCTTCATTTGGAAGGCCACGGCTGATGTCATCCTTGACAAGGTGCAATCCTGTAAAGAATTATCTGGGACACAACACTAGTTCCACTTCTACCTCTCGTAGATGTCGGATGATCTGTTCGGCCGTATACCGCTTCTTAGCCATCCTTCCCCCTTTTTCAAGTCCAGTTGAAACCCTTTACTCTAACTTATCAACTGGACCGTTTTTGGGGGGGCAGGTCAGTTGTGCTAAGCAAGAACAACCGATGGCTAATCATGGTGGGCCCAAATTCACCTCTCATTTTTCTCTCTCCCTCGAATCGATCCGCCGCTTGTCCGCCTCTATCTATTCGTATTTAAGCACCACCATGGGGTCGGCCTTTGTCGCTCGCCGCGCCGGGATGTAGCAGGCTACCAGCGCCACCCCGGTTAACAGCCCAGAGACACAAACAAACGTCAGCGGGTCAGTCGGGCTAACATGGTAAAGATATTCGGTCCCAAGGCTCATCTGAAACATAGACGAGAGGACTTTGATCAAGGTCAAAGCCGCAGCAAGACCGATGCACAAACCAAGAAGTGTTATGACCATCCCCTGTTTCACCACGAGCTTAATCACAGCGCGTGGCCGTGCCCCCAAAGCCATGCGGATGCCGATTTCGCGCGTGCGTTCCACGACAGAGCAATTCATAATCCCGTAGATACCCACGGCAGCCAAGATCACGGCCAGGCTAGCAAAGATGCCCATCAGAGAAGCGTAAAAACGCTGGAAGGAAATCGATTCAGACAGGTATTCCTCCATGGTCTGAATGTGGTAAACCGGTTGGTCCTTATCCACTGCCAGAATTTCACGCTGTACTGCAAGGGCCATATTCATCGGTTCAGAGGTAGTGCGGACCACCAAGGTCATCTCAGTTAAGTTCTCCTGAGGGTAGGGGACGTAGATGTGAGGAAATTGCTCTGCCCACAATATCTGCTTTACATCCTTTACGACTCCAACGATCAAGCGAGAGAGTGGCTGATTGCGCTTGTCTGGGTCGTTAATAGGGGGCGAAATCGTCAAATACTCTCCAACAGGATCTTCATCGGGCCAGTAGCGACGAGCCAAGGTTTCATTAACGATGGCAACTGGTACAGCTCCCCCCGTGTCCCGCTTAGTGAGAAATCGACCCTTCAGAAGAGGGATACCCATCGCACGATGGTAGTTGGGGCTTACCAATTGGTAGCCGGCGCCCGGTTCCTCCTCTGACCTTAGAGCTGCCCGTCCTTCGGGTTGGAAGAGGCGGCCCGGGCCAGCACCTAAATTACTGGCTGCTGTAACGGAATCTACGCCAGGCAGACCTTTAATCCTTCGAAAAGTCTGTTCGAAGAAAGCGAGTCGTTGGTGAGTATTGGGATATTTAGATTCTGGGAGGGCGACACGCATGGTCAGGAGGTTTTGTGGATTGAAGCCCGGATCGACGCTCAGAATATTCACGAAGCTTCTCATTAGTACGCCTGCCCCGGAAAGGAGTAGCATTGCCAAGGCTACCTCAGAAACCACAAGAACCGCGCGAAGCCGGTGGCCGCGAAACCCTTCTCTTGAAGTCCTTCCTCCTTCCTTTAGTGGCTCATTCAGGTCGGCCTTAGAGGCTGCAAGTGCCGGTGCTAAACCAAAGATCGTAACCGTCAGCAGCGAGATCAACATTGCGAAGACAAGCACCGATCCATCGAGCTCGATCTCATGCATGGTGTGCAACCACCCCGGAGAGGTGGCAACTACCAGATCAATGCTCCACAAAGCCAGCAGCACTCCCACCGCACCGCCCAGTGCGGCCAGCAGTACACTCTCGGTGAGCAACTGCCGGATCAAACGCCAGCGACCGGCGCCAAGTGCGGTACGGATGGCGATCTCCTTTTGGCGAGTTGTGGCCTGAGCCAGCAGCAGGTTCACCACGTTGGCGCAAGCAATCAGCAGCACAAAGCCCACGGCTCCGAACAGAACCAGTAGAGCCAGCCGCAAGAAATTGAATCCCCCAGCTCTGCCTAGTGGGATAACATCTACGCTCCATCCAGTGTTCGTCTCCGGGTATTCCTGCTCGAGTCGGCGTGCGATATTCTTCATCTCCGCCTGCGCTTGTTCCAGCAGAACGACAGGCTTGAGGCGCGCTATTGCTTGGAGGTAACGCAACCCACGTTGGCTATCGCTTAGCTCCTTGGGGCCCAGAGCAAGTGGCACCAAGGGCCCATCCACTCTCTGGGGCAACCGGAAGTCAGAAGGCATGACTCCGACTACGGTGTAGCTCCTCCCGTTGAGGGTCAAAGTCTTTCCAATAACGCTCGGGTCGGCCCCGAGCTGGCGTTGCCATAGGCTGTGGTTCAAAATAACCACGTTGTCTTGGCCGGGCTGGTCCTCATCGGGTAGAAAGGTACGCCCCAGCGCTGCCTCCACCCGTAGCACCTGGAAAATACTGGCAGAAACGCGATAACCAAGAATCCGCTCAGGCTCATCTATACCCGTGAGATTGAAGTTTTCCGAGGCCATGGCTGCGATGTGGCTGAAGGCTTGGTTTTGATCCCTCCAATCGGCAAAGTTGGGGGGTGAAACTCCAACCGTATCCCAACCCTTTTTTGGGTAAGATTGCCAAACTCCCACTAGCCGGTCGGGGTCGTCGTACGGCAGCGGACGAAGCAGCACGGCATTGACAACACTGAATATAGTGGTGTTGGCTCCGATGCCGAGGGCCAAGGTGATGACCACTACCACCGTGAAGCTTGGATTGCGCGCCAGAATCCGCGCGCCGTAGCATAGATCTTGCCAGAGAGTGCTCATTGGAAAGCCTCCTCTCTCCGAACCGTGCTTTCTTCCACGATGCGGCTGTCGAACAGGTGGACGGTGCGTTCGGCGTGGTCGGCATAGCGAGGATCGTGTGTGACCATGCAGATCGTAGCACCCTCGCGGTGCAGGTCACGCATCAAGTCCATGACGGCACCCGCCTCTATCTATTCGTATTTCAACACGGCCATGGGGTCGACCCGCGTTGAGCGCCATGCCGGAATGTAGCAGGCCAGCAGGGCCACGAGGAGCAACACGGTAGAGCTGCCAGCAAACGTCAGCGGATCAGTCGGTGTAACTCCAAAGAGGAAGCTTGACAAATAACGGGTTAACACGATGGCTCCTACCAGGCCCACTCCCACGCCTCCTAGCGTTAAGATGATGCCTTGACCGACAATGAGAGTCACGATGTCATGGCGCTGCGCCCCCAAAGCCATACGGACTCCGATTTCTTTCGTGCGCTGGCTGGCAAGTAGACTCACAACCCCGTAAATCCCAAGCGCGGCCAGAAGCAATGCGATCAACGAGAATATGCTCAATAGGTACAAGTGAAAGCGTCGATCAGCTAGCGAATCTGAAATCAGGTCGTTCATCAGAGCCACACTATAGAAAGGCCTGTCCTTGTCTACAGCCCAGATCTGAGACTTCGCCGGGGCAATTAAGGACCGGGGAGCGGACACCGAGCGCACAACAAATGTCATGGAGCCGAACGGATGCTGTCGAAGGGGAAGAAACATTTCAGGAAGTCCCACGCCATTTAGACCACCATGCCGCACGTCGCCCACGACTCCGACGATTCTCTGCGGTATGGTTTCTCCGAAACGTACCGTGATGACTTTACCCACTGGATCTTCGTCGGCCCAGTGGCGACGAGCCATTGCCTCATTGATCACGGTCACCGGTTGATTGTCCTGGCCATCCGAGTCAATGAAGGTGCGCCCTCTCAACAACGGGATACCCATGGCACGAAAATAGTCCACCGTGGCAACAGTGACGTTAACCGTGGGTTCCTCTCCTTCGGGGGGAGGAGAACGCCCTTCGATGGTGAGTGGAACGGCTATACTTATCTGTGCTCTTGCGAACGGGACGAAGGACGCCGCCCCGGCCGCCTGTACACTGGGTAAGCGGGACAACCGATCAAGTGTCTCCTCAAAAAAACGTAACCGTTCCTGGTCAGTCGGATACTTATTTCCATATACAAAGACCTGTATGAGAAAAGTCTGATGCGGTTCGAAACCCAATTCAACTCGCGAGAGCCCCACAAAACTGCGAACCAGTAAGCCTGCACCCACTAGCAGAACGAGGGCAAGCGCCACTTCGGTGACAACCAGAATCCTACGAATACGATGTTGACCAAGACCCGCCGTCAAGCTTCGACCGCCCTCCTTTAGCGACTCGGTGAGCTGCGGCTTGGAGAATAGAATGCAAGGAGACAGTCCGAAAAAGAGAGTAGTCAGGAGAGAAATTCCAAAGGTGAAGGATAGAACGACGGCGTCGAGTTTGACTTCGCCGATCCGGGGAAAGTCTCCGGGACTGAGCGCTATGATCAGGTCTGTTCCCCAAGAGGCCAGCAAGATTCCTCCCACCCCGGCCAACAGAGCGATCAATATACTCTCAATGAGCATTTGTCTCATCAACTGAAAACGGGACGCGCCGACAGCTGCGCGAATCGCAAATTCCCTGTGTTGCTCCGCTCCATGCGCCAGCAAAAGGTTGGCCACATTGGCACAGGCAATCAACAGTACAAAACCGACGGCGGCGAGCAAAATCAACAGAGCAGGTCGAAGATGACCCACCATTTGCTCAGTCAGCGGCACAAGTGTAATCCCCACACCCTCATTTGTTTGGGGATACTCGTTAGCGAGACGCGCAACGATTACGTCCATCTCATCTTGAGCCTGCGCAAGCGTAGTCCCGGATTTGATCCGAGCAATGGCGTTCATGTAGCCGCCCGTCCGACGCCTTTTGTCCCTTTCTGAAAAGATTCTAAGTGCCCAGGCTTCCCTGCCGTCTGAGAAAATGTCCTGGAACTCCGGCGGCATGATCCCTACGACAGTGACAGGTCGTTCGTCGAGCGTGAGTGCCTTTCCAACCAGGTTGAAGTCACCGCCAAAACGTCTCTGCCACAGTCCGTAGCTGAAGACAACCACCTGTTCCTTTCCAGTGGTGTATTCCTCAGGCAAGAACGTACGGCCCACCAGGGCATTCACACCCAGGACTCGAAAGAAACCCGCCGAGACCAACCATGCGTGGATGGTTTCGGGTTCTCCCACACCCGCGTAGTCGAGCGTATAAGGCTCCATTAAGGCCATTTCTTCAAACACTCGACTTTGGCCTCGCCAGTCAAGAAAATTGGCTTGTGGGACACGTTCCTTTTCTACGCCTTCCTTCGTGTTCTTTTGCCAAAGAGTGACTATCTGTTCAGGATCTCTGTAGGGAAGGGGGCGAAGGAGCACTCCGTTAACAACGCTGAAAATAGCGGTATTGGCACCAATGCCGAGGGCCAAGGTGATGACCACTACCACCGTGAAGCCTGGATTGCGCGCCAGAATCCGCGCGCCGTAGCGAAGGTCTTGCCAGAGAGTGCTCATTGGAAAGCCTCCTCTCTCCGAACCGTGCTTTCTTCCACGATGCGGCCATCAAACAAGTGGACGGTGCGTTCGGCGTGGTCGGCATAGCGAGGATCGTGTGTGACCATGCAGATCGTAGCACCCTCGCGGTGCAGGTCACGCATCAAGTCCATGACGGCCCCGCCGTTTTTAGAATCCAGATTCCCGGTCGGCTCATCGGCCAGCAGGACTTGGGGCTTTCCAACCAATGCCCGCGCCACGGCCACGCGCTGCTGTTGGCCGCCGGAGAGTTGTGAAGGATAGTGCTTCATCCGGTGCAACATAGCCACCCGCTCGAGCGACTCCCGCACCCGCTTCTTACGTTCCGCTCCCGTCATGCCTCGATAGGTCAGCGGCAGCTCGACGTTTTCATACACCGTCAGGTCTCCGATCAGATTGAAATTCTGAAAAATAAATCCAATCTCCCGGTTGCGGATACGGGTACGTTGGAAGTGTGACAGGCCCGCCACAGGCTTTCCGCTCAGCCAATAGTTTCCGTCCGTGGGGGAATCGAGCAGCCCCATGAGGGAGAGCAGGGTGGATTTCCCGCAGCCCGAAGGTCCCGCAATGGAGACGTACTCGCCGGACCTGATCCCCAGATGCACGCCCGAGAGAGCGTGTGTTTCCACCTCTTCGGTCAAGAAGACCTTGGTTACGCCTTCCAAGCGGATCAGGGGTTCGGTGTGCATGGTTCTGGCTCCTTGTTTCGTCGGGGAATCAATCCAGGCGAATGCGATCAAATGCATCCCAGCGGGACATGTCCGAGAGGATCACCTCATCGCCTTCTTCCAAACCGTCGCGGATCTCAATGGTGTTTACCGAGCTACGTCCCAGCATGACTTGTATTCGGACCGCATCCTTGTTTCCGTTTACGAGCTTGAACAGACCGATCATACTGTCGGCCTGGCCAAATGTGGGGCGGCCGACATAGAGAACATCTTCGAGACGCTCGATTTCGATGGTGCCGTCGACGCTCAGATCGGGACGTGCCCCTTTCGGCAGTGGGCCATCAAGGGCAACATCCACGGTCACGGTGCCCTCATCCACGGCGGGGTCAATCCGAATTACATGACCGGGGATGACACCATTGCGAGTGTCGATGGAGGTTTTCTGCCCGTGCTGCAGATCCTTCGCCTGGGTTGCAACTATTTTCAGTTCGGCCTTCAGCCGGCTGGGTTGGGTCACTTTGGCCAGGATGGTCCCGGCGGTCACCTGCTGGCCCACCTCAATGGGCAACTGCTGAAGCACACCTTCAATCCCCGACCGGACGTGCAGAGAACTCACCTGCCCCTGCTTCAGCCGCAGAAGGGTCCGAAGCTGCTCTACCCGTGCCCGCTGAGCAGCGAGTTGGGCCTTCACGGATTCCGCACTTATGGCAATACGTTTGTTTTTGATTTCGTGCTGGGTAGCCAGCTCTCTTACTTTTAGTTTCGATTCCTTGAAAGCCCAATTCGAGATGAGGCCAAGCTCGGCCAGTTCCTGGTCTATTTCAAACTTAAGTTTGGCCTGATGGTAATCGGCTTCGACCGTCGCAGCTGTAGCTCGTTGTTCCAAAAGTTCGCTCTCAAGCTGCGCTTTCAGATTTTCATAATCAGCCTCAGCAGCTTCAAGTTGCCATTGAACGTCCAGGGTAGCTTGCTCCAACTTGGGGTTGCTCAACTCTAGCAAAACCGTGTCGGCCTTCACTATTGTGCCGGGCAGGATCCGGATAAGTTCCACCCGGCCCTCCGTGGCAGCGGGAACCCAACGAATCTTTTCGGGAACCAGACTGCCAGGGCCGCGCACTTGGCGGAGCATCGACCCTCGCTTCACTGTGTCCATCCAAACCGTGGCCTGATCGACGCTGGGGGCAGCTGGTTCGAGCCGCGACAGACCTGCCGTCACTAGCCCAACCACGGCGGCAGCAGTCACACCAAATAGGATTCGCCAAATCTGACGCCTGCGAACTGAGGATTCTCGAAGGATGTCCATAGATTCCTCCAAGGGAAACACTGCAAGTGCCGTACCATTTCTTGAGGGTAGCCTAACAGATTGAAATTAAAAGCATTAAGAAATGTGGGCGATCCGACCTCGGCCTGCGATTGTCCGATCCTGGAATTGATCTGTTCAAAATCGAACACTTGCGAATACAGGCCCCTCAATGGGCCGTTCCTAACCACTCTGCTCCATTCTGGCGGTTGGTCAACTCTTCCTGGACAATGCCACAAATGTACATGGTCAGGACTTATCTCTGGATCCCGGAATGTTCGGTATCCGAGTCACCTTACCCGTATAAGCATCGGAAACCTGAATACTGTACTTATCGAGTGTTGTCCCCATGACTCGATTCAGTTCTGTGAGTGCCTTGGCATAAGTCGAGCGGGCTTCATTCAGGTTTAAGCGCGCCTCGTCCAGGTCACGTTGGGCTTGAATCACCAGGAAGACCGTTGACCGGCCCAATTTGTATTTCTTCTGTTCCCCATCCGAGGTCTGCTCAGCTAGCACTGCAGCCTTTTCTGCAGCTTGATTCTGGGCTTTGGCCTGAGTCAGCTCAATCAGGGCATTGCGCACTTCTTGTTCAATCGTGTTTCGGGTCTGTTGCGCAGAGAGTCTGGCTTGTCGTTCATCCAGGAGAGCGCGGGCATAATCTGCCTGGGCCGTGCGGTTCCGGATAGGAATCTGGAGTGAAACTCCGAAGGAGTAATCAGGAAAGTTACCATGGAAAACCTGCGTCAGTGCTTGACCTACTCCGCCAGGCTTCACTCTTATGGGAGACGCAAAGGGATCATTGGCCGGGCGAATGAGTCGATTCCCAGAAAGCCCCGCGCCGCTATAAGAGGCAAAAATGTCCAGGTTGGGCAGCAAGGCATTACGATTGGATTTCAGCGCGATTCGCTGGTTCCTCAGCCTGATCTGGTAGATTTCGACCTCGGGACGATTCCTCCAGGCTACATTAAGGGCGTCGTCGAGCTCCGGAATGTCGGCTTCATGGGGAATGTGCAAGGTATCCGTCGGTTCAATGCGGGCCTTCGCCAGATCCGGATCCATAGTTCGGGAGATAACATTCTTGATCCGGTTTTCTTGCTGTTGTAGGTCCGTCTGGGCCATGATCAGGTCTCGTTTGCGCGCGGCAACTTCGGACTCTGCACGGACAATTTCGGTAGGGGCCAATATTCCAATTTCCACTTGGATTCGATTGTCCCGTAGCGTTCTCCGGGCCAGTTCCAGCGACTGCTCCGCCACCTCCACATTTTCCTGAAAGAAAATCAGATCCCAATAAAGATTCAGGACTTCCGAAACTGTCTCGATGACCTGCTGGCGGAAGACTTCGTTTGCTGCGCTGAGGTTGTTCTTCGCCACCCGGATAAATCGAGCATTGGAGCGGTAACCGAACCCCTTGAGGAGCGGTTGGTTGAAGCCGATGAAAAATGAAGCGTTGACCTGAGGATTAAACACGTTGGTCTGAGAATTAGTGGACTGGCGAAATCCGTTCAGACCAACTGCATAGCTGGTCCCGGTCATAAAGCTTTGCCCAAAAAAGCTATTATAGGTAGTCGTTTGGTTGATCAAAGCCGGGACACCAGTTATAAAGGTAATGCCCAACGGAGTCTCGCTACGATCCCAAGCCCAACCGAATCCGGCGACAGGATCGAAGCTCCCAATAAAACCGATGTTGGTCGCCCCGCCGCCTCCGAAAGCACCACCTCCTCGCGTACCTCCAGCAGCTGAGGCGGCACCGACGCCCGCGCCGAGGGCCCCGGCCGCCAAGCCCCCAGGTGTTGTTACATCACCGGGATAACCCCGACCCGCTGCTCCAGACTTGGTCCGCAGAATGTCGGTCTCCGCAATGGCAATCGTGAAACGATCCACAGCGATTTCCAGGTTATTCTCCAGCGTTAAGGCGATCAGATCCTCTACCGAAAGGCGGAGCTTCCCGTCCTGAACCAACTGGTGGAGACGATCCGAACTGGTTATGCGGGGCATCTGCACGTACCGAGGCATGTATGGTGCGAGCAGGTTCGGAAACGAATTAGAACGGGTATAGTCTACCATCTGTCCAAGGAGATCCTGGGAACTCGAAAGCCCGAGAAACATTACTGCTGATAATCCAAGAATTCTGATTGAAAATCGCACTTTCGTTCACTCCTTCCTTACAAGTTTGATTTACGGCAATTTACGCCAAACCAACCAGGAAAGCTTCTAATGCAAGGAATGCGGATCGAGAACTTGCCCTAGATTTTCCCTGACTCTGGAAGGTGTATGAGCAAGAGCCGTACCACAAGTATCAAAAAGCTTAAGTGTTTGAATAAATTAGGCTTAATCACAGCGTGGTGAACGAAATCTGCCTCTCGAGTGTCCGCCTTAGGGACCAATGTGTTCGAAAACGGACTATCGTACAGACTCAGGGAAACGCGGGAACGGGAAGTGTCCCTCCATCACCGACGGGCTTATTTCACAGAAATCAACCGAAGTGGCGATTGCTCCTGCGGGAAAGTTGTCCCCCAGTGACCGGAATTTGACATCAACAGAGTGAAGAAGACAAGTTAACTCATGGTTCTCGTATGTGGGAAATGCAGAGGAATCGCGTAGGTTTCTCGTGCCTGTCAAAGCCATCCGAGATGCAGAAGAAGGAACGGCCTTACCTGAATAATGAGCTACTTCATCTCGAGAGGAAAAATCATTCCCTTTAATTCGTGATAGAGGGGCATGTTAATCAATGCGCCGCATTAGCGACTTTGATTCAAAGTAGAATTTTGTAGCCCAGGATTCGAGTCTGAGGGTTCCCCCTCGACCTGGATCTAAATTCGGGAGAAGGTCACTTCTATGCTGGTTCGATTCATATGCCACTTATTTGAGTAACACGACACTAGTGGCAACCATTAACGTTATATAATAACCACCAAATAGAGTTGCGCGATGGTTGTGACTCTCTCGAAAGAGTCGGTGAGGCAGCAGGGGCTGTCATGCCAAAAGAAGTCACGTCCTGCCGCTGTCGGCTCATGGGGTGACCGCCACATGTAGGTTAGCTGCTTCTGCTTGACATGGGGACCTCTGAAGGGCGCAATATTAACTCATAGGGCCATGATGAGTCGCTTGGCACTTTAAATATAAAGTCCATAATAAGGTTTACTATGGAATTAACCGATTCCATAAAACCTAGGGTGTTGATCGCCGACGACCAGCCCGATTTGCTGGAGTCAATCCGCCTTCTCCTGAAGGGCGAAGGCTACCGGACCAAGTCGGTTACTTCTCCATCACAGGTGTTGGCTGCGCTGAAGGTAAGTGAGTTTGACGTGGTGCTGATGGACCTGAACTATGCGCGGGATACCACGTCCGGTCGGGAAGGCTTGGATCTGCTCTCGCGTATTCAGGCACTCGACAGTACGCTGCCGGTAGTGGTGATGACCGCCTGGGGAAGTGTCGATTTGGCTGTAGAGACCATGCGCCGTGGCGCTCGGGATTTTTTCCAGAAGCCCTGGGAGAATGCGAGGCTACTTACCATTCTCCGTACGCAAGCAGAACTCGCCCAGGCCCTACGAAGAGGGCAACGACTGGAGGCAGAAAACAAGCTTCTGCGTGCTCGGGCGCGCCCCAGGTTGATTGCAGAATCTCCCGCGATGGATCCCGTCAAGCAGATCCTGGCGCGCGTGGGTCCTTCCGATGCCAACATCCTCATAACCGGAGAGCACGGCACGGGTAAAGAAGTGGTCGCACAATCGCTACACGCACTCTCTGCTTACGCCTCGAAACCGATGGTCACCGTCAACGTCGGGGGTCTATCCGAAGGCGTCTTCGCCGACGAGTTGTTCGGCCACGTCAGGGGAGCTTTTACGGACGCCAAGGTGGATCGAGTGGGCCGCTTTGAGATGGCCGACGGTGGCACGTTGTTTCTCGATGAGATCGCCAACATTCCCTTCAGCCAGCAGGGGAAGTTGTTGCGGGTACTGGAATCCGGGGAGCTTGAACGAGTGGGATCATCGAAGACGCGCCGAGTCAAGGTGCGCATCCTTTCAGCCACAAATGCCAATTTGGCCGATGAGGTGGCTGTCGGCCGCTTTCGTGAGGATTTGCTTTTCCGCCTGAACACGGTGGAAATTCATGTGCCGCCGTTGCGCGACCGGCGAGATGACATTCCGCTCCTAGCGCTGAATTTTTTGGGCCAGTACGCGCGGCGCTATCGGAAGGACTTGAAGGCTTTTGATCCGGCTGCGCTTCAGCTCCTGATGCGCTATTCCTGGCCGGGGAATGTTCGGGAATTAAACCACGCGGTTGAACGCGCCGTGTTAATGGCACAGCGGAACGTAGTCCAGCCTAGCGATTTGGCGTTAGGCGGTGGAGGAGACGCCGCGCCGCGGCTGGAAGACCTGAGCCTGGAGGAAGTCGACCGAATCCTGGTTCAGAAGGCATTGGCCCGCTTTGATGGCAATGTGAGCCAAGCGGCGAATGCTCTGGGGCTGAGCCGCAGTGCCCTTTACCGGCGGCTCCAAAGGTTTGGCCTATGACGTCCGAGGGCTTGCGAAAAAACCGTAAGCTAGGCCACGAGCAACGCCTTCTACTGATGTTCCTGCTGGGCAGTTTGCCCGGCGTAGTGGTGGCATTGGTTCTGCTATGGAGCCAGACATACGCGGCGAAGCTGCAGTGGACCCTTACTTTATTGATCCTGGGTTTCTGTTTGTGTTTTGCATTCGCGTTACGGAGGAGGGTGACCTTTCCTCTCCGGACACTTTCCAACCTGCTTTCGGCCCTGCGTGAGGGGGACTTTTCACTCAGGATCCGAGGTGCCAAGCCTGACGATGCCTTGGGCGAGGTGATATGGGAGGCCAATGCACTGGGAGAGACTCTCCGGGAGCAACGGCTCAGTGCCTTGGAGGCTACAGCCTTGCTGGGTACGGTGATGGCCGAGATTGATGTCGCAATTTTCGCTTTTGATGATAAGGGGTGCCTTCGATTGGTAAATCGATTGGGCGAGCAGATTTTGGCTCAGCCTGCCGAGCGGCTCATCGGAAGAGCGGCTCAGGAACTGAGCTTATCGGATTGTCTCAAAGGAGAGAATGTACGGACCTTCCACATGATTTCGATAACGTAAAAGGGACCCAATTAACGGGGTTGTGATCGAGCAAAAGGGACCCACCCCTGATAGCCTCCCGAGGCGAGCCCGGACGAACCGGCATGTTGGATGGGAGGACAAGGAGTTGTTAGGGATGGATCAGTACGAGATGGTCAGAACCGCACATCGTGTGTACAAGAAAAGCATTCGACGGATTTCCCGGGAAACGGGCCACACGCGGCGGACGATCCGGAAGGTGTTGGCCGGGCAGGAACCCCAGTACCGGCGTGAGAAGGAACCGGCGTGTCCGGTGATGGACCCGGTCGCGGGGGTTGTGGATAGGTGGCTCAAGACCGATCGGGAACAACCGGTCAAGCAACGACACACCGCGCGCCGGATCTGGCAGCGACTGATGGACGAGCACGGCTTCACCGGGGCGGAGCCGACCGTGCGCCGATGGGTCCGGGAACGGAAATTCCGGTTGGGATTGAACCGGCCGATGGCGGTGGTGCCGTTGGATCCGGAGCAGGCCCGGGAAGCCGAGGTGGACTGGGGCACGGCCTGGGTCCGGATGGGCGGCGAAGACCGGCAGGTGAAGCTGTTCTGCATGCGGTCCCGGTACTCGGGCAAAGCCTTCGTACGAGCTTATCCGTGGGAGCGGCAGGAGATGTTCCTGGACGGTCATATCCGGGCATTTGACTGGTACGGTGGGGTGTTTCCGACCCTGGTCTTCGACAACCTGAAGACGGCGGTGAAACGGATTCTGCGCGGGAAAGCGCGGGTGGAGCAGGCGCGGTTCACCTCGTTTCGAGCGCACTACACGTTTGAAGCGCGATTCTGCAATCCGGCCCAGGGCCGGGAGAAAGGGGGCGTCGAGGGTCTGGTCGGCTTTGCGCGTCGGAACTTCCTGGTGCCGGTCCCCGATGTCACAGATTTCGACGATCTGAACCATCAACTGCTGGAGCGGTGCCTGTCCGATGGCCAACGGCGGATTGGTGGCCGGGCCGACGATCGCACGATCGATGAACGGCACGCCGCCGAGCGGGAGCATCTGCTGGCATTGCCCGATACGCCATTCGAGAACACGAAGGTCGTCGGAGTGCGCATCAGCCGGTACCAGACCGCGCAAGTGGAGGGGAACCGCTACTCGGTACCGACCGCCTATGTGGGCCGGCGGCTCTGGGCCCATATCGGGTGCGACCGGGTGAGCTTCTACGCCGACCAGAAAAAGGTGGCCGAACATGCCCGCGCGTTCGGTCATAGCCGGTGGCAGATCGATCCCTTGCATTACCTGGAGCTGATCCGCCGGAGAGTGGGGGCGTTTGAGAGTGCCCGGCCGATCCGGCAGTGGCGGCCCCAGTGGCCGGCACATTACGAGACGCTGCTGGGGCGGTTGCGGCAACGGCACGGTTACAGCCGTGGCACCCGGGAGTTCATCGGCATCCTGCAACTCCACCAACAGTGGGCACTGGATCGGGTGTCCTCGGCGGTTCAAGACGCCCTGGAGGCGCACAGCTACGAATCCGATGCGGTCCGGCACATTCTGATTCGTGCCGACCGTCCCGGGCGGGCCCATGCGCCCCTGGAGCCCGGGTTGATGCCCGGCATCACGGACCTGACGATCGCAACCTCCGATCTGGATCAATACGACCGCCTGTTGGCCGGAGGTGTGCGATGACGCCGGGCCAGGAGATCGTACTCGACGATGCGTTGCGGCAACTCCGGCTCCCGGCCATGGTACGGGAATGGAGGGAACACGCCCGGCAGGCCAAAGAAGCTGGTGAGGACTACATCGGCTTTCTTGTGGCTTTGGCCAGCCGCGAGCTGGAACAGCGTCAAGCCAATCAGGTGCAGCGCCGGCTGCGCGCGGCCCGGTTCCCGCTGCTGAAGACCCTGGAGACGACCGATCTGAAGAAGTGGCCGGCACTAGATGCGGTCGAGGTTCGCGACTATGCCGAGTGCAGCTACATCACCCGGCGCGAGAACGTCGTGCTGTTGGGCAAGCACGGCACCGGCAAGACCCATGCCGCGACAGTGCTGGGAGTGGAAGCCTGCCGGCGGGGCTACCGGGTCGGGTTCACCACAGCCGCCGGATTGGTCAATACACTGATCGAGTCCCGTGAGGAACGGCAGTTGAAGCGATACCTGGCCAAGCTATCCCGCCTCGAGCTGCTCATCATCGACGAGGTGGGCTATATCCCGTTCTCGGCCGAGGGGGCGCAACTGTTGTTTCAGGTCTTCTCGGATCGTTACGAGAAAGGTTCGGTGATCGTCACTTCGAACCTGCCGTTTGCGCAGTGGACCAGTGTGTTTGGTGCCGCCGCCCTCACGGCCGCCCTACTGGACCGGCTGACCCATCACTGCTCGATTCACCAGTTCGATTGGGAAAGCATCCGCTTCACTGAAAGTCTGGGCGCCGCCAGCAAACGGAAGAAGAAACCCCGCGTCGCCAGAAAGTCCGCGTGAAAAACGCGGGCGCGATGGGCTGTGGAAAGTGCCGCCGCTGTGGAAACCCGCTACAAACCCCGCGGGTTCCCACAGCGGCTTGGAAGCCTCCGGCTCCCACTCTTTCCACAGCCCCGCCGGCGGTATTACTTACGGGCCATTAACCTGGGGGTGGGTCCCTTTTACTCGATCAAGGTGGGCTCTTTTTACGTTGTCAAAGCGATCCACAAGGCGTTCCCTGGAAAAGCCGGGCGCTGGGATATGCGCCGAAGCTCCTTCCGCGAGCGGGGCCTGCCTCACTACCTGGTGGTCCTTTCGGACCTGAGCCGACCGCTTCGCGAGGAGGAACGCCAAGCTTGGCGGCGGCTGATTCGGGTTCTTAGTCACGAGCTCAATAACTCCCTGGCACCGATCAAGTCTGTCTCAGGGAGCCTTGAAAATCTGCTCATGCGAAATCCGAGGCCTGGGGATTGGGAAGAGGATATGCAGAGGGGTTTGCGCGTTATCGCAGGGCGTTCGGAATCCCTAAGCCAATTTATGGAAGCCTATGCCCGGCTGGCTCGGCTCCCGAAACCTCAATACAAACCCCTGGATGTGAGCACCTGGATTCTCCGAGTGGTGGAGTTAGAAACGCGATTACCAGTTGCGTTGGTGCCTGGTCCCAAGATTACGATTCAAGCCGACGGCGATCAATTGGAGCAACTTCTTATCAATCTGCTAAAAAACGCTGTGGATGCCGCGTTGGAGACAGCAGGTAGAGTAAGTATGGGCTGGGAAAAGAACGGTAACCACCTCAGGGTTTGGATCGAAGACGAGGGTCCAGGCATTCCGGACACCGCCAATCTGTTTGTACCTTTCTTCACCACTAAGCCTGGGGGGTCTGGCATTGGATTGGTGCTGAGCCGCCAGATTGCCGAGGCTCACGGCGGCAACCTCACATTGGAGAACCGACAGAGGGGCCATGGGTGCAAAGCACACCTTTGCATTCCTTTCTAACGGGCTTCCGCTCGGCGGGGGCAGGTCAGTTGGGATTTGGCCAACAAAAGGTTCTGGCAATAGTTAGGGAAAGTAGGTCCCCTGGCTCGACGAAGCACGTCCTCACAACGAGCGGGGCGCGCTGGTTGTAGTAATGGTTTATGCATGGGATGAACGCTAGCTTCATAAGTTCCAAGTTCGCCGAATATATGGATGAGTTTCTGGCAGAGTACCTGCGGGTTAACGAGGAGGCTTGCAAGAAACGGTTTTCGGAGTTTGTCAAGAAGCCTTAATTATAAATCCTAAGACCTAAAACTGTCCGGGTTCAGATACATGTGAGACTGTGAGGGTGATGCTGGAGGGAATAGGGATCGATATGCCAACCGTGGCGGGTTTTGGGCGAAGGGAGCGTAGCGAGCGCAGCCCAAATCCCGCCGCAACCGCGCCTTGAGGGTCCCCTACCCCCTCCCTCACACCCCCAAAAAGCACGACGCCTGGCCCCGAATTCAGGACCAAACGCCGCGCCCGTTCAGGTAGCCTTTCGTTTCTACCCAGAAACCCAAGGAGCCTGAACCATGCAGATCCAATCTCTGCACATCCCATCTTATCGCACTTGGGCGGTGGATGACACCTGCCCCCGCCAAGCCATTGAGCGCCTCAAGAAAATCGAACTGTATGACGAGCTACGCCGTGAAGGCTGTTCGGCGCCCACCGCTCTGCGGGCCATCGGCTGGTCGAGAGCCACCTACTTCCGTTGGGCAGCGCGCTACCGGAATCGTGGCCCGCACGGCTTGGCAGCGATCAGGCGACGCCCGCAACGCACTCGATCCCGGCAATGGACGCCAGCCCAGCAGCGCCAAGTCTGGACCTTGCGGCGCCACTATCCCTTCATGGGCAAGCGACCTCTACGGGTTCTGCTCGCCCGCCAGGGCATTCATCTCAGTGAATCCACCGTTGGCCGCATCCTCGCCAAAGGGGTGCGGCTCGGTCGTATCCGCCCCTGCGCTTTCTGCCGGGGGCGCGTCAAGCTGAAAAAGCGCCGCTCCTTCCACCAGGGCCACGCCCAACGCTGGCGCTACGGCACCCGGGCCACCCAACCCGGCAACTCGTCCAGATCGATCACCTGTCGGTGTCCCTCGACGGCACCCAACTCAAGGAGTTCCGGGCCGTCTCCCCGGTCGGCAAGCACATGGTGACCCGTGTCTATTCCCGCGCCACCGCTCGCAACGCCCGACGTTTCCTGCAAGCCGTGATCGAGGACCTGCCCTTCCCCCTCCATTCCGTCCAGGTCGACGGCGGCTCCGAGTTCCGGGCCGAGTTCGAGCAAGCTTGCCAGCAACTCGACATCCCTCAGTTTGTCCTGCCGCCTCGACGACCGCAGTTCAATGGCTGCGTCGAACGAGCCAACGACAGCGCCCGCGTCGAGTTCTGGAACCTCTACACCGGCGAACTCACCGTCGCCGCAGCCGGAGCCGCCCTCGCCGACTACCAACACTTCTACAACCACCTCCGACCTCATCGAACCCTGGACATGAGGACGCCAATGGAGTACCTTGCCACATGGAAGGCCACCTGACTCAAGTCTCATATGTACTGAACCCGCACAAAACTAGGAAATTCCGATAAATTTGATGTATTTCGGTAGTCGATAGCTTAACCTCATCAAGCACGCTTGGATTGCCTTGCAGAATGGCTTGCTCGATCCTGGCGATCTCCCGGACCGCCGAAGGGTCTCTGCCGAAGCTACGGAACCGGATGCCAGTTCATCGGGTGATTCAGGAAAAGGGTCCCGAACACCAAAAGACGTTTACGGTAGAAGTCCGTGGGGGGGCTGGTCTTTCGGCCCGGGGTCGAGGACCCAGCAAGAAGGCGGCTGAACAGGAGGCTGCCCATGCACTCTATCTGAAATTCACCAAGGAGCAGTAACGGATGCGTGAGCCGTTTAGGAAATCCTGGGCTCGGGACACTTTTGAATCGTTGGTCGTGACGGTGGTTCTGGCTCTGTTCGGGATGACTTTTGTAGTACAAGCCTTCCAGATTCCCACCGGATCGATGGAGAACGCCCTTTTGATCGGGGATCACCTGCTGGTCAGTAAATTTGCCTTCGGTGGCCAGCGAGGATTATCCCTCCCTGGCTTGGCCTATCGGGAAGTTCGGCGGGGTGACATCGTGGTTTTCCGGTATCCCAATGATCCCACCGAGTACTATGTGAAGCGGGCTATCGGCATTCCGGGGGACCGCATTCTCATTGAAAATCGGACGGTCTATATCAACGGGGTCCAGCAGGCGGAGCCTTACGTTCGGCATACGTATCCGGGAAGCGTCCGAGCGGGCGACAACTTCCCTCCCGATTTTCCCGAACTCGAGCGGGGCATGATTCCTGAGTGGAGCGTGGAACTGCCCCATCACGTCCGGGACGGGGAACTGATGGTTCCTCCCGGCCATTTCTTTGTCATGGGCGATAATCGGGAACAGAGTCTCGACAGCCGGTTCTGGGGATTTGTTCCCCAAAAATACATGGCCGGACGGCCTTTTATCATTTACGTCTCCTTTGACCGCACGCGCGACGACTACCGCGATGATTCCCAGGGAGGCCGCTTGCGGCGCATCCTGGATCTCTTCACCGACCTTCCCCGTAAATTGCGATGGCGAAGGATGTTCCAGGTCGTTCGCTGAATCGCTTGCGCTTTATCTGACACCCTCCTTCTCCTCTCAGAGTTTGTCAGAAATCACTTTCTCAGTGGACCAGTTTTTGGGGAGACCCTCAGAAGTGACCTGCCCCCGGTTGTTGGTCCACTTTTTATGTTAGTCCATAAGCCGTTGCAGCCGGGTGGAGCGGAGCGGAACCCGGCGGTAACGGCAAGATCGTTTCCGGGGCTGGCGGCCGGTAGCCCAACGCGCTGTGCGGGCGAACTTTGTTATACTCCCGTCGCCATCCCTCCATCAACACCTTCGCTTCCCGCAAGGTGTAGAAGATCTCTCCATTGAGAAACTCGTCTCGAAACTTCCCGTTCAACGATTCTACATACCCGTTCTCCCATGGACTACCTGGTTCGATGTACAACCTTCCGGTCCCGAGATTCCCCAGCCATTGGCGCAACTTCCGGGCGACGAACTCCGGGCCGTTATCGGATCGAATGTGCTCCGGGATCCCTCGCCACAGCATCACCTCCGACAACGTCTCGATCACCTCCAGGCTGCCCATCCTTCCCTCCACTCGGATCGCCAGGCATTCCCGCGTATACTCGTCCAGCAGCGTCAGCAACCGCAGCGTCCTTCCATCGTGCGTTCTGGCGCTAACCAAGTCATAGCTCCGTATATCGAATGGCTAGTTAAGTTACTGATATAAAGTAACTTGAAAAGTGATCAACTTCACACATATACAATTTCGGCTACAGTCAGATCGGTGAATGACGGGAGGTATCCAGGCCGTTGCTCCGTCCCGTAAGGTCAGCCTCTTTACAACGGCTGGTGTCGTGTTGCCGATTGAGCGTCGGCGGGTAAGCATCAAGCCATTCCAATACGCGCCGACTGCGTCCATTGATCCGGGGTCAAGTCACCCAACCGGCAGACAGCACCTCCGTTGGTTCGAACACCGTCTGCCTCGCCTTCTCCTGTTTGTCGAGCGGCTAACCGTGTTCCTGCAAGGCTGTTATCCATCTAACAAACGGGGGCAGGTCAAGCAAAAGCCCCGGATGGGGCGGCAGATGACGGTGTGCTCGGCTTTAGTTCTAGGCATAGGGCTGATTTATCACACTTGGCTGGTAAAGGTATTTCTGGAACCCGGAGAAAACCTGTCCGATCTCTTCCGGCCTGCCCAAGTCTGCCACTGCGTCGGCGATGGCGTTGTTGTATCTGAGCTTCAGCAAGGGTGACAACTTCTGCTGATCCAATTCCTGTACGCCAACTTTCACGTACTGAGCGAGTACAAACTCCAGGAACGCTTGCTGCTTGCTGTTGAAGTGGGCATGAATCGCTACTTTAGCTCTGGTGGCCCGCTCCTCGCGGGTGAGCGGTGGCAAGGCGTAGGCGACATTCGCCAGAACGTCGAAAAGATCGCTCTTCTCGGCGTCGATGATCCGTTGCATCTCGGCCATCTGCTCCCTGCCGAAGCCTTTCTCGGCCAGTCCCTCTAACAGCTTTGCTCTCGTGTCGGGAGCGCTCCAGAGGGCGCGCAGTTCGGCCTCATTCTTGAAGAACTCCGGCAGCTTGCCGAACAGCGCCTCCAGGAACTGTTGCGCGTGCATGGGCGTCCCGTCGGGATGCCAGAAGCTGGTTGCTATCATGTGCTGAATGGTGCGCTCTTTGCCGTCCGCCAGTTTCACCTTGGCTTTTTTCTTGCAGACGCAAGGACGCTGGCCGCACTTGGGGCAAGGCTCCCGTTCGCATTCGCAGGGCCGCTTGCCGCAATCAGGACAAGGCTCTTGCGGTGGCTTTTCGCACTGGCAAGGCTGGCAATTGCACTTCGGGCACGGTTCCGGTTCCAACGGCGCGCCATCCCATTCGGGATCGTTGAAGTGGTGATGCGCCTTCACGAAATCGTAGATCGTGAAGTAATCCTTCCCGTCATATAGCCGCGTGCCGCGCCCGATGATCTGCTTGAACTCGATCATCGAGTTGATCGGGCGCATCAGCACGATGTTGCGGATATTTCGGGCATCCACGCCGGTCGAAAGTTTTTGTGAAGTGGTCAGGATGGTGGGAATGCTCTTCTCGTTGTCCTGAAAGGAACGCAAGTGCAGTTCGCCCAGGCTGCCGTCGTTGGCCGTCACCCTCTGGCAGTAATTGGGGTCGTTGCTGGCCTTCATCTGGTTGACGAGGTCGCGCACGGCCAGCGCGTGGTTCTGCGTGGCGCAGAAGACCAGCGTCTTCTCGCTCTGGTTGATCTGCTCCATGAACAGCTTCACCCGAAGCTTTTCACGTTCCCTGATCTCGATGATCTTGTTGAAGTCGTCTTCCGTGTAGCGTTTCCCGGTTTCAATCTCGCCCTCGATCACCTCGTCATCGGACGTATAGACATAATCATCCAGCGTGGTGGAAATCTGCTTGACCTTGAAGGGCGTCAGGAAGCCGTCGTTGATGCCGTCCTTCAGTGAATAGACATACACCGGCTCGCCGAAGTAGGCGTAGGTATCCACGTTGTCCTTGCGCTTCGGCGTGGCGGTCAGGCCGAGCTGCACGGCGGGGCTGAAGTATTCCAGGATGCCGCGCCAGTTGCTCTCGTCGTTCGCTCCGCCGCGATGGCACTCGTCGATCACGATGAAGTCGAAGAAGTCCGGGGGATAATCGCCGAAATAGGGCGAGGGTTGGCCGTCCTTGGGCGGGCCGCTCATGAACGTCTGGAAGATGGTGAAGAATAGGCTGGCGTTCTTCGGGACTTTGCCCTTCTTGCGGATTTCTCCCGGCGAAATTCGCGCCATCGCGTCTTCGGGAAATGCGGAGAAGGCGTTGTAGGCTTGGTCGGCCAGAATATTGCGGTCCGCCAGGAACAGTATGCGCGGACGGCGCGACCCTTCGCGGGTCAGATTCCAGCGGCTGTAGAAGAGCTTCCAGGCGATCTGAAAAGCGATGAACGTCTTGCCCGTGCCCGTCGCCAGTGTCAGCAGGATGCGATCTTTCTCGGCGGCGATGGCCTCCATCGCCCGCTCGATTGCCAGGTCCTGATAATAGCGTGCCTGGAAGAATCCGCCCCTGTCCTCAAAAGGGACAGTGGCGAAGCGGTCCCGCCAGGCGTTTGCTTCGGCGAAGGTCCGGTTCCAGAGTTCTTCGGGGGAAGGGAATTGAGCAACTTCGCCCTCCGTCCCCTCCTTCATGTCGATGCCGTAGATGCCTTGGCCGTTGGTGGAGTAGGTATAGCGGACGGCGAGCTTCCCGGCGTAGCTCTTCGCCTGTCCGACCCCTTCGGTCAAAGGCTTGTCCCATGCCTTGGCCTCCACCACTGCCAGTTTGTGGTTGCGGTACACCAGGACGTAGTCGGCTATGTCCGGCTTGGCGCGCTTCCCGTGGCCTTCGATGCGGCCCGGCGTGATGTGATACTCGCGCAGGATGCGGCTGCCTTCATCCACGCCCCAGCACGCCGCCTTGAGGGCTGGATCGATATGCTCGGCTCTGGTTTCGGCTTCGTTCATGCGATGGCTCTACAGTGCTCCGGTGAATGCTTGATGCAGCAGCGACTTCTTCAACTCCTCCAACGCGTCGAGCTTTTGCTGGTAGATGGATTCGAGGTGTTGGGTTTCAGCACGAACAGAATCCATTTGGGCAACAATAGCGACTTGCTGTTCTGCGCGTGGGAAGCGGATTGGAACTCTAGTGATGTCTTGCTGGTTGACGCTGGCTTGGTTGATGGACTGTTTGCAGATTCTTAGCCAATAACCTCGGGCGAAGATAAATTTCAAATAGAGGTCAAGATATGCAGAGGAAACTTTCGGCTTCGGTCGCATCAAGAGCAGATTCACGCCGTGAAATACTTCTTCGTCCACATCGAATAAAGCTGTTTTCCCGACATGGATCGCACTGTTAATATGGCTGAAAAGAACGTCGCCTTTCTGAAGCCGGAATTTTTCTCGCTGAATTTCCGATAACTCCGCATAGCCAACTCGCGTTACATCAAACTCTGCGTTCCAAATCGATTCGATGCGTGAAATCATATTGCCTTTTCCACTCTTGTCTTGCTTGCAATTGAATCCGTTTCTGAGAACAGTGAGTATTTCACCAAGCGTCGAGTCCACCCACCCCTCTCCGCGCTGGGTGAAGACGGCATTCAGGTGGCTCTCGAAGACGGCGCGTGCGTTTTGGAGGTTCTTTTCGGCGTTGGCCTTGGCGGTGGCGATACCCTCAAACGCCTCGTCCAGAATACCGACAATCCGCCGCTGTTCGGAGAGCGAGGGCACGGGAATTGTGACTTCCTTGAGCTTGCCGCCAGACAACTCCTTGAAGGTCGCTCCTGTTCCAACCAAGTTTAGTAAATCGACGATGCTGCTCAGATAATAATAAAGAAACTTGTGCTGGATTTGGCTACCGGGAATCAATCCTTTGCAACCTTGATTTGTCGCCATCGGTTCGGTGTTGATGACCAAGTGTCCGATTGGAGCGCGTGACGAAAGAACCACTGAATTGGGTGGCAACATCTGCGCCGAGCTGTCACGAAGACCTAAGTCCGTAATTTTGCGTTTGGTATCGCTGACGTATGGGCTGGATCGATTGCCCATCTCAGCAGGCGTAATCCACAGGTGACCGCCGTCCCAGTATTCGGGGATGCCCGTCTTGGGTGTACCACCGTTCATGACTTCGCACGCTTCGCCAAGTGTCTTTGTCTGCCATCCCGCTTTCATAGCAACCCTCGGATGGTCTGCAACACCTCTGCGCTCTCGTCCATGATCTCTTCCGGGCTGCGGTGCGCCACTTCCTCGCCGCCGTTCGGGTTCTTCACGGAGAGGTCGAAGGTTGTCTGGTCAATGTTCTTGGCGTCCACGCTCCAGGACTTGGGCGAGTCGGCGAAGGTCTTTTGCAGCTTCACAAACTCCTTGAGATCATCATCATTGAGCGGGTTCGTCTTGCCGAGGTTACGTCCGGGATCAAGTTGGTAGAACCAGACCTTGCGCGTGGGCGCGCCCTTCTCAAAGAAGAGCACCACGGTCTTCACCCCCGCTCCTTGGAACGTTCCGCCTGGGCAATCGAGCACGGTGTGGAGGTTGCAACTTTCCAGCAGCATTTGCCGCAGGTTCACGGAAGCATTGTCGGTGTTGGAGAGAAACGTGTTTTTGATGACCACGCCGCCGCATCCCCCCGCCTTGAGCATCTTGATGAAGTGCTGCAGGAAGAGGAACGCCGTCTCGCCGGTGCGGATGGGAAAGTTATGCTGGATTTCCTTGCGCTCCTTGCCCCCAAAGGGCGGATTGGCCAGCACCACGTCGAAGCGGTCCTTTTCCTGAATATCGGCAAGGTTTTCGGTGAGCGTATTGGTATGGACGATGTTCGGAGCCTCGATGCCGTGCAGGATCATGTTCATGATCGCAATCACGTAGGCCAGCGACTTTTTCTCCTTGCCGTGGAATGTGCAGTTTTGAAGAGTGGTCAAGCTCTTCGTGGTCAGATTGCCCTTGGATTTCAGGTAATTCAACGACTCGCACAAAAAGCCCGCCGACCCGCAGGCCCCGTCATAGATTCGGTTGCCGATCTTGGGCTTCACAACCTGCACGATGGCGCGAATCAGCGGGCGCGGCGTGTAATACTCTCCGCCGTTTCGCCCGGCGTTGCCCATGTTCCTGATCTTGGCTTCGTAGAGATGGCTCAGTTCGTGCTTTTCGGTCTGCGAGCGGAAGCGCAGTTCGTCGATGTGGTCGATAATCTCGCGGAGGTTGTAGCCGCTCTGAACCTTGTTCTTGATCTCTCCGAAAATCTCGCCAATCTTGTATTCGATGGTGTTCGGCCCGCTGGCCTTCTGCTTGAAGCCGTGCAGATAAGGAAAGAGCTTGTCGTTGACGAAGTCGCGGAGGTCATCGCCCACCATCGCCTTGTTGTAGTTGATTTTGCAGTTCTTGCCCTTGGGAGCGGCCCACATTTTCCACCGAAAGCGCTTGTCGAGGATGAAGGCGTACTTCTTGCTCTCCAGCGCGGCTTCATCCGCCTTATCCTGTTCCAGCGCGTCCAGATATTTCAGGAACAGTAGCCAGGAGGTTTGCTCGGTATAGTCGAGTTCCGTGGTGCAACCAGCCTCTTTTCTCAGGACATCATCGATATTTTTGAAGGCTTGTTCAAACATGAAAAAGAATCCCGTAGGTGTTGAGCGTCAATAGTGGCCGGTCAGGATGACTCCTGGGCTTGGTCGATCACCACACGCGAAAACGCCTCTGGCTTGCTTGGCGTTTTGGCCTCCGGTTGGAAGACGGCTGTCGCAAAGGTCTGGATACCTGCGAGTCTTGCAACTGCATAGTTTGCCGCATTCGGAAACCGTATGCTGCGGTAATTGGATGCTCTGACGAACCCAGTCTCTCCCTTAAATCCTGGCTTAGGGAAAACCGGTCCTACATTCCGGAATAGACAGATCCTCGTTTAGGAGGCGGACGGTTCCCGTCATGGTCAGAGCTTCCGGCCAAAACCACGATATTACTTCTTTTTCGCCTTGCTCGGAGCGATGGAGTCCTTGGCGGCCTTGGCAACCCGGAACTTCACCACTGTCTTGGCTGCAATCTTGATGGCCGCACCGGTGGCTGGGTTCCTTCCCATGCGAGCCTTGCGTTTCGACTTGACCAGCCGCCCGATGCCGGGAAGGACGAAGAGGCCATTCTTCTTGGTCTCTTTCAGGGCGGTCGCCGCCAGGGTCTCCATAAACTGGCGGGCGACTTTGTTGCTTAGCTGGCAACTCTCGGCTAGATGCCGAATCAGTTGAGTTTGAGTCATTGCTTTCGTAGCCATAATCCTCCTTCAAGGCGGCGGCGCGCTGCATGTCATACAGATATTATCTGGTCTCAAGCCTCATAGATCGGGATCCTCGTATCCTCGACGGACTGCAAGAAAAAAGGATTCCTGATGGCCGACCCAACCACCAAGTCTACAGGTTTTCCGAAAAGCTGCTCCAAGGACTCCAGCAGGCCAAAGTAGGCGTCCGCATAGGAATCGAAAGCCGTCGGCTGAAACTCGACCACAAAGTCCAGGTCACTTTCCTCCGGATGGTACTCGCCGGTTGCAGCCGAGCCGAACAGGTCAAGCCGCTAGACGCTGTAACGGAGGCAGATAGGCTTCAGTTCATCGGAATGCTCTGCGACGGTAGGAATCATCGTACGCCCTCCTGATCCGCAATAAACCCCAGGCTCTTGAGATTAGCCTCGATAGCCGCGTCCAGCTTCGCGGCGTTGGCCTGTTGCTCACGCAGTTCAGCAACCAGCCGCTTCACCTTGTCCTCGAACGGCTCATCGTCATCGTCCTGCGCTTCCGCACCGACATAGCAGCCGGTGGTGAGCACGTGGCCGTACGGGCCGTTGCCCTTTTCGAACCTGCCTTTATCGATTACCTCAGACAGCTATCTTCTCTGCATGAAAGAATGAAAGCATGCCAGCATGAATTCACTGATCGACTTCTCTACTTGCACAGCCGCAACCTTGATAGCCTCGACCTCATTTACTTCCGATTACGCCTGCCTGAGCGTTTCCGGTTCCAGACGGAGCCTTATTCGGCTGTTCCGCGGGCCGTGAGCAGCAGTGCCAGCGCGTAGATAATCCCGATGGCCGGAACCACCGAAAAGGCCAGCGCAAGCTCCCAATCGCCCCTCACGCTGCCCGCAGCAATCAGCTGCGCAAGACCCAGGTCGGCGATCACGTTCGCCGTCAGGAGCGCCACCAAGGCGAGGATCGGCCTCGTGGCGAGACGGGGCCACAACACGAGCAGAAGCACGCCCGCTGCACCCAAAGGGTGCAGCAAGATCAGGAGCAGCCGTTGCCAGACGTCCCCACCGTTTGCGAATGCGCCGACCAGGGACGTGAGTCCTACGAAGGCCGCGTGGATCACAGCAAGCACCGTCACCGAAATTCGGAAGATGGTCATGAAACCATTATAGGTCCATGCTGGGGATCGACCCAATCCTCTGAACCGGTTGCCAGTTGGTGGGCGGTGCCGGCGGCGGCGATAGCGATGACTCCGGGGCGGGATGGCTCGAGCGTGTTTTCCATGATGGGATTCTCGCTGATTACTTCCGATCTCTCCTGCTTTCTGAACGGCCATTCCGAACCACGACGCGGGATCCGACGCGGAAGCGTGCGCGCGCATCGTGCTTGCTGCCGAGGTTGAGGGATGGCAGCGGCTCCAACAGCCCTGCCGACCAGCGGCCAAGGGCATGTTCGGCTTGTAATACAGAATGTGATCGGCCCTCTGGGCCTTTCCCCGGCTGAGCAGCTTGCCGCGCACGATGATGTGTCCCTGGGTGGATATTTGCAAAGGCGAAGAAGACAGTAGAGAGCGGTCACTACAGCTTCGCTGTGGACTCCGAAGCAGAGTGTGGTTGGTTGGGGAAAGTAGGTTCCCTGGCGCGACGAAGCGCGTCCTCACGACGAGCGGGGCGATGGCAGTTCGAAAACCATTACTGCAACAACGTGCTGCGAAGCCCGTAGAGCATGGCTGTGGCAGCAACTACCGTCAAGAAACCGTCAGAAAACTCGCCCCTCAAGCAGGCTAACCGTAGGCGTTGCGAGCGAAAGCAGAAGCCCCAAAACCGTGTAAGAGAAACAAAGGGAAGGAATTAGGAGAAAACCGTAGAAGACGCCAGCCTGCCGCCCAAGCATCGGACGCAGCCACCAGCAGACAAGCCGTCCGGTTCCAATGTGAAAGCAGGGTTCCGCAGAACGGGTTTGCGCCTCCCGGTGCAAGCCCGTGAGAACCCTCAGCAGAGCGAGGGTGCAAAAGAGCTTTTTCAGGCGCCTAGCCGGTGACGGCTTTGTAGAGCAACCCGAAGACGGAAGTCGCCAGGATGACCATCAGCGGCCAGATCACCTTTTGTAGCGTGTCGATGCGGCTCCCCAAGGCGTCGATGCGAGCGCCTTGGGCTTTCACCTCGGAGCGAATCTCAGCATTCTCCGCCTTCATCTCGGACCGCAACTCGGCGATCTGGGACCTCATCTCGGACCGCAACTCGGCGATCTGGGCTCCGATGACGGCAATGACGTTCTCCCCGGCTTGGCGGCGGCTTTCCTCGGCGGCTTCGTGAGCCAGGTCGGGGTCCACGTCCACGCTTCGCAAAGCGCGGAAGATAGCGCTGGTAGCGGGCTCAGTAGCCATGATTAGACCTATGATAGCATGAGCAGAGCGGTCTGGAAAGCTCTCTCGCCTGTGCTCTTTCTGGAAGGTCGTTGCGGCTGCAAACCAGGAACTTCGGGTCAGCTTGAGGCCGCCATGAGGAATATCACGGGAAACCACGGGAGGCTTTCCCGCTTGAACGTCCCCCCTGGGGAGAGCGGAAGACCCCAAGAGCGTGAGCCGCTAAATCCCCGCGACCGTCATGCCGCCGATCAACAGAGTGGGCGAAGCCACCGAGCCGCGAAACTCCAGATCGTTGCCGACCTCTTCGACGTGGGCCAGCATGTCCTTGAGGTTCCCGGCAATGGTGACCTCCTCGACCGGATACGCGAACTCGCCCTTTTCAATCCACCTCCCCGCAGCCCCGCGCGAGTAATCTCCCGTCACGATGTTGGAGCCGAAGCCGAGCAGTTCGGTGACGTAGAATCCCCGGTCCAGCGAGGCGATCATGTCCTGGGGAGAGCGCGTCCCGGCGACCAGATAGAGATTATTGGGACCTATGGCGGTAGGTCCGGCGAGTCCCCGGCGGGCATTGCCGGTGGTGGCAAGGCCCAGCTTGCGCGCGCTGTAGCAGTTGAGCAGATAATGGGAAAGCCGGCCCCGTTCGATCAGCCCCGTTACGCGGCTCGCGACGCCTTCGTCGTCAAAGGGGTGCGAACCGAATCCACCCGGACGCAACCCGTCGTCCAGAATGGTGATTCTCTCCGGGCCGAGCCGTTGGCCCAGCTTTCCGGCCAGAAACGACGCGCTGCGGTAAACCGCGTCACCTCTGGCGGCTTCAAAGACGTGCCCCAGCAGGGACCGGGCCGTCTGCGGATCATACAACACCGGCACCTGACAAGTGCTGATCTTTCGCGCGCCCAGGCGACCCAGAGCCCGCGCGGCGGCTTTGCGTCCCACCTGTTCGGGCGTTTCCAAATTCTTGAGCGACCGCGCAACCGAATACCAATAATCGCGCTGCTTGCTACCGTCCCGCTCGGCCAGAGGACTCACCGCCAGCCAACAGGAAGAGGCCCGGTAGGACCCCAGGAAACCCAACGAATTCGCCAACACCCGTTTCCCCAGACCGGACTCGAAAGTGGCCCCTTCGGAATTGGTGATCCTCGGGTCAGCCGATAAGGCGGCCTGTTCGGCACGCCGGGCCAGCTCCACCTTGGCCTGGGTGTCGAGCTCGGCCACGTCAGGGGAAAACAGATCGAGGTCGGGAATCTCGGCGGCCAGCAATTCGGCTTCCGGCAGTCCTCCGGCGGGGTCCTCGGAGGTCACTTGCGCCATGGCCACGGTTCTCTCCACCAGCCGTCTCAGAGACGCGGGAGAAAGATCACTGGTATAGGAGCTGGCGCTGCGGGTTCCCCACAACAGGCGAAGTCCCAGGCCCTTGGAGGAAGCCTCCTTCAAACTTTCAATTTTTCCCAAACGGACGGTGGTGGAAAATTCCTCCTCCTCCTGGAGGGTGACCTCCGCGCCCGTAACCCCGGCCTTCATGGCCTGGCCTACTACGTCCCGAGCCAGATTTTCGAGATAACCGTTTCCCACCGCTTGCACTTTTCCCTGCTTATGAGGTCCTTATCTGCCTATTTTCGGAAAGGGAATCATATAGAACAGTGCCCCAATAGTGCCTGCCTCCCTTCCAGTCGGGCACTATTCCATATAAACCCCCTATCATTACCTGTGCGGGTTCAGACACATGTGAGACTGGTCCGGGGCGACGGATGGGACCCATCCCGATGAAGTCCGAGGGACGTGTGCGCGTCTCCTGCGGAGGGAGCGGAGCGACCGGAGCAGGAGACGCGACGCCGGCAAAATGGCCCCGCCCCCTCGTAATGAACCGGAGCGCCACTTCAGGTAGCCTTTCGTTTCTACCCAGAAACCCAAGGAGCCTGAACCATGCAGATCCAATCTCTACGCATCCCCTCTTACCGCCGTTTCAAAGTCGATGATACGCTGCCCGCCGCGGCGGTCAAAAGACGGCACAAACTGGAAACCTACCGAGACCTGCGGGCCGAGGGTTGCTCCCAGCAGACCGCCCTGCGTGCCATCGGCTGGTCGAGAGCCACCTACTTCCGCTGGGCAGCGCGCTACCGGAATCGTGGCCCGCACGGCTTGGCAGCCCTCAGCCGGCGTCCGCAACGCACCCGATCCCGGCAATGGACGCCAGCCCAGCAGCGCCAAGTCTGGACCTTGCGGCGCCACTATCCCTTCATGGGCAAGCGACCTCTACGGGTTCTGCTCGCCCGCCAGGGCATTCATCTCAGTGAATCCACCGTTGGCCGCATCCTCGCCAAAGGGGTGCGGCTCGGTCGTATCCGCCCCTGCGCTTTCTGCCGGGGGCGCGTCAAGCTGAAAAAGCGCCGCTCCTTCCACCAGGGCCACGCCCAACGCTGGTGCTACGGCACCCGGGCCACCCAACCCGGCCAACTCGTCCAGATCGATCACCTGTCGGTGTCCCTCGACGGCACCCATCTCAAGGAGTTCCGGGCCGTCTCTCCGGTCGGCAAGCACATGGTGACCCGTGTCTACTCCCGCGCCACCGCCCGTAACGCCCAACGTTTCCTGCAGGCCGTGATCGAGGACCTGCCCTTCCCCCTCCATTCCGTCCAGGTCGACGGCGGCTCCGAGTTCAGGGCCGAGTTCGAGCAAGCTTGCCAGCAACTCGACATCCCCCAGTTTGTCCTGCCTCCTCGACGACCGCAGTTCAATGGCTGCGTCGAACGAGCCAACGACAGCGCCCGCGTCGAGTTCTGGAACCTCTACACCGGCGAACTCACCGTCGCCGCAGCCGGCGCTGCCCTCACCGAATACCAACACTTCTACAACCACCTCCGACCTCACCGAACCCTGGACATGAGGACGCCCATGGAGTACCTTTGCCACATGGAAGGCCACCTGACCCAGTCTCATATGTACTGAACCCGCACATACCCTTGTCTATTGTATATAATTCCATCATTCTAGCGGCTATTTAATTACGCTAACGTTACCCTATGGTTTCGGAACTGTTATGAAGTTAATCCCAGCAAGTGGTCCTTTTACCCCCCCCCCCCCCCCCCCGCGACATGAGGTATCCACGGCAGCTCTGCCATTCACTGATCACGATCCTCTGTCTGGCGTTCGCCGTTGCAGCCGGAACACGGGTCGCTCTGGCTCAGGGCAGCACGCCAACCGTTTCCTATCTGGACTTCAGCGGCAGCCCAGCGAGCGACAACACCTACCAGCGTGGCGATAGCATCGGGGTGTGGGTCGGGTTCACCGAGAACATGGCGGTGTCCGGCATACCGCAACTGGCGCTGACCATCGGCGCCAATACGCGACTGGCGCTCTATACCGGCCTAAACTCGGACAGAACGTTTCTGTACTTCAGTTACACGGTGCAGATGGGGGACCTCGACAACGATGGGATCAGTATCGGCGCTGCCGCCTTGCAGTTGAACGGCGGCACGATTCAGGACACAGGCGGCACCAACGCGAACCTCAGCCTTGGCGGCTACGCCATCACCGACAACGCCAGCCACAAGGTGGACGACAGCCCAGCCAGCCCTGTGGTGGTGACCGGGGTGAGCTTCTTCGGCAACCCAAAGAGCGGCGACACCTACGAGCGTGGCGAGCGAATCGAGGTGCGAATCGATTTCGACAAGCAAGTGGATTTGACCGGCACACCCCAACTGACGCTGACCATCGGTACCCAAACGCGGCTGGCGAGATATGGCAGCCACAACGCGGAGCAAACGGCGCTGATCTTCGGTTACCGCATACGGGCGGGAGACCGCGACGCCAATGGGATCAGTATCGGCGCTGATGCCTTGCGGTTGAACGGCGGCACGATCCGGGGCGCAGGAGAGGGCGCCGACGCGAACCTCAGCCTTGGCGGCTTCACCATCACCGACGACCCCAGCCACAAGGTGGACTTCAGAATAACAAGCCCCAGGGCCCCGACCGGGCTGACCGCCACCGCCGACGGCCCGACCGCCATCGACCTGGCCTGGACCGCCCCGGCTCCAAACGTCCGCCGCGCAGCCGTCACCAGCTACCGGATCGAGTGGTCCACCGACGGCAAAGCGCCGTGGCACGCCACGCACGTGACGCCCGACGTCACGACCTACCAGCACTCCCCGCTCCCTGCCAAAACCATCCGCTACTACCGAGTGATCTCTCTGAGCGACTCCGGCGACAGCCCTCCTTCCAACACCGCCTCGGCGACGACCGACCGGGAGGCGCTACGGGTGGCGTTCAACTCGGCCAGCTACCTAGGGATTGAGGGTGGCGGCCCGGTCGTGATCGCGGTGACGACGAACCGGCCACTCGAACAGGCCATCACGATTCCGATCACGGTGACGCCGCAAGGTGCGACCCAGGCAGAGGACTACACGGTGGAAGGTCTCATCGACGGGACGATGACTCTTTCGCGCAGAGCCATCTCCAGGACGTTCCACATCACCGCCAACCATGACGCGGACGACGACGATGAGACAGTGGAGTTGAGCTTCGGGACGCTGCCGGAGGGAGTGATGGCCGGCGAGCCGGCTACGGCTGTCGTCACGATCGAGGACCGGAACCTGGCGGAGCTGACGGTGGCGTTCGACGCGGCCAGCTACCGCGCGGCTGAGGGTGGCGAACCGGCCACCCTCCGAGTGACGCTGGACCCGCCCGCCGACCGGAAGGTCACGATTCCGATCACGGTGACGCCGCAAGGTGCGACGCAGGCGGACGATTACACGGTTGCCGGTCTCACCGACGGGACGATGACTTTTGCGGTCGGCGAGGACTCGCAGACGTTCACCCTCACGGCCAACGATGACGCGGACGGCGACGATGAGTCGGTGAAGCTGATCTTCGGGACGCTGCCGGCGAAAGTGAGCGCCGGCGAGCCGGCGACGGCCGTCGTCACGATCGAGGACCTGGCGGAACTGACGGTAAGCTTTGCGCAGGCCGCATACACGCTCGCCGAAGGAGGCGAGCGGGCCAGCATCGACGTGAACATCTCCCCGGCAGCGGACCGGCAGGTGGAAGTGCCGCTGCAGGTGCGACTGCTAGGCGGCGCGACGAGCGCGGACTACGACGGGGTGCCGGAGTCGATCGTCTTCGCGGTCGGCGCGACCGCGGCCAGCTTCCCGGTGGGCGCGCTGGCCGACGAGGAGAATGATCCGAATGAGGGAATTGTCCTCGGCTTCGGGGACCTGCCGGAGGCGGTCCTCGCCGGCGACCCGGCAGAGACCCGGGTGCAGTTCACCCAGCAGCGCAGCGCGGAGCAGTTTTCACGCTCGCTGCAGGTCATGCTGGCGGTGGCCGCCCGTTCGGTGGCGACAAGCGCGCAGACGGCCATCGAGTCCCGCTTCGCGCGCAAGCGGCAGAGGATGCGGGCGAGGCAGTCCGGACCGGAAGGAGACGGGGGGACGGGCGCGGAGCCGCCGCCCGAGGCGAACCCAGCCGAAGAGGGCCAAGCACTGGCGGCGGGCAGCCACGGTAACCGTTTCAGGAACGCGGGTGCCGGGGATGACAGGGCAGGAGCCGATCGGTTCGGCTCCGCGCGCCCCACTAGGTCGGCAGCGGGAGTCGATTCGTCGGTGGGCTCGGTCCGCGCCAGCCTGGGGCGCTGGTCTTTCGAGGGGCTCGGTTCACTCGCTCAGCCGCGTGCCGGCTTGCCTTTCGGCCAGGGTGGCTATGGCCTCACGCCCACTCCGGCAGCCTACGACCCTCGGCAACCCGGGACCTTCGCGGCCAACCCGTCGCTGGGGGCGCATCCGTCCCCGGAGATGAATACGCTGGATCGCTTCCTTCCGCAGGCCTCCTTCAACCTCCACCTGGGGGAGAGCGCCCGGAGCACGGACACCGGCAGCGAAGGCATGGTTCTGTGGGGCCAGGGCGACCTGCAATACTTCAACGGCAACCTCACCCAGGTGGGGATGAACTATCGCGGCAACCTGAAGGCCGCCCACGTGGGCATGGACCTCTACAACAGCGAGCGGATGCTGGTCGGCTTCTCCTTCATGCGCAGCTGGGCGGATATGAATTACAGCGACGATGGGATCGATGGCGTGTTGGGGGGTAGTCTGAACACGGCTCACCCCTATCTGTACTGGCAGCCCCACCAGCGCTTCAGCGCCTGGGTCATGGGCGGCCTGGGAAGAGGTCAATTGGCCGTCCATGAGCCGGGCCGGAACCACAACTTCAAGGCCGACTTTCGGATGCTCGCGGGAGGGATGCGCTCGGTTCTGGCCAAGCGCGGCCACACGGAGTTGGGCGTGGTGGTCGATTCCTTCACCGCCCGCCTCGGAACCAACACCTCAGAGGACCTCGCAAGGGTAAGCGGCCACGTCAGCCGCACCCGCATGATGCTGGAAATGGTCCACGACAAGCCCCTGGCCGCGGGGAGGTCGCTCAGCCTGAAGGCGGAGTTCGGGAGCCGCCACGACGAGGGCGACGCGGACCGGGGTTCGGGGGCGGAAGCCGGCTTCCGTCTCGGCTTCCTGGACGCCAACCGCGGTCTGGACATCGCCTGGCATGGTCGGATGCTGCTGGTGCATGAAAGCGACTACCGCGACTTCGGCGTGGGGATGCAGGTGAGCTGGGACCCCGGCAAGAAGGACCGCGGTCTGCAGTTGTCGATGATGTCCGCGCGCGGACGGGACGGGGGAGGCCGGACAACGCTGTGGAACAACAACTCCGCCCTGCTCAACGATCCCCTGGGCGGGAGCTACTACCGGGACGCCGCCTCCCGGACCCGCACGGACAGCGAAGGTGGCCTACGGCCTGGACGTCTTCGGCGGACGGGGCTTGCTGACCCCCTACAGCCGCGTGCAGATGGCCGGCCCCGGGCGCGCTCTGTATATGGGCACCGAATTGAGCCTGCCCTCTCGCTGGCTGCAGGCTATGGCTGCCAAGTTCGCGTTGGAAGCGATGCGGCGGGAGACCGTCAGCGGCATGATCGATCTGGGCGCAAGGCTGGTCATCTCCATTCCCTTCTGAGGTTCAAGAGGAGACCGCTCTGACACCGCCCCCAGCCACTCCACGCCGGAGTTCTTGTAGGCCGGGTAGGGAGTTCGTTTCATTGCGTTCAATGTCAATAGCGGCTCTAATCCATCAGACCGCTTGGATGGGGCCGGGATAGCGGGCCAACTTGTTGTCCGTGGTCATCAGCGTGACATTTTCGACCTGCGCTTGCGCTATGAGTATGCGGTCGAAGGGGTCCTTGTGAATCGGTGGCAGAAGACCGACAGCGAGCGCGTGTTCGGATCGAATCGCAAGTTCGCGGTAGCCGTTTTGTATCAGGCCATCTCGCAACTGCCGCGGTTCAACGCGAAAGTCGCTTCTGCCGAGCACATTCTTGATGACAACCTCCCAAATGCTCGCGGTACTAAACATCAGCTCCGTGGCGGGGTTGCCGAGAAGGTTCTGGGATTCTGATGACAACTGTCCTGGGTCGCCCGCCGCCCACAGCAATAGATGGGTATCCAGTAATAACGTCATGCATCCCTCCCGAACATCTCCTCTATCTCAGGACCACCCATGCTGTCGAAGTCGTCGGGGACTTCGATCTGTCCAGCCATGAAACCCAACCTGCGGGACGACGCCTTTCCGTCGGGAATAGGCACGCACTCCCGTTTGAAGCCAAACTCACTCCGCAGACTGTCATACGCCGCCCGCGCTTCAGGACACCCTCTTGCAATAGCCTCCTGTAGCCGCTTCAAGTCCACTCCACCGTAAAGGAGCTCCACCAAATCGGCAATAAAATCCTCGACCCGAGGATCGCTGCTGTCCTGCTGCACAGCCCACCGCCAAAACTTCGCCATGCGCTCATCGTCAGGATGGCCATAATCTTCCGGCTGCAACCCCGCAACCGCCCAAGGTTTACCCAAACGGAGATCGGGATTTACCGAATCCTGATAAGACCATATTCGCAATCCCACCATGAGGGCCGCACAAACAAACGCCCCATTGGACGTATATCGGTCTCTCCCTGCTGTCCCCCCACTTTCCTCGCGAAGTCTATCCTTCTTTTTCAAGTACGACTCTACCTCGTGCTTAAGGCCATAACTCGAACGTTTCGGTGGGGCCGGTCCATTAAATCGACGCGCCCAGCCACACCCCCTCAACCGATAGCTCAGAGATACCCGTCCCTCTACAAAGTACTCCAGCGTGTTGCGAATGCCCCCCTCATACCGCCCGCCCGCTCGCAACTCATTCCGTGCCGCATCCAAATCATCGGGAATAAGCTCCGTCTCCCAACGCCCTGAATACGCCCCATCCTCCGAAAAAATGCGACGGCGGCGACGCATCTGCCCCAAGCCATGCGAATTGAGCAAGGGATAGTCCGCCAAAACTCGCTCGCGCTCCGAATCAAAAAACCCTGGTTCCGACAGCAACCTGGCCGCTTTTGACCACAAACGCTGGCTCTTGGTCATACAAGCCCCCCATGCTTAGAGTTAAACCCCAGTGATTTAATTAAAACTATAGGGATTTATACTTAATCCGTAAAGGGTTTTTTACTCTCGCTCGGTGCAACGGTTAAGATGGCGGGATGGCTACGCCCCAATAATTTCCGCCAACACCCCTCGGTCTCCCTCTCCAGCACCAGGATATCGGTTCGGCTCTCCTCCAACGTGTGGAGCGGCTGCGGTTTGTAGAAGTTGGAACAGGTCCGGAAGAAAGTCATGCTCGACATCAGGGCGCCTCGGTTCCTTCGTTGAGGATGGAAAGATACTGGTCATAGACGAACAGCCGGTTACGGCGTTTTCCGGTGATCTCACGCGCGATCCCGTGAGTGACGAGCACTCCCATGGCCGAGGCGGCTGCCTGAAAGGAGAGCTTGGTATCGCGGCGCGCCGCCGGCAGCGATAGAATCGGCCGCGACTTGAGGGCGTCGTGTACGCGCAGCGCCGACCCGGCCCTCCGACCCCCGGCCGCCTGGATCCGGTTTCGGTCATCCTGAAACATGCGGGACAGGCGTTGGGCGGTCGAGACCGCACCCTCGGCCGTCCGTTTCACTCCTTCGAGGAAGAAGGCGAGCCATGCCTCCCAGTCACCGGTGCGGCGCACGTGATTCAGCAGGTCGTAGTAGTCACTGCGGTGTTGCTTGAAGTACAGGCTCAGATACAGGAGCGGCTGGCGCAGCAAACCGGCGTGGCACAGCAGCAGCGTTATGAGCAGCCGCCCCACGCGCCCGTTGCCGTCGAGGAAGGGGTGAATGGTCTCGAACTGCACGTGCGCGAGCCCCGCCCGCAGCAATACGGGCAACCCGTCGTCGGTGGCGTGGAGAAAGCGCTCGAACGCCGTCATACAGTCGGGCACGGCGGTGTGCGGCGGCGGCACGAAAGCGGCATTGCCCGGCCGGCTGCCGCCGATCCAGTTCTGCGAGCGGCGGAACTCGCCGGGCGTTTTGGTACGGCCCCGTCCACGCGACAACAGCACGCCGTGGGTCTCGCGGATCAGGCGATTCGACAGGGGAAAATTCTCCCGCAGGCGACGCAACCCGTGTTCGAGCGCCGCCACGTAGTTCGAGACTTCGTGCACGTCGTCCAGCGAAACTCCGGGCGCTTCCGCAAGTTCGAAGAGCAGAAGATCTGACAGCGACGACTGCGTGCCCTCGATCTGAGAGGAAAGCACCGCTTCCTTGCGCACGTAGGCATACAGAAAAAGCGCCTCGTCCGGCAGGAGAGTCGAGACAGCATCAAGGCGGCCCAAGGCCAGCACCGCCGCTTCCAGCAACTGTTGCAGCGCGTCAGCCAGAACCAAGGGCGGTTTCGGCGGCAGCGGCAGCGGTACAAAGGCGCGAACTTGCTCACCGCCGACGCTCGTCACTTCATAGCTGCCGATTTCTCCGCGCCGCATGATGGACAGCCCTTATTCACATTTTCGCAACAAGACAATTTACTATTTAACTTTCATGGCTAAATTACAATAATGAGGGCGCTGGCGCAAGCGCAACGGGAATGATTAGGAAGCGAATGACGCGGGGTGCACATCTTGAACTGCCGCGCGTTCACGAGCGGCTCGGCGAGACGCCGGAGGCCGCTCCGGTACCGCCCACCGTCAGCCGGTTTACCTTCAAGGTCGGCAGGCCCACCCCGACGGGAACGCTTTGGCCTTCCTTGCCGCAGGTGCCCACCCCCTCGTCCAAACGCAAATCGTTGCCGACCGCGGTGACGCGGGTCAGGACCGAAGGCCCGTCGCCGATCAACGTGGCTCCCTTGAGGGGCGCGGTGATCTTGCCGTCTTCGATGCGATAGGCTTCCGAGGCCGAGAACACGAACTTGCCGTTGGTGATGTCCACCTGGCCGCCGCCGAAGTGAGCGGCGTAGATTCCTTGCCGGACCGAGGCGATGATCTCCTCGGGGGTGGCCTCGCCCGGCAGCATGTAGGTATTGGTCATGCGCGGCATGGGGATATGGGCGTAGCTTTCGCGCCGTCCGTTTCCGGTCAGCGAAGATTTCATAAGCTGCCCGCTCAATTTATCCTGCAGGTAGCCACGCAGGACACCGTTTTCAATCAGGACCGTCTTCTGCGTCGGCGTGCCTTCATCATCGATATTAAGAGAGCCACGACGACGGGGAATCGTGCCGTCATCCACCACCGTGCAGAGCTCGGAAGCCACGCGCTGGCCCAACCTGCCGCTGAAGGCCGACAATCCCTTGCGGTTGAAGTCCGCCTCCAGGCCGTGACCGATCGCTTCGTGCAGCAGGATGCCCGGCCAGCCGGGACCCAGCACCACTTCCATCTCCCCGGCAGGGGCTGCCAGCGCATCCAGTTGAGTGATGGCCTGCCGGGCCGCCTCACGGGCGAAATACTCGGGTGTTTTGTCTCCCGCAAAGAATTCCAGGCCGACGCGGCCCCCGCCTCCGCTGGTCCCCGACTGGAGGTTTGCGGCCTCTTTGGCCGACTGCGCAATGCAGAAAACCGACAGTCGCAACAGAGGCTGATAGTCCGTCGTCAGGTGTCCGGCGGAGTTGGCGATCAGAATGTGCCGGACTTGATCGGCGTAGCTGATCCGCACCTGCCGGATGCGCCCGTCGTAGGCACGAGCCGCCAGGTCCGCCCGCGAGACCAGCGCCAACTTCTCTTGCAACTCCCGGTCGGTGGAGGGCGTGCCCACGGGATAGAAGTTGTGCGGCGAATCGGTCGCCGCCAGCCCTATCGAATGAACCCGCGAAGGTCCCTGCGCAATATGAGCCGCAATCCGAGCCGCCTTGCGAAGACGTGCGGGCGAGAGGTCATCCGTATAGGCGTAGCCCGTCTGGTCCCCCGCCAGGACGCGCACCCCGCAACCGAGCGATACTCCTTCGGTGGCCGTCTTGATTAAAGATTCATCCAGCAGAATGGAAGAGGTGGTGGTGTATTCAAAGTAGAGATCGGCATAGTCGCCCCCACCCGAGAGCGCCTCGGCCACCAAGCTCTCTAAATCCTTCTCCACCAACCCGTAAGTATCGAAGAAAAACCGGTCCCGACTCGACATGGAATAGAAAGATTCCCTTTCTGGTTTTCCGAACCGTCAATCCCGCCGCACGTCCGGCAAGCTAACATGGGGTCGAAACCTTGTCAATTCCCGCCGGAATTGCGGATCAACTGCGCGAAAAAGCGGATCTGGTCGGCGAAACCCGCGACGGAAGTGCGCTCGTTGATTCCGTGCAGGCGGGCCAAATCGGCCGGCTGAAACACCTGCGGACTGAAACGGTAGATATTCGCGGTGAGCTTCGCGTAATGGACCGAATCCGTCCCCCCGGTCAACAGGCCGGGAACAACCAGCGCATTCGGAAAGACTTCGCGAATGGTTCGCTCCACGACCCGGAAGCCCTCTGAATCAGGGCCGGAGACCCGGGAGGGGCCGCGTCCGTCCTTCATCGCCCGAATCTGAACGCGATCGTCCGCAATCACGGATCGAACATGTTGCTGAACGTCCGGGATGGTCTCTCCCGGCCGAATCCGGAAGTTCACGACGGCCCGGGCTCGCGTGGGCAAAATGTTCGCCTTAACGCCGGACTGAAAGATGGTCGCCGCCGTCGTCGTTCGGATCAAGGCATTGGTTCGCAACTGTTTCGCCAGCCGCCTGTGAACCAAGCCCTCGAAAAGCCAAAGGTTGGCCAGCCCCACCTTGCTAAAGAAGGGCATTTCCGGCGCCAGAGTTTCCAACATGGCTCGGGTGGGCCCGGCGAGGCTTGCGGCCATGGGATTCGCCTCCAGCTTCCGAATCGCGTCGCTCAAGACTCCGATGGCCGTATGCCGAGGCGGCATGGACGAGTGGCCTCCGGGACTGTCCACGGTCAACTCAAAGTTCACGTATCCTTTCTCAGCCACGTTCACCATGGCCACCGGATGATGGACGCCGGGCAGAAGACCCTCGAAGACCGCTCCGCCCTCGTCGAGCACCCAATCGAGCTCCACCCGCTGCGATTCCAACCGTGAAGCAACCGCTGCCGCGCCGCCGGTTCCTCCGATCTCCTCATCGTGACCGAAAGCCAGGTAAACCGTATGGCGAGGCTCGAAGCCCTCCGCCAGGAGCATCTCCACGGCTTCCAGAATGGCCAGAACCGCCGCTTTGTCATCCATGGCTCCCCGTCCCCAAACGAAACCTTCTGCGATTCGACCCGCGAAGGGCGGGTAACTCCAATCCTGTTGCGTACCGGGCTCCACCGGCACGGCGTCCATGTGGCCCATCAGCAGAATGGGCTTCAATGCCGCCTCTTCATCTTTCCCTTTCCACGTGTAGAGCAAGCTGTAGTCGCCTACCACTTCCCGAGTCAGCGCGGCATGAACCCGCGGAAACTCCCGTTGGAAGAAATCGTGCAGGGCCAGAAACTCATCCCGGTCGAACATCGCCGGGTCTTCGTGGGAAAGGGTTCGGAAACGGAGCATCTGCGACAGACGCCCCGCGGCCGCCTGAGTGTTCACCGCCATTGCAGCTACCGGCTCCACTTCCAACTGATCCGAGGTGAGACGCGCCGTCCGCACCAAGACGACCGTGGCCACCACTACCAGAGCCGCAACCAAGGCGAAAAGGATTTTCTTCATGGGATACTCCCAATTTACCAAACCAGCGATGGGCGGAAAGAACACAAGAGCGCGGAACCCCAATCACGGGTTCCGCGCTCCTCGCCGTATGCGATTACCCGACCCGACGAAATCCATGCGTGCGGGTTGGGTTCACGAAGAAGATGACATCGCCGCCGACAGGGCCGGCCTCAGGGTACCGAAGCGGACAGGCCGGGGGTTCCACCCCATTGTTCGGGATCGACGGGGTGGAAAAGACCCTCCTATCACCATCGGTTCGGCCGGCCCTGCCGCAGCCGCGCCTCAATCCCCTTCCAACTCGTGAGAATCACCCCCGCTAGCGCTACTCCCACAGCCAAAATGGCAATCATTTCCCCGCTCATGCTTCCCTGCAATCAGTCTGTCTATTCTCCCACGGGTGCCAGATAAGAACCACAGAGAAAAAAGCCCCGCACCTCGGCGAAGCGCCGCACCACCGGCGGGCTGCTTCGCCGGCAAGGAGAAACGGATCTCCCTGGGCGTCTATCCCGACGTGTCTCTGAAACAAGCCCGGAATCGGCGCGAGCAGGCCCGCACGCTGCTGGCCCGGGAGATCGATCCCAGCGCGCACCGCAAAGCACAGAAGGCCGCGAAACAGGAATGGTCAGCAAACAGTTTCGAAGCCGTGGCCCGGGAATGGTTCAGCCAGCACTCTCCCAACTGGGGCGCCAGTCATGCCCACCGGACCCTTAGCCTACTGGAGCGGGACATCCTCCCCTGGATCGGCAGCCGCCCCTTGACCGCAACGATGGCGTCCACTACCCAACGCATTAGACGATCCGATGTCCGCTCTCGCGATCTTCCCGGATGAGAATTTCGCAGGGTGTGTTCCGAGTTCGGAATTCCGGACGCCGGTTCTGGCCGCGGATCACGGGATATTGGGGCGGGAAGATTGAGGGCTGTGGGCCGCTGCGAACCGGCTCAGCTCAGAATCTCATGGATCACGCGGCCATGCACATCCGTAAGGCTGACATCCCGGCCGCCGAAGCGGTAGGTGAGTCGCTGGTGATCGAGACCGAGTAGGTGAAGGATGGTGGCATGCACGTCGTGGACGGCGGTGATATTCTCGACGGAGTGCATTCCGGTCTCATCGGTGGCACCGTAGAGGACCCCGCCCTTCACGCCGCCGCCCGCCATCCAGATCGTGAAGGCGGTCTCGTGGTGATCGCGGCCATGGCCGTTGGCGGTGTGAGGAGTGCGTCCGAACTCGGTGGCCCAGACGACCAGCGTCTCTTCGAGCATGCCTCTCGCCTTCAGGTCCTTCAGCAGCGCCGCCACGCCCTGATCGGTGATGAGAGCATTGCCTTCATGCCCTTTCTTCAGTTCGGTGTGCTGGTCCCACGTCCCGTTGTTGCCGCCGTGAACTTCCGGGCACGTGATTTCGACGAAGCGGACGCCGGCTTCGATGAGCCGGCGAGCCCGAAGGCACTGGAGCCCGTACAGGCGCTTGTTCTTGTCGGAAGCGTCGAGCCCGTAGAGGCCCCGGGTCGCCTGGCTCTCCTGGTCGAGGTTCAGAACATCGGGGACGAGCGACTGCATCCGGTAGGCCATCTCGTAATTGCTGATGGCCGTATCGATAGCGTCATCGGCTCCGAGGGAATCCAGGAACCGGCGATCCTGCTGCAGCAGGGCATCCAGCTTGGCGCGCTGCACTTTGGGCTCCTTGTCGGCCGGCTCGAGATTTTCGACAGGTGCGCCCTCTGCCTGCATGGGCATCGCCTGGTGCGAAGCGGGCAAGAAACCGTTGGCGAAGTTTTCAAGCCCTCCGGGTGGAATCGCGTCCGCGTGCAGCAAGACATAGCCGGGCAGGTTCTTGTTCTCGCTTCCCAATGCGTAGTTGACCCAAGACCCCAGGGTCGGATAACCACCCACGTTGCGTCCGGTGTGCATCAGCAGATTGGCCCGAGGATGCAGGGGGAAGCCGGAGACCATGGATCGGATGACGGCGAGGTCATCGACGCACGTGGCGATATGGGGGAACAAATCGCTGACGGGGATCCCGGATTGGCCGTAGGGAGCGAATTTCCAGGGGCTCTTCATCCACTTGCGCTTTACTTCTCCCACTTGGTTCCAGACGCCGTCGAACCGCTTCCCGTCGAGTTCCTCCAGCTTCGGCTTAGGGTCGAACGTGTCGATGTGCGACACCGCACCGGGCATGAACAAAAAGATAATGTTTTTGGCTTTGGGCGTGAAGTGCGGTCCCAGGTGATGGGCTAGGCCTGCATAGGACTCGTCGGCCATCAGAGCCGACAGCGCCAGCATGCCGAACCCGTTCGAGGCGATTTTCAGAACGTCCCTCCGCGTCGGCAGAGCTTCGACGCATCCGGGGCACTCGTCGTGCCCGCCGTGAGTGTTCCGCTTCATGGCCGTCACCTCTCCGGTCTGGTCTTCTGATCTATTGAATATATATAAACTCTTTCAAGTTGAACACCGCGTGGGCCACATCCTTCCAGACGTCTCGGTTGGCAAGTACCGGGTCGGCAGGTTCCTTATCGGTAGTCTCCTTTTCATCATCCTTCTTATGGTGCATTGCCAGCTCTTCGGCCAATCCCCGGAATCGCTCTCTTTCGGAGGCGTGCGGAGCTCGGCCTAAGGCGTTGCGAAACATGGATTCAATACGCGCTTCGATGGACGCGGTCCGGGTAAGGAGGCGGTCCGCCCAAACCCCCGCCTGGTCAACCACGAAGGGATCGTTCAGAAGCGCGAGCGCCTGGGTCGGCACGTTGGTTACATCGCGGGTTCCCCGCGCCACGGCGGGATTGGGGAAATCGAAAATTTCCAAGAAACGCGGGCCCTCGTGGCGGGTAACTTTCAGGTATATGCTGCGCCGGCCTTTGCCATCGAGCGGCCCCCCAAGGAGCTTGCGGTAGGGTTTGGGCTGCTCGCGGTAGGGATGAATGCTCGGTCCGTACAGAGTGCGGTCGAGGCGGCCCGAGACGGCGAGGATGTTGTCGCGGACAGACTCGGCATCGAGACGACGCACGGGATAACGAGCCAGGAGCCGGTTCAAGGGATCGATGGGTGTGGCCTCCGGGGAAGACCGGCTGGATTGCTGAAAGGTCTTGGAAAGCACGAGGAAGCGGATGTGCTTCTTGAAGGACCAGCCGTCGCGGACGAAGCGCGCCGCCAAATAATCGAGCAGCTCGGGATGAGACGGAGGCTCGCCGTAGGTGCCGAAATAATCGGCGGTCGCTACGATCCCGCGCCCGAACAGGCGCTGCCAGACGCGGTTAACCATGACACGCGCCGTGAGGGGATTGTCGGGGGCGGCAATGAGTTCGGCCAGTTCACGCCGGCCGCTGCCGGAAACTTTGAACCCATCCTCAGACTTGCTGATCAGTCGCAGGAAACCGCGCGGGACACTTTTTCCCGGATGTTTCGCGTCGCCGCCCGGCAATACCGGGAAGTCGTAGCCGGCGTCGAGGTCGGCCATTCCATGAAAGACCCTGGGGGGAACAATGCGGGACTCAACAGCGCGGTACTCCTCGATCAGCGCGCGGAGCTCCGGGCTGAGACCCTTCGAATTGGTGAGGAGCCCGTTCTGTAACAGCCAGCCGACCCATCGGGCATCCTCGTCGGAAGCTCTTCCTTCGGCCCACCTGTGGAGTGCATGGCGCGCGACGGTTGCGTAGTGCCGGGCGAGCGCAGAAAGGTCGGCCGGAGCCTTGTCGGTGAAGAGACGGCTCATGTGTTTGAGTTCGTCCTTGGGCGTCTCGTCGATCTCATGGACGACGGCACGGGCGATGCCGAAGTAAGAATGCGGCGAGGCCAACTGTTCTGCGGAGGCCTCCAACCGGCCGGGACGGTCGGGGATGCGCGGGTTCTCCGGCTTGGTGACCAGTTCGACGTAGAACGGCAGTTCTTTCTGGTCGTGCCGATTCGGGATTCTTACCCAAGCAAGAGAATCCTGGTCCAGAACTTCGTAGCCCTCGCTGAGCATGCAATTATCGAGGATGGCGCGGCGCGCGCCCAGATTGCCACCCAGGACACGAATGCTCACGAACTTCTTGTCTTTGGGAACGTAAGGAGAGCGGAGCGCGCCGTTAAGGCGCTCGGAAAGCCGGTGCGTGTAGATGCCGACGGGGAAGACCCCCGTGACCGCCCTCGGCCCGCTGTTGGCCACTGCGAAATCTCCGCTCGGGGAGACTCCCTCGGTCAACACTTTTCCGTCAGCATGCCAACCTTCGAATCGACCGGTCTCGAAATCCCCGAAAGGCTGAAAGTTTCTTCGATTGAATTCGCCGCGAGAGCGGCCCTCTTCGTCGTAGCGGGCCGCCAGCTTCCGCCATTCCGAGGCGTGAATACCGCTGTCGGTCTGCGCGGAATGGATCCAGGGGTAAAGAGGGTCTTCCATCTCCGGGGTGGGTTTTTCAAGCAGACTCAGCCAAGCCTGAAGCCGGTCCAGGGAGAGCTCGCTGAGGTCTTCCACTTCCGGGGGAAGGTCCTTCCAGGCCCGGTGGGCGGCCAGCAGATAGCGGGGGATTGTTTCGCTTTCGCGGATCCACTGTCGGGCCAGCTCGGCGCGGATGCGCGGCTTCATCTCCCGCAACTGTTGTTTGACGGCGGTGTGGACTTCGGGCAGGTCGGCAGTGCGCATTACGAGGCGCGAACTGGTCAGCACGCCGTAAAGGGCATAGTAGTCGGTGGTAGGGATGGGGTCGAGCTTGTGGTCATGGCAGCGCGCGCAGGCGATGGTGAGTCCTTGGAACGCCTTGCCCAGCGTATCGATCTGATTGTCCACGACGTCGGTACGGACCTCCCGAAAGAATACACAGTCATCGTGGCCCTGCTCGCCCAAACGGAAGAAAGCCGTGCCGATTTCCGATTCGTTGATCCCTTCTTCGCGATTAATGCGCGGATTTTCAAGCAGGTCGCCGGCAAAATGCTCCCGGATGAACTGGTCGAAGGGGAGATCCTGGTTGAACGCGCGAATCAGGTAGTCGCGGTAAATCCAGGCGCCGTGGAGCTCGTAGTTCCAGTCGTTGCCGAAGGTTTCGGCAAACCGCATCACGTCCATCCAGTAACGGGCCCAGTGCTCGCCGAAATGGGGCGACGCGAGTAGGCGGTCGACTAGCCTTTCGTACGCATCCGGGAACGGGTCGCGCACGAACAACTCGGCTTCCAGGGGCGTAGGAGGGAGGCCCGTGAGAACAAAACTCAAGCGCCGGACGAGCGTCCGCCGGTCGGCCAGCGAGGACGGATTCAGCTCTGCCTCTTCCAGCGCAGCAAGAACGAACCGGTCCACCGGATGGTCGGACCAGGATTTATCCTTCACCGTCGGCGGATTGGGCTCATGCACGGGCTGGAAAGCCCAGTGCTCTTTCGTGATCTTCTCATAGAAGCCGGGGTCGCCAGGTCCCAACGCGCCTTGGGCCGCTTTCGCGGGCCACGGGGCACCCAGGTTGATCCATTTCTCGATGGCGGCGATCTCTTCCTCCTTGAGCTTGCCGCCCATCGGCATCTTGAGTCCCTCGTGGCGAATGGCCTTCACCAGCAAGCTTTCGGCGGCACGGCCGGCGACAATGGCGGGGCCCTTACTTCCTCCCTTTAACATGTGGTTGCGGGAATCGAGTCGCAGCGAGGAAACCTGCTGCGAGGGTCCGTGGCACGAGAAGCACTGCTGCGCGAGAACCGGGCGGACCTGTCTCTCAAAAAATTCGATGGCCTGGGGGTCAAGCTTCCCCTCTTCGGCGCCCACGACAGGGATGCTACGCACGACGAGGAAAAACAGAAGGGGAACCAATACAGCTCGGATTTCCCACAAACTACGGCACTTGGAGAGAATGGGTGTGTCCCTTAAAGACAATATCATAACCGGAATTTCCGTCTATAATGTCGTCGGCTAGGTCAAGAAGAAAAAACAAACTCCTCTCGCCTGGGTGGAGTTTGAGGACGCACGCATTGCGCCGCGTTGCTATTCAGCCTTGAAGGCCCTCATAGGCCGAGACCCTCGAAGTCTCCAACTTCAACTTTACCTTCTCGCACAATCATACGCCGGTAGCCCTCTTGGGACAAGCTCACCTCGCCCCGGCCGCGATGGGGGGAATCCCGGCTCGTTTGGCACGCCCCCTAACCTGTACAGTGGATTCCGGCGGAACTTCAAACGGGGAGGTCGAGGCGCACCTCGCACAGCCGAGAGAACCAGCGGCTCGGTCCGTAGTCTCGCGCCGGGCTTCGGAATCTGCTTCGCCGGCAACGAACTGAGGTGCGAAAGCCGATTCCGCGCTTCGCTCGGAATGACAGGGAGCCACTCTTTCAGCATCCTGCTAGGGCAGCGGCTTGACCCTTATATTCCTGTAGAGGACCGTGCTGTTGGGGTCGTGTGCCTGAAACGCGAACGTCCCGCCGGCCAGGCGCTGGTGCAGATGGGTGATCGGGTTGCCGTCGGAGTCCGAAGCGGTGACTCCATTCCAATCGTCGGGTTGGGTCCAATCCACCACCGTCTTGTCGTTGATCTTCACCACCGCGTGGTTGCCGCGCACGATGACGTGCTCGGTGAACCACTCGTTGTCGGGAGCCGGAGCCTCCGTGAAGTTCTGTATGTTGTAAAGGCTTCCCGTCTTGGTCGGGTCCTTCGCGTAGGTGTTGTTCACCTGAACTTCCAGGCCGACCTGGGGCCAGCCGGTGCGCTGGAATCGGGTGTGGAAGTAGATGCCACCGTTCGAGTTGGGCCGGGTCATCACCTCCGCCTTGAATTCGAAGCTCTTGAACATCCCGCCGTTCACCTCGCCGTCGTAGAACAGATGACTGAAGGGTTGCCCTTGCGCCACAATCGCTCCGTCCTCGACCCGGAAGGATTTCTCGCCGTGCGCGCTCCACTTCCATCCGTCAAGCGTCTGCCCGTCAAACAGACTGATCCAGCCGTCCTCGGAGGCACCTGTCCCGGCGGTGGTCCCATTGGGTTCGTAAGCGGCATTGCACGCCCCCAGCGTCAACGCAAGCAAACCTGAAAGCAAAGTTCTCTTCATGGAATTTCTCTCCATTCACAGTTGAAAGAGTTTCATTTCCGATTTTCGCTGTCGATGCGTGACCCATATTAGGCCAAGCTCTTTCGGTTGTCCACTTCGGAATGACTGCCCGCCGGCAGGGAAAGTCAAATTACTGAATCAGGTTAGTATGGTATAATGTTAAAGGGTTAAGGCGAAAGGAGTAAGGAAATGAGTGGCCCACCTCGAAGCTCTATTCGGAGCCTTCCTGCATCCCAAACTCCAGCCCCTATAAAAGACCTGCCAGCGGAGGCATTATGAGTCAGGAAAACATCGCTATCATCGGAACAGGCGTTACCCTATATAGCACAGGCGTTGTTTTTGGCGGTCTTCTCTACAAAGGCCAGTTAGAGATTCGCAGGGAAGTTAGCGGGTTACGTGGTTACGTGAACGGGTAGCCCGTCTTGAAGCTCTATTTGAAGCCTATATAAACCTGAAGCCTAAACCCTTACAGAAGGCCCATCCATAAAAGAGAAACCCAACCAACGGGACCGTCCAGTGACCCGCATCATTAAGCTCGACGCCACACCCGAGCCGGTGGCCAGAGCCATCTTAGCCGCAGCCAGACCGCCCAACCCCAGCCATCGCATCCAGACCGAGGCGTAGCCTGCTTTATTCTCCCCCTGGCAAGTTTTGGGTTTCATTCCCAAAGTTGTGCTCGAAGGTATGGATGCCGTCCTCGGTCGATTGCATCATCAAGACCCCCGTGCCTGCGATGGAGTCAATCAGGGCCATTCCCTTTTCAGGCCCCAGGACGCTGACCGCCGTGGCCAGACTATCGGAGAGCGTTCCCGTGGGAGCCATCACCGTTACGCTGCCGGAGCCGATCAGGCCCACGCCGGTTCGCGGATCGACAATGTGCGAGTAGCGTTTCCCGCCGATCTCGACAAACTGTTCGGCGTCTCCCGAAGTAGAGACCGCCGAGGCGCGGAGCATCAGGTAACGTTTTCCGTCTGAACCCAACGAAGCCACGCCGACTCGCCATCCTGCGCGGCCCGGCGGCGGTAGGCCCACCACGACATCCCCACCGGCATCCACCAAGGCGCGCGGGAAGCCGTGCTGTTTCAGTACCGCCAGGGCTTGGTCAGCAACATAGCCCTTGGCAATGCCACCCAGGTCGAGCAACATTCCTTTCATCATCAATTGAGCCGTCCGCGTCTTCAGGTCCAAGCGGAGTTTCTCATAACCCACCCGCCCCCTGGTCTGGGTGAGACGTGCCGGGTCGGGCAACTCGCCTCGCCTCCGAGCCCGACGCCAAAGCCGGACCACAGGACCCAGCGTCACGTCAAAGGCCCCCTGGGTTCGCCGGGCCATCTCCTGCGACTGCTGCAAGACGCCGAACAGGTCCTCGCTCACCTCGACCGGCCCGCTGCCGGCCTGCCGCGAGAGACGCATCAACTCGCTCATGGGTCGATAATCGCTCATGCTATCATCGAGTTGAGCAATTCTACGAAAGGCAGCCTGCGAGGCTTTGGCCGCAGCGGCTCGGTCCTGAGTGTAGAGAACGAGCCGGACCCGGGTCCCCATGTGGATTTCGGAAAATTCGAAGCGATCCAGCTCCGGCCCGGGTGAGAAGCTCGCAGCGGCGTACGCCAACAACAACGTCATCAACACCAGACTCGGGAATCTAAACCAATACATTCGGAACCTTAACCCCCGGAGGGTCTTTCCGGCTGAATCGTTGCATCCTACCCCAGCCACCCGGCCAACACACCGGCACAGGAAGGAGGCCGGCCCGTGACCTTGTCTGCTTTGCGATGGCTTCTCATTTCCGCAATGCTACTCACAGCGACGTGGACGCTGGCCGGGATTTTCGCCCCACCGGCTCAGCCACAAGAGGATCCAGCGTCTCCGGCCGAGATGAAGCCTTACGTTGATACGATCCCCGGGACCAACATCTCCTTCGCAATGGTTCCGATCCCGGGGGGAACATTTCTTATGGGAAGTCCCCGCAGCGAGGCGCATCGCTCCGACGATGAAGGACCCCAGCATCCGGTAACCATCCGTCCCTTTTGGATGGGAAAGGCGGAAGTAACCTGGGAGGAGTACGATCTTTTCGCCTTCAGCATGGATATTCGCAGGAAGGATCGGCAGGGCGTGGACCTGGGCCAACAGAGCGAATCGGAAAAGCAGGCCGACGCCATCAGCCGCCCCACTCCGCCCTACGCCGACGAAACCTTCGGCTACGGCCGCGGTGGGTTGCCGGTGATTTCGATCACTCATCATGCCGCCATGGAGTATTGCCGCTGGCTTTCGAACAAAACCGGCAAGACTTACCGTCTACCGACCGAAGCCGAATGGGAATACGCCTGCCGGGCCGGCACCACGACCCGTTACCACTTCGGCGACGAGGCGGCGCGGTTGGGCGAGCACGCCTGGTTTCTGGATAACTCGGAAGACCGCCCCCATCGAGTCGCCGCCAAGAAACCGAATCCCTGGGGACTCTACGACATGCACGGCAACGTAGCCGAGTGGTGCCTGGACCACTACGACAAGGACTTTTATAAGACCTTTGATCTCCGCACCCCTGCGCTCGTGCCGGTTTTGCTTCCCACCCGGGGAAAATATCCTCACGTCGTCAGAGGTGGCTCCTGGGATGATGAAGCCCCCCGGCTCCGCTCCGCCGCCCGCCACCCCTCCGAGGAAAATTGGAGTATGCGGGACCCGCAGATCCCGCAAAGTATCTGGTGGCACACGGAAGCCATCTTCGTGGGATTTCGCATCGTGCGACCGCTTCAGGAGCAGGAAAATCTTCGCGGGCTCCGCTCCAAGGTCAAAAAGTTCCATTACTAACAAGTGCCGGCGCCCGGGCGCAGACTGGACGATCTGCAAACTGAGGGGACTTTGCCCCGCAGACCTGAAAGGTCTGCGCCAGCCAACCCGTATTTTCAGGTTCCGCCCGGTGCTACCGAGCTCTCCGGTGTCACACGCGGTGGAGCGGGCGCCCGGGCGAATTTCAGAATCAAGGCAGGACGGGATTCATCATTTCATTCCATCCACGGAACTGAATTTGGGACCGCCATTCCCGGGCGAGTTGAACTACAATGAGATTGTAACTCCCTGGATCCGGGTAACCGTTGATATGACATACGGAGGAATCGCTTCCTTATCTTACGTATTTTTTTATTTTTTGTGGAGGGCAAGATCATGCGCCAATCAGGGAAGAATCGAAAAACCGTCTCCTCACGCCGTGACTTTTTGCAGAGTTCAACGCTGGCCGCTCTGGGAGGAGCCGTCGCATCGGGACTCAGTATTGCGCGGGCAGCGCACCCTGCCGGCAGCGATACGATCAAGGTGGGCCTCATCGGATGCGGGGGGCGCGGCACCGGCGCCGTTCGGGACGCTCTCACCGGCGCTCCGAACGTCAAGCTGGTGTCGATGGGAGACGTATTCAAAGACCGCCTGGATACCAGCCGGCAGTTGCTGGGAAAGCAATTCGCCGACAAGCTGGACATTCCCGAAGAACGGCAATATGTCGGCTTCGACGCTTACGAAAAGGTTATTGCCGACGATGTGAACTACATCATACTCGCCACGCCCCCTGCCTTTCGTCCCGCGCATCTGCAAGCTGCGGTAGCGGCGGGCAAGAACATCTTCACGGAAAAGCCGACGGCGGTGGACGGAAGCGGCATCCGGTCGGTACTCGCAACTTATGAAGAAGCCAAAGCCAAAGGGCTCGGCATCGGTGCCGGCACACAGCGGCATCATCAGATCGGGTATCGGGAAACGATGCAACGCATCCACGACGGGGCTATCGGAAAAATCCTGGCGGCCCGCTGCTATTGGAACCAGGGAGCGTTATGGGTCAAGAAGCGGCAACCGGGCTGGAGCGACATGGAGTGGCAACTGCGAAACTGGTTGTATTTCACCTGGCTCTCGGGCGACCACATCGTCGAGCAGCACGTCCACAATCTGGACGTGGTCAACTGGGCCCTCGGCGCCCACCCGGTTCGGGCCGTCGGAATGGGCGGACGCCAGCAGCGAACCACCTCCGACTACGGGCACATCTACGATCACTTCACCATCGATTACGAATACGAAAGCGGGTGTCACCTCATGAGCATGTGCCGGCAAATCCCCGGCTGCGCCAACAGCGTCTCCGAGGCACTGACCGGCGAGGAGGGCTTCTGCCAAGCCGACCGTTACACCATCACGGGCAAAAAAAAGTGGCGCTTGCCCGGAAAAGATAACAATCCCTACATCCAAGAGCATACGGACCTGATCGCAAGCATCCGGGCCGGAAAGCCGTTCAATGAGTTGAAGAACGTCACCGAGGGCACCTTGACGGCCATTATGGGACGCATGTCGGCCTATACGGGGAAGGCGGTGAGTTGGGATCAAGCCCTGAATTCCCAGGAAAAACTGGGGCCCGATAAGCTTGAGTGGGGCGAGGTACCTGTCCCGCCGGTGGCGATTCCGGGGCAGACGGAACTGTCGTAATCTTAATCTAGTGTCCCGTCCCATATAATAGTTTACATATGTCCACGCCCATGATCTAATCAGCGGCATGTTTGAAGCCGCCGCCGCTATTGACATCGACGAACCGACGATACGACAGCTTGAATCTCTGGTGCGTTCTGGGAATACCCCTCAGAGGGTGGCCCAGAAATGCCGGGTCCTGCTGCTGGCTCACCGTGGAGTGGCTAATTACTCGATTGCCCGGGAGTTGGGTCTGTCGCGGCCGACCGTGATTGCAGCGCGGGCCGCGTTCGAAGAGGGTGGCGTGAGCGCCCTGACTGCGAAACCGACCCGGAAGCGGTCGCGGCGCGTCCTGACGTCAGAACTGGAGCGTGCGATTCTGGACACGACGTTGAAGACCCGGCCCGCCGCCGCCACCCAGTGGAGCGTCCGGACACTGGCCCAACACATGCATGTATCGCGAATGATGGTGCATCGGGTTTGGGAGCGTTTCGATATCCAGCCGCATCGGGTCGAGAAGTTCAAGATCTCGAACGATCCCCAGTTTGAGGCCAAGGTCCGGGACATTGTCGGTCTCTATCTGGACCCGCCGGACCGGGCTCTGGTGCTTTGCGTGGACGAGAAGAGTCAGATTCAGGCCCTGGACCGGACCGCTCCAATCCTGCCGTTGCGTCCCGGATTGCCCGAACGCCAGACCCATGATTACAAACGCCATGGCACGACGACTCTGTTCGCGGCTTTCAATATCGTCAACGGTAAGGTCATTGGCAGTTGCTGGCCGCGCCATCGTGGTCAGGAGTTCGTGAAGTTCCTCAATCAAATCGAGAAGGCAGTCTCTCCGGATCTGGATGTGCATCTCGTGATGGACAACTACGGCACTCACAAGGGTGCTCAAGTCCAACGCTGGCTCAAACCTCGAAAGCGCCGACGATTCCATTTTCACTTTACCCCCACCAGCAGTTCCTGGCTCAATCAGGTCGAACGTTTCTTTGGCCTCATCACCCAACGCATGATCCGGCGCGGTACGTTCCTCAGTGTTCAAGAGTTGGAGCGCTCCATCTATGCATGGCTCTCCACCTGGAACAACCAGCCGCACCCCTTCATTTGGAAGGCCACGGCTGATGTCATCCTTGACAAGGTGCAATCCTGTAAAGAATTATCTGGGACACAACACTAGGGCAGCGTCGAATCGCAGCAGCTAAGCAGCGCCTTGCGGCTCGGCAGCCTGCAAGAAGGAGCGCTTATAAGGAGGGAACACGCTTGGCAGCTATCCTCAAAAGTAGCTACGTCGTCTCCCAATTTTCAGGTTCAGCGGTGGTGGTGGGAGCCGCGGGAGCCGGCTTTTTGGCAAACACCAGTAACACAATTCCGAATCCCACAAATCCGACCAAACCGAGTCCCCAAAGGGTGGTATAAAGCCCCACTCGCTCAGCGATCGCCGCGGTCGGCGTAAGACACAGCCCGGCGACCCCCCAGCTCACGCCCATGACAAGGCTCGACATCGTTCCCACCCGCTTGGGAAAACTCCGCTGACTGATCGCAATCAATACGGGCACACCGGTGAAAATCGAGTAGCCGGCCAGGCCGAAGCAGGCGATCCCCGCAACGGTGCTTCCCAATAGCAGGTAACCGAGAAAGAGGGGAATCGGGATGAGAAACGAGGCTGAGAGCACCCCCTTTTCTCCGATCCGTTCCGCCCAACTACCGCCCGTCAAACCGCCCAATCCTCCGAAAATACCAAACACGAACAGGGTCACGCCCACCGTGGGAAGAGTCGCGCCTTGGCCGGTAATGTAAAGTGGAACGAAACTCTGGAATCCCATGATGATGAACGCCCGCATCATCGCCAACAGACCCAGAAATAACAGAAAGCTATATCCCCCCGTGAAAGGACCGCCCGGCTGAGAAGAGCCCGGCGCAGCCAATCTCTCTCCGCCGATGTTTCTGCGAATCAGATAGGCCATGGCCAGCCCGAATCCCATGGCGTAAACCGTGGCCGGCAGTCCTGCGGCCTGCACCAGCGTCGAGGCCGCCAGCGCCCCCACGGCCACCCCGGCTGTGCCGCCGGTGACGAAGATCGACATCCCCACGCTGTGGCGGTCTCCGCTCTCAATCGCCGTCAAAGCTGCCCCGTGAGGGTGAAACGCCGCCACGGCCACCCCGCTGGCGATCACCAGCATGACCAGGGTCGGATAGGACGGCATGATTCCCAAGCAACTCACCGTCACCGCAGCCGCTGCCGGCGCCAGAGCCACCATCGCCGTATTGCGCCAGCGGTCGAATACATAGCCGAAGAAGGATTGCGAAAGAGAGGCCGAAAGAGTCAAGGCGGAAATCAGGAAAGCCGCCTGGGTAAGGGAAAATCCCATGGCCTGCTGGAGAACCGGCACCAGCACCGGCAAAAAGCCGGCATAGAAATCCACACTGAAGTGACCCAAGGACAGGATCAAAACTTTCGAGAGCCGAAAACCGTTCTTGGATACCATAGTAGGAGGGACACACCGCATGTGTGCCGCGCAACTCTTCTCCATCCACTGATCTGGGATTGCAACGTTCAGGCGGAATTTAACCCGACAGGACGTACCATCTTACGTTAACATAGGTTTTGCATTTTGGGGGGAGACGAATCGGCTCCGAGCGGATTCTTCGGCCTTTTCAGCCGCGCCACGACTCTTCCCGGCGGGTCTGCGGCTGCTTCCGATCCGCGCACCCAGGCCGGATCAAACAACCCAACGCCTGATACGGGGTTGAGCATCCCGCCCGGAGTGCATAGAATGCCTATCGAGATGCGGTCCTTTCGAATTCTCAATTTCGGCTGTCGTGCCAACCAGGCGGATGGGGCTGCGCTCCGCAGCCAGGTCCTCGACGCAGGATGGGAAGAAGCTGCCGGCCCCGAGAGCTGCCAGGTAGCTCTCCTGAATACGTGCACGGTAACCGCCACCGCAGATGCAGAATTGCGCCGGGTGATCCGGCGGATTCACCGTCGCAACCCGTCTTGCAGGATTCTGGTAACCGGCTGCTACGCGCAACGGGCACCCGAAGAGCTGGCACAGTTCGAGGGCGTCCGCTGGGTGGTGGGAAACTCCCATAAGCATCACATTCGGCAGCTACTCGGAGAGCCGGCGAGTCCCCGGAACGAAGCGGTTCCCGGCGCAACCCCGCAATCGTTCGTCTCGCTCGACCAGCTCCGGGGATTCCCCTCCCAGACGGATCACCCGCGTGACCGTCTCCCGCCGGAAATGGCGCGGGCCAAGGTACTGGTCGGCGACATTTTCGAACCAGGGGAATTGATGGCGGACCCGGTGTACGGCAAAGCAAGGACCCGGCCCACCCTGAAAATTCAAGACGGCTGCAATGCCCGCTGCGCCTATTGCATTATTCCTTACGTGCGGGGACCCAGCCGGAGCCTTGCCCCGCAAAAAGTCCTCGACCAAGTGCGCCGGCTTCAGGATGCCGGCTATCAGGAGATCGTTCTTTCCGGCATCAACCTGGGCAGCTACGGAAAGGACCTTCCCACCCCGACCCGGTTTCTGCACCTGTTGCAGCAGATTCTATCGCAAACCACTCTGGCGAGGCTCCGCATCAGCTCGATTGAACCGATGGATGTAAGCGGCGAACTGATTGACCTGGTAGCCACCGAACCCCGCTTGGCCAAGCATTTCCATATCCCGTTGCAAAGCGGCTGCGACCGAATCCTGCGGCGAATGAACCGGCGCTATTGGACGAGCCAATATGCCGAACGGGTAGTGGCCGCACGCGAAAAGGTTCCCGAAGCCGCCATCGGCGCGGACGTCATGGTCGGCTTCCCGGAGGAAACCGACGAGGATCACCGCTCCAGCGCGCGCTTCATCGAGTCGCTGCCTTTCACCTACCTCCACGTATTTCCGTACTCGGCGCGCGAGGGGACCGCCGCTGCACGGTCTTCCCATCCGGTGAACGGGCGGGTGGCACGAGAGAGGAGCCGGGAGATTCGATCCATCATTGCCACCAAACAGGAAGCCTTCCTGGAGGCCAGCCGGGGACGAATCCTGTCCGTGCTAAGCTTGGAGGAGACCACCGAACAGGGTCGTCTGGCTCTGAGCAGCAACTACCTCAAGGTTATCCTGCCGGGTGATCCGTGCGGCGCCAACCGGCTCCTGGATGTCCGGGTTTTCAGCCGCCGGAACCACCATTTACTCGGAAAGCCAATATATAAGGAGAGACTCGGCTCCCGGCTGCGGATCAACGTCCGTGGGGGGCCGGAATGAGACTCGCGGCCATGACGAAAAGACCCTCCATTCCGGTGCGAAAATATGTAGAACAGCCCCCCGGCGTCGTTTTCCGTCTGGCGCACGACTGGGAATACTGTTCGTCTGTCCTCCTGAGCCGGTCCGAGGAGCGCACGATGGTGCGCGAGCCGGTGAGCGCCATACCCGAGGGGATCGCAGGCCGCCTTCGCCCCCTGCGGATTCGGGTGGTTCCTTATATCCAATGTCTGCCCGACGGGGACGTGGTTCGAGAGGAGAAACCCGCCGGGGACACTCACACAGCCGTTTGGCTTGAGCAAGGGGAGGTCATGGAAATTCTCCTGGCCTGCCGCGAACTGAATGCCCACGATACGGGATTTGAACTGCTGGCAGCCACCGCAGAGATTTTACAATCGCGGTCCGGACCCGAAGAGATGGCCCGCTACCGGAAAGTGATTGAGGACGAACTGGCGACGGGCGTTCCCGGCGAGATCGACGAGGAAACCTTTGAAGTGAAGAAGACCCTCCTGGCCGCCGGAGACGAGGGTCCGAAACGGGAAGAGTATGTGGCGCGGTCATTCTCGGCTACTCTGGCCGAGTACATGCACGGACTCTGGCACGACGTGGAGGTTCGCATCGGCCCCCACCACCTGCCGGTCCCGGCTCTCCGGTACCGCCTGGAGTTGATGGCGGATCTGTTCCCGCCGAACCGGGGCTATCAGGTCTTTGCGGACAACTTTACCCACGACTCACAGGGACCCCAACCGACCAAGCTCACCGAGCCGGCGAAACTCGCAGGTCCGCAATAGACAACTTTTCCGAGAAATCTTGCAGCCGACGGCGTCTCCCGTGAAGCTTGTCCACTTCACGCAGGAGATCAACGTTGAGCACGTCCGCGACGCAAAAGCTAAGGAGCCATTCACTCTGAATAGTGAAGGAGGGAGAAGACGTCGTAGCCGGCGAGTTTTTCCCGCCCCTTGAGGAAGTCGAGCTCAATCACAAAGCCAAGGCCCGCAACTTTTCCACCCAGAGATTCCACGAGCCGCACCACGGCCGACCCGGACCCTCCGGTCGCCAGCAGATCATCAATAACGAGCACCTTTTGGCCCGCCGTGACGGCATCCTTGTGAATTTCCAGCGAATCCTGGCCGTACTCCAAGCTGTAGGTCTCCCGAGCCGCCGGGGCCGGCAGCTTCCGGGGCTTTCGAGCCGGCACGAACCCGGTTTGCAACCGGTAGGCCACCAGTGGGGCAAAGATGAATCCCCGCGCCTCGATGCCGACAACGCAGTCCACCTTTAAGCTGGCATAGTGGTCTGCCAAGTGGTCCACCGTGGCTCGGAGCCCGGTGGAATCCTTCAGCAGCGTCGTAATGTCATAGAAGAGAATTCCCGGTTTGGGAAAATCAGGCACTTCCCGAATCAATTTGCGCAACTGTTCCACGAGCGACCTCCCCCTGAGATTGGGAATTTTTAGAATGGGTGGGTTCCCACGCGATGCCGCTCCGCGCCCCGAAGCTCCACCGCGTTCTTACCAACTCCCCTCGATGCGAAAGGACTTGTAGGTCGAATCAACATCCGATTCGCTCTCTTCGATTCCGGTCACGCGAGCGCCGGCGGGACCTTCTTCCAGATGCGCCTTATAAACCCGTAGCCGTTCGGGAACCCCAACGGCATAGGCCTCCACGCGGCCATCGGCCCGATTCTTTACATAACCGGCCAAGCCCAACCCATTGCCCCATTCCTCGGCGAACCAGCGGTATCCCACACCCTGCACTCGTCCCGAGATGAGAAACTTCTTGGCAATCTTCATGTCCCGGCCGAACGCGCATTATAACGAACCGTAGCCCAGCGAACAATCACGGTCTCCGCTGCCCTCCATTCCCCGCGACCGCGATAACTTTACTGGGGAAGGCCAGGATGCGGCGAGGAAGAGAAGAAGGGCTAGATGAAACCTTAAATTCTCGCTAAGATAATAAACCAAGCGGTAGAGCAGAAAACAAGCCCGCTAGAGAGCTATGCAACTTGCCACGATTATCACCCTGCTCAAGGCCTGGTGGCAGCGCGTCTGGCACGCCACGGTAAGGGCTTTTCATCTCGCGGTGGCCCTCGTCTTTTTTCTGCTGGCCGCCAAAGCGGGACACGAAACCTTTCTGACTTGGCGGAGCTACCAGGAGTATCCGGAAAACGGTTTGTGGAACTTTTATCTTTACGTGGGCGTGTTTACGGGGCTGCTGATTCTGGCGCTTTATTCCCTTCTCAAGGCTCGAGCGGTACGGTAGGTAAACCCTTGGAAACTAGCGCGGTAGCCCTAAACTCTCAGAGGTATAATTCCCCTCCGAAATGAAGCCCAAGACACCCCGGAAAAGTCCGGACCCGATCCGCACCTCTGCGGGCATTTCCATTGATCCTTTCTACGCCGCCGAAGGTCCGCACCGGCGCGAAGAGGGAGTGCCGGGCGAGTATCCCTTCACGCGCGGAATCTATCCGAAGATGTACCGGCAGCGGCTATGGACCATGCGCCAGTACGCCGGATACGGAAGCGCCGTGGAATCCAACCGCCGGTACCACTATCTGCTTTCCCAAGGGCAAATGGGCCTCTCGGTGGCTTTCGATCTGCCGACGCAGATCGGTCTCGACTCCGACCATCCGCAGGCTCTCGGCGAGGTGGGCCGCGCCGGAGTCGCCATCGACTCGCTGCAAGACATGGAGAGGCTGTTTGAGGGCATCCCGCTCGACCGGGTGTCCACTTCCATGACGATCAATGCTACCGCGCCCGTTCTGCTCGCCCTCTACGTTGCCGTAGCCAAAAAGCAGGGCGCCGACACGCGAAAGCTCTCCGGAACCGTACAGAATGACATCCTGAAGGAATACGTCTCCCGCGGCACCTATATCTATCCGCCCCAACCCTCCCTACGATTGGCAACCGACATCTTTGCTTACTGCCGTGAAAATCTTCCCGCATGGAACATGATCTCCATCAGCGGTTACCATATGCGCGAGGCGGGAGCCACCGCCGCGCAGGAAGTGGGCTTTACGCTCGCCCATGCGGTAGCCTACGTCGAGGCGGCACTCGCGCAGGGGCTTCAGGTAGACGACTTCGCTCCTCGCCTCTCCTTCTTCTTTAACGTCCACAACCATTTCATGGAGGAGGTGGCCAAGTTTCGAGCCGCCCGCCGGCTCTGGGCACGCCTGATGCGCGAACGCTTCCAAGCTCGCGACCCCCGTTCGTGGATGCTTCGCTTTCACGCCCAGACGGCAGGCTCCACGCTGACCGCGCAGCAGCCGAATAATAATCTGGTCCGAGTCACCCTGCAGGCTCTGGCGGCAGTGCTGGGTGGCGCCCAGTCGATCCACACCAATGCGCGGGACGAAGCCCTGGGGCTGCCCGCGGAAGATTCCGCCTTGCTGGCCCTCCGCACCCAACAGGTCATCGCTTACGAGAGTGGTGTGACGAACACGATAGATCCGCTAGGGGGTTCCTACTACGTCGAATCCTTGACGAATCAGCTTGAGGCGCAGGCCCGGGCCTGGATCGAAAAAATCGATGCCCTGGGCGGAGCTCTGAAGGCTATTCAGGCGGGCACCACGCAGCAGGAAATCCAGGAAGCAGCCTTTCAAGCGCAACGGAATCTGGAGTCCGAAAAGCAAATCATCGTGGGAGTCAACCGCTTCCGCACCGGGGAAAAACCCAATCCACCCTTACTGCGGATTGACCCGAAGATCGAACCCGAGCAGGTTGAACGCCTCCGAAAGCTCCGCGCCCGGCGCGACTCCGGTCGAGTCCAACTGCGATTGCGGGCCGTGGAACAAGCCGCGCGCGGAGAAACAAATCTGATTCCTCCCCTCCTGGAAGCTTTGGAAACCTACGCCACGGTGGGGGAAATCTCCGACGTCCTGCGCAAAGTCTTCGGCCTCTACCAGGAATCCGTGGTCATTTGAATAACCCGCATCGACAGCGCAGACCCGAAAGACCCGTCTGGCGCTGCCGGAATGCAATTTCCAATCTTCCCACCGCGCCTTATCCTTTACTGTCGAGACCCACCTGGGTGGCGACGCCTTCGATGGCTGCAATACAAAAGTCAATGTGCTGGTTCAAGTCCATGCCCAGCTCCTCGGCTCCCCGGACGATGTCCTGACGATTCACCTTGCGAGCGAATCTTTTATCCTTCATGCGTTTCCGGACCGATTTGGATTTGAGTCCCGCGATCTTGCTGGGGCGAACCAGTGAACAGGCCGTGATAAACCCGGCCAGTTCATCGCAGGCAAACAGGGCCCGAGCCAGTAGCGTATCCCGAGGAACTCCGGTGTAGTCCGCGTGCGCCAGGATCGCCTTGCGGAACGGCTCCGGGTAGCCTCGCTGAGCAAGAATTTCACTCCCTTTCCAAGGATGTTCAGGCACCTCGGGATACATTTCATAATCGAAGTCGTGCAGCAAGCCGACGGCACCCCAGGTCGCCTCGTCCTCGCCGAACTTTCGTGCGTAAGCACGCAGGCAGGCTTCCACCGCCAGCGCATGTCTTCGCAAGCTCTCCCCTTGAGTAAATTCCGCAAGAAGCTTCCAGGCTGCGCCTCGATCCATTTCTTCTCCTGAGTTCAATGGGAGGGTCTCCAAGCCGGGCTCGCGGGAGGGAAACGACCCCATCACCCGTCAAATACTCCCGATGCGAAGCTGCTCGGCCAAGTACTCGGCCGCACGGAGCGCCACGGCGATCACGGTCTCGGTCGGATTCTTATCCGGATAAGAAGGAAAGCCGCTGCCATCCACCACGAAGAGGTTCTTCACATCATGGGATCGGCAAAAGGCGTTGAGAACGGAACGCGCAGGATCGGTTCCCATCCGGCAAGTCCCGACGTAATGAGTGGGATCGATAACACCGGGCCCGCTCAGGAGCACTGACCCGCCGGCCGTTTCCAGAATGGTCCGCGTCACCTCCACCATATCGCGCATCATAGCCAACTCGCTCTCTCCCAATCGGTAATTCAGCCGTGTTGCCGGAAAGCCAAACCTGTCCCGAAGCTCGGGATCAAGGTCTATAAAATTACTGGAGCTGGCGAGAGTCTGCCCTTGGCAACCCAGGGCAACCAAGCCCGGCAACGTGGCCCGAATTTTCCTCTTATAATCGCGGCCGAACCCCGGCACCTGACTCAAGCCGCCCCAGTCGGGCCCGCCGGCGCAATTCACAAGTTGAGACCCCGAACCGACGTTAATCAAGTAGCCGTTGGGAAAATCGGGATGCGCTTGCTCATAGTAAGGGTTGGGAATGGCACCGTGGAAAGCATCGGTCCCGTCGTCGTTGACTCCCGGACTTCCCACGAGCGATTGCAAGTAGCCCCAGACCAACAGATTGATCGTGGTTTGTAGATTCTTACCCACCTCTCCCGAGCGGTTCGCGAGCCCTTCAGGAAACTGCTTCGAACGGGAAAGCAAAAGGAGCCGAGCGGATTCGACGGGCCCGCAGGCCACCGCCACCGCGCGACATCGTACTCTCCGTTCCCGGCGGGATTTAAGCTCCCGAAAAACCACACTCCCCACCCGATTCCCCGCAGGATCGAGCAGGATCTGGGTAGCCATCGCTTCGGTAACCAGCGTGCACCGTCCACTCTGCAAGGCGGCGGGAATGGCCGCGGCGGCTGAGGTGTACTTGGCGTCCACGTCGCAGCCCTTCATGCAGTGCCCGCAGTAGTGGCACGGCGGCCGACCGCCATGAGGCACCGTATTGATCGCCTTGCGCGTGGAAATCATCTTAAACTGTGGCCCGACGCGGGCCAGCGCGCGGCCAATTTGCAGTTCTCCACAGCGGAAATTCAGGGGCGGAAGGAAATTCCCATCCGGGAACACCTCCAACCCGTCCCGCATTCCGCACACACCCATGAACTGTTCGGCGCGGTCATAATAGGGCGCCAGATCGTCGTAATGGAGGGGCCAATCCTCTCCCACTCCATGGAGAGTGCGCATGCGGAAGTCTCGGGGTCCAAAGCGCCATGAGTGCGCCGCCCACAGCAGCGTCTTGCCCCCTACCGCCGGGACAATCAAGTAGGGGGCCGCATCCGGTCCGGCATTGGAGTGAGGGAAATCGGCCGAGGCACCAAACAGTTGTTCCCTGTATTCACCCCGATATCCCCGATGGGGAAACTCAAACGGCCAAGAGTGGCCACGAAAGTCCTTGCCGGGGTCCTTCCATTCACCTATCTCCAGAATGCAAACCTTCGCCCCACGCTCGCACAGCTCTTTCGCGGCGATTCCTCCCGCCGCTCCCGATCCTATGATACAAACATCGAACTCAGTTTTTTCGATATCGGAAGGGCTCATCTCCGCATCTCTCATTGCAAAAGTCCCCTCGGCGATTCCCACCCATGACCCCGGTCTCGACCTCGGTCACTGCGCCGGAGTATCTCCGCCATCGTCGTATTTTCCTCTGAATTGTCAGCAATAACAAGGCACCGACTCCTCCTCTTTTCAATAGAATATTTCTAATCCAGCTTTCGGTTTTTCTCTTTTGGATGTATTGTTATGGTTGCTTACTGTCGTGGGCAAAAAGAAATTCCAGACTTCCCGACGTTCAATGCCGCCCAAAGCATCAACCCGCAGTTCCTCACCTGGAAGGGCATGGAAATCATCGCGAAACTGGCCGGCAGTTCAGGATTCCAAAGTGGTGATTCTTGGCAGCGGCAGGTCAGGTCCGCCGTTCAATCCGGGATCACAATAGGGGATTCCGCCCCGCGCTGATTCAGGCGATCGTGGTGCTGGCGGGCCCATGAGGAGTGTAGCTATGAAGAAGCTTTATGTAGGTAATTTGCCCTTTCAAGCGAGCGAGGAGCAGTTGCAGGAGTGGTTCGCCGAAGCCGGAATTACTACTGTGGAAACCGTCTCGTTGATTCGAGATCGTTACTCGGGCACACCCCGTGGCTTCGGTTTCGTTTCCATCACCAACGACGAGGAGGCCGAGAAGGCCATCCAAACCCTGAACGGGAAGCAATTCCTGGAACGGACCTTGGTGGTCAACGAGGCCCGTCCACAGCAAGGGGGTGACCGGCGAGGTGGTGGCTATGGAGGCGGAGGGGGCAGGCCCGGTGGCGGCGGCCGTCCCCATCGCCGCGGCAGGTAGGCACAAGGGTAAACCTTTGCTAACCAAGGTCTTGGTGGGGACAAGCAGCGGCCTCTATGAGTTAAGCGACGCCCCGAATATCCGCCTTGCCGGGCACGAAATCACTTGGATCGGCAAGAATGATTCGGGCCTGTGGAGTATCGTCGGTGGCAGCCAGATTTGGCATCGCGATTCCGACGCCGACTGGCAGCCCATCGCATCGGTGGACTCCTGGCAGGCAAACTGCCTGCTGCTCACCTCGTCCGGAACTCTCGTAGGAACATCAGAAGCTCATTTGCTTGCACTCAGAGACTCGCATCTTGAGACAGTGCATTCATTCGAGCAAGCAGAAGGAAGAGAGGATTGGTTTACTCCGTGGGGTGGGCCGCCGGATGTGCGGTCTATGTCGGCAGGCCCGGAGGACACCATCTACGTCAACGTGCACGTCGGCGGCGTGCTGCGATCGGAAGGCGGAGGTCAATCCTGGCGCTCTACCATCGATATTCAAGCCGACGTTCATCAAGTCCTCTGCCATCCGGGCTCAGGGCTCGTCCTGGCGGCAACAGCCCACGGACTTGCAGTCAGTGCCGACGGGGGCAGGTCTTGGAAATTCGATGGGGAAGGACTCCACGCCGACTACCTACGGGCGGTCGCCGTGGCCGAAGAGACGGTCCTGGTTACGGCATCCACGGGTCCGGCCACTCGCCGGGCCGCCCTTTACCGGAAACCTCTGGAAGGTGGCCGCAACTTCGAGCGATGTGAATCCGGCCTGCCGAATTGGTTCTCCGCGAACATCGACACCTTTTGCATGGCCGCCTCAGGTTCCCAGGTAGCTTTCGGTACGTCAGAGGGAAAGATATTCGCTTCGCCCGATCAGGGTCGGAGTTGGACCGTAGCGGCGGAAGGACTCCCGGCGGTCCGGTGTATCACCTTGGTGTGAGGGAGCCGTGGTGACCTCACGCCGTGTCCAAAACTTGGCCCGTTCAAAAGGATCGAGATTCACGATGGTCCCCAATGCCGGAACTCTAAGTTCACCTACCCCACAGGTGCACCGCGCGCGCGCATCCAATGGATACCCTAGCCGAGGTGTAGTAAAATTCTTTTCCGTTACGTTAATGGATTGCTTTCATGACGCAGGCCCGTAGCTCAGACTGGTTAGAGCGCTACCTTGACACGGTAGAGGTCAGCGGTTCGAGCCCGCTCGGGCCTACCAGCTCTCTGTTAAAAACAGCTATAAAATCTCGCAGCGTCAATTCTGGCATTCTTAGGTTGAAGCCAGAGGCCGGCCAAGGTATGATTCCCCGCATCGCCAAGCGTTGAAACCAGATATTCCTCGTAAGAGAGACTTATAGGCAAGGCAAGAACGGAAGATGATTTTAGGTCCGGCGGGCCCCGGACGCAAGGACCGCGGGGCGCCAAGCCGGGCGAACCCTTACACTATTTCGATCGTTCTTTTCTCAGATGGCCGCCAAAATCATGATGCCGAAGCTGGGAATGGAGATGACGGAGGGGACCGTGGTGGCCTGGTCCTGCCAGGAAGGGGACCGCATCAACACGGGCGACGTGGTAGTCCAGATTGAGACCGAGAAGATTACCTATGACGTGGAGGCGCCGGCCGCGGGTATATTGCGGAAGATCGTCGTCCGGGAAGGGGAGGTGAGACCTATCGGCGAGTTATTGGGGGTGATCACCTCGGAAGACGAGGCGTTTGATGAGCGGGAGTTTTCAACCGAAAAAGCTCCATCTACCCCCGCAGCAGTCGAGGAACCCAACCGCATCCCTGCCCCTTCGCAAGACACGGCCTCTTCCCCAAGGCCCCCGGAGCGCGTGCGAGCCACGCCCCTGGCCAAAAGGCTGGCGCGGGAAGAAGGATTGGACATTGTTAACGTTTCCGGCACCGGCCCCGGAGGACGAATCACGGAGAAGGACGTGCTCGCCGCCGTCAAGGCCTGGCAAGAACCGCAGCCCCTGGAGGTCGCAAAACCGGGGGAGACGCGCCCCGGCACCACCATCCCGATCACGCGCATGCGAGGGATCATCGCCGCAAGGTTGACGAAAAGCTGGGTAGCCCCCCACATCTATCTGGCAACGGAGATTGACGCTACCCGGATGGGCCAATGGCGGGAGAAGTTGCTCCCGTCTATCCAGCGTGAAACCGGCCGGAAGCTGACTTACAACGATCTGTTGATTAAAGTGGTTGCGCTGGCCCTGGAAAAGTTCCCTACCCTGTCCGGCATCCTGGAGGCCGAGCACATCAGAATCCCTGCGGAGATCAACATCGGGCTGGCGGTAGCCGTGGAAGGCGGCCTGGTGGTGCCGGTGATTCGACGGGCCAACGAAAGCAGCCTGACCGAAATCGTCCGCCGGAGAGCGGACCTGGTGGATCGGGCCCGAGGGAAGAAACTGGAGATGGATGACCTCCGCGGGGGCACTTTTTCCCTTTCGAACCTGGGGATGTTCGATATCGACTTTTTCACCGCGATCCTGAATCCGCCGCAGAGCGGGATCCTGTCTGTCGGCAAGGTCAAGGACACCCCGGTGGTCCAAGGCGGCAAAATCGAGATCGTCCCGGTAATGAAGCTGGTGCTGGGGGTGGACCATCGCGTGGTCGATGGAGCGGTGGGAGCCGCCTTCCTGCAAGAGGTGAAGCAAACCCTGGAGTCTCCCCCCGAGCGGATTGTCAGCGCGTGAATCAGACCGCCAGAAGAGGTGGAGGTAGCTGAAAATGGATATAAACCGCAACACCATCCTGTGGGTCTATGAGCGTATGGTGTTGATCCGCAAGTTCGAAGACCGGATTCACAAGTTGTTCGCCGCAGGCAAGATTCCCGGATTCGTGCATCTTTATGCGGGCGAAGAAGCGGTCGGGGTGGGGGTCATCGCCAACCTGCGCGATGACGATTTTATCACCAGCACTCACCGCGGCCACGGGCATTGCATCGCCAAGAAGGTGGACCTGCACAGCATGATGGCCGAGCTTTATGGGAAAGCCACGGGGTCCTGCAAGGGCAAGGGCGGATCGATGCACATCGCCGACGTCGATAAGGGAATGCTGGGGGCCAACGGAATCGTGGGGGGAGGGGCGCCGCTGGCCTGCGGGCCGGCGCTGATGGCCAAGGTCAAGGGTACCGACCAGGTCACCATCTGCTTCTTCGGCGACGGCGCGTCCAACCAGGGCACTTTCCACGAAGCGCTCAACCTGGCGTCGGTCTGGAAGCTGCCGGTCGTGTTTGTCTGTGAGAACAATCTCTATGCCGAGACAACTCCCATAGAATACTCGGCCAATATCAAGAACATCGGCGACCGTGCTTTGGGTTACGGGATCCCCGGCGTAGTCGCGGACGGCATGGACTTCTATGAAGTTTATGAGAAGACGGGGGAAGCCGTCCGACGGGCTCGCGCCGGCGAGGGGCCCACGCTCATCGAAGCGAAGACCTACCGGTATTACGGTCACTTCGAGGGCGACCCGATCAATTACCGGACCAAGGAAGAGGAAAAGAGTTACCGCGACCGCGACCCCATCGCGAGTTTCAAGAAGAGGGCGCTGGCCGAAAAACTCCTGACGGTGGACGAGACCGACGAGATCGAGAAGAAGGCCGAGGCGGAGATCGAGGCCGCCGTCGAGTTTGCGGATGCCAGCCCCTATCCGCACCCCGAGGAATGCCTGACCGATGTTTACGTGAACTACGCGTGAGCCGGGTGGTAGCGGCGGACTCATTCCGCCGGGGCGATGAGAGCCCAAGAAAGCAAGACCGAAGGAGCGTGTGCCATGGCCGACAGAGAGCTTACGTATCGCGAGGCGGTCAACGAGGCGTTGCGGCAGGAGATGCGGCGCGATGCCACGGTGATTCTGATGGGCGAGGACGTGGCTGGCGCGCCCGGCCGGCCGCCGGAGATGCAGGACGCCTGGGGCGGAGTGTTGGGGGTCACCAAGGGGTTGATCGGTGAGTTCGGCTCCCAGCGAGTTCTGGATACCCCGATTGCGGAATCGGGATACATCGGCGCGGCCATCGGTGCGGCGGCCACCGGCCTGCGTCCCGTAGCGGAGCTGATGTTCATCGGATTCATGGGGGTGTGCCTGGATCAACTGTTCAATCAGGCCGCCAAGCTGCGTTACATGTTCGGCGGAAAGGCCAAGGTTCCCGTTACCATCCGCACCATGATCGGTGCCGGGCTGAGGGCCGCAGCGCAGCATTCGACGGTCGATTACTCGGTGCTGACCCATTTCCCGGGCCTCAAATGTGTCGTCCCCTCCACGCCCTATGACGCCAAAGGGCTGCTGATAGCAGCCATCCGGGATGATGACCCGGTGATCTACTGTGAACACAAAGCTCTCTACGGCCTCAAGGGTCCGGTGCCGGAAGAGAGCTACGTCATCCCTTTGGGCCAGGCCGACGTCAAGCGGAAGGGTGGCGATGTCACGGTGGTGGCCTACTCCAAGCTGGTCCACACCGCGCTGGAGGCTGCCGAACAGGTCAGTCAAAGCGGGATTGGGGTGGAGGTTATCGACCCTCGCTCGCTCTCGCCCCTCGATAGTGAAACGATCCTGGAGTCGGTCAAGAAAACGCACCGCCTGGTGGTGGTGGATGAAGACACCCCGCGGTGCAGCGTAGCCACCGATACGATCTCTCTGGTGGCGCGGGGGGCTTTCGATTACCTGGATGCTCCCCCGCAGATGGTCACGCCGCCCCACACGCCGGTTCCCTTCAGTCCCATCCTGGAAGATACTTTCATCCCCAGCTCCGAGAAGGTCGCCGAAGCCATCCGCGCTACCCTCGATTGAGCGGTTAAAAGGGCCGGGCCAGGGATTTTGAGTTTTCGCAACGGGTTTATATCCTCTTGATCTTGACTTGAAAATCGCCAATTCCTCAGTCAGAATAGACAGAATAGATTGGTAGGACACTATGAATCGGGAAATCAAACTCCTCGTCGTGGCTTGTATCGTCCTGTGGGCGGGTCCTCACCTGGCCGCCCAGCAGGATAAACCGGCCGACAAGCACCCTACCCAGTCCGCCAAGGAACGCCGGGAAACACTTAACCGCTTGACCGAGGCGGTTGGTTCGCGCTTGCCGGACGGGCCAACCATTCCCGTGCGGCGCAAAAACTATATTGATGATTACATCTTCGGCAAGATGGAAAGGGACAAAATCCCCCATGCGCCGCTCAGCTCCGACACAGAATTTCTCCGTCGGGTCACCTTGGATCTCACCGGCCGTCTGCCTGAAGGGGAAGCGATTCGCAAGTTTGTCAAGGACACGGATCCGAATAAGCGTGACAAGCTGATTGAGTCCCTGGTGGCCACCCCCATCGCGGGGCTGCGGCGCAGACTGAACACGCCGTTTCTGGATCGCTGGACCTACTGGTTCGGCGACTTGTTTCGCAGCAACGCGGGGCACCTGCACGCCAAGGGCCGTGGGATCTTCTACGACTACCTCTACAACTCGCTGCTGGAGAACTTTCCCTATGATGAATTAGTCCGGGAGATACTGACCGCAAGCTCCCGCTCCAGTTGGATTCACGGACCCATCAACTATTTTGCCCGTGACTACGTGAATGAGACCGATGACGCCCTCATCAACAACGAAGACACCTATGACCAATGGGCGATCAGTTCCTATAAGGTCTTTCTCGGCATGAACCTGGAATGTATCTCCTGTCACGGAGGCCCTGGGCACCTGGAAAAGATCAACCTCTGGCTGTCGAAGAAGAGCCGGGAAGATTTCTGGAACCAAGCGGCATTTTTCGGCAAGTCGCGTCTATGGCGCCCCTACGGCAATTACAGCCATTTTGCCGTCACGGAAGACGGGAAAGGATATGATCTCAAGAAGGCAAGCATCACACGCATGCAACGCTATGCGGCGGACGTATCGCCTACCTTTCTGTTGAGCAAAGAAAAACCTCGTCCCGGGGAAAATTTTCGGGAAGCTTATGCTCGGATCCTGACCGGCAGTCCGCAGTTTGCGAAGGCGACCGTGAACCTGTTCTGGGCCGAGTTGATGGGAGTGGGTATTGTTGACCCGCCGTTTGAGTTCGACCTGGACCGGCAAGACCCCGACAACCCTCCGCCGGCACCTTGGACGATCCAGCCCACGCACCCGGAATTGTTGGCGGCCCTGGCCCAAGACTTTCAAGCTCACAACTACGACCTGCGATACCTGATCACACTGATTACCCAGTCCAGCGCGTACCAGCTTTCGTCGCGTTTTGAAGGAGAATGGAAGCAGGAATATGCAAGCTACTTTGCCCGTCACCTCGTCCGGAGACTGACGGCCATCCAAATCTGGGACGCCATCTGCCAATCCACCGGCCTGTATTATGAAGTTCCCATCGGGGGAAGTAACCGCAAGGTCAAGTACGTGGGGCAGATCCTCGACCCCGGAGACCTCGATCAAGTCGTACCCCTGCGGGACCTACTTGAATCCTTCGGATTATATAATCGTCACGCGATCGGAGATGACAGCGGCGGCAATCGGGGATCCATCGTCCAGGCCTCAATCCTGTTAAACAATCCGCTGATCCAGGAGAAGTTTCGCGCGCAGAAAGGGAGTCGCCTGGACACCCTATTGAACCACGAACCTCCTTACAGCAACTCGCAGATTATCGAGGAACTCTTTCTGGCCACGCTTTCCCGCTTCCCCCGCGAAAAAGAGAAAGCGATGGCGTTGCGACTGGTGCAGGATTACCGTACGCAAGGGGCGGAGGACCTGCTGTGGAGCCTGATCAATAAGTTGGAGTTTATTGCCAATTTATAGTATCCAAAAGCCTCCCGGCAGCGAGACAAGCTCAACAGGAAGGAGCTAGAACTTGTCCGAAAAAAGAACCTATGTTCCGACCCTAACTCGTCGGCAATTTTTCCAAATCGGGGCCGTCGGTGTTTCGGGTTTTTATCTGCAACCGTTTCTGCAGCCGCTGCAAGTGCGCGCCACCGAAAAGGTAGGGCCGAGGGGTACGGCCGAATACTGCATCTTCTTGAATCTAGCCGGTGGTGCCAGCCACGTGGATACTTTTGACATCAAAGAACAGCGCTGGACCCCGCCTGATTTCGACATTCGCACCATAAAACCGGGAATCCGGCTACCGTACGGGTTGTTTCCTGAACTCTCCGAGAGAATCGGCCAATTGGTCTTGGTCCGCTCGATGCAGGCCTGGGAAAATGAGCACATCCGCGCTCAGTATTACCTACAAGTTGCGCACCCACCCAGCCCGGCGCGCATGAAGGAGATCCCTTCGCTGGGGTCGGTCATCGCCTATGAATTGGATCCGCGTCGCCGGGAGAGCGACTTTCTTCCTCCTTTTGCCGCCATGAATTTCACTTCCGGCGCTTTCAAGGTCATCGGCGAGGGGGCCCTCGAGAGCAAGCATTCCCCGTTGACGCTGGAGATTTCCGACCGGGGCTTTGACTTCCTCGTGCCGGAGGAAAAAATGGACCGGTATCGACGGCGTTGGGAATTCCTCCAGAAGTTCGACAGACCGCTGCGTTCCGGTGTGCCCGCGGGCGACAAATTCTTTCAGGACTTCGACGCCTTCTACCGCGGAGCTCACACCATGATGCAGTCCCCGCAAATCCAAAAAGTTTTGACATTGCAGGAAGAAGACCGAAAACGCTACGGCAGCTCCCGGCTGGGGGACGCCTGTGTGCTGGCCCGTAACATGGTCCGCGCCGAGGCCGGCACTCGTTTTATTATGATTTCCCACGCGGGTTGGGATTTGCACTCCAAGATTTACGAAAACAAAAGCCAGTACAAGATAGCTCGCCAGCTCGACGCCGCGTTTGCCAACCTGTTAAAAGACCTGGCGGATACCCAGGACCGAGACGGCCGCCCGCTCCTGGAAAAGACCCTCATTGTTTGCATGGGTGAGTTCGGCAGAACGCCCGGTGAGCTTACGGTGAACACGGGGAGAGATCATTACCCGAATGCCTTTACGGGAATCTTCGCCGGAGGAGGCACCCACGGAGGACGAACCCTGGGAGCCACCGACGAGTTGGGCGCGAAAATCAAGGACCCGGGGTGGCACAAAAAAAGGCCGGTTTACTTTGAAGACGTAGCCGCAACGATCTATTCTTCCTTGGGGATCGACTGGACCAAGAAAATTACCAATACCCCCTCGGGCCGCGACTTCGAGTATATCGAACATCAGTCCGGCACCCATTTTATTGATCCCGGAGAGATCAGCGAGCTGTTCGCCTGATGGATGAGGGGACAAAATGACAGCTACCACTTTCGACACTCGCAAGGCTGTTCAGAAGCTCTAGGCCGCCGGCGTGGACTCTGCCCAGGCCGACGCCATCGTGGACACTGTGTCCGATGCCTTTGGCGAGAATGTCGCTACCCAGGACGACGTCGCCAAACTGGAAACCAGCATCGCTAACCTCAAGACCGCCACCAAGGCTGACCTTGACGCCGCCATCGCCAACCTCAAGGCTGAGATGTTCCGGGCCTTGTGGATTCAGGGAGCCGGAATTTCGGCTTGGTGTCGCCTTGACCAAGCTGTTGTAAGCCCTGTCTGTGTGCGACGCACAGGCAGCACGGGGCCGGCCAACCCGACCCCATACTTTCCTCAAGTCGCCCTTCCTTCTTTCTGGCGGAATCCCACCCCGAAATGATCCTGCTTTTTCGGCCCGGGTCGCCCGCCGGGGCGATAGATCCCACTTGGCCGTGGCAACTTGTTACCTGCAAACGCTTGCGGGAATCTCCCGCCTTCATTCCCATACCTTCTCGATGAACCTCAGAATCAGAGAGTTGCGCTCACACCGGGCCATCACTCACCGGCTGGCCACGATCGACTCCGCATAGCGCAGCTCGCCGGTCAGACCATCGTAGTATTGGAAAACCACCTGGGGACGGGGATATGCCACCCAGCGATCCTGACCTGGGCGCAGCGGATTGTTCAACACGTTGTTCACTTGCACCACACAATACAGCGGGTGTCGGAGGTCTTCGCGGGGGATGTCGTCCCGAAAATAGCTGGACCAGCGGATCTCACACTGGCGGCCGCGGGAGTTGAACGGTCCATTGGGGGCGCGGTCTCCTTCGTCGCCAGCCCGATGGTTTTGCGAGTTATGGGGTCCCGAGGCGAACTCCCACACCCGATCGGTGATTTTGATCACGAAGCTGTTGTGCAGGTCTCCGGTCAAAACGAAGACGGGTTTGTCCAGAGAATCCCAGAAACGGATGAGCTCTTCGCGTTCCTCCAGGAACACGGTCCAGGCATCATCCTTGTTGGAGGCGCGCACAACTCCACCCCCTACGTGGGGAATCATAAAATTAACCGATGACACCACGAAGAAAATATCCGCGTCACTTCGCCTCATTCCGTCCATCAACCATGCCTTCTGCCGCCGGCCGAGCATCGACAGGCCTGGCTTATCCGGGTGGCGGACGTCGTGCATCTGGCGGTGGCTGCGGGTATCCAGCACGAAGAAGTCGCTGTTGCTGACGCGCATGCGATAGTAGGACAGGCGGCCGAGGGAAAAGGAGGGGTTGCCGTCCTGCTTGGCGGCGGGGCGGATGCGTAGGCGATGGTTGTCAATCACCTCGACGATCTCGTAAACGCCGGCATTGGGGTCGCCGCCGACCCCATCGAGCCGATTGTCGTTGACTCCGGCCGTCGGCCCACCCCAGTGCACATGCAGGTTGGCCACTTGAGCGAGGTCCAAGCGCGTGAAATCGGCCTGAGGGTCGGTGAGTACGTCACTTTCTGCCTTCAGTTGAGCCTGACCAAAATAGATGCCCTGATGATGCTTTACCGGATTGCTCCAGCCCAGGTAGTCGTACCAAGCCTCGACACCGATGTCGCGAAAGATGGCTCGTCGGTCGCGGAGTCCGGTTGAGCCAGCGCCCCAAACGTCATTAAGAATTTCGTGATCATCGAAGGTAAAAAACGACGGTATCTCCCGGTGCCATGCGGCAAGGTTCTTGCCCCGTTCCAGATACACCTTGTAGTTTTCCCAAACTCCGACGATGGTGGGCGCGTACCGAATCAGGGGAGGCATATCTCCAGGTGCCCGTTGAACCTGTTTCAACCACTGTTCAGGCGAATAGTCACGGCGGTCCTCATAGAGCCAGTCGCCGTTCTGGATGGCGAAGTAGATTTTGTCCTTGAGCCGGTCGAGCATGGTCTTAAAAGCAGGAACATCGGGCCCGACACCTGAATTGGGGTCCTGGTTATTGCCGCACGCAAATTCAAAGCGAAAATTGTACAGCCCCCGCGGATTGAGCTCCGGATGATGATAATCATCCGGGTTGGGAAGGGTCCGGAACGATCCGCCGGGACCGTCAACCAGACCACCGGCAGCTAACTGGTAAAAGTATTTGGTGTCGGACTTCAGGCCTTGCAGAAGAACCCATCCGGTATTGTCGCGTTCGAGCCGAGTGGTGGCGGGCGAGGATAACTGGTCCAGCTTGTTCGGCTCGACTCCGTAACGGACTTGAAAAGTACCCGGCTGAGAGGTCCGCGCCCAGACGCCGACCTGGTGATGCCCGAGCCTCCCCAGGATCGGCCCGTGCGTGATGCTCACCGCTTCACCGGACCGAGATTTCTGCTCTGCCGGCGCAGAAAAGATCAGCAGGAACGTCAAAGCTACCCAGATGGATACTCCTCTCTTGTGCATGATTTCTCTCCTCAAAAGAGCATGACTCCGGTCGGGCTGGCTGGCTCACGGGATGGTACGTCTGGAATTGGAAGGGTGTCAAGCCGCTGTACTCGTCCAATAGATGGGTGACACTTTGCCGGCGGGAAAGGGGAGGGTGTGGGGCTGCCGACCAGGCAGGGAGGAACCGATGAGGCGTAAGGTAGCCGAGAGCTTGGTGAGGGGCGGCAGGGCGTTCCCCTTAGCCTCGGCCTCCGTCTCTAAACCAGTGGAGTGATTTCAACCTCGCCTCCCGCAGCGAGATTGTCCTGTCCCGATTGATAAACGTACCCCCACGATTGCCTTGGCTGACACCATTGGCATAATATGCTAACACCATTCCTGCTAAGGAGCACGCGGATCATGCCGACACGCAATGTGGTTCTTACGGATCAACAAACGGAGTTCATCAAGCGGCTGGTTTCCTCCGGCCGCTATCAGAACGCCAGCGAAGTTCTGCGCGCGGGAATCCGGCTGATCGAGCGGCAGGAGTTGGAGAACGAGACCCACCTGCAGGAGTTGCGGGAGGCCGCCAAGACCGGCATCGCCGACATTCAGTCAGGATGTTTCCAAAGCTTCGACGCGCTTGAACCGCTCCGCCGTCACCTGGCCACCCTGGCCGAACATGCCGTGGGCGGCCCTTCCGGCGGCCCGAACGGCGAGCGATGACCCCGCAATCGCCGCCGTCGGAGAATCTACCGAATTTCCCGCCATCCAAAACGGTCTAGTTTTCTGGAAACAGACTACCCATTCCGGCGGCTCTAACGTAAAATTGTCATCGTGATCGCCCCATAAATCCGGCGGCCGCTGCATGACCCTGGGTACCAGCGACGGGAACCGCAAGAAACAGCAAACCATGCCTACGAGACCCAAACCTTCCTGGCGTTATTGGAAGATGCCCGTGCTCTGTGGCTCGAGCCTGTGCGTCCTGCAAATCCTGGTGGCCATGGTGCGATTCGGCGGCCGGGAGGGTTGGAATGCGGCCAGCCTGTTCGCAATACCGGCAATACTGCTCGGACTCACCCTGTTCTTCCTGGGCGGCGTGCTGGTTGGGTTGCTGATACAACGCCTCTTGCGGGGCTACACCGGAGGTTGGCGCACCGCTTTGCTGGTCGGCGTTGCGCTGGCAACTCCGTTCGCGATCCTATTTAGTTTACTCGGAGGTTTGCTCGGCCCGCCTGTCGTACTGATCGCAACGCTGATCCCCTATCTGCTCCTGGTCGGAATCCCGGTGTTGATCCATAAATTCTGGTTGCGCTTTCGCAAGACTGCGCCGCGCTAAAAAGCGAGCAGCAAAACTGCGGCGCGGGACCAAGGGTTGCGTACAGACACCCTCCGAATTCTCATCCGGGAAGATCGCGAGAGCGGACATCGGATCGTCTAATGCGTTTGGTAGTGGACGCCAGAGTTGCGGTCAAGTGGATGGTCAAGGAACTGGGGTCTGAATCGACGGATGTTTGCTCGAAGGCGCCTACGATCTGCACGCACCGCGCCTCATGGTATCTGAGACTGCCAATGCGCGGTGGCGTTGCCTACGCTCGATGATCCACCGAGTCGTTGATATAGGTCGCAGCGGTCAGGGCATATACCAGCGCCACGCGCTCCAGCTCATCCAGGGAAACCTCCTCCTGAAGGGTATGGGCTCCCTTGGCATCCGGGCCGTGAGTCAACGCCGGAATCTTGGCGCAAGCCGAAAAGAGATTGCCGTCATCCACAAACGGTTTTGCGCCCACGCGCAGCGGACACCCGGTGACGGCGGTGTGGGCAGCCTGAAATGAGGTAACAATCGAATCCGAGGCCTCGAGCCGGAATGCATCTGCTTGCACGGTGAAATCGGCTGTGATGCGCGCCTCGCTGGACCGAGCGAAGTCCTCCAGCACCCCACGAAACTCCGCCTCCACCGCGTCCCGCGTCCCCGGTGTAACCCAGCGGCGCGTACCGCTGATATGACATTCGGTAGGAGATTGGTTATAGATTTCGCCCGAGGAAATCCTGCCCAGGAAGACCGAATCCCGGCCGGCGATGGGATCGACTGTTTTTAGCTGATCTCGCAGGTTGTAAAGACGGGTTACCAACTCTGCGCCGGTGCGAAGGACGTCGGGTTGCCCCGGCTCCCGGAAGACCTCGTGAACCGGCTTTCCGTCCCGGCGGATCGTGATTTCGAAAATGGCCATTCCCCGCCCGGCAAGGGGCAGAATATCAGCCAGATACTCGGGCAACAGTACCGCATCGCCCGTGTATCCGGCATCGATCAGCGCCCGCAACTGACGCCGGTCTCCCCAGGGACCTTCGTGGTGATCGTGGGCCGTGAGCAGGATGCCCCCCTTCTCCAAGGCCGCAGTTTCCCGCAGAACCCTGAGCGCTTCGACGAACGCCGCAATTCCCCCTTTCATATCCGAGCATCCGGACCCGTAGAGGATTCCCTTCTCTACCCTGGGAGGAACAAAGGGCAAATGAACGGTGTCCAGATGGCCATCAAACTGAAGTGTCCGACCGGGCTTCCCGGTATCGAAACGCGTAACGACTGCCGGCGCCTCGGGCCAGTCTGCAACCGGCCTCTCAACCTTGAATCCATCCCGCGCAAGGAGTTCCGCCAGCCGGTCGGCGGCAGCGCCTGCGCTCCTGGTCGGGCTGGGAACCTCGATCAGTGCGACGGCTGTTTCCAACAGCCGCTGCCTGTCCACCACAGACTTCATCTTTTCTACAAGCTGCGCTGGAACGGATGGGTTCACGGAATATCTCGGATGCTGGTCTGCAGCGGGAAGTTAGTATGGCATGGACGGATATGCCCTCTGGCGGGTACACCGCACCTATGCCGCCGATTTGAAGCGGCGCATGGGGCGTTCCTGCTCCCGGGTGGTCGGGTCCTTCCGCTCGGTTGTTCGCGTACTGCCAGCTTCGGGTCGGAGTGCGAGTCGGCCGCAGACCTGCGCCCCGTCACCGCATTCCGCGGTTCGCGTGGCTTTCATGAAGCATCCGGGCTAGAACTCGTAGCGCAAGCCGAACTGCAAGACCCGCGCCGGGATCATGACCCGGGAGTAGTTCCCGAAGCTCCCGGGGAAGGTAAACGACAGCGTTTCCCACGCGTCAGCGTTGAACCGGACGCTGTTCGTCAGGTTGAAGGCTTCGGCCCGGAACTGCAGGCTGTGGCCTTCCACGGGCATCGGAAAGCGCTTTCCGAGAGCCAAATCGATCGAAAAGATCCCATCGCCCCGCAGGTTGTTACGCTCCCCGATGCCGCCGACCACGACTTGCTGGAACGAGGACAGGGCGGCCTGCGGATCGCTGAAGACGTTCGGTCCCGTTCCGCCGCCGATCAGACGCGCATTCTTCGTGTTTGTCTGCGCCGGTATCGACCCTGTGGGTTCGGCGAAGTGCTGGTAGCAATAGCACGTTGGCCACGCCAGACCGTTCAGCACGCTGAGCGGAAAGCCGGACGTATGGCGATAGATGCCGCTCACTTGCCAGCCCTTGAGCAGTGTCTGGCCCACCGGGCCCATTTCGGAGAGAAAGGGCTTTCCTTGGCCGAAGGGCAACTCGACCACCCAGTTGGCGTTCACCTGGTGGCGCAGGTCGAAATCGGAAACCGCCCGCTGCGCCTCGCGGTCCCAGGAATTGATGACGCCGAAGGTGGACCAGTAGGTGTCGCTCGGAATCTGGCCGAATCTATCTCCGACGCTGCGCCGGAAGCCGACGGACACCAAGTCCCTGGATTCCGAGAGCGTGTAGTTGAGGTCGAATTGGAAGCCTTTGGAGAATCGTTTGCGCAACGACACCTGCATCGAGTGGTAGGACGCGGTCCCGAAAGACCGCAACGTATCGAAGCTCCAGAACTGGGGGTTCATGAACGCCCCTTGTCCGAAGTCGCTGCAGAATGGCGTGCAGGTGTAGTCGAGGTAATAGAGTGCCGTGCCCGTGTCGGGACTATTGGCGCGCACAACGTCATAGACGCCCTGTGTCGCGGTCCGCTCCGGCGTGGCGGCACCCGAGTACAGGTTCTCGAAGAACGCGATCGGCTGCACGGACTGGGTCGGCCGGCCATCGCGAATTTGCAGCTCCAGCTCGCGCAGCGAGCCCAACAAATACTGGCCAGACGTGGGGTCCTTGAAGTTGACGTATTGGGCCACCGCGGTGTCGTTGACGAGCAGCCGGCGGCTGAGCCGGCCGACATAGCCGACCTCTAACAGAAAGCCGCCGCCCAGATCACGGGCCAGCGAGAAGGTGGGGTTGATGCTGTAGGGCGGCAGCAGGCTCGAGTCGACGCCCTGGCTATAGGCCAAGCCAACGGGGTTCGGAGTGCCAGCCCCTCCGGGCGGCGCGGGCAGAAGCCCGGCGGCAGGAATCTGCGATGGGTCGCTGAAGCGCGGCGAGTTGGCGACAGTGAAGTCCTGTTTCGTCACCTTGCTGGACAGGCCGAACGCATTCCGGTCGAGCATCTGCATCATGCCCATCCCGAAGACGTTGTAGAAGAGGCCCACTCCCACGCGGATCGACGTCTTTCCCGGTCCGCCGAACAGCTTGCCCAGGAAGCCGTCGCTGGACTGCGGCGAGAAGGCCACCGCAAGGCGCGGCGAGAAGTTCTTCTTGTGGGTCGCCCACAGCGCCCCCCCCTGCGGATCGTCCGCGGGCACGAAGCCGATGGGCCCCGCTTCGCGCGTGGGCCGACCGCTCTCGGCCAAGCCCAGGCGGTGCGCGATGTACTGATCAACCCTCGGCGTGATGCTGACCTGGAGTCCGTTCACCTCCCGGACGGGCGGCGTCAGCGACCAGCGCAGGCCGGCCGTGACGGTCAGGCCCGGCTTGACGCGCCAATTGTCCTGGAGGTAGAGTTCCAGTTCCTCCATCCCGAAAGTCCTGCTTATGGAGTCTCCCACTGGCAACGCGTTGCCATCCAGGTCGTAGTTGTAGTTCGCTTCGTAGAAGTTGACGATGCCGAGGGCGGTCGCCACCGTCTCGCGGAAGACCCCGGGAGTGGCGGGCGCTTCGGGGAGCGGTGCGTCGAACAGCGCGGGGGCGTCGATGATCGCCCAGGCCGCCTGCTTCGCGAAGTGATAGCTGTTCCCGTAGTTCAAGCGACGGTTGCGAATCGAGCGGAAGACCCCGCCGAACTGCAAGGTGTGCGCGCCGCGCACCACGGAGACGTCCTCCGCGACGGTGTGCGTCGGCAAGTAGGTGTTCAGGCTCGTTGTCCCGCCAAGCATATTGTCGATCAGGCTGTCGCCCAGACTCACTTGACCCGCCGTCTGGGATCCCACCTGGTCCACCCGTTGGCCCGTGAAGCCGTAACGGAACGTGCTGACGACGCTGCCCCCGAGCAGGCCGGTGTACCCGAACGCCAACCCGCGACTCTTGTCCTTCGCTTCGGTGTTCCGGGGTTGGCCGGGAAACTGGGGCACGCCTCCGATTCTGTCGTTCTGTAAGTTGGCGCGGACGAACATGTGGTGGGCCCCGTTCTGGTCCACGTTCCAATCGAGCTTTGCGATGTAGGTATTCCAGATCAGGGGCGTCGAAGCCGAAAAGCGATATCCGGTGGTGTTCAGGCCGTCTCCGACGGTGGAGTCGTTCGGGGTCGGAAAAGACCGGAAGTAATTGAGCACAGCCTGGCTGGGGCCGATGTTCAGCGGATCGATGCGGGTGCTCAGGAACGCTGGGTCGAGTTCCTGCACCGCACCGCTGACAGTCTTGTAGCGAACGATGCCATTGCGGAACGATTCGCTCGGAACCTTGCGCACTACATTGCCCTCGCTGGCATCCCGGCGCCCTTCGTAATTGAAGAAGTAGAAGGCGCGGTTCTTTTTGATGGGACCGCCGACGGAACCTCCGAAGACGTTGCGGATGAGCTTGGCGCGGTCGATGCCGGCGCGGTTGTTGAAGAAGTCATTCGCGGCCGTGGCCGTGTTGCGGTGGAACTCGTAGAGCGACCCGTGCATTTCGTTCGTTCCGCTCTTGGTCACCAACGAGACCTGTGCACCCGCCGAGCGGCCCAGGTCGGCGTTCGCGGTGGTCGTTACGACGCGGAACTCCTGGATCGAGTCCAGCGTGTTGCGCAGCACGCTGGTGAACGGCAGGCGTCCGTTATGGTCGTTCACGTCAACCCCGTCGAGCGTCACGTTGGTCTGGTCGCTCTGGGCGCCGTTCACGGAACCGTTGCGGATGTCCCCGGATAGCCGGGAGTCCAACTGGTCGGCGCTGAGGAACGTAACGCCTGTCTGCAGCGAGAGCAGGCCAGCCGGATTGCGCGCGTTGAGTGGCAACTGCCGAATCGGCTTCGTCCCCAGCACCTGGCCGACCGACGCATCGGTGGTGTTCAATTGAACGGCATCCGCGGAGATGGTGACCGTCTCCGCCACGGCTTGCAAGGATTCGAATACGATGTTGAACGTCGAATTCGTGGCGACCCGGATCTCGACCCCTTCGACGACCACATCCGCGAAGCCCACGCTTTGCGCCGCCAAGGAGTAGGTGCCGGCCGGGAGCTGGGCGAAGGTGTAACGCCCCTCGGCATCGACCGAAGCAACCCTTTCCAATCCATTCTCAATGTTCGAGACGATGATCTTGGCTCCGGGCAGGACGCCGCCGGTGGCGTCGGTAACCAGCCCGCTCAGGCTGCTTGAGCCGGATTGCGCCCAAAGCATCGGCGCGAGCATGAAAAAAATACTCGCCGCAACAAGCAAAGCCCGGCGCCCCTGGACGAACAAAATACGAGAAGTTGGAAAGGTTATCACGGTCACGATTTCGATCCTCCTTTGATCGCTTGTACTATCATAACAAGACAATGAGGAAATATCCCCCCCCATCTCCCCCCCCAAAAAAATATCTCGGATGCCGGTGCATCGCTCCAACGCGAGCGAGGAGAATCCAACCGCGGGGAAATGGCTACCCCGAGACATTCCTACCGAGCGCGCCGTAGCCGTCCCAGATTCAGTTGGCCGGCTTGAGAGTCTTTGGGAGGGGATTCGGGGGTGGAGAGCGTCGTCAAAATTCGTGCTGAGGCTTGCTTATCTTCCTGCTCGACGACGAGGACCGCCTCTCCAGGGTTGATCTCCACCAGACCCCATCCCCGCACCCAACCCTCCGCGTCCGCCCTACCGGCGCGGAGGAGCTTCCCGTTGGTACGCAACACGCGAATTCGGGCACCGGGGGCCGCCTGAAAGGCAGGAAGCCAACTCGCCGGAGCGCGTCCCAGCATGCGACCGGCAACTTGCAGGTGCCCTCCTCCCCGAGGAGCATCCTGGGGGCCGTCGATGATATTCCGCAGGATGGAAGTGACCTCGGGCTCCGGCCCGTCGGTCGCCAAAGTCAAATCCAAGAAGTTCCAGTAGTACGGCTCGGACTGCGGTGTCAGGTCCGGCGATTCGAAGTCCTGATGGTAGAGGGCGATCACTTCCAGGTTACGGCCGTCCCAGTCCTGCATCCGAGGACCAAACCCCGGTTTCAAGGAACGTCCCCCATACCGTGCGACGGGGCCGAAGCTGCACTCGACCACTCCCAGGTCACGGTTGCGCACGATCGTGCCCAGATGCACGTCGCCATAAACCGTGACGATTCCGTCCCGCGAGCTGAGAAGGCGGAGGAGACGATCGGTGGCCACACGGTTGAACCCGGCATAGTCGGCAAAAACACGGTCGGTGGGGTCCGCTTCCTGTTCCCAGAGAGTGTGCAGCGCATTGAGGCCGGTAACCACCAGGAGGGGCGCCGGGTCGCTGCGAATAGTCTCCTCCAGCCAGGCAAACTGCTCCTCTCCGAGTAGCGTCCGCGTGGGATCGGTGCGGCGCCAGGCAACCTGCCCCTCCCAACCTTTCTGCTCCCAAATCGCGGTCGCCTGGGTAGTACGCCAAAGACGGGCGTCCGTGACGATCAGCGACAAATCGCCGCCCGGCATCTGCCACCGCCGGTAGCGCTTGGGAGCGTCCCGGGTGTGCTCGGCCTCGTCGGCAGTCACAAGGTGCCAGACGGCGGCAAAGTTTCTCCGGAGATAGGCGGCATCCTGCGGCAAACTGTCCACGGTGCGAACGGCATACTGCTCGGTCCCTTTCACGTCATCCATGCCGAAGTCATGATCGCCCGGGTTGAGGACGTTCCAGTGGCGCATCATCATCCTGCGCTGCACTTTCCCGCCGAGCGTCAAACCGATGATCCGGTACACGTCCGCTACGTTATGCGGAAAAATCGGAATCTCCAGATACCAGATGTCGTCTTCCCACAACAGGACCTGGAAACCGAAGTCCTCGCAGTGTTGAAACGCCTCCGGCCTCGCTTGCTCAAAAATCCATCCTTCCTGAAACAGGTCCGCTTTGCGATACCTTTGGGGATCGGAAATCGAGTGCCAATTCCGTTCCTCGATGCGCCAGGGAAAACATTTCTCCGGCTCACTGAAATGATAGGCGCTGATGGCGTGGCAGCTCAGGCCGCACACCTTATAAGGCGACCTCAACCGAGGCAACCGACCGACATAAGATACATTTTGCGGATCTCGGGTAACGTCCTCGCCGTCCTTCCACACCGTAAAGTAGAGTTCCCTCTCCGCGGGGTCGGCGGGCAACCGTATCTCGATCACGGACGTGTGGTGGCGAAATCGGTTCGTGACAATGGGAGCCCCGCCCGCCACGGGAACCGACTTCCATTTGTTTCTCGCCAGCTCTCTGGGAGAGACGCGGATGGCGGCTGTCTTACCCTCCGAACGGAACAGGCAAAGGAACTTCACCCGCCAGTGATGATCTTCCCGTCGCAGCGTGGTTCCCTGAGGAATGGCAACGATCAGATTACTCACCGCTATGGGACGGGAACGGTTCGCGCCGGGGACAATCCTCACGGCGTTCACCTCAAAGTCCAGATTACCGCGGGCGACCAACCCGAAGTGACCCTCCGCGATCGTCTCGCGCTCGACGTACTGGAGGACGACCCGTCTGGAGGCGGCCCCCGAAATCTCTGCCGTCAGCGTGGCATTAGCAGGTAGGTTCCCTGCCGAGACCGTTACCGACACCGTAACCCCGTCGCCGGGTTTCAGGTCGAGCGCCGACTCCTCAGGACCCACCGGGTCAGGATCGTCGGAGCTGTGATCATAAATTCCGAACCGGCCTCCTCCCCTCCAGGCGGCATACCAGGCGGCCTGACCCCGCAGACCTCCTCCATGCCATCCCTCGTAGAGACTTCTCCCGCCGAAGCAGATTCCCAACAATTCATGCCCATCTCCGGTGCCAAGACGACGGACAGTGAAATCCACCTCGATCCGGTAATCTCCCTTTAGGTCCCACTCCCTGTGCCACAGCATCCCGTAGGGCGGGTCGGGCGAATTCGCCATATCCCGCCGCAGGGCTTGATCGCGGATGACCCAATGTCCAGGGGTGAGAGTTTCCCAAGCGTCACCGTGATAGGCACTGTCAGGGCGCGCAAACTCATCCACCAACTCCACGCTGCGCCGCGGGTCGGCTTGGGCCAATGAGCCCAGGCTGGCCCCCAGGACGCCCGTTGAGGTAACTTCCAGAAATCTCCTGCGGTTGGGTAGGTTACGTCTTTTCGAGGAGTCACTCATGTTCGGATCACCTTACCTCAGATTCACGGGATGCGGGGACCGCCTTCGCTTCGGGCAAGTCAAAACAGGCCAATAAGGGTTCCAAATACCTTGCCAACCTTCGCATGTTATCGTCGAAATGTTTCCAGAAAAAGAGCCAGCCTGACCCGGCCGTGTCGGAAACTACTTTGGGTGCCAGGCAGGGTATCTTGAATTGCGCGGCAACCGTCATCGCCACAGCACTTTCCATGTCGCAGATGCGCGCGCTGTATTCTCGATAGAGCTTCAGCCGCGATTTTTTCCGCAGTACGGGAATCGAGATGGTCAGGCCGCGCCCCGAAATCTTCCAACCCAACCCACGGAGCCGCGCTGCCAACTTCCGGTCGGTGGAAACCAATCCGCCGTCCTTCCGGCACCAGGATTCGGACAGTATGACTTCTCCCCTATCAAGAGATGGGTCCAGTTGACCGGCGGTTCCGGTAAAGATGAACAAGGAAGGCCGCTGCGTCGCAAAGTATTTTGCGAGCGTGGCGCGAGTGCGCCCGCCGCCCAGTCCTGTGGCCAGATACCGGCAGTTGTCCCCCAAGTTGCGCTGAAGTGCTTCCCTTTCCCTTTTCAGGGCGCAACCGATCAATATCCCTGCCATACCCCTCCAGCACTCAACCCTGGCCAGGTGGTCCTATCCACCAACCTAACGGCTCAAACAAAACCGGGCCGCAAGTCTATCCCGCCTCCATGGACGAGTCCTCCGATCAGTCCACGACACGGTATTTCCGGACAGCCGCCTCATTCAAAGTCACGCCCAGACCGGGCCCCCGGGGCACTTCCAGCATGCCGTCCGAGGCCAGTTGCATCGGCTCCTCGATCAATTCCGTCCTGAGCGGATTGTAATTCCGGTCAAATTCCACCAACAGCCCGTTGGGTATCGACGCGACAAAGTGAAGCGTCGCCGCCAGGTTGATGGCCGTGGACCAGCCATGCGGCATAATGGGAATGTTCCAGGCCTCGGCGATGGCCGCAATCTTCTTGCACTCGGTGATGCCTCCCGACCAGGTCACATCCGGCTGCGCGATATCGATGGCCCGACTCTTGATCAAATCCCGGAAGCCGTACTTGCAGAATTCGCTCTCTCCGGCGGCAATCGGAACGTCGAGCGCCCGAGCCACCTGTGTATAGCCTTCCAGATCATCCGGGCTGATGGGTTCTTCAAAGCACATGACGTCGTAGTCTTCCAGTTGCCGCCCAACGCGAATCGCCGTCTTGGGGAGATACTTGCCATTGGCATCGACCATCAGGCCGATTTCCTCTCCCAGTGCCTTCCGCACCGCCTTCACCCTTTCCATGTCCTCGCGGATTGCATAGAGACCGATCTTCATTTTCACCGTTCTGAAACCGTCGGCGACGGACTTTTGGACTTCATCCACCAGCGCGCTCGTATCCTTGCCGGGGGCATAAAACCCGGCACTGGCGTAGGCGGGCACCCTGGTTGTGAAACTGCCCAGAAGTTTCGCGAGAGGCTGGTTGGCGATCTTGCCGCGCAGGTCCCACAGAGCCACGTCGATGCCGCTAAGAGCCGCGATGACCGCCCCCTTTCGCCCGTGTTGCAACGACCTCCGGTACATCCGGTCCCAGAGTTTTTCCACGTCCCAGGGGTCTTCACCCAAAACGTACCCCGCCATCTCTTTCTCTACAATGGTCTGGGTCACGACGGGCGGACCGCCGAAGCAACTGGCATCCCCAATGCCGACCAAACCCTCATCGGTCGAAACTCGCACCAAGACACAACTCCGGCTCGGAAACGAGTAACTGGAGTCCCTGACCGGCGCAAGCAGCTCGACGGAGAGCACGGTGGCTTCCACTTTCTGGATCTTCATTCGACAGCTCTCCGTTACCGGGCGCGGTCCGAGCGGACGCAACCCCTCGACATCCAGTCTAGTCAAGTATATAATTCCCTAGAAAATCCGCAAGTAAAGGGGGCCTTCCGGCAGATGACCATGGGGGGAAGCTGGACATCGAACGAACGGCTAACCGCACTCCCCAAAGGAGGCTTGGGAATCCGAGCTAGAAATGGGAGAGTAGCTGATGTATGATTATGCACAGAGCTTAGAGGTGAAATGGGAAATTCCCGCTGGAAGGGAGTGGGCAGAGCCTTCATCCCCGAAATGAGTCTGCTGAGGATATGCTGATGAATGGGTCTCGAATTTCCGACTACGCCTGGGTCGCTTCCCTACTGACGGCGGCCGTTTTCGCGCTCTCGCCGGCCAGGGTCAAGGCCGCCGAAGCGGTCGATTTCCAGCGGTCCGTGCGACCGATTCTTTCCGACAAATGCTTTCAGTGTCATGGACCGGACAGCGAAACGCGCATGGCCGGCTTGCGGCTCGATACGCGGCAGGGTGTTTTCGCCCCACGCGACAACGGCGCGCCGATTGTTGCCGGAGACCTGAAGTCGAGTCTCCTCTACCGGCGCATTACGGCCAGCGAACCGGCGCGACGCATGCCTCCGATCCACTCCAAGAAGGAGTTGACCGACGAGCAGATCGAAATTCTGAAACGCTGGATCGAGCAGGGAGCCTCCTGGAACCAGCACTGGTCTTTTCAGACCCTGAAGCGGCCGGCGTTGCCGCCGGTTGAAAACAAGCCGTGGGTCCGCAATGCGATCGACCGGTTCATTTTGGCCCGGCTGGAGTCGGAGGGACTCGAGCCGGCTCCCCAGGCAGACAAACGCACCCTCGCCCGCCGCTTGGCGCTGGATTTAACCGGATTGCCCCCCGACCCCGGCACCCTCCAAAGCTTTTTGAGCGACACCTCGGAACTCGCTTACGAAAAGCTGGTCGATAGGTTGCTCGACTCGAAACACTGGGGTGAACATCGCGCTCGCTATTGGCTTGACGCCGCGCGTTATGGAGACACCCACGGCATCCACATCGACAACTACCGCGAGATGTGGCCCTACCGTGACTGGGTGATTCGGGCTTTCAACCGCAACAAACCGTTCGACGAGTTTACGGTCGAGCAGATCGCCGGAGACTTGTTGCCCAACCCGACGCTCGAGCAACTGATTGCGACCGGTTTTCACCGTTGCAATATCACGACCAACGAAGGCGGTGTTATTCCCGAAGAATACGAAGCCATCTACGCCAAGGACCGAGCTGATACCACGGGGACCGTCTTTCTGGGGCTCACGGTCGGCTGCGCCACCTGCCACGACCACAAGTTCGATCCCATTGCACAGCGGGAGTTCTACTCCTTGACGGCGTTTTTCAGGAACACGACGCAGTACGTGATGGACGGCAACATATCGGATCCGCCACCCGTCCTGGTCGTACCCAGCGAAAAAGAACGCGGCCGCTGGCAGGAGCTTCGCCGGGAAGCGGCGGAAACCGAAGCGAAGATCAAAAACCGCGCCGCATCGATCGACAAAGCATTCGCGGAATGGCTGGCGAGCCAGGAACACCGTTTCCTGCCGACCCCACTCGAAGAGTCCGCGGATCTGCTGACGCTTACCCTGGACGATGAACCCGCGGTCAACCTGAGGGGAAACCGGAAAGAAATTGCCCTTCACCAGGGGGCCTTGGTCGCTGAAGGGCCGCACGAAAACCAGCCGGCGCTGCGGTTCGGCAAGGAGTCGTGGGTCGAGCTTCCTCCCTTGCAGCTTGACACTGACACGCCCTTTTCGATTGCGATGTGGGTTTACCAACCCAAGGTGGTGGGGAACTTCGTGGTGGCCGGTCAGTACGATCCCGACGACGATTCCCGCGGATGGTCGATGACTATCGGGCAGCGGCAAGTCACCTTCGAGATGACCGGCGAAAGGCCGGCGGGACAAAAAAATCCACCCACCGTGAACATCTCCCCCATCAACACGAAGCGGCTGCCGGCAGGTGAATGGACGCACATCGTGGTGACCTACGACGGCTCCGGCGAGCGTGCCGGCCTGCATATCTTCAGGAACGGAAATGATGTGGAGTCGCAGGGTAGCGAGTTTTTCACGAGGGTCGAGGGGAGTATCCGAACCAACCGGCCTCTCTATTTCGGTAGAGGAGTCACGAAGGGTCGAGGAGGCCGGGACGAGCCCAAAGTTCGCTACTTCTCGGGGGGCGGCATAGCGGATCTTCGCATCTTTAATCGCCAAATCACGGGCCAGGAGGCCAACGTTGTTTCGCGGTGGCACGTGCTCCAGAGCGCGCGCGACAAGGAACCTGAAAAACTAAGCGCCGAGGAGCAGGAAGCGTTGCGTCTCTACTACCTCATCGTCAGGGACGAAGATTACCGCCGGCTCATGGCGCGCGAGCAAGAAATCGATCGGGAGTCGCGGGAGGTCCGGCGGCGGGGAGGCATCACCCACGTGATGCAGGAGAAAGCGGACCAGGAGCCCGAGGCTCACGTTCTTTACCGCGGCATGTATGACCAACCGCGTGAGCGGGTTGCGGCCAACACACCCTCCGCTTTGCATCCCATGCCGGCCTCGTTCCCGCGCAACCGCATGGGGCTGGCGAAGTGGTTGGTTGACCAGGCGAATCCGCTAACAAGCCGCGTGATCGTGAACCGTTACTGGCAGGAGGTTTTTGGCACCGGCCTGGTAAGGACCAGCGACGATTTCGGCTCGCAAGGGGAGCCGGCGTCGCACCCTGAGCTTCTCGATTGGCTGGCGGTCGAGTTCCGTGGATCGGGTTGGGACATCAAGCAGTTCTTCCGCACGCTGGTAACGTCCTCCACCTATCGCCAGTCCGCGCAAACGACCTCGGAAAAGCTCGCAAAAGACCCGGAGAATCGCCTGCTCTCGCGCGGGGTGGCCTTCCGCATGGATGGTGAAATGATCCGTGATTACGCCCTAGCGGCGAGCGGCCTGCTGGTCCGCAAGATCGGCGGCCCGAGCGTGAAGCCCTATCAGCCGCAAGGAGTCTGGAAAACGGTGGCGATGCCCACCAGCAACACCTATGCCTATCAACAGGACTCCGGCACCAAACTTTATCGGCGAAGCCTTTACACATTCTGGAAGCGCTCCGCGCCGCCGGCCTCGATGGAGATTTTCAACGCGCCCACGCGAGAGCACACCACGGTGCGGCGTGAGCGAACCAACACCCCGCTGCAAGCGCTGGTCACAATGAACGACCCGCAATTCGTCGAAGCGTCACGCTACCTCGCACAGAAAGCCATGCGCGAGGCCGGAGACGACTTCGACCGGCGGCTGGATTACGTGACAACCCGTCTTCTTGCACGCGACTTCGGCGCAAAGGATCGCGCCGTCGCGAAACGGACCTATGAGAGGTTCATCGGCTTTTACAGTTCGAACGTCGATCAGGCAAAGAAACTTCTTGCTGCCGGCGACTCGGCGCCCGATGAGGCGCTGCCCGTGACGGAGTCGGCGGCGTGGACCATGCTGGCGAGCCAAATCATGAATTTGGACGAGGTGTTGAACAAGTAGTGGCACCGCCGAGGGGCCTTCGGCAGATTGCCGTGCCACGATGGTAACCGAGCAATCCCCATTTTTCACGGCGCCTAGCGCGTCTTGCTTGCACGAAGAGGTTTACAATGCATCCACACGAAGAAGCAATCCTGGCGGAAACCAGACGGCAGTTCTTAGCCCGGGGAGCCAAGGGTCTCGGCGGAATCGCCTTGGCCAGCCTTCTGACCGAGAACAGCTTCGGTGCACCCGGAAATGACGGATCCTTTGGCGGTTTGCCGCACTTGCCTCACTTCGCCCCGAAGGCAAAACGGTGCATCTACCTCCACATGATGGGTGCGCCGCCGCAGATGGACCTGCTTGACTACAAGCCCAAGATGAAGGACTGGTACGACAAGGATCTTCCGGAATCGGTGCGTCAGGGCCAGCGTCTGACGACCATGACCTCCGGGCAGGCACGCTTCCCGATCGCGCCGTCCGTCTTTCAATTCAAGCAACACGGCCAAAGCGGCGCGTGGATTTCCGAGCTGTTGCCCTACACAGCGAAGATGGCCGACGACATCGCCATTATTCGGTCGATGAACACGGATGCGATCAACCATGAGCCGGGGATAACGTTCATTCAGACGGGCCGGCAGGTGGCCGGGCGGCCGTGCATAGGATCGTGGATTGCTTACGGGCTCGGCAGCATGAACCGCGACCTGCCCACGTTCGTGGTGATGAACGCGGAGAAGAGCCATCCCAAGTCGGGTGTGCAGGCGATCTCGGCTAAATTGTGGAGCTCGGGATTCCTTTCTGCGAAGTACGCCGGCGTGGGGCTCCGCGCCGGCGCCGACCCGGTGCTCTACATCAGGGATCCGGAGGGGGTTTCAAGGGACGTCCGCAGGATGATGCTTGACGGCCTCAGCGAGCTGAATCAGACTCGGCACCAGAAGATCGGCAACCCGGAAACACTCGCGCGAATCGAGCAGTTCGAAATGGCTTTCCGGATGCAGACGTCGGTGCCGGAGATGAGCGATCTCGCGAGTGAGCCGGAAAGCACCTTCAAGCGCTGGGGCGAAGAAGCCAAGCAGCCCGGCAAGTTCCAAAACGCGGCGCTGATGGCGCGGAGGCTTGTCGAGCGTGGGGTGCGGTTCGTGCAGATCTACCATCGCGGTTGGGACGTGCACTCCTTCGCGCCCGAAGTGCTTCCCGCCCAGGCCAGGGACGTTGACCGCTCCTCCTGGGCCCTCATCCAAGATCTGAAGGAGCGCGGACTGTTCGAAGACACGCTCGTCATTTGGGGCGGCGAGTTCGGCCGTACGATCTATTCCCAAGGCAAGCTCACGCCCACCGACTACGGCCGCGATCACCATCCGCGCTGCTTCACCGTCTGGATGGCCGGGGGAGGCGTCAAAGGTGGCGTCGTCCACGGTGAAACGGACGATTTCTCCTATAACATCGTGAAGGACCCGGTCCACATCCACGACTTCCAGGCGACGGTCCTGCACCTGTTGGGCATTGACCACGAACGGTTCACCTACCGGCACCAGGGGTTGGATGCGAAGCTGACCGGCGTCGAGCACGCCCAAGTCGTGAAACCCATCTTGGCGTAGAAGTCAGCTTCACGAATTTCCAGGGACGCTTGTAACCCGCCCCTTACTTTCCCTCCCTCTTTTACCGCATGAACTTCAAGGCTCGCCAGGCGCATGGTCAGGTACGGCGGCTCCGGCCATTGAATCCAGACTGCAACTCGTTGAGAGGCAGATTCATATCCGTTATAATCATCAAAATCGCAGCAGACTTCGTGCATGAGGAAGTGAGATGAAGCTATTCGCGGCTCTTTGTGTTTTCCTGGTGGTGCCGACCGATATCGCGGTGGCTGAGAACTGGCCTCAATGGAGAGGCCCTGCCGCGAACGGCATCTCTCAGGAAGAAGGAGTGCCGACGCGGTGGAGTCAGAAGCAGAATGTTCGATGGAAGGCGTCCTTGCCGGGCCTGGGGAGTTCTTCCCCCATCGTGTGGGGTGACCTGATCTTCCTTACTTCTCAGATGGGTGACGTTCCTATCGCACAGCGGAGTCAGGACTTCCCCGGCGCGCCCGCTCCCCGGAAATCAGGAGACCAGGACCAGGCTTACTTTGTGGTGCAGGCCTTCCATCGACGAGACGGTAGCCTGAAGTGGGAATACAAGTTCAAGGCCGAGGGCAACCTTCCCGAAGTCCACATCAAGCACAACTTGGCCAGCCCCAGTTGCGTGACCGACGGCGAACGGGTGTACGCCTGGATGGGGAGCGGGCAGCTTGTAGCCCTGGACCTCGAAGGCAAGCTCGTTTGGGAACTCCACCTGGGCCAAGAGTTTTCCCCCTTTGACATTCTTTGGGGGCATGCCAGCTCACCGGCGCTGTACAAGGACTCCCTGATTCTGCTCTGCGATCACCCCCCGAAGTCGTATCTGTTGGCCTTGGACAAACGGACGGGAAAACCGCTCTGGAAGGTCGATCGTGGCCAAGGTTTCCGATCCTATACAACTCCCTTTGTTTTCCCCGGCGAGGAGGGAGATGTACTGGTTATTAATTCGAACCGCAGAATCGACGTTTTCGATCCCTCCACGGGAGAGCTTCTCTGGTACGTCGGGGAACCCAATCGGGTCCCGATTCCCATGCCGGTTTATCACCATGGAGTTCTGTACGTAAGCCGAGGCTATCGCAGCAGCCCCTATCTGGCGGTCCGCGTGGGAGGCACCGACGACGTCAACAGAACCCACTTGAAGTGGAGGGTTCCGACCGGGGCCCCTTACATTTCTTCCTTGTTGTACTACCAGGGTCTCATTTACATGGCGTCGGAGAGCGGTATTGTCACTTGCGTGGACGCCGAGACCGGAGAAACCGTCTGGAAAGAACGCTTCGGAGGAGTATTTACCGCTTCGCCGGTAGCCGCTGACGGTAAAGTTTACCTGTTGAATGAAGAAGGCGATACTTTCATTCTCAAGGCAGGGCGAGAGTTGAACGTGCTCGAGCGCAACCGCCTCGGGGAACGCACTTTGGCCTCACCTGCCATTTCCGACGGGCAATTGTTTATTCGGACCGATCAGCACCTCTATTGCATCGGCCAGAGGTAGGTCAGGTTTCCGAGCGGCCACCCAGAATGGAGAAGGTTGATAAGAATATCCAAAAATCAGGACGAAATCCCCCCAGAACCTCTGCGGGGGTGGTCCCAAGTCGTTTGCTATGTTGGAGTTTTATTTGCAACTTCGGCCTGCGGGGCTAATGAGGCCGCCGGCAGGCCAGGAAGCTACCACCAACGGAGGCTTGCTACCCGGATGATCAGACCACTCGCTCTGCTTTTGTTGATCTCGATCTCAATTTTGGCCTGCGCCCCCGCGTCAGAAAAGAGGATAACCACCCTGGCCGGTAACGGTGTGCCCGGCTATACCGGGGACGGAGGTCCTGCCGACAAAGCACAGGTCAGCAATCCCTACGGGTTGAGTATCGGGCCGGATGGCGCCCTCTACATTTGTGAAGTGGACAATCATGTCATTCGTCGGCTGGATCTCGGAACGCAAATTTTGACCACGGTGGCCGGAAACGGCCAAGCGGGTTATGCGGGTGATGGCGGCAGGGCCACCGACGCGAGGCTCAACCAACCCTACGAGGTCCGTTTCGATCGTGACGGCAACATGTACTTCGTGGAGATGAGGAACCACATCGTCCGGCGAGTGGACCGCAAAACAGAGAAAATCAGCACCGTGGCCGGGACGGGGGTCGAAGGCTACGCCGGCGACGGAGGACCCGCCATCCAAGCACAGCTCCGGCAACCGCACAGCATCGCCTTCGATCCAGAGGGAAGACTGCTGATCTGTGACATCGGGAATCACCGGGTGCGCCGGGTCGATCTCGAAACCGGTCGTATTGCAACCTACCTGGGAACCGGAGAGGGACAGCCGACCGCAGATGGCGCGCCCATCCGCGGGACTCCGGTGAACGGACCCCGTGCCATTGATCTCGATCCCGAAGGCAACCTCTACCTGGCTCTCCGGGAGGGGAACGCCGTTTACAAGATCGATCCCCGCAAGGAACGTTTCCAACACGTCGCCGGCACCGGTGAAAAGGGATACAGCGGCGACGGGGGACCTGCCAAGCAGGGACGTCTTTCAGGACCCAAGGGGATTGCCTACGCTCCCGATCACAGCCTCTACCTCGCCGACACCGAGAGCCACACCATTCGACGTATCGACTTGAACTCGGGGCTTATCACCACGGTCGTGGGGAAGGGGGAACGCGGCGACGGTCCGGATGGCGATCCGCTGCAATGCCGCCTGGCCCGACCTCACGGCGTATTCGTCCACGGCGACGGAGCGGTGTACATCGGCGACAGCGAGGCGCACCGGGTTCGCGTGCTGAGATAACCCCTCAACCCGGTAGGGCCTTTCGCACTGCCGACCTCTCTACCCTGCCTTAGCCCTCTTCTCTTTCCAGCGGTGTAACGCGCCTCCGTTACACGAACGTCGTAGTCGGCCAGGACGACATGCCGAGCGAGTCTGGGGCGCTGGTGCTGCCGGAGACGACCGTGGGGGGCAACGCACGCTCGACCCGATTCGTAAGCCGTTTCGGGTGGGCGGCCCTGTTCTTCGCCGGCGTTGGAAGCAGGAACGCCGCATGACGCATCGCCCCGCGGCGTGAAGTCCCGGGACCAGGGTTCCTCAGTCGTGTTCGTGCCGATGGTCGTGGCGGCCCTGGTGAAACGCGACGTGCAGCAGCGATCCACCCACGAACGCCTGGTAGAGTTCCACGTAGCTGTCTGCAACGAGCCGGGCGCCGACGGCGTAACCGGCGAGCGTGGCGACAAGGATCGCTCCGATGCCGAGCGAAGCTCCCCCGAAGCCGTGCCGAGGTCGCAACAGCCACCAGATTACCAGGCCGACCGGAATCCGGTGCAGGATCACCGCGGTCGCGACGCGTGCCTCTTCGGACGCGAGCGCCGCTCCCTCCAGAAACGCGTGCAGCGACAGGCCTGACAAACCGACCAGAAGGGCCAGATTGTCGGTATGCGGCGCCAGCGAGTGCGAGACGCGCTCGATGAGAGCGGGTGTGCCCATACCCAGGACCAGGACCCCAACCGCCAGCACGCCATGCTCGGCCCAGGCATGCGGCAGCACCTGCCAGGCGACGAGTACCGGCACGGTGACGTACATGCAGCCGTCAACGAGACGCACAGCGCCACGTCGGCCGTGCAGCCACCCGTACAGGAACGCACCCACGACCGGGGCAGCGAGCGATCCGGCAAGCTGGAGCATGGCGACGGTCCCTACCCCCGATGCGGATTGACGTATCGTACCGACTCCATGAGCTTCATCACGTTCAGTCCGACCTCGTGTCGGAGTACGGCCTTAGAACTCGGAGGCATCCGCGATCCGGTGCGGACCCCTCGGCATGATTGCGCCGCCCTGTCCTAGTCGGTGAATTTTGTTAAAGAAGATCCTTTGATACGTGGAAGACCATCATTCACCCCAACAGAACAGGGCCCCGCATTCTGCATGAGCTTGTCCAACTCTAGGGTATGACCGGCAAGAGGATGTGCGACGGGTAGCGGCGGGAGTGATGGATGGTGTTTTCCGCCCGCACCCACTCGGTCTCGTCGTAGTTGTTTCCACCCGTGTTCAGATTGCGGTCAAAACGGGGGAAGTTGCTGCTCGACACCTCCAGCCGAATCCGGTGGCCGGGCTTAAAGTAGTTGCTGGTGGCTTGCAAAGTGAACCTGACCTCGTGCACCTGTTTCTCTTGCATCCACACTTTCTTGTCCCATCCTTCGCGGTAGCGTGCGCGCAGGATGCCTTCCTGGATGTTGTAAGCCTTGCCGTCGGGATGGACATCCACCAGCTTGCCGGTGAAGTCGGTATCGCGGGCCGAGGAGGAAGCATACAAGACCAACTCGAGGGGTCCGGTGATCTCGACGCCTGCTTCGAGGGGCGGTCCGGTGTAAACCAGGACGTCGTGCCGCATCTCCACGTCGGATTGGTCGAAGGCGCCCTCCGGGGCATCGGGAGTGGTGGTGCAGCAGAGGGGTCCTCCCACCGAAGGCACGGGGTTGGCCGGGTCGTAAACGAAGTGGTCCGTGGGCTCTTCGCCCGGCTCGGTGGTGTTGAGGGTGCCGTCCCCCAAGCGGCTGTTGGCTTGACCGCCGCTGTGCAGGTAGTATTTGGTGAACCGTGTGCGGGCCAAAGGCCACTCGTTCTCGCCTCTCCATTCATTCCTGCCCATAACGTAGATCTGCACCTTGGGCATTTCGGTGACACCGTTCCGGCTGCCTTTAAGCCAGTAATCGAACCAGCGCAGATAAATACCCCAGTAGTCCAGCCGCGCATCGCCCAAGTCGAGTTCTCCCAGGACGGTCTGCTCGGTCGCCCTTTCCGACCCGCAGTGCGCAGTGGGTGAAACAATAATGAACTGATTGTCCCTCGCGCGCGCGCTGTCGGCGTTCCGCCGCATCAGGTTGAATTGATAAAAAGAATCTGCCGGTCCGTAGTCATACCAGGAGCTCACATGGAGTGCTGGAACGTCAAACCGGTCCGTGTCCACCAAATACCCCAGATCAATCCACCAGGAGTCGGCCGGCGGGTGAGTCACAACCTGCTCATAGTCGGTCGGAGGACCGCCCGCTTTCTTCAGCATGTCGATCAGCGGCAGGCTTTCCCACAGTTGGCGGGAATCAATCTTCGGGAGGTTGGTCGGCGCGGGATTGAAATATTCCCCCACCTGAGCATAGAAATCGTCGGGTGCGCCCGGTGGTGGTCGGAGAAACACCTTGCTTCCCGTGCCTCGGAACCACTCGACGCCATTCACCAACTCTATCGCGCCGCCGTTGAGCACCCCAAAGCCTCGGTGCGGGAGGGAACTGAAGGCAGCCTGCGGAATCATGGCCGTCAGGTGCGGATTTCTGGCTTTCGCCTGCATTACCTGGACATCGCCCAAATAGGAACACCCATAGGTGCCCACCTTGCCGGTGGACCAAGGCTGTGTGGCTACCCACTGGGTTGAATCGTAGCCGTCCTCTACGTCCGGGGTAGAGATGGTGAACTGGCCCTGCGACTCGAACCTTCCCCGCGTATCTTGCACCGCCACGATGTAGCCCTGTTTGGCAAAGAAGTACGCTGCGGACTCTTTTCGCCGGAAGCCTTTCTTGTTGTAGGGAGTGCGGATGAGTACGACGGGAAGCTTGCCTTCGACGCCCTCGGGAAAGAACAGGTCCGTGGAGAGTTTCACCCCGTCCCGCATGGGTACCATCACGCTGCGCTCGACGCGCACTTTGTACTTGGGTTCGGGGACCGGAAACCGCTTGTTGGGTTCCTGGCTCAGCAGCCACCCCGGTATCCCCAATAAGATGAGGGCTCCGAGACCCATCTTGAGAGAAAGTTTCATCACCTTGACTCCTCCAACTTTCCAACTTTCAACTTGGGTTGGACTATGCTGGCCGATTATCTTAGTCCGCGACTGAGGGCAAGTCAACGCCAACCGCTCTCGTCCCGAGCCGGTCTCGGAAACCCTGGACCATGCCCCATGCTCAGGGCATTGACAACAATGTTCAAATGCTGATATATAGGCAACAATCCACTTGGGTATCCGTTCGTTTTCCACTCCAGGACAAAGGAGACGGGTCGATGAGAGCAACCCGGAAAAGTCGACGCTCCAGAATCGTTCTCACCGCTGGTTTCTGCTTCCTTCTGTCATGCCTGAGCTGGGGATTCGCCCGTGAGAAGCCTCCGGGGCATCCCAAAATGCACAAACAGCCGGATTCGGCCCCGCAAACTTTGGCCGAAGAACTTCCCGCCGCCGTGCGCCGTCCGGGACTAAGGCCCGTTCCGGTTCGGAACTTTATCGACGAGCTTGTCTTCGCGAAGATGCAGAAGGACGGCATTCCCCACGCCGGCCTTTCGACGGACGCAGAATTCGTGCGGCGGATCCACCTGGACTTGACCGGTCGGCTCCCCGAACCCGACATTGTCCGGCAGTTCCTCGCCGAACCGGACGCAGCGAAACGCGAAAAGCTGATTGACAAACTGATGGCCACGCCGATTGTCGGGCATTTGAACAAGCCGGAAACCCCTTTCCTGGATCGGTGGACGTACTTTTTCGGTGATCTGTTCCGCGTCTCGGCGGCTGAACTCGGCCCCCCCGGAAGAAACCTTTTCCGCGATTACCTTTACCTGGCGTTGCTTGCCAACCTTCCCTACGATGAGATGGTTCACGAAATGCTGACGGCGAACGCCCGGTCGAACTGGCTGAGTGGGCCGGCCAATTTCCTGACACGGGACCACGTCGATGACTTCGACGACCTGCAGATCAACGCCGAGGACACCTTCGATGAGGCCGCGATTACCACCACGAAGGTGTTTCTCGGCGTCGATCTCGAGTGCGTCTCCTGCCACGATGGCGCGGGTCACCTGGAAAAGATCCATCTTTGGTTGACCGGCATCGAGCGCGAGCAGGTGTGGCGCCAGGCCGCATTCTTCAGCGATCTGCGTATCGCGCGATCCTATAGCATCGACCAGGAGATGGCCGTTCTACAGGGCAAGCCGGGCTATGATTTGACCAGCCGGAGTGTCCGACGGATGCCCCGCTACGAGGCCGACGTGGAGCCCCGGTTTCTACTGACGGGAGAGCGACCTCGGGCCGGCGAGCCCTGGCGTGAAGCTTACGCACGCATGCTTACCGAGCACCCGCAATTCGCTCGGGCGACCGTGAATTTGATTTGGGCCGAGCTCATGGGGGTGGGGATTGTCAACCCGCCCCTTCAATTCGACTTGGCCCGGCAGGACCCCGCCGCCCCTCCTCCGTCACCCTGGAAGATTCAGCCCAGCCACCCCGAGTTGCTGGACGCGCTGGCGCAAGACTTTCAAGCTCACAAATTTGACCTGCGTCATCTCATTCGACTTGTGGTGAATTCCAGCACGTACCAACTGTCGTCGAACTTCGAAGGCGAATGGAAGGACGCCTACACCCCTTACTCGGCAAAGCATTTTGTCCGACGGCTTTCGGCCGAGGAAATCGGTGACGCCATTTCGCAGGCCACGGGTATCTTCGACTCGATTCCCATTAACGGCTCGGCCAAGAAGGTGAAATATGTTCTGCAGACCTATTCTCCGGAAGACCTCGGCCCCAAACCCTTGGAACCCCTGCGACAGTTTTTGACTCTCTTGGGACAAGGGAAACGGGTCTCCGTTGAGAAAAACCGCACCTGGTCGATGTTGAATTCGGCGGCTCTGATGAACAGTCCCTTCGTAAAAGAGCGCGTAAAAATCAAGGAAGGCGGGCGCCTGGCAGGGCTGCTGAATCAAGACCCTCCCCTGAGCAACGGGGAGATCGTGGACGAACTGTTCCTGGCGTTCCTTTCTCGCTTCCCACGGCCCGAGGAGAAGGTGTTCGCAATCCAAGAAGTCCTGGAGCCGAGGCACGGGCAGGGGCTTTCCGATTTGGCCTGGAGCCTCATCAACAAACCAGAATTCGTCTTGAATTACTAGCTGGAGGCACAATCCATGGAACACGGATGGACGACCACCCCCCGGCTTAGCCGTCGCTTATTCCTGCAAGCCGGACTGGCTTCGATCTCGGGCTATTCCCTGCTCCCGATGGTGAGGCCGATCAACGTCCAGGCCACCGAAGCGGTGAAGCTGCGCGGCGAAGCCGAGTTCTGTATCTTCGTCTTCCTGGGTGGAGCTCCCAGCCAGTTGGACACCTTCGATCTCAAAGAGGGCCGTTGGACCCCTCCCGATTTCGACATTCGGACCACCCAGTACGGAATGAAGTTGCCCTACGGACTGTTCCCGAGGATCGCAGAGCAACTCGACCAGTGGGCCATCGTGCGCTCCATTGAGGCCTGGGAGAGCTCGCATGCGCGAGCGCAGTATTATCTTCAAGCCGGACATCCGCCCAGTGCTGCCCGTCAGAAGGAAATCCCCTCTATTGGAGCCGTCGTTGCGCACGAGTTCGAGTCGAAGCGTCGGCCTTCGGACTTCCTTCCTCCCTACGTCGCGATGAACTTCGGTGACGGCATGCTGGTTCGGGAGGGGTTTTTCCCGCACCGGAGCGGACCCGTGCCGATCAACACTACGCGAAGCGTTCCGTTCGTGGTCTTGCCGGAAGAAAAAAGGGCTTTCGACCGCCGCTGGAGTCTGCTGCGCCGCATGAAAGAACTGCATTCCACCTCCCAAGGGCCGGGAACCTCGCCGGGACTCCGCGATCAATTCGGTTCGTTTTCCGAGACGGCGTTCGATTTGATGTCCTCGCCGCGGCTGCCCGAGATCTTCAAGCTCGATGAGGCTGAGCGGGAACAGTACGGAAAATCATCGCTCGGCGACGCGTGTATTCTGGCCCGCAACCTCATCCAAGCCGACGCGGGAACGCGCTATATCTCCATTATGCAGGGTGGGTGGGACCTGCACTCGAATATGTTCAAGAAGTCGGCGAAGGTGAACCATTACACGCTTTGTCGCGACCTGGACAACTCACTGTCGGCCCTGCTGCCGGACCTGGCCGGCCGCAAGTCCAAAGACGGCAAGGCGCTGCTCGACAAGACCTTTATTGTGGTCATGGGAGAATTCGGTCGGACCGGCGGGGAATTGACGGTCAACCAAGGTCGCGATCACAATCGGATGGCTCAGATCGCCTTGTTCGCGGGGGCGGGCGTCCAGGGCGGACAGGTGATTGGCGAGACCGATGACAAAGGGTGGAAGATTGTGAAGCCCGGATGGGGCAAGCCGCGCTCGATCTACACCGAAGACGTTGTGGCGACAATTTATTCGCAACTCGGAATCGACTGGACCAAAAAGGTCACCGGCGCCCCCTCGGGCCGCGCTTTCGAATATCTGGAGGGAATATCGAGTACAGACTTCATCGACATCAGCGAAATGTCGGTTTTATTCGGGTAAGCGGAGGTTTTGGTCGAAGGTCATTGACGAAAAGGAGTGAGTCATGCTTTATCGTTCCACAAGATTTTTCTGGGTACTGGTTGCTTTTTTGGCGTTTTGCGCCCACCCCGCATGGGGCCAACAGTCCACGACAGCCCAGATTACCGGGCTGGTGACCGACGCCACCGGCGCTTCGGTTCCGGGAGCCGCGGTGGTCGCCATCAATACGGCCACCAACGTCGAATATCCAACCGAGACGAACGTCGCCGGCGTCTATGTACTCCCCAACATCCTGCCGGGCCCTTACACGGTTACCGTTTCGATCCAGGGATTCAAGACGCAGGTCCGCACGGACCTGGCAGTCAGGGTCGCCGACCGCCTCGGTATCAATTTCGTGTTGGAGCCCGGCGAAATCCGCACGACTGTCGAAATCACGGCTACGGTCGAAGGGATCAATACCAGTGACGCCAGGCTACTCCGACGTGGTGGACAACCAAATGGTCACCGGCCTGCCCCAGCTCTCACGCAGCACGCTGCACCACCTCGCCAAGGTAACTCCGGCCGTGCAGGGTGAAGGCCCTCCGCAACTCGCCACGGATGGCGCCGTTTCCGTGGGGATCCGGGGGACCACCTTTGCCCTGGCCGGCGGGCAGCGGAACGGGACGCTGGTCACCGTCGATGGGGGATACGTTCAGGACACCGAGATCGGCAACACGAACCGCGCCATCCCCACCCCGGATGCAGTGGAGGAGTTCCGGGTCCAAACCGGAGTGCTCCCGGCGGAAGTGGGTCGCTACTCCGGCGGAGTCATTACTATTTCCACCCGCAGCGGCACCAACGAGTTTCATGGCCGGGGGTTCTACTATGGCCGGTGGCAGAACCTAAACTCGAACACCTGGAGGAACAACTCGCTGGGTGTTGATAAAGACCCGTTCCACCAGACCAACTACGGGTTCAGCGTCGGCGGTCCGGTCTCGATACCCAAGGTCTATGATGGAAAGAACAAGACATTCTTCTTCTTCGCCGCGGAACGCGAGCGGACTGCGAATAACTTCCCGGCTCTGAGTTCCGTCCCCACTTTGCGCGAAAGGAGGGGGGATTTCTCCCAGAGCATCATCGCCTACCAGGGAGGGCAGCCGGTTTTAGCACGCATCTTCGACCCGTTCAATGGTTACAAGGACGATATGGGGAACTTTGTCCGTCCGGAGTTCGAGGGTGCCGTCATTCCTGCCGCGGACCAGGCGGCTTTGGCTGCTTACTACATGAACCTGTATCCCGAGCCGAATCGCCCACCCCGCGCCAACCGGTTCAGCAGCACGGAAAACTTCTTGTCCACGCAGACCAGGTCGCGGCCCATAGACCGGCAAACCTTGCGATTGGATCACAATTTCAGCGATCGCCACCGCGTGTTCGCGCGGGCCTCCCATTACACGGCGATTCAGAGCACTTCCGCGCCCTTCTTACATGCCCCGGGTCAAAAAGATGCCGACACCAACTGGACGGGAACCCTCCAGTACACCTGGCTCCCTTCGCCCACCTCGTTGATTGAACTGCGGGTCGGGTTGGCCACCTCCAAGCTCAGGACCTCATCGGGTTCGGCCAGTGATCCGGCGATTGACACCGATGAATGGCCCTTTGACCCTATCCTGTGGGGAACCGGCCTGCGTTCCGATAAATCCATTCCGCCGGGTCTCTATTCGGGTGGCTTTGGGGGAAATAATTATCATTCCTCTGTCGGCGGAGAGTTCTTTGACACATTTACGAACAATCTGGGGAATGCCAGCGTGTCCTACACCAGGGTCGTCAATCGCCATACGCTGAAGATGGGCTACCAACATTTCTATGCCGTGTCAAATGAGCAAGGAGGCGATTCCAGCGGCGTGACATACTTACGACCCGGAGGCGGTTCAAACCAATTCTGGAACAACAACGACGGCTTGACCGGCCACCCACTGGCGGAGATCATGCTGGGCTCGGCCACTTTCTTCAACTGGGGCAATTGGAATATCGCACCCTATGGAGCTCTCCAGGCCGCCTATATCATGGATGACTGGAAGGTGAATCAAAAGCTTACCTTGAACCTGAGCCTGCGTTACGATCACGAAGACGGACGGAAACCCCGCTATCCGTATGGCGTGACCTGGGACTCTGACGCACAAAACGTCATCAGCCCCAACCAAGGATGGGACTTCAGCCAGGTGGTGCAGGCAGTCCCGGAGTTGGCTAATTTCCCGCAGCCCGCTTGGGTGACCGGGGGCATTCACGGTCGGTCGGTTCTTATCGACACCCCGGAGCACCCCGATGGCCGCCTGTTCAGGAGCAAATGGGGGATTCTGCAGCCGCGCCTGGGCCTCTCTTACCAGCTTGACTCCGCAACCGTATTTCACGCGAGCTACGGCAGGGCTTCAGCGGGCTGCAAACGGAAATCGCCGGGGATTTCTATTACGGGACTCCTACCTTCAACTCGATTGCCACCCTCGACGGGCAGGTCTGGGTGAGTGAAATGGGCCTGGACCGCGGGCTGGGGCCTTTCCCAGTCCAGGCCAATGGCTCTCGCTTGGGGTACTTCCCGCCTCTCAGCACGAACCAGCAGATGTGGAACCAAACCTTAGGGGGTTGTTCAAGCCCCATCGGCCTCTGCACCCAGGAGCCGGGACTGTTTGACTATCCCTACGAACACACCTGGGGCCTGAGCGTTCAGCGAGAAGTGGGCCAATCCTGGGTGGTGTCGGTGGAGTACATGGGAATGCGGGGGGTCAACCTGATTACGCCCTCCAGGAATATCGTCAAGTTCACCAACGTGACCTCTGAATATTACGGCCTGGGAGGCAAACTCCTCGAGCCCGTCCCTAACCCATTTGTCGGCCAATCGCAAAACTTCGTCTCTGACACCGTGCCCCTGCACCAACTCTTGTCCAGTGCTCCTCATTATACGAACGCGGGCCCGAACCATCTAACCAACGGCAGGTCGATGTCCCAATTCGTGAACTTCCAGGCGAAAAGCCGGCGTTTTCACGGACTTTCCTTGCTGGCTTCGTACTCCATTCGGAAGACTCTCGTCAGCAACGTCGGAAAAGACCTCCGCCTGGGACAAGGGGGGAGGACCTTTCAAAATACCTTTGACCTGGTGAATGAAGCCTACGGGGTGGCCCTTTACGAGCGCCCCCAGCAGTTCCTGCTAAATTACTTTTACGAGGTGCCGATGGGTTCCGGCCGTACCCTGATGGGGAACGTCGAAGGTTTGGGTGCGAAGGTCCTCGATGCGGTGTTCGGCGGATGGGGTTTTGCGGGTATCACGCGCTGGTGGCCCAAGGGCGAGCCGATTCCAGGTCCGCGCGTCAATGCGGCCGTTGGTGCGCCGGGCGCCGGAGTGCGCTGGTCGGTCAACGGCGATTATCGCAATTCCAACGTGGACCACGAACAAGCCTTGGTGGACATCAATGGGAACTTCGTCAGCGGCAATCCCGGAGCCGGAGGCTGTCACGCGAACGGTGTCTTCAACTGCTCTGCCTTCGTGCGTACACCGAACTACACCTTCGGCAACCTGCCGATTGTGTTTCCCAATATGCGGCAACCGGGATCCTTCGAAACCGATGCGACCTTCTTCAAGAACTTCTATTTCTCGGACGATAAGTCGCGCTACCTGAATTTCCGCTTGGAGGCCGAGAACATCTTTAACCATCCCAATTTCGGATCCGTCGATTATAATCCTGACTCGGCCACCTTCGGAGGGATACTCGGCAAGTCCGGACAACGGGTCATGCAGCTCGGCATGCGGCTCTTCTTCTGAAGCCCGGCCAAGTCGGATCGGACCGGCTCTGTAGGGATGGGTCGCTGGATGGGAACGGGCACGGGGGCATCAGCCCCCGTGTCTTTTTCCCGGCCTCATTGCGCATGCCCGGCCAAAACCGAAGACTGCGCTTGATGCCGGATCAGAGAAATCCCTGGGGACAATTTCACTTCGCGCGGCTAAGAATCAGGCTTATGAAAGCCCACAGGAACGGTCCGGGCAAATCCCTCTAAATGGGTCTCCGTGGCGCTCTCGTTGATCCAGCGTTCCCAACCAACTTTCTCGTTGCGTCGTTTTATTCCGCTCGCGAGCATCTTGTGTTTCATCGCCAGCCTCTCGGTGGCTCAGCCCCAGAGCACAGGGGAAACACCGCAACGATTTAGACAACTCCTTCAGCAAGGTTTCCAACTCCATCGTCAACGCGAATATCGCCGCGCGATTCCGATCCTGGAACAGGCGCGCGCGATTCAGCCGCACGATTATTCCGTAAATCTGTTACTGGGAATGGATTATCTTCGTTCGGGCGACCCGGAGAAGGCCGTCGGCTACCTGAACGCAGCCCGGACCCGTGAACTCGACGATGGGACGGCCACGGGATACCTGGGGGAAGCCTATGCGGCCTTGCAGAGGTTCGGGGACGCCGTCCAGGTGCTGCAGGCGGCCGTCGCAAACCCGAAGGCGACCGCTCAGTCCCGCGCGGCTCTGGTCCAGTTCTATCTGCGACGTTTCCGGCAGGTCATGCTCGAACTCCGGGTCTCGCGGCTTGGCTTGGCGTATTCCTATCGCCTCCAGGCTCGGGTGCTCCGTGCTCGCGGGGACGGCAAGGAAAAGGAGATGCTTCACCGCGTCCAATCGTTCTCGCCCGATTTTCCGGGTCTGGAGAGCGCCTTGGGGTTCGTTCACTTGCGGCAAGGCGAGATCAAAGAGGCCGCGAGCCGCTTTGCAAAGGCGCGTGAACGGAACCCGAATGATTTGGATGCTTGGGTGGGGAAAGCCATGCTCGCCGTGCGGGCCGGCGATCTGGAGCCGGGGAAAGAGCTTTTTCGTGAAGTGGCCCGCCGCTCCCCGTATCGACTGGTTACGGCGGTGCGCGACTGGCCCTCTACGGTGGGTTTGCCCTCCCGCCTCAGAGATTGGCTTGCCGTACGCAAACCCGCCACCCCTCACGAGATTTCGTTGTCCCCGCAATCGCTCTTTCAGGAACAACGATGGGAAGCCTTGATCGATAGGCTCGGTTCGGGCGAGCCGACTTCGCGCGAATGGCTTTGGCTGGGTATCGCTCATGCTCAGCTCGAACAGTTCGGTCGGGCGATCCCACCGCTGGAGCGCGCACGGAGCGATGTCACCCTACAACTCGAAGCTGCTCACTGGCTGGCCCTGAGCTACGCGCGAGCGGAGGAGCAAGAAGTTCGCCGGCTCCCGCAGGAGGGCCGGGAGGCTGCTCTCGTGCACTTAGCGAAGGGGGAAATCTTTTTCCTCCTCTCCCGAGACGGGGTGGCCGCGGTTGCCGAATACCAGAAGGCGGTAGATGCCGATCCGCAAAACCCGACGGCCTGGGCCGGACTGGCCGCTGCCCAAATGATGTCCGGGAACTCGAAGGAAGCTCGACTCTCCGCGCAGAAGGCGCTCCATCTGGATCCGGGACGTCTTGCGGCTCTCCGCACCTACGCCGAGGCGGCTATGCAGGAACGCGATCACGCGAGCGCCATTCCGGCTCTTCGGCGGGTCCGCGAAGTGATGCCGAATGACCTGGTGACGCGAATTTTGCTGGGAACGGCCTATTCGCAGACCGGCCAGTACGCGGAGGCTCTCCCACTCCTTCAGGCCGTGCTCGATCAGGAGTACCCCGATGAAAAAGGGACGATCCACTATCTGCTCGGGACGGTCCTGCGTCGCCTCGGCCGGCGCGAGGAAGCCAACCAAGCCCTCCAACAGGCTCAGCAGCTTTCCGACTCGTTTGCCCGCGCGGGGCATCGAGTCGGAAAGGATTCACCGTGACCGCAGCAACGCCTGGGCGGGAATAACCCGCGCCGTGGGTAGCCAGCGTGCCGGCCGTTTTAGAATCGAATATTCAGGAAACCACGTATGCCTGATCCATACTCCAGCCGCCGTCTTGTTGCTTTGGCCTGTATGGCCGCGATCTGCTTTCTTCTCGCGCGGAGTTTGTTCTCATCCGTCGCGGTGAATACCGGGGGCAGCAACCGAATCCGGTTCGAGGACATAGCGCCTCGGGCGGGGCTCGATTTCGTTCTTCGCAACGATGCCGCCGGCAGAAAATATCAGGTGGAAACGATGGTGGGAGGTGTCGGCATCATCGATTTCGACGGGGATGGATGGATGGACATCTTCGTCGCCAACGGCGCATCGTTGCCTTCCTTGGAGAAAACTCAGCCACGATTCTACAACCGGCTCTATCGCAATCAAGGGGATGAGACATTCGCGGACGTTACCCAAGCGGCGGGTGTCTCCGGCCGGGGTTACTCCATGGGCGTGGCCGTGGGCGATTATGACAACGATGGCTGGGAAGACCTTTACGTGGTCGGGGTCAACGAGAACATCCTGTACCGCAACAACGGAAAAGGAGCCTTCACCGACGTCACCCAAACCGCGAAGGTTGCAGGTCAGGACCGCAGCGGGAGGAAGTTGTGGTCAATCGCCGCCGCCTGGCTCGATTACGACAACGATGGCGACCTCGACCTGCTGGTGTCGAATTACTGCGAGTGGATGGCGGCGAGCGACCCGATCTGCGGCGGTCTGGCTCCTTCAACCCGCACTTATTGCACGCCGGATTCCTACCGCGGCCAGCCCAGCCTCCTTTACCGCAATCAAGGGGATGGGACCTTCACGGATGTTTCCCTGGAGAGCGATGTCGGCCATGGGGTCGGAAAGGGGATGGGGATAGCCCTCGCGGATTACGATGACGATGGATTTCTGGATATTTTCGTCGCCCACGACAACGCGCGGAACCGGCTCTTCCACAACCTGGGAAACGGGAAATTCGAGGAAGTGGGAATCTACGCGGGGGTCGCTTTCAATGGGGACGGACGGTCCATCTCCGGCATGGGCACGCATTTCCAGGACTACGACGGCGACGGCCGACCGGACATCATCATGACTGCCCTGAGCCGGGAAACCTACGAGGTCTTCCGCAACCTCGACGGCCAAGAGTTCATCGATGCCAGCGCAGAAAGCGGCATCCTTCTTCTGAGCCAGCCCTGGAACGGTTGGGGCTGTGGGTTGGTGGACCTGGACAACGACGGCTATCTGGACTTTTTCGTGGCCACCGGTGGCCTGGACCTGGATGCCCCGCAACCCAACAGAATCTTCCGCAACCTGGGCACGGGTCGCTTTACCGACGTATCGGACACCGCCGGACCTGATCTACAGGTCCCCCGCCTCCATCGTGGCACGGCCTTCGCCGACTTCGACAATGACGGCCGTTTGGACGTCGTCGTCACCGCCCTCAACGAACGCCTGGAACTCCTCATGAATCGCGGCCCGCGCCGCCATTGGCTGAAGCTGAAGCTGCGAGGAGCCAAGAGCAATCGTTCTGCGATCGGCGCCCGCGTGGTTTGCAGGTCCGGCTCGCGACGCCAGGTCACCTGGGTCGCAAACAGCGTCGGCTATGCCTCGACCAGTCATCTGCTGGTCCACTTCGGATTGGGAGACGACGCAATGGCCGATGAAATCGAAATCAAATGGCCTTCCGGAGTGGTGCAACGGCTGACAGGGGTGCGGTCAAACCAGACACTGGAAATAAAGGAACCGACCGACTAGCCGCTGCGCTTCTCTCGGCTTTCGGCTATCCTAAGCGATGATTTCTTGGATGACCCGACCTGAAACGTCCGTAAGCCTGAAATCGCGGCCGCTGTAGCGATAGGTAAGCCTCTCGTGGTCAAGGCCAAGCAAGTAAAGCATCGTGGCGTGAAGATCATGGATGTGGACGGGGTTTTCAGCCGCCTTGAAGCCGAACTCATCGGTTGAACCGTACGTCGTGCCGCCCTTAACGCCGCCCCCGGCCATCACCACCGTGAAGCCGTATGAATTATGGTCACGGCCGTTCTGAATGCGGGAGCGGCCACCCGTTTCGAACACCGGCGTCCGACCGAATTCGCTTCCGATAATGACGAGGGTCTCATCGAGCAGCCCCCGCCGTTTGAGGTCCCGCAAGAGTGCCGCAATGGGGCGGTCCGCTTCGCCGGCCAGCTTTTGATGCACCATGATGTCCTCGTGGTTGTCCCAAGGCTGGCTATTGCCGAAGTAGATCTGGACCACCCGCACGCCACTTTCGACCAAGCGACGGGCCATCAGGCACCCACGCGCAAAGTCGCCGTCGCCATATTGTTCAAGCGTCGCGGAAGTCTCCTGAGAGGGGTCCAATATCTGCGGTGCTTCCACCTGCATCCGAAAGGCGATTTCCATGGACTGAATGCTGGACTCGAGCTGCGCGTCCTTTTCGCCCTGTCGCTCCATGTGGAGCCGGTTCAGCCTTGCCAGTAGATCCAGTTGCCGACGCTGTTCGCTCGGCCCGAGTTGCTGGTTGCGGATGTACTGGATCAACTTCTCCGGATCTCGTTCCTTGTTGGAGATGTACGTGCCTTGATAAACCCCCGGCAGGAAGGTGGAATTCCACAGCGGCGGTCCAACGACCGGAGTCCCGGGACACAGGACGACAAAGCCCGGCAGGTTCCGATTCTCGGTTCCGAGTCCGTAAGTCATCCAGGAGCCCATCGACGGTCGGCCCGGCTGGATATGACCCGTGTTGATCATGAACAGAGACGGTTCGTGATTCGGGACGTCGGTGTGGCACGACCGGATGATACAGAGGTCATCGGCGCATTCGCCCAAGTGCGGGAAGATTTCGCTGATCTCAAGTCCGCTTTCACCATATCTGCGGAAACGGAAAGGCGAGCGCATCAGGTTGCCCGTCGAGCGCTCTGTGGTGGGATTGCCGCCCGGAAAAGGCTGGCCATGATACTTGTCCAGTGCCGGCTTAGGGTCGAACGTGTCCACATGCGAAAGGCCGCCGTTCAGAAAGAGAAAAATTAAGTTCTTCGCTCGCGGAGCAAAGTGCGGTGCCTTGGAGGCCAGCGGCCCGCCCAGGGCAGGGCTGCTATCCGCCCTCGCCCCCGAACCGCCCAGGAGTCCCGCCAGACCCACCACCCCAAAGCCGCTTCCCAGCTTCCACAGCGCCTCACGGCGCGTCAGGGAAGGTAAGACTTCCGCGTGTGCCACCTGCATGTTTTTCATTCCGCCGCCTCTTAATTCACGAATAGAAATTCGTTCGAACTCAACAACACCTGCGCGTATTGCTGCCAGGCCGGAGGTTGGGTGCTGGATTCAGGCCTGGCCTCCCGCAGGAAATCGAGACCCAACTCTACCTCTCGCTCCGTCGCCTCACGTCCGTATATCAGCCGGTAAGCGTGCCGAATTCTCGGCTCGTCGTTCGGGCCTCCCTCAGCATGGATTCGCTGCGCCAGTCGGTCGGCCTCTCGCCAGACCAGGGTACTATTCATGAAGAAGAGCCACTGCAGAGGGACATTCGTCACGTTCCGTTTCTCAATCGAGCTGATGGGAGAAGGAAAGTCAAACAGGGCCAGCAGGCGGTTAAGCCGGAATCGGCTGACGCGTCCGTAAACGGTGCGGCGCACGTTGTCATCATCCAGCGGCGCGGAACTTCCCCCTGCCATCAGATCCAGCGACCCCGCAACATAGAGCAACGAATCCCGCACGGCCTCGATGTCAAGCCGTCTCCGGTTTGCACGCCACAAGAGCCGATTTTTGGGATCTTTTTCAAAATTCTCGCGAATGAACTCACTGCTCAATGTCCGGGTTCAGATACATGTGAGACTGTGAGGGTGATGCTGGAGGGAATAGGGATCGATATGCCAACCGTGGCGGGTTTTGGGCGAAGGGAGCGTAGCGAGCGCAGCCCAAATCCCGCCGCAACCGCGCCTTGAGGGTCCCCTACCCCCTCCCTCACACCCCCAAAAAGCACGACGCCTGGCCCCGAATTCAGGACCAAACGCCGCGCCCGTTCAGGTAGCCTTTCGTTTCTACCCAGAAACCCAAGGAGCCTGAACCATGCAGATCCAATCTCTGCACATCCCATCTTATCGCACTTGGGCGGTGGATGACACCTGCCCCCGCCAAGCCATTGAGCGCCTCAAGAAAATCGAACTGTATGACGAGCTACGCCGTGAAGGCTGTTCGGCGCCCACCGCTCTGCGGGCCATCGGCTGGTCGAGAGCCACCTACTTCCGTTGGGCAGCGCGCTACCGGAATCGTGGCCCGCACGGCTTGGCAGCGATCAGGCGACGCCCGCAACGCACTCGATCCCGGCAATGGACGCCAGCCCAGCAGCGCCAAGTCTGGACCTTGCGGCGCCACTATCCCTTCATGGGCAAGCGACCTCTACGGGTTCTGCTCGCCCGCCAGGGCATTCATCTCAGTGAATCCACCGTTGGCCGCATCCTCGCCAAAGGGGTGCGGCTCGGTCGTATCCGCCCCTGCGCTTTCTGCCGGGGGCGCGTCAAGCTGAAAAAGCGCCGCTCCTTCCACCAGGGCCACGCCCAACGCTGGCGCTACGGCACCCGGGCCACCCAACCCGGCCAACTCGTCCAGATCGATCACCTGTCGGTGTCCCTCGACGGCACCCAACTCAAGGAGTTCCGGGCCGTCTCCCCGGTCGGCAAGCACATGGTGACCCGTGTCTACTCCCGCGCCACCGCTCGCAACGCCCGACGTTTCCTGCAAGCCGTGATCGAGGACCTGCCCTTCCCCCTCCATTCCGTCCAGGTCGACGGCGGCTCCGAGTTCCGGGCCGAGTTCGAGCAAGCTTGCCAGCAACTCGACATCCCTCAGTTTGTCCTGCCGCCTCGACGACCGCAGTTCAATGGCTGCGTCGAACGAGCCAACGACAGCGCCCGCGTCGAGTTCTGGAACCTCTACACCGGCGAACTCACCGTCGCCGCAGCCGGAGCCGCCCTCGCCGACTACCAACACTTCTACAACCACCTCCGACCTCATCGAACCCTGGACATGAGGACGCCAATGGAGTACCTTGCCACATGGAAGGCCACCTGACTCAAGTCTCATATGTACTGAACCCGCACACTCAATTGATAAGTCGCCGAGAGCATGATTTCGCGGTGCAGGGCTTTCAGGGACCCGTTGTTTTCGATCAGCCGATTGGCCAGGTATTCGAGCAGTTGGGGATGGCTTGGCCGATCACCCCGTAGGCCGAAATTGCTCGGAGTCCGCACAAGCCCGCTACCGAAATGGTGCCGCCAGACCCGGTTCACCATCACGCGAATCGCTAACGGATGACGCGCGATGGCTTCGGCAAGTTCCAGGCGGCCGCTCCCCTCGCGGTACAAAGCGGGCTCGCCTTCGCTCAAAACCTCAAGGAAGCGGCGGGGAACTTCCTCGCCCAAGTTGTACGGATTCCCGCGGAGGTGAATCTTCAAGTTGGAGGGATTCCTGGAGTCCGACGCACCGTGCAAGTACGGGTAAGGTGGCGGCGCTGCCTTTTTCAGCGCCTCAAGCTCCTTGCGCATCGAGTCAAGATGGTCTTTCCACTCCGGAGCCAGAAAGCGCTCCAGCTTCTCCCCGGAATAGTAAAGAATACCACCGGTCTTCCTGTCGTTGCTTTCTTGATCTTCTCCGTCCATCAAGTCGCGCCAGAACAGGAATTTTTCGCGCGTAATCGCCTTCTTTACAACCCGGCAGCCCGGGCAGTAATCGGCGTAGGTAGCAAAGCCATTGGGGAGGAACGTCGTCATCCCGACATCTTTCTTCGGCTCGGTCTGGGCCAACAGGAGGCGGTTCTCTTCGTCCGCCGCCTTCTTCTCCGCAATCACCGCGAGGAGGGTCGCCTGGAACACATCTGCCACGCGCCGAACTTCCTTCAGGTCTCCTCCTTCCCGAAGCAACCGATTCCACTCGTTCAAGTAGGGGTAATCCTTCTCGGAATTATCGAGGTGCTTGAGCCACCCGTTCCAGGGTCTCCCGGTCCAGCCCCTCGCGTTGAGCCATGACGCGAGGCGAGACTCCGGGCATCTGGCGGACTTTCCAGGCCGCGACCAGCTAACGCGCCGCCTTCCTGGCCAGGATTTCACTCAGTTGCCGGCTCTGGCTCTTCCGGAATTCCTGGATGGCCCCCTCAAGTTCCTTGATCTTTTTCTGGTGTTGCCTGTAGGCAGTGACGACTTCATCCGGCACCAGAGAATATTCCCAGTAATTCGTACTGGCAAAGACTCCCGCCAGCGCGTAATAGTCCTGCATGGAAATCGGATCGTATTTATGGTCGTGGCACCGGGCGCACGCGACGGTGAGGCCCAGGAACGCCCGGCCCACCGCGTCGACGCGGTCATCGCGCTCGTCGGCACGCGCTTGTGGCGGTTCGGCAATGTCGTAGTACCACGGACCCAGACCGAGAAAGCCGAGTCCGCCGAGCGTCTTGTGACGATCACCCTCGACCAAGTCACCCGCGAGCTGCGCCTTGACGAACAGGTCATAGGGGAGGTCTTCATTCAGCGACTGAATCACCCAGTCGCGATAGCGCCAAGCGTTCTCATAGGACTCCTGGCTCGTGCCGCGCACATCATCCTCGGCGTAACGGGCCACATCCAGCCAGTAGCGTCCCCATCGCTCCCCATAGCGCGGCGATTGGAGGAGCTGGTCCACAACCTTCGCGAAAGCATCGCTCGACGGGTCCTGTACAAAGGCCTCGATCGCCGGGGGGGCGGGAGGAAGTCCGGTCAGGTCGAGATACGCGCGCCGTATCAACGTCCGCTTATCGGCCGGTCTCACCGGCCTCAACCCTTCGGCCTCCAGACGGGCAAGAACGAAGGTGTCGATCGGTGAGTGAGGCCAGCTCCTGTCATGTACTTCAGGCCGGCCGGGCTTGTATCTCGGCTGGAGCGCCCAATGCGCCCGCTGCTCTCCGGTAACCACGAATCCGGGGCCCGCAGGCTTCGGTTTTATCGCCTGAGCGCTCTCGGGCCATGGCGCGCCCCTATCGATCCAGAGGGCCAGGTTTCGGATCTCCTGTTGCCTCAGCTTCTGGCCACCCATCGGCATTTTCAGACGCGCATGGGTATGCCGCACCGCCTGCATCAGCAGACTACTGGCAGGGTCTCCGGGGACGATTGCCGCGCCAAGTGCTCCCCCTTTCAGGATAGCCTCCCGCGAATCCAATCGAAGGCCACCGCTGGCAAGATCACCGTGACACGTTAGACATTTGTCCGCCAGAACCGGTCGGATTTTCTTCTCGAAAAATTCGTCCGGTAGATTGTCTTGGCTCGCTGCCAACCTCAGGGACAAGGCGAGCATCAGGACGGCAGGCCAGACGTAGAAGCATTTTAGTGGAAAGACTCGAGCCATATTTTATGCGGCTCTCAGGACCGTAGGTAAAATATAAACGCCAGCGTTTGATGAAGTCAAGGGGCCGTACTTGTTCAGTAGATGAGTGACACTTGGCTGGCCTCTTTAGGAGTAGATAAAGATGGGTGGGCCGGCAGGACTCGAAGCTACAAGCCCACGAAGCGCACGCAGGCTGGAGAGGGGATTTCCAGTTCTTCCCCGGATGGGCTCAGGCGGCCGGTCAACGGGTCGATCCGGAACACGACGACATTATCGGTCTCTCGATTGGCGGCGAAGAGAAACTTGCCGCTCGGGTCGATTTCGAAATTCCTCGGCTGCTTGCCCTGGGTCGAGACGTGCTCGACGGCAGTAAGATTCCCGGTCGTATCGTCAATCGAGAAGAGAATGATCGAATTATGCCCGCGATTCGAGCCGTAGAGGAATTTCCCGGACGGATGGACCCGAACCTCAGCGGTCCAGTTCTCTTCTTCGAACCCTGCGGGCAAAGTCGAAATCGTCTGCAGTGCGCTCAACGCGCCGCGCCGCGTGTCATAACGGAAGGCAGTCACCGTGGACAAAAGCTCGTTGATCAGGTAGGCGTAGCGTCCCGAAGGATGAAAGGTGAAATGCCTCGGGCCGGAGCCCGGCGCAACCTTCGTGGAGGGAGGATCGTTCCTCTCGATCGTCGCCTTCGCCGGATCGGCGCGGTAAACGATCACCTTGTCGAGTCCGAGATCCGCGGCCACGAGAAACCGATTATCGAGTGAGAAGTTCACCGAGTGCGCGTGTGGCCCTTCTTGGCGTCGCGGGTTCACGCTCGATCCCTGATGCTGGATGGAGGACGAGGCTTTGCCCAGTCGGCCACCGGCCTGGACCGGGAACGCCGACACGCTCCCGTTGCCGTAGTTGGCCACGGCGAGCATCTTGCCGGTCCGGTCAACGTTGAGGTGGCAGGGGACGCTTCCTTCGGCCGGGACCTTGTTGAGCAGCGTGAGCCTGCCACTCATCCTGTCGATCCTGAAAGCGCTGACCGCGCCCGCCTCTTCTCCGCCGGTCCCGGAAAGCTCGCTGACGGAGTACAGAAAGCGGCCGTTAGGATGGATGGCGAGAAACGAGGGATTCGGCGTTTCGGCAGCGAGGCCGAGTGCGGAGAGTTTACCGCTTGCGGCATTGAACCGATAAGCGTAGATCCCCTCGCTTTTGCTTTCGCCGCGCGTGTACGTTCCGAAATAGACCAAGAATTCGTCGGCGGCCTTGGCGGGAACTCCCAAGAACAAAAAGTAAAGTACAAGAACGGGACAAACATACATGGACCTTACCCAAGCGAAGCGCGGCTTTGATGGCAACTTGCGGCGCCGGGCCTGCAACGGAACTCTCTGAGAATACGCGTCTCGATTTCTTTGGGCGTCGCTGGTAGCCTTTTGGCCTCTCGCGTTTTGAACTGCGGTCCCTCGAGCGCCTCTCCGATCATCCGCATCAGATCGAAAACGAGGGCACGATTGCAGCTTCCGACTCGCAGCAGAGTAAGACATGTTGTTCCCTACGATTTCCCATTTGGGTTGTGTGTCGCCATCAGTTTACCTGCACGGCCCGCGGAAAACAATGATTTCGCGCCCTGATAGCGGGGCTGGACCCGTTCGCGCCTCGCCAGTACGTAGCCTTTGGGGAATGGTGGGCCCGGTAGGACTCGAACCTACAACCGACGGATTATGAGTCCGCTGCTCTAACCATTGAGCTACGGGCCCGCAATGACTTACGGAGGGAACCTCAGGAAGTGTAGCAGGAACTGTAACGGGTAGCCGTCGTTTTGGGGCCTCCGGCAGCCTACCGGCGGCCTTCTCATTCAGGGCTTCCAACCACTGAAAGGCTCTCTCCATAGCTTCGGGAGTTGGGTGGCCGTATCGCTGTGAGACGGTCACGTTGCTTTGGCCTGAAATCCTAACAATCGTGAAGACATCGGCCCCATCCTCTCCCAACCCCGTGAGCATTGTATGGCAAAGGGAGGGGAGAACACAATCCTTCGGCAGCCTGATCGTCGTCCTCGCTTTCCAATGCATAGGGTCCACGGATGTCACCCGGAGGGGCCGACCCTTCTTGCCTGAAAAGACCCATGAGCTGTCTATCCGGGCGGCTCTGGCCGCAAGCATACTTCTCACCCCAACGGTCAGGCAGAGGTTGCACTTGGCGTGCTTGACTTACTCTTCCTCACCTGCAAGTAGCCGTATGACGCGCCGTCAACCGGCTCCAGATGAATGTCTCGCCACGACCCGTTGAGGACAGTTTCTTGTGCCGGCCAGATGGAGCCGCAAAGCATGACGCCCACCGAGCCAGTCAGGCCTCGCCACCGCAGCAAGCTCCTCCCTGATTTCCACCTGCGCCCAGCCGTCCGTTTACACCCGCATTTCCAGTTTGAAATAGCAGAAGAAACCTTCTGCTAACCTCCAACCCAATATCCATTATCCATTTGGAGGCCAATGAGTATATACTACGACTAACAGAGGGCCAAAAAAACGAATCCCGGTTCAAGGTGATTGCAAGCATGCGGCCCAGCCTACAAGAGATAAGCCGACGCGAGTTGCTCCGGACCCTGGGCAGCGGGTTCGGCATGCTGGGACTGGCGCATCTTCTGGGGCATACGGGTCAGGCCGCCGGCCCGCTGGACGTCAAGCCCACGCACTTCCCACCCAGGGCCAAGCACGTCATCTTTCTTTTCCTCAATGGCGGTCCGTCGCACATTGATACCTTCGACCACAAGCCCATGCTGGCCAAGTACGACGGGAAGCCCTATCCGGCTGGATACGTCAAAACCGAATACCCGCCCTTGCACACGAAAGGCAGCCTGATGCGGTCTTCGTTTGCGTTCAAAAAGTATGGTCAAAGCGGCATCGAGGTCAGCGAGGTCTTTCCAAAACTCGCTGCATGTATCGACGACGTCTGCGTCATCAAGTCGATGCATACCGACCTGCCAGGACACGCGGTGTCGTTGTTCATGATGAATTGCGGCCAGCGGCTGCCGGGACATCCCTCGATGGGTGCCTGGTTGACCTATGGGCTGGGCACTGAAAATCAGAACCTGCCGGGTTATATCGTCATGTGCCCCGGCATACCCGTGATCGGCCCCCAGCTATGGTCCTCGGCTTACCTGCCCGGAGCCTACCAGGGCGCCCACATCCACAACAATGAATCCGATCCCGAAAAGCTGGTGCCCTACGCCCGCAACCCTCAGTTGGCTCCCCACCAGCAGCGCCGCCAGGTTGAGCTTTTGAGCCGGCTGAACCGCGCCCATCTGGAGCAGCAGGGCCCAGCACCCCAGCTCGAGGCCACGATTCGTTCCATGGAAGTGGCCTACCGCATGCAGGTCGAGGCCATGGATGCCTTCGACATCAGCAAGGAGAGCCCAGCAACGCAGGAGAGCTATGGGGAAGGTGATTTTGCCCGCGGTTGCTTGATCGCCCGGCGTCTGGTCGAGCGAGGAGTCCGCATGGTTCAGGTGTACTTCGGGGACCGGCAGCCCTGGGACACGCACGAGGACATTCTCGAGCTGCGGAAACTGGGGCGGGAATCGGACCAGCCGATTGCGGCCCTGATTCGGGATTTGAAATCGAGAGGACTCCTGGAGGAGACCCTGGTCCTGATTGGCGGGGAGTTTGGCCGCACTCCAACCGTCGATGTCAACGCCGTTCTCAAACTGCACGCCGGCCGCGACCATAACATCGACGGGTTTTCGATGGTTTTAGCCGGTGGCGGCATCCAGGGCGGGATGACCTACGGGAACACGGACGAATTCGGCTCCAGGGCGGTAGAAAACCCGGTCCACGTCCACGACCTGCACGCCACGATCCTGCACCTGATGGGACTCGACCATACCCGCCTCACCTACCGCCACAGCGGCCGCGATTTCCGGTTGACAGACATAGGCGGGAAAGTGGTTCAAGACATCATCGCTTGAGACCCGGCAGAGTAACCCATGTGCAGTTCCGTGAATCGGGATCTCTTCATCGATACATCCTCCTGTCCTTTCGAGAATCTACCGAATCCCTGACATCAAAATCGGCGAGTTTACAGAGAAGGGCTTGACAGTTCGCCTTTTATTTGCCTAATATGTCTGGCAATGCAACAGTGAGGTGAACATCATGGCGCTGACACGTCGGCAAAAACAGGTGCTGGATTTCCTGACCAATTTCATAAACAAGAAAGGGTACTCTCCGAGTTTTGAGGAGATTGGAGAAGGCTTAGGGCTAACGTCCTTGGCCACCGTTCACAAACATCTGGACACCTTAGAAAGAAAGGGATTTATACGCCGAGGTTACCATCAGAGCCGTTCTATCGACGTGGTAGCGGTACCGGGACGGACGCCTTTCCGTAAGACGGCAGTACGAGTAAGAGCTGCTAGACAGGTCTCGGCGGCCTCTGAGATGACCTCCACCCATCGAACCGAATTTCCTTTGCTGGGCCTGATCGCCGCGGGGCAACCCGTAGAGGCCATCCCCGACCCGGAGACCGTCTCCTTAACCGATTTTGTGGGTTCGAAGGAAGTCTATGTGCTTCGGGTAAGGGGTGATTCCATGGTGGAGGATCATATTGTGGACGGAGATTTCGTGCTCGTGGAAGGTAAGGAAAGTGCAGAAAATGGAGAGATCGTGGTGGCTTTGACAGGAGGCACCGACGCGACGCTGAAGCGATTCTTCCGTGAAGGTAGAGGACGGATTCGGCTTCAGCCGGCCAATGCCCAGATGGAACCACTGATCTTGCCCGAAAGGGATGTACGAATTCAGGGCCGCGTTATTGGAATCCTCAGGAAGTATTAGTCCCCCAAGGTCTTTCCCGCGATGGTCCTCAGGTTGGTTACAGCAGTCGGGTTGAGTGTCTTGTGCGGGGTCGTCCCATGCCTTCGGGCAGAGCGGATCTGACCTACCTCGCGGGGTGACACGTGTGCCGCTTGGTTGCCTTTTCGTGTAAACTAGACGACAGATGGGCGAGATGCTCTCCGGAGAGCATCTCGGAAACTCAACAGGGGCTGAGGTATGAGCAAGATACAAGTACTGGTTGGCACACGCAAGGGCGCGTTCGTCCTGACATCGGACGGCAAGCGAGAACGGTGGGACGTCAATGGCCCCCACTTTGGGGGCTGGGAGATCTTCCATGTCAAGGGATCTCCCGCCGACCCGAACAGGCTGTATGCGTCGCAGTCCGGCGACTGGTTCGGACAGATTATTCAGCGCTCCGATGACGGCGGCAAAACATGGCACCAACCCGGGACACCACCCGGTGAACCGACCACCACGCCAGACGGCATGCCCAAGGGGGAGAGCAACAAGTTTGTTTACGAGGGCGTCCCTGGCACTCATCAGTGGTACGACGGGACGCTGCACCCCTGGGAGTTCAAGCGAGTCTGGCATCTTGAACCGTCGCTTACCGATCCGGACACTGTTTACGCCGGGGTTGAAGACGCTGCCTTGTTCCGCTCGACCGACGGCGGCCAGACGTGGCAGGAGCTCGCCGGACTGCGCAACCATGACTCAGGGCCCCGCTGGCAGCCGGGCGCCGGTGGGCTGTGCCTGCACACGATCCTTCTTGATCCGAGCGGTCCCGGACGAATCTTCATCGCCATCTCGGCGGCGGGAGCATTCCGGACCGACAACGCCGGCAAGACGTGGCAACCGATCAATCGTGGACTGAGGTCGGAATACAACCCCGACCCGAGTGCCGAGGTCGGCCATTGCGTTCACCGCATCGCGATGCACCCGTCGCGTCCTAACGTGCTGTTCATGCAGAAACACTGGGACGTCATGCGCAGCGATGACGCCGGCGAGTCGTGGCGGGAGGTCAGCGGCAACCTGCCGACCGACTTCGGGTTCCCGATCCAGGTTCATGCGCACGAGCCGGACACGATCTACGTCGTCCCGATCAAGAGCGACTCCGAGCACTATCCGCCTGAGGGAAAGCTGCGCGTGTACCGCAGCCGGACGGGAGGAAACGAGTGGGAGGCGCTCACGAAGGGGCTGCCGCAAACCAACTGCTACGTCAACGTGTTGCGCGACTCGATGGCCGTTGACTCGCTCGATCCATGCGGCGTGTATTTCGGTACTACCTGCGGTCAGGTGTATGCGTCGGCCGACGCCGGAGACAACTGGGCTCCCATCGTCCGGGATCTCCCGCCCGTGTTGTCTGTTGAAGCCCAGATGCTGCCATGATCCACGTCGTGCTCCCGGCACATCTGCGGACGCTGGCGCGTGTGGACGGCGACATGGAACTTCAGGTGGAGGGTCCGGTTACGCAGCGCTCGGTCCTCGACGCGCTCGAGACCCGCCATCCGATGCTGTGCGGGACGATCCGCAACCACGTCACGCAAAAGAGACGACCCTTCTTGCGGTTCTTCGCCTGCCAGGAGGATCTGTCCCATGAGTCGCCGGATGCCCCGCTGCCCGAAGCAGTCGCGTCGGGGGCGGAACCCTTTTTCGTTGTAGGGGCCATTGCCGGCGGCTAACCTTGGAATCCCGGGATTGCCCATCCGCGCACTTTCCGTAAATCCGCAAGGCGCATAGGTACATTTACCAACCTGCGATAGAGGTTCATTCCTGCAAAGATTAGATCATTGGGTCTGCGCGTCAAGATGAAACGGGCATACGAGGGATCTGCTTGTGAACCGGGATCAACGCTACTCCGCGCACATTCATAGGGGTCGGGGGGTACTATAGGTATGAAAAATGGTGCCCGGGGCCGGGGTCGAACCGGCACGGGCCTTCCGGCCCAAGGGATTTTAAGTCCCTTGCGTCTGCCAATTCCGCCACCCGGGCGCGTAGAAAAAGGACATGGACTTGCGTTTGCGGCGACCAACTCTTCCAGTTTAGCAGAATCCGTACCAGGTCGTCGGTGTTTTAGCTCTCGCCGTTTCGCGGGAAGCCGGCTACCACCCGGTCAACCGAGAATTCCAAGGCACCGGACCGCAACGACTTCTCGAAATGATCCGGATTGCAGTGGGCTGCGCTCATCGGATTTCCTATCTCCTTCCATTCCGGCCGGCTTATGGCAACCGCTCCAACCACACCTTGTGGAGCGCCATCAACTCTCGACCGGCGATAGACAGCGGCTTGATTTCAAGGCTTGCCGGACCTTTCGCTAATTCCAGGGTTCCGATGGTACGGGGTCGAAATACCTCTCGCCCCGGCGTAGATTCGACCCGACCCTCCAGATGCACACTCCCCACCGAAACGCGAAACTTCGATCCTGCATCGGCGGGCGGACAGCCGTAGCTGAGCACCACCTCATATCGGCCGGCTTGAACCACATCGATCTTCCAACGAACCGAATCCTCCTCCTCGGTCCAATTGTCAACCGTGTCGCGGATATAGCGGTGGTAGGTTGGAAGAACCTTCCGTCCAACGGGTTCTCCCCAGGTGACGTCCAGCTCCACGGGATTCTCATCCTCCCGTCCCACCTCAATGGCCACCGGCGCGTAATCTTGTTCCGCCGTGACCTCGGCAAACCACTTTTCGACCTGATCCCGCAGCTCACCTACAATCCCGGGATGTTGGGAGGCGATGTCTTTTGACTCGCCGGGATCATTTTCCAGGTCGAATAACTCGAGCTGGGGATTGGAATCTCCCACTGTGTTGGCCATGACCAGTTTGTAGCCTCGAGCGTTGCGCACGGCCCAGTTCGGCCCGAACAGGCGGCGGTCGTTAGGACCCACCGTGGCCGCCTGAGCCTCTGCCGGCATCAGGAGAGGCCGCACACGGTTCCATTGGTGAAACAGATACGGGTGAGGACTTTTTCCGGCCCCATTCCTCAGCAGCGAAACAATGCTCTTGCCGTCGATCTTGCGGTCGGAAGGCAACGGCACCCCGATCAGTTCCAGCAGAGTCGGGAACAGGTCGATGGATTGAGCCATGGCATGAACCTTCGCGCCGGCCGGGAAATGACCGGGCCAACGGGCAAGGAACGGCACCCTTACGCCGCCTTCATAGACCGAGCCCTTCTGGCCTCGCAGACCCGCCTTGAAGTGCCGGCTGACACCGCCATTGTCGCTCATGAAAATAACCACGGTGTTGTCCAAAAGGCCCAGCTCCGCCACGGCTTTCAGCAATCGAGAGACGTTTTCGTCGAGGCTCGTGATCATGCCGTAGATGCGCGCCTCACGCAGAGGCAGGCCTTTCTTAAGATACTTTTCAATAAAAGAGTCGGGCACCAGATAGGGGCTATGGGGGGCATTGAAAGGCAAATACAGCAGGAACGGATGGTGCCGATTGGAGCGGACGAATGTGATCGCCGCGTCGGTCAGCACGTCGGTGATATAACCGGTGGTGTCGATCGCCTCACGATTATGAAACAGTTCGTCACTGTCGAAATATCGGTTGATGAACCCGTATTGCCAAAACCCGAGGAACGCCTCGAACCCCTGGTGGTTGGGGTGGTACTTCAGGTAGCGGCCCAGATGCCATTTGCCGAATAGACCTGTCCGGTAACCCTGTTTTTGAAACACCTCACCGAAGGTGATCTCCTCGGACCGCAGCGTATCGCGTCCCATATAAGTGTCGAAAGCACCGGTCCGCTGATAATGACGGCCGGTCATCAAGGTGGCCCTCGTCGGGGTGCAAACCGGTGAGGCATAAAAGTGGGTGAACTCGACACTCTCGGCGGCAAGCCGGTCCAGCGCGGGTGTTTCGATGTCGGGATTTCCATGCGCGCCCATATCCCACCAGCCCTGATCGTCCGTCACAATCAACACAATGTTGGGCTTCTCCTGAGCCGCCAAGCTCGTAATGCCAAGCCCGAAAACAAATATTCCGAAAAGGTAAAGGGGAGATTTTAAGTACCGCCTCATTGCCGGATTCCTATCCTCTCTTGCAAGAGATAAAGTGGGGACCTCCCTTCACCGGAAATGATGCAGGAATAAGATACCCACCTTCCCTGCCGGGTACGGTAAAGTTCGGTCACTCTTCGCGAACCCTATATACCTTAACCGGGGGCTGTCAATCCAGAAATGTGTATCAGGAGTCCGGCCAAGGGGAAGAATCCTCGGCCGATACCCCACGAAGGCGGGGGAATTGTCGCGGTGAACCGATTTGAGGTAAGCTGTGCGTGCTCACAGCAATAGGAGACGGGAAGAAGGAGACGCACACCGGGGGTGGTGCGCTCCGCCCGCTCCTGGATGGGCATGATTTCCACCGGAGAAGTACAAGGTAAACGTGGATCGGCGCGATTTCCTGGCATGGGGTTTGGTGGCGGCTGCCGGCGGGCCATGGAGCACAGCCGTGTCTTCCGCATCACCGGACCTTTCCATGGTCGGAGCCAATACGGCCCTATCCGGCTACGGCCTATATGAGGCCATCAAAACGTTGCGGGAACTGGGATTCCGTACTGTTGAACTGCATCCCATGGGCGTCCCCGAGCCGACCCCCGGGCAATTTCCCGGCTTTCACTTCGATCGCATTTCCGACACCGAAAAACAGAAAATTCGAAAATTACTGCAGAGCTTTCGCCACGTCACGACTCACCTCCCTTACGCGGACCTCCATTTTTTCTCTCGTTTTGCGCCCGTGGCCGATTTTTCCATCCAGCAACTTAAAATCGCCATGGAAGCCACTTCGTTCCTCGGTGCCGAGTTGGGCGTGATTCACGTCACCCCTCCGGCAGGCAGAACTCTAAAAGCGGCTTGGCCGGAAATCATCCAACGATTCCGGGAGTGGGGCGACATGGCAGCGCGGGGAAATTTCCGCCTGGCCATCGAAACGGGCTATCCTCGCAACGTACGCGACTTTGTGCGTCTGATCCAGGAAATTGACCATCACCAGGTAGGCTGCACTATCGACGTCGGCCATCAGAACCGTTACGAGGAATTCCTGGCCCAGGTAGAACCAAAAAAAACAGCCACGGCCGGCGGCATACGAGCCTATAACGATCTTACGCATGAAATCATCGACCAATTGGGCGCCAAGGTCTTTCACTTTCACATTGACGACATCGATCCGCAAACCTGGAAGGAACATAAACCGATCGGCACCGGCGTCATCGACTTTCCCCGCTTGATGCAGAAGTTGAATCGTATGAATTACAAGGGTTTGTTGGTCCTTGAAATTGGAGCTCCGGACATCCGGAAAAGTTTGGCGGATAGCAAGCACCGTTTGGAGCGGTTCCTCGCTGCCGGTTAGGCGCGACCCGGCTGTCAGAACCCAATGAGCGGACTGGCGGAAAACAACCGAAAATCAGAAAGCGCTGGACCTGAAATTTGACTGTCGGCAGGGTGAGATGCCGGGTGGCAGAGAAGTCCGTCTCCAAAAAAGAGCCGTCCGCCACCGGGAGATGATGCGGCATCCGCGCAACAGCATTCAAGCCAACTCCTTCAGACAATCGTCGTCGAGCGGATCAAGCGGTGTAAAATCGCGGTTGTTATGATGCCAGGCGCGATCCGTGCCGGTGCAGGCGTTGCTGACGGCGTTGTAGATCAAATACATGATCGCCCGCCGCCAGGGAGAGACATTATTGGCCGAACCATGCACGACATTGCAGTGGGCAAAACAGACCGACCCGGCCGGCCCTATCAACGCTTCGATACTCTGCTCATCGGCCAGCCGCTGCAGAGTGGCGCGATCAAGATGATACAAAGCATACCCTTTCGCGTCCTTGTGAAGCTGGATCGAATCGATTAACCCATGACGATGTGAGCCGGGAACGACCAGGAGAGGCGACTTGACCGCCGTACAGTCGTCGATAAACACGGCTGCCATGATGCATCGCGGCGCATGCATGCCGTCAACCCGTTGCCACGCGGGGTAATCCTGGTGCCAATCCCATGCCGCGCCCCCGCCGAAGCCCTGTTTGGGATTCAAACGGCTCTGGTGGAGATACACAGCATCCGTTAACAGTTGGCGGGCCGGGCTCAACAGGCGTGGGAGCAGCGAGAGACGCCGGAATGGTTCGCAATACACATGCGCCCCAAAGACCAGTCTGGCGGCCGTAGGATCTTCTTTCTCGCGTATCACTTCCGGTCCCTGGCGATCCAGGAGTTCCGGCATCGCCCTCTGCAGAATTGACGCCTCCGCGGTGTCCAACAAACCGGGGAAAAACAGGAAGCCCTGTTCCTTAAACTCTGCCATCTGGGCGTCGTTGAGTTTCATGATATTTTGCTCTCCTTCTTCACACCGCAAGGGGTATTCGCCGGCTAGGACACCGACAGGGCTATGGGAACTTGACGTTGAATCGATTCCAGAACGGCAAGCACAACGGCAAGCGACCGAGTGCCGTCTCGGGCGTCTACGATCGATTTTTCCTCGTCCCTGACCACCCGGCAAAAATGTTCAAGTTGAGATTTCAGCGGATCGGCCTGCGTCACTTGACGGCGTGACTTCTCCATGGGATGTTGCCAGCCCCTTGGATCGTCATCCCCATAGCGCCACAACTCCATTCGCGGAAAGGCTAACGACCCCAGGGTGCCGAGAAAGTGATAGCAGCTCTCATCCGTGTGAAAATAATAGGGGTTCTCATGGGTGGTCGCCTCGTAGGACCAGGGAGAGGGTGTCGTGTCCGACGCCAAAACCGAACCCAGCGCTCCATTCTCAAACGAAAGCGAAATGCTCAAGGAATCCTCTACGTCAAGTTTTCGTGTCGCTGAGCTTGATTGAGCGTAAACCTGGCGGATTTCGCCACAGATGAAGCGCAGACTGTCGAGGTCGTGAACAAGATTGATGAACGTCGGGCCGCCGCCGGGACGTCTGCATCGCCAATCCACGTCATAATAGTCCGCCGGCTTCAACAAGGCCCACAACACGGAAACGGCAACCAACTCGCCGAGCGCACCACGCTTGACCAGGGAGCGTGCTTCTTGAATGAGTGGACTATGGCGCCGGTGATGGCCAACCAAGACCCGGATTCCGGTGTCCTCAGCCACTTTAACGATGCGGTGTGCTCCCTGAAGGGTATCCGCAATCGGCTTCTCGATCAGAGCGTGCACGGATCGTTGGGCGCAGATCTCGGCAACAGCGGCGTTGCATTTATTAGGGGTACAGATAATCGCGCCTTGCGGCCTCTCGCGTTCCAGGAGCTCTTCAAGGTCTTGGTAAAACGGAACTCTGAATTCTTCAGCGACCGAGCTGCAACCGGAATCAACGTCACAAATGCCTGCGAGTGAGCAAGTGCTATTGGCATGGATAAGTTCTACATGTTTTTTACCGATCAGGCCGGCGCCTATGACCGACAATCTCACTGGATTCATATCACTGACTTGGTGTGCGTGGTCTAACGGGCTATTTTAACCTTACTCTTGCGCAAAATCACCACTCGCGTACTCGTCCAGTAGATTAGTGACACTTTGCCTGCTGGGAAGGGGATCGTATTGGGGTCCTGTCTGCTGAACAGGTCGGGAGGAAATGATGAGCGGTAAGGTAGCCGAGAGCTTGGTGAGGGCGGGGAGTTGGAACGAGTCGGGGATGACCTCATAGAACTGCTCGGTATGGGTACGCTGGGCGCGTTCGACCCGGCCATTGAGCTTGGGGCGAGCGGGGCGCCATGACCTCAGCGGCTAAAGCCGCCTTCCTGTCGGGACTCTTAGCGGCACGGCTGAAGCCGTGCCCTGACATCAAGGGGTCTGCATTCTCTGATTCGAGCGCCTCTTTTCCCTCATCTCCCCAAATCGGCGGCTGGCGCAGACCTTTCAGGTCTGCGTCCCATGATCCCCAACTCCCCCTCATCGCAGACCCAAGGGTCTGCCCCACCCCGTCCGGGAGGAAAAAGCCGGGCTGGCTCGATCTCGGCGGCGAACTCACTGCCGCCATCGACCTGTATGTCCGGGACCGGAAACGGCATTCGCGGTTCGAGCGCATGGAGGAACTCGCTCGCCGTGAGGGCGGTAGCCCGCCGATGAGCTTCGACGACGTCCCAGCGAGACCTGTCTGTCCAGCAGACATGCAAGGATCAGGCGGGCGAAAGGACCCTGCTTAAGTTACCCTTCGATTTTTCTCGATGGCGAGATCCACAACCAAAGTGCCGCGGCCCCAAGTGCAACCACACTGGCGAAATCCAATGCATGGACCCACCCGAAGTGATGCGCAATGAGAGGGGTAAGAGTGGGCGAAATCACTCCACCAAGGTTGCTGCCGGTATTCATAAGGCCGCCGGTGAATCCGGCCGTTCTTCCGGACATTTGGTTGGCGCTGGCCCAATAGGGGCCTTCTACTCCCAGGATCAGGCCGGTACATATGGCCAGAATGGCGGCTGCCCAGTATGCGTTTTCAACCCGTGCCCCGATAGTCAGCAAGATAGCCGCACCCACCTGGCACCCCATCGGGACGATTCGTCTCCCCCAATCGATTCCCAATCCCGTCTTAATGAGTCGATCCGAGAGATAGCCGCACCCTAACGTGGTCAGGGCGGCGAGTATCCAGGGCACCGTAGTCAGCCAGGCGCTCTCTGCCTGTCCCATATGGCGAACCTGTTTCAGGTACAGGTAAAACCAGAAGACAAAAACATACGCCACATATCCGTCCAAAGCGTAACTGGCGACCAATCGCCACAAATTGCCGCTGGCTAACTGGGTCTTAATCGAAGGCGGACGGCTTGTCGGTTCGGAATGCAGCACGTCGCCTGCCTGGATCACATTCAGCTCAGCCGCATTCACGGCCCGATGTTGGGATGGGTAGTCCCGTACGTAAAGCGCCCAGACAACGGCGAGGAGCAGCGAAGACACCGAGGCCATGTAAAAAGAACTTTGCCAGCTCCACCGAAGAATCATCCAAGAGACGAGAGGTGGCACTAAAAAAGAACCGATACTAACGCCGGAAAGAACTAATCCGTTGGCACGGGCTCGTTCGCTTAATGGGAACCAATTCGTGACCGCGCGGGTGCTCGTGGGAAACATAGGCGCCTGAAAAATTCCAAAGAGGAATCGCAGCACCATCAGGGCGTTCAAAACACTGAGTCCGGTCAGCAGGGAAATTCTCCCGATCATGCCGGACAAAAAAGTGAATATACCCCAGGTGGCCACTGCGCAGCCCAGTACTCTCCTCGGGCCAAAACGGTCGGCCAGCATCCCGCCCGGCACCTGGAAGAGAGTGTAGCCGAGCAAAAATGCGCTGAAAACAGTTCCCATTTGTGTCTGGGTGAGTTGGAAATCTTTCATGATGGAATCGCCTGCCACCGAGATATTGACGCGCTGAAAGAAGTTCACCATCGCTACAGTACATAGCAGACCACCCATTTTCCAACGTATCCGGCTCGCAATGCTCATAAAGTCGGCTCAATAACGGACAATCATCCGGCATGTCCTAGATTTTGGGACGTAAACGAGAATCTTCGATGTCAACCGTTACTTGGATCAAAATTCTGCACTAGCCGCCCTGTCGCGTCAAGCTCGGATGGCTATGGCCAGATTGCGATTGAGACCGGGGAGCCATTGGAAGTGCACGCCAAAATGGAAAGCAAGTAGCTCAGATCAAATTAAATCCTGGTACGGTATCTGTGGGTGCATAACCGCCATCAACCCAAGGTCCAGCCGGTAGAAGTGGAAAGTTGCCCCGATAAGTCCCACTTCCTTTGCACGCCGCATGAACTTTCCGGGGTAATCCATCGGATTACCTCTCAGTCCGCAGGAAGTCCGCCAATAACTAAACCTAAATCAGCCTGATTTTCTTTCAAAATCGCTAGTACTTCAAGTTTTGGAATTTCAAAAATCGGAGTAAAAGTCCCAGGGGTCGTCGTCCGATAGCCAGAATATTCGTAACTCCAGGCAGATAAAGTCATTAGCAACTTACTGCCGAGCGTCTTTACTTGGCAACAGAAATGCATAATAATAGGTCTAGATAATCCTTATTCAAAAATATATAGCTATAATGGGCATCGGAGCGAAATTTTGGAGGTCGCCATGAGACGCAGAAGTTCGATACTTGGGATTTCATGTATTTTGTTTGTCGCAACCCTACTTTTTACGACGGTGGGATTGTCGCAAACGACCAGCGGCACATTTAGGGGCACGGTCAACGATACAACCGGCGCGGTCATTCCCGACGCAGTGGTGCAACTCGCCGATACCGCCACAGGTGTCTCTCGGGATGCGACCACCGATTCTACCGGGCGATACGAATTTCTCAATGTAGCTCCCGGTATATACGATTTTGCGGTAACGTTTACGGGATTTCAGACCTTAAGGAACCCCGGAGTGATACTGCGAGTAAACCAAGACGCGATCTTGGATTTTGTTTTGGAACCGGGCGCCGTCACCGAAGAGGTTACGATAACAAGTCAGGCTCCTTTGATCAATACGACCAACGCGACAGTTGGCACGGTGGTGGAGGAATCACGGATGACGCAGCTTCCGCTCAACGGCAGGCAGTTCAGTCAACTGATTCTTTTGACCCCGGGAGCTGTTCCTCGGGGTAGCGGCCAGCAGGGCGTTTTTGAGATTTCCAGTGATTTCGGCGGCATCAGTCCTGCGACCAATGGGCAACGCGGGGACCATAATAATTTCACTATTGACGGAGTGGCGAATAATGAGCTGTTTTTCAATTTCTTTGCCATCAGCCCACCCCCGGACGCGATCCAGGAATTTAAGGTCCAGTCCTATATGTCCAGCGGCGCATTTGGCCGGGGCCCCGGGGCGAACGTCAACATTGCGACGCGTCGCGGCGGAAACCAGTTCCACGGTTCCGCGTGGGAATTCCTGCGAAATGACGTACTCGACGCCGCTGACTTTTTTGACAACCTGGTCGCTGACCTAAACGAACAGAATGGTCTGCCTCGGAAACCTGTCTTCCGCCAGAATCAGTTTGGGTTTACTGCCGGTGGGCCCATCCGCCGGGAGAAAGCCTGGATCTTCGGCTATTATGAAGGGTTTCGGAAAGTATTGGGCAAGACCCAGTTTGGAACTGTTCCCACGGCGGCCCAACTGGGCGGGGACTTGTCGGGACTTCCGCAGATTTTCAACCCGTTTACCACGAGACAGGTGGGAACGGATCCGCAGGGCAACCCCATTTTTTCCAGAACTCCCTTCCCGAATAACCAGATTCCCGCAAACTTGCTGAATCCCACTTCGGTGGAATTGGCGAGGCTCTTTTATGGGGCTCCCAACATTCCTGCTGCTCCTGGAGAAGTTAATTTTCAGACCGCGGAGCCTTTCAGGACGGTTAGTGACCAGTTTGGAGTGCGGGCGGACGGTGTATTTCGTCAAAATACGGTGTACTTCAGCCGCTTTTCCTTCAGCGATGCGGAGAACGCTGATCCGGGTATTAATCCGGGTCTTCCTCTGAATTTAACCAACATTGCGCGGCAGGCAGTGGTCGGCGTAACGCACACTTTCAACCCCACAACAGTACTGGATTTGCACGCTCAGTATCTGCGCACCGACATCCGTTTATTTAATCCCTGTGCTGACCCGAGTTTACTTGTGAGTACCGGTCTGGCCCAGGATTTTCCGGCTCAAGTGGGCCTGGATTCTTGCCAACCCGGCATTAGCATGCAGGGTTTCGATGGCATCGCGGGAGGAACCCAGTTTCCTATCGGGCCGACCAACAGTTGGGAGTATCGGGGCACCTACACGAAGATCAAGGGTAAGCACACGGTTACCGTTGGAGGCTCTGTCACTCGCGAATGGTCGTATGTAAACGCTGGCTTCGCAAGCGGTAGCTTCGATAGATTCCCAACGAGTGACCCCCAGAACCCCGCCACGACAGGTGCGGGACTCGCTACTTATCTCTTGGGGCTACCTACAGGTGGCGCCCGACTAGAGGGAGATGCGGGTCAGCAGTTGTTTGGAAACTACTACGGTACGTTTGCAAATGATGAGTGGAAGGTGACGCCCAACCTGACCTTAACTCTAGGTTTTCGCTACGACTATCACTCTCCTCTGCAAGAGGAGAGAGGACATATCTCCAGCCTGGATTGGGAAAACACCACGCCCGACAACACGATTTGGCTGGTCGTCATCGACAACCCTCTTACCACGAATCCCTCCTATGGGAATCCGGCGAATGTCCGGTCAAGCCTCTTTGAGCCGGACCGAAATAACTTCGCGCCGCGGGTCTCCTTGGCTTACCGCTTGAGCCCCACTACTTCGCTCCGCGCAGGTTACGGAATCTTCTATGAGTACAATCAGTCCAATATCCAGAGTCAGGATGATATTATGGGACAGTGGCCCTTTAGCTACAACTTCTTTGCATCGGTAGGCTTAAACGCGCCGACTGCAGCCGATCCGACACCGACCAACATTTTCGGTGTTAATTCCTTCCCGCCCCGGACGTTCGACAACGTGCCCCCTGCATCCCCCGGCTTTGCGGGCTGCCGGTTTTGCAAGACTCCGTACGTGCAGGCCTGGAATATTGGAATTGAAAAGGCACTTGGGAATGACTGGTCAGTGTCGGTGAGCTATCTGGGTTCGAAGGGGACCAAGCTCGGTGGGACGCCCCGAATCAACACCGCCTCCACACCAGGACCGGGACCCATCACTCCTCGGCGTAGGCTACCGCAGTTTGATACCATCATACAGACCTCTACATGGTTCAATAGCAATTACCACGCAGGGCAACTCAAGGTCGAAAGAAGGTTCTCCCAGGGACTGAACCTCCTCCTATCGTACACTTACAGCAAATCCCTTTCTGACGGACCCTCGGCTACGCACCAAGGTGGCTGGCAACAAAACGAGTTCGATCGGGCTGCTAATCGGGGGTTTTCCCTGTTTGATCTCACCCATAACCTTGTATTCAGTTATGTCTATGAGTTGCCAATTGGCCCGGGGAAGCCCTTCCTCAGCACGGGAGGCTGGGCGTCGAAACATCTCCTCGGCGGGTGGCAGATGACGGGGATTTTGAGTCTAAACAACGGATTCCCTTTTCCCATCACGCTCGGGGAGGATAACGCCAATGTAGGCCATACTGATCAGCGGCCTTCTGTAAGCGGTCCGCTGGTTCCGTCGGGCTTTACACAAACACATGAAGAATGGTTCGACACAAGTGCACTTTACAAGGTACCTTTCACCTATGGCAATCTTGGCAAGAATCCCATTCGCGAAGATGGCTATCAGAACTTTGATTTGGGAATTGTAAAACGGACCAGTATAACCGAGAGCAAAATTCTGGAATTTCGAAGTGAGTTCTTCAACATCACCAACCGTCCCAATTTTGCTGCTCCAAATGGCAATTTAGTGGGGGGCGGTTTTGGGCAAGTTTTCGCAATGAATGGCAGACCTCGTATTATTCAGTTTGGCTTGAAGTTTATCTTTTGAGACACGCCATAGCCGATGCTAAGGCCATGGTGGGGCAGCAGTTCGCCAAGAAGAATCCAACGGAGCCTCCGTCCTGAGATTAACCTCGGCCGTTCCGGCGGAGATCCATGAGAAGTGGTTGACCGGACGGCGTCCCATTGCCATAAAAACAATTCTGGCACGTTCCTCTCTCGCGGCTTTTTGCGCTCTTTGCGGTGCTCGCTCGGACGAGTCTGAACCAGAGAATCTGTTAAGTAACTGATAATAAGTTACTAAATGGAATCCCTGGGGCGGCTTTGGGTATGGGATTGGTGGAGGCGGGGGGAGTCGAACCCCCGTCCGAAAAACACTGCTCTGAGGAGCCTACATACTTATCCAGTTCAAGGCAAATTTTGCAGGAAACCCAAAAGAACTGGAAAGTGCAGGCTTCCCGCTAGTCTGATAGGTCTCATCCTGAACCCTCAGACGGTGGGTTCAGGACCAGCCCGCTAAACGACGCCTCGCATCCGCCCTGCGGGCCGGGCGGAGGAGACGCGCTGCTTTAATTAAGCAGCGAGTGCAAACTGCGTGTTGGCAGTTGTAATTGGTTCCATCCGCTTACGGGTGGATGGTGCCCGGCATGCCTCCTCAGCACAATGGCTTCCGTCGAATCCGGTACGCCCCCTTGTCTTCAGCCTACCTTCCTCCCTGAATCGTGTCAACCTGATGCACTCGTTCAGTACACCTCGCACACCTCACCTCCTTTCGTGATAGCGAAGATAGACTCCATTCAAGCTCCTGGGAGGACAGGTTGCTCAAGGAGGGTGGATCCGACCCCGTCCCAGCGTGAGACCAGGTCCTTTCCCGTAAAGTGTTGCAGCACCCCTGCCGGCAGGGGCCGCACCTCCAGGATGTTGATCTCCACTCCGTCTCCCGGCTTCAAAACCGGTCGGATTGCGGATCGCATCGGGACGTTTCCGGGGATGTTTGCGCGCCCAGACCCCCGGAGGCAACGGCGGTTGTCTCCGCCCATCCGCCGCCCTCCATCACGCCACGGAGCGGAGAGGTCCGCAGCGTCCGTTCCGTTTTCTCGCCACCACTCCTTCATCGCCAAGCGTCTGCCGCGGCGACTTCCTTCTTACTACGATGCCAGTATGCGCAAGACGGTTACACGGTTGTCAAGAAAAAACGACCGAAAACCAGGACATGCACAACATCTAGCACTTTTTTTCATTTAAGGCCGGTTTCCGGCGCGCGACGACACCTCCAGAACGCTAAACGAACAACTCCGCGCCGACCCCGACCCGCGACCGCTTCCCGGACTTGGGCATTACCCTGGCGCGGACCCGCATCGTGGAGCCAGCCTATCGTCTGAATCTCGATCTCTGCGCTCTCCTGACAGGTGCACGGCATCTATCGGGACGAGTTCAAGCTGAGTTCAGCAATCCGGCTGCTGACGAACTGGAGCCGAGCCAAACTCTTTGTCACCGCGTCAGTTTACTACCAAAGTGCGCCTTGCCGCTTTGTCCGCAGCGTCTAGGAAGCGCCGAGCCTCTTTCCGTTCCCTCACCGGAAGAACCACACAAAGGCAGGGGGCAAAACATTCACTAAGATCAAAACCTGTAGATATTTGTCGGATAGTAGGGCTTGGCGAGATCTGATCGGGTCGAAGGGGCATCGCCCGGACCCCATTCTGAGGCTTTGGAGACCCACCGCCGCAGGGAAAAAGCTCTACTCCTGGCAGGAGCGGCCTATTTTTTCACCTGATCTACCCATGGGTCGTAGGCTTCCATCAGGCTCTGGAATCCCGCAGAAAACGCTGCCAAGCCATCCAGAAGCGGATTGGCCCGGTTGAACCGAGGAGGGGTACCCGATCGTGTTTTCGCCAGCCCTCCGCCGGCGGTTACCAGCGCCACCCCTGCGGCGACGTCCCATTCGTGCTTGGGAACCAGGGTCCAAGTAGCATCGGCCAGCCCTCCGGCCACACAAGCCAATTTGTAGGCCACTGACCCGACCGGACGGATGTTAAATCCCTCTGCCCGGAACCGTTCCCATTCGCCACGATTGACTTCACTGCGGCTGGCAAGAATCAGGGCCTTTTTCGGATCTTTCAATTGCCGTCCATGCACGGGCTTGCCGTTCAACGTGACTCCGGTTTCCAGAGAACCCAGAAAGGTCTCTCCCGTGACGGGATTGCAAACCCCACCGGCCACCGCTTCTCCCGCCTCCACAAGTCCCACCGAAAAGCACCATTCGGGAATGCCGGCAACAAATTCGCGGGTTCCGTCCAAAGGGTCCACAATCCACACGCGTTGCTTTTCGAGCCTTCCGGAATCATCGGCGGTCTCCTCCGAAAACCAACCCTCACCCTCCCGAGCCAGGAGGTTGTGCAAACATTCGTTAACCGCGTGGTCGAGGGCCGTCACGGGGTCGTCCTTTCCCTTGAATTGCACGGTCACCGGGGTGGGAGCGAGACGATGGAAAATTTCCACGGCGGCTTCCAGTGACGCGGCGATGCGGCTGAGGTCGTCTTGCCGCCTCATTACCTGATTGCCGGTTTTATAGAGGGTCACGATAAGCTCTGATGGAAGATCCAAACCGAAGGAAACTTGCCTCACCGTGAACGGCGCTTTAGAACTTTCACGCTGCCGACTCGCCGTCGGCAGCGATGAACCCTTCCCGCTCCAAGTGAAGAATCAACTGTTGGGCGGCCTCCTCCGGCGTCAATTCGGTGGCGTCAAGGACGACCTCGGCATCTTCGGGGGCCTCGTAGGGGTCCGAGACGCCCGTAAATTGCTGCAGGAGCCCGGCCCTAGCCTTCGCGTACAAACCCTTCCGGTCCCGCTGCTCGCAAATCCCCAGGGGCGTGGAGACATAAACCAACAAAAATCCTCCTACGCTCGCCACGACCTCACGCACGTCCTTGCGGACGGTATCATAAGGAGCGATGGGTGCGCAGATGGCAATCCCTCCGTTCTTGGTGATCTCCGAGGCGACGAATCCGATGCGGCGGATATTGATGTCGCGGTGCTCTTTGGAAAAACCTAGCTCGGAGGAGAGGTTTTTGCGCACAATATCTCCGTCCAAGAGGGTCACCGGGCGGCCTCCCATCTCGAGCAGCTTCACCCGAAGCGCCTTGGCAATCGTAGATTTGCCCGCGCCTGAAAGGCCGGTAAAAAACACTGTGAAGCCCTGCCGGTGCCGGGGAGGATGCGTCTTCCGCAACTCCCGCACAACCTCCGGGTAGGTAAACCACTTGGGAATCTCCCGGCCCTCGGCCAGACGGCGGCGCAACTCGGTCCCCGAGATATTGAGAACGCGGGTCCCCGAGGGAACTTCATCCTCAGGAACGTAGCCGTCCAGGTCCTCCACATACACCATCATCTTAAAAGGAACCATGCCCACGCCAATTTCCTCCTCGTACTTGCGCAGCAGCTCCTGGGCGTCGTAGGGGCCGTAGAACGGTTTACCGGAGGAATCACTGCCGGGGCCGGCGTGGTCCCGGCCTACAATCAGATGCGTGCAACCGTAGTTCTTGCGAATAATCGCATGCCAAACTGCCTCGCGCGGCCCACCCATGCGCATGGCCAACGGCAGAAGGGCCAGCTTGGCGGTGTTCTTCGGATAGTGTGGAAGCAGCTCTTGATAGCACCGGACGCGTGTATAGTGGTCCACGTCGCCGGGTTTCGTCATCCCAACCACAGGATGAATCAACAAGTTGGCTTCAATTCCTTTGGCGGCCCGGAGCGTCAGCTCCACATGGGCCCGGTGCATGGGATTTCGCGTCTGAAACGCGACAATCCTTCGCCACCCAAGACGGGTAAATTCCGACCGCAACTCGGCCGGAGTCAGGCGCTGGAATCGAAAGTCATAATGAGCCGGAAGCTGCACACCCTCGAGCGAGCCGCCGACGTACCAGGGCTGTGTTTTCGCCAGCAGGTAGGCAACACCGGGATGCTCCCGGTGGGTGGTCCCGAAAACCGTCTCGGTCTCGGCCTCCAAGTTGGGCTGCCAGAGATCATCCACCCGCAAGGCAGCGAGCATCACTCCCTCCAGGTCCCGGAGGGCCACCGAATCTCCCGGTTTCAGGCGGCGGGCCAGCTCCTCGGTTATGTCCAACACGACGGGAATGGGCCAAATCAGCCCCCCCCGCAGACGCATCGAAGAACACACCGAATCGTAGTCCGCCCGATCCATAAAACCGCGAAGCGGAGAAAAACCGCCGTTCAATAACAATTCAACGTCGCAAATCTGACGTGGGGTCAGGTCCCAGGAAGGCCAATTTCGGGAGGCGTCCTGGAGCTCCCCGGCCCGGTCTGGGTCCACCACCAGGTTGGCCAACTCTCCCCCATGGGGCAAAATCAGATGCGTCGATCTCTCTTTTTTCTGAAAAGAACTCTCTTGTTCGCGACTTCCGCTCCCTGTCGCAGTTTTCATGAGCTTGATCCCTCGAATCGGGTCACATTGCCCCCTGTTCTGATGCCTTGCGGGAATTCGTCGTCAGCAGGAGCCGGCAATCCGAAGCTTGCCGGCCCGGTAAATCAGGCAAGTACCCCTTGGCAGTCGCTCGGAAGCGTTCAATGCGGGAACCGCTTTCTCCCTCACATTCTCAGAATAACATAAAGCGACCCGAGCCGCCGCACTGCTTTCCCCAAGACCTTGGAGCTATCGAGTCTAAATCACGACCTTGAAGGGACGTCGCAATGCAAAGGCGAAAGCCACTGAGAGGACAAAATAGGGCACCATCCAGTGCACACGGAAACCGAAGCAGGCCAGTCGGAGCGCAGGATACCTTACCTCAATGGATGCCACCGGAGCTCCATCGGGCAACACAGATTCCGCCGGATAAAACACTCCCTCCAGCCATCCGGAAACACGGCGAGGAGAGCGTGCCAGGATACGGTTGCCGACTTGAACTTTTTTGGGGAACGTTTCTTCCCCTGCCACCACTTGGAGCTGGTAGGTTCCTGCCTGCTCGGGCCGGATACGCCAATCGACTTCGTGAGCGCTGGGGATACGAAGCGGTGGGGTTTCAACGCGCAGTCCCGCGGGGCTCTTCAATTGAAGAGCCCGCGAATCGAACCGAACCCCGGATGCCAACCGGACTCGGACCAGGGCAGCCTGCCCCGGTCGAAGGCTCTGGTACCCGTAACGGAGGTCGAGTTGGATGAGAATGAGCCCAATCGGCAGGATCATCCAGGCCAAAGGTTTCAGTGTATGCCGTAGGTAGATCAGGTTGTACCGGAGAACATCCTTTTGGGCGGAAACAAGAGCCCGCAGGTCATTCTGGAACAGCCGCATCTCGAAAAATCCAGCATGGATTCTCCGTTTCGCTTCTTGAAGAGCCTTCTGGTTGGAGGTCTTTCGGAAAACCCAAAGCATGAAGACAGACGTCAGAGCCGCCATCACCACCAGCCCCACCCAGGGAGATAATTCCGCAAATGGGTAGAGCAGCAACCGGAAGAATCCATTCAACAGATTATGGAAGAAGGTCATTTCGGGCCCATTCAGGATCGCAAGGCTGGAGAGGAATTTTCCGATTACTCAATATAGCCGAGCCCCTGCAAACGCTTCTTGAGTTGCTCCTCGGATTCGGCTTCCTCCATCTTGGCGATCTCTTTTTCCACCAGATGGGAGACGAATTCCTCCACCGAGGAGTATCCGGCCTCCTCGGCGCGCGCCTTGACTTTTTCCAACAGGGCCTTATCGATTTTTATCTTCGGCTCAAACATCTATTCTCCTCACTCCTCGAGTCTGATGAGTCTCCTCTTCGTCCACGTTCTACCAAACCGGCCGGCCCTCCAGAGAGGAATTCGACCGAATTCCGAACTCCGCCAGGATGCTGGGCGCCAAGTCCACCAATTGCGGCTCGGTTGCCTGCAGCTTCCGGTTGCTCAGAAGGATTCCAGGCACCTGATCCGCGGCCATGCAATGGTCGCCACTCCACTTGTCGAGATTATCCACCAGCACATCGCGCGGAACCCGACCCGTGCTCGACTCATTGGAGTTCCGGTAGCCACGGTGGAAGCCGACGATCAGATCCGGAGCCAGATGCAAAGCCGAGCCGGAGAAGATTTCCGAACTCTTGTAAACGCGGGCGATGACGGGCCGACGGTTTTCCGGGTCGCGGTAGGCGAGCAGCCCGTTCGCAATTTCCTCTTCCAGTGCTTCGCGCTCGGAGAAGGGGACAATGCCGGTCGATTCACGTCCCAATAGATTGAGGTACAACGCATTGATCCCCAATCCGTAGGCTCGTGTGCGGGACCAGTCCACGTTGGTCAAAAATGCCGTCTCCCCCTGTAAGCCAGGATCGCGCAGAACCAGATAACCCTGATCCTTCAGCCACGTGTTCAGATGAAAAGCTCGGTACCAGGGAGCAAAGCCGTGATCGGAGAGCACCAGAACGGCCGTGTCGTCTCCCATCTTCTTGAGAGTCTTCCCCAGCAGCGTGTCCATTTGCCGATAAACCTTTGCAATGGCATCCCGCCGGGGCGCGTCGGCCACCGGATCGTGGGCGGGATGATCCGGGTCCATGGTCCGCCACATAACATGGGATATCTGGTCCAAGCTGGAAAAGTAAAAGAATAATACCCCGCTCGCAAACCGTTCCAGGAAATATTCATACATCCGCCTGCGCTCCCGGAATACCACCTCGGCTTGGCGGAGAAAGTCCTGATCCCGGAAGATGCCATCGGTGAGTGCTTTGGTGTCTTCCGGCATGCCCTGGGTGTAATACGGCCCCACCGCTTCGGCGATGCGGCTCGCAAACTCTGGAGGACTTGAGATCGGCAAGGCGGCCGAGGCTGGGTCCAGGTTCATCGGGCTCACATAAAGCTGAAAATCCGGGCGCACCTGCTGGAGATAGAAGCGGCAAATACCCGTCACGCTCTGAAAATAAGGAATCAGGGGAAATTCGACCCGCACCCAATCACTCCACTCTCCCTGTTGAAGAAGGACCTCTTCTTCTCCCACCCGAATCTTGGCAAGAGGGTTTTCCGGATCGATATATACGGCGAACTCCGCGGTGGCCCTCGGACGCTCCTTCCGGAAGGTATTCGTCGGGCCGGTAAGGACGGCGTGAATGATGTGATCCTCCGGGGTGACCTGCTTGATCTCACCTCCCGACAGATCGGTGCCGAAGCGTTCGACGTCGGTGGTGAAGAAGCTGAAGCGTCCGTAGGTGCCCTGAAGATCCGGGGTACCCATTCCGGAAAGGATACGCCCCGGCTGGCCTGTAGGGGGAAAGTTGGCAGGGATCTTTATGACGGTGGCCGGGATACCGTTCTCCTCCAAGGTCACCCACCAGGGCGTTCCTTTGCGGAGTTGAACCGCTTCCCCTCCCGAGAGGGGGATCACCCACTTGCCGACCGAGAAGGTAAGCCCAGGTCCCTCCACTCGCGAGGTGGAAAGAAAGGGCAACATAGTGTCCGGGTCACGATGAATAAAATCGAAGATACCCGTCTGCCCGGGATTCATTCCCGTAATGAAGCTTGACCAGGCTACGGGACTCTGCGGAGGTATGGTCGTTGCCAGCGGAACCAGAGTTCCTTGCTGGGCCACGGACTGAAAGTGGGGCATCTTACCTTCCGCCATCAGACTCCGCAGGAGGCCATAATCCATGCCGTCGATGGCCAGGACTAAAAGCCTTTTGGCCGTCACCGGCTGGCTGCGGCAGGCGCCCATAAATAAGCTCACGGCCAGGACTGCCCCGAGGAGGGCGATTCCGGCAAATCTTGCCAAACTGCGGCTCTCGAATTTCATTGCGTCTGCACTGGTTCTCCAAGCAGGGATTTTCCATCCATATAGGCGGGCGCGGGAACGCCAAAAAGCTCCAGGATGGTGGGAGCCAAGTCCATCAACGCGGGACGGTGGGCGGACAGACTGCGGTTGCTGAAAAGAATACCCGGCACCGCCCGTGGGTCCACGGAGTGATCCCCGCTCCAAGCCTTCACGTTGTCCTCAAAGAGGGTATCATTCACCACGCCGGTCGCGCCCTTCCACGAGATCCGATAACCCACGTTGTAGCCGACAATCAGATCAGGAGCATTCTCCGCATAGGGTCCCTGGTATAGCCGCGCCGAATCGAAGACTTTATTGACGGCGACCTTCCCCTTGGCTTCGTCCCTCAGGCCGTCCAGTTTGCTGATGATTTCCTGCTTGAGTTCCCGAGCCTCGGCCCCCGGCGCAACGATCCCTTGTGCCTCCCGCCCTCGGATGTTGAGAAATATGCCTGCCAGCCCCATGGCATAGGCCCGGGTGCGTGACCAATCCACCTCGCGCAGCCAATCGCCGCTGGAATCGACGCCCTTCTTGAGTGCCAGATAGCCGTTGTTCCGGAGCCAGACATTGGGATTCACCCCGCGCTGGAAGCTCTTGAATCCGTGGTCAGAGATAATCAGCAGGACGTCCCGATCACCCAACCGGCCCATAACGCGCCCCACCAGCTCGTCCATGCGCCGGTACAGGTTCGGAATGGCGTCGCGGAATTCTTCGTTCCGGCTGCCGCGACGCGCCGGATGATCCGGCTCCAGAAAACGCCAGAACATGTGCTGAAGGCGATCGGTAATATCGAACACACAGACCAGGGCACCCTCGCGCAGCTTCTCCAAGGCACCGAAAAACATCCGTTCCCGCTCTTCATGGATGTCATAAGCCTGCTCCAGAAAAGCCCCGTCATCCAGGGCACCTTCATTCAAGGCCCAGGTATCTTCGGCCAGCCCCAAGGTGGCGTAAGGGCCGATCAACTTGGCCAGATAGGTGGCGTAGTAGCCGGGATGCGAAATCGGCATGGCCGGACTTTCCGGGTCGATGTGGATCGGCGAAACGTAAAGACGAAAGGGAGTCTGCTTTCCGTTGTTCACTTCCCGCAAGTAAAAACGCGCCAGACCTCGGACCTTCAGCCCCAGACCCGTCGGGAAGCTCAGGCGAATCCAGTCGCTGAATTCACGCGACCGCAAAGTGAAGGCCGCCCCTCCGACCGTTAGCCGAGCCAAGCCCTTTGCCGGGTCCAGCGCAACGCTAAGCGGCAAACGCATTTCTGGATTGCCTTCCCGAAGAGGATTCGCCGGCCCCACCAAGTGGGACTCCACCCGGTTGTCCCGCAGCTCGACCCTGACCCGAATGCCTCCCTCCTCGATGGGTTCCGCCTTGGCCTCGGTAGTGTAGAGGGTGAATGTCCCCTGGGTGCCGCGCAGGTCCGGTACGCACATGGCACTGAGCTGTGCTCCATAGAATGGCTCCGGAGGAAACGTAATGGGAACCCGCAGAATGGTGCTCCACAGTCCGTATTCTCCCAGTACGGTCCAGAAGGGCTTGCTCTTCCGAAGCAGCCGAAGCTCGGGCTTGGAAATCGGAATCTGAAATCTGCCCAGCTTCCAGACCCGGGGCGAGCCGATCACGGCAGAAGAGAGAACCGGCAGATAGGTACGAAGGTCGCGGTCCAGAAAGTCGAAAATATTATGCCGGCCGGGCTGAGATCCAGTGGCAAACGAAGACCACGCGACCGGGGACACGGCCGGGAAAGTGGTCTCCAGTCGAGAGTAGCATCCCTGCTCTCGCAGCCGCTGAAGATTCGGCAACCAACCTCGCTGCAAGTAGTCTTCCGTCAGATCAGGTTCCATGCCGTCCAGACCCACCACAATCACCCGATCGACGTCGGAGGGCCTTCGGGAACGCCGCTTCATCCTCTGGATGAAAGAACGTACGGGCCAAGTAAGAATCGACAAGAAAGCCACCCAGATGGTGACGAATAGGACGAGAAAGGACGTCAGGAAGGCAAACCCGGCCCCCGGGCCAACGTAGGCCTGCCCGACAGTCGGCAAGGTAAAAACCGCTACCATCACGAGCCGTAAATGCCGGACTGAAAATACTTGCCTCATACTCTGCGCTCCGTCAGCGTTCCCATAGGCGATGGTAACAGGAATTTACCGACCCTCGGTCGGCTCCAGGCTTCTTCTCCGACGAACCGCTTCGTTCGGGGACCCCCCGGGGACCGCATTCCATTCCACACCGCAGGATGGTCGATTACTCACTCCAATTTTTGAATCTTTCCCGCAGCTCCCTTTTCTTGAATTTCCCGGCAGAAGTTCGTGGAATTGCATCGACAAAGACGAATCCATCCGGAATTTGCCACTTGGCAAAGTTCGAGGAGAGGAAAGCGCGGAACTCCTCTGCGTTGGGGCGGGCATCTCCGTTGGGAACCACGACAGCCAAGGGTCGTTCCTGCCACTGCGGGTGAGGAACCGCCACCACGGCCGCCTCCCGGACCGCCGGATGCGCCATCAGGGCATTCTCCAGCTCCACGGAACTGATCCATTCCCCTCCCGACCGGATCAGGTCCTGAGTCCGATCCACGATCTTGATGTAGCCTTCCGGGTCGATGGTCACTAGATCGCCGGTGGAAAACCATCCATCGCCGCTCCACCGTTCACGGCTTTCGGGCAGGTTAAAATAGCTTTCGGCGACCCACGGCCCGCGTGCCTGAAGTTCCCCAATCGTCTTGCCGTCCCATGGCGCCTCGCTCCCTTCACCCATAGCTCGCAATTCGAGCAACGGACCCGGTAATCCTTGCTTCGCAAGCACCGCGTATCTGTCCTGTTCACTCCAGGCTTTCATGTGCGGCTTGAGTCGGCTTACGGTCGAAAGCGGCGCGATTTCCGTCATTCCCCATCCGTGAATCACCTGGATGCCTTGCCGGTGAAATCCGCGGATCATGGCCTCCGGCGGTGCCGCGCCCGCCACGGCCAAGCGAAATCCCTCTGCGAGCTTCCAGCGGCCCGGGTTCTTCTCCAGCGCTTCCAGAACTTGAAACCAGACCGTGGGAACCCCACAGGAGAGAGTAACCCGTTCGGCTTCGAATCGATCCAGCATATCTTCCGGACGTAAATTGGAACCGACGAAGACCTGTTTTGCTCCTACCATCGTAGCTGCAAAGGGGACTCCCCAGGCGGCAGCATGAAACAGCGGCACAACCGAGAGCACAACATCTTCTTGCCGGATGGCCAGCGAATCCGCCAGACCCAGCGCCAGCGCCCCCAGGACGAAGGAACGATGAGAGTACATCACCCCTTTGGGCCCTCCGGTCGTTCCCGAGGTGTAACACATTCCTGCCGGCTCGCTCTCCCTCAAGTCCGGATAAGTGAAATCTCCTCGAGCTCTCCCTAACAGCGCCTCATAATCTTCGTATCCTTCCGCTCCCGTCTTTCCTCGCGAGGAAACCACGATGACCCGATCCAGCTTGATTTGGTCCCGGAACTGTTCGTAGAGCGGCAGAAGAGCGTCATCCACAATCAGGAAGCGATCCCCAGCGTGGTTCACAATGTAGGCCAGTTCGGTAGGGTGAAGTCTCAGATTCAGCGTGTGCAACACTCCACCCGCCACCGGAATGCCGAAATAGGCCTCCAGATGGACGTAGTGGTTCCACATCAGTGTCCCTACCCGATCCCCGCGCTTGAGTCCGGCTTTTTGCAGCGCCTCCGCCAGCGCTCGAACCCGCCGGGTGAAATCCGTGTAGGTGTAGCGGTGAAGCGTGGCATCCGGCAGGCGCGAAACAATCTCGACTTTGCCGAATAACTTTGCCGCCCGCTCCAGGATCCCAACCAGGGTAAGCGGATAGTCCATCATGCTCCCGATTATAACCGGCCCGGTTCGAATGTAGTCGAATCTTTCCCTTGGGCACATCCGGCGGAAACCAGAACACACCCCGCCAAGAGTACCCAGGCACCGGAGAGCCACGTTGACCGTGCCTGGGGATTCTGTTAGCTTGATGAAGCTTTGAGGGCCGAAAAGGGAACCCATCAAAGCCGGGTCTTGATCTTTCCCAAGATCAGCGGTGATTTCCGAAAGGGAGAAGAATGGGCATTTCCAGAGAAAAGGCAATCGAGCTGATCCGCCAACAGGTGGGAGAGAGTTGCGAGGTCAAGCGAAGTTTCTCTCCGGAGCTGATTGAGGCCGTCTGGACACTCGCTTCACGAACCGCCGCAGCCTACCGAAGCGAGCGTAAAGTTCTGCTGATGGGAAACGGCGGCAGCGCCGCGGACGCGCAGCATATTGCAGCGGAATTGGTGGGCCGGTTTCGTCGCTCGCGAAAAGCCTTACCCGCCCTGGCCCTGACAACGAACAGTTCCATCCTGACCGCGGTTTCCAACGATTCCCATTTCGAAAATGCCTTCACCCGCCAACTGGAGGCATTCGCCAAGGCCGGCGACGTGGTTGTGGCCATCAGCACCAGCGGGCGTTCGGTGAACGTTGTCCGAGGAATCGAGCTGGCTCGCGACCTGGGATGCTATACCGCGGCTCTGACGGGACGTACGGGAGGCGACCTGCCGGGTCGAGTGGACCTTTTGCTGGCGGCACCCTCCGACGACACTCCGCGCATTCAGGAAGCCCACAGCTTGCTGGGCCACCTATACTGCGACCTGGTGGAACGGCTTCTTTTCGGCGAACCGGCCCGACCCGGGTCCGGCCATCCGGGCGGGAATGAATGAGGACCTGGACTATATTGGACTACCTATGAGGAACAATCTTAGAATTTTCCCCGCGTGGCATGGATGAAGGGAGTTCGATGGAATCCTCCAACCCCGGCCAAAACCATGCACTGAGCGTCTTTGGGTTGGGGTATGTGGGTACGGTGTGCGCTGCGTGTTTGGCTGAAAAAGGCAATCCTGTGGTGGGAGTGGACATCAACCCGGCCAAAGTGGAGCTATTGGGGTCGGGCCGTAGCCCCATCGTTGAGAAGGATATTGAAAAGTTCGTTGCCGGCAATCACCGTGCCTGCCGACTCCGCGCCACCACGGACGCCGTCGAGGCCGTCCAACAGTCGGCAATTTCTTTCGTCTGTGTGGGCACGCCCGGCTTGAGCACCGGTGAGATCGATCTGAACAGCATTCGAGGTGTCTGCCGGGAACTGGGCCGGGCTATCCGCCAAAAGAGCTCCTTTCATCAGGTGGTGCTGCGAAGCACGCTTCTGCCAGGCACTACCGAATCCATAGTGATTCCGACCTTGGAAGACGAGAGTGGCAAGCGTGCCGGCAAGGACTTCGCGGTTTGTGTCAATCCGGAATTCATGCGTGAAGGGAGCGCCGTGGCCGATTTCTTTCACCCGCCGTTCACGGTGCTGGGCGCGGCCGATCCGAGCCACATCGGCCTCTTGCGAGAGCTCTATCACTGGGTGCCCGGACGCATCTTTGAGACCAGTCTGAACGTGGCCGAAATGGTGAAGTATGCCTGCAATGCCTTTCACGGCTTCAAGGTAGCGTTTGGGAACGAACTGGGAAGTCTTTGCAAAAATCTTTCCGTGGATACCGAAAAGGTAATGGAGATTTTCACCTCCGACACCAACCTGAATATCTCCCCCGCGTATCTCAAGCCGGGGTTCGCCTTCGGCGGGTCTTGCCTCTCCAAGGACCTCCGGGCACTCCTCCATCGCGGGCGGGAGCTTGAACTCCGGCTGCCGTTGCTCGAGTCGGCCTTGCCCAGTAATGCGGAGCATCTCGAAAGAGCCGTTCAGACGATTTTGCGTACTCGAAAGAAAAAAGTGGGGCTGGTGGGCCTGAGCTTTAAGGCCAGGACCGACGACCTGCGCGAAAGCCCTCTGGTCCAACTGGTGCGACGGCTTCTCGATGAAAGTCGTGAGGTCCGGATCTGGGACGAATGTGTTTCGACCCACACGCTGATCGGAACCAACCGGCAATTTTTCGAGAAAACTCTTCCTGAATTGCCCTCCCTTCTTTGCGCCAGTCTCGACGAAGTGGTCCAAAAGGCCGAGGTTCTGGTGGTGGGGACGAGCGCCGTCGCGAAAGAGAATTTGACTTCACGCCTGCGGTCCGGGCAGATCATTGTCGATCTGGTCCATCTGGAGAAGGCCGGTCGCCCCGACGCGGTGGGGAGCTATATAGGCATCTGCTGGTAAAACCGATGCCGAGAAATTCAAAAGAGGACATGTATGACGGATTCCTACCCGGCCTTGGTAACAGGTGGAGCCGGATTTATCGGGTCCAATTTGGTAAGGGAACTCCTGCGCCGAGGCTGGCAAGTCCGAATTTTAGATAATTATCTGACGGGAAAACAGGAACGTCTGCAGGAGATTCCTTCCGGTCAATTCGAGCTTCTGGAAGGCGACATCCGGAATTTCGAGGACTGTGAACGAGCCTGCCGGGGAAGGCAGATTGTATTTCATCAGGCGGCGTTGCGATCCGTTCCCCGATCGGTTGACGATCCCCGGACGACCCATGACATCAACATTACGGGAACGCTCAATATGCTGCAAGCGGCTTTCCAGGCCGGTGTGCGCCGCTTTGTTTATGCCTCTTCGTCTTCGGTCTATGGGGACACCGATCTTATGCCTCAGGAGGAGAATCAGCTTCCCGATCCGGTTTCGCCCTACGCGGTATCGAAGCTCGCCGGCGAGCACTACTGTCGTAGCTTTACGAAAAATGTGGGGCTGGAAACAGTCAGTCTTCGCTACTTCAATGTTTACGGTCCCCGCCAGGACCCGGAGTCGAAATATTCCGCTCTCCTTCCCGCTTTTCTCTCCCAGGCGGGGCGCGGCGAACCCTTTGAAGTGCACTGGGACGGCTTGCAAGCGAGGGATTTTACCTTTGTCGAGGACGTGATTCAGGCCAACCTGAAGGCAGCGTTGGTCCCGAACGTAGCAGGAGAGGTTTTCAATGTCGCCGGAGGAAAGAGCATCACCGTGTTGGATGTGGCTGAGGCCATCGTGAAGGTCCTCGGAAAAGACCCGGGAAGGCGATACACGGATCGCCGGCAGGGAGATGTCCGTACCACCTGGGCCAGCATCAGCCAGGCCCAGAAGCTGCTCGATTATCGACCTTCGGTGGAATTCGAGGAAGGGTTGCGCCGTACCGTGGAATACTTTCGGTGCATCGGCTTAGTCAGTTGAGCTTGCTTTCTGTGCCGGCACCTGCTCGTTGTTCGGAACGGCAACGGGTAGCAAAAAACGAAATCGGACGACCGCAGATGCGTGACCAACCGTACTCTACGCCGATGAGGAAACCATGAACATCGCTGTTATGGGAGCAGGGCGAGTGGGGCTGGTAGTGGCGGCGGGCCTCGCGGACTTCGGTCTCAACGTTTTTGCCGTGGACTCCGACCCGTCCAAAATAGATCGCCTGCAAAACGGTGAGTTGCCCTTTTATGAGCCCGGCCTTCGTGAACTGGTAGAAAAGAATCGGTCTGCGTCGCGATTACACTTCACGGTGGATCCAGCCGCTGCGATCCATAAATCCTTGGTCTTGTATATTGCCGTCGGCACCGAAGAGATGACTTCCGGAAAGCCGAATCTAGGTCCTCTGTTTGAGGTTTCCCGGGCCGTGGGAAAGCTGGCCAAAGAATATAAGGTGATAGCCATTAAGAGTACCGTCCCGATAGGGACCGCCGCGCGCGTTATCGCCGAACTGCGCAAGACCACCCAGATTCCTTGCGATGTCGTCTCGAACCCGGAGTTTCTCCGTGAAGGGTCCGCCATCGAGAATTTTCTGCGGCCCGAGAGGGTTATCCTGGGCGGAGACTCTCAACGGGCCCTTGCCATCATGCGCGACATATACCGCCCTCTCTATCTGGTGGATACCCCGATCCTTGCCACCGATCACGCCACCGCGGAGCTGATCAAATATGCCACCAATGCCTTCCTCGCCACGAAAATAACCTTCATCAATGAGATGGCAAACCTTTGCGACGTTATCGGCGCAGACGTTCACATGATCTCCAAGGGCCTTGGCCTTGACCGGAGAATCGGGCCTAAGTTCCTGCATCCGGGTCCCGGATACGGGGGCTCCTGCTTGCCCAAGGATACGCGGACTCTTTTGGATATGGCCCAAGAACGCGGACTCAAAATGAACGTAGTGGAAGCAGCCATCCAGGCCAACGACGCCATAAGCAGCTACCTGGTGGGCCGCCTTAAGCAGATGCTCGGCAATCTGCAAGGGAAAACAATCGGTGTTTTGGGACTTTCCTATAAACCCTTTACGGACGACATTCGGGAGTCTCCCGCCATCAAGTTCGTCCAGGCCCTGATCGCGGAAGGCGCACAGGTCCAGGCCCACGACCCGATGGCCACGGACGAAGCCGTGAAGGTTCTCGGCAAAAATTCCGCCCGGTTTTGCCCCAATCCATTCGCCGCGGCCACCGATGCCCATGCGGTCGCCGTTCTTACGGAGTGGAACGAATTCCGCAATTTGGATTTAGCCGAAGTGCGCCGCGTCATGAAAGGAGCCATCCTCCTCGATACACGGAACATCTACGAACCTAGGGCCGCAGTAGCGCAGGGATTTCGTTACGTAGGGCGCGGACGGGGCTCGACTTCGAGTCGTGCTTTGGGAGCGTCCAGTATCCCTGAGGAACCGGCTGCATGGTGATTGACCGGTCCGCAACCCTTGCCCAAGCCGGGGTTGGTGACAATGGCCGCTGTAATGAATCGCTTGGCCACGTGCACCGCTTCTGCAAGTTCCTGGCCTTTTGCCAAGCCTGCCGTGATGGCCGCCGAGTAGGTGCAGCCGGTGCCGTGAGTGTTTTTTGTCGGTTCACGCCGGGCGACCAACCTCTGGAATTCACCTCGGTAATAGAGTAGATCCACCGCATCCCGGTCCAGGTGACCTCCCTTCACCAGGACTGCTTTCGGGCCTGTCGCGGAAATTCGCCGCGCCGCCGCTGCCATCGACTTCTCATCTTGAACCGGGAAGCCCGCCAGTTCGGCCGCCTCGTAAAGATTCGGGGTGATTAAAAAGGTCTCCGGCAGAAGAGAGGACAGGAGCGCCTCACGGGCATCGTCGACGATCAACGGTGCCCCGTGTTTGCTGATCATTACCGGATCAACCACCAGTGGGAAGGACCAGCTTCGGGCGCATCCGGCAACGACCCGGATAATTTCCGCGGTACCCAAGGCACCCGTCTTCGCGGCCTGGGGAAGAATGTCCTCGATGACAGCCTCCAGTTGCTCGCCTACCAGACTCGCAGGCATGGGCTCGACGGTACTCACGCGCCGGGTGTTCTGCACCGTGACGAGCGTCACCGCACTCATGCCATAAACACCGAATTGATGAAAGGTTTTCAGGTCCGCCTGAAGTCCGGCGCCCCCGGAAGGATCCGAGCCGGCGATGGTAAGCGCTACGGGGATCATCGAGGCTTCTCCATCGCATCGGAAAAGAAATCGAACTCACACTGCATAGCGTAACGATAGCAGGTCCGCACGGCAGGGGCATCCGTCGCCAGCCGATCCAGGAGGCCCTCCACACGGGAAGCCAACTCCATGAACTCCCCGCTGCTGTAGGCGGCAATCCAGCGCCGATAAGGGTGGCCATCGCTCGCAGCCGAGGCCAGCTCGGCACCCAGATAAGCATAAAGGCGCATGCATGGGGTTATCGCCGCCAACGTTTCCGCCGGTGAGGTGTGCCATGCGGTGTGTAAAAGAAAGTCCGTGTAGGATTCACAAGCGTGGTTCGGAATCACATCCCCCAGCTCAATCCCCAATTCCACCGCATAGGCTCGATGCATCTCCAACTCCTCCAGGACTCCACTCATCAAAGCGTGAAGATCACACTGGGCCGCAGCATCCTTCGTCCGGGCCAGCGCCAGCGAGTAAGCCTTGAGAAAGGCGCGCAGGAAAAAGGCATCTTGGGCCACATAACCGGAAAACAAGCCGGCCTCCAAGGTTCCGCCGCGCAGGGCCGAAACAAACGGATGCCTCAGGCAGGAGGCTGCCAAATCCTGATTCGAGGTCCAGAGTTTTTCATGGAGCATTCAGCCCTCCCACGTCATCTTCCAGAAGTCGCGCTCGTGCCGTAGGACAGAATCGAAGGCCCTTTGTGCTCCCTCGTGCGGGTATCTTGCGGACAGAGCACCCAGCGCTGATACGTACTCGGCAAAGGCCGGATTCGACCACCGTTCAATGAACTCAGCGTAAGGTCCCTTTGCCTCCAGCCCACTCCAGGCCGCCAGATAGGAGACCTCCACGCCGAACAATATCGCCAGCAGCACCGGATAGGGTTCTCCGTAGGCGGACCGGACCAGAAAATCAATGTAGCTGCGGCAGGTCGGATGGGGCAGCACGTCAAGCTCGATTTTCCGGTGGCGCGAATGCGTCTCAAACCAATCCATTTCGCTATCCAACGCGATAAGCCCGGAAATCAGGGGCTTGTGGCAATCACGAGGCGCCTTGGAAAGAAGGATGGCCTGGAAAGTCGTCAAGCCCTTCGCAAACAGGTAGTCCTGCGAGAGCCAGCAGTGGAAAGCATTCTCCGCAAGGCTTCCTTCGGCCAGTGCATCGAGAAAGGGTGAGCGGGTCGCCTCCTGCCACAATGCACCGGCCGCCCGAATGAGATAGGAGTCATCCCATGAACGCTTTACCGTCTTCTGCATGTCTATGACCTCGAGGTGATGTTACCGCCAGAGCAAAACAGACCTACCTTGCAGCAGCGATCCGACAAAGGACAAGCTTATTATCATCCCGGAAAGGCTCTGGTTTCCACCTTCTTTCCTGATGCCATCCCCTGTCTTGCTAAAACGTATCCCTCTACCGGAAGCGTTTGGCGGCACGATTGTATTGTACTTGTCGTCATCGATGAAGTGCGTGATCTTGCGAACTGAGTCTCGCCGGGACCGGAACGATCCGCGCCAGATGGCCTGTCGAGTCAAGATGCTGAGCCAGAGTTCGATCTGATTGAACCAAAGAAGCACATGTTATGATATACAGTTAGCCCAATGTATGACATTGGGCTAGCGAGGGGGTTGGCCCCCTTCGATCCCCGCACCGACATCCACCCGATCGGTATGAAGATTTATGCGGACGGGGACTTCCTGGTGAGCTTTCACGCCATAGGCTCCCGCAATTTTCCCTATGCCGCGGGAGTGACGCGGATGGGGCCGGACGGCGAACCGCGCTGGACCCGGTTCGACTACAGCCACCATTGGCCGACGCTCGACGCGGACGGGACCGCCTATGTCCCCGGGCTCAAGATTGGCGATGAGCCTCTCCCTTCCATTGGAGAGAGATGGGCGCACAGCCTCAACCTGCCGTGCGACAGTGGACGTCCTATTCTCGACACCGTCCAGGTAATCGACGGCGACGGCCGCCTGATCGAGGAGATCGAGCTGATGCCGATCCTCCTGCGATCGAACCGGGTCGAACTGGTGCGGCAGTCCGAGAGGGGCTGCGATCCGTTGCACTTGAACTATATCGACATTGTCGGCGCCGACGCCGGGCCGGGCCTCGTTGCGGGCGATCTGGTGCTTTCGTTGCGCAACCTGTCGCGTTTCGCCATCCTCGATCCGCGGACACGCCGCATCAAGCGCGTGGTGGGCGGCACGGTAGCCGTAGCGGCGATCTTCTGGCTGGCGAGGCGCCGTTGACGGACCTTAAGGCCAACTACTCCGTCATCGACCGCTTGGTGCACAACCTGGCCATGGGTCAGACCGAGACACAGATATTGCTGTCCCGGATCGAGGACGGGCGTTTCAACAGGGACCATGCAGATATAACGGCGAACGCGCCGGTCTTCATTACCTCGCTGCCGCGGGCCGGCACCACGTTGTTGCTTGAGCTCGTCGCCGGCACGCAGGACTTCGCCGCCCACACCTACCGCGACATGCCCTTTCCGCTATGCCCGCTGACGTGGGACCGTCTCGCGCGGCGGGGCTGGCGGCCCTAGAAACCCGCATCGGGGCGGCGGCGGGCAGTCTCACGGCGCAGGCCGCGCGCATCCGCGCCGCGCCCGCACACGGGCCGGCAACGGATATCGCCGCCGGCCGTGTCCGCCGGCTGGAAGAAATACGAGCGCAACTCAATGCCCGCGCGAGACCGTCAACGTTAAATTAAGCCCGATAAAGCCGCTTATCGGGCTTTTCTCTCCCTCTGTGGTTCTTGTCTGGCGGGCATGGGAGAATAGGGCATGCAGCGTAAACGGGACAGCTTAGTTCCCATCAGGAGAGTCTTCAGCAACCTGGGCGGCCCGGTGAAAGCGCTCCGCTCCCTCCGCACCAGACGCGCACACCTCCCCCGGACTTCATCGGGACCGGTCCCATCCGTCGCCCCGGACCAGTCTCACATGTATTGGGATCCGGACAGTATGTTTATGTTACGGAGCACTCGGAACAGATTCTTCGGCCTTCTAAGGTTGTCCGCTCGAAGTTAACAGGGAGGTTAAAACAGGTGGGGAAGCTATGGATTATCGAGGCCCATATTGAATTTCGCAGTCTTTTTGAGTAAGGTCTTAAAAAGCATATCGGAAATAATTCTTATTGATCTGGGGATTTGGAAATGAGCGGTCGGGGCACACTGCATAATTGTTTATCACTGGCTGGAATCTGGATTCTCACCATCGAGATGGCACCCGCGCAGTCGCCGGTCAGCTTTCATAGGCAGGTGCGACCCATCTTGGAGCAGCGCTGTCAAATGTGCCACGCAGCCGAACAAGGACAGGCCAACCTGGCGCTGACCAGTTACCAGGGTCTGCAAAAAGGAGGCAGGAGCGGCCCTGTCGTGGTGCCGGGAAGTCCCGAAGAGAGCCTGCTGATCCAACAGATCAGCGGTGAGCAACCCGCCATGCCGCAAGTCGGTGACCCCCTCAATCCAATCGAGGTGGGATTAATCGCCCGCTGGATTGCGGAGGGCGCCAAGGACGATACACCTGCGGCGCGGGGAACGGAAACCCCCAAGTGGTGGTCGCTGCAGCCGCTAAAGCACCCCCCTTTGCCGGAGGAAGACTCAAGCTGGATACGGACTCCGATCGATTTATTCATCCTGGCCAAGTTGAAGGAGAAGGGACTTGCGCCCTCCCCGGAAGCCGATCGGCGGACCTTGATTCGCCGGCTCAGCTATGACCTCCACGGTCTGCCGCCCAACCCCAACCAGGTCGATGCTTTCGTCAACGACCCTTCGACCGATGCATACGAAAAGCTGGTCGAGCGCCTGCTGGCCTCGCCGCGCTATGGTGAGCGCTGGGGGAGACACTGGCTGGACGTCGTCCACTACGGCGAATCGCACGGATACGACAAAGACAAACCACGCCGCCATGCCTGGCCCTATCGTGATTACGTGATTCGGTCCTTGAATGAAGACAAGCCCTATGCTCGGTTCGTCGAAGAGCAACTGGCAGGTGACGTCCTCTTTCCCGATGATCCGCAGGGCGTGGTGGCTACCGGGTTTATCGCCGCCGGCCCCTGGGACTATGTCGGACACGCGGAGTTGCGCGAGGGCACCAAGGACAAGAAAATCGCACGGCTCCTCGACCGTGATGACATGCTGACGGCGACCATGTCCACGTTCGTGAGCTTGACCGCCCATTGCGCCCGCTGCCACGACCACAAGTTCGATCCCATCCAACAGGAAGACTACTACAGCTTGCAGGCCGTGTTCGCGGGTGTGGACCGCGCTGACCGCCCTTATGACCCGGACCCCGAAACGTACCAACAGCGTCGTGGACTGCTCAAGCAGAAACGCGAAATCCAAGCCGGCATCCAACCCTTTTCGGACGCCGTCGCCAAGCTTTCGAGCCCGGAAATCGAAGCTCTCGATCAACAGATGGATCTGCTGCGGGACCAACGAGTCCACCTGAACCATGCCAAAACAGCCGGAAAGACGCCGGAAGAACGTGCCCAAAACGAGGTACTCGACCAGCAGCTCAAGGCTGCGAAGGAAAAGCTCGACAAGGCCAAAGAACGTCGCCGGGAGTTGACCTACGCATTGCTCGACGAGGACGACCAAAGGAAACTAGCGACACTGCAGGAACAGCTCGTCCGGGTGCAGGAGAAACTGGCCGAATTTCCCAAGCCCCACATCGTCTATGCTGCGGCCAACCATTTCGAAACTTACGGTAATTTCCGTCCCGCCTGGACTCCGCGCCCGGTACACCTGCTGGGCCGCGGCAGCGTGGAAGCTCCCGGCAAGCGGATGGGTCCTGGAGCCGTCTCAGCGGTCGAAGGCTTGCCTTCCCGGTTCAAGATCGAAGATCCGAACGACGAAGGCAAGCGACGCGCCGCTCTGGCGAAATGGATTATCGATGCGCTGAATCCCCTGACGTGGCGTTCCATCGTCAACCGCATTTGGCACTATCACTTCGGCAAAGGGATCGTGGACACCCCGAACGATTTCGGACGAATGGGCTCGCAGCCCACGCATCCGGAGCTACTGGACTGGCTGGCTGTGGAGTTCCAAAAGAACGGCGGTTCCTTCAAGGACCTGCATCGATTGATCCTTACGAGCGCCGTTTACCGCCAATCATCCCACGAGAATCCCCAGTACGCCAAGATTGACTCCGGCAACCGGTATCTGTGGCGGATGAACCGCTTGCGTCTTGACGCCGAGTCCGTTCGCGACTCGGTTCTGTACATCACCGGCAAGCTCGACCTGACGATGGGAGGGCCTTCGGTGGAGCAGTTCTTCTTCAAGGACGATCACTCTCCGGTTTACGATTACACCCGGTTTGATCTCGATAGTCCCACGAGTTACCGGAGAAGTATCTATCGTTTTCTCGTGCGCAGCGTCCCTGACCCTTTCATGGAGAGTCTTGACTGTCCCGATCCCTCGCTGCTGACTCCCAAGCGAAACAGTACGCTTACGGCCATCCAAGCGCTGGCGCTGCTCAATGACCCCCTCATCGTGAAGCAGGCGGAGCACTTCGCCGCCCGGCTGCGAAAGGCCGGTAACGATTTACCGAACCAGATCGAGGCGGCCTACCATCTGGCGCTGGGCCGAGCCCCCCGTACCGATGAGTCCCGGATGCTCGCCGTCTATGCGGAGACGCACGGGCTTGAGAACCTGTGCCGACTGATTTTCAACAGCAACGAGTTTATGTTTGTGGATTGAAAGGGAGGGAGAACCAAAATGAGAAGTGACGGCCCGCACGGTTGTAGCTCCCAGCAATCGCCCATCGGCGACGAAACCGCCGTTCTCCCCACCATCAGTCGTCGGGAATTCCTGTGGAACTGGGGCGGCGGACTCGGCGGGATCGCGCTGGCGCACCTGCTGGCGGGAACCTCTGCGGCCAAGTCTCGCCCTGAGTTCAACGGCGGCCTGCACCACCACGCCAAAGCGAAGCGGGTCGTTCAGCTATTCATGTCGGGTGCGGCCAGTCAGGTGGACACCTTCGATTACAAGCCGGAAGTGATCAAGCGGAGCGGAGAGAAATTCGACCCCGGCGAAAAAGTGGAACTGTTTCAGAGCGAACCGGGTCCGGTTATGAAAAGCCCCTGGGACTGGAAGCAGCACGGAGAATGCGGCAAATGGGTAAGCAGCTTGGTGCCCCAACTGGCGAGCTGCGTCGATGAGATTGCCTTTTTCCACTCGATGATTTCCAAATCGAACGTCCATGGCCCCGCTACGTTCATGCAGAACACCGGCTATGTGCTTCCGGGATTCCCCAGCGTGGGGGCTTGGCTATCTTACGGGCTGGGCAGCATGAACGACAATCTGCCTACTTTCGTTGTGCTCCCGGATGTGCGTGGTTTCCCGCCCAACGGTCCGGGCAACTGGGTGGCCGGCTTTCTACCCGCATCGCACCAGGGGACCATGATTCGCGTGGGACGCCCCAATCCCATCCACGACCTTTTCCCGCCCGAATCCGCGCAATACATCACCGCTTCGGGCGAGGCCGACACTCTCAAGATATTACAGAAACTGAACCGCGCTCATCAGGAGGAGCGGGGCGCCGACTCACGGCTGGAAGCGCGCATCCGTTCCTACGAGATGGCCGCCAAGCTCCAGCTCAGCGCTCCCGAAGTCATGAACATCTCGGGAGAGTCCACCAACACCCGGAAACTGTACGGAGTGGATGAGCCGGCCACCCGGGATTTCGGGACTCGCTGCCTGGTCGCGCGCCGGCTTCTCGAAAAAGGAGTCCGCTTCGTTCAGGTTTGGAGCGGGGCCGATAACGGCTTCCCGAGAAGGAATTGGGACAGTCACGAAAATATTGAAAAGGACCACGGCGACATGGCCGCGGAAATGGATCGGCCGGCCGCCGCGATGATCAAAGACCTCAAGTCTCGCGGTTTGCTGGAGGACACCATCGTCTATTGGACGACCGAGTTCGGCCGCATGCCCTGCAGTCAGGGGAGCAAAGGGCGGGACCATAACCCGTTCACCTTCACCTGTTGGCTCGCAGGCGGCGGTGTGAAAGGCGGCGTGACCTACGGAACCAGCGATGATTGGTCCTACAAAGCCGCGGAAAATCCCCTCTACTGCTATGACCTGCATGCCACAGTCTTGGAACGGCTCGGAATCGATCACGAGAAATTGACCTTCCGACACAACGGCATCGACCGCCGCCTGACCGACGTTCACGGGCGGGTCATCCAGGAGGTTCTCGCTTAAAACCCCCGACTCAATCAGGACCCCCTCCGGTAGCGGATTCAAACTACGCTCGCGAGGACCTGTCCGCAGGTTTCGAGTCGAATATCAGGTTCAGGGCGGTCGATTTTTCTCGACCGGATGCATCGGCTCTCCCGCAAGCGGCTATCTTGCCGATCTGGATATAGCCTCCCGTTCACCGCTTGAGCCTTGACATTACCTCAAGGTGACCGCTAACTTATTGTTTTTAGACCCGGATGTACGTCGAATGCCGGCCCTAAATTTGCACCCGTCAATTTATCCCAGGTGTCTGTTGGGGTTCGGCGGCCTGCTTCTACTGCCAACAAGCAAGGGGAAATTTACCTCGGATGGATGTCGGAAAAGTCTTCGCACAAAATGAGATTCTACTGACCGGGGGAAACGGCTTCCTGGGAAAAGTGGTCCTGGGACTGTTGTTGGACCGTTACCCCCATTGCAAGCATCTCCATCTGCTTGTCCGCCCTCATGCAAATCAGTCCGCGACCGAGCGGTTCACGGAGGAGACCCTACGGTCCCCCGCCTTGATCTCTCTCGCCGAAAAGCACGGCCAGGAATTCCTGCGCCAGAAAATCACCGTTTGGTCCGGCGATGTCGGGTTGCCGAATTGTGGTCTGAAGGGAGCCGAACGAAAACAGTTGGCGGTGCGGGTAAGCTTGATTCTAAACTGCGCTGGCTTGGTGGAGTTTTTCCCACCCCTAGACGACTCTTTTTACTCGAACGTCGGAGGAGTCGAAAATCTCATTGCCCTGGCCAAACAGTTCGGCGCCAAGCTGCTCCATGTCTCCACCAGCTACGTTTGCGGGTCCGCCGATGGGCTCATTGAAGAGACCGACCCCATCCTGGGATATTATCCGCGCCGGCAGGGCCCGGAAGACCAAAGCTTTATCCACTCCGAGGAGATCCGTGCCTGCCGGGAACGAGTCCAGGAGATTTATGATTCGGAGGTGACTCTCGGTAAAAGGGGCAGAAAAGCCGGCCGAGCACGGCGGTCCAAGGACGTGGCCGAGCGGCTGGCCGAGCTGGGCCGCCAGCGGGCCGAGCGCTGGGGGTGGGTCAATACCTACACTTTTGCCAAAAGCCTGGGCGAACAACTCCTAGCCGCTGATGCGGAGCTGGAATATGCTATCGTTCGCCCGGCCATTATCGAGAGCGCTCTGCGGTTTCCTTTTCCCGGTTGGATCGAAGGAGGTCGCACTTCCGCACCGTTGGTTCTGATGGCGCTGGGCGGGATGAAAGATTGGCCGGTCCGCAAGGATGCCCCTCTGGAAGTCGTGCCGGTGGACCTGGTTGCTTCGGCCCTCTTGGTAGTGAGCGCCTTGCTTCTGGAGGGCCGCCATCAGCCCGTTTATCAGTTGGGGACAGCAGACGTCAATCCCGTCTCGATGGGTGCCCTGGTCAAGCTGCTCGACGCCGCATCCCGGACGCGGCTACAAAATAACGGGCAAGGGTGGAAAAAAAGCCCTCTCAGTCGCCGAGGAAAAATCCGCTTCCTCTCAGCCGAGGACGCACGCGCCCGGCGGCAACGTCAGCGGACAAGAATCAAGCGAGTCCAGTCCCTGGTGAGCCACCTGGAAAAGTTCCTCGAGTCTGCGCATCTGTCCGGCTGGGCTTACTCTTTAAGAATCAAAGAGCTACAGGCTTCATTTCGGGAGCAGACGCTCGATCAGTACCTTCCTTTTGTGCTGAACAACCGTTACGTATTCGAGTCGGAAAATATCCGCTCGGCCTTGTCCCTGCTTTCCGAAAAGGACCGCACGTTACTTCCCTGGGACCCGGAGCGGATCGACTGGAAGCATTACTGGGTTCACCATCAAGTTCCCGGAATCGAAAAATGGGTGCAACCTGAGGTTGTGAAAGACTGGTCGTTTAAGATATAGGCGTCTGCTGCGAGGCGCTGGTGGCCAACCTGGGGCACCTTGGGGGTACCCTGGGAGCCCACGAAAGTTTATTCTGGCAGCCCCCCTGTCCAATTCACTCAAGAGTCTCCCCTGGATTGGATTCGGAGGTACGGTAGCGACACAAGAAATACACTCTTACATGAAAACAGCCACCCCCCAGATCAGAGCCGGTGTCGCCGAGGAACAAATGCTTGCGATTGTCCGGGAATTGCTGACGGAACTCGGCTCCCGGAAAGTCGCCGAGGCCGTCTCCCTTAACTCCTCCTTCGATCGGGACCTGGGTCTGGGAAGCCTGGAACGGGTGGAACTGCTGGTGCGGTGCGAGGCCCGGTTCAACACCCGACTGCGTGACGGCATTGCGCAACAGTCGGAAACCCCGGCTGATTGGGTGCGCGCGATGCTCGAAGGGGAGAAGGCGACGGGTCCGAAGTCGGGTTACCGTATCGTTCAGCCCGACCAACTTCCCCCTCCCCCTCCACGATCGGTCACGACAATCGCCGAGGTGCTTCGCCGCCACACGGAGCTTGTCCCCGCCCGCGTGCATATCCATCTACTCGAAGAGGTCGGGGGCCAGGACATTACCTACGGTCAATTGCTCGAAACCGCTCTGGGCGTAGCGGCAGGGCTGGCCGCCTCGGGCCTCCGGCGCGATGAAACGGTGGCCATTATGCTGCCCACCTGCTCCGACTTCTTTTACGCCTTTTTTGGAGTGATGTTGGCCGGCGGCATCGCCGTCCCCATCTATCCCCCGGCGCGTCCAGACAAAGTGGAAGAGTATGTGAAACGCCAGATAGCCATTCTTCGCAATGCCGAAGTTCGTTTCCTCATCAGCTTCAAGCAAGCAAACCCTGTCTCAAAAATCATGCGTCTCGGCCTTCCCAGCCTGGTCGAGGTGACGACCGTCCAAAGTCTCAGGGAAAGGGGCGCCCATTCTCCGCTGCCCGCGGTCGTGCCCTCCGATACCGCTTTCATCCAGTACACTTCCGGTAGCACGGGCGACCCCAAGGGCGTGGTGCTCTCGCAGGCGAATATTCTGGCAAACGTCCGGGGCATCGGCTGGGCCGTAAAGGTGCATCCGCGGGATGTGGTGGTCAGTTGGTTGCCCCTTTATCACGATATGGGATTGATCGGCTCCTGGCTCTTCAGCGTGTTTTACGCTCTGCCGATCACGATCTTCTCGCCCTTGGCCTTTCTCAGCCGGCCCGAGCGCTGGCTGTGGGCGCTCCATGATTCGGGTGGGACGCTCTGCCCCGCGCCTAATTTTTCCTATGAGCTGTGCGCCCGGAAGACCCCCGAATCGGCTCTGGAAGGGCTTGACTTAAGCGCCTGGCGGGTGGCGATCAATGCCGGAGAGGCAGTGCTGCCCGATACACTGTCCCGCTTCGAGCAACGTTTTCGCCCCTATGGGTTCCGTCCAGAAAGCTATGTGCCGTGCTACGGACTGGCGGAGTCTTCTGTCGCCTTGGTCTTTCCGTCCATGAACCGGAGACCTGTGATCGATACGATCCACCGTGGCCGATTTGAAAATGAGGGCGTGGCGGAACCAGCCGGGCCCGAGGAACCCGACCGGATGCGTTTCGTCGCCAACGGCAGTGCCCTTCCCGATCATGAAGTGCGCATCGTGGACGGCGAGGGCCGCGAGGCCGGCGAACGGACCCAGGGCCGCATCTTCTTCCGAGGACCCTCCATGACCTCCGGCTACTACCGGAACCCGGAGGCGACGGCGGCCGTTACCACCGAGGACGGATGGATGGACTCGGGCGACCTCGGCTATTGGGCTGACGGAGAGCTGTACATCACTGGCCGTGTTAAGGATTGCATTATCAAATCGGGACGCAACATCAGTCCCCTGGAAGTGGAAACCGTCACCGCCGAGGTTCCCGGTGTACGTCCCGGTTGCATCGCAGCCTTCGGCACGGTGGATGAAATCACCGGGACCGAGCGGCTTATCGTAGCCGCCGAGACGCGCTCGACCCTCCAGGAAGAACTCAGTCGCATCAGAGCCGAAATCGTTAAGCGCGTAGAGGCGACCTTGGGCATCCCGCCCGACAGGGTCTTGCTTCTCGAGCCCCATAGTATTCCGAAGACTTCCAGCGGGAAAATCCGCCGGAATGAGACCCGTGTCCTCTATGAAACGGAGCGTCTCTACTCCCGTAAAGCTGCGCCTTGGGTCCAAATCGTTCGTCTTTGGTGGCAGAACCTGCAGGCTTGGCGTGACTTGGTTCTCCGTCAAATACGAACGCAAGCCAGCGCCCTGTACAACCATGCAATCCTGAATTGGGGGGGGATTTCCTGCGGGTTGCTGGTTCGCGCAATGCCCGGCGGGAAACGAAAGGCGAAGGTTGTTCAGGGAGCTACACGATTTCTTTGCAGGATTCACGGGCGGGGAGTGACGGTTCAAGGCGACGAAACCTCCCTCGGTGGAACCGCCTCGGTCTTGGTTGCCAACCGGCAGTGTTCCCTGGACCCTTTCCTGCTGTCAGCGGTCTTCCGTTCCCCTACCAAGCTGGCCGATGGTAACGCACTGGCGGACCTTCCCTTCGCAGTGGCGTTCCTGCTGTCCCCTTTGGTAATTCCGCCGCTTGAAGAAGCCTTGGTACCTCCGGGTGGGACCCCACGGCAGAGGATTCGGGCCGCATTGGAAGAGGGTTTTTCCGTCATCTCTTTTCCCGATGGGCCGGTGGGCATGCCCGGACATCAGAGCCGGTTCCGCCTCGATGGGTTCCATGCGGCCCTGGAACTGTCTCTTCCGGTTTTTCCCATCGGAATTCGGGAGACGCAGAGCTTCCTTCGACCCGGGAATGTGTCCGAGAAACAGGAGAGTCCGAATATTTCCATAGGCGAACCCATCCGGGTTGAGCCGGGGAAAAGCGTAAGGCCGCAGGATGTACGTGAAAAGGTGAGAGAAGCCCTAAGGAACTTGTGTTGAAAATGCTGCCGGATTCCGGGTCCGGCTCCGGTGCCGTTTTCCATGGCACCCTTTTGTCGAGAAGAACAATCTTCCCATGCTAGAAAACATCGCCGAATTCATTCCGAAGATCCCGCTATGCTTCCTGGTGGGCTCAATTCCCTTTGCCGTCGTGGCCATGGCCGGCTCGGGCATCGATATCCGAAAGGTAGGCTCCGGCAACCCGGGCTTCAACAATGTCCTGCGGGTCAGCAAGCCGCGGGCCGTGATCTGTCTGGTCGGGGATATGGGCAAGGCCTACTTGGCGGTATGGCTCTTCTATCCATCAGGAGACAACGTGGCTTTGGGATGGCTCTACGGGTTTGCGGTCGTTTTGGGGCATTGCTTTTCGCCTTTCTTGAAGTTCAAAGGCGGAAAAGGCATCGCCACCTCCAGCGGGGTGATGCTGGTTCTTTATCCCCAATGGGCCGCCCTCTCCCTGGCCGCTTTCTTCCTGATCCGCGTCACCGGGAGCCGGATGAAATGGAGAGAGGCCGGGGCACTTGCTTCCCTGGGCGCGTGGGTGGTCTTTGTGTTGTTCCTGTTGGTGTTCCTGGATAGGGCGGATGTCGCCTACGCAGCCCTCATGACGCTGTTTCTGGCGTGGCGACACAAGAAGAATTTCCAGAATCTGCTGACTACGGCCTGACGTACTCCCAGCATATTCGAAAGATGCCCACTCATGGAAAGCGCACCGGTGCTGATGATGAAACCCCCTGTTCGGATGGCCTTCTACGATTTCGACGGCACGCTCGCCTCCTCGAACGTCGTTACCCGCTACGCCTACTATGCCCGAAAGCTTCCTTCCCGGCTTCGAGCCGCGGCGAAATACACCCAGTTACTGGTTACGGTTCCGCTTTGGATCGGACTCAATCTCTATTCCCGCCGACTCTTCAATGAAATTTTCTACCGTCAATATCGCGGCCTGGAAAGGGATTGGCTGCGCAAGCTGGGCGAACCCTTGTTCGAAAAAGTCATTCGCCCGACGATCTTCCCCGGGGCGCGAGCCTTGCTCGAGGCTGACCGCGCCGCGGGCTTCCGCCTGGTAATGGTAAGCGGCGGGCTCGACTTCGCTCTGGAACCCGTGGTACGGTACTTCAGCTTCGACGATGTAATCTGTAATACTCTTGTCTATAACCAGGGGGCAGCCACGGGGGAGATTTCCCCGCCCCTGATTGCCGAACAAGAGAAAGTAGCGGCGATCATCCGACTCTGTCGGGAGGCGAACGCCGAGGTCGGCGACTCGAAAGCCTATTCCGACAGCTCCTCAGACCTGCCGATGCTGGAAGCCATCGGGCACCCGGCGGCCGTCCATCCCGACCGGAGACTGAGGCTTACGGCCCGCAAGCGCGGCTGGCCGGTTCTGGACCTGAAAAGAGGTGACCATGTCCACTGGAGCGAAATTGACCGGTGAACCCGTAACGCTTGATTACGAGTTTTCCGACCCCACTCCCAACGCCGTCGGCCGGCAGGCGCTGGTTTCCCACGACGGATGCGTGGTTTACCTGGAGCGGGACGCCGCTCCCCGGCTTCTGTGGTATGGCGAAGATCTGCTGAGCGTGAAGATGCCCGAACAGACCCGGGAGGTGTATCCGAATCCCACGATTCCCGGCCTGCGCGACCGGGACACAGCCATCCGCTACGCGATCAAACATCCGGAACAGATGGATCCGCTGGCCTCGTTGCTCCGGTCGGAAATGAAAATCACCCTCGTCATCGACGATATTTCGAAACCGCTGCCCATCATGCCCCGGCCCGACATCCGCGAGTCGGTCCTGACTCACGTACTGAAGCTGCTGGGTGAAAAGGGCATCGACGATATCCACATTATTATCGCCGCCGCGTTTCACCGGAAAATGGCGCCCTTTGAAATTCGGCATGCGGTAGGACCGCAAATTTTCCGGCAGTATTACCCGGACCGGCTCTACGACCATGACGCCGAGGCGCCAGATGGCATGGTGGAGCTGGGCGTCACCGAGCTGGGCGAGCGGGTGCGCATCAACCGGCGTGCGGCCGAATCGGACCTGATCATCTATGTCAGCATCAACTTGGTTCCCATGGGCGGCGGGCACAGTTCGCTGGCCGTGGGCCTGGGAGACTATGGAACCATTCAATCCCATCACAATCCGGAAACCATCCGGAAATGCGACTCCTATTTCGACAATAGGCGAACGGCGCTGGGCGATTCCACCGACCGCATCGGCCAAGTCATCAATCAGCATCTGAAAGTCTTCCATATCGAGACGGTCATGAACAATGCGATGTTCCATCCGCTGTTACCCTTCTTTATGAAGAACGAGGACCGTTTTTCCATCCTGGACCGCGCTTCGTTTCGGACCACCAAGTGGGCCCTAGGCAAACTTTCACGCCCGACAAAAAGAAAACTTCTGTTTTCCTTTCCGGCGGCCTACCAACCCATTTCCATCCAAGCCGGAGCCACCGAGCCCACCCATGCAAAATCCCTGGCCTATTGCTATGCCCAGTATTGCGTGCCGGTCCAGGGGCAGTCGGACGTGGTCGTGTTCGGCATTCCTTTCATCTCGCCTTATAACGTCAACTCCATCCTGAATCCCATACTGGTACAGGTGATGGCACTGGGATATTTCCATAATATGTATCGGCACATGCCGGTAGTGAAGAAAAACGGGGTCATGATCCTCACTCACCCGCTTTACGACGAGTTTGACCCTTTGCACCACCCCTCCTACATTGAGTTCTTCCACCGTGTGCTGCCCGAGTCGCGGGACGCATTGGAATTGCAACGGAAATACGAAGCTGAATTCGCGCACAACCCCGACTACATCCGAATGTATCGCACCGGGAACGCCTATCACGGTGTCCATCCGTTCTATATGTGGTACTGGGGAGAGAACGGTCGGGCACAGGTCGGAAAAGTCATTGTGGTCGGAGCCGAGGACCCCCGCGTGGCGCGAACACTGGGTTGGGAGTGCGCCGCCGGCATGGAAGAAGCCCTCGAAATGGCACAGTCTCATCTAGGGCGGCGTCCCAGCGTGACACTCATGCACATCCCTCCCATCAGCATGGCGGACATGCTCGGCACCCCGGAGAGTGTCTAGCCTTTCATGAAATCGATTCTGATCACCGGCGGCACGGGCTTTCTCGGTCAACATTTGATCCGTCGATTGCGCCGCGTTCAGGGCACCCACACTCTCCGGGTTCTCTCCCGCGGTGCCTCCCGGTGGGACCAGGACTCGGAAGTGGAAGTGGTCCAGGGCGACGTGACCTCACCGGAGGATGTGCTGAGGGCTGCCGAAGGCGCCCAGGAAATCTATCACCTTGCCGGCATGGTAGCTCGTGAGCCGCAAGATGCTTGGCGGCTGTACCAGACTCACATCGAAGGTACGCGGAACATTTGCGAAGCTGCCCGGCGGTTCCAAGCGGAAAAAGTGGTGGTGGTCTCCTCCTCAGGGACGTTCGCCGTCAGCCAGGTACCTCACGCCCATAGCGAAGATGCCGGCTACAAGCATGAGTTGGTGGGCGAGTGGCCGTACTATTTGAGCAAGATATTCACCGAGAAACTCGCCCTCGGTTATGCCGAACGACTCCAGCTACCTGTCGTGGTCGTAAACCCCAGCCTGTTGCTGGGACCCGGGGATGAACGGGATTCCTCCACCCGCGATGTGGCCCTTTTTTTGGAAGGGCAAATTCTTGCCGTGCCGAATGGAGGAGTGAACTTCCTTGATGTGCGGGATGCGGCTGCGGGTCTCGTGGCCGCGATGCGCAACGCCAAGCCGGGCGATCGATACCTGCTGGGCGGGCCGAATTGGACGTTCCGCCGGCTTATCGAAACCGTCGCCAAGATTTCAGGTGTGCGGGCGCCCAAACTTCAACTGTCCCGCGGGGTTTCCCTATGGAGTGCTCGGATACTCAGGAGGCTCTTTCCTTTAGTCGGAAAATCATTTCAACTGGAGGACGCCTCCATCAAGATGTCCTCGCTCTTCTGGTATTGCGATCCGCACAAGGCCCGCGCCACGCTCGGATTCAAAACCCGCGACCCGATAGAGACCCTGAAAGCCACCGTGGAAGACGTGCGGCGACGGCAGGGAAACAACTGAAGCCCCTCCACTGCTTGTTGTGAGCCAAGCAAAGAAAACAGCGGCCATCGTCAACCCTCAGTCCGGTGGCGGTAAGACTGCCCGACAGTGGCCGCGCATCCACCGGGAACTCGAACGGCGGCTGGGCCCGGTCACCGCCCGCTTTACCGAACGGCAGGGGCACGGCATAGCTCTGGCCCGGGAATTGCTCGAACAAGGGTTCGAGTTGATCCTGGCCGCCGGCGGGGACGGCACCCTCAACGAAGTCGCCAACGGATTTCTCAAAAATGACGAACTCCTGCGGCCGGACGCCTGCCTGGGAATCCTGCCGCTGGGAACCGGCGGGGATTTTCGACGAACCCTGGGAATCTCCGCAAAACTCGAGGAGGCGGTAGAGGTGCTGGCTACCCGCGTCCCTCTGCGAATTGATGTGGGCAAGGCCACCTTTCCCCAACCGGCCGGCACGCGACAATCACGCTACTTCATCAACGTGGTCAGCTTCGGGATGGGGGGCGAAGTGGCGGCGCGGTCTCGGAACTTTCTTACCCCTTTCGGAGGCAAGTTGGCTTTCGAGTGGGCCACCCTTCGGGTGTTTCTGGGTTATCGCGGCAAATCCGTGCGCCTGACACTGGATGGAGCTCAAGGCAGCTCGAGATTCTTCATTACCAACATCGCTGTGGGAAACGGACGGTTCCACGGCGGCGGTATGCACCCGTGCCCGAAGGCCGTCCTCAATGATGGAGTGCTGGAGGTGACCGTCATCGATTACCTGGGAATAATCACCTTCCTCGGCGTCCTTCCGATCCTCTATTCAGACGATATTTACCGCCATCCGAAAGCCCATCATTTGCGCGCCCGGCACATCCTGGCCGAAGCCACCGAGCCTACCCGATTCGAATTGGATGGCGAACCGCTGGGGCGCCTTCCCCTGGAAATCGAGGTGTTGCCGGAGCGGATTCCGGTTCTGGTTCCCTCGGCAAGCCCTTTACTCAGTGCTTGAACGCCGGGACGAAACCGGCAGCTTATCGGGGAGAGATCAAGGGAAGTTTGCGGGATTCCTGCCAGGTATAGAAGCAACGGTGTATTACGGTGACGTTCGAGAAAAACGCCGTGACCCACAAAACCGCAGCCATCCGGTCAAAGAGCGAGCCAATGAGGATCAGCACCACCCGCTCGGGCCTTTCCAGAAAACCCACCTTGCAGGAAGGCAGAAACGATTCGGCCCGTGCGCGCGTATAGCTGGTCATCACGGCACCGATCATTACCACGGCGACCAGCACCACGTACAGGGTACTCCCGGCTCGTGCATAGTAAATCAGCAGACCGATATAAAGGATCATATCCGAATAGCGGTCCATCACCGAGTCGAAAAAAGCTCCGAAGGAGGTGGCCCGATTGGTTACCCGCGCTACGGGGCCGTCGGTCAAATCAAAGACTCCGGCCAGGAAAACCGTGCAGCCCGCTGCGAAGAAGCTCCCCTCGGCAAACAGATACGCTGCTGACAGATTGATCGAAAACCCGACAAAAGTAAGAATATTCGGGTTCAGGCGCGTCAACGCCAGCCCGCGCACCGCGCCCGAATGTAGATATTGAAACGCCCTGCCAATCTGCGCAGTAATCATGGAGAACCGTAACGATATTGCCTGAATGCACCTCACCGAGTCAAGGGCATGTATTCGTTCACATAGGGCATCCGTTCTCCGTTCAGACGGCTACTTTTTCGGAGGCTGCAAGGGCCTTAGTTCAATCCGGCTGGCCAGTGATGAGGAAGGATACTTCAGCAAGTCCACAACGGCCTTGGCAATGTCTTCGCTGGTCAGCTTCCAGCTTGCCGGAGCCTTCCGCCCCGGATGGGGTCCGAAGTCGGTACCCACACTGCCGGGCATGACGTAGCTGACTCGGATACCGTCGTACCGTAAATCCTGCATGATCGCTTCGCTAAACCCATTCAGGCCGAACTTGGAAGCGTTATACGCCGCCCCCCCGGCAAACGGATTCACTCCGGCAAGACTCGATATATTGAAAATATATCCTCCGCCGCGCTTGCGCATCAGGGGCACAACCTCCCGGACACAGTAGAAAACCCCGCTGAGGTTGGTAGCCAGCAGCTCGTCCCACTCCTCGGGGGTAATCTGGTCCACCGGCTTGAAATATCCAATGCCGGCATTGTTGACCAGAATATCGACCCCGCCGAAAGTCCGAGCGGCGTGTTGGATCAAGGCCTGGCACTCCCTATAGTTCCGCACGTCGGCCAACATTCCGCTGACGCGGCCCGAATGCCGCTCGCTGAGCTCCTGCATGGCTGCCTCCAATCGGTCCGGGGAACGCCCGCAGATCACCACCTTCGAACCTTCATCCAGCAGCTTCGCGGCTACCGAATATCCGATCCCCCGCGTTCCACCCGTAACAACGGCGACCTTCGCGTTGATTTGCTGATCCATAAAATCTCCCTTCAAAATGAATCCGGCGGCGGCCGCCGAACAGTGCCGCGCGAATCTTTGGCGCTTCTGCGGGTTCCCGCCACTCCCCAGCTTATTGATTTTGAGTCTGAGACAGGCTAACATGAGAACGATTAAGGTGAATAATAAGTTTCGGGAGGCAAACGCCCGTTCGGGCCTGCCATCCATACCATGATTTAGGGAGTAAAGTAATATATGGGAAAATTTGTAAAATTGATCCGCTCCATGCCAATTGCCTTGATGCTTCTTGTATCTTTCGCGGTCTCCGCCTTGGCGGCTGATCCGGACGGGGCGGCTCTCTATAAAAAGCAGTGCTCCATGTGCCACGGGGCGGAAGGCAAAGGCTTTGCGGTGATGAAGACCCCCGACTTCACCGACGCCAAATGGCAGGACAACCACAAAGACGATGCGGCACTGGTGACATTCATCCGAACCGGAAAGAAGCCCATGCCTCCCTTTCCTCCGGAGAAATTGAGCGACGAGGAAGTCAAGGCCGTCCTGGCCCACATCCGTTCTTTTAAGAAGAAGAAAGAATAACCCGGGGTGGAATACGGACGAAGACAGTTCTGCAAGCAAGGCATCTTCCTGACCGCCGCAGGATTGGGGATTTCGCGCGCCGTGGCGGGGTGGCAAGGAGCGCTGGGGGAAAGCTTCGCCCCCAGAGTCGGGATCACCACCAACACGCGAGGTGGTTGGGAAAGCGACTTCATTCGATCTCTCGATGAAGCCGCCCAAGTCGGCTACCACGCCATAGAAACTTTCCCGCAGTATGTTCGTCCTTACTTCGACAACCCGGAAGAACTCAAGAAAATTCTAAAGGTACGCGGCCTGCGCTTGGTCACCGTCTCGAACGGCAGCGGCATGGAGATGGACCTCGCCGACCCCACCCGGGCCGACCGGCTGATCGAAGATCACCTACGGCTCGTCGAGTTCATTAAACGATTCGACTGTGATCATCTGAAGATCAATACCGGGCGACGGCGGCGGCAAGGCACAACCGCCGAGGACCTCTCCCACATGGCCGCCACTCTGAATCGCTTGGGAAAACGCACCGCCGAGCAAGGCGTGAAGCTCGGTGTCCACGCACACCTATGGGCGCAGTTCGAAAAGCAACACGAAGTTGAGGCCATCATGGAGCGGACCGATCCCGATTACGTCAATCTGGTGCTGGATACGGGGCACTATACGATGGCCGGAATGGACCCGGTCGAGATGACCCGACGCTACGTCGAGCGAATCATCGAATTCCACTTCAAGGATACCCCGCCCGACTATCGGGGAGGCAACAAGGGCTGGGTCCCTCGTTTTGAAGAGACCCTGGCAAAGCCCATCTTCTATGAACTCGGCAAAGGGGGCGTGGACTTTCCCTCTCTGGTTGAGATCCTCAGAAAGAACCACTACCAGGGCTGGATCACCGTGGAGCTGGATTCCACCCTGCGCACGCCGAAACAGAGCGCCCGCATCAGCAAGAATTATCTGGAAAAAACCCTGGGGCTGAAGGTATAGCGACGCCCTGGGTCGGCTCTCGGAATCTCGTTAGCCGGTAACCCACCGCGGTTGAAAGCAGACTCCTCGCTTCGTTCGGAATGATAAGAGTGCCCCTTTTTCAGCCCCCTGCCAGTGCCAGAGCCACCCTCTGCCCATCACACCTAAATTGACTTACCTCAAAGCTTCCCGGTCCGGAGCCACCGGATCATCCTGGCTTCTGAAAGCTTGTTCGGCTCGATGGCGATATTCCCCTCGGCCCCCCCGGCCTGATATGCGTCCCGTATCCACTGGATGGGGAATCCGTCTCCCGTATTGTGCACCAGTAACGCCCCGGGAATGGCCAGCGTGACGGCCGTGCGGAAATCTCCGGCGCGACGGATGCCGGAAATGGGTAGGTCCCGGAGATAGGCTTGGTCGTCCTCGGTGGCGAATTGAGCCGCGTCGGCCACAAGGCGTTTCACCTGGGGACTCATCGCGCGGGCCAGCAGGCACCAGAGGCCGGCCTTCTCAAGACCCACCAGATAGACCTGCTGAACCTCGCGCTTGCCCTTCAGGTACGCAACGGCGGTCAATATATCCTGAACCCGGTTGGCGTCGTCCGATCGGTTGTAGGTGCCGAAGAATTCTACTTTCCTGGCGGGCGGTTGAGATGTGCTTTTTGAGGAGTACCTGTTAAAAGTGTCGATACTCAGTACCATAAAACGATTGCGCAGCAAGTCGGTTAAGAGCCGTCCCGGCCTGTCCGAACCATCCTTCATAAGGGCCGCATAGCCATCGGGATGAACCACCACCACGCCCGCACGGATCGAGCCTCCCCTCGGCCGCCAGAGACGCGACTCGACGCGGCTTCCCCGGAAGCTGAGGAGGAGTCTTTCCGGCATGAACTTGCCGGTTGAGGGCGAACCTTGACTCGCGGATAGAACCTCCGCAGGCTCGGGTTCCCCCACCATCAGCGCATAGCGGAGCGCAGGCCGCATCATTCGGGTAAATCGTTCGAGCCCGGCTGCATCCGCCGGCTTCAACGCCTTGAATTGCTTTCGGGTACTTCCGATCAGGTAATCCGTAAGTTGCCGGGGATCTTTGGCGTTTTCGGGAAACTCCCGTCCAAAAAAGACCATAACGTCGGCAGGCTTCTCAACCGTGAACGCTTTCTCCTTCACGGGTCCTACGTCCTTGCGGCCCAACAGCCACCGGGCAAACCAGTTATAAACCGCCTCTCGGCTATCCCGGTTGTAATTGTGAGGGGCATGGAAATGGGCATTCGCGATTTTATCTTCTTCCCCGAATAAGTTGTAGATGTTCCGAATCGAGGGAAACTCCATTCGCGGTGTATCCGTGGTCCAGTCGCCGGTGGCGGAAACCATCAGCATCGGTCGAGGAGCCATCAGCGCGCCGATTTCCACGTTGCAGGTATCAATGCGTAGATGGGGCGCGTTCTCACACAGATCTCCGCCCTGCATGTGCCCTGAGATCATATTGACCGGCGCGGAAACTTTGATCCGTTCATCGACCGCGGTAAGTAGAAAGGTTTGCGTCCCGCCGCCAGACGCGCCCGTGCAACCCAAACGTTCCCTGTCCACATCAGGAAGAGAGATCAGAAAGTCCACCGCGCGGATGCTGTTCCAAAGATGCAGCCCGAGCAGATTGATTCCCCAGAGGTCCCGTCGGTCACTTTTGAACTTGTGATCGATCTGGAAACTGTCGTTATAACCCACCATGTCGTAGTTGAACACAACGGCCCCTTGCCGGGCGAAATGGATCGCCCGCGCCGGTATTGAACCGAGTTCGCTGTTATTGAGCCTTCCATATTCCCAATGTCCGTGGGGTGAAAGAATGGCGGGAAAGGGGCCTTTCAACCCTCGCGGCCGGTAAAGATTCCCGGTGACAAAGAATCCGGGGTAGCTCTCAAAATAAACCTTCTCGACGGTGTAGCCGTCCCGCTCGATGCGGCCGAAGATTTGCGGATTCAACGGAGTCTTCGGAGGCAGGGGCCACAACCCGGCGCTCACCAGTATCTGATGGCGAAGCGACGCCGCCCGCCGCAGCCACTCCTGCTGGGACCCGACGCGGGGCATTCCACAAACCGAGTGGAGATCTCTGACTTCAAGGCGGGCATCCCTCTCAGGAATCCCCGTGGGCGGCTCCGCGCGGCCCGGGACACTGAACCCACTCGTCCAACATAGCCATAAACAAAAAACTGCGATTCTCAACATGGCGGGACCTCCTCAGCCCTGATGCGGGCTTTCGCAAGAAAAAAAGATGGTGCTAATTTACCTAACCAGAATCTTCCCGGCAATCATTACTTATGATGATGACATTGGATATGACGCAAAAATTTGCGCATGGGTCCTCTCCAACATCGATTCAAAAGCGGCGCTGCACGCCATGAAAGAAGCGAGCTAGAAGGAACCCGAGGCGACAGGACGAATCACTTTCGTTGTGCAGGCCGCCCACACCGAGGTATAATAGATTGCAGAAAGGTAAACGATGAAGCGCTGGGTTTACATTCTGATTGTTGTCGTCGCGGTCGATCTTTCGGGCGCCGGGTTTCTGTGCGCCGGCCGAATGGCGGAATTTCCCGCCTGCTGTCCTCACCAGAATCTCGAGTCCGAGGAGCAGGGCCTTTCGGCGGCCACGCCTACCTGCTGCACGACGAGCGCGCCGGACAACGGCGCTGCGAAAACCCGTTGGGAACGGGCCGGCCGGCATCAAGACCGTGGCGAAACAGCTCTGGAAGCTCAGTCCGTCCGCGCCGCCGAGGCGGTCCAAGGATTTTCTTCGGTACCTCATAAATCCTTTCTAAACAAGCTATCCTGTAGCGATCCCCCCCTAAAATTCATCTGCGTTCTGCGGATTTAATTCCACCTTTTCCGATTTGCTTGCAAGAGGCCATTCGCTCTCGCGTCTTTTGAGGACTCATTCCGACGCCTCTCAATTCGGGCATCTAAGGCCATGTTGCGAGCCGTAAATCATTGCTGAGGTGGGAACATGAATATCCGATTTTATACGTGCTCCATTGCTTGGGTGACATTCCTTGGATTGGGGACCCAATCCATACGGGCTGAATCTCCCGCAACCCTTTCCCCGGCGCGGTGGCACGAGATACCCCACGGTTTCACCGCTACCCGTCTCGAAGTGAAGAGGGAAAGCGTGACCGCCGCCATCAAGCCGCAGAGGGGCACTTCGCCGGATGAGTTCTACGAGTTGAACGAGGCTACTGGCTCCTCCAAGTACGGCACTCTCGAAAGATGGATCGTGGATCTGGTAGAGCACAATCCGGAAATCCAAGCGGCTCAACGGGGTGCCGAGGCCGCGCGGTCGCGTCCTTCCCAGGTCAGCTCGCTTCCGGACCCCATCATCGCGGTAATCAATCGCAATGTCACCCGACCGATTCCGTTCGCCAACCTCGGCGACGACCCCATGAGCAACGGTGGCGTCGGCATCACACAGGCGTTTCCCTTCCCTGGTAAATTGCGGCTGCGTGGAAAAATCGCCGCCAAGGAAGCCGACACGGCCCTGAACGCCTATCGAGCCACCGTGCTCCGGCTCACCTCGGAACTCAAGCAAAGTTACTACCGACTCCACTTTCTTCACCAAGCGCTCGCGATTCTCAAAAGGCAGCAGGAATTTCTTGACCAACTGGCCCGCATCGCCGAGACCCGCTACTCGGTCGGCAAAGGCATCCAACAGGACATCCTGCGCGCTCAGGTGGAACAATCCCTCTTGGAGAATCGCCGGATCCTGCTTGAGCAGGAGCAAAGGAGCCTGGAGGCGCGCATTAACAGTCTCTTAAATCGGGGTCCCAACCGGCCCCTTCCGAAGCCGGAAGATTACGCCAAGCCCGTTCTTGCCCATACGCTTGCGGAACTCTTCGAGATGGCCCCAACCCGGTCACCGGAATTGCTCGAACGACGCGACTGGACGGACCGTAGTGCCTTGGTGCTGCGTCTGGCGCGGAAAGATTTCCGTCCTGACTTCTCGGTTTCGGCTGCCTACATCCATCGCGGCCCTTTCGCCAGTTTGTGGGAGACCCGGTTCAACGTAGAAGTCCCGCTTTATTTCTGGCGCAAGCAACGCTACGGGGTTCGCGAGGCCGCCAGCCGCTTGGCGCAGTCCCGGCACGAATACGCCGCTCGCGAGCAGGAACTCCTCTTCCGAATCAAGGACGAATACCTGGCAGCGCAGGCCTCCGAACGGCTGGTCTCGCTTTACGCAAAAGCCATCGTTCCTCAAGCCAGCCTCGCATTGGAGTCGTCCCTTGCGAGCTATGAAGTGGGGGGCATTGATTTTCTGACCTTGATGAATAATTTTGTCACAATTCTCGACTACGAAACCCATTACTGGGATCAGCAAGCCCGCCTCGCCGCCTCTCTGGCACGGCTGGAGGCGTTGGTGGCCACAAGACTGATCCCCTAACCGGAGTTCAATATCCGAGGTACACCATGCGTCGCATACATATACCGCTCATCGCCGGGATGATCCTGCTGGCCGGTGCAGGTGGATTTTACGCCGCTAAAAGACTGTCCGGACCAACGGACCTGGAGAAGTCATCTCACTCGAGGCCTGGTCCCACCCAGGAGGGTCTTGTGGCCGGAAGCATGAAGCAAGCCGGAAGCGGGCAGAAAGAGATTCTTTACTGGTACGACCCGATGCACCCGGCCTACAAATCCGACAAACCGGGCATCGCTCCCGATTGCGGTATGGATTTGGTTCCCTTCCACGCCGAGGAGGCGGAAGCCCTCTCCGAGATGCCGCCGGGAACCGTCATGCTAAGTCCTCAAAAACAGCAGTTGATTGGGGTGCGAACTCAGCAAGTGCAATACGAACGCGTCAGCAGAACCCTCCGCACCGTTGGCCATCTGGCACCGGACGAAACCCGAATCGCCCACGTACACACCAAGTTCGAGGGCTGGATTGAGAGAGTATTCGTGGATTACGTAGGCAAGCGGGTCCGTAAAGGGCAACCGCTGTTCACCATCTACAGTCCCGACCTGGTCTCCACGCAGGAGGAATACCTGCTGGCGCTGAAAGGCAAGCAAGTATTGGGCAAGAGCCCCTTCGAGAGAGCCGCTCGCGGTTCAGAGTCGTTGCTCGCAGCGGCCCGTCGAAGATTGGAACTATGGGACATCAGCCGGAAGCAGATTGAAGAGTTGGAAAGCACCGGGAAGGCTCGCCGCACCCTGACGGTCCACTCCCCGATTCAGGGTTTCGTTACGGAGCGCCAAGCTTATGAAAACGCCTTCGTCACGCCGGGAACAAAGATCTATTCGATTGTGGACCTGGGAAAAATCTGGGCTCTGGCCATGGTGTACGAATATGAGCTGCCCTTTGTGCGGACCGGCCAGCCGGCGACGATGCGCCTGGCCTACCGGCCCGGAAAGGTCTATCGAGGCCGCGTCACCTACATCTATCCGGAAGTGGAGCCGAAATCGAGAACCGTAAAAGTGCGCCTGGAATTCGGTAACTCCAAGCTGGAGCTCAAGCCGGATATGTACGCCGATATGGAAATTCAGGTCAACTATGGGCGGCGGCTGGTGGTGCCCGACGAGGCGGTGCTCGATTCCGGCGTGCGAAAGATTGTGTTCCTCGACAAGGGCAACGGCTATTTCGCGCCCCGGGAGATCCAAACAGGGCCTCGCCTGGACAATCAATACATCGTGCTCTCAGGACTCGAGGCGGGGGACAGGATTGTCACCTCGGGCAATTTCTTTATCGATTCCGAGAGCCAGCTCAGCAGCGCGACCGAGGGCATGACCCATGCGAACCAGAAATAGGCGGACTACCACCGAGACCAAGCAAGAGGGTAAAGGGGCATGATCAACCGAATCATCGAATGGAGCGCCAAGAACCGATTCCTGGTGATCCTGACGACGCTCGCTGCCATCACAGCCGGCATCTGGGCGCTCAAGAACACCCCTCTGGACGCCATCCCGGACCTTTCCGACGTGCAGGTCATCGTCTTCACCGAGTGGCCCGGCCGGAGTCCCGACCTGGTCGAGGACCAGGTAACCTATCCCATGACCACGGCGCTGCTGGCTGCTCCCAAAGTGAAGGTGGTCCGTGGTTATTCGTTCTTTGGACTCTCTTTCGTGTATGCCATCTTCGAGGATGGCACGGACATCTACTGGGCGCGCAGCCGTGTGCTCGAATACATGCAGTCGGTAGATTTGCCTTCCGGGGTGACACCGGTCCTGGGGCCCGATGCCACGGGGGTGGGCTGGGCCTTTCAATACATCCTGGTGGATAAGACCGGACGGCACGACTTGGCGGAGTTGCGCAGCCTTCAGGATTGGTACGTCCGCTACTGGATCGAGAGCGTTCCCGGGGTGGCGGAGGCTGCCAGCGTCGGCGGGTACGTCAAACAATACCAGGTCGAAATCGACCCCAACACTCTGGTCGGCTACAACATTCCCCTCCAACGCGTGATCGAAGCCATCCGCCGCAGTAACAATGACGTCGGTGGCCGCGTGGTCGAATACTCCGGGCGCGAGTACATGGTCCGCGGCCTCGGCTACATCCAAAACGTCCAGGATATTCAAAATGTCTCGCTTGGAGTCAATGCCAACGGGACGCCCGTTTTCGTCCGCGACGTGGCCCGGGTGCACCTGGGCCCGGAGATGCGCCGAGGTCTGGCCGAATGGAACGGCCAAGGAGAAGTGGTCGGCGGTATCGTGGTGGTGCGCTTCGGTGAAAACGCGCTGGCGGTGATTGGACGGGTGAAGCAGAAGCTCGAGGAGATCCGCAGCGCCCTGCCCGAAGGGGTGGAAATCGTTCCCGTCTATGATCGCTCGGACCTCATCTACCGCTCCGTACGGAACCTGGAGGAGAAACTGCTGGAAGAAAGCCTGATCGTCAGCCTGGTCTGCCTCCTGTTCCTGTTCCACTTCCGCAGCGCGTTGGTGGCCATTCTGGTTCTGCCGATTGCGATTTTAATGTCGCTTTTCGGGATGCAACTGATCGGACTCAATTCAAACATCATGTCGTTGGGAGGTATCGCGATCGCCATCGGAGCCATGATCGATTCGGCGATCATCATGATTGAAAACGCGCACAAGAAGCTGGAGCAGTGGGAAGCGGAAGGGAAAAAAGGAGATCGAAACCGCGTGCTGATCGAAGCCGCCAAACAGGTGGGCCGTCCGCTGTTTTATTCCCTGTTAATCATTGCCGTCTCTTTCCTGCCGGTCTTTACCCTGGAAGCTCAGGAAGGACGCCTCTTCCAACCGCTGGCCTACACGAAGACCTTTGCCATGCTGTCCGCCTCCCTGCTCTCGGTCTTCCTGGTACCCACGCTGATGCTGTTGCTGATTCGCGGAAAGATCGCGCCCGAAGCCCGCAACCCCGTAAACCGATTGCTGATCTGGATTTATCGACCGATGGTCCACTTGGTGCTGCGATTCCGCAAAACGACGTTGGCGGTCTCCTTACTGGCGGTGGGCACGACCGTGCCGATCTTTTTTCAACTAGGGTCCGAGTTCATGCCACCCCTCTACGAAGGCTCTCTGCTCTTCATGCCGACCGGACTTCCGGGAATGTCCATCGACTCGGTGGGAAAGACCTTGCAGGTGCAGGATAAGATTTTGAAAAAGTTCCCGGAAGTCGATAGCGTCTTCGGCAAAGCCGGCCGGGCGAGGACCGCCACCGACCCTGCGCCGCTGGCGATGATCGAAACCACGATCACGCTCAAACCCGAGGAGGAATGGCGCGATGGCATGACTCCCGATAAGCTGGTGGAAGAGATGAATCGCGCTCTCCGCATCCCCGGAATCAGCAATTCCTGGACCATGCCCATCAAGTGCCGGATCGATATGCTTACTACTGGCATCCGAACCCCCATCGGAATCAAGGTGTTCGGGCCCGACTTGAACAGAATTCAATCCATCGGGCAGGAGCTTGAACGCGCGCTCAAAGACGTTCCCGGCACCCGCAATATCTACTCCGAGCGCGTCATGGGCGGCTACTTCATGGACTTCAACATCAACCGACAAGCCGCTGCGCGCTACGGATTGACGGTGGCGGACGTGGAGGATGTGATTGAATCGGCTATCGGCGGTAAAAACATTACCACCACCGTCGAGGGCCGCGAGCGCTATCCGGTAAACGTCCGCTACCTGCGCGAGCTGCGGCAGGAGCCGGCGCAGCTCCGGCGCGTCCTGGTTTCCACCCCCAGCGGCGCGCAGGTCCCCCTGGCGCAGCTCGCCGAGTTGAAGTTGACCATGGGGCCACCGGTCATCAAGAGCGAAGCCGCCGAGCCGGTGGGATATGTCTATGTGGACGTAGCCGGACGCGACTTGGGCAGTTACGTGCGCGATGCGATGGAGGTGGTGAAGGAGAACGTCGAAATCCCGAAGGGCTACCATCTGGTCTGGAGCGGCCAGTATGAGCACATGCAGCGCGCCCAGCAACGATTCATCTACGTGGTTCCGTTGACCCTGTTCATCGTCTTCGTGCTGCTCTACCTGAGCACGAAGTCGGTTACGAAGGTTTTGATCGTGCTGCTGGCGGTGCCGTTCTCGCTTGTCGGCGCCGTGTGGATTCTTCACGGGCTCGACTACAACCTGAGCGTGGCGGTCTGGGTAGGTATGATCGCGTTGTTGGGAGTGGATGCGGAAACGGGTGTGATCATGCTGCTCTACCTCGATCATGCCTACGCACGACTGAAGGGCGCCGGCCGAATGAACAGCCTGGAAGACCTGAAAGAAGCCGTGATGGAGGGCGCTGTCTTACGGGTGCGGCCCAAGATGATGACCGTAATGGCGATCGTGATGGGCCTGTTGCCCATTATGTGGAGTACCGGGGCGGGATCAGACGTGATGAAACGCATCGCCGCGCCGATGATCGGCGGCATCCTCACGTCATTTGTCATGGAGCTGCTGGTCTATCCGGTGATATTCACTCTCTGGAAATGGCACCGGGAGGTGAAACCCTCCCTGAAACCAAAGGGCTTGGCGCAAAGTTTGACGGGCATGGCACCGGAGGAGGAAACCCCGCTATGAAAACTTGGCTCCTGGGCTGCCTCCTGGGCTCTGCCATAACGGGGCCCGGCCAGGCGCAGGAAATTCGTTGGCAGGGCGACGTCCGGCACGACCACCGCATGGGAAGCTGCCGGGGTACCTTGTGGGTTTTACAAGACAGAATCCATTACGAAACCGAGAACCGGAAACACGCCCGCCAGTGGACCGCCCTCGATCTGGAAACTCTGGAAATCGCCCCGACGCGAATCCGTGTAACAACCTTCGACGGCGATCACTTTAGATTCCGGATGATCACCGGAGAGATTCCCAACGAGGTTACCGGCTTTCTTCTCGAAAACTTCCGACAAACACTGGTCGTCAAAGAAGCGATTCGGTCCGCAGCGAGCCTCTTCGAGGTCGCCGTAGCCCACCGCCACCGTCGAGGGGCCTGCCAGGGCATCTTGAGGGTCGGGAAAGATCGTATCACCTTTCAGTCCGACAAACCCGCTCACTCCCGAACCTGGATTTACCCAGGCGTGGTGGACATCCACTCCATCCATGAGCTTACCCTGACCCTCACCTCGCGCGAGCGGCAGCGCTTTCACTACGGAGGACATCGCGTCTTCCGTTTTCGGCTCAAGGAACCCTTACCGCCACGCGCCTATCACGACCTCTGGCGCAGAGTGAATCTGCATCGTCTCCCCAAAAATACGCCCGGAAATTCGGAACCGTAGGTAGGGGACAACCGGCAACTGCCCTCCGAATCCTTTTTCTTGGGTTCTCGGTGAGTGGATTGCAATTCGGTAGGAAGGAGCTTGCCGGAGGGTTTGGAGTGAGCCTCTCACGGCGGGAAGTTCATGCGGAAGATGGTAGAAGCAAGGTCTGGGATGAGACCCTTAGGCCACGATCTCAGGAACGATTTCCCCATGCACGTCGGTCAGTCGCATATGCCGACCGTTGAAGAAGTAGGTCAAACGCTGGTGGTCCAGCCCGAGCAGGTGCAGCAGTGTGGCGTGAATATCATGGTAGGTAACAACCTTCTCGGCCGCTTTATATCCGAATTCGTCGGTTGCCCCGATCACCTGTCCGCCCCGGATCCCTGCACCGGCCATCCAAACAGTCATCGCGCCAGGATTATGGTCCCGACCGATGCCGCGTTGGGAAATGGGCATCCGCCCGAACTCGGAATGCCAAAGGACAAGCGTTTCGTCGAGCATGCCACGCTGCTTGAGGTCCCGGATGAGTCCGGCGATGGGCTTATCGACCTCCCGCGCGTGCAGGGTATGATTTTCGACCAGATTGGAGTGCGCGTCCCAGGTGTCGATGTTCTGATTGACGATCGCTCCATTATAGAGCTGTACGAATCGCACGCCCCGCTCGACCAAGCGACGGGCCAGCAGGCACTGCTTGCCGAAGGGCTCGGTCGCCGGGTCGTCCAATCCGTACAGCCGCCTGGTGGCTTCCTTCTCCTGCGATAGATCGACGGCTTCGGGCGCGCAACTCTGCATCCGGTAGGCCAACTCGTAGGCGGCGATGCGTGCCGACAGGTCGGTACTGCCGGGGTACTGCGTGGCGTGCTTTTCGTTGAGCCAGGCCAGATGATCGAGTCGCGCCCGCTGCTGCCCGGGTGCGATCGAGGCCGGGGGCTTGAGGTCGAGAATGGGATCGCCCGCAGCCCGAAACACCGTGCCTTGGTAGGCTGCCGGCAAGAATCCGCTGCTCCAATTCGCCGGGCCGCTGAACGGGCCACCCCGGTAGTCGTAGATGACTACGAATCCCGGCAGATTCTGGTTCTCGCTACCCAGTCCATAAGTGACCCAGGAGCCCACACTGGGAAAGCCCATGAGCAGCGATCCGGTGTTCCATTCATAATGTGCCACCACATGGTCGTTGGAGCGTCCCTGCGCGGATCGAATCAAAGCCAGGTCATCCACCAGGGCGCCGACGTGCGGAAACAGGTCGGAAATGTCGATTCCAGACTGCCCGTACTTTTTGAATGGGAAGGGACTCTTCATCAAAGGTCCGGGATACCCCTGCCGAACCCGGACCTGCCCTTTGCCCGCAAGCGGCTGACCGTGGTATCGGGTCAACATCGGTTTCGGGTCGAAGGTGTCAACGTGGCTGACGCCGCCGCTCATAAAAAGGGAAATCACCGCCTTGGCGCGCGGTTCAAAATGGGTCGGTCGGCGGGAAAGGGGCGATGGGATCGTGGCCGAGCCGGCACAGGGCACGGCGTCACTGTCGGGACAGGCAGCCAGCAGTCCGTCCCTCGCCAGCATACAGGCCAACGCCAGACCACTGATTCCTTCACCGGCTTCAAAAAGAAAATCCCGCCGGGAGATAAAGCTTCTCTTGGGTCCGGTGCGACAGCCGATGCGCGTCACCGCCATAGCGCACTCCTAATGAATATAAACAAACTCGTTGAGATTCAGAACGACGTGGCAAAAATCGGTAAGCGCCTCCCGTTCCGCATGCGAGTCTCCCTTCCGCTCGGAATGGTACGAGCTCTGCCGGCGCAGGAATCCGACGTTACGATCGAGCTCGACCGGGCCCGGTTCGCGGCTCAATGCGATCCGGTAGGCCGTCTTCACCTGGGCCGCCGGTTCCCTTCCCGCTTGGCGCAACACCCGCTCGGCAAAGTATCTTGCCTGCTCGAGAACAAACTTATTGTTCAGCAGAGTCAATGCCTGGGTCGGCACAGTGGTCACCGTCCGTCGCTCGCAGGAGACATTGAGATTCGGCAGGTCAAACACGTCGAACAGAGGATAACGCAGCCCCCGTTTCCAATACGAATAGACACTGCGCCGCCACACATCCGGGCCTTCCTGCGTCATTTCCCAGATTCCCTGGTTGAATGATTCCCTCACCTTTTCGGGAATCGGAGGGAAGAACGGCTTTCCTCCCATTTTCAAATTGAGGTGACCGCTCGCCGCAAGGATAATGTCCCGGATTCCCTCGCCCTCCAGCCGGCGACGGCGATATCGCCAGAGATAAACACCCTCCGGGTCGATTTTTGCATTGGCTTCCGAATCATAAGCCGAAGACATCCGATACGCCCGGGAGGTCATCATCAGCCGGTGCATGTGCTTGAGGCTCCAGCCGCTGCGGACAAACTCACCGGCCAGCCAGTCCAGCAGTTCAGGATGAGTAGGTCTTTGGCCCATGCGGCCGAAGTTGTTCGCTGTGCTCACCAGACCACGACCAAAATGATGCTGCCAGATGCGATTGACCATCACCCGCGCCGTCAGCGGATGATTTTCCGAAATGATCCACTCCGCCAGGGCTCGTCGCCGTCCGGTCGTGACGTGGCCATTCGAGGGCGGGTGGGCGGTGGGAGGGTCTCCCCGTGTGATCGCCTGCAAGAACCCCGGCTGTACTTCCGGGCCCTTGTCACGATAGTCCCCGGCCGGCAAGAGGTGGGCCGGTGGGGGAATATAGGGTCTGCCCGGCTGAGGCAAGAAGGACCCTTCAAAGTCGTAGAATTGCCGATCCCCTTTCCCGGGAAGCTTTTCATCACCGAGCCCCTCGGGAGCAAACCGGTAATCACCGTCCCGAATACCCATGGCCACGGGAAGGGGTTCGGGCAATTCCTTCTCGATTTCTTCGATCCGTCCTCTGAGCCGGTCGATTTCAGCTTGGTCCTCGACACGGAGCAGTTTACCGACCTTCTTACCCACGCCGATCGAAATCACCTGCGCCGCCAGGAGCTTTTGCCCTGGGGTTCTTTCCGCTTCCGGCGTGCGAACGGCGATTTGAATCTCTTGCGGAAAGGTTTCGAGTTTTTTCTCGAAGGCGATCTTCTTATAGGGCTTTTCGATCTCCTCAATACGTTCCTGGAGCGGTCGTACCCGATTTTCGATTTCAGCTTTGCGCGCCTGGTAAGCAGCCACCTGCTCGGGGGGAGCCAGCGGATGATTGAATTTCACAAACGGGAAGAAGGTTGCCATCATGCGATAGTAGTCGAGTTGTTGAACGGGGTCGAACTTATGGTCGTGGCATCGCGCGCACTCGACGCTCAGAGCCATGAACGCGCGGCTCGTCGTGGCGATCATATCGTCCAGGTAGGTATAGCGGTATTGCGGGTTGTCTTTTTCGCGAAACCCGACGGTTGCCCCGACCCGATGAAAACCGGTGGCTGTGAGGCTGTCATAGGTGACTTCATCGATCTCATCGCCGGCCAATTGTTCCAGGATAAATCGGTGGTAGGGTTTGTCCTGGTTGAATGCGCGGATCACGTAATCCCGATAACGCCACGCTTGCGGGTAGTCGTAATCGTGTTCATAGCCGCCGCTGTCCCCGTAACGAACCACGTCCAGCCAATGGCGTCCCCAACGTTCGCCATAGTGTGGGGAGTCGAGCAGCCGGTCGATCAGCTTTCCGAATGCGTGCTGGGAGTCGTCGTGGATAAAGGCGGTGACTTCATCCGGGTCCGGCAGCAGGCCGACCAAATCCAGATACGCTCGCCGGATGAGAGTGCGCTTGTCGGCTAGCGGGGCAGGCTCGAGCCCCTCGTCTTCGAGTCTCCTCCCTATGAAGGCATCGATGGGGTTTTCACTCCAGCGAAGGTCGCCAACTGCAGGGACTGGATGGCGAACCGGCATCTTGAAAGACCACCAAGCATGCTCGGTCGGAGTGATTTTCCTGCCGCCGGGGGCTTTCTCCGCCGGACGAGTGTGGACCGGGATATCCTCGCGGGGCATGGCAACGCCCCCCAAGAACGCTCCGAAAAACGCGCCAAGGATAAAAGCCGCGCTTACGCCGGCCCTCCTCCGGCGTTCACACCGAATTTTCCCCATCGGCAACCTCCGGCCTCTATCCCATAGAGGCTCCTTTGAGGTTTATACTGCCCTAGCAGCGGGGCTCAGGAATGTCGGCAATTCTCGCAATGCGCAGTAGCAGCGGCCGCTCCAGCAATGGATTTTAGTCCCCAAGGGCGACTCAGAGGTCCATCTTAAAGTTTGACCAGGCGGCCGGCACGCTGCTCGAGAGCCGGTTCCTGCAAGGGAAACAGACCGCCCCCACCGGCCGAGGGTCCCGTCGGCGGATGCGAGCTCCCGTTCGGCACTTGCAACTCCGGCATCGGCACTCCCTGAAACAATCGCCGGCAGGGCTTCGCCAGCCACCGTGCCCAGGTGTTGGCGCGGTTCACTCGGGCGCTGTCGGTGGCGATTCCGGTATTGGCGTACATCTGTCGATAGAGTTTGGAAACCAGGATAAATGTCAGTCGGGCCCGTAGGGACTTCAGGAAGAGAGATCGCTTCCAGATTGCCGGCCACCGATAAAAGCGGTCCCATACCTCCTGGGAGCGCCGACGGATTTCGTCGGCCGACATGACCGGATGGGACATGTACACTTTCGGACGAAGAGCTTGCGGAATCAGCCAGTAACGGGTGAGAGGAACCCCGGCAATCCGGGTAGGATCGTTCTCCATTTTCTTTTCCCAGCGCTGGAAATCCACCGTTCCCGGAAACGGGGTCAACAGCACGAACTGGGCTACCGTTACGCCGGCCTCCTCCGCCAGCGCGGCGGTGGCTTCGAAGGTATCCGGGCGGTCGGTGGGCAATCCAAAGATGAAGGAGCCCAAGACGTGGACGCCGTGCTCCCGAAAAGAGCGGAGCCTACGCACCAGGCTTTCCCCCGCGGAGTTGAATTCCTTGAAGACGGCCTTCAACCCTTCCGGGGTGACCGATTCAACTCCCACCAGCGCCCCCTTGATCTGGGCCTTACGCATGGCATCCAGGAATTCGGGGTCTTCGGCCGCCTCCATGGTGATTTGCGTGAAGAACACCATACCCTGGGGCAACTCGGCCAAGCGCGCCATCAATTCAAATCTCTCTTCGCGGATTGCCCGCAACTCGCCCAGACGGCGTTGATCGTTGCGACTCTCGGCCTGCTTTAGATCATCCAGGGTGACCGGATAGAAGTTGTCGTCGGCGAGCGCAATGAACTGAAATCCCATGCGGCGTAGTTCGACAACTTCTTGGATGACCACGTCCGCTGCGCGCTGGCGGGGACGTTGGCCGTCCGTGCGCCACACCGAACAAAACGAGCAGTGCTTGGGGCATCCGCGCACGGTCTGCACCGAAGCCCACATGTAGCTATTGCGCGGCATCAACTCCCAGCGCGCCGGCAGGAACTGGTCGGCTTCGACGCGTCCCCCCTCATAGGAGCGCTGCGGTCCCCCGTTGACACAGTCGGCCAGCACCTGCGGCCAAACGATGTCTCCATCGCCCTTCACCACGGCGTGCGCGCGTCCATGCTCGTAGGCTTCCTGCGGGTAGAGGCTGACGTGGATACCCCCGAAGATTACGTAGGCTCCGCGCTCGCGCGCCATTCGTCCGACTTCATAGCCCCGCTGCGCATTGCCGCTATGAATCCCAATGCCCACCACGTCGCCCGGTTGAATCGCGGCGGAGTCAACCGGCTCCAGGGTTTCGTCAACAATCAAAGGGTCCCCGAAGGCGCGCGGCGTCGCCGCCGCAATTACGTAAAGCCAGCGCGGCGTAATGACACCTACGCCAAAGGATAGATGATTGGGATTAATCAGGTGCACACGCATTAAGCTCTTCTCCGTTACTGAGAATCAGGAAACGTTTGCGTCCCCACCGTTAGAGCCCCTGGATCAAAGGCCATGTCGGGGTGATGGCATTACGCCCGCCCCCGCGCTTCAGGTTCGAAGCACCGCATGTCCTGGGCCTCGTTGGCAAAAACCTGGAGCAGACCGTTCATCTCCCCGGCTGAGGTTCGACCGGTGGACCGATTGCACTCTTTCCTCCTGCTCCCACCGCGTTTCTCGTCTCTGTGCTGTAATCCGATAACGTCTGATTCACCATGAGGCGTGAACCAACTGCGAGACCGCATTGTAGTTTGCACGGCAGGGGCAAGTCAACGTAGATTCGGCTTAGGCTGAAAGAGGGAGATGCAAGGCCCGGAACCACGCGACGTTTCGTATGGACTCTGGTGACCCAGGCCGGATTCGAACCGGCGGCCTACTGCTTAGGAGGCAGTCGCTCTATCCTGCTGAGCTACTGGGTCCCACCTTGGCATCCTACCACTTCCCGATTCCCGCTGTACGGAAATCGCGGGAAGTGCCCTAAAACTATGTTGCGAATTGGTGGCGGCCTCGGAAAGTAAGGCCGCCAGCGGATCCGGCAGGCTCCCTATTCGTGTGGCCGATCGGAGTCCTTGTGAGAACCCTGCTTCTCAGGCAAATTACAGATAGGGGCTTGTTTGCGCAAGCGTGAAAAGCGTAAACCTTTCTAGTCAAGCAGGTTGAACAAGTTGAAGTGGGGTTGTCCCCTCGAGTGAGGCAAGCAGTTACGACACATCGTGCCGTTCTCTGTTTCTTCCTGAAACAGAATGATGTCCCGGATTCCCAAGTCCCGGCTTGCCGCGACATCTTCAAGGAAGTCGCAGAACTAAAGGTCTGCGCCACCCGACAGAACCTTACCCATACACGACCGCTCCGATGCCGGCAACGGGCAGCGTTCGTTCAAATCGGTCGGCGGGCGGACTGTCCCTTTCGGAGGATGAAACAATGGTAGAATGAATAAGGGATTATGGCTTGGTTTCGACTGCGCGAAAGAATCTTTTCCACTGACAAGATTGGCTTCCTGGTAGCGCTGGCCGGTATTCAGTTTTCCGTACTGCTGATCACAATCCAAGTCGGTGTATTCCTTCGGCTCCTGACCAACGCCTCGGTTCTGATCGACCCTTCCGGGGCGGATATATGGATCACGGCCAAGAACCTGCAAAATTTCGATATGACGTAAAGGAAGCCTTTACTGTTTTTTACCACCCAGCGGAAGCTGACCGCTTGGGCCGGGTCCCGGTAGGCGGGGAGACGGAGATCAACAACCGCCGGGTGCCCACGACGGCATGTTTATTGAAGTAAAAGAAGGTGAAGATGTTGTCAACGAATGAATCGTTCATAGCACTTCGGCGAGAAATCACGGCGCGGGGATGGGACCGGAAGGCCCCTGGATGGGTGATGTTCGCCTTGTGGGTGAACGTAATTCTGGCGGTCGGAGGCATTCTTATATTTGTCCTCTCTGAGAATCTGTTGCTCTGTGCCTGTGGATTGATCGTATCGACCGCCGGCTCGATGGGGATTGGAACCAACACTCACACATCGTCGCACTATGCTACGAGTGAAAGGAGGTGGCTGAATGAGCTGCTCACCTACTTCGGATTGCCATTTTTCCTGGGAATATCTGCCCATTACTGGTGGTATTCGCATGTGGTACTCCACCATCCGGCGCCGAACGTCGTGGGGGTGGATGCCGATTCAGACCTTATGCCGTGGTTTGCCCGGACCGAAAAGGATGTAAGGCAGAGTCGAGGACTTCTGCGGTTCTACTATGAGAAGGTGCAATGGCTCGTCTTTCCGATCGCACTGGTAGCAAATTACTTCAATACTCAGGTGAGCGGCTGGCGTCATCTGCTTTCGAGGCTCCGCCGTCCCGCCCGAGGCAGAAAGCCCTACTGCATCGACCTGGGTGCCTTGCTTCTTCATTTCGTGACCACGCTGGCCATCCCGATGTACTACTTCGAGCCGGTGGATGTGGTTGGGTTTTACCTACTCCGGTTCGGGATCATTTCCTACGCGATGTTTGCCATTCTGGCCCCGGCGCATTTCCCTACCGAAGCAGTCTGCATCGCCAAGGATCTGAAGAACTCCGACTACTTTTTCCTCCAGGCTGCCGCCACGTTGAACTTTCGCACCGGACCGATCGGACGGTTCCTGTGCTCCGGACTTGAATATCAAATCGAGCACCATCTGTTTCCAGACGTAAGCCATGTGTATTATCCCAAAATCAGCAAGTTAGTGAAGAAATTCTGCCGCGAGCACGGGCTTCCTTACCGTAGTTACCAATGGGAAAGCATTCTGTGGAAAAGCTGGATGATGCTTCGAAGAGCGTCTCAGGTTGAGACAAGCCTGGAGGGAATGCAAACGCGAATGTCCGCGAAGCCACCTGCCACGGAGGCTTCGCTGGCGCAGTATTCCGGCACGGGTGTCGCCTGACCCAACCAAGAGACACGCTTGGACGGGGTCGGAGAAGGCATGCGAACCGACAAGGTGGCGAGTTGTCAGGGTGGGGCCGTGGCGTGACCGGCCGGTCTGCGCCGGTTGGCCGGCCGCCGTCACTCCTCCCGCAGGGCGCGTCCGAAGCTGGTGACGAGGGGTTTGATCAGGTAGTCCAGCGGCGTGCGCTTGCCGGTGACGATCATGACCTCGGCCGGCATGCCGGGCTGCAGCTTCAGGCCCGCCAGCTCGGGTTGTTCCGGGTCCAGCTCGACGCGCGCCTCGTACAAAGCTGTACCCGTGCGTTCGTGGATGATGCTGTCGGCCGACACCTGAAGAACCTTGCCGGACAGCAGCGGCATCGTGAGGTGGGAGAACGAGGTCAAGCGCACCTTGGCGGGCAGGTCCACGACCACCACGTCGATGTCATTCGGATTGACCCAGGCCTCGATGACGAGGGGGGCGTCGTCAGGCACGATGTCCATCAGCGGCTCGCCCGCCAGGTGGCGTAGCCGTCAATCCGGGCGTGGTCGAGGTCGGAGGGAAGCGCTTCGTGATCCTGCCGGAGAGCACCCCCGGAAATCCGCTCTTGACCATGGACGGGAGGCCTGCCGTCAGGCTATCGAGCGATTAAAGAGGAGCTTTATGCCGAGCTAGAACGGCAATTGACGAGGGCCTTAACCGCGCTGTCGGAGCAGTACGAGCGGGAGCAGATGCGGCGGCTCGAAGAAGCGGTCAAGGACTTGCAGCCGCAGCTGGGGCGGACCGCAGGGCTGGCCGAGGATTTGAAGGAGCAAGTCGAGCTCTTGGCAGCGGACTACAGAGAGATCGCCGCCGGGTTGAGCGGGTCCTGAACTATGTCTGGCAGAGGCGGCAGCAACGGTCCGGGCCGGAGCGAGACGATGGCCCCAGCCGCTAGTTCTTTCTAGCAGCGGAGCAGCCGCCCTTGTGGTCGGCTTTATTCTCTGTGGTTCTTGTCTGTACTCGTTCAGAATGATGGGTGACACTCTGGTAGAGTGTTGCCATGCAGATTCGAACCAGAAGGATACCCCGTGCCAGGTACCTGGCACGGGCCGCTCGGCAGCGGCTCCGATGGATGGACTACTACCGCACCCACGGGCGGAACGCCGCTTTCACCTGCCGCTACTTCGGCATCAGCCGGCAGACTTTCTACCGCTGGAGGCGGCGCTATGATCCCCAGGACCTGTCGAGCCTGGAAGATCGTTCCCACCGCCCTCACCGGCGGCGACGACCGACCTGGACAGCACGGCAAGTTCAGCAAGTCCTGCGGCTGCGGATCGCGTACCCGAGCTGGGGCAAAGACAAGTTGGTCGTGCTCCTCAGCCGGGAGGGCTGCCGGGTTTCGACCTCGAAGGTAGGCCGCATCCTGACTTACCTGAAAGCCCGAGGCCGGTTGATCGAGCCACTTCGGAATGGAGTGAAGGTCCGCCGACATCCTCGACCGCGCCCGTACGCGGTTCGGAAGCCCAAGGATTACCGCGTCGAACAGCCGGGAGACCTGGTGCAGGTGGACACGCTCGAGGTGCGCCCCCTCCCGGGCGTGGTAGTGAAACACTTTACCGGCCGCGATGTCGTCTCGCGCTGGGACGTCGTCGAAGCGCATCGGCGGGCCACCGCCCTCACGGCGAGCGCGTTCCTGCGTGCGCTTGAACAGCGAATGCCCTTCCCGCTGCGGGCCATCCAGGTCGACGGCGGCAGCGAGTTCGCCGCCGAGTTCGAACGGGCCTGCCAGCAACGCGGCCTGCGCTTGTTCGTCCTGCCGCCCCGCTCTCCCCAACTCAATGGCCGGGTCGAACGCGCCCAGCGTACCCATACCGAGGAGTTCTATGAGGTTATCCCCGACTCGTTCCAACTCCCCGCCCTCAATCGCGATCTCCGGGCTTGGGAACGCATCTACAACACCGTGCGCCCGCACCAAGCTCTCGGTTACCTTACCCCGCTTGAGTTCCTCACCCCAAACCAATCCCTTTCCAAGGAGGCAAAGTGTCACTAATCTACTGGACGAGTACATTGTCTGGTAGGAGTGGGAGAATGATCCGAAGATTTGAGAGGAAGCATAATCGGGGGTCTTCCGGATTTGCCGCCGCGCGGATGCCGCGCCGGGATCTGGACAGCGACTTTGAGAAGATCAGGAAGACCATCGATAAAATGGCGGCTCCGGAGAGATGGTTGGGTCGGACTGAGTTCCACCCAAAAGATTACACGCGAGCCTTTGGTTGGATGGTGCACGAGTTTTCCATTAGAGTGAAATGGCGCGTTCATCAGAGCGCAGGTAGCAGTACGCCCCAAAAGCCATTGACAGAGCCCGACATTGTTAGAGATGTTAGAGATGGCTGCTAATGGCAGAGAGTCATCTGACGCGGCGGCTGTTCGGAGCGATGGTGGGGCGGATCGCGGCACTGCCATTGCCTGCGGGGTAGAGTCCGGTGGCTGGCGGGAGGAAACTCGGCGACGATGGAAGGTGGGGGACGGAGAGGTATCGTCGCAAGCGCTAGGGAAAAGGGTGGTTTCAGGTTTTCCCGTACCTGGAAGAGGCAACACCAGCTGTCTCTGGGGGACTGGTGGCATGCATGATGAAAAATTCAGTTGCAACGAAAGTGGGATCGCTGCCAGGAACTCAAAATGGGAATCCTGGCTAGAATACCTTCGCTTACCCCGTTGCGAATCATGGTCAGGCAAAACTTCGGCCCAGGAGGGCTCATGCATATTTCACGGGTAGCTCTCTTTTTTCTCTTCACTTGTTTTGCTCTCCCTGCTGCCGGGCCCGACGATTGGTTGGCCATCGAGGGTGGAACCGTGTTCAACGGCACGGGAGCCGTTCACCGCGGGGCAGTCATTTTTGAGGCCAACTGTGGCGTCTGTCATGGAATTCTCGGGAAGGGCGGTCGCGGCCCAAGAGTGGCTAATGTCGCACGGGTGCGTGACATGTCCGACCAGAAGATGTTCGAAGTGATTCGGGATGGAGTCAGAGGGACCGAAATGATGGCTTTCCCCTTCCCTGACCGGAAAATTTGGGAATTGGTCGCCTTTATTCGCAGCCTAAACGCTGCTGCGGTGGATCAGAACGTACCGGGAGACAAGGTAGCGGGGAGAGAATTGTTTTTCGGCAAGGCTGGCTGTGCTCGATGCCATGCCATTGGTGGCCGCGGCGGCTACCTGGGACCCGATCTCTCCGCGATCGGCGCGAACAAGCCGGTTGAGAATATCGCCGAATCCATTCGCAATCCCAGTGATTTTGTGGAGCCCGGCTTCAGACCCGTTATGGCGATTACGCGAGACGGGCGCCGCGTGGAAGGAGTCGCCAAGAACAATAGTAACTACTCCATTCAGATCCTGGATCTCCAGGGCGAGTTTCGACTTTTTCAAAAAGTAGAGCTGCGCGAGATTACCTTCTCTGACGATTCCATGATGCCCGTGCCATCGCTTTCCGAAGCAGAGACGCAAGACCTTTTGGCCTTCCTGAGCCGGCAGGCACGCCCGACGCCGGCAGATGAACCGAAGGCACCCGCATTTCCATTTTGACAACGCAGCGGCAACCTTCCGCTAACCTCCAACATCAATATTGATGCGGGTTCAAGCATCTTCATTGATTTCAGGAGGGCAACTCCCAATGGGTGAGAGCGGAAAACAGGCGATTCAACTGTCATTTAACCGGTTTCCGAAGGTCGATTTCCAAGGATCGTGTGTCACTTTCGATGGCGGGCTGATTCTGGTTCGAGAGTTGGACGAAGCCCAGGCGCATCGTCGCCAAGGTCGAGCATCATCCCGGTGAGTTGTTTTCGCGACCTGGCTTCCTCGTAACCAACATGACGCTACCCAGCCGCTCGGTGGTGCACTTCTACAACAAACGCGGCACGGCCGAGCCGTGGATCCAGGAAGGCAAGCAAGCAACCCACTGGACGCGAATGTCGTGTCATCGTTTCCGGGCGAACGAAGTGCGGCTGCAGCTTAGCGTACTGGCGTACAACTTAGGCAACTTGTGGCGGCGGCTAGGGCTGCCGCACAGGATCAAGAGCTGGTCGTTGACGAGTTTGCAGCACCGGCTAATGAAGACGGGCGGACGTCTCGTGAAGCATGCTCGCTACTACTGGTTGTCATTGGCCGAGGGACATCTGAACCGGAAGCTATTTGGAGAGATGTTGGCACGGATCCGGGCGTTGCCGTTGCCGAGTGGGTAGGACGGTCGGTTACCGGTGCGAAATTGTGGTTCTGAGAGATTACGGTCAGAGGGGTGTGCGACCAATCGACTGAGCAGCAGCGAGACAGCTTTGTCGGACGACCAAAACAGGCTGTTGAAATGCTTCGACCCACCAAGGAACTGCCGTCAGGAGCAAATTTCTTATGCTCCGGAGAGCAGGGGGTGTATACTGGGCGAACCGAACGTCCAAATCGGAAATTCCGGATCACACGCTCCAAGGCCTCGGCCTCCCGGCGATCAATCGTGAGGTCGTACTTGCGTCGGACCTCGACGATGCGGGCGGCGAACCAGCACTGATTCAAGTTCGGCAGCCACTCCGCCGCGTCCTTGCCGCGCTTCTCGTAGCGGTTGACTCGCGGGTTGGCCAACGTCAGGTTGAGCAGGTTACGGGCGAAGCGCCGCTTGGTCTCAGCGTCGGCGGCGCACAGTCCGCTGTCGTGGGCCTCGGATCTTGCCACGATGTGCTCAATGTCGGTGTCCTGGGAGCTAGAGAAACAGCGCCCGGTGTAGGGGCCGTAGACCTTGCCGCTGAGGCCGGAGACGATCCGGGCCTCCAGCGATGGGGAACAAGAGTAGTCATCGGCTTCGTAGGGAGAGCAGCGATACTCTGGAGCGACCACGATGCCACGCCATGTTTCGGCAGCAACAGAGATACCGGAGGCAATGGCGAACGGAAAAGAGAAACATTTATGAAGCAATTCTGGTGCTGGCTTTTCCTGTTGCCTATTGCCTGCCTTTCTGGCGAGGTTTCTTTTCAGGAGATTGCCAAGATTCCTGCGGCAAATTGGCTGAGTTATTCTGGAGATTATTCGGGCCGCCGTTTTAGCCAGTTAAAGCAAATTCATGCAGACAACGTGGGCAACTTGGTTCCAGCATGGGTGTTTCACATTCCGCGGTCTATCCGCCTGCAAGTGACACCGCTGGTCGCGGGCGGCGTGATGTACGTCACAAACACCAACGAGGTTTACGCGCTGGATGCGAGCACCGGACGCCGGCTCTGGCACTACGAGCGCCGCAACGCGAAGAGTACGCACGGTAACCGCGGTGTTGCACTGTTGGGTGACCGGGTGTTTTTTGCCAGCAGCGATGCTCACCTCATTGCTCTGGATCGAAGGACGGGAGCTGTGGTGTGGGACGTAGAATATGCCCAGCACGAAAAAGGGTATTTCGCAACGCTGGCGCCGCTGGCGATTGATGGAAAGGTAATCGTGGGCGTCAGCGGGGGCGACTGCGGGGCTCGGGGCTACATCGATGCCTACTATGCAGAAAGCGGCAAACATGCTTGGCGCTTCTGGACCATCCCTGGTCCCGGCGAACCCGGCTCGGAAACCTGGGGCGGGCATCCGGTGGAACATTCGGGCGGCGCGACGTGGATGACGGGTACCTACGACCCCCAGGAGAAGGTGCTGTACTGGACCACCGGCAACCCCGGCTCTGCTTTCTACGGAGGTGCGCGGCCGGGAGACAATCTTTACACCAATAGCGTCCTGGCCCTGCATCCGGATACGGGAAAGCTTAAGTGGTATTTCCAATTTACACCGCATGACACCCACGATTGGGACGCCCAGGAGTTCCCGGTCCTGATCGATACCCAGTTTCAGGGAAGACAGCGAAAGTTGCTCGTGCAGGCCAACCGGAACGGGTTTTTCTATGTTCTAGAGCGGCTCGACGGGAGAATGTTGCTGGCGAAGCCGTTCGTCAAGAAGTTGACTTGGGCCAAAGGCATTCTTCCCAACGGCCGTCCCGACGTGATTCCCGGCACGGAACCGACCCCGGATGGAAACTTTGTCTGCCCGGGCATAATTGGAGCGACCAACTGGTTTTCTCCCTCCTACGATCCCAAGACTGGACTGTTCTACGTCATGGCGCTGGAGCAGTGTGGCATCTACACCAGTTCGGCCCGACCTTACACGAAGGGGGAATGCTACGATGGGACCGCTTTCGATGCGCTTCCTTCTGATCCCGGGCAGTTTTTTCTCCGGGCGCTGGATCTGCAGACAGGAACCATTCAGTGGGAAATTCCCTTGACCAGCGACGGCCAGATTTCCGCTGGTGGAATTGCTGGTCATTCCTGGCCCGGGACATTGGCGACCGCGGGAGGTCTGGTTTTCTTTGGCGATGACGCTGGCTACCTGGCAGCCGCCGATTCGCGAACGGGCAAGACACTTTGGCATTTCTCTACAGGGCAGTCGATTAACGCCTCACCGATGACCTATGCCGTGGCTGGCAAACAATACGTCACGATCGCTGCCGGCACTGACATTTTTTCATTCGCTCTGTTCGAGCCTATGGGACCCGCCGGTGTCTCGGGCGGCGCGAGAACAGACCGCTAAGCGAGGCTCTTGAGGGGATGACGGGTGATGGTCACCCGAACGAATCGAATCGCGTTCATTAATGCAGGTTCTTTGGGTTTGTGACGAAGCTGCTCGCGGAGCCCCCTGTCAGCCTTGATCTTGGTCCTGTTTGCTTGCAATAGTGCTATCCCGATTTATTGCTTACAGGCTGTTACGGGTGACTTGCCCCCAGGAGTGGTACCAGCCTCTAAGTTAGAGCCGGAACCATGTGGAGTCCAGTCCACGGGCGTGAATTTCCAGCCTGCATCCTGGGCAGAACGGCCTCCGGCGCGGTCTTCCCGTTCGCCATCTGCACCTCCATCTGCCGTAGGATCGTTACCATCTGCTCTGGTTTGTAATTCCAGGTTGGCATGAGCTGACTTCCTCCTCAAGTGGATTCTCTCTCTTTCCGCTTGCTACAAAAGGGTCGGGTCAAGTCACGATAACTCCTTCGTTGGGCGAATCAACCGCACGGTCGTGGACGAATGCTTCCGGGTCAACAAACGCACTCGATTGAGTCATTGCAGTGAGCTTCTTGAAAAAACCACGATCCCAAGTGTCAGGGAAATGCTATACCTGTACAATCAATAATATCGATCCGCGGAAGTTCCGGCAGACAACGGCGGGCTAGACGACCTCGATAATGGTGGCGGACCAGGAGTCCCCCGACCGGGTCTGGACGGCGATAGTGAGGACGAGGAGACCCCATGACCGGCGACAGCAGCCAGACATTCGATGATGGTCCGGCGCCGGAGAGTCCCGGCGGCGCCGGGGTTGCCCCGACCCAGACCGGTTTCGTTCCTCCCCATCCCGGTTCCAGGAAGATGCCGCGGTGGAATCACGGCGAGCTGATCGACGCCCCCAGGTTCACCCGGAGAAACTGGTATGCCTTCCTGGGCCCCGGCCTGGTCGCGGGAGCGTTAGCCATCGGCGGCGGCGAGTGGCTCCTGGGCCCGCTGGTGACGGCCCGCTATGGGGGGGCGCTGCTGTGGCTGGCCACCCTCAGCATCCTAGCCCAGGGCCTCTACAACATCGAGATCAGCCGCTACACCCTCTACACCGGCGAGCCCATCTTTACCGGAAAATTCCGGACTCCGCCGGGCCCGCGATTTTGGCTGGCGGTCTACCTGATCCTGGATTTCGGGTCCGTCTTTCCCTATCTGGCCGCCACCGCGGCCACCCCGGTCATGATCCTCCTGCTTGGCGGCCGAATGCCCGATCCGGAGTCGGTTCCGTTGCACTGGTGGATGCACAAGCTCACCGCCACCGGCATATTCGCCGCCTCGGTGATTCCGCTGATCTTCGGAGGCAAGGTCTACAACTCGCTGAAGGCGGTGATGTCCTTCAAGCTGGTCACGGTGTTCGGCTTCCTGCTGATTGTGGCGCTGCTCTATTCCAGCCCCTCTACCTGGGTCGAAATTGGAAGCGGCTTCTTCAAGTTTGGAACCGTTCCCGTCCTCAGCAGCGAGGACCGCAACGGCAACGGAGTGCTGGACCCCGGCGAGGATTGGGATGGGGACGGCCATCTGGACGTGATCGAACGCAGGCTGGAGCCTACCGTCGACTCCGATGGCGACGGCCGGCCGGACACCTGGGAGCGGGGCCCCCAGGGGCAATTGGTGAAACACGAGGACCTGGACGGGGATGGATATCTGGACGGCCCCAACGTCGACAACCTGTTCGTCTCCTGGTTCAGCCGGGGCTATCTGCCCGCCGTCGATTTCACCCTGATCGCCTTTCTCGCCGCCATGGCCGCCATCGCCGGCAACGGAGGGTTGAGCAATACTCCCATCAGCAACTTCACCCGGGATCAGGGTTGGGGCATGGGACACCGTGTGGGCGCCATCCCCAGCATGGTGGGAGGTCAGGGAATCACCCTGTCCCACGTGGGGTCCGTGTTCGAGGTGAACCAACAATCCCTGCCGCGCTGGCGGCGGTGGTACCGGCATGTCGTGCGCGACCAGTGCGTCATTTGGATTCCGGCCTGCTTCATTGGCTTGGCCCTGCCCAGCATGTTGTCGGTGGAGTTCCTCCGGCGCGGCACCGAGGCCGACCGCTGGAATGCCGCCGCGCTGACAGCCGAGGGGGTGGGCAGGCAGGTCGCCAACCCTCCCGATGGCGTCCTGGCATCCATGACGGGTCTCTCCCAGATCCTGGGCGGCGATGCCTGGGGGAATCTCTTCTGGGCCGCAACCCTCTTTTGCGGGTTCCTGGTGCTTGCCCCCAGCATGATGGGACACATCGACGGGGTGGTCCGCCGTTGGCTGGATACCATTTGGACCTCCAGTTCCAGACTCCGGCAGGTGGACCCGGCCAGGGTCGGCAGGATCTACTTCGGGCTGATCATGGGCTTCTCCGTTCTGGGCCTGACCATGCTCTGGCTGAACCCACCAACCGCGCTGATCAAGTTCGCCACCATCAGCTTCAATTTTGCACTTGGCATCAGTTGCTGCCATACCCTGGTTCTTAACATGGTCCTGCTTCCACGGGAGCTGAGGCCGGGCTGGTTTGTCCGGATCGCCATGGTTCTGGGAGGAATCTTCTTTTTCCTTCTGGGACTGGCGGCGACCCTGCAGGAACTGGGGCAACTGTAAGCCTTCATCGCACGAGGAGCGACCCGGTGAGAAATGTGGGCTAGGGTCTGTTAATACTAACGGGCATAATCATGTTACCATGCGCAGATGGAACTCACGCAAGCTCAATACGAACGGATCGCGCCACACCTGCCGGTGCAGCGCGGCAACGTCAGCCTTTCGAACCAGCAGGTGCTCAACGCCATCTTGTATGTCGCCGAGCATGGCTGCAAATGGCGCGGGTTACCCGCACGGTTTGGCAACTGGCACACCCTCTACACCCGCATGAATCGCTGGTCGAAGAACGGGGTGCTCGACCGGGTCTTCGAGCACTTGCAGCGAGAACAGATCGTGCGTGTCAAGCTCGAAGCGGTGTCGCTGGACAGCACCATCGTCCAGGTCCATCCCGACGGGACGGGGGCGCTAAAAAAAACGGTCCCCAAGCCATCGGCCGATCCCGCGGCGGTGGGACCACCAAGATTCATATGGTTGCCGCGGATGCTCGAACCGCCGTCACCTTCTCGCTCTCCCCTGGACAAGCCCACGACGCTCCGGAAGGGCGTCAGCTGCTGAATCGCCTTGGTCAGCAACACGACAATCCCTCGCTGATCATGGATCGCGCCTATGAAGGCAACGAGACACGCCAACTGGCTTTGGCACTGGGGTTTATACCCGTCGTGCCACCATCCGCTTCGCGGCTCGACCCATGGGAATACGACCGGGAGATGTACAAGCGGCGCAACGAAATCGAACGCTTGTTTCGTCGTTGGAAGGGATTCCGAAGAATCTTCTCACGCTTCGAGAAGCTCGACGTGATCTTCCTCGGTTTCATCCTCTTCGCACTCATCGTCGAGGCATTGCGTTAGTGTTAACAGGACCTAGTCAAGCAGGTTGAACAAGTTGAAGTGGGGTTGTCCCCTCGAGTGAGGCAAGCAGTTACGACACATCGTGCCGTTCTCTGTTTCTTCCTGAAACAGAATGATGTCCCGGATTCCCAAGTCCCGGCTTGCCGCGACATCTTCAAGGAAGTCGCAGAACTAAAGGTCTGCGCCACCCGACAGAACCTTACCCATACACGACCGCTCCGATGCCGGCAACGGGCAGCGTTCGTTCAAATCGGTCGGCGGGCGGACTGTCCCTTTCGGAGGATGAAACAATGGTAGAATGAATAAGGGATTATGGCTTGGTTTCGACTGCGCGAAAGAATCTTTTCCACTGACAAGATTGGCTTCCTGGTAGCGCTGGCCGGTATTCAGTTTTCCGTACTGCTGATCACAATCCAAGTCGGTGTATTCCTTCGGCTCCTGACCAACGCCTCGGTTCTGATCGACCCTTCCGGGGCGGATATATGGATCACGGCCAAGAACCTGCAAAATTTCGATATGACGTAAAGGAAGCCTTTACTGTTTTTTACCACCCAGCGGAAGCTGACCGCTTGGGCCGGGTCCCGGTAGGCGGGGAGACGGAGATCAACAACCGCCGGGTGCCCACGACGGCATGTTTATTGAAGTAAAAGAAGGTGAAGATGTTGTCAACGAATGAATCGTTCATAGCACTTCGGCGAGAAATCACGGCGCGGGGATGGGACCGGAAGGCCCCTGGATGGGTGATGTTCGCCTTGTGGGTGAACGTAATTCTGGCGGTCGGAGGCATTCTTATATTTGTCCTCTCTGAGAATCTGTTGCTCTGTGCCTGTGGATTGATCGTATCGACCGCCGGCTCGATGGGGATTGGAACCAACACTCACACATCGTCGCACTATGCTACGAGTGAAAGGAGGTGGCTGAATGAGCTGCTCACCTACTTCGGATTGCCATTTTTCCTGGGAATATCTGCCCATTACTGGTGGTATTCGCATGTGGTACTCCACCATCCGGCGCCGAACGTCGTGGGGGTGGATGCCGATTCAGACCTTATGCCGTGGTTTGCCCGGACCGAAAAGGATGTAAGGCAGAGTCGAGGACTTCTGCGGTTCTACTATGAGAAGGTGCAATGGCTCGTCTTTCCGATCGCACTGGTAGCAAATTACTTCAATACTCAGGTGAGCGGCTGGCGTCATCTGCTTTCGAGGCTCCGCCGTCCCGCCCGAGGCAGAAAGCCCTACTGCATCGACCTGGGTGCCTTGCTTCTTCATTTCGTGACCACGCTGGCCATCCCGATGTACTACTTCGAGCCGGTGGATGTGGTTGGGTTTTACCTACTCCGGTTCGGGATCATTTCCTACGCGATGTTTGCCATTCTGGCCCCGGCGCATTTCCCTACCGAAGCAGTCTGCATCGCCAAGGATCTGAAGAACTCCGACTACTTTTTCCTCCAGGCTGCCGCCACGTTGAACTTTCGCACCGGACCGATCGGACGGTTCCTGTGCTCCGGACTTGAATATCAAATCGAGCACCATCTGTTTCCAGACGTAAGCCATGTGTATTATCCCAAAATCAGCAAGTTAGTGAAGAAATTCTGCCGCGAGCACGGGCTTCCTTACCGTAGTTACCAATGGGAAAGCATTCTGTGGAAAAGCTGGATGATGCTTCGAAGAGCGTCTCAGGTTGAGACAAGCCTGGAGGGAATGCAAACGCGAATGTCCGCGAAGCCACCTGCCACGGAGGCTTCGCTGGCGCAGTATTCCGGCACGGGTGTCGCCTGACCCAACCAAGAGACACGCTTGGACGGGGTCGGAGAAGGCATGCGAACCGACAAGGTGGCGAGTTGTCAGGGTGGGGCCGTGGCGTGACCGGCCGGTCTGCGCCGGTTGGCCGGCCGCCGTCACTCCTCCCGCAGGGCGCGTCCGAAGCTGGTGACGAGGGGTTTGATCAGGTAGTCCAGCGGCGTGCGCTTGCCGGTGACGATCATGACCTCGGCCGGCATGCCGGGCTGCAGCTTCAGGCCCGCCAGCTCGGGTTGTTCCGGATCCAGCTCGACGCGCGCTTCGTACAAAGCTGTACCCGTGCGTTCGTGGATGATGCTGTCGGCCGACACCTGAAGAACCTTGCCGGACAGGAGCGGCATCGTGAGGTGGGAGAACGAGGTCAAGCGCACCTTGGCGGGCAGGTCCGCGACCACCACGTCGATGTCATTCGGATTGACCCAGGCCTCGATGACGAGGGGGGCGTCGTCAGGCACGATGTCCATCAGCGGCTCGCCCGCGCGGATCACGCCGCCGCGGGTGAACACGCGCAGAGCCATCACCGTTCCCGACACCGGGGCGGCAACGTTGGTCCGCGAGAACACGTCGCGAGCCGACTGGATGCGTTCGCGCAGGTCCGAGGTCTGCGTCTCCACCTCGCTGAGTTCCTGGACCACCTCGCTCAGGCGATTGTTGCCGAGTTCGGTAATCGTCAACTGCATCTCGCTGATATTCTGGGCGATGCTCGCGATCCGCGCCTTGTTCCTGGCGCGCTGACCGACCAGTTGCGCTTCCCGGCGCTCCAGCGCCAACAGCCGCGTCTTCGACTCCAGACCCTCCGCCCGCAGCGTACGGGCGTCGCGCACCTCCTCCCCCAGCAATTCCAGTTGCCGGTCCTGCGCCTGGATCTCTTCTTCGAGTCCGACGGTATCCTCGCGCTGTTGCGCGATCTGCCGATTGTAAATGGCTTCCTGATTGGCGAGAGATTGCGCCCGAGCTCGGAAAATCCTCTTCTGGGTGGCGAGGACGTTGTTGCCGTTTGCGTGTGCAGCCGACAGGCCCTGCGTTCTGACCGCCCGGTTCAGCCAGCGGGGAAACCGGATGCGAGGCTGGCCGTCCCGCTCGGCCTCCAGGCGCGCTTGCAGGGCCGCCGCCGAGCGGAATTGCGCCTCCAGCAGCGACAGCAGGGCGCGTGACTGGGTGTCTCCCAGGACCAGCAGGGTCTGTCCGGCGGTGACCTGGTCGCCCTCCTTGACCAGGATGTCGGTGACAATTCCGCCTTCCAGATGCTGCACCGTCTTGCGTTCACCGCTGACAATGACCACTCCTTGGGCGATGGAGGCGCTTTCGAGCGTCGCAAACAGGGCCCAGGCGCCGAAGCCGCCCAGGAACAGAGCGATCACCACAATCCCGAAAGAGATGGTGGAGCCGACGCCCATGTTCCGGTGGTCCCCGGCCCGCGACTTCGGAGCGAGACGTTTGACAAAGCTCAGGCTCATGGGGACGACCTTCCTTATTGCAGGCTTGCGGCCTGCGTCGCCGCCACGCGGCGCAACGATCCGAAGACTTCTTCCCGCGGGCCGAAGGCATGGACCGCTCCCATCTTCAGCACCAGAATCTTGTCCACCTCCGCCATGAACCGGACCCGCTGGGCGACCAGGACGACCGTGACGCCCTTCGCGCGCATCCGCGCCACGGCCTCGACCAGAGCCTGTTCGCCCTGGGCGTCCAGATGCGCGTCCGGCTCGTCCAGAACGAGCAACGCCGGATCGTTGAAGACGGCGCGAGCCAACGCGATGCGCTGGCGCTGGCCGCCGGAAATCGGCACGCCGCCTTCGCCGATCAGCGTGTCGTAACCCCTGGGCAGGCCCAGAGCCGTCTGGTGCGCGCCGGCAAGCTTGGCCGCGGCGACCACCGCGTCGTCGTCGGCCTCCCCCAGCCGGGCGATATTGTCGCGCACCGTCCCGGCGAACAACTCGACGTTCTGGGGCAGATAGCCCACGTAGAGTCCCCGGTCCTCGTCCGGCCAATCCTTTACATCGGCGCCGTCCAGGCGCACGTGCCCTGCCGTGGGCGCGAGCGAGCCGACCAGCAGGCGCACCAGCGTAGTCTTGCCGGCGCCCGAGGGTCCGATGATCCCCAGGACTTCCCCACCGTCAAGATGAAAGCTCACCTGCCGGGTGACGGGCTGGCGGACGCCGGGCGGGACGTAGCTGACTTTTTCGAGGTCGATTCGGCCCGTGGGCCGAGGCAGGGTGGTGCCTTTTTCGTTGGCGGGCGCGCGGACCAGCAGCTTCTGCAGTCGCTGGTAGGCGGTGCGGGCGTTGCGGAAGTAATGCCAGGCCGTGATCGACTGTTCCACCGGCGCGAGGCCGCGCCCCAGCACGATAGCGGCGGCGATCATGCCGCCCGGGGTCATCTCGCCGCGGATGACCAGGTAGGCCCCGCACCCGAGCATGGCCCCCTGGAGGGCGAGCCGGATGAACTTGGCGGCGGCGGTGATGCTTCCCGAAACGTCAATGGCCGCGGTCTGCTGCTGCACCCCGGTCGCGCTCGCGGCTCCCCAGCGGCGCGCCAGATTGGGCAGCATGCCCATGGCGGCGATGGTGTCGGCGTTGCGCACCGCGGAGTCGGCGGCGTTCATCGTCCGCGCTACCGTGCCGTTGGCCTCCGCCAGCTTCCCGCGGGTCGCCAGATCGTTCAGCACGGCGCATCCGAACAGCACCACCGCGCCGCCCAAGCCGATCCAGCCCAGAATCGGATGGATCAGGAAAATGATAATCAGGAACGCCGGCGCCCAGGGCGCGTCGAACAGCGGCATCACGCCCGTACCGCCCAGGTAGCCCCGCACCGTCGCCAGATCTCGCAGGCCCTGCGCCGAAACCCCGCCTCCGGCGCGCAACGCCTCCGCCACCGCGCCTGCCAGGACCCGACCCCGGAGCTCCCGGTCGAGCCACTCCCCCACGCGCGCCATGATCCGCATGCGCAGGGCGTCGAGAAGGGCCAGAACCAGCAGCGCCATGACGACCATGACCGTGAGCGCCAGCAACGTATCGACGTTGCTGGTCGTCAGCACGCGGTCGTAAATCTGCATCATGTAGAGCGGCACCGCCAGCATCAGCAGGTTCAGGCAAGCGCTGAACAGTCCGACGCTGACCCACACGCGCCGACACGCCGCCATGGCCGCTCTCAGGTCGTCTGGTCGTCCCGCTCCCATGGCCTCTCAATGTTCCTGTCAACCCGAATCCGTCATTCTCCTTAGCATACTATCCACAGGATCAAAAGTAAAACGCGCCCATTCTGTGTTGCAGGGTGGAACCAGGCGTGAGGAGGAACGTTGACCGCTTCGGCTTTCACCGTGGAGATTCTATCAATACCGGAAACTCAAGCGGGCGGGGCGCGATGGAACATCGCTTCCCGCAGACCTTCGAGCAACCCGTCCAGGTGGGCCATGCGTTCGCGTAGTTCGGTTTCCAGCCGGCCAATGCGGGCTTCGATCTGGTCCATGCGGGTTTCGATCTTGTCCATGCGGGCTTCCAGTTGGTCCATGCGCTGATCGAGGCGGGCTTCCAACTGGTCCATGCGCTGATCGAGGCGGGCTTCCAGCCGGTCCATGCGCTGGTTGAGGCGGGATTCCATTCGGCTCATGGTTCGCGCCATGAACACCGCGAGGGCAATCCCGATGCCGATCATTCCGATTAGCTCTTGGCTCATGGCCTCTCAATCTTCCTGTCAACCCGAATCCGTCATTCTCCCTAGCATACTATCCACAGGATCAAAAGTAAAACGCGCCCATTCTGTGTTGCAGGGTGGAACCAGGCGTGAGGAGGAACGTTGACCGCTTCGGCTTTCACCGTGGGGATTCTATCAATACCGGAAACTCAAGCGGGCGGGGCGCGATGGAACATCGCTTCCCGCAGACCTTCGAGCAACCCGTCCAGGTGGGCCATGCGTTCGCGTAGTTCGGTTTCCAGCCGGCCAATGCGGGCTTCGATCTGGTCCATGCGGGTTTCGATCTGGTCCATGCGGGTTTCGATCTGGTCCATGCGGGCTTCCAGTTGGTCCATGCGCTGATTGAGGCGGGCTTCCAACTGGTCCATGCGCTGATCGAGGCGGGCTTCCAACTGGTCCATGCGCTGATCGAGGCGGGCTTCCAGTTGGGCCATGCGGGCGTTCGTGGAACGCTGGCCGGAGAGAATGAGTCCGGCGAGGGCGATCGTGGCGATGATGATTCCGATTAGCTCTTGGCTCATGGCCTCTCAATCTTCCTGTCAACCCGAATCCGTCATTCTCCTTAGCATACTATCCACAGGATCAAAAGTAAAATGCGCCCATTCTTTTGCAGGGTGGAACCAGACGTGAGGAGGAACGTTGACCGCTTCGGCTTTCACCGTGGGGATTCTATCAATACCGGAACCTCAAGCGGGCGGGGCGCGATGGAACATCGCTTCCCGCAGACCCTCAAGCAACCCGTCCAGGTGGGCCATGCGTTCGCGTAGTTCGGTTTCCAGCCGGCCAATGCGGGCTTCGATCTGGTCCATGCGGGTTTCGATCTTGTCCATGCGGGCTTCCAGTTGGTCCATGCGCTGATCGAGGCGGGCTTCCAGCCGGTCCATGCGCTGGTTGAGGCGGGATTCCATTCGGCTCATGGTTCGCGCCATGAACACCGCGAGGGCAATCCCGATGCCGATCATTCCGATTAGCTCTTGGCTCATGGCCTCTCAATCTTCCTGTCAACCCGAATCCGTCATTCTCCCTAGCATACTATCCACAGGATCAAAAGTAAAACGCGCCCATTCTGTGTTGCAGGGTGGAACCAGGCGTGAGGAGGAACGTTGACCGCTTCGGCTTTCACCGTGGGGATTCTATCAATACCGGAACCTCAAGCGGCCGGGATAGCGGGCGGGGCGCGATGGAACATCGCTTCCCGCAGACCTTCGAGCAACCCATCCAGGTGGGCCATGCGGACGTTCATGGAATGCTGGCCGGAGAGAATGAGGGTGGCAAGGGCAACGCCGGTGCCGATTATGGTAAGCCAGATTCCGATCGCGGCGATCAACTCCAGGTTCATGGCCTCGAATCTTCCCGCAGGCGCTGACCCACACGCGCCGACGGGCCGCCATGGCCGCTCCCAGATCGTCTGGTCGTCCCTCCTGCGTGTTCCAATCCGCTCCCCCCAGCGGAGTGAGGGGAGATCGGAACGCCGGGCGTCGCCTGCCCGCGCACAGCGCGCGGGCAAGGCAGACAGATCAGGCAAACAGAAAGTCCGAGGCGTCCAGGTCGGCGAGCGCGAAGCCCTCGAGCATGATCGTTCCTCCGCCCATGGCCGACAGGTCAATCATGACGCCGCCGTCAGCCGCCGTGGCGGCCACGTCGCCGAAGCCTTCCAGGCCGAAAGCCGTGAGGTCGATCATGTCCACGCCATCGGTGAAATCGGTGACGGTATCTTCCCCATCCCCCATCCCGAAGACGAACTTGTCGGCACCCGCGCCGCCGGTGAGCGTGTCGTCGCCCATGCCGCCCATCAGCATGTCGGCACCACCGCCGCCCATGAGCGTGTCGTCTCCATCCAGGCCGTACAGGCTGTTCGCCTCGCCGTCGCCGGTGAGCGTGTCATCATGGTTCGAACCCTGGATGTTCTCGATAGAGAAGAGCTGGTCACCCTCGGCGGTGCCACCCGAGCCCTCGGCGGTGCCATCGAGGGTCACCGTCACGCCCGCGTCCGATTCGTCGTAGATCGCGGTGTCGTTGCCCGCGCCGCCGGTGAGCATGTCGGCATCCGACCTGCCGCGCAGCACGTCGTTGCCCTCGCCGCCGTCGATCGTGTCTTTGCCCGTCGTGCAGCCGTCGAGCATGTCGTTGCCCTCGCCGCCCATGAGCACGTCGTCGCCCTTGCCGCCGACGAGCGTGTCGTGGCCCAAGCCGCCGTCGAGCGTGTCGTCGCCCAAGCCGCCTTTGATGAGGTCGTCACCCGCCCCGCCGGTGAGAGTGTTGTTGCCATCGTCGCCGATGAGCATGTCGGCATAGTCCGAGCCGGTGACGTTCTCGATATTCTTGAGGGTGTCGCCCTCGGCGGTGCCGCCCATGCCGGTGCCGGGGTCGCCTTCCTTGGCGCCCATGAGGCTCACCGTCACGCCCATCATCGAGTTGGCGTAGTTCGCGGTGTCGCCCATGGCGTCGGTTTCGGGGTTACCGCCGCCGTCCAGCATGTCGGCGCCCATCCCGCCGGTGAGCACGTTGTCGAGCGCGTTGCCGGTGATCTTGTCGTCATGCCTCGTGCCCGTGACGTTCTCGACGTTGGTGATGGTGTCGCCCTCGGCCTGGCCGCCGGTGCCGGCGCCGATCTCGTCGGTGTCGGGATCCTCGTCGTGGTCCGTGGGCGTGAGGTTCACCGTCACGCCCACGGCGCCGACGTAGCTCACGGTGTCGGTGCCCGTGCCGCCGTCGATCGTGTCGGCACCCGCGCCGCCGCGAATCCAGTCGTCGCCCGCGCCGCCGTCGATCTCGTCGTCGCCCATGTGGCCGCGGAGCTTGTCGGCGCCATCGCCGCCGGTGAGCTTGTCGTCGCCCAGCCAGCCGAACAGGTCGTTCGACCCACCCGCCGCGCTGTTGCCGGTGATCTCGTCGTTCTCCTCGGAGCCCTGGACGTTCTCGATACTGGTGAGGGTGTCGCCCTCGGCGTCGCCGCCGGTATTGCTGCCGCCGAGGTTCACCGTCACGCTATCTCCCGAGTCGTAGTAGTTCACGGTGTCGGTGCCCTCGCCGCCGTCGAACATGTCGGCGCCGCCGCCGCCGCGCAGCAGGTCGTTGCCCTTCCCGCCGGTGAGCGTCTGGGGGCCCGTGTCGCCGTAGAGCGTGTCGGCATGGTCCGAGCCGATGACCGTCTCGATATTGTCGAGTTCGTCGCCCTCGGCGTCGCCGCCCATGCCGGTGCCTTCATCCAGGTCCACCATCACGCCCATCTTCGATCCGGCGTAGTCCGCGGTGTCGGTGCCCGAGCCGCCGTCCATCTCGTCGGCACCCGCGCCGCCGATGAGCACGTCGTCGCCAGCGCCGCCTTCCAGCACGTCGTTGCCGGCGTTGCCTTCCAGCTTGTTCGCCGCGCCGTCGCCGGTGATCTCGTCGGCATGTTTCGTGCCGGTAACGTTCTCGATGCCGAAGAGTTCGTCGCCCTCGGCCTGGCCTCCCTCGCCCTCTCCTTTGCTGAGGTCCACCGTCACGCCCGTGTTGCCGACGTAGCTCGCGGTGTCGCCGTCACCCGCGTCAACGGGGTCGAGGTCGCCGTCGGGAGCAGCGCCGCCGTACAGCTTGTCGGCACCCGCGCCGCCGCGCAGCGTGTCGTCGCCCGCGCCGCCGATGAGCGTGTCGTCGCCCATGTGGCCGCGCAGCATGTCGTTGTCACCGCCGCCGTCGATGGTGTCGTCGCCCAGCCAGCCGAACAGGTCGTTCACCGCGCTGTCGCCGGTGATCATGTCGCCATACTTCGAACCCTGGACGTTCTCGATATTGGTGAGGGTGTCGCCCTCGGCGGTGCCGCCCGATTGGGCAGTGGTCACCGAGAGGTCCACCGTCACGCCCTCGGTCGAGTCGTAGTAGTTTACGGTGTCGCCCTCGGGGGCGGCGTTGGTGTCGTCGTCGGGGTCGGGGGTGATGTCGGCGGTGTTGGTGCCGCCGTCGAGTGCGTCGGCGCCCGCGCCGCCGCGCAGCATGTCAGCGCCCTCGCCGCCGTCGAGCGCGTTCTTCCTGGCGTCGCCGTAGAGCGTGTCGTCCTGGTTCGAGCCGGTGACGTTCTCGATGCGATCGAGGGTGTCGCCCTCGGCGTCGCCGCCCATGCCGGTGCCGGCCGCGAGGTCCACCATCACGCCCATCATCGATCCGGTGTAGCTCGCGGTGTCGGTGCCCGCGCCGCCCATGAGCACGTCGGCGCCCGCGCCGCCGGTGAGCGTGTCGGTGCCCGCGCCGCCGTCCAGCATGTCGTCGCCCTTGCCGCCGGTGAGCGTGTCGTTACCCTCGTTGCCGTACAGCCTGTTCGCCTGTTCGTCGCCGGTGAGCGTGTCGTTACCGTCCGAGCCGATGAGGTTCTCGATACCAAAGAGCTGGTCACCCTCGGCGTCGCCAGTCGTGCCCTCGGCGTCGCCATCGGGGTTACCGTCCTCGTTCACGCTCTGACCCTCGAGGGTCACCGTCACGGCCGTGTCCGAGTCGGCGTAGCTGGCGGTGTCGTTGCCCTCGCCGCCGATGAGCTCGTCGGCGCCACCGCCGCCGGTGAGCATGTCGTTGCCGTCTTTGCCTTCCAGCCTGTTCGCCCGGTCGTCGCCGGTGAGCATGTCGTCATGTCTCGTGCCCGTGACGTTCTCGACGTTGGTGATGGTGTCGCCCTCGGCTTGGCCGCCGGCGTTGTTGCTGCCATCCGGATCCGAGAGGTCCACCGTCACGCCCACGGAGCCGACGTAGCTCACGGTGTCGGTGCCCGTGCCGCCGTCGATCGTGTCGGCACCCTCGCCGCCGCGAATCCAGTCGTCATCCTCGCCGCCGTCGATGGTGTCGTCGCCCATGTGGCCGCGGAGCATGTCTTTGCCCGCGCCGCCGTCGATGGTGTCGTTGCCCAGCCAGCCGAACAGGTCGTTATCCTCGCCGTCGCCGGTAAGCATGTCGCCATACATCGAGCCCTGGAGGTTCTCGATCCCCGTAAGGGTGTCGCCCTCGGCGGTGCCGCCCTCGGCGGTGACCGGGGGATCACCCGTACCGTCGTCGGTCGCCAGGTTCACCGTCACGGGCGCGTCCGATTCGTAGTAGTTAGCGACGTCCATGCCCGCGCCGCCCATGAGCATGTCGGCGCCCTTGCCGCCGCGCAGCCAGTCGTCGCCCGGACCGCCGTCCAGCTCGTCGTCGTCGTCGCCGCCGTCCAGCATGTCGTCGCCCGAGCCGCCCTTCAGTATGTCGTCGTCCTCGCCGCCATAGATCCTGTCGTCGCCCGGACCGCCGTCCAGCTCGTCGTCACCCGCGTTGCCGGTGATGACGTCATCGCCCATGTTGTCATCGTTTTTGCCCGGGAAATCGTCCCCTCTTGGACCGCCATTGAATATCGCCATGAGTCTGCTCCTTGATCTTTGAAATCTTGATAATCTTTAATTTTGCCGTCAGTCGGAATGTCCTTGCAGGTCTTGCCACCAGCCCCATTCCCGAACCTGGGACCTAAAAAGCCATCTTATAGCACATACTCTCCACAAGAGCAAAAGTAAAATTCGCAAATTCTTTTTTTTCAGGAGAATCACAGTCCTTACTCCTGCACCCGGACCCCCCTCTTTTCGGGGGTCTGAAACGACATCTTATAACACATACCATCCACAAGCGCAAAAGCAAATTTCACAAATTCTTTGTTTTTCGGAGGGTCGCACTCTCTGCTCCCACACCCCCCGTCCTTCCGGAGGCCCGATAACGAAAAGCCTATAACACATACCGGCAACAAATCAAAAACAAAATGCGCAAATTTATTTTTCAGCAGGGCCGCAGTCCTTTTGAGGATAGGGTTGCCATCCTTCGCGGCAGCAAGCCGGAACCGGAAGAACCTGATCCTTCCCCGGCGCGCCGGAACCTCACGCGGCCGGCTTATGACGCCTGGGCACGGATGGCGATGGCTTCCCGCAACCCTTCCAGCAACCCTTCCAGGTGGGCCATGCGATGCTCAAGCTGAGCGATACGGGATTCAATCTTGTCCATGAGAGCGTTTAGTCCAGCAATCTCGCGGCGCGTGGCGCGCTGGCCGGAGAGGATGAGCCCGGCGAGGGAGATCGTGGCGATGATGATTCCGATCAGCTCTTGGCTCATGGCCTCTAATTATGGGAATTATATACAATCGTAACCAAAGCGCAGATCACTTATTTTTCAGGTAGGCCCATTCTTTTGATTTCTTAGGTGGGTTGTGCACCAATGCCAACATGATGTTATCCGGCGTGTCGGGAATCGGTGGCGGCATCTTGCGGGTAAGCGGGCGGCCTCGCTTGGGGGGCGGGGTATTCTTCCGGCTGCTTTCCTGGCTCATGTTCTTCTCCTTTTCCTTACCCCCATTAAGGGCGCATTCTCTTGCCTTGTTTTACCGGCCTAGGTGCGGGCAGAGAGGGTATCCCCAGCTTCGTCTCTATCCTGGCAATTCTCTCTCTCAAGTCTCCCACGTGCATTTCCAGTCTGTCCAAGCGCGAGTTAGTAGATTGTTGCCCTCCGACCATTAAAGCAGCCAAGGCAATGCCGGTGCCGATGATTGCTACAATGTCCTTGGTCATGTCTTTCTCCTTTGTCCTTGCCCCCATTGTACTGCAAAAGCATTTGACTAGGGCATTTATTGGGAATTATGTATTTAAGTTGACGGGAGGGGTTTCAGATGGGGTTGGTTCTTCGGGGTCCGGCTTGCTCCCCAGCAGGATTGAAACAACATCGTCAAAAGGGTAAATCTGCCATTTCAGGAATGTCTTTGTTTCTTGCTCATGCTTCCTTACTCTCCCTCCTGGTGAATCCCTCGAACAGCCCTTCCAGACGGGCCATGCGATCTCGCAGGTCTCCAAGCCCGGTTTCAACATGCAATATACGAGTGTCTAGCATCCGGTATAGGCCGATATTCAGGATTCCTAGCGAGATTGCTGCTCCGATTACGGTCATCGTTTCCTGGCTCATGTCCTTTTCCTTTTTCCTCTCTCCTCAAGCAATAGCGGGTATTCCTAGCTTCTCTTTGATTCTGGCCATGTCCGTCTCAAGTTGACCTACGCGGCTATCCAGCTTGTCCAGGTGCCCATCCAACCGATCAATCTGATTCGTAAGGAAAATTGCAAGAGTGATTGCGGTGCCGAGAACAGTGGTATGGGTACATTGGGCGCGTTCCACGTGCCCGTTGAGCTTGGGGGAACGGGGAGGCAGGACGCCCCGGGCGACGCCCTGCCGGTTCACGGTCCACGACCTGCCACTCTCCACTCGGCGCGGGGAATGCTTGCCGGGGACCTAGCCCGGCTCGCGCTGGTTGGGAAAGCAAAACGTCCCGCTTTTGGTCAGGGCACGGCTTTAGCCGTGCCGCGAAGAATCAAGCCAGCAAGGCGGCTTTAGCCGCTGAGGCATGGCCATCTCAAAACAACCTGGTGGCACGATCCTCGCATGCGAGATGCCCAGGATTCCAAGGCTCATGGAGGTTGTAGGGAGGCCAATCCCGTCGAGAGCAAGAGGGTTGCTTCTGCAGGCCCATCTCCGTGGTCTTCCGCGTTGGGCAACTACCGGCTCGACCTGCCCCCTCAGAGGCTAAAGCCCCGCCGGGGACGAACCCGGTTCGGCACTTGGCGGCAGGTGAAGGCTGCGTTCCGCCCGTGGGTTCGATAGTGATCCATCCATCGGAGCCGCTGCCGAGCGGCGCGGCTCATGGGTTTTGCGGCCCGTGCCAGGTACCTGGCACGGGGTATCCTTCGGGTTTGAATCTGCATGGCAACACCCTATCAAAGTGTCACCCATCATTCTGAACGAGATCAAAAAGTATTCCCGGGGATGCGGGACGTTGGGTCATTCTGGTTCGTATAGAATCCCCTCTTCAAACCCGGTCCAGTGCTTGCGACAGGTCGGCGAGGAGGTCGTCGAGGTCTTCCATGCCGACCGAGAGGCGGAGCAAGCCATCGGCAACACCCAGGCGCCGGCGCAAAGCGGGCGGCAGGGCGGAGTGGGACATCGTCGCCGGATGCGAGAGAATCGACTCGACGCCGCCCAGACTGCCCGCCAGCGTAAATACCTTCACCGCCCGGCACAGCTTTTTAGCGTTCGCCAACGACCCGGTTGCGAAGCTCACGATTCCCCCAAACCCGTCCATCTGTCTTTGGGCCAGCGCGTGGCCGGGATGAGCCGGCAACCCCGGATAGAATACCTGGGGGACCTGCGGGTGCCGGGTCAGGAACTCGGCCACGGCCCGGGCGTTTTCGCTGTGCCGGGACATGCGCACCGACAAGGTCTTGATGCCGCGCAGCACCAGCCAACTGTCAAAGGGGCCGAGGATGGCTCCCGCGGCCGTCTGAATCAAGCTCAGCCGCTCGGCCAACTCCGCTTCCTGCACGATAACGGCTCCTCCGATGCCGTCGCTGTGCCCGTTCAGGTACTTCGTCGCGCTGTGGATGACGATATGGGCGCCGCGCTCGAGCGGCCGTTGATAGAAGGGCGTCATAAAGGTATTGTCCACGGCCATCCATGCTCCCCGCCGGCGCGCCACCGCGGCGCAAGCGGCCAAGTCGCTGACTTCCAGCAACGGATTGGACGGGGTCTCCACCAAGAGCATGCGCGTGGCCGGCCGGAAGGCTGCTTCGATGGCCGGCGTCGCGGTGGTATCCACGTAGGTAACTTCCAATCCCGCGTCCTTCATAACCCGTTCCAGAAGCCGGTAAGTGCCTCCGTAGATACTCGCGCCGGCTACAACGTGCTCGCCCGGCTTGAGCAGCGACAGCACGGCGTGGGTCGCCGCAACTCCGGAGGCGAAGGCGAACCCGTGCGTCCCTCGCTCCAAGGCCGCAAGACACTTTTCCAGCGCCGCCCGGGTCGGGTTCGCCGAGCGGGAATACTCATAACCTCTGCTCTTGCCGATCTCCTCCAGAGCAAAGATCGAGGTCTGATAGATCGGAACCACCACGGCTCCGGTCGAAGGGTCAGGCTCTTGGCCGACGTGAATGGCATCGGTGGAAAATCCCATGGGTAACGGTACTCCTTCCCTTGGACTGCCCGCGCTCGCGCAACTCGACTCCCGTTGCGAAAGACCCGTTTCCGCCTGCGGGTCATCCCGCTACAAGAAGGGTAGAATTCACGACGCGATTAGGACCAAGCTGGTATAATAGCGAACCGGAAATCGATGCGGACGAAGCAAGCGAGGTGCCTGGCACCGCATCTTCAGGGATAAGCCATGCAGATAAAACGACTTGGCCTGACTTTTCTCATTCTCATCCTGCTGGGAGCCGCCGGGTTGACGTGGGCGCAGGAATCCGACCCGGAAACCGAGGATGCAAAGCTCACCGTGCTGGTCAAAGACGACGCGACGGGGAAACCCATTCGCAACGCACGCCTTACCCTCCGCTTCAAGAGCTCCGGGAAGGGGAAGTTCAGACGGTCCAAGAAGTTGTCCTGGAGCGCCAAAACCAACTCGAAAGGACGTTATCGGTTCACCTACGTTCAGAAAGGGCGCGTCGTCCTTATGGTAACCGCGCAGCATTACCAAACTTTTGGCAAAGAATATGAAGTGTACGACGACAACTCGGTCATCGAGGTGAGCTTGAAGAAACCTCAGCCGCTGCTCTAATCTCGCCCGGAAGTCCCGAATTATAGATAGATTCTTGCCGTACCTGAGCTTGCCATCCGCTTTTGCAAGATAAGCCTCCTGCAAAGGCTCCAACATTCCCAAACCCAATCAATTCTACAGAATACGCGCGCGGGTCTCGCCGGAAAGCCGCTGCCGGCACGTTCCGGGGTGACTCGGGGACCTGCTTCCTGCTCCAGGATGGTGCAAACAGGTAAATCCCCTTGCGGGAGATGGATTTGCTCTCCTCCGAACCTGCTTTATCCACAAGGTTGTCAACACAGTTGTTGAAAACCTTTCTCATAAATGCGCGACCATGACGCGCCCCACCAGATGGCACACTGCCTCAGGGGCTGAAGCCCCGCAGGGGGGACTGGGTTCGGCACTTGGCGGCACCCCTGAAGGGGTGCCCTGACCAGCCGTGCCCTGACGGCCGTGTGAAAATTACCCATTCATGAGATGACTTCGAAAACCTTTCGGGCCCCAACCTCGGAGTCACTCCGACACGTTTTCCGTAAGCCAGGCAAGATATTGCCGCGAGCCGGCGAGAATCGGCAGGCAAATGATTTCCGGCGTGTCATAGCTGTGAAGACGCGCCACCTGGTCGCGGAGCGCGCCAAACAGGCTGCGGCTGGTCTTGATCAGCATCAGGCATTCCTGCTCGTCGGCGACCTTGCCTTCCCACCGATAAATCGAACGCACCGGAGTGGTGATATTCACACAAGCGGCAAGCCTGTTTTCGACCAGGGAGTGGGCAATCTTTTGGCACTCCTCCGGGTTGGCTGCCGTTATCAGGACTACCACTTTATCGGTCACGCTATCTCCTCCGGCCCATCGCCCTTTGCGGGCGGGTACATTCGTATTCTAGCAAACGGTCGCCGTCCGTAAACAACCCTAAATAAACCTCACCCCGCTTTCCTGAAGTCGCAAAAACGGATACCGGGCCAACGAATCCTCCGGAACGAGTACATTCGGTTGCCAGAAAACAGGCGCGAAGATACAATAGTCCGGCCATGACAGGCAACGGGATTCATGGCGGCACCACGGAATCCCCGGGTACGAGACGAGGGTGTGGTGAAGGCCGCTCCGAAATTCATCTTTAGCTGACTTGAAATCCAAGAAGAAAATGCGGTGTCTGCGCGCGGGTCTGATGATAATCCTGCTGATTGGTTTCTCCATCTTCGTCTCGAAGGCGGTCTTCGGCGAAGGCGGGTTAAGGGCTCTATTGAGTTTGCGGCATGATCGAAACGACCTTCAGCAGCAGATCGACCTCTTGAACCAGGAAAACAGGCGGCTTGAGAACGAAATCAAAGCCTTGCGAACCGATCCGATCGCCATCGAACACCTGGCGCGGGAGCAGATGCGAATGGCACGACCCGGGGAGATCATCTTCGCCTGGCCGCAAAAGAAAGCGAACGAGACCGACGATTTCGGGTTACCGAAACCGAAAACTCCCGGAGAAGGTGATCCATAAGAAGTCATCTCATCCTTGCATCATTATCATTATATTATTGCGCATTGGCACGAGGCGGTCCGGGTACGGCTTCAGCCGTACCGAGAAACGCTTGCGAGACGGTGGCTTTAGCCTCTGAGGTCGTGCCGGTGCCCGGCTTTGGCATTGATGAGATGGGTTGAAGTTTTCTTCCCTCGTCAACGCCAACGGGAAATCACAACGATCTGAAGAAAAACGCATGCAGTGGAGCCATCTTGCAAAGCAAGTCCTCGGCGGCGGGCTATTGACCCGGGAGGATTCCCTGGCCGTTCTCGGTGCCGGAAAGGAGGAAATTCTGGCGCTGGTGGAGGCCGCCTACCAGGTCCGGCAGACCTTCCACGGCCGGCGCGTCAAATTGAACCTGCTCATCAACGCCAAAAGCGGTCTCTGCCCAGAGGACTGCGCCTACTGCTCCCAGTCGAGTGTGGCGAGCTCCGAGATCAACCGCTACCGACTGCTTCCCCGGGAGACGGTCCTGGAGGGAGCCGGACGCGCCGCCCAGCTCCAGGCGCACACTTACTGCATCGTCATGAGCGGCCGCGGCCCCACCGCCAAGGAGTTAGAGGACGTGGCCGGGACCGTCGAAAGGATCAAGCAGCAATACGCACTGAAAATCTGCTGTTGTCTGGGGCTCCTCTCGGACGCTCAGGCCGAGCGGTTGCGGGAAGCCGGCGTGGACCGCGTAAACCACAATCTGAATACCAGTGAGGCATTCTATTCCGACATCTGCTCGACTCACACCTACCAGGACCGCGTCCGAACCATCGAGGCGGTCAAAAAGGCGCAGCTTTCTCCCTGCTGCGGCGGCATCTTCGGCATGGGAGAAACCGACGACGACATCGTTCAACTGGCGCGGGAACTGCGCAAACTGGACGTCGATTCCATCCCCATCAATTTCCTCGTTCCCATCCAGGGCACCCCACTCGAGAAGCAACACACACTGACCCCCACCAAGTGCCTGGCCATCCTCTGCCTTTACCGCTTCTGGAATCCCTCCAAGGAGATTCGGATCGCCGGAGGGCGGGAATTTCATCTGCGATCCCTGCAATCCTTGGGGCTGTACGTGGCCGATTCCATTTTCATAGGCGACTACCTGACCACTTGCGGGCAGGAACCGACCGAGGACCTGCAGATGATCTCGGACCTCGGCTTCGAAGTAGCCCTCTACGAGTCCCCACGGAGCGCGTATGAATTGGCCCAAGGATGAACTTGAATCGCTCCGGCAACAGCATCTTCTGCGGGAACTGCGGTGGGCCGAGCGCGCCGCGCCGCGGACATTCCTCAATCGGCAACCCATTCTGCTTTTCTGCTCCAATAATTACCTGGGACTGGCCGATCATCCCGCGCTGATTGCCGCCGCAAGCCGCGCCACCCAACAGTACGGTTGCAGCGCCTCGGCTTCCAGACTCATCAGCGGAAGTCTGGAACTTCACCGGCAACTGGAGGAAAGGGTGGCCGCCTTCATGGGTTCCGAGGCGGCACTGGTGTTCAACTCCGGCTACCAGGCCAATGTAGGCCTGATCCCGGCTCTTGCCGGCGAGGCTGATCTGATCTTCAGCGATCAACTGAACCATGCAAGCCTGATCGACGGCTGCCGACTCGCCCGCGCCGAAACCCGCGTCTTCCACCACGCCGACCCCGAGCATCTGGGAATCCTCCTCGAACAGTCCCGCAACCGAAACGGAAAGAGGATGATTCTTACCGAGTCCATCTTTTCGGTGGATGGAGACCGGGCGCCTCTGGCGGAGATTGTCCAACTGGCCCGGCGCTTCGATGCTCTTGTGGTAGTGGACGAAGCCCACGCGGTGGGGGTCTTGGGTCCGCAAGGGAGGGGCCTGGTGGAAGAGCTTCATCTCGAAGAGCAAGTGGATCTGCGCATGGGTACTTTCAGCAAAGCTTTCGGGAGCTTCGGGGCCTTCGTAGCCGGCCGAGAACAGGTCATGCAATATCTCATCAATCGCGCGCGCAGCTTTATCTATTCCACGGCGTTGCCTCCGGCGACCGTAGCCGCCTCCCTGGCTGCCCTGGACGTGGTAGGCCGGGAACCGGAACGGCGCAGGTCCCTCCGGGAAAATGCAAAACTCGTTCGCGAGGGCCTAAAGGATCAGGGATGGAGATTGCTCTCGGAAGCCAGTCATATCATCCCCATCCTGGTCGGTGAAGCCGACCCGACTATGGAGATCACCCGTGAATTGCTGGATCAAGGCGTTTTCGTGCAGGGTTTGCGGCCACCGACCGTACCGCCCGGAACTTGCCGCCTGCGCGCGACTCCCATGGCTACCCATTCGCGGGAGGATTTGTCGGAGGCGTTAAAGGCCTTCGCGCAAATCCGGACCCGCAGAAACAGACAGAAATGCACGACGGTATCCGCCACGACAAGCTAAAGCAATGGGACCACGGCTACCTGTGGCATCCCTTCACGCAGATGCAGGAGTGGCTGCGGGAAGACCCCGTGGTCATCGTCCGCGGTGAAGGCTGTTACCTCTATGACGACCGTGGCCGGCGGTACCTGGACGGCGTTTCTTCCTTGTGGGCCAATATCCATGGACACGGCCACCGTGAAATCAACGCGGCCATTGGCGGGCAACTGGCAAGGATAGCGCACTCGACTCTGCTGGGGCTGGCCAACGAACCCTCCGCTCGGCTGGGGAAAAAACTGGTCGAGGTCGCACCACCGGGGCTCGCCAAAGTATTCTACTCCGATTCAGGGGCGACTGCGGTGGAGGTCGCCCTCAAAATCGCCGTTCAATACTGGAAGCTGCGGGGCGAACCCCAGCGGAATCAGTTCGCCTCCCTAACCGGCTCCTACCACGGCGACACCGTCGGAGCCATGAGCGTGGGCTACAGCGAGACCTTCCATCACTTTCACCGCGAGTTGCTCTTCGGCTGCCACCGCATCCGGCCGCCACACATCTTCCGTTACCACGAGGGAATGGATGAAGCGGAAGCCCTCGCGGCTTCGCTTCGAGAAGCCGAGGAAGTTTTCGATCGACACGGAGCCAACTTGGCGGCGGTGATCATCGAGCCGCTCATGCAGGGTGCGGCGGGAATGTGGGCCCAGCCGGCCGCGTTCGTGGAGCGACTGGGGAAACGGGTGCGCGCCCACGGCGCTCTGTTGATCGCCGACGAGGTCGCCACGGGATTCGGCCGCACGGGGAACCTGTTTGCCTGCGATCAGGCCCGCGTCAGCCCGGACGTCCTCTGCCTGGGGAAAGGCATCTCGGGAGGTTACCTGCCGCTGGCCGCCACCCTGACCACCGAGGAGGTCTTCTCCGCGTTCCTGGGCGAATATGCCGAATTCAAGACGTTTTTCCACGGGCATACCTATACCGGCAACCCGCTGGCCTGCGCAGCCGGTCTGGCCAGTCTGGAGATATTCGAGAAAGAAAGAGTTCTCGAATGCCTGGCACCCAAGATTGCCTTTCTCCAGGATCAGCTTCAGAGTGAGATCCGCCCTCTGGCTCACGTCGCCGACCTGCGCCAGAAAGGATTCATGGTAGGGATTGAGCTGGCCGAGGATCGGCAGTCGCGACGGGCGTACCCTCCGGAGAAACGAATGGCGAAGCGCGTCTGCGAAAGGGTACGAGAACTCGGGGTCATCATCCGCCCGTTGGGCGACGTGGTTATTCTCATGCCGCCGCTATGCGTCTCCAGGGAAGAACTTGCCCGGCTCGTAGAGGTAACCCGGATTGCCATCCAGGAGGTCACGACAGGCCGTTGAAAGGGGTGCTCGTCACCGGCACCGACACGGGGGTGGGGAAAACCTTCGTAGCCTCGGGGCTCGCCGCCGCGCTGAGCCGTCGCGGCTTCCGCGTGGGGGTGATGAAGCCCGTCGAGACGGGCTGCCCGGAGCGCGGCGGCAACCTCGAGCCCGACGACGCCCTGCGGCTAAAGCACTATTCCGGCTGCCGGGAAACTCTCGACACCCTTTGTCCTTACCGATTTTCGGCCCCCCGGGCCCCCTGGGTGGCCTCTCTGGAAGCGGGAAGTGAAATTGAAATATCTCGCTTGAGCCAAAATTACCGAGAAATCCTTGCGAATCATCAAATTACGTTGGTGGAAGGCGCGGGCGGTCTCATGGTGCCGATCCGCGCAGGCTTCAACTTCGCCGACCTGGCGCGGGAATGGAATCTCTCTGTCCTGCTGGTAACCACGGCGAAGCTAGGCACCTTGAATCATACCCTGCTTTCCCTGACCTATCTCCGCCAAGGCGGGTTCAAAACATGCGGCTACCTGATCAACACTCATCAACCCACACCCGCGGATTTGGTGGAGTCCAATCAACTGGCGCTTCGCAGACTCGCCCCGGAACCCCGCATCGGAGAGGTCCCCTATCAAGAGGGCTTGGCCTCGAATGCTGCATCACCCGACTCGCTTGCCTCACTGTTCGAGAGTTCCCTTGATTGGAAGGCCCTGGGGAAGGGGCTCGCGATGGACCTCAAGTCACCCGCCCGACACGGCTCCAACGTAGCCTGACCGTCCTCCGTGCAGCCGGCTCGACCCCCACGACTGGCATTCTCCCAGGTTATGAAAAACCCAGTCCTTGATGCCCGTGGGGTGCTGTGCTAAAAGTGTGAGGAGAGCCATGTGGGGACGAATCAAGAAACTTCTTATCGGTCATCCTCTTAGAACCACCGAACTTCAGGAGCAGAAGCTCAGCAAAAAGTCAGCCCTGGCCGTGTTCGCGTCCGACTCACTCTCCTCGGTAGCCTACGCCACCGAAGAGATGATGCTGGCCCTGATGGGCGCGACCGTCGTGGTCCTTTCGCTTTCGGTTCCGGCCTCGATGGTGATTATCGGCCTCCTGGTGATGCTCGTTATCTCTTACAGCCAGAGCATTTACGCCTATCCTACAGGTGGGGGCGACTACTCGGTCGCCAAGGAGAATCTGGGGAAGCTCGCGAGTCTGACGGCCGGCGCGGCGCTGCTGATCGACTACGTGCTGACGGTGGCCGTCAGTGTTACCGCCGGGATCGCCGCCATCACCTCTGCCGTGCCGGCGCTCTACCCTCACCGCTTGGCGTTGGTGCTGCTGGCGATCTTTGTGATCGTGGTGGCCAACCTGCGTGGGGTAAGAGAATCGGCGCGGGTCTTCGCTTTTCCGGTCTATCTGTTCGTAGGGTTGGCACTCACCCTGATCATCCTGGGATTCCACAAGCACTTCACCGGCACTTGGGAGGCTGCCCCGGCACCTCTGGCTCCGCCGCCCGATCTGGGGCCTTTGGCCTTTCTGCTCCTGCTGCGGGCTTTTGCTTCCGGCTGCACGGCGCTTACGGGTATTGAAGCGGTAGCCAACGGCGTGAAAGCCTTTCAGTCCCCCATCTCTCGGAATGCCTCGCTTACGCTTTTTACCTTGGCCGGCATTCTGGGCAGCCTCTTCCTGGGAATCACTTTTCTGACCCACCTGAAGGGGCTCTCTCCGGTCGAAGGGGGAGAGACGGTTCTTTCCCAGTTGGCGCGTTCGGTGTTCGGCACGACGAATGTCTATTTCCTCTTCCAGGTCGTCACGATGGGAATTTTAATTCTGGCGGCGAACACCAGCTTTGCCGGATTTCCGCGTCTGGCGTCCGTGATGGCGCGCGACCGGTTTCTGCCCCGGCAGTTCATGATGCTGGGTGACCGGTTGGTCTTCTCAAACGGAGTTGTCATCCTGGGCGTGGCGGCCTCGCTCCTGGTCATCTTCTTCAAGGCCGACGTCCACAGTCTGATTCCCCTTTACATGATCGGAGTGTTTATCTCCTTCACCCTGTGCCAGGCCGGACTGGTCGCCCACTGGAGGAAAACCCCGGCGCGGGGCCGTCGGGCACGGATGATCTTGAATGGGGTGGGAGCTTCCGCCACGGGGTTGGCTCTGCTGGTGGTAGCTTGGTTCAAGTTCCTCCACGGAGCTTGGCTGATCATTGTAGTGATTCCCTCGCTGATCTGGGTTTTCCATAAGATCAACACCCACTATCAAGTGATCGGCAAGCAGATGACCCTGAGCGAGTACGACCGTGCACGTCCCTTGAAGCACACGGTGATTATGCCCGTGTCCAGCATCAACAAGGTGACGTTGGAGGCATTGCGATATGCGCAGTCTATCTCGAAAGACGTAATCGCCGTCCTGATCAACGTCCAAAACCAGGACCCGGTCCGATTGTCCCGCACCTGGCATGAACGAGCTCCGGATGTGCCTCTGGTAATTCTGGAATCACCTTATCGTTCCCTCTTGTCGCCCTTCCTAACGTTTCTGGAAGAGGTGGAACAATTCCGTGAAAATGGTATTGTAACCGTCCTGTTGCCGGAGTTTGTTTCCGCCCGGTGGTGGCAACACATTCTGCATAATCAGAGTGGACTGTTGATCAAAGCGGCGCTGCTTTTCAAACCCAAGATCGTGGTCACGAGCGTTCCCTACCACCTGCAAGCTTAGCGAGGTTCGAGCCAGGCACCCATGAATCTAAGCCAGGAACGAAAACAGAATATTCGCCATCGGGTAGAGCCGATACTGACCGAATTGGACCCGCAGTTGAAGCTGGTGGACATCCTGGTGGAATCGACACGGGAGTTGCTGGGCTTTGTCGTGCAGCGCGGCGAGCGGCCCATGGTGCTGCGCGTGGAATGGATCCAATATTCCGGTATCCGCACCACGGAGTTGCGGCATTTACTGGCCGAGCAGATTCGCGAGAAGCTGGGCAGGAACACCCAGCAGCACAAACGCGGGCTTCCCGCTGCGCCCGAATCGGGTTTGCGCCGCAAGCTATTCGGAAAACCCTTCGGCGAATACGTTCACTTTGTGCGGTGGGGGATTCTCCTGCTCGTCCTGATGGGAACGGTCCGGCTGGCGGTAGGAGCCTTGGGAGTTCCCTATGAAAAGGGGACTCACCCGACAAGTCTCACCATCCTGACCCTTTTCTTGGCGCTCTATTTCGGCTTCGCGGGAGCCCACACCGGATTCGGTCGCTATCGCCACCTCCTGCCCCCGGTGGGGCTGCTGGCCTTGACCATGTACGGCCTGATCATCACGGGAATCCTACTGAATGCCTACCTGAACGTTCCCGGCTACTTCCATGCCCCGGGCCAGGGCTTTGCACCGGGAGAAATCACGGCTCCCGCGCACATTCTCAGCCAATTGACGGCCATCATCCCGGCCATCGTCATCTTCTACCTGCTCAGTTGCGTGAGCTTCTTCGTGACCTCGAGGCTGCACTCGTCGTCCACAGCCGGAGCTCAACAGACCTGACCGACCATCATCCGGTCAGGGGACCTGCGCGCCTTGCGTCTCGACGTAAACGGAGTAGAGGGATTGGCTGCCGGTCATAAACAGCCGGTTACGCTTCACCCCTCCGAAACAGAGGTTCGAGCAGATCTCAGGAAGGTGGATTTTCCCGATCAGAGTGCCGTCGGGCGCGAAGACGTGCACACCATCATAGCCCTCGCCGGCCCAACCTGCGCTGGCCCAGAGATTTCCGTCGATGTCGCACCGGATGCCGTCGGCCAGGCCGGGCGCCATATCGGCAAACATGCGGCCGTTGGCGAGGCGCTTTCCTTTCACCACGTCATAGACCCGAATATGGCGCGGATGGCCGGGCTTGTGTGACACTCCCGTATCGGCGACGTACAGCTTGGATTCATCGGGCGAGAAACAGAGGCCGTTCGGTTTTTCGATCTCTTCCGCCACAACGGTCGCCTTTCCGTTGTCCGGGTCGATGTGATAGACGCGCGTCGGCAATTCAAATTCCGCCTTGTGGCCCTCGTAGTTCATGAGGATGCCGTAGCCGGGATCGGTAAACCAAATCCCGCCGTTGGAATGGACCACGGCGTCATTAGGTGCGTTCAATCGCCTCTTCTCAAACCGGTCGAGCAGCACCGTGCGGGTACCGTCATGCTCGGTGCGTGTTACGCGGCGGGCACCGTGCTCACAGGTAATCAGCCGCCCTTGCTTGTCGCGGGTGTTGCCATTGCTGAAGTTCGAGGGTTTGCGAAAAACACTTACCGCGCCGGTCTCCTCGACCCACCGCATGATCCGGTTGTTGGGAATATCGCTCCAGAGCAGAAAGCGGCCGTCGCCGAACCAGACGGGACCCTCCGCCCATCGGGTTCCGGTGTAGAGCCGCTCGACAGCCGCGTTACCCAATTTGTATTTCGCAAATCGCGGGTCGATCACCTCAACGTCCGGGTCCGGATAGCGAACCGAGGCGGGATCGTTCCAATCCCGCGCCATCGCCCAGGGTTTGATCGCTAAACCCGCCGCCGTGACTGCAGCCGCGTTTATGAATGCCCGTCTGTGCATGACTCCTCCTGTTTGCGCCCCGCCCTTCCCCTTGCCTAGGGGACGGAACAAATTTTGCGTCTCTTGGCAACCAACCGTCAAGGGGAAGGGGCGAAACCTCGGTTCGGTTGGTTCCGTTTCCGCGCCGCCGTCCGAGCCTCGACTCCGCGCTCTGGGAAACGCCATGCCGTTTTCGGGTATGATAGAGTGGAGAGTTTGGACACTTTGGAAAAGGATCGCATGCTCAACCCATCCCTCCAGGATATCCGGCTCCTGATTTTCGATCTGGACGGAACGCTGATCGACAGCAAGCTGGACTTGGCGCTCAGCGTCAATCACATGTGTACCACGATGGGGCGTCCGGCTCTCGATCACGACCGGATTTTTTCCCTGGTGGGCCAGGGAGCACCCGTACTGGTACGCCGTGCCCTGGGCGAGCCGGTCACCGACGAGGAAGTCCAGCAAGGAGTACAGATTTTTCTGCAATACTATTGGGAGCACATGCTGGACAATACCGCCACCTATCCGGGCGTTGCCGAAGCGCTGCAAGCCTTAAGCGGATATTCGCTGGCGGTGCTCACCAACAAACCGGTCAATTTCAGCCGAGCCATTCTCCGAGGCTTGGGTCTGGCCAGCCATTTCGTGGAAGTCTATGGCGGAAACAGCTTCGCGCAAAAAAAACCCCACCCCATCGGAGTATTCAAACTGCTGGAGCAGACCGGAACCGGACTCCGGGAATCGATGATGGTAGGCGACTCGGATACCGACGTGCTCACCGGCCGCAACGCCGGCATCTGGACTTGCGGGGTCAAGTACGGGTTCGGGAGCCCCACCCTGGAGGCGGCTCCCCCTGACTTCCTTCTCGAAAACCTGATGGAACTCGCCACCTTGCTGAACGGTCGCCACCGGCTCCACTCGAAAAGCTAGAAAACGGGTTCAAGGCTTGGGCCCAGAGGTCTCTTGCTGGGTATCTGCGGCGGTCTCCCCGGCAGCAGGGGCCGACTCAGTCTTTTTCCGGCGACCGCTTTTTGCGGAACATGTCGCGCAAACCTCGCAGCATCTGCTTCGGGTCCGGCTTCTCGGGAGTGGCTTGGGTCGGCTGAGACGCTTCGGTCCGCTCTCCCGTCTTCTTTTGGGACGTAAACGAAGACAAGAGTTGATTCGCCAGTTGCCGGCCCAGATCGCGCCGCGCTTTCGTCCCGAACTTGATGGCCGCAAACGTGCCGGAAAGCGTGAAAGGAACCCGCAGGACGCCGTCGGCATAGGTGGCTTCGGTGAGAGCCGTCAACACCAACATCCACGGCTGCTCGGCCATGGAGATTTCCGCCACGCCCTGGTAGCTCAGATTTCCCTTCCCGGCGGGGATAACAGTTCCCGCCGCTTGAATCCTGAGCCCTTCCGCTTCGACCCGGACCTTCTCACTGGTAATCCGGCTTTGGGCAATCTGGACGTCGCTCGTGAGGAGGGAAAAAGCGCCCGGGTCAGCGGAAAGCGCCGGCACGCCTTCTTTCCGGGCAAAAGCCTGCAAGGGCTCGTTCAATTTCAGCCAAGGCAGCCGTCCGTGCTTCACCGTTAACTTTCCGCTGCCTTGCATCCCGTGGAGCGGATCGGAAGATTCCGCGAGCACCCCGCGCAGCTCCAACTCGCCGTCCAGGGTCCCCGTCATCTTCCCTCTTCGGTCGGGAAACGCTTCCATGAATTTCCCCCCGTTCACGCCGCGCACGGTCAGATGGGCGTGATACCGCGGCGGCTCGCCCGCCCAGTTGGTGGAGAAATTCCCCGCAACTTTTCCCTCGTAAAATTCCAAGTCCCAATCTTCCAGCAGAACCTCTTTCTCGAACAGGCTCACCTTCGAGCGCGCCGCGGCCGCGTGAAACGGTCCCAGGATCAACGAGTTGGCCCGAATCGTGCCGCGAGCGATGGGTCTGTTCTCGGCTGCATCGCCGAGTCCGGCCCCTTGGACCAACCGGAAAGAAGGCTTCCGACGCAGGGGCAAATTCGAGCTTTGCCCATGATCCAAAAAAGATAAATCCACGTCCACGAAGTCGCAGTCGAGGTGGGAAGCTCCGAAATATGGTTTCCCGACCCGGCCGCCTTTCGTAAGGCCCGCCACGCGCAGTTCACCTTCAACAATCTTGACCGAAGAGATGGTCCCGAGCGAAAAGGAGGAGGAATCGGACACGGGGCGAATCGAACCAGCCGGTTGCCGCGACGCCATCGCAAAATTCCAGCGGCCGTGCGCGCCCGAAAGCAGGTGAATATCCGGCCGGTCGATTTCAACAGATGTGATGCGGAGTTTCCGGTCGAGCAACGCGCCCAGGTCAAGTACCGCGTAAATCCGTTCCGTCTTGAGCAGGTGCCCTTTGGGAAAACCCCTTCCATTCCCCAGTTCGAAATCATCCACCTGCACGGAAAGCGTCGGCCACACGGTGAGCGCGAGGCGGCCGATCGACACCGGCTTGCCGGTGGCCGATTCAATCTGAGCGGATACCTGATCCTTGTAGCGGTTTACGTCCAGCAGAATGGGCAGTGCCACCGCCAGAGCCACGACCAGCAACACGACGATCCCGAAAAAAACCAGGAGCCAGTTTTTCCCTTTCATGCGAATCACTACCCCGCGGGTCAGTCCTGCCGAATTGCTTTTCGATTGGTTCAGTCAGACCGCAGCAAGAATCCAATGTGAGTCCGCCAGAAGGAGAATGTGCGAGCCCTTCCGAGGGAGGCCTGCCGCAGCAAATCAACCAGCTCCTGCAAAGTATAAGATGCACGAACCGACGCCTCGTACAATTCTCTCATCAAGCCCGCATAGTGGCGGCCATACCGGCGGACGTGCCAGGAAAACAACCAGCGGGAAGGCCGGCGCAGATCGCGCAGTAAAATCCAGCCTCCTCGCCGCGTGACGCGCGCCATCTCCCGGAAAGCCCTTATCGGATCCGCCAAGTGATGCAGCAAGGAATTCGAGACCACAAGGTCAAAGTTACCATCCGGAAAGCAGATCCGGTTTGCGTCACCCGACAGAAAGAAAACCCGGTCCAGGAGATTCTGCTTCTCGGCTTGCTGCCGGGCCGTTCGGATCATGGCCAAGGAACGGTCAAGCCCCACCACCCGCAATTGAGGATTCCTGCGGGCCACTTTCAGAGGAATTCCGCCCGGGCCGGTACCTAAATCCAGCACGAGGCCCGACCCCAATCCTATTTCCAATACTTGATCTACGAAAGTATCGTCGAGTCCGTCCAGGTAATCCTGGTCCGCAGCCGACACATAGGCGGAGACCTCCTCTGCCTCGCCCATGACCTCCGGCTCCGGGATGCGGCGCGAGGTCCACCAAGCCATGAACCCTCCCTTACGGCGGAGCGACTTCCGTCGCGATTCGCTCAGGAGCAAAGGCCGTCGGCAAGCCAGCCCTACCTATCCATCCTCGTCACGGAACTCATCATCGTAGCCAAGTTGCTGCGCGCGTTCAAGAATTTCCCGCTCCTCCCAGCAATCGGCACAGAAATAGACACCCTCGATGTGCGGATCGCTGCGCAGAGATTCCCGGGTGCCGCACCTCATGCAGGTCTTCGTAACGTCTTCCGTCATAGCTTTGCCCGACCCCGCGGGCGGGGCCTCCGAGTGACCTCCAGCGTGTCTCCCACTCAAAGAGGCGAATCGCACCGAATCTCGTAGGGTACGTATGAGTTCACTCCCCCAAAATCATCGGCATCATATCACACGGTAAACCCACGCGAGACCCAGGCAGGTGAAAAGCCGTTCGAGTTATGAGATAACGTTATGTGCCAGTATTCGTTACGAGATGCGGGAATGCGATTTGAAATTCTAAAAGAGCTGGAGGAGAGTGATCCCAAGCTGGAGATTCCCTGGGCAAGCCAGGATGACCCGGCCCTGCGCTACCAAGACCTGAAAGCCCAGCCTGAGCTGATCGGTTCGGTGGAAGAGGTCCGTGAGTTCCCGGCCTTGGGAGACGTTCTGAGAACCGTAAATGCGCCGGATTCCACTTTTCGGAGCGTGAAGTGCGGCGTTGGGTCCACCCACGAGTTGACCCAAGAAGAGCTGGCGGACGTGGGGGCTGCCCACAAGGTGGGAGCCTATCTGGACCTGATTTTCGACGTTCCCGGCTTCAATTTTGAACTGGAGCCATACCTCCGGCTGGGAGAAGAACTGGACCGGATTCTGAGGAATTTGCCGGTCCTTGCCACGACGGAATTTGTCATTCGTCGCTGCCTTTATCATCCCGACCAGGCTTGGGGTTACTCGGCAACCCTTTTCCTGAATGCATACGGGCCGACTCCAAGGGAAGCCACCCAAGCCGGGAAATCCGTTCTCGTAGCCTTGGCTTCCGCCCTGCGCGCCACCTCGAAAATCTTGCGCGGGCTGGCTGACCGTACTCCCTGACGGTCCGCAACCCGGGGTTGCCGTAGATGTCAAAAGGCGGAGATACTACGGGTGATGGTCAAGCAGATCCGGTATGCACTGAAGGAATGGTCGGTCGTTGTCCGCGCACTGACCCAAGGCCGCCAATTGCTCCTACTCCGTAAAGGAGGAGTTGAAGAAGAAGACGGAAAGTTTCAAGTGGAGCACCGGGAATTCGTTTTCTATCCGACCTTCGAGCATCAGCACCGAAAATACCTGCGCGCCGAGTTTCTCCCGGACTTTGACGCCGCCGTTGCCGGTGAGTCTCCCAATAGCCCGGAGATTGTTCTCACCGGGTTCGCTCAGGTCGCCGAAGTGATGGTGGCTCCCGACTTCGAAAAACTGCTCCGGCTATCCTCATTCCACGTCTGGAACGACGCTTTCATCGAGATGCGGTACCATTACAAGCCGGAAAAACCTCTCTACCTGCTCCTGATGCGAGTCCACCTCATGCAGCCGGTGAGGATCGCTTACCGCCCCGAGTATCGGGGCTGCAAGTCGTGGGTAGGACTGGAAACGGACGTAGAGACCCGCAACCTCCAACCTGTTTTGGAGAACGATGAATTCGAACGGCAGTGCTCGAAGGTCCGGGAGCTATTGACTTAGCTCGAAAACACTGCCGGGTGTAACCTGTGGGGTGTCAAATTATCTGCATTATCAATCGCTCAGGAACCCGCTTCGCCGGCAACGAACTGCGGTCGAAAGCTGATTCCTCGCTTGGCTCGGGGCGAGGCAATTCGCCTGGCATCGACGTCGGGATGTGCGTATGAGTGGGGACCCGAAAAAGAGAGCCGTCATTCTATTCGCCCACGGCAGCCGTGTCGAGGCGGCCAACCGCTCCGTGGAAGCCTTGGCGGAAAAGGTTGGTGGCGAGGGCTCTTATGCCTATGTGAAGGCAGCCTTCCTGGAGCTGGCTCAGCCGGACTTGAGTACCTCCATCGATCAGGCTATGGCGGCGGGTAAGACCCACCTCATCGTCATTCCCTACTTTCTAACCACGGGAATCCACCTGAAGCGAGACCTCCCTGAGTTGATCGCCGAACAACGCCAACGCCATCCCGGACTGGAAATTGGTGTCGGCGAGCCGCTGGAGGGTCATCCCTTATTGACCTCCCTCATCCTCCAGCGGGTCCAGGAAGTGGTCGGGAAACCCACCCTTCCACCGAAGGAATAGACCCACCGAGCCAGCCACAGGGAGAAGCGGCCTATCGTTACGGCTTGGGTGTCGTCTTGCCGGTCTGCGGGCCGAAGCAGACCCCGCTCGCGTTTACCGTTTTCGGGTGGATTCCCAGAACAGGGCAGGCTTCAAGGTCCAAGCCTGGAGTTTGGCGAGCTCGATCAGATGGGGAGCGGAAAATCCTTCCGGGAAGATCACCCAATCCCAAAGTGCCGGCGAATCCTCGGCCACGAATTGCGCATCCGCCAATCGGGCCGGAGGGACTTCGATTATATCGGGAACGGGCTCGCCTTCGAGCAGCAGCCTCGACGCCTCTGCGACGGCTGCCAGGTAGGACTCCGGCGGCGAGGGCGTACTGCCGAACCAAACTGGGGAGGGAATCTTCTTGGTTTTTCTTACGGAGGCCTGTACATCCAGGACCGTACGGAAGAACTGGTCCCAACGAATCTGCAACGGTTCTCTCAACACCGGCACACTCCGTGAGGGCCCCAACGGGGTCCCCGAAAGCGTAATCGGCGCGTTACCCTCTTCTCGCACCTGGGAGGCCAGATAAAGCGTGAGCAGAGTGAATATTTCGCTCGGAGCCAGGCTGTAGTCGGAAAAGATTTGGTGGGAAATCTCCGTATCCACCCCTCGGGCAATCTCACTGAGTTCGTTACGGCTGAAAACCCGTTTCTGCGCCCCATCACGGAAGAGCGGCAGGACCTGGGAGGCTGTGATGAATCGAATCCGTGGAAACGCCGTCATAGAATCCACAAATTCTTGAAAGTATGCGAAGGCAGCCTCAGAGGCGGCCACCGAGCGGGTCGGGGGGGGCTTCCATTCAGCGGGTGGCGGGTTGGCTCCCCGTGCGAAGTTCACCTGGTCTGAAAATTCCCGATGGACGAATTCGCAGGGATGGTAATAGACGGAAATGACGCCTCCGCCTTCGGCCAGCCGTCGCTCGTAGAGGGAAGAGAATCTGTTTTTTACCTCGTCGAGATTGGTGAAGTCGGCGTTGGGCCGCAGCCGCAAAGTCGCCGAAGAATCCAAGAAGTTCAGCACACCTCCATACCAAAAAGGTTTACCCTTGAGCCGAACGTGCCGGGCCACACCCAGGTAAACGGAGATGCCCCATTTCCGCAGCGCACCGTAGATCTGGGGAGCCCAGGAAGCTCCGGGCTGGCCGAAGCAGGTGGGAGCTTTTCCGAACAGCCGGCGCACCCCTTGCAAGCCGGGCCGCTCGCGGCGGTCGAACTCCTCCACGCCGTCTTCCCAGCCGAGCGCGTTCAGATATTGCGCAGGGGTAGGATGGCGGCTATGGAACCTGGTGTGGTAGCCGATCTCGTGCTTTGCCAGCGCTGCAATCACGTCCTCCCGATTCCGATTTCGGTACACGCGCGCGACTTCTCCGACCACCTTGAAGGTCGCCAGAATATCACGCTGGGACAAGAAGACCGCCAAACGCTTGGCCGCTTCCCCACTCTGCGGGAGGATATAGTCTTCCGTATCGAACCAGAGCAATACATACACGCGCGGCCCCGGCTGCTGCGCTTCGAGCAGCACCGTCAAGCAGGCCAAGCTCAACCCCACAAGGCCCAGACTCCATCCCAGGCGTTTTCGGGAAGTCAAACGAAACCCTCCAACTCTGACTGTAATCCATCTTATCACTTCCACCGGCACTCCTGTGGACCCGGTGGTGGATTGCGAAAGGTTTCCGGAACACGTCCGCTGAACGCGCATCCGCCGGGACCTGATCCCTCGGTGGGTAGGAAAATGAACTTGGCAGGAAGAAGGATTATGGATAAACCCTGTCGGTAAATAGCCTTTCCTCAGTGGAATGCAAGCTCCCCGGCCAACTCGATCAGGGTCTGGGTGCCGACCATCAGGGGGGCAGACACTGATTCCCCCCTCTCCAGCGCCCTTCGCAAAGACAAGGCGGCTAAGTCCACCGTCTGTTGGTCATCCAGGCCTTTCCCCGTGCGACGCTTGAATTCGGCCAGTCCCGGAAGGGAAATGGCCACGGTGACCATGCGATCGTCCACCTGAAAAAAACAGTCCAGCGTGTCACTTTGACGGGTGGCAATGGCCGAAGCGATCCGCTTGAAACGACAGCGATAAAAGCCTCCCCAGAGCTTTGATTCCACCTCAAAATCGTTAACCGAAATCTGCATGGACCGATGCTCCCTACCCAAGGGGCAATTGTTTCGCTTGCGGGAAATTATATACGTTTTTGGTTTCCCTCACCGACTAACTCCCGGCCCTAAAATAAAGTTGGAAACAGGCAGCACCATTATTTTCGGAGGGGCAAAGGCAACTCTTCACAAGCCGGGAACATCTAATCTGACTAACCACGACCCATGACTGACACGGGAAGTGGACCTGGATGGATTCCTGACAGGTCCACTTCCCCCTCCCTCCCTTGCTACCCGCCGCCTTCGTTTCATTCCCGTAGCGCTTTTCCACGCGAGGGTCCGGTTCCGACCCCACCGACTCGAATGAAAACGACGGTCGGTACGCTCAATAGAAAGCATCTAAAGGACTTATTGACCAAGAACCGAAAAGGCCAAGCCCGCGTGGCTCCCAAGTCGAACCGTAGCCCTCTCTCCCCGCGGTTGGGGGAACTGGAAGAGTAAAGCGTTGTGCGGATTCCGTATGAGGTGTTGAGTGCCGAGCGGGATGAGGTCCCATATCCCACGGCCAAGCCTACGGTTCCCGGAGAGAGAGGCGGACAGGAGTGCCGCGGCCGAATTTTCGCGTGCACCAATCTTCCATATCCACCCTCAGAGCTTCCAGGTCCACCCCAAAACTCGCCTCCATGACCCCTTCCGACACCGGAAGCGTCTCATCGAAGGCCGCGCGCCCGGTGAAACTCCGCATACAATAACTATCCAGCCATTCGACCGGACAAGGCCGAGAAGCTCCCGCCTCGACGCAGAAGACTTTAATCTTACGGGCAAACATCAGGTTGAGAGAGAGAAAGACCCGGATCGGAATCCGTTACTTGACCCTTCGTCAATCTTCTATGCGGTACTCATCAGGAAGTACCACATAGAAGGTAATATCACAACTCTCGCAATAAGAATCGCGGTCGTCCGCCGGCCGGGCCTTTTGGCCACAATAAGGACAGAACAGAACTTCAAGCATCAGTCCATTATACACGCCTCGGATTTTGCGCTCAGCCGGGTGCTGAAAGTGTTTCCGCCTTTCGACAGATCTTAGAGGACCAGGTATCGAACGATCAGCAAAAAACGAGGAGATTCCACTTCTTGGAGAAAATCTCCGAAATTCAGAATTTCCTTCCAAAAATGGAAATTGCGACTACCGATTAAGAAGACAAGTCCTCGCGGATAAGACTGCCGCCAGCAGGATAACTCAAGTGTTTCCAATAGAAAACGCGAAACTTGGCATGAGCGACGAAAAGTTTCTCTTTGGCACCAGCTTTGCTTGATACATATTTGACCCAGTACCCGAAGAGTTGAACTCTAAGCCCCGAAGGTACTGAGTTAAGCTCGATTCTATCGAGACCAAAACCCGACGCGGTTAGGAGGGAGAGCCAATGCGCTCTCCCTCTTTTTTTCGTTGGAAATTATATACATAACCAGACACAGCCAGACGGCCTGGAAGATCCCCGCACGGTCGTCATCGAGGCCAACGATCTCCAGGATGAAAACCAAAAACCTTTCCCGCCCAGGGTAGATTCGTCCATGGCCGGAAACCCGCTGGTCGGGTCCCCTGCCGAAGCGCGACGTGGAACCATCGGCACATCCCACCGATCCTGGCCGGATTGTCGCCAGCTCTTCCCGGCCGTCTCACGAATGATCGAGCCAGTGGGATAGGGGGATTCACGTCCCGCAAAAGGAACCGCCGACAGGTATGCTATCATAGTCATTTCCTAGGCATTGTGCAGTGATGGATGGTTCCCCTCTCGCCGCTAAGACCCTTGCGAATTTAGCCTAAGTCTTCCGTAAGGCGAGAGGGGCATACCAATGGGCCGGCGGCATACTGTCGGGCTGTCACTTGTCCTCCCCATCCAAGCCATGTCTGGTTCCCGGGGATACCGGAGTAAGGCTCATGCCGCAGGAAATATCGGCTCCCGCCCAAACGGGGGAGTCAGCCGAACTGGTCAGCTTGGTCCTGGAAACCTACGACCAACTCACCTCTGTCCTTCATCTCGACGAGTTGATGCCGCGCATTGCGGAACTGGTGAAGCGCGTCATCGATTTCGAGATTTTCGCCATTCTGCTGCTCAACGAAAAGACCCAACAGCTCTCGATCCGATTCAGCGTGGGGCACCCCAAGGAAGTGGAACGCTCTTTGAGGGTGGGTCTGAATGAGGGAATCGTAGGGCGGGCTGCGGCCACCCGCCGTCCGGTACTGGTCCATGACGTGGATCAGTACCCCGGTTACATCAAATCGGTGGAATCGGTCCGCTCGGAGCTTGCGATCCCTCTCATTGCCAAAGGGCGGACCATCGGCGTTCTGGACCTGGAGGCGGGTCCCACGAATTTCTTCACCGAAAGAGACCAGCGCTTCCTCACCCTTCTGGCGGCTCCCATCGCCATGTCCATCGAGAACGCGCGGCTTTACCGTCGCAGCGTCCGTCAAGCTCGCAACCTGGCGCTGCTGGGAGAAATCAACCGCGAATTCAGCTCCATCTTGGACTCCAAGCCCTTGCTTCTAAAGCTGGGGGAAGTGGTGCGGCGCGTCATCGAGTACGACAATTTCCAAATCCTGCTGCTCGACGAGGCGACTCAGACCCTCAATACCTGGATTGCGCTGAAACGAAACGAGGAAGTCCCGGACAAGCTGCTGATTCCGATGGGAAAGGGGATCGTCGGCACGGCGGGTCACCTTCGCCAGCCCATCCTGGTTCCCGATGTGCGCCGGGATTCCCGCTACATCCAGACCGACCCGGAAACGCGCACGGAGCTTACCGTTCCCCTGATCCACGGCGACCGGGTGCTCGGAGTCCTCGATCTGGAAAGTGTCAGGTCGGGCGCCTTCAGTCTGAACGATCAAGAGCTGCTGACCAACCTGGCTCCCGGGGTGGCCATCGCCATTGAAAACTCCCGGCTTTACGAAAGAGTTACCCAACACGAAGCGCGGATGAAAAGGGACTTGGCACGGGCCCATGAGATTCAACGCTTCATTCTCCCCACACCCTTCCCGTCGCTTCCCGGATTGGAAGTGGGCGTCCACTTCCGGCCGGCGCGTGAGCTGGGGGGTGATCTTTACGATTTTATTCTGCAGGATGAAAAATCCATTTCGCTCGCCCTCGGCGACGTCAGCGGCAAAGGGGCCCCCGCGGCACTCTATGGAGCCATGGCGACCGGCGTCCTGCGCAGCTTGGCGGCGCGGCGGCCCTCCCCCGCGGATATGATGATCCAACTCAATCAAATGCTCCAACAACGACAGATCGAGGGCCATTTCCTCACCCTGTGCTATTCCATCTGGGAACCTGAAAGGCGGCGTTTACAGATCGCCAACGCGGGTATGCCCTTGCCGATTCTCATTCGAGCCGGAGCCGCCCGTGCGCTCGACGTGACCGGAATACCCCTCGGACTACTCGAGGTAACCCGCTATGAGCAAACCACTGTTTCCCTCGAGCCCAGAGACGTCCTGTGCTATTACAGCGACGGAATCAATGAGGCGCTCAACGCCGAAGGGGAGTTCTTCGGCGGCCGCCGGCTGGAAGAAGTGCTTCTAAGAAGGGCAACCAAGAGCGTTCAGGAGATTTTGGCCGAGGTCTTCGGCGTCCTGGGATCCTTCGCGGGTTCCGACACCCAACGTGATGACCAGACGGTGATGATCGTCAAAGTCCTCTGATCGTTACCATATATGGTTGAACTTATGGCGAACCTGGAATTCCGCGAAAATCGGCTCTTTTGGGAGTCTTGCGACTTGACTCAACTCGCCGGGCGGTTCCAGACACCTACGTACTTCTACAGCCGCCGCCGGATCGAGGCAAACTACTCGAAGTTGAACCAGGCGTTCGCCGAGATTCCCCGTTTGATCTGCTACTCGGTGAAGGCCAACTCGAACCTGACGATTCTTTCTCTATTGGCGGGAATGGGCACCGGATTCGACGTCGTCTCGGGCGGAGAACTGGCTCGTGTCCGACACGTCGGAGTCCAACCCAACCGGGTGGTCTTTTCCGGTGTGGGAAAGACGACCGAGGAAATCGACCAGGCCCTCCAATTCGGAATCTTGATGCTCAACGTGGAATCTCACGGCGAGCTGGAGTGCATCGAGCAACGGGCACAGGCGGTGGGAAAGACGGCTCCGATTGCCATCCGAATCAATCCGGACGTAGAAGCGGATACTCATCCCTACGTGGCCACCGGGCGGGTGGAGCACAAGTTCGGGATTCCGACCGGGGAAGCCAGGGAGCTTTACCGGCGGGCGGAGGCTTCGCCTCATCTAAGAGTGCGGGGCGTCGCCTGCCACATCGGATCTCAGATCCTCGAAACCCGTCCCTTCCTCGCAGCTTTCCGTGAAATTCATCGCATAGCCAATGATCTTCGCCATAACGGCATCGAGGTTGAATATCTGGACTTGGGAGGAGGATTCGGAATCCGATACAACCGTGAGCAGCCGATCAAGCTGGATGATCTGGCCGCCGGGCTTGCGCAAAAACTTCGCGGATCGGGTTACCGGCTCATTCTGGAGCCCGGCCGTTCCCTGGTGGGCAATGCGGGAATCCTTCTAACGCGCGTTCTCTACGTGAAACGAAAAAAACCGAAGAGTTTTGTGGTGCTGGACGCGGGCATGAGTGACCTGCTCCGGCCCGCCCTTTACGGCTCCTACCATGAAATCCTCCCCGTCGAACGGCGGCCGGGAGAGCGCTTTCGCGCGGACGTGGTCGGCCCTCTTTGCGAGACGGGTGACTTTCTGGCGCAGGATCGAATCGTGGAAGCGATCGTGCCGGGCGACCTGCTCGCCATTCTCACCGCCGGCGCCTATGGCTACGTCCTGGCCTCCAATTACAACAGCCGCCCCCGCCCCGCGGAAGTCCTTCTCGAGGCAGGGCAGGCCAGCTTGATCCGGCCGCGGGAATCGGTGGAGGACCTGCTTCGGGACGAGAAGGATTCTCTTCCGAGCTTAAAGCCCGTGCACTAGAGATTATCGCTCCGCCCACTTCAATTTCTGCCGGAGGACGTCGAAAAAGCTTTGGTTCGCCGGCACAATCAACTCCACTTTCTGCTCCGACTTCCAGACCCGGACCAAGTCATCCGTCCGTAAGCCCACGCCCACCTGCCCGTCCACCGTCAAATAGACCGACTCTCGCGGGGTCTTGATCGTCACCTCCACGGTCACCGAATCGGGGACCACAAGAGGCCGGTTGCTCAACGTATGGGCGCAAATGGGCGTGATGATCAGTGCATCCACGGAGGGATACACCACCGGTCCGCCGGCAGCCAGCGAATAGGCCGTGGAGCCCGTGGGGGTGGAGACAATCAGGCCGTCGGCCCGGTAGGAAGCCACAAAATGCTCCTCCACGGAGACCTCAAAGTCCAGGATGCGGGCGATAGCCCCTTTGTTCAGCACCACGTCGTTCAAGGCACGGAACTGAGAGATGATCTCTCCGGTTCGAACGACCTCCGCTTGCATCTGAGTGCGTATCTGGGTCTTTCCCCTCCCGGCCAAGGCGTCCTCCAACGCCGAGTAAAGCCCCTCCACGGAGGTCTCGGTCAGGAAGCCCAATCCACCCAGATTGATGGCCAGGATCGGCAGATTTTTCTTGTTGATGACCCGCGCCGTCGCCAGCAGGGTTCCATCCCCGCCCAGGACCAGAAGCAAGTCCGCACTGGAGGGAATCTCGTTTCGGCTCAGGCCCTTGTGCTTCCCCTCCAGCACGGAGGCCGTTTCGTGGTCCATCAATACCTTTACGTTGCGTTCCTCAAACCACCCAAGCAGAGGCGGCACCAACTGGCCGATTTCCGCCTTCTTGGGTTTCGAGATAATACCGACCGTATGAATCGCCATTTTACTTGGATGCAACGTAACTCTTATTGATTCAACGCGGCTCGCCGGCCGTGCGGAGAATTTCACGTCCTGCTTCCCCACCAGCAAGGGAAACCGTCTCTGGCCCGGCGGCTCCGCCTGATCTTTTCCGTGGCATGGAACCACGAAGCCGTGGATGCCCCCACAAAGCCTCTTGAGTTCTGTAGAACGCCGCAGCTCAGCCGGAGGTGAATATAGCCGACCCGCGCCGGTTTGGCCAGCGAGCATGCAGGAAAAACTCCCGGTTGCCCTCCGCACCGCGAGTCGAGCTCTCCCTGGGTCCGGCCACCTGAAATCCGAGCTCTTCGAGGCGGTTGGAAACCTTGGCGACCGCCTGTTGATGAAGTCCCGCCTCGCGAACGATACCGCCCTTGCCTACCTGCCCGCGGCCCACCTCGAACTGCGGCTTGACCAGAGCCACCAAGTCCGCGCCTGACTTGAGCAACGCCGGGAGCCGGGGAACGATCCACGTAGCGGAAATGAAGGAGACATCAAGCGTGGCAAGGTCCACCTTCGCGCCGATCTGTTCAAATTCGAGAGTCCGCGCGTTGGTCTTTTCCAGGGAACGAACCCTCGGATCAGACCTCAGCCGCCAATCCAACTGATGGGTTCCCACGTCCACGGCATAAACTTTTACCGCACCTCTCTGGAGCAGGCAATCGGTGAAGCCGCCGGTCGAGGCGCCTACGTCCAAACACAGCTTGCCGCGCACCTCGATTCCAAAATCATTTAGAGCCTCTTCCAGCTTCAACCCCCCGCGACTGACATATTGGGGGTGAGAACCCAGCCGGGTGAGGGCCGCATCATGCGGGACCGGAGCACCACTCTTTTCTACCTTCTCGCCATTGACCAATATCTCGCCGGCGAGGATCATCCCCTGGGCCTTCTGCCGCGTTTCGGCCCAGCCCCGCTCCAAAAGCAACCGATCCAGTCGCATCTTTCCGCTTCCCACCATCGGCTAGGTCCTCAGTTGTCGTAGCCAGGCCGGCCGGCTTCCCTGCCCGCAACAGCCCTTCGGCTTCGACCGTACCGTCAAGTAGAGCCAGAAAGCAACCAGCCCCAGGAAGATCGTGAGACCCGCCACCCCACGCATCTTTGATGCTGGCCGACGCCACAGTATCTCTGCCCATCGACAGGAAAAGAACTTCGTTTTCAGGGGCTTACTGGCATCGGCTTCTCTGTCCCGACTCCGCCTCTCCTCGAACCAACTCCGTTTCTAGGACACGATCTTGCCATGCCCTACGTGTGGTTGTCATCACCAGAGTGACCCCATTACAAGGTCGCGGTCAGAGTATACGCCCCGTCTATGGCAACGGTTAGGCGACACGCTGCTGTCGCCTTAGTGAGGTGTTTACCCACATTCGATGGCACCGGCCAAAGAAGTCAGTCTTGGAAGCGAGTGCATAGGCGTTCTATCGTCTCCGTTGCCGTGCTCGGAAGCAGCGGTGCCAAAATGTCCGCTTTGATATCACCAATTCGAACGCCCGACGCGCGTAGCATCTTTACCGCGTGGAGTATGTCCGGCAGGCTACCGCACACTAGTGTCCCGTCCCATATAGTAGTTTACATATGTCCACGCCCATGATCTAATCAGCGGCATGTTTGAAGCCGCCGCCGCTATTGACATCGACGAACCGACGATACGACAGCTTGAATCTCTGGTGCGTTCTGGGAATACCCCTCAGAGGGTGGCCCAGAAATGCCGGGTCCTGCTGCTGGCTCACCGTGGAGTGGCTAATTACTCGATTGCCCGGGAGTTGGGTCTGTCGCGGCCGACCGTGATTGCAGCGCGGGCCGCGTTCGAAGAGGGTGGCGTGAGCGCCCTGACTGCGAAACCGACCCGGAAGCGGTCGCGGCGCGTCCTGACGTCAGAACTGGAGCGTGCGATTCTGGACACGACGTTGAAGACTCGGCCCGCTGATGCCACCCAGTGGAGCGTCCGGACACTGGCCCAACACATGCATGTATCGCGAATGATGGTGCATCGGGTTTGGGAGCGTTTCGATATCCAGCCGCATCGGGTCGAGAAGTTCAAGATCTCGAACGATCCCCAGTTTGAGGCCAAGGTCCGGGACATTGTCGGTCTCTATCTGGACCCGCCGGACCGGGCTCTGGTGCTTTGCGTGGACGAGAAGAGTCAGATTCAGGCCCTGGACCGGACCGCTCCAATCCTGCCGTTGCGTCCCGGATTGCCCGAACGCCAGACCCATGATTACAAACGCCATGGCACGACGACTCTGTTCGCGGCTTTCAATATCGTCAACGGTAAGGTCATTGGCAGTTGCTGGCCGCGCCATCGTGGTCAGGAGTTCGTGAAGTTCCTCAATCAAATCGAGAAGGCAGTCTCTCCGGATCTGGATGTGCATCTCGTGATGGACAACTACGGCACTCACAAGGGTGCTCAAGTCCAACGCTGGCTCAAACCTCGAAAGCGCCGACGATTCCATTTTCACTTTACCCCCACCAGCAGTTCCTGGCTCAATCAGGTCGAACGTTTCTTTGGCCTCATCACCCAACGCATGATCCGGCGCGGTACGTTCCTCAGTGTTCAAGAGTTGGAGCGCTCCATCTATGCATGGCTCTCCACCTGGAACAACCAGCCGCACCCCTTCATTTGGAAGGCCACGGCTGATGTCATCCTTGACAAGGTGCAATCCTGTAAAGAATTATCTGGGACACAACACTAGCTCCTGCGCCTCCAAGTAAGCTGGAAGCTGTTTTTCGTTCCCCGCGATGTAACGCCGAACTCGGCCGTCATGATAGCTTGGCTCATTCTGAAACCAAGTAGCCAGTCCCTCCTCTAGGACGTTGGCGGCGCCCATCTTGCCGGGATCCAAGAGATGGACACATTCGTGAGCGATCTGCCAAGGCCCCTGATCCAGGCTGTAATGCTCCCATGGCCAATCCGTGATGAGAATGTCCACGCGGCAGCCGCCTCTGAGATGGAAATCTTCCGGAAAGTGCGTGCACGGCCTCCCGTCGGACTTCCGAATGGTGCCAAACACGAACCTTGGGTCACGCGGCCCGAGGATGGATTCCAGAATCGACAAGTACCTCGTGACGTGCGCCTTGAGGTCGCGGACGTATGAGTCGCGTAGCTCGTCAGCGGATGCTCTCATGGCTTCCTGTGATTTCTCGCTCCCGACAAACTTATCGGGTACGGCTGCGCGCGAAGTACCCTCTCAACGAATACACCTCCCAATCACGACATGATACGGCCATGTCCAACCCATAGTCGTCTTCAGTCAGTTTCTGCGCTTCCGTGCGTGTTGGTCCTTCCGCCCGAACTTTGCATCCCATCAAATATCCAATACATCGCGCAAAGCACCGGGCAATCCTTCGATAGCTTGCATATCGGCTAACTTCTTCGTGATCTTGTACGTGACGGCCTGCCCTTCCGCCATTCTCACGAGTCTTCCGGCACGCTCCTCCGCAACATCTCCCTTCCGCCACATATTGAATACGATTTCCTGCGGACAGATACCGAGGCAAAGTAGGTAGTCGTAACGGCGATCCAGTCTTACGTGATTGAACTGAAAGGTTCCGTTTGAACCAAGAGAAGCCGTTTTCACTTCGAAGCTGCGCTGTCCAATTGTCATGTCTGTTGCAGAAGTCCGCCCGCCGTTTGTGACCTCTATCCCGGCGGCCTGCAGGTACCTGCGAATGAACTCCTCGCCAATTTCGCCCCTGTTCGTGTTGCCGAGTAGGCAGTATCCCATGAGGGGTGAATCTTGCCAGATATCTTCCGGCGCGTGCTCCCTGATGACCTCGACAAGAAGTTCAACGGGATTCATCTTGGGGGTTCCCAGCGCCGTTTCGTCGCATCGCGTTTCCAGAACACCAGAAAGTAGGAATGATTCTTGCGCGCATGTACCTGCCGAACGGCGCGGCTTACGCCTGGACGGTTGTTTCGCATTACGACAAATAGATCTTCGGCGACAAATCCGATTTTGTCATATAACTGTATGATTTCTGCATGGGTAAATCGTTGACGGTTGGAGCACACTTCGTCTTGACACTTGACGATCAACACACCACGTTCCCTTAGAACTCGGTACGCCTCGCGTCCGCCGTCTCGGTATAAGTCAAGAACAGCCTCGTGATATTTGCTATTCGTCCGATTGCCAGTGCGGTTGTTCCGGTAGTGATCTTCAAATGGGGTATGGACCTCATGGGCAGTTCCGCCCGGCGTATGCATGTAAGGCGGATCGAACACTACACAGTCTATCTCTCTGTCTTCATACGGAAGCTCGCGGCAGTCGATCCCGCTTTGAATGTCCGTAGGCAATAGTCTGTACTTGTCGGAAGGGACGCGACGCCAAAAGACGCCTTTACCATAGGTCACGTCGGCGACCACGCTTCCCGGGCTTACGTAAAGATCAAGGATGCGCGGAAACACGCAGTCATTGCCATCCGTGCTTGCGCTGAATACAAGATCGTTCGTGGCTTCGCCGTTTCGGACCCGACGCTTTCCTGATTCCCTAACGTCGGGAAAGAGTGATGTGGTTTCGTTGTGCATCACTTTGCCGCTATGCAACTGCCCTTTGATTCCGTTTCCCGACACTATCATAACTGTTGCAACCCACGCATCTCCGATGCCCGCCAACCCCGCCAATTCGTTACCATTCTTCGAGAAAAACCCACGTATATTCATAGCGTTAGCAGTGACACCCCTTCAATCCTGAACCCTCCCCTTTACTGACCAAGCTGCATTTCAGGACACGATCCTGAGTCGAATTTCTCCCATCAAATGCGTTGCGTGATTGTCATGCAACGTCGGAAATCGGGATTTTATCCCCTAATTGGTTGACAATTCAATCTTGCTTGGTAGCATTCCCGTATGAAAGGTCGCAAGACCAGAGACGATTTCCCAGATCAACGAGCCTGCGTAGCCCATTTGGAGCAAATCCGTTGGGGCAACCAGCCCGTATGTCCGTATTGCGGCAGCACAAACACCAACCGCTTCAAACAGGAGTATCGGCACTATTGTAACGGCTGCCGAAAATCATTCTCGGTAACGGTCAGCACGATGCTACACGATACGAGGCTTCCTTTACAGAAGTTGTGCGGGTTCAGTACATATGAGACTTGAGTCAGGTGGCCTTCCATGTGGCAAGGTACTCCATTGGCGTCCTCATGTCCAGGGTTCGATGAGGTCGGAGGTGGTTGTAGAAGTGTTGGTAGTCGGCGAGGGCGGCTCCGGCTGCGGCGACGGTGAGTTCGCCGGTGTAGAGGTTCCAGAACTCGACGCGGGCGCTGTCGTTGGCTCGTTCGACGCAGCCATTGAACTGCGGTCGTCGAGGCGGCAGGACAAACTGAGGGATGTCGAGTTGCTGGCAAGCTTGCTCGAACTCGGCCCGGAACTCGGAGCCGCCGTCGACCTGGACGGAATGGAGGGGGAAGGGCAGGTCCTCGATCACGGCTTGCAGGAAACGTCGGGCGTTGCGAGCGGTGGCGCGGGAATAGACACGGGTCACCATGTGCTTGCCGACCGGGGAGACGGCCCGGAACTCCTTGAGTTGGGTGCCGTCGAGGGACACCGACAGGTGATCGATCTGGACGAGTTGGCCGGGTTGGGTGGCCCGGGTGCCGTAGCGCCAGCGTTGGGCGTGGCCCTGGTGGAAGGAGCGGCGCTTTTTCAGCTTGACGCGCCCCCGGCAGAAAGCGCAGGGGCGGATACGACCGAGCCGCACCCCTTTGGCGAGGATGCGGCCAACGGTGGATTCACTGAGATGAATGCCCTGGCGGGCGAGCAGAACCCGTAGAGGTCGCTTGCCCATGAAGGGATAGTGGCGCCGCAAGGTCCAGACTTGGCGCTGCTGGGCTGGCGTCCATTGCCGGGATCGAGTGCGTTGCGGGCGTCGCCTGATCGCTGCCAAGCCGTGCGGGCCACGATTCCGGTAGCGCGCTGCCCAACGGAAGTAGGTGGCTCTCGACCAGCCGATGGCCCGCAGAGCGGTGGGCGCCGAACAGCCTTCACGGCGTAGCTCGTCATACAGTTCGATTTTCTTGAGGCGCTCAATGGCTTGGCGGGGGCAGGTGTCATCCACCGCCCAAGTGCGATAAGATGGGATGTGCAGAGATTGGATCTGCATGGTTCAGGCTCCTTGGGTTTCTGGGTAGAAACGAAAGGCTACCTGAACGGGCGCGGCGTTTGGTCCTGAATTCGGGGCCAGGCGTCGTGCTTTTTGGGGTGTGAGGGAGGGGGTAGGGGACCCTCAAGGCGCGGTTGCGGCGGGATTTGGGCTGCGCTCGCTACGCTCCCTTCGCCCAAAACCCGCCACGGTTGGCATATCGATCCCTATTCCCTCCAGCATCACCCTCACAGTCTCACATGTATCTGAACCCGGACAGAAGTGGTTCTACGCAATCCAATTGTTTCTCGATTCTGGAAATGCCATATCTGCCAAACAGATACAATGCGACTTGGAAGTCTCATACAAGACAGCATGGGGCGTTAAACAAAGAATCCGTAGCGCCACGAATCGCGAAGATCAAGAATTGCTCGTCGCGCTTCTCGACAATCAGACGGCATTGTCCAATGGTGGGAGAAACTGATATGCGCGCAAGAATTCCAGCCACACACCCCAAGCTGCTCGAACGGGGCTCGTCGGAAGCACTGGGGAGAGAACTCCGGGAGCGGCGGTTCGATCCGACAGTACGTCGCGCCATCCGGGCGGTGGGCTTGACCCCATCTTGCTGGGCCAGGCGGACCATCTGGAGTCGAACATAACGGGGGTCTTTACTTTGTCGCATGAGCCTATAATAGGGCAAGGGGCACACGGGTATGGGATACCTCCCTTCTGATGGGTTCAGAAAGGGGAAGTATGCCAGAGCTGGGTGTCCCTTTGGTGAGATGGCAGCCGGCCGGGGCTGGGTTCGCTCCGCTCACTTCGCCTTGGCCGGCTGGAAGAACCCTCCTAATTCCCTCAACCCGGTCTTTCCCAGAATCTTGATCTTCTTCAGGGGGGTACGATGTTTGTTCCGAGTTCCATTTCTCAAATCCGTTGACACTGGCAACCCGCCGATAAGATAATCTATCCTGTAACTTCTCGTGCAATGGATTGCCAACCATTTCGTTCCGGGGAGGGAGAAAATCCTGGGGAAGTGGGAAGCCATGGATAGGACTTTTCGAACTGTAGCCCTCATGGGTTATGTGATCCTCCTGGGCGGGTCGGTGCATTCCCAGCCGGCCGAGAAGACAGACCCGGCCAAGCTGCCGCCTCCAGCCGCCGTGAAGGTCGATTTTGCGCGGGACGTCGCTCCCATCTTCCAGGAGAAGTGTCAGGTCTGTCACGGCCCCGACAAGCAGATGGGCGGGCTGCGGCTGGATCGGCCGGCCGAGGCCATGGCCGGGGGCTACTCCGGTCCGGTGATTCTTCCGGGAAAGAGCGCCGCAAGCAAGCTGATTCACTTGGTCGCCGGCTTGCAAGAAGACCTGGTCATGCCCATGGCCGGCGAAAGGTTGACGGCCGAGCAGATCGGGTTGCTGCGCGCCTGGATCGATCAGGGAGCCGCTTGGGCGGAACCGACCGCCTCGTCCGCGAAAGACGATGCCGGAGAGAGGGCACGGCCCCAGCATTCGCACTGGGCCTTCAATCCCCCTGAAAAGCCTCCCCTCCCCGCGGTGAAGAATCGCACTTGGGTGCGAAATCCTATTGACGCCTTCGTGCTGGCGAAGCTCGAAGTCGAGGGCATCGAACCGTCCCCCGAGGCCGACCGCGTCACCCTGATTCGCCGTGCGCATCTGGATTTGATCGGACTGCCGCCCACCCCCGATGAGGTCGATCAATTTCTGGCGGATACCACGCCCGGCGCCTATGAGCGTTGGGTGGACCGGCTTCTGGACTCGCCCCACTACGGTGAGAAGTGGGCACTCCACTGGCTCGATCTGGCGCGCTATGCCGACAGTGACGGATATGAGAGTGATTTTCTCAGACCGCACGCTTGGCGTTGGCGCCATTGGCTGATTCATGCCCTGAACCGGAACATGCCTTTCGACCAGTTTACCATCGAGCAACTGGCGGGGGACCTGCTGCCCAACGCGACCCTCAACCAGTTAGTGGCCGCCGGATACAATCGGAACACGCTCACCGACCGTGAAGCCGGGTTTGAAAAGGAGATGGACCGCGTTGAGCAGGTGATGGACCGTGCCGAGAACCTCGGAACCGTATGGCTGGGTCTCACCGTGGGCTGTGCACGGTGCCATGACCATAAATACGACCCCATTTCCCAGAAGGATTATTACCAACTTTATGCCTTCTTCAACACCGCCAGGGAAATGAATGTAGAAGCCCCCTTGCCGGGAGAGATGGGGCCCTTTATAGCTCGAAAGGCGGAATATGATCGAAGAAGGCGAAAACTGTTGGAAGATTACAACGTGCTGCCCCTTCTGGCCGAATGGGAACGGAAGGGGCGCGAGACCGGCGCAGACCCCGAGGCGGCAGTGCCCCACTGGAAGTTCTCCTGGGACATACTGGGGATCGAGTTGGACTACGGACAGGAAACTCTTATGAAGGACCCGTCCGAGCGGACGCAAAAAGAGCAGGATAGACTGACGGACTACATTCTAGGCCATCTTGGGCCCGAGGTTAGTGCGGAACGGCTTAAGGAACTCAAGGTGAAGGAACTCCGCGAAGAGCTGGAGCAGCTCAAGAGGGAGATTCCGGCCCTCAGTGAAGCACAGACTCTGGAAGAGAGTTCCGTTCCGCGCAAGAGCCACGTTCTCATTCGCGGCGACTACAAGAGTACAGGGATTGAGGTGCAACCGGACGTTCCGGCGGTGCTGCCGCGTCTCCCGGAGAGGCCTGAACCGTTGCGGCTTCGGTTAGCCCGGTGGGTGGTGTCGCGGGAGAACCCGTTGACGGCTCGTGTGACCGTAAACCGAATGTGGCAAGAGCTGTTTGGCCGGGGCCTGGTGGAGACCTCCGAAGACTTCGGGACGCGGAGTGACCCGCCAACCCACCCCAAGTTGTTGGACTGGCTGGCCGTGGAATTTATGGACAGCGGGTGGAACGTCCAAAAGATGCAAAAGCTGATGATAACCTCAGCCACCTATCGCCAGTCGTCGGACATCCGCAAGGACCTGGAAGAACGAGATGCGGATAACAGATGGCTTGCTCGTCAATCTCGCCTCCGGCTCCCGGCCGAACTGGTGCGGGACGTGACGCTGGCGGCCAGCGGATTGCTGGACCCGACCATCGGCGGCAAGAGTATTCGTCCTCTTCAGCCGGCCGGAATGGACGAGCTCGGGTTGGGAGGCGAAGGACGTGATTGGGAGGAGAGTCAAGGACCTGAGCGTTACCGTCGGGGACTTTACATACTCTTTCGGAGGACGACGCCTTATCCCCAATTAGTCACCTTCGATGCGCCGGACTCTTTTGCTTCCTGCAGCCGGCGAGAACGTTCCACGACTCCTCTGCAAGCTTTGAATCTGTTAAACGATCCCGTATTTTTTGAAGCCGCCCAGGGATTGGCGGCTCGGGTCCTGCGTGAGAACCTCGGCAGTTTCAGTGACCGGATCGATTATGCTTTCCGGTTGTGTCTGGCTCGATCTCCCAGCCCCGCCGAGAGGGAGGACCTGTTTGCCTATTACCGGCAGAAGAAAGAGATCCTGGCGAAGAATCCTGAATCGGTAGAAAAGTTATTTCCGCCTCAGTCTGTGGAAGGGGTTGATCCTTCGGAAGCATCCGCGTGGGTAGGTGTCAGCAGCGTCCTGATGAATCTCGATGAATTCATAACGAGAGAGTGAGCCATGGACTCCAAAGACTTACAAGCAATGCAAACTCGCCGTAATTTTCTCCAGGAGTGCGCCGGAGGCGTGGGCATGATCGCCTTCTGGCACCTGCTGGCGCTCGAAGGTCGGACGGCGCGCGCGGGCGAGGCTCTGCCGGATGTGAATCCGTTGGCCCCCAAGGCTCCCCATTTTGCGCCGAAGGCCAAGAATGTGATCTTTCTGTTCATGGCGGGAGCTCCCAGTCATATCGATCTGTTCGATCCGAAACCTGCAATGAAGAAATGGGCGGATCAGTCGCTGCCCCACTCGATGACCAAAGACCTGAAGCTGGCTTTTATCAAGCCGACGGCGAAAATCTGGCCGAGCCCCCGGGTGTTTGCCCGCCATGGCCAATCCGGAATCGAATTTTCCGATTGGATGCCGCACACGGCAACCTGCGCGGACGACATCTGCATGATCCGCTCGATGTTTACCGAGCAGTTCAACCACCATCCGGGCCAATTGGTGATGAACTGTGGATCACCTTTGGCGGGGCGGCCTTCGATGGGAACTTGGGTCACCTATGGGCTGGGGAGTGAATCCAGCAGCCTGCCGGGTTACGTCGTCCTGAGTTCAGGAGAACCCGCCCGCGCAGCCAGCGGGAACTGGACGAGCGGATTCCTGCCTTCCACTTTTCAGGGCGTGCCTTTTCGGAGCAAGGGTGATCCGGTCCTCTACCTTACGAACCCCTCGGGGATCAATCGGGAAGCTCAGCGGGCCAGGCTCGATGCCATCGGCAAGCTCAATCAGAAACGTTTTGTTAAAACCGGAGACCTGGAAGTTGCATCGCGGATCGCTTCCTACGAGCTGGCCTTTCGGATGCAGGCAGCGGCCCCTGCGCTCTTGGACGTCTCCGACGAGTCCGAAAGCACTCTTGAAATGTACGGTGTCAACAAGGAGCCCACACGACCCTTTGCCACCAACTGTCTGCTGGCTCGGCGGATGGTTGAGCGAGGCGTAAGATTCGTGCAACTGATTCACGGAGGCTGGGATCATCACTCCGACCTGATGAAGAAGTTGAAGCAGAATTGCGACATGACCGATCAGCCTACTGCCGCCCTGTTGAAGGACCTTAAACAGCGAGGCCTGCTGGATAGTACGTTAGTCCTCTGGGGAGGTGAATTCGGGCGAACGCCGATGGTGGAGAAAAACCACTCTCCCGAAAAGGGCCGTGAAGGCCGGGATCACCATCCTTTCGCATTCAGTCTATGGATGGCCGGGGGAGGCATCCGGGGCGGACAGGTGGTCGGCAAAACCGACGATTTGGGGTTGAACATCGTCGAGGATAAGATCGACATGCACGACCTGCATGCCACCATGCTTCACTGCCTGGGTCTGAAACATAAAGGGCTGACCTTCCGCCACCAGGGCCGGGATTTTCGCCTTACCGATGTCGCCGGCAACGTGATCCCTAAATTGCTGGCTTAAAAATTAACCAGCCCGCCGGAAGCCTCATCCTCGGAGAAGCCGGGGGGGGGGCCGTTATTTTGCGCACCGGAATCCCAGATTGCTCAGACCGGAGTCGGTGGCAGTCTTCTGGCGTGCCGCTACCCGATAACCAGTGCAGTAATTGGCGCTGCAAATCCAGGATCCGCCGCGAATGACTCTTTCCGAGCCCTCAACGGGACCCTCGGGATTCAACTCGGGAGAGCGGGAAAAGTAATCTTCTGCGAACCAATCGGCCGTCCACTCCCATACGTTACCCACCATGTCATAGAGCCCAAATCCGTTGTGCGGAAAGCTCCCTACCGGTGCCAGGAAGAGAAATCCGTCGTCGCCTTTGTCATAGAGTGGAAAGGTTCCCTGCCAGGTATTCGCCATGAAACGCCCCTGGGGGTGTAGCTCTTTTCCCCAGGCATATTCGTTGCCGGCTACCCCGCCCCGAGCCGCCCACTCCCACTCCGCCTCGGTGGGTAACCTCTTGTCCATCCAGCCACAATAGGCCACGGCATCATCCCAGGAGACATGAACCACCGGATGGTCACCCCATCCCTCGTCAGAAGACTCCGGTCCTTGGGGATGGTGCCAATCTGCCTTTGGCATCGGCAGCCAGCCCTGCTTCTGCGCGTCGAATACACCGGACCAACCCAGTTTCTCCGCCTCGGTAACATAGCCGGTAGCCTGGACGAATTCCTGAAACCGGCGATTCGTAACCTCATAAGTGTCTATCGCAAAAGAGTTCAGACTCACTTTGTGGGCCGGGCCTTCGAAGGATAAGCCGTGGTCGGTTCCCATGCGAAACGTACCCCCCTCAATCAGAACCATCTCGACCGAGGACTTCTTCGAGGTGGAGCATCCTCCCAGCAAGAGGGAAACACAAAGCGTGACCAGAAGGGAAATCCATCGCTGGCGGCCCTGTATAGTGATCTCCGGTGAGGCTTGCATCAATATCCTTGTCCCATCATTCAAGCAAATCACGCGATCAGTTTTTTGAAGATCTCAATTCAAAACGGGCCTCGACCGTGGGGCTGTCTTTGTATCCTAAACGCACCGCCTTCACTCTTAGCCTGGCACTCTGGGAAAGTGTAACCTCTTCGCTGTAGAGCTTCCAGGAAGGGTCTTCTCCCCCCTCGGTCGTGTAGGCGATCGAATGGCCTTCGGTGGGGCAGGTGATGTTTACTGTTACCGGCGCCTCGAAAACTCCTCCGTGGGGAGACAGAACAGGCTTGCCGGTCACCGCCCATTTTCCACCTGGTCTCATACGCTCCTTAAGTTCGTCTTCCGGGATAAGGCCCAAATCCTCTGTGTCTGTCATCCACTGCTTTAGGGCCGAGCGCATTTTCTCAAGCAGACCGCGATGGTCCGGTGAGTCGGCGAGGTTTTGGATTTCGTGCGGGTCGGCCACAGTGTCATACAATTCTTCGACGGGTTTGGTCGGCAGGAAAAAGAGTTTCTGCGCGCCGGTAAGTTTGTCGAATTTATTGAACTCCCGCATGACCTGGATAGTGGGCATCTTCTCCGCGTACCAGATGTACTGGGCGTAGGGTTTTCCGGGTTCGAAGTTGCGGATGTACTTGTACCGTTTGTCCCGCACGGCGCGAATAATGTCATAGGTCTCATCCATTCGGTCGCGTGCGGCGAAGATATAGTCCCGGGGCCGTCCGGCCTGCTCGCCCAGGAAGGCCCGGCCCTGCATGTAGGAGGGAATTTCAACCCTGGCTAGCGAAAGTACCGTCGGCCCGAAGTCCACAAAACTCACCAGTTCATCACGGACGCTCCCGGGCTTGATATTTCCCGGCCAGCGAATGATCAGCGGAACGCGGATGCCGGAGTCGTACACCCAACGCTTTGCCCGCGGTAGCCCGCGGCCGTGGTCACCGTAAAAGAACACGATGGTGTTCTCCGCCAGTCCGTCTCCTTCCAGTTGATTCAGAACCTCTCCGACCCGGTAGTCCATGGCTGTGATCAGGTCGTAGTAGTTCGCCCAATCTCGACGGACCCGGGGGTCATCCGGGTAGTAGGGGGGGAGCTTGGCGACGCCCGGGTCAAGGCGGTTATCGGGCTTCAGGATCGCCGTCAGCCGAGCGAAATCTTCCGGGGCGGCACGGATTCGGCTTTCATGAGTAACAGTGAAATTGATGACGGAAAAGAACGGTTGCCCTTCAGCCCGTTCCCGCCAGTGGGCCGTGCGGCTGCTTCCGTCCCAGGCCGTAAGCGGGGAATCAAAGTTGTAATCGGTCTTCGAGTTATTTGTGCAGTAATATCCCGCCGCGCGAAGGTATTCGGTAAAGCATTTCACATAGGGTGGGGGTACCCCTTTCGAGCGCATGTGATGGGTTCCGATCGTGGTGGGGTACATGCCGGTGATAAGAGCGGATCGGCTGGGGGCGCAGACTCCCGAGATGGAAAAGGCATTCGTAAACCGGGCCCCTTCGGACGCCAAGCGGTCCAGATTGGGTGTTCGGGCCTCCCGGTCTCCATAGCAACCGAGATCGGGACTGATGTCTTCGGTGGTAATCCAGAGGATATTCGGCCTTTGCGGCGCCTTCGACCGTCCGTACTCCGGACTCCAGCCTGTCGGCAGAACCACGCAAATCGCCAAGATAAAATTAAAGTACGTCCGGGCTCCGCTAAATTTCGATCTCATATAATACCGTTTTCCCTTCTGGTTCGCGTTTAATCGGATCCTTTGGCTCGTGTCACTCCTTCGAGAATACGGGTTGCGTCCAAGCCATGCGGCCCTCCGAATCGACGACGCGGGCACGCACATATTTTTCTTTCCCGGTGAGGGTATAGCCGACGGAGGTCCCGAAGCTCTTCTTCAGTACCTTGCCCCCTGTCCCTATGAAGTAGGTCGTGTATTTGAACGAAGGCTCTTCCTGGATAGCCATACGGATCTTCTTGTCTGAAACCTCGTAGTCGGAAAGAACCACGCCCGTCGAAGCATAGAAGTCGCCCCTTTCCATGGCGTCAAGAATACGATCTGCCGAAAGTTCTGCTGCCCTCACCATCACCCAGCCCCGGCCGGGATTGGAGCGGTCCGGCGCGAACTCACCCTTGAAGTGGTGCGCGTCATCCACGGCAATGCCGTAGATCAACTTGCCGCTCGAAAGGATGGCATCCCACATCGCCTCCAGGCCCGGCGAGCCGCCTCCGCCCAGGTTATGGACCTCGGGAGTGCCATTGTAAATTTCCAAGAGCTTGTGGTTCCGTACCCTGCGAATGTGGTCCGCCGTCAGAGCCCACTGGTAATTCGGGTGGTTGATGTGCGGCACTCCATCGACCCGGCGGATGGCGTGGACGTTGTTCTGAATCGTCGCGACGACGCTCGAACCCCCTTGAGGCAGCACCACTTGGTCGATGTTCAGCCCGTTTACATGAATGGGTATATCCTCGAAAGCATCGGTAACTTCCTCGCCCGGAATGAGAAGGAATTGCTCCTCGGAACCGAAAACCGAGTTGAGACCTTCTACCCGCGTCAGATAGTTATGATCGGAAAGCACCAGGAAATGATACCGATGTTCCTTGTACCAGCGGGTCACCTCATCCGGCGTGCTGTCCCCGTCGCTGTGAATGGTGTGCGTATGCGTGTTGCCTTTGTACCATCTCTTTTCGGGGTTGCCTTGCGTCCAACCGAAAGAGGAAAGTGCAAGAAAGAAAAAGACTTGGACCGGCAAAAGGAGCCTACGACGAGATGGACTCATAGTATTCGTTCCTTATGTTCCAAAGATTGTGTATGTAATTCGAGGTGTCTATCTTATGCCAATTTCTTGCGGGCCTCTATAGAGAATTATTGAGCTCCTCGGGTAGCTTCCCGAGTCGGATCAGCTCAGGTTTTGAATGTATATATTGTGAATGTACATATATTGTGAAGGGGGGAACCCTCAGCCCCTCAAAAGAGTGTTCCCCGTCAGCGCAAGTGGGAGAGACCAAGACCTGGAGTTAACCGAGAGTTGAAGAAACTGAGGGACTGGGGAGGCCCTCATACGAGGATAGACCCACTGCATTGGCCTCACCTTAGGAAAGGGAAATCAGAAAGTCGAGGAGTTTGCTGAATGCCTGACCACGATGGGAGACGGAAAATTTCGCCTCCGCAGAGAGTTCCGCAAAGGTTCGATTCAGGGGCTCGTAGAGAACCAGGGGGTCGTACCCGAAGCCGCCGGTTCCTCGCGGAGCCTCCAGGACGCGCCCCTCGACGCTGCCCTTGAAAGTTCCGAGCACCTCGCCCTGCCGTGCCAGGGCGATAACGCAGAAGTAGGAGGCCCTACGGTCGGAAGAATCCACCCGGGCCAACTCGTTGAGAAGTTTCCGGTTATTATCGGAATCGGCCGCTTTGGGGCCCGCGTAGCGAGCCGAAAAGACGCCGGGCGCGCCTCCTAAAGCGTACACACAAAGGCCCGAATCGTCGGCGAAGACCAGACCTTCCGGAAAGAACCGGCTGTAGTGGAGAGCTTTCTTGCGGGCATTGGCATCAAAGCTGTCCCCATCTTCCGAGCAAGGCGGGAGAGTCTTGAATTTCGGCACCTGTTCCACCGTCCAACCAAGACTCAGGGCCGCCTGACCGAACTCACGCCGTTTGCCCGGATTGCCCGATGCCAAATAGAGCGTCGGCTCCCGGGAAGAAGATCGGGACGGGTCAGCCATGGGTGGGGAAGTCGAAAGGAAGAACGGACTTCTGGAGGTGGAGCAATTCCTGAATTCCTTTTCGCGCCAGTTCAATCAAATGGTTCATCTCGGTGAGACTGAACGCTCTGCCTTCCGCGGTGGCCTGAACTTCCACCAGCTTCCCCGAGCCCGTCATGACCACGTTCATATCCACCTCCGCGTTGGAGTCCTCACCGTAATCGAGGTCGAGAAAGGTCTCCTGGCCGACCAAGCCGACGCTGACCGCCGCCGCGAGGTCGCGAAGGGGAAATCGGGAAACGGCCTTTTTCTCTTTCAAGGCTTGGCAGGCGAGGGCCAAAGCGACGAAGGCTCCGGTGATCGAGGCCGTCCGCGTCCCGCCATCGGCCCGGATCACATCGCAGTCCACCCATACCGTCCGTTCGCCCAACGCCGCCAAGTCCGTGACGGCACGCAAGGACCGTCCGATGAGGCGTTGAATTTCATGGGTCCGACCCCCTTGGCGGCCTCGGGAAGATTCTCGCGGGGTGCGGGTGGAGGTAGCGCGGGGAATCATGCCGTATTCGCTGGTTACCCAGCCCTTGCCTTGGCCCTTTAGAAAAAAGGGCACACTTTCCTCCACCGAGGCGGTGCAGATCACCTGCGTCTCCCCGACTCGGATCAGGGCCGAGCCTTCGGCCGAGGAAATGATATGCGGTTCCATTTTCACGGGACGCATCTGATCGGGAGCCCGTTTTCCGCTCCGGACCACTTGGCCCCCTTCATAAATCAGTCCTTCAACGCGTATAGGAAAGGCAGCCAAGAGTGGTTCCTCCTGCTTGGTTCGGTCTCCAGAGATTGACTATTGTGACGTGGCCCGTGGCGCGAGGCAAGCCTGAGATTACGATTTTCGTTGGGCTTGAATGGTGGCATCGGCCTTCTGTAAATTTCCCCGAGTTCCGGACGGTCCTTATTCGCGGCATCTAGTCGCCCCAAGTGGGTTCCGCCCAGCTCGGGTCCGGGGGATAGGCGCGCATCAGATCGACATGCCCGCGCAGAGTTTCCGCTTCCTGTCCTTCCAGAAGAATCTTCACTTTTTGAATGGACGGAATGTTGGCGGTCAGGGTATTGACAAGAGAGTAAATCGTCAAGGTCTCGGCCACAATGCCCGGCGCAACTCCCGCTCGGAGCGCGTGGCTGAAATCCACGTAGGCCGTCCCGTCCGCCGCCACAAAGACCGCCCTGATCTCAGCATCGTTGGAAATGAACGGATCCAGTCCGGTCCGTGATCCTTCTTTCAGGGCCACGAGAATTTGCTTCGCTCGGTCGGGTTCCGCAGCGGCCAGAGAAAGGGTCCTATCCTCCCGGAGGAGCCGGCCCGACGTGGGCTGAGGGAAGAACAGGGAGACGGTTTCCAACTGGCTCGGAGCGGCCTCCAAAACGGCTTCACGCAACTGAACGCGCGCCCGAGAGGTGGGCAGATGGGGTATTTGGACCAATCTCTGGGTCAACGACCGTAAGTAGAGAATGCTCGCCAACAAGGTGGCCAGCAAACCCACCGTCAGGAACTTTATCCCCGGCGACATAAACTCTCTTTAGGAGGTGAATTTCGCAATGGCTCTCACCACCGCCTGCGTCAACTGGTGAATGAATAGGGGATTTCGCAGATGCCGGGAATTCTCTGCGGGAGAAAGGTTCCCGATTTCAATCGCCACCGCCGGCGCATCAATGCTCTGGAGGAGACGAAAAGGCACCCGGGCGGGCTTCCGGGTCGCAAATCCCTCGATTTGCCGAAATTCCGTTTCCAAAAATCTGCCCAAGCGAAGACTCCCCGACAAATGACGTTCCTGAACCTGGTCCCAAGGAATCAGCCCCAAGGCGGCCTGTCCCGCAGAAGGCATCTCCCGAAAGGAAGATTGATAAATGTAGGGCACAACGGTGCGCGAACCCAGGCCGGTGTCCCCGGAATGGAAACTCAAAAACAAAAGGGCGCGGTTGGTATTCGCCGCAATCTGCCGCTGGTCCAGGGTGCGATGTTCCTGCTCCCCTCGGGTCAGGACCACATGATATTTCCCGGTGGCCAGAAGCTGGAGACGTAGCTGATGAGTAAACTCCCAGGTCCATTCTTTTTCCGTAAATCCTTCCCTGCTTCGGGCTCCCCTATCCTTGCCACCGTGGCCGGGGTCCAATATTACGGCGGGAAGGCGGGTTTGCGGGGCATCGGGATTCAGGGAGCCGGGAAGGTTCCGAATACGCGACCCTGTCGAGACCCGGGGAGGTGCGCTGACCTGGGCTTGGTTAGCCGGCTCGTTCCCCAGAATATCTATGACGAGAATCTTGCCGGAATTTGACAATAAGGAATGATGGGTCAGCCCTGCGGCCCCCGGTGTGAGAATGAGCCTGGGCACTCCTTTCGAGTCATCGAATTCCAGAGCTCTGAGATACCGATTATCAAATTCATAATGCGGTCGGGGAGAGTGGAAGGGTTGTTCTCCCAGAAAAACCAGCCATTTGCCGTCCTCGGCGGTCATTTGTGCGCGTACCGGCTGGCGGAATTCCAGAATGAGTCGGGACCCTTGCCGGGAGGGTTCAAGCCGCACGCGGAAAGAGTTCGGACGAGCCATGTTCTCATGCGAGAGGGTCCTGGGAGGGAAGAGAACAACAATCCACCCCAGAATCAGTATGAAGTTGAATAGCGAGGATTTACCTTGCATGTTACCGCAACGGCGGTCGGCTGGTCCGTTAGCGCAATCAGTCGATTTTAGACAACCGGGTATGAAGAGAGTCTCCTCGTGTCGAGGGTTCTAAGAAGAATACCCTTCGATCCTATCTTCGCATTTTCTTTCCGATTGGAAAAGTAGCCATTGCGCTCCAAGGTCCATGACCCAAACTCCCGGTGACGAACCGGATAAATAGGGAATCATATACTGATCTGGTTCAGATAGATGCCGTACACCTATCAGGAGAGTGCAAAGATCGAGATTAAGACGATAGGCTGGCTCCACGATGAGAGTCCGTGCAAGGGTAATACCCAAGTCCGGGAAGCTGTCGCGCTGGATGATCCGTCATGGCTGGGCGTTGGCCTATCGACGCTACTCCATGCTGTACATCAAAGAAGAGGCGAAGGCCAAGGCAGAAGGGATCGGTATATGGTCCGGTGAGTTTGTCAAACCCTGGGATGGCACTGGGGGGAACGGTTGCCTTGAGATAATCTATGGCGTTAAAGCCTTGCAGAGAGTGCAAGAAAGAGGTTTCCGAGCGGGCGAAAAACCGCTCGTATTGCGGCATCAAAGACCCGTGCCCGGACCATTCAGGCTGCTATGGTTGCTTAGGCATATTGCTGTTGGTTCTGTTGGTGAGTGGGGTTACAGCGTTTTCAGAAAATTGTTAAGGCGGGAACTGGTTCCGTTGCCATCCAGTTCCCGCCTTATCTCATACAACTGGATTCGGAGGAAGTAAATGCAATTGGAATTCAAGGAAATATGGGCAATAGTGGTCGGCTTTACTGGCGAGTTACTGCTAGGCTTGCTCTTGTTCGTGGCGGTGAAATGGTCCACCGAATCTCCAAGCCGCTATGAGATCATCTCTACGTCATTAAGAACCTTCCTGCTTGATACCTCCAATGGCGGGACCTGGAAATGGTTTGTCAAACGCGATGATGACGACCTCGTTGACATGGGATGGCAGTACCATGCCAAGTCCGTGCGCCACGATACCGCCACAGATCCAGAACCGGAGTAACCTCGCTGCTTAGAAGATAGTCCTGATAGCAACCTGCAAAGCCGCAGCTAAGATCGCCGCCATCATCCCACCCATGACGAGCATAAATGTCTTCATGTTATCTAATTTTCCTTCGACGCTTGAAACCCGCTCGCTCAAGACACCAATGGAGCTGGTAATACGAATCTCCATTGCGTGCATCTCGTCGTTGATCCGTTTCTCCATCGAGTGCATCCCTTTGAGTAATTTGGTCTCAAGCTCGTCAACCTCTTCGCTGCTCATTTTCCTTTCTCCTTCTGCCTTTCACCTTGCTCAGGGTAATTATACATTTCGCCCGGCCTCCCCACAACCTTACCCACAAACGCCGGCAACGCCCGCATAGGATCACGCATAGCAATCTCCCGAAGCTCTGCAAGTCCTTTGATTTCCAAGTCTTTCGTTGATCTCGGCATCAGTCCTCCTATAAGTTACGGTTATAATTCCCATAAACAGGTAGAAAAGCAGCGAAGTTGTCCTATGAACTCAGGTGCTTCAACGGCGGAAACCACCAGGAGTTGCTTAAACCATTGAAAACAGGGACGCATTCCCGTCAACGGCGTCCTTGGCGAGGACAGCCCCCAAGTATGCAATGCCTTGATTGCGTTGGGCTTGGAGCGAAGCGTTTAGTAGGTTGGCCTAGTCGTTCGGCTGGTTCTTTTCCCGTCCCTGACCTCTTCCACCGTAGCGGCCAGATCTCGCAAATACTCGGGCACGACGCCCAGGTGGTTGGGGGTCAACAGCAGGTGGATGGCAGGAGGTTCGGTGCAGCGATTGGTGACCCATCCAAGATCGTCCAATCCGTCTGCCACTGCGAAGATGTCGAAGGCATGGGATCCGAAGATGAAAATCCCCAGCTCGGGTTCGCTGAAAATCTCCAGACCATCAATGGAGCTGATTCCCTCGATGAGCAGGGCTTGAGCCTGCAGGATGTCGCGGGCCAAGCGAAGATAACCCTCTTCCCCTAGATAGTTCAAGACCGCCCAGGCGCAGGCCACCGGTCCACCGGAACGGGTCCCGGTAAACGTCCTCGTCAGATAGCGCCCCCTGGGCCAGTCGTCGAAGTCGAAAGCACTGTACTTGAAACGAGCTTCGTCGCGGAACAGAACGATCGAAGCGCCTTTGCCAGCGTACCCATGTTTATGGAGATCCGCAGACAGCGAGGCTACGCCTGGAACCGCAAGGTCGAACTCGGGTAGAGGATTGCCGAGCTTCCTGACGAAGGGAGCTAAGAATCCCCCGACGCAAGCATCTACGTGAAGCCAAAGGTCTCGGGTCTGTGCCAGTTCCCCCAGCTCACGGACTGGATCGATCTTGCCGTGAGGATAGCCGGGCGCCGACCCGACGAGCAGGATGGTATTGCGCGTAAGGGCGCGTTCCATCGCTTGTACGTTGGCTCGGTAATCCGGACGCAGGGGGATCCTGTTCACTTTCAGACCCAAGAAATGGGCTGCCTTGTTAAAGGTAGGATGGGCGCTGCGCGCAGCCAGGATCTCCGGAGTTCCCTCGATTGACCTGTGCTCTCGGGCCCACTCACGGGCCGCTTTGACGGCTAGAAAGATGCTTTCCGTCCCGCCGGAAGTCATGACTCCTCTGGCAGCCTGACTCCCTCCCAGTAGTTGGGCAGCCATATCAATGACCTCAGTTTCAAGGCGAGTCAAACCAGGAAAGGCTTCGGGTACCACCAGGTTCTCGGAGAGAAACATGGCATAAGCATCCATCGCGACCCGCAGGATGTCGTCTCCCGCATGGTACACCATGCCCCAGAGTCGGCCCTTTCTCCAATCAGCGCCGCTTCTCTGCGCATCGTTCAGCACCCCCTGAATCTCATTCCAGCTAAGACCCGCTGTGGGCACTCTCGTCGGCAATGCTAAAGCCTCGCTGCTTCGATTGTGTCGGCCTGAAGCGCGAATCATAGTACACTTCCATTCCCTAACCAACTCGGTCCTGAAAATGCAGCCACGCACGCGGCGAGTCTGCCAATGGCGGGAATGAATCCGACTGCCGCCCACCTCCAACGATTTTCGGGACACTCTCCCTCTGGGTCGCCCGAGTTCGTAAGAATCATACTGGGTCTGGGGGGACGAATACTTAAAGGTAGGGAGAAAGAAGAGGAATTAGGAAGTTCTTGCCACCAAATAACGAGCCATCTCTCTGAGGTGACCGGCTCGGTCGCCGAAAGGGGCAATGGCTTGACAGGCTTCTTCCATCAACCCCGCTGTGATCTTTTGTGATTTTTCGACCCCAAAGAGTGCCGGATAAGTTGCCTTCTTTTTTTTGGCATCTTTCTGGGCGGCTTTTCCCAACTGTTCGGGGGAACTCAGCACGTCAAGCAGATCGTCCACGATCTGAAAAGCCAATCCGATCTTGGAGCCGTACTCGGTAACCCGCTCCAACGCCGACCCCTCAGCACCCCCTAGAATGGCGCCGGTCCGCACCGAAGCCCGCAGCAACGCGCCCGTTTTGGCCGAATGGACGTATTCGAGGTTCTGCGGATCAACCGGCTGGGCTTCGGATTCGATATCGGCCACCTGACCTCCAATCATGCCTCCCACGGTCCCGATAGCCCGTCCTACTTCCCGGCTGACCTGAAGGCCCCGCTCGGCGGAAACCGAGCGGATTTCAGCCAACACCTGGAAGGCCCGCGTGAGCAGTGCGTCTCCGGCCAGAATCGCGATGGCTTCGCCGAAGGCTACATGACAGGTAGGCTTGCCTCGCCGCAGGTTGTCATTGTCGAGTGCCGGCAGATCGTCGTGGATGAGAGAATAGGTATGGATCAACTCCAAGGCACAGGCCGGCTCGAGCAACGGCTCGTCGGCTTCCAGAAAGATGCCGCCTGTTTCCAGGCAAAGGATCGGCCGAATGCGCTTTCCTCCGGCAAAGACCGAATAGCGCATGGCCCGGTGAATCGAGGAGGGATATTCGGATTCCGGAGGCAGCAGCCGTTCCAGCGTCTGGTCCACCCGGCTCCGCTGCGCCTCCATGAAGTTTGGCAGCATGGTTAAAAATCAGGACCCGTCCCGGTCTTCCTCGCCGGACGTAAAGGGCTCCCGGACGATCTTACCGCCCGCCTTTTTCAGGAGAATTTCCACCTTGCCCTCCGCTTCGTCCAACTGCTGGTGACAGACCTCTGACAAGCGCATCCCTTCCTCAAACAGGTGGATGGCTTTTTCCAGGTGCAGGTCAGCATCCTCCAATTGGTGGACGATGTGGTCCAGGCGTTCGAGATTCTTCTCAAAGCTTTCGTTTTGTGCGCTCTTGGGTCCGGATGGCATAGGATTTGGTGTCGGCTCGGTCAGTTCCGTGGGAAATTCAGGTTCGTCCTAAAATCGATTCCGGGTGCCACGTCAAAGTGAACTCCTGGTTAAAGGCCGGAATCAAGTAGCCTGCCCGGCTTCCGGTTGAGGTGCCCGAACCGCTTCCGGGGATGACTTCCAACCCGGCGAATCTCGCAGGACTTCGATCGCCAAGTCGTAGCGGCCAAACGGCGTCGCCAACTGAACCCCCTGAGCCATCGGCCGGATCTGTTCCAGAAGCTCGCGAGCTACCTGGATACCTTCCGCCCGGGCGCGCTCGCCGCTACCGACTTTGCGCATCCGATCCAGGACCGGATCGGGCACTGAAAGGCCGGCGAATTCATTGTTCAAAAACTCCGCATTTCGATAGCTGGTAAGAGGCCACAAGCCAGCCACCACCGGAATCCGGTTTTTCCCCATCCGGGATGCCATCGCCTCCAAAAAGCTTTGCAGCAATTCACCATCAAAGACGGGCAGAGTCAAGGCAAAATTGGCTCCGGCCTCCACTTTGGATTCCAGTCGAGCCAGTTCCTCGTCCCGATTCAGCGCCCCCGGGTTGATACCGACACCCACCAGAAAAAAAGTGGAACTCGTGAGAGGATTTCCTCCTACATCCAGGCCAACGCTCAAATTCTTGAGGATCCGGACCAGTCCCACGGAATCCACGTCGAAGACGGCTCTCGCGGCCCGGTAGTCCCCCGGCTGCGGCGCATCATCGGTCACCGCCAGGATGTTCCGCAGACCCACGGCATGGGCACCCAACAGATCCGATTGAATGGTCAGCAGATTCCGCTCCCGACAGCAATAGTGCACCAGGCACTCGATGCCCGCCTCCTTTTGGATCCGTAGCGCCAAGCTCTGAGCGTTCATTCGTGGACTGGAGCCGTGGTCCTCTGGGATATTAACGGCGTCAATGCCTTGGCGTGCCAAGTAGCGCGCCCCCTCGATTTCCTTTTTGGGATCCGATCCCTTCGGTGGCGCGATCTCTACCAGCGTCAGGAACTTTCTTTGGCTCAACTTCCGACCGAGGCGAGAACGCTCTTGCGGAGGAGGGGGTGCGATCAGTTCGGCCGGCGGAACCGGAACCTGCACCTGAACACGGGCCGGGCCCGGAGCGGTTGCACGGAGGGCATTCTTCATCATTCGGATGTGATCCGGGGTGGTGCCACAGCATCCACCCACCAGTCCGGCTCCCGCTTTAAGGAACTGGACGGCGTAGTCGGCCATATACTCCGGAGAGGAGAGGTAAATGTAGCGGCCCTCCACCCTCCTGGGGAGACCGGCGTTGGGCTGCACGGACAGTTTTCGGCCAGTGACGCTCCCCATGCGTTTCAACGCCTCGAGCATCGGAGCCGGGCCTACACTACAATTTAATCCTATGACGTCCGCCCCGGCTTCATCGAGACGGCGAGTGAACTCTTCCGGGTTCATTCCCGTAGAGGTGGTACCGTCCTCCCGGAGGGTCATCTGAACCACCACCGCCAACTGCGGGTTCACGTCGCGAGCCGCCCGCAGAGCCTGGAGAGCTTCATTGGCATCCGTCATGGTCTCGACCATCAACAGATCAACCCCGGCATCTGCCAGGACTTCGATCTGTTCACGAAATGCCGCCCACGCTTCCTGAAACGAGACCGTACCCAACGGCTCCAACAGCGTTCCCAAAGGTCCGACGGCACCGGCGACAAACAGGTCTTCGCTGGCAATGTGGCGAGCGAGGCGTGCTCCGGCTTGATTGAGCTCGTTCACCTGGTCCTCCAGACCGAAATGCCGCAGCCGGAAACGGTTGGCCCCAAAGGTATTGGTCTGGAGAATATCTGCTCCGGCCTTGCGGTAGCCCAGGTGGACCTCTTTCACCAAGTCGGGCGCCGAAAGGTTCAGCCCTTCAAAACAGCCGAGATGCGTAAAGCCGCCTTTTTCATAGAGCAACGTGCCCATGGCACCGTCACAGACCAAAATGCCCTGATCGAGTCTCTGCAAGAAAGATGGGGTCATTACGATTCGTGCCGTGCCGGCGATTGCAGGGCCTCTCCGGCGATGCTTCCGCGAATCCCCTTTCACTGATATGGCCCGACCCGGCTATCTCACCATTTGCCGGCCGGAGGCGGATCCTCCGCGAAATACCGTTCCGGACGGCGACACGGAAAATAGGAATCACGGCTCAGCAGAATAGGCCAGAGCGATACCCAAGAACCCGCTAAAACGCAGGGAAAAGCCTGACGACCCCAATCTATCAGAATCCCCCCGTGAGGGGCAACCGGGATGCCGTATCCATTGGCAACCCACCGGAGTGTCAAGCCCGGTTGAGTCGTAACGTGGCCCCACGATCGGTCTTCCGAAACATCCTTTTTCAAAACCACATCGACTCAGGCATAATGGATTTTCCCATGGCGGATACGATCTACAATCTGTTACGAAGTTTCTTCTCCGAATACGGATACTGGGTAATCTTTTTCGGGGTGATGCTGGAAAATGCGGGCCTGCTGATTCCCGGCGAAACCGTCCTGCTGTTTGCCGCCTATCTCTCCTTTCACGGAGAATTGGAGCTGTCCCGAGTCATGATCGTGGCGAGTGTGGCGGCAGCGCTGGGGGACAATATCGGCTACGTTTTGGGGCGTACGGTCGGCCCACGCCTGCTCGTCCGCTACCAAAAAAGTTTCCTAGGACGATTGCTCCGCTACGAGAAGGCACAAAGTACGTTCCTCAAACACTCGAATTGGGCGGTTTTCACAGGGCGTTTTATTACCGGATTGAGGGTATTTGCCGGACCTTTTGCGGGGATCTTCCGCATGCCCTACCGGCGTTTTTTCTTCTATGACTCCCTCGGGGCCATCTTGTGGGGAATCGGCATCAGCTTGGTGGGTTACGCAATCGGCGATTGGCAGCGGATTGTGGACTTTGTAACGCGATTCCACCGCATCACGCTGGGAATGATTGCCATCATCGTCATCGCCCTGGTGATTCGGGCCCGCCATCGCAGGAAGCAAGGAAAGGGCGATCCGGTAGCGCTCAAGGGGAAGCCGCAAGACTTACCGCGAAGTCCGGCAGATACCTTAGAACAGCCTTAAGACCGGAAAGCCCTCCGTTCTGCGAGCTCATCGGACACACTCACCAACCCAAGAAGGAAGAGGACGAACCGGCCAGCAACCACGGCGTGTACCTTGCGCGAGCTTCGCGCCCAAAGGAGAGATCACGAAAACTGACTTGGCACGAGCACGGCTTTCTGAATGGAAACGATTTTACCATGGGGCGGGCCAAGCCAGGCTTCATCTCGAGTTGACTCTCCCGGAGCCCGGGCGACCCCTGGGAAAACTCCGGCTCCCAATCCGCCGAAGGCCTTGTGCTAAAATAAAACCGCGTCGTGCGGCGGTTTGGAATGATCCTCCTGAATCTAGCGGCAGTATTGGGGCTGGTAGCCCTGAGCGCCTTCTTCGTAGCGGCTGAATACGCCCTGCTCACCATCCGACGCACGCGAGTCGAGCAACTCGTCCAAAAGGGAAGCTCCCGCGCCGCCCTCATTCAACGAATGCTGGCCAACCCGGGCCTGCTCTTCTCTGGAGTCCAATTGGGGATCACGGTCGCCAGCCTGTTGTTGGGCTGGATCGCCGAGGACGCTTTGGCTGCCTCCCTCGAGCGTCTGCTTTTGAACTCCCTGCAACGTCACGTAAACCCCATTGTGTTGCATTCCATTGCGATCGTCGTCATCCTGCTGCTGATTACGGGCTTGGCCGTGGTTCTGGGAGAATTGGTCCCCAAAACCGTCGGCTACGAGCGAGCCGAGCAGGTTTCCCTGTGGGTCGCCTGGCCCATGACCCTGGTACTGAAGACCACCAAGCACTTTATTCTCCTCATGGACTGGATCTCGAATCAGATTCTGGCACTGGTGGGGTTCCGCGCCGGAGAGGGACACGCCCGGTTCCATACGAAGGATGAAATCAAGTTGTTGGTATCCAGCATCCAGAAACGGGGCCTGCTTCGCAAGGAACAGGAGGAGATGATCCTGGGAGTGTTTGACTTTCACGAAATTCTGGTCCGCCAAGTCATGACTCCCTGGCCGGACGTGGTCCGCCTGCCGTTGAGTCAGGACTTGCCGAAGCTGCTCGACCAGATCAACCAAAAGATGCGCTCGCGAATTCCCGTTTACGAGGGTTCACCGGACCGCATCGTCGGCGTGCTTTATCCCAAGGATCTGTTGCGCGTGGTACGGAACCGATGGCGGCTGGGGATTCCCTTGCAGACCCCCTTCGACACGCGGCTGGTGCTGCGTGAACCCATTGTGGTTCCCGAAAACATGCCCATGGACCAACTGCTCGAGGAATATCGCAGCAAGAAGACGCAGATCGCCCTGGTCGTCGATGAATTTGGGAGTTTCGTCGGTCTGGTCACCCTGGAGGACGTGCTGGAAGAAATCGTGGGCCAGATTGACGATGAATACGACCTGCCTCAGGAAGCGGTGCGGGAATTGGGTGACGGGGTCCTCATGCTGCGGGGAGCGCTGACGCTACGCGAACTGGCTGACGAATACAACCTTCGCCTGCCGCGCGATCAAGGGTATGAAACACTCGGCGGCTTCCTATTAAGCCGGCTGGGATTCATTCCCAAGGGGGGAGAAAACTTTACCTACCAAGCCAGCCGCTTTACCGTGATGGAAATGGAAGGCCGCCGAATCACGCAGGTCAAGATCGAGCCCTTAACGCCGGCGCTGAGGGCCACCCCGGAAATCCCACTCAGGCCTCAATCTGCCGGTGAAGCAGGCTCGCCGTCTCCCGAGCTTTCCGCCTCCGAGAATCCGTCCTGATGATCCGTTTCGTTCTTCGCCGCATAGCTGTTTCCCTTCCCGTTCTGGCCATTGTCATCACAGCCATCTTTCTCCTGATTCATTTGATTCCCGGCGACCCCGTGGTGCAGATGCTCGGCGAAGGAGCCGCGCCGGTCGAATTGGAAACTTTGCGGAAGCGCCTGGGATTGGACCAACCCCTTCATCTTCAATTCCTGGACTATTGGAAGCGCCTGCTCCGGGGGAACCTGGGAACCTCTTTCAAGTTCAACCAGCCTGTCACCCAACTGTTGCTCACTCGCTATCCGGCTACGCTTTCCTTGGCTTTGGTGAGCATGATTGTGGCGATCGCCATTGCCATCCCCGCGGGAGTGACCGCGGCGGTCAACCGCCACGGCTGGACGGACCGGCTCCTGGGCTTTTCGACCTTGCTGGGGCTCTCCTTTCCGAATTTTGTCCTGGGTCCGGTATTAATTCTGGTCTTTTCGATTCAGTTCGGATGGCTTCCCGTCTCCGGACGCGACTCGGTGTCCAGCTACTTTTTGCCGGCCTTAACGATGGGTACCTCGATGGCAGCCATCCTGACCCGCATGGTCCGCTCCTCCATGCTCGAGCAGCTTTCCAGCGACTACGTTCGCACGGCGCGCGCCAAAGGGCTCAGCCGGCGCGCCGTCCTTTACCGGCACGCGCTCCGCAACGGATTGATCCCCGTGACCACCATTGTGGGGTTACAGTTCGGCGCCCTTCTGGCCGGGGCCATCATTACAGAGACCATCTTTTCCTGGCCCGGTTTGGGGCGGCTCACCATAGAATCGATCCACGCCAGAGATTATCCGCTGCTGCAGGGATGCGTGCTTTCGATTGCGGTCACCTACGTCCTGGTGAATTTCCTGACCGACCTGACCTATTCCTTTCTGGATCCCCGGATTCGGGCGCAAGCATGAAGAAATCCTTTTCGGCAATATCCCGCATGGCTCGGAGCTACCCGCTGGCGGCCGTCGGGTTCGGCCTCATCCTGCTGTTTACGCTCGCAGCACTTGGGGGGCCGTATTTGGCTCCCTGGGACCCGACGGCCATCAATCTTCCGGTGCGACTGCAGCCGCCGTCGATGGAGCATCCCCTGGGTTGTGATGAGCTCGGCCGGGACATTCTTTCCCGTATTCTGATGGGATCTCGAATCTCGCTGGCGGTAGGTTCTTGTGTGGTGGCGGGCTCCCTAAGCCTGGGGCTCTTTTTGGGACTCCTGGCGGGATACTGGGGAGGGCGGTTCGACACCTTCTTGAACGTGTTGGTCATCAACTCTCTCCTGTCGTTACCCGGAATCCTGCTGGCCATTGCTCTGGTGGCATTCCTGGGACCGGGGTTCTGGAAGTTGGTCCTGGCGCTCAGTCTGGGCGGCTGGATCGGCTTTGCCCGCTTGGCACGAGGACAAGCGTTGCAGGTCAAGCAGATGGAATTTATCGAAGCCGCCCGCGCGCTGGGGGCAAGGCCCGCACGCATCCTGTTGCGTCATTTGCTGCCGAACATGCTGCCGCCGCTTCTGGTACAGGCTTCGATCGCGATGGCCGGCGCGGTTCTGGCCGAAGCGAGTCTCAGCTTTCTGGGACTGGGGATACCGCCCCCCACGCCAAGCTGGGGCTCCATGCTCAACAGTGCCCGCAGCCACCTGTTCAGCGCGCCCCACCTGGCCGTGTGGCCGGGGCTGGCCGTCATGTTGGCCGTGCTTTCGTTCAACTTCCTGGGGGATGCTTTGCGGGACCTGCTCGACCCCCGGAGTCAATCCTTGGGTCGGGTTGGTTAGCCCGGATTCCTCACAAGCAGGAGACTGCCGGTTCGAATCCGGCCTGGGTCACCACTTAACTTCTTTGTTTTCAGCACCTGTCTTCCTTCCCTCTCGTTGCCAAAGACGGTATCGTAAAGAAACCGTCAGTAAACTGGCCCTAGCCGGCCAGCGCTGTCAAGCAAGTCGCGCCGTGCTCGTTCGCCTGCCGATCCAGCTTGGACAGCGCTTCCCGCATCATGTTCAGCTTCGCCTGGCTGTAGCGCTTGAACACCGCCGCGTCGCCCTGCCGTAGCATCTGCGTCACGAAATGATCCGCCACCCCACCGGCGCTGAGCCGGGTCGCAAACGTGTGGCGCAACTCGTATAACGAAAAATGCGGCAGCCCGGCGCGCTGCAGCGTCCGGTCCCACTGCTTGCTCACCGGCGTGAGGTGTGGCTTGCGCGAGTTTATCCGCGGGCTCGGGAACAGATAGTCGGAATCGCCGCTCTGCTTCATCTGCAAGGTGAACGCTTCCCGGACTCTGTTTGTCATCGGCATGTCCGCAATGCCGTTCACCGTCTTGGAATCCGGCAGATGCACAACCCCGTTCTCCAGATCCACCTGTTGTTTTTTCATCGGGATCAACTCCCGATAGGGCCGCAGCCCCATCTCCACCATGATCACGATGATGTTGCGCAAGTACACCGGGGCGCAGGCTTCCAGCCGCACCTGCTCCGAGGCACTCAGATAGTGCGGCTTGCGCGTCGTGCCCGCCAACGGCACCGGAAACTCCACCCCATTGCACGGATTGACCGCCAGCCGCCGCTTCTTCACCGCCACGTTCAGGATGCGGCGCAGGATGCGAAGCTCCTGATGCACGGTGGCCGGCTTGAGCTTGCCGCGAAGTTGCAGCCCCATCTTGGTGTGCACCCGTTTGCCGGTGTTCAATCTGTTTATCAGGTACGATTCGATCTCCTCCGTCGTGATGTCCGCGAGTCGATTGTCACCGAACCGAGGTCTGAGGAGCTTCAGCGCACTGAGGTTTTGCCGATGGGTCTTCTCGCTCCGAAAGGGCGGTTGGGAGCGGTTCGCAAGGAACCAGTCCGCCCACTGGTTGAAGCTGATCCCACCGTCCGGCGCGGCGCTCGGCAGCAACCCCTCGTCGCGAGCCACCAACCGCTTGCGCAGCACTTTCTCGGCTTCGCCTCTCTCCCTCTCACCGGTCGACTCTTGTCTGAATCTCCCGTTGTGGTCCCGGTAGCTCATCCACCAGACGCGTGAATCGCGCCGGCGGTACAAACTACCCGAAGTATTTCTAGGTCTTCCTGTCTTGTTCATCGATTCCTCCATCATGCACATGAAATTGTTGACGCCACTCGGCCAGATCCGACAATCGGAAGCGGACCGAGCGGCCCATCATGCGGTAATGGGGAATCTGCTTTCGCTCGACGTAAGCATACACCAGGGAGGGGCTGACACCCAAGAAACGGGCGGGGGGTGAAGGAGGAAAGCGAGCGGATCAGGGAGGCCTTGGGCAGTGAGGATGAAGACGTGCTGGCGGAGTATGGGGATGTTAACGGGGCGAGCGATCGCTTGATTGCGCTACGAGAACTTCCGACAGCGACGCGGGACCGGGGCCGCTCGATCGACAGCTTCGAGACGTGGGTTTCGCGCCGCTTGAGGGTGCCGGATGCTGACCTGTAATGGCAGCGGTAAGGTTCACAAATGGAGTTCCTAAAGTCAGCGCCGGACGGGACGGTTTTATTACACTCCGTGCACGATACCCGTGCTGATCCAGCGGGAAACGCGGTCAGAGGGGGGGGTGTTACAAGAATCAGAGATTGGTTGTTCCACTGCTCATTTTCCTATCTCGTTGTTAGGAAGTTACTTGTCCGTAATAGACCGGCCAGCCCGTGCCGATCCAGCGAAAAAGGGCAGGACGGGAGCGACCCCCCTGTTTTTACCGCTATATCGGCACGCTGGGAGGGGGCAGCCGGTGTTCCACCGCCTGCCCCCTCCCTTTTGGGGGTCGCTCCCGTCCAATTGATCCCTGCGGGAAGGCTCCGAACACGGACCACAAGCGGGCGCTGACGCGCCGGAGGCAAGCCCTATGAAAATGCGCTATCCGATCCTGATCTTTGGCGGGCTGTGCTGCTCCGCTTGGGGTTTCCTCTACCGGCCCTTCCCTCTTGTCCGGGGAGGGGGATAGCAAGAAGGCGGTCTGGCGGGTCTGGTTCGAGTCCCGATCCCGGAGCCTTGATCGTTTGGGAATGCTTCCGGGTTGGCCGCTTTTTCCCATCGACGACGGCTCCGTCCTGGTCATCGGTGAAGTCCATCACCCGGTGGAGGCCCGCGAGATCCGGCAGGCCGAGGCGTTCGCGGCGGCCCCGGCCGCATTGATAGAACCACACAGAAAACGAATTTCTGTCCTGGGAGTTGACACCGGTCGGCGACAGCCTTTCTTTTCTTGGGCTACTCGTTGTCCTGTTTCCTTCCGCTAATTTCCAGCCACCCCTTCCCCAATGGAATCGACGGAGTCGCTGTCGAGCAACGTGACAGCCTTCACCATAACACCCAGGGTGCGCCGATCGGCAGAGTTCTTATTTTCCTCCTTGGGAACGAAGGTGTCGCATAAAAGCTCCAGGGTCAACTGTTTGTTGAAAGAACGTCCCGCCAGGCTGAACGTCTTCGACCAGCCCCCTGCCGGGACCGTCTCGTGGAAAAGGATGTCGCCGTTGACCAATACGGTAAGCTCGGTGCCCTTGGGACCGGTGGAAGCAAGATCGACCCGGAGGGCCTGCGGGAGTCTGTTTTCATGCATGGGGACCACCAACTTGGCGGCTCCATCCGTCCAACGCGCCGGTGTATCCCCCGCCAATCCCTGGCCATGAAACCCTGTCTGCTCCACTCCCCAGAGCCACTTCGCGTCATTCATGGCAACATTCCGATCTTGCCGTGGCACTGCCGGGGTGTACGCGCGAGCCAAAACCGGCTTGCCGCGGGACGAGTTGATAACAAATACCTCAACCTCATTTTGCCCGGCGTGAAAAGAGCCTTCCTCGACAACGGCTGACCACCTTTTTTCTGGCAAGGGGAATGTGTAGGTTCGGGTCGTGGCGCGGATGGTTCCGTTGATGGCCACCGCCAAGCTGAGGGGCGCTTCCGCGTCCCAGCCGGAGCGCACATAGCCGGCAATATGGGCGGGAATGAAGTCGGAATTCGGCTTCACACGGGCAAAGAGTTCCGGTTGATAAAGCCCCAGCTTGACCTCCGCGTCGCCCCCAACCGCCACGTCGGCAACCCGCCGACCGACAAGATCGCTATAAGGCCCAATCTTGAACAACTTTTTGGAAATTGTTCCTGATCCTAACAAAGTGAGCTTTCGCTCCAAGGCGACGTTCTGGGCATCAAGGATCGTGGCAGGAAACGTCAAACGTTTTTTACGCGTTGCCGCATAAATGACCTTCTGTTGTCGCTCCGCCACGGATGGGTCCAGGGCCGAATGGCCATCGACGGGCCAGGGGAGATCCATGCCCAAAATATCGGCCATGGTAGGCAAGATATCAATGGATTCTACATTGCGGTCGTTCATTCCCCCTTCCTGTTGGTAGGGCGCCTTGATGATGAGGGGCACCGGAAGGATGTCCTGATAATTCGTTTGGGTAAGCCTTCTGCGGTGGTCCCCGCTGCGGAAGCTGACACCGTGGTCGGCTGTGATGACAATCAGGGAACGGTCGTAGAGGTCCACGTCCTTGAGGCGGGCCAAGAGTCTCCCGAGTAATGTATCGACAAAACCAACCTGGAGAAGATGGGCTTGATAGCCCTGAAGAACGGCCCATTCATCATCGTGCCACTTGTTCTGTTTGTTCTGTTTTCCTAGACCGTAAGGACGCTGGTCCGTTCTATGGTAGGTCTTTCCAGAAGGAAGATATTGATATGGCACATGAGGGAGCACGGAATGCAACCAATAGAGGGTCGGCTTTTCGGCAGAATGAATCGTACTGACAAAATCCATGAATCGCTCGCGGCGAGCGTTGCGCCATCCCCCTTCCCGGTGTTTTACCCGCCTTTGGAGCTTTGGTGATCTTTTCTGGTTGTCTCCTGCCTTCGTCCCATCACCTGCAAAATCTCTCCAGGTTCCTGTAATCGAGGGTAATCCTAAACTGAACTCTTGCGGGAGGAGAAGGTGGAGGTACACAATGGATAAGTCCGAAACAAGAGACTGCATTCGTTGCGACCCACTCTCTTTTTCGTCTGCGCACAACTGCTCAGGGCACAATTGGGTGAGTGCTTCCGATACTTGCAAGTCATAGGAGCCAGCCAGGAGGGTGAAGATATTGTGCGGGTGATCGGTTGCCGTTGGGTGAAGATTACGAGTTGGATATTTTCCGGTCAGCATGGCTGGGAGAGCTTGAGTGGTAAAATCGGCCACGGTGGTTGCATTACGGAACCAGGTGGCGTCCTGCGCCAAGGCGGCGAAGTTGGGATAGCGGATCGGGTCGATCTGGCGACGCTCGTCCATCAGCGAGGTTACCGGCAATTCGTCAAAGATGACCATCACGATGGGCGCCGTGGCCTTCACTTTCGGGTAGGCCGTCTCGGGTTGCGGCGGGGGAAAGACCACCCTGGAAACCGGAGAGGAAAACAGGAACAGGCCAGGAAAGATCAAAACTGCCGGTGAGAGCACCGTCAGGTAAAACCGCAGGGAAGCAAGCCGAAGGTAGGTGAGGGTCAGGGCCACCCCCAGCAGCACCGCTCCTGCCACAAGATACGCACCTGGAATGCCGTCCAACCGTTTCAGGGCTTGCAGCGTAATGGCCGCCACCAGGCCGGCGACGATCACGCCGTGAACCGCTTGGCGCACCCGTGGGCCGACCCGTCCCGCCGCGGCCTCGACCAGAACGACCAGCGCGGGAAGCAGGATACAGACCAGAAGAACCAGAAGCAGTACGTCGGTCGGTTGCGAGCGGCGTACCACGAAGAACTCTGCGGTCCGTCCCATCAGGTCCAACAGAGGCTGGGCAATGGCGAAGCCGCACAGGACGAAGATATGCAGAGCGTTGATCAACCACGTTCTTTCTTTTCTTGGGCTACTCGTTGTCCTGTTCCCTTCCGCTATTTCCTGGGCGCCCCTTAATCGACCGAGTCGCTCTCCAGCAACGTGATAGCCCTAACCTGAACACCCAGCGTGCGCTGACCTGCCCATAGAAGCAGTACCCAGCAGCAGGAGTGGCATAGTCTGAGAGCTCAATCACGGAGTTATCCCCAGAGCTGACTGAGGCCGGGAACTGTCAAGCCAGCAACTGACTTCCTTGCTTGCTAGAATCAGAACTACTTGATACCACTTTATGGTGTTCACACCTGCCTTTCCGCAGGGAGCGATCGGACGGGAGCGACCCCCAGGGAAAGGAAAATGGAGCGCACATTTTGGCGCACGTTTTCCTTCTCCTCGTGCCGCCGACCGGGCGGGCAAATCCCACAGAAGGCGGGGCTTAGCCCCTGAGGGATATCGCACTATCTCTTCGCACCTGGCCCCATTTGTGAAAGGTGCGGCTCTCGTGCGGCACAACCTTGACCCCTAGAGCTGGGTCGGGGGACAGAATTAGGGGCAGCTCTTTGACTAGGATAAAATCTGGATCAATAGAATCAGTTATTTACAGCTTTAATGCGGTAGCCGTTCTCGGCTACCGCACTCTCTCAGAGACCGCAGGTCTCGCCGCTTGTGGGAAGGCAGGATATGAGTCGGATCATCCGGTTAAGAAAGCCCGCGTCCATGACCTCGCCCAGAAGTTGAAAGACAAAACCAAAGACAATCAGGAACACGGCGAATCCAGCTCTTTTTTTCCTTTTTGGCTGAAGCTCTTTCCATTCTTCCCTGCGCTTTTTAGATTCACCTTCTACGGCAAAAAAGGCGCTCCACTGAGGGTCTGAATACTTCTCCGGGGCATAGCAGAACAGAAGCACCACGCCAGCGATATCGAGGGCCAATCCAACAATACTCATGATTTCAGCCAATTGAGTTTCCTTGTCGTCGCCGATAAAGGAACTTGTCCGGCCTGAAGACGGAGGCCTCCGTCGCTGACTGTGGGTTAGCAGATATGGGGCTCCGCGGGCTGAGGCCTCAACTGCAAAACCGCTAGATCTTGTGCTACACGGTCATCCGATTCTCTCTCGCGAGCACTTGGCAGTGTCTATCGATGATCGGCAAATTGCTGAGGCATCCGCAGGTCCAGAGCACAGCCCACTGCGCCTACCTTGCCCGCGACACTATCAGGCATCCGCAAGTATCGGAGACAGCTGACCAGACCGATCTTTTGTACCAATCCTAGGGAGAGAGTTTACATCACAGCTTGGGGCTGCGAAATCGGTTCTGGGAGAAGAAATGGATTACCGGCCCCCGGCGCCGAGTGCGGTCTCCGGGTGTTGTATTCCTCCCGCCATTGCTCCATCACGATCTGGGCCTCCTGCAACGAGTAAAAGATCTCCCCGTTCAGGCATTCATCCCGCAACTTCCCATTGAAACTCTCACCATACCCGTTCTCCCATGGACTACCTGGTTCGATGTACAACCTTCCGGTCCCGAGATTCCCCAGCCATTGGCGCAACTTCCGGGCGACGAACTCCGGGCCGTTATCGGATCGAATGTGCTCCGGGATCCCTCGCCACAGCATCACCTCCGACAACGTCTCGATCACCTCCAGGCTGCCCATCCTTCGCTCCACTCGGATCGCCAGACATTCCCGCGTATACTCGTCCAGCAGCGTCAGCAACCGCAGCGTCCTTCCATCGTGGGTTCTGGCGCTAACAAAGTCATAGCTCCAGACGTGGTTGCGATGTTCCGGGCGCAGTCTCACACAGGAACCGTCGTTCCGCCAGAGTCGTCTTCGCGGCCGTTGTTTTGGCGGCCCTTTCAAACCTTCCCCACGCCAGATTCGCTGCACCCGATCCTTGCCTACCGACCAGCCTGCGTTCCGCAGCTACGCCGTGATTCGTCGATAGCCGTACCGCCCGTATTGCGCCGCCAGAGCGACCACCGCCCGGGTCAGCTCATCCTCGTCCAGTCGATGAATCGGCTGGTATCGTTGCGTCCCCCTCCATGGCCCCAGCAGCCGGCAGGCGTGCCGTTCCGAAGGCCATACTTCCCCCGTGCCCGCTCCACCGCACAACGTCGTCGCTCAGGGCTCAGAAGTTTCCCGGGGCCACATCCTGCAAGACTTGCTTCTCCAGCAACAACTGCGCCACCAACCGCTTCCGGCGAGCGTTTTCCTTCTCCAACTCTTTCAGCCGTTTCGCCTGATCCAGATTGAGTCCGCCGTATTCCTTCCGCCAGCGGTAATAGGTCTGGGTGTGGATGCCAGCTTCCTTGCACGCCTGCGGCGGCGCCTTTCCGCTGGCCACGGCCACCTCAATCTGCCGCAATAGCGTTACGATCTGCTCCGGCTTGTACCTCTGCATGGGCATTTCCTGTACCCTCCTAAACGAGATTTTCTCTCACTTTCGCTGGTACAATAATCCCCGACCGGGTCAAGCAGATTCGTGGGTAGCTCCTACCTCCCGGGTCACCGAACAAGGGCACAGCCTGACACTTATATGATATCATTATGGTATTACACTTGCTGAAGGAGGCCAATTTGCCAGATATAGCGCTTCGTGGAATCCCCGACCCCCTGCACCGGGAGCTCAAGTCATCCGCGAGCCGGAACCACCGCAGCCTAAACGGGGAGATCCTCGCGAGGTTAACGGAGTCGGTTAGCCCCGAGCCGGTAGACCCGCAGGCCCTCCTGGATCGCATCCGGCAGCGAAACGAGACACTTGGCCCAGTCGACCTCAGTGAGGACACGCTACGAGAGATGCGGAACAAGGGACGACCGTGATCGTAGTTGACACGAATGTGATGGTTCGTCTGGTAGTGGGCGGAGCCGACGGCACCGACGCGGCCCTGTTGTTCGAGCGGGAGACCGAGTGGGCAGCCCCCAGTATCCTCATGAGTGAGTTGCACAACGTCCTGGTCGGCTTCGTACGGCGGGGCGCGGTAACCTCGGAGCAGGCCAAAGCGATGAGCGATGACGCTGCTGTAGTTCTAGGAGACCGCATCGCCAGCGTGTCTGGACACCAAGTAATCGATGTCGCGTTGGAGTGCGGCCTAACTGCCTACGATGCCGAGTTCGTCGCGCTCGCTCGGGCCCTAGGCGTTCCTTTGGCTACTCTGGACAACGCGGTCCTGCACGGCGCCGCAGACGTGGCGGTGTCGTTGCGGACGCTCGTGAGCTAGCCGGGGTGCCGCCCGTTGCGATCGAACTGCCGCGAGATCGACGGGGGGATGAGTTGATGATGGAAATTGAGCGGTTCGTGAAGCTCTGCAAGAGTCTATACCCATCGGGAGGAATGGAATCATGAAGTTCTTACTGCTTACCTACGATCCACAGGGCACCGACGGGCCGGATGTCGTTCCCTTCGACGACGAGGCCTCTGCGTTCGCGGAACTCAAGCGCGAGAGGAAGTCGTCTTGTTCCACGCGGACTCGATTGAGACTCTGAAGCAGACTCACTCCCGTTACTTCTACAGCGCGAGCGAGATCGTCGCGCAGATGTGCGGGACGATCTCCGTGTGAGTGGGACCATATCCTCCGGTTTGTGAGTCCGCTCAAGCAAGAAAGTATGAGAAACCGCATGAGCGGCCCATGATAGCAGGCAAGCTCGTGCCGAAAATAAAGCAGCTTCGCAAGGATCGGCTGAGTAAGCGGGAAATCGCCAAGCGCCTCGGGGTCAGTCGCACCGCAGTTATCCGTTTGCTACGTCAAGCGCCCTTAGCGCCTTAACGTGCAATTTTTCCAATGGAGGAGAGACCCTTGTATGGCCCGACTGACCGAACAAGAACAACAAGAGATCATCCGCTTTATCGAAGCCGACAAGCCACTGCCGGACAAGTATCGCTTTCTGCTGTTTGAGGACAAGCGCGAAGTGGAACTGGTCTGGAACGGCAAGACCAGCGAGGTCTGCAATATCGTTCTGCCCTTCCAGGTGATCGAGCAGGTCGACGAGCCACGCGCCGAGAAGCCGGAAGAGACGGCGCTGCAAGCGGACCTGTTCGCAACCGATTCGCGGGGCCGCCAGCTCAAGGGCTGGACCAACAAACTCATCTGGGGTGACAACAAGCTGGTTCTATCGTCATTAAAGAATGGGCCGCTGCGGGAGGAGATTGAGCAGCAAGGCGGCCTCAAGCTGATCTATATTGACCCGCCCTTTGACGTGGAGGCCGACTTCTCAATGAAAATCGAGATCGGCGGCGACACCTTCACCAAGAAACCCAACATCCTGGAAGAGATTGCCTTCCGTGATACCTGGGGCAAAGGAATGGACAGCTTTACTGCGATGATCTATGAACGCCTCATTCTGATGCGCGACTTGCTGGCGGAGGATGGGAGCATTTATGTGCATTGTGATTGGCGGGTGAATAGCCTCCTCAAGCTAGTGATGAATGAAGTATTTAATGCAGATTTTTTTCGTAATGAAATAATCTGGTCGTATCGAAAATTTGCTCGTAGCTCGCCTCAGTTTCCGCAGAGTCATGACACCATATTTTTCTACACAAAATCGAAAACCAATATATTCAACAAGCAATTCGTGCCGCTAGCAGAAAGCACGATGACGCGGTGGAAGGGGGAAAAAAGAGGCGGAAAAGACCCGAATAACCGCTTTGCGACAGACGAAGACAGTCCGGGTGCGGCAATGCCCGATGTTTGGGATATTCCGCTTACTATTGGTGCGAACCCACAAAATACGGGATATCCGACTCAAAAACCTATCGAGCTAGTGCAAAGAGTTCTCGAAGCAAGCTCAAATCCTGGCGATTTAATTGCAGATTTCTTCTGTGGTTCTGGAACACTCGCGGCGGTGGCAGAGGGGTTGCGCACGCGAAAGATTGAACAAAATACTGGCAGTGCAGTGCGAAGCAGAAATATTATTTTGCAGAAGGAAGGAAATGGATTTGCACAGATCTCAGCAAGTTCGCCATCCACACCACGCGAAAGCGCATGATCGGCGTGCAGCGAGAGTTGAAGGCTGAAGGCAAAGACTACCGCGCCTTTGAAATCCTCAACCTGGGCAAGTACGAGCGCCAGCATTACATCGGCGTGAATCCAAACCTGCGCGAGGCGGAACAGCAAATGCAACTGGAAGAGAAGGAAGCCGCCTTCGTGGACCTGATCCTGCGCGCCTACCGCGCCGAAAAGACCGACGGCTTAAAAACCTTCCACGGCAAGAAAGCCGGGCGGCTGGTGGCGGTGGGGCCGGTCAACCTTCCAGTGACGCGCCTGTTTGTGGAAGAGGTGATCCTGGAATGCCGCAAGATGCACATCACCCGCGTGGACATTCTGGGTTTTGAATTCGAGATGGGACTGTTTCCCAACGTGCTAGACGAAGCCCGCGCCAAGGGCATTGACATTGCCCCCAAGTACATCCCCGCCGAGGTGTTCGACAAGCGAGCGGTGGAAAAGAACCAAGTGGTCTTTCACGACGTGGCGGCTATCGAGGTCAAGCCGCACGTCAAGAAGAACAGCGTGGCGGTGGAACTGACCGACTTTTCGGTTTTCTATTCGCAGGACTCCATCGCCAGCGTGGAGGCTACGCTCAAGAACAAGGGCAGCAAGATTGTGGCGGAAAAGGGGCGGATCGTGAAGGTGAGCAAAGACGCGAAGGGCATCGTCAAACGCGAACGGCTCACCAAAGGATGGACAGACTGGATTGACTACTGGGCGGTGGATTTCAACTTTGAGAGCAAGCGAGAGATCGTCCGCATTCCGCGTGACAAGATGAAACAAGTCCAGATTCCTGGGATGGAGCAGCCCGAACAGCTAGAGCTACCGGAATATGAGGAAGTCTGGACCGGAGATTACATCTTCGAGAACGAGTGGCAGTCCTTCCGCACCAAGAAAGACCGTTCGCTGGAACTGACCAGCGTCTTTCACGAATGCGCACCGGGGCGGCGGAAGCTGGCCGTCAAGGTTGTGGACATCTTCGGCAATGACACCATGACCATCGTCGAAGTCGATGTGAGAGGGAAGAAATAATGGCCCTCCATCCCAACTTCCCCGAATCGCCCTATGCCATCCTCGACCCGTCTATCCGTTGGTTTCCGGCAGATGAAGCCCTGCGGGAATCCAGCTCCGAAAAGCTGATGCCGCCGCTGGTGCCGCAACTGCGCAAGAAAGTGAAGGAGTGGCGGGACAGCGGGTATGTGGGGGCGAGCGACACCAGCAAGAGCCTGCTCAACTGGTGGTTCAAGATGCCACACCTGCTCCCACAAACCGACGGCACAATGACCGAGTTCCAGTATTACTTCGCCCAGCGCGAGGCGCTGGAGACTGTCGTCTATCTTTATGACGTGGTTGGCGTGCAGGACAAATACGACCTGATGCGCTTTGACAATAGCGGGGCGGTCTCCACGGGCATGTTTGACGAGACCTGGCGACGCTTTGTAGCGAAAATGGCGACAGGCACAGGCAAAACCAAGCTGCTAAGCCTGGTACTGGCCTGGAGCTTCTTCCACAAGCTGTATGAGCCGGAGTCGGAGCTGGCCCGCAACTTTCTGGTGATCGCGCCCAACATCATCGTGCTGGACCGCATCTACAAAGATTTCAAAGGTCTGCGCATCTTCTTCGCGGACCCGGTACTGCCGGACAACGGCGTGGACGGGCGCAACTGGCGCGACGAATTTCAACTGACCCTGCACCGGCAGGACGAGGTGCACATCACCCGGCCCACCGGCAACATCTTCCTGACCAACATCCACCGCGTCTATGCCGGGGACGACACTCCCGCATCGCCCGATGATGAAAATACGATGGATTACTTTCTAGGCAAGCGGCCCACTGGCGCAACCACTGATTCCAAAGTGGATTTGGGCATGATCGTGCGCGACATTGATGAACTGATGGTATTGAACGACGAGGCCCACCATATTCACGACCCGCGCATGGCTTGGTTTAAATCCATCGAAGACATTCACAACCGCCTGAAGCAAAAAGGGTCGGCCCTTTCCCTGCAAGTGGACGTGACCGCTACACCCAAGCACAACAACGGCGCGATTTTCGTGCAGACCGTCGCCGATTACCCGTTGGTGGAAGCCATCTCGCAAAATGTGGTCAAGCATCCGGTGCTGCCCGACGCCGCCAGCCGCGCCAGGTTGATGGAACAGAAGAGCGCCAAGTACACCGAGAAATACGCCGATTACATTCACCTGGGCGTAATCGAGTGGCGCAAGGCGTATGCCGAGCACGAAAAGCTGGGCAAGAAAGCCATCTTGTTCGTGATGACCGATGACACTCGCAACTGCGACGACGTGGCCGAATACCTCGAAGGCCACTACCCCGATCTGAAAGACGCCGTGCTGGTCATCCATACAAAGAGAAACGGCGAGATTTCCGAATCAACGTCAGGCAAGAACAAAGAAGATTTGGATAAGCTGCGCTATCAAGCCAACTCGATTGACGGGCTGGACAGCCCCTACAAGGCGATCATCTCGGTGATGGTGCTGAAAGAAGGTTGGGACGTGCGGAACGTCACCACCATAGTAGGGCTGAGAGCGTATTCCGCCCCCAGCAACATCCTGCCTGAACAGACCTTGGGGCGGGGCCTGCGGAAAATGTACCCCGGCGGCCAGGAGGAATATGTCAGCGTGGTCGGCACGGATGCCTTCATGGATTTCGTGGAATCCATTCAGGCGGAAGGCGTGGTGCTGGAACGCAAACCGATGGGCGAAGGCACCGAGGCGAAGACCCCGCTGGTGGTAGAGATTGACAAGGAAAACGACAAAAAAGACATTGAGGCGCTGGATATTGAAATCCCCGTGCTTACGCCGCGCGCCTATCGGGAATACAAGAACTTGGGCGACCTGAACGCGAGCGCCCTGGGGCATCAGCGTGTGGCCTACCTACATTTCAGCGAAGAAGAACAGCGGGAGATCGTCTTCAAGGACATCACTACCGGCGAGGTGACGCATACCACTATCCTCGACACGGCGGGCATTGCCGATTACCGCAGTGTGATCGGCTATTTCGGGCAGACCCTGATGAAGGATTTGCGGCTGGTCAGCGGTTACGATGTGCTGTATGGGAAGGTCAAAGCGTTTAGTTGTTCGACCGTCCTGTGGAACTGGAAAGCCCCAACACCCTGCGCAACTTGTCGGAACCGGCCGCTACCAAAACCCTGATCGAAACGTTCAAGAAGGCGATCAACGCGCTCACCGTGCAGGACAAAGGCGACGCCGAAATCCGGGACACCATCAAGCTGCGGCAGACACGGCCCTTCGTAGCCAATGATCAGGGCTACCTTATTCCTAAAAAGAGCGTCTTTAACAGGATCATTGGGGATAGCCATTTTGAACTGCTGTTTGCCAGCTTCCTGGAAGATTGCAGCGACGTGGTTTCCTACGCCAAGAATTATCTGGCGGTACGCTTCAAACTGGATTATGTGAATGCTGACGGCGACATCTCCAACTACTACCCGGATTTTCTGGTCAAGCTGTCCGCCAAGCGGATTTTCATTGTCGAAACCAAAGGCCGGGAAGAACTTGACGTTCCGCTGAAGATGCAACGGCTACGGCAATGGTGCGAAGACATCAACCGAGCACAGGCGGACGCGGAATACGACTTTGCTTACGTGGACGAGGAGAGCTTTGAGAAATACAAGCCAACCTCATTCAAACAATTGCTCGCGGGCTTCAGGGAATACAAAGGGGAAGCTCTCCCTGCACGGTCCGGGGCTGCTTGATGGAGTGAACTTGGCGAAGTTTCGAGCCAAGCGGAGATTGAAGGAATTGGAATTTGATCTCGTCCGTGATCTCACGCAATAATGCCTCAGCGTGGGCCAGTGCCGCGTTCCCCCCTCGCCGCTTGGACGCCCTCTTTTAGTCCATGCTTCATCGCGCCTTTCGAGGCGAGTTGTGATTGGCCCGTTTCGATTCCTGGTCCACCAACCCGCATAGAAAAGCCCTCGGTGAAAGAACGAAAGCAGCTCAAGAACACACCCCCCGGCGAAGTGATCGAAGCCGATCCTGACGAGGCTATAAGTCTTCTAGACCTTCTGGAGGAACTCTTCGACTTCTACTGCGTGCAGCCCGTGAAGTTGGAGGAAAAAAGAGACCACTGAACAAGAAGCTGAAGGATGCGGGCAAGCCGCTGTTGAAAGAGCCGAAGGCAATGCAACTAGTGGAACTTTCGGGGGATCTGGCGGAGGCGGTTTCCTCTAGTGTAGTGTCCCGTAAATGGCTTTACAACGATTGATTTTCTGCATTATGGATTCCACAGAAGCGGTCCAGATGAAAGGAGCAGGATCGTCGTTATAGATTCGGACGAAATCGTTGATCGCCCCGACTAGTTCCGGGACGCATGCCTGAACGAACACTGGTTTCTGGATCTCGCCGATGCCCGGCGCACCATCAAGGCATGGCGCGTCCACTACAATACGGTCCGCCCGCACAGCTCGCTGGGGTTCCTTACGCCGGAGCGATTTCGAGCCGCGGGCGACAAGTGCTGTGGAAAAGCCGGCACCTCCGGGACCTTGGAAAACTCTTCGAGTTTCCCACTTTCCCACAGCCTCGACGGCGGGGATAATTCACCAAATTCCTCACTCTGGAGTCGGACCTAAATTCGGGGGAAGGTCAGGGCAAGCGCGGCATATTACGCCGAGCCGCTTCTAATCCGTCTCTGCGAGTTGTTTGTCGACCCAATTCACAAGGTTTCTATCACGACGGACGGCTTCGTTGTTATCAACATCAATGTGAAAGTGCCTTTTTCGGGTACTACTTTCGCAATCGGGCCAAACGGGAATGGAGTGGAGACCCACCAAATACCCGAAGTGAATGGAGTACGCGGAGTGAAAGGAAGCCGCACGTTCTCTGTTAATCAAACGGGTCTTCCTCTAAGCTCTCCCGACATTGAGCGAATGGTAGCAGCGGGATTGACGCGCAGGGTCATGGCCCAGGCCGACTGAGAACGAACCCCAGGAACATTCCCAAGTCGTCGACAAAGACCTCGTGGCTACCACGAACAGGCGATGTCGATTGGGACATGAGGGCGATGGTCGAGGCGGTGCGGAACATGGCCAATATCCCTTCGCCATTTGCAGCCTTTGACGAGCCGATGCCGCCGGTCACGCTAGGCGTCGCCAGCTCAGGCCCGGGACCTGAGGCCCACCCGGGTCGAGGTGCAGCGCGAGCTGATTCTGGGTGTGTCAGTGTGAATCTTTGGCTCAGACTTTTTGCGTTTTCGAAATCGGCCTGACCCACTCCAAACATCTCGTTAGTTCAAGGAAGTCCGGACTAGGAAAGCGAATGACGCGCCGAACATTTTCAGCTGGCAACGGACGCACGATGCGTCCCTCATAGTCTGCCGAACCTTGTCCAGGTAGGCCCCGTCCAACCAGGAATCGTCGAAGGATGTTGAACTCGAGACCACAATGCCTAGCCAAAGCTGCAATCGGCACGTTTGCTTCGACGAGGCACGGTGTCCCGATGCAGCTGATAGCCTGCGACGACACCGGGTCACGTTCATGCGAGTTGTAGAGCGCTTCGCCACCCCAGTGGCGGAAGAACCGTCCAATTCCGTCTTCGCCAGCTCTCCCCGGTAGGAAAAAGCAAAACCAGACCGTGCCGGTGCGATTCTCCTCGTCCGCTTGATTTCTGGATTTGAGAAGCCGCGCGACATCGGGTGCAAGGCAACCTGCTTCCGCGACAGCGTCGATGCGGCGCGCGAGCATCGTACCGTCGGGTAGCCGCATGCCATTGCGGGAGATCTCTTCGATCTCTGGGTCGGTGAGACGCGTGCAATGCCAACCCACCATTTCGTGGGGCTGCAGTACATTCGCCAATCCGACGATGGCTCCATCGAACATCTGGGGGGAAACGCCGCCCTGCGTAGTCTCCCAGCGTAGGAACAACTCGTGGTGCTCTGCGAGAAACGCGCATACCGCCTTTGGCCATGTCGCCGGGTGATCAAGGTCAATTCGCTCCCTCGCGAACGCGGTACTTGCCATCCCGGTCAATTTTCGTTCACCAACCCAGAGTCATAGAGCGCCTCCGATCCAGCGCATCACTGATCACGCATCCCGAAAACAAAACGCGGGAGAGGTGTCCGAGAAATGCTCTGGAGTTATGTCGCTTCCGGCACGTTCGGCCATGATTTGGACCCCACTGCCGGCCTCTGCCAACCCACAAGCCGGCCCCGAAGATATTCGGCCGACGCCGCAACGTGGTGAGGATGTCATCGGGGGCGGCGTTGCGGTTGAGCAGATTGATGCGCCAGCAAAATCACGACGGGTTATGGCTCGCGAGGGACGGCGGGCCACAGGAGTTGACCGTATGCGACGACCGATGCGACCCACTGGGGCTCCAGCCGCATCGTGTGGCTGCGATCTGGCGAGAGCTGGTCCACCGGGTGCAGGTCGCGCTCACGCACGAAGACGAGACGCCCGCTTGCCATGCCGGTGAAGCGCATTCCTCCGAATCCGACCTTGGCGTAGCCGCCGGTGTCGTCCGCCGAGACGACTTGATCGGTGGGCAGCGACACTCGGAGCCGGCCCGGGAATAGGACGAACGTGCCGGGTGGACCGTTACCCAGGATCGGGAACTGCGAGGGGCGGGCGCGTTCCACGACGAGCGACGACGGCGCGGCGAAGGCGATCAGGAGGGGAATGGCCACGCGCGCGGCGTCTGCGGTGCGCGAACGTGACGGTCCGGGCGGCTCCATTCGCGTTCGCAGTCCTGAGGTGCATGATCTTGTTGCGAGCCATGTCTGATTCATGCAACAAGGCCGTTCGCTGCCAGTGTACTGGAAGCGGTCAAAGGATTCCGGCGGGTGAAGCGCGCAACGCGCGCCTAGGACTCGGAGATTCGTCAGAGATGGTTGCGTAGCTGGACTGACCGTCATGGTCCTGTGGAGGAGGCGGAGCCTGCACCCGCCGCCAGGCGGATCGGGAACAGGTTCCCTCCTCCTCATTTCTCCACGAACCGGGTCGATTCCAGGGGACTCAGGCGGACCCCAGTAGACTCGACGGCTGCCGACAAACGCTTGCATTCGAACGTATTATACCACAAACTACGCATCGTCAGTCACTTACCGAAACGCGCTCGAACGGGTTCGACTCCCTGCGCCTCCACCACTGCCACTGTATGAGGAGTGTTTCCGCTGTGCCAGCATCGTCCAAGGTAGCGTGCGGCTCAGCGCCGGCCGCCGAGCAGGCCCGCACGTCAGAGGAAGTACAGGAACGTCCTGCGCGGCGGTTCGGCTCTATGGTGCCTCTGTCCGCCGGCCACGCGTACGCGTCGCTGGCCGACGCGCGATCGTCGTTCGGTGACAACGGCGGGGGTGGCGATGGTGCCCCGCAGCGCCTGATCAGCGCGTGGTCGTCTCTGCGGTCCACGATCTCAAGCCGTCCACAGAGGGTCTTCACCGCCCTCGGACATCTGATTGCGAACGAGGGATACGATGAGGGGAAACGATTACAGATGCAGCTGTAAGACATTGCTATAGAATGAGTTACCTCGTCTCTATGGCAGACGCCCAGTCGTCCATCAACGTCCGCCGACGCTCAAAGAGGTCCGAGCGGGCGTAGGCCGCCTCGATCACCTCTCGGGGATGATTCGTCTCCTCAGCCGCCCAGTCCCCGGGGACGCGCCGGGACCGCTGACCGGATCAGCGCCAAGGACACGCTTGGTTCCCTGCGTCTCATGTGGGCCATTGACATTGCAAGGCCTCCCGCCGGTTTGGCTCAACTTACAGACCACAACGTCAGCGTAGCGGTCGCGGCCGCGGCCGTGTCGCGGCCGCGGCCGTGTCGCAGCCTCTGCTGCTTGTTCGAGAGGCCAGAAACAGTGGGTGACAACTGACGTCTAGAGGATTCTCAGCGCGCGGGAAGCCCACAAAAGGTCTGAAGAAGTGGTGTCAGAACGAATCCTCCCTTGCGGTCCCTCTTGCAAGCTCTTACTTGTTGCCTTTGCGTCGGCGCTTCGCCTTCCCCACGGGACGGTATTGCCTCATGGTATCGGCCCAGAGTTGGTCTGATTCTGCGCCCGTCGCGATCCGCGGCGCCGTTTGGCTTTGCAGCAAGAAAACCATTACTACACCCAGGTACCGCGAAGCCCGGAGAGCATGGCTGTGGCAGCCACCACCGTCAAGAAACCGTCAGAAAACTCACCCCTCAAGCGGGCTAGCCGCAGGCGTTGCGAGCGAAAGCAAACGCCCCAAAACCGTGTAAGAGCAACGAAAGGAAGAAATTAGGAGAAGACCGTGGAAGACGCCAGCCTGCCTCACAAGCAGATGGGTCGGGGCGAGCAGGCCGCCCTTCGAGATCAGAGCAAGGCAGGATTTTCCCGAGGCGCCGATGTGCAGTCCATGGGGCAGATCAGCCCTGCGGAGGGGCGGCTCCCAGCATAATGGACACTTCCGTGCCCCGCCGGGCGTGCAAAAGTTGCGACGCTGAGCCGCGGTTGGTGGAAATCTCCAGGTAACCGGAACTACCCGCGATGAAAAACAGCTCGGATGGGGCACCGTCCAGGTAGGACTTCTTGACCTCGGTAATCTCCTTTTGATTTACCACGGCCTTAAAAGGAGAATGAGGAGTCGTAAATAGCTGAGGAACATCGGCGGGAGTGAAATTCGTAATCAAATTGCCGAATTTGTCCACCTTCAGGGTAACTCCCTTGAGGGTATGATTCCCCTCCGCCCGGGGCTTGGGGGTGACAAAACGCACATAGTCGGTAATGACTTCTCCGAACTTGTCCGCCTCCACTCCACGGCTGAGCCAGGCAGCTACGGGGCCGAAGATGTCGCGCCCGTGAAACGTTTGGCTCACCGGGCGGAGAAAGTAGTGCTCCGAGGTGACATGGCGTACTACCGGTTCCGGCTCGGACTCATAGATGAACGAAAGGACCCCGTTATCCGGCGCGACGAATTTGTAATTTCCGGCGCTGACCACCAGGGGCCGACGGGCCGTTCCCACTCCGGGGTCCACGATGACCAGGTGCACCGTGGCCGGCGGGAAAAATCCGTAGCTCCGGGCCAGAGTAAATGCTCCTTCGAAAACATCATAAGACTTTACCTGAAGATTTAAATCCACGATAGAAACATCAGGATTGATATTCAGGATGACTCCCTTCACAGCCCCGATGTAATGATCATCCAGCCCGAAATCCGTAGTCAACGTGATAACCCGACAACGCGCCACCTTGGACTCCCTTATTGAATCAGCTCCCCCCTAAGAGTTTTGATCCTCTCGTCTCGCCTTCCTATCTTTTCACTCTTCCGAATTGGCGGAAATCGTAGTCGGGCTCGAGTTCCTGGACGCGGAGCCAGGCGCGGACGGCCTGGTCCACCTCGCCGGTTTCGAGAAAGGCAAACCCCAGTGCGTGGTGCACAAACGCAGCATCCGTAAAGTAATCGAGCGAGTCTTCATAAGCCTGACGCGCCCCGGCCCAGTTTCGGAACTGAACGCACTGGTAACCGCGCTCGCACAGCTCACGCCAATACCCGGGACACGATTCGGAGGGGACGGCCACTTCCCGCGTCCGGGAACGGGCGAGGAGCTTCCGGGCGCACTCGACCAAGTGCTCTCCTGCGGGAGAACTGGGGAAAATGACAACCGATTGCAGCAGGTCCCGAAGGCTCGCGTTCAACTCCTCGATGGAGGCGTCTGACTTCGACAGCAATGTCAGCCCTCGGCGGAAGTGCTCTCGGCTCTCGATCAGCGATTCGGTTCGGATGAGAAATTCCTCGGCCTTCGCGTGGTGAGGGTCCAGCTCGAGCGCCCGCCGGTAACAGGCTGCCGCCTCCCCGAGCCGCCCGAAGCTTCCCTCGGCGTTGCCCAGCAGATAGTGAACGTCGGCGTCTTCCGGGTCGCTCCGGAGGGACCGGTTCAACGCCTCGCGAGCCCGGTCCAGTTGCCGCGTCTCGAGATAACAAATGCCAAGCTGGGACCAAGCTGGCGCATGGCGGGGGTCTTCGACGACGATCTGCTCGAACAACTCGATGGCGGAGGGAAAGTCGGCCTGAGCCAGCGCCTCCATGCCGCGGACGAATTTTGCGGTCATGATCTCTTCCCGGCTCATGACGACCCTCGGCGGGGAGCCGTATCGGATCGAGTGCCGTCCAGGCTTATCACCTCCTCTTCTCCCACCACTTCGGCACTGTGAACCTCGCCGGCAGGAACGCGGATGGCATCGCCCGGACGCAGGATAAATTCCTGGCCCTGCATACGGACCCGAAGCTGCCCGTTCAAGAGGGCGGCCTTCACCGCGTAGGCATGGGTATGGTCGGGAAAAAAGGTGCCGCGCGGGTAGGTGTTGCGGACTACCGAGTAGCCTTCCGCCTCCAATCTCCGGCGCAATCGCTCCTCACCGACCTCGCCCCACTGCGGCTTCCACGATTCGATCATTTAGCTGAACACCCTCTGAAGGTCTTCTTTCGTCAACGGAGGAACCCGAGCCACGCCCAGGTTCTCCTCCAGATGCTCGACGCGGCTCATGCCCACCAGCGCGCAAGCGACGCCCGGTACGGAGCGAACAAACTGGAGCGACCGCTGGGCATCCGTCGCAAGACCCGGGAACCACCTCTGCGCATCCGCCGGCAAGTTGCGCGAAAGCTGCCCCTGCAGAAGCGATGCCGAGGCAAATACCGTCAATCCCAATTCCAGCGCCGCCTCGAGCATGGCGACCGTGCGTCCATGGAGCTGCTGGTTCCGGGCCATGATGGCCTCCGGCATACTCAGGTTAAAGGGCAGTTGCACGGCGCGAAAGTGATGATTCGGACCGCCCACTTCCCGCGCCAGCTTCACGACCCGCTCAATCGAGAGCGCCTCGCGGGCGTCCGAATCCACCCGGTAGGCATTCCACGTCGCCGTGCCATAGGCGCGAATCTTTCCCTGCCCGACCAGCTCCTCCAGCTTTGTAAACGCCGCACGGAGCCGACGGTAAAACTCTTCCCGGTCCACCTCGGCCAACTGCGTTTCGGGATTGTGGACGTAGTAAAGGTCGAGGGTCTCCAGTTGCAGATTCTCCAGGCTTCGGTGGACCTGCGATTCCAGGTATTGTGGAGTCATCGCATGGCAGCCGGATACGACCTCTTCCGCTCGCAGAATGCCGGGCCGGACGAAGGTCTCCTGAAAATAACGGGCCGGGTCGGCCGGGGTCTCGCCGTCGAAACTGAGGAATCCACCCTTGGTCGCCACGAACACCTCATCCCGCCGGAGCGCGCCGGAAGCGACGGCCAACTGCAACGCTTGGCCGATGGAGCGCTCGCTGCGCTGATGTCGATAGTTGATGGCCGTGTCGATGACATTCACCCCCAGCTCGAAGGCTCGGCCCACCGTGGTGCGGTACTGGTCGTCGGTAGCCTCATCAGGATTCCCCAGGTAGGTCCCAAGGCCCACCGAGGATATCCAAATCTCATTCGCGAGGCGGAAGTGGCCCGGATAGGCCGACTCAAAGCGCTTTCTGAGACCCTCGGTACCTTCCGGCGTTGCGTAACCTTTTAGGGCACTGTTCTTCTGCATAAATGGGAAAAGCCAAAGCTGGCGTTCTTTCTCCGCAGCGAAGCGGCACAGCGAGACGGAACCGGCTAGGGGCCGTTCTCCACGGGGTATCCGGCCTTCTTCCAGGCTTCGTAGCCGTCGGCAAAGACGGATAGCAATTCTTCCGAAAATCCGTTGCCCAATAAGGCGCGGCCCGTGGCGCGGCTCTCCGCACAGGGGTCCCCGGTGGCAGTCGCCTGGCCATAGATGACGATTTTTTTATCCCGGGGCAATTTTTGCAATCCCGTTTCGGTATGGGTAATCGGAAGATTCATCGCCCCCCGGATGTGTCCGGCGCGATAGGGTTCCGGGTCACGCACATCTACGAAGATCCCATCTTGCCGGTAGAGCAGGTAGGCGGCTTCCGTTCCGATTCGGGGCGGTTCGGGCGGCAAATCCTCCGTACAGGCCCCAAAAGACCCACCGAGCCCGCTGAACGGCCCCCCGCTATCACTCCAGAGCGAGGATTCCGGCAAAGGTCCACCCGCGCCGGCGGCAGGAGCAGGTGCATTACCGGATTCATCCCGCAGGTCTTCCTGCCGCGCAGCAGGCACCGCCGGCGGGGCTTTCGGCAATGAATTCACCTCGTTGTCCCGAATTCCGTCTTCCGATGAATAGGACGCCGTCGTCGGGGTGGGAGTCAGGCCACCTGCCATGGGTTGATTCAGGACCTCTTCTACCAGGCGGGAGAATTGGGCATAAGAGACGCGCCCCGTCACCGGCTTCTGACCCACGAAGAAGGTAGGAGTTCCTTTCACGCCCAGCGCCAAGCCGTCATCCCGGTCCCGGGTGACGCGGCCTTCCATTTTGCCCGCATCCAGGCACTGACTGAAAGACTCCATATCCAAGCCGATCTGCTGGGCATAGGTCTTCAGGGCCTCGCTTTGCAGTTCCTTCTGGTGATGGAAAAAAGTCTCCACGGCCTCCCAGAATTTTCCTTGCTCGCCGGCGCATTCGGCGGCTTCGGCGGCCTTCCAGGCATGAGGATGCCGGACAGAAATAGGAAAATGGCGCAGCGTGTAGCGCACTTTGTCGCCGTAAGTCTCCCGGATTCGCTTCACCACCGGTTCAACCTTCGCACAACTGGAACACTCGAGGTCGGCAAACTCAACGATGACCAACTCCGGGTTTTCCGACCCCAGCCAGTGGCTCTCGGGCCGATTCAGCCGCCCCACGTTCTCGTCGGCCACGCCTTGGGGGCCCACCGGTTCTCTGGGCCGCGTGAGGTAGAGCCAAGCCGGGACGCTCAGCACAGCGGCTACGGCGACGAGCATGAGATACGCGGTAACCTCCAATCTTACGGTTGGAATCCTTGCCTGGCCGATGATCTCGGACCCATTGCCGGCCTGAGCCAGGCTGGGCCGTCGTAATTCCCAAATGGAAACTGCGAATATGAAAGTAATGATCAGAGCCGATACGACACACCAGACACACCAGGCATGTATGACAAAGGCCTCCAGGGCCGTTAAATAGAGAGAGATGGTAAATCCGGACGCAGCGATCGCCACCATGCCGTAACGGCCGTACCGAGCTACGGAGCGCAGTCTCGTGCTCGCCAGCGCCGCCGTAAACACCAGCAGAGCGAGCACGGCGTACATAATCAAGCCAAAAAGAGGCAGCGGCAGGCCAAAGACCACCGAGTAGGGGCTGTCGCGCACCTCGTCACACCCGGAGCCCACACAGAGCATCGGGCGCAAAGGGGAGGTGTGCGTCCAGAGCAGATAGGCGGCATTAAAAACGCCCAGGAGGCTCAATACAAGAATGATCCGCAGCTTCATAACTCGCCCACTAACGGCACGTTCTCGACATCCTTCTCGTCCCACCATTCTGGAAACCGAAGGCCCGGAAACTCTCCTTTCGGCTGCGGCTATTATACTTTACCCTTTCGGTGCCCTATAGCCTCGATCCTTCGCACCGCGGGCCGGCTCAGGCGGAACGCTTGCGCCGAACAAGAAAAATCCCCAATTCGATCAATCCATAAACGCATAGACAAAACCAAGCATCCACCACCAAGCCAAGGTCGAGTCTAAATCTGCGGTGGTGCATTTCCAGAGGAAGCATGGGCATGGACGCGAAGTAGAGCAAGTTCCCCATAAGAACCGCCGCCAGCGCTTTATAGAAGCGTGCCGCCCTATACGTCATGGGAATACAGTCCACAGCCGCGAGAAGCCGCTGATCCGGTAGAAATCCGACGTGCGCTTCGTCACGAAGGGCTTTTCATTGTAGTATAAAAAGCCCAACCATGCATTCCGGGCGAAAAGTCTCCTTGAACGATTCCATCCAATACCTGAAGGGGGTGGGCCCTTCCCGGGCGAAACTGCTGGGCTCGCGTGGCATCCACAGCCTCGAGGACCTGCTCTATTATCCCCCTTTTCGCTATGAGGATCGTTCCCGGGTCACGCCGGTCGCTGACTTGAAGCCGGGGCAGACGGCCACGGTTTTGCTGCAGGTGGAAACGGCGGGATTGTCGCGGACGCGCCGTGGGCATCCCCTCTTCGATTTAGCCGGAACCGACTCCACGGGTCTGTTTCATTGCCGGTGGTTCCATGCAGCCTATCTGGATAACAACCAGGTATTCAAACCCGGACAACAAGTGTATTTCTACGGGAAGGTCGATTGGGACCCCTATCGGCGAGGCAAGCTGCAAATGCTTCAACCCTATTTTGAGGTTATCTCGGACCCCAAGACGGGATCCAGGGAGATGCAGCGCATTGTGCCCATCTATGAATCGATTGGAAAGCTGAATCCCCGCTGGCTGCGAAGACTGATCGAGGCAGCCCTGGCCTCGGCCGGGGAGAGCATTTCCGAGACGCTGCCCCCTTCGGTCCTCGAACGCACCGGGCTCCAGCCACGCGCCGAGGCACTGAAAGCCACCCACTCCCCTCCGCTGGGCTCGGACCTGAAGGAGCTGGCGCAGTTCCGCACCCCGGGACAGCAGAGGATGGCGTTCGAGGAATTCTTCTTCCTGGGTGTCGGTCTCGCGCTGAGGCGGAAAAAGGGGAAGACTCTTCCCGGCGTCGCCTTCCGCGTCACCGAGAACGTCCGCTCCGCCGTCAAGAAGATGCTTCCCTTTCACCCCACCGCGGCCCAGAAGAGGGTTCTGGCGGAAATCGTGGAGGATATGAAGGCGCCGGTTCCCATGAATCGACTGATCCAGGGCGATGTAGGCTCAGGCAAGACCATCGTGGCCCTCCAAGCTGCCGCACTCGCCCTGGAAAACAGGACCCAAGTAGCTCTTATGGCTCCCACCGAAATTCTGGCCACGCAACATTACCTATACACCAAGCACCTCGTGGAACGGCTGCCTTATCGCATTGGACTGCTGGTCAGTGGACAGCGGGGCAGCGAAAGAGAGGAAACGCTTCGCCGGATCCGGGAAGGACAGATAGACCTGATTATCGGAACCCATGCCTTGATCGAGGATCAGGTGGAGTTTTCCCGGCTGGGGCTGGTGATCGTGGACGAACAACATCGCTTCGGCGTAATCCAACGATTCAAGTTGATCCGGAAGGGTCCGAACCCGGATGTACTGGTCATGACGGCGACGCCCATCCCCCGCACCTTGGCGCTTACGCTTTACGGCGACCTGGATTTTTCCGTGATCGACGAGCTGCCTCCCAACCGGGCCCCGGTCGAAACTTCCCTTTTCACCGAAAAGACACGCCTCCACGCCTTTGAGTTCCTCCGCGAGAGAGTCCGGCGGGGCGAACAAGCTTACGTGGTGTATCCGGTCATCGAAGAAAGCTCGCAGAAGGAGCTGCGTCCGGCGGCCCAGATGCATGAACATCTGAGCCGGAACGTCTTTCCCGAATTCCGCCTGGCGCTGCTGCACGGTCGGTTATCCAACCGGGAGAAAGACGCCGTCATGGAGAAATTCAAAAGCGGCGAGGCGCAGGTTCTGGTGGCAACGCAAGTGGTCGAAGTGGGCGTCGATGTTCCCAATGCCACGGTGATGCTCATCGAACACGCCGACCGGTTCGGCTTGGCTCAACTCCACCAACTTCGCGGACGCATCGGGCGCGGCGGTAAGAAGTCCTATTGCCTCCTGACGGTCGCCGACCGCGTCTCCGAAGTCGCTCAAAAACGACTCCAAGGGATCCTGGACACCACGGACGGATTCAAGATCGCGGATACGGATTTGCGGCTCCGGGGGCCGGGGGAATTTTTCGGGACCCGCCAGTGGGGCGTACCCGCCTTTCGGATGGCCAACATCCTGCGGGACCACTCGATCTTGGAATGGGCCAAGAGAGAGGCACACCTTTTTGTGGAGCAGCCCGGCTCGGCCCGGGAATGGGAAGACACCATCGAGTATCTGCGGAAGGACTGGAGCCGGCGCTATGCCCTTTCCCGAGTAGCCTGAGATGCGCATTATCGGAGGCGCCCTGCGAGGCCGGAGCTTGAAAACCCTGCGAGGCGCGCGGCTGCGTCCTACGGCGGATCACCTGCGCCAAAGCCTGTTCGACATCTTGGGCGGGTCACTGGAAGGCGCGCGTTTCCTCGATCTCTACTCCGGAAGCGGCGCCGTCGGCCTGGAAGCGCTGAGCCGAGGTGCCGGCCGGACGACCTTTATCGAAGCCCATCGGCCGGCCGCAAAGATCATCCAAGAAAACCTGCAAACCTTGGGGCTGGATTCCGCCGGACAGCTTCTCTGTTGTCCGGTGGCCCGCGGCCTGGACCGGCTGGCCCGAGAGGGTCGGCGCTTTGATTTCGTGTTTCTTGACCCACCCTACAGCCAGACGTCCGCATACCCGCAAACCCTGCCGGCCTTGGAGCGGCTCCCGCTTCTGGCGCTCTCGGGTTGGGTCGTGGCCGAACATTCCCGGCGGGTGGCACTCGAACCAGAGTACGGCCAACTGAAACAATGCCGTCAGGTTCGCCGTGGGGACTCTCAGCTAACCTTCTTTCAGGCTTTCCGGTCACCCCATTAGCTAGAAAACCCGATCCGGGGCACCTCAGGGCTGCCGGGATGGCAAAGGACTTGCGGAACCCGGAGAAGGGCGATCCTCCTCCCATCGGTCGGGGCGAAGATTCAGGAAATATAATTAAATCTAGGAGTTCGCTTGACATTCATCCCAGGTCTCTCCTATACTCCCGTTTTTGCCAACGACCGCTCTGTGAACCCGAAGCATTGCAACGGCGCGGCGCGCCAGCCAGTTCACCCGCCTGGATGCTTTGAATTGAGGACGCGACCGGATGGTTCGGGTTCGGGCGGAAATTCAAGCGCCATAGTACCACCGCATTCGAACGCGACCTTCGCCGGTCCAACCGGGGGACAGTCGGCACGGCCCACTCCCCTGAAAGGCTGCCTATGGACAGGAAAAACTACACCGTTCTCATCATGCCCGGGTTAAACGGCAAGATTATCAGAATGGAGGTTCCCAGAAAAAATATCTACTTTGCGATATCCGTCGGCGTCATCTTGTTGGCGACTCTAGGCGTGTTCGGCGCCACGTATTTGCGGATGCTGGTAAAGGTTTCCGACTACAACGTATTGCGAATCGAACGTGAAACTCTCCGAAACAGAGTTCTGGCCCTTCGATCCGCGGTCGAGCAGACGAATGAAAAACTTACCTCCATCCAGTCGTTGGCGCGGGACGTGGCCGTCACCTACACGTTTACGACCCATCGCCCCCCCCGGTCCCCGTTCAAAAAGAGGGCCCTGGCCGCAGAATTCCTTCCCGGAGTAGGGTCCCACTATGACGTTACCCTGCAAGCCTTAAGTCTGTTAAAGGCGAATTGGCATTCCAACTCGGCGGACCTCTTCAAATCGCTCATTCTCTCCGAATCCGATTACCTGGACCTATCTCCCAAGCCTTCCCTGTGGCCGGTCCGAGGGCACGTCACCAGCCATTTCGGCCAGCGAATTGATCCCTTCCTGGGCGAAGGAATGTTTCATTCAGGCGTGGACATTTCCGCCCCCCAACGTACGGAAGTGATTGCGCCCGCCGATGGATTGGTCATTCACACCGGACCCGTTCCCGGCTACGGCAATCTGATAAAAGTAAGCCATGGCTACGGGATCAGTACCCGAATGGCCCATCTTTCGAAGTTCTCCGTGTTGGTAGGACAGCAAGTCAAGCGCGGACAGTCCCTCGGGCTGGTGGGCAACACCGGACGCTCCTCCGGCCCTCATCTTCACTACGAAGTGCTGGTCAACGACGTGCCGGTAAATCCCGCCAGGTATCTCAACCGATTCAGGCGGCGGCAGATCGCCCGGTTGCTTGTACCCTCCTCTTAATTTCCGTTGCCGGACTGACCCAGCTACGCACAAGAAAGCGATATACCTGCCACCCCCCAAAGATTGATCGAGGAAAATTGTAAAGACTAGGCAGGACGCGCCGGCGGAGAGACACCCGCGGTGGCTGGGGTTGCCTCGGTTATGACGCGGAGGGTCTCCCGGGCCACGATAATTTCTTCATTCGTGTAGATTACCAAGACCGCGGCGGGGGAATCAGACTTGGACAGGACCCTGTCGCCGGAGCCAGCCGCGCGGTTTCTCTGCTCATCCAACCGGACGCCGAGAAATTCGAGACCCCGGCAGACTTCCTGCCGGACGTGCCAACCGTTCTCCCCAATGCCTCCCGCAAAGGCGACGGCGTCGAGGCCCCCCATAGCCGCCGCGTAGGCTCCGATGGTCTTCTTGACCTGGTAGATCATGACGTCGATCGCGGCCGAAGCGCGACGGTTCCCCTTGGCAGCAGCCTCTTCCAGGTCGCGCAGATCACTCCCCACGCCGGAGATTCCCAGCAGGCCTCCCTGTTTGGTTACGCCTTCGCACGCCTGCTCCAACGTGAGGCCGGCTTGCCGGACCATAAAGGGAATGATGAAGGCGTCGAGGTCACCGCATCGGGTGGCATGCTCGATTCCCGCCTGTGCCGAAAAACCCATCGAGGTATCCACCGATTGCCCGTCACGGACGGCAGCAATCGATGAGCTTCCTCCCAGGTGACAAGAGACCAGGCGTAGTCCCTCTCCCGCGTTCCGATTCAGAATCTGCGGCACCCGCTGCGAAACGAAACGATGCGAAGCCCCATGGAAGCCGTACCGCCGCACCCCGTATTTCTCATACCATTCGTAGGGCACCCCGTAAAGGAAAGCACGCTGCGGCAGCGTGGCATGAAATCCCGTTTCAAAGACGGCCACCCGAGGAGTCTGGGGCAATACCTCCCCGAAAATCGCCAGGGCCTCCAGATAGACGGAATTGTGCACCGGAGCAGGGAGCAGGAAATCCTTCATGGCCGCGAGCAGCTCTTCGTTCACCAGGAAGCTGCCGCAAAACGCAGGGCCCCCGTGCACCGTCTTGAAGCCGACGGCCGCGATACGGTCGCCTCCAGCCGACCCCACTCCCAGCAACTCCCGCAGCCGCTCGATCGCGGCCCGATGATCCGCCAGCGCATGGACCGACTTCTTCTCTCCGGTCCGGCTGTCCCAGTGAGCAATCCGGGAATCGTTCGAGCCGATCCGTTCCATCTTGCCGCGCGCGAGCACCCGCTCTGCGGACATTTCAATCAACTGGTACTTGAGCGAGGTGGAGCCGAGATTGGGAATCAGGACTCTCATCCAGCGGCGCCTTCCGCGGCTTTCTGCTGATGCCGCAGCAGAGCCACCGCCAACCCGATGGAATGGAGCTTGGTTTCCGGCGGCTCAGCTCGCGACAACAACACCAGAGGAGCTTTCGCGCCCACAATGATGCCTCCCGATGGCGCGTGCGCAAAATAGGTGGCGGCCCGGTAGAGAATATTGGCCGCTTCGATGTTGGGGGCAATCAGCACATCCGTGGCCTCGACGACCCGGCTCTGAATCCCCTTCCTGTCGGCCGCAAAGCGGCTCAAGGGGACATCCAGAGCCAAGGGACCCTCCAGATAGGCTCCTGCAATCTGCCCCCGCCGGTTCATCTGCACCAAACAAGCGGCATCTTGAGTGGCCGGCATGGCCGGGTTGACGAACTCGAGCGCGGTCAACAGCACCACGTTGGGTTCCGCGATGCCCAGCGCATGCGCCAGCTCAATGGTGTTCCGGCAGAGGTCCGCCTTCTGCTCCAGGTTCGGGGCGATGTTGAGGGCGGCATCGGTCATCAAGATCAGCCGATCCACTCCGGGAACCTGAAGGGCAATGACCTGGCTCAGGAGCCGGCCCGTCCGCAGACCTCGCTCCCGGTCCAAGACGCCCCGGATCAATTGGGCCGTGGTCACCTTGCCTTTCATAAGCAGGTCCGCTTCGTTGCGGCGCACCAACTCCACGGCTTCACGGATGGCAGCGTCTTCGGCGGGCACCTCTCGGAGGGTCTCCCTGCGGACGCGGTACCCCACCTGCGAGGCCACCTTCTCGATCTTGCCCGGGTCCCCGATCAGGATGGGCTCGGCCAAACCCTCCGCTTCAGCCTCCTGGAAGCAGCCCAGAACATCCGGATCATGCGCCAGGACCACGGCAATCCGGACCGGACCGGATCGCTTCGCCTCCCCCATCAGTTCAGCAAAGTTTCTGATCATCGCACTCTACCCCAGCGACAGCGGACCTATTTACGGGCGACAGAAACAACCCCATCGACGATGACTTTGAACTCCTCCTCGGTCAGCAAGTCCTTCTTCTCAAAGGACTTTTCCTTGACCTGGGTCAGCATGGCCATCATCTCTTCTTCGTTCGCGTCGATGTCGAGCTTCTCGCACCACTCCTGGATCGAAGGCAAGCCACTGTTCTTTCCCAGGACAATACTGACCGGCCGCTGCCCGACCAACTCGGCGCTGAAGGGAACGAACTCGAGCGGATGCTCGGCCCGTGCGCGTCGCACGAATCCGGCCACAATGCCCGACTCTACCTGATAGAGCATGTCGCCCACGATGGGCCGATTGCCCGGAACCGGCACCCGGGCGTGCTCCAGCACGTAGCGAGAGGTATCGCAGAACAGCTCGGTACGGATCCCCAGGTCGATCCCGTATTGGCATTTCAATGACAGCACCACGTCTTCCAAGGGAACATTGCCGGCACGCTCGCCCAGTCCCGTAATGGTTACCTGGGCCACGGAAGCGCCCGCAGCCAGCGCGTAAATCGTGTTGGCCACGCCGAGGCCGAAATCCTGATGGCAATGAATCTCCACCGGCTTTTTGAGACGCGCAATCACCTGCTTGACAACGTGATAGACCGCCTCGGGCGTGCAGCCGCCGAAACTATCAGCCAGCGTGAAGGCATCCATGTGTCCTTCGGTGGCCACCTTTTCGACCAGGTCGAGCAGACGGGAGACCTCGGTTCGCGTGGCATCGATGGTGAAGAAGACCGTATAGAGTCCCGCGTCTTTGGCAGCCAGGGTGGCGTCAATCGACGACTTTACGGCTCGGTCCACGTCCCAGCCGTAGGCATTCTGAATGATGTGGTCGCTGGAAGGGATCTCCACAACCACCCCGCTCACACCGCACTCTTTCGCCACTTTGATGTCGTCGGGGATACAGCGGGCAAAGGAGAATATCTGCGCCTTCAACCCAAGCTGAGCGATCTGCTCAATGGCCCATCGGTCTCCGGGAGAAACCACCGGCATCCCGGCCTCGATGCGATGGACCCCCATGGCATCCAGTCTTTTGGCGATCTCAACCTTCTCTTCGGGCCGGAAGACCACCGCCGTCTGCTGCTCCCCATCTCGTAGCGTGACATCGTGAATCTTGATGGAGGGAGGAAAATTGAAGTTCTCCCGGACCTCCTGGAGATAACACCAGGGACTCACAAACCACTGATCTGTCTTCCAAGGTTCTGCCATAACTACCTCCGGTTGTTCTTTTGTGAATGGATAAGGCGCCTCGGGACGTTTCGCGCCACTTCGACTCCTACCGGGCCGCACCCCAAAAACCAGCGCAGCCGGTACTCCGGTGTGAAATTGAATTCCTGATCTGGAGTCGAGCGAATCAAAAACTGGGCCAGCATATCACGTACTCCCCACCGGATTGAAGGTTATCTGTCATCGGCAATCTGTAACCTGTCACCTCTCAAAATGTGCCCGCATAGCGCGGACTTCTCACCGGCTTCCGGCGCCCCGGAAGCTTATTCCGCATCTCGCCCTCGCCCGGCCGAGTCGCTAGCACGCAAAGAATCCCAACGATCGCGAAACGCCTGCGGAGCAAGCGCCGGAAAGTCCCGCCCCGCGGTCCAAGCCGAAAGCGGGAAAATCGGCAGCCCTCGAATCCAGCCCGAACGCGCAAAAAGGAGCTGTCCCCACCGTGCCAGCCGGCTTACGGCAGCGTACCGATGGGGCGACTTCATCACCCACACCCAGAAACGCATGACCCAACGCTCCGCCACCGGCGAGTCAGCCGGGGTATCGGCCGCGGTGGTTTCCTGCACCTGGCCCCGCAGATGAAGAAGTAAATCGGGAATATTGATTTTTACCGGACAAACATCCTTGCAAGCTCCACACAAGGAGGAGGCAAAGGGTAATTCGCGCGCTCGCTCCAGCCCCACGAACTGAGGCGTTACCAGCGCCCCAATCGGCCCGCTATAGACCCACCCGTAAGAATATCCCCCGATCTTGCGAAAGACCGGGCATACGTTCAAACAAGCCCCGCAGCGGATACAGTAGAGTGCCTCCCGCATCTTTTTGTCGGCCAGCGTGTCAATCCGCCCATTATCCACCAGGATTACGTGCATCTGCTCCGGCCCGTCCTCGCCGGTGCGGCGCGGCCCGTTCAGGAAAGAGAGGTAACAGGTCAGCTTTTGGCCATTTGCGGCGCGAGGCAACAGGCGAAGAAATACCGCCAAGTCCGACGTCCGCGGGATAATCTTTTCAATCCCGACCAACACCACATGAATCTTGGGAACCGTGGTACAGAACCGGATATTGCCTTCATTTTCTACCAGGACGACAGTTCCACTCTCTGCGATACCAAAATTGGCCCCTGAGACCCCAAATTTAGCCCTCTCCAGTAGCTCCCGTAGGGCTTTTCTGGCCACTTGCGTCAACCGCTCAGGATCGTCCGAGCCGGGAGCCCGGAGCTTTGCGGTGAACAGGTCGGCAATGTCCCGCCGCGTTTTGTGAATGGCCGGGGCAAGAATGTGAGACGGACGCTCACCCGCCAACTGAACGATGAATTCTCCCAGGTCGGTCTCCACCGAACGGATGCCATGGCGTTCCAGCTCCTGATTCAGCCCAATTTCCTCTCCGACCATGGTCTTAGCCTTGATTACGTCGGTCAGACCGGCCCGCCGGGCTATATCCAGCACGATTTGGCAGGCATCTTTCCCCGTAGGAGCCCAGTGGACACGGGCGCCGCTGTCCTCCACCTTGCGGACAAACTGCTCGAGATAAACGTCGAGGTGATCCATCGCCTCCTGCTTGATCTCATGCGCGCGCTGACGATAGGCCTCCCAGGGGGCAAAGGCCTCGACGGCCGGCCAACGGTCAGTCGCATACCGCTGCGAAGCCTGCCCCAGAGCGGATTGAAGATGGTCATTCGCAAGGGCGTCACGGCCTTTGGAATGAATGGCCTCGGTGTAGATGGGTAGATCGCTCATTCCTGTTTTGCGAGGAGTTCGGCGAGGTGCAGGGTCTGGATAGGCAGCCGGTCGCGGTGGATAGCGCCCGCCATATGCATCAGGCAACCCGAATCATTCGCCACCACGTAGTCGGCTCCCGTCGCGACCGCAGCACGCAACTTGTCCGCCAACATCCCTATGGATACCTCCGGAAACTTTACCGAGAACGTTCCGCCGAAGCCGCAGCAAGTCGTGGCCTCCTCCATCTCGACGAAATCCACCCCCCGAACACCACGGATCAGTCTGCGCGGCTCGTCCGCGATTCGCAATTCACGCAGTAAATGGCAGGCGTCGTGGTAGGTAATCCGGGCGCGGCAGGAGGCGCCCACCTCCACAACTCCCAAGACCTTGACCAAGAATTCCGAAAACTCATACAACTTGGGCATGAGAGCCCCTACCTGTTGCAACGCTTCGGGATCATTTTCAAACAGCTCTCGATAGAAAATTTTTACCATCGAAGTGCAGGAGCCGGAAGGGGATACCACATATTCCGCGTCCTGGAAGACCTCCAAGAGCTTCCCAGCTACTTGGCGTGCTTCGGCCCGAAACCCGGTATTGAAAGCCGGCTGCCCGCAACAGGTCTGAGCCGGGTCATAGCTGACCTCCACGTCCAGACGGCGGAGCACATGTACCAAGCTCTCAGCAACTTGGGGGAAAAACTGGTCCACCAGGCAACTGGTGAACAAAGCCACGCGAGACTTCGACATGAAAGGGCCGCCTATTCTCCAGGATTCGGTCGAACCCCGCTGGTCAACTCAGGAAATTCCCTCCGAGGCAAGGCAGGAAGGTTACCAAACGCCTTTCGCCATCAAGAAGCTTCATGTTACCACAATGCCTCCCCTCTTGATGCCATTGCCCGGCAAGCGACCCGGAACACCTTGAAGATCAATAAGATGCAAAGAGATTCCGGTCTTCTGCGAAACCCTCCCAGGAACCCTTTGGTAGGCAGACGCACGTGCTGTGTCGTCGCCGATGTTGCTGACCAGGACGTTGATGGACTGGGATCCCGCAGATATTGCTGCTTCCTTGCACTTCTCCATGAAGAATGTCCCCAACCCCTCTCGCCGCGCCGCAGGAGAGGAACTATGGGTTGAAGCCACAATCTCGCGCAAGGGTCCCCCTCTGCGTCGCCCCATCCGATTAGGCGTAAAGAAGGGGCAAGTCCTGACACCTCTCGGCCTCGATTGATATCCCCCACGGACTCAGACGAGACCCCGCCCGCCGCCGAAATTCTTGACACATCTTTATCACCCCTGTTAAATTGGCTTATTGTTCCGTTCTCCGGCGCGAGGGGCGCTCTCCCGGCACTCGGATCACTAGCTGATTCATGGAAAAGATTCTAACTCAACTCGCTCACCTCTTTCTGGAGAGTGTGCCCACCGTTTTGTTCGTCTTCCTGGCTTTTATCGTCCTGGATCGGCTTGTTTTCCGGCCTTTGAGCCGGGTCCTCGAAGAGCGGGATCGTAAGACCCGCGGGGCACTCGAGCAGGCAAAAAAGCAGACGCAGGAGGCGGAAGCCAAAGCCCGCCAATATGAGGAAGCCCTGCAGCGGGTCCAGCGGGAAATCTACCAGCGCCGCGAAGAGCTGCGGCGAGAATCGCAGGCAAATCGCGAGGCCGTGATTCAGCAAGCTCGGGATCGGGCCGATGCGACCCTACGGGAAGCACAGGATCAGGTCGCCCGCCAAGTACGAACGGCCAAACGGGAATTAGGGGAGGCAAGCCAAGCCCTGGCCCGCCGCATCTCGGAAACCGTCCTGGAGGCATCCGGTTGACGCCGACCCTTCGCATGGCGGGAATCCTGCTTTCCGGTATGCTCCTGCTGCCGCCCCTCCACCAGATTTTCCCCGGTTCCGCTACGGCGAGGGCCGCCTCGGGAGAACAAGAACCTCATGGGACCTCCCCTAGCGAGGAATTGGTCTATAAGATCATAAATTTCATCATTTTGGCAGGAGCGCTGACCTTCCTGCTGCGAAAGCCCCTGGCCAACTTCTTCGCCCAACGGAGCGAGGGGATTCAAAAAGAACTGGAGGCGGGCCGGAAAGCTCTCGAAGATTCCCGAACTCGCCTGGAGAGCGCGGAAGAGAAATTGAGCACCGTGGAGGACCGCTGGGCAGCCCTGCGGGAGGAAGCCCGCAAGGAGGATGAGATAGAAAGCCTCCGCCTGCGACAGGCCGCCGAGGCGGAGGCGGACCGGATTCTGGCTGCCGCCCAAAGTCAAATCGAGTCGGCTACGCGCATCGCCCGTCTCGAGCTGAAACACTACGCTGCCGAACAGGCCGTCCAATTCGCGACGGAAATTCTGCGCCAGCGCATGACCAAAACCCAGCAAGCCTCCCTGGTGGACCGTTTTGTGACCGAGCTCAGCGAACGACCCAAGGATTGAACTACTGACGGAAAGTTCCACCTGCCGCAATCGGTCCGGCAGGAGAAGGGACCGTCCTGTTTTTCCCGCCCAGGAATTGAATGCTGAAGGTGGGTAAATGATGCAAGGAGTTTTCTTCCATTGCCCGGAGCGATTGCAACTCGGTATGCGAAGGCGCTTGCGGAAGTCGTGCCCCGCGAAGAAGATTCCCGCCAGGTCCAGCAGGAGATGGAACGGTTCGTTGCCCTCCTGGAAGAGAACCCCGAACTGCGGCAGGTTTTAACCTCCCCGGCCTTTCCTTTACCTCGGCGCAAGGCCGTCCTGCAGGCCGTTGTTGCCCAACTGAAAATGAGCCAGGTCGGATCCAATTTCCTTCTGGTGTTGCTCGATAACTTTCGCCTGGAGATTCTGCCGGAAATCTGCGACACCTTCCACCGGATTGTGGATGACCGCTCGGGGATGGTTCGAGTCCGGGTGATGGCCGCGGACCATATGGAAAAAAAGCAGCAAGAAGCGCTGCGGAAGTCTTTCGAGAAGTTGACTTCGCGCAAAGTCGAACTGGTCATCACTCACGACCCCTCTCTGTTGGGAGGAGCCGTGGCGCGAGTGGGCAGCACGGTTTACGACGGCTCCCTCAAGAACCGGCTGGAACGACTCCGTGAGCATCTCGACTCCGGGTCCCCGTAGGACTTTTCCGACTCGCCCGGGACCGGACCGCAAGAGGGTCGCATGAATCCCAGAAACGAGGCCAGGAATGGCGGAAATCAGAGCTGACGAAATCAGCAAGATCATCCGTGAACAGATCGAAAATTACGCGCCCGGAATGGCCGTCAGCGAGGTGGGAACGGTCACTTCAGTCGGGGACGGCGTCGCCCGCATCTACGGATTGGAAAAGGTGATGTCCGGAGAACTTCTCCAGTTCCCGCATGAGGTGGCCGGCCTAGCCCTGAACCTGGAAGAAGACCAGGTAAGCGCCGTCCTGCTGGGCGATTACACGAAAATCAAAGAGGGGGATGAAGTCAAACGGCTGAAGCGAATTATGTCGGTGCCCGTGGGGAAGGCTCTGGTCGGACGCGTGGTGGACCCGCTCGGGCGGCCCACCGACGGCAAGGGACCCATCCTCACCGACGACTACAATTCCATCGAAAGACTCGCGCCCGGCGTGGTGGACCGGAAACCGGTCGGTGAACCCCTCCAAACCGGACTGAAATCCATCGACGCCATGATTCCCATCGGCCGAGGCCAGCGGGAATTGATCATCGGCGACCGCCAGACCGGCAAGACGGCCATCGGAATCGACACCATCTTGAATCAACAGGGGGGCGACGTGATTTGCATTTACGTCGCCATCGGCCAGAAACGCTCCACCATCGCCCAAGTGGTAAAAACTCTCACCGACCACGATGCCATGAAGTACACCATCGTGATCGAAGCCTCGGCCTCCGATCCGGCCCCGCTGCAATACCTGGCGCCTTATGCCGGCTGTGCCATGGGCGAATATTTCCGGGACCGCGGGGGGCACGCCCTCTGCATTTACGACGATCTTTCCAAGCACGCGGCCGCCTACCGCGAGATTTCTCTGCTGCTGCGCCGTCCGCCCGGGCGCGAGGCTTTCCCGGGCGATGTCTTCTATCTCCACTCGCGGCTTCTGGAACGGGCCGCCAAATTGAATGACGAACTCGGCGGGGGCTCGCTCACGGCTCTTCCGATCATCGAAACCCAAGCCGGTGACATTTCCGCCTACATTCCCACCAATGTCATCTCGATCACCGACGGGCAGATCTATCTGGAAACCGACCTGTTCCATGCCGGGATTCGCCCGGCCGTCAACGTGGGGCTATCGGTCTCGCGGGTGGGTGGCAGCGCGCAGATCAAGGCGATGAAACAGGTAGCGGGAACGCTGCGGCTGGAACTGGCGCAGTATCGCGAGCTGGCGGCGTTTGCCCAGTTCGGCAGCGACCTGGATAAGGCCACCCAAGCGCAACTCAATCGCGGCCAACGTCTAACCGAAATCCTCAAACAGGACCAATACGTTCCCCTGCCCGTCGTCGAACAGATCGCGGTGATCTTCGCGGGCACGAACGGCTACCTGGACGATTGGGAAGTCGCCGACTGCCTGGCGTTTGAAAAAGGTCTCTACGAATTCCTGGACATCGGTCATTCCGGCCTAGTCCAAGAAATCAAAGAAAAGAAGGAACTCAACGCCGACCTGCGCGCCAAGCTTACCCGCGTGCTGGACGAGTTTCAGGCCAAATTCAAGACTGCAAAACAGACGGGGGCATCTTAGGTGGCGAACGTCCTCGATATCCGCCGGCGCATTCGCAGCGTCCGCAACACCCAGCAGATTACCCGGGCCATGAAGATGGTCGCGGGGGCGAAACTTCATCGCGCGCAGGATCGCGCCCTGAATACCCGCCCCTACGCCCGGCGAACCTCCGAGGTGTTAGCCAGTCTGGCCGCCCGCGCCGAACAACGCGATCATCCGCTTCTCGCAGTCCGTCCCCTCGAGAAAATTCTGCTGGTGATCCTGACGGCGGATAAAGGGCTCTGCGGCGCCTTCAACGCCAATCTGATTCGGGCGGGTCAACAGTATCTCGACGAGCATCGACACCTTCAGGTTTCCCTGCTTCCGGTGGGAAGGAAAGGTCGGGACTTCTTCGCGAAACGCGATGTGCGGCGGGTGAACGAGTGGGTCAATCTATTCGGGAGGTTGGAGTTTGCCCACGCGCAGCAGATTACCTCGCACATCATTTCTCTCTACACGGAAGGTGCGTTCGATGCCGTCGATCTGCTCTATAACGAATTCAAGACGGTTCTGACGCAGCGTCTGGTAGTGGAACGTTTTCTGCCGATCGAACCCCTTCAAGCCGATGCCGAGACCGTGGCTGTGGACTACATTTACGAACAGCCGCCGCAGGAGATCTTCGGCGTGCTCCTGCCACGCTACGTGGAGGTGGAAGTTTATCGTGCGCTGCTCGAGTCCGAGGCGGCGGAACTGGCCGCGCGGATGACCGCCATGGATGCGGCCACCAACAACGCCGCGGAGATGATCGACCAGTTGACCCTTACCATGAACCGGGCGCGCCAGGCCGCCATCACCAAGGAGATCATCGAGATTGTGAGCGGCGCCGCGGCCCTTTAAGAAAGCCATGCTTGATCCGCACCCGGGCAGGATCGATCCGCTGCTGCAAGAGTCGATATAAGAGGTCCTCATGGAAAATAACGTAGGCAAAGTCGTGGAAATCATCGGCCCCGTCGTGGTGGCGGAGTTTACCGAAGGATCCCTGCCCTCCATTTATAATGCCGTTCGCATCACCTCCGATGGGTTCGACGTGCCCACGCCCCTGGACGTGACCCTGGAAGTTGAACAACATCTGGGCGAGGGGCGGGTCAAATGCGTCGCCATGGAGCCCACCGAGGGTATGGTGCGGGGCATGAAGGTGGAAGACCTGGGCGGCCCCATCTCGGTGCCGGTGGGCAAGCCTACCTTGGGCCGCGTGATGAACGTGATCGGTCGTGATGCCGACCGGCTGGGCCCGATCATCTCCGACACCCGGTTCCCTATTCACCGTCCGGCGCCCAAATTGGAAGATCAGGACACCAGCCTGGATATGTTTGAAACCGGCCTGAAGGTCGTGGACTTGATCGAGCCTTACCTGAAGGGCGGCAAGACGGGATTGTTCGGCGGCGCCGGAGTCGGCAAGACCGTCATCATCATGGAGCTCATCAACAACGTGGCGCTCAAGCACGCCGGCGTGTCGGTCTTTGCCGGGGTGGGCGAGCGAACCCGCGAGGGCAATGACCTGTGGCTGGAAATGACCGCGGCGGGCGTGATTACGCCCGGTGATCCGGAAAAATCCAAGGCCGCTCTGGTGTACGGCCAAATGACCGAGCCACCGGGCGCCCGCCTGCGCGTTGGATTGACGGGATTGACGGTTGCGGAGTATTTTCGTGATGTCGAAGGCCAGGACGTACTTCTCTTTATTGACAACATCTTTCGATTCACGCAGGCCGGCTCGGAAGTCTCCGCCCTGCTCGGTCGAATGCCTTCGGCCGTAGGCTACCAGCCGAATTTGCAGACGGAGATTGGGGAACTCGAGGAGCGGATTACCTCCACCCGCCGCGGCTCGGTTACCTCGGTTCAGGCCATCTACGTACCGGCGGACGATTTGACCGACCCGGCTCCGGCCACGACGTTCTCCCATCTGGACGCCACCACCGTGCTTTCCCGGCACATCGCCGAGCTGGGCATCTACCCCGCCGTCGATCCGCTGGCTTCCAATTCGCGCATCCTGGACCCGCGAATCGTCGGCCCAACCCACTACAACGTGGCCCGATCGGTCAAAGCCATCCTGCAAAAATACAAAGAGCTGCAGGACATCATCGCCATCCTCGGCGTCGATGAGCTTTCCGAAGAGGATAAAATCGCCGTTGCGCGCGCCCGCAAGATCCAGAAGTTTCTCTCTCAGCCCTTTTTCGTGGCCGAGAAGTTCACCGGGCGCGAAGGCCGATACGTCAAGCTGGAAGACACCATCAAAGGGTTCAAGGAAATTGCCGAAGGCAAGCACGACGACATTCCCGAACAGGCCTTCTATATGACGGGAACCATCGAAGAGGTTCTCGAACAGGCGGAAAAAATCAAGGCGGTCCAGTAAAAGAACAGTATTCACTCAACGTGTGAAAGTCTGATCCCGGAACCTGAGTCCACCCATGCCGGATAGTCTGCCCACCGCGCTCCAACTGGAAGTGGTTACCCCGGACCGCGCCGTAGTGCACGACACCATCGAAGAGGTCTCGACGCCCGGCAAGCAGGGCTACCTCGGCATCCTGCCCGGCCACGCGCCGCTCCTCTCCCAACTGCAGACGGGCGAGCTCAGCTATAAGAAGTCGGGACGTACCTATTACCTGGCCATCGAAGGCGGGTTTCTGGAGGTCTTGCCCGGCCGCGTGACCATCCTCACCCCCACCGCCGAGCGCTCCCAAGAAGTGGACCCGGAACGCGCCGAGAGGGCCCGCCAGCGCTCCGAGGAACGTCTCCAACGTTACAACGACCCGGAAATCGACTTCGAACGCGCTCGAGCCGCCCTCACCCGCGCCCTTACCCGCCTCCAGGTCGCCCGCCGAGAATAGCCACAACCGTCGCGAGAACCGGTTTTGGGTAAATTGAACCTTTACGTCCTCTGGGCAGACGGCGCGGTTGTAGGCTGATACAGGTTCGGCTAGACTGGACCTTGGCTGGAGGAGGAGCGGGCATTGCATCTGCACTCGGAGAGTCAGGCTCCCAATCGTGTCCTGAAGGTCGCGCTGGCGGTCACGGTGCTGCTGGTGGCAGGAGAGATGGCTGCCGGCTATTGGGCGCATAGCTTGGCGCTGATCTCCGACGCCTGGCACAACGCGACGGACCTCCCCTCGATGGCTCTTGCCTGGCTGGCCCTCTATTTCGGGAGCCGGCCGCCCGATCACAAAAAAACCTACGGATACCACCGGGCAGGGATCCTGGCCGCCTTTGTCAACTCACTGACCTTGTTTGCCGTGGCCGCCTTCATCCTCTTCGAAGCCTACGAGCGGCTGATGAACCCGGTTCCCGTGCTTACCGGAGTGATGATTGGGGTGGGGGCACTGGCTCTCCTGGTTAATGGAGGCATCTCGTGGGCGCTGGCAGCCCGCAGCCGCCACGACGTCAATATGCGGGCCATCTTCATTCACAACCTGGGAGACGCCGCCTCGAATGTGGGCGTGATCTTAGGGGCGCTCTTCATCCGATACACGGGTCAAGACATCGTGGATCCGGTGCTCTCGGTCATGATCAGCGGCATGATTGTCTGGAGCGCCTGGGGCATACTCCGCGAGACCGCCAATATCCTGCTCGAAGGGCTGCCGAAAGGCTTGCACCTGGAGACGGTGGCGCACCGCATGCTGACGGTGCCCGGCGTCCAGGAGGTGCATGACATCCACATCTGGAGCCTCGGCTCTCGCAACCACGCCCTTTCCTGCCACGTATTGATCCACGATATGGTGACTTCCGAAAGTGAAAGAATCCTGTACCTTTTAAGAGAACTGCTGGCACAGGAATTCGAGATTACCCATTGCACCATCCAGTTTGAGCATACTCACCCGCCGGGCGAGACACACTGGTATATGCCGGAGCCGCTCCGGGCGGACCCGCCCAAAAATCCCTCCTGATTCGGCCGCATCTATTTCAGCTTGAAAACGAGGAAGTACTGATGGGGCAGAAAGGCAAAGTCCTGGTCCAATCGGAAACCTGCGGCCTCCACTTCGCTTATCATATCTTCTTTCTTGATCTTCATTGCTGGCGGAGGACCGACCGGAAGCGGCCGCTTATAGAAATCGAGGACGGCGAAGCGGCCGCCGGACTTCAGGGTGCGCTGGAGCAACCGATAGTACCGGTCACGGTTTTCGACGTGGTGGAGAACGTTGCAGGTGAAGATGAGATCCACGGACGCTTCGGGAAGTTTCGGGTCGTCCGGGGCGGCAAGGATCATCTCGATATTTCCCATCCCCAGTTCCTGGATACGCTTCACGACGTGGTCGAGCAGGGCTGGTTCGATGTCCACGGCGTAAACTTTTCCCAACTCTCCGACAGCACCGGCCAGACGGACCGTGAAATACCCGGACCCGGCCCCCAGGTCCGCGACACTTTGGCCCGCCCGTAGATTTAGTTTTTGGACAACCACATCAGGCTTCTGCCACTCCCGGCGCGAAGGATCCTCAAGCCGGCTGATGTACCCGGTCAAATCTTCGGTCGGGTGATGCACCTTGTTCGCCTCCTGGTCACCGGAAAGCAGGGCGAAGCCGGGAAAAAGCAACGTCACAGGCCAGATCAGCCGAATCCACAGCCGCAGGTCTTTCCCCTGGATGGGTCTGGCTAGGTTCCTCACCACGATTTCTTTTATTTCTCCGGCGGCAGGATGCGTTCCTGCCCACCCATGTACGGCCGAAGTGCCTCCGGAATAACCACCGAACCATCGGCTTGCTGATAATTTTCAATGAGGGCCAGCCAAGTGCGTCCTACGGCCAGACCGCTGCCATTCAGCGTGTGGACCAACTCGGTTTTCCCGCCCCTTCCGCGCCGTAATCTTATGTTGGCGCGGCGCGCCTGAAAGTCGGCAAAGTTGCTGCAGGAAGAAATCTCCTTATATTCGCCGCTCGAAGGGAGCCAGACTTCGAGGTCGTAGGTCTTGGCCGCCGCAAACCCCATATCCCCCGTGCACAGCGTCACCACGCGGTAGGGCAAACCGAGGCGTTGCAAAATCACTTCGGCGTGATGTCGCAGCGTCTCGAGCTCCTCAAACGAGCACTCGGGCAGGGAGAAGGTGACCAGTTCCACCTTCTGAAACTGATGCTGCCGAATGATGCCGCGGACGTCCTTGCCGTAAGAGCCCGCTTCGCTGCGAAAGCAGGCCGTCCAAGCGCACAGGCGATGGGGAATCCTGTCGGTTTCGAGAACCTCGTCCCGATAGAGATTGGTCAAGGGAACCTCAGAGGTGGGAATCAACCAATAGTCGGTGCCTTCCAGGCGAAACAGGTCCTTGGCGAATTTGGGCAAACTTCCGGTCCCGTAACAACTCGCCGAATTGACCACAAAAGGGGGCAGGATTTCCGTATATCCATGCTCGCGGGTGTGGATGTCGAGCATGAAGGCCGCCAAGGCGCGTTCCAATCTGGCCCCCATGTCGCGGTAAACCGCAAAGCGTGCGCCGGCGATCTTAGCCGCCCGTTCGAAATCCAGGATGCCCAGGGCAGTCCCCAGCTCCCAGTGCGGCTTGGGATTGAAGTCGAACTTCGGAGGCTCCCCCCAACGGGCGACCTCCCGGTTCTCGTGAGCCCCGGACCCCACCGGAACGCTCTCATGCGGCAAATTCGGAATGCGAAGGAGGATTTCGCGCACCTGCCCCTCGGCTTCACGGACCTTCCCGTCCATTTCTCGAATCTCCTCGCCCACCGACCTCATCTCCTCAATTAACGACGAGGCATCCTGCTTCTGCTTTTTGCGAAGGGCAATTTGTTGGGAGGCCTTGTTTCGATGCGCCCGTCGGCGCTCCACTTCACCCAGAAGGCGGCGGCGCTCCAGATCCAACTGCTCAAAGTTGTCCAGGGCATCCGGAAGGCCGCGCTCGCGCATCTTCCGGCGAACCTGCTCCAGATTTTCACGGACAAAGGAGAGTTCCAGCATCAGTCTCGTAGGGCGATCACAGGCATTGGATTCCTGAATCGATCGGAAACTAATCTAAACGAGGGAAGATGGAGTGTCAACGTAAGGCCGGGCGGGAGAAGCTGTTCATTTATAGTGGGCACAGGGGGCGAAATGGGAGGCGGAAACGATGGAAAGATTATGGGGCTCGTCTCAGGTCGCGGTAGGCCGGCACTCCACCCAGGCTGCGCGCCAGCTTTACGCCCCGCACCACTGCCTCTGCCACCACTTCCGTCGCCGCAACCCCGAGGGTGTTCAGGTCCTCGCGCTTCCGGCCGGCGGAGAGGACAAATATGATGTCCCCGTCGAACCGTGTATGAACCGGGCGGACGGCGCGGGCCATCCCGTCGTGCGCCATCTGCGCCACCTTGACGGCTTCCTGTTTGGAAACAGCCGCATCGGTGAGGACCACCGCCAGCGTGGTGTGAGCGACGGCAAAAGTCTTGCGGGTGCGCCCGGCAAGCATCTGCCGCGTGGTGTCGGCAAACTCGTGGGATTCAGGCCGGAGGCGCGCACCGGCCAGGATGCGGCTCGTCTGGGGATCGACCACATCGCCGAAGCTATTGACCACCGCCAGACCCTGAACCGAGGCGCCACTCGCGAGGCGCAGCGAGGCAAAGCCTTGGCCTCCCTTGGTGGCACACTCCATGCCCAGAAGCTTGCCGACGGTTGCGCCCGTCCCGGCGCCCACGCTCCCTTCCGAGACCGTCCGGCCACCCTGGCGGCAGGCTTCCAGGGCCATCTGAGCGGTAGGCCGTGCAGCCGCGGGTCCCAGGTTCAGATCAAAAAGCACCGCGGCGGGAACAATCGGGACCCGTACCCGGCCCGTAGGGAAACCCACTCCCAAATCCTCCAGGTACCCCGTAACCCCTTGCACGGCATCCAGCCCAAAGGCACTCCCGCCGGCAAGAAAGACCGCGTGAGCCCGTTCCACCAAGTGATCCGGGAAGCAGGCGACAAGTTCCCGGGTTCCGGCAGCCGAGCCCCGCACATCCACTCCACAAACGGCTCCTCGCTCGGCCAGGATCACCGTACAGCCCGTAAGACCCTGAAAATCACTGGCCTGTCCAATGCGAATGCCGGGAAGGATTTGCGGGGGATTCATCGAAGCAAAAAGAAGGGATGGTCAGACCGATATCCACTCGACTGCCAGCCCGGGTAGCGCACGATTCTCTCGATCAAAGCAGCTTCAGGTCTTCTTCTTTTTGGCCCGGCTAATTTCCCTCGCCAAGTCTTTGGCGGTCTTTCCCAGGTCTTTGTCCGGGCTGGCTTCCAGAAGCGCTTGGGCATGATGCAACGCCGCTTCCGCCCTATCCAGCACGGCCCCACGAGTTCTAGGCTCATTGAGAGCCTTTTTTGCGAACGTTTCGGCGTTGTCCATCAGTTGCCGGGATATGAAGAGGCAGAAAGCCGGACTGGAAACCTTAGCCGAACCCGACGCCAGGGCTGCACCCACCTGGGCTCGGTCAACACCCAAGGCGCCCGCCAGGGAACGCCGCATACCGATGCGGATGGCATTTACCTCGGCTTCCTGTTGTTCCGCCGGCTCGACCCTCATTCCCTTTGTCACCCGTTCCAGAGGCGGGTTCGCGGCGGGAGGCTCGGCGGAAGGATAAGGACACTCGACGGTCAACTCCTTGGCTTCCCCTTCTCCCTGGTCCTGGATAAACCGGGTCGAGATCTCCGCCAGTTGCAACGTATTCGTTTTGGCGTATTGGAAGTAGTTAAACCGGCGGCCTGTAAACTCGGTTCGGTCGGCCGGAGTTTTCATCTCCTCGACCCCGTCCCGGTAGGCCTCCCCTAAATCCTTATATCCCTGCGCCAAGCCGTTGGCCAGGATGATGCTCAGCACTTGCCCTCTTTCGGTAAACTCGTTGGGCGGGGTGGCCGTCGCCAAGCTGGAAGAGAAATCGAGAGCCTTATCGAAGCGGGATTGACCGAACGTTTCCTTGGCATCTTCAAGGACTCTGGCGTAACCTTTGGGACGCTCCACCGGCGCCTCGCAGGAAATAACCGCCATCAGAACTACACTGGAGAGAAACACCTGGATTGTCGGTCGGGAGAATCGGATCCGACGCATCAGAACACCTCCACACGTCCACCGCCGGCCCTGAACAGGACGCCCTGCCAGGCAACCCCGCCCGGGGTTCATCGGGAGCCAAATTTTCGGGCTTCTTTCGACTCCCTACTATAAATCAGCCTGCCGGCGATTTCAACCGAGAGCCGCCCGTTGACACTTCCCCAGGGCTCCCCTATAATCCTGGCTTTCCGCACCCTTGCGGGATGTCGGCCGACTCTTCCCAAGCAGGCCCCGGCAGCTTTTGCATGTCCGAGTCTCAATCCTATCCCGAGCAACGCCGCAAGAAGCTGGAAGCCATCACCCGACTCGGGCACATGGCCTATCCGCACCGATTTGCGTCCACCCACACGATCCACCAGATCGTGGACCGACACTCATCGTCATCCGCCGACCTGTTGAGCCAAGCCAAGATTCAGGTTCGAGTGCCGGGCCGCGTGATGACGCTCCGCAGCCACGGCAAGACCGGCTTCGCGCATCTTTCAGCCGGACCCGACCGACTGCAAATTTACGTGCGGCGAGACACGGTAGGCGAAAAAGGGTTCGAACTCTATAACCTGCTGGACATCGGCGACTTCATCGGCACCGAAGGTTACCTGTTCCGAACCCGGACGGGTGAGCTCACCATCCATGTGGACCGACTGGAATTTCTAGCGAAAGCGCTTTTGCCACTGCCCGAAAAGTGGCATGGTCTGACGGACATCGAAACCCGCTATCGCCAGCGCTACCTGGACCTGATTTCCAATCCGGAAACGCAAACGCGGTTCTCCAAGCGAAGCTGGATGATCCGCGCACTGCGAACCTTTCTGGAATCGGAAGGTTTCTCGGAAGTGGAAACCCCCATGATGCAGCCGTTGCCCGGAGGCGCGCTGGCTCGCCCCTTCAAGACCCACCATCACGCGCTGGATCAGGACCTCTACCTGCGCATCGCCCCCGAGCTCTACCTGAAGCGCCTGATTGTAGGAGGATTCGACCGCGTCTTTGAAATCAACCGTAATTTCCGCAACGAAGGCATCTCCACGCAACACAATCCTGAATTCACTATGCTCGAGCTCTATCAGGCTTTTGCCGACTATCAGGACATCCTCCGACTGACCGAACGGCTCCTGCGCTCCGGGGTAGAAACCGTTGCCGGAAGCCTGGAAATCTCCTGCCAGGATAGGAAGATCTCCTTTGCCCAGTTCTCGCGCTATACCCTGAAAGAGGCTCTGTGTGAATTTTGGCCTGAAAAACAGCAGCGGCCCCAAGGGGAGGATTTCAGCGAAGGGCGGGACCTGGAGCGATGGTGCGACCTCTACAATCGCTGGGCCGCCGGAAACGGCGCTGCCCCGCTGGAAACTTCACCGCAAGCTGAGCCCGGCCAGATATTGACGGATCTGTTCGAGGCCGTCTGTGAACCTCACCTTTGGCAGCCGACCTTCATTCTCGACTATCCGCTGGTTGTTTCCCCGCTGGCCAAACAATGCCCCGAGGACCCGAACTTCGTCGAACGGTTCGAGTTGTACATAGCGGGCATGGAGGTGGCCAACGCCTTCAGCGAACTGAACGATCCGGTCGAACAGCGGCGACGCTTCGAATGGCAGCAATCGAAGCGTGAGGCGGGCGACGCTACCGCTCACGCTATCGATGAGGACTACCTTCGCGCTCTGCGCTACGGCATGCCCCCCGCCGCAGGCGCCGGGCTGGGCATCGACAGGCTGGCCATGATCCTGACCGATGCTCCTTCGATTCGGGATGTAATCCTGTTTCCTCTCCTACGACCGGAAAAACACGATCCCGCCTAGCAGCCCGTGGTGGAAAGCTCCATTTCGCACGTGAACGTTCAGGCGGTCTGCTGGTAGAGACGGCGCAACGTGGCGGGCAGCATGAGCGCCCGGACGCGGGTCAGGAGGCACCACAGGGCGGTCCAGGAGGCCGACAAAAACTCAACGCGAGAAGGCGAAAACGGCAGGGTAATCGCCAGTATTGACAAGGATGTACCGGCTACATGGGCAACAACCGTTGCCGCGACGGCAGGCGTGATCAGGGATTGGGATTGAGAAATTCTTCGGTCGTGATGGGGATGACCTTAGCCCCTCGCTAGCCGGTGAGAGCCTTGTAGAGCAACCCCAAGACAGGAGCGGCCAGCAGAACGATCAGGGGCCAGATCACGCGCCAGACCACCTTTTGCAGGGTGTCGATGCGGCTCCCCAGGCCGTCAATGCGGGCTCCTTGCGCTTTGATTTCAGCCCGGATCTCAGTGATCTGAGCATCGATCCGGGCACCTTGGGCGTCGATCTTGGCTCCGATGACGGCGATGACGTTCTCCCCGGCTTGGCGGCGGCTTTCCTCGGCGGCTTCGTAGGCCAAGTCGGGGTCCACGTCCACGCTTCGCAAAGCGCGGAAGATAGCACTCGTAGCGGGTTCGGCAGCCATAATCGGACTCGACTCTAGCACGGTCCACTCTCCAGCACAAGAGGACGCACGCCGCCGGAGGGAGCGTTGCGGCACCCCGTCGGTCGCAGACCGACGCTACGGCGTCTGCGTCCACTCTGTCCGCAAAGGGTGATCTGCTTGCTCCGGCCGATTTGTTGGTGAGAAATCCGGGTTGATCCGCCAAGGACCGAGCGGACATGAAAACGTCCTTCACAACTCTGCTCATCTCCCTCATAATTCCTTCCGGACATGCGATTTGAGAGTTTCGTTGCATTTCGTTACCTGATGTCGCGCAGGCGTCAGACGACGATCTCGATTGTCACGGGCATCTCCGTGCTGGGAGTGATGGCCGGGGTCATGTCGCTGGTGATCGCTCTGGCCGTCAATAACGGCTTCAAAGAGGATTTGGAGGAGCGACTGGTCGGAGCCACCGCGAACGTCAGTCTGCTGAGCCAAGAAAAACATGGGATCCGGGATTATGAGGAGCTCATGGAGGGTCTTCGGCAACTACCTCACGTTGTGGGCGTAGCGCCGGCGCTTTATGAGAACGTCCTCATATCGAGCGGTCCGCGCGCCCGAGGTGTTGTGCTGAAAGGGATCGATCCCTGGCAAGAAATTCAGGTCAGCCGTCTGCTCGGCGAACTTCGGGAAGGCTCCCTCGACGAGTTGGCCTCACGTTCCGGCGGTGAAGACCCGCTCATTGTCGGCAAGGAATTGGCGAAATCCCTGGGGACGGTTGTAGGCAGCTCGGTAACCGTCACCAGTCCGCAAGGCCGGCTCACCCCTTTCGGCGTCGTGCCCAAATATCGCGAGTTTCGTGTGGTGGGCATCTTCGACTCCGGTTTTTATGAGTTCGACGCTTCCTGGGCGTTCACGAACCTTCCCGTGTCGCAGCGGCTGTTCGACCTGGAGGACGTTATCTCGGTGGTAGAAATCAAACTCGACGATATTTACCGGGCCAGCGAGATGGCAAAGGAAATCGAACAAGTCGCTGGAGCCAGCTTTACCACCACTCATTGGATGGAACAGAACCGTTCCCTATTCAATGCCTTGCGTCTCGAGCGCCTGGTTACCGTTCTCACGATCGGGTTGATCGTGTTCGTGGCCGCCCTGAATATCTTTATCACCCTCACCATGCTGGTGATGGAAAAGCGGCACGACATTGCGGTCCTCATGTCGATGGGGGCGCGCCAGCGGCAAATCTGGACCGTATTTACCCTTTATGGCCTGCTGATCGGCTCCATCGGCACCATCCTGGGTCTGATGGCCGGATATTCCCTCTCCTGGTACGCGGATACCCATCAGTTGATCCGCCTACAGGCGGAGGTCTATTCCATCGCTTCGGTTCCGTTTCACCCGCAAGGGGTCGATGGTCTCCTCATTGCGGCCGCCGCGTTGGCCATCTGTTTTTTAGCTACCTTACATCCGGCCCTCAGCGCCGGGCGTCTGAATCCAGTAGAGATACTTCGCTATGAATGACGCGAAACGCGCATCTTCTGGGGACATAAGGCCGGGAGGCAATCCGACCGGGAGACGCGAATGAATGGCTTGCGGGCTGAAAATCTGGCCAAGACGTACTCCTCGACCCGGGAAAGCGTGCAGGTATTTTCAGAGGTAAGCTTCGAAATCAAGCTAGGAGAACGGGTTGCCTTGGTGGGTGAATCGGGGGCCGGCAAAAGCACGTTGCTGCACCTGCTGGCGGCACTGGACACACCGACCGACGGTGGGATATACTTTAGCGGGTATTTGTTGAGTGCATTCAGCAGTCTCGAGCGCGCACGGTATCGAAATGAGAACGTAGGATTCGTTTGGCAGAGCCACAATCTATTGCCGGAATTTACGGCACTTGAAAATGTGATGATGCCACAGTTGATTGGCGGGGTGGACCCCGCAAAAGCTCGGAAGGAAGCTTCTAGGTTGTTGGAAGAAAATGGCTTAGGACATCATGGGCAACGCCGCGTGGGCGAACTTTCCGGAGGCGAACAACACCGGGTCTCCTTGGCTCGGGCCCTCGCCCAGAAGCCGCCCCTTCTCCTGGCAGATGAACCGACGGGCAACCTGGACTTCCGCACCGCTTCCCGCGTCATGGAAGCGCTGGAACGCACGCATACAACCCGCCGCTTCATTTCGATCTTCGCAACCCACAATCTGGAACTCGCACGGCGATGCCATCGAGTCCTCAGACTGGCAAACGGGAAGCTCACGGAATTGCAGGTGTCCCAGCTCGGCACGGAGGCGCCGTAAACCTGAATACTCCGAGGTTCATCCATGTTTGAGCGATACACCGAGAAAGCCCGCCGCGTTATCTTTTTTGCCCGCTACGAAGCCAGCCAGTTCGGAAATCCCCACATTGAAACCGAGCATCTCCTGTTGGGGCTTCTCCGCGAGGACAAGGCTCTGACCAACCGCTTCCTCCGTTCGCACGGCTCGGTCGAATCCATCCGCAAGCAGATCGAAGGCCGCACGGCCATCCGCGAAAAGGGTTCGACCTCGGTCGAGTTGCCGCTCTCGCAAGAGAGCAAACGAGTCCTCGCCTACGCAGCCGAGGAAGCCGAGCGCTTGGCGCACCGGCACATCGGAACCGAACACCTGCTGCTGGGTCTTCTACGGGAAGACAAGTGTTTTGCCGCCGAGATTCTCCATGAGCGCGGGCTGCGCCTCTCCACGCTCCGCGAAGAGCTCAGCCGCACGCAGTCCGAACGGGTCAGCTCCAGCCGTTCGTCGAAAGAAACTTCGCTTTTGGCCGAGTTCAGCCGCGACCTTACCCAGGCGGCCATCGACAATCAGCTCGACCCGTTGATCGGACGCGACGCGGAACTGGAACGGGCGATTCAGATCCTATGCCGGCGAACCAAGAATAATCCCGTTCTGATCGGGGAACCCGGCGTGGGCAAGACCGCCATCGTCGAAGGATTGGCACAACGAATCGCCGACGGCAATGTTCCTTCCTTCCTGGCCGAGAAGCGCATTTTGGCTCTGGACCTTTCCTTGATCGTTGCGGGAACCAAGTACCGAGGACAGTTCGAGGAGCGCCTGAAGACCATCATGAAAGAACTGATGGAGGCGCAGAACGCGTTGATTTTTATCGATGAACTCCACACCCTGGTCGGCGCCGGGTCCGCCGAAGGCTCCCTGGATGCGGCGAATATCCTGAAGCCCGCCCTTTCCCGGGGAGAAATCCAATGCGTGGGAGCTACCACCCCGACCGAATATCGCAAGTCCATTGAAAGGGATCGTTCACTCGAACGCCGATTCCAGGCCGTAAAGGTCAACCCGCCCAATGAGGCCGATGCGATCAAAATCCTGTACGGAATCAAAGAACGCTACGAAAAATTCCACGCCGTGACTTATGAAGACGACGCGGTGAATTTCTCGGTGCATCACTCGATCCGCTACATTCCGGACCGTTTTCTCCCCGACAAGGCCATTGATCTGATTGACGAAGCCGGAGCACGCGTAAAGCTCCGCCAGAGTTCTCTGCCCGAAGAAGTGGTGGATGTCCAGAAACGCATCAAATTCGTCGTGCACCGGATGGAAAACGCCATCGCCAACCACGAATTCGAAAAGGCACGCTTCTATAGCGAAGAGGAGCAACGAGAGCGGGAGAACCTGCGGCTCCTTCATCAAAAATACAATACGGAGGAAACCTCCACGGGCCGGGTCACGCGCGAGGACATCGAAGACGTGGTCGGCCGCTGGACCGGGGTGCCCATCACGGCCATCAAGGAGGAGGAATCCTCGAAACTCCTGCGGATTGAAGAAGAGTTACACAAAAGGGTTATCAGCCAGGATCCTGCGCTGTCCACCATCGCCCGGGCGATTCGGCGTTCCCGAGTCGGTCTGCGATCACCCACACGTCCCGCCGGCTCATTCCTGTTCCTGGGGCCGACGGGGGTGGGCAAAACGGAAGTGGCCCGCTCTCTGGCGAACTTCCTGTTTGGCAGCGAACGCGCTCTGGTGCGGTTCGATATGTCGGAGTTCATGGAGAAACATTCCGTATCCAAACTGATCGGGTCCCCGCCGGGATACGTGGGATACGAGGAGGGCGGCCAGTTGACCGAGCGCGTGAGGAGATCCCCCTACTCGGTCATCCTGCTGGACGAAATTGAAAAAGCCCACCCGGATGTGTTTAACATTCTCCTGCAGGTTTTCGAGGACGGGATCCTCACCGATGGCCTGGGCCATACCGTTGATTTCAAAAACACCATTATCGTCATGACTTCCAACATCGGTGCGCGCTTCCTGGAGCGCCGTTCCCATTTGGGATTCCAGTCCGCCAGCGAAAGCGCCACCGAAAGGAAACTGGAAGATCTGGTTCTGAGCGAAGTCAAGAAGCTCTTCAATCCGGAATTTCTCAACCGGCTGGATGATCTGATTGTCTTTAATTCCCTCACCGATGACGACATGCTGCAAATCATCGAGCTGATGGTCCATCACATGAACCAGATACTTTCCCAGAAAGACATTACGCTCACGCTCGACCCAGGGGCCACGCGCTGGATTTTTGAGCGGACCTGCAGTGATCGCAGCTACGGGGCGCGTCCCTTGCGCCGGGCCTTGCAGAAATTCATCGAGGACCCCCTATCCGAGGCGCTGATTCAGGGAGAAATTCATCCCCCGGTGGTCCTGGAAGTCATTGTTTCCAACGATGAGCTCAGCTTCCGGCAGGTCAGCGACAAATTGGTGGCAGCTACCCCTGTTTCTTCTTGAGTCAGGGTTTCTACGCCCTTCGGCCTGGCTTGTAAGTATTTATTTTCCCTGTAAGTTATTTATTTTTCAATGTATTACAAAGATCATTCTCTTCCGGAAAATTCCGCCCTTCTTGCCAAGCCGAAGGGGAAGAGCACCCCGGGGAGGAAAATTTTTCGGCGGCGATAAACCCCGTGGCCCAGAACTGCATCCTAAGAATATAGCGTCAAGCTACTTATAGACGTTAACGCTGGATCTGGCAGATTGAATTCGACGCATCCTACAAATCTTCGGGTGAGATCGTCAGTGGCCGCATCGGTTTTTTTGTTGGGCTGGCTGCTGGCGCTTGCCTATCCCCTCACCGCCCAACAGAGCCCTACGCCGACTTCCGAGCCGGCGACGATTGAGGACATCATTTTTCGGGGCAACCGCCGCGTCCGGAGCGCAACGCTGCGGTCACGAATCTTTACCCATCCGGGAGACCCTTACAACGAAGCGGCCCTGAAACGTGATTTTCAGTCCCTCTGGAATACCGGCTTCCTGGACGACATTCGCCTGGTGGTCACCGACGGGGAACAGGGAAAGATCGTCACGTTTTACGTGCGGGAAAAAAAGCTGATCCGGAGCATTGAATACGTCGGCAATAAGAGTGTGCAGCTATCCGACATTCTGGATCGCTTCAAAGAGCGTAAGGTTCGCCTTTCGGTTCGCAGCCAGTATGACCCGGTGGTGATCCGGCGCGCCCAGGTGGTATTGGAGGCATTGCTGTCCGAACGAGGGCGGATGTTCGCCCGCGTGACGCATCGGACCCGGAATCTCCCTCCCAATTCGGTCCGCCTGGTCTTCGTCATCAAAGAAGGTCCCAAGGTAAAAGTCGGCAAGATACGTTTTCAAGGTAATACCATCTTCTCCAATGCGAAGCTGATTCGGGCCATGAAGCTTTCCCGTCCGATTGGGATCCCCCCCTGGTTCTATCTCTTCCACAAGACGTACCATGAGGGAAAAATGGAAGCCGACATGGAAATGGTCCGCTCCCTTTATCAGGACCACGGCTACTTCAAAGCTCTGGTTCACCGGCCCGAGGTCAAAATGACCGACACAAGCCGGCGCTGGCCGTTTCTATTCAAGTGGGGACGGGGTAAACGTGTGGACGTGAAGATCAAAGTCGAAGAGGGTGAGCTCTACCACATGGGGCAGCTTAAGATCCGCGGCAACAAGCTCTTCCAGCAGGAACAGTTGGAACCCGTTTTCGGCATGAAGAAGGGCGACATCTTTAATGCCTCGAAGGCGAGAGAGAGTCTGGACAACTTCCGCAAACTGTACGGAGAATTCGGGTACATCAACTTTACGGCGGTTCCCGAAATCGACTTTGACGATAAGAAGCGGATTATTGACTTCTCCCTGGACTTTGATGAGGACAAACAATTCTTCGTTCGCCGCATTGAGTTCGCCGGCAACACCAAGACCCGCGATAAAGTCATCCGCCGGGAGTTGTTCCTCGCCGAGGGAGGCGTTTTCAGCACCCGTCTGTGGGACATCAGCGTCCTGAGAATCAACCAACTCGGATTCTTTGATGTCATCAAGGAGGAGGACTACCATGTCCAGCAGCACAACAAGGAGGGCAGCGTTGACGTCATCTTAAACGTCAAAGAAAAAGGTCGGCAATCCATTGGGTTTTCAGGAGGGGTGAGCGGGCTGGCCGGCAGCTTCGTCGGAGTCAATTACGCCACCAACAACTTCCTGGGACTGGGAGAAACTCTCAGCATTCAAACCCAATTCGGCACCTTTCAGAAACTCTACTCGTTGGGTTTCACGGAGCCTTACATGTTCGGACGTTCCATTACCATGGGGTTCACCGTCTTCAAGAGCGAGTTTCAGTTTGATCAGGCGCGACGAGCGGCCGTACTGAGCGGATTGAGGCCCGATGCCCTCGAAGACAGCGCCTTCTCCCAGACCTTTTTCCAAAATTTCCAGCAGAATTCCACCGGCTTTACCGTATATGCCAGTTATCCGTTGCGCAGGAGCTTCGCGCGCTTGGGGGTCACCTATAGTTACAGCCTCAGCACCCTGACCGCGTTCAGCCAAGCTTCCCAGATCTTTTTCGGCGGCCTCTTCTTCCGTGGGTTCGATACCCCCAACTCGCTGGAGGGGATCCGGACCAGCAAAATCACGCCCACCTACATCCACAACACCGTGGATAACCAGTGGAGTCCCACCCGCGGCAAATATCTCTTTCTCGGGACGGAATTTACCGGCAGCATCCTGGGCGGCAACGTAAATATGCTTCGGCCCATCGTGGAGTTCAAGATTTTCCGTCCCATGCACGGGCGCAACGTGATTGGTTTTCGGGTGATGGGTTCCTGGCTAACCGGTTATAACGGCGTGGTCGCTCCTCCCTTCTCCCGCTTCTTCATCGGCGGTGAAGATGATCTGCGCGGTTTCCGCATCCGTTCCATCAGCCCTCTGGTTTGGTTTCCCACCAGCAGAAGCGTGCCGCAACGCAACACGGACGGCACCTTGATGACGGACTCGGATGGAAACCCCCTGCCGCCCATCTCTTTCCCGTTCAATACCGTCATCTTCCCCGGCGCCGATACCATGCTGATCACCAATTTCGAGTATCGGGTTCCGATCGTCGGCCCCGTCACGTTGGCCTACTTCATCGACGCGGGAACCAGTTGGGTTTTGCGGAAAAGCCAGCTCCGCCTCCGCCCCGAAACGATGGAAAACCTTCGGAACCTGTTTCCTGAGGACATATACGGGTTCCCGATCGACGACAATCTCGACCCCATCCGGGAAACCAACGGGCGGATCCGGGTGTCCACGGGGATCGAGTTGCAGGTCCTGATGCCCGTGATGAATGTTCCCTTCCGCATCTACTGGGCGAAGAATTTGCGGCGATTGGAAGGAGCCCTGATTCCACCTCAGAACTTTCCGCCGCGGGATCTTTTCCCGAATGATTTGACCTATAGCCAGATCATTCCGTTCTTCTCCGGGCTGCAGGTGCGCGAGCGCGAAAGTCGCATAGGATTTACCGTTTCTCGTACTTTCTAATTCGGCCCGTTTGCGATACAATAACGCCGGTTACCTTTTAATTCCCCACAGGGGGCTTGAATGACAACGATATGGATGATCGCTATGGTTTGCAGTCTCCTTCTCGGAGCGGTGCCGCGGTTGGCGGCGCAGTTGGCCGACGTTCCTCTTCCCACGCGGATAGCCGTTGTGGATATGAACACGGCCATCCTTGCCACTCAGGAAGGAAAGAAGGTGTTCGAAGAAGTTCAAAAGAAATTCCAGTCTCGGGCGCAGGGCCTCGAACGCCAGCAACGGGAAGTTCAGGCTTTACAGGAGAGGCACCAGCGGCAAGCCACCACGCTCAGTGAGCAGGAGCGGCGGCGCCTGACCCGCCAATTGGAAGAAAACCAGCGAAGCCTGAAGAGGGCGCAAGAGGATTACCAGGCCGACTCGCAACAAGAAAGCCAGGACGCCTACGGCCGATTAGGGGCCAAGATGCAGCGCATCATCAACGACTACGCGGCCCAAAACGGCTATGTCTTAGTGGTGGACTACCGGCAGATACCGGTTTACTACATCCACAAGAGCATCGACATCACCGAAGATTTGGTTCGTCGCTACGATGCGGCCAATCCCTCGGAAGCGGCAGTCACTCCTCCGCCCGCCGGCGGGGGTCAACCGGCAACGAACCCAAGCTCCTCTCCACCCGAAAAGCCCTGAGGGTGGTGCATTCAAGCCATAACCATTATTTTCCCACCTCAGAGAATCGCGAGACGGAAAGGGAAACCAAATTCCTTTCCGCCTCGTCCTACCGAATGCCGTCCAGGCCCCTAACGCGCGTGTTTGCCCAACCCCTCCAAAGCTTCCCGGAGCCCTCGGGGGCATCTCCCTTGCCTTCCCTTCGCCCCAGTCGTGCAGGAAAATCATGCGCGGCTCTTCTCCCAGCATGCGGCTATGAACAGCCAGAACGTTTATGCCGTTTTGGCGAAGCAACCGGATAACGCCGGCGACCTCGCTTTCCAGCATGGCGAAATCGCCGTCCACCGCTACCCCTCAAGGCGTCGCGCGAAAAGCCATCCCAAGTTTGAACTCCTTAATTCGGGAAGGTGCTTACTTGGACGCGCAAGCAACCCGGCGGTTCACCTCCGGCGATCGACCCGCATCCTTTTGGCGGAATTTCCCGTCACTCTCAATTCTGGATTCGCCTCCTGCCGCCGTCCGCTGCATTCGTCGGTCGGCTCCCGAAAACAAGCCCACCCTTAGACGGACGCGACGCCCGTATCCGCCGGCCAGCCGGCCAAAGCCTTGGGACCTCGATAGACGGGCCGGCATTCCTCCTCAATCCTGAGCAAACGATTGTACTTCGCCAGACGTTCCGAGCCGGCCACCGAGCCGATCTTGATCTGCCCGGCCCCGGTCGCCACAGCCAGGTCCGCCATACTGTCGTCTTCGGTCTCACCCGAACGGGCGGAGATCACCGGCCGATAGCCGTGCTTCAGGGCCATCCCGACCAGCTCCAACGTCTCGGTGATCGTGCCGATCTGGTTCATCTTGACCAGAACGGCGTTTCCCACCCCCTCCCGGATGCCCTTCTGCAGTCGGCTGCGATTCGTTACAAACAGGTCATCACCGAGAATCTGGCATCGGTCGCCGATCCGTTCCGTCAGTCGCTTCCATCCTTGCCAATCTTCCTCCGACAGGCCGTCTTCAATAGACACTACGGGAAACTTCCGTGTCCACTGAATCAGGGTATCCACCATCTCCTCGGAGTTCAGCGAAACTTGCTCTCGGGCCAAGTTGTAACGTCCTTTACCGTAAAAATGCGTTGCCGCCACATCCACCCCGATAGCCGCTTCGGTGCCCGGCTTCAATCCGGCCGCCTCGAAGGCCTCCACCATGAGCCGCAAGCCGTCCTCATTCGACTCGAGAGCCGGCCCGAAGCCTCCCTCATCGGCAACACCCGTCACCCCGTAGCCACGCCTTTTCAGCACCTGCTTCATCGAGCGTCGCACCGCCACGGCCTGCTCCAAGGCCTCCGAATAGTGTTCCGCCCGGAGCGGGAGAAACAGGAAGTCCTGCACATCGACGCCTGCACCGCCCCCTCCTCCCACATGCAGCCCGCCGCTGAGAATATTCACCATCGGCAGTGGCAATTCGGAGGTTGCGGGTCCCCCCAGGTATCGATAAAGCGGTACTCCCACCGATTGACTCGCAGCGCATAGCACACCCAATGAGACGCCCAGCAAGGCGTTCGCCCCCAGGGACCGCTTATCTTCGGTCCCGTCGAGCTCGACCAGGAGACGGTCGATGTTGCTTTGCTCAAGGGCTTCTTCTCCTACCAGGACAGGAGCGATTTTTCGGTTCACATTCTCGACGGCTCGGAGCACGCCCCGACCCAGATACCTTGCCGAGTCTCCATCGCGCAGCTCCAGCGCCTCGAAATGCCCGGTCGAGGCCCCGGAGGGTACCAACCCACGGCCCGCCGCGCCGTCCTCCAGCGTCACTGCGACCTCGACGGTGGGCTTTCCTCGGGAATCCAATATCTCATGGGCCCGAATGTGGCGAATGCGCGGCAAAAAATTCTCCTCAGTCTTCCCGGTTCGAATCCGTTGCAAATGGTTGGGATGCGGAGCTCACCTGCCAGCCCGCAACTCTGCTTGCACCAGCCGGATAATCTCCTCCAAAGCTTTCGGCTCCTCTTGCAGAATGGCTTTCGCGACCCTCCGCACACGCTGCCGGGCAGGCTCATCGCGAATATATTCCGCCGGCGACTTGCCGTCGATGCGCGCCAGCATGAGTCCTCCCAGATGGCGGATCGTCATCTCCTCCAACTCCTTTGCAACTGCGGCGGCTCTCGCGCCGGCGTAACTTTCCCAAAATTCCCTGACCGCACGGAAATAGGGCTCGGCCCACTGGGGCTGGTAAAGGGCCTTCAAGAACAGGTGATTGAGCAGAAATCCGGCGTCAAAGGCAGGGTCGCCCCAGTGGATCACCTCAAAATCGATCAGCCAGGTCTCTGTTTCGTGGACCAGAACATTCTTGGGACTGTAATCGCCGTGCACCAGCGCAGTGCGGATTTCCCAGGAATCCGCCAACAGGCGCTGGAGCTTTCCGCGAACGTCAGGATGTTTGGCGGCGGTAGTACGATAGTAGGCATCCAATCTCAGCTCGTCGAAGACGGTACGGTCGTCGAACCGCTCCTGCAACGATTCCATCCCCGGCGGCAGGGTCCCCAGTTTCGCCAGCGCAGCCCCAACGCGACGGGCCACATTCAGACTTACCTGCCCCGCGAGCAGCTTCTGTTTCCACATCACCGCCCCTTCCGGGGCAGAAGTCATAATAAAGAAAAACCGTTCCGGATCGCGGTGAACGACTTGCGGCAGCCGGCAACCTCCTAATTCAGGACCCAAGGCTTCCAGCGCATCGGCTTCGCGAAAGATGCGGTTCCGATTCGAGCGCCAGTCGGCCCGGACCCGCAACTTCCCTAACGATTGCTTGGCGACCCAGCGCACCCCGTCGCCCTCGATCAACAAGACGATGTTCGACACGCCCCCGCCCAGCTCGCGGACTCTGATCTCGGTCCCCGGTTTCAACAGTCCGCGTTCAAAAAGATAGGCAGGAAGATTCTCCGGGCTGAGCAGGAATTCTTCCGACATATCAGCCCCCCAACCGGCAGGACTCTGAACTGGGCCGGTTAGGTTCGTCGGGGCCGACATATTGACTCCCAAGGTTTCCGGGCAGCGAGAGGCTTTTGCCGGCCAGTACAGGGAAAAGGCCATGCAAACATGCATTCACTGCGAGTCTCCCCGTTTTTCGGGAGCCTTGCTCTCGGAGCCGGGCGGCTTGGCTTCTCGCGGCTGTGTCCGGAGCTTGCGGGGTACGTTGTAAATCCCTCCTTTCCGTGGGGCAACTGCAAAAGCAACGATTGTGGACGAAGCGATGAGAATGGGTACCAATCGAATCGCAGTGTCGTTACCCTTCAGCGACCCCGAAAGCGGGATGGGAGCCAACAACGCGGTGGAAATCGCAGCCGTGGTCCATCCCTGGTATCGTTTCCAGATCGGGCGGCGTTTGAGCACCTTTCGCACGGCCGATTTTTGAAAGGTGTGTCTCTGCCCATCCTGGCGCTTCACCGTGATGGAGTCGTCCGTAGCGGAGTGGAAGTAGCCCTTGATCTCCCGGCTTCCCCGAGGGGCCTGGTCCTTGTAGAGCAGCACCGTGGTGGGGGTTCCCGGTTTTACCGCCTGCACCTTCGACCCGTCGCGCTTGACCATCCACGCCGGCGACGCCGTGGGCGGCCAGCCGGCCAAACCCAGCAGGAGCACGAATCCGGCGGCAATGCTCCGGCTGAAAAGCCTCCCGTGGTTTCCCGTGCGATTCTTCATAGCATCCTCATGTGAATCCGAAGCTCCTGGTTTGCAGTCGCGGCGGGTGTCCCTGCCCATCCGCCGCCCTCAGCCTCAGCCACGCCGCGAAGCGGGGAGGTCCGCAACTACCCGCTCCGCTTGCTCGCCGCCGCTCCCTCGGCCCGAAGCCTTTGCGGCGGCTTGCTTCTTACTACGATGCCAGTATGCGCAAGACGGTTACACGGCTGTCAAGAAAAAACGACCGAAAACCAGGACATGCACAACATCTAGTATTTTTTTTGCTTTTGGGATCCGCTCGGCACTCGCAAGAACCGCCGGCCATTGGGATTACTTGCAATGCGGCGCGAGCCCGATGGAGCATCCGGGAGAAGAGATCAACAAGACGATGTTCGACACGCCCCGCCCAACTCTCGGACCTTGACCTCGGTCCCCAGTCTCAACAGGGCGTGTCAAAAAAAAGCCGTCAATGGCAGGGAAATTGTTGGAATCTAGCTGGTAAAAGAGTCCAATGGCATCTAGTGTACTGTCCCGGTAATAAGCGATATATTAATGGGCAACCTTTGGCCTCTGGAGGTATGCCCATGCCACGCGGTCGCCCCGTTACTCCCCTCACTCTCAGTGAGAGTGAGGAATCGGAACTGGGGAGCCTCGCCCGCTCCCGAACCTTGCCGCATAGTCTGGTGCTGAGGGCCCAGATTGTGCTGGCCTGCGCCGAAGGCGTTCCCGGCTCTACCGTGGCCCGGCGTCTGGGTGTCACCAATACGACCGTGGGCAAGTGGCGAAAGCGCTATCGTGAACATGGAATCCCCGGACTACACGATGAACTGCGTCCCGGACGCCCCCGCACGCATGAGGATGAACGTGTTGCGGAAGTCATCAACACGGCCCTGCAAACCGAACCTCCCGATCGTTCGCACTGGAGCGTGCGTTCCATGGCGGAACACACGGGAGTCTCAAAGAGCACGGTCCAGCGGTGGTTCGATCTGTTCGGCGTCCAGCCGCATCGCCAGCGGCATTTCAAGATTTCCAACGACCCGTTCTTCGTCGAGAAAGTCCGCGACATCGTCGGTCTCTACCTCAATCCCCCGGACCACGCCGTGGTGCTCTCGGTCGATGAGAAGACCCAGGTTCAAGCTCTTCAGCGAACTCAGCCCGTTCTCCCCATGGGCCTCGGCTACGTCGAAGGCGTCACCCATGATTACAAACGTCACGGCACGACCACTCTGTTCGCGGCTCTCGATGTGGCCACCGGGAGAGTCATCACCCGCTGTAAACCGCGACACCGTCATCAGGAGTTCCTCACTTTCCTGCGTCAGATCGACGGCAGTGTGCCGCACAACCTCGACGTCCATCTCATCGTCGATAACTACGCTACTCACAAACATCCCAAAGTCCGCGCTTGGCTCGCTCGGCGTCCCCGCTACCACGTTCATTTCACCCCAACCTATGCGTCCTGGCTCAACCAAGTCGAACGCTGGTTCGGCATCATTACCCAGAAGGCCATTCGCCGAGGTTCCTTCTCCAGCGTCAAGGCTCTCGTCCGTAACATCGAGCGCTTCGTCGAACATTACAACGCCAACACCAGTCCTTTCGTCTGGACCGCCACGGCCGAATCCATCCTCGCTAAGGTCGAACGACTTTGCTCATATATTTCCGGGACAGTACACTAGGCGTCGATGCCAATAATCAATACTGGAACGTCTATATCTGCAATACCCCTATTCTCCAAGTCCCAAACAATCTGTTCAAAGTAAGAGACTCCGGTTGACATCCTGTCAGCGAACTTTTTAATCGGCACTATTTCGACCCCTGAATCAATATGGCCTAGATTTCTAAATATCGTCATTTTGGCGCAAACGTTATATACCATGAAGGCATACTTCCCGAACTGAACCTCCACCCCAGCCGCTCTTTTATAAAATCCATCTCTCGAAAGGCTCCCCTGTTGGGGGCAACTGGCTTATAGCCCTCGGAATAGAACTCTTCAGAATATTCGCATGGAATTCTCAAAACTTTCCAATCGTGGCGGTCGAATTGCCTTTTGAATGATTTATTTAAGGCCCTTGGATTAAACAACCTCTTGCCAGGCATCGTCTTTTCTTTACTGACCTTAGTTATGTGCCTGTTTGCGCGAACCGATTTGATAACACTCAAAATTTCTCTCAGTAGGATAGGATACCGCTCTTCGATGTAAGCTTTACCTTCTTTGAAGGAATACATGCCGGCAACGGTCATTTTCCTGAACCCTCGGTTTGCCGATCCCAAGCAAGAGGTCGCCGCGACACCTTTTCTCGTCCCGTCGGCTCGTACACAGATGTCCCTATCTTTCTAATGCCCAGCTTGCCGGCTGAATACTGCTCAATTCGTTTTTTTGCGATATTTACATAATCTTGTTCCTTCTCGCAGCCGACCACCTTGCGGTTCCGGTTCATTCCGGCAATCAGGGTCGATCCAACACCAGCATAAGGGTCAAGCACCCACTCGCTTTCATTCGTAAGCGCGAGTACGCACCTTTCGACCAGCTCGACCGGGAACTGACAAGGATGAATGGTCTTCTCAGGATGATTGGATTTTACATTCGGGAAATCCCAGATTTCCCGGGACCAATCCGACCCGACGATTTCCCAGATGTCGGATGGATTCTTGCCCAGCGGGTTCCCAGAAGGTTTCCCCTTTTTCGGACCTTTGAAGTGGGTTTTGCCGGGATACTTGGAAGGAACCCGCACGGCATCTAAATTGAAAATGTACCGATCCGATTTGGTGAACCAAAGGATCGTTTCATATCTCCCGGAAAACCGTCGCGACGCATGCAGCCCATGTCCGAATCGCCAAATAATTCGGTTGCGTAAATGGAGGCCCAGATTCTTAAATATCCTGTAGAAGAAAACATCGAGTGGATAGACCTCGCCTCGCTCCACAAAATTGCCCACTTCCCAACACAGGCTTCCGTCATCTCGCAGGACCCTAATGAGTTCCTCGATCACTGCCTCTTGTTCCTGGAGATAGATGTCAAGCGACTTTTTATGCTCGTATTCTTTTCCCAAATTGTAGGGAGGCGAAGTGATCACTAAAGAGACGGTGTTAGACGGTAAACTCTTGAGAAAGTTAAGGGCTTCTCCATGATGGAGTACAATCTCCTCATGGAAGGAGAAAGAATCAGATACTTTAGGGCATCCGAATAGTGAGCCAGTCATAATCCTGTGGCCTTACATACCATAGCCCGGACATGGGTTCAAGCAGCCCACTGCCGAAGGCAATTTACAGCACGCGGTCCCCGGCCTGGAGGCCAAAGAGAGCCAGCGCCCGCCGGTAGGCTCTGCTTTCGGTCACATAGCTCCAAAAGCTATCCGTCCACGTCCATCTGTCTGTCATACAATGGGATCAAGTCTTTGGAGGTCAGTCTGGCCGGCAACATTCCGACAATCCCCGGCGAGCCGGGCAGGGCTCAAGCGTCGCGTCCCGGCGTCGCCCGAAATCCAGGGATGGATTCCGTATGGAGCGTAGAACATTCATCATCGGAGGCGTAGCCGGGGGCATCGCGCTGGTTCAGTACGTCGTCGTCAGCCGGTACATGAACTCGTTGCGGGCTCCGCGTGGCTTCTCCGTCGCCGACTTTCATCAGTTCGGCCCGCAGGCGGCCCTGGCGGCGCTCACGCCCAACGAGGATTTCTATGTCACCTCCAAGGGGCTTACTCCGCGAGTGGATATCCAAAAGTGGCGGCTGAGAGTGGATGGACGGGTGGCCCATCCGCTGACGCTGACCTATGCGGACATCGTGGCCTTGCCGAAGATCGAACCCGTCATGACGCTCGAGTGCATCTCGAATTCCATCGGTGGACCCTTCGTGGGTAATGCCAAATGGACCGGCACTCCACTCCGGCCTCTGCTGGAACGCGCCCGGCCCCTCTCAGATGCCCTCTATGCGGTCATCCACGCCGCCGATGGCTATACGACGGGCATCCCCATGGCCCGATTGTGGCAGGAGGAAAATTTCCTCGCCTATCAGATGAACGGTGAGCCTTTGCCTCCGGTGCATGGCTATCCGGTTCGTATCTTCCTGCCGGGTAAATTCGGAATGAAGCAGCCGAAGTGGATCACCCGCATAGAACTGGTTCCCGAAAAGTACCTGGGCTATTGGGAAGAGGAAGGTTGGTCCAACGAGGCGGAACGTTGGGCGCACGCGCGCTTCACTGACTTAAAGGAGGGAGCGGAATTCGCGGACGGAAAGCTTGCGCTGATGGGCTATGCGCTGGGACCGCTGGCCGGCATTCGCGCGGTGGAGATCAGTTTCGACACAAGGGCCGTACCTGGGAGCCCACCGAGCTTTTCAGCAATCCCTCACCGCTGGCGTGGGCATTCTGGAGGTTCGTGCCTCAGAAGCCGGTATCGGGGACCTATGAAGTTCGCATCCGCGCCATCGACGGCGAAGGGCGCGTCCAAACCTACGAGCCGCGGAACATCTTCCCCGACGGGGCCACCGGACAGCAGAAGAGGACGATCCGGGTCACTTGAACGTCTTCCCTACAGGAGCCGGTTCCCGGACGGCGGAGGAACCGGGCGGCTTATCCTGTCTTGGCTACCGGTTGAGCCTTCCGGTCACTGTGTCGCTCTTCGGCTAACGATTCGGTCAGGATGGTGTAGAACTCCGGGCGGCGGTCGCCGATCCGGTCCAGTTCCCACTCGCCGGGCCGCCAGACGACGTGGTTCTGGTCAGCCTCGGCCAGATCAAATTCCCCGTAGAGGATCGTCTCTTCCACTCCGTCGGCCTCGGCCACGGTCTCGCCCCACAGATCAACGATCTTCGAGTGGCCGGTAAACCCGAAGCCGCGCTCGGTCCCGACACGATTGGCCGCCACCACGAACATGTGATTTTCCTGGCCTCGGCTGTTGACGACATGCTTGTAGGTATTCGTTCCCGTGGGCCAGTTGGTCGGGACCGCGAGCAGGCGCGCTCCTCTGAGCTTTGCGGACCGGGCACTTTCCGGGAAATTCATGTCGAAGCAGATATTCACGCCCACCTTTCCGAAGCGGGTCTCATAGACCGGAAACAGCTCGTCACCGAGCGTATTGTAGCGGTCAATGCCCAGGAACGGCATGTGGACCTTGTGATAGGAGCCCAAAATACCTTCCGGACCGATCACCGCGGCGGCGTTGAAGACCTCCGAGCCGCGCCGCTCGAGCATCCCCACCACGGCGTAACAGCTCAGTCTCTTGGCCTCGCTTAAAATCCGTTCCGTACTGGGTCCTGGAACGGTCTCGGTGATCCCCATCGCTTCTTCCCGGCTTGCAAAGCAATAACCTGTCAGAGCGCATTCGGGAAACACCACCAGCTCGGCTCCGTTTCCGGCGGCAGTTTCCAACTCCTGGAGAACCCGCGCCAGATTATGCTCCCTGTCGAGAATTTTCACGTCCATCTGGACCGCCGCGACTTTCATATCTCCTCCCGGAACCATTTAGGCTTTTCGCGTTGCAGAAATTCTACCACGGAACTCTTTTTCCGCACTGCCGAGACAGACCCGGAGGGTTTCCACCTGCCGGTCACCGGGAAGGCATCCTTCCCGTTCATTTCGATCTTGACGAAAGTGTTCATTCCTTAAGAGTAATAGTCCTTGCATTTGAGGAAAAGCCGATGGGCATGACGTTAACCTGGGTCGATTCACTCATCATCGTAGTCTATTTCATGGCCGTGCTGGCGGTGGGATTTTATCTGAAGCGCTTCACCACCACCGGCAAAGACTTCTTCCTGGCCGGAAGAGAGATGACGGCCTGGGTTGCCGGACTCAGCTTCCTGGCGGCCAATCTCGGCTCGCTCGAGCTGATGGGCTGGGCGGCGGCGGCGTATTCCTGATCCTTCAGTGGGTCTTTTGGTAGGTGAATGGAATGAGCTCTGGTAAAACCATTCCGATCTGGTATTTCGTGGGTCTTCTGCTTTTGGTGTACGGGGTCATTATTCTTGCCTCCGGCCTCTACCAGACCTCGCACCCGGCACCGACGGTGTTAAATCGACTCCAACCCGCCGTCTGGTGGGGGGCGCTTCTTATCATCATGGGAGCCGTGTACGTGTTTGTGCATCGGCCGGGGAGGAATTCCAAGGAATAGCGCGGCCTCCGCCATTCCGGTTCCGCGGGCCTGTTTATTTCCACCTACTCCCGCAGAACCATACTACGGGTTCTGCGCTACCTGCCCGGCGCTGGATCAAACCTCGGGGATCCCCAGGTCTTTCGAGCCGAGCGGAGACATCTTGGCTTGGGGGGCGCGGCGGGCGAGCATGTCGAGCGCGATGCGGGCGCGGCGGACGCGCTCGCGGGCAAGATGGATCGCCATCGGTTCGATGTGCGTTCCGGAGGGATAAATATCGGGCGCATTGCGTAGCCCGAACTTCAGATAGACCGGCGCGGCCACTTCCACGATCGTGGGCATTTCATAGTAGCGGACAAAACCGCCGAAGTTGTCGGGCACCTCGATGTAAAGGTCGATGGGAACTTTCACGGCCTGCCGTATGGCACCGATCTGCGCCGGAGTCAGATCGGTGGAGATATTCAGGGTATCGACGCCCAACCGCTCGAAAATTTTCCCCGTGGCGGGATTGGGTGCCGGCAAAGTAACCGACGATTTCAGAACCAGGTTCTTAGGCAGCTCCGCTCTCTTTTTCATCTCCGCGAGAATCCAGATCAACCCGATATCGGCCACCAGCACGCTTCGGATGCCCAAATCGCAGGCGTGCTTCACGTCATCGACGGCGTAAGCCAATTGGTCGGCACCGCGATGCTGCAAGCCGATCACCTTACCCGCCGAACTGACCGCCTGCGCCCCGGTCTCAAAAGTAGCGCGCGGCCCCACAAACAGGCAGACCTCGATAGCCTGGTCCGCGCCCATGCGAACCATCTCGCGGATTTCCTTATCCACCAGGAGCGTAATACCGCTCCCCTGGCTGATGCGGTGGACGGGCACCGCCCAATCCTGGGCGGCTGCAATGACTTCACGAAATACCCGCGGGCCCTCACAGCTCGGAATCTCAAATCGCCACTGACCTCCGTCGCAAAACCGCAACGAGCTGGGTTTCAACTCGTGATTGTCACGCGAGGGGAGTTGCAACTTCTCCCAAGGCTGCCGATTTCGTTTCATCGTAACTCCTTCCGCCGAGTCCCGTTCCTGTGTCCCGGCAGGTTTCCAAGAGGCGGGCTTAATATTTCAAATAGACGGTCCGCGTCTCGGTATAGAAATCCAATGCCGAGGGGCCCTGCTCGCGCATGCCGTGGCTTGACTCTTTGGTTCCCCCGAAGGGAAGTTGATATTCGACTCCTGCGGTCGGCAGATTCACCGTAATCAGCCCGGCCTCAATCTGGTTGATGAACCGGTGCACGAAATTTTGATTGTTCGTCACCACCGATGCCGACAGCCCAAAACGGACGCAATTGGCCAGGCGCATGGCATCGTCAAAATCCTGGGCCTCCATCAAACCGACCACCGGTCCGAAGACCTCCTCCTGGGCGATCCGCATGTCGGACGTAACGGCGTCGAAAATGGTCGGCTCCACAAAATAACCCTTATCGTAGGCTCCGCCCGTCAACTGGTTTCCGCCGCAAAGCAGCTTGGCGCCTTCCTGCTTGGCGATTTCGATGTACCGCAGATCGGTTTCCAATTGATTCCTGTCCACGGCCGGGCCGACGTGGACACCGGCTTCCAGGCCGTTGCCGACCTTCAGGCTTTTGGCCTTGGCTACGAGCTTCTCGACAAAAGCCTTATAGATGGGTTTTTCGATAATCGCGCGGCTGCAGGCCGTGCACTTCTGTCCCGTGGAAAAGAAAGCGCCGTTGGCCACGATATCGGCGGCAAAGTCCAGGTCCGCATCGCGCAGGACGATGGTGGGATTTTTACCTCCCATCTCCAACTGGGTGCGCACCTTCCGCGGAGCGACCTTCTGGTAGAGCTCGTTTCCCACCTCGCAGGAACCTGTGAAGGAGACCGCCCGCAGCGACGGATGTTCGAGCAACGGCACGCCCACCCGCACGCCCGAGCCGGTAACGAAGTTGACAACCCCAGCCGGGATGCCGGCCTCATCGAGCGCTTCCACCAAACGTAATCCGCTCAGAGGAGCCAACGAGGCGGGCTTCAGGACCACCGTATTGCCGGCCACCAGCGCAGGAGCCAACTTCCAACCGGGAATCGCCGCAGGGAAATTCCACGGTGTAATCAGCCCCACCATCCCCAGCGGCTTGCGAAACGTATAAGCAAAAACTCCGGGCCGCTCGGAAGGAACGGCCCAGCCCGGCTGCCGCGCGCCTTCGCCGCCAAAATAACGGAATATGCTGATCGTTCGCTTGACTTCCGCTTTGGCCTCGGAAAGCGTCTTTCCCTCCTCCCGGGTCATCTCCCGGCCCAATAGATCCAACCGGCTCTCCAGTAGATGGGCAGCCTTGTAGAGGTACTCGGCGCGGCCCGGCGCAGGAAGCGTAGCCCACTGAGCCTGCGCCTTCAGGGCAGCCTCACAGGCCCTTTCCACGTCTTCACGGGAGGAGGATTGAAACTCACCTACTTTGTCGTCCGTATCGGCCGGATTGATATTGTCGAAGGTTTCACCCGAGAGGCTCGGTTTCCACTCGCCAGCTATAAAGTTCTTAAAGACTTCAGCCATGCAATTCTCCTTAGGAGTTCGATGAAATTCCGCGGTTGAGCCGGAAAGCTCCTCCATTGCGGCGTGGAAAAGGAAAGCAGCCAACGTCCCTTTGCCGGAATGACATCTCAGGCCGCCGGGGCCGCCTCCCGCTGGTTTCAAATTCGCATGAGAGACCGCAATTATCCTCGTCCCTCAACCCAGGTGTCAAGAGAAACGACCCTCGGAGCTTTCAGGTGGACACTCGGTGGGTTCGCCAAAGGAACGAGGCTTCACCGATCGAAAATCCACTCCGGAGGGACAAGGTTCTCGAGGGACGTGCGGAGGTTGGAAGGCAGACGCTTCAGGCCCACCTGATAGGAGGCATTCATCCAGCCGAATCCCTCCTGGGTGATATAGGAGAACTTCGTGCCGACGTTCCCGTATTCCGCAAAGACGTCATGCGATTGGCGGACCACGTTCAACTTCTCGGGGACGATGCCGTTGTAGTCCACCGCATTGCGGGTGATCGTGTAGAGCCAGCGGTAGATGAGCCGATGAGTCGTCTCGCGGAAGCCGTAATTGAGCAAGCCCTGCCAGGCAAGAATCTGATGAGGAGGCCAACCGTTCGGGTAATCCCACTGCCGGGCGGGCCGGTCCTCAGCAAGAGGCCCTCGCGAATCCAGAGAGGAGGCGGCCAACCCTCCGGGCATCTCCAACAACGGCAAGACCGCTTCAACCATCTTTTGGGCTTCGTTCCGGGACAGCAACAACCTCTCCGAATCGTCTTGATAACCCGCCCAGAGCGGATACAAAGTCGTCGCGCTTACGTAGGGATGGGGTTTCTTGCGAGTGAGGTCGTAGTCGAAAAACAGGGAACGTTTTCCATCCCACAAATAACGGCGGATCTTCTTCTTGCGCTTTTTAGCCCTTTCGTACCAATCCTTGCTCTTCTGCTTCGTGCCCTCGGATAGCATGAGTTCGCCGCCAAATTCCCTTTCAATGGTTCGCGCAATATCCAACTCGATTTTGTACAGGAGCGAGTTGAGATCCACGGTGACAAAGTCCGCGCAACGGTCCGCGCCTTGATCCCAGCGATAGGTAGTATCGTGGCCGGACTCGCGGACGCAACGGTCATGCACAAAGAACCGGTCCAGCTCGGAGACCCGGATCTCACCCGATTTGTACCGAGGGACGAAGGTGGCCAAGTCCATGTTATGGCGCGCGGCATACGGTCTGAAAATAGAGTCGAAGTGTCCGGGTTCCACCTCAATCGGAGGTCCCGTCCCGCTGCCGAAGTATCGGCTGAGTCCCGTGGCGGTCATACGGTCCGGATGGAGCCAGACATCGAAATACTCCCTGATGGCGGCCCGCAGGACCCCTTCGAGCCAGGACTTGCTCTCAGCACCGTTCGGGAGTCGCGCATATACGGCCAACGCCATCGAGGTCAGGAACGGAGGCTGGGAACGTGTCAGGTAGTAAGTGCGGTTGGCATTCAGAATCTTGCCGTAATGGTTGATCTGATAGACGAAATTGTCCACCATGGCCTTGGCCAGTTCCACGCGCCGGTCCGCCAGAAGTCCCAAGGCCACAAAGTAGCTGTCCCAGCCATACATCTCATTGAAGCGCCCGCCGGGAACTACGAAGGGCACCCCTCGCTGATTTCCATTCGACGTGGACTCCAGAGCCAAACTCAATAGCCCATGTTTGCCGTCCAAGTTGCGCACGAATTGCGGCGTGATCTTCTGCGGCAGTTGCAAGACCCGCAGGCGGAGTTCCGGATTCTCCTGCGCAACCTGGGAAAAGTATTCGTACCCGGTGGCATCATTCCCAGGCACGTAGAGGTACCTCATTTCTCCTGCGGGAACTTTTTCATCCGGGAGGGTCTCCGCCAAATGTTCCCGGTCGATGCGCCGCGTCAGGCTGTCCCAATAGATTTCCCGAATGGAGCGGGAAATGTGACGAACGGGATTCTCAAAGACCTTCAGGAGATCGATTTCGGCAACCGGAGAACCGGCTTCCTCGGCCAGTCTGAGCTCCTGAAGAAGGTTCGACAAAGGGTAGGTTCCCACGACCTCATAATGCTTGCCGTTCGTCCCCATCAGCTTGAAGCGCCGGTCGCCGCGCCCTTCCTCGGCGAGGCGTGCGTCCCGGATCGTAATCCTTCTGTCGCCGTCGGTATCCTCTTCCTGAAGCAGGCGCTTTATATTTCCCGCAAGGGCCACCTCCACGGGCGAAGCCGACCGCATGACGGGACCGGAGCGCGGGCGCAGGGTCCCCCCACAAGCACTGAGGAAAACGGCAAAAGAAATCAAAACCGGGATACAAAACCGACTCTTCACGAGTGCCCGTAAGCGCTCCCCGTGATACCTTCGGCGGCGGTTGACGAAAAATCTATAACGCGGACCCAAACTCATGGCTTCTCACAATATATCCAGCCATTATGGTGCACTTGGCGGTAGCAGTCGAGTCAAATGTGGAGGCCTCTCCGCCCTTGACGCTCCTACAGCGGGAAAGATAGAATCTGAGACTCCAACTTTTGCAGGGCCAAGCCAAGCGCCATGAGCCGTGTCATGGAACGCACGGCTACTACGGACTATCGTTACTTACAGGTAGATCCCAGGGCCCTGAGTAAACTCAGGTGATAAAGATGAAGAAAGTCAAGAACGTGTCCCCGGCCGGTGGGTCCGCACGGTCGATCATCGTCGAAGATCGCAGCGGCTCCGAACCTAACCCTGACTTGGATACTCCCAAGACGGGCCTCGGGTTAATCCTCTCCATTCTTCTTGTTATCCTGCTCCTCACCCCTATGACCACTCAGGGGATGGAAGAAGAGAAGAAGTCGAGCGAGGGCACCCCCAAAGACCTATTTGCGCCCGTCCCCGACGTGCCCCAGCGCGTTCCGGACAGACAGTTCTATACACTCGTCCTCAAAAATCTGGAGGAGCGCATACCCGACAAAAAGGCTGTAGGCATCCCGCCGTATCCGGGCGCCACAGCCGTCTCCCTCGGTAAAGGAACCGGAAAGTTCCACGTAATCTATCTGGCTACCGACGACGCGGCGGCGAAAGTCGTGGCATTCTACAAGAAACAACTCAGCGGTTGGAACTACGAACCCAAGGACGAAAGCACCTGGTTCTGGCAAGGCGAAGCGGAACTGGAAGCCGTCAGTTCACTGGAGACGGAGTTGCCCGCGGTCGGAATTCGACCCCTCAAGGTTGAATATTTTGACAAGATCATCACCCCCGGGGCAAAGACCAGAATTGCGGTCCAGTATAAAGCTCCCGAAGAGGAGAAAGCCAAGACGCCGGAGGGGGGAAACTGAGTCTCCGGATTTTACCGCCTACGAAATCGGCCCAAAGGTTTTCTCCGACAGCCGCAGTAAATGGAAAGGCAGCGACGCGAAGCTTATGGTGAAGTTTCTCCCACTCACGGTATCGTGTCCGAATTGCGGCTCCCAGGACATCACGTACACCTGCGAGCCCAACTGCTGCTTTAATCATCTTTGTGGAAACTGTTACACGGCCTTTGAGCTGGGCACAAATCTGGTAGGAGAAGAAACCGGCAAGGTCGAGCCCCCCTCGGGCGAGAGAGACACCTGTGCACCCACGGTAGCCTGTGCCCGGTGCGAAAGCCTGGAGGTCTTCGCGGCGAACCGAACAGACGGAGTGGCCGGGAAGCTCATCTGTACCTCCTGTCTTGCCCTTCTCCAGTTGGAATTCATTTCGGAGTAGCCCGATGATGACTCGCACTCGAAAAACCCGCCCTTCTCCGCAATCCCGAGGACTCAAACCCGCAAAGGCACCCCTTCCCCCACGATTGGTGCCCGCCGGCACGCGGGTCCAATCGGCAGTGGGGGTGGCGTTTACCGAGGGTCCCGCAGCCGACGCCAAAGGGAACGTCTATTTCAGCGACCTTGCGAACAACCGCATCATGAAGCTCGCGCCCGACGGTGAGCTTTCCGTTTTCCGCGACGACAGCGGGCGCGCGAACGGGAATCTATATGACCGCCACGGCAGGCTGGTGACTTGCGAAGGAGCCGAAAAAGGCCCCGGAGGGCGTCGCCGTATGGTGCGCACGGACCTCAGCACGGGTCAAGTGACGGTGTTGACCGAGCGTTACCAGGGAAGGCGCTACAACAGCCCCAACGACTTGGCGATCGACTCCCAAGAAAGAATCTACTTTACCGACCCCCGCTACGGCGACCGCTCGGGCCTGGAGATGGATGTCGAGGCAGTTTACCGGCTTGACCCGGACGGCACCGTGACTCGCCTCCTGGCACAGCCCACCATCCAAAAGCCGAACGGCATTGCCCTGGCTCCGGACGACAAGACGCTTTACGTGGTGGATTCCAACCCCGCTCCCAAAGGCAATCGAAAGATTTGGGCCTTCGACCTTCATCCCGATGGGAATCTCTCCGGCCAACGGTTGGCGTACGATTTCGGGCGGGGTCGAGGCGGTGACGGCATGGGCGTAGATATGAAGGGCAATTTGTGGATCGCCGCCGGTATCAGCCAGCCTCGCCGAGCCGGTGAAACCACCGATGTCCCGACCGGCGTTTACGTGGTCTCCCCTGCCGGAAAACTTCTCGGACGCATTCCCATCCCCGAAGACGTAATTACGAATCTTACCTTCGCAGGACCCGACAAGAAGACTCTTTATGTAACCGCCGGAAAGACGCTCTTTACCACTCGGATCGGGGTCGCCGGCTACACCCTCTATCCACCTCTCGGGCACTGAACTCATCGGGTATCTCATAACGGCTCGATACCCGGCAGGGGATGAGGATGAAAACTTGATTCCCGGAAAAACGGCAGGAACCGCGATGAGACCATTGATTGTTGCCTTGCTCCTCCTATTCTCTCTCGGGTGCCGGTCCGCAGAAAAGGAAACCCAGGTGGCGGCTCAGCAATTCCTGGATCAATACACCGAGAAATACAAGGAACTTGCCTACCAATCCGCCCAGGCCGAATGGAAGTCCAATACCCACATCGTCGAAGGGGACGACTCCAACGCCCAAGTCACCCGGGCCGCCAAAGAGGCTCTCGCCGTCTTTACCGGCAGCCGGGAGAATATTGCTCAGGCACAAAATTTCCTGATACAGAGAGATCAGCTCCTCCCCCTCCAGCGAAAGCAGCTTCGGAATATTCTCTTCCTGGCCGCCAACAACCCCCAGACGGTTCCCGAATTGGTAAAGGAGCGGATTCGCCGGGAGACCGAACAGGTGGAAACCCTCTACAGTTTCACTTTCCGTATGGATGGGCAAACCCTGACGGCCAATGAAATCGACGAAGTCTTGCGCAACTCCTCTGATCTCGACGAGCGCCGAAAGGTTTGGCAGGCTTCCAAAGAAGTGGGAAAGGTCCTGAAGAAGAGCCTGGTAAGTTTGCGCGACCTGAGGAACCGGACCGTGCAGGCCCTGGGGTACACCTCCTTCGCCGACCATCAGGCGTCCGAGTACGATATGAGCTCCCAGGAGATGGTGGAGCTTATGCGAAAGTTCAACCGAGAGCTCCGCCCCCTTTACCGGCAGATTCATACCTACGCTCGCTACCGGCTGGCGGAAAAATACGGCCGGCCGGTGCCGGACCTGATACCGGCGCATTGGCTGCCGAACCGTTGGGGGCAGGATTGGAATGCTCTGGTGAAAGTAAAGGGCCTGGACCTCGACACCGCCTTGCGGGAGAAGAGTCCGCAGGAGATCGTCGAACAGGCGGAGCAGTTCTACGTCAGCCTGGGCTTCTCGGCGCTGCCGGAGAGCTTCTGGAAGCTCTCCTCCCTTTATCCCTTACCCAAGGATGCCGCCTACAAGAAGAACAACCACGCTTCCGCATGGCACCTGGACTTGGGAGAGGACGTTCGCAGCCTGATGAGCGTAGAAAGTAATTTCAAGTGGTATGGTACGACCCACCATGAGCTAGGGCACATCTATTACTTCCGGGCCTACACGCGCCCCGAGGTACCGCATCTGCTGCGCGAGGGAGCCAACCGCGCGTTCCACGAAGCCGTGGGGACATTGATGGGATTGGCGGCGACGCAAAAGGCATTCCTCGCAGGCCGCGGTCTGGTGTCGCAAGGTGCCCAGGTAAATCAAATTCAGGCGCTTCTGAAGGAGGCGCTGCACCATGTCGTCTTCATCCCTTTTTCCGCCGGCACCATGACCCAATATGAACACGCGCTCTACAATGCGAATCTTCCCGAGGATCAGTTCAATCAGCGCTGGTGGGAACTCGCACGAAAACATCAGGGCATTGAACCCCCGGGCCGCCGGGGAGAAGAGTTCTGCGATGCCGCCACCAAAACACACATCACCGACGACCCTGCCCAGTATTATGACTATGCGCTTTCGACGATTCTCCTCTACCAGTTGCACGACACGATCGCTCGGGACATCCTGAAACAGGACCCCCACAACACGAACTATTGGGGGAATGCGCAAGTCGGCAGGTTCCTCACCGACCTGATGCGTCCGGGCGCCACCCGCAACTGGCAGGAGCTCTTGCAGGAGAAAACCGGCAAAGACTTGAGTGCCGAGGCCATGATCAATTACTTCGCCCCACTCATGGATTATCTCGAAAAAGAGAACCAGGGGCGGAAACATACCTTGCCGGAACTTTAGAACTGGTAAGCAACTCGTAGGGGAGGGTACGCTCCGCTACCAGGCCGGCGACGACAAGAAATGCTACCTCCCCGAATCGCTGCCGGTGAGCTGGACCGTGGACTTGATGAAACTTGACAGAGAAAGAGTGCCCGAAACTCTTGGGCGAGAAGCCACCTCCCATAAAGCCCTCTCCAGCGCAGCCCATCATCCTGACGACCGATACCACATCTACCGAGTGGACCGGCTCCCGAAACACCGCCGGTTGCGGTATAATGAATACTTCAATGAAGGGTATCTCCTGACGTGTATTCCCAAGAACCGACAAGGGTCCGACTTCCCGCCATGAAGCGTTTCCGCTTGCATCTTCTGTCCGTTTTGGGCCTCATTCTGGCGGGTTTCCTCGTCCAATTTGCGGGTCTGGATAAGCGAAAGTGTGGTCTTCGGCTCCATGCCCTGCGGGCTGCTCCCCTCCCAGCCGGTATCAGCGGCGAAGCAACCCCTCTGGGAACGCGTTTCGTCGAAATCGCCAAGCAGGTCGGACTGGATTTCTTCTGCTACTTCGGGGGCGAAGCCAGCAAGAAGTACATCATCGAAACCACCGGCTGCGGGGTGGCTCTTCTGGACTTCGACCGGGACGGCTGGCAAGACGTCTATTACCTGACCGGGTCACGGCTGGAGGGCTTTGGCGACGGCACGAAACCGCCTACGAACCGGCTCTTTCAAAACAATCGCGACGGCACCTTTACCGATGTCACCGCAAAGGCGGGGGTGGGACACAGCGGCTGGAGCCAGGGAGTTTGCGTGGGGGATTACGACAACGACGGATGGGAGGACCTGTTCGTCACCTACTGGGGTCAGAACGTCCTTTTCCGCAACAACTCGGACGGGACCTTTATCAACTCCACCGCGAAGGCCGGCTTGATCGACCCACGGCCGCGGCCTCGCTGGGGAACCGGCTGCGCCTTTGTGGATTACGACAAGGACGGACATCAGGACCTTTTTGTCGCCGATTACGTGGACCTGGACCTCGAAAAGACGCCGGCGGCGGGGGAGGGGCGCTTCTGTCAATGGAAGGGTATTCCGGTCATGTGCGGCCCGCGCGGTCTTCCCGGCGGGACGAATCGCCTCTACCACAACAACGGGGACGGAACCTTTACCGATGTCTCCCAGCCTTCGGGAGTGGTGGAACCCAGCGGTTATTATGCCTTTGCCATCATCACCTCCGATTTCGACCAGGACGGCTGGATCGACATCTACGTCGCTTGTGACTCCACGCCCAGCATCCTCTATCACAACAATGGGGACGGGACCTTTATAGACGTGGCCGTGCCCTATGGAGCCGCCTACAACGAAGACGGCATGGAGCAGGCCGGCATGGGGGTGAGCGCAGCCGACTACAATCGCGACGGCTGGATTGACATCTTCAAGACCAACTTCTCCGACGACACCTCCACCCTCTACCGTAACAACGGCGACGGGACCTTTACCGACGCCACCTACGAAGCCGGCATGGGTATCAACACGCGATACCTCGGCTGGGGATGCAGCTTCATCGACTTCGACAACGACACTTGGAAGGACATCGTGCTCGTCAACGGCCACGTCTATCCGGAAATCGAGAAGGCGGGCCTGGACACGCCTTATCTCGAGCCGAAAATCCTCTATAAGAACCTGCGTAACGGACGCTTCCAGGATGTCTCCGCCGCGGCCGGACCCGGAATCACCAAACCCAGCCCCGCCCGCGGCATGGCTCTGGGAGACATCGATAATGACGGCGACCTCGACATCCTGATCAATAGTATGAACGAGTACGCCGAGGTGCTGCGTAATGAGGGCGGTAATGCCAACAACGCGATCCTGATCAAAACGCTGGGCACCCAATCCAATCGCACCGGTTTGGGAGCCCGCATTCGAGTGGTGACCGGCGGAGAAGAACAAATCGACGAAGTACGCAGCGGCTCAAGCTATATGTCACAGAGTGATCTTCGCGTCCACTTCGGCCTGGGCCAGGCAGCGAAAGCGGATTTGATCGAAATCAAGTGGCTGAGCGGCCAAGTGGATACACTCGAAGACGTGGAGGCCAATCAGATCATCTACGTCCAGGAAGGCGCGGGTATTATCAGAACTCAGAAACTCGTCCGAACCCCTTAACCTGTTTCGATCCCTCCAAAAAAATCAAGGCTGCGGTTCACCGCTAGGGGAAAGCTCATCCAAAGGGAAGAAAATAGCTTGAGCATTTCCTTGGGGCATTAGCTAAGTTCCTGGAACGCAGCGCGGGCAACCTGGAGAGCTTCATCAATCTCTTCCTCGCCATGAGCAAGGGATACGAAGGTCAGCTCAAATTGAGACGGAGCGAGGTACACCCCACCGGAGAGCATGGCGCGGAAGAATCGGGCGAAGGCCTCCGTATCGGATCGCTTGGCCGAAACATAGTCCCGCACGGGACCCTCGGTGAAGAACCCGGTCAGCATGGACCCGACCCGATTCACAGACCAAGGAACACCCGCCCGGGCCGCTTCCCGGGCCAGCCCGTCGGCCAGCTTTGCTCCCAACGTTTCCAGCCGCTCGTATGCACCCGGACGCCGCAATAGTTCCAGGGTTTTTACGCCCGCAGCCACGGCGAGAGGATTACCCGAAAGGGTCCCCGCCTGATAGACGGCCCCCACCGGAGCCAGCAATTCCATGATCTTGGCCGGTCCCCCGAGGGCTCCCACGGGCAGTCCGCCGCCGATGATTTTCCCAAGAGTCGTCAGGTCGGGCCACACTCCGTAAAGCTCCTGAGCTCCTCCGAAGGCCACCCGGAAGCCGGTGATCACCTCGTCGAAGATCAGTAGCGTGCCTTGCTCCCGAGTCAGCTCCCGCAGGCGAGCAAGGTAGCCGTTCTCCGGCGGCACACAACCCATGTTCCCCGGAATCGGCTCCACCAGGGCACAAGCCAAATCATTCCGGTACTTGTTGAACGTCTCCTCCAAGGCCGCCAAATCATTGAAGGGAACCGTAAGCGTCAGCTCGGCCAGAGCCTTCGGCACGCCGGGACTATCGGGCAGCCCCAGGGTCGCGACACCCGAGCCGGCCTTGGCCAGCAGAGAATCGCCGTGCCCGTGGTACCCCCCTTCGAATTTGAGGATTTTGTCCCGCCCGGTGGCCGCCCGAGCCAGGCGAATCGCCGTAAGAGTGGCCTCCGTGCCGGAGCTGGTCAACCGCACCCGTTCCATTGAGGGGAACCCCTCGACAATCCTTTCCGCAAAATCTACTTCCCTCTCCGTGCAGGCACCGAAACTGGTCCCCGTGTGGAGAACCCGCTCGAGGGCCTCCACCACCTCCGGGTGGCAATGTCCAAGAATTAAAGGCCCCCAGGAGCCCAGGAAGTCGATGTAGGTGTTCCCATCTACATCGGTGACACGGGCCTCCTTGCCGGAGACAATGACCGGCGGGTTGTCTCCCACGGCACGAAAGGCCCGAGCCGGGGAGTTAACACCGCCCACAAGCAGCCGTTGAGCTTTCTCGAATATCCTCTTAGAGCTCGAACCGCTCACCCAATATTTCCGCCTTTCACCACAGCCATTTTGGGGGAATCTCCATCTCGTTTCCGACTCTCGATTTCTAAGGATGCCATATTCCGCGATCGAAAGTCCTATCAATATTCCCATATTCCGAGCGTGGCCAATGCATCACCGCCATCGTAACAAGGCGCATGGCATCACCCACCCGTACCGAACCGGCTGCCGACCCTCTCTGCAAGTGCCGTACCCGAATAGCCATCCGTCGTCCCCGCAAAATTCCCTCATCTCCTCGTTTTTCAGTCAATCAGTGTGACCCGGATTCATTTTACGCCACCTCCCGGTGACGTGTGGTTGGATTTTCCTCCAGAGCCGCCTTCAGCATCCACAGACCCCGGTAGCCCATCCTCTTGCGGAAGTGCTTCTCGCTCATCGAGAGGGCGGCCGCAGCCCAGCACGTCGATCAATTCGTCCCCAGCCATCCGCGATGGCTCGACCCGTTTCACCATCGGCAGCAGCCCTTGCCTGTTCTTCACCAGAAAGTCCGCGAAAGCTCTCCTGTCCTTCTTCCTGATCGTATGGTATTGTCGCTTCACGGCGGTTCTGCTTTTCGTTGCATTCTTCCAGCTCGATTCTACCTGAATCGAGTCTGAGAACCGTCGCCTAACCTCCGACGGAATTCAGGACACACTCGAATAGATGGGCGAGCCATACTGGATGAGTAGTAAGAAACTCCTCAATATTGAAGAACTCCTTAAGGTGGCGTCCGACCTAAAGACGCAGGGGAAAAAGCTGGTCTTCACCAACGGGTGTTTCGACCTACTTCATCCCGGCCACGTTCGCTACCTCGAAAGGGCCCGGCAAGTGGGAGATGTGCTGATCGTGGGGATCAACAGCGACCGAAGCGTGCGGGAGCTGAAAGGTTCTTCACGGCCCATTTTCCCAGAGGACGAGCGCGCGGAGATTCTGGCGGCGTTTGCCGTGGTGGATTTCGTGATTATCTTCAATGAACCCACCCCTCGTGAGCTCATTGCTCGCTTGCAACCGCACGTTCTGGTGAAGGGAGGCGATTGGGGGTCCGACCAGATCGTCGGCCGCGAGGAGGTGGAAGCCGCCGGAGGGAAAGTGATCTCTCTCAAACATCATCCGGGCCATTCCACATCCCGGCTGATTGAAACCATCGTTGGGAATGCCAAGTGATCCAAGAGGCTGCCGCCGTTGGTTGGGTTGAGACCATTCACAGCCGTCTCGGGGAACATGCGTCCTTACGGGCGCTACTCGAGGCCTTGCGGCGGGATGCGCGCAGCGTCTCCCTGGCTGGACTCAATCCCACCGCCAAGGCCCTGGTGGCAGTCTTCCTAACCCGCGAACTGGACCGGCCCATAATCCTGATCACCGATTCCAACGAAACAGCCGACCGGATGGCTCAAACCATCGCTTGCTTCCTCGGGAGCCGACGTGGGGAGAATTCGGAGGTGGTAACACTCCCGGCGTTTGATTGCCATCCTTACGAAGGCCGTTCTCCCCACCCGGAGATCACCGAGACCCGAGCCGTTACTCTATGGAAACTTGCGAGTGGACAAGCACGGATCGTCACCGCTCCTTTGCCCGCCGCCTTGGTTCGACTCCAAAGCTCTTCGGTTTATCGTTCCCTGGGTCTCGAACTTCAGCAGGGCGACGAGGTGAACCTCGACGATCTGGAGGAGCACCTCTTGGGGAGCGGCTACCAGCGAGTCGAACCGGTCGAGACGGTAGGTGAGTTTTCACTCCGGGGAGGAATCGTGGACGTCTTCCCACCCGAAAGCAAATGGCCCGTGCGCCTGGAATTCCTGGGAGACCGGATCGAATCCATCCGTGAATTTGAACCTAGCTCACAACGCTCCCGGCAGGTGATCTCCCAGACCCTGTTGCTTCCTCTGACCGAGCAACCCGCGACTCCCGCCTTCTTCGCGCAACTCAGCACGTCCCTCCAAAAGCAACCCGCCTCGAAAAGCCGCCGTGGCATGGACGAGGAGGCCTGGGAAACCTGTGCCCAGCCCTTTCCTGGATGGGAATTCTATATGGGATTGGTCAACCCCGGTTCCGACTTCCTGTTTTCTCTGCTTCCCGGAGCGTTGGTTCTCTGGGATGAGCCCGCAGAGAGAGACAAACAGCTTTACGAATTCTCCCACCTGCTGACCGAGGCCTATGACGAAGTTCGGGACTCGGTGCCGCCCCCGTCGCGCGCCGAGACTCTGTTCTGGACGCCGGAGGAGTTTCGGTCGGCGTTGGAAGCGCAGAGCTGTTTGCATCTGAAGGAACTGACGGTGGAGGGAGACTCCACGACTTCTCATTATGTGCTTCATTCGCAGCCGCCTCCGAAATTCCACGGGCAGATGAAGAATCTGGCAACGGAAGTCAAACGGTGGAGGCCGCAAAGGGGAGAAATCTTACTGGCGGTCCCCTCTCAGGGTCAGGCAGACCGGCTCGGGGAAATCCTGCATGAGTACAACCTATCCTATTCGCTCGACCTGGATGGGGCTCCCAACCGGGCCGCAACCGCATCCGCCGATCCGGACGTTCCCGCCGGAATTCGCATCATCCAATCGGAATTGACCGAGGGCGTAATTCTCCCCGAATTGAATCTCCGGGTGCTCAGCGAAGAGGACTTGTTCGGCACGCTACGCCTGATCAAGCCGACGTGGCGAGAAAAGACCCGGCTTACGAGCTTTGTCTCGGATCTGCGGGACCTGAAGGTCGGAGATTACGTGGTCCATGTAGATCATGGGATCGGTATTTATCGGGGGCTGAAGCAGATTACCCACGAGGGAATGGTGCGGGACTTCATGCTCATCACCTTTCACGAGGAAGCCAAGCTGTACGTTCCTCTGGAGCGGTTGGATTTGATTCAAAAATACCGCAGTTCGGGGGTCGGAAAGCCGACCCTGGACCGCCTGGGCGGGGGCACCTGGACCCGCACCAAGACGCGAGTCAAACGCGCCCTAAGAGAAATGAGTCAGGAGCTATTGAACCTGTATGCCCAGCGCAAAATGGCCGCAACCACGTCGTTCGGCCCCGATTCCGAGTGGCAGCGGGAATTTGAAGGGTCCTTCGAGTTCGAGGAGACCCCGGACCAACTTACGGCGATCCGGGATATCAAAAGGGATCTCGAAAGCGGCCAGCCAATGGACCGGCTGCTGTGCGGCGACGTCGGATACGGCAAAACGGAGGTGGCCACGCGCGCGGCCTTCAAGGTGGTGCAGGAAAGCAAGCAAGTCGCCGTGCTGACTCCCACCACCGTGCTGGCTTTTCAGCACTACAACACATTCCGGCAACGCTTCGCCGCCTTCCCGGTGCGGATTGATATGCTGAGTCGCTTCCGTTCCCCCGCCCAACAGAAAAAAACGATTCAAGAAACCGAAAACGGACAGACCGACATCCTGATCGGTACTCATCGGATGTTCTCTCAGGATGTGAAATTCCGCGATCTGGGCCTGCTGATCATCGACGAAGAGCAGCGATTCGGCGTGCGGCACAAAGAGAAATTAAAAAAACTGGGCGCCGGAGTTCACGTCTTGATCCTTTCCGCCACGCCCATCCCCCGGACCTTGAACATGTCCCTGGGAGGTCTGCGAGACCTTTCCCTGATGGAGACGCCGCCCAAGGACCGGTTGGCGATTCAAACCATGGTGGCGCCGTTCAGCGAAGGGCTGCTGCAGTCGGCGATCCTCGCCGAGCTGGATCGCCAGGGCCAGACCTATTTCCTCCACAATCGAGTGGAGTCGATCTATTCCATGGCGGCGCTGGTCCAACGGCTGGTGCCCACCGCACGCGTAGCCGTGGCGCATGGACAAATGTCGGAGAAAGAGCTCGAGAAGGTGATGCTTCGATTTGTAGAGCATCAGGCGGATGTTCTTGTCTCGACCGCCATTATCGAAAACGGCCTCGACATTCCCCGGGTCAACACCATCCTCATCAATCGGGCCGACAGATTCGGGTTATCGGACCTTTATCAACTTCGTGGGCGAGTGGGACGATCCAACCGCCGGGCCTATGCCTACCTGCTGATCCCTACCGAGGCGACCCTCACGCCTGGGGCCCGTCGGCGACTGGCGGCTCTGAAAGAGTTTTCCGACCTGGGGTCCGGCTTCCGGCTCGCCGCCCTCGATTTGGAACTCCGAGGCGCAGGGAACCTGCTGGGAGCGGAACAACACGGCCACCTGAACGCCGTGGGAATTGACCTCTATCTCCAGATGTTGGAACAGACCGTGTGTGAACTGAAAGGTCAACTGCCCCAGCCCGATCTTCGCGCTCAACTCAACCTGGGGTTGGATATAAGAATTCCTTCCAGCTACATCGCCGAGGAAGGCCAACGTCTCCGCATGTACAAGCGAATATCGAGCCTTTCGGCTCCCGAAGAACGCGACCGGTTTGCCGAAGAACTCCAGGACCGGTTCGGGCCACACCCGCCTTCAGTTTGTAACCTGCTCGACTATGCCGCTCTCAAGGCTCTCGCCGAACAGTTGCAGGTGAAAAGCATCGAGCAGAAAGACAACAAGGTTTCCATTCGCTTCCATCCACAGGCGCAAATCGACCCCCAAAAATTGATTCATTGGGTCCAGCGGGCCAAGGGAAGCAGCCTACGTCCGAGCGGCCTCGTGACCTTCCCCCTGGGCGAAAAAGCGAACAGCGTGACCGAGGCCATCCGCGCCGTCTTGCTGGAACTTCAGGCGTAAGATATAATGGACGCGCAGGGTAGAGTTATCATCGACCACGAGAAAATTGCCATGAAACATGAGAAAACACCGAAGAAAATCGTTTGGGCTCGAGTTCTTCTCACCGCAGGATTCCTGCTGCTCCTGATCGGCACTCCCGCCGAGAGCCGCAGGAAAATCATCGAGCGGATCATCGTTCGAGTGAACAGTGAGATCATCACGCTCACCCAATACAACGAGCAGGAACAACGTCTCAAGGCTCAACTCGCCAAAGAATCCGATCCCCGCAGAGCTGAGCAGCAATTTCAAGAGATGAAAAAGGATCTCTTGAAGGATCTCATTGACGAATCCCTCCTTACCCAAAAGGCGAAAGACCTCGATATTTCCGTCGATTCACAAATCGTCAAATACTTCGACCAGCTCCGCGCGGAAATGAAGCTGGAGACCATCGAAGATCTGCAAGAGGAGGCGGAAAAACAGGGCCTGTCGTGGGAGGATTTCCGAGAACGGATTGCCCGTCAATTCCTGACCCGCGAAGTGATTTGGCGCGAGGTGCGCTCTCGCATCATCATCTCCCGGGAAGACGTCCGCAAATATTACGAAGCACACAAAGAGGAATACAACCGCGAGGAGGAAGCCCACCTCCACCAAATCATGATCGACTTCAAAGACCGGGAGCCGGGAGAGGCCGAGAAGGTCGCCGAAGAGGTCTTAAAAAGAATCGAAGGAGAGGAAGACTTCAGCAAGCTGGCCCGGGAATATTCCGACCATGCTACCGCCCGCTCCGGAGGCGATACGGGATGGTTCGGTCGGGGCACAATGAGTCCGGAATTCGAGAAACTGGCCTTTGAGCTTCCCGAAGGGGAAACTTCCGGAATTCTTCGCACCGATTCCGATCTTCGCATTCTCAAAGTGGAAGGACGCCACCAAGCCGGCATCGCCAGCTTTGAAGAGATGGAACCGAATATTACCGAGATGTTGTACTCGAAAGAAATGAACCCGGCGCTGCGAGAATTTCTGACCCGGTTACGCAAGGAGAGCCATATCCGGATTGCGCAGGGGTACGAAGATACCGGGGCCGCTCCCGAGGAACCTCCTCTTCGGGCCGGCCGAAAACGACGATAGGCCGATGAAGGAATCTTTCATCGTTGACCTTGCCGAGAATCAGACGATTCAGTCCGACTTCCTGGTCAAAGAAAAGAGCCTCCGCGCACGACGCAACAACCCCGCCAAAACCTATCTTTCCGTGAAACTGGGCGACCGCACGGGCGAATTGGAGGGGCGCGTGTGGGAGAACGCCGAGGAACTGGCTCAGCAGTTCGACGTCCATGACTTCATCCGGGTCAGCGCCCGAGTCGAAGTCTATCAGGGAACCAAGCAACTGAACATCCGCTCTCTCCGCCCTTCCCCGCCGCTTGAGGTGGACCCGGCCGACTTTTTACCTCGCACGGAAAGCGACGTCGATCAGATCTACTCCGACTTGGTCGCCCGTGTAGAAAGATTCGCGAACGAGCTCCTGAAGAGACTGCTTCTGGCCCTGCTCGAGGAACCCGAACTCGCACTCCGTCTTAAGCGTGCCCCGGCGGCCGTTACTATGCATCACGCCTATGTCGGTGGATTACTGGAACACGTCGCCTCTCTGGTGGAGCTCGCCGAAAGGGTGGCCGCTCAATATCCTGATCTGGACGTGGAATTACTGCAAGCCGGAGCGATCCTGCATGACATCGGCAAAGTGTACGAGTTCGATTACAGCACGGGTTTTAGTTACACGACCCGGGGCCGCTTGGTGGGGCACATGGCAATCGGGTTGGAATTGATTCGGGAGAAGACCGCGAACATCGAAGGATTTCCCGAGGATTTGCGCCTCCGCGTAGAGCACATGGTTCTCAGTCACCACGGCGAGTACGAGTTTGGATCTCCGGTTCTCCCTGCTTTTCCGGAGGCCTTGACGCTACACTACCTCGATCAGCTTGACTCCAAGCTGCAAAGCATAAAATCGCAATATCAACGCGATGCCCGGCTCTCCGGGGAATGGACCGGACGCAACCGAGCTCTCGGAAGATTTCTGCTGAAGCCCCAAGACACGGCATCCGAGGGCAAAATATCCACGGATCAGCAGGTCAGCCCGCCGGAGCCCCCCCCCAAGCCCTCCCCTTCCGCAAAACGGGGAGAGCAAGCGGATCGCTGATCCGTCGCGTCCCTCTGCCCCGGTCCTTCCCCTCCGAAACGCGAAAATACCTGAACGCTCTTCGGGCCTTCAGGGAAAAGTCGCCTGAATCACGCCCGCCTGCGGCTCATGCGGTCCATGCTATTGACATTCACTTCCGAAGAAACCGGGGCTAATCCGGGTCTCGCCTTTCCAAAACTGCTTCCTTGCGCCGCTGCCATTGCCGATAGGCTTCGCTTCGCGGCAAACCCCGGGCCCGCGCAACGATCTTCACAGCCTCTCTTTCTCTCACATCCTTTGCCCGCATCACCTGTGCGATCTGTTCGGCCAGCGGCAACCCCGTGTGTACCGGCTCTTCAGCTTCTCCGGCGGGAGGAGCTATCAGGAGTGTCATTTCTCCCATTACATCCCTTTCCTCAATCTGATCCAGAACCTCACTGATCCGACCCCGCAAAAATTCCTCATGCACTTTCGTGAGCTCGCGGGCCAGGACGATTCTCCGATCCCCCAGAATGCGCTGCGCATCCCGAAGGACCTCCGCGAGCCGATGCGGCGACTCATAAAGTATGATCGTATTCGCTACAGTGCGAAGACCTGCGAGAACCTTTTCACGGGAAGACCTCTTGGCGGGCAGAAAACCATGAAACGAAAACGGGTCCGGCGGCAACCCGGAGGCGGATAGCGCGGCGGCGAGGGCTGAGGGCCCCGGAACGGGAATAACCGGTATCTTGTGCCGAATCGCCAGGGTGACCAGACGATAGCCGGGATCCGAGATCAACGGCATACCGGCATCGGAAGCCAGCCCTATGTCGGCGCCCTCCTCAAGCTTGAGTATAAGTTCGGGCGCGCGGGTCAGCTCATTATGCTTGTGGTAGCTTAGGGTGGGTTTTCGTATTTGATAGTAGATCAGTAATTTCCGGGTATGGCGGGTGTCTTCACAGGCAATGAGGTCCACTTCTCCGAGGACCCGAAGGGCGCGCAGGGTAATATCTTCCAGGTTGCCGATGGGGGTACTGATCAGAAAAAGTTGCCCCGTCCCCCGTTCCCGTCGATGTGAGTCGGGAGAAAACAACTTCGGGGCATCCCGCCGCGGCGGTTTCCGCCGTCCCATACAAAAACGTTCCTCTCGGCACTCGCCGCTCTCTAATAGAACGCCAACTCAGCCGGGCAAAACTCATACGGCCCCGAGCGCGCGCCCTAAGACCTGCGAAGCCGAGAACAAACCGGCCCAAAATAAAAACCCTCGCCCGAGACAGCAAGTCCGGGCGAGGGAGAAAGAATCCGGGAGGTTCGCCTAGCTCGCCTCTTCCGCTATGGCGGCCATCTTTATATCCACCGCCTTCTTATTCCACGTGTCGGCCGAATCTAAATCCGCCGTTCGTAACTCCCGATCCGACTGCAGGTCCGCCCTCTGGCGAAGGAGCAGATTCAAGTAAGCCATGGCATCGGCATAATTGGGGCGCAACTCGATGGCCTTCTCCAGAACCTCGACGCCCTCTTGCACAACGGCAAGATTTTTTTCGGCAAGATCCTCACGTTCCTTTCGGGGAAGAGGCTTCTGCGGGTCCCGTATCCTCAAGTCTCTACGAACCTGGGTATTGTCGGCAAAAGCAATGGCCCAATTTATCACGCCTATCCAGTAATAAGGCTCGGGATTGTTGGGGTCTGCCTCGATGGCTCTCCTTTGGTACTGCTTCGCCTCATCGAACTTCTTCATGTTGTAGTAGATGCTTGCAGCCCCGGCGAGAGCGTTCAGCATGGCGCCGCGTCTCTCTTGCGACTGTTCTCCCGTGTCATTGCTCACATCGTCGATGATCTTCTGGAATTCTGCGATGGCCTGTTCACCTAGCTGAATATTCTCTTCCGACTCTCCTCCGGGAATATACTGCGAGGCAAAAGAAGTCGCCAGGTAAAGCTTCGCATTGATCAGGGTGCCGTCGAGTTCGATAGCCTTGCGAAAGTGTTCGATGGCGCGCTGAAATTGAGCGCTGCGATAGGCCTGGACACCTTTATTGAGCTGGTCACGGCCCCGAAGACTACGGCATCCCGCCGCGGCGAATGCCACACACACCACCAAGACCGCAGAGGTTAGCTTAAGATTCTTCATCGAGTTCCCCTCCAAAAATACGTCGAAACGATCCCGAAAACTCTCTACTGGCTCTGGTCCTGAATCTGCTGGGTAATCAACCCGATCTTGTCGATTCCGGCACCGCGGGCCACATCAATCACGGAGGCCACGTCCCCAAACGGCAGCGAGTCCGCACCTCGGACAAACATCACCCTTTCGCTCCGCGTTTTGAAAATATCCTCCAGCCGCTCGCCCAGAAGCCGGAAATCGACCTCGTCCTGGTTAATCTTGACTTTCCGCGTGATGGGGAATTCATCCTCCAAGGAAACCACAATGGTACGGTTGATCACTTCCTCACTGGGCGGTTCCTGGTTCGGGTTGGGTTGGGGAACCAACGCATCCAATCCTTGCGGATCCAACGGGGTGATGACCATGAAGATGATGATCAGCACCAGCAGGACATCAATCAACGGCGTAATGTTGATGTCCGACATCGCACCTCCTCTACTTCCCGCACTGATCGCCATACACTCCTCCTCTCAGCTTCTGTTAGGGTTCCGGCATTGCCCTTAAAGGTTAAGGGGTTGTCGTCGGCACCGCGGCGCCAAAACTCGCCGGCCCCGTCGCCTGCTCGATTCGCTCCGTCAACAGCCCCAGGTGATCGACACCCACATTGCGGACGATATCGACCACCTTCACCACGTCTCCGTACTTGGCGCGCGCGTCGCTCTTCACATAGACGGTCTTGTCGAGCTTTTGCGCGATCATCTCATCCACCCTCGTGGTGATTTCCTCCGCCTTAATCAAACCGGTTCCGAGAAAGATGCGCCCATCGCGGGTCACAGCCAACAGAACTGCATCTTCTTTGTCGGCGTCGGGCATGGTACGGGGATTTTTGGTCTGAGCCAAATCCACGCTGATGCCCTTCTGCAACATCGGGGTGATGACCATAAAAATGATGAGCAGGACCAGCATGACATCCGCCATCGGAGTCACATTAATCTCACCGTTGACCGGCGGTGCTTTGTACTTTCCCATTATGTTCGGCTCCCCGAAGTCCGCTTGATAAAGTAGTCGATCAGCTCGGACGATGAGTTGTCCATCTCTACGTCAAAAGATTCCACTTTGCCCGTAAAGTAGTTGAACATCCAGACTGCCGGCACCGCCACAAACAGACCGATGGCCGTGGCCACCAAAGCCTCGGCGATTCCGCCGGCAACGGCCGCCAAACCGGTTCCCTTTGCCTGCGCGATACCCTCGAAGGCGTTGATGATGCCCACGACCGTGCCAAACAGACCCACGAAGGGCGCCGTCGCCCCAATGGTCGCCAATCCGCCGAGACCTCTCTTCAGTTCGGCGTGGACAATGGCGGCAGCACGTTCCAGGGCCCGCTTCGAGGCATCGATATCCCCGCCGGGTATCTCACTGGAAGCCTGATGGGCCTGGAATTCCTGCAGTCCAGCCGTCACCACTTTCGCTAAGTGACTCCGCTTGTTATGCTCGGCGATATTGATGGCTTCATCGAGCTTGCCCTCTCTGAGAGCACCTGCCACCAGCGGCGCAAACTGCCGCGACTGCTTACGCGCCGAACTGAAAGCGATCCAACGGTCGATCATAACACCGATGGACCAAGCCGACATGACGAACAACAAGATGACCACCAGCCGAGCCGGCCAACCCATCAAGCGCCACATCGAAATAGGATCAAACCCTACGTATTCTCCTTCCTGAAAGAACCACAGGGCCAATGGAAGTAATTTTAGGGTCAACATGGTTCTTTAAGCTCCCTCCTCGTGAAATTGTCAAAAGTTTATTGCTATCCGGTCAATCGGAAGTGGACATCGATTTCCGTAATCACTTCCACCGGCTCTCCGTTCAACAATGTAGGCTGGTAGCGCCACCTTTGCACGGCATCCAGCGCGGATTTCACCAGCAGCGGGTGGCCGCTAATCACCTTCAAGTCTTTAACTGTACCGCCTCGCGCGATGATCGCTTCCAGTTTCACCATGCCCTGAATGCGAGCCATCTTGGCCAGAGGCGGATAGACGGGATCCGGCTTGCTGATCAGTTTTGCAGCCACCACCTGACCGCCGACCCGAATCCGCTTCGGAGTCTTGGGCTTCGGGGGAGGCGGAGGCGGTGCGGCAGCCATGGCAATCAGGCCTCCGATGATTCCGCCGGGTGCCCCGCCAGCCAGCCCGCCGGGCACGCCGCCGACGATGCCCGCCGTCGGCTGCGGTGGAGCCTCGTCCTCCACCACCTTGATCCTCTCCGGGATCTTCGTCGGGGCCCGCATCAGGTCTTCCACGGTCACTTTCCGCTGAAGCCGTTTCATCGGCACCACCCTGGGCGGTGGAGGCGGCGGTGGAGGCGGCGGAGGCGCCACCAGCACGCTCATCAACTGACCCCTCGGCAATGCTTCCATCTTGATTAGCGGATAGAGAATCAGCGCACCGATCGCCACCGCCTGAACAATATAGGCGATCGGCATGCTGGCCCGCCTCCAGTCTCCCGTCTTGGCCGCAGAATAAAACAGGTAAACCAAGAAGCCGAGCAGGTGAGGCACCACGGCAAGAATCCACAGCATATGGAAGCCTTCGCGGCGCGCATCGGTCCAGATGTAGAAAAAGAACAGCGCCCAACAGGCCGTAGTCAGGCCGATTACCGTAGCTTGAAAATTGAGCACTGCGCTGGTGACTCCAAACGAAACCATGGGAATAACGAATAGCGCAGCCGTGAACAGCACCGCACCCACCACAAAACTGGCCAGCCAGTGCCATCGTTCGAGAACCGGAACTCTCACGCCTGACAACTCGATTAAACTAGTCTCAAACATGATATTCTCCCCCTTCCGGTATCGGTCGCCACCGACCTCTCCTGCGGAAGGCTCATTTTTTAACGGATACGAAAGATGCCTCGCTAAAAATCCTGACCTTACCCTATCACTTCAAAGGTCGGGTTGCAACTATCGTCTTGACTCGGATGCCCTCTCATAAACGCGAGGTCTCTCCGGCGCTCCCGCCCCTCCCGTCACACGTCCGGGCGCCAGCAACAGGAAAGGACTCGCCACGCCGACACTGGAGTAGGTTCCCACGAGAACGCCGATCAGAAGAGCCAAGGAAAATCCATGAATCACCTCTCCACCCAACAGGAAGAGAGAAAGAACCGCAAGCAAAGTCAATCCCGAAGTCAACAGCGTCCGGCTCAGAGTTTGGTTGATGCTCCGGTTAATCAAATCGGCCAATGGCCCCCGCCATCCCAGCTTCAGATTTTCTCGAATCCGGTCAAACACCACAATGGTATCATTCATCGAATAACCCACCAACGTAAGCAATGCCGCCACGACGGGAAGAGTAATCTCCGTATCCAATAATGATAACAGACCCAACGTAATCAGAACATCATGGAAAACTGCCGATACGGCTGCTAGGCCATAAATTAACTCAAAACGGAACCAAATGTAAACAAGCATGGCGGCCAATCCGGCACCCACCACGTAGAGGGCTTGGCGCCTCAAGACCGCACCGATTTTCGGCCCCACAATCTCGGTGCTCCGGATGGTAAAGCCGGAGAGATAAAAATCCTCCTCCAGCGCCGTCGAGACATCTGCAGTCATACCCTCCACTCCCTGAAGGTCCGCAAAGCTCCCCACAAGTCCACCCTGAGAAGGGCTGTTGCGGAATTCGACAATGGCCGCGGCCAAGTCCCGGTACTCTTGGACGGCATCCTCTCCCCCTTGCGAGAGCGTTCCCAAGGGGTCCCGGACAATCAGGTACTCGGCGACGGTGTCGGCCCCCACGTTATTGAGGTCGATCTTGTCTCCCGACTCCCCCCCCGCAAGCCGGCCGAAAGCCCTGACAATCGCCCTCTTGCCGGCATCCAGCGCATCGCCTGCGGCTGTGATTTCCACATCCAGACCGACGAGCACTTCCTGGTTGGAAGCCGGTCCGTACTGTTGCAGGGTACTCCCTTTCAAGTCCGCCTCGGAAAGTGCCGAACGGAGCTGATCCAGATTCATCGCTTCGGCAAATTTTACTTGCAGAAGCGTACCTCCCCGAAAGTCGATCCCGTATTTCAAGCCGCCCTTGAGGATGAGCGAGCCCATCCCTACCAGAAAAAACAGCATCGAAAGGGTAAAGAAGTACTTCTTTTTCCCGATCCAGTCAATCTTTGCTTCCCGGAGTGGCTTCATGAGGTCTGAACGCCTAATTCTCTCCTCGAGTGATTTCCGAACCCGTAGCGCTGGACGGTTGCGCGTGACTCAAACGCTCAGCGCGACTCCCTTCTCCCGCCGTTGCAGCACGAAGTCAAAGATGGTGCGGGAGACAAACACGGCCGTAAAAAGATTGGCCGCAAGCCCGATCGTCAGCGTCACCGCAAAACCGCGAATCGGTCCGCTGCCGAAACTGAACAGAATGAAGGCCGCCACGATGGTGGTAAGATTCGTATCGACGATCGTCAAAAAGGCCCGTTTGAATCCGGCCTCCACGGCTGCTCCGGGCGCTTTATTCTCGCGTAATTCTTCACGAATCCGTTCAAAGATCAAGACATTTGCGTCCACGGCCATTCCGACCGTCAGGATGATCCCCGCAATGCCGGGCAGCGTGAGGGTCGCCTGGAAGTAGGAGAGCACCGCCATCAGAATGATCAGGTTCAGCAGCAAGGCAAAATTCGCATTGACGCCCGCCCCGCGATAGTAGAACAGGATGACGAGCATCACCGCCAGCAGTCCAAAAATCGAGGCCACCACCCCGTGATGGATGGAGTCGGCCCCTAGCGAGGGCCCCACGGTTCTCTCTTGCAGGTAGGTAATGGAAGCCGGCAAAGCTCCCGAGCGCAGGACCAGAGCCAAGTCGGCCGCTTCCCGTTCCGTGAATCTGCCGGTGATATCCCCGCGTTCAAAGATCTGGCCCTCGATGACGGGAGCCGACTGGATCCGGCTGTCCAAAACTATGGCGAGCCGCTTGCCGATGTTCTGGCCCGTAATGCGGCCGAACCGGGCAGCCCCGTCGCGACCCAAGTTGAAGTTCACACTGGGGCGGCCGTTGATGTCACGCGATGGACTGGCTGAGGCCAGGTCCCGCCCCGTAACCGCAGCAATCCGGTTGACGATATACCACTCGGCGCCGGAATTCTGAACGGCTCGTACAGTACGAAGCAGCTCGGTATCGGGCGGTAGGATACCCCCCCGGGCTGCCAAGGCGCTCTCACGGGAAGGAAACGGGCCGTCGGACACTAACCTCAACTCCAACAGGGCGGTGGATCGAATGATCTCTTTCACCCGGTCGGGATCGTCCACCCCGGGAAGCTGGACCAGAATTTCATATTCTCCCTGGCCGTGCTCTTGAATGGTGGGTTCGGCCACTCCTAACGCATCCACCCGGCGGCGGATGGTATCAATCGCCTGTTGCAGGGCCTGCTGACGGATTTCCCGGGCGGCGGTAGTGCGCATCCGCACCCGCCAGCGGGACACCCCATCCAGGAGGGTAGGGCCGTCCAAGTCCCAGTCCGGAAACTCGTCCCGCACCAGCGTGCGCAATTCGGACGTCACCTGCCCTTCTTGAGGTACACCTTCGATTTCGAACTCTACTGCCGTCTTTTTACTTACCTGATCATAGGCGATATCATTGGCCGTCAACTGGTCCCGCAACTGCTCCAAGACCAAGTCGGTATTTACATTGACGGCCTCCTCAACCTGTACCTGTAGGATCAAATGGGTTCCGCCTCGGAGGTCCAGCCCCAGCCGAATCCGGTCCCGAAGTCGATCCTTCAGGGCCTCGAAGCTGGTGGGAATGGGAAAGCCGATAATCCCAAATGTGCAAACCAGCACCACGGCTGCAATGAGTATTGTCCTGTTTCTTAGTCTTTTATCTTTCATGAAAGACAGTTACTTGGAAGGGCTCGGAGGCAATTCTTTCTTGTTCACCTCGGCTTGGAGGGCCTGGATCGCCGTGCGGCTAACGTCAATTTTAACCTGATGGGCCACCTCGAGTTGGACTGCTGGGTCCTTGAACCTGATGATGGTTCCATAAATGCCCCCGCTGGTAATGATTTTATCCCCTGTCTTCAGATTTTCCAACATCTGTTGCGTTTTTCGACGCTGGTTCTGCTGGGGACGTATGACCAAGAAATACCAAATCAGCAAGAGAGGAAGAAAAAGGAAGATGAACTGGCCAAAGGCCGCGGACCCCGTACTGGCCGCCAATGCGAAACTGGTTACGTCCGCCACGACGCTACTTCCAGACCGGCTCCTCCGGGCTTAGAGAAACACCGTTCCCCCCGAAAAATAAGTAAGGAACTGGCCATGAGCCTATCTCTCCCTTAGCCTGGGGTTACAATCCCTGCTCGGAGGAGGTCCTTTCCCTTGTACATCTTAAATAAAGACGGTTGAATTGTCTTCGCACAAGAGCCTGCCTGATTTTGCGCATAGTGTCAAGGTAAAATTGGAGGTTATGGTAAGTCAATAACATAGCTCCCAGCATCTCATGGGATTGAAAAAGGTGCCGCAGATAGGCCCGTGAATAACGCCGACAAACCCGGCAACCGCAGGCGGAATCCAAAGGCGCAGGGTCCCGGGTATAGCGGGCATTCTTCACCACCACCTTTCCTTCCGAGGTAAAGGCATAACCGTTGCGGGCATTGCGCGTGGGCAGGACGCAGTCCATCAGGTCCACGCCCCGGGCGACCGCCTCCACCAAGTCAGCCGGAGTCCCTACACCCATCAGATAACGCGGCCGCTCCCGGGGCAAAAGCTCCGCCGTAAAATGTACCAACTCATAGGTCTGCGGCTTGGGTTCTCCTACCGAAAGACCGCCAATCGCATATCCCGCAAAGCCCATTTTCAGTAGCTCTTCGACGCTCTGCCGGCGCAAGTCAAGGTGGACGCCACCCTGAACGATCGCGAACATGACTTGTCCGCAGGACTTCCCGTCCTCGCTCGATTCCCGGAACGTTCGTTGCGACCGCTCCGCCCACCGGCTGGTAAGCTTCACGGCCCGGCCCACCGTCTCGTAACTCGCGGGAAACTCGACACATTCATCCAGGGGAACCATCACGTCCGCGCCGAGGGCGATCTGGATTTCCACCGCCCGCTCGGGAGAAAAAAAGTGAGCGGACCCGTCCAGATGGGACTGAAACCATACGCCGTCCTCCGTAATCCGCCGAAGACGTTGCAGGCTCATCACCTGAAAGCCCCCGCTGTCGGTTAGCATGGGATGAGGCCAACTCATAAATTGGTGAAGCCCCCCCGCAGCCCGTACCACCTCGTGGCCCGGACGCAGGTACAAATGGTAGGTATTGGCCAACAGCATCTGGGCTCCCATTTCCTCCAACTGATCCTGGGTAATGGCCTTCACCGTAGCCAAGGTTCCCACGGGCATGAAGGCCGGAGTATCGACATCTCCGTGGGGGGTATGCAGGATGCCGGCACGAGCCTGGGTGGCTTCATCGCGGGCGACAATCTTGAAGTTCTGGGAACTCACCAGCCCTGTTTTATAACACGGCAAGGCTCGGCACCGAAATCAGCGGTCTGTTCTCACCTGTTGGCTGAAGATTTTTCCCAGGATCAAAGACTGTCCGGGTGTGTGCCTTGTGCCGGATGGGGGACGTCACGCGGCAGGTTCGGCCAGGTGACAAGCGGCAAAATGCCCCGGCACGATTTCGCGCAGTTCGGGTTCTTCTACCCGGCATTGATCCTCCGCCAGAGGGCAGCGGGTATGGTAGCGGCAACCGGGCGGAGGAGCCGTGGGAGAGGGTAACTCTGCAGCACGAAGAGATAGGCTGGACCGAGCCTCGGCCCCAGGTGAAGGTGAATCTCCCGGCAGAACAGGAATCGATTGAATAAGCCTCTGCGTGTAGGGGTGAAGCGCCCGGGAAACCACCTGTTCGGCCGGCCCTATCTCCACCAGCTTGCCCAAGTACATCACGCCGATACGATGCGCTACGTGTCGCAGGACGGGCACGCTGTGCGAGGTCAGCAGGTATGTCATTCCGAATTGCCGTTGCAGGTCGAGCAGAAGGTTCAAGATTTGCGCCTGGACGGAGACGTCCAGTGAAGCTACGGGCTCATCGGCCACAATCAGGCGGGGCCTTAGCGCCAAAGCCCGCGCGATGGCAATCCGCTGCCGCTGCCCGCCGCTGAACTCGTGCGGATAACGGGCTGCCGCGTCTCCGGACAATCCGACGGCCTCCAGCAGCTCGACCGGTTTGCTTGTCAGGTTGTCTGTCTCGCCGTGGATTGCAAAGGGTTCCTTGACAATCTCACCGACCCGCATGCGCGGATTGAGGGATGCAAAAGGGTCTTGAAAAATCATCTGCATCCGCCGGCGCATGCTCCGGAGCTCGGTATCAGGCAGGGTTCCGAGGTCGATTCCCTCAAAGAGAACCTGGCCGGCCGTCGGCTCGATCAAGCGAAGGAGGGTCCGGCCCAGAGTGGATTTGCCGCAGCCCGACTCTCCCGCCAAGCCCAAGACCTCGCCGGTCTCAATCGCTACACTGACCCCATCCACCGCTCGCACAAAGAGCTTGGGTGCAAACCACCGGCTCCTGACCGGAAAATATTTTTGCAGATTCCTCACCTCGACCAATGCGGGGGAACCACCTGGCGAACCCGATTTACTCATAGCCAAAGCCCTTGTTCCTCAGTAACTTTAACATCCAGGTCGAAGACGGACTATACCACCCCCTATGCCTACTATCCGAAGAACCGGAGCTTGAACGGAACATTGCCGCTATAGGCTGTTGATGCCGTTTTAGCCCCAAAGGGCACTTTCGGAACCTCGCAAATCCAGGTCCGAATGCCCGGGTCAACCGCGGGGACCGAGGGTCCGATCCAGGTTGAAGGCGGCGCTGATAAGAGCCAGGTGGGTAAAGGCTTGGGGGAAATTGCCGAGCATTTCGCCGGATTGGGCTGTCTCTTCAGCGTAGAGACCCAAGTGGTTGGCATAGCCCAACATTCTTTCAAACATCAGCCGGGCCTCTTCCAGGCGACCCCGTTCGGTTCGCCCGGCGCGAGTGAGCGCCTCCACAAGCCAGAACGTGCAGATATTAAAAGTGCCTTCCTGGCCTGCTATTCCGTCACTCACCTCCTCGACGTTATAGCGGTACACGAGGCTGTTTGAGACCAACCCACCTTTGGCGGGAGGCTGATTGGTAGCATCCAGAGTTTTTAGCATTCGAGGGTCCGAGGGTGACATGAAGAACACCAGCGGCATGATGAGGTTGGCCGCATCCAGCGAATCACTTTCATAATGCTGCACGAAGGCCTGACGATTTCGATTCCATCCCTTCGAAAGGATATCCTCATAGATGTGGTCGCGACACTTCAGCCATCGGGCCCGGTCGGCGGGAAAGGAACGCTTGTCGGCCAAGCGCAAGGCTCGGTCCACAGCCACCCAGCACATCAGCTTGGAATAGACAAAATGCCTCCGACCTCCACGGACCTCCCAAATTCCTTCATCTTTTCCCCTCCAGTTGTCGCACACCCAATTGACCAGCCGCCGAAGTTCCCGCCATAAGTCATAGGAAATCGGACTCCCGTACTTGTTGTATAGATAGACCGAATCCATCAATTCCCCGTAAATATCCAACTGAAGCTGGTTATAAGCGCCGTTCCCGACCCGGACAGGCCGCGAACCTTTATAGCCTTCCAGATGATCCAGAGTCTCTTCGGTGAGTTGGTGAGACCCATCAATCCCATACATGATCTGCAAGGACCCGTCCGGCTCCAGCTCGGCCATTCGCGCCTGCAGCCAATGCATGAACGATTCCGCCTCTTCGGTGAACCCGACGCGCAGAAAGCCGTAGAGGGTAAAGGCGGCATCGCGAATCCAGGTGTAGCGGTAATCCCAATTTCGTTCACCCCCCAAATCTTCCGGCAGGCTGCAGGTAGGGGCCGCCACGATCGCTCCGGTGGGAATATAGGTCATCAACTTCAGCGCCAAAGCCGAGCGGCGGACGTCTTCGCGCCACCGCCCCGTATAGGTGCACTGGCTAATCCAACGCCGCCAATAGGTGACGGTCTGCCTGAAAAGCTCCAACGCCTCGTCTTCCGAGATCGAATGCCTGATCTCGGTACCCTGCGGGATGTCCCGTATCACAAAGGTGGCCCCCTGATCTTCCTGCAAGGTGAAATCAGCCTTGACACCCTTGCCGCTCTTTTTCAACGGGACTCGCGTGGCCAGACTCAGACCCTGCCGGGACGAGTGGAAGGAGGCGCCGTCGGAGGTAATCTCGGTTTGGTGCTCATCTCGGGCATAGTTGAACGCCGGCAAACATTGCAACCGGAATGCCATGGAACCGCGAACCACATTGACCCGCCGGATCAGCCGGTGCGTTCCCTTCTCCTTGGGAAGCCCCACGGCGGGCATAAAGTCGGTGACCTCACCGACCCCGTCCGGGGAGAGAAACCGCGTGATCAGCACGTTCGTGTCCGGCCAATAGAACTGCTTGTAAGTAACTCTCCCGTCGCTCGGCGAAATCTTGAATCGTCCTCCCTTCTTGTCATCCAAAATCGCCGCAAAGACGCTGGGAGAATCAAATCGGGGCATACAGAGCCAGTCGATGGAACCATCCATCCCCACCAGGGCCAGTGTATGCATATCGCCAATGATTCCGTAATTTTCAATCGGTTGGTAGGCCATCGCTCGTTATCCTCGGTTTGGAATGCGTCATCCGGCTAAAGATTTTTTACGGGTTCCGTGGCAACAGGACAGCATCCCCCTCTTGCCAACAGACCCCGGAGTTTAGCAGGGTCGAGGCTTACAATTCCATCCCTTCCTACGAATCCCTGTAGTTCATCGAACCCCTACAGGACAGATTGGCTGGAAATTCCGGCATAGCGGTTATTTCCGGTACGGAGAAGGATTCTAGGCGTGGACGGGGGTCGTGGGGTCGGGCGGTTGGGGTGGCATAGGTTTCGTCTGAATCTGAACCAGAGGGCCGCTGGGCTTGCCCCCGAAGCTGAGCGTATCCATCGGGCAGACGCTGACACAGATGCCGCAGCCGATGCAGGAGGAATTTTCATTGTTCAAAGGTTCCTGTTTGAGCGCAAAGCTCATGACGTCGATACCCACCTGGCAATGGCGTGAACACTCGGTGCAGGCGATGCATTTGTCGTTGGCCCGAATTTCAAACCGGCTCAGGCCCAGTTTCGTGTAGGCCTTACTGAATAGGTGCATCAACTTCGCCAGGGGGCACCAGTACCGGCACCATACCTTTCCACCCAGGAACGGGTAAAGCGTGACCGGCAGAATTCCCACCAGCCAGATGTCTGCAATCAAGTGATAGACTTGCAGACCCCAGGAACCCGGTTGCCGGAAAAGGGCGACCGTGTCGCGGAGCAACATCATCCCCGTGATCGCCGCGGCTGCCATCAACACCGCCAGGTTCATCCACTCCCAGCGGATGCTGGCTGGCCCCTTGGGGGCCAGGTGCCGCCACCGATCACCCAAGGTTTCCGCCAATCCTCCACAGCCGCAGATCCAGGAGCAGTAGCGTTTGCCGTGCCACAGAGCCAGGACGGGAATGATCCCGAAGGTCAGCAATACGCCCCAGATCAACCAAATTTTGTGCGGGTCGTAAAAGAAGGCATAGAAGAAAAGAGGCCAAGCATAAACGATGCCGTAACTGCGCCACGCCTGCTCGGAAAACGTAGGATCGGTGGCCAATCGCTCACCGATCCACTGATACTTTACCGCCCACTGAAACAGAAATTCAGGCACCAAAAAGAAAAACACCCATTGGAAACCCAGCAAACTCGCATACCGCCAAATTTGGAACTTGTCTCTGCGGTCGAGTCCCCAACGCTTCAGCGCCTGAAGGCCGAAGACCGTCATCAACAAGGTGTAGAGGACGGTGTACCAAAAAGTCGCCGGACGCCCTAACAACGAGCTCATCTCGAATCCCCAGCCACGGTACGGCCAGAACTCCCGGCCCGGGCCGGGGGATTTGATGCCGTAGATGGAATAACAGACCAGGAAAGACACTCCAAGCCATGCAAACCGGTCCCCTCGAAACCCGCAGACGAGCAGCGACGCCAGAGCAACGGCCGCCACCAACCCGCCTACGAACGGCGGCACCCCATCCAGTGCCACTCCGCCTACACCGGCGTTTCCACCGAGGAACCAGAGGCCCAATAGAGTGAGAAAGGTCATCGCGGCTGCCCGCCACAAACTCCCCGTCCATTCGTTCTCCATGCGGATTCCAAGCGATTTCAGGAACCGAACGGGAAGCTCGGCGCCGATCAGCACAAAGGCATGGTCACAGGGAACCCGGATTTCTTCCCGCGAGCCGCCGCGGCCCACTTCGATCACCGCTTTTTGGGCCTCGAATCGCTTCACGTTGGAATTCAGGACGAACTCGACTTTTTTCTCCGCAACCGCTTGATTCAGTTTGCGTTGGTTGTCCTTGAAGATGCGCTGGAACTCGCTGCCCCGGTAGGAGAGACGAACGCGGTTCTGTTCGCTCAGTACGAGTGCCGCCTCAATGGCGCTGTTGCCGCCGCCTACCACGACAATATCCTCATTCTTGTAGTGACGCGGGCTGTAAAGCCGGTGATAGACGTGCTCCTGCTCCTCTCCCGGGACATTCAGCCGGCGAGGGTTACCGCGCTGCCCGGTTGCCAAAATGATCCGCCGGGCACGGTATTGGGCTCGATCGCTCGTAACACGGAAGTTGCCGTCCCTCTGTCGGTCAAGCGACTTCAACCCTTCCTCAGCGTGGACCTCGAGGTGATTCTCGGTGACGATTTGCCGCCAGCGCCGAATCAGGTCTTCCTTTCGCGCTCCATCCAGCCAGAGCTTGCCCTTGGGCGGGGAATCGTCCGGCTCGGCATAGACCCACTTGCCCTCGGGGAAATTTTCAATCGTGTTTGCTATTTTGCCTTTTTCGAGAACCAGAGCGCGCAGTCCCTTGTCCTTCGCCGCCAGGGCCGCGTTCAGGCCCGCCGCTCCCGCTCCGACCACTACCAGGTCATACATCCCGGGCTCATTCGTGTGTGCGTCAGGCTGGGCGGCGATCCGTTCGATCACCTCGTATCCCTGCGCCATCGCCAACTTGATGACCGGCGCACCCGCCAGATCACCGATCACATAGAGGCCCGGAATGTTGCTCTGATGGTCCTTCTGGAGCGCCGGCCGGCGCTGGGCCATATCACCGCTGGAAAGGATCGTCTGGATTTTTTCTTGGAATTTCCTCAGCATCATGAATCAGTGCGGGCGCAAACCTGCCTTCTCGACCTCCGACGGCATTCTGGGCTGAAGCTTCCCGCAACACGCTATACATTGGATGGCGGAAGGGTGGTTGGCAGCCCCACAGGAGGCACAAAGTCGAGGCTCATAGGTAGCGGCTACCTTTCCCAATCCCCCGGGAATCCCTGCAGGAGCTTGTACTTGACGTTTGGGACGGGTCAGCAGGAACAAGTACCCGAAAGCATTGATCAACAACCCCACGGCAAACCAGAGAACCGGACTGTACCCCGAGTGCAGAGCCTGATGGGCACACAACGCTGCAAAGAGCAATCCGAGCAGTACATAGAAGCCTATAAAAAACCACAGGTTGGAAAGGGCTTGCGCATCTCCCGGTGCGCCCAGGAAGGCACCGTGGGGCTTGAGGCGCGCCAGCCAATTCGCCAGGTTGCTGCGGAGCGATTCATCGCAGCTATCCAGGTGGACCGGTACCCGCTGACCTTGCACCCGATACACCACGTCACCCTCCTGCAGCGGCTGATTGCACACCAGGCAGATTTCCGTGGGCCTGGGATCGACCTGACTTCCGATGAGCTTACCGTTCACGACCAGTTCCGCAGGCGGTTGTTCCTCCCCGCTTGCGGACCAAGATGAGGGGTCGGCAACCGCTGAGGGACCCTGCTCTGTCGCGGGCAAGGACCCTCCCTGCAAGACAAGCCCCATCACGGCGATGCGAATCATTGGGATCATGTCCGGCCCCCTTTAACGAATCCAGACTGTAAACTGTCTAGCGGAGAGGCTAGTGTATCGGATGGGTAAGGAAAAATAAAAGGCTTCCCTTTCGATGACGAAGTCCGCGCCGCTCGTCAGATTATTGCGACTCTCTTGGGAACGCTCAATTTCAACGCAAAGCAAGTCCGCATATTGTTTCCCTTTCTCGCCGGCAATCAGCAGGTCAGGTGCCCCGTTCAGGTCGGACCGGACCCAACCCAATACGTCCCTTTAGCCCTCCGGGCGGGATATCGCACCCGCCGGCGGCAGTTCCGCCGTCAGGGGGGACCGGATGCAGCGCGCTTCGTGCTGCGGCGAGATTTCCCGCAGGGAAGGCCCCTGAGCGGAGCAATCCGGGATTCGAAGGGAACAACGCGGCTCGAAGCGACATCCGGGGGGAAGTTGGGTCAAATCGGGAACCGTTCCGGGAAGAGTCGCCAGGCGATTTCGTCTCGGCCCCTCAAGTCCCGGCAAACTCCGCAGCAGGCCGGCAGTGTAGGGATGCTGGGGACGGCTGAGAACTTCCTGCGTGGGACCCAACTCGATAATCTGCCCCGCATACATCACAGCCACACGCTCGGCCAGCGACGCCACCACCCCCAGGTCATGCGAGATCAGAAGCAGGGATAATCCGAATCGCCGCTGCAAATCCTTCAGCAATTCCAGAATTTGTGCCTGAACGGTAACGTCCACCGCCGTGGTCGGCTCGTCGGCGATCAGCAGCCTCGGCCCGCAGACCAGCGCCATAGCCATCATCGCCCGCTGACGCAGGCCGCCGGAAAGCTCATGCGGGTAGCTCCGCAACCGCCGCGCCGCATCCGGCACCGCGACGGCTTCCAGCATCGCCACCGCTCGGTCCCGTGCCTCACGCCGCGAACCGCGTCCGTGCGCACGCAATCCCTCCATGATTTGATCTCCAACGCTCATAACGGGATTGAAGGCGGAAAGCGGCTCCTGAAAGATCATCGCGATCTCGGCGCCACGCACCCCTTGCATCTCAGCCTCGGAGAGTTGGAGCAGGTCCCTGGGAGGACCGCCGTTGACAGCATAGCGTACGGCCCCGGTCTCAATGCGGCCGGGAGGTTGGATCAAGCGAAGAATGGAAAGAGCAGTGGCGGACTTACCGCAGCCCGATTCGCCCACCAATCCCACCGCCTCGCCCGCGCCAATGGAAAGCGACACGCCGTCCACCGCCGCAAGCCTGCCTCCCGGCAGGTCATACACGGTTCGGAGGTTTTCAATGCGCAGAAGCTCCATGAGGCCCATCACCAACAGAAGATTTTAGCACTTCGGCGCAACTCGGTCGCAGGGAAGACGCAAGTGCACTCCGGCACGGTGCGAACCTGCTGGGGACGCGGGATGTGAATCTTAGCAGAAGGTTCCGATGGGAAGGGTTCAATCCCCCACGGTGGCATCCAAGAAGGCTTTGAGCTTGCGGCTCCGGGATGGGTGCCTTAGCTTGCGCAACGCCTTGGCCTCAATCTGCCGGATGCGCTCACGGGTGACGGCGAAGCTCTGTCCCACTTCCTCCAGGGTATGTTCGCTGCCGTCATCCATTCCGAAGCGCATCTTCACCACTTTCTCTTCGCGCGGGGTGAGAGTCTTCAGCACCGACTCGGTCTGCTCTCTCAGATTGATATTAATGACGGCTTCCGACGGAGAGATCACACCTCGGTCTTCAATGAAGTCCCCCAGATGTGAGTCCTCCTCCTCGCCGATGGGAGTTTCCAGAGAGATCGGCTCCTGAGCGACTTTCAGGACCTTGCGCACTTTGCCGACAGGAAGGTCCATGCGCCGGGCAATCTCCTCGGAGGTGGGTTCCCGGCCATACTCCTGCACCAGTTGGCGAGAAGTGCGGATCAGCTTGTTGATGGTCTCGATCATGTGGACCGGAATGCGGATGGTTCGAGCCTGATCCGCGATGGCCCGGGTGATGGCCTGGCGAATCCACCAGGTGGCATAAGTGGAGAACTTGTATCCGCGCCGATACTCGAATTTCTCCACCGCCTTCATCAGCCCGATATTGCCCTCTTGAATGAGGTCCAGGAACTGGAGGCCGCGATTGTTGTACTTCTTCGCGATGGAGACCACCAGCCGTAGGTTGGCTTCCACCAGTTCCCGCTTGGCGACCTCAGCATCTCTCTCACCCTTTATCAGGGTCTGCCAACTCCGCCTGAGTTCGAGCGCGCTGGCTCCGGTCCTTTTCTCAATCTCACGGATGCGGACACGGACCTGCCGCAACTGCTTCTTCAACTCGGGGGGAGGGTTGGGGTGGCTGGCTTCGAGGCGACGTTCCAACTTGGTTCCCTCTCGCTCCAACGAACGTACTTCGCCCACCACCTGCCGGAGTCGTTTAATCAGCCGGTCGTGCTCGAAGTGGTTGAAATCGATGCCTCGGATTGTCTTGGAGATCAGGACGCGGCACCGAGCCACACCCCAGCGATACTTGCGATGTTCCTGCGGCTTTCGCTTGGGTGAAGCCGAATCGAGCTTCCGGCGAAGCTGGTTCAGCCTTTGATACACCGTGCCAATATCGGCGCAGGACCCCATAAATTCTTCCATACGCCCAAGGATGCCTTCCTCGGTCAACTCGTCGTCATGGAAACTGAGCACCCCTCGGATCGACCTGCGGCCCGCTCGAATCTCCTCGCCCAGGGCGCTGATGTCCCGGATTACCAAAGCAGAGCGGGACAACGCCTTCCATACATCCATCTGCCCGCGTTCGATGCGCTTGGCAATTCCCACTTCCCCTTCCCGGGTAAGCAGTGGCACCACACCCATCTCGCGGAGGTACATCCGCACCGGGTCATTGGTTTTGTCCAAAGACCCCGGGCTTAGGTCCAACTCGCTATCCTCGGAGCCTTGGGCCGATTTCATGCGAACGCTCTTCTCCAACGCCAACTTCTCGGGCGACTTCGAACGGGGAGAGTCCAACTCCCGGGTGCCGGAGCTATCAAACATGGAAAGCAACTCTTCAAAATCCTCTGAGCCGCGCGGTTGTCGTGGCATGGACTCCCTTGACTCCGCATAAATCACCGCGCCTTTCCCTTTGCCACCCTGCAAAACGGTTCTTGCCGGATCTTTTTTCCGCTCTACTGCCAATCGCTTGCCCCTTTTTACGGATTTCAGAAATGCCTTACCCGGAGTATTTATCTGTCGAGACGACCGAGGATGCGCAGTACCCCTGGGGGCGGGAACTTCCATATTTCCCAATAAGTTAGATGGGATTTTACCACAATTCCTCAGCCATGAGCCATGAAAAAATTCGGTTGGATTTTAGCTACATTTTCTTCATTGCGGCCAATTCTTTGTTCAATAAGGATTTATCAGCAGAAAGGCGATATAGCAACTCACGATCTCGGCTCCGCTGGGCCGCCTCGATCTGCTTTTGTAGCCTTTCCCGTTTCGACTCCAGCTCGTGCCGCCGCAGCGCCGTCCAGCACCTCTCGGCTTCTTCCTTCCCCAAGGAAACCATCGGCATAGTCAGGATCTTGTATAACAACTTTTGATGCTCCGGCGCCATGTGCTCGGCAACATCAGCGACCTCCGGCTTGTTCTCTGCCCCCGAATGCCGAAGCAATTGCTCAAATATGGGCCCGGTAACCAGCCCCTGATGTAGGGGAATCTCACGCAGGCGACGAGCAAACTCTTTCAACAATGCAGGATTTCCAAAAAGGATCTGCAGCATCCGCTTTTCGGCCAGGGTTGCCGTGTCCTCCACGTCCCTGGCGGCGAACGCCACCTCGGGACGCCGTTCGGACGCGGCGCGGGCGATTTCTTCACCGAGCAGCCGCTCCTGTACGTTCAGACGCTCGGCCACCCGACGCGCCGTCTCCGCTCTCCCAATACGGTTCGGAATTCGCGCGAGGCGAGGCAGTAACGCATTGACGGCGGCTACCTTTCCTTCTGCGTTCGAAAGGTCGTGCTCCTGCGCGGCCCGCTCGGTCAGGTAATCCAGATAGGAGGGGGCCAGGTCCAATTGTCGGCGGTAGGCCTCGGGTCCGTGTCGGCGGAGGTAGCCATCCGGGTCCAACCCCTCCGGCAATTCCAGGATGCGCACCTCAAGCCCCTCCTCCAGCAGTAAATCCAGCGATCGCTCCGCGGCACGAATCCCGGCGGCGTCCGAGTCAAAGTTCACCACCACCCGCCGGGTATAACGGCCGAGCAACTGTACCTGCGCAAAGGTCAGGCTGGTTCCGCAGGAGGCCACCACGTTTTCGATACCCGCAGAAGCCAGGGCGATGCAGTCCATATAACCTTCCACAAGAATGGCAGCATCCCCCTTGCGGATAGGCCCGCCGGCGCGGCTCAAATTGTACAGAACCCGACTTTTCGTATAGATCGGCGTCTCGGGGGAATTGAGATATTTGGGCACGGAAGCCTGGGCATTCCCCAAGGCACGCCCGGCGAACGCGATCACTCTTCCCCGTTCACTGGTAATCGGAAAGATGATCCGGCGGCGAAAGCGATCGGAATACTTACGATTCCCTCCCGCCGTCGATTCCCAAACCAGCAACCCGCTTGCCTCGAGTGCTTCCGGTTCGAAGCGGCCGGATTGCAGATACTCGGCCAAAGCCGGCCCCGAAGAAAGAGCATAGCCCATGCCGAACCGGCTTATGATCGGACCCGTCAACCCCCGGTCGGTCAGGTAGGCCCGTGCCGCGCGACCCTCCGCCGTTGCCCCCATCTGCTCGGCAAAGAATTGTGCGGCGGCCTCGTGAATGCGATAAAGCGCCGACCGCTGCTTGGCCTGGGGATCGTTCATCTCTTTTCCCATGGATTTTTCCGGCAGCCGGATACCCCCTTTTTCCGCCAGCAGACGCAAAGCCTCCGGGAACGAGACTCGCTCGATCAGCATTACAAACTTGAAGACATCGCCTCCTTCACCGCACCCGAAGCAGTGGAAAATCTGCCGGGTCGGGTGCACTGCAAAAGAGGGCGTCTTTTCGCTGTGAAAGGGACACAGACCCGTGTGATTCACGCCTGTCTTGCGCAATGGGACATATTCGCTCACGACGCGAATGATGTCGGATGCCTGACGGACCCGTTCTACCTGGGGACTCGACATGATTCTTTCTGCCGCTTACGGGTTGCGATTCTGGAGCATCTGGCAATCGGTTCCCAGTATAGCTTCTATCCTATCGGAATTGCGTTCATACCCCTGCTTTTCGAAAAATCCCTTTGCATCCGGGTTTCTGCCCTGCCCGCGACAATTCGCTTCCAACGACCGCCCGATTATAGAAATAGACCCATGCGGTTATTTCAGAACCTCCCGCCAAATCAATACGGACCCGTTTTCGGATAAAGAGACTGTAACGCACATTCGACGGATCGAATTCTTCGTATTCGTCCAAAATACGGAGAGCAGCCTCGGGATCTCCGAGCTCATAAACCTGGCCGGCCACCAACGCGTTTTTTTTCCCATTTCGCACCAGGGCGGGAAAATCTCCCCGATCGTACAATATCCCCTGCACCTTCCCGGCCCCCACGAACCTGGCACCCGCCGATGCAAGGATGCAGTGAGCGGGTCTGCCCTTCTGGAGGGTTCCGTAAACAAAGAGCTTGTTGAACATTTACAACCTCGGGTCGGGATTATGAGAAAATGGGCTCCCTGAATTTAAGAATTCTTCCTCCGATTCTTTCAACTCCTTGCAAAACAAGTATTGGGCCGGTCAACGTAGTTCCCCATGTGGGTCTTGTCGGGTGACTTGATCTTTCGACTAACGGCAAATGGTTCGAATCGCAACCTCGTTTTTCATCGTCCCCGGTCAGCCTCCGGTCCGCAAGGTAACTACCGTGACACCGTCGCCGCCGCGTTCGGGCTCCGCAGTGCGAAATTCGGCGACGTGCGGGTGCCCCGTCAACATTTCACGCAAGACGCTTCGGAGCGTGCCGGTTCCCTTGCCGTGGACCACGCGGACTTCCGAGTAGCCCTGTACCACGGACTGATCGAGAAACTTGTCCACCACATCTCGCGCCTCGTCGGCACGGAGGCCTCGCACATGCAGATCCGGGCCCGCGACGCCCGCCGAATCCGATGGCTTCTGGTGGATCGCAGAGACGGCCGATAGGACTCGGGCGCGAGCACCGGCAACTTTCCCGCTCAGGATTTCCGTGATGTCACCCTTACCGACGCGCATTCGGAGGCGGCCCACTTCAACTTCAATTTTGTCTTCCTCCACCACCGTCGTAACTTCTCCCGGGGTCGAAATCCCACGGATCCGCACCCGGTCGCCTACCTTGGGGCAGGCCTGGATATGGGTTGAAGGGGCGGCGTCTCCCAACTCTTTTCTCACCTGCTCTTCCCAACCCCTCCGAGCGTCCCGTTCCAGAGTCGAAGCTCTGCGCCGAGCCGCTGGGTCGATTTTCGGCAATGCCAACCTCTTCAGGGCATCCACTTCAACTCGGAACCGTTTCTCATATTCGCTCAGAGTCTCCTCCAATCGTTCCTCAAGCGCCGCCAACTGCTTGCGGCGGTCCCGAAGGTACTCCTGCTCAAGCGATTTTTCGCGCTCCTCGAACGCGCGCAGCCGGCTTTCGAGCTCTTTTTGGATACTCTCGGTCCGCTGGCGAGTGGCATGCAAGGATTCGAGCAACCGCGAGACTCCAGACTGGGTCGAGCTTACCAGCCGTCGGGCCTGCTCGATGATGGAAGGCTCGAGCCCCAGACGCGCCGCGATATCGATGCCGCTACTCTTGCCCGGCAGCCCGATCAACAAGCGGTACGTGGGGCGAAGAGTCACCTCGTCAAACTCCATTCCGGCATTGACCGCCTCGGGGGTCTCAGCGCCATAAGCCTTAAGACGCGTGTGGTGGGTGCTGGCCAAGGTCAGCGCGCCACACTTGCGAAAATGGTCCAGGATGGCCATTGCCAGGGCGGCGCCCTCGGAGGGGTCGGTGCTGGCGCCGATTTCATCCAGCAGGATCAAGTCCCGGCCTCCGGCGCTCTCCACCATGGATTGAATGTTGGCGACATGCGCTGAAAACGTGCTCAGACTTTGCTCGATGGATTGCAGATCCCCAATATCCGCCCCAACGTTGTCAAATACGGGCAGGTACGCCTCCTCGGCCGGGACGGGGATTCCGGCCTGCGCCATCAAGGCGAGCAAGCCGACCGTCTTCAGGACAACCGTCTTGCCGCCGCTGTTCGGCCCGCTGATTACCATGATGGTCTTGGGCGCTTGCAGCGTCAGCGTTATGGGGACCACCCTCTGATCCTGCGCGCGGGCGGTTTTCTCGAGCAACGGATGCCGGGCCTTTTTCAGGCTGATCCGGCGCTCAAGGTCGAGTTTCGGCAGACAACAGTCGTATTCCCGCCCGAAGCGGGCCCGGGCAAACAAAAGGTCGAGTTCAGCCAGGATTCCCCTCACCTGCCATAGCTCTTCCTGATGCCCCCGGAAGGTCTCGGTCAGGTCCACCAGAAAACGCCGGATTTCCGCAGCCTCATTCTCTTGAAGCTCCACTCTTTCATTGTTGAGAGGCACGGTTTCCAAAGGCTCAATAAAAAGGCTCGCGCCGCTCGAGCTTGTCCCATGCACAATTCCCCCGATGCGCCGCTTCTCCCCTGCCTTGACGGGAACCACGTAGCGGTCGTTGTGAATCGAGACAACCGCATCCTGAAGAGTGGCATCCTTGCGATGAGCTTGGAGGAAATTCCCCAGCGCCTTTTCGATCTTCTTGCGTGTGCGCTCGCTTTGCCGGCGGATTTCCTTCAGCAGCGGACTGGCCGAGGAGTCCACGAACCCGTCAGGAAGAATTTTCCCCTCGACCCGGTTTGCCAGCGGCAGAAGATTGGGAGCCGCCGCGCCGCGGCCTCGAAGGCGGGGAAACTCCGTGGGATCAAAGAAAGAGCGCACCTCATGGCTCGCTCGCGCCAGTGCCGCCAAGTGGCGCAGTTCGAGCGGTTCCAGACAGGTTCCCGCAATCCGCAACCTTTCCAGCAGGGGGTTTGGATCTTCCAGGTGCCCCAGGGCAGGAGGCGTGTTTTCGCGCAAAAACGCCATGGCCTCCCCGACCGAAGCCAGCTCTTCGCGGATTTCTTCAAGGTCCGTCTTCGATTGAAGTTCCTGAAGTTGCTCGAGCGCCAGGGGTCCACGAAGATAGCTCCGCAGAATCGCACGGACACCGGAGAATTCCAGTACTTCAGTGCTTTGGATCATCGGGGAAGTCCGGCAGGAGCTGGGGCGTATTTCCTGTCTTTCAAAAGGGCGCTGGGGCACGGCGGCAAGACCTATTCCCGCGCCCCGTGCCCGTCAAAAGCCTCGACCAGCAAGGCCACGGCTTCCTCAGGATGGGAGAATAACGTGATGAAAGAAAGCACCGGAGCATACCGCTCCATAGCCTGTTCGATGGGTTGAAGGCTGAGCCGGCTTTCTTGCTTCAGACAATCGACCACTCCTTCCCAATAGGGCTTCTTCGCCAGCAGGGGCTTACGGCCGCCGATCGCTCGTGCCAGGGTCCCCTTATTCATCATCTCCCAGACGACGGCCAACTCGGCCAGCGTCCCGGTGCCTCCGGGAAGGACGATGTAGGCGTCGCCGCGTTCCGCCAACACTCGCAGGCGATCCAGATAGCTTTCCGTGGGAGTCTCCTGCTGGATCCAACGGTTAGCCCTCGTAGGCCATATGCGGCACGTCACCCCGAAGGTCGGACCACCGGCTTCCTGCGCCCCTCGGGCCGTGGCTTCCATCAACCCGCCATAACCGCCATTCGAAATACCGAATCCCTCCCGGGCCAAAAGAAATCCCAAACGTCGCGCTTCTTCATAGACGGGCGATCCGGCGGAGGGAGCCGAACTGCCGAAGATCGTGACAACTTTCAACCTGAGGTCCTCTCCCGTTCCCCATAGGCCAAGCGACGACGCGGGTCGCGGCCAACCTCAAATCCTTGCCCAAGGATCAACGGCCCATCAGACGGGCCACGTCCTTGGCGAAATAGGTTAAAACGACGTCGGCACCGGCCCGGACGATGCAAGTCAACGACTCCATCATAACCTGCTCGCGGTCCACCCAATCATTTCGGGCCGCCGCCACGATCAAAGAAAATTCGCCGCTCACCTGGTAGGCCGCCAGAGGCACCTCAAATCGTTGGCGGGCCGCAGCCAAAATGTCCAAATAAGGCATGGCCGGCTTGACCATGACGATGTCCGCGCCCTCTTCGATATCCAGAGCCATTTCGCGCAGAGCCTCTCTTCGATTGGCCGGGTCCATCTGATAGGACTTCCGGTCCCCGAACTGAGGTGCTGAATCGGCCGCTTCCCGAAAAGGACCATAGAAGGCGGACGCGTACTTGGCCGAATAAGCCAGGATGGGCACCTCAGCATACTTGCCGGCATCCAGTTCCCGTCGGATGCGGCCGATGCGGCCATCCATCATGTCTGAAGGGGCCACCACATCGGCTCCCGCCTCCACCTGCGCCCGGGCCGTCTTGGCCAACAGGTCCAGAGTCGCGTCATTGTCCACTTGGCTATCTTTTACCAGACCGCAATGGCCGTGGCTGGTGTACGCGCACAAACAGACATCGCAGATGACCAGCAACTCCGGCACAGCCTTCTTCAGGGCGGCGGTAGCTTTCTGCACAATTCCGCCGGGATCGTAAGCGCCCGAACCGACCTCATCCTTCGTCTCAGGAATCCCGAACAGGAGTACGGCGGGAATGCCCAAATCCGCCACGGCTCGGCATTCCTCGACCAGCCGGTCCACCGACCATCGGAAGTTTCCCGGCATGGAGCGAATCTCTTCGGTCACCCCCGACCCGGGACAGACAAAAAGCGGGTACACCAGTTTCCCCACGTCCAGCTTTGTTTCCCGCACGAATCCGCGCAGGCGTTCACCGTTTCGCAACCGCCTTGGACGATGTAGGGGAAAAGCCATCCAATCGATCCCTTACCCTCGCGGAGAGAGCAAGCCGAGCGGGTCACGCCGCGCCCGACAAGCTTAATAAAGCCGCCGTTCCCTCCGCAGATTTCCGAAGCTCCCCACGTTCGCCAGCCAAAGGGTCAGGCGGAACTGGTTCTCGCGCCGCAAGTTTCTAAAGGAAAAGCGGCGGAACTGGGCATCGACAGCAAAGCAGCCGAAATTATACGTGATTTGGCCGAAGCTTTGATGCGCCACCCGAGAAACAAAATTGAAATAGGTTCCGAACGCACCGCTCAGACCCCGACGTTGGACATTTCCGAACCCGAACACACCCCGTAGCAGGTGGAAGGATTCCACCCCCGACGTTTCGGTCCCGAAAAGACTGCGCGTAGCCAGGATGGCGGATTTATTAATAAAAAAATTCGTAACTCTGAGAAAGTACCGCCCGCGACGCACATTGGATGTGATCCCCGCGTTCAGCACGCCGCCTCTCGACGGGTTGAAGTCAGCACGCATCTCGGTGTCGTAGTTGGAAAAGGGAGAAAACTTAAGAACCGAGACGATAGGAGACAGCCGCCGGCCCGTGGCAAAAGCAAAACCCGTCAGCAGGTTGGTCGGCTCGAAGACGACGAACCCGCCCGGCCGAAGCGCCCCCCCAAAGGTAGGATCAAAGAAATACTTCTGGGTCAGGCGCCAGGAAAGCAGCTCCCGGGCTTGCGGCGGTTCCTCTTCCCCCTCCCGAGCCTCCCTCCTGAAAAATAGACGATGTGTCAGCGAGTACTCAATCTCATTGGTTTCCGATAACGTGTCCAATTGATCGAAGCGAAAGATGTCGGTAATTTCGGCCGGATCGCGGGCTCGAACCAACCGATAGCGAACTTGCGGCTCCATCACATGCTTGAACCGATGACCGGCCCAATTTCCTTTGAATATCTTCTGCAAGGCGGGGGGGCGCAAGTCGAGAGAAAAATCCCCCAGAAGTCGTAGCAAGGAGCTCCGGTCTGCTCGGCGGCTTGAGCCGTAGCGCGTGGCTCGCAGCCCGAAACGCGGTGTCAGGCGGAATCCACCCAGAGCCGGAGGGCGCAGGGCCAACCGGGGGTAGAAATCCGTCCGGTTCACAAAGTCAGGAGTCGCAAAGCCCGGTTGAGTACGTCCCACGGCCTCAAGAGAAGAATCGAAGGCGAAATAAAGAGGAGTTTTTCTGATCCGACTCTCCATTCCGGAAAAGGTGAAGCTGGGCATCTTGCGAATAATCACTGAGTTGTCCGGAACCAGCCTGGCCGAGAGGAAATTCTCATAGCGCGAAAGGGACCCATTGAGGCTATACGGGCCAAAACTCTTGCTCACAAAGCCCACGGAACGGGACTCCGATCGGACCGCCTGATTGAAATTATCCGTGAACGTGGACCGGAAAGCCAGCGAGCTGACGTAATCAACATCCGCCACCGCTCGGAACCCGCGATAGAAGTCTGAACTCGAACCCGTCAGGCGTAAGCTCTGGCCCGGGGCCCGCCGTCGCCTTAGCGGGCCCGTTCCCTTGTCGTTCACGCGGAAATATCTCAAGTCCACCCTGCTTTGCTCGCTGGGCCGTGCTCGGAAGTCCGCATTGACCCCCGGTCCCCGGATACTATAATTCTGGACCCCCACGGTCAGATCGGCGCTGCGGTTGATGGCCCAGTAGAATGCTTCCCCCAGAATTACCCCTTTTTGCGATGAGGTGCCCACCTGGGGTATGAGAAATCCAGAGCGCCGCGGGCGAGGCGCAATCGAAGCTGCCAGGTAGGGGAAATAAAGAATGGGGACCGCCCCCAAACGAAACAGCGGATGCCGGAGTGCAACCCTCCGGCCCGGCTTGACATTCGCCCGCGAGGCCGAAAAAGACCACCCCAACTCACCGGGAGCACACGAGGTAACCCGAGCACCAAAGACGATGTAGGTTTCTCCATTCACCCGTTCCACCCTGCGGGCGCGGATATAGAAGGGCGTAGCCGTCACCAGCAGCCCTCGGCGGGGTTTCGGATGGGTCTGTACAAACCCCTCAGCATCGGCAAACCATCCCCGGTCCGTTTTCAGGTTATAGTGCGCTTCACTGGCTTTCAGATCCGCCTGAGGGTCCTTGAAGACTACCCTTCCTTGCGCCGACATCGCCCCGGATGACTCATCATAGCTGGCTTGGTCGGCCTGAAGTCTCATCAGGCGGAATCGAATCTCGACGTTGCCTTGCAATTGAAAGGTGCTTCCTGACCGAGTCTGGGAATCGGCGCGAATGGTGACGCTATCCTCCGAACTGGTAGGTGCAGGCGGAACCTGAAACCCCACCTGTCCCCAGGCACGGTTGTCTTCCCCCATCAAGACAATACACGCAAGAAAGATAAAGTTACGAGCCAAGAACCATCCTCTCCACGCCGGTCGCGGTACCGAAGGTGGCCCACCGATTCCATCTCAATGTACCACAAAGGCAAAATCTGCCGGAGCCACAGGGGACTCGGGCCTTTTCAGCCCACTTCCGCCCCAAGTGTCGTGCAAAATCGCTTTTCGCCAGGCGATACTTTTTGTTATGATGCCCCCCAGAGGGGATGAGCTGTCTATGGGACGGAAATAACCCGTGAAATGTCCAAAATGCGGTTTTGAGAACCTCCCCACATTGACCGCTTGCGAGCAATGCGGCCAACCCTTCCTGTCTCGCCCCACCCAGGAGGCCGTTTCCTCATCGAAGGTCATGCAAGCTTCGGCGCCGACTCCCGTGGCAGCCGATGATTCTGGCTACCGAGCCCCCGCGACCCTCTCCCTTCCAGGCCCCAGGGGGATCGGTGAGGAGGAATCTTTCGGGCGTACCTCCAGGAATTTGAATTCCGGAGAGGGTGGGTGGAAGGACGAACTCAACCAACGCGTTCAGGACTTCCGTCGGCGGAGAGCTGCACGCCTCGAGCCGGGGCCAGATGCCGGGCGAGATTCAGCAACCGAAGAGGAGATATCCGGAATCGCCTCCCTGGAGCTGGACCCCAAGGGTAACCTTCTCCAATATCCCTTCGAGCCCTCGCCGGCAGCCGCGGGCGCTGCAGAAACCCGAGAAGAGATTTCCCTAGCCGGCGCGGATGCAGACCACCCGGGCGAGGATGCCTCCGAACCGGATGCCAAGATTTCACACCCCTCGGAGGTTAGCCCGGGAGAAATTCCCCTGGAGGGTGATCGAGCTTTGCAGAGACCTCTGCTGGACGTTCCTCTCGCAGCGGACGGTGAACCCTTCCCCGCCCCGTTCCCCGAAAAGCGGGCCTTGCTGCCGGCACCCGTAGCCGGACTCGATCGACGATTCGTGGCCGGTATCATTGATGGAGCCGTGCTAGGCCTGGGATGTGCGCTGTTTGCCACAATCTTCTGGTTGGCCGCCGGCGGAGTGTCCGATACCCTTTTGAACTGGATTATGGGGATTTCTCTTTTGGCGTTTTTCACCGCGGCCTATTTTGTCACCTTCACCGCCTTAAGTGACGGCACTCCGGGTCTTATCAGCCAGGGATTGGAAGTTCGTAACCTCAACGGCGAGGCTCTCACCCGGCGACAAGCTCTCTGGCGTGGCCTGGGATATTTGGTCTCGGCGGGCTCTTTCCTGCTAGGATTTGCTTGGGCGCTGGTGGATGAAGAACGGCTTACTTGGCACGACCGCATTTCAGATACCTTCGTCGTAGCGGTGGACGACGTGCCCTTTGCAGACACCCCGCAGGATTTGGCAAATTCATTGGCGGAATAGGCATTTACCAAAATCGCCGTGAACCAACGGAATCCACTTTCCCACGCCCGGACATTTTCGCGGCTTATACCTTCTCTTCATCCCCACAAGCGGTTTCAAAACGGTGGTATGATAGATAGACAGAATGGTTGGGCAGAAATAAGATTTTAGCGAGGAGCGAAGTCAGCCAATGCCGAGAGTGGCCCGAGGAGTTTTGATCGGTATTTCTTCCCTGGTGGTGCTCTATGTCCTATTTGGCGCGCTCCTGGGAAAGAACGAAGGCAAGCGAAAAACCTACCGGAACCTGGGTGTTTATAGTGAGGTACTTTCCCGGATCAAAAGCGACTATGTAACCGAACCCAACTTGCAACAGGCCACGCAAGGAGCCCTGCGCGGCCTGCTCGAGTCCCTGGACCCTTATAACACTTATTTCTCCGCCGAGGAGTACCGGGCCTATGAAGAAGCCAAAGGCAAAGAACAAGGCGGGCTGGCGCTGGTCCTGTGGAAACGGTTCGGTTACGCAGCCGTAATCTCCGTGCTGCCCGGAAGTGAAGCCGAGCAAGTCGGCATCCGCCCCGGCGACCTGATCGAATCGGTGGACCAAGTCTCGACACGTCAGCTTTCGCTGATCCAAATTCAGCAATTGGTAGCCGGCCCCCAAGGTTCCCAGGCAGCGCTTTCCGTCATTCGCGAGGGGCGCGGTGAATCCCGCAAGCTCACCCTGACCCGGCGCGCAACCCAATATCCCGCTGTGACGACGAAATGGGTGGAAGCAAAGATCGGCTACCTGCAAATCCCCAGCTTGGAGAAAAACAAATCACAGGAAGTACGCGTCAAGTTGCAAGAACTCCTCGGCGGCGGCGCACGCAAGCTGGTGGTGGACTTGCGGGATTGTGCCCTCGGGGAGGTTTCCGAGGCCGCCCAAACCGCCAACTTTTTCCTCGCAGGCGGGCTGATCGCCTACGCGGAAGGGCAGAAGTATCCGCGGCAAGAAATGGTGGCCGACGCCGGCAAGGCCTTCTGCAAGCTTCCTTTGGCTCTGCTCATTAACGGTTCCACGGCCGGCGCGGCTGAAATCCTGGCCTCCGCCATCCTGGAGAACAAGCGGGGGGAGGTGGTGGGAGAACGCAGCTATGGCGTAGGCTCGGTGCAAAGAGCGATTCCGCTCGACGACGGCTCAGCTCTCCTCCTCTCCATCGCCAAATATCACTCGCCTTCCGGCAAGAGGATCCAGGGGGAAGGGGTCACGCCCAGTGTTGAGGAAGCTTTCATTCTGGAGTCCGAGGCGAGCGACGATAACAAAGAGCCCGCCGACCGGCCTCCCCTGCGGAAGCGGTTCGGCACCCAAGACGACCCCCAACTCAAAAAGGCCCTGGAAATTCTGCAGGAACAGCTTCCCAAGGCTGCCTAAGAATCCTGCTCTCGGTTCGGAAATCGCAGGAGCCTACTTCTCCGCTACCACCCAGCGAGCCGGGCCATACAACGAACGAATGCGAATCCTCCGGAAGCCTCCGGTCCGCAATAAGTCACGAATCTCCCCTTCCGCGTAGCCACGCCCCGTCGGCGTATCCACCACCATATTCACCCCCATTAGAGCAGCCGCTAGAGGACCCTGCCGGTCCTCATCCAGAAGCCACTCGCTAAGCAGAAGTACCCCTTTCGTGGGGAGTTGCTGATACAAATGCTCAACGAGCAATCTGGATTCCTCCAGCGAGTAATCGTGAACGACATGGGAGAGCAACACGACATCGGTCCCCTCGGGCAAAGGGTCATGGAACAAATCGCCTTCGTGGACCTCAATCCGGTCTTCCAACCCGGCGGCGACAATGAAGTCTCTTGCCACCTCGGCCGCCGCCCGGCCTTCTACAAGATTCACTTGGAGGTGGGGAAATCGCCGAACGACTTCAATGCAATAGACTCCGGAACCTCCGCCCAAATCGGCCAACCGTCTGTGACGGGAAAAGTCATACCGCTGCGCCAGTGCCCGAGCCGGAAGCAAGCTAAGCGCGTGCATAGCACGGGTAAAAAGTCGAGCTTCGGCCCGATTCCGCGCCAAGTGAGAGAACAGGTGGTCTTCATGAGGCGGATAACTGGTAGGCCGGTCCTCCCGCAGAGCCTCCAACAGATGTCCCCAGGGCCCATAAAGCCTTTGGGACAACATCAACAGTCCGTCTCCGAGATACTCGGGGGAACCCTTCACCAGCCACCGGGCAGCCAAGCGGGAATTCTTATACCGATCCCCACGTTTTCCGAGCAATCCCAAGGAAACCAGCGCAATCAGGAGCGCTTCGGCCGGGCGACGCTTCAACCCCGAAAGATCCGAAAACTCCTCGGCTGTCAGCGGCCGTGCGGCCAGACCGGTAAAAACCTCCAGCTCGACTGCTGTAAAGAGTACCTGAGATACCCAAAACCCTGTGGCGAATTGAAACAGACGTATCGGCGGATGGAAAAAAGACGAGAGTAGGTCGCGCCACATTCAGGCTAGAAGGAAACGTCCCAACCGGGCGGGAATAATTTTAGGGGCTGTCCTAGCTAAGGACGCCGTTGACGGGAATTCGTCCATGTTTTCAATTGGTTAAGCAACTCTTGGTGGTTTCCGCCATTGAAGCGCCGCAAGTGCCGCTTGGCCTGGTTCCAGAAGTTCTCGATTCCGTTGATGTGGTTACCCTTATCAACGAATTGCGCGGAGTGTCCGACTCGCACCACACTGCATCGCTTCCTGAGACGTCAGCCGCCGAACCGGTATTTCAAGGTGATCGTCAGCGACCAATGGTCCATACCGCTGATTCTGGTGAGGCTGGTCAGACCGGGAACCGGATGCACAGTATAGCCGCCTACGTCCTCAATGTCACCCACCTGAGTATAGCCCAGTTTTACGCCGAGCAGGGTCTTGTTGCTCAGGCCGTAGTCGGCGCCGGCGTACAGGTGTTTGGCAAGGGCGGTATCGGATAGATCGACATCCTGCCGACTATTGAACGATTGCAATGGAGGATCGGAAGGTCTTCGCGTACCCGTGTAATTGCTACTAAAATGCAGGTTGGACATCTTGAGGAACGCGAGGCCCACTCCGCCACCCAGGTAAGGAGTGATTCGGTCGGCCACGGTCGGGAAATCGTAGTAAACGTTGGGCGACAGCGTGCTCGTCGTCAGACCCTCAACCGAGGTCATGGAGTTGGATTGAATATCGTTTCCGGCCACCCGGACGCGCGCTCCATCCAGATAGGTGATTCCGGAAAATTGCTGGTCAAGATCATGTTTCCGCTGGGTGGCCGACAATTCCAGGCGCACAGGGCCGAACATGCGGCCGATGGAAGCTTCGAACGCAGCACCACTACCCGACTCCAGATCGTAGCTCCAGCGATAGCCGTCCGGCACTCCGCCGGGGCGATCACTGCAATCGTCATTCGGATAACAGACCGTGTCCCGGTTTTGGCCCACCTGCTCCATGCTGGAAGGCCAATTCGCCCCCACCCCCGCGCCCACGTACCACCCGGACCGCCGAGGCTCGCCGGACGCGCTCTCGCCCGCCGCGCCGAGCAGGGCGCAAATCCCCACTATTCCGCTGATGGCACGCAACGCCGTCGATAATGACTGCATCACAAACCCCTGGTTGGATCCGATGATCGGATCAACGCAAATGGAAGTGGTTGATGGTCGTCGAAGGTGATCCGCAGTTCCTGCTGGCCCAGGCCGCCCGCCGAGGATGTTACCTACTCGTAGTCGGGCGGGAGCGCCAAACTGATGGTGATGTCTCGGTCCAGCCGCATCCCGATCACCGAGCCGGCTGAGAGGGAAACGTTCTTCCCTTTGGGCAAAACGATGGCCGTGATCAGGCCGGCAATCCCGCCCACAATGCCCGTGGCCGTCCCGGCATAAATACCGCCGGCGGTGGCGAGCCCGAAGATGCTGATTCGCTTCCACACCGGAGCGCCCCCGCCCTTGATTTCGCCCTCCAGACCGACGTCGGGAAAATCCTTCCCCTCGGTGGCGAAAACCTCGGTCAGGGAGCCCAGAATGGAAATCTTTTCTCCGCCGGGAAGCTCGACCGTATCAAAAATAATGGTCAGCCAGCCGCCCTTGCCCTTGCGACGGGCCGGCAACACCTCGCCCACATGCCCGTCGATCCGCAGGCCACGAGGAAGCACATCGGCATCTTCCACCACTACCGGATCCACCAGGGTGGCAATCACGCGGTCGCCTTCTTTGGACTTCTTGGTGTGCACGGTGGTGTGCAGTTGCAGCTTGAATTCCGTCCCCTCGGGGATCGTGTAATCCCAAAGATCTTCATCATTCGTTTGGGCCGGCAGCGCCCCGGGAAGAAATAAGGCGAACGTCACCGTCGCCACCAGCCACCCCTTCATTCTCATCATCCTATGATTCCCCCTCATGGAAAGCTCCTGCCGTTTTCCACGGCTATGAGTGCCGAGTCCTATTTCAACATCACTCAGGGTCCCGCGTCAAAGGGAATCCTTGGGCGATTTCCCGACCCGGTTGAAGCATAAAATTAGACCGCCTCTCATATTAAGCCCGCAGCAAGGTCAATCAGCGGGCCGTTTGCCATCTGAAGGATGCCAAGTAAATTCTCGGGGTAACGCTCATAGCGAACCAATATCCGCCGGAAGTTCTATAGCCAAGCAAGGAGCCGGGCGAGCTTTCAACGGCGATAGCGTCGGAGGCAATACCCATCTTGTGTTTTGTGCTTTCGGTTCCTCCAATGTGGAGCGTCGAGCTTGACGCCGCAGGATTGCAGGTCGGAATCGAGCACGTCTGAGTCATGGCAGCGTTGCCGATCAGGTGCGCGGGCGGCTCAGGAACTACCAGCTCAGCGCGATGCTTTCGCCTTGACGCGCAGGTTGCGCGCCGGTCTATTATGTTGAGGCATCCTTCTGGGGCACAAGGACGTCATCAAGCCCACGATGGTTTGCGCACACGTATTAAACCGTGGCGGTCGAGGCATCCACAGCCCCCTCGACCGTCTGCAGAATGCTCCCTGGACCGAGAGGAGCGGGATTATCCGGAATTACCGGTCGGCCTAAACATAGGCTATATCGCTGATCAGAGCGAGCAGGAGTCTTTCATGCAACAAAACATTCAGCAGACGAAGCGTTCTCATGCTCGTCTCCTGCCAGCCGCGCTATGGATGGCGCTTCTTACCGTAGGACTCGTGCAAAACACGCACTCAGGGGAGCCTACTCTGACAGTTCAAGACGGGCGGCACACTTCCCAGCGCGTCCTGATACGTGCCGGGTATTTGATCGACCCTGCCACAGGTGAAGTGAAACGGAACCAGTCGATTCTGACTGACGGTCAGCGTGTTGTCGAGACAGGTGGGTCTATCGAGGTCGCCGAAGGAACTCGAGAGATCGACCTCTCCACCTGGTTCGTGCTCCCCGGATTGTTCGATGCGCACACACACCTGTGTTCCCGAATGAGTGCTCGATGGCACGTGGAAAGCTTCCTGGTACACAGTCTGGCGATACCCACCGGACGGCGCGCGATTATCGGCGCGGTCCATGCGCGCGAGATGCTCGAAGCTGGCTTTACGACCGTGCGAGACTTGGGAAACGCCGGTTTGTACGCGGATATGGACGTGCGTCGTGCCATTCGCGACGGGTTGATCGTTGGACCGACCGTAGTCCCCGCGGGTCGGATCATCGCCCCGTTCGGCGGCCAGTTTCGGTGGCAGGTGCGCAAGGAGGTGTTAAATGACCCGGAGTATCTTTTCGCGGATTCGCGGGACGAGCTTCAAAAGGCGATCCGTGAAAACGTGTATTACGGCGCTGACGTCATCAAGATAGTGGTCGATGGCCAACCCTATGCCTACTCCGCTGACGATATCCAGTTCGTCGTGGCCCAGGCGCGGGAAGCGGGAGTGCGGGTCGCCGCACATTGTCAAACGCAGGAGGGGGCTCGTCGCGCTGCGACCGCCGGAGTGGCTTCGATTGAGCATGGGTGGGTTCTCGAGGACGAGGAGTTGGAGTTGATGCGGCAAAACCACGTCGCACTCGTGCCGACCGATGCGTCCGCCGCAATGCTCAGACTCTACGGGTGGTCCGAAGAAGACGCAGATCGCATCCATCAAAAACGAGTCCGCAGGCTGCGTCGCGCCTTCCAAGCCGGGGTACGCATCGTTTTTGGAACAGATGTGATGACCTTTGCGGGCGGTCGTAGCAGGGGAGAATTGTCCATGGGATACGTTGACGGCTATGTGGAAGCCGGCTTGCCTCCTCTTGAGATCCTCAAGACGATGACAATCCACGCTGCTGAGCTCTTGGGCGTTCAGAACACGAGGGGGAGGATTCAAGCAGGTTTTGCAGCAGATATGATAGCCACCCGAGCGAACCCGCTTGAAGACATACAGGCTCTAAAACAAGTCGGCTTTGTGATGAAGGACGGGCGTGTGGTCTCAAACGTCGAACCTGATTGAGTGGGTCTTATCCAGCCATTGAGAATGGCGCTTCAACCACAGGCCGACCGAGAACCTCTGGCAAGTCTTGCGGCAATGGGCTAACCTGTGATCCTTATCATTCTGGAACATCCAACTCACTGAATGCTCGTTCTACCCTTCCATCGGGGAGATATATCTCGCCCACTGTTCCGCTGAATCCTTTAAGGATACAGGTTTCTCAGAAAGGGACTTTCTTGCAAGTTGATAAAGTGTTTCCGATAGGGAATCACACGGCAAGAGATACCGTTTCCGTGTAAACGGTGCGCGCGCGAAGTAGGGGCCGCCTCCGGGCGCGGCACTCCCGAATGTAAATTCGCATGGATGCAAGGATGCTGGCCTTCGCCTCTTCAATCGTCCTACCTACGCCATATACCCCTGGAAAGTCCTCGCTATAAGCGTAGTATTTCCTCGCTTCGCGTTCGATCGTAATGGGATAGGTATAGTGTGTCACGGAGGCGATTATACCCCATTGACATGACCTGGCATCAGCATCGTGAGGGTCAGGACTTTAGCCTCCTGCCGGAATCGGGTACCTACCACTCCAATATCAATATATTATACCCAGATCAATAAGAATGATTTCCGATACGCTTTTTAAGTCCCATTTCGCGAGATGAGACTGGAGTAAACCCGGGAGCCGCGGCGCAGAACACAAACGCATGAGCACGAACGTTGCGAAGCCCGTAAAGGTGGCGATCATCGGCGCCAGCGGAACCTACGGCAAGGGAATCCTTGCCCGGGCCGAGGAGATCGGTATCGAGGTGGTGGTGGTCACGCGGTCGCCGCACAAGTTCAAAGACGTGAAGCCGACGACTACGGTGATCGAGGCGCAGCTGTATGATGAGGAGAAGTTGAAGGAGGTGTTTACCGGCTGTGATGGCATCATCTCGGCGCTCGGCGACAACAGGAAGAAGCGTCCGAAGACGCACAACCTCCCGCACGTCTGGAACGCCATGAAGCTTGGGGTACGCCGTAGCGCCTTGTGATTCCGCTGTCTTGACACTGTTTTTTACAGCTATTCCTCAAACTTCTTTTTTAGATAATCGCTCGTCAAATGCTTGAGCACGTTTAGGGGCTGGCAGCTGTTTTCGTCACCGTAGCCGATGTCGACCGGGCCGATGGCTTTGGCGGCGCGGATGGCGGCCTTGTTAAGCTTTTTGTTGCGCTTGCCGATCCCCATCAGCGCGCCGGCCATCGCTCCTCTGATCGACATTTCCTCGCCGTAAATCGCGTGTCGGATGTGATCGATGCGGGCCAGAAGATAGGCATCGTCCATGCCCTTAGGGTTCTTCTTGGACAATTCGTATAACAGCGTGTAGCCGCATCGGCGGCGCATGTCGTCCTTGCTTTCCATCCAATCTCCGGCAAGCTCAAACGCGAACGGCGTCTTGGCCAGTGTCGCATCGCAGGAGGCGAACACGTGCGCGAGCAGGCCGCCTTGAAGTCCTTCGACTTGCTCCTCGGCCTGCTCGCGCGAAAGTTGCTTCGGATCATCGATCAACAAGCCGATGGTTTTCGCATCGTAGACGTCACTCTTCCACAGTTGCTGAGCAAGTCTGTGGTCCCGGCCGATCTGCCTGGCCAGCTTGCGCAACTGCGTCAGGCCGATGCCGAAGCTCTTGAGCCTACCTGTCCTGGTCTCCTGCTTCTTCCAGTGCGCAATGCCACATTCGTTTCGGTTCTCTTTCAGGAGTGCTAAGACTTGGATCTCTGTCATGGTCTGCCATCCTCCGGGTGGACCAACACCACTGTACGTGGTCGGATCGAGCGAATCACGGTGGCCGACCGAGGCATTCTAGCAGACATTCCTCATATTAAGCTCGGATCTGAGTTTCTCTGACCTCTCCGCGATGAATGATCACAACCTATCAACCCTCTAACCAAGAAACAAGTGTTTCCCCCATATTTCGGCTGAAAAAGGCCCTCTCCTTTGGGGCTATCCAGGTACTTTCGTCAAGTGGAGACACCTCTCCAGCCCCTTTATCAGAAAACACTGGGCCCTAAGCCGTACTCCATCTCAATCGCTCAATCCGAGACAACATCTCGGCAAAGATCTCCTTGCTTACCGCTACTTCCGCCATCTGAAACGTGACGATCCGACTCTGCCGAACCACCTTTGCTCCTATCTTGATCAGCTTGGTCAATAGGCTGCGAAGGGACCAATGTTTGATTCTTCTGGGAAGGACCAGCCGCCGCAGAAAATTACCCAGGTTGTAACCCAAAACAAACAGAGCCAACCTCACCTGATTCGGGACAAAATGTTGGCAGGAGAGTCGTGTCCAGTTTAAGGCATACTTGCCTTCCTTGATCCACTGCTCGGCCGTGCCGCGACCGTTGTAAAAGTGAACCACGCCTTGGGCTTGTGCGCTCATATTGGTCACAATGAAACCCACCCTCGGAAAGAGTTCGCCGCGATGCCACTCTACCTTGGCAATCACCCGACGAGCGCTTTTCCAACTGGCTGCTTGGTATTTGAAATCGGCAAACCAGACGATGGGCTTTCGGGGCGGACGACCCACCGGCCGGGTCAGCAAGTGTTCAATCTCCGCCTGAAGGACGTCGTTTGCGGGAAGCCTGATGGCATACAAAAAGCCCTTTTCCTCCAAGTATTCATAAATGTTCGGCTTCGCAAAGCCGGCATCACCACGAAAGTATTTGCAGACTTTTTTCTGTTCGTACCGAGCCACGATTGGTTCCAGCATCTCCTTCCAACGATCCGCACTGTGAACGTTGCCGGGCCGAAGCATGGAACCTTCGCAATCTCCGAACTGGTTGAAACAAAACAGGGGATGGTAGCAAGTACACCCGAAATGGCCGTTGTAGGCAGAGGCTTCTTGCTCGCCATGGACAGGACTTGCTGAACTGTCCATATCCAGAATGATTCGTTGATGGGTTGTTTTCTCCATTGCTCTTTCCACCCAACAGCCATTGACTTCCGAAAGGGCTTTGAGGTTCCCCTGGACGGACAGCATCTTGGTCTCAAATCGACCCATGGTATTGGCGCTGGCAGCCTTCTTTTTGTCCATCTTCTTTCCGGTGATCCTCCGCATAGTCGGATCGACCGATAAACGATCGGCATCGTTGACATCTTCATAACCGGCCAGGCGGCTGTATACCGATTGGCGTAGCAACGACGCGAGGTGGTGCTGGATGTTGCGCCCCGTCCGTGAATCGTGAAAAACAGAAGGGACACTATCGAATAAACCTAAGGCCTCGTCCAGATCACGATAGGCGAGAAGCCCGGCATCCGATGTGACCTTAGCCCCATGAAATTCAAGCCTCAAACTTCCATCAAAACCGACCTTCAAACCTTCACCCTTTGGGTCAGCCATTTCTTGCGCCCTCCATGCGTAATATCTACTTTAATTATAGTGGTTTAGATCGATTTAAGAAAGCTAGTGTACTGTCCCGGTAATAAGCGATATATTAATGGGCAACCTTTGGCCTCTGGAGGTATGCCCATGCCACGCGGTCGCCCCGTTACTCCCCTCACTCTCAGTGAGAGTGAGGAATCGGAACTGGGGAGCCTCGCCCGCTCCCGAACCTTGCCGCATAGTCTGGTGCTGAGGGCCCAGATTGTGCTGGCCTGCGCCGAAGGCGTTCCCGGCTCTACCGTGGCCCGGCGTCTGGGTGTCACCAATACGACCGTGGGCAAGTGGCGAAAGCGCTATCGTGAACATGGAATCCCCGGACTACACGATGAACTGCGTCCCGGACGCCCCCGCACGCATGAGGATGAACGTGTTGCGGAAGTCATCAACACGGCCCTGCAAACCGAACCTCCCGATCGTTCGCACTGGAGCGTGCGTTCCATGGCGGAACACACGGGAGTCTCAAAGAGCACGGTCCAGCGGTGGTTCGATCTGTTCGGCGTCCAGCCGCATCGCCAGCGGCATTTCAAGATTTCCAACGACCCGTTCTTCGTCGAGAAAGTCCGCGACATCGTCGGTCTCTACCTCAATCCCCCGGACCACGCCGTGGTGCTCTCGGTCGATGAGAAGACCCAGGTTCAAGCTCTTCAGCGAACTCAGCCCGTTCTCCCCATGGGCCTCGGCTACGTCGAAGGCGTCACCCATGATTACAAACGTCACGGCACGACCACTCTGTTCGCGGCTCTCGATGTGGCCACCGGGAGAGTCATCACCCGCTGTAAACCGCGACACCGTCATCAGGAGTTCCTCACTTTCCTGCGTCAGATCGACGGCAGTGTGCCGCACAACCTCGACGTCCATCTCATCGTCGATAACTACGCTACTCACAAACATCCCAAAGTCCGCGCTTGGCTCGCTCGGCGTCCCCGCTACCACGTTCATTTCACCCCAACCTATGCGTCCTGGCTCAACCAAGTCGAACGCTGGTTCGGCATCATTACCCAGAAGGCCATTCGCCGAGGTTCCTTCTCCAGCGTCAAGGCTCTCGTCCGTAACATCGAGCGCTTCGTCGAACATTACAACGCCAACACCAGTCCTTTCGTCTGGACCGCCACGGCCGAATCCATCCTCGCTAAGGTCGAACGACTTTGCTCATATATTTCCGGGACAGTACACTAGTTTGGTGCCCTATATGGTGAATGGGGGTTATATCGTGGTATTTTTAGCTGAGGCCTCTTGGTGAAACCGCCGACGCTCACTCTCTCGGCAGAACCCTATCCGTGAAGCTGGTTACGTATGAAGCCGGAAAGAAAGAATGTCTAGGGGTGGTGATACCCGCGGATGCCGGGGGTGCGCATCAGGAGCAGGTAGCGGATGTAGCAGAAGTCCTGCGGTTTGCGCGCTCAAGCAAGCTCCCATCCCAGTGCGAAGGCACCTCGGAATTCAAGCCGGCCCTTGACACCCTGCTGACCGGCCGCCGCTCGACATGATCGCATTGCTGGCAGCGGGTGAGAATTGGCGTAGGGCGCTGGGCCGGACAGTGAACGAACTTTCCTCGCTCGCGAGCGATACCCCCCAGATAAGCAAGCTGTTTCGGCCTCTTCGCCGTGTCCGACTGAAGGCTCCCGTGACCCGTCCGGGAAAGATCATCGCCGTCGGATTGAACTACGAAGCGCACGCCGCCGCCCAAGCCGGTCTATTTCGGCATCTACGCCAATGCGGTGATCGGGCCGGGTGATTCCATCGAGCTGCCCGTCAACAGCCGGCAAGTAGATTGGGAAGCCGAGCTGGCGGTAGTGCTCGGTCGAAGGGGTAAGCACATCCCCGAGGAGCAGGCGCTCGGCTACGTGGCCGGCTACACGGCCTACAACGACGTCAGCGCGCGTGACATGCAGACCTCCGACCGGCAGTTCTTTCGCGGCAAGGGCTGTGACACGTTCGCGCCGCTGGGCCCCTGGATTGTCACTACGGATGAAATCACCGACCCACACAACCTCTCCCTTTCTCTCCGGCTCAACGGCGCTTTGCTGCAAGAGGCGAATACCTCCGATTTGATCTTCAAGCTACCCCGCCTGATCAGCTACCTCTCCGAGTCGATGACCTGGGAAGTGGGCGACATCCTCGCCACGGGCACTCCCAGCGGGGTGGGTCTGTACCGCCAGCCTCCGATGTTCCTCCAAGCCGGAGATACAGTCAGCGTCACCATCGAAAAGATCGGCACACTCACCAACCCGGTTGCAGGACCTCCTGCAAGACCGTAGCGAGAGCCTTCCGTTGCCATGGTACGATGCACGAGATGACTCGTTCTGCCAAGTCCGTGCTGCGCCGGGGTGATCTTCATCCGGACGAGCACTACATGGAGCTGGCCTTGCGGGAGGCCGAGCGAGCTGCGCGGGAAGGTGAGGTGCCGGTGGGAGCCGTGGTCGTCCGGGACCGCAGAGTCATTGCGCGGGCCCACAATTGTCCGATCCGCCTCTCCGACCCCAGCGCCCATGCGGAGTCGCTGGCTTTGCGCCGTGCCGGCCGAAAGATCGGCAACTACCGGCTGGAGGGCTGCACGCTCTATGCTACAATCGAGCCGTGCGCGATGTGCGCCGGCGCGATCCTTCTGGCACGAGTGGAGCGCTTGGTTTTCGGGGCGCACGACCCCAAGACGGGAGCGGCCGGCTCGGTCCTCGCGGTGATCGGCAATCCCCGGCTCAATCACCACCCGGAGGTTGTCTCCGGAATCTTGGAAGACCGGGCGGCCCGTCTCCTAAGAGACTTCTTTCGCGCGGCCAGGGAACGTTCCCGTTGACCGAGGCTCCCTGGCGGGCCTCGATTCCTTCCCGGGTGGGCGCTGATGGGACCGTTGAGGTGAGGTGCGTGAGTGGTTGAAACGGGCGGTCTCGAAAACCGCTTCTCGCGTAAGCGGGACGGGGGTTCGAATCCCCCCCTCACCGGACTTTCTACCGCCAAAATGCGCGAAGTTCTTCCCGCCGCGGCCAAACACCCGCAAGAGTCTCGGCTGACCCCACCTCGTTTTTCGCTCTCCCGCAGGGCCGCGAGCATGGCTTGTCTTTTCCTGTCGGCCCTTCTGCTCGGCGGCGCCCCGGAGGGAACGGCCAGGAAAAAAACGGCGCAGGAAAACAAGCAAGATCAGGAGAAAAAGAAGAAACCTCCCGACGTTCACGATGTCCTGGGTTTCGTCCACAAGTATTACAACTGCGGGATGCAGCTTACCCTGGAGGAAGAGGAGGAAATCCAGATGTCGGTTGCGGTCGGGAACGGCGCTCCGCAGCTCCGCGCGAGCCAGGGCCTGATAAAGCTAACGCAAGAAAACCCGAGCATGATCGGGTTCGCCCTGGCGCACCAATTGGGCCACGTTTACTCCTTCAACCGCAAAATCCTCCGCAAAGACCCGGACTGGCGGCGGGAAAAATGGGACAAGGCGGCGCGCGAAGAGGAGTACCGGGCCGACCGATTCGCCATGACGCTGATGAGCTTCAGCCCCGACTTTGTCACGACGGGAGCCAAGCGGTTCCTGTTGGCGTGTTCCCAGGCCCTGGGTGAGGAGGGCAATTTCTGCCATTCCCTCCCCGGACTCTTTCCCGGGCAAGAGATTTCCGTGCGCGCGACCTTTACCACCCGGACGGAATTTGTCCTGGAATCGGGCCGGTGGATCAGCGGAAACTTCCCCCAGGTTCACGCCGAATACTGGTCCCGAGGCATGGATCGAGTGGGACGCAGAAAACTCATTCGCGACTTTCACTCGATCATACCGTCCATGATCTGCTGGCCCCATTGCTGAAATGCGTCGCGGGCAGAAAATCCTCCTTAGCGGAACCAGCATGACATTCATGGCAAGCAGTTGAGCCAACCGGCTTCGCACGTTCCGGGCGGTTCATAATCGGAGAGTACCCTGGCGTGCCTGTGGCTCTTTGTAACGGCCGGCTTTGAGGCGGGCTACGAAAGCATCCGCTTCTCGCGTGGGTTTTGGGATGCGGTATCCGTCGTAAGTTGCCAGAGTGATCTCCAAGGCGGACTCCAGACTGATTCGATGTCCCTGGGAAACAAACACCGGGTTCGTACCCGGCCGAGTGCGCAGGACGGTCCCAATTCGCTCGTCCCCATCCATCAGGGGAGACCAAGCGCCGGACGCGGCGGCAGGTTCTTCATAGTGGCCCACCAGACGTGACTTGGCTACGCCCACCGTCGGCCGGTCCAGCACCAAACCCAAATGGCAGGCGATGCCAAAACGGCGGGGATGAGAAATGCCGTGACCGTCGCAAAAGATCAGATCCGGTTCCATCTTCACTTTTTGCAAAGCTCCGAGCAGCACCGGAATTTCGCGAAAGGCCAATAACCCCGGAATGTAAGGAAAGGTTAGGGATGCCGAGGCGTGCTGTCGCTCCACCTCCACCAGTTCAGGAAAACGATAGACCACAACTCCGGCAAATCCCACTCCGGCTTTGGCGTCCAAGGCGATGTCGGCCCCGGCCACGAATCGAATTCCCTCCCATCGATCTTGCCGCTCGACCCGAGGACCCAAATCTTCCTGAAGTTTCCGGGCCTGCTGAGGAGACAAATTCCAAGGATGCAAATGAAGTGCTTTCATAGAGCTGATCGCCCCTCGAACTTATCGCCGGGTTCCCCCCAGATGCAGCTTCTTCCAGCTCCCGAGGGCGGGATGGGTAATTTTACCGCCGTCCTTCCCGCTCGTGACTCCGGGAATGGAAAATATTTTTGCATGGGAATGGCGGCGTCCAACCCGTGGTTGCGATTCAGGTCATGGGTGTGCAAGAATCAATCTGTCTCGACTTTACAAATCTTAAAGTCCACGGGCTCTCATGGCTGAAGTCTTACCTTTTCGTGCGACCTGCTACAACCCGCAAATCATCCCGGACCTGTCGAAGGTCGTCACGCAACCTTACGACAAGATCACGCCGGCGATGCAGGACCGCTACTATGCGGCGAGTCCCTACAATCTGGTACGACTCCTGGTGGGCCGGCGCGAACCCGACGACAACCGTCAAGAAAACGTTTACACTCGCGCTGCAGCTTCGCTCCGCCGATGGATTGAACAGCGAGCGCTGGTTCCCCAAGTCGAGCCGGCCTTCTTTCCTTATTTCCAAGAATACGAAGTTCCCGGCCGGGACGGTCTGCGGAAGCTTCGCAAAGGCTTTGTCGGCCTGGGCAAAGTCGAGGACTATTCCAAGCGTATCGTTCACCGGCATGAAGAGACCCTGACGGGGCCCAAGCAGGACCGATTGGAGCTGCTCAAAGCCACCCGGACACACTTCGGGCAACTCTTTATGCTCTACAGTGACCCCGCGGGAGAAATCGAGCAAATTCTGAATGATTTGGCGGCCTCCTCACCCTGGAAGCAAGTCACCGACGAGTACGGAGTGGGGCATCGGCTGTGGCGCGCACATCGGGAAAAAGACATTTTCGCCATCGTTTCCCTTATGAAAGACAAGCCGCTGATGATCGCCGACGGCCACCACCGCTACGAAACCGCTCTGGCCTATCGAGACCTTTGCCGGGAACAAGGACTCGAAGATAGCCGGGCCGACTATACCATGATGACTTTCGTTCGCATGGAAAGTGACGGGGTGATGGTTCTGCCTACGCATCGGCTGATCCACGGATTGCAGGATTTCGACGCCCAAAAGTTCAGCCAGGCAGCCGCGGAGTTCTTTGCGTTGGAAGAATTGGATCTCTCTTCGGAAAAAAGGGTCCAGGCTTTCCGCCAGCGCTTGGAAGAAGCCGGCCAGCAACAACCTACCTTGGGAGCGGTGGCCGCGGGGATTTCCGGGGGCCTATTACTTCGGCTTAAAAAGGATGTTGATCTCGCTGGTCTCTTGCCGGATTGCGCCCCTCAGCAACGAGCGCTCGACGTGGTTCTGCTGCATCGGCTGGTCATTGAAAAGCTGCTGGGCATCTCCCGGGAGGAAGTCCGGAAACAGAGTCACACGCGCTACCTGCGCGATTTCCGCGCCGGCATGGAAACCGTCTCGAAGGGCGACGCGCAGCTTTGCCTGTACCTCAATCCTACCCCGACCGAAAAGGTTCGTGACAACGCTCTGGCCGGCCTGCCCTTGCCGCAGAAGTCCACCGACTTTTACCCCAAGCTCCTCTCCGGCCTCACTCTCTACTGGATGGATAACCCCCTCGGCATCTAATGGACATCCTGAAACCGGCACCCGGGCTCCCCACGTTGGCTGGGTAAGGAGGGGTTGCCCGGTCAAAATGTTTCGAGGGTTACTTTTGCGGATAGGCGGTAAAGAGCACGCTCTGGCCTATGCGGGAAACGGTTTCGACGCGGAGGCGCAGGGCCTCGGCAAGGCGGCGGGCGCCGCGGCCGTCCACCGCCGATATGGCTCGCGACGTGCCCAGGATTGTCGGCGCGACAAACCAATAGATTTTATCGATCCGCCTTTCGTCAAAGAAACTCCCCAAGACCCGGGAGCCGCCCTCGACGAAAACGCTGATGATTTCGTGTTTCGCCGCCCGTTGCAGGAGAGGTTCCAGTGGCACACCATCTAGGGATGGAAATCGCCAGACCTCGACGCCCTTTTCGCAGAGAGCTTCGGCCTTGCTGCGATCGGCCCGCTCGGTCGTAGCGACAATCAGATTGCGGCTCGCTACCACTCGACAGTTCAGAGGAATACGGAGCCGCGAGTCCAGCACGATTCTGAGCGGGTCGCTTGCTGAATGACTCCGTGCACCCAGATGGGGATTATCCGCCAGAATGGTCTCAATCCCGACCAGGACGGCCTGATTTTCCTCGCGCAGACGGCGGGCAAACCCGCGGGCGCGGGCGTCGGTAATCCATTGGGAGTGGCCATCTGCGGTAGCGATCTTGCCGTCCAGCGTGGTCGCGACCTTTGCGGTAACGAAAGGCAATCCAGTGCGCTGGAATTTGAAGAAGACCTCGTTGAGCGCCCGGGCCTCCGCGCGGCCCAGACCGCCGTGAACTTCCAGTCCTGCGCGGCGCAGTTGGCGCGCACCGCGTCCGGAAACCTGTGGATTGGGGTCCTGGATGGCGTAGAAGACGCGGCGGACGCCCGCCGCTACGATGGCATCCGTACACGGAGGCGTTCGCCCTTGATGGCAGCAGGGCTCCAGGGCGACGTAGAGAGTCGCACCCCGGGCCCGTTGACCCGCCTGCCGGAGGGCTTCCACTTCAGCGTGCGGACGTCCCAGTCCCTTATGGAAGCCCTTCCCGACCCTTTCGGCTCCCTGCACCAGAACGCATCCTACCCGGGGGTTGGGGAAAGTCCGGCTCTTAGCCCTTCGCGCCAAGCGAAAGGCTTCGCGCATGTAAGCCAAGTGATCGGTCAACGCAGTAAAGAGTTCTTATTGGATTTTGCTGAGCAGGTGCCCCAGTTTGTCCTTCTTGACTTTCAGGTAGGCTCGATTGCTTTGTCGGGGCTCGCTTTCGAGCGGAATTCTCTTCACGATGGACAGGCCGTAACGCTCAATACCGGAAATCTTTTGGGGATTATTGGTGAGCAGGTGGATTTTCTGGACGCCTAGGTCGGCTAAAATCTGCGCGCCGATGGAGTAATCCCGCATGTCGCGCGGCAACCCCAGCCGTTCGTTGGCCTGGACCGTATCATAGCCTTGGTCCTGCAAAGCGTAGGCACGGATCTTGTTGGCCAGCCCGATGCCCCTACCTTCCTGGCTCAGGTACACCAGAACGCCCTGGCCTCTTTCTTCAATATGGCGAAGCGCGGAGTCCAGTTGCTCACGGCAATCACAACGGACCGAGGAGAGAGTATCCCCGGTCACGCACTGCGAGTGCACCCGGACCAGGACGGCCCGGTCGGATTGAATTTGCCCCTTCACCATCGCGATGTGCTCCCGGTTCATGGACGGACAATCATAAACATGGAGGGTGAATTCTCCGAAACGAGTGGGCAGTTGAGAGGTCGCCACCCTCTCCACCAGCTTTTCGGTGTAGCGGCGGTACTCGGCCAGCTCGGAGATACGGATGACCTGCAAAGAATGCCGCTTGGCCAGCCGCTCGATGGTAGCCTGACCGGCCGGTTTTCCCTGGCGGTCGAGCACTTCGCACATGACCCCCACGGGTTGCAAACCCGCCAAGTGCGCCAAATCCATGGAGGCCTCGGTGTGTCCCGCCCGAACCAGGATGCCTCCCGTACGCGCCCGCACGGGGAAGATGTGGCCGGGACGAACCAAATCGTGCGGCTGCGTCTTCGGGTCCGAAAGGGTACGAATCGTCGTCGAACGGTCCGCAGCCGAGATTCCCGTCGTCACTCCCTTGCGCGCATCGACCGAGACGGTAAAATTACAACCGAAGGTTTGGCCATTCTCTTCCGCCCGCACCATCGCCGGCAACTCCAGCTTCGTAGCCCGATCCTGAGTCATCGAGACGCAGATCAACCCTCCCCCATTCTTGATCAAAAAGTTGATCGAGGCGGGGGTCACCTTTTCCGCCGCCAGGATCAGATCGGCTTCATTCTCCCGGTCCTGGCTGTCACGAACGATGACCGGGCGCCCCTTGCGAACAGCGACGAGGGCACTTTCAACGGCTGCTATATGATTTCTAGCCACGATTCAACCCCGCCTATTGCGTGCTTTCAACACTTGGCCGATGCGCGAGCGAAACGACAGCCGATCCAGTGTTTTCAACAACGAGAGAGCCGTTTGGGCCGCCTCCAGACCTTTGTTGAATCGGTCGGACTCCACGCGCCGGAGCGCGTCGCGCCGATGGTAAGCGGCCAACACCTCAAAAACCACCGGCGTGTCGTGCCGCCAAGAGACCTCCATCAAACCCCGCGCGCATTCGTTGGCCACCAATTCAAAGTGGTACGTTTCGCCGCGAATCACCGCTCCGAGCGCAATCAGTACATCGTACCGCCGGCTCCGGGCCAGCCTCCGGGCCAGCCAGGGCATCTCAAAGCACCCGGGCACGCTGAACTTCGCGATGCGGCCCGGCTTGACTCCCGCGGCAGCGAGCTCGCTCAGGCAACTCTGCTCCAGACGTTCCGTAATATCCGCATTATACTCCGCCCGGATCACGCCGATCCGCGCCCGTCCGAGATAACTTTCCTCACCCCGGGACAGGGCCACTTTGCGTCTCATCGCCCCAGCAGCTTGGCCACGTATTTGGAGAGGACATCCACCTCCACATTGACCGGATCCCCTATCTGCTTCGACCCGAGCGTCGTATGCCGGAGCGTGTATTCGAGCAGGGAGACCGAAAATTTTCCGCCGGACGGTTTCACCACGGTCAGGCTGATGCCGTCCACCGCTACCGACCCTTTATCCACAAAGTGGCGGGAGAACCGGCGGGGAATTGCGAACTCGAAGACCCGGCTCTTTCCCTGCTCGTGGATGCCGACGATGCGCCCCACAACATCCACGTGCCCCTGGACCAAATGGCCCCCGACCAGGGAGTTAAGCCTTAGGCTACGTTCCAGATTTACCCGGTCCGAGCAGCGAAGCCGCGCAAGAGTGGTTCTGCGCAGCGTTTCCGGCATGTACCAAACTTCAAAGGACCGGCCGTTCACCTTTTGCACCGTCGAGCAGACTCCCTCCACACAAACGCTCTCGCCCAGCTTCAATTTCCAACTCGGCGGCCTGCGGATCGATACTCGACGTTCCACCCCTTCTTCGTGAATCGAGCTGACGGCTCCCTGGGCTTCTACGATACCACTGAACATGCCAACGAAACGTCCTCGGATTCGATTCCGTCGCGAGACTCCGTTCCTAGCTCCCGAAGCAACTCAAGGGTCGAACCCGCGGCGGCCCGCGCCTCCCGGAGCTCCCTATTCCCGCAACTCCGCAGTTACAGATAGCAAGATTCTAGCACACCTTCCCTGGGGTCGGTTATGGCCTTTAACCACCGGCAGGGAAAGTATCGGGTATCCCTGATCCCGGTCGGAAGCCCCGTGTGATCCTATTCGGATCAACTCCCGGTTGACTCCCCGGTGCAAACCTTTATAATCGCCGCAGGTGGAAACGAACCAAGAGAAATTCCTCATTACCGGGGCGCAGGGATTCCTGGGCGCCTGGATTGTCAAGAAATTGGTCGAAGCAGGCCACCGGCCCTTCGTGCTGGACATCTCCACCGAGCCGAAGCGTATCGCTAACCTTATGAATAAAGATGAGTTATCCCGGGTAACTTTTCTCCAGGGGAACATTACGCGGACCGAAGATGTAACCGACTCGGTCGGCGCTCACGGTATCACCCATCTGATTCATTTGGCAGCCCTGCAAGTTCCGTTCTGCGCGGCTGACCCCCCGTTGGGCGCCCAGGTCAACGTGTTGGGCACGCTCAATGTGTTTGAAGCCGCGCGGATCCATTCCCGGCAAATCAAAAGCGTGGTTTATGCGAGTTCGGCCGCCGTGTTCGGGCCGGAGGAGTTCTATGGCCGGAAAACGGTGGAGGAGGGCGCATCCCTGTATCCCGGCACTCATTACGGCGTATTCAAACAGTGCAATGAAGGTAATGCCCGCGTTTACTACCAAACCCATGCTATCTCGAGTGTAGGCTTAAGACCCTGGGCGCTTTACGGAGTGGGTCGAGACCAAGGCGTCACCTCAGGGCCCACCAAGGCCATCAAGGCTGCCGTAGCGCGACGCCCCTACACGATCAAGTTTACCGGCGGTTTGGATTTGCAGTTCGCCGAGGATACCGCGCAAATCTTCCTCCGTTTCTCCCAAGCGGACATGACGGGAGCCAAGGTTTACACTCTGCGGGGTACGGTGATCCAAATGGCGGAGTTCATCGAACGTCTGGAGCGGGCCTATCCTCCGGCCCGAGGGCTCATCCAAGCCCAAGGTCCCCAACTGCCGATTGCGTTCGATCTGGATGACAGTCTCTTGGTGAAAAACCTGGGAGACGTGCCTCGCACTCCTCTGGAAGAAGGTATTGCCAAAACGGTGGAAATTTTCGAGCGCCTACAACAGGAAGATCGCTTGGACCTGAACGACCTGGAGGTCTGACACCCGGCCCTGCGAGACGCCGCCTCCGTACCGAGCCGAGGCGAAAGGCTGGATCCGAGCCTTTCCCCTGGATAGCATCGCCGCAACCAACGCGGTGGGGAGCCATTCTCCGGCTGAGCAGGAATCCATGATGAGCTATTTTCGCATCCTCCTTTTTCTGGTTCCCTTCCTGACCTCCACCCTCCATTGCGGAAGGAGCGACCGGCGCGCCATCGGTGTGGTTCCGAAATCACAATCCAACTACTTCTGGCGGGCCGTGCACGCCGGTGCCCAGGCCGCGGCTCAGGAAGCGGGCTTCGAGGTCATCTGGAACGGTCCCGCCATCGAAGCGGAATTCACGCGGCAGATCACTATCGTGGACGACCTCATCCATCGCGGCGTCGAGGGCATTCTGCTGGCACCCTCCGACCAGGAAGCTCTGGTGCCCGTCATCGAGCGGGCCAGCCGGGCCGGAATCCCGCTGACCATTTTCGACTCCGGTGCCAATGCCGAAAACTACGTCTCCTTTGTAGCGACCGATAACTACGGTGGAGGCGCAATCGCTGCCCGGCGCATGGCCGAAATTCTCGGCGGCAAAGGCCGGGTGGCCATGATTGGGGTCATGCCCGGGAGCGCTTCATCCATCGAACGGGAAAACGGTTTTCGCGAAACCCTGGAGAAGGAATTTCCAGGCCTGAATCTTGTCGCTTTTCAGTACGGCATGGGCGAGGCGGCGCGGTCGCTGCGGGTTGCCGAAGACTTCCTTACGGCCCATCCCGAGCTGGACGGGATCTTCAGTTCCGCTGAGCCGGGCACGATCGGCACGGTGCAGGCGGTTAAGGCGCGAGGGCTTGCCGGCAAGGTCAAGATCGTGGGATTCGACACCTCGCCCACTCTGGTGGAAGACATGAAAGCAGGGGCCCTGGATTCGCTGGTATTACAGGACCCCTTCACGATGGCCTACCAAGCTTTCCACACGCTGACGGACAAACTGGAGGGCGGCACTCCCCCCCGGCGAATCGACATCCCACCCACTCTGGTCACCCGTGAGAATTCCCAGAACCCTAAAATTCTTCGGCTGCTGGAGCCGCAAGCGGAAATCGACCGCTATTTGAAGAATCGCTGAGTGATGGCAGGGCCTCTTCCCAACGTGGCACCACCGGCCGGCGCACCGCCGCGTCTTCGCATAAGCGGGGTATCCAAGTCCTTCTCCGGTGTCCGGGTCCTTCACCAAGTCAGCCTGGAGGTGCGCGCCGGCGAAGTGCACGGGCTGGTGGGAGAAAACGGCGCCGGCAAATCCACCCTGATGAAGATTCTGGCCGGCGAATTGTCCCCGGACGGGGGAACCCTTCTCTGGAAGGGAAGCCCGCTCCGACTCGGCTCACGCTCCGACTCGCAAAGACGGGGCATCACCATGATCCACCAGGAACTGAGCCTGGCGAACCATTTGAGCGTAGCCGCCAATCTATTTCTGGGGCGCGAGCCGGTCAGCCGCTGGGGGCGGTTGGACCGACGCGCGGAACTTCGCCAGGCCGAGTCATTCCTGACCGAATTGGGATTCGCCCTTGATCCGTCCATCCCCGTAAAACACCTCAATCCGGCGGAGAAGCAGTTGGTGGAAATTGCGCGCGCCGTGATGGGATCGAGCCGGCTGATTATCATGGACGAGCCTACTTCGTCCCTCTCCCTCCCGGAGGTGAAGGAACTGTTTCGGGTAATCGGAAGGCTGCGCCAGCAAGGTGTGGCGATGATCTTCGTTACGCACCGTCTGGAAGAGTTGGCACAAATCGCCGACCGGGTCACCGTGATGCGTGACGGGAAAGTCACCCATCGCGGGGAGATGCCGCGGACCGATTTTGCCCCGTTAATTCGTTCCATGGTGGGCCGCGAACTGGGCGAAATGTTTCCAGCGCGCAAACGTCAACCCGGCGAGGTCCTCTTGCAGGTCGAGAATCTCTCCCGACGGGGCGACTTTGCGGGGGCCAGCCTGGAGGTTCGCGCGGGGGAAATCGTCGGCTTGTCCGGGTTGATCGGAGCCGGTTCGACGGAGTTGGCCGAAACGCTCTTCGGCGCCCGCCCCGCCGACTCCGGCCGGATATGGATCGAAGGGCGTCTCATAACGACTCGTCAGCCTCGAGATGCCATCCGCGCCGGGATGGTTCTGATAACCGAAGACCGCAAAGCTACCGGACTGGCCTTGTCGGTTTCCCTCAGTCACAACATCTCTCTCGCCAATCTTTCCCGCCTGGTTCGGGCCGGTAAAATCCGCTTGGCGGAGGAAAGACGGATGGCCCAAAGCTACCTGAGACGATTGCACATTCGCGCCGCCTCGGTCTCCCAGAAAGTGTCGGCCCTGAGCGGAGGCAACCAACAGAAAGTGATCCTGGCGAAATGGCTCTTCGCAAAGCCGCGTATCTTTCTCATGGACGAGCCGACCCGGGGCGTGGACGTCGGCTCGCGGGCCGAAATCTACAAATTGATGAACGAACTGGCCGAATCGGGCGCAGCCATTCTGATGATTTCCTCCCAGTTCGAGGAGATTCTCGGCATGAGTGACCGGGTGCTGGTAATGCGCGCCGGGCAAATCGTCAAGCAACTGGAGACCCGCAAAACGACCCAGGAAGAGATCATGCACTTCGCAGCCCTCTCGGCACGGCCGGCTGCCGGAACGGGCCCGGAAAGGGCGCTGAATCTACCGGCCTGAATGGCTCCGTATGCGGCGAAACGCCCCCGTGCCGGCGAGCGCATTCCTCCTGTATCTGCCTGTATCGGAAAGAATTGCTATGGACGAAACGAGAACCCATCCTACCGCCAACCCCACCGCTTATAGACCTCCCCATTTATCGAGGCAGTGGGCGGAGAAACTCTTGCCTTTTGCCGGCCTGGCGGGACTCTTTCTGATCCTCTCCATTCTCTCGCCTCGCTTTCTGACGATTCAAAATCTCTCGAACGTCGCCCGGCAAACCGCCGTTATCAACATCATGGCCCTGGGGATGACGCTCATTATCATCTCCGGAGGCATTGATCTTTCGGTCGGCTCCGTGATGGGCTTTGCGGGCATTCTGGGGACCCTGCTCCTTCAGGCCGGCTGGCCGCTGCCGCTGGCCCTGGCGGGTGCCATGGCGGCGGGCATGACCTGGGGTCTGATCAATTCCCTGCTCATAAGCCAACTTCACGTCAGCCCATTTATCGCGACCCTGGGTACCCTCGGCGCCGCGCGCGGGGTAACGCTGGTCATCACCGACGGGCTTCCGGTGGTTCGCCTACCGCACTCGTTTGGGTTCCTGGGAGATGGAAACATCCTGAAGGTGGTGCCGGTGCCGCTGGCCATCCTGGTAACACTCGCGCTCCTTACAGGCTACCTGCTGAAACACACCCGCCTGGGAAGATATGCCTATGCCATCGGCAGCAACCGCGAAGCCGCTCGCTATGCGGGCATCCCCATCACCGCCTACCTGATCGCCATTTATATGATCAGTGGAGCCTTTACAGGATTGGCGGGGATGATCGAATCCTCGCGGTTGATGACCGGCCAGCCGACCTCGGGCCAAGGCTACGAGCTATCCGTTATTGCCGCGGTCGTCATCGGCGGGGGGAGTTTGGCCGGCGGGGAGGGGCGGGTCTCCGGGACCATCGTGGGGGCCTTCATCATGAGCCTGATTTCAAACGGCAGCAACCTGCTCGATGTATCCCCCTTTTGGCAGCAGGTACTGATCGGCTCGGTCATCGTCCTGGCCGTCGCCGTGGATGAGTTCCGCAAACGGAGACAAGGGTAGGGCATTTCCGAGAAGACTAAATAGCGGCCGTTCTTCCTGCTCCAAACGGGTTCGCTTCCAGAAAGTTGCACCCCTTTAAGGCGGTAACGCCGTTGGAGACTGATATCGATCTTTCTATGGTAGTCTCTTAAGGAAGGGTAAATCATGGGCAGTCCCCGAACCGAAACCGCGGGCCTCAGCGGCCTGGAGGTCGTCACCTTCGAAAGTCGGCGGGCCAAAGAGATGGCCGCGCTGATCACTCGCTACGGGGGCATACCGCGATCGGCCCCCTCGCTGCGAGAAATTCCCCTGGAGGATAATCCGGCGGCCTTCCGTTTTGGAGAAATTCTGTTCTCCGGAGGGTTTGATGCCGTTATTTTCATGACCGGCGTGGGGACCCGTACCCTGTTCGACGTTCTGGAATCCCGCTTTCCCCGCGCAAAGGTTGTCCGCGCGCTCTCCCAGATCACCGTCGTGGCCCGCGGCCCCAAACCGGTAAAAGTTCTGCGGGAACTTCAAGTTCCGATCACCATCACCGTTCCGGAACCCAATACGTGGCGGGAAATCCTCCAGGAACTCGACGAAAATGCCCGCGGTTTTACGCTCGCAGGGAGCCGCATCGCCGTGCAGGAATACGGCGTCGCCAACGAGGCCTTCCTGCAGGAACTCGGTGCGCTCGGCGCCGAGGTGTTTCGGGTGCCGGTGTACCGCTGGTCGCTGCCGGAGGATACGGCTCCGTTGCGCCGCGCCGTGGAAGTCATTGCGGAGCGAAGCGTCCGGGTCGCGCTGTTCACGAACGCGGCTCAGGTCCACCACATGTTTCAAGTCGCGTCTCAGGCCGGGCTGACCGACGCGTTGCTCGCAGGATTTGCAACCTGCGTGGTCGGCTCCGTAGGGCCCACCTGCAGCGAGGCGCTCCGCTCGCACGGGCTCACGGTGGACCTGGAACCCGAACATCCCAAGATGGGAGTTCTGGTGAACGAAACCGCCCGCAGAGCCGCCGTCCTGCTGCGCGCAAAGAATCATAAAGACACGCTCCCGGGTTCCCGCGTCACCGTCAGCGAGCTAACTCCGCCCGCAACTCGTCCCCGGGACCTTTGGTGGGACTCGCGCTTCCTGAAGGCCTGCCGAAGGGAGCCGACCGACGCCACACCCATCTGGCTGATGCGTCAGGCGGGGCGATACATGAAGGAATACCGCGATCTCCGCGCGAAAGTCACTTTCCTGGAGCTTTGCAAAACCCCCGAGCTTGTATCTGAGGTGACCGTCACCGCTGCCCGCAGGATCCGGGCCGACGCAGCCATCATCTTTGCCGATCTTCTGCTCATCGTCGAACCGCTCGGTTATCACCTCGAATACGATACGGGGGAAGGCCCCATCGTCCGGCCGGCGTTGAGGGAGACCGCCGACGTTGACCGCCTGCCGGAGGTGAAGCCGGAACAATCCCTGGCCTACCTTTACGAGGCCATCCGCCTGACCCGTGAGGACCTCGATTCGCGCACGCCGCTGCTGGGGTTCTGTGGGGCTCCTTTCACGTTGGCCTCCTATATTATCGAAGGAGGCGCCTCGAAGAATTACGTCCATACCAAACGGCTCATGTATCGGGACCCGGGAGCGTGGCATGCGTTGATGCAACACCTGAGCCGCAGCCTTACCCAATATGTCAACGCTCAGATCGCGGCAGGAATCCAAGCCGTACAGATTTTTGACACTTGGGTCGGTTGCCTGGGACCGGCCGATTATCGCGAGTTCGTTCTCCCGCACACGCGTTCGCTGATGCAAGGCATTACTCCCGGTATTCCGGTGATTCATTTCGGAACCGGCACGGGAAATCTGCTGGAAGACCTGAAAGAGGCGGGGGGGGACGTCATCGGCCTCGATTTTCGGGTGGAATTGGATCAAGCCTGGGGCCAGCTTGGCGAGGGGGTAGGCGTTCAGGGCAACCTCGATCCCCTGGTCCTGTTTTCCGAGCCCGCCTATATCCGCCAACGAGCCCGACGAATTCTCGATCAGGCCGGCGGGCGCGCCGGGCATATCTTCAACCTGGGCCACGGCATCCTGCCTCAAACTCCTCTCGACCACGTTATGGCTCTGGTCGATTACGTTCACGAGGCGACCAGCGCCCGCAAGCACTGACGAAAAAGCGAAACTCTATGCCTTTCGACAGCGTGCTGTTGGTTGGATTCGGCGGGCCGACCCGGTCGGAAGAAATCCGCCCGTTCCTCGATAACGTCCTGCGAGGCCGACCGGTGCCCCGCGAACGGTATGAAGAAGTGGTTCATCACTACGAGGAGATCGGGGGATATTCCCCCTACAACCCATATACTTTCCGGCAAGCGCAGGCCCTGGGTAAGCATCTCGAACGGAATGGCTCCGCCCTTCCCGTTTACGTCGGGCTGCGGAATTGGTCCCCCTATATCCGGGACGCGATCGCACAAATGGTGCAGGAAGGCAGGCAAGCTGCCGTCGGATTCATTCTCGCCCCGCACCGCTCGGAAGCGAGCTGGGAACGTTATCGAACCGAGGTAGAGCAAGCCCGCAAGGATTTGGGGTCTCCATCACCCGTGGTTGCTTATCTGGACCCCTGGCACGACCATCCAGGATTTCTTGCGGCGGCCGCCGCACAAGTTCGCGAGGTCTTCCCCGCCAAGGCGCGGGATGGCAAGGATCGGACCGCGCTGATCTTTACGGCGCACTCCATCCCGCAGGCGATGGCCGATCGGTCTTCCTACGTCGCAGAAATTCACGCTTCCTCCGCCGGCGTGGCTTCCCGGCTGGGCATGGCCGATTGGTCGGTGGCCTACCAGAGCCGGAGCGGAAACCCTCGCGATCCGTGGCTCGAACCCGACGTGAACGATGCCATCCGGCAAAAGGCCCGGGAGGGATTTCACCGCATCATTCTGGTTCCCATCGGGTTCCTTTGCGATCACGTCGAGGTACTCTACGATCTCGACCGCGAAGCGCGCGCCACTGCCCGGGAAGCGGGGATCCGGCTCCTGCGAGCACCTACTGTCGGCGACCATCCCGCATTCATCGCCATGATAGCCCAACTCATCCGGCAAAAGCAGGAAGCTGCCAAAGCATGACGCAGTCCAGATCCACCCTCGCTGTCATCGGCGGTGGCATAACCGGGCTGGCTGCGGCTTATCGGCTGACGCAGGCGGCGCGGCAGCACCCTTTGGAAGTCCGCCTTTGCGAGGCGAGCGGACGCCCAGGCGGCGTTGTCCGCACGGACCAGACCGACGGATTCCTTCTGGAAGGCGGGCCGGATTCGTTTATCACGGAAAAACCCTGGGCCTTGCACCTCGCCCAGGAACTCGGCCTGCACCCCAGGCTCATCGGCACCAACCCCCACCACCGCCGAGCCTTCATCGCCCGCCAAGGCCGCCTGCTCCCCATTCCGCAAGGCTTCCACCTGATCTCCCCTTCCCGTTTCTGGCCCTTCCTCACCTCACCGATTTTCAGTTGGCCGGGAAAGCTGCGGATGGGACTGGAGCTTCTCATCCCGTCGAAAAAGACCACGGAAGACGAAACGGTGGGGGCCTTCGTCCGCCGGCGCTTCGGACGCGAGGCCGTCGATCGGATGGCTCAGCCTGTGGTGGGAGGCATCTACACCGCCGACGTGAACCAGCTTAGCTTGCAGGCCACGATGCCGCAATTTCTGCAGATGGAAAAACAGTACGGAAGCCTCATCCGCGCCCTGCGCCGACGGCAGAAAAAACCGGCCGGTGAGAGTTCCGCCGGCGCCCGCTACGATCTGTTCTGTTCCTTCGATCGCGGCATGCAGGTCCTGGTGGATGCCTTGGAAGGGGCGCTGCCGGTAGGCACGCTCCGCCTCGACTCACCGGTGCAACGGATTCAACCCGATCCCACCGCGAATCGATGGATCATCCACCTCCGAAATAATGAGCGGATGGAAACGGAGGGAGTCTGCGTGGCCCTACCCGCGCCGCAGGCAGCACGGATTCTGGAGGAAGACTTTCCCGGCCTGGCCGGAGAATTGCGGAGCATCTCCTATGCCGGGTCGGCTACCGTGAATCTGACCTATGCGAGGTCCGACGTGCCCCATTCCCTGGCGGGATTCGGCCTTGTAGTTCCCCCGGCAGAGGGCCGCTCGATTCTGGCGTGCACCTTCAGCAGCGTGAAATTCCCCGGCCGCGCTCCCGAGGGTAAGGCCGTGCTCCGGGCCTTCCTGGGAGGCGCTCTGCAACCTGAAATGGCGGATCAAGACGACGCAGCCATGCTACAAGCGGTGCGCGAAGACCTGCGATTCCTCCTCGGCATTACCCGTGCCCCCGCGCACGTTTCCATTCGCCGCTACGCCGACTCCATGCCCCAATACGCCGTCGGACATCTGGACCGCGTTTCCCGCATTGAACGAATACTGGAACAGTCGAAAGGGTTGGCTCTGGCCGGGAACGCTTATCGGGGAGTGGGCATTCCCGACTGCATCCACAGCGCCGAGCTGGCTGCCGATTCCCTGCTGGCGAATATCCGCAGTTAAAAATACCGATCCGCATGGGAAAGAGGTGGGGTCGCGCGCGCTCATCACGTCTCGAATGCAGAAAATGTACTAGATGTTGTGCATGTTCTCGTTGCGTGTCGTTTTTGCTTGACAGCCGGGTAACCGCCTTGCGCATACTGGCATCGTAGTCAGAAGCAAGGCGCCGCAAAGGCCGAGAAAGGATCGGACGGCGGCGAGAAAAACGGAACGGACGCTGCGGACCGACCCGCTCCGTGGCGTAGCTGAGGACGGTGGTTGGGCGGAGATATCCGCTGCTGCTGGCCCCTGGGGTCTGGGCCCGATGCGATTCGCAGGCCGAGGGGGTCAGCCGGTGTGGAAGCCAAGTGACGGGGTGAAGATTGATACCCTGGAGGTCGGCCCCTTCCGGGAGGGGTGCTGAAACACTGGACGGCAGAGAGGACCCGGTCTCACGCTGGGACGTGGTTAGGGTGGATGCCCGTGCCACGGCTACCACGCGCTGCCTCACTGCAGGACCGTTGCGGGAGAGGAACACGTCTCCGATCCAGGCCATCCCCGTCGAGGGGGCGGTGCCTTGCTGCCGAGTTCGAGCGTGGCCCAAGCATCCTTAACCCGATTCCGGTCCGTCGTGCGGTGGGTCCTGCCGGTTCTGCTGGCGGTCACGATCCTGCCCGCATGGGCGCTGTTTTTCTCCGGTGGCATGCGGGCTGTCATCGGCTGGACGGCGCTGATCAGTGCCGGCCAACTGCTCGCCCCGGCATCCCTGCTGGTCTTGTTCGTCCACGCCGTCCGCAAGCGTCGGTTCAGCCGGCCAATGCAGGCGACTTTCGCCTTGGCGGGGCTGGCCCTATGGCCCGGCCTGTGGAGCTTGGGCCTCCTCGCCGTGACGTTTCCCTTCGACCTGGCGACATCGAGCCCGTCGGCCTCGGTTCGCCTGCCCTCGAACGAGAAGCTGCGCGTCGCCTGGGGAGGGGATCGACGCGCTACCAATTACCACGCGGCATACCCCGACCAGCGCTGGGCCTACGACCTCGTCGTCGAGCCAGCGATGCACGGCTCGGAGAACCTCGCGGACTACGGCTGCTACGGCACTCCCGTTGTCGCGCCGGTCTCCGCTCGAGTTCATCACGCGACCGACGGAGCGCCGGACCACGTTCCCGGCAAGACCAGCAAGGATCGCAAGAACCCCGTCGGCAACTCCGTTGTCCTCCAGCTCGAGACGGGAACCTTTCTGGTGATCGCCCACCTGAAGCCCGGCAGCGTTTTGGTGGAAGCGGGCGACGACGTGCAAGAGGGGGAACCGATGGGCGCATGCGGCAACTCCGGCAACACCAGCGAACCGCACATCCACATCCACCATCAGCGCCAGAGTCCCCAGAACCGCCCGCCCAATCTCGCGGATGGCCTGCCGCTGTACTTCCGGGACCACGACGGCCCGGCAATGCCGCAAGGGGGAATGAAAATGCGCGACGGGGAGATCGTCCTGACCGGAGCGACCGTGCAGCACGTCGAAGACGGAGCCGAGGCGACCGCGAGCCATGGGATCGGTCACGCCCGCCGCTCGACCCCGCGCTGAACGGCCCGGTCGGCCCCGAAGCCGGACCCCGCCGGGGTGCTTTCCGCGCCCAGCACTACCAGACCTTCCTACGGCCGGGCAGCGATCCGATTGATCCTTGGAATCCATTCCGTTCGGGGTACAATAACGAGCCGCCCCCAAGCCATGACCGGTCCTAAAGGTCATCGGAGGCACACGCATGAACAAGCTCATCCTCTATACAGGATTTTTATTGCTGGTCGCTCTGTCGGTAACGGGGGGGCGGTATTTTGGGGACGCGCACCTCTCCCTGATCGACATTCGAGACTTCACCGCCGAGCCGGCGCCCATCGGCCGGCTCGCGGGGAGCCCGCTCGAGCGGCTCAGCCTCCAGGCCTCCGACCTGAAGGACCCCGACGCGGGCAGCGCGATTCGTTTTCGGGGAAAGACTCCCTACCTCAACAACGCCCAAGCCGTGGTGACTCACACGGTGGACGATTCCTCCGCATTGGTCCCGGACTGCCTGGATGCTCTGGATCAGTACGGCGTCAAGGCTACGGTCTTCATCAGCACCGAGAGAGAGCCCATCGCAAAGCTCTGGAACCGATTACGGCAGGCGGTGCGCGACGGGCACGAAATCGGCTCCCACTCCCGCCGCCACCAGTGCCAGTGGCCGGATACTCCCCTGTTTTGCTTCCGGGCCTATACCGACTACGAGGTCTCCGGTTCGCGAGACGATATTCTAGCTTTTACCGATCAGCCTTACGTCTGGTCCTGGGCCTACCCGTGCGGGAACTGTGAGCGATTCGAGTTCGTGCGGAGAAAACTGGCCCGCGCCGGCTACCTGACGGCCCGCACCTATCCCGGAGAAGAGCAGGACCTGCACAATGTTCCCGACCTTCAGACCTACGCAGCCGAATCCTATCGTGCCGCCTATACACAGGTGGTTCAGAAAAAGGGAGGCATTGCCAAAACCGGCCGGACCGACGTTACCGAAATCAACCGTAAATTCGATCAGGTGTACCAAAGAGGCGGCATCTACCACTTCCTTACCCATCCCCAATGGCTCGACTACGGCCCGGGCCAATTCTATGAGCGTCACCTGAACTACATCGCCGGGCGGAAGGACATCTGGTATGTGCCGATGGGACCTCTGTACGCCTACCGCACCCTGACCGAAACCACTTCCGTCCGCATGCTTCAGGAACCCGCAAATACCCTAGCCCGCTTCGTTGCCTATAACGAGCTGGACCCGCAGGTTTTCTCCGGCAGCATCACCTTGGAATTCGAGGCCCCGGAATGGGTCGAAATTCTTGCCGGCGACCAGCCTCTTCCCGAACTCAATGGAGGGCTCACGGACCGGTGGGATGCGCAATACTACCGACGCGCGGACCAGAGCGTTTTCATCACGGTTCGACCCAACACGATCCTGTCGTTTCGATGAAAGCCGGTCGCAGCGAAGCGACTAACGCGCGATCTTCAAGTAAGCCAACAAATCCGCCATTTGCCCGACGCTGATTTGCCGGTCCAGGTCATCCGGCATGCCGGAGAGCTGCGCGGCATAGATGCGACGAATCTCTTGGCGAAGAATCACCTCTTCGCGGCCCTCTTCCTGTCGCAGGGTGATGCTGGTGGGCGTTTGCGTTCCCAGCACACCGTCCACCATTCTTCCCGACAGGGTCTCGACCACGTAGGTTTCGTAGTTCTGGGCAATGGACTGGTTGGGGTTCAGGATGTCGGCCAGCAACATTCGCTTCGGATGGGCTTGGACGGTACCCAGATCGGGCCCGACCTCGACGCCATCGTCGTACAATCGGTGGCATTGCGCGCAAACCTGCTGGAAAACTTCCCGCCCGCGGCCCGCATTGCCTTCCTTCTCCAGCGCCGGCTCGTATCGCTTCAGCACTTCTTCTCGCTCCACCGGCTTGGTCCCAAATAAGGACCGCGACCTCCGGCGAATCCCCTCATCCGCGGACATGGAAAGCCGGTTGCGTTGCCGGGTCGAGAGAGTCCAGCTCTGTATCTCGCCTTTCTCCAACGCCGCCAGCAGCAAACGGGACCGCGCGGGGTTGGCCAACAGGGTGTTCGCAGCTTCCTGCCTTACGGAGGGCGTAATGGACCGCCAGCGACTCAGGAAAAAGCGGCTCGCTTGTTCACCTGCGATCGTCCCCAAGGACCGGGCAGCGGCTCGCTGCACGGGTTCCGGTTGCCGAGGGTCGATCAACTTCTGGAACAGAGGAGCCCAGCGGGCGGAATCCGACAGCGCCAACAGACCCACCGCATCCACCCGGCGATCCGGGTCGGCCTCCACGTCGCCCGCAACCGATGCAGCGTTCTCCAGCATTTTGTTCCAGCCGGGGTCGCGGGGGAGCTCGACGACCTCGAGCACTCGCAGGGCGGCCCGCCGCAGTCCGGCCCCTTCCCCGCGATACAGATTCATCAACACCTGGGTATCAACCCGGATTCCCTTACCGTTTCCCCCACTCTTTCTCTTGAGTCCCGTCGCCAGACCCTGGAGACTTGCCGCGCGCCACTCCTCGTTATCTTTTCCCCCTGCCTGGGCCGCGGCGCGAAGAACCAGCCCAATTTCGCTCCGGTTATTTCTCGCCCCAATGAGGGAGGCGATCTGTCGAATCAAGCCGGCACGTCCCGCATCCCCCGTCCCCGCCGCCGGTCCCTTTGCGGCGACCGCCAGTCGAAACAGGCGCGCTGCGCCGTCCGAGGAGGCACTGAGCGCCGCCGCCTGCATCCACTGATCCTCGAGACTGCCGAACAGCAACCGGTCGCGCGCCGCGAGCGCCGAAGACGAACTCACAAACCCCAGCGTACAGAGCAACTGGAAGCGCACTTTCGGATCGGAATCGTCCGTCATCTTGAGCAACTTCGCGACCAGCCGGGGCGAATCCAACCAACGCGACTCGGCCAGAACGATGGCGTTCTCTCTCACCCCCGGCTCAACGTCCGCCAGGGCCTGCTCAATCAGAGCGGTGTCCAATTTCCCCAGACCTTCCAAAGTCCACAAAGCGTGGAGCCGCCCCACTCCAGAGGCGCTCTGGCGGAAAAGCCGCGCCAACCGATCCACCGCGTTCAGAGCTTTGCGGTCCACCAGGAGTCGCTGCGCCGTGCGCCGCCACCAGACATTGGGATGGGCAAGCCGGGCCACCAACTCCACCTCGGAGGCTTGCGAGAGCCGAACCGGTTGGGTAACGGGGAAAGGAGGTTCCGCTTCCGGCACGATGCGGTAAATCCGCCCCCGCCGGTTGCCCTGGTAAAGCTCTTGGGTATGTTGATGGTCGTGGCCATGATACTCGCTGGCCATCCATTCCGGGTGCTCAATGATGGGCCGGTAATAGTCGAGCAGGTACAGGGCTCCGTCGGGGCCCACGACAAAGTTGACCGGACGAAACCAGCTATCGGTAGAGGCCAGGAATTCCCGGCGCTCCTGCACGCGCCGGGCGATGAAGGTAGAGCCGGAGGGCAGAAACCGATCCACGTGAACCAGATTTTGAGCCGGTTCGGCGACGAAGGCGATGCCGTGAAAAGCCGGCGGAAACGCACCCCCCAGATAAAACGTAAGGCTACAGGCCGAGGTCATTCGTCCCGGCTCGGTGAACATATCCAGCCGAGGACGGAGAGTGACGGGGAATACCGGAGCGGCGTTTCCGTGATCGGACAGGTCCTGCATGGCAGAAGCCAGCGCCAAGTCCGGATTCCGCGCCAGATAGCGGGCGGCCATCACTTCATGACGCGCGTGGTTCGAGTTGTTCATCGTAAAGTGATGACCCCACGGGTCGAAGGCGTGGCCGAATTGCGAGGAGCCCGAGAGCGTCTCGACCTGATAGGTCTCGGGCCGGAAGCGGATGTTCCTCCCCTGCGCCGACAAGGCGGGAACGTCGGGCCGCTCGGGAAAGCGGAGGTCGGTGCCCGGGTCGCCGAATTTCTCCGGGAAGACCACCGTCGTCGTCGCCCGCTCGTGGGCCGCATAGATCCAGTTATCCAGACCGTACACCAGGCCATTGACCGTGTGCTGCGGGTTGGTAACGGCGAATCCGGTCAACACGACCCGGCGGCGGTCTGCCCGCCCGTCACCGTCGGTGTCCTCGAAATACAAAATGTCCGGCGCATCGGTTACCAGAATGCCCCTCTTCCAGCGCATCACGCCGGTTGGCAGAGTGAGCTTTTCGGCAAAGACGGTGCTCCGGTCCGGCCGCCCGTCGCCGTCGGTGTCTTCCAACAACCGGACGCGGCCCACCTTGTTTTCCGTGTCGAGAGGGTAGCCCGAGTTCTCCACCACATAGATTCGCCCGTCTTCGTCGAACTCCATCGCCACCGGGTCGAAGACGTCCGGCTCAGCGGCGAACAGCTCGATCCGAAACCCCGGCTCGATCTGGAACGTCTCCAGCGCCTCGGTGGGGTTGTAAGGTGGCCCCGACCGTCCGCAGCCGGCAAGCGCCGCCACCCATAGGAAATGAATGGGAATCTTTATCCTGAGAAGCATCGCCCAAGCTCGCATCCTTATCATGCCGGTCCGAATCGGGCTCAATTCTATTGTCTCCGACCTGGGAAGTAAACCAGGGCGAAGCCCCGGAATTTCCTTACCGAACCTTCGCGCCCAGCGCAAGCCAACCTGGTTCCATAGCTCCGCCTTCCGTCCCTGCCCGTTATTTGTTAACATAGCCGGGAAAGGCGCGTAACCTCTCCGTTCCCTAAAGATGATGGCAGCCAAGACGCTTTTTGAGAAAATCTGGGATCGGCACGTCGTCCATGAAGAACCGGGCCGGCCGATCCTTCTCTATATCGACCTTCACCTGGTACACGAGGTCACCTCGCCCCAGGCCTTCGAAGGCTTGCGTCTGGCGGGACGCCAAGTGCGCCGGTCGAACCTGACCTTCGCCACCATGGACCACAACGTTCCCACTACAGACCGTTCGTTGCCGATCGTGGACGCTATCTCGGCCCGGCAGGTGGAATATCTGGCCGAGAACTGCCAGGAATTCGGCGTGCCGCTGGTGGACCTGAACAGCCCCGATCAGGGCATCGTACACATCATCGGGCCGGAGCTGGGTCTGACGCAGCCCGGCACGACCATTGTCTGCGGCGACTCCCACACCTCCACGCACGGAGCGTTCGGCGCGCTGGCCTTCGGCATCGGCACCAGCGAAGTCGAACACGTTCTGGCCACGCAATGCCTGTGGCAGTCCCGCCCTCAAACCTACGAAATTCGCGTGGAGGGAAAACGACCCGCCGGCGTTACGGCCAAAGACATTATCCTCGGCCTTATCGGACGCATCGGAACCGGAGGGGCGGCGGGTGCCGTGGTGGAGTACCGCGGTCCGGCCATCGAAAGTCTGTCGATGGAAGAACGGATGACCGTTTGCAACATGTCCATTGAAGCGGGCGCGCGGGCGGGAATGATGGCCCCCGACCAGACCACGGTCGAGTACATGCGGGGACGCCGGTATGCCCCGCAAGGAAAAGACTTCGAGATAGCCTGTGAGCAGTGGCTCGCCCTCGGCACGGACCCAGGAGCCACCTTCGACAAGCAGTACGTCCTGGAAGCCTCTGCGCTGGCCCCGCAAGTAACCTGGGGAACCAATCCCGGCATGGTGGCGGACGTTACGGGGCGCGTTCCTGACCCCGGCTCCATCCCCGACCCGGTGGCGGCGAAGGCCGCCCGGATGGCCCTCGAGTACATGGGACTTCAACCCGGCACGGCGATTGCCGACATCCCCGTAGATCGCGTCTTTATCGGTTCCTGCACCAATTCCCGCCTCGAAGACCTGAAGGCGGCTGCGGCCGTCGTCCAAGGCCGAAAGGTTTCCCATCACGTCCACGCCATGGTGGTGCCCGGCTCGCAGCAAGTGAAGGCCGAGGCGGAAGCTCTGGGACTTGACCGCGTCTTTACCCAAGCCGGCTTCGAGTGGCGCAATGCGGGTTGCAGCATGTGCCTGGGAATGAATCCGGATATTCTTCAGCCTGGGCAGCGCTGCGCCAGCACCTCGAATCGCAACTTCGAAGGGCGCCAGGGCAAGGGCGGCAGAACGCACCTGGTCAGTCCCCTCATGGCGGCCGCGGCCGCCCTCAAGGGGCATTTCGTCGATGTCCGGGAGTGGAACCTGCCCCCGGAAGCGGTATCACAACCTCGAGGGTGACCGCATGAAGGCATTTGCAACTTTCACCGGATCCGTCGCACCGCTCGACCGTGCGCACGTTGATACCGATCAGATCATCCCGAAGCAGTTCCTGAAGGCCATTACGCGGTCGGGATTGGCCCAAGGGCTCTTCTTCGATTGGCGGCTGCGGCCCGACGGAACCGCGAATGCCGCTTTTCCCCTGAATCAGCCCCGCTATCGCGGCGCCTCGATTCTTCTGGCCCGGCAGAACTTCGGCTGCGGCAGCTCGCGTGAGCACGCTGCGTGGGCCCTGATGGACTTCGGATTCCGCGCGGTCGTGGCTCCCTCCTTCGCCGACATCTTCTACAACAACTGCTTCAAGAACGGCCTGTTGCCGGTCGCGCTGCCGGAAGACGCCGTCGATGGCCTTTTTACGAAAGCCACGGCGAAAGAAGGCTTCCGCCTGACCGTGAATCTGGCCGAGCAATCCATGACGGACGGCGAGGGTGCATCGCTACCCTTTGATATCGACCCCTACCGCAAGAAGTGCCTCCTCGAAGGCCTGGACGATATTACCTTGACCCTCCAGCACGAAGAAAAGATCCGCGCCTACGAAGCCCGCCGGTAAGAAGGCGCGCCCCCGACTCTACGGCGCGTTGCCGGCCCGGTCAAACCGTTGTAAACTCCGGCTCGGTCGGAAGCAGAGTCGAAAATCGTGCCCTCGATCGTTCGTTGGAAGCGCAATCGAACCACCCTTTTCGGGCGACCCTTTTCCGGTGAAAGGAGGAAAGTACCATGCGCGCTTTCATCGCCGCTCCTCTCGCCGCATTCTGCCTGAGCGCGGCCCATTGCCGGTCCGATAGGAATATGGAACCTCCCAAAGCCAAGATCGTTGCAAAAAAACTCACGAAACACGGCCACGTCCGCACCGACAACTACTACTGGCTGCGGGATCGGGAAAATCCCGAGGTGATCGCTTACCTTGAGGCTGAAAATGAATATACGGCGGCGAGGATGGCCGACACGCAAAGCCTTCAGGACCAGTTGTTCCGCGAATTCGAGACCCGCATCAAGCAGACCGACATATCCGTGCCTTACAAGAAAGACGATTTCCACTACTACTCCCGCACCGAGGAGGGCCGGCAGTATCCGATCTACTGCCGGAAAAAGGATTCGTCCGCGGCCCCCGAGCAGGTCATGCTGGACGTCAACCAAGTCGCCCAAGGACACGAGTATTGCTCGGTGTACAGGCCCAAGGTCAGCCCCGGGCAAGATATTATGGCTTACGCGGTCGATACCGTTGGCCGACGCTTCTACACCCTCCATTTCAAGGACCTGAACAGCGGCCAATTACTGGGCGACAGGATCCCGGATGTAACCGGAAACCTGGCCTGGGCCAACGACAACCAGACGGTTTTTTATGCCAAACAGGATCCGACCACGCTCCGTTCCTACCGCATCTATCGGCACCGTTTGGGGACCGACCCCGCCCGGGATGAGCTGGTCTTCGAGGAGAACGACGCAACCTTTCACTGCTTTGTCGCCAAGACGAAATCCAACCAATACATCCTGATCGGTTCGGTCCAGACCCTGGCCAGCGAATTCCGCTACCTCGACGCCGACCATCCGCAAGGCGATTTCCGAACCTTCCTACCCCGGCAAAAAGACCATGAATACGACATCGATCACTATGGGGACTCTTTCTACGTTCGCACCAACCATCAGGCCAGGAATTTTCGCCTCGCGAAGACACCCGTTGCGAGGACCGGCATCGCGCATTGGGAGCCGGTCATTCCGCACCGTGAGGATGTGTTTCTGGAAGGCTTCGAGCTCTTCACCGACCACCTCCTGGTCGTGGAGCGAACCGATGGGCTGGTCGAGATGCGCATCCGGCCCTGGTCAGGGTCCGGTGAGCACTACCTGGATTTCGGCGAGCCGGCCTACGTCGCCTATCCCACCGACAATTACGAATTCGACACGCCACGGGTTCGTTACACCTACAGCTCGATGACCACGCCGAAGTCAGTCTATGACTACGACATGATCACGCAGGAGAAGAAGCTGCTCAAGCAGGAAGAGGTGCTGGGCGGGTTTGATTCGGCAGACTATCGGACCGAGCGAATCCATGCCACGGCAACCGACGGCGTTCGGGTCCCCGTTTCGCTCGTTTACCGCAAAGGCTTCGCGAAGGACGGCACCAATCCGCTGCTGCTCTATGGCTACGGCTCCTACGGGGCCAGTATGGACGCCGGGTTCAGTCCCTTTCGCATCAGCCTGCTCGACCGGGGATTCGTATATGCGATGGCCCACGTTCGCGGAGGGCAGGAGCTGGGTCGAAAGTGGTACGAGGACGGGAAGCTCTTGCAGAAAAAGAATACCTTTACGGACTTCATCGCTTGTGCCCAGCATCTGGTGCGGGAAAAGTACGCCGCCCCGAACCGCCTGTTCGCCTACGGCGGCAGCGCCGGCGGGCTGCTGATGGGTGCGGTGATGAATCTGCGGCCGGAATTATTCCAAGGCGTGGTCGCCAAGGTCCCCTGGGTGGACGTCGTAACCACCATGCTCGACGACGACATCCCACTCACTACCAGCGAATATGACGAATGGGGCAACCCTAACGAGAAAAAGTATTACGACTACATGCTCTCCTATTCACCCTACGATCAGGCAGAGGCCAAAGACTATCCGCATCTTCTGGTGACGACCGGCCTGCACGACTCTCAGGTGCAATACTGGGAGCCAGCCAAATGGGTGGCGAAGCTGCGAGCCCTGAAAACCGGTAACAACCGCCTGCTGCTCAAGACCGAAATGGAAGCCGGCCACGGCGGCGTCTCGGGCCGCTACAAAAGGTACCGGGATATCGCTTTCGATTACGCTTTTCTGCTCGACTTGGCGGGAAGCGGCGAGTAGGACAACGCGAGGGGGACCTCCCCGACCTCGCCGCGCGGATTGACCCTACCTCCCAGGACTCAGTTCGCCGAGCCGCCCGGCAACTGGTCGATCTTCGCCGCCAGGATGAAGTCGCTTTCGGTGAGTCCGTCGATCTTGTGCGTCCAGGTTTTAATACCCACCTTGCCCCAGGTCAGAAAAATATCCGGGTGGTGGCCCTGTTCTTCGGCCACCTCGCCGACGCGGTTGGTGAACTCCAAGGCCTTGCGAAAATCGGGGAACGCAAAGCTCTTTTCGATATGATGCTCGTTGAAGACGCTCCAGCCGTCCACCTTCCCGGCAAGCGCGTTCAACTCCTCGCCCCGCAAGGGCGGAACTCCACCCCGACAGGGAACACAGGTCTTGCTGGCCAACTCCGACATCTCGCCTCCTTTCGCCCAGCCCACTCAGGCACTCACCCACATGCTGATTCCAGGAAATTTCAAGCCCCGACCATTTTATACCACAGCCACCCGGAGGGGTCGAGTCCACCGGTTCGGTCGGCAGGACCCTGCCGGCGGCCAACACGGGCACAATATGAAAAATAAATTGAGGTTGACAACCCTGCGCCACTTGCCTATGATGTAAGCGACAATTGAATAATTTTCAGGATACCCTGAATCTCATCCAGAGTGGCTGAGGGATCGGGCCCTTCGATGCCACGACAACCGGCCCGGCTGATACCGGCGGGTGCGGTGCCAATTCCTACCCGGCAAGGGAAAGATGAGCGGGGCCGACAGCAGGTCGTCCTATACAGCCTCTTTCCCCACCCGGGAAAGGGGCTTTTTGATTTTGGGGGCCTAAGCCTGACACCAAGCGTCAAAAGGCGAGTTATTTTGTCGGATTCCACACCTTACCGAATCGAGAGCGCCGTATCGAGCGGCTGCCATCCGGGACGCCGGTCCCCTCCGAGGCCCCGACACCGGCACCATGGACCCGGAAAGGAGGAGCCGTGTCCTATATTCTAGGCTTACGGTGTCGTGAATGTTCCCGCAGCTACGCAGTGGAACCTCTGGCAACCTGTGAGCATTGTTGGGCTCCGTTGGAAGTCATCTATGACTACGAAGGCATCACCCGCGAGGTTTCCAAACAGGCGGTTACGCGCCGGCCCGCGAACATGTGGCGATACCGGGAACTGCTTCCCCTCCAGGGCCCCCCGTCCGTGGGGATGCAAACGGGATTTACACCCCTGATCCGGGCACCCAAACTGGGAGCCAGTCTGGGGGTTCGCGAGCTGTACCTGAAAAACGACTCGGTAAACTACCCGACTCTTTCCTTCAAGGACCGCGTGGTGGCGGTAGCCCTCAGCAAGGCCCGGGAGTTCGGCTTCGACACCGTGGGCTGTTCCTCGACCGGCAATCTGGCCAACTCGGTGGCCGCTCAGGCGGCCGCGGGCAGCTTCAAGAGCTACATCTTCATCCCTGCCGATCTGGAAACAGAAAAGATCATCGCCACGCAAGTGTTCGGGGCCGGACTGGTCAAAATCACCGGGAACTACGATCAAGTAAACCGACTCTGCGCGGAGATTTCCCAGAAGTACCGCTGGGGCATGGTCAACGTGAACTTGCGCACCTTCTATTCCGAGGGGTCCAAGACGTTCGGTTACGAAGTCGCCGAGCAGTTGGGCTGGCGGCTGCCCCAGAACATCGTTATCCCCATGGCGGGCGGCTCTTTAATCACCAAAGTCAAAAAGGCGTTCGATGAACTCCAGAAAATCGGCTGGGTCGAGCCCGCCCCGGTCCGCCTCTACGGGGCACAGGCGACCGGCTGCTCGCCGATTACCACCGCCGTCAAAAAGCAGACGTGCGACATTGAACCGCAAAAACCGAAAACGATTGCCAAGTCTCTGGCCATCGGCAACCCGGCCGACGGCTTTTACAGCGCCAAAACGATCCTCCAATGCGGCGGCTGGGCCGAGGATGTCAGCGACGAGGAAGTGGTCGAAGGCATAAGGCTGCTGGCGAATACCGAAGGCGTATTCGCGGAAACAGCCGGAGGGGTTACCGTCGCCGTGACGCAAAAGCTCCTCCGGCAGGGGCGCATCCATCCGGAAGAATCCCTTGTGCTCGCGATTACCGGCAACGGGTTGAAGACCATCCAGGCGGTCGCCGGAACGGTCACCGACAAGGTGCCCATCCGACCCAAGCTGCACGAGTTCGAGGAAGCCGTTCTGAACGCCGTTCCCGCCTGACAAGGAGGTTTTCGTGCCGGTCAAAATTCGTATTCCTCCCCCGCTAAGGCGATTCACCGGTGGAGCCGAGTCGTTCGAGACGTCCGCCCGGAACCTTTCCGAGTTGATCGACAAACTGGAAGAGAACTTTCCCGGTATTCGCAGCACCCTCTGCAACGCCGACGGAAAACTCCATCGCTTCATCAATGTCTATGTGAACGATGAAGACATCCGCTTCCTGGGCGGCCCCCAATACAACTTCCAGGAAGGCGATGAAGTGCTGTTGATTCCCTCCATCGCGGGCGGCCTCGCCTCGCCGCGCCTTCCCGAGAGACGGCGACCGGCTCAAGACGGCGAATGACGGCCGCGAGCCGCCTGTCGGTCCGGGTTCCCGCCACCAGCGCCAACCTTGGCTGCGCCTTCGATTGCGCCGCCCTCGCCCTGAGCCTCTATCTCGACACAGAGATGATCCCGCGCATGGACGATGCCATTCGAGTCCGTTACTCGGGCCCCACCCCGGAGAGAGTCGCGCCGGATTCCACCAATCTGATTGCACGAGTGGTCCGTGCGCAGTTGGCTCAACAGGGCAAGGCCCGTGGATTCGACCTTTCCATCCGCAACGAAATCCCCATCGGCGTGGGCCTGGGGTCGAGCGCGGCGGCCATCGTTGCCGGACTGGTGTTGGCTGAAAAGCTTCTGGACACGCCTCCCACCGCGACCCGGTTAATCCGCCAAGCCGCAGAATGGGAGGGCCATCCGGACAACGTCGCCGCGGCCTGGCACGGTGGATTCGTTCTGGCCGTGGCCCATGCCAACGGCATCTTCACCGCCTCGGTGCCGGCGCCGGAAAATCTGCAACTGGTGCTGGTGGTCCCGGACCGGGTCCTGCCGACCGACCAGACTCGTCGCATCCTGCCGGCCAACCTCTCGCGCGACGACGCGGTGCACAACCTGCAACGCGCCGCGGCACTCACCGCCCAGTTCTTTGCGGGAACGCTGCAGCTCGAGAATTTCCTGTTTGACGACCGGTGGCACCAACCCTACCGCCGTCGATTGATCCCCGGTCTGGAGCAGGCGCTGGCGTTGCGTCACCCGGAACTGATGGGCGTCTGCTTGAGCGGGGCCGGCTCAAGCGTCCTCGCCTTTGTGCGGGCCCAACCCGCAGAGATCGGAAAACGCCTGGCTGGCTGCTTCGCAAAGGAAGGCATCAAGGCGGAGACGTTCATCCTGGCTGCGGACAATCGCGGCGCCCGCGGCTGGCTCGGCGAAGCTTGATCTTCGCGGTCAGTACGCGGCTTCAGACGTGCCGTAAGAACCCTACCCGCTTCCCTTTCCCCTTCAGGGCCAATCGGTTCCATCCCGGTACCAGTGGGCGGTGGCGTCGAACCAGAAAGCCAGACCCCGCCAAGAACCGAACTCTTTATACTCCCGGTCCAGGCGCTTCCGGTCACCGTTACGCGCCGCGGGGACCTGGGTGCGGTTCCAACTGTCGAGGCCGTAGAAATCAGGGACCCCGGAGATGCGAAGGAGCGTCTCCGAAACGTAGGGTCCGACACCGGGCAACCGTTCCAACCGCTTGCGGGCCGCCTCCGGCTCCGAGCGTTGGAGCTGGTTACGGGTGGGGACCTCGCCGCAGATCGCCGCGCGGGCCAGCCCCGTCACGTAACGCGCCCGGAAACCCAATCGCAAACGCTGCAAGCCCTTGACGCCGGCCTGAATCAAGTTCTCTGCCGTCGGGAAGACGGGAAGCGCAGAGGTTCCTTCCGCGAGCGAGCAAAGGGCGGAAACATTCGCCACCATCCGGCTCCAATTGCAATTCGTGCTGGAGAGAAGCGCCAGCAAATCTTCCCATACCGATGGGCAACGCAGGATCGCTCCGCGGAGCGCGAGCTACCGACGATCACCACGTTCGCTTCTCATCGTTTCACCCATCTCCACACGGGAACCGCCAAGCCGACGAGAGCACCGAGAGCCCCACCGACGGCAATGTTGTAGGCTTCGCCGTCGAGCACAATTCCGAGAACGGCCCCTATGGCCATCCAGAGGGACAGCGGCAGCCCGAAAGAGCCCGCTATGTCGCACTTCCTGCTGGATTCCGCTTTTTTGGCATTCATGCCGCGATCCTACTCGATGATCAGATGCAGCGCAACGATGGGGTGCCCGGCATCGGTGCGGATACCAAACCGTACGGAAGCCAAGTCCGGGGCACAATCGAAAACCGGCAGCCGCGACCAGCCGTGGCTCATCAGCGCCGCCTTGACGCGACCGGGGGGAGTTTCCAGTTTCAGGGTTTGGGGCAATTTCCTTCCCGCCCTCCGTAATTCCATCCGCGGTAAGAACCCTACCCCCGGCCAGCCGAGGATCGGACCCTCCAGCTCTGCATCACCCGCAATGAGCAGGGGAACTCTACGCCGGGGGGCACACTACCTGCTACTGTTTTTAAGGAACCGACTCAACCCTACCAAGCCGGGCACCCACCCTTGGCGAAGCGAAGAGGGATGGCACGGAAGGGACCTTTCTCATTTCCTCCCGAACACACGGCGGTAAATCGTATCGATCTGCTGGAGCTGACGGGCGAGGGAGAAGGACTGCTCGATCTGCTCGGGGCTGAGCCGATTGCTGATGTCGGGGTCATCACGCACGGCGTCACGAAAGTTTTGGCCCTCGTCCCAGACGCGCATGGCCGCGCGTTGCACCCAGCGATAAGCGTCCTCGCGCGCGGCGCCCTGGGCGGCCAGGTCGAGCAAAAGCTGGCCGGAGAAGATCAAGCCCTTCGTCAGATGCAAGTTTTCGCGCATCCTTGCGGGATAAACCACCAGTTTTGCCACCATTTCGCTGGTCTTGGCAATCATGTAATCGACCAGGATCGTCGAGTCGGGCAGGATGACGCGCTCGACCGAGGAGTGGGAGATGTCCCGCTCGTGCCACAGCGCCACGTTTTCGAGCGCCGCGTGAGCGTTCGAGCGCACCAGCCGCGCCAGCCCGCAAATCTGCTCGGAGGTAATCGGGTTGCGCTTGTGCGGCATGGCCGAGGAACCCTTCTGCCTGGCGGAAAAAAACTCCTCGGCTTCGCGCACCTCGGTCCGTTGCAGGTGGCGAATCTCGAGCGCGATCTTTTCGAGCGACGCGGCGATGATGGCCAGCGTGGTTAAAAAATGGGCGTGGCGGTCGCGCTGCAGAACCTGAGTCGAGACCGGAGCCGCTTCCAGATCGAGCTTGCGGCAGATGCGCCGCTCAATGGCCGGGCTCAGATGAGCGAAAGTACCCACGGCGCCGGAGACCTTCCCGACGCACATCTGGTCGGTGGCCGCCTGCAAGCGCGCGATATTGCGCCGATTTTCGGCGTACCAGACGGCCAGCTTCATCCCGAAGGTGGTCGGCTCGGCATGGATTCCATGCGTGCGCCCCACCATGACCGTATCCTTGCATTCCAGGGCGCGCCGCTTCAGCACCCTTCCCAGGCCCCGCAACCCCTTCTGAATCATCAGTGCGGCGTCGCGCACCAAGAGAGCCAGCGCCGTATCGACCACGTCATAGGAAGTCAGCCCGTAGTGCAGGTAACGCGCCGCCGGACCCACTCGCTCGGCCACCGACGTGGTAAAAGCCACTACGTCGTGCTTCACCTGTTTTTCAATCGCGTGGATACGCTCGACGTCGATGACGGCTTTCTGCCTGATGGCCCGGGCCGCGCTACGCGGGATGAGCTTCGCGTCGGCCTCGGCCTCCGCCGCGGCAATCTCCACCTCCAGCCACTTCTGAAACCTGTTTTCGTCGGCCCAGATACGCCCCATCTGGGGACGGGTATAGCGGGCAATCATCGGATCACTTCACCTCGTGCGAAGGAGAATTTCGGTCGCTCACGGGCATCCTATCACACCCCACGCATCGTCGATGCCCTTCCAGCCGGTGTCCGCCATCGCCTGTTAAGGCGGAAACGCCTCTGTTTACAGGATATTACGGTTGCCCTCATTCCGCCCCGCCGCGCGTTGTCGGAGAAGTGCTGGACTTCCTCGGACTTGAGCGGGCGGCCCAACACGCCGCGTTCGCGATAGGGGCATGATTCAGGGCCCGTCTATGCCCACGATTTCAGAAAAATCACTCTCCTACAGTATCTGAATGCCCATGCCACGCTCGATCAAAACCTCGGCCTTCCGGTGTTTTCTGCTGTTCTCATCTAAGGCGGGGCGAAGATTGGCCGCTCGACACGTTGCAGCCAGTCTTCGATGTCCAGTTCAACAGCATCACAGGCACGAAGAACAATCTCGGCGGCTGTTCTGGCATCCTCCAGCGCGTCATGGTGCCGGAAGGAAATACCAAGAGTCTTCGCGATTTTCTTGAGACCCCAGCCACGGATGCCAAAGCTGCCTGGCCACGCGCGGCGGGCGACTCTGGCGCTATCCAGCCATGTGACCTGAAGCTGCTCAAGTCCGTACCTCGTCATAGCGCGCTCAAACGCAACCCGGTCGAATGCCGTATGGCTCACAAGCACCGAGCTATGCAAACGACAGCTTAAATCATCGCTCACTTCGGGTAGTGTGGGGCTGCCTCTAACGGCGGCTTCGTCAATTCCGTGAATCTCAGTGTTCCACGAATCGAACCAGTCCTCCGGGTCGATCAGAGTCTTCCATTGGTCTCGGATTTCGCCATCGCGGACATGGACAACACCAATCTGACAGATACTGGCACGATCTGCGTTGGCGGTTTCCACGTCGATGGAATTGAACGTCAGCATGCTTGGCCGTCCCGCGAGATCATCGCCATAGTGTAACCGACGATACCGTCTGGCCCACCTCGCGCGCAAAGGTAAGGTGCGCGACGTCTTCGGTTTGCGAGGGAATCTCAGACCTGGATCATCTCGGTGGGTTCAGTCTGGCTGGCCACCAGCAACCTTGGCGAACGGGACCCGTTCCGGACCTGGAGGGCCTCTTCGGCGTTCATCCGGGCCAATTCAGGCAGATTGTTCATCTGGCTCAGGTGACCCAGGATCAGCACCTGCGCCTCGCCGTCATAGTCCTCGCGCAGGAATTGGGCGGTCGAGAGGTTCGAGAGGTGCCCGTTGCGGCTCAAAACCCGCTGTTTGACGTGCCAGGGATAGGGGCTAACTTTGAGCAGTTCCGGGTCGTGATTGGACTCCAGGACCAGCACTTGGCAACCGCGCACATGCTGCTTGACCAGCTCGGGAACATAGCCCAGGTCGGTTACCAATCCTACCTTGAGCCCTTCGGCCCGTAACGTGAACGCCACCGGGTCTGCCGCATCGTGAGGGATACTGAAGGGCGTCACCTCGATATCGCCGACCGTAAAAGCTGACCCGGGGACGAAATCCTCCCAGCGAAGCTCGGCCTGCCAGGGCAAGGCCTGGCGCGTGGACTGAGAGATGTAAACTGGCAAGCTGTGCTGGGCGGCAAGTACCCGCAAGGCGCTGACATGATCGGTATGCTCGTGGGAGATGAGGATGGCATCGAGCTTGTCGGCCGACTCACCGATTTGCGTCAGCCGGCGGGAGATTTCCCTTCTGCTCAGCCCCGCGTCGATCAACAGGCGGGTACGCTCGGTGGCAACGAGCGTCGAGTTCCCCGAGCTGCCACTGGCCAGAACACATATCTGCACCGAAAGACCGGCTCCTTCCCCGTCGGGCTACCAGCAGGTTCCCCAGAGCAGTTCCCCGCAGGATTCTGACGAGGAAGATTAGCATGATGAAAGCGAACGGTCCAGTGTATGGATTCGTTTACAGGATGGGTGCCACTATACCGGCCTACGGAAAACGACCTCTCCCGGCGCGGTCAGGAGCGAGAGGTGGCTGGAGCACTGTGGAAATGACGTGCCATGGAAACGACCCTACGCGGGGGGAACTCCAAGGCGCGCTGGGAAATCCCGTCTGGGGCGAGATTTCCCCATTCCCACAACGCTGCTCGTCTCCTGCGTCGTAAATGACGATACGCAATGACGGAGTTCAGCCGCGTCCGCCGCTTCTTATGCCTTGGCGATGGGGGCGTCCACCAGGTTGCCCCACTCGGTCCAGGAGCCATCGTAGTTGCGCACCTGCGGAAGGCCCAACAGATATTTCAGGACAAACCAAGTGTGCGAGGAACGCTCGCCGATGCGGCAATAGGCGATGGTTTCCTTATCATCCTTCACTCCCTGGCCTCCGTAGAGGGAGACCAGATCGTCATAGCCCTTGAAGGTTCCATCGTCGTTGACGGCCTTGGACCAGGGAATGTTCACGGCTCCGGGAATGTGGCCCGGGCGCTGAGCGGTTTCCGGCAGGCCGGGAGGAGCGATGATCTTGCCGGTGAATTCGTCCGGCGAGCGAACATCCACCAAATAGGTGCTGCCTTCTTCCACGGCGGAGGCGACGTAATCGCGCCGGGCACGGATATCGGCATCCGGACTTTGGGCGGTATAGCTCGCCGCGCCGGGGGAAGGAACGTCCGTAGTAAGAGGTCGACCTTCGAGTTCCCACTTCTTCCGGCCGCCGTTCATCAATCGGACGTCTCCATGCCCGTAGTACTTGAACTGCCAGAAGGCCCAGGCGGCAAACCAATTGTTGTTGTCGCCGTAGAGGACGACGGTGGAATCGCCGGCGATGCCCGATTGCGAGCAGAGCTCTGCAAAGCTTTTCTGATCAATCAAGTCGCGACGAACATTGTCCTGGAGCTGCGTCTGCCAATTCCATCCCACCGCATTCCGAATGTGCCCTTTTTCGTAGGCGCTGGTATCCACATCCACTTCAACCAAGCGCACCTGAGCATCGTTCCCATGATTCGCTACCCAATCCGTACTGACAAGTACATCCGGCTGTTTATAGTCGCCCATTAGCAAAACCCCCTGTTGATTTGAATTACCAACTCTCCAACGCTCAAAAATCAAAGCCTTACCAAATACCCATCTTGCCTCGGACCGCAACCCTTGCCAGCAGACCGCCAGAGGGAATCAGGCCGCGCCGGTTCCCTCCTCCTTCCGGGAGAGCTCATTCCCGAAAAAGTGCCCTGGATTTTTAGAAAAAGCCTCAGCCTGTCGCTTCGCTCTTGATTCGTCGAAAAAGAGGCGTCGCGATGATCTTTTTTAGATTCGGCGAAGCCTATAGGGTACAACATTTTCGAACCCACGTTAAGAGCCGGAAGTGGGCAGTGGTGCTTTTACTGGCGGCATGGGTGTTGCTCACCGGGATCGAGAACTGGACAAGTTCAGTCCGTGGCCTTGGCTCCCTCAACTGTGCTAGCATCAAACGGCTGGATAAAGAATGCAACCGGAGCCGCTTCTGTGATACCGCGACTTATGGGCAGCCGACCTGCTTTCTCTTCGTAACCGGGTCCCTTGATGAATTCTCCCCGAAAAAACCGGCTGCGGGTGTTGAGCGGGATGCGTCCCACGGGCAGACTCCACTTGGGAAATTTCGTCGGCGCGCTGGAAAACTGGCTGAAACTGCAAGAGGAACATGAATGCTTCTTCTTCGTGGCGGATTGGCACGCCCTGACCACCGATTTCGCCGACACGCAGGATTTGAGCCAAAGCATCTGGGAGATGGTGGCCGACTGGCTGGCGGCGGGGCTTGACCCGAATCGCTCCACCCTCTTCGTCCAATCGCACGTTCGCGAACACGCAGAACTCTATCTTCTCTTCTCGATGGTCACGCCGCTCGGCTGGCTGGAACGAGTCCCCACTTACAAGGAACAGCGGCAAAACATCAAGGACAAGGACCTGGGCAACTACGGATTCCTCGGTTATCCGGTGCTTCAGGCCGCCGACATTCTGATGTACAAAGCGAATTTCGTGCCCGTGGGCGAGGACCAAGTACCGCACATCGAGTTGACGCGGGAAATCGCGCGGCGATTTACCACTCTCTATCCCACCCCGCGCGTCTTCCCCGAACCCGAGGCTCGTTTGACCCGCCTGCCGCGGCTCCCGGGTACCGATGGCCGCAAGATGTCCAAATCTTACGACAACTATGTCTTACTCAGCGATCCCGAGCCGGTCATTCGCCAGAAGCTCCGCACGATGGTGACCGACCCGGCGCGCAAAAGGCGCACGGACCCCGGCAACCCGGACGTTTGTCCGGTGTATGACTACCACAAGGTTTTTTCGGACGCGGAGACCCTGCAAAAGGTAAATCAGGGGTGCCGCACGGCCGGTATCGGGTGCATTGAATGCAAGAGCTGGGTGGCCGACCGGCTGATTCCCCGCATCCAACCTTTGCAGGATAAGCGCCAGGAACTGGAAAAATCTCCTCAGCAGGTTTGGGACGTTCTGGCGCAAGGCGCCGAGAAGGCCGCCCAGGTCGCCCGGCAAACCATGCAGGAAGTACGGGAGGCCATGCGGCTGCGGGAAAAGGAATAACCCTATGCCCACCGAAGACATCCCGGAAAACACGGCGGAAGTCCTCTCCCCGGAAAGGGAGAAAAACCACGAACCGCCGGGCACCCCCGTGGCAGCCACGGGGTTCGATTCGGATAGCGAGAGCCGGCCGGAGCTCCCTGCCCATTCGGTCCGCCTGGAGGTCTATGAAGGCCCTCTGGATCTGCTCCTGGACCTGATTCGCAAGCAGCAGATCAACATTTACGATATCCCCATCGCCAAGATCACCGATCAATATCTGGGCTACTTGCAGGAGATGGAGAGGATGGACCTCGACATGGAGGGTGAGTTCCTTTTCATGGCCGCGACATTGATCCACATCAAATCGCGACTGCTCCTGCCGACCCCACCCCCTTCGGCTGCCGGAGAACCCGAGGACCCGCGAACGGAATTGGTTCACCGGTTGCTGGAACATGAAAAATTCAAAAACGCGGCCCAAGTGCTGCAATCAAAGCGCACCCTCGAGGAAGCCACCTGGTCCTCGCCCGGGGTGGAAGAATTGGAGGATGCGGAAGGTCCCGGCTTGGCGGTAAACCTCTATGATCTGATCCGGGCCTTTCACGGCGCAATCGAAAGAGCCAGGTACCGCCAGCCGCTGCAAATCTCCACCGAACCCGTATCGGTGACGGACATGATGGAACGGATTCAACAAGTCCTTTCCCTCCGCTCGCACCCGGTACCGCTCGAAGAATTCTTCGTGGGTCCGGCGAATCGCCGTGCGCTCATCGCATTGTTCTTAGCCCTGCTGGAAATGGTGCGAAGTCAAGCCATTGGGCTCTACCAGAAGGAGCCCTTGAGTCCCATCACCGTACACAAGAGCCGGAAATTCGCGGAAATTTTAGCCGAGACGCCCACGGATTGGTTGGAGCAGGGATGGCAAGAGACTTTCAAATAGCACCGAAGGGTGGCGACAACTTTGGATGCGACGGAACAGAAAATTCCATGTCCAGGGAAGAAGACCTGAAATCCGTTGTGGAAGCCATCCTCTATTACGTGGGGCGGGAGCCGATAACTTTGGAGGCTCTCTCCCAGGCCCTCCATGGGGTGGACGCGGATCAACTCGAAAATGTGCTCCGGCAACTCGTGGAGGAGTACCAATCCTCGCATCGGGGCATCGAGATTCGTCGCGTGGCCGGTGGCTACAAGTTCGGCACCAAACCGCAGCACCACGAGGCGATTCGCCGGTTTGTCAAGAGCCTTGTCCCTCCGGTCAAACTTTCCCGGCCGGCTATGGAGACCCTGGCCGTTATCGCCTACCGACAGCCCGTCACCTTGCCGGAAATACAGGAAATCCGGGGCGTCGATGCCGCCGGTGTCATCAAGAACCTACTCGAAAAGAAATTGATTGTACCTGCAGGAAGAAAACAGGTCGTCGGGCGCCCGATTCTCTACAAAACCACGCGGGATTTTCTGCTTCATTTCGGCTTGAACGACCTGGATGAACTGCCGAGCCTGGAAGAGTTTGAAGAACTGGCTCGCATGTCCCTGAGCGAGGAGCCCAGGGCGGAGGAATCCGCGACGAACCCGCAAAATGCTTGAAAGGCTCCAGAAGATCATCGCCGACGCGGGTGTCACGTCGCGCCGGAAGGCTGAGGCGCTTCTGCTGCAAGGTTTGGTAAAGGTCAACGGCCAAGTCGTTACCCGACTCGGAGCCAAAGCCGACCCCGCGCGCGACCACATCAAGGTCAACGGGAAGTTGCTGCGAGGCCTGGAGAAGCCCATCACCTTGTTGCTTTACAAGCCGCGTGGCTACGTGACCACCGTCTCCGACCCGCTCCACCGGCCCACTGTGATGGACTTGGTCAAGAAAGTGAAAGGCCGCCTTTGCCCGGTGGGGCGGCTCGATATTCAGACCTCCGGCTTGCTGGTCCTGACCAACGACGGGGAACTCACCCAACACCTCACCGCCGCCGCCTTCCATGTACCCAAGACCTATCAGGTGCGGGTCCGGGGTTCGTTGGATTCCAGGGCAGTGGACCGTTTGCAACGCGGAATTGTCCTGGAAGGGCGGAGGACGGCTCCCTGCACGGTTCGTTTGCTACCGAACCGAGACAACCCGTGGTATGAGATTACCCTATTCGAGGGTCGCCACCATCAGGTACGACGCATGTTCGAGTCGGTGGGTCATCCCGTCGTTAAACTCAGCCGAGTACGAATTGGGTGCCTGACGGGAAAGGGGCTGCGGGCGGGTCAGTTTCGTCACCTGAAACCGGCCGAGATCGCGCGGCTGAAAAATTGGAAGAATTAGGTCCGGCTTGGACCCCGGTGACGACGGTTCCATTAAAAGTTGAAGGGAGGAAAAATTGGCGGGAGATTTTATCCACCAAGCTCTTAGCGGCTTTCACACCGTCGCGGTAGTGGGCCTGTCCAACAAGGCCACCCGCCCCAGCCATGGAGTCTCGGCTTACATGCAGCAGCACGGCTATCGGATCATCCCGGTCAATCCCAACGTGGTCGAGGTGCTGGGTGAGAAAGCCTATCCCTCTTTGTCGGACGTCCCCGAGTCGGTGGAAATTGTCAACATCTTTCGGCGTTCCGAATATGTTCCGGAAATCGTCGCGCAGGCGATTCAGAAGAAAGCCAAGATGATTTGGATGCAGGAAGGCGTGTCGCACCGCGAGGCGGCGGAACGCGCCCGGTCCGCCGGGCTGGAAGTGGTCGAAAACCGCTGCATTCTGAAGGAACACGCGAAACGGTTCGTCAGCGAGGGCATCTGAAGGCAATCTGCGGACTACATTCATGAACTCAATGCCGAATGGGGTCTCCGATCAACCCGGCATCGCGCCGAATGCTCTATCTTGCCGCGGCTTGGTCAAGCGCTATGGGGATATTGTGGCGGTCGCCGGGATCGACCTCGATGTACGGCCCGGGGAGTGTTTCGGCTTATTGGGACCGAACGGCGCCGGGAAGACAACCACGGTCGAAATTTTGGAGGGACTCCTGGTTCCCGACAAAGGCGTGGTGGAGATCCTGGGAGAACGATGGGGTGCAGCCAACACCGCCCGTCTCCGGGCTCGGTTGGGTATCCATCTGCAAGAGACGCAACTCAGTGAAAAACTGACCGTAGAGGAGACCGTTCGCCTGTTTCGCAGCTTTTTCCCCTCCGGCCGTTCTCCTGCCGAGGTCATCAGGCTGGTTGACCTGGAGGACAAACGCCACGCTCGTATCGGCAAGCTTTCCGGAGGTCAAAGGCAGCGTGCGGCTTTTGCCTGCGCGATGGTCGGAGACCCGGACATTCTTTTTCTGGATGAGCCTACGACAGGACTGGACCCGGTTGCGCGGCTGAAGATTTGGGAATTGGTGGAACAGTTCCGCGCAAGCGGCGGTTCGGTCCTGCTGACCACCCACTATATGGAAGAAGCAAGCCGGCTCTGTAACCGGGTAGCCATCATGGATTACGGAAACGTCATTGCTTTGGGAACTCCCAAGGAACTCATCAGCTCTTTGGGTGCAGATCAAATCATCGAGCTCAAAATCGACGATGCCGGGGAAGAAACCGCTCTGGGCAATCTCCCGGGTGTCACCCATGTGCGACGGAAGGGCGATCTCTACCTGCTCTCTGTTTCAGACCTGCACACGGTCTTGCCGGTCGTCCTGAAATTCGTCGAGGAAACCAGTGTACGCCTCGAAAACCTGGCCACTCACCAAGCGACGCTGGAAGACGTCTTTGTTCACTTGACCGGCAGAGTATTACGCGAGGACTGAATTGATACCCGCAAACCGACACTCAAGACGGGAATATCTCCACCCGGTCCTGGAGCTGACTCGCGTGCGCCTTCTCGAATTCATTCGCGAACCCGCCGGATTATTTTGGGTATTCGGGTTCCCGATCGTTCTCGCCTTCGCGCTCGGAATCGCCTTTCGCAATCGGCCCGTTGAAAAGCTGCGGATCGCCGTTGAGCAAGGCTCACCGCAAGTTGCGCGCGTTACCGACCGGCTCGCGAAGATGGACACCGTCGAGGTTCAGGTGTCCTCGCGAGAAAAAGCGTTGCAACTGCTGCGCACGGGCAAAGTGGAACTGGTGCTGTCGGTTGCGGAAAGCAAAATAGCGGCTGCGAATTCAGAAGAGCCCTTCCGTCTGGTGTATCACTTTGATCCGACGAGACCAGAAAGCCGTCTCACCCGGCTGGCAGTGGATGACCTTCTGCAACGCAGTCTCGGACGGACGGAAGCCGCCCCGGCTGCCGATGAGCTTGTAACCGAGGCGGGTGCCCGTTACATCGATTTTCTGTTGCCGGGGCTCATCGGTTTGAATGTGATGGGTAGCAGTTTGTGGGGCATCGGTTTTGCCCTCGTCGATGCGCGGCGGCGCAAGCTGCTCAAACGCCTGATGGCCACTTCCATGCGGCGCTCGCACTATCTGTTGTCGTTCATGCTGTCGCGCCTGGTATTCTTGATTGCCGAAGTAGCGGTGCTGACCGCCGTGGGCGCCTGGATATTCGGCGTCCCGATGCGCGGCAGCTTTTGGGCTTTGGGATGCATATCTTTGCTGGGGGCCTTTACCTCTACGGGAATCGGCTTGCTGGTGGGTGCCCGCCCCACAAGTCTGGAAGCAGCCTCGGGTTTGATGAATTTTGTGATGCTTCCGATGTGGCTGCTGTCGGGTTCGTTCTTTTCCTACTCGCGTTTCCCGGAGTTCTTTCAACCGGCGATCCGCGCTCTTCCCCTCACTCCGCTCAACGACAGTCTGCGCGCCATCATGATCGAAGGAGCACCTCTGGTCTCGACCTGGCCTGAGATATTACTGATGCTGGGCTGGGGTAGTATCAGTTTTGTAGTTGCCTTAAAGATATTTCGGTGGCAATAGGTAGAGGGGACGTGCTTTTTCTCCGAGAGGGTTCTGAAAGGCTTGGGATGGCGCAAGCCAGTTCGGCACCAGGCGGGCTGAAGTCCAACGCTGCCCTTCTTCGCGACACCGGCCACCGCTTCTCAGTCTCTTTTCCTCTGGCGCTTACGCCATTGCTCAATCGTCTGCATGCGCTCGCGGAGCTTCGCCTCCAGACCTTGATCGGTGGGATGATAGTATCGGCGGCCCTGCAGGCTTTCCGGCAAAGACTCCATGGTAGTGAGCTTGTCTTCACTCTTGTGCGCGTACTCGTAGCCCTTGCCATAGCCGAAGTTCGCCATCAAGCCGGTGACCGCATTGCGTAAATGTAAAGGGACCGGCTCGGAGACGGTCTTCTGGACATCCTCCTGCACCTGCCCGTAGCCCCCATAAAGAGCATTCGACTTGGGCGCCAAGGCGAGGTAAACCGCAGCCTCCGCCAAGGCCAGGTTACCCTCCGGCATCCCGACGAAGTGGACGGCCTGCATGGCATCCACGGCCACAGCGAGGGCACGCGGATCGGCCAACCCGACGTCCTCGGAGGCCATCCTAATGAGGCGCCGGGCAACGTAAAGAGGGTCCTCTCCGGCCTCCAGCATTCGTCCCAGCCAATAGAGGGCCGCGTCGGGCTCGGAGTTTCGCACGGATTTGTGGAGCGCTGAGATCAGATTGTAGTGTTCCTCACCGGCCTTGTCATAAAGGAGAACTTTCCGCTGCAGAGCATCCTCCACCAGACCTGCATCGACCACGATTCGGCCCGGTTCGCCTCCCTCGCGCGGGGCCGTACCGGCGATCACTTCAAGCGTGTTATAAGCCGCGCGGGCGTCGCCGTCCGCAAACACCGCGATCTGCTTGCGAAGTTGCGGTGCAATTTCCATGGGCAGTTGACCCAGCCCGCGCTTCGCATCGCTCAGGGCACGCTCCATCAGCACAAGCGTTTCATCCGTCGATAACGGGGAAAGTCTATAAACCTTGGTGCGTGAAAGAAGCGCGGAATTGACCTCAAAGGAGGGATTCTCGGTAGTCGCCCCGATCAGAATGACGTCACCGCGTTCGACGTAGGGCAGGAAGGCATCCTGTTGCGCCTTGTTGAACCGATGGATTTCGTCTATAAAAAGGATCGTCCGGCGGCCATGGCGGCGCGCCCGCTCGGCCGACGCCATGACATCTTTAATTTCCCGAATCCCCGCTAGGACGGCACTGAAGCGCACGAAATCGGCTTGAATCCGCCGGGCCAGAATCGCAGCCAGAGTCGTTTTTCCCGAACCAGGAGGTCCCCACAAGATCAGAGATGACAGTTCTCCCCGTTCGATCTGGCCCCGCAGCGGCTTGCCGGGAGCCAGAAGATGGACTTGGCCGACGAACTCTTCCAGCGTTTCCGGTCTCATCCGCTCGGCCAAGGGCGAAGAGCCGGACGCCGGAACGTTTCCCGGAACCGCTGCAAATAAGCCCATGAGATTTCCTATCTCAAAATACCATAGTTATTTTTGCATGAGCATGAGATCGGCGGGAAGATTCCACCCGAGTCAGGAATCCAATACACTATCAGGACCGGCAGGTTCGGAATCAATCGCCCGTCTTACTCTTTGGGAGTGGGCCAACTTGCCGGAATCCTCAGCGTTGCGCGCTATTAGGGGGCCGGTCGGAATGGTTTCTCAAGGGAATTATTATATACATAACTAGACACAGCCGGACTGCTTGGAAGATCCCCGCACGGTCGTCCTCGCAGCCAACGATCGCCAGGATGAAAACCAAAACATTTCCCGCCCAGGGTAAGGTTCGTCCCTGGTAGGAAACCCGCTGGTCGGGTCCCCTGCCGAAAGGGCAAAAGAAGGTTGGAGGAAAAATCGATCGGGGGAAAATGACGTGTCTGGTTATGTATATAATTCCCCATCCTTGCAGCCCAGGGCGCCCTTTATTTGGCTTCCTTCCAGTTCGGACCTATCCCCAGGTCCACCTTCAAAGGAACTCGCATCGGGAGGGCTCCTCCCATCTCGGTCCGAATGATTTGCTGGGCCGCGTCCTCCTCTTGTTCGGCCACCTCGAATACGAGTTCGTCATGAACGGTCAGGATCATTCGGGAGCGCAGATGGGAGTCTTTCAGCCGCTGGTGAACCCGCACCATGGCGAGTTTCAGCAAGTCGGCGGCGGTTCCTTGCACGGGGGTGTTCAAGGCTTCCCGTTCGGCGCGGCGGCGGGCCGCCAAGTCCTTGCTGAGGATTTCCGGAATAGGCCGTGCCCGGCCCAGCAGAGTCTTGACGCGGCCCGTACTCCGGGCTTCCTCCACCAATCCGTCTAAAAATTGTTTGATTCGGCTATATCGCCGGAAGTACTGGTCGATGTACTGCCGGGCTTCTCGCTGGGAAGTTCCGGTTCGCTGCGCCAATCCGAAGGGGCTCAACCCGTAAACCACCCCGTAATTGATGGCCTTGGCGAGGCGTCGGTGCTCGTGGGTCTGGAGAGCCGGAGCAACTCCGAAGATTTCCTGTGCCGTGCGCGAGTGGATGTCTTCATCCGAGGAGAAGGCCTCGATCAAATTCGGGTCTTCGGAAAGGTGCGCCAGAACTCGGAGTTCAATCTGCGAGTAGTCAGCCGATAGAATCACGAAACCCGGCTCGGGAACGAAAGCCGATCGGATGCGTTGTCCGAATTCGTCCCCGATGGGGATGTTCTGCAGGTTGGGGTTGCTCGAAGAGAGCCGCCCCGTGCGTGCCACGGTTTGGCGGAAAGTGGTGTGGACTCGGCCCGTTTCGGGATGGATATATTTGGGCAAAGCATCGATGTAGGTGGATTTCAGCTTCGCTCGCGTTCGGTACTCAATAACGCGCCGCGGCAACTCGTGATTTGCCCCCAGGGCCTCCAGGACCGAGGCTTCCGTCGAATACTGGCCGCTTTTCTTCAGTTTTTTTCCTCCCGGGAGTTTCATTCTCTCAAAAAGAATCTCGCCGAGCTGCTTGGGAGAATCGATGTCGAAGGCGCTCCCGGCTAACTCGTAGATGAGCCCGGTCAAGGTGGTTAAGTCACGGTCAAAAATTTCCGACATTTGGGCCAGAATCCGAGGATCGATACCGACTCCGGTAGCTTCCAGTTCGGCCAGAACGGAGGAGAGCGGCAGTTCGATCCGGTCATAAAGGGGCTTCAGCCCCTGACCCAGGATCGCTTCCGATAGCTCGGCTGCGAGCCGGGCTGTGAGCCGGGCCTTCTGGACCGGATCGGGAGGAACATATTCCATCAGTCGGCGGGTGACGACGTCCGAAAGGCTATGGCCGGCGGTAAGTGGCTCCAGCAGGTAAGAGTAAAGCATTGGGTCATGGACCACTCCAGCAAGGCGGACGCCCTTCTTACCCAAAAGCAACCGTAATAGTTTTTCATTATGGACCGACTTTTCCCGTTGCGAGTCTTCCAGGAATCCTTTCAGGGCCTCGAGAGCGGATGCGTCTTGCGGGTCCAGATCAATCCAGAATCCGGTTTCGGATTCGGCGAAAAAGCCAAGCCCGGCAAGCCTTCCCGAAAACCCTTCCTTACCTTCCACCGTAAAGCTAAGGGCAACCGGTCGGTCGGCAGGTAAGCAGACCAGCCGCCGTGCCGCTTCCTCGGGCCGGATGGGCGGGACGGTCTCTGGTTGGATGCCGATTGTTCCCGCGGCTTCCGTCAGGAATTCCTTGAGCAGCGAGCTGAAACCGAGCTCCCTCGCAAGGGTGCCCAGTTGAAGAAGATCGGGTGGTTGCTTACGGAGGTTATGAAAGGTTACCTCCAAGTCCACATCGGTTCGAATCCGGGCCAGCTCGCGGCTGAGCAAGGTTTCCGCCCGATGGTTCAGTAATGCCGCGCGGTAGCTGGACTTTTTTACCTTATCGGCATTGTCCAGCACGCCTTCCAGAGTGCCATAGGTTCGGAGCAGTTCGGTGGCACCTTTGGGCCCGATGTAGGTGACCTTCTTGGCACCCTCGACCGCTTGCCCGGGAAAAGGGCGGGTTCCGGGGATGTTGTCGCTTGGGTCACCATATAAGGCCAACCAGTCCACTACCTGGGAGGGCTTCACACCCATGATTTCTTCCACCTTGGCCTCGTCGCAAAGGACCTCCTGACCGCCGGCCGGCCCTCCCCGGGAAGGCTTCAGGACCTGTATTTTGTCGGAGACCAACTGGAATAAATCCTCATCTCCGGAAACGAGGATGGCCTCGATGCCTTGGGCCGCCGCTTGAGTGGCCAGGGTTCCGATGATGTCGTCGGCTTCGTAACCCGGCTTCTCAAGAACAGGAAGTCGGTGCGCTGTGCAAAACTTTTGGACGTAGGGAAGCTGGGGAGCTAGCTCGGCGGGGAACTCGGGCCGGTTGGCCTTGTATTCCTCGAAGAGGCGGTCGCGGAAAGTGGGGGCGGGATGATCAAAAGCCACCGCCACGTAATCGGTGGGGTAGTTCTTGAGGAGCTTTCGCAAGGTCCTTACGAAGATATAAACCGCCTGGGTGGGAATGCCCGCAGGCGAGGTAAGGTTATCCCGCATCGGGGCATGAAAAGCGCGGAACACCAGCGACATGGCGTCGATAAGGAGTAATCGCGAGGACACCTGAAACCTGCCGAGCCGGGATTGACCTGCTAGCTTACCGGTTTTCCGGTCCTACTACCAGTCCAGAGAAAGCCCCTTTTTCGACCGACAAGCCGTCCTGCGAGACAAGCCGTCGGAAACTGTGTCAGGTTGACACGATTTGTGGTATTTATGCAACACAATAAAGAAAAACTTTCTTTCCTTAGAAAATATAAGTGTTGTAATTCCTTGGAGATGCGAGTATAGAATGAGGTTGAATGATTTGCACTGGGCAAGAAACCAACGGGGTGTAAGATTCATGAAGTATCAGCATACGTTGGCCGGCAGCGCGACTTTTTCCGGATTGGGGCTGCACAGTGGAGTTCCTGTGAACATACGTCTCCTGCCGGCTCCTGCCAATCATGGGATCATATTCAAACGGGTGGACCTGGAAGGGTTTCGCGTGGAAGCCTTGGCTCGCAATGTGGCTCGCGTCAGTTATGCGACCAGCTTGATGAAGAAGGGAGTGCTGATTTCCACGACCGAGCATCTGCTTTCGGCTTTCATGGGTTGCGGGGTTGATAATGTGGTGGTCGAGATTGACTCCCTGGAAACCCCTATTGGCGACGGCAGTGCACTTCCCTTCGTCCGTCTTATCGAGGCCGTGGGCCGCAAGAGGCAGCGAGGGCGGCGGAGCTATCTTCAGGTACTGCGGCCGGTGGAAGTGGTGGACGGCAAGCGGCACGTTGCCATCTATCCGTCGGATACCTATCAGATCTCCTGTCTTATTGAATTCGTGCATCCGTTGATCGGGCTCCAGCGCTTGGAATTCGGGCTGGATTCGCTGGCCTACCGGGGAAAAATTGCTCCGGCACGGACCTTTGGCTTTCACAGTGAGGTGGAAGGCCTTCGGAAGAGCGGGCTGGTGCGGGGCGGCTCGCTCGAGAATGCGATCGTTCTGACCGCTGACGGTTTCCTGAATCCTGAGGGGTTGCGATTTGCCGATGAGTTCTGCCGTCACAAGATACTGGATCTGATTGGAGACTTGGCGCTTCTGGGTGCTCCGTTACTGGGTCATGTAGTGGTGGAGCGGGGTGGGCATGCCCTCCACTATGCGCTGGTTTCGAAGCTCCTCAAGGACAAGTCCCTGACTCGCCTTGTGACCGCCGAGGGCCTGCATCCCACGCCTCCACGGTCTATGTACAACGGTCGGACCCCCACCAAAAGAGGTGCGGAAATTCTCCCGGCACTTTCCGTGCCGAATCCCGCCCCCTCCTCCCCGGGTCCCTCCTAATCCGTTTCCAGAAATTTTGGACTCATTCCATAAGCGGCTGTCGGGAAGCTCTCCTTATTGCTATACTCCCCATGGGTGTCGAAGGGTGGTTCGGTCCCTGGGTGGACCGTCGTTTGAGGTTGAAAGATGGGTGATCTTAAGGGCGACTGGGCAGCAGAACTGAATATTTATCAAGCTATGGCCGAGCACTTTGAGGCTGCGGCTGAAAAGCTCAACCTCGATTCAGGCCTCCGCGATTATCTTCGGGCGCCGGAACGGGAGATCATCCTTCACCTGCCCGTGGTCATGGATTCAGGCCGCCTGCGGATATTCGATGCGTTCCGGGTTCAGCACAGCATTGCCCGAGGGCCTTGCAAGGGTGGGGTCCGTTTTACGACGAACGTGACACTGGATGAGATCCGCGGCTTGGCAGCCGAGATGACCTGGAAATGCGCCGTGTCGGGTATCCCCTTTGGCGGTGCCAAGGGTGGAGTGGTTTGTGATCCATCGCATCTTTCGCGGGGCGAACTGGAGCGTATCACGCGTCGATATATCGCGGAATTGTTGGACGTTCTCGGTCCGGACCGGGATGTTCCGGCGCCCGACATGAACACCGACGAGCAGATCATGGCCTGGATGATGGACACTTACTCGATGCACGCCCGGCACACGGTCACGGGGATTGTAACCGGCAAGCCGTTCTTCTTGGGCGGCTCGCGCGGACGCCGGGAAGCCACGGGTCGGGGCTGCATGGTGGTTTGTGATCGCGTCTCAAGACGGTTCGGCTTGCGGCGGGACCGGACTCGGGTCATTATCCAGGGCTTTGGCAACGTGGGTTCCCATGCGGCCCGCCTGATGCACTTGAACGGCTACCGGGTCGTGGGTGCAGCCGACGCTCGCGGAGGCGTGTACAATCCCGACCATCTCGACGTGCCGAAACTGTTGGAGCATGTAAAAGAGAATCACACGGTCAAGGGTTTTCCGGAAGCCGAATCCGTGTCTTCGCAAGAAATTTTGGAACTTGACTGCGATATTCTGATTCCCGCAGCAACCGAGAATCAAATCACAAGCCGAAATGCGGACCGCATTCAGGCCAAAATCATCTGCGAGGCCGCCAACAGCCCCACCACTGCCCCTGCCGATCAGATCCTCTCCGACCGGGATATCTTTGTAATTCCCGACCTCGTGGCCAATGCAGGTGGAGTTACGGTCAGCTACTTCGAATGGGTTCAGGACCGCCAGGGATACTTTTGGTCTGAAAGGATGGTGAACGAGCGCTTAACGCAAGGTATGGTTGCGGCCTTCGAAAGGGTGATGGACTCTGCCGAGACCCATAAGGTCAGCCCCCGCATTGGCGCCTACATGGTGGCCATAGACCGCGTGGCATACTCTGTCCACCAACGGGGCCTCTACGCTTGAATCGCCCTGCTGGCTGCGGCTGCGGTTCCGAATTTGCCGCTCAAAACCCGACTGGGTTCCCTGACCCGCTCCGTTCTGCCGGGAGGGAACCGAATCGCTCATCCGGGAGCGAGACCCTTTCAGCGCCTCTGATGGGACAGGAGGGGAAGCGGCACGGTCGCGGGTGCCGGGAATATGCGTCTCATGGGTCCAAGTCCAATGTTGACCATCGGGGCGGGGTTGACACTTCTCAGCCGATTCCCGATAATTCCCACGGCAGAGTCGTCAACCCTGCGGAAAGCGGTTTGCCAAGTCCGTCGCTCGTAATCACGACGGTCTGCAGGGCGAGTTGGTTCGTATTCTTGGTAGCAGTGACGCTTCTGCGGTGGGCTCCGACTATCCCGGACCCACAACCTACTGGTTTCTCTTGAGCCCTTGCTCTCTATTCGGCAGGTGTTCTTTCGTTTCAGTCGCTTTTCCCACGCCATTCCTTTGTCTTTTTCTCTCACCTTTCTTGCTTTCCCAACTCTGGCCCTGTGGCTGGGTCCCGTCGGAGGGCTGACGCCGCCGGGGCGAGCGAAAGATGGTCCTCCGGCCTTAAAGATCGAGGAAGCAATCCGGTTAGCTTCCCAGGGCACTGTGGGTCTCGACGCCCTCCGGAAGTTTGCGGCCTCTCAACCTGCTGGGGAAGCGGAATGGTTGGCATCGTTGGTGGTCGGGTATCGGGAATATCAGGAGGAAAACTTTCGGGCGGCAACCCGGGCCCTGCGGGATGCCGTGGGCCGGCCCTTTATCGTAGCTGATTATGCAAGCTACTTTTTCGCTCAGAGTGCTGCCCGCGACGAACGAAAAGGAGAGGCCGTTGCGGTCTTGAAAGGGTACGCCGACAAATATCCTTACAGTCCTTATCGGGTTCGAGCCGTGGCGGATAGGGCGGAGTGGCTCATCGACCTCGGCAAATCCCGGGAAGCCGTCGCGCGACTCCAGGCCGAACCGCAGTTGGAAGAGGAACCTGCCTGGTTGCTGGTTCTGGCCAAGGCCCACTTGGCCGAAGGGCGGTCTCTCGAGGCCGTGCAAACATTCCACCAGGTCTATTATTCCCATCCGACGAGCCGACAGGCCGGAGAAGCCCAGGCCCAGCTCGGACAGCTTAGAATGAGATGGGGCCGGGGATTCCCGCAAGCCGCCGCGGAACTCCAAACCCAGCGTGCGAACATCCTGTTCCAAAAGCGTCGATATCTGGCGGCCTCCGAGGGTTACCGCCGTCTTCTGGAAGCCTTTCCTCGGCACCCTTCGCGCGACCTCTGGAAGCTCCGGCGAATTCGCGCCTCTCGACCCCGAACAAGCAGAACCGGTCGGGTAGCCGCGCTGAGAAGCCTGTCCACCAAAGACCCCGAGGTGGATGCCGAGCGATGGCAGAGGCTGGTCGCGGCTTATAAGAGCATGGACCGGGTGTCGGAAATGCATGAAGGCCTGGAAATCCTGGCTCGGAATCATTCTGTCCGGCCCGCCTATGAAGCCGCCTTGATGGACGTGGGGAATTACTATCTCCTACAGGCGGACCGAAGGCGGGCGGCGGACTACTACCGCCAACTCGTCACGCGATTTCCCCAAGGGTCCCATGCCTCCCGGGCTCACTGGCGTCTTGCTTGGTCGATGCATTTACACGGTGAAAAGGATGAGGCGCAGAGGCTGTTTTCCGAGCATATTCGGAATTATCCGGGATCAAGCCAGTTCACTCCTGCCCTGTATTGGCTGGGACGATACGAACAGGCGAAGAAGAATTTCGGCGCGGCAAGAGCGTACCTGCAGAGACTTGCCGAAAATTTCCCCTTCGGTTATTACGCCATAAAAGCCCGGGCACGATTGATCGAAGGATGGGGCAAGGTGGATTCCGGGTCCGATCATTTTCCTCTGCCTTTTGCTTTACCCGCGACGGGCAAAGGGCAGTCCTCCGAGGAGCCTCATTTCGGCGATGAAGCGTTCAGGAGTTTAGCGCGAGCGGAATTGCTTCTCCGCCTCTCCCTGGATGAACTGGAGGGAGTCGAATTGACTCACGCTCAAGAGAAGTGGCCTGATTCTCGGGAAATCAACTTCGCGCTGGCCAAGCGGAACTATCGCCGCGGCCGTTATGGCGGGGGAATCTATTACGCCATTCAGGCATATCCGGGGTACCGTTATGGCGAACTTGACCAACTCCCCCGTGAGGCGTGGAGCGTCCTGTTTCCCCGGCCCTTCTTGGAACAGATCATGGCGTCCTCCATCCGGCACGGGGTGGACTCCACCCTGGTGATGGCTCTCATCCGTCAAGAGTCCGGTTTTCATGCGCGCGCCCGGTCGGTGTCCAACGCGCATGGATTGATGCAATTGATTCCCGGCACGGGCCGTCGTATGGCCCGCCAGTCCGGGAAGAGATTCCAAACCCGATTGTTGTACCGCCCGGATTACAATCTGGACCTGGGTTGCAGGTATTTGAAGTTTCTGCTGGACCGATTCGACAACCAGGTCGAGCTGGCCTTGGCAGCCTATAATAGCGGTGAGCATCGAGTGGACAAATGGCTGCGCCAGAGGGAGTATCGCGAGCCGGCTGAATTCGTCGCCAGCATCCCCTTTTCGCAAACGCGCAATTACGTCCGCGTCGTGATGAGCAATTTGGAGATCTACCGAAGGCTCACCAGGAATGGCGGCTCCCGACGAGAGGAGGAGAGCCAGCCTCGACCTTGAGCCGGCCGGCGGAAGCTTTCGGGGCGGTTGGGAGGCATCTCAGCACCTTTCCGGGTTTTCTCATTTCTTGGGTGACGTGATAGAATGGCGCGATTTGAGCAGGTATTGGGGACAGGACCTATGAATCAGACGACCACTTCCGACCGACAATACGTGATTCCTCTCGGAACACAGATCGAAGTGGGAGGAGCCGGCCCGGCCTTTGAGCTGGAGTTGCTGGCCGGAAAGTCTCTGCTGCTGATCCTTCGGGTCACCGACATCATTGAGCAGGAGTCCTTGCACGTTTCCGTCTGGGGTTCCGAGGATGGCCAGAACTGGGGGACCCAGCCTCTATTCACTTTTCCGCAGATGTTTTACCGCGGCGCCACGCCCGCTGCCCTCCATTTGGGCTTGCGGCCGGAGGTGAAGTATTTACAGGCACGGTGGGACGTGAATCGGTTCGGCCGCGGATATGCCCAAACCTACTTCCGGTTTGGCCTCGAGTTGCAGCCAATCCTTTAATTTCCGCCAACGGATATATCGAAGTGATTCCACAAGACATGGGAAGGAACCGCAAGGGGTTTCCGGCGTCGAGAAGCGCAGACACCGCCGAGTGGGTTTGATAACGGAGGTGAAGGGTGAGCACGACGGCATGGAAGACACCCGGCTCACTTGCGACATCAGCAAAGGCGGCATTCTCGTCGCCTCCAGGTGTATAACGTTCCCAGCTTCGACATGGGCATCGAATTTGTGGACCTAAGCGAGGAGCACGAAATGAATCCCTTTGTACTTTTCTTTGTTTTTCTGTGCTGGATGGCAGGGGGTGGGGCTCAAGCTCGGGCCGCGGAGCCGCAGCAGACAGGGTTCCTCGACAACAATGAGATTTCGGAACTCGTCGATAAAATCTGGCGGAATCAGTATCGCCTGGCGGACCTGTTGAGCCAGTTCCAGGTTGAGGAGACATCCCGAGGCGAGCCCGTTCCCGGCATTCAGGAGGACACCGCCCGGAAGTTCGAGATGCTCGAAAGGGGTCGTGCCGGACTCGAAAAAAAACCGGAGAATTTATTCTTTGCCTTCGAGACGTGGGGACATATCGCGGACGTTCTGACTCATCTTGAAGGCTTACATGCGCATTTGCGGCGCAAAGGCGATACCAGCCTCGCGGGTCAACTCTCGCAGACTCTTGCGGAACTGCGCGAGTTGCAAATGACTCTTCACGCTTATGTCCGGTATCTGATTCGCAACCATCGCCAAGTTTTCTCGGCCATGGAAGGTAATTTGGCCGAGTGCCACGATCGCCTGGGGTGGGCACTGGGAAACCAAACGGGACGTGCACGCATTGTACCCAATCGCCCACCCGTGCGACCCCGGTTGCCCCGTTAACGGTCCTCGGAGACAGCCCCGTCCCCCGCATATAGGTAGGCCGTACCGTCCAAGCGAAGCGCATCCCATGCAGTCCATAAAGTCATGAATAGTAAATGATTATGCTGCATGAACGGGTCATGACGCAAACCGGTCCGACCGGTACAATCCTCCCGTTTCCGCCAACTACTAAGGGGAACAGGGGTAGCGATGACACTCCCGACAAGACCCCGTAAGCGCAAGCCGCGAGGCCGGCATCCCGAAAACGCCCTCTCGACCGCCTTCGTGCGCACCGTCGCCTGTTCGTTGACGGCCGGCCGCCTGCTCCGCCCCCCAACTCGCCGCGCAGCGCTACGGTCACTGCTTGCGAACGAACGCCAGTCCGGACCAGTCCGCATCGACAGCGCAGACCTTGAAATCGACGAGCCCGGACCTGGTCGCGACGCGCCGCACATCGGCCCCCGTGTGACCGGCCGCAAGTGGCGAGGTCTTCTTGGGCCAGATGACCCACAGCCGTCCGTCGCCGGCGACCTGCGCCATCCGCGCCATGCCCCGTTCCAGCTCCGGCCGTGAGCGCGTGAACCAGAGAGTGATGTTGCGAGCGCCACGGTTCGTTGTCTCCAGCACGACGCCCAGCGGCAGCGGTTCAAGCAGCTCTGCGAAGCCGTCCGGGGGCTTCACCAGCACTACCCGCATCCCTGTCTTGATGCCGAGCTTCCGGGGCAAGGGCGTGCCGGAATAGCCCGCGATGGGCGATAACGGACGCGCGGTTCCACTCGGAGGCATGGCGAGCGCGCTGGCGAGCGCCGTGACGACGTCCTCCGGCACCGCGTGCATGGTCTCTAGCGGCAGGGCCTTGAGCCGCGCGAACACGGCGCGGTCGCTCGCGACGAACACGATCGGAATGCGGCGAGTCGCTTGGCTATAGCGCAGCGCGAGGGCAATGTCCCTGCCCCGTGCCGGTGCTCGGTCCAAATCGATCACGACGGTGCACGGCGGCTGCCGCCCGAGACGCTTCAGATCGTCCGGGCCGGTGACCGGTTCTCGATCAATTGCGTAGCCCTCATCCGCTAAGCGGGCGACCCACGTCGTTTCCGCATCTGGTGACGCGCCGATGATCCTGACTCTCTTGCTCGGCATACCCTACGATTGTCAAGCTATTAGTCTGCCGGACTCGGCATCTTGGGCCTCATTAGCCCACTCTCGGCGCAACGTCCCCGCGCGTCTTCTCAGACGCTCGCTGCCAGATGTCGGTTCCGGTCATTTCGTCAAGGTACCATAAGCGAGCATCTGTTGGTTGCGGCCAGCCTTAGTGTCTCAGCATCCGAGTCTCGGAGTCCGTGCTGTTGGCATCTTAAGGAAGTGGACCGGCCGCCCCGGTCAGGAGCGGTTCGGTGGAACACGGCCTGTCGTTGTCGTCGGCGAGACCTCCATTGCCCTCGAGGCCGGTAAACGACCCGAGCGCGACGGCCACGCCAAGCTCCCTCCGCCGACGGCTCCGGTGCTCCACTGGAATCCGATTCGGAACGGGGGGAACGAGGGCAACAAGCGCAAAGCACGGCCATAAGATACTTTTTATCAATACTTACAGTAACTCCGTATCGGAAGCCCCTCCCTCGCCCGCCGGAGGCGGCGGAAACCCCCTCTCCCTAAGGGTCCGCCAGCGGCACGTCAGGATTGCCCAAGCCCACTGTCATCTTGCCTTCTATTTTTGCGGTCCTGGTTGCTTTGCGATAGGGCTTCTACGCCGCAGCTTCCGCAAAACTCTTGTCGAGTTTCTGGATGGCTTCATCGACGTCGCTTTTCGAGACAATCAGGGGAGGAGAAATGCGGAGCACATTCGCGTAGGTGCCCCCCTTGCCGATCAACAGTCCGTTGGCTCGGGTCCGCTCGAGGACGCGGTTCACCATGTCGGGCGCCGGTTGTTTGGTCTGGCGGTCTTTGACCAGCTCCGCGGCTTGCATCAACCCCATTCCGCGCACATCGCCGATGGCGGGATATTTCTCTTTGAGGGCCTCAAGTCCCTCCCGCAGGTGCATGCCGACGGTGTGAGTGTTTTCGAGCAACCGTTCCTCTTCGATCAGGTCGATGGTGGCTTTGGCGGCGACAGCACTCACCGGGTTTCCGCCGAAAGTGGAGATGGTCAATCCCTGGTAGGCGTCGGCAATCTCCGGACGGGTAATCGTGCAGCCGATGGGAACGCCGTTGGCCATCCCTTTGGCCGCGGTGATGAAATCGGGTTCCACCTCCCAGTGCTCGATGCCGAACCATTTCTTTCCTGTGCGCCCGATGCCGGTCTGCACCTCGTCGGCGATGAACAATCCGCCGTATTCCCGCACGATTTTTACGACGATCTTGTAATACTCGGGTGGAGGCACGATCACGCCGCCTAATCCTTGAATGGTTTCCGCGAGCATCCCGGCGACCTGCCCGCTGGTGTGGGTCTGGATAATCTCCTCCACGTCTTGGGCGCAGGCTACTTCACAGCTCGGATAGGTCTTGCCGTAAGGACACCGGTAGCAGTAGGCGCTGGGCGCATGAAGAACCCCATGCGGCACCACGCCCCCTTTCCGCCAGTTCGCCATTCCGGTCATCGACTTGGCCAGATGCGAGTGGCCGCTATAGCCGTGCCGCAGAGCGATCATCTCGTAGTTGCCGGTGTACATCCGCGCCGTGATGACGGCGACTTCATTGGCTTCCGTGCCGCTGTTGGTGAAGTAGGACTTCTTTAATTGCCCCGGTGCGACCTGGGCCATCCGTTCGGCTGCCGTGACCAATGCCTCGGTGGGGAACAGCGTCGAGCTGTGTTGCAGGCGATCCATCTGGGCTTTGATTTGAGAGGTGATCTTCTCCCGCGTGTGCCCGGCGCTGATGGTCAGAATGCCTCCGAAAAAGTCCAGATATTCACGCCCTTCGAGGTCCCAGACATACTGGTTTTTGGCATGGTCCATCACCAGCGGGTCTTTATAGTAGGTAGTCACACAATGGAAGAGATATTCCCGGTGTTTGCGAAGAATCTCATCTTGGGTCATTTCGGTGTTCTCCTTGGGCCGCTGGGGCCGGCGACTTATGCGCCCGGAGGCCTCCCCGACCCTCCTCGACGCGCGGGGGCTGCCGGTTCACTACCGCTGCTCGGGGTGCTCTTCCATGGGCAGTTCAAGAACGGTCGCCAGGATTTTTTCAGCAACGGCCTGACAATGCTCATCGAAATCATCCCGAAAGCGGGGGAAGGCGTCCTGGAGGATCAGTATCACCGCCTCCAGATTGGCAATATGGTCACTATGAAAAGGTTTCATGGTCGAATCCGCGGTCTCACGTCAAGGTTGAAGGTATTGGTCGAGCCAGTCCAGCACTGTTTTATACCACAACTGACTGTTTTGAGGCTTCAAAACCCAGTGGCCCTCGTCCGGGTAGTAGAGGAGCCGCGAGGGTACCCCGCGTCTCTGAAGAGCGGTGAAGAACTGGAAGACTTGATTGATCGGCACCCGATAATCCTTTTCGCCATGGATCAGCAGCAGAGGTGTACGCACCTGTTGCACAAAGTTGCTGGGTGACCATTTCTCATAGAGGTCCGGCTTTTCCCAGGGAACTCCGCCGAACTCCCACTCCGGGAACCATAATTCTTCGGTGGAGCCGTACATGCTCCTCAGGTCGTAAACGCCCGCATGGGAAACCAGTGCCTTGAAGCGGTCCGTATGAGCGGCAATCCAGTTCACCATATAGCCGCCGAAGGAGCCCCCGACCGCGCCCATGCGGTCGCCGTCCACATAGGGAAGCTTCGCCACCGCATCGGCAACGGCCATCAAATCCTCGTAGCACTTGCCGCCCCAATCCCCGGAGATGGCTTCCATGAATTGGAGTCCATAACCGGTCGAGCCTCTCGGGTTCGGCATCACTACGACGTAGCCGCGAGAGGCAAACATTTGGGCGTTCCAACGATAATGAAAACGATCCGTCCAAGCCCCCTGGGGTCCTCCGTGGATCAATAGCAGCAAGGGATATTTCTTCCGCGCATCGAACTTCGGAGGCTTGAGAAGAAATCCGTGGATCGGCGTACCGTCGGCGGAGGCGGCCGCGAACGACTCGCCGGGATTCATTTCCAGCTCTTCGAGCAGCGTTCGGTTGAAATCGGTCAGCGCCCGCATCTTCTTTCCATCGGCAGGACTCCGGTGGAGTTCAACCGGACGGTCAAGGCTCTGACGGGTGAAGATCAGGGTGAGTGCGTCGGGACTGACTCGGAAGCTGCCATTGACGCCTCCGGAGACAATTTTTGCGGGGCGTCCACCCTCCAGCAAGATTTTGTAGAGGGTCAACGAGCCCCGTTCCTGAGCCGTGAAGTAAATCGCTCTGCTGTCGGGACTCCAAACGAAGCTGGAAAGGGAGATGTCCATCCCGGTTTGGATCTCACGCGTCCGCCGCGTGGACCTCTCGTACAGCATCAGACGCTGCCGGTCGGACTCGAAACCGGCCCTCTGCTGGGAAAGATAGGCAACCCACGAGCCGTTGGGAGAATATCGCGGCGAGGCGTCGGACCCGGGATGGTCCGTGATCTTCCGCGGTTTGCTTCCCGCGACAGCTACCACGTAAAGGTCGTTATTCGTGGAGGCGGCCGGCATCTCGTCTCGGTTGGAGGTGAAGCAGACTTCCTCGCCGTCGGGTGAAATGTCATAGCCGTCCATTCCTCCCAGCGACCAGGTCGGAGAGTCAAAGGCTCCCGGCGTGAGGTCGCGGGCGGGTCCGGCGGCGGCGGAAGTGGTCAGCAGATGAGTGTAGCGCCCCTCCCGCCAGTGGTCCCAGTGACGAAACAGGATCCGGTCCAAAAGCCGCGCCTTGACTCTTCGGGTCTTCGACGCATCGAACTTTTCCTGCTTGCAATCCTCGTCGGAACATTCGGGAAATACGCGGGAAGTAAACAGCAACCGCTGGCCCCGGTGCGACCAAAGAACGCCGCTTGCCCCTGTCGGCGAGCGCGTAACCTGCCAGGCTTCTCCTCCCTCGACCGGAATCCTCCAAATCTGCGATTCCCCGCTGCGGTCGGAGACAAACGCCAGCGATCGGCTGTCGGGCGACCACCGAGGGCGCTGGTCTGAGTTCTGACCCCGTGTCAGTTGTTTGGCCTCGCCACCCAGGAAAGGCACCAGCCAGAGGTTCGAGCGGGTCCGGTTGCTTTCCATATCTTGTTCGCCGACGACAAAGGCCACCCACCGGCCATCGGGAGAAATTTGGGGGTCGGAAACCCGTTTGAACTTCGCCAAGTCCTCGAAGCGAAGCGGATGTTTCCCTTCCGCGGGAGCCGCCGCTAGCAGCACCAGAATTCCAAGCCCCAGGGCTTTCCAATTCGTACCCATCGGGATTCCTCCAAGGGTTCTATCCGGCTCGGGCCTCGGAGCAGGGATGAAGCTTGCAGCCCTTTCCCTTGCATCGGTCGTAAAATGAAGCTCAATGCCCGAAACTGGTTTTTCGATCCCCGTTTTCTTACCGCATGGAAGCCCTATTGTACATGATCGGTTGTCCGCTCAGGGAACTGGGGGGAGGGCCGATCCGCCAAGTCTCCCGGTGTTATGCAGGCACCGATCCCCGATAGGATTGGAACCCGGGCGGGCCGTGGTGTAAGATAAACCACTGCATTGTTTCCCTGCTCTTATGGGTAAACCGCGTATTTCGGCCGTCAAGTATAGCAACACGCTGCCGCTGGTTTGGGGGATGCTCCGGGGTGCCGAAAAGGAGAGATTCCGTCTCTCTTTCGTCACTCCGGCGGACTGCGCCGAAGCCGTGCGGAAAGGCCAGGCTGACATCGGTCTGATTCCCGCCATCGAGTATCAACGCATGGAGGGTTTGAAGATTGTCTCTGGCATTTCCATTGCCTCCAAGGGCGCGGCAGGAAGCGTACTCCTTTTAAGTCAAAAACCGATCCATCGCATCCAAAGCATTGCCGTGGACAGCTCCTCCCGGAGTTCGGCGGCCCTGTTACGGATATTGATGGAGAGGTTCTATTGCCGCAGAGTGGATTTCATTCCTTCGCCTCCCCTGCCGGAGACGATGCTGCAACAAGCCGACGCCGCGATGATACTGGGCGACCCGGCGCTCACTTACAATGGAAACTGCCCAGAGGTCTATGATCTGGGCGAAGAATGGAGGAAATTCACCGGCCTGCCTTTCGTGTTTGCGTTTTGGGCGGGCCGGGACGAAGTGGACCTGGCCGGTAACCGGCAACTCCTTGCCAGATCGAAGGAATTTGGACTGGCACACCTGGAGGAGATTGTGGCGGACCACGCGCCCCAGCTCGATCTGGAGCCCGACGTCTTTCGGAAATATCTGAGCGTAACCCTGGATTATTCGCTGGATGAGGAAAACCGCCGGGGTTTGCGACACTTCTTTCGTTTGGCGCACGAGATGAGATTGATTCGGGAAGAACAGGAATTACGCTTCGTGTAACAAAGGATTCGACTCCAGCGAGGTGTTCGATTACGATGCTTACTACCGACGATTTCGGGAATGGAGAGGATTGGGGGAAGTCGCCCGCTGACTCCGCAACAAGCCCGTAAGAGCCTGGAATGAGAATTTCGCATCAGCAAGCCTTGGAAATGTTTCGGTCACCCGACTTGTTGGGTATCGGTATGGAAGCCGATTCCCTGCGTCGCCGGCTTCATCCCGGCAACGTGGTAAGCTACATCGTTGACCGGAACATCAACTACACGAATTTTTGCACGGAGTATTGCTCCTTCTGTGCCTTCTACCGGCCGATGGGATCGAAGGAAGGCTATGTATTGCCGACGGAGACCATTTTCCAAAAAATCGATGAGACCCTGGCCTTGGGCGGCACGGGAGTTCTGTTGCAGGGCGGTCTGCACGCCGAGTTGAAAATCGACTACTATGAGGATTTGCTCTCCCGTATTCGCGGGCGATACCCGAACCTTCACCTGCACGGCTTTTCCGCACCGGAAATTCTGAACATGGCCGAACTTTCCGGACTCACGTTGCGGGAGACGCTGCTTCGGTTGCAGGAGGCGGGACTGGCCTCCATCCCGGGCGGCGGAGCGGAGATTCTCGATGATGAGGTTCGCCATCGCATCGCCCGGCTGAAATGCAAAACGGAGGAATGGGTGGCGGTGCACCGGACCGCCCACCATATCGGACTGCGCACGACGGCGACCATGATGTTCGGTTGCGGGGAAACTTTGCAACAGCGGGTGCATCATCTGGAAGTCCTGCGGCGGCTCCAGGATGAGACCGGCGGCTTTACGGCGTTCATTCCCTGGGCCTTTCAGCCTTCCCATACCGCCCTGGGACGGGTGGTGAAGGAACAGGCCACGGCAGTGGAATATCTGAAAACACTCGCGGTCAGCCGGATTTATCTGGACAATGTGTTGAACGTTCAGGCTTCCTGGCTGACGCCGGGGCCGAAGATCATGCAGGTTGGACTTTGCTTTGGGGGCAATGACGTGGGAAGTATTTTAATTGAGGAGAATGTGGTCCGCGCCGCCGGAGTGACCCGAACTGCCACGGAGAACCAACTTCGGAGGGTCATCCGGGATGCCGGTTTCCGGCCGGTCAAACGCGATACTCTCTACCGCACCTATTTTTTGGATCCAACCCAGATCGATACGCCCGACTTTCCGCCGGAAACACTTCTTCCTCCTCGTAGCGCGGAATTGACCGTCTGGACCACGAGTTGAGAGCCGCGCCCGCGGGGGAAGGAATCATTCGTCCATCTTGAGGACGGCGAGGAAGGCCTCCTGCGGAATATCCACCCGCCCGACGCGTTTCATCCGCTTTTTTCCTTCCTTCTGTCTCTCCAATAACTTGCGTTTACGGGTAACGTCCCCTCCGTAGCATTTGGCGAGAACATTCTTTCGCACCGGCGGGACATTTTCTCGGGCGATCACCCGGCTGCCGATCGAGGCCTGCAGGCTGATTTCGAACATCTGGCGCGGAATCAACTTCCGCATCCTTTCGCAGAGCGCTCGGCCCCGGTATGGGGCCTGCTCCCGATGGGCGATGAACGAGAGCGCATCCACGGGTTCTCCGGCCACCAGCAGATCGACTTTGACCAGATTCGCGGGCTGATAACCTGACTGGTGGTAGTCAAACGAGGCATAGCCGCGCGAGGCGGACTTCAGCCGATCGTGGAAGTCCATGACGATTTCATTCAGGGGTAGCTCGTAGGTCAGCAGGACCCTCTGGGAGGAGATATATTCGAAGCCTTTCTGCTTTCCTCGCCTCTCCTCTGCCAGTTTCAGGATGGCCCCCAGATAATCCACGGGAGTCAGGATGAGCGCCGTGAGGATCGGTTCCTGCACTTCGCGGATGATTTGGGGAGAGGGAAATTTAGCGGGGTTGTCCACTTCGAGCGCCTCACCGGCGGTGGTCAGAAGCCGGTAGCGGACGCCCGGGGAGGTTGTAATGAGGCTCAGGCCGAATTCACGCTCCAATCGTTCCTGAATGATCTCCCGGTGAAGCAGCCCGAGAAAGCCGCACCGGAATCCGAAGCCCAGGGCCGCGGACGTCTCAGGTTCCGTAAAAAAGGAGGAGTCATTGAGCCGCAGTTTATCCAGGGCATCGCGAAGCAGCTCATACTGGCTGGCATCGACCGGATAAAATCCGGCAAATACCATGGGTTTGGTATCCTCAAAGCCGGGCAGGGGTTCGAGGGCCGGCGTCTGGGAACTGGTAATCGTGTCGCCGATCTTGGTGTCAGCAATACGTTTAATATTGGCAATGAGGTAGCCGACCTCCCCGGCCTGGAGGCAATCGACCCGCTGGGGTTTGGGGGTGCGGACTCCGATTTCTTCCACCTTGTACTCCTGACCGTTGGACCAGAGTCGGATTTTTTGTCCTGGGCGGAGTCTCCCCTGGACAATCCGGATCAAGACAATCGCGCCTCGATAGGAATCAAACCACGAGTCGAAGATGAGGGCTTGCAGAGGGGCTTCCGGGGACCCCTGCGGCGGAGGAATCCGCTCCACCAGGGCCTGCAAGACTTCCGGGATTCCCAATCCCTGTTTGGCGCTGATGGCGAGGGTCTCGCGACGGTCAAGTGCCAGAGCATGTTCGATCTGGTCGCAAGTACGCTCGATTTCGGCTCCCGGCAGATCAATCTTGTTAATGACGGGAATGATCGTAAGGTTATGATTCATAGCCAGATAGGTGTTGGCCAGCGTTTGCGCTTCCACGCCTTGGGATGCGTCCACGACCAGGATGGCGCCTTCGCAAGCTGCCAGGCTGCGGGAGACCTCATAGGTAAAATCTACGTGACCGGGAGTGTCAATCAGATTCAGTTGGTAGCGATGGCCGTCGGGCGACTCGTATTGGAGCCGGACGGCGTGGGCTTTAATCGTAATGCCACGCTCGCGTTCCAGGTCCATGGAATCCAGGACCTGATCTTCCATTTCGCGTTGCGGGAGGGCGGAAGTGAGTTCCAACAAGCGGTCGGCCAGGGTCGATTTGCCGTGGTCGATGTGGGCTATGATGCTAAAGTTGCGGATGAAGGGTGGGGGTGTCATCAAGTTCCGGAAGCCATCCTAACCAGGGCCAGTGCCCTGCAAAGCAAGTGTCGCCAGCGAGCAGAACCTTTGGAGAAGTTAACAAAAGGGCGTTATACTGTCAATTTGGATGAGTCTCCGGAAGCCGGTAATGGAAATTAAAAAGGTGGGTATCGTCGGATGCGGCCAAATGGGCGCGGGGATCGCTCAGGTCGCCGCGATGTCCGGTTTTCCTACGGTCGTTTTCGATGTTTCGCAGAAATTCCTGGAAAAAGGCCTGTCGCGTATCAAGGACTCGCTGGGAAAATTCGTGAAGAAGGGGACTCTCACCGGCGGCCAAAAGCAGGAAATTCAATCGAGGCTGAAGGGCACGCTGTCCTGGGAGGATTTTGCCGACTGCGATTTTGTCATCGAAGCCATTACCGAAAATCTGGATCAGAAGAAGCAGGTTTTTCGTCAACTTGACGCACGGGTAAAAACGGAGGCGATCTTTGCCAGTAACACCTCCTCCCTGTGTATCACGGACATGATGGGTGCCACCCAACGGGCTCCACGATTCTTGGGAATGCATTTTTTCTATCCGGTTCCCTTAATGAAATTGGTGGAGCTGGTCAAGACGCTTTCCACCGATCCGGAAATCCTGCAAGCAGCGGTGGATTTTGCCCGCCGGTTGGGAAAGACTCCGATTGTGACTCCGGACCGGGCCGGGTTCATTGTGAATCGCCTGCTCGTCCCTTATCTAATGGATGCGGTGCGGGCGCTGGAGGAAGGATTCGGTTCGGTCGAGGAAATTGATAAAGCCATGCACCTGGGATGCGCCCATCCCATGGGTCCGCTGACTTTGCTGGACTTTGTTGGCATTGATACCGCTTATTACATTGCCAATATCCTGTATGAGGAATATCGGGAGACGCGGTTTGCGCCTCCTCCTTTATTGAGACGGATGGTGCTGGCGGGCCTTCATGGGCGGAAGACCGGCGAAGGTTTCTATGACTACTCCGATCCGTCCTCGCCCCAGCCCCGTAGGTTGCATTGAGCGCCAATTCCGGCCGGGAGAGAATCATTCTCTCCGGTTTCTCGCTTCAGGCTCCCCATGAACTACACCAACCTCCTGTTGGACGTTCAGGACGGCATTGCCCGGATCACCCTGAACCGTCCGGCGAAGCGCAACGCCCTTAACGAGCAAACCGTCGAGGAGATTTTTCGCTGCTTTGCAACTCTCCAGAACCGGGAAGAAGTGCAAACCGCCATCCTGACGGGCGCGGGGGATAAAGCTTTTGCCGCCGGGGCGGACATCAACGAGTTGGCCCTTCTGGATGCGGCTCAGGCCCATAAGCGCTCCCAGAGAGGGAATGAGATTCTTCAGTTTATTGAAAATTGGGGTAAGCCGGTCATTGCTGCGGTCAATGGAGATGCGCTGGGAGGCGGATGCGAGTTGGCCATGGCCTGCAACTTGCGTATCGCTTCCCAGAACGCCCGCTTCGGCCAACCCGAGGTCAAATTGGGAATTATTCCCGGATACGGCGGGACGCAGCGACTGCCGCGCTTGGTGGGAAAATCGAAGGCCCTCGAGATGCTTCTCACCGGTGAATGGATCCGTGCCGAAGAAGCCCTCCGAGTCGGATTGGTGAGTCAGGTCGTGCCGCCCGAGGAACTTCTCCCGGCCGCCGAGTCGCTGGCCGGTAAGATCATGGCCAACGGCCCCGTAGCGGTTCGTATGGCGCTGGAGGCCGTTAACCGAGGTCTTGCGATGTCCCTCGATCAAGGGTTGGCTCTCGAGTCCGGCCTGTTCGGGAAGGACTTCGCCACCGCGGATATGAAAGAAGGGACGCGCGCGTTTCTTGAAAAGCGGCCCGCCAAATTCCAAGGGAAATAAGGGTGGATTCTCGGAAGTCGAAGCCGCAAAGGGGGAATCCGGGTCCGAGGACAGGTTCTTTGCAATCGCGCCACCAGGCCCGGCGGATGGGGCTGCAAATGCTCTTTGAGGCGGACCTGGGCCGTCACAGCCGGGAGCAGGTAGAGGCCACTTTCTTTCACGACCTCCCGTCCAGCCCCGAGGCGGCCGAATTCGCCCGCTTGCTTTTCCGGGGGACCCTCGCGGACCTAGAAACCATTGACGATTGGATTCGTCGGCACGCCGAGCATTGGCGCTTGGAACGCATGGCGACGGTGGACCGAAACATTCTGCGCCTCGCCGTCTTTGAACTGATGCGCACGCCCGAGACGCCCGCCCCGGTCGTCATTGATGAAGCGCTGGAAATCGCCCGGGAATTTTCCACCGAGGAGGCTGTGGAATTCATCAACGGCGTCCTCGACAGCATCCGCAAGGCACTGCCCGCCGCTTCGCCCAACTCTTAAATCCTAAGTGAGGAATCTCAGGTCGGAATCCGGCACACATCCCGTGTATCCGCATCACAGTACCAAAGAACGCCCTGATGAATGGCCAGCCCGTGTGGCTCGGGGTCCCGTGGCGAAAGCTCTATCTTGACGGTGATCGAACCCGTGGCAGGATCAAGTTTATAGACGGCCCGGTCGTTGGTTTCAGCGCACCAGAGAGATCCCTGGTCCCAGGCTAAACCGTGCGGACGGGTGCCGGGAGCGGGAACCGAATGGAGGACGGTGAAGCTGGCCGGGTCGATCTGGTAGATCGTTACGGATGGGGGCACGGCAATCCAGAGTTTGCCCTGGACGCACTCAATTCCGTGGGCGCCTGTCTCCTGCGTGGGATTCCCCCAGCGGACTTTCCCGGCTCCGGGCGTGGGATAGGAGGCCTGGGTCTCCCCCGTGCGTGCATCGATCTTGAGGATTTTCTTGTCGTAGGTGGATGCAAGCCATAGGGCTTTCCCGTCGAAACCAATGCCGCTGCCGCGATCACTTTCGGTCTCGAGTTGTTGGATAACGGAACCATCCTCATAGCGTACCTTGTAGGCCCGGTTGTCACCCTGGTCGAGAATCCAGAGCCCGTCGTCGGCCGCCGCCAAACCGTTCGGATGGGGCCCCGGGGATTCAAAGGCCCGCTCGACATTTCTCTTGCGTCTCGGGTAGGCATCCGACGGACTTGCCACGCCACGGTGGCCCGGCACAAGAGCTTCCAGCAAGCCGAGCCCCGCTGCCCCCAGCCATTCCCTCCGGCTCCAGATGTTTTGGCGACCTCTCATAACCCCTCCCTTGGGTGCCCTCACTTGCACCCCGCGCAAAGCGCTAGTCGGGATATTGTTGCGCGAAGCGAACCCGTTTGTCGATAGACGGGTGGCTGTAAAATATGAATTCGATGAGCGGATGAGGCTGCCGTTGCGCCAGATTGCGCTCGGCCAGCTTCTCCAGGCTCGAGATGAACGCGGGGCGGTTCCCGGTGGAGTCGAGAGCGTAGCCGTCCGCTTGCCGTTCCATGCGACGGGAATAGACGTTGACCCAGGGCATAAGCAGCAGGGAAAGCCCCGTGATGACCAACCAGAGCAGCGGCAGGTTGGCAAAGTCGGCCGGACCCGCAAACGAGAACGAGGGGGTAAATCGCAAAAGCGCTTGCTGCACTAGGTAAAAACCCGCGAACGTCGCCGCACTCTGCAGGGCAATTCCACGCAAGATATGCCGATGAACGTGATGACCCAGTTCATGCGCCAGCACGACTTCAATCTCTTCTGAGTTGAAATTTTCCAGCAACGTGTCGGCCAGGATAATCCGGCGCGTGTTGCCCAGCCCCACCAGCGCGGCGTTGGCCTTTTTGCTTTTTTCGCTCAGCTTCCACTCAAAGACTCCCCGAATGTGGGTGCCCGCCCGCCGACACAGTTCCAGGAGCCGTTCAACCAGCGCGGGATTTTCCAGGGGCTTGAAGCGGAAGAAAATCGGCAGCAACAGCACGGGAGCCAGGTTGGTCAGAACAACGAAGAACAAAGAGAAGAGGGAACCGCAAAGAATCCACCACTGGTCCGGCCAGCGTCGGAGGGCCGCGTAAAGGATTTCAATTCCCAGGCCGAGAAGCAGTGCCCCCACCAGCAATGCTTTACCCTGATCCTTGAGCCAGGCTCCGCGAGTTAAATTCGAAAGTTCGTACCGGTGCTCCAGCCGGTAACCGGAAAGGTAGTCGAGAGGCAGCCCCACCAGCTTGACCAGCAAACCGAGCAGTAGCAGATAAACCAATAAAGCAGCCGCCGGCGCCGAGAAGGCTCGGAAAGCCAAATCCCGCATCGCCAGGGTCCATCCTGTAAACAGCAGGAGGGCCATGAGCGATACATCCAGCGCAAACCCGGCCAAGCCAAGATAACGCTTGGCGCGGTGATAACTACGGGCACGATCTTGATGGGTGGTGGCCATGGAATGTCCTAATTCGATTTCACCGGAGCCGGCCGCGGGGGCCTGATGCCTACAAACTAGACTAGGTTAGACTAGGTCGGATGATTTTAAGCGTATTTTTGCGCGAATGCAGTCATTTCGCCCAGCAAGTCTCCCAGTTGGTTCTGCGAAGGGGCTTCCGCGTAGAGTCGTAACAGGTCTTCGGTTCCCGAGGCCCGGACGAGAAGCCACGTCGAAGGGCCGAACCAGAGTTTGATCCCGTCGAGAGCCTCGGTGCCGGTAATCGCTCGGCCCGCCACCTGCTTCAGTTCCCCGTTCCGGACCAGCCCGGTGATCTTGTGGGCCTTTTCCTGGCCGATCCGGAGGTCCACGCGGCGATAGTGATGCTCGCCGAATTCCGCGTCGAATTCCCCGATTAACTCTTCCAGACGCTTGCTGCGATCCGCCATCAGTTCGGCCAGCAGCAGAGCGCAGAGGATACCGTCGCGCTCCGGCGGACGACCTTTCACGCTGATGCCTCCGCTCTCTTCGCCGCCGATCAGAACTTCGCGCTCGAGCATGATGTCGGCGATGTACTTGAACCCGATCGGGGTGACGTGCAACGGGAGCCGGTATTTCTTGGCGAGTTTGTCGATCAACGTGGTGCTGGCGAATCCCTTGACGACTTCACCGCGAAGCCGGCGACCCTCGAAAAGATGACCGAGCAGAAGGGAATAGGCTTTGTGGGAATCAACAAAACCGCCCTTGCTATCCATGGCGCCGATCCGGTCGGCGTCCCCGTCCAGAGCGAAGCCGGCATCGAATCCTTCCGCGATAACCGCCCTGCGAAGCGCTTCGACGTGCGGATCGATAGGCTCGGGATTGATGCCCGGAAACAGAGGGTTCAGGTCGTTGCGGATCTGTTTGCAGGGAATCGAATTCCTCTCGAATAGCCGCCCCAGGCAAGTTCGCCCGGCCCCGTGCATCGCGTCCGCGACAAAACGAAAGCCGGAGGCGCGGATTTTTCCGAAGTCGATGAAGGTCTCCACATCCTCCAAGTAGGGAGTTACCAAATCGGCAATCTCCAGACGAGCGGGCTTTCGCTTTCTCCCCGCAGAAAGCCCCGGAACGGATTTCTTGATTCGTTTCTCCACCTCACGGCAAATCTGAGGGGAAGCCGAACCTCCAAAGGCAGCCTTATATTTCACTCCATTCCACATGTAGGGGTTATGGCTGGCGGTGATGATCGCAGCCCCGGCAGCCTTCCGGGCCAGCACCGTATAGCTCACAGCGGGTGTGGGCGTGGGTCCGTCGGCCAAAACGACGGGGATGCCGTGGGCGGTCAAGACTTCGGCAAAGGCCTGAGCAAATCGGTCGGACTGAAAGCGGGCGTCGAATCCCACCACCAATCCTCGGGAGGTCTGGCGTTGGGCGCGCACATACTCAGCCACCGCCGCCGCGACCCGCCGCACATTGGCGAACGTGAAATCCTCGCCGATGATGCCTCGCCAGCCGTCTGTGCCGAAACGGATTCTTGCACCTGAATTCATTCTCACCTCGGTTGTAGAAATGGGTTCATACGCGGGAAGTGCTGGCCGGACGAGTTCAGAGCAGTCCCGACTGTCGCTGCTGTTTCAGTTTTCGGACGATTTTGCCCACGTCCTGAGCACGGTCTCGCCGGCAGATGAGCAAAGCGTCCTGAGTGTCCACGACAATCAAATTATCCACCCCGATCAGGGCTACCACCTTTCCGTCACTGGAGACGTAATTGCCCCGCGAATCGAGACTCAGGCTTGCTGTCGGCAGCAAACTTCCCGCTTTCTTCTGAATGCTATAAACGGCCTCCCAACTTCCTACATCACTCCAGCCGATGTCGGCCTCCACGGCAAAGACGTTCGCGGCCTTTTCCATCACCCCGTAGTCCACGGATATATTGCGGAGCTTCGGGTAGATTCTCGCGAGCCAGGGGCGCGCTTCGGGTGTGCCCCAACGGGTTCCTCCCTGGGCAAATGCCTTCGCCGTGGCCGGCAGGAATCTCTGCAAATTTTTGAGATACGTACTGGCACGCCAAATGAAGATGCCCGCATTCCAGACATGGCGCCCGGAGGCGAGGAAACGTTTTGCTTTACGCAGGTCCGGCTTCTCGGTGAATTGCTCGACGGCTCGGACCCGTTTACCGTAGCCGGCCTCGGGGTGGGGAGCAAGCTTCAGATAACCGAACCCCGTCTCAGGTTGCAGCGGAGGAATTCCCAGGAGCACGGAGTTTCCCTCCCGGGCGGCTACGCGGCAAGCCAGACGAATCGCTTGGTGGAATTTGGCTTTGCGCCGGATCAGGTGGTCCGCCGGCAAGACAACCATGATCGCTTCGGGATTTTTCCGGCTCAGCTCGTGTGCAGCCATACCGATCGCTGCGGCCGTATTTCGCTGGGCAGGTTCGGCCAGGAATTGGCTTGCTTCCAGTTGGGGCAACTGCTTGCGGGCCGGTCCGATCATCTCTTCATAGGTGACAACCAGGATTCTTTCCTGAGGCACCAGACCTTTCAGGCGGCTTACGGTCTGCTGGAGCAAGGAAGTCCGCCCCAGCACGGTAAGGAACTGCTTGGGCCGATGGCGCCGGCTGAGGGGCCAAAAGCGCGTCCCCTGTCCCCCGGCCAGGATAACCGCGTAAGGGTAGTTGCGAGATGCTATCGACCCACTCACCAAGTATGGACCGCCGCGCTTAGGGTTGATTCGTTAACGCCATGAGCCCGAAGGGGCTCGGCAAAATCCTTTTCCAGGTCCGGGACGTAATATCTTAAAACCTCGCATCCGGGGTCGGGGGCCAACCGGGAGGGCGGCATCTGAGGAGGCACCAGCCAAGTCTGTCCGGTCTGGAACGGAAAGGTCCCTTCGGGAGTTTCGAACCGGCCTGCTCCGTCCAAAAACGTTAGGATTTCCACTCGCTTCGGGTTACCCACCAGAGCTACGTCCCTTTCACAAGTCAGACATTCTACGCCGAAGTAACGACAGGCTATCACATAGCGCCTCCAGCCGAACGGTTCAGGAAACCGTAGAAGGGGAGCGGGGCTTGGATCGGGTAGGTCGTACCGCATTACCGCCAGAGCCTTCTCCAGGTGGAGAGGACGCGGCTGCCCGTTCGGCCCCAATCGTCCGAAGTCATCCAGCCGGTAGGTAATATCCGAATTTTGCTCCACTTCAAAGAGCGTCAAACCCGGACCGATGGCATGTACCCTTCCCGGAAGGACCACAAAAGCCTCGCCTTTATTTGGATGAAGGGTTTCGGTCAGGGATTTGAGGGTGCCGGCATCCGCAGCCGCACGGACCTGCTCAGGCGACACCTCCGCGCGGAGGCCGCAGTGAATCCGGGTCTTGGGCGGGCAGTCCAGGAAATACCACATCTCCGTCTTGCCGTAGGAGCCGGCCTCCTGCTCTTGGGCAAATTTATCGTCAGGATGCACCTGAAGCGAAATCCAGTCCTCCGTGAAGAGATATTTGGCCAGAACGGGAAACCGGCGCTCGTGCCATTGCGTTCCGCAAAGTTCGCTCCCGAACTGGCGGCAGGCATCGGCCAGGATTTTCCCCTTCAGCGGGCCGGTTATAAATTCCGATTCTTCATCGGTCACCCAAATTTCGCCGATCTTGCGGCCATCGAGCTCGCGGGGAGGGAGACTGGGGTGGAGTTGGCTCCGCCCCCAGATTTTTTCCTTGAAGACGGGCCGGAGTTGAACAGGGGAGTTCAGGAGCGCCACGGCGACCCCCAAGACCTGCTGAAGAAGTCTCGAAGCCGGCGCAGGCCTTCGTCGATCTGCTGCTGGGAAGTGGCGTAGGAGATACGGACGTGGTCCTGGGTGCCGAAGGCATTCCCGGGAACCACCGCGACGTGGGCTTCTTCGAGCAGCTTTTGCGTAAGCGCAAGGATGTCACCGTTCCCGACCAGATGTTCGCTTACATTCGGATAGACATAAAAGGCCCCTTGGGGCAAGCTGCACCGTATCCCCGGAATGGACCGGAGGCCCCCGACGATCGCATCCCGCCGGCGGCGGAACTCCGCAAGCATCTCTTGCACCGCATCCTGAGGTCCCTGCAGGGCCTCAATGGCCGCTTTCTGTGCAATCGAGGTGGGGTTCGATGTGGAATGGGTCTGGAGGTTGAGCATCTGCGAGAGGAGTTGGGGCGAGCCCAGAGCGAATCCCACTCGCCATCCCGTCATCGAGTACGTCTTTGAAAGCGACCCGACGACGACAAGATTCTCCCGATTCCTGGAAGCCCCCAGCGAAAAGGGCTTCCGATCGTATAGGAACTGGCAGTAGCACTCGTCCGAGAGGAGCACTACGTCGTGGCGTTGCGCCAGGTCCAACAGCTTTTCCATCTCTTCGAGGTCGATGACGGCGCCGGTAGGATTATTCGGCGAGTTGACGATGATGAGCTTCGTCTCGGGCGTGAGGGCTCGTTCGACCTGCTCGGTTCGCAGAACGAAGTCATCGCTCTCGGTAGCCTCCACCTGCACGCACTTGCCGCCGAAGTAGTGGATGATGTCCCGAAATGAAACCCAGTAAGGAGAAGGAAGAATCACCTCATCGCCGGGGTCGATCAGCGCGGAGACGGCCTCGAAGATGGCCTGTTTGCCGCCCACCGTCACCAAGCACTCCTCGACCTTGTATTGGCTGCCGAAATCCTGCCGGTGACGCGCGCAGATCGCTTCCTTTAACTCCCGGATGCCGCCCGTGGGAGTGTACTTGGTAAAATTTTCTGCCAGGGCGCGGACCGCGGCCTGCTTTATATTCTCCGGCGTGGCGAAGTCCGGCTCTCCGGCTCCGAAGTCCACTACCTTTATCCCTTCCGCCTTCAATTTTTGCGCCTTTTGCAGCACGACCATAGTCGAGGAAGCGCTGATACGTGACATCCGTTCGGCAATCTTCACGAAATACCTCTTGCGAGTTCGGGGATTTTCTGTTGCAGTCTTTCTTCCACCATCGGTGGCACCAATTCTTTAATGGACCCGCCGTGTTGTGCAATTTCCTTCACCAAGCGGGAGCTGACGTGGAGGTAGGAAGCGGCCGGCATCAGGAACACCGTCTCAATGTGCGGCTCGAGCTGGTGGTTCATCAGAGCCATCTGCAATTCGTATTCGAAATCCGAAAAAGCCCGGATGCCCCGCAGCACCACTGCGGCATCTTTCTGCGCGGCGTAGCGGACCAGGAGGCCGCTGAAAGTTTCCACCGAGATGTTGGGAATGTCGCGCGTCACGGACTTCAACATTTCCACCCTTTCGGCGACCGTAAAGAGCGCCTCCTTGTCCCGGTTTGTCAGGAGCGAGACGGTGAGATGCTCGAATAGGCGGCTTCCTCGCCGGATCAGGTCCAGGTGGCCGTGGGTCGGAGGGTCAAAACTCCCCGGGTATATGGCTGTGCCGTGCCCCATGTTCAATTTCTGGATAACTCAAGATGCCGGCGAGAACCGTAAAAGCGATTCTAGCCTTTCTCCGGCAAGCTTGTAAAGCGAGAAACGGCACAGGGAGAAACTCAGACCACTTCTCAAACAGGGCGGCTACAAACTTTTTCTATTGCGCAAGTCCTTCGACTGCGAAAAGGATGCGACCCGTGCCATCGACCTGACCTTGATGGTCAACGATCCTGTGCGCCCCCAATAACTTTGTGGCTACATCTCGCAATTGCGTGTATTTTCCTGTCAAGGTGCCCCATTGATAGACCTAACAAATCTGTTGAAGTCATTGGGGCTTGGGGCGCTAAGGCAAACCCGGTCTGCTTGGCCGACTTCGCAGCCGGCGGGTGTCCTGGTTAATGACATCCATTCACAACTCAACCCGACCCGAGTGGACAAGGTTGTCTCGGCCGACTCTCCTGGGGTAATTCAAAGGACCCTTGATGGGGCTCGCAAGGAGGGGGAATCCATCTCGATCACCGGGGGCCGTCATGCCATGGGAGGGCAGCAATTCGGAGCCGGCACGATTCTTCTGGATGCCAGGCCGCTCAATAAGATGCTGAGCTTTGATCTCGATGCGGGACTCCTGGAAGTCGAAGCGGGAATCGAGTGGCCGCAACTGATCCAGCACTACCTTCGGGAACAGGAAGATCGGTCGCCACATTGGGGCATCGCGCAAAAGCAGACCGGAGCGGACCGGCTGAGTATCGGCGGGGCGCTGGCGGCGAATGTCCATGGGCGGGGACTTTCTTTGCGACCGATCGTAGGCGATATCGATTCATTTGTGCTCGTGGATGCCGAGGGAAACATGCGCACCTGTAGCCGTACGGAAAACAAAGAGTTGTTCCGGCTGGCGATTGGCGGCTACGGTCTGTTTGGAATCATTTACTCGGTCAAGCTGCGGCTTGTTCACCGGCAAAAGCTCGAACGGATCGTCGAGGTAATTCAGCTCGAAGACCTCATGGCGCGCGTGGAGCAGCGGCTCGCCGACGGGTTCCTCTACGGGGACTTCCAGTTTTCGATTGATGAGAAATCGGAGGATTTTCTCCACCAAGGGATTTTTCCCTGTTACCGGCCCGTGGATCCGGCGACCCCAATGCCTGCGGACCCCAAGACGCTATCGGAAGAGGATTGGGCCCGGCTTCTCTATCTTGCCCACACGGATAGGGCGGAAGCCTTTTGGCAGTACACTGACTACTATCTTTCGACTTCCGGCCAGGTCTATTGGTCGGATACGCATCAATTGAGCGCTTATCTCGACAACTATCATCGGTCCTTGGACCGAAGACTCGGCAAGGGAGGCCGCGCGACGGAGGTCATTACGGAGATTTACGTTCCCCGGGACAAGCTCACCGATTTTATGGGAGAGGTACAGGACGACTTTCGCAAGAACCAAGTGCAGGTCATCTACGGAACCATTCGGTTGATTGAGAAGGATGAAGAAAGTTTCCTGGCTTGGGCGAAGCAGCGCTACGCCTGCGTCATTTTTAACCTGCACACGATCCATAACGATGCGGGGATCCGGCATTCGGCGGAGGCCTTCCGCCGGCTCATTGATATGGCCATCCGTCGCGACGGCAGCTATTTCCTTACCTACCACAAGTATGCGACCCGTGAGCAAGTCGAACGCTGTTACCCGCAATTCTCCGCTTTTCTCCGATGGAAGAGGACCTATGATCCCGACGAGCGGTTTCAGTCGGATTGGTATCGTCACTACAGAGATATGTTTGCCGATGGGCTCTAAGCATTTCGTTACCTGCTCCGCCGGTTCAGGGATTTTCGCAGCTATTCTGGGCGGCGGCTTGGTTACAAAGCCGAGGGCAGCCCCAACTTCGGCCAAAGGGCGTCGATGCGGCTCTTGGTAGCCTCATCCATTTTGATCTCGTCGGGCCAGGGGCGGTGGAAGCCTTCAGCGGGAGTCTTGGTGGTGGCGTCGATGCCCATCTTGGATCCGAAGCAGGGCAAGCGGGAGGAGTGGTCGAGCTGGTCGGTAGGTCCAAGCGTAAACTGAATATCCCGCTCCGGGTCGATGTGGTTCAGGGATTTCCAGGTTACCTCGCGCAGATCGTGAACGTTGACGTCATGATCCACCACCAGGATGCACTTGGTGAACATGGCCTGAGGCAGCCCCCAAATGGCGTTCATCACCTTGCGAGCATGTCCGGGATAGCTTTTCCTCAGGGCGACGATCATCAGGTTGTGGAAGATGCCTTCGGCGGGCATGTGGACGTCCACAATTTCGGGCAACTGCTTGCGCATCAGGGGGAGGAACAGGCGCTCGATGGCATAGCCCATGTGGTAATCCTCCATGGGCGGAGGTCCGACGATAGTCGTCGCATAGATGGGGTCCTTGCGGTGGGTAATGCAGGTGACGTGGAACGCCGGGAATTTCTCCTCTAACGAATAGTAACCCGTGTGGTCCCCGAAGGGACCTTCCCGCCGCAGATCGTCCAAATCGACGTAGCCTTCGAGCACGATTTCCGCCTCGGCCGGCACCTCCAGGTCCACCGTCTCGCACTTCACCAACTCGACAGGCTCGCGACGCAGAAAACCGGCAAATAGGAATTCATCCAGGTCCTCGGGCAGGGGCAGCACTCCGCTGAACATGGTGATCGGGTCGGCACCGATTGCCACCGCAACCTCCATTTGCCTTCCGCGCCCCTGACGTTCCAGCCAGCGGAAATGCTCGGCTCCGTGTTTGTGAAGCTGCCAGTGCATGGCGGTAGTCTGATCGTCATAGACCTGCATCCGATAGACGCCCACATTTCGCTTCCCGGTTTTGGGGCTGCGGGTGACGACCGTAGGGAAGGTGATGAAGCGGCCGGCATCCTCCGGCCAGCATTGAAGGATCGGGAATTTGGCCAGGGATGGGTTGCCGGTTTCGATTACTTCTTTGCAAGGACCCGAGCGCACCGTCTTGGGAAAGAAGGAGCCCAGTTCGGCCAGCTTCGGCAGCATCTTAACCTTGTCAAGGAGCCCCGCGGGGGTCTTCATATCCAGCAGCGCCTCCAATCGTTCCGCAACTTGGTCGGGAGAGTCCACCTCAAGTGCTAGGTTCATTCGGGAAGCTGAGCCGAGCAGGTTAATCGCCACTGGGATGTCGTAACCCTTGGGCCTTTCGAAAAGAAGCGCCGGTCCGACGGCCTTCGAAACTCGATCTGTAATTTCGGCAATCTCCAGGTCCACACTTACGGCTGCGCGGATGCGCTTTAGTTCTCCTACCTTTTCAAGTTTCCTTAGAAATTCACGAAGATTCCGGTAAGCCATGGAGCCGTCCTTGGTAGTTGCAATATGGATGAAGTGGGCAGGATGCCAGAAGGGACTTCGCAAGTCAAAGGGACTCTATCCGGCATTCCCTCTGAATTCGGCGAGGGACTGGTTGAAAAGTTTGCTATGTCCCGGCCCGGTCTTTCCTCTATCGAGTCTCGCCGGTCACTTCAGACGGGTCAAGAGGTGGGTGAGTCGGGCAAATAATCCTCGAAATCTTCCAGGATGGCCCGGGCCACGGTAATGGGGTTAGGGTCGCGCCGACCGCCTCGGGCGTTGTATCCGGCCTGGACGTGTTCCCACTGGTTATGAATCTCGGTTTGGATTTGGACTAATTCAGGCACTTCCAACTCTTCACCCGGCTGGAAATTCAACTCACAGGCAAAGATTCTGTCGGGCTTGCGGGGGTTGAAGATCGGCATGCCGAACTTGCGGCAGATGAGGGGGCGGTGATCGTAAATCGTGCAAGCGCCGTCTTCGAGAGCAGGGCAGGCGAGTCGGGAACCCGGCGGCGGAAGGGAACCCCAGGCGTCGGGTACGGCCTTTGTCTTTAATAATTGTTCGCGGTCCTGCAAATACCGGCCCGCTCGAGCCCGCAATTTGATCCGCTTGGCTTCCGGCAGGGCTTTTACGGCACAAGAAACGTAAGCCGCCTCCGGTTCGGTAATTTGAAACAGATGGTGGCAGCAATCCGTACAACCCCGGCCGCATTGGATACGTTCCCCGTATTGCTTAAGGTTGCGTCGAAACTCCTTATCGACGAGCGAAGCAATAGAGAGGTATGACTCTATCTGGGATTTCATCTCATCCTGGGTCTGGAAATCTGTGCTTTCTGTTCATCCTATCACAATCGGAAGGTTATCGGAGGAATACGACCGAAGGTAGCTCAATGGAGCGGAACATAGATACCCGACATAACTGAAACCCTGGCGAGATTTAGATTGACAACCCGAAAACGCGCCTCTATAAACCACAGGAGGCTGAAGGCTTCCCTTTTTCTTTTATGGCCGTCCAAAGCTTGATCCCGGGAAACGCAGCCGCTTCCCGGTCCCATTCCTGGTTGTAATGATTCGAGGTGAAATCCACCTGACTTTGAGTCCGATTTCCGGTGAATGTGCGGGTGAACGAATCAGACACACAAAGGCGACAAACGCGGCTTTTAGCCGTGCTCGAATCCCGCGGCGTCGAAGGATTGATTGTTTCCCACCTTCCCAACATTTTCTACCTCACAGGTTTTTCAGGGAGTGCAGGGCTGGCCTTGTTCACTTCCCGCGAAAAGGTGTTGTGGGTGGACGGCCGGTATCGCCTGCAAGCCCGGCAGCAGGTCCGCAACGCCAGAGTTGTGGTGGTGCAACGGAGCCCCTGGCTTGCCCTTGCGAGGTTTTTGAACCGAGGACCACGGAGGCGCATCGGTTTTGAGAGCCAACGACTCCGCTATGGGGAGTTTCTACTGCTCCGGAAAGAACTGCGAAAACGTGTCGAGTTGGTTCCCCTGGCCGGCGCCGTGGAAGAATTGCGCGAAAGAAAGGACCCGAGTGAAATTGACCGGGTGCGGGAAGCTTGCCGCCTGTCGGTAAACGTATTGACGCGGGTGCGGGAGATTCTCCGTCCGGGGGTGCAGGAACGAGAGGTAGCCGCCGAAATTGATTACCGTCTCCGGCGGGAAGGCGCCGACGGGGTAGCCTTTGCAACGATCGTAGCTTCGGGTCCGCGCTCCGCTCTGCCGCATGGCGTCCCTTCGGAGCGCCGAATCGGGAAAAATGAGCTAGTCCTCATTGATCTGGGTGCTATACTGAACCATTATTGCGGCGATATGACCCGCACTCTATTTCTCGGCAAGGCTGATTCTCAAACCAGCCATGTCTATGAGCGGGTTCGGGAAGCCCAGCAGAACGCTTTGGATTCTCTTCATGCCGGTGTGCCGGCAAAACGGGTTGACCAGGCCGCGCGCTCCTCGCTGCGGCGCGAGGGTCTCGATCGAGCTTTTGCGCATAGTACGGGTCATGGTGTGGGCCTGGAAATTCATGAAGCGCCTCGGCTGGCCCGAGGTGTGGAATCCCGCCTGCCTGCCAATTCCGTGGTTACAGTAGAGCCGGGAGTTTATTGGCCGAATTGGGGAGGAATTCGAATCGAGGACACCGTCCTGGTGGGAGAAGACGGCCCGGAAATCCTTACTCCTGCGGACAAGGACGATTGGCTGATCGGCTGATTTTTGCATCTTCGATCTGGAGAAAGAATGTACGGGAAACAATTCCAACGCGCCGCTCGTGGAGTCGATGAGTCGCGCGTAAGGCAGAATCGGATATGAACCTGAAAGAATTGCGGGAACTTCTGGAACTCCTGATCGAGCGCGGTATCAGCGAGTTTGAGATGGAGCGTGGATCTCTGAAGATTCGCGTCAAGCGCGATCTCCGCTCCGAGGCTGCCGCTTCTCCGACGGTGCCGGAACCCCCGTCTCCCTCAAGTTCCACTCCGGAGATTCCTCCGACTCCCACTCCCGTGCCGGAGGTTCCCACGGAGGCGACTCCTGCTGCCGCCGACGAAGTTTTTATAGTAAAATCGCCCATGGTAGGTACCTATTATCGTGCACCGAACCCGAATTCCCCTCCCTTTGTGAACGTCGGTGACACGGTCGAGGTCGGAGAGGTGCTTTGCATCGTTGAGGCGATGAAGCTGATGAACGAGATTGAGTCCGAAATGGCAGGTGAGATTTTGCGGATCTACAGTGAAAACGGCAAGCCGGTGGAATACGGTGAATCCCTGTTTGCGATAAAGCCTTCTCGCAAGAAGTAACTCGCATGCCAAGAATCAAGAAGTCCGGAGTGCGAACGTTCGGCAACAGACAAGGCGTGCCGCCCGACGACCCGGAGAATTGAAGAACGGTGTTTAAGAAAATCCTGGTGGCCAACCGCGGAGAGATTGCCTTGCGGGTGATCTGTGCCTGCAAGGAGTTGGGTATCAAAACCGTGGCGGTCTATTCGGAGGCGGATCGGTATTCCTTGCCGGTGCGATTCGCCGACGAGTCGGTTTGCATAGGGCCTCCTCGGTCCTCGGAAAGTTATCTGAATCTGGCCAGTATCATTTCCGCCGCCGAAGTTACCAATGTGGATGCGATTCACCCCGGCTATGGGTTCTTTTCCGAGAATCCTCAATTCGCCGAGGTCTGCGAGGCTTCCAAGATCACTTTTATCGGTCCGAGCTCCCAGGTCATCCGGCTTATGGGCGACAAGAATGCCGCGCGAGGGGCCATGGCCAAGTTCGGTGTCCCGGTCCTTCCCGGCAGTGGAGTCATTTCTTCGGAAAAAGAGGCCCTGGAGCAAGCCGAGGAAATCGGCTATCCGGTGATCATAAAAGCGGCCGCCGGAGGGGGCGGGCGAGGCATGAGGGAGGTCGAATCGCCGGCTCGATTGCCCTCTTCCTTGCAGAACGCCCAGAGCGAGGCCGCCGCTGCCTTTGGCAGCTCAGAGGTCTATCTGGAGAAATACCTGGAACGGCCCCGCCATATTGAATTTCAGGTCCTCGCGGATGCTCACGGCAAGGTGGTCCATCTGGGCGAACGTGAGTGTTCGATCCAGCGGCGTCACCAGAAAATTCTGGAGGAATCCCCTTCCCCGCGACTGGATGTGGAAACCCGCCGTCGCGTGGGGTCTTCGGTCGTGGCGGCTTTGGGAAAGTTGGGTTACACCAACTCCGGCACGGTGGAGTTTCTGATGGATCAGAGCGGAGAGCTCTATTTTATTGAAATGAATACCCGTCTCCAGGTTGAGCATCCGGTAACCGAGATGGTGACGGGCTTCGACCTCGTGAAGCATCAGATCCAGGTCGCCGCCGGGGAGCGGCTGGAGATTCCGGGAGACCACCTTCCGTTGCAGGGCCACAGCATCGAATGCCGTATCTGTGCGGAACATCCGGAGACCTTTGCGCCCTCAGCCGGAAAGGTGACGGTCTTTCATGTTCCCGGTGGGACCGGCGTCCGAGTGGACACGGCTGCCTATGCCGAGTGTGTCATACCTGTTTTCTACGACTCCCTGATTGCCAAGCTCATCGTTCACGGCCGGGACCGCCAAGAAGCGGTCCGCCGCATGGCGCGTGCTCTGGACATGTTCATTGTGGAGGGCATTTCCACTTCCATCGCGGTCCACCAGAAAATCATGGCGGATCCCGATTTTCTCGCCGGCCAATTCGACACCAGCTATTTGGCCAAGTTCTCCGCCAACGGCTGGCGGAAAATTTAGAAACGAGGTCGCGGATTTGCGGACACCTTCTGTTTGCCTGAGCTGCCCGGAGCGGGTTCCCAACGTCCTGTGGGACCTGCATTCGGAATCGCCGGCTCGAATGGGCCTATGACCGCCAGCCGGCCTTTTCGGTTGCCCCACCTTTATGCGATCCTCGATCCCACGCAAATCCAAAGCACTTCCGAGTTGGAGGTGGTCCGCGAGCTGGTAGAGGCCAGAGTGGGCCTGATCCAGTGTCGAGACAAACAGGCTTCTTCCCGGCAGCTCTATCGAAAGGCGTTGCGTGTAATCGAAAGAGTCCGCGGAAAGGGAACTCGCGTGGTGATCAATGACCGTGCCGACATCGCTCTGTTGACACAGGCATCGGGTGTTCACCTGGGTCAGGATGATCTTCCCGTGGAGGCGGCTCGATCCATCCTGGGCCCCCAGGCCCTGATTGGCTATTCTACCCATACGGTGCAGCAAGTCGTTGCGGCAGAGCAGAAGCCGGCCGACTATGTGGCTTTCGGACCCATTTTTGCGACCGGCTCCAAGGAGAACCCCGACCCCGTTGTCGGACTGCAAGGTTTGTCCCGGGCGCGGAGAGCCACCACGAAGCCACTGGTCGCCATCGGGGGTATTACCTTGGAGACGGTTCACGAGGTCTTTGCGGCGGGAGCCGATTCGGTGGCGGTCATCCGTGATCTGGTGGGTGTTGAGGACGTGGGCGCGCGCGCGCGCCAGTACCTGCAGGTGCTGGAGTCGCTCGCATAATTTATCGAAGCTCCCTTCGGGAGGGTCCTGCCGGAGCGTTGCATAGGAATCGCACTTCGCTTGATTAGAACAGAGGCAGACAGCCCGACAACCGGCGGTTCATTTTTGCTGGAACTCTCCTTCGATTTCCCGCGAAGGGCACAGGCTACTAGGTGGAAAGGAATCGCTGATGGAAGCATTTAACGAGTGGATCAACACGGCGGTAGGGTATGTCTGGGGTATGCCGCTGGTGGTGCTATTGGTGGGGGCGGGACTGTTTTTTTCGATTTTTCTGCGCGGCATTCAATTTCGGGGATTCTTGCACGCGATTCGGGTCATTCGGGGCACCTACGACCGGAAGGAAGACCCGGGCGAGATTACGCACTTTCAGGCTCTCTCTACGGCGCTTTCGGCGACCGTAGGGCTGGGCAACATTGCCGGGGTCGCGATCGCCGTTCAGGTGGGGGGACCGGGTGCAACGTTCTGGATGATCCTGACCGGGTTGGTCGGTATGGCCACCAAATTTACCGAGTGCAGCCTGGCCTGCCTCTATCGGAAGGTGGACGAGAAGGGAGAAGTCCACGGCGGACCGATGCACTACATCGAGGAGGGGCTAGGCAGGTCCTTCAAGCCCCTGGCGGTTTTCTACGCGGTAGCGGGGATTATGGCCAGCTACGGGGCTGCGAATATGTTCCAGACCAATCAGTCAGCCTCTCTGCTGGAGCAGAGTTTCGGCATCCCAAGACTTTTCACAGGAATTGTGATGTCCTTTCTTACCGCCATTGTCATCATCGGTGGCATCCGGCGAATCGGGACGGTGGCAGCCCGGGTCGTGCCGACCATGGCCAACATCTACGTGGGTGGAGCCCTTCTGGTCATCGTGATGAACATTGAAAAGGTTCCGGAGATGATCGGCATAATTTTCCAGGGTGCTTTCACTGCGACAGCCGTCGCCGGTGGTGCGGCAGGCATCGCGGCAAGAACGGCCCTGGTTACGGGGGTCCGGAGGGCCTGCTTTTCGAACGAAGCGGGTCTGGGTTCAGCCGCCATTGCCCACTCCGCCGCCCGGACCGACCAGCCCATTCGAGAAGGTGTCGTGGCGTTGCTGGAGCCTTTCATCGATACGGTCATGATCTGTACCATGACCTCGCTGGTCATCATCATTACCGGCAAATGGGCGGAGGGTTCCACGGAGCTGGGCGGGGCGCTGTTGACCGCCGCGGCCTTTGATGCCGTGCTGGGAGGCTTTGGCTCCTACTTCATTCCCATTGCGGTGGTCCTGTTTGCCTATTCGACGCTCATCAGTTGGTCCTACTACGGGGAACGGTGCGCGGATTACCTGTTCGGCCGCAAGGGGATCATTCCCTATAAAGTGCTGTTCTGTATCTTTGCGGTTTTGGGTGCCGTATGGAAGTTGGGTCCCGTGGTGAGCTTTGCCGACATCATGCTGGCCTTGATGGTAATTCCGAACATGATCGCCATGTTCCTTATGGCGAACCGCGTGAAGAGGGCAATGAGTGAGTATTTTAGAAAGCTTGACTCGGGAGAGTTTGATGTGGACCGGCGGAGCTAGGGTGAAATCCCGGTCCGGCTGAAGGGTCTTCGGCGATGGAAGCCGGACCGACTCTCGGATGTGTCGGAAGAAGCTGACGGGCGGTTGTCAGTTTCAATGACCTTCCGTTATACTTCGTCGGATTTTTTGGGGGGGAGGCGAACCGTTGTCGTTGCCAGGGCGGGTTGCATTGGTAACCGGGGCCTCGCGAGGGATCGGGAAAGAGATTGCCTTGATGTTGGCCCGCGAAGGTGCACAGGTCGCCATTGGTTACCGCACCAACAAGGCAGCGGCTCAGCGGGTGGTGGCTGCCGCCCAGCGTTCGGGGGCGGAGATGATTTCGGTTGCGGCGGATATCACCCAGCCGGATCGGGTCAAGTCTCTGACTGACGAAGTTGTGGGCCGGTTCGGGCGCTACGATATTCTGGTCAATTGTGCGGGAGAGTTTCACTGGAAGCCGGTCGCCGAATGCGGTACGGAGGAATGGGCAAGAGTCCTTGCCTCCAATCTTTCCAGCGTATTCTACACCACCAAGTGTGCCCTCCCCATCATGAGGCGGCAGCGCTGGGGCCGGATCATCAGCCTGGGAGCCGTAGGAGCCGGCCGAGGCTTCGGCCAGGCCAAGATCGCCGCCTATTCGGCTGCCAAGGCGGGGCTTGTCGCCTTCACTCGGTCTTTGGCCATAGAGGAGGCTCCTCACGGCATCACGGCCAACGTGGTAAACCCCTCTATTGTGGACAACATGGATTTAACTTTGGCCGAGGCTAAGAAGATCAGTGATGCGCGGTTCCCGGTGGGACGTCCGGCCACGGCTGGGGACGTGGCCGCGGCAGTCAAATTTTTTGCTTCGGAGGAAGCCTCCTTCATTACCGGCCAAGTGGTTAATGTAAGCGGGGGGTGGATGCTTTAGTCATGAAGATCGTCTCGGCCGCCCAGATGCGACGAATCGATCGCCTTACCACCGAGTCCTTCGGCGTTCCGAGCCTACTCCTTATGGAAAACGCCGGGCTGGCCGTCGTGGAATCTTTGCGGGAAAAATTCCCCTGCCTGCACCAGGAGAGAATCACGGTATTGTGCGGACCCGGCAATAATGGGGGCGATGGAATGGTGGTGGCGCGCCACTTGCACCTGCGCGGCATCAAGCCTCGCGTGATTTTGTTGGCCGATCCCAGCAAGTTGAAAGGCGATGCGAGGACCAACTACCAGATGTTCGCCAAAGCTTTCGGCATGCCTCAGGCGGTCACCGACATGAAGGCGTGGTCCTCGCTCAAACCGGAGCTGGCTACGACGAGTCTGTTTGTGGATGCGATATTCGGCACGGGTCTGCAAAAACCTCTGGCGGGATTTCACCAGGAGGTCGTCTCGGACCTGCGAGATACCTTCCAGGGCAGATTAGACGTCCGATGGGTCGCCGTGGATCTTCCCTCGGGGATTTTTTCCGACCAGGGAGAAATAACGGGGGAATTCTTGCATGCCACCTATACGGTGACCTTTACGGCTCCCAAGGGGGCACACATCTTTCCTCCGGCCTGTGAGCATGTGGGGGAATGGGAAGTGAAATCGATCGGCACACCGCCGCTGCTGCTCGAAAAAACCCAGGAGCTGTTTATGAATCTCACCACGGCGGCGGACGTCGGGTGGTTGAATTCTCCCCGGCCCATGGAGTCTCATAAGGGAACGTATGGACATGTGCTTCTGGTGGCGGGCTCGCGGGGTAAAACGGGCGCCGCGGCGCTGGCGGCTCAGGGTGCTCAACGCATGGGGGCGGGATTGGTCACGTTGGCAGCTCCCCGCAGTGCCGTGCCGGTCATCGCTTCAGCGGCGCCGGAATTTATGACCGAGGCGATGCCGGAAACCGACGTCGGAACGCTATCCCTTCCCATAGTGGAAAAGGGTTACCTGGACAGGTTGGTGGAGGACAAGACGGTGCTGGCCGTGGGGCCGGGGCTTACCACCTTTCCGCAAACAGCCGAGCTGGTCCGCCGCATCGTAGAAAAATATGATCGCCCCTTGGTGCTGGATGCCGACGGGTTGAATGCCTTTGCCGGCGCCGCTGACAAGCTCACGGGGAAAGGAAGAAACCGCGTTCTGACTCCTCATCCGGGCGAGATGGCGCGCTTGCGTGGCCTCTCCACGATGGATGTGCAAAAGCGCCGGGTTGAATTGGCGCGCGAGTTCGCAGAGAGGAATCAGTTGACGGTTGTCTTGAAGGGAGCTCGGACCCTCACCGCAGGATTGAACGGTGAAGTCTGGGTGAATAGCACCGGCAATCCCGGCATGGCCACCGGCGGCATGGGAGACGTCTTGACAGGTATGATCGCCGGCCTGATGGCTCGCTATCCCTCCCGCTCGGTGATGGATGTGGCCGCCGCAGCGGTTTACCTTCACGGGCTGGCCGGTGATCTGGCCGCTCAGCGCCAGGGCCAGGAAGCCCTGATCGCCTCCGACCTTTTGCATGCTATTCCCGAGGCTTTTATCCACCTCCGGAAGATCAGTAATGATTCCGGCAACTCCTGATGCCTCTCGTTCGACCGCGCCGCCTGATGACTCATTCCGCAGAGGAGACCATCCAATTGGGAAGGGAGCTGGGCGCTGAATGGGCGGTCCACCCCACAGCTCCAAGGCTTATCTTACTCATCGGTGAGTTGGGCAGCGGAAAGACGACGCTGGCCAAGGGCATCGTTTCCGGTATGGAAGCGGGGGCCGAGGATGAAGTTACCAGCCCCACCTTTACACTGGTGCATGAATACGGCGGCAGACGTAAGGTCTATCACGTCGATCTGTACCGGATCGAACGCAAGGCGGAAATCGAATCCCTGGGACTGAACGATTTGCTCAGCCAGAATGACACCATCCTGGTGGAATGGGGAGAAAAACTTCCTCTTGATACCTCTACGTCTCGCCTGGAAGTTCGACTGGAGTCCCTCTCCGGCGGCGAGAGGCGAATCACCGTCGAATCTCGAGGCGCCTGAGGTGCAGGCTACACGGTCATAGTGGCGCTGATCTGCTCGATGCGGTCGATAACGGAGGCGATGCGGCCGTCGGGGGTGGACGCGCCTGCGGTGACGCCCACTCGTTCCGCATTTTCCAAATCCGCCGGGTCGATCTCTTCAGCGACTTCGATGTGGTGGGTTTGGGTGCCCTGCTGGCGGCAAATCTCCACCAGCTTGCTCGTATTGGCGCTGTTGTGGCCCCCAACCACGTACATGATGTCCACCTTGGCGGCCATCTCACGGGCGGAGATTTGGCGGTCTGAGGTGTAGTTGCAGATGGTGTTGAAGACGCGAAGCTCCGTGCTGCGGCCGATTAGCTTTGCGACCACTTTCTGGACCTTCTCGATGGGGTAGGTGGTCTGGACAACGACGCCCACCTTTGCGTAGTGGGCAAGAGAGTCTGTTTCCTCGGGCTGATTGATCACGGTCACGCGCTCTCCCGCATAGCCCAGGACGCCCCTGATTTCCGGGTGTTTCGGGTCACCGATGACGACAATGTGGTAGTCCCCGTTGCGAAGCAGCTCGGCGTATTGATGGGACTTCTTCACATAGGGGCAGGTGGCATCCAGCACTTGGTTGCCGGCACGGCGGATGCGCTCCTCTTCCTGCGGTCGGACGCCGTGGGTGCGGATGATGGCCACCGCATTGTGGACGTCCTGACCTTCCTGGGCGACTTCGATCCCGTCCCGGCGCATCTGGTCGATCACCTGGGGATTGTGAATCAAGGGACCTATGGTGACAATCGGCGCAGAGGCTCGGCGGGACTCCTCCCCGGCCATCTTGATGGCGCGCTCCACCCCGAAGCAGAACCCGGCGCCTTCGTCCAGGATAATTTCCATCGTTCGATCCTCTTGTAACCAGCCAAAAGAAGTATAGGCCATAGCCCGAACCGGGTCAACGTACTGTGGGCGCTCAGAACAGAGGGTTTATACCGTCTTATCGGGGGCGTCGCAGAGGGTCTCCAAAGGGCAGTCGGCGCACAGGGGTTTTCGGGCCTGGCAGAGCCGCCGGCCGTGATGAATGACCTGATGGCCGAAGTCGATCCACTTTTCCTGGGGAATGATTCTCATCAAGTCCTGCTCCACCTTCTCCGGCGTCTTTTGGGAGGAGAGTTTCAGCCGCCGCGCGATGCGGAAGACGTGCGTATCGACCACCACGCCGGTGGGAATGCCGAAAGCGGTCCCCAGCACCACGTTGGCGGTTTTGCGAGCCACCCCGGGAAGCGAAAGCATCTCCCCCATCGTGCGGGGAATTTCGCCGCCGTAGTCGGAGACCAGCTTTTTTGCGCTGCCGATTATGTTCTTGGCCTTGTTGCGGAAAAAGCCGGTGGAGTGAATCTCCTGCTCCAGCACCTCCTGGCGAACGGCAGCAAAGTCCTGCGGGGTAGGGTGATTTTGGAACAGCCCGGGCGTGACTTGATTCACCCGCTTGTCGGTACACTGGGCGGAAAGGATGGTGGAAACCAACAATTGAAATGGATTGCGATGATGGAGGGCGCATTTCGCGGCGGGGTAAGCGGCGTCCAAACCTTGCATGATCTTGGCCACCCGTCGCGGACTGGCGTAGCCCTTCCCGTCAGAGGCCCTTTGCTTCGCTCTTTGAGAAGCTTTCTTAGCTCGTTGGGGGTTTTTCATCGCGTTCCCGGCAGGATGAGCGCAGGTACCACTCGCGCGAGGATTCCTTCAGCCGGCGAGCCTAGCCGCCCAGCAAGTCCAAAACCTTCGGCAACTCGTGATGAGCGCAGGTGAAGATGGGCGTATCGCGCAGTGTGAAGCGGCTTCCTTCGACCCCGCGCAGCTTCATCACCAAGTCCAGAAAATGGTCCGGCTTATCGGATTCGAAGGCCACCACGAATTCCTGGTCATCAAGTCCGAACGAATAGGTGGTATTCAGCCGCACGGTGGGAAATTGGTGACCGATGCGGATGTGCTCGTCCATCATCTCCTGGCGCTTTTCCTGCGAGAGCAGGTACCACTCCCGGGTTTTCACAAAGGGATAAACAAACAGATACTTGAATTCTCCGGGATGAATCGTCAAGCGTCTCCCTTCCTGCCCTTCATGCACATGCTTGTCCACGTAGATGGACCTCTTCGTCATGGCCAGGTAGGAGTAGGGAGTGGTCATGAATTTCCCCAGGCCGGTGGCCAGCAGGTCGGCGGACATCTGTTGGAACGCGCTCAGGTCGAAGCCGATTCGCCAGAGCAGGATGTCGCAATCGCCGCGGATACCCACCAGCGAGTAGGGAATCACAATCATGGTTTTCTTATATTTCTTGACACAGGCGATGAATTCGCGCTTCCCCTGGGCTCGCTGGCGAGCCGGCAGGCGGCGCCATGCGGCATCCAACTTGAGGAACAGAAAGTTCACAAATTGCTGGCGGATTTCTTGAGCACCCGAAGGGGAATGTGCTTCTCTTGCCAAGTGTAGTCGTCACCTCCTGCCGATGTTTGCTGTCCTGCAAGACGGAATGTAATGCGATTTGCCGAGCCAGTAGAAATATACCACAGATTGGGCGAAAGGCCGTCAGGTGGCCTATGGTGGAGTGATTGGATTTTGCCAACCACCTTTGTATCTTTCCGTTCTGCCTGGCCGGCAGACAGGGCTGGGTGAGGTGTCACGCATCTATCTGAACGCGTACAGTGTATAGAACAGGGGGAGACAGGAAGAAAAAGCCGGGACGGGGTCAACACTCCAGATGATTTCGTTGCAAGCGCGTTCCGTTCAGCGGGCCCAGAACCGTTAAGGCGATTTTTTTCGGTTGGAAGAACTGGCGGGCAACTTCCAGAACCTCTTCCGCTTGCGTTCGATTAATTCGCTCTAAAACCTCATCCAGGCTCGAAAATCGCTGAAAGAACATTTCCTGGCGTGCCAAATTGGACATGCGGCTGCCGGTGGACTCCAAACTCAACATCAGGCTGCCCTTCAAGTGATCCTTGGCCCGTTGCAGCTCTTCGGCCGTGACCGGTTGCTCTTTCAAGCCAGCCAACTCGCGTGTCACCAGTTGGACAACCTTGCGGGCATTTTGCGGAGCGGTGCCCGCATAGATACTCAGATTGCCGGTGTCCGAGTAGGAATTAAGGGAGGAAAAGATGGCGTACACCAATCCCTGTTTCTCACGGATATTCTGAAACAGGCGCGAACTCATTCCTCCGCCCAGGATGGTATTCAGGATGTAGCAAGCATAACGCCTGTCATCAGCCGCAGGATAAGCAGGCGTCCCCAAACAGACGTGCACTTGCTCCAGATTACTCTTATTCCGATGCGTGATTCGTGCGTGAGCGACGGGCCGGGTGAGGTTGGGTTTCGTCCGGGACGGTTTCCTGGCGGAAAAATACCGGCTCGCCAGGTCCACCACCCGCGCGTGCTCCAGGTGCCCGGCGGCGGTCAATAAAAGCTGGTTCGGCACGTAGTGAGTTCCGAAATAGTCAAAAAGTTCGGGCTGCGTGAACCGCTTTACCGACTTTCGGGTACCCAGGATCGGGCGACCCAGGCTGTGGTTCCGCCAGTACTCCTGGGTAAAGATCTCATGCACCAGGTCGTCAGGAGTATCCTCCACCATCTTGATCTCTTCCTGAACCACTTGCCGCTCCCGACGGATGTCCTCCTCAGCGAAGAGTGGGTCTTGCACCAAATCGGCAATTACATCGAAGGCGACGGGCAGATGTTCATCCAGAACCTTTGTCGAAAAACAGACCAATTCCTTGGCCGTGAAAGCGTCCAGGTAACCCCCGATGGAGTCCACCGAGCGGGCAATGGCCTCCGCACTGCGCTTGTGGGTGCCCTTGAAGACCATATGCTCGATGAAGTGCGAAATACCGTTCAGCTCGGACTCTTCGTGCCGGGAACCAACCCGGACCCAGATCCCCAGAGAGACCGAGCGCACCTCAGGCATATTTTCGGTAACAATGACCAAGCCGTTGTCCAGTGTGGTCCGCTGCCGGTTATCCATGGCTATATTTAGATGCTCCCGCTGCCTGTCCCGTCAGCCCCCGAAAGTCAGGGGCAACGGCTCCATCTTTTCTACCATGAGCCGCAGGAAAAGGCCATCGGCCTGGCCGGGGTTTTTAAGGTGCAGGAGGCAGTCGATGAAAGGTTACCTTAGGTCCATTGTTTGTTTAAGCTACTGTATTTCCATGGGGCGATATTACATAACTATCGGGAGAGACGATAGAAGGTCGCCATCTCGGGGGAGCAGCATCATCACGGACAGCGCACGAAGAAAACCACTGCGAACTCTCCAATCGCGACAATCCCGCTTGCAGCGCCCAACTCGCCTGCGTATACTGAAGCTTGCCCATCCACACGGGTTGCCTTGGGCCTGTAGCTCAGTTGGCAAGAGCGCACCCCTGATAAGGGTGAGGTCGGTAGTTCAACTCTACCCAGGCCCACCATCTCCTTCCGCCCGCGTAACTCCGGTAGAACTTCCCATCAACCTGAAGAGATGAAAGATGCAGTCCCGATAGTTCAGGAAAGGGCGTTTTCCTTTCACTCTCCCCCCGATACCGTAACCCTTTTGATGATTACATCTTGCTGGGGAACATCGCGGTGCCCTGCCCGAGAGGTGGTGGGAACGGCTTCAATGCGGTTGACAACGGCCATGCCTTCACTGACCTCCCCGAACACGCAGTAGCCCCATCCACTCCGAGACAGCGCGGTATGGTTCAGGGAGGCGTTGTTGGCCACGTTGATAAAGAACTGCGCGGTGGCCGAATGGGGCGCGCTGGTTCGAGCCATAGCGACCGTGCCCACCGTGTTGCTGAGGCCATTCTCCGCTTCATTTCGGATCGGGTCGTGAGTGGGCTTTTCCCTCATGCCGGGCTCCAACCCGCCGCCCTGGATCATGAATCCGGGGATGACGCGGTGGAACAGGGTATTATTGTAGTGGCCCTCGCGCGCATACTGCAAAAAATTCTTTACGGTTTTCGGTGCTTTGCCAGGGAACAGTCGAATGACGATGTCGCCGTAACTGGTGTGCAAAGTAACCGTCTCGACCATCTTCTTCCCTGCATCGTCTGCTTGGACAGCGAGAACAGGCAGAGAAAAAACTGACGTTATGAAGATCGACACCGCCGTCAGGGTCAAGATCGAAAAAATCCGCGCTCTTGTCATGGCAGTTTTCCACCTCGATACAATATTCGATGTCTCAATGATGTCTCTTCCCGTAGCCCGGTGTCAATCAACGGTATTCGTTCCGCAGCGTGATCTCGTTCAGAATGATGGGTGACACTCTGGTAGAGTGTTGCCAGGCAGATTCGAACCCGGAGGATACTCCGTGCCAGGTACCGGGCACGGGCCGCAAAACCAGGGAGCCGGGCCGCTCGGCAGCGGCTCCGATGGATGGACCATTATCGGACCCACGGGCGGAATGCAGCCTTCACCTGCCGCTACTTCGGCATCAGCCGGCAGACTTTCTACCGCTGGAGGCGTCGCTATGATCCCCAGGACCTGTCGAGCCTGGAAGATCGTTCCCACCGCCCAAAAACATTAGGAGTTAATCCGTCGGCCCCGACGAACCTACCCGATCCAGATCAGAATCCCGTCAGCATCTTTTCCGATGCTGAGTGATCGCGCCGGTGGCCGTGCTGAGGGTGGGGCCGCGCGCGCCGGGCACGTATCGGCTGGCGCGATTCTCTGCGGCGTCCATGATCGATGGGGTTGTGTGCCTGAAACCGGTCGCAAATGAAAAAAAGTACTAGATGTTGTGCATGTCCTGGTTGCGTGTCGTTTTTGCTTGACAGCCGTGCATCCGACTTGCGCATACTGGCATCGTAGTAAGAAGGAAGTCGCCGTGGCAAAGGCTTGGCGAGAAGGGAACGGCGGCGAGAAAACGGTGGCTGCGGACTCCTCGGTTCCGCAGCGACGATGAGGGTGGCGGATGTCCCGAGGCACCCGCCGCTGGCCCATGAAAAAGCGCACCCCTCTACAACCCCTATCCCCTCGGCGCAGGGGCGCCGATGGTTTCCCGGCATTGACTCCCGGCTCCGCCGCCTCGTGTTCCCTTCTCGACGTATCGCCGGCCGTTTCTGTGCATTTCATCCGGCAAGAGTGGATGAGTTGGCAGGAAGCGGCTTGCCACCCAGGGGAACCGTATCCAGGGTAGGGGAAAAGACAAGCTGAGGGTGTGACGGCCACGGCCCGGTCCGTTCCAGGAGGGGAGCAGAACCCCTTTGCGGGAAGGGACCGGGTCGCACGCCGGGACGGGGACGAGGTCTATCTCCGCGCCCCGGCCAGGACGGCACTTCGTTTCGGGACCCATCGGGACCCGTTGCGGGAGAGGATGCCGTCTCCGGTCCCGGCCATCCAGGTCGATGGCGGCGTAAGTTCCAGGCCGAGATCGAGCCGACCTGGGAGTGTGCCAACGCACAGGCCGGCCTGCCAGCAACGCGGCCTGCGTTTGTTCGTCCTGCCGCCCCGCTCACCTAAACTCAATGGCCGGGTCGAACGCGCCCAACGTACCCATACCGAGGAGTTCTACGAGGTCATCCCCGACTCGTTCCAACTCCCGGCCCTCCATCGCGATCTCCGGGCTGGGGAACGCATCTACAACACCGTGCGCCCGCACCAAGCTCTCGGTTACCTGACCCCGCTTGAGTTCCTCACCCAAACCCAATCCCTTTCCAAGGAGGCGGGAGGTCGCGGGTTCGAGTCCCGTCGTCCCTGCCATTTAACTTCTGTGTTTTCAGCACCTGTCTTCCTTGCCTCTCGTTGCGGAAGACGGAATCGTAAAGAAACCGTCAGTAAACCGGCCCTAACCGGCCAGCGCCGTAAAGCAAGTCGCGCCCCGCTCGTTCGCCTGCCGGTCCAGCTTCGCCAGCGCTTCCCGCATCATGTTCAGCTTCGCCTGGCTGTAGCGCTTGAACACCGCCGCGTCGCCCTGCCGTAGCATCTGCGTCACGAAATGATCCGCCACGCCCCCGGCGCTGAGCCGGGTCGCAAAGGTGTGGCGCAACTCGTACAGCGAAAAATGCGGCAGCCCGGCACGCTGCAGCGTCCGGTCCCACAGCTTGGTCACCCTCGTGATGTGCGGCTGACTCGACCCCATCCGCGGACTCGGGAACAGATACTCGGAATCTCCGCTCTGCTTCATCTGCGAGGCGAACGCTTCCCGGGCTCTGCCCGTCATCGGCATGTCCGCGATGCCGTTCACCGTCTTGGAATCCGGCAGATGCACGATCCCGTTCTCCAAGTCCACCTGTTCCTTCCGCATCGGGATCAACTCCCGATAGGGTCGCAGCCCCATCTCCACCATGATCACGATGATGTTGCGCAGGTACGGCGCTGCAAAGGCTTCCAGCCGGACCTGCTCCGAGGCGGTCAGATAGTATGGCTTGCGCGTCGTGCCCGCCAACGGTACCGGGAACTCCACCCCGTTGCACGGATTGACCGCCAGCCGCCGCTTCTTCACCGCCACGTTCAGGATGCGTTTCAGGATGCGAAACTCCTGATGTACGGTGGCCGGCTTGAGCTTGCCGCGCAGTTGCAACCCCATCCTGGTGTGCACCCGTTTGCCGGTGTTCAATCTTGCCATCAGGTACGATTCGATCTCCTCCGGCGTGATGTCCGAGAGTTTGTTCTTGCCGAACCGGGGTCTGAGGAACTTCAGCACGCTGAGGTTCAGTTGATGGTTACTCTCGCTCCGAAAGGGCGGTCGGGAGCGGTTCGCAAGGAACCAGTCCGCCCACTGGTTGAAAGTAATCCCACCGTCCGGCGCGGCGCTCGGCAGCAGCCCCTCGTCGCGAGCCACCAACCGCTTGCGCAGCAGGCAACCGCCTTCCACGGTTTTCTCCCAACTCCTTCCTTTCTTTGCTCTTACACGGTTTTGGGGCGTCTGCTTTCGCTCGCAACGCTTACGGTTAGCCCGCTTGAGGGGCGAGTTTTCTGACGGTTTCTTGACGGTGGTTGCTGCCACGGCCATGCTCTACGGGCTTGCAGCACGTTGTTGCAGTAATGGTTTTCGAGCTGCCATAGCCACACTCGTCGTGAGCACGCGCTTCGTCGAGCCAGGGGACCTACTTTGCCTGACCCTTACCGGAACATTGAATCTGGCCTGCGCATTGGGGGACGGATCAAGGGTGCGCAACAGCAATCTGTCAGTCACTGTTATGTCGGTCCACCGGGCAAATTTGGGCAATAATATCGGAATTATACCTTTTGCAAACCAAGTCCATTTGAGTAGGCTAGCAGCGACGTGATAGTCTAGCGGATTTTCGTCTTTTGGTTCTTCTGGGTCCGTTTCTTCACAATCCGCTTCGTCTTCGGAGGCGGCTTGATCTTCAGTACGTCGCCGATAACTTCATCAAAAGGAAGTGGAATGTGGTGTATTGGGTTCCCTCGCTTTTTTTCATCAGAATCGCGCATTCAATTCCTTGCACATATCAAACGTATTCTTCCAAGGAGCATGTAAAACCTTGGCAACGGTAGGAATCTTTACTTTGGACCTATTGTAATTCGTGGTCTCCTCGGTCACAACAAATCCGTTGCTCTCCAGCGCATGAGCAATCACCCAACCATCAGCCCCGCGCAAGAACTCCGCCGCCTGATGGTGCTTGTACTTACTATAGACGTACTCCGCAACTGCCGCGTACCGCTTCTGAACATGCTTGTCAGCTTTAATGCAAAAAGCGCCCATACTCTTGCGTTGTTTACACCATTTTGATAGTTCGTCATTCCCATCAGTTACTTCTTCAAAAGCTAGCTTAGGCATCCTAATCGTTTCAGCCTGAATCTGGTCATGCATAAAATCCCAGAATTTGGGGACCAATTCAAAACCATAGTGCCGGTTCTTGGCCGTAATCAGTACACCGGCATCTATCCAGTAAATGGGCATGGTGGTCCTTTATTTCCAAATCTCTGCGAACTTCACCAGTGTTGGAACTTTCATGCCAAGAAGTCGAGCAGCATCTCGCAATGGGACTTTCCCATGATTGACATCTCTAAGAACAGCCCTAGTAAAGCGAGCACTCATCCGCGCTATTACATTTCGATAGTAGTCACCACCCGATGCCCTATGGTTTCGCCTACGCTGTTGTTCATTCTCCTTTATTCTGTAGAAATCGTTCTTGGTTATCTGCTCAAGTTCATTGGCACGCCGAAGAGTAACAAAGGTGCTCACCCAAAATTGCCTAGCCAGACGGCCTACGCGAACATCTGCAGACGTGGAAGTATGCCGCCATGCATTAAGGAACTCCTCACGGGGTACGAGAACTTCAGCCGCAACATGATTACAGAAAGTTTCGACTCCATCACCGCCAGCATCCAATTCATTGGCATTCGCAAGTGCGCTTTGTCCGAGCCATATATGCGCTAATTCATGCGCTAGGGTAAAAATCTGAGATGCTCTATAGTCAGCAGAATTGACAAATACTATAGGTGCAAGCGGATCAGCAATCACAAAGCCTTGGAGTTCGTCCACCCGCAGTTTCCTTTGGGTGAGGTTCGCAACCACACTACTCCGCATAACTAGAATGCGGGCCTTTTCAGTGTGCCGCGTTAGAGTGCTTAGGTATTCACTCCAACTACTGACAGACTGTCGTAGAAACTGGTTTATGCCGAGCTTTAAGCGAATGTCAGCAGCTACATCATTCACGGAACTTTTTGTGCTGGCACTTCCAACAAATATCAGTGCAGTAGTACCAGACTCCTTTAGATGGTCTCGATACCAGTCTTGCTTAATCAGAATATCGTTTAGATGTTCAAGGAGGTTTTCACTCGCACGATAAGAACGGTCGAACCCGCGAAAGTCTGGAAGTGGAAGTTCTGCAGTGGGAGGTCTCTTTAGAAAAAAGAACCCAAATGGGACATGAAGTAATTTTGCTAGACCCTTGGCCTTGTCAAAAGAAGGGTACGAGTTATTTTCGCTTGCCCATGCTGCAATCTGCTTGGTGTCAACATTCAGTTTTGCGGCAATGGCATCTTGTGGTAAGCCGCTTCGCTTCAGAGCCCATGCAAGGACGGATGGAGAGATGAAGGCTAAATCCCGCCCGTTTTTATGGTGCCTCTTGGCCGCAATGGTGCTAGGCATATCGACCTCCTCGTGCTATACTTTGAGAAGGTATACTAGTCTGGACTGGCCAGCGGGCGGTGTTCGCAGCACCGCACCGCTCCAAGAATAATGCCAAGAGTTTTGAGCCGTGGTTCACAGTCACGGCTTTTGTTTATTCATGCCACGGCGTTTGAGTCCCGTAGCATGAGACGCTTTCCATTGGCTCCCTTGACGGCTAGGGCAGCACGCTCTCCGTCAGAGATTTCCCGCGCATTATACCGGAAATCGAACTCGCTTAGATAGCGGTGAAGGTGGTGTTTCCCAACATGGTGATAAACGCCGTTGATCCCTCGCTTCAGGTTGGCGAAGTACCCTTCAACCGTGTTCGTGGTGACGCACAAACCATCTTCGTATCGGACATATTCCTTCGCACGATGGTTAACTCGATGTAATTTTCGGTGCCTGCCCACGCTCTTCAGGACTGTAGAGCTATCTGCCATAATGCGGGCGTCCTCCGACGCCATTTGATTCAGAATCGGCTTGAGTGTCTGGGCCGTAACACACTTGACGTGGCGAGATTGGACACGTCCACCACGTTGCAGAACCGAAACCACGGCGGCTTTGTCTGCAAACGGCCCGAGGCGATCCTTTGGTCACTCACCTGGCGTTACAGCATGAGGCATACTGACTCGCCGCTTACCACCAATATACGTTTCGTCGATTTCTAAGATACCACTCAGCTTCGATGACAACGGCTCCTCGGACATCGCGTAGCGAATCCGATGTGCCATGAACCACGCGGTCTTGTATGTAATCCCCAGCATTCGGTGAAGCTGATGGGCGCTCATACCCTTCTTGCTGGAGCAGAGTAGATGAAACGCGATCAGCCACTTATTAAGCGGAATCCGAGTGGATTCAAAGATCGTTCCTACTGTTACGGTAAATTGCTTCCGGCAACCTCGACACTTCCAGAGACCCTTCCGAGCAGTACGTTTGGAATCGGTTTTCTTGGCAATTAAGCGGTAAGATTCCCCGACCACGCGGCAGTGCGGGCAGACCGTCCCATCAGGCCAGCGTTTCTTTTCCAAGTACTCACGTGCCTTGTCTTCGCTGGGAAATTGCTGAGTGATATCGATTAGAGTCATAGCTTTCAACCTCGACTCTAATACTAGCAGAATTCAGATTGGTTTGCAATATATATAATTCCGCTTTTTTGCTTGACTGGGAGTGTCGATTGGGTTAGCTTGGAGTCAGGAAACGCTATGGATAACCCGCGCAAGGTTGGCAAAACGCGCCGCTACTTGGTCGTACTGGCAGGCTGCTTGGTTGTAGCCGCTTTGACGGTCCGAGTGCTGATACCCCATGACCATCACCTGCGACCCGTGCAGTCATGCAGCGTGTGTAATACATCCAACCTGCCGGCCATTGAGCCTTCCCCTCTCCCGACCCCAAGTTGTCCCGACGTGTCCTTAGGGTTTGTTGCGGTGGAAGTCACCTTGGAGTTCCACCAAGCCCTCTTTAACGTTTCCTGCCCCCGCGCACCCCCTGCATAGCTTCCCCTGGTTACCCTATTGCTCCATCAAACGAGGGTTTTGTATCCCTTTCCAGGAGGTTCATTATGCAAGGGTTATCTCGATGGCTCTGTACGATTCTATTGTTTTTCATGGTATCGCCCCCGTGCGGATTCGCACAAGGGAGCGGAGGATTAACCGGCAAGATTACCTACAAACTCAACCAAGCACCTATAGCAGACGCCGCGGTGGAGATTGTGGAACTGGGCCTGGAAGTGCACACGGACGCGGAGGGTCGCTACGAATTCAATAACATTCCCTCCGGTTCGTATCACCTGAATGCTCATCTCCACCAACTAACCACTGCCCCGATTGAGGTGGAAATCAGCGAAGGAAAAGTCGCCACAGCCGACATTAGCCTCAGTTTTACTCCCTTCAGGCAGGAAATTACGGTGACCGCCTCCGGCCAGCTGGAGAGCACTTTTGAATCCTTCCAGAGCGTCGAGTCGATTGGGCCGTATGACTTGGCAGTATCAACCGACGTCTCCCTGGGTGAGATGCTGGACCACAGAGTCGGCACCGGAATCGCCAAACGCAGTTTCGGCCCGGGATCTGCCAGGCCCATCATTCGTGGTTTCGACGGCGATCGCGTCCTGATAATGGAAGATGGGATCCGGACTGGCACCCTGTCGTCCCAGTCCGGGGATCACGGGGAGCTGATCAACCCGGCACAACTGGAGCGACTGGAGATCGTCAAAGGCCCGGCCACGCTGCTCTACAGCGGAAATGCCATGGGGGGTACGGTCAATGCAGTCAGCCGTCACCACGAAATTCATCGCCATCCCCACGAGGGTATGCGTGGTTTCCTATCCGGCTCGGGCGGCACGACCAACTCGCTGGGCGGAGGCAGCGCCGGATTTGAATACGGCAAGGGCAAATGGATGTTCTGGGGCCAAGGCGGTGGAATCCGCACCGGCGACTACACGGCACCGGAGCAGGGCCGGATTTTCAACTCCCGCTCGCGGATAACCAACGGCGGCGGCGGGTTCGGGTGGTACGGTGAAAAGATGTTCTTCAGCTTGGACGGCAAGCACGACGACGGAGCCTACGGAGTGCCTTTTGTCCAAGAGTTCCACGGTCATCACGGGGAGGAGGAAGCTGAGCACGACGAGGAGGAAGGTGAGCACGACGAGGAGGAAGGTGAGCACGACGAGGAGGAAGGTGAGCACGACGAAGAAGAAGGTGAGCACGACGAAGAAGAAGGTGAGCACGGGCATGGAGAAGAAGAAATTGAACGCATCCGGCTCGACTCCCAGCGTCGGCGCTATCGGGTTAACTGGGGATTGAAGGACTTGAGCCCGGCCCTCGAGAATTTTGTTTTGAAAGTGAGCTACACCGACTGGTCACACAAGGAGATCGAGATCTCAGAGGATGGCGATCAAAATGTCGGCACCAAATTCGATCAGCGTCAATTCGTCTATCGAGGGGTCTTCGAGCAAGGAACGTTGGGCCCATTGAGCGGACGTTTCGGTATCTGGGGACTGGATCGAAAGTACACGGCCGTAGGAGAGGAAGCACTGTCACCGCCTGTCGATCAAACCGGCTTTGCCGTTTTTGCCATCGAGGAACTGGATTTTGAGACCGTCAAGTTCCAGTTCGGTGGCAGGTTGGAGGCCCAACGATACACGCCAGCCTTCGCCGAGCGGAGTCCCGGGCACGAAGAAGAGAGTCATGGTCCTGAAGAAGAGGGTGCCGAAGAGCCTGACAAGGAGATTGTCGACGCCGTCAGGAGGACCTTCACTGGAGCTTCCGCCTCCGCAGGTGTTCATGTCAAAACCTGGCACGGTGGAGCGTTTGTGGTCAACTACTCGCATTCGTATCGAGCACCTGCCTTGGAGGAACTCTACAATTTCGGCCCGCACGCCGGAAACCTGGCCTTCGAGATCGGCAATCCGTCCCTGCTTGCCGAGACAGGCGACGGCGTCGATCTCTCTCTGCGCCATAAGGGCGAGCGTCTCAAGGGTGAACTGAACCTTTTCTACTACGGCTTCGACAACTTTATTTTCCCCTTCTTCACGGGCGAACAGGAAGACAGGCTGCAGGTGATCGAGTTTACGCAGAGGAACGCCCGCTTTCTGGGGACGGAGGCCAATCTAGGGATCAACCTGTACCCCAAACTCTGGCTCAATCTGGGTATGGACTTCGTCGATGCTCAGGACACAGACACCAACACGCCTCTGCCCAGAATCCCTCCGTTGCGCGGTAAGGTTGGGTTGGATTTCAATCACGGCGCATTTCGGATCACCCCGGAGCTGATTCTTGCGAGTCAACAGCACCAAACCTTTTCTGGCGAGACCCGCACGCCCGGTTACGGCGTCTTGAATCTGAAGGCCTCCTACACCTATGCCCAGCAGCACTTGGCGCATCAGTTTGCGGTGAGGGTCTTCAACTTGGGCGACCGGCTCTATCGTAACCACTCCTCCTTCATCAAGGACTTGGCCCCGGAGATCGGTCGCGGCGTCCGGGTCACCTATTCGGTACGCTTCTTTTGACAGTTGACAGGCCAGGAGTCCAGCCTGAGCCAGATGGTAGTCAGAATGCTGAAAACCGACGCCGGTATATTAAAATCGGTGGGCGAAATAAAGGATGGGAGAAATTTTAAGGGCGGCGGGTTAGACCCATTCCAGAGCTTTTCGCTTCCAAATCCACACGTACCCCAGGACGAGAATTCCCAGAAAGATCAGCATTTCTATCAATCCAAAGAGGCCCAGCACGCGAAACTGGACCGCCCAGGGAAACAGGAAGATCGTCTCCACATCAAAAATGACAAACAGGATGGCAATAATATAGAAGCGAACCGTGTACCGGCCCCGGGAATCCGATTCCGGGTCGATGCCGCACTCGTAGGCTTTCAGCTTGTCCCCTTCATCCTGAGAGGTGGGCCGAACCAGCTTGGCGACCCACAACGTGACGACGGGAAAAGCGGCGGCAACCAGGGCGAAAATCAGGATCGGACCGTATTTCTCAAACACTGTTGACTCCCTTCTCTACTTTCCCTCGGCTCCTGATTCTAACACAGGAATCTCACATCGGGCCCGAGAAGTGTAAGCCCAACCTCATCAAGAAAGCCGGCTGAGATTCAGGACTTTGACTTGCTCGTCCTCGGCCGGCAAGGTCTCAGGAGGCCATTGCCTCCTTGGGCACGAAATCCGATAGGGAACTCAATGCGGGGATCTCAATGCGGATTTGTGTCCCGTGGTCGGGTTGGCTATCCACATCAAAAAGGAAGTCTTCTCCGTAGATAACTTTCAGCCGTTCGAGCACGTTGCTGATCCCGATGCCGGAGGCAAAGATCTGTTTGCGCCTGTCCAACGGAATCCCGACCCCGTTGTCTGCCACCTGAAGCACAAGGCGGCCATGGCTCCGGTGGGCGCCGAGGGTGAGAACGCCTCCTTCAATCCGGGGGGCGATTCCGTGCTTCAACGAGTTTTCCACCAGCGGCTGCAACAGCATGTTGGGAACCGCTATGGGAAGCGCTTCCGGGCCGAGAGTCCGAATGTCGCCTTGCTTGCGGCGGGAGGGGCGCGGGACGAGTTGCAGGTGGACAGCGTTGTGTTGCGGATTCAGGCCAACCCCCAGGAGCCGCACAGCGCGACCGCCGACTTCGATCTTGTCCGGCTGGTCGCACAGCAGGAAGTCGAACGGGAGCGCTGGTCGCTCTCGCTCCAATTCCATTTCCTCGACCAAATCCCCCCGGACCTCATTGCGTTCAACCCAATGGGGATCGTCATCAGCTACTTGCAGGGGGATCGAGCCGTGGTGTCGAGTCAGCAATGATCGAGCATCTGCGAGGCCGTGACCTCGCGCTGGAACCGCTTGGCTGGACGGGCCGGGAGGCGGAATGGATCGCCCTGGTCTGTCTGCACAGCGGCGTATTCACCCGCGCTCAATTCTGCCATCACTTCGATAATGCTCATCGGTGGACGGCGGGCCGGTTTGTACAGACCTTGCTTGATCGCAAGGCGGCAATCGAGAACCAATGGCCCCTTGGCACCGGGGCAGGTAAGACGTGCCGGATATTCGACCGGCGCATCTACCGTGCGCTGGGGGTCGAGAACATCCGCCACCGCCGAGAGGCCAGCCGACCCCTGCTGATTCGCCGGTTGCTTTCGCTCGATTATGTGATCGAACATCCCGGCTTGAACTGGCTTCCGGGGGAGCACGAGAAGGTGCAATTCCTCACCGAGCTTGGGTTGCCCCGGCGCTTGATTCCCAGAAGGATTTACTACGGAGCAGTCAGCCAGCGGAAGCGCTACTTTGCCCTCAAACTGCCCCTTGCCCTGGACCCCGAAACCGCCACCTTTGTCTACATCGACCCCGGCCATGCGAGCGATGCCGAGTTGCGATCTTGGGGAGCTGCACACGCCCGGCTTTGGGAGGCGCTGAGGAAGACCGGGCGGCGGGTCCGCGTGATCGGGATCGCGGCGGAACATGCCCCCATCGAGCGGACCGAGCGGGTGCTGAAAGTGTGGTCTGATACTCCCCCCCAGGAGTACCGCCAGGGGCGAACGTTGCAGCAGGAAATCCAGAGAATCGGCATGGCGCTCAGTGCCGGAGACCAGAAGGTGCTGGCCGAGTACGGAGGGTTTAATGCGGCGTTGCGGAGGGGTGCGGAACTGGAAAGATTGCCCGAAGCCCAAGTGACGGAAGGTGTCTCGATTGACGAGTACAGCACGTTTCGCGCTACCCGGTTTGCAGCCAAGAACGGAGGCGCATGAAACGGGCTGACAAACGTGATTTTTCGTGTGCGTCAGGACCGCATGGTTATTGTGCGGCTCTCAGAGGGGGGGGTCGCACACAAAATAGGCTAAATGACGCACAACGCAGTTGTGGCCTATTTGGTTCATTCTTTTGTGGTTACCCCCTACTAATCGGCCTAGCCGGTAACGAACAAGCAAATACGCGGAGGACGATAGCGACCCCCCAAAAAAGGGGGTACCCATGTGACCCCGACAGCGGCCCTGTTGCACAGGGCCTTGTCGCGCCCCCTGGTGGTCGCTATCGTTCTGATTTATCCCTGCGGGAAGGCTCCGATCAGCCCCCCTTGGGGGCGCTCCCGGAGCGGAGGCCCAGCCGATGAAATGGCGGCGGTTCGTGCCTCACATCCTGCTATTGATCGGCGGCCTTGGGGTTGCCGGATGGAACTATCTCAAGCGCCCCTTCCCCCCGCTCGATGCGAATCCGGTCCTTGACCTGGTGCACTACTACACCCCCACTTTCTACGCTTCGATTGTGGCCTGGTACTACGTTTCCCCTTTCGTGGTGGTGATGCTTTCCGGGCTGTTTCTGATGAGCGTTTGGAAGGTCTGGTTGGAGGGCAGGAGGCGGGACTTCGCCCCGTTCGGTACTCTCCCGCCGTGGCCCCTGGACCCGAAACAAAAGGCCCCGGCCATCGTGATCGGCGAGGTGCATCATCCGGTCGTGGCGCGGGAGATTTTCAATCCCTCATGGCTCACCATCCCGGAGCGCGGGCTGTACACCGGAGTCGCCATATTTGGAGCTGTGGGGAACGGCAAGACTTCGGCCTGTATGCACCCTTTCGCCAAGCAGCTTCTCGGCTGGCAAGCGGGCAATCCTCAGAAGCGGGCGGCGGCTCTGGTGCTGGAAGTCAAGGGCGATTTCTGCCACGACATCCGCCGAGTCTTGACCGACGCGGGCCGGAGGAATGACTACATCGAATTGAGCATGGAGGGACCGTGGCAATGGAACCCTCTATCGGCTTGGTGGCTCGATTCCTACTCGCTGGCCTACACCGTCTCGAGCCTTCTCAACCAACTATTCGGCAAGGGCAAGGAACCATTCTGGCAGCAAGCCTACACCAATCTGGTGCGCTGGATCATCGAGCTTTACCGGGCGCTCCCGGAGCGCTGGGTGACGTTGCAGATGGTCTACCGTTGCGCCATCGACCCGGAGCTGTTCGCCAGGAAGATCGCGGAGGCCGAGGCGTTCAGCGACGAGTTGAACACCGGGACGGTTTTTGTGTCGAGAGACGTGCTGAAAGCCCAAGCAATGAATCTGGCCGAGTGGGTGTGGGAGGACACACCGGGGACGAAGGAAAAGCAAACCCCCTACAGCCGCCCACTTGTCAAAAAGCTGGACGAACTCAACATACCGAACAGGGTTGTATGGCTGCCCGGTCGAGGCGATGACGTGCGGGAACGGGTGAACGCGGTGAGGCGCTGGTTCGAGCACGACTGGCAGACGCTCGACAACAAAATCAAGTCCTCGATTGTCGAGGGGATTTCCGTCTTTCTCGCCATGTTCGATCTACCCGATTTTGCCAAGGTGTTCTGCCCCGACGCGCCCGCATTTTCCTGCGATCCGAAGGCCATATCTTTCCAGGCCGGGGAGCGCATGAGGGCCGAGCGCCAGGGCCGGGAGGGATCGAAACCCGGAGCGGAGAAGCCGACGCAACCCGCCGGACACGATGAAACACCGGATCATTGGCCCGGAGTCTCGCCGGCGAGAGACGGCGAAGACCCGGACCCGGAGGCCCAGGCGGACCCGAAGAAGAAGAAAGAGCCGATTCCGGCCAAGGAAGGCGCGGATCGCGTTGCCGGACCGCGCCACTTGCCGCCGATCCATCAGTTGATTGACGAGGGCAAGGTGCTGGCCTTGAACATGCCCGCAGGCACGAATCCCGCTTTGGCCCGCGCCATCGGCGTGATGCTCAAGAACGCATGGCTACAGGCGCTTCTCATGCGCCCGGCCAAGATGAAGCAGTCGCCGGGCGTCTACTTCCGGCCCGCCGTCTTTATCTGTGACGAATATCAAGCGTTCGCTTCGGTCGGGGAGGACGACCCCAGCGGTGACGAGAAATCCTTTGCCCTCACGCGGCAATGCCGCTGCATCCCGATCGTCGCCACCCAATCCATCTCGTCTCTGCGATCCGTGTTGGGCAGCTCCGAGGCGTGGCGGACGCTTCTGCAAACGCTGCGCACACGCATCTTCCTGTCTCTGAGTGATGACGCCAGCGCGAAGATCGCCTCGGAGCTCTGCGGGCAGGTGGCGAAGATCAAGGATTCCTACACCATCAGCGAGACTTCCCAGCGATCGGGGGTTTCCCCCTTGTCAGGCCGTGCCGGGGGAGGCGGCGGGAGCATCGGCGCTACCAAGTCCTTCCAGGAGCGCCGCGAGGCCGTGTTTCACCCGCGAGACTTCGCCTTGCTGGGGAACTGTCAGGCAATCTGTCTCCCCTATGACGGGGCGCAGTCGCTGGAGCCGCGCCGCGTTTACCTGAAACCCTACTACTTGCCGGACGCGCACTCCTATTGGAGAGCCAGAGACGCAGGGCGGATATGAGCGCGGCCAACGGACTCGAACACCTGAAACCGTTTCTACCAGGCTTGGAGAAGGCCCTGGAAGACCCCGAAGTGAGCGAGATCATGATTAACGGGCCGGGCAATGTTTGGGTCGAGCGGGCCGGGCGGCTCACAACCTGGACGAATCCGCGCTCCTACGCGCCGCTATTCACATCGCCCGGCCCTTGGGCCTGGACCCGGCCACCTCCCCCGTTCTCGATGCCCGCCTGGACGATGGCTCACGGGTTGCGATCTGTGTTCCACCCGCAAGCCCCACGGTCGCCATCACCGTGCGGCGATTCGGCAAGCGGGCCTTTTCGGCGGCTGATCTGGTCGAGCAAGGGACGCTCCCCGAAAACGTGCGGGCGGAAGCGGAACGGGTGTTGCACTCGCGGCGCAACATCCTGGTTTCCGGCGGCACCGGCTCGGGGAAGACCACGCTGCTGAATGCGCTGATCGAACTGCTACCCGAGGACGAGCGCATTGTCGCCATCGAGGACACCCTGGAACTTCGCATCAATCGCTCCAATTGCGTCCGCTTCGAGGCGCGCGGATTGCAGGAAGGAGCGGTGACGATCCGCGACCTGGTGCGCCACGCCTTGCGGCATCGCCCGGATCACATCGTCGTGGGCGAAGTCCGGGGCGACGAGGCCGCCGACCTTCTCCAAGCCCTCAACACCGGCCACGGCGGGAGCCTGACCACCGTACACGCCAACAACGCCGAGTCGGCCCTGTCCCGACTGGCGAGCTGCGCCATGCAGGGCGGCGGTTTGTGGAGGAAGCGCTGCGCGTCCAGGGTTACGACGCAGGTGAAAACCGCTGGCTCATCCAGCCGATCTGGAGGGAACACGATGACGGAGAGCAAGGAGGGGAAGATGAACCTTGACGGAGAAGCGAGGGAAGCCCCGATCACGGTGAAGGACGCGGCCCGTTTCTTGGGCGTCAGCCCCTCGCTGGTGTATGCTTACGTGGAGCGAAGGCAGATTCCCCATTACCGCATGATGGGCCGCTCGATCCGCTTCCGATTGTCGGAACTGGTCGAGTGGCGTCAACAATTTCATGTGAATGATGGAGGAATCGATGAACAGAATAGGTAGACCCAGAAATACCTCCGGTAGCCTGTACTCCCGGCGTGATTCACGCCTCTGGTGGATGAGCTATCGGGATCACAATGGAAGATTCAGGCAGGAGTCGACAGGCCGAAAGGAGAAAGGCGAAGCCGAGAAGGTGATGCGTAAACGGTTGGTGGCTCGCGATGAGGGGCTGCTGCCGAGCGCCGCGCCGGACGGTGGGATCAGCTTCAACCAGTGGGCGGACTGGTTCCTGGAGAACCGCTCTCAACCGCCCTTCCGGAGCGAGCAGACCCATCGGCACAACCTCGGCGCGCTGAAGTTCCTCAGGCCTCGGTTCGGTAAGAACAAACTCTCGGACATCACAGTGGAAGAGATCGAATCGTATCTGATGACGAGACTAAACACAGGCAAGCGGGTGCATACCAAGTTGGGGCTGCAACTTCGCGGCCGGCTCAAGCCGGCCACCGTGCATCAGGAGTTTCGCATCCTGCGGCGCATCCTGAACGTGGCGGTGAAGAAGCAGCGGCTGGCGGTCAATCCGTGCGTCAGCGTGGAGTTCCCGGTCCCCTTGGCGGGCACGACGCGCAAGCCGCACTATCTGAGCGCCTCGGAGCAGGTGCGGCTGGAAGCCTGCGCCCCTTTGTACTTGCGCAACATCATCGTGATCATGGTGGAGATGGGGTTGCGGCCCTATCGGGAGTTGATCCCGATGCGAAAGGAACAGGTCGATCTGCAGAACGGGATCGTGCATCTGCCGGATTCCAAGACGGTGAACGGCATTGCGGACATGCCGATGACAAACAGAGCTCGGGAAGCGTTCGCCTCGCAGATGAAGCAGAGCGGCGATTCCATCTACTTGTTCCCGAGCCCGCAGACGGGGTCAAGCAAGCCGCACATTACGACGGTGCACAAACTGTGGGACCGGACGCTGCAGCGCGCCGGGCTGCCGCATTTTTCGCTGTACGAGTTGCGCCACACGTTTGCCACCCGTCTAAGCGCCGGTGGGGTGGCGGATCATTTCGTGACGCAGATGCTCAGACAGGGTGATTCGCAGGTGTTCAAACGCTACAGCCAGGCGAAGCTGAACATGATGCGGGAAGCGCTGTCCAAGCTCGACCGGCAGGCGAACGAGCGCGGCGCGACTTGCTTGACGGCGCTGGCCGGCTAGAGCCAGCTTTCTGACGGTTTCTTGACGATTCCGTCTTTAACAACCTTCGGCAACGAGAGGAAAGGAAGACGGGTGCTGAAAACAAAGAAGTTAAATGGAGACCCAGGCCGGATTCGAACCGGCGACCCGGCTGCTTGCGCATCACCTTCTCGGCTTCGCCTCTTTCCCTCCGTCCTGTCGACTCCTGTCGGAACTTTCCGTTGTGATCCCGATAGCTCATCCACCAGAGGCGTGAATCGCGGCGGCGGTACAAGCTACCCGATGTATTCCTGGGTCTACCTGTCTTGTTCATCGATTCCTCCATCATGCACATGAAATTGTTGACGCCACTCGGCCAGCTCCGAGAGTCGGAAGCGGATCGAGCGGCCCATCATGCGGTAATGGGGAATCTGCCTTCGCTCCACGTAAGCATACACCAACGAGGGGCTGACGCCCAAGAATCGGGCGGCGACCTTCACGGTGATCGGGGTATCTGTCGCTTCTGTGTCAAGGATCATCATTCCCCCCTACTCTCCATACAAAACCACAAGGGAGAACTCCGCGCGGAGAGTCCGTTGCGATTGTGTCGTTAGTCCCACTCCCACTCGGCGTCTGGTTGGGACTGAAGAAAGACAAGAGGAACACTACCTTGACGATCCAACGGCAGGCGCACCAAGCTGGCGGTGGAGGAGACCCAGATGGAGGACATCGTTCTGGGAAAGCCGGTAGCGACGGTGGTGGTGGAACTGCAGGACAAGGCGGGAGAGGTGGTTGCTGATACAGAGGTCATGCTGAACGCCGACCCAGCGGGGTATCCCGCCGAGGCTCAGGGTTTCTGGTTGCACCCGTTGGGCTTTCGGCAGTTAGCGGTGACCTCGGCGCAGGGCCAGGTCCGGTTTACAGGGGTACCGCCGGGGCGTATCATGGTACGGAGAAAGACTCCCAACGACTCCATTGAGCAGCAGGCTGTGGCGACTTCCAACCAGGAACTTCGGGTTAGCAGGAGGATGCCATGAAGAAGATTACAGGAAACAACAGAAGACTTTGCAGCAGGAGCATCGCCGCAGGACTGGTGCTCCTGCTGATATTGACCGGCTGGCCGGCAACGGCGGCGAGCAAGATCGAGATCGACTGGCCGAAGGTGCAGGCCATAAAACCCGGAACTCCGATCAAGGTGGTGCTCCACAAGGACCGGGGATTCCGGGGAAACCGGAAGCTTCGGGGCCGCTTCCAGTCGGCTACGGATGACTCCCTTACGCTGAAGATGGAGTATGGACCGACGCGCACCCTGCCGAGGTCAGCCGTGCGCAAGGTGGCAGTCCATCACAAAAGCAAGCGCGACTGGTCCCGGGTGCAGGCCGTAGCGCTTGGAACCCCAGCCGCGGTGGTGCTCTACAAGAACCCGACCCGAAGGATCAAGGGCTACTTCTACTCGGCTACGGACGACTCCGTCACACTGACGCTCAAGGATGGGCAGCAGCACACCTTTTCGAAGTGGGCCGTGCGCAAGGTGCTGGTCCATCGCCATCTGGGGAAACGATACCAGGGATGGATCACTGCTGCGGCTAGCACCGCATGGGTGGCCCCCTTGCTGGGAGGGCCGGCTTGGGGGATAGCCCTTTCTGTCGGTTTGTTTATCGCCATGCCCACAGCCCTTGCTTTTGCGGTTGCCCCGCGGATGGGAGGGATCTACAAAGTGCCGCCCAAGCACCGAATGCAGCCACCAGCCGACAAGCCGTCCGGCTCCAAGAGCAAGGCTCCCGGGAACACGTCACCTTGAGGATGCCATGAAGAATCGCACGGGAAATCACGGGAGGCTTGCCAGCAGGAACATCGCGGGACTCGTGCTCTTGCTGGTTCTGGGGGGCTGGCCACCCACGGCAGCAGCACAGATGACCCAGTCCGACTGGCCTCGGGTGCAGGACATAAAACCCGGAACCCCTATCACGGTGGTGCTTCATAAGGACCAAGGACCTCGGGGAGACCGGAAAGTCCGGGGCCGCTTCCACTCGACCACGGACGACTCCCTTACCCTGACGCTCAAGGATGGGCAGAGGCGCACCTTTTCGAAGTGGGCCGTGCGCAAGGTGCTGGTCCGTCTCCGTCCCGGAGAAAGATACCTTACATGGATCGCTGCTGCTGCGGTTTCCACCGCAATTATGGTTCCCTTTGGGGCATGGGATGAAGACAATATTGTTGCAGGGTCGATCTTTTGGTTTCTCATGGTTACTGGAATTGCTTATTTAGTTGATCCAAAGATGGGCGGGATTTCCAACGTGCCGCCCAAGTACCGGATACAGCCGCCAGTTGACAAGTCGTTCGGTGCCCAGGACGAGTCTCCCACAAAGAAGAAGAATCGGCAGTAACTGGATATCTGCGCGACCTTCTCAGCGGCCCGCTCGAACGGAAGCCCTGCAATGCTAAGAAAGGGAGGGAATCATGAAGAGGAAACCGAGGCAAGCAGCCAGCGTGCGCGTATGGAGACAGATGGTTGCCCTGTCGCTATGCGTTTGCCTGATAGCGGTGGGCGGCGCGTCGGCGGCCAAAAAGGAGGCCTTGTCGGTCAGCGCCACGGAGACCAAGCAGTTGCGCAAGCTGCTCAGGGAAAAACGGATCGACGCCCTCTTGCAGGACGGCACCCACCTGCGGGGCCGGGTCAAGCAGGTCCAGGACGGTCTTCTTACGGTACACATTAAGAAGAGCACTGGCCCCAGTGCGATGCGACGTGGACAACTTCAGAATATCCCCCTGGATCGGATCTCCACCGTGCAGTTCACCCGGTACAAAGGTTACGTGGGAGTCCTCCGCGGAATGGCATTTTGTCTGGGCGGTCTAGTGTTAGCAGTGGGATTTGCCGCGGGACTAGAAGATAGTAACGCCGGGGGACCTGTGGGGGGTGTGGCCTGGGGTGGAATGACGGCACTCGGCGTCTGGTGGGGAGTGAAGAAAGATAAGAGGAACGTCACCTTGACGATCCAACCGCAAGCGCACCAAGCTGGCGGTGGAGGAGACCCAGATGGATTACATCGTTTTGAGAGAGCCGGGAGCGACGGTGGTGGTAGAACTTCAGGACAAGGCGAAAGAGGTGGTTGCTGATACAGGGGTCATGCTGATCGCCAACCCGGCGGGGTATCCCGCCGAGGCTCAGGGTTCCTGGTTGCATCCGTTGGGCTTTCGGCAGATAGCGCTGACCTCGGCGCAGGGCCATGCCCGATTTACACGGGTACCGCCGGGGCGTACCATGGTACGGAGAAAGACTCCCAACGACTCCATCGAGCAGCAGGTTGTGGCGACTTCCAACTAGGAACTTCGGGTTAGCAGGAGGATGCCATGAAGAATCTGACTGGAAACAACGGCAGGACTTTCAGCAAAAGCATCGCCGCAGGACTCGTGCTCCTGCTGGTTCTGGCCGGATGGACGCCAGCGGCGGCAGCACGCAAGACCGAGATCGACTGGTCCAAGGCGCAGGCCATAAAACCCGGAATCCCCATCACAGTGGTGATCCACAAGGACCGGGGATTCCGGGGAAACCGGAAGCTTCGGGGCCGCTTCCAGTCGGCTACGGACGACTCTATTACGCTGAAGATGGAGTATGGACCGATGCGCACCCTGCCGAGGTCAGCCGTGCGCAAGGTGGCAGTCCATTATCGCCCTCCCAAAAGCAAGCGCGACTGGTCCCGGGTGCAGACCGTAGCACTTGGAACCCCAGCCGCGGTGATGCTCTACAAGAACCCGATCCGAAGGATCAAGGGCTACTTCTACTCGGCTACGGAAGACTCCGTCACACTGACGCTCAAGGATGGGCAGAGGCACACCTTTTCGAAGTGGGACGTGCGCAAGGTGCTGGTCCATCGCCCTCTCAAAAAACGATACCCGGGATGGATCGCTGCTGCAGCTGGCAGCGCGGGATGGCTCTATTTTGTGTCGATGATGGGGACCGACCTATCGGGGGGAGGGGCAGCTATCTCCGGTATATTTTTTATCGCCATTCCCACAGCCATTGCTTTTTTAGCTGCCCCGAAGAAGGTTGGGATTTACAACGTGCCGTTCAAGCACCGGACGCAGCCGCCGACCGACCAGCCGTCCGGTGCCCAGGGCAAAGCTCCCGGAAAGCAGAAGAATCGGCAGTAACCGGATATTTGCGCGACCTTCTCCACGGACTCACCCAAGCCCAACTTCAGCGCCTGGCATGATTCTTAAGTCCCTCCACCCTCATTAGGGAGAGAGATGAACTTGGGTGCCTTCCCGCAGGGATCAATCGGACGGGAGCGACCCCCCAAAAGAGGGGTGTAGGCGGTGGAACACCGGCTGTAACACCCCCCCTCCCAGCGTGCCGATACAGCGGCAAAAAGGGGGGGGTCGCTCCCGTCCTGCCCTATTCCGCTGGATCGACACGGGCAGTCCCGGGATAGCCGAACAACACCTGCATGATGAGTGAGATACAAAATGAGGTCATGTCACATCACCTCGCTGAATCGTGCCACACCACCCCCCTTGTCTGTGTGGCATCCTAGATCGGTAACGTGGAGCGACACGGGATGCCCCCAATTGCCGTTAACTTGGAGGACTCCATTTTTGCCCCTCTCCGCCGTCCTTACAGGGCAGAACTAGTTCCCCTTAACCGTCTTGTGACCCATGTCTCGTAGCTGGATATGGAGATTACGGTTGTGCTCTCGATGCTCTCGGCGCTCGGCAATTCTAGTAGTGTAATCAACCGTTTTGAGACTCCCTGAAAACCGCCATATTTCGCCATGAATCGTATGTCCACGTTGCCAATCGCCTGCTCCAGTTGCCTCATTTCGGCGACTACCGGCGGGTCGTCTCGTCTCACCTGCACCCGCCGGCGGAGAGCAATCAAGCGATCGCTCGCCCCGTTGACATCCCCATACTCGGCACACACCTTCCGGTCGCCGGTGAGCAGAGCTTGTTCGATCCGGATTATCTCCGCGACGGCGATCGCCGCCGCCGGGTCGTCTCGCTCCAGGCCCTCCGGAATTTGGGTGGCCTCCGGCGCGGCCCGCACCCAACGCCTCAGCGCCGTCCCAGCCCTCATCGTAGCTGTATGATTGGGGCCAATGGCGACGACGTGGACCGCTCGACCTTTCCTCTGTAACAGACCCCATAGATGCCGGTGAGCTCTACCCCAGGAGCGCAGTTCGGTGTCGGTGGCATGGTCTGGATCGACATAGACGAACCGGACGGCCGCCGCGGATTGGGTATCGGCCGCAATGGGCAGCTTCAGGGGGAAATAGCGGGTTTGTTTGTCCACGGCTCCCTGATAGAGCCGCGAGGGTAGCAGCTTGCGAGAAATGCCCAACGACTCAAAGAATCCGACCTTCTCCTGCTCGGTAGGCAGCCAGGGAAGCTCCAGGTGTTCCAGCACGTAGTCGAGCGAGAGCAGCCGCCGGAGCAGGACGGGGGTGTGCGCTTCCCGGCTGTGTCGGAGATTCTCGATCCCCAACTTGCGGTAAATCTCTTGGCTGAAAATACGGCACGCCTTGGCGCTGCCGGGAAAGATCGTCCGGTCGTCCTCCGCTGCCACGCCGCGCCCCACGAGGTCGCGGACAAACCGCAAGGCGCGCTTGCGATCCACCACCGTAGGGGAACAAAAGCGGCAAAATTGGGAGCGCGTGAACACGCCGCTATGAAGACAGACCAGAGCGATCCACTCCGCCTCGCGGCCTGTCCAACCCAACGGCTCTAGTGCTTTTTCTCGTTTGTGGAGATGCTCGATCATTACCCCCGCCAGTCACAAAAGCCCGGTCGCTGCGCGCCCTGGGGTTTAACGCAACCTCGGTCGTCACGTCGGTCCTGGCCGAATCGCTGCTCCTGGGGCTGGTTGGCGGCCTGCCGCCGGCGTTGCGCGCTACGCGGCAACCAATCCCGACGGCATTGCGGGCGTTGTAGGCGGTTTTCAACTGCCTCGGATCGGCTTAGGCAGCCCATCCCTCAGACAACACCTCCGCCTGTTCGAGCACCGTCTGCGTCGCCTTCTCCTGCTTGTCCGGCGGATAACCGTGCTTGCGCAGGATGCGCTTCACCAGCCGGCGAAGATTAGCGCGCACGTTCTCGCGTAGCGTCCAGTCGATGGTGACGTTTCCGCGCACCGTCTCGACCAGCTCGCGCGCAATATCGCGCAGGGTCGCGTCGCCGAGCACCTGGACCGCGCTGTCATTAGTCTCCAGCGCGTCGTAGAAGGCCAGCTCGTCTTCCTTCAGACCGAGCTTCTCGCCGCGTGCGTTGGCTTCGCGCATCTCCCGGGCGAGCTGAATCAATTCCTCAATAACCTGAGCAGCCTCCACAGCCCGGTTTTGGTAGCGGCGGAGGGTTCGTTCCAGCATCTCGACAAAGGAACGCGCCTGAACCACGTTCTTCCGCCGACGTGCGGCAATCTCGCCCTTCAGCAGTTTCTGCAACAGTTCGACGGCGAGGTTACGCTGGGGCATCCCGCGCACCTCGGCCAGGAATTCCTCCGACAGGATCGAGATGTCAGGTTTCTCCAGCCCCGCGGCTGCGAAGATGTCGATCACGCCCTCGGATGCCACCGCGCGGGAGATGATCTGGCGCACCGCATGATCCATCTCCTGTTCGGGGCGCGCGTTAGCCGCAGCACGCTTGGCCAGCCCCGACTGCACGGTCTGAAAGAACGCTACGTCGTCGCGGATGCGGATCGCGTCCTCATGCGGCACGGCCAATGCGAAGGCCTGGGAAAGCTCGCGCACCGCTCGCAGGCAGCGCTCCTTGCCGTTCTCCTGGGCCAGGATGTGCTCCTGCGCTGCGGGCAACAGACCCAGCCGTTCCGCCGATGTGCCACTGATCCACCGTGCCCGGTCGAAGCCGTGGAACAGGCCACAACAGATATCGTATTTCTCCAGCATCACCGCGACCGCTTCGTCTTGATCGAGTGCCGTCTGTCCTGTGCCGCCGCTCTCGGTGTAGGTCGCCAACGCGCGCTTCAGTTCATGGGCCAAGCCCAGGTAGTCCACGACGAGACCGCCCGGCTTATCCTTGAACACGCGGTTGACCCGAGCAATCGCCTGCATCAGCCCGTGGCCGCGCATCGGCTTGTCCACGTACATGCTATGCAGGCTCGGCGCATCGAAACCGGTCAGCCACATATCGCGCACCAACACCATGCGGAGCGGATCGGCGGCGTCACGGAATCGATTGGCCAATGCCTCCCGCCGGGATTTATTGCGAATCAGCGGTTGCCAGTCGGGCGGGTCGGAGGCCGCGCCGGTCATCACCACCTTGAGGTTCCCCTGGTCGTCATCCTGGTGATGCCAATCGGGGCGCAGGCGCACCAACTCGCGATAGAGAGCGACGCAAATGCGCCGGCTCATGCACACCACCATCGCCTTCCCTTCCATGGCCTCGATGCGGTCTTCGAAATGGGCCACAATGTCCTGAGCAACCAGCTTCAGCCGCTTCTCCGCTCCGACAATAGCTTCAAGCTGCGCCCACTTGGTCTTGAGCTTCTCCTTGCGCTCGATCTCCTCCCCCTCGGTGGCTTCCTCGAACTCCGGGTCGATGGTCGGTTTCTCACTCTCGTCCAGGGCGAGCTTGGCCAGGCGGCTTTCGTAGTAGATCGGCACCGTCGCCTGGTCCTCGACGGCGCGCTGGATGTCATAGACGCTGATGTAGTCACCAAACACCGCGCGGGTATTGGCGTCGTTGAGTTCAATGGGCGTTCCGGTGAAGCCGACGAAGGAAGCCTTGGGCAAGGCATCGCGCATGTGGCGGGCGAAGCCGTCGATGAAGTCGTACTGGCTGCGGTGCGCCTCATCGGCAATGACGACAATGTTGCGGCGTTGGGAAAGCGCTGGGTGGGTATCGCCCTTCTCTTCGGGGAAGAACTTCTGGATGGTGGTGAACACCACGCCTCCCGATTCGACGGAGAGCTTATTCCTCAGATCGGCCCTGCTCCCGGCCTGCACCGGGGGCTGGCGCAGCAGTTCCCGGCAGCGCGAGAAGGTGGCGAACAGTTGATCGTCCAGGTCGTTGCGGTCGGTCAGCACGACGACTGTGGGGTTGGCCATCGCCGGCTCACGGATGATGCGCCCGGCATAGAAGGCCATCGTCAGGCTCTTGCCTGATCCCTGGGTGTGCCAGACCACGCCGATGCGCCGGTCACCCGGCGCACCTCCTGCCTTGCGGCCCGACTCCTGGCGGCCGGCTTCTTCTTCGAGCCTCTCGGCCGCCCGCAGGGTCTCGGCGACTGCCGCCTCGACCGCGTGGAACTGGTGGTAGCCGGCCATCTTCTTGACCAGCGCTCCGCTGCCGTCATCCTCGAACACGATGAAGTCGCGGACCAGCGAGAGAAATCGTCCCGGAGCGCAGACGCCTTCCAGCACCACCTGCAATTGCGGCATGTGCGGATCGGCCAGCCCCTCACCGCCGATCGTGCGCCAGGGCTTGAACCACTCCCGCCCGGCGGTCAGCATGCCGATCCGCGCTTCCAGCCCGTCCGACACGACGAGCGCCGCGTTGAAGGCGAACAGGAAGGGGATTTCCGCTTTGTAGGTCTGGAGTTGTTGCCAAGCGGTCCAGATCGTCGCGTCCTCATCCGCCGGGTTCTTGAGTTCGATCACCCCAAGCGGCAGGCCGTTGACAAACAGCACCACGTCGGGGCGGCGTTCATGCTTGTTCTCGACCACGGTGAACTGGTTGACCGCCAGCCAGTCGTTGTTGGCAGGATCGTCGAAATCGATCACGCGGGCCTGTGCGCCGCGTATCGCTCCGTTATCGGTGCGGTGCTCGACCGTCACGCCGTCCACCACCATGCGGTGAAAGGCGCGGTTGCGGTCCTCCAGCGTCGAACCTTCCGGGCGAGTCAGCCTACGGAAGGCGTCCTCCAGCGCGGCGGCGGGAAGATCGGGGTTGAGCCCCGTGCGAGTGCGTCGCGCAGACGCCGCGCCAGCAGAACCTCGCCATAATCGGTGCGTTCTGCTCCCGTCGTGTCGGGGGCGATGTCGGGGCCGTGGGCGACCCTCCAGTCGAGGCTCTCCAACCAGGCGAGGGCGGCCTGTTCGACGGTGGATTCGGTGAAAGATGCATGAGCCATTGTCACAGCCAAAGCAACTTAGGAATAAATAGTTCCAAAGCCGCCAAGCCTTGCTTACAATCTTCTGCGGTTTCGCCGAAAATGCCACACGTTACGAACGGCGATTCATCTTGCTTTTTTGAGAGCGATTCCTTGATTTCACGCATGATGTGCGTTCTGTTTTCGCTTCGGTATCCGAAAGCGCCAGGAGGCGCCCAGTATCCCTCTAAGGAATTCATGTTTGAGGACCACTTTCCTTTGTGGTGGGCGTAGCTGAGCGCCATCAGTATTTCGAGCTTGTCGAAGGTCAACGTGTATCTGTTGTTGTCGGAGATGATGCGTTCGGCATATGGCCGCAGTGTGTTGTGTATCCAGGCGTTCAGCGGGGCGCGACATCTGTCCATGCCTTCTAGAATCTTCATCGCCCCACTGCCATACAAAAATAAGCACCAAGGCGGAAGTACCTGTATGGCGGGTATATCCTCCTGATATTCTCTGCGAAGCGTTGTGGCCAACATGCGTTTGAGAAACTGAAACCGATCAGCCGCGACCGCACCGAGTCCCAAGGCATAGAGCAGAAGCGTTGCCGGATATCGTTGCAACTCTCCCCATAGGGCTATGTCACCGCTTGATGTTTTTGAACCAAGCCGCTCCAGCGCTTGTTGCCACACCCGATAGTGCTCCTCTTCTGCCCAAAAGCCTCCGACCGTCGCCATTGCTAATAAGGTCGAACAGGCTGCCTCGTAGCTGCGCACACGCGCAGTAACCGACTTACTGGTCGGAGGAGGGCCACCTTGCACGGCAAGCGTCTCGCCAGATGTCACCTCGATAACTCGCTCAACTGTTTTATCGATAAGGTCCGACAGTTGAATCCGGTATCGGGGTTCGGAAATATAGCGTTTCAGGCTTGCAACCGCAGCTTCGGTGGAAAGAGGGTGAGGCCTCGAAAACTCCTCAATGGACTCGACGGATTGCTGGACAGTTTGAAAGAATGTGTCAGCGTCTTCGATGGGGATCACCTGGGCTCCGCGATGATCAATCAGCCGTTGGGCCTCATCTCCTGGCTCGCCCCGTACCGCCCAATAAGTCGAGAACCGCCGCGATGGGGTGCGGTAGATCGCCTTGCGCAACGCGCCGTCCCACTCTGCGGACCAGCCGCATACGATCAGACCGAACTCATCGAAGATGCGATCCAGCAATTGATCGAACTCGGGCGGATACTGATCGAGTTCAGCAGGAGTATTCATGATGCGAGTGTCGAGGTAATCGCCGTGCACCTTGAAGACGCAGCATTGCGTGTGAATCAGCGGGAGTGCACCCTGAACCTGATCGGAGGAACTCAGGATCGTCGGTACAACCCCCGCATCGGTGAGGGCGGTTTCCACGAGACGGTCAAAATTCGTGGTGAGGATGACTCTTATGAATCCTTGCGCGGCCAGTGCCGCGATGGCTCGGTGCGCCGCCGTAGGTTTTTTCTCGCCTTCCCCACGCTGCTGTTCGTTCGGTTCCCAATATCCACGCAGCAATTGTTGTCGCTCGGACGGCGTCTTAGCAAGTTCGTCGAGAAGGTCGGCGTAATCTGCCTCTTTCTCAAACTTATTCAGATACCAGTATGCTGGATCTGGATCGCATGTTTCGTCGTACAGTTTTGCCAACTTACGAATCAAATCAAGCGTCACTTCCCAACCGGTGGAAATCTTTGCTGCCCTGGAAACACCCGATCCCACAAGAACAGCGTAAACGCCACGATTGGCCTGAATCGAAAATGCCAGCGAGTGGATCGGATCGATCACAGCGTTTCCATTTCCATTTGTTTCATCCGCAACTTGCCGGAGATGAGCTTGGGCAGCAGTGCATCATGCAGGGTGGCGAGGGCAACCGGCTCGACGGTGGATTCGGTAACACCACGAATCATGAATTCTTGTGTTCCGTTGCAGGCTCATCAATAAGGCTGGCTGATAGCAGTTCGATAAGTCGAACTACATAACCGAATTCAATCCTTTTCGATTCGCTGTCGAGTATCTTCCGGGTGCTTTCGGCACGATCAATGACTTTCTTTGCGTACTCTCGATCTTGGTTGCGTGACACAGAGGGCGACTCTTTGGCATCAATGATCGCCTGCTTCACCGCCTTGTAAATCGAAGACGGCGGAGTGGACACCAAGGTCGCCGAACCGCTCAGTTTCTTGGGATAAACCAAGTCATGGTACCGTTGCAATAGCGGCGAGTGGAACGATTTCCAATCAACACCTGATAACTCATAAGCGGCCATAATGATTGTGGTTTCAACCTGTATCTTGTCGGCCTCCTTCACAGTTTCTGTGCCTGGTCGATTCAACATTTTCTCAACGACTTCACGATCCGAGGCCTCGTTTCGGACGAGCCGGTGATAAAGATCCGAGTCGATCGTCCGCAAGATTAGAGCTATAACGGTGAGTAGCGCGAAGGAGGTTCGCTGCCGCGGGTCGGAGCGCAGTAACGCAAACACCAACCCCAAACGGTGGATGGCTTGATCAATCCTTCGGAGACTGAGTTCCGGCGCACGAAAGAATATCTTCAAAAACTTTCGCACGTCCCCTTGCCATTCTTCCTTTTCCTGCGTCCCACTTAAGTAGTCCTGAATCCGTATCGCATCGAGCCGCTGGTCGATAAACACGTCCCGCTCAGGATCAGGCAGTCGGAAGTCCACATCAAAGAACCGGCGCAGATAACCCTCGGCGTCAAAGCCGCTGCCATAGAGGGCTTTGATCGAATGCGCAAGTTCCGAGCGATTGACCGCCAGCACGAAAACAATGTAGTCCACTGCGAACAGGTGTTTGGCGACCTCAAGAAGCTCAACAGCATAAGAGGGACGGCACCTGTCCAGTTCATCAATCATCACAATGAGAGGGCGCTCCTTCCGTTTCGACAATTCCTCCGCCATGTCTTGCAGGGTGGTGCGGAACTTTTTGACCGACTGTTGCGCTTTCTCATATGCGTCCAGCCTATCTTTGGCGTAGGAAGTAATGACTTTTCCCACTAGTGCTGCCAATAGTGGGCCGATACCTGGGATGCTTGCAATTCCGAGAGTGATGCCGCCCGGAACGGCTTGCCGAAGAACCTCCTTCGCTACCTTTTTCGTGTTGTCGATCTTCTTCGCCAGAGGTGCGTCCGCGTATTCGTGGAGGCCCTCCGTCAGTTCCGTGGAGAGCGCGATGAAGGGATTCCCGGAAAAATCGGTTTCCCATGCGTTGAATTTGACGACAGTAAACCTCTGATTGCGCAGGTGCTGCGACCACACCCTGAGAAACGTAGTCTTGCCGTTTCCCCAAGCAGCATCGACCGCCAAGGCACATGGACCCTCGATCGAACCGACGAGGTGGGTGAGGACTTCCGCCGGTTCCTTCCGTCCGAGGAGGTCGTTCTTGAAGGGATCGCCCTTCGGTACGTCGATTTCGCGTGGTTGGATGCGTATTCCCATTATGCGTTTCCTGCCGCGTTCTCCTGCTTTGAGAACTCTTTGGTGTCGTTCACCCGCAACTCGCCGGAGATGAGCTTGGGCAGCAGCGTGTCGCGCAGGGCGGCGAGGGTGCGGGATCCGCTACAGGAAGCCATAACCACATCAAGTCCCTCACCGAAAGGTCGTCTCATGTTCGGCAGTTCCTTTCGTGAGTAGTTGAACGGCCCCTCGAACGGCTGCAAGGCATTCGTAGAGAATGACCGGAACCGTGCCGGCGGTGATTTCAGGGTCCTGTACATCCTCAAAGTGTACGTCTATTTGAAAAGTGGGATTAATCGTTGCTGCTGCGTTGTTGAAACAGAGCAGAACTTTATTTTCCTTGATCTTCCCTGCATGACTGTGCCCCTGGAGACTCGGACTGCCGTCTGGTTTTTCGTACGAGATTCCATCTACATCGGGGACGATGGTAACCAAATGCAAATACCTGTGTTTGTCGATGTTGCAGAGAGAATTGAGCTTCCAAAACGCCGAAACGTCGAATGGAAAACCTATGCCACCTGTATATGGTTGCAAGCGTTTGATCATTATCTCGACTTCCGGTGTCACGCCCTTCAGTTGGCTTGTCGCTCCCTGCCAATCGCACTGTTTATTGACGATAGGGAATGCGTTGTGACGCCCCGGGTTCTGTCCATTAGCGAGAACCAGTTGCCAGACAAGGTGATCAAGCGCAGATCGCAGATTGTAGAGAATCTCCCCAAGTCTGACGGACCACTCGATGGGGACATTGGGCGGCGCGTCACGAAATACCCATACTTGTTCGTCAGCGTCTTGGCAGACCTCATGGACGATTGACTGTTGTATGTCTTCGCAGAACCTGTCCATATCGGACTTGAGCGAGTTTATTTGATCGCCCGCACGCCTGATCTTTGCGTTGATTCCTTCGAAGTTGGTCAAGAATTGAACCTCTCAGCTTTGTTGTTTGTCAGATAGTTGCTCTGCATCCTTCACCGCTAGCTCGCCGGAAATGAGCCTGGGTAGCAGGGCGTCCCGCAGGGCGGCGTGGACGTGGGATTCGTGAACAGCTCTGTTGGCCCGCGCAAGAAGCGGCTGGGCGACGCCTCCGAATTCTGCTGCTATCAGCGGCGGCGGCGAAGGCAACGAAACCCCAGACAGTGCTTTGGCGGGTACACGCTGACGGCCGCTCGTCCCGGTCATGTTTTGGATCGCATATTCCCGGAATCTGGCACTACGCGCGAGGCAGTAGGTGAATTCATCGGGGAGTGGAGGTATGGATTTCATAACGATGTACTCTGTCGAGCCCCATCCGATCTCGTTGTCGCACAGAAAGTCAACGTAGGCAGTCTTGCCGTTTTCCAGACATGGCGTAATCCGTGCGATGAGCGTATCTCCGTTGGCGAACCGCATTCCTGATCCGAAAGGCCGGTCAATGACGAATTCGGGCACATGGCCTCTGGTCGGCATATTAGCCATGTCGAGATACGGGGCGATCTCTCCCCTTTGTAGCGATCGTTTCGGATTGACCTCAATCAACTCCGGCAATGGGACCACTTCCCAGCCTTGGGGGATGGGGCCGAGTTGGGAGTCCACGAGGCGGTCGGGGAACAGGTCAGCGAGATGTTGAGGCAGGCCGGGGGCGCGGCCTTCCATCTTGGCACGGACGGGGTCGAAATCGACGAACCAGGACTTGAACAGCGCCCGCGCCATCGCCTCCAGCGTCTCGTTCATCCGCCGGTTCAACTCGATCTTGTCGTCCAGCGTTCCCAGGATGTGGGCGATGGCACGTTGTTCGGCTTTGTCCAGTTTAGGATAAGGAATCTCTGCGAGCTGGTATGCGGAGACATTTGGGAAGGTTGATCCGGTCGCTTGGGCTAGCAACTCAGATAGCTCAAATTCGATTACCCCACGAACAAAGGGTTGGAGAGCGGGTTCTTGCCGGTGGCAAATTGCGGCAACACCACGGCCAATGGCGTATTCCTGATCCGCCCAGTTCATGCGGCCAGTGGTCGACCCCCGCACACAAAAGAGGATATCCCCTGGTTGAGCGCACTTGCGGGCGTCGGTAGTGAATTGCACTGGAGTCGGATGGTGAGCGCCGAATTCGGTCGGGCCATTCAGAAGAGCAAGTCCGTGCTCCGACGACACTGTGTCGCCTGATGGAGACTGTCCCATAACAATATTGGCAAAATCTCCTAGACACGTACCATCCACACCCTCTACCTTTGGATGGTCTGGATCAATCATTGTGCATTTCCCTTAGTGGTCTTCAATCACGGTATTCTTTCACCCTGAAGAGGTCCACCACACAGCGTAGATAACTGAGCAGGGAGATAGCCTGCAGACTGTGTTTCTCAGTGTCGTAATCTACCGAAACGCCGTGTAAAACCAAGTGTCGATTGAGTTCTATAAAAGAGCTTTCACATCCGTGCCCCATCATCCACTTATGCCTGTCTTTCTTGGACATCCACAGCGGTGTGGATATCGAAAGCGCACAGAGCATCGGTGCCAGGAAACCCTCTGGGTCATGCTGTGATATGGCTTGATCGCTTGTACTTTTACGTTCAATTTCTATAAACAAATGCTTAGACAATCGGTCAAAAAATATCCCATCAGACTGTGCCAAGAAGACCGGAATCGAGAGGCTGTATTTGCGTTCGCGATGAGCTTCGAACGCGTCACGAAAAAGGCGGCTTCTGTCAGGGTAAGATTTAGATAGTTCCCACTCTATAGCATCCACTCGTTCCCGGAGGAAGTTAATGGCGATTGTCTGAGCGTGATTAGAGTCATAGCTCACAACGTGCATGATCTCAGACAAGTTATCTAAGGGCATCCCCAAATCGGGAAACCATCCAATTTTTGCAAGCTTAATCAAGGACTCTCGATTCTTTGCCGGTTGTTCTTGCAACCACTGGAAGAACTGCATAACATACGGCGCAAAACCCTCTAATGTGTGTCGAGTCGTTTCTAGCTTTTCCCCCAACTGTGGGAACGACGCAAGAAGTAACGTGGCGAAATGTTCACCTATAGTGCGATTCCGATTGTGCTGCATTGTTCGCCGCTCTCGGGGAAGCTCATTCAAATTCATAAGTGGAGTACCTATCAACGAGCCAAGCTATCGAATCCCACCAAAGCTTCATCTCCGCTGTGCAGTGCGTGGAAGTGCGGCGGCCCGTGATCGTCAAAATACATGCGTATGACGATTCCGTAGAATCGGCAGAGTTTAGGCATTTTCAACCAGAAGCCGGGCGCCCGGCATCACTTCCGCGTCGGACTTGCCGGTTAGCTGCATATAGAGGGCATCCGGGCATAGCTCGATGTCTTCTGCCCAGGCGATCCCTCTGGTTGGAGCAATGCACACCGCCTCGAAGCAGGCGCGATCGTTTCAGGCTCTGAACACACCACGACCTGCCAGATGAGACAGGTCGATCTCCCCCGCAGCTCCGTCCGAGTACCGGAGCCATATCCGGTAGTCCTCTCGTGATTCTACTTCAGTTGGCCGAATCATCTCTCTTCCTCGACGTTCCATACAAACCCCAGGCTCTTGAGATTGGCCTTTATGTCCGCGTCCAGCTTCGCGGCCTCGGCCTGTTGCTGGCGCAGTTCGGCAACCAGCCGCTTCATCTTGTCCTCGAACGGCTCGCCGTCGTCCTCTTGTGCTTCCGCACCGACGTAGCGGCCGGGCGTGAGCACGTGGCCGTGCTTGCGTACCTCCTGCAATGTCGCCGACTTGCAGAAACCGGGCACGTCGGCGTACTCGCCCGCGCCTTTCTCACCGCGCCAGGCATGGTAGGTATTGGTGATGCGGGCGATGTCCTCATTCGTCAGCTCGCGGTGGGTGCGGTCCACCATGCGTCCCAGCTTGCGGGTGTCGATGAACAGCACTTCGCCACGCCGGTCGCGGAGCTTGCTGTTGCGCCGGTCACGGGCGAGGAACCACAGGCAGGCAGGTATCTGGGTGGAGTAGAAAAGCTGGCCCGGCAGCGCCACCATGCAGTCCACTTGGTCCGCCTCGATGAGGTTTTTTCTGATCTGGCCCTCACCCGACTGGCCCGACGACATCGAGCCGTTGGCGAGCACGAAGCCGGCCGTGCCGCCCGGAGCCAAGTGGTGCACCATATGCTGCACCCAGGCGAAGTTGGCATTGCCCTTGGGCGGAGTTCCGTACTGCCAGCGCTTGTCGTCGGTGAGTCGCTCGCCGCCCCAATCGGAGACGTTAAACGGCGGATTGGCCAGGATGAAGTCGGCCTTGAGATCAGGGTGGCGGTCGTTGTGGAAAGTGTCGCCGTGGGCGATCTGTCCGTCGATGCCGCGAATGGCGAGGTTCATCTTCGCTAGTCTCCAGGTCGTGTAGTTGGACTCCTGGCCGTAGATCGAGATGTCGGCCTTGGCGCCCTTGGGTGTTTTTCCACCGTTGCCGTTTCCGGTGGCGTGCGCACGGATGAACTCGACCGATTGTACGAACATGCCGGACGATCCGCAGCAGGGATCGTAGACCCGGCCCCGATAGGGTTCCAGCATCTCGACCAGGAGCTTGACCGCACAGCGCGGGGTGTAGAACTCGCCGCCCTTCTTGCCCTCGGCGCTCGCAAACTGAGACAGGAAATACTCGTAGACGCGGCCGAGCACATCCTTGGAGCGAGCCTCCTCGTCGCCGATCTTGATGTTGCTGATCAGATCGATGAGCTGGCCAAGCCGCTGTTTGTCCAGCGCCGGGCGGGCGTAGTCCTTGGGCAGCACGTTGTTGAGCGCCGGGTTGTCGCGCTCGATGCCGGCCATGGCGTCGTCAATGAGCTGGCCGATGGTGGGTTGCTTTGCCTGCGCCTTGAGATGCGTCCATCGAGCCTCTGGCGGCACCCAGAAGATGTTCTCGGCGCGATACTCGTCCGGGTCCTCCGGGTCGGCGCCTTGTTTCTTCTCGCCTTCGAGACGGGCGTGCCTCTCCTCGAAGGCATCGGAGATGTATTTCAGGAAAATCAGGCCGAGAACGACATGCTTGTATTCGGCCGCGTCCATTGAGCCTCGCAGGGTGTCGGCCATCTGCCAAAGCTCGGCCTCATAGCCGGTCGTGGCACCCGTGCTCTGCGGAGTCATTTCCGAGCGGGTGCGCGTCTTAGGAGGTGTCCGGCTCGCCATAGGTTGTGATTCCTCCAGTCTAGCCTGTGGGAATTTGGCGCTTTGCCATGCAGTCTTCTCGTTTCAATTGACGGTGCTGGATTCAATCATCCGGGGCTTAGATACTATAACTATAAAGCCACATCTAAGCATCGCTGGTTTTTAGTGGTCAACGGACCATCAAACCCCATTCCGCAACCCAATCGATAGGGAATGTTCATTTGTGGGAAAAGCCCCTCTTTCTCAAGTTCCTCGGTACGCGCCGCCATAAAGGCCTGAAGCTCATGAACCATCTTACGACGGGTGGCACTGCAGGCAGTCTTAAAAGCGCGTATGCAGGCTTTGCGGCAGGTCCAAGCTGAAGCACTTTGTGGGCTCGGTCTTTTACTGCAACAACGTACTGCACAACCCGTAGAGCATGGCCGTGGCAGCAACCACCGTCAAGAAACCGTCAGTAAACTCGCCCCTCAAGCGGGCTAACCGTAGGCGTTGCGAGCGAAAGCAGACGCCCCAAAACCGTGTAAGAGCAACGAAAGGAAGGAATTGGGAGAAAACCGTGGAAGACACCTGCATGCCAAGGAGGCAAAGTGTCACTTATCTACTGGACGAGTACACCGCGTTGGTATTCTCGGGTTTGAGTGCTATCATGGAGAGACGGTGTAACGTAAGAGAAAACCACCGCGAGGCGCACTGAGAGCCCGAGTCAATTACAGGCTGCCACACCGCCTATAGCCTTTCTGAACCAGGAGCTTTGCAGGCGTTTTCCTTATGGACATCTTTGCCGAAGTCGCCAAGTTAAGAAAAGAGGGGCGGAAGGCGGCCCTGGCCACCATCATTGAGGTACAGGGGTCTATTCCGAGCTACGAAAGCTCGAAGATCCTGGTCCGGGATGACGGCTCCATTGTCGGCACGGTGGGCGGCGGCTGCGTCGAAGGAGAGGTCTGGACAGTGGCCCAGGACGTCATGCGCGAGGAAAAGCCGCGCCGTCTCCACTTCAACCTGAACAACAATCCGGAATACGACGAAGGGTTGATTTGCGGCGGCTCACTCGACATCTTCATCGAACCGATTTTGGCCACTCCCACGGCGATTCTATTCGGAGGAGGTCACGTTTCCCTTTTCGTCTCCAAAGTGGCCAGCCTGGCCGGGTTTGACACGGTGATCGTGGATGACCGTGAGGCCTTCGCCAACCCGTCGCGTTTTCCCGAGGCCCGGGAGACACACGCTGCCCCCTGGCAGAAGATTTTCCCCAAGCTCACGGTCAATGACTTTTCCTATCTGGTCATCGTAACCCGAGGCCATAAAGGGGACATGGAATGTCTCCGCTGGGCCGTGGAGACTCCGGCTCGATATATCGGCATGATCGGAAGCAAGCGGAAAGTCATTGCCGTATTTAAGGAGCTTGAGAGAGAGGGTGTGCCGGCGGAAAAGCTGGAGCGGTTGCATGCACCGATTGGACTTGATATCGGCGCCATTACTCCGGAAGAGATCGCCGTCTCGATTGTCTCCCAGATGATCTCCGTCCGCCGCAACGTAGCGCCTTCCGTCACGGAGTTGGCTTACAAACCCAAGATGCAGCACGCCTGAAGTTATCACTAAGGTCCGGCGATTCCAGAGTTCCCCTAAAAGAAATTAAGATGAGCGCAACTGGTCCATCTCCTCGCCAAGGGTGGGTCACCCGGCGCCCGGCATGACGCGATGATAGCCGCCGTTGTCCTGGCTGCCGGCGAGTCCTCCCGCATGGGAAGGGAAAAAGCTTTGCTCCCTTTCCGCGGCTCCACCTTTCTGGGAAGGATCATCTCTACCCTCCAAAATACCCCGGTGGACCGCGTCGTGGTCGTTCTGGGCCATCATGCCGACGAGATTCAGGCTGACATCCCCTTGCCAAAAGTAGAGGTTGTCGTCAATCCCCGCTACCGCGAGGGGCAAACCACTTCGCTTCTTGCGGGCATAAATACGGTGGACTCTGAGGGTTTGGAGGGGATTCTTCTCTGTCTGGTGGACCACCCGCTGATTTCCGTCGAAGTGGTCCGCGCGCTTCAGCAGGCATTTCGAGAGAAGCGACCCCCGGCGGTGATTCCAACCTATCAAGGGCGGCGCGGGCATCCGGTCATATTTTCACGAGCTTTATTCGAGGAATTCAGGGCCCTGGCACCCCAGGGAGGGGCAAACCAGGTGGCCCGGCGGCATCGCGCCGAGACCTTGTTCGTGGAGGTGAACGACGAAGCTATCCTGCGGGACGTGGATACACCTGCCGATTATGAGCAGCTAACCTCGGGCAAGAATCCCCCGGGCACTCAAAGCTAGGAAGGAATCTATAGCTTCCCGAGCGCCGCCCTCAGGGCATCCGCCGCCAGCAGGCTCGCATGGCGCGAAGCCACCGGCAACCCTTCCACGGCCTGCTCAATTTGCGCCGCTGTGATTTTCCCCAGTTCGTCCACCGATTTTCCCGTAATCATCTCCGTGAGGGCAGACCCACAAGCCACCGAAGGCACACATCCTGAAACTTTGAAGCTTACCTCGGCGACTTTCGCTCCTTCCCGGCGCAACCAGAGTTTTAGAATGTCGCCGCAGGCGGGGTTGGTCACCTCGACCACGGCCGTGGCATTCGGCAACTCTCCGGCATTGCGGGGATTCTGAAAGTGGTCCAGGATGGTTGAGTTATACATCTGGAACCTATATCACGAAGGGTTTACCGGCTGTGCCGGAAGTGGATTACTTCTCCGTCCTGGATTCGGTAATCCTTTCCTTCGAGCCGAACCGTTCCCCGGCGGCGGGCCTCCGCGAAGCTTCCGGCAGCCTCCAGGTCTGCAAAGTTTATGATTTCCGCACGGATAAATGCTTTCTCCATATCGGAATGGACCGTTCCGGCGGCCTTTACGGCCCGAGTACCCCGAGGGACGGACCAGGCACGATTTTCGCCCCCGTCGGTGGTGAAGAATGAGATCAATCCCAATAGCTCGTAACTGGCTCGAATCAGACGCGATATTCCCGACTCTTTAAGGCCGAAGCTGGCCAGGAATTCCTGGGCCTCTGGGTCGGTCAGCTCCGCCATTTCCGCTTCAATCTTGCCGCAGAAGGCGGAAACGGAGGTTTGCGGCCGGCGAGCCAGGTCTGCCATACCGAAATGGGATTCCGTTTGATCCATTTCTGCTGCCTCTTCGTCCCCCAGATTCACGACAACCAACATGGGTTTGGCGCTCAGAAACATGAATCCGCGGCTCATGCGGGCCGAAGCCTCATCCAGGGAGATTTCCCGAATGGGGGTCTGCTTTTCAAGCCCTTGGCGGAGTCTTGCGAGGAGTGCCTGCTCTTTTTCAAGATCGGGATTCCGCATTTTTTTGAGGTCGCGCTCAACCCTCTCCAGGCGCTTTTCGATCAGGCCCAGATCGGAAAGTATCAGTTCCAATTCCACGCTCTCGACGTCCCGCCTCAGGTCGATGGATCCCGCCGGGTGCGGCACGCGCTCGTCGGAAAAAGCACGCACAACATGAGCAAAGCCGTCCACCTCGCGCAGCAGCGAAAGTTGCGGGCCCCCGCGAGCCACCTCGATCAGACTTCCATGGATATCCACAAATTCCAGTTGCGCAACGACCGTCCGTTTGGGTTTGAACCAGGCAGCCAGCCGGTCGAGCCGAATATCAGGAACCGAAACCACTCCCAGGTGGGCCTCCGGTCTTCGCGCCGCCGTTCCGGAGACCTTCTGATGGGTCAGGACTTGAAAAAGGGAACTTTTGCCCACCTGAGAAAGCCCGACAATGCCGATCTTGCGCATGAAACATCCATCTCGAGGCCGCCGGAGATCAGGGACCGATCGCACCCGGCCACCGACTTATTATTATTGATGCAGCCCAGGCCATGGCGCAGGCCTTCCCGGCAGGCCCATTTCGAGCACAGATTCCCTTGGCCTGTCCTTTGAGATTCGATAGAATGACCGCTGGCCGAGCTATAAGGCTGGTGGGCGATGTAGGATTCGAACCTACGACTTCTGCCTTGTGAAGACAGCACTCTGCCGCTGAGTTAATCGCCCCACCGCATAGATTCATAGCAGAAATTCATTCCCCGGTCCAGGGGTGTCCCGCCTTTCCCTCTATGGATAATCCTTCCACGAAAACGTCGGCTCGCCATTCTCTGGAACGGATCGGATGCCTCCAATCCTTGATCCAAACGGTTCTGAAAGGGAAAGAAAAAGTCATCCGGATGGACTCGCTCTGATCGGTGCTGGAAAGAAAGATTCGGACGGAAATACAGAATCCCCCATGGTGCCCTTACGGAAACGATCTTTCGCCGCTGCTCCAGGACACGCTGGAACAGGAGCTAAACCACTGCCGGCCCTGATGCGGACGGCGCTGCTCGGATGGTACCGCCGTAATCGCGTGTCGCTGCCGTGGCGCGGCACCAATGACCCCTATCGGATTTGGGTTGCGGAAGTGATGCTCCAACAGACCCGCATCGCAGCCGTCCTTCCCCATTATCAGGAATTTCTGAAGGCGTTCCCGACCATCGAGAGCTTGTCGGGCAGCTCCCGCGAACGGATCCTGGAGCGTTGGGCGGGAATGGGCTACTACCGCCGGGCGGAAAACCTGCATCGGGCGGCACGCCTCGTCGTGCAAAAGTGGGGGGGAAAATTCCCCCGAGAATTCACTCAGGCCCGGCAACTCCCCGGTGTAGGAGACTATACAGCGCGGGCCATCTTGAGCATTGCCTACAAGGAACCTTGGGCGGTGCTCGACGGCAATGTGGCCCGTGTGCTCGCACGGCTCTACCGACTCCCCGGCCAACTGGCTGAACGACGGTTCCAGCAGGCGGCGAAAACTCATCTGGAGGTGCTTCTCTCCCGTCGCGAGCCTGGGAATTTCAATCAAGCCATGATGGAACTGGGTCAGAGAGTATGCCTGCCCCGTGCGCCTCATTGTCCCCGATGCCCACTGCGCCGATTTTGCTCAGTCTATCGAACCGGAGATGCCGACCACTTTCCTGACCGCCGGAAGAAGACCCCGAGCCGCCGGCTGGTTCTGGCTTGTTTGGTGCTTCGGTCGGGGTCGAACGTTTTCCTGGTGCGCGGACTGCCGGAAGGATTGACGCCAAGCCTCTGGAACTTCCCGTCCGCCTTCGGGTCGAACCGGGCCAGGGCCCGGGCGAAGTTACAGAACTGGGTAAAAACAGCCTTGGACGATAGTTCCCGCCTGCAAGGCCCGACCGCTTGCCTCCAGCATCACATCACGTTTCGGAAGATTGCTGTTGAAATCTACACGGCGACCCGGAATCTTTCCCTTCCAAGAGCTAACGGTCGCTGGATTAAGCTCGAACGAATTCCGTCGAGCGCCGTCTCCTCACTGGCCAGGAAAATTGCCGCGGCGGCGGCGCGCTAAGCGGTTGCTATCCGGAAATGCGGATACGATCGGGTACCTACAGCTTGGTGAAACCAAAAGTAGGTACAGAGCCCGGGGAATCGTCCATGCTATATAATCAGGACGCAAGCGGGCGCGATAGGGCGCTCCGTAGCGACTGAATCGTATGGCTGAAAATTCCCAACTGTCCGTTACCGACCCTCCGGAAAAGCAGCGCAAGATCAGCATTCGGCGGTACGGGGAATCAATCTAAGCTAGAATGTTCCGGCATGGTGGATGTGGTTGTTTACGGCAAGCCTGACTGTTCCCTCTGTGACCAGGTTAAACGGCAGTTGAAGTCTCTGACGGCCTCCTACCGCTTTCGGCTGAAAGAGGTCAACATCCTGGAAGACGGGCAAGCCTATCACCGGTTCAGAAATGATATTCCGGTGGTTTTCGTTAACGGGAAGAAGGCTTTCAAGTACCGCCTGGATGAAAAATCGTTTCTGAAGCGCCTGCGAGAGGCCCGGTAGCCCGCAAAACTTTCATTTCCCTTCCCCGATAGTTGGGGGCGCGAAAGGGCAACCGGAACAAGGATGATACTCTCCGACCGCAGGGAATGCTTCCTTGCAAGTCTTTTTGTCAGGGCACAAGACCCCGGCACGGAGTGGATCGATGCAATTGGATGTACTTTCGATAGCAGCGCACCGAGACGATTCCGAAATCACCTGTGGCGGCACGCTCATCAAGATGGCTGAGGCGGGCTATAAGGTGGGTGTCCTGGATTTATCCGCCGGCGAGGCGGGTTCCCGCGGAAATGCGGTTCTTAGAAAGAAGGAGGCAGACAGGGCGGCCCGGATCATGGGACTCCACTACCGCGACAACCTGAACCTACCGGATGCGGCCATCGAAAACACGCGGGAATACAAGCTGATGATTGCGGACAAGATTCGCCATCTTCGCCCCAAAACGGTAATCCTGCCCTACTGGGAAGGGCGACACCCGGATCACTACATTTCAGGCCAGATCGGATATGAAGGCTGCTTTCTGGCCGGATTAAGCAAACTGTCACTGCCCGGCAAGGCCCATCGCCCTCACAAGATCCTTTACTCCACCCTCTACGTGCCGGCGACCCGGCCCACCTTTGTCGTGGATATCACGGAACAATTTGCAAAGAAGTGCAAGGCGGTCCTGAGCTATTCGTCGCAGTTTTCCGACGAGCGAGAGACGCGCAACCTGTTCCCACCTCGTCGTGACCTGCGAAACCGCTTGGCTGCTCTGGGGCGCCACTTCGGCCTCCTGGCAGGAGTCAAGTTCGCCGAACCCTTCCTGACGCGGGAGATTTCACTGGTCGAAGACATCGTCAAGATGCCGGTGGCTTCGATCTAACCCCATGGGAAGTCCCCTGGAGTTAAGCTGACCTTGGGAAACCCTTCCGTAACCTTCCTTTGAATGCGGGGATTTCGTTGACGAATTCTGAAAACCTGAGCGGATATATCGTAAGGGGCCTGATGGGAGGAACCCTTATGGGCCTTGCCAACCTTGTGCCGGGGATCTCAGGAGGAACCATGCTACTGGCCGCCAGCGTATATCCGCAGTTTATTCAGAGTGTAGCCGAAGTGACCACATTGCGTTTTCGGCCACGCAGCCTACTCTTGTTAGCCTGCATCCTGGGCGCGGCATCCATTGCCATCATGTCGCTCGCGGGACCGATGAAACAACTTGTGGTTCACCAGCGGTGGGTCATGTACAGCCTCTTTGTCGGACTGACCGGAGGAGGCGTACCGGTGGTTTGGCGGCTGCTTCGGCCGCTCACGGCGAGTGCTGGGGTGGGCTGCGGGGCGGGCATCCTGATGATGATTGCCGTGGCCATTGTTCAGCCGGGTGGGGGAGGCCCCTCCGTTTCTGGCAGCCATGCCTACGGGCTGCTTTTCATCGCCGGGGTGGCGGGGGCCTCCGCGATGATCCTGCCCGGATTATCAGGGGGCTACATCCTGCTCCTGCTGGGACAATACGTCACAATCCTGGGCGCGGTGGAAAGCGTCCGGGCGGGGCTTATGGGGAGTGGCTCCGGGGACGCCAACTGGGCGCAAGTGGCCCAGGCGATGCACGTATTTCTGCCCGTAGCTTTGGGTATCGGCGTCGGCATGGTGGGAGTCAGTAACCTTATGCGCATGCTGCTTTCGAGGTTCGAAAAAGCCACCCTGGGATTGTTGATGGGCCTGTTATTAGGTGCCCTTCTCGGACTTTGGCCCTTCCAACACCCCGTACGGCCGCTGCCCGGAGACAGGATCAAGGGCCAAATCATGACCGCTGAATCCATTGACCGGCTTGATTCCGGAGATTATCCGCTGGAACGATTTTCTCCCGGCGGAAGGCAAATCGCCGTAGCGACGGGCCTCATTTTGGCCGGGTTTCTCATCGCGCACGGGGTAGCGTATGGCGGGCGTCCTCGTCGGGAAATCCCCTCCAGCACCAGGGAGGATCACGACAATGCACCCAATCGCCCGTGATATTGCATGTTTTGCTAATGAGGGAACAGAAATCGGCTGATGGGTCCTTCTGTGCACGGGCTCGCCCCAATAACATAATCCATTGAAATAAAAAGGCTTACGTTTGCCAGGATGCTCAGCGACAGGAGGGTTCGAGGGGTGTCTTTCCCGACAAGCCTCCAGGCCTGCTCCCGGGAGATGGAAACGGTGGAATTTGGGCTTTTCAGCTAACCTCGCAGACCAGAGGCGCATCTAAAGGATAATGTGGGCGGAATGTGCTGACATTTCCAAGAAAACGTGCGGTATAATGCAGTATAATAGCAATAACAAGCCCCGACGAGAGGAGCCGGAAAATGATCAAGATTAAGTTGGTTTCCCTGTTCTTAGCGTTGTTCGTGACCTTTTCTGCCGGACCTCTTGAGGCCGGCAAGAAGAAAAAGAAGAAGGATGATGTCGAACAGATCGGGAATCGTCGTGTGGCTCACCGGAGCATGATTTCCCAGGAGAAGGAAATCGCTGTCGGCAAACGGTACTCGATGGAGATCGACCGCTCCGCCCGGCTCGTCAAAGACCCCGTCATCAACGAGTACGTGAATCGTGTGGGTCAGAACTTGGTGCGGAACTCCGATGCCAGTATCCCCTTTACTTTCAAGGTCATTGATAACCCCGGAATCAATGCCATGGCGCTTCCCGGCGGCTTCATCTACGTGAATTCGGGCCTTTTATTGGCCGCCGAGGAGGAAGATGAGCTGGCGGGAGTGCTGGCCCATGAAATTGCCCATGTCACGGCGCGCCACTGGGCCTCTCGCATGACAAAGGCCAGCATTATGCAGATAGCTCAAATCCCTCTGATGATTCTTACCGGCGGGCTCTCCTATCCCGCTTTTTACGCCGTGTGGAACGCTTACGGATTTGCCGTTCCCATCGCTTTCCTCAAGTTCTCTCGGGGCGCGGAAACGGAGTCCGATTACCTCGGGTTGCAGTATATGTATAAGGCCGGGTACGATCCGGAGGCCTACATTCAGTTCTTCGGCAAGCTCTTGCAAGAGAGCCGAAAAAATCCGGGAAGCCTTCCCAAGATTTTCGCCTCGCACCCGCCCACGCCGGAACGGATCCTGAAGGCGGAAGATACTATTGAGAAGATCTTGCCCCTGAAAGAACAGTATTTGGTAACCACCTCGGAATTCGATGACGTCAAATCCCGCATGCAAACCGTGATGTCCCAGATGAGGGGCGAAATGGAAAAAAAGGATCGGGATCGGCCGACCTTGAAGCGGCGGCCCCCATCTGAAACAGACCCAGGAGGCGATGACGATCGGCCTCCCATCCTGAAACGCCGCGACGGATAAGATTGGCCGGACCAAGCAGGAGTTTTAGAATCGAAGCGGTGAGGGGAATTGGGGACGAGGCGGCGTCAAGCGACGCGGAATTTCTTCATTAGGTCGATATAGTACTTCCGGTAAAGAATGTCCCATTCGGGGGTGCCCTCGGGGATGATTCGCCGCTGGGACTGAATTCTTCTCCGAGCTTCCAGTTCCACTTCCTCCTCTTCTCTCAACAACTCCGACAGAATCCTGAAGATTTCTTGCCGAATCGTGGCGGGCTCTTCGAAGATTTCCACCTCGTCCAGGGCTTCCAGGGCTTGGGTGAACTGCTGGGCCAATTGAATCGTCTTTTCTCGGCTGACACTCATCGGTAAGTCACTCCACCCAGTCGATTATTTTTGGGCCACCCGGTCGGTCCTCTCATAGGACCACGTTGCGCTCTCGAACCAAGTGATTCTTGACCTTTTTGAACATTTCATCGTAGGAAGCGCCCAGTCGTTGCATCTCGTCGGCTCGCTCTCGAAGAATTTTGCGGACCTCCTCATTGATCCGATCTTCGATGTTTAGTTCTTCCCACATCATTTGCGTGATGACCTCGGATACATATTCAGGCTGGTCGATTTCGATCACTTTTCGGGCGGTGAGCCGGTCCAACGTCTTCTTCGCCACGTAAGAGACGAATTCGCGCGGTAAGGTCATTGATTTCTAATGCTTGAGGCTTCGGTTGACGCTTAAACAACGCCAGTGTATATTCGAGGTTCTGCGAAAGTCAAGAGCAGCGCTCTCAGGGGGCGCTGTGGAGTGGTCAGGTGGTCTTTTCGCAGAAACTACAGAGGGGCGGTTAGCTCAGCGGTAGAGCGTCCCGCTTACACCGGGAAGGTCATCCGTTCAAATCGGATACCGCCCATTGGCCTGTTAAACAGGCCCGAGGGAGGCCGGATGGCGGACTGAACCGGCCCGTGGCTCACTTTCCGCTTGTCTGGAGTCTTCAAGCCTTTTCTGAGGGGGACGTAGTTCAGCTGGTTAGAACGCATGCCTGTCACGCATGAGGTCGCGGGTTCGAGTCCCGTCGTCCCCGCCATTTAACTTCTTTGTTTTCAGAACCTGTCTTCCTTTCCTCTCGTTGCCAAAGACGGTATCGTAAAGAAACCGTCAGAAAGCTGGCCCTAGCCGGCCAGCCCCGTAAAGGAAGTCGCGCCACGGTAGCGAGCCTGCTCCCAGCCTTCCGCGCCGTCCGCCGACGCCGCTTCCGCCCGCAACGCTTTCGATCCGATCCGCGGGTCCAGGTTCGCTCCATAGCGCGCGTCCAGCAGCCGCGGATCGACATCCTCGTACTCCACGCGCGGAACTGTGCCCGGCCCGAGGCACCGCGCCGGCTCTTATCGACTACGGAGGGGAAGATCCTCAGCAATTGCCAGGCCTGGCCATGCGGTAGCCGACCCGCGGCTCGGTGAAGATGTACGCAGGGCTGTCCGCATCGTCGCCCAGCTTGCGGCGGAGCTTCTTCACGAAGGTGCGCACCAGCCGGGGGTCGCCGGCTCTCCGCAACCCCCACACCCGGCGCAGCAGGTAGTCGTGTGTCGAGACCCGTCCGGCGTTGGCTGAAAGCACGCTGAGCAACTCGTACTCGGTGGCGGTCAGCTGCACCGGATGGCCGGCCAAGGTCACCCGGCGTTCTTCGTAGCTAATGGCCAGGTCCCCCGCCTGGTAGGGCTCGGACGGCCCGGCCTGCCTGCGCAGGGCCGCCTGGATTCTCGCCACCAGCTCCGTCGGCGAGAACGGCTTGACCACGTAATCGACCGCTCCGATCTCCAAGGCCCTGGCAATCGTCTCGTCCCGGCCATACCCGGACAGAAAGATGACCGGCAGATCGGCCAGCGCGGGGACGCGTTGCATCAACTCGATGCCGTCGGTCCCGGGCAGCAGCAGGTCCAGCAAAACCAGGCCGGGCTTGTTCGTCTCGATCAGGCCGGGCACCTCCTCCGGGTCGCCGGTCACTAGCGGGCAGTAGCCCGCTTCCTCGAGAATGCCCCGCACGTACCCCAGTGCCTGCGGGTCGTCGTCCACCACAAGGACGCGCGTCCGCTCCGGCCCCGCACGCCGCGAGCGGATAGGGGTTCGGGCGGGACTCGTTGCGGCGCCGTTCCCGGCCTCCTCGACCACCGGAATCGTGAAGGTGAATCGCGTGCCCAGACCCGCTCCCTCGCTCTCGGCCCGGATGCGCCCCCCGTGGGCCTCCACCAAGCCCTTGCAGATGGCCAGTCCCAGGCCCGCCCCGACCCCGCGCCCCCGGTCCTCCCTGCCCGTCCGGGCGAACTTGTGGAACAGGTGCGGCAGACGCTCGACCGGAATACCTCTGCCCTCGTCGGCAACCGAGACCGCCACGTCAACGCCCTCCCACGCCGCGGCCACCCGGATGGCAGACGACTCAGGCGAGTGCCGGGCCGCGTTGGAGAGGAGGTTGCCCAGCACCTGGACGATGCGCCTCTTGTCCGCCAGCACCCGCGGCAGGTCCGGCGGCAGGTCGATGCGCACGGGATTCCTGCCGCCTCCGCTCAGGAATGTGTTCCGGGCCTGATCCACCATCACGGCCACCTGCGCGGGCTCGGGGGCCACCGACAGCGTGCCCGTCTCGATGCGCGCCGCGTCCAGGAGGTCGCTGATCAACTCGCGCATGTGATCGGCCTGCTCGTCGATGATGCGGAAGAACGACAGCGTCTCAGCCGGGTCCAAAGCCGACGAGGCGCCCAGCACGGTGGCGGCGCAGCCCTTGATGGAGGTCAGCGGAGCCCGCAGTTCGTGGCTCACCATGCCCAGGAACTCGGCCCGCAACCGCTCCAGCTCCTCCCGCGGCGTCATGTCCTGCAGGGTGACGATCACGGACTCGACCTCACCTTCCTCCGAGCGGATGGGCGTGGCGTTGACCAGCGTGGTGACGCTCCGCCCGTCAGGGACCTGGATGACGATCTCCTCGGCGCGGATTGTCGTGGCGGCGCGCAGCGGCTGCGGCAGGAGGAATTCGTCGATCGCGATCTCCCGCCCGTCGGCGCGCCGCACCCTCAGCACGTCCAGGAGCTGCTTCACCGAGCGGCCCGGCAGGAGCAGGTCCCCGACAATGCGTCGCGACTCCCGATTGAGCGACACCAAGTCCCCGGTCCTGGCGTCGAAGACCACGACGCCCACGGGCAAAGTGTCGATCAGGGCTTCCAGGTCGGCCCTGGCCCGCTGCTCGTCCCGGTGCTTGCGGGCATTGGCGATCGCCGCCCCTACCTGGGACGCGAACGGCGCCAGAACCTCTTCGTCCTCGCTCGTGAACTCCTGCCCGGCCTCCTTGTCGCCGAGATAGAAGTTGCCGACATGCACGCCCCGGTGACGAATCGGCGCCCCCAGGAAGGTCTTCACCAGCATAAGGTCGCTGGGGAAGCCGAGCGAACTGATGTGGGCGGCCAGGTTCTGTAGCCTGAGCGGCTGCGGAACCTCCCGCAGGTACTCGTAGATCCCCGGCCCGTAGGGCAATTCCAGCAACCGCTGGTGCTCCTCGGGAGTCAGGCCGGAAGTGACGAAATCCTGGAGCTGCCCCGAGCTGTCCATGGTCGTGATCCCGCCGCAGCGGGCCCCGGTCAGCACGCGGGCGCTTTCCACGACCTCGCGCAAGACGGTATTCAAGTCGAGGCTTTCGCTGATGCGAAGACTGGCCTCGCTCAGCCTGGAGAGGCGGTCCCGCAGTGCCTCGATTTCCCCCCTTGATTCGTCGGCTTTCTTCAATTCTCCACCCCGATTGCAATGCGGGCAGCACTCGGTTCCGCGTTGTCGCTCACCGGGCGGATGCAGGAACCGGATTCGAGACGTGCGTAGTCCAGATGGTACCAATTCGCGGGAGAATTCACAAGATTTTCACTGCCATAGCTTGAAAAGTCACACTGAAATCATATGGAATAGTATATAAGTTTTGGAGAAGAGCGGTAATCGACCGATATATAGTGAACATAGGATTCTAATTCAGTCGGGGGTTGGCCATTTTATGGCTAGGACATACATACACATAAGGGAGTCTTGGTTGAGAAGCTCCGCGTGGCCAAAGGGGGCTGCAAAGACTTCCAATCGATAGGAGGTGCCGAGATGAAGTTTTTAAGAACTCTTCCCGACGCTGCGAATCGCTTCGCAACTGCCGGTCTTCACATAGCCGCGCTATTCTCATTTCTCATCCTGGGAACCTTTTTCGCCGTCCAACCCGCCACCGCGCAGGAGCAGTGCCTTAAGATCACGGTCGTGGACCCGTCGGGAGTAGAGATTCCGAATGCGACGGTGTCGATCGGCGCCATCGAGCAGCGAACCGACGGCGTTGGCGTGGCGACCTTCTGCAACCTGGGTGACGGCCCCCACTCGGTGGTCGTTTTGGCCCCGGGCTTCGCCCCGTACGATGGGACGCTGTCGCAGTCGGTGGGGGAGGTTACGATCGAACTCGATCTGGCGAAGGTGACCGAGCAGATTGTGGTTATCGGCAGCCGCGCCGAGCCACGGTCAGCGATCGAGTCCACCGTGCCCGTGGACGTAATCCGCACCGAGGATCTCGTTAGCCAGGGGAGCAGGGACTTGGTAAGCCAGCTTCGGACGGTCATCCCCTCTTTCAACATCAACACTCAGCCGATCAGCGATGCGGCGACCGTCGTCCGTCCGGCTAGTGGACTGTCGCAGAGATAGTTTTACCATGGCGGATGCGGCGGGAGGGCCTGGAGTATTTCCAGCGGAAAGGCTTGGCGTCTTTCGAGTAGGCGTTGATGTAGCGGCGGAGTTTGCGGGCGAGATCGGTGGTGGAGGGGAACACGCCGCGGGCAATGACGTCGCGTTGCACCTTAGAAAACCACAACTCGACTTGGTTCAGCCACGACGAGTAAGTCGGCGTGAAGTGTAAGGCGACGTTGGGGTGCCGCTCGAGGAACGCTGCCACCTGCTTGGTCTTGTGAGCCGAGAGGTTGTCGAGGATGAGGTGAATCTCCTGGTCGGGCTCGCAGCGGGCGACGACCTCACCGAGAAACTCGACGAAGTCCTGGCTGGTGTGACGCGCGGCGGTCTTCCCATGCACCTGCCCAGTCTTGGTGTTTAAGGCGGCGTAGAGGGAGAGAGTGCCGTTGCGCTTGTACTCGAAACCGTGCCGCTCGGCGCGTCCAGGGGACAGCGGCAAGACGCGGTCGCGACGGTCGAGCGCTTGCATAGCGGTCTTTTCGTCCACGCAGAACACGGCGGCATGGCGCGGCGGATCGAGGTAGAGACCGATGATGTCGGCAGCTTTGCGCTCGAAGTCGGGGTCGTTGGAGGCCATGTAGCGCTCCAACCGATGCGGCTTGAGATCGGCTTCCCGCCAAACACGATGAACCAAGTCTTTGCTGATGCTGAGTTCTTTGGCGAGTTTGCGGCAGGACCAGTGGGTCGAACCGTCGCCAGGCTGGCGGCGGGTGGCATTGAGGATTTTGGCACGCAAGCGGGCGGTGAGTTTCGAGGGTGGTTGCCCGGGACGGTGGGTTTCCAGTCCGTCGAGTCCGTGTTCGAGGAAGCGTTTCTTCCATTTCCCGACGGTCGGTGTGGAGCAATCCAGTTTGTCGGCGACGGCGGCGTAGGAGAGGCCGTCGGCGAGTAACGCGATGATTCGAGCGCGTAAGACAAAGCCGGCGGGCAGCGATTGCGAACGGGCAACCTCCTCGAGTTCGGATCGTTGCTGTTGGCTCAACACGAACGGTTCGCTTTGAAAGGGCATACTGTATAGACGCCCTTTCCATAGATAAAGTTACTTTGCGACAGTCCACTAGCTTGCGCAACTTGGCGCCCGACCACACGCTGGTCCTGGTCAACGGCAAGCGCCGCCACCGCTCGGCGGTCATCACTTGGCTGGGAAATGGGATCGCCGACGGCTCGCAGGGGCCGGACATCTCCACCATTCCATCGATTGCCATTCGGCAGGTCGAGGTGCTGCGCGACGGCGCGGCGGCGCAATACGGTTCGGATGCCATCGCCGGAGTCATGAACTTTCAACTGAAGAACGATCCCTCGGGAGGCAGCCTGGAAGTCCAAACCGGGGGCTTCTTCGATGCCAATCCGGGGAACCCGGCGACGTGCGGGTCGGGCATCATCGGCGACATCAAGCACTCGTGTAACGGGATCGGCGGACACGGCCGGACGCTTTCCGTAGCCGGCAACGTCGGGTTCCCGCTTGGATCGAACGGTTTTGGCAACCTCAGCATGGAGTACGGCACCGCCGCGCCGACTAACCGTGCCATCCAGCGCCAGGACGCCTTGGACATCATCAACGCAGGCAATACGAATCTGCGCGACACGGCGCAGGTTTGGGGGTCCCCGAGAAACAACCACGACCTTAAGCTGTTCGCAAACTTCGGCCATCTGTTCGACGATCGTTTTCAACTCTACGGTCACGGGAACTACTTGTCGCGCAAGGTGACCGGTGGCTTTTACTTCCGGAATCCACACACGCGGGGCGGGGTCTTCCGCGGTTCCAGACTTCACCCCATCTCTCTGCTCAACGTGTACAACGCCGACGGCGAGATCACGAACTTCCCCGACCCCAAAGAACTCGACCCGACCGAGTCTGATCACCGTGGCGCCATCGTTTATGACGCCAACGGCCAAGTCGCAGGCCTTCCCGGGCAAGCCGGCGTCCCGTCGCTCCTCGTGGGCGATCGAGTTTGGGCGAACACCGGTGTGGCCGGTGCCGGCGGCTGCTCCACGATACCGGTCACGAACCACGTCCCCGACGCGGCCGCGCTCGCCGCGGTCGAGGCCGACCCCAACTGCTTCACCCTCCACAGCCGGTTTCCTGGAGGATTCACGCCGCAGTTCGGCGGGGATCTGATCGACTATTCGCTGGTCGGCGGCCTCCGCGGGTTTGCCAGCAGCGGCCTCACCTGGGACGCGAGCGTCAGCACCGGCACCAGCGAGATCGATCAGTTCATTTTCGATACGGTCAATGCGTCGGTCGGTTACGACACGCCGACATCGTTCCGGCCCGGCATCTACCGGCAGGACGAAACCAATCTCAACTTCGACGTTTCCTACCCCCTCAACGATCGCGTGCACTTGGCCTCCGGGGCGGAGTGGAGGAGGGAGAAGTTCACGATTGGCGCAGGCGATGACTTGTCGTGGGAGATCGGTCCGTATGCCGCGCAGGGCTTCAGTTCCGGTTCGAACGGCTTCAACGGCTACCGGGCCGACACGACGGCGGGAGACTGGAGCCGCAGTAACGTCGCTGTCTATGGCGACGTTGAGTTCACCAACCCGGGCCGGTGGAAGCTCGGCACGGCCGTCCGGCTCGAGGACTTCGATGACTTCGGCACGACGGTCAACGGCAAAGTCTCCGGGCGCCTCAAGCTGACCGGCATGGTTGCGCTGCGCGGTGCCGTCAGCACCGGGTTTCGGGCGCCGACACCTGGGCAACAGCACGCGTTCAACGTGACGACGGCCTTCATCGGCGGGCAGCTGACCAACCAAGGTGTAGTTCCGTCTACCTCAGCCGTAGCCATGGCGCGAGGCGGCGGCCAGCTCCAACCGGAGACATCGGTCAACTACAGCTCGGGCGTCGTCCTTGAGAAGGGCCCGTTCACCTTCACCGCGGACTATTTCCGGATCGACATCGACGACCGCGTCGCCCTGGCGCAGGAAATCAAATTGTCGGATGACGAGATCGAGACGTTGCTGGCGGAAGGGATTCCAGAAGCACGGAATTTCCCGGTGTTCCGGTTCTTCCTGAACGACTTTTCGACGACCACCCAGGGCATCGACCTGATCTCGACGCTGGTGAAGGGGAGCACGTCGTTCAGTGCGGCCTACAACTACACGGATACAGCGGTCAAGAACGTCGAATCTTCCGTGATCAACCGGTTCCGCATCACTACGCTGGAACGGGGGCTGCCGAACACGCGGTGGAGCTTCACCGTCAACCACGATGCCCGCCGTTTTAACCTCATGGGCCGCGTGAACTACTTCGGTCAGTTCTGGGACAGCGAGGACGCGCGGAACGCGGCTGACTTGGGCGCCGTGTCCGCATCGGGGCTGTACCCGTCCTATGGCGGCAAGGTGCTGCTCGATGCCGAGCTCGGCATCCCGCTCGGGAAAAACGTTGCTCTGGCCATCGGCGGGGAGAACGTGCTGAATACTTACCCCGACGTGAACCAGTTTGGCATCCGGACGGTCGGCAATTACTACGGCCAGTTCTCGCCCTTCGGGTTCAACGGCGCTAACATCTACGTGCGGCTCAACTATCGCTGGGGCTTGAGCCGCCCAGCGGTGCATAGATCGTCTCGGACTCAAGCGGCGCCCCAACGCGATCCGGAACGGGTGCGCGAAGAGGTTGCCGAGCAGATCGCGGAGCTCGAAGCGCTGTACGATGAGTTGATCGGCCACCTGAAGGCGATCCAAGAGGCTCAGACCGATGTGTGGGCGAAACGCTGGGCTGGAGACCAGGCAACAAGGGCGCGGATGGCGAAACAGCGAGACCTGGAAATGTTGCGGTCAAGAAGTTTTGCAAGCAGAGCCGGAAGAAGCGCCGAATTGAAGCAGCTATTCGTCAAGGATCAAATTGCCGCCGTCCTTCGACAAAAGAAAGACCAGTTGGCCTCCGGTTTTGGCAAGCCTGCCGTCGGCACGTGGCTTCAATCCCGGACAACCCAGCTTGGCGCTCGACCTTCGGGTTTGTAATCTGTGCCAGTTGCGACCCGAACATTTCCAGGCCGATCATTTACCGCGGTACATCATGCGGCCTGCCCCACCCGATCCTGCAACCGCACCCGCTGCCGCACTCGTCGAGTGGAGGCCCGAGACCGGGGGAAGTCCACCGGCAATGAGAGTTCAGGACCATACCCCGCAGGGGCAGGAGCCAGGCGCTCTCTTTGGGGCTTCAGTTCCTAGGGGACAACCGGGCTGAAGGATCCCACCAGACCACCCGGGAGCAGGAACGCCCAATGCGCCGCTTCAAGTCGGCGGCATAGGTGCGGTGTACCAGCAAGAAATGGAACTTGGCGCAAAGGAACTGGTGTGGGGAAAAGGAATTCCAGTACGTGGGTATCATCCAAGCCAATGGAGGAAAGATGTACGGAATTTCCTACCTCAAGTTGATTTATGGCAGCGTCCCGAGAGGGGTCCGGAAGTCACGGCCCGGGCAGGCGCTTTCATCGTCCTGCGCTGCCATCAAAGGCTTTAAACCAGGAAATTCCGAGATTGAATATATTGTCCCTACCTCTAAGGGAGGTCCCGACACATTCGACAACATGCGACCCATCCACTGGCGGGCAAAGTCAGGAGAAGACAATAACCATGGAGAAAGATCTGTGAGAATTCGATTCCGCCCCCGACCGGGCCGACTCGTCGCCGGGACAGAAAAAGGACCAACAGGCAGAAGAAGAGATTATTGCTTGGTTTCAAGAAGACACGATCAATCTGTTTGCGATCGTGTGCGCCACGAGATTCAATAAGGCAGGGAACAGGTGGCATCAACTTCGATAAGCACTGAAACTGACATTCGAAGAGCGGTACTGGTCAGCGGTGCCGTTGATTCTGATCGCATGTGACGGCTTCACCTCGGATGTTCTTGGCACCAGCCCGTTCGAAAAGGACGCCAACCTTACGGCATTCGAATCGATCACAGGACATTCGAATTCCCTGCCGTTTCTGATCAAGGAACTGACCACAGGTGTACGGAAATCATCGGACGAGGAACTGACGTTGCCACTGCGACACGGCATTCTCCACGGCCAGTTGCTGGGTTACGCAAGTGGAAAGAACGCTCCAGAGAATCGACGTTAGAGAGGCGTTGCCGCCGGAAGAGATTTACGGAATGGCGCTTAGCGTGTGCTTGACGGGCGATGACTCAGCAGGATATGCGACAGATTCCAGGCCGAGATGGAAGACACGCTGATTGAAGGAGGAGAAGAGGATGAATCGCATAATATGTAAACATTACATGCTCTTGCTGGTTTGCATGGCCTGGTTGGTCCCCGGTCAACTGCTGGCGCAGGACGGTTTGTACGTGGGGACGGACCTGGGAATCGCCATCGCTCCCGGCATGAACGTGGCCGGCTCGGATAATGATTGGGGTACCAAATGCGACAGAGTCATCAACCCGCAGGAGTTGGAGGTGGGAAATGATTGTGCGACCCATCCACCTCCCTCGGCATGGTCGAATGAGTTTAGCGGCGGCAGCGGGGTTCTGACCGGGATTGCCCTCGGGTATGACTGGGGGAAACTGAGGGCCGAGGGCGAGTATTTCTATCGAACCACGACTTATGATGAGCGGACCGGCGCACGCGTGGGCGATTTGGTGACCCTGGGCAAAGTTGATCAGGAACTCGAAACCGCGGAAGGCGGGGTCGATGACGTACTGTCGCACAACTTCTTCGGTAACCTCTACTACGATTTCGCCTCCAAATCACGGTTTACGCCTTACGTTGGGATCGGAGCAGGGGTTGCACAGGTGTCGCTGGATTACTTCAGTCGATGGAAACGGAATGACAATCCGGACTATATAACAACTTTCATGGATCGGGACCTGAACCAGAAACTTGCCGGTACGACCACCATCGGCGCGGCCAAGTTATCGGATCGGTTGTTCGGCTATCAGGTGCTGGGCGGCGGGGATTATAAAGTCAATGACTCGATCTCGGTGGGGATCAAGTTCCGATGGGCGGATTTCGCGGAATTCATGGACGGGGCCGAGTGGGACCAACTCCGCAGTCACGGCTCCACCAACGACCGCGAGGATCGAGTGATATACACCGCCACAACGAGCGACCTCCAATTCTGGGCGATCAGCTTCAACCTGAAGTTCCATTTCGACTAGCTCCTGTTAACACTAACGCAACGCCTCGAAGATGAGGGCCAATAGGATGAAACCGAGGAAGAGAATGTCGAGCTTATCAAAGCGAGAGAAGATACGGCGAAAGCCCTTCAACCGGCGGAACAGACGCTCGATTTCGTTACGCCTCTTGTACATCTGCGGGTCGTACTCCCAAGGGTCAAGCCGGGTCCTGAGAGGTGGAACCACGGGTGTGAACCCTAGCTCCGAGGCTAGTTGGCGTGTCTGGTTGTCCTGGTAGGCACGGTCCATCACCACAGACGGGTTCTCCCGCTGCCGACCCAGCCGGTGGAGCAGCTTGCGCCCTTCGGGCGCATCGTGGGCCTGTCCGGGGGAGAGCGAAAAGGTCAGGGCCGTGCGAGCATCCGCGGCAACCAGATGAATTTTGCTGGTCCATCCGCCCCGGGACTTGCCGATCGACTGTGGTCCGTTTTTTTTCGTGCCCCGGTAGCGTCAGGATGGACCTTGACCAGGGTGCTGTCGATGGAAACTGCCTCCAGCTTAATGCGCATGATCTGTTCTCGTTGCAGGTGTTCGAAGACCCGGTCGAGGACCCCGTTCTTGGACCAGCGATTCATGCGAGTGTAGACGGTGTGCCAGTTGCCAAATCGAGGAGGTAACCCCCGCCACTTGCAGCCATGCTCGGCCACATACAGGATGGCGTTGAGCACTTGCAGGTTCGAGAGGCTGACGTTGCCTCGTTGCACGGGTAGGTAGGGCGCAATGCGTTGGTATTGAGCTTCGGTGATTTCCATCCGTGCATGGTAACAGAGTCAGGCTCATTGGTATTAACAGACCCTAACGTGGAAAGTGGCCGTGACCTGAACGGTTGTTTTTGTACCACCTGAAGTGAGAGAGAATCTCACGAAGGAGGAAGACCGGTTATATCGATCCGAAGGTACAAAGCAGAACAGATTGTCACGGTGCTCGGCAGATCGAAGTGCAGATTGCGAACGGGAAGACGGCCCCGCAGGCGTGTAAGGAAGCTGGGATCCACACCCAGACCTACTACCGGTGGCGGAAGGAATACGGCGGATTGAAGCTGAATCAGGCGAAACGGCGGAAACGGGTTCCACAGTATTCGAGATTGCCCGACATCCCACCTGCGACATCAACCGTCACCATGGACTTTCACCACTGGCGGCTGACCCTTTTCCCAAACCCTTCCCCATCTAAAAGACGTGTTGAGACCCAAATCAAAACCCAAACCTCCCGGCTGCGCATCGTTTCTGCTTGCCGCCTGGGAGGCTTGGCGGCGGGGACCGGGGCGGGCCGAGTATGATAAAGTCCATAAGTTCGAATTCGCCAGGAGGGCCGACATGACAGTGACCGACAGGTTGCCGTTACGCGCCCTTTATCCGCCGCCCCATGCGAAGGCCGGACTCAAGGTTCTGGCAGTGGTTAGGGAAGGTAGGTCCCCTGGCTCGATGAAGCGCGTCCTCACGACGAGCGGAGCGATTGCAGCTCGAAAACCATTGCTGCAATCAGGTGCTGCGCAGCCCATAGAGCATGGCCGTGGCAGCAACCACCGTCAAGAAACCGTCAGTAAAATGGCGCGCCAAGTGGGCGATGTCGTAGGCGTTGCGAGCGAAAGCAGACGCCCCCAAACCGTGTAAGAGAAACGAAAGGAAGGAGTTGGGAGAAAACCGTGGAAGACGCCAGCCTGCCTTTTAAGCAGAGGGTCGCGGGTTCGAGTCCCGTCGTCCCCGCCAATTTCTCGATCAGTTAGCCAGCGGGTTCCCTTTCTTTCTCGACGGTGTGCCCCTTTTTGTGTCCCCAACCTGGCGTGAGAGTCAAGCACTTTACGGGCCGCGACGTCGTCTTTCGCTGCGTGTACTCGAAGCCCACCCCCGAGTCGCCACCCTCACCGCTGCCGAATTTCTCGACGTGCTCGAACACCGGATGCCGTTCCCGCTTCGGGCGATCCAGGCCGGCGGTAGCGAGTTCGCTGCTGAGTTCGAACCGGACTGCGAGCACCGCGGCCTACGCCTGTTCGTCCGGCCACTCCGCTCGCCCTGATCAGGCCCTCGGATCAATGAGATAGATGACTCCTCAACCGTTACCTTTCCCAGCACCCTCCCTTTTCCATGGAGGCTATGTGTCACTTAGCTACTGGACGAGTACAACGGCTGGTCGAGACCCAAGGTTTAAGCTAAAATCCTTACGGACAATTAATGCCTTCGAACACCTGACCGAAGAGTTCCGGCGGCGAGTGAAGACGCTGCCTTCCAAGAGAGCTCTGTTATTGCTTTTCGTCGGCTTGTTGGCAATCGGAGAGCTCAAGATGCGGCCGATCGGAGGCTGGGATTGACTTGCATGAGGCTCCCGCCACAGCCGAGCAGAATAAATCCATGGTATTTCGTAAGAAAATGCGCTACTTACACTTCTGCTGAAATCGGGTTCCATTCCAGGCCGAAATGGAACAGAAGGCTATCAGCCAGGATGTTTCACAACTGATATGGTTTGGACACCAGGAATCCCGCTTCGGTGGCGATTACGACAGACAGGAAGTAACCATGTCGATGATTGAGGAAAACGAAACCGAAAAAGGCGTCGGCCAAACTGCGCCACCCGGCATGGCCGTCCGTGCGGGGAAAATGTCGAGATACCTGGATCTGATCCTGGAGCGATTGGGGCCGAGTGCCGGAGTCATTATAGGATTCCTCCTCATCATAGTGATCGGGGTTGTCCTGTCGCCGAATTTCATCTCCCAGCGGAACGTCCTCAATATACTGCGTCAGACTTCCATGCTCGGGGTCGTAACCGTGGGCATGACCTTCGTCATTTTGACCGCCGGCATCGATCTCTCGGTGGGCATGACGCTCAGCCTCTACAGTGTAGCCGGCGCCATGCTCTTTGCGAACGGTGAAGGCTATCCCTTGCCGGTTGTAATCCTGGCGACACTGGCGTTGGGCGCCGCCGTCGGCGCATTCAACGCGGGGATCATCATCTGGCGAGGCGTGGCTCCCTTCATCGTGACACTGGCAATGATGGCCATCGCCAGCGGGGCAGCCCTCACAATCTCCGGTGGGAAGCCGATCGGGGGAATCAAGGGAACTTATGCATGGCTGGGGGCTGGGTCGATTGGCCCCGTACCTGTGCCCGTGATCATTATGCTGGCAGCCTTTCTGCTCGGCGGCCTCGTGTTGCGCTTTACCCCCTACGGGCGCCAAGTTTACGCCGTGGGTGGGAACGAAGAAGCAGCCCGGCTTTCCGGTATTCCAGTGAACCGGGTAAAGCTCATAACCTATATGATCAGTAACGTATCGGCCGCGCTGGGCGGCATCATCTTCAGTGCACGAGTGACAGTGGGTGATCCGTGGGCCGGCCGTGGCCTGGAGTTAGACGCCATCGCTTCGGTAGTCCTGGGCGGGACCAGTCTATTTGGGGGTGTGGGTTCGCTGTGGGGTACCTTGCTGGGGGCTCTCATCATCTCCATGATCAACAATCTGCTGAACTTGCTGAACGTGTCCCCCTACACGCAGGGCATCGCCAAGGGATTTATCATTCTGGTCGCAATCTCTCTTTACAAGAAGCGTGCGGCGTAGGCGGCCCGAAAGGGATGTTGCGGCAGCTACAAGTACCTAGAGAGGCACCATGGAGAAAAGAAAAAATGTCATCGCCATACCGGATAATTCCAGAATGAGAGGAGGAAGGGCTATTGTGAAGGTAAATCAGCAATTCAGCCGGCGGCAATTCATCGAACGCGTGGCGGGGGGAGGCATTGCCATAACCCTGGGAGCTTGTTCGCCGGAGGTCATTCCCACCGGGAGTCGCAATCCGACGGAATTTGCGACCCGGCGGTGGACCATAGGCTTTAGTAACGCATCGGAGACCAACACTTGGCGTACCGCTCTCCGGGAAGCCATTGAGCAGGAAGTTGCCAAGCACGACAATATCGACCTTCTCATCACCGACGCCAACGATTCGCCGGCCAAGCAGGTCGCGGACCTGGAAGACCTGCTTACCAAGGGAGTGGACGGGCTCATCATTGGTGCGGCCAATTTGTATGTGGCCAACCCCATCCTGGACCAATGTGAAAGAGAAGGAATTCCGGTGGTCATCGTTGACCGCAAGGTCTCCAGCAAGAAGTACAACACCTTCGTATCGACAGATCACATGTACGGAGCTGTCAGGGGTCTGGGTAAACTCATCGAATTGATTGGAAACAAGGGCAAGATTGCCATCGTGGAGGGACTTCCGGGAGCTGGCGCGGCGGTGGAGAGGAACGCGGGTTATGATGTTGTTCTCGAGAAGCATCCGCATATTGAGACCGTGCGGCAGGCCGGCGACTGGTCGCGGGCCAGCGGGCAGAGGGTCACGGAAAACATCATTACAGCCCACCCCGACCTCAGTGGTATTCACTTTGACAGCGGAGAAATGGCCGTGGGAGGCATCCAGGCGCTGCGAGCAGCCGGTATAACCGATGACATGATGAGGGCCAATCAACCTTGTCTCACTTGGCTGGACGGGTATAACGGTGGCCTGAAGTTGATTAAGACCAGTTTGGGCAAGTACACGATCCTTCATCCACCTCGACTGCATGGCTCGCGGAGCGTGAATTCAATGATCAAGATCTTCAAGGGTGAGCCGGTCCCCAAGCAGCAACCTATCGCCCTGGAGGAGATTACCCCGGAGAATGTGGATCAATATGTTGCGATGGATATGCCCGACGACTACTGGACGATGTAAGGGGTCCCTTCTATCTTGAAATAAAAGAGGGTCGCTTATTCACCTGATCGTGTAATGAGGAATTAGGATGGCTTCCGCCGGCTGAGAGGCTTCATGTCTTCTGTTTCTGCGCGGGCAGCCAATAATTTTGGTAAAGTTGCTCACAGTCCGGGCCACAGAAGACCCGTTTTTCGGTCTTTTCCTCCGCGATCCAAAACTTTTTCGGAATGACCCGCCCGCAAAGGCTGCAGTAAACCATCCTCTGCTCATACCACTTCGCGGTGTTCTCTTCCCAGTGACCCATTCGTTTTTACTCCCTAAGACAATAAAAGGCAGGATTCCCATCCAAGACGAAGGCCATCTGCCAATCAGGAAGCCCGGGAGAATCCTACCGGCCTTCTACGACTTATATCCATAAAAGTCACGCGCAGCCTCCGGGGAGACCCATCCCTGCCGGATGTCTTCCTCAATGGCCTCCGTCAGGCGTTCGGCAGGTGGGCCGTAGCCGCCGCCACCAGGCGACTGTATCATAACCTCGTCCCCTTCCTTCAAAACGACACGGGTAAATTTGGAATCCGAGATCGTGCCAAAGGCCTCCGAGAAAGTTCGGAACCGTTCATCTCCCTTCTTCTTGACAAAGATTCCACCTCGGGCACCCTTCCCTGCGCCAAACAGACCCCAGGCCTGGGTTTTGGTGCGGTCCATCAGCGCGCTCACGGTAATTTCCGGTGCTAATAACCGCAGGATACGTGAACTGCCGAGACCTCCACGGTATTTGCCGGGCCCGCCCGAGTCGCAACGGATCCGATATTCCAGTGTAACCCAGGGAAATTTGTTTTCCATGACTTCCACCGGGGTGTTGCGGCAGTTTCCATTTTCGGGACACATGACGGAGTTCCCATCGTGGAAAGCGGTGGCACCCCATCCGCTCCCGTCGATGTGGTAGTTGGTGTAATACTCACCGGTGTCGGGGTGAACGCCGGCGAACAGAAAGTTGCAGCCGCTGGCTCCTTCCGCAGCCGCTGCCCGCTCGGGAATCGCCTGGCTCAGGGCTGCCACGACTACATTCTGAATGTGAGGATGGGTCTCTGTATTACCTCCCACCGAGGGACCCGGATGGCGCACATTGACGACCGAGCCGGGCTTGGTCACGACTCGAATCGGTCGGTAGCAGCCGGAATTACGGGGAATATCGTTGTTGGTCAGGTGCAAGAGGCCACTGTAGGAGGCGGCTGCGGTCACCACGAAGGTGGCATTCACCGGACCCTTGGCCTGGGGATCGGATGGGGTCCAATCAGCAATCACCTCGTCGTCTCTGACGACGAGCTTTAGCCTTATCCATACCGGTTGGTCGGTGACGCCGTCGTCCTCCATACAATCGCTCGCATGGTACTCCCCATTGGGAATATCCCGTATCTCCGCCCGCATCCAGCGCTCCGAGTAGTCGAGGAGCCGGTCGCCTGCCGCCGTCAGGAAAGGCGCACCATATCGCTCCAGCATTTCCAGGAGCCGTGTTTCCGCGATACTCAGCGAACCGATCATGGCATGAAGATCCCCCCAGCTCGTCTTCGGGGTGCGGTGATTGCTCAGAATAATCTTCCAGATGTCCTTCACATACTCACCACGGCTCATGACCTTGACCGGAGGTAGCCGCAGCCCTTCTTGATAAACATCCGTCGCATCCGCCGCGAAAGAACCGGGAGCCATACCCCCGATTTCCCCTATGTGAGCAATGTTGGCTACGAAGCCCCATATCTGATCCTGGAAAAAAACAGGCTTCAGGACCATATGTTCGGGCATGTGGCACTGGCCACGGTAGGGGTCATTATGCACGACTACGTCGCCGGGCTCAAACGACTCCAGGCCCAGCTCCTCGATGGTCCAATTCACGGCGTACTGAGCTGAACCCAACATGGTCGGGCAAAACTCTGCCTGGCCGATCATGTCGCCCCGCCGGTTAAAGATCACGCACGAAAAGTCCAGTCCTTCGTTAAAGATAGGCGAGTAGCTGGTCCGCATCATCGCCGTTCCCATCTCCCGGCAGATGTTGATCAGAGCGTTGTTGATCACGCTCAAAGTAACGGTGTCGATCTTTTCCATAATTGCCTTTCCCTCACAAGCGAATGCCGATCACGCCGTGTTGGTTCACCTTAAGTGTATGTCCAGGATGAAGCAGGATGGTGGAATCGACCTCCTCGATAACTGCCGGACCCACAACCGTATATCGGCCGGGTAGGTCGTCCCGGTGATAAACTGGGCAGGGGATAAAGCCCTTTTTGTCGAAATACACGGGCCGAGTTTGGCGCGGCTGCGGGTCTTTGTTGCTCGGAGGCGTTTTGAGCCGGGGCTTGTTCGTGCGTCCTATGGCGGTAACATTGATGCGGATCAGCTCGATGACCTCGCCGCTGATCGAGTAACCGTAGAGCTTTTTGTGAAGACGATGGAACTCACCGAACGCTTGTCGGAGACTCTCCGAATTTATGGCGCCATCTTGCAATTTTACGTCGTGCTCATAGTTCTGCCCCGCATAACGCATACTGATGGAGCGATGCACCTCCGGAGTTGCCGTAAACCCTTCCTCACGCAACTCTTCTTGAGCCGTCGTCACCAGCTTGCGGAACTGGTCGATGATGACGTCCGCTTCCATGCTGTCGGAGCGATAATGGGTGCTCCACACCTTGTCCACCCGAAAATCGGCGATCGCCGCGCCAAAGGCCGAGCAGAGTCCGGGGTAAAGGGGAATCACGATGCGAGTCATCCCCATTTTTTCGAGGATGCCTCCTGCGTGTAACGGCCCGGCTCCCCCAAAAGCGACCAAACTGAAATCCCGCGGATCCAGGCCGCGCTCGATGGAAACAAGCCGAATGGCATTGGCCATATTCTCATTGGCCATATCGATGACAGCTTGAGCCGCCTCTACCGCGCTCAACTCCAACCTGCGCCCCAGTTCGGCTAACCCTTCTTGGGCCTTCCCCGGATTCAGTTTCATTTTTCCTCCGAGGAAGTACTCCGGGTTTAACCGCCCGAGCGCCAAATCGGCATCGGTCACTGTCACCTGGGTCCCACCCCGGTCGTAGCAAAGCGGCCCCGGCGCGGCCCCCGCACTCTGCGGCCCCACCCGCAGAAAGCCCCCTTTATCGATCCAGGCGATACTTCCCCCTCCCGCCCCGATCGTGGTCAGATCAACAAAGGGAGCACTGACGGGAATTCCCCACTCCACTTCGTAGTTGGTAATGTAGGAAAGATTACCTCCCTGCACCACTCCCACATCACAACTGGTCCCACCCATGTCCAGAGTTACCAAGTTCTGTTCTCGGGCGAGGTCTCCAAAGTACTTGCCGCCGATGATTCCACCGCTCTGGCCCGACAGGAGAAGGTTCACCGGCTGGCCCTCGGCAGCTCGGGCCGTGGCGTGGCCGCCATTGGATTTCATGATGGCCCAGGGACAACGTAAGCCCAGGCTGTCCAGGCTCTGGCGAACCGAGCTCACATAGCGCTGGAGAAGAGGTTTGACAAAGGCATCCGCCACGACAGTGCTGCCCCGTTCGTACTCCCGCCAGATCGGTGCAACCTCATGCGAGACCGACACAGCAATCCCCGGAAATCGGGACTGCAGAAATTCTTTCAGACGCAGTTCGTGAGCAGGATTCAGGTAGGAAAATAACAGAGACACGGCGATGGCCACCTCTTCGGCCTCGTGCCCCTCCAGGCGCTCCTCAATCTTTTGCGCTAATTGCTCCATCTGTTTTGGCTCCAAGGGGACCATGACTTCCCCCTTGGCATTGATCCGCTCCCTGACGCCCAGCGAGTCACGCATCTCGACGAAGGGGCATGGTTTGGTCCACTCCAGGGAGTAGTGATACCGGCGGTTCATCCGTTGGATATAGAGGACATCCTCAAAGCCCTCCGTGGTGATATAGACGACGTGCGCACCTTTGCGCTGGATGAGCGCATTCGTGGCTACGGTAGTTCCCAAGATCAAGAAGTAGATACTCTCCGGCGGTAAACCCGACTCCTTGACCACGCCCACGATGGCTTCCACCGGGTTGCTGTGTGAGGAAGGCCACTTGGAAGCGACCAATTCGCCGGAGGCTTCGTCCAGGGCGACAAAATCGGTGAAGGTTCCGCCGGTATCAATTCCGCACCGAACACTCATGTTGGCATCCATCTTGGGTGATTCATCATAAGCTTGTTCCGGGCCATCGAGACGGCGATCTCTACGGCTCTCATCCCCATCCTTCCTGAAATTCAGAACCGTGGCTGAGCCAAGGCTAAAAAAGGTCCGTCGTGCCTGACGGTGGGTGGACTTATTATAACCCTCTCCCTACGTGGCGAGTTGCAATACGTCCTCCTCGGTAGCCACCTGGGATCGGAGATGTCCCGTAATGTGCCCCTTGCTCATAACGATGATGCGGTTGCACAGGGAAAGAATCTCCGCTATCTCGGAAGAAACCAGCAGAATAGCCCCCCCCCTTCTCGCCAGCTCGGCCACAAGTTGATAGATTTGGCTCTTGGCCCCCACATCGATGCCGACCGTCGGCTCGTCTAGGAGGAAGACCCTTGCCTGGGTGCTTAGCCACTTCGCCAGTGCAACCTTCTGCTGGTTGCCTCCACTGAGGTTGGCCGTCAACTGATTACGTCCCCGCGCACGTATATTCATCTTGTCGATCATCTTATCGACGAATCGATTTTCTTGTCCGAGGTTGAGAATGCCTCGGGAAGTAAATCGGTGCAGGATTGGCAACGTGACATTTTTACCGATAGACTGACCCAGGATCAAGCCTTCGTTGTGACGATCCTTGGATAGGTAAGCAACCCCATGCGCCAGGGCATCACGGGGCGAGTGGATGTGGACAGGTCTGCCTTCCACATAGATCCGGCCGCTGTCGTGCGTTGTGGCACCAAAGATGGCCTTGCACAGGTCCGTTCGCCCCGCCCCTACCAGTCCGGCCAGACCCAGGACCTCCCCGGCATGGAGTTGGAAGCTTATGTTCTCGAAGGCGCCCTTGCGAGTCAAGTCCTCGACGCGCAACCGTTCATCGCCCTCCGCCGCCGGTATTTCCAGAGACCTTTCGACCCACCCCCCGCCCACCATCTTGCGGATGAGAAAAGAGGGATCCATCCGGCCATCCAGGGAGAAAGTGCCGACAAGGTTGCCATCCTTGAGCACCGTCACCCGATCGGCGATCTGGAAGATCTCTCGCAAGCGATGCGAGACATAGATGATCGTCTTCCCTTCCGCTTTCAGCTTACGAATAATCCTGAACAATTTGTCCAGTTCGCTCGGACCCAGAACTGCGGAAGGCTCATCCATGATGAGAACCTGCGCCGACACCGATAAAGCGCGGGCAATCTCCGTGACTTGCCGGCTGGCAGCGTCCAAATCCCCAGCGGACCGGTGTACATCCAAACCGAAATCCAGGTGCCTGAGCAGCACAATCGCATCACGGTAAAGTTTTTTCCAATCGACCAGGCCCAGCCTGGTTTTGGGCATGCGTCCCAGGAAGATGTTCTCCGCTACCGTCAGGTCGGGGACCAGACCCGACTGCTGATGGACGATGGAGATGCCTAATTGCAATGCGTGGTGGGGATTGTCAACATGAATCGCATGACCTTGCAGGTGAATCGTGCCCGAGTCGGGCTTGAGGGCGCCGGAGATAATCTTCATAAGGGTCGATTTGCCGGCCCCATTTTCACCTACCAGCGCATGCACCTCTCCGGGACGAACGGCGAAGCTAACCCGGTCCAGGGCGCGCGTTCCACCAAAATCTTTAATAATCTCCCGCGTCTCTAACACCCTACCCAACCTGCCTGGTCCTGGGCCTCAAATGTGAACACCGAACCCTCTCACTTGATGAGTCCTTTCGCAAGGGCCACACCCCGGATGATCTGTCGGTTCATCGTCCAACTCGATCCGGTGACGGATCCTACCCAACTCCCCCATCACTTGCCCTGCGATCTATTCTCAGGACCTCACAAAGTAACGATTTGCCGGTCGTGCTCTGGTATCAGCAAGTGGGTGGGGGCCCCTGCGCTTCCAGGAGAGAATAATCAGAGGAGTCTTGATGTGATTGTGATTCAGCAGTTTTCCAAATTCGGCTTCTGAGGAAAACCACCCCAGCGGTCATTAAGCCAGGACTTCTTTCACCACGCGGGCCGGCTCCACTCCGGAAAGTCTCTCGTCGAGCCCGTTTCGCTCAAAAACCAACTTTTCGTGATCCATGCCCAATTGATGCAAGATCGTGGCATGGAAGTCGTGCACACTCACGCGGTTTTCCGCGGCCTTGTAGCCGATGTCGTCGGTTGCCCCATAAACGGTTCCACCTTTGATCCCACCACCGGCCATCCACACACTGAAACCACCCGGACCGTGATCCCGGCCCGCATTCTTCTCCCCCGGCCTGAGTTGAGAGAGTGGCATGCGGCCGAATTCGCCGCCCCAGACGATCAAAGTGCTGTCGAGAAGGCCCCGCTGTTTGAGGTCCCGCAAGAGCGCTGCCACGGGCTTGTCGGTTTTGCCGCAACAGTAACGCAGCTCTTTTTGCAGGTTGGAATGGTTATCCCAGATTTGCCCCTCAATGTAGATCTGCACGAACCGCACTCCGCGTTCCACCAAGCGCCGCGCCATAAGACAGCGCCGGCCGTAGGAGGCGGTGAGGTCATCGTTCAACCCATACATTTCCCGGGTAGCGTCGCTCTCTTGGGAAATATCCAACGCGTCGGTGGCCGACAATTGCATGCGGGCTGCCAACTCATAGCTGGCGATGCGAGCGTCCAACTCGGGGTAACCGGGGCGCTTGCGGCGATGATTCGCGTCGAAACGAGCGAGAACCGAACGCGCCATTTCCAGTACGGGCCCCGGGAACTCCTCTCTGGGTTGCAAGTTCAATATCGGAGAACCTTGCGAGCGCATCCGGGTCCCTTGGTAAACCGGCGGCAACCACCCCGACTGCCAGTTTTGGATGCCGTTGATAGGGAGCCTCTTGGGGTCGTCGAGCACCACGTAGGCCGGAAGGTTTTGATTCTCGGTGCCGAGCCCATAAATGACCCAGGCACCCAGCGTCGGGCGACCGGAGATCAAACGTCCCGTCTGCATCAGAAAGAGCGACGGTTCGTGGTTGAAATGGCCGCCGAACATGGAGCGAATCAGGGCGATGTCGTCCACCTGCTGGGATAGGTGAGGCAACAGCTCCGAGATCTCCATCCCCGATTCCCCATGCTGGGCGAACTTGAAGGTTGACGGCATGAGCCCGCCCATCTCATCGGCGAACTCAATATCATTCGCCAGCTCGCGACTCGGGGGTTGGCCGCTATACCTCTCCAGCAAAGGCTTGGGATCAAACAAATCCACCTGGCTGGGGCCCCCGTTCATAAAAAGATGGATCACGGCCTTGGCTTTCGGCTCGAAGTGCGGAGGCCGCGGCTTTAGATCGTACCCTTCGCGAGAGCGCGTAGCACCCCAAGCAGAATGGGGCTGGAATAGATCCGCCCCCAGCAGAGAAGCCAGCGCGGCGCCGTAAAACCCGTCCCCGACGCTCGAGAAGAAACCCCGGCGCGAGAGAGTCGATATTCGAGTTCTACCGGTTTCAGTTTTCGGATGGCAATCGAGCAACATACTTGCCTCCTCAATCAATGTAAATGAATTCGGCCGAATTCAGAATGGAGTGGCAGAGGGTGGCCAGCGCCAACCACCGGGCTTTGATCTGCTTGGGCTCTGCCGGAACTTCTTTCTCCAGATGCTGCAACCAGTGTTGCGTAAATTCCCGGACCTGCTCGACGCGCATCGCCCGCTCTTCCTCCGAGGGCCACCGCGACAGCGCCGTCAAATAGATCTGGTCAATTTGCTTCTCCACATCCGTACCCACGGCATCGATCACTCGCCCGGCGAAATAACGGGCATTTTTGCGCACCACATCGCTATTCCACAATTGGAGTGCTTGGGATGAGACCGTGGAGTGCCCCCGCTTGAGGCAGTTCGGGGTCATTTGCGGCGCGTCGAAGGCTTCCAATAGGGTATTCGGCTTTGTACGGCGCTGCAGCGTATAGATGCTACGACGGCATCCGCCCTGAGAGCATTCGCTGACCACCTCGCCATCCGGCTGAACCTCGGCCTTGTCCGCCGGTCCGAAGGGTGTAGTGTCAAGCCTTCGCGCCACCTTCAGGAGCGAGTCACGGATCGCATCGGCATCCAACCGCCGCATCGTGAACCTTGACAGGAGAACATTGTCAGGGTCCGCACCGTGCCGGCTTTCATCGAACTGCGAACTCTGTCGATAGGCCGCGGAGGTCATCATCAGCTTGTGCATTTCCTTGAGGCTCCAGCCCCGGTGCACAAATTCGGTGGCTAACCAATCCAGCAGCTCCGGATGCGAGGGCCTAGCCCCCGTGTGGCCGAAGTCCCCTGGGGTCGCCACCAGACCGGTCCCGAAGTGGTGCTGCCAGATGCGGTTCACCATCACCCGCGCCGTCAGTGGGTGATTGGGCTGCACCAACCAGCGTGCCAGCGCCAGCCGGCGGCCGCTGGTATCCGTCTTCCAGGGAGGTTTAATCAGTTGATAGGGGGCAATCCCATCCCTCAGGACCGACGGGACCCCGGGCCGCACCAAAGGCCCGGGATTCAGGTAGTCGGCTCGCCGCAGCAGATGGGTAGGTGTGGGTTCACCTCCCATGTCGAACAGGGCACGGACCTTTGGCTCCGGTCGCAGCCTGTCCTTAGCCTCTCCAATGGCCTTCTTGATCTTTGCCGCTTGGGTCTTGAAATCTTCGAACCTCTCCTCCAACTCCACCGGCTCCACTTTGACCAAGGCCCCAAACTTCTCCACCAGATACTTCTGTACGCCGCTTCGGGGGTCGTCGGGGATAGGGAACGCCTTCCGGGGGTCCTCTTTGCACTTGAAACATCTTTCCTGCAGATACTTATCCCTGGCGCTTCGTGGGTCGGCAGAAGGGTGGAGCGCCTTCCGCAGGTCCTCCCTCACCTCCTCGGGCAACTTCGCCAGCTTCTCCTCGAAGAGTTTTTCCCGCAGGGGCCGCGCCGCCGCCTCCAGGGAACTCTTCAGACGCTTGATCTCCTCCTCAATGGAAGCGTTGTAGGCTTCTGCTTCCCGACGCTCCCGTTCGGGGACGGTTGTCAAATGGCGCATGGCAAAAACGGTCTTCCCTTCGAGGTCGTCGATGTTGTAGTTGGGGAAAAGCCAATCGTAGGGATCGTAGGCGGTTCGGAAGATGGCGCTCAGTCGATAATAGTCCCGTTGGGGAATGGGATCATATTTGTGGCTGTGGCATTGCGCGCACGCCATCGTGAGTCCCATCACCGAAGAGCTGAAAATCTCAACCTGGTCGGCCAGAATGTTCAGCCGGTCCGATACCTTGTTCCCGGCTAGAGAATAACTGCCATCCGGCGCCGTCCGCAGGAAGCCGGTGGCCACCAGCTTGTCAAGTTGGTCGGCGGTGGGCTCTGGGGTGGACTTGTAGTCAAACAATTCGTCGCCGGCAATCTGCTCCACCAGGAACTCGTCATAGGGTCTGTCGCTATTCAAGGAACGGATCACATAGTCACGATAACGGTGGAGCTGAGGCCGAACCAGGTCGTTCTCGACCTTGCCCTCCGAATCGGAGTACCCGGCGGGATCGAGCCAATGCCTTGCCCACCGCTCACCGTAATGGGGCGAGGCCAACAGGCGGTCAATCATGCGCTCATAGGCGAGGGGGCTACGATCTTTCAGATGGGCTTCTATTTCGTCGGGTTCCGGTGGCAGCCCGATCAGATCGAAATACGCTCGCCGCATCAGCGTCAGACGTTCTACTTCGGACGAAAAGCCGAGACCTTTGGCCTCCAATTTCTCCAGCAGAAAGGCGTCGATAGGCGTGCGGACCAACTCTTGGCTCCGTACTTTCGGTACCGAGGAACGCTTGGGCGGCTGGAACGACCAGAACTGGCGATCTTTCTCGCTCACCAGCGGGTCCGGCCCGCTTCCCACCTCCAGAACCTCTTCCGGCCCCGCCGGCGCACCGGCTGCAATCCACTGGCGCAGCTTCTCCAGTTCCTCCGAGGTCACCGGGCGTATCGTGTAGGCTCGTAGCGATTCGGGAGGGGGCATCTGCTGAGCGGCGACTCGCTGGACCAGGAGGCTCTCGTCCGGCTTGCCGGGGACGATCGCCGGACCTGACCTTCCGCCTTTGAGCAGGCTGGCGCGGGTCCGCAAATCCAGCCCCCCTTCCTGATTTCGCCTGCCGTGACAAACCACGCAGCGAACCTGCAGAATGGGCACCATCACATCGCGTTCGGTAACCTGGGTCTCCCCCGACGGATTTAGGGTACTCCCGACCTCTTCCCCTTCGCTCAATGCGCCGGCATCGATCCAATGCCGGATCAGTTCGATCTCTTGCGTGCTCAGCTTGTCGTCACCGATGGGCATCGAACCCGAAAGAACTTTTTCAAAAAGCAAGCTCTCTTCCGCAGACCCAGGCTTGACGGCGGGTCCCGCTTCTCCGCCCTGCAAGACACTTTCACGCGTCCGTAAATCCAGCCCATTTTGCTGCAATGTTTCACCATGACAGGCTAAACAGTTCGCTGCAAAGATGGGTCGAATGTCGGATTCAAACCGGAGGACTTCCTGGTCTGCCTTCGCCGCAGCCGCAGAAATCAAGCCAAAAAGCAAAGCAATTGAACTAAAAGCGTATGGGAAGATAAGCTTGATCGTTGAATCAAGTCGCATCAGGTTCACCAGTAAGATAATTATAGATGAAAATAGCATTTCCCCCTCCACCGGTCAAGCAGAACGTCACCCACTAACATGAATATTTATCGCGGAGCGTGATATGAGTTAGAATGGCGATTAGCAGGTGTGTATGCGCGGGCATAGCCGAAAAGGTGTTTCGACGCCCATAAAGGGCCAAGACCGGCTCTGGCCAGCCGGCGGAGTCAGTTGGGAAATAGCGGCTTAAGAACCTCTGCAGAGAGCAGGCAACATATTGAAAGCACCACGGGTTTTACCCACCCTGTCGATTGTCTTGGCGCTCGCAATCCTGGGGGTAGGCCAGAGTCATGCTGACAGCAGCCCCGGCGATGCATCTGCATTGAGGTGCCCCTGCCATCCGGGCCAAAACACTGCCGATCCCCCCCGTTTTGATCGGCATGTGCTTTGGTCCTATGGAACCGGGAACAGGGGGGTTGGGGAGGGCGAACTCTCCGGTCCGCACAGCGCCGAAGAAAACCCTCTGAACCCCGACGAGATCGTGGTCTCCGAACAGTACGGTAACGATATCCTGCTGATCAATCGACGCACGGGCGCGATGCGCGTTCTCTACGGCGAACGGGGCGTGCCGGGTGGAGGCAAACGCCTGCATGCCGCCCACTCCGCCCATTTCATGCCCGCCGGCCCTTTTCAGGGTCACGTGCTCATCACCGAATACCAGGGCGACCACCGCGTCATGATCATCGACCGCAACGACGGTGAAGTGCTCTGGTCGTATAACGGGCTGGAGAAACCTCTGGAAGCGATCTATTGGGACGAAGCGCATATCATGGCTTCCGACCAGGATCATGGAGTGTTCAAAATCCGCTTAAGCGATCAAGCCAAGGTTTGGGAGTACGACAGCCAGCCTCACGGTCACCCCTTCTACCTCCAGAACCTGGCCGTCAAGCCTGTCCACGACCCGCAGTTCCGCATGCGGAACGACAGTTCGTATGGCGGGGACCTGTTGATCGGCTACTGGGGGCCGTATCCGGTCGTGCGGGAAATCGATACCAGGACCAAGAAGACGATTTGGCTCTACGGCCAGCACCGCGAACACGGCCAGGGCGATCTTTGGGACCGGCTGTACACCCCGGTGCGCGGCTTCCGCTACGGAATGAACGAGCGGGGCGGCGGAGTGACCATCATCGTGGACGAACGGGCGCGGATTTTCGCCGTGAACCGCGACAAGGAGCTCCTTTGGGACTTGGGCGGTTCCAGTGGCGGGGACCTGCTCATTGCGACTCCCTATGCGCTGTTACCGACCTACATCAGCGCGACCACCCGGGGCACGTTGCTGGTGACCGACTGGGGCCGCAACATGATCTACGAGATCAATCCCTTCCACATTCCCCCGCGCACCGCGAAGGACGCCTACCTGTTCACGGACTATGCGACCGAGGATGAGTTCGCCGACAGCGGCATCATGGAATCGCGCGGCTACTCGCAGAAGCTGATTCAGGTCTATAATAAACAGGGTGCCCACCGCGTGGTGTGGCGGGTGCTGGGTTCACACAATACGAAGGACTGGCAGGTCATCCATGCGCCCTCCGAACCGGTGGCACCGGCTCAGGGGGCTCACGTAGCGATCCGGGGACCCTGGAACTATCTGAAGGTTCAGGCCAAGTCGTCGAAACCCGGCAACTCGACCCGGTTCGATGCGTATATCACCCTGCGCCGTTGACACGGGGGGTTGGAAAGAGATGCGCGGCAAAGAATTCCAAGACGGCTACTGGAAAATGGGCTTGGGAACCACCCGTAGGCAACCTCTTCACACCAACACCTCAGGAGCATCCATCAACCGAAGGGATTTTCTCAAAGAGTCGTTCGCATCTCTAGGGACCACGACCGCCCCATCATCAAGGCCAAAGAGGAGTGCCCTCTTTGTGACAGGATGCAGCGGCTGAGGGCGTAGGGTTGACAAGCTTGGCCCCCAGGCCGCAAACACTGCATTCCTCACCGCGCTAGATGCCTGAAATAATCTTTGGCTTTCTGGATCTCTTTTATAAGGGCTGAACGGTTCTTGCGGAGAAGGTCCTCATCGACAATATCCCAGGGAGACGGTTCCAGTCTCTTGGCAAAATTCTCAATCTGATCCTCAGCCAACCGAGATTCTAAATCTTCCAGCCGGGCCAGCCACGTACGAGCCAAAGCCTTGGCCCGGGGATGTCCTGAGAGCGGAGGCGCACCTTGCAAGGTTACATAAACCGGAGCGGAATGAGCCTCTGAGGTCGGGCGCATCGTGCGGTGGACAAGACCACTCGCCAGGGGAACTGCTTCGCCCAGCTTCCTTCCGTAAGCTCGAATGGCGAACCAAGAAGCCTCGCGAACATTATGTTCAAACCGGAATCGGATCTCGGGCGGCCCCTCCATTCTCGGAAAGCTTCGCAGTATCTGTCCGTTGTTAATGACCTGGAGACGTTCTACATCATCCCAGGTCGGATCAAAACGTACACGGCCTTCCACTACTACCGAGGCAGGCTTGCTCAGAACCACCTCTTCCCCCATCTCCTTGCCATGGACTCGAAACTCGAGGATGGGTCCATTGGTCACAAACGTCCGGCCCTTACGGACCCCCTCCAACCAATTCTCGTAGGTAAAGGGTCCTTCGACTTTCGTATAGAATCGCTCTCGCCCGGGTATGGTCGCTCTTGCGCACGGATAGTCCGTTCCCGCGGTAGGTGTCATGCGAAAGCCTGTGTTCAGAATCTCATACCAGACTTCGTAAATTCCGCGATTGAACTGCAACACCTCCATAAAACTTACGAATCCATGAGGTAGATCGATTCCGAGGCCGTAGGGCGCACCCCAATGATCGTCGCCGTAGTGGGCATAACCGCTCATCGCCCCCTGACGCTGTGCCTCTTCCCAGAACAATCTGTAAATCAAGTAATTCTCGGGAAAATTAATGGCCGATTTCGTTCCCAGAGTAATGGTGTGACCCAGAAAATGGGTCCGTGGATTTTCCTGCCCTGTGGCCAAAATGTAATTACCTTCCTGGTAAACACTTCCAGGCCCGTGGTCATACTGAAGAGTGATGTGGAAACGTTTTGAGAGTCCCATCTGTAAAAGGTTGGCTACATGGAGGTCTTCACCCTGCATCATTTTAGTGATGAAAGGATTGAGCTCCTTGACGGGTCGAGCAATATGCACATGATCGTCCGCGCTGTACCAACCCTGCTCCGGCATGTTGACCCAGCGCGGGACCTTTATCGTCAACTCGGTAGTCTCCCCTGACTGCATTTGCAGGTCGCGGGTTTGCGTTTGGTATTCCACTCCCTTAAAGACCCTCAACTGATAGGTGCCGGGGGGCAAGAAAACCCTGGAATTCCCGACGCTGTAGAACTGGCCGGTCCCTGTATAAGGGTTGTCCACCTTTTTCGAGAGCACGGCTACTGCTTGTTCCAAAGTCAACCATGCGGGGGATTCCCGGGCCACGTCGCAGTCGCCATCGACAGGCAAGGCATCTTCAGCGATATAGCTGCGACCTTCCTCGTCCAGAAGTTCAATCCGGGCCGGAGTCGGTTGCCCGGAGTCCGCATCCACGATGGACAATTTCAGTATTCCGGGTCTGGGATTGCTTTGCGCAAACCCGGCAGGAGAATCCCGGATAACAAGACATAGTAGGATCGGGATCAGCAGAACCCTGAAGGTCCGCAAATATCCTGAATCCGCGTGACGGCTGGAGCTTCTTCCTTCGTTCATGCGGCTAATCCTTTCTTGCCGGCCGCGCAGGCACAGACGGCAAAAACATTTCTTCGAATACTTCCTTACACACTTCCAGGAACCGTTCGATATGCTCTTCCTGGTGCGCGGAAGAAAGGAAGGCCGCAATCCGGCCGGCCGGCCAGAGTATCCCCTTCGTCATCATCAAGAGAGCAAACTCACGCCGACGCACCTGCTCCCGATCACAGTCGCGGACACTCCTGACCGGCCCCTCGACAAAATGCAGGCCAAAAACGGAAAAGTCTCCCGTGACCTGCAAAGGAATTCCCAATCTTTGACCGAGTTCCCGAAGCTCACGGCGCACTTCATCCCCGAGCCGGTTGATATAACGATGCACCTCACCGGATTCCAGCGCATCCAGGACCGCCAGACAGGCCGACATCACCGTTGGGTTCCCGGAAAAGGTTCCACTGCTCAGCACCTTGTGGCATGCATCATAAGGGGGACTTAGCAACGGTTCCAGGATGTCCCGCCGTCCGCCGTACATGCCTACCGGAAGTCCTCCCGCCAAGGCTTTGCCGGTTATGAACAGGTCCGGGGTAACCCCCAACCGGCCAATCGCCCCACCCGGGCCAACGCGTACCCCGGTGGGCACTTCATCCACCATCAGAAGGATACCCGATTCCTGCGTGACGGCTCGAAGGCCCCGCACGAATTCGACTTCGGCGGGAATGGCGCCCCCGAAAATGGTCACCGGCTCCAGAATCACCGCTGCCAAGTGGTCCGCATGCGCCTGAATGAGCGCGACCGCCGCCGCCGTATCGTTAAACGGAAGAGTGAGTACCAACCGGTTCGAGCCTTCCGGCAGGCCCAAGGAGTCCTTGACGGTCTCCGGTGCGCGCGCGGGGCCGGCCGGGGAACTGTAATGACTAAAAAGGAGCGTGTCCAACTGGCCATGATGGTGGCCCTCACACATCGCAATCAGCGGCTTTCCCGTAAAGGCCCGGGCCAGACGGGCGGCGATCGCACAGGCCTCCGAGCCCGAGTTCAGGAATCGCATCATTTCCACACAGGGAAGGAAGCGAGTGATCCGTTCGGCTAACTCCACCTCCAACTCCGAAGCCATGGACATGACCTCGGCCGTGCTCAGTTGCGCTTTCACCCGCTGGATGATTTCCGGCGCACCGTGACCCAGGATGCAACTGCCCCCCTCCAGATTGAAGTCGAGGTACTCATTGCCGTCCACATCCGTTACGATCACCCCGGTGGCTTCCCGGGCGTACAAAGGGTAGGGTTGAAACGCCGTGGCACCGCGCGACGCACCTCCAGGCAACACCCCGCGTGCCCGTTCAAAGAGCCGGCGGGAACCCGGCGTCTTGGCGCGATACGCCTCCCAGCCATCCTCCATCGTCTTCTGCATTCACTTCCTCATCTGGATGGGGACCCTCGGAGTTGCTTTCTACTCGGGAGGAGAATAGTCAAACTCATCAAAAGGGAATATAGGCCGCGGCATCCTCACGAACGGGAGAGAGGTTATGTCGGGACTACAACATCCGGGGCTGTTCACGATGATGATAGAGCGAGCGATGGGTTCATACTCAGCGCGAAGCCCCAGAGGCGACTTGACCAACACCAACTTCATATCTCGGGGTTCGATGCCGTGGCTTCGATACAGCTCCGGATCCGTTGTGGGAACGGGCCGCTGGGAGATCAACAAGCGTATATTCCCACTCGATAACACTACACCCTTCCCCATATTTACCAACCGGCCCGTATAGACTCGACCTTTATAGCGGAACTCGCCGTCCGAAATGAGCTTTACCTTACCCGTTATACGGACAGGTTTGGCATAGTTAGGGTCCAACTTTCCCCCTACCTGTAGTGTGACAGTATTCCCGATCCCCGCCCCAATCGCATCCTCAACTGCACCAGGATCGACAACAACGGCTGCCACCGGCACATCGATTCTTTTTTCCAAGATGCCGGCCAGGATACTGGTCCCGTCGCCGGGCGCGCCTCCCATGGTCCCGTCTGCACCCTCTCCCAGCACCACCGGCCCTCCCTCTGTTTTCAGGGCTTCCTCCAGGGCTTCTTCCACCGAGGGAAGTGGAACGACGAAAGACTTCCTAACAGACCAGATGAACCGGGCTAATTCATTCGCCTGCAACTTGGCTTTAGCCGGATCGTTGTCCGAAAGGATCACCGAGGCCCAACCCAGCTCATCCACATCAAGCCAAGGTTGAACCGCAAACACCGAAGCGGAAATCGCTCCTTTACCCTCCAAGGATTTAGCATAGTCATAAATCTGCCCGAACTCACCCCGGTCAGTGAGCATATTTTCCGCCTGAACTACCATGGGGATTTTTACAACCTGCAGGGTGGGGCGTATTTTATGGCGGAGGATAGAGATCAGCAGGTCGCCCGCGCGCCGTCCGGTATCGTAAAGATCGATATGAGGACACGTCTGATAGCCCACCAAGGCGTCGGCATTTTCCCACATCGCACGAGTCACGTTAGCATGCAGATCCAAGGTAACAACGATGGGAACCGAGGGGCCCAGCAGTCGTCGCAGCTCCCGCAGGATGTAGCCATCACAACTGTCGATTCCCTCGCCGGCCCAGGCACCATGAAGCGCCAGGAGCAGCCCATCCAAGGGTCCGGCTTTCTTGATTCCCTCCTTGAGGTCAAAGAGCAGCGTTTGGAAATCATCAGCCTTGATCCTCCCGTAACTCACCGCCCAACCACCCAAGACGGGTGCAATTTGCGCCCCCGCTCCCGTCAGGGCATCCATAAATCCGTGAAGCTCACTATTCTCCGTTTTGTGGCTTTTGATTAATTCCTGAGCGGAAGTCATCAAGAAATGGTCGCGGGTCGTGGCTTGAGGGGAAAAAGTATTCGTCTCCTGCAATAACGCAGCAATTGCGACTCTCATGGAAATGTTCCGTTGTCCTCTATTCCTCGAAACCCGTGGTTTCACTCTCAGTCATAACTACGCTTATTCGATGGGCGTGAAAGCAAAACTCGATATAAGCTCAAACCTACGTCACATATCCCGTGAGGGATTTCACAATCCCCGCGAATCCTAAAGGCCTTCACATGAGCTAGGAAATAGGGTCTCTGAAAAAAGAATGCGAGAGCGGACCTCGCGCGCTCCGGAAAGCTTAAAAAGCTCCTGGGCAGCACGGGTCCGCTCTCGCTGTGGTTCCGGTTATTCACCACCGATGTGGTGAGCGGAGAAAGCCGCTCTCACGCTTACCATCTAAGTTTCAAACCGAACTGAATCTCCCGCGAGGGGAGCTTCAGGCCGTTGATCACACCCAGGGTCGGGCTCCCGGCAGCAGCACCCGGCTGGCCGAAATTCGTCTGGTTCCAGATGTTGAAGAATTCAGCTCGAAATTCCAGGTCCGAGTTTTCCGTGAACTGGAAGAATTTGTGAAAACCCATATCCCAGTTGTGAATTCCGGGTCCCCGCATGATATTCCGGCTAAGGTTCCCGTAGGTGAAAGGAAAGGTAGTAACCGCAGCCGCGTTAAACCACTGCTCGCGCGTCTGGTTGAAGCCGGAAGGCAGGAGTTCCTGACCGGGAACGAGACTTGCTAGCTGACCTCCCGAACCTGTATTGGCTATGTTACCGCCGGCACCGAGGCTGAACGGATTGCCGTCGGAGGCCCGGATGATACCCGTCATCATCCAACCTCCGAGAACGGCGTCCATGGCCGATCCCCATGCGTTTCCGAACTTCCGACTCGAACCGAACGGCAATTCGTAAACGTAACTAAAGGTGAAGATTTGCGGGCTGTCCCAGTCGGACGGCCCATATCCTGACTGCAGGTTAAAAAAGTCTTGCCCCCGAGTTCCGCGTTGTGCTCCCGTATCGAAGCTCCTCCCCCAGGTGTAGGACACCAACAGAGAGAGTCCCTGGGCAAACCGCTTCGTGAGCTTGGTTTGCAAGGCATGATAGTTCGCTTTCCCCACACCGGTAATGTAGTTGATGGTACTAAACTGCGGGAAGGGCCGGCGGTCAAAATTATTAAGCGTCGGCGTGTCCGGACCCGGCGAGGGCGCTACGTTAGCCGTGGGAGTGATCCAGATTTTGCGACCCCCGGCGCCCACGTACGCGATATCGAACATCACGCTGGAGCTGATCGCCTGCTGAATGCCGAAGTTCCACTGCATCGAGTACATATCCCGGTTGTGTCGGTTCACCGCCCAATTTCCGGGAATCGGTTGGCTGGTGTCTATAATCTCAATCGGGTCTGCAAAGGTACGGCCACTGGGAATGGTATTATTCAATGCAGCCGAAGTCTGATTGAAGATCGGTCCGTACGGCCACTGGGAGGTCGTCGCCCGGGTGTCCTGAATCAGCGAGTTCCCGTGGTCATAGAACACGTTGAACCCGCCACGAATCACCGTCGTCGGCATCACTCGGTAAGCAAAGCCGACTCGCGGCGCGAAGTTATTCCAGTCGGGTTCGTACATGGTCCGGCGCATATTGGCCGGTTCCCCGGTGATCGGATTGGTGCTTCCCCACTTGATAATGCCATCGGTAGGATCGGGCATGGACACCCCGTCGTTCTTGAACCGGGCGCGCTGCGTTCCGTCGTATTGAATTCCCAAGTTCAGGGTGAGCTTGGGAGTTACCTTCCAGTCGTCTTGGAGGTAGAGGATGAAGATTTTGCCCCATATGTTGGTGGGGTTAAACGCAACAGCGGAACCGACCGAGGGCAAGCCAAGCAAGAAACTCGCCAGCCCGTCACCCCCCGTACCCGAAAAAGGATCTCGAGTGGCAAGGGTGTCAAAGTTTTGCGAGAAAAAGGGCTGGTTGCCTGTAATGTGACGCCAGTGCATGAGCTCGAGCCCGCCGAAGATGGTATGGTTCCCCTTGACTTTCGTGAGATCGAAGTTGTACTGGTACTGGTAGTCAGGATTGCCCAAACCCCATCCCCACTGCTGAATGGGGCTCGTACGCGGGGCAATACTCGTGTTCGGTCCCACCGCCGTTCCTTTCGACGGCCAATCCAGGGTGAGGCGCACCGGATCGGAAAAGCCCACCGACTCAACGAACTCCAATCCCGCAGGTCTAGGCGAGATCGGGAGGATCGAGCGCATGTAGCCGCCCTTAAAATCGAAGATGAAGGTAGGGCTGATGAAATGAGTGTAGGAGATCATTACACTCCGCCCCGTGTTTTGCTGGAGGGTAGGTGTGGACGGCAAGACCCCGGGAGCCTCCCGATCGTTTTCCATCAGGTTGAATCTTCCAAAGAGCGCGTCGTTATTGCGGAAACGATGGTCCATACGGACGCCGAATGAATCGCCGTCGATCGCCTCGTTCGGATTAAAAATCAGATTATTGGCCCCGGAGAAGTTCGGAGCCACATACATCAGTTGAGCGTACCGCAATGTATTGGGATCGATCATGGATGGGTCGATGATATTCCCGGGAAAGGGATCTCGAACAAATTGGTCACCCACGACGCGCGTGGTGAACGGATTAAAAATCTGGCCTGCAAAAACATCGCGCCCCAGCGCATCCTGGCCCACTACCGTCGAGGTATCCATAAGCGCGCTGAAATCTCCACCCAGTTCCGCCGACGTGGGAACGTTGGCAAAACTGGTGAACCCTTTGCGTGAGCGGAATCCTTCATAGTACCCAAAGAAATAGGTGTTCCCCTTCCGGCCGTCATATCCGGGCAGCACCACCGGCCCGCCCACCGTAAACCCAAACTGATTTTGGCGATAGGGAGGCTTTCTGGCAATACCGGCCGCCTCATTTGAGTCGGCAGCTACGTTGTCAAAGAAAGTGGCGGCATCCAGCTTGTCATTGCGGATGAATTCCCAGACGTTGCCGTGAATCTCCCCGGTGCCCGATTTCGTGGCCACGTTGACGTTGGCACCCGCGCCCAGGCCAAAGCGCGCATCGGAGATGTGGCTCTGGACCTTGAATTCCTGAATGGCATCGGGAGGAGGACTGATGGCCCACCGATTGTTAAACCGTTGGTTATTTTCCAGTCCATCCAACGTGTAGTTGTTATAGTGCGAGTTCTGTCCGTTCACCGCAGGACTAATCCCACCCGCGCCCAATTTTAGGGTAAATAAGGCTTGCTGGCCGCTTTCCTTATAGGAGGCGCCGGGAGTCAACAGGATCAGTTGGGTGAACTGCCGGCCGTTGAGGGGGAGTTGCACCACCTTTTCATGCTCCACCACCTCGCCGACCGTGGAATCGCTGGTCTGCAGGAGCGGAGTCGCCGCCGTAACTTCAATCGTCTCTGTAACGGCGCCCAGCTCCAGCCCGAGGTTGACCATCACCGGGACATTCACCGGCACTTCCACATTATCCGAGATGGAAGTACGAAAGCCCGAGGCGGTGGTCGAAACCTGGTAAACGCCAGGCGGCAAGGAAGGCACATTATAGGTTCCATCCGCTGTCGTAGTGGCTGTACGCTCCTGCCCGGTGTCCTTGTTCGTTACCGTTACCGTGGCTCCGGGAACGCCGGCCCCCGTCGGGTCAATGACCTGGCCGTGAATAGATCCGGTGGTGTGTTGGGACCACCCAGTTTGGGCGGTTAAAAAAGCCAGAGCAAAAATCATCCCCAATCTGATAGCGGGAGTAGGTACAATACCCTTCATCCTTAAATACCCGAGGTTCGACATGATTTTCCTCCTAAAAGTAAATGCAACACCCCTGACGCCTGAGATCACCTAGACCCACCGCGGTTGAGGCTAAGGCTTCGTGGGAAGACATAACTGCTGTCCATGCTTTTATTTTCATTGAATTCTTAATCTGAACAGCGCGAGCATTACACCAGATACTTTGTTGGAATGTCAACGTGAAGTTCCGAATCAACTCATTCTTGCCGAGATGAGTTTTGTGAACGCTGCGCAATCTTCCGAAATCGATTACTGGGGTAAAATAGTTAAGTTATGATCTCATGGAGAGGCGTGACGCCGATTGCATCAAAAGCCCTTACAACGGTTTCAAAGCTGAAGCTTCGTTTGAACCCTTTAAGCCAATGCCTGTCGGCACATCTCAGGTATCTTTCAACCTGATGAGCACGCGGAAACCTCCTCCCTGGGGATACATGCCTGTGTTGAGATGCCCCATCGTCGCTGTCAGGAAGCCTTGGTCGGCTCTGCTTTTGGCCGGCTTGATGGGCCTGGGCTTACTGCCCGCGGCACGAGGGTTGAATCGGACTCCGGGGACCGAACCATCTTCCCGGGAGAAATCCTCACCCACTACCCCGTTGACCGAAAAAAAGCTCCAGCACGCGGTAACAGCGATGCAAGCAGGGCAACACCGCGAGGCGCTGAAGATATTAAGGTCGGTGGAGAGAACCGATCACTTGCCGCCTTCCTATTTTCTGTTGCGCGGCACCATAGCGGCCCGACTCAACGAACTTGAGTCCGCCGAAAGGGACCTCCTGCATGCCATGTCCCTGGATTCGACGATCACTCAGGCTTTCTATACTCTGGGATTGGTACAACTGAAGCGCCGCAAACCCCGCGAGGCAATCGCTTCTCTTAACAAAGCTTCCCATCTAAACCCACAAAGGCCCGAGATTTGGTTGGCTCTAGGTCAAGCCTATTCTTCGGTAGGGGAAGTTACTCCCGGCAGGCATGCTTTTGAACAGGCGTTGCGTCTGGGGAAAGATGTGATGCCCATTCGCTATGGCTTGGGGAAGGCATTTGAGGGATTGCAAGACTACGCGAATGCAATCGTTCACTATGAACAGGCCATTTTCCTGGATGGGTCCAGTTCGTCCGCCCGAATCGCATTAGTTCGGTGTCTGCTGCGAGCCGGGCGACCTGAGGAAGCGATCCGCCGGGTCGAACAATGGGATGACCGAAACATAGGTTCGGCATTCCTGCACGCGGAACTGGGAATCCTCTTCGGGAAAACGAAACTCTATGATGCGGCAATCCGCGCCTTCCAAAAGGGTCTCGAAAAACAACCGGACTCCTATGATTTAAATTATGACCTCGCAATGGCTTACTATTCCGCAGGCCGGTACGTTGAAAGCGCTCAGACCACGAAAAAGCTCCTCCAACACCATGAGAATGCCGAACTTCACCACCTTCTCGGCTTGGTGTACGAACAGACTTCGCAGCCGTCGATTTCGGAAAAGGAATTCCAGAAAGCGATCCGTCTGGCTCCCCAGGAAGGCGACTACTACCTCCACCTCGGAAGCCTTTTTTTGCAAAGCAAGGAATACGATAAGGCACAAGGAATTTTTGCCGAGGGACGCCAAAACTGTGGCGGAGAAAGTTGTCTGAAGACCCTCGTCGGGCTGGGGGTCACCTACAAGCTCCAGGGCAAGAGACAGTTCGCAACCCCGGTTTTTCAGGAGGCCGTCGAACGGTTTCCCGACAACTTTATCGCCCATATCTACCACGCCGATCTACTGATTTCTCAGGGACAGTTTGAGGAAGCGAGCCGTTCCGCGAAGAAAGCCATCCAACTGAGTCCCGAATCAAGTCTCGCCTACTACATGTACGCCTACTCACTGATGAAAGGCCCGGGCAGAGATTTATTCGAAGCGGCCAGCTTCCTGAAAGAAGCGATCCGACTGGATCCGAAAAATGCTCTGGCGTACTATCGATTGGGCTTGATCTCCAACCTCAGAAAAAACTATCCGGAAGCCCTCAGAAATCTTGAACGCGCAGTCGAACTGGATCCCAGCTCGAATACGGCTCGATACCAGTTAGGGCTGGCCTATCAGCGGAGTGGGAACCAAGAGCTTGCCGATCGCCAGTTTCTTATTCTTCGGAAATCGCAAAAGGAAAAATTTCAAGAGGAAGAACGCAATCTGATCCGCGAATTCGGCAATCTGCTCTCGCATTGATTTTCCCAGTGTTTTGGATCGCAAGGAAATTTCGGAATTCCACCGGGCAGGATGAAGGTGAAAGACTCAAACTTACCCGAGTCAGAGTTGCGCCGAGTATTTCAAAAGCTCGCAGGTGTATTGTCTTTCGGCTAAAGCTTTCTTGACCTTTCTGCCAACGAGTGTCCTCTCCGGTATCAATTTGACTTGAACTTAAGGACATCTTAGGATTCCTAGGTTGATCAGCTAAATCACCTTCTTGGACGACAATTTGAGATCTTGATTCGAGAGCCGTGAAAAGCCTCCCTTTACAGTTCGTTACCCTTTGGCTGCTGGCGGGATTCACGACTGGCCAGGCCCAGACTGCCAGTCCAACCGATTTCTTCCGAGAGCGCATTCAACCCATCCTAGCTCGCTGCGTATCATGCCACAGCGGATCCACACCCACAGGGTCTTTAGATCTGACATCCCGTGAATCGGCACTGAGAGGGGGTAAGTCAGGTGCAGCATTTGTTCCTGGGCTCGCGACGGGAAGCCTGCTGTACAAAATGATCTCCTCCAAGAAAATGCCGCCGAATAATCCTATGACGATTGCAGAAATTGAAGCCATCGAAGCTTGGATTAACCAGGGGGCCGTGTGGGATGACGATGCTCCAGGGTCGAATGGACTCTCGACCTTAACGCTGCGGCGTCCCGACCTGCCACAAAACGGAGAAGCACATCCGATCGATGCTTTTGTGAACGCGTATTTCGACCGATACGAAATTACCGGCCACCGGACGGTCTCGGATGAAGTATTCGTCCGACGAGCCTACCTGGATCTGTGGGGCTTGCTTCCGACTCCCGAGCAGTGGAGAAGCTTTATCCAAGACGAGAGTCCCGACAAACGAACCCATCTTATTGAGCATTTGCTGGCGAATCGCAAGAATTACAGCGAACATTGGATCAGCTACTGGAACGATCTGCTCCACAATGACGAAGGTGTCAAATACCCTGCCGGCACCCGGGAATCCATCACGAACTGGCTGCTTGAGGCTCTCCGGAAGAACACTCCTTACGACCATATGGTTAGATCGCTGCTCAATCCGGTGAAGGAGAATGATCCGGCCGGCTTCTTGGTCGGAGTCAACTGGGGGGGCGATGTGAGCGCAAGCCAAACGCCCCCGATGCAGGCTGCCCAGAACAGTACGCAGGTCTTCTTGGGGGCAAACCTGAAATGCGCCTCCTGCCATGACAGCTTCGTGAGCAACTGGAAGCTCCGCGACACTTACGGTCTCGCCTCCTTCTTCTCCGAAGGACCACTTGAAATCGTTCGTTGCGACGTCAAGACCGGTGAGATTGCGCCCCTCCAGTTCCTTTTCCCTGCTCTGGCCAATGGCGACACAGCCGAGTCTCTAACCGAACGTCGCGCCCTAGTAGCCCGATTGTTCACCACCCCTCGAAACGGCCGCTTCGCACGCACAGTGGTAAATCGGATCTGGAAAAAGTTGTTCGGGCGCGGACTGGTCGAACCAGTGGATGATATGGATGCCCAACCGTGGGATTCTGACCTGCTGGACTGGCTGGCCGCGGATTTCGTGGACCACGACTATGATCTGCAGCGGCTTCTAAAACGGATCATGACCTCCCGCGCCTATCAGCTCTCCGCGGTGGATCGATCCGCCGAAGCGCACAAAAAGGCAGCGTACTTCTTTCGAGGGCCGTTCCGCCGACGGCTAAGCGCAGAGCAATTCATCGACGGAGTCTCCTCGATCACAGGTGAATGGAGGATCTTGGACGACGGAAAAGGGAACGCAGGTACCTACACGCGTGACTGGCAGCTCAAATCCGGTATGCTCGCTCGGGCATTAGGCAGGCCGAACCGAGACAAGGTCGTTACAGACCGGGAGGCAGACGCTACTACTTTGCAAATCCTCGAGTTAATCAACGGAAACGAATTGGCCACGCTCCTGCATCGGGGCGCGAAGCGAATGACGCATGAACGCAAGCCACCTCCGGCGAACCTCTTCGATAGTGGAGTCGTCAATGACGGTAAGGTTCCGTTCGACATCGACATCTCCGGAGCCCAACAGTTGAGGTTGCTCGTAGAAGACGCCGGAAGCTACGATCCCGGTGCGGTGGCGGTCGGGTGGTCAGAGGCAGAGATGGTGGGACCCAACGGCGTCATCCGATTGGGAGACTACAGTCCTTCTCCCGGAGCCGAAAAGAGACTGATGCAGATCAAAGAAGAAGAACCGAAAGAGGCGCTGGTGACGTCGGTGCCGTCCGAGTTGATCTTCAATATCGCGGATCAGGGGTTCACGCGGTTCCGGGGAGTTGTGGGGGTCGATGAGGGCAGCCTGCTTTATCAGATCACTCCGAAAGTTCGATTTTTCGTCTTTTCAGAAGAGCCGGACCGACAGCAGTTGGTACGTGTGGCGGGAGATCCTCCGGTGCCAAACCGGGAGGAACGGCTCAGAGGGGAAGCCCTGATTGAAACCCTTTATCGGCATGCTGTGGCCCGAGACCCCACCCCGGAGGAGCGTCGGATTGCGGGGCAATTCTTGGACGGAGTCGGTTCCGACGGCCTTGGGGATTTACTTTGGGCGATCTTCCTTTCACCCGAATTTCAGTTTATCCGATAGCCGATAGCTAGATGCAGGATGGTTTGACGAGGTAAGAGGATGGACGCGACAAAAAGTCGGTTGTTCTCCCGGCTGGACCGCCGTGATTTTCTATGTACTTCCGCGGCCGCTGTTATGGCAACCCTGGCGGGCGGAGAACCGCGGCTCGAGGGGGCCGAAAGGACCGAGAAGATTGAGCCGACCGCCGATACGCTGATTTTGCTGTGGATGGCGGGGGGCATGGCGCAGACGGAAACCTTCGATCCCAAGAGATATACCCCGTTCGAAAAAGGGATCGAGTCCAACCGTGTGCTGAGTACGTTTCCGTCGATCGACACGGCCGTGGACCACATCAAGCTTTCGCAGGGACTGGAGAAGATTGCCCATGTCATGGATCGGGCAACACTGATCCGCGGCCATGTCATCGCCGATCTGGGCCGTGTTTTGCACCATCGTCACCAGTATCACTGGCACACCGGTTACCCTCCTCCTCAAGGGCTCGCGGTACCGCATATCGGTTCGATGATCGCGCGGACGCTCGGCCCGAAGGACCCCGCTGTTCCCGCCTTCGTTGATATCGGCCAGCCCATCGATGGCGGCGGTACGGGCGATAGCCTTAAAGCCTTCCACACAGCCGGATTCCTAGGGTCCGAATATGGGCCCTTTTTAGTTCCAGACCCGACCGATGCCGCCTCCTCGGTACGCCCGCCGGCTCACATAAGTGCCCTTCGCTCCCGACGGCGCTATGAAAAGTACCGGCGGTTGATGGAGAACAACCCGATTCTCCAGTTGGGGAGTGATTATCAACAGGAATCCCTGCTGCGTGCGGTCGAGAACGCCCATCGGTTGCTCGAATCGCCGGGGGCACGCGCCTTCGATCTGTCGCTCGAGCCGGCCGAGAGCTACAACATTTACAATACCGGCAAGTTCGGCCTCGGATGTCTTCTGGCGCGGCGTCTGACGGAAGCCGGCACCCGTTTCATCGAAGTGACCACGGAGTACATTCCCTTTGGCCGCTGGGACACCCACGAGAGTGGACACCAACGAACCATCGGAATGAAACAGGAAATTGATGCTCCTATTGCCCAACTCGTTTTGGACTTGGAAGAACGCGGCCTGTTGGACAGGACCTTGATCGTCCTGGCCAGCGAATTCGGGCGTGACATGATGACCGAGGGAAAAACCGATCGATTCGTGCAGGAATGCGCTTCGATCACCCAGCCTGACATCATGTCCGCACCAAAGCATTACGGAATGCACCGCCACTATACGGAGGCTTCGAGTGTGCTCATGTTCGGCGGGGGGATGAAGAAAGGTTTCCTGTACGGGAGAACTGCTGGCGAGCGCCCCTGCAAGGTCATAGAGAATCCGGTTACCGTTGAGGACCTCCACGCGACGATCTACCGGGCCATGGGCATCCCGGCGGATTTGGCCTACCTGGTGGAAAAACGCCCCTTTTACGTCACGAAAGATGGAAAGGCCAAGCCCGTCATGGAACTGTTCGGCTGAGTGCCAAAAAAAGTTTAAGGCTCAAGACTCAGCGGTCGCTGCTTCGTAGCTGAAAAACCGATGTGCCTTGGGGATTGAGCACTTCGGTAAGAAGATTTGCTTGCAAAATAGGACACCGAGAAACCCTCGGTTCAACCCGTACTTATCGAGTCAGTCTTGCCTTTCCAAGCCTGCCTTCATAAGCCACCCCCGCGGGCGGAACCCATTTCGGGTTACCGGGAAATATGGTAAAGGTAAAGGAGAAGTTCCACATTACACGCAAGTAAGGAGGGCAATATGTTGAAACGGTGGCAATGTTTGTTCGGATTTATCGTATTTTTCCTCTGGTTCTTTGCCTTCACTCCGAGAACCGGTGACGCGAAACCGCCGGACGAAGCCTTACGCGTCGGCGCTGCCTCGGTGGAACTCGAGAGCGATGACAGTATGGTCCTCGGGGGGGCCATCGCCCCTCGGCGCGTCATAGGCCAGGAGGGCAAAATCCGTGCTTGCGCCACGGTGCTGGAGCTCGGCGGGCAGCGCGTGGCCTTGGTTGCTTGCGACATCCTGATGATCCGCCGTGACTATCTCGACGCCGCAGCGCGCAGAATCGAGAAAGAGTTGGGAATCCCGTTTGATAACATTCTCATCAACGCGACTCATAACCACCACGCTCCCAGCACCGTTACCATCCACGGCTACGAGCGCAACGAAGTCTTTTGCGGGAGGGTGCGCGACGGCGTGGTGGCCGCCGTCCGGCAGGCAAACGAGCGCCTCAAAAAAGCAGGGCCGGTCGAACTGCTCTTCCGACTGAGTGAAGAGTCATCCGTGGGGCAGAACAGCCGTCTGCAACTGGACGATGGAACCATATACTGGACCGGTCTTCGGGATGGATTCGTGCGGCCCACCGGACCGTTCGATCCTGAGCTCCCGGTCCTGGCCTTCCAACGGAAAAGCGGCGGCATCGAAGCGCTCCTTTTCAACCACTCAACGCACTTGCTCTGCACTGTCGTGAAGGGTGTACGCTCACCGAGCTATTACGGGTTGGTGGCCGAGAACCTCGAAGGGGACCTGGGCGGCACCACCACCTTTTTCTCGGGTGCCTTCGGCTCTACCCACGATTTGCACTTGAGTTGTCAGGAGAGGATCTACCGGATCGAAAACGCCGTGCGCAAAGCCCTGACTCAGGCCAAGCCGCGTCCCGTCAAGGTCCTGCGCTCCCTCAAGCGCGAACTCCCTTATCGCGTCCGACAGTTCAACGAGGAACGCGAACAGGCTGCCGTCAGCTCCTACTGCCGCAAATACCTGACAGGGAGTTCTGAGTACACCGACTACACCATTGAAGTGTTCCGGAAAATGCGCCGGCAACTTGCCGAGCATCAGGGCGAACAGCGCAAGACATGGGTGCAAGCCCTCCGCATCGGTGACATCGCCTTTGTAGGGGTACCCGGCGAATTCTTCACGGTTCTCGGCATGGAGATCAAGCGCCGCTCACCTTTCCGTTATACCTATGTGGCCGGCGTCGCGAATGACTACATCGGCTACATCCCCGACGCCCGGGCGTTTGAGTTGGGAGGATACCAAGTATGGACGGGCTTCCACAGCCTGGTGGCGAAGGGCACCGGTGAGGCTATTGTGGACGCGACCGTGGAGATGCTCGAGGAGCTATATGCCGAGAGCGAAGAGGGCACCCGCTAAAGGTAAAGGAGCAACCTGGACGAATCATCATTACATACTGCCGCCGGTTCTGTTCGGCGCATGCCTCAGGAAGTTTTCTTTAGGTTCGCCGTCAATCCCTCCTGTGTGGTAGAGCGATTAACTCATAAGAGGCTTTAGGTAGCTAAAACTTTCGCCATTACTTTCATGCCCAAATCCATAGCGTCCCAGACAAAGCCGGCGTGGAAGGGCTCGCCACTGCCGAATCGCCATGGTAAATACAAACCCAGGGTTTTCTTCCCAATGCACCAGAGGGGGAGACGCCGACTTTATAGTGATCCGTATCCTCGGTGACGACGGTGACGGGCTTGGCGGGGTCGCCGGTGTATTTCAGAGGCACCTGGGCGAAAGCGGCCTTATTGATCCTCCATGACGCACATGCTCATGGGTTCAAAGTTTACCTCAGGGGCATTGCCTACGATCTCCGAGGCGAGGGGGGCGGCGGCCGCGTCAGCCTGGAGCCTGCAGCAAAGCCAGGAAAGCTTGCTGGATGGGAAATCGGTCGTGTCACCTACAGCGAAGAGGTCCGAGTATCCCTTGCCTCTTCGACTGTCCGGATCCACATGGGTGAAGCCGCGGTCATCGCTCCTCCTACCCCCTCCCTCGTCGAATCCATGACTTATCAATCTTTCGGAATGGTATCGTTGGCATCCTACCCTGCGTTATGGGCACAAACCAGCACACGTTTTGATCGGCATGTGCTTTGGTCCTATGGAACCGGGAACAGAGGGGTTGGGGAGGGCGAACTCTCGGGTCCGCACAGCACCGAAGAAAACCCTTTGAACCCCGACGAGATCGTGGTCTCCGAACAGTACGGTAACGATGTTCTACTGATTAGGGCCTGCTAACACTAATGAGCCTGATGATGTTACCCTTTACGGATGGAAATTACCGAAACTCAGTACGAACGCATTGCGCCATACCTGCCGGTGCAACGAGGCAACGTCAGTCTTTCGAACCTGCAAGTGCTCAATGCCATCCTGTATGTTATGTCGCCGAGCATGGTTGCAAGTGGCGGGGGTTACCGCGTCGGGTTGGCAACTGGCGCACCCTCTATAACCGCATGAATCGCTGGTCCCAAAACGGGGTGCTCGACCGGGTATTCGAACCCCTGCAACGAGAACAGATCGTGCGCATCAAGCTCCAGGCGGTTTCGACGCCCATAAAGGGCCAAGACCGGCTCTGGCCAGCCGGCGGAGTCAGTTGGGAAATAGCGGCTTAAGAACCTCTGCAGAGAGCAGGCAACATATTGAAAGCACCACGGGTTTTACCCACCCTGTCGATTGTCTTGGCGCTCGCAATCCTGGGGGTAGGCCAGAGTCATGCTGACAGCAGCCCCGGCGATGCATCTGCATTGAGGTGCCCCTGCCATCCGGGCCAAAACACTGCCGATCCCCCCCGTTTTGATCGGCATGTGCTTTGGTCCTATGGAACCGGGAACAGGGGGGTTGGGGAGGGCGAACTCTCCGGTCCGCACAGCGCCGAAGAAAACCCTCTGAACCCCGACGAGATCGTGGTCTCCGAACAGTACGGTAACGATATCCTGCTGATCAATCGACGCACGGGCGCGATGCGCGTTCTCTACGGCGAACGGGGCGTGCCGGGTGGAGGCAAACGCCTGCATGCCGCCCACTCCGCCCATTTCATGCCCGCCGGCCCTTTTCAGGGTCACGTGCTCATCACCGAATACCAGGGCGACCACCGCGTCATGATCATCGACCGCAACGACGGTGAAGTGCTCTGGTCGTATAACGGGCTGGAGAAACCTCTGGAAGCGATCTATTGGGACGAAGCGCATATCATGGCTTCCGACCAGGATCATGGAGTGTTCAAAATCCGCTTAAGCGATCAAGCCAAGGTTTGGGAGTACGACAGCCAGCCTCACGGTCACCCCTTCTACCTCCAGAACCTGGCCGTCAAGCCTGTCCACGACCCGCAGTTCCGCATGCGGAACGACAGTTCGTATGGCGGGGACCTGTTGATCGGCTACTGGGGGCCGTATCCGGTCGTGCGGGAAATCGATACCAGGACCAAGAAGACGATTTGGCTCTACGGCCAGCACCGCGAACACGGCCAGGGCGATCTTTGGGACCGGCTGTACACCCCGGTGCGCGGCTTCCGCTACGGAATGAACGAGCGGGGCGGCGGAGTGACCATCATCGTGGACGAACGGGCGCGGATTTTCGCCGTGAACCGCGACAAGGAGCTCCTTTGGGACTTGGGCGGTTCCAGTGGCGGGGACCTGCTCATTGCGACTCCCTATGCGCTGTTACCGACCTACATCAGCGCGACCACCCGGGGCACGTTGCTGGTGACCGACTGGGGCCGCAACATGATCTACGAGATCAATCCCTTCCACATTCCCCCGCGCACCGCGAAGGACGCCTACCTGTTCACGGACTATGCGACCGAGGATGAGTTCGCCGACAGCGGCATCATGGAATCGCGCGGCTACTCGCAGAAGCTGATTCAGGTCTATAATAAACAGGGTGCCCACCGCGTGGTGTGGCGGGTGCTGGGTTCACACAATACGAAGGACTGGCAGGTCATCCATGCGCCCTCCGAACCGGTGGCACCGGCTCAGGGGGCTCACGTAGCGATCCGGGGACCCTGGAACTATCTGAAGGTTCAGGCCAAGTCGTCGAAACCCGGCAACTCGACCCGGTTCGATGCGTATATCACCCTGCGCCGTTGACACGGGGGGTTGGAAAGAGATGCGCGGCGTTGTTGCAGAATTCGAAGGTTGGCCGCGCCTGTTGCTCTGTAATTCCGAGTTCCTGGATTCTTACTGATGCCGGCATGACCACTTTCAAAAACAATGGGATCGTCTGCCTGCGGCCGCTGAAGCAAGTGGCTCTCGTTTTGGAGGCCTGACAATGCTCAATAACCGATTTACCACTGCGATTTTGATTGCCGTTGTTGTCGTCGTCGTCGGGATTCAGAACGCGGGGTTGCACCTCGGGGCGCAAGGGACACCAGACTCCAGCTCCTCGGGGCAAGTCGATTTCGCCAAGGATATTCTGCCCATCTTCGAGGGGTCCTGCTACTCCTGTCACGGGCCTACCCAGCAAATGAGCGGGCTGCGGTTGGACTCGAAGAAGCTTGCGCTGGCGGAAAGCGAATCCGGGAAAGTGATCGATCCCTACAAAGCATCCGAAAGTCCCCTGTACCAGCGAATTGCGGGGATCGGTGATCTGGCTCGGATGCCGATGGGCGGTAAGCCGCTCGACACGGCGCAGATCAGACTCATTCGGGCATGGATCGATCAAGGGGCTGATTGGCCGGATGGAGTGGAATCCAAAGTGGCGGAAGCTCGGAAGTACTGGGCCTTCGTCCCACCGAAACGGCCCCGCCTGCCCAAGGTCAGGAATCCGAATTGGGCGGAAAACCCCATTGATTTCTTTGTCCTGGCCCGCCTTGAAAAGGAGGGGTTGTCCCCCGCTCGGCAAGCTGATCGGGTGACGCTGTTGCGGCGACTGAGTCTTGATCTTGTGGGTCTGCCGCCCATGATCGAGGAGGTTGACGCCTTTCTGGCCGACAAAAGCAAGAATGCATACCAGAAACAGGTCGAACGGCTCCTATCGTCTCCGCACTACGGTGAACGGTGGGGACGACACTGGCTGGACGCGGCTCGTTACGCCGACTCGGACGGCTTCGAGAAAGACAAACAACGCCAAGTCTGGTTTTATCGGGACTGGGTGATCAATTCCTTCAATCGCGACTTGCCTTACGACCGGTTCATCATCGAGCAACTGGCGGGAGATTTGCTCCCTCAGGCAACACAGGATCAGATTGTGGCGACGGGTTTTCTGCGCAATTCCATGATTAACGAGGAAGGCGGCATTGATCCCGAGCAATTCCGGATGGAAGCCATGTTCGATCGCATGGATGCCATCGGCAAAAGCATCCTGGGTATCACCATCCAATGCACCCAGTGCCACGATCACAAATACGATCCGCTCACACAGGAAGGGTATTACCGGATGTTCGCTTTTCTCAACAACGCGCACGAGGCGAACATCGCGGTGTACACCCCGCAAGAACAGAGCCAGCGAGCGGAACTTTTCCGTCGGATTCGTGAAATCGAAAATGACCTGAAGCGCCGGCGTCCCGACTGGCAGGAACGGATGGCGAAATGGGAAGACCAGGTCGCTGCCGACCAGCCCCAGTGGTTGGTCGTCCGGCCGAAAGTTGAAGACATCTCCACCGGCGGGCAAAAATATCTGCCACTCGACGACGGTTCCTTTCTCGCCCAGGGCTATGCTCCCACCCAGCACCGCGTGAAGATGTACGTGAAGACCGCCGTCCAAGGCATCACGGCATTCCGTCTGGAACTGCTCAACGATATCGACCTGCCCCTCGGCGGACCGGGCCGCTCCGTCAAGGGAACCGGCGCATTGACGGAGTTCGAAGTGGAGACGGCTCCGGCGGACGCGCCCGACAAGATCACCCAGGTCAAGATCGCCAAAGCCACGGCGGACATCTCGCTTCCCGAAACGCCTTTGGAGGCGATCTTCCAAAACAAGAGTGACAAGCGCCGCGTCACGGGCCCGATCGAATTCGCCATCGACGGTAAGGAGGAGACAGCGTGGGGCATCGACGCGGGGCCGGGACTCCGAAACCAGCCGCGCAAAGCCGTCTTTACAACTGAGACCCCCATTACCCATCCCGAGGGTACGATCCTCACCTTTTATCTCAGCCAAAAACACGGCGGCTGGAACAGCAACGACAACCAGAACCATAACCTGGGCCGGTTTCGGCTTTCGATTGCCACCGACTCGGGAGCGGTCGCTGACCCGCTTCCGAAAAACGTGCGCGATATTCTTTCCATCCCGCGGGATCGTCGCACGCCCTCACAGGTCGAAGCCGTCTTCCGCTACTGGCGCACCACCGTTCCCGAATGGAAGCAGGTGAATGCCAAGCTCGCCCGGTTATGGCGACAGCATCCCGAAGGGTCTTCGCAGTTGGTTCTGCAGGCCCGCCAGAATGGACGGGAAACGAACGTACTGTCACGCGGTGATTTTCTCAAGCCGGTCAAGCTCGTCAGTCCCGCAGTGCCGGGCTTCCTTCATCCCATGCCGGAAGGCACGCCGATGACACGCCTCGGATTCGCCCAGTGGCTGGTTGACCGAAACTCGCCGACCACCGCCCGTGCCCTGGTCAACCGCATCTGGCAAAGCTATTTCGGCATCGGCCTGATCAGCACCAGCGAGAACCTGGGCACGCAAAGTGAACCCCCTTCTCACCCGGAATTGCTGGACTGGCTGGCTGTCGAGTTCATGGACAGCGGCTGGAGCTTGAAAGCTTTACATCGGCTTATCGTAACCTCTTCCACCTATCGTCAGTCCTCTCATGCGACCCCGGAATTGCATCAACGCGACCCGTACAATCGTCTGCTCGCCCGAGGCCCCAGGTTCCGCGTGGAGGCCGAGATCGTTCGCGACATTGCCTTAGCCGCCAGCGGCTTGCTGAACCCGAAAATCGGCGGACCCAGCGTTTATCCTCCCGCCCCTGATTTTCTGTTTGTCCCGCCCGCGAGCTACGGAACCAAGCCGTGGCACGAAGCAACCGGTGAGGACCGCTACCGACGGGGGATCTACACGTTCCGCTACCGTTCGGTGCCGTATCCGATGCTGCAGACGTTCGATGCGCCGAGGGGGGATGCCTCCCGTGTGCGCCGCTCACGGTCAAACACGCCTCTCCAGGCGCTGACGACCCTTAACGAACCCCTGTTTCTGGAGTCGGCCCGCGCTCTGGCGCTGCGAACACTCCGGGAAGGCGGTGAGACGAACACGCAACGCCTGGTTTACAGCTTCCGGCGCTGCCTGGCACGAAAACCGACTCCAACCGAATCGGCCGAGTTGCTCTCTTTGCTGAACAAGCAGATGAAGCGTCTTCGCGAAGGGTGGTTACGCCCGTGGGATTTGGCCGGCTACGACGCGGCTCAACGCCCGCAACTGCCGAAGAGCGCGACTCCCGTGCAGCTCGCCGCATGGACCACCGTCTGTCGCGTTCTGTTGAATCTGGATGAAACCATCACCAAAGAATAAAAGGTGAAAATCAGGCCATGAACTACCAAGATGATGGATACCGAATCCGCGATCCCAGATTGAATACCCGGCGCTGGTTTCTGGAGCAATGCAGTGTTGGATTGGGTGGCATGGCCCTCAGTCACCTGCTCGGCATTCGAGCCTTCGCCGAGCCGCCCCATCCGACGCCGGAGAATCCGCTGGCACCGAAGAAGCCCCATTACTCGCCCAAGGCCAAAAACGTCATCTTCCTCTTTATGGCGGGGGCGCCGAGCCACCTGGAGCTGTTCGACTACAAACCCCAATTGGACAAGTTCGATGGGACACTTCCACCTCCTGAATTGCTAAAAGGCTACCGTGCCGCCTTTATCAACCCCAGTTCCAAGTTGCTCGGCCCGAAGTTCAAATTCGCCAAACATGGACAAAGCGGCGCGGAACTCTCCGAATTGCTGCCTCATCTGACCAAAGTCGCCGATGATATTACCCTCGTGAAATCGATGGTTACCGATGCCTTTAATCATGCGCCCGGCCAACTCATGATGAACACCGGATCGCAACAGTTCGGGCGGCCCGGCATGGGGGCTTGGATTACCTACGGCTTGGGAAGTGAATCGCGGGATTTGCCCGCCTTTGTCGTATTCAGTTCCGGCAAGAAAGGGCCGAGCTGTGGTAATTCATGCTGGGGCAGCGGATTTTTGCCGACGGTCTATCAGGGCGTCGAGTTCCGCGGCGGCGGTGACCCGGTTCTGTATCTCTCCAATCCCAGCGGCGTGGACCCCCAGTTGCAACAGGATTCCCTCGACACGATCCGCCGACTCAACCAGAAGCGGCTGGACCTGATCGGCGACCCCGAAATTGCCACGCGCATCAACTCCTTCGAAATGGCGTTCCGCATGCAAACCAGCGCGCCGGAATTGATGGATATTTCCCAGGAACCCCGGAAGGTGCTCGACCTGTACGGCGCTGAACCGGGCCGACCCTCGTTCGCTAACAACTGTCTGCTGGCCCGCAGACTCGTCGAACGCGGTGTCCGTTTTGTCCAGATATTCCACGAGGCTTGGGACCAACACAGTAATCTGGTGAAGGACATTGCAACCAACTGCATCGACACCGATCAGGCCTGTACCGCACTCATTCAAGACCTGAAACAACGTGGCATGCTTGACGACACGCTTGTCCTCTGGGGCGGCGAATTTGGCCGTACACCCATGGTACAACAAGGAGGCGGGGCCGACGGGCGCGACCACCACCCCAATGCCTTCACCCTGTGGCTGGCCGGCGGAGGCATCAAACCCGGCCTCACCCTGGGTGAAACCGACGAGTTCGGATTCAACGTGGTGAAGGATAAGGTTCATGTGCATGACTTGCACGCAACGATTCTGCACCTTCTCGGATTCGACCACACCCAACTAACCTATCGTTTCCAAGGCCGCGACTTTCGTCTCACGGATGTCCACGGGAAAATCGTGAGGGAAATACTCGCTTAGTTGTAAGCGCCCGGAACGAATCCCACCGAAGTCAGCACACCCCTGGGGCACAATTCACTGTAAGCGGCTCCCCCATCACGTGGTACAAGACTGGTAACATTGCCAGGGTTGCCACAGCGCCCCGGGTGGGCCTGCATTCCCAATCCATCCAGAAAAAATCGGAACCGCCTGATGTGGCCGGGGTCGGGTGGCTTGACAAAGTTCCGTCAATCGCATAGCGTGTGTTCATCTGGATACCGGACATGGCCGCCACGATCGCGGAATGTGAATTCATGGCCTTAACTTGGGTGGACTGACCGGCCCGGGCTCGGCCATAAGGCTCCCGCATAGGGCCAAGTAAAGGGTGGAAACTCTACAGGGTTGTAGCTATGGATAGGAGTTTTCAAACGCTCCCCACGGTCTGTTGCCTGCTTCTCCTTTGGGGGTTTGCGAAATCGCTGCCTGCCGGGCAGGTGGAGACAGCCGCACTTCCCCCTCCAGCCGCCGTGAAGGTCGATTTTGCGCGGGACGTCGCTCCCATCTTCCAGGAGAAGTGTCAGGTCTGTCACGGCCCCGACAAGCAGATGGGCGGGCTGCGGCTGGATCGGCCGGCCGAGGCCATGGCCGGGGGCTACTCCGGCCCGGTGATCCTTCCGGGAAAGAGCGCCGCAAGCAAGCTGATTCACTTGGTCGCCGGCTTGCAAGAAGACCTGGTCATGCCCATGGCCGGCGAAAGGTTGACGGCCGAGCAGATCGGGTTGCTGCGCGCCTGGATCGATCAGGGAGCCGCTTGGGCGGAACCGACCGCCTCGTCCGCGAAAGACGATGCCGGAGAGAGGGCACGGCCCCAGCATCCGCACTGGGCCTTCAATCCCCCTGAAAAGCCTCCGCTTCCCGCGGTGAGGAATCGCACTTGGGTGCGAAATCCTATTGACGCCTTCGTGCTGGCGAAGCTCGAAGCCGAGGGCATCGAACCGTCCCCCGAAGCCGACCGCGTCACCCTGATTCGCCGTGCGCATCTGGATTTGATCGGACTGCCGCCCACCCCCGATGAGGTCGATCAATTTCTGGCGGATACCACGCCCGGTGCCTATGAGCGTTGGGTGGACCGGCTTCTGGACTCGCCCCACTACGGTGAGAAGTGGGCACTCCACTGGCTCGATCTGGCGCGCTTTGGCGAGAGCGACGGCTACCAGTCGGACGGGGTCAGGCCGCACGCTTGGCGCTGGCGCCGTTGGGTGATCGAAGCCCTGAACCGCAACATGCCTTTCGACCAATTCACCCTGGAACAGATCGCGGGTGACCAGTTGCCCCGTGCGACGCTCGAACAGAAAGTGGCCACCGGTTTTCACCGTAATACCCTTACCAACCGCGAAACCGGTTTCCCGGTGGAGATGGACCGTGTCGAGCGGATCGTCGATCGTACGGAAACCTTCGGGACAGTATGGCTCGGCCTGACGGTGGGTTGCGCGCGCTGTCACGACCATAAATTCGACCCCATCACGCAGAAGGAGTTTTATCAGCTCTACGCATTCTTTAATACCGGCCGCGAAGTCAATCTCGAAGCTCCTCTTCCCGGCGAAATGGGACCTTATCTCCAGGGTAAGGCGGAGCACGACCGGAAGTGGCGTGAGTTGATCGAGGAATACCATGCCGAGGAGCATCTGAACTGGTGGGAAACCAACACGCGCAAGGGTTGCGACTATGACCCGGAAGACCCTAAGGTCGATCTAAAATGGAACGTAGTTTGTGAGGAACTCCTGTTTGAAATCGATGGCGGGGTGGAGATTCTTAAGACTCCCCGTGCCCAACGAACGCAGAAGGAGCAGGAAATCCTCACCTACTACCTTATCGAGCGAGGAATCCCTCGCGCTATGGGAAGGAAACGGTCCCAGGAAGCAAAGCTGGACGAGCTGCTGAAAAAACTGGACGAGCTGGACGCAGCCTATCCGCACCTCACCGAAGCCTACACTCTAGCCGATAATCCTAATCCACCCCAAACGCGCATTCTCATCCGAGGAAACTTCCGGCGGCCGGGCATCGAGGTGGAGCCGGCTGCCCCAGCGTTCTTGCATTCGTTGCCTTCCCAACCGGGCAAGTCTTCCCGGCTCACTTTGGCACGATGGTTGGGTTCCCGTAACAACCCCCTGACAGCGCGCGTGACGGTGAACCGGTGGTGGCAGGAGTTCTTCGGCCGGGGCCTGGTGAAAACCTCCGAGGACTTCGGCGCCCGAGGGGATCAGCCTACGCATCCGAAGCTGCTCGACTGGCTGGCCGTAGAATTCATGGAAAATGGATGGAACGTCAAGAAGATGCAAAAGCTGATCGTGACCTCGGCCACCTACCGGCAGTCTTCGAAGACCCGGAAGGACTTGCAAAGCCGGGATCCCTACAATAAATTGCTGGCCCGTCAGTCACGTTTACGCCTGTCGGCGGAGCTGGTCCGGGACGTAACGCTTGCCGCCAGCGGCCTGCTGAACCCGGCTATAGGGGGCGAGAGCATTCGTCCGTTCCTGCCTCCTGGGGTGACGGAGTTCGGGTTTGGGAACGACATCAAATGGCCGGAAAGCATGGGCGCCGACCGTTATCGGCGCGGGGTTTATATATTTCGTCAACGGACGTTTCTCTATCCGCAACTGGTGACCTTTGACGCGCCCGATACCCTCACCTCTCGCTGCCGGCGGGAGCGGTCCACCAATCCCTTGCAAGCGCTAACTCTTCTCAACGATCCGGTGTTTGTGGAAGCCTCCCAAGGACTGGCGGCCCGCATCCTCCGCGAAAGGCCCGGGAGCGTGGACGATCGCATCGATTATGCATTCAAGCTCTGTCTGGCCAGGGCACCCAGTCCGCGCGAGAAGGAGCTCATGGCCAAGTATTACCAACAGCAGATGGAGAGGCGAAAGCGGGACCCAAAATCCGCTCACGAACTTTTCCCGGCTACGAATGTGGAAGGCGTGGATACGGCCGAGGCGGCTGCTTGGATGGGCGTCAGCAGCGTTCTGCTGAATCTGGACGAATTAATCACGCGAGAGTAAGCCATGAATTTCGAGGATTTCAAGCGGATTCAAAGCCGCCGTCAGTTCCTCCAAACCAGTGCGTGCGGCGTAGGAGCCATTTCCTTGTGGCATCTGCTGGCGCTGGATGGACTGGCGCTGGATACGGGCGAAACGGTGCCTGAGGTAAACCCGATGGAGCCCCGAGCGCCCCACTTCATCCCCAAGGCCAAGAATGTGATCGTTCTGTTCATGTCCGGGGCGCCGAGCCAACTCGACTTGCTGGATCCCAAGCCCGAAATGAGGAGATGGGACGGCCAGATGTTGCCCGAGTCGATGACGAAAAAACAGAACTTCGCCTTCATCAAGCCCACGGCCAAGGTCTGGGCCACCCCGCGCGTGTTCCATCGCTACGGACAGTCCGGAATCGAATATTCCGATTACTTTCGGCATACTGCGACCTGTGCGGACGAGATCTGTGTGATCCGTTCGATGTGGACCGACCAAATCAACCATCATACCGGCCAATTAGAGATGGCCACCGGAACCCCCTTGGTGGGTCGTCCTTCGATGGGTTCGTGGGTTACCTATGGCTTGGGAAGCGAATCACGGAACATGCCGGGGTTCGTAGTGCTGAATTCAGGCGTGGGTGCGGATGCCGGCAGCGGAGTCTGGGGAAGCGGCTTCCTGCCCTCCAGCTATCAAGGTGTGCCCTTCCGGAGCCAAGGGGACCCGGTACTGCACCTTTCCAATCCCGCGGGTATGGATCAGGAAGCTCAGCGGGCCCGGCTCGATGCGATCCGCGAATTCAACGAGATCCACTACCAGGACACCGGAGACCTGGAGATTGCGTCCCGTATTTTGTCCTACGAATTGGCCTTCCGGATGCAAATGGCCATGCCCGACCTGCTGGATTTCTCCAGCGAATCGCCCAGCAGCTTGGAGATGTACGGTGTCAACAAGGAGCCGACCCGACCCTTTGCTACCAACTGTCTGCTGGCACGACGCTTGGTGGAGCGCGGCGTGAGGTTCATCCAGCTCATTCACGGCAGTTGGGACCACCATTCGAACCTGAGCATGAATTTGAAGAAAAACTGTGACATTACCGACCAGCCGACCGCTGCCCTGCTGAAAGACCTGAAGCAACGCGGATTGCTTGAAAACACACTCGTGATCTGGGGAGGTGAGTTTGGGCGTACACCGCTGGTGGAAAACCGTACACCGGACAAGGAGGGCAGCCGAGGGCGAGACCACCATCGGCTGGCCTTCAGCATGTGGATGGCCGGGGGAGGCATCCGGGGCGGACAGGTGGTCGGGAAAACCGACGATTTCGGCTTCGACATTGTCGAGGACAAAATTCACGTGCACGACCTCCATGCCACAATCCTGCACACCTTGGGCCTGGACCACTTGCGGCTGACTTTTCGTCATCAAGGCCGCGATTTTCGCCTCACCGACGTGGCCGGCAATGTGGTCCATAAATTACTATCCTAAAAGGGGAACAACCCTTTCATCTTGCTGCATGGACCCATCTCACCTGCCGTGCCGCACCAACTTTCCGAAGTAGCCCATCATGAAGATCAGTAACTACTCGTTAAACTACTCGGCTCTGATTGCACAAGGGAAAATGGATATTTTCGGCTTCCTGGAATATTGTCGGGCGCTGGAAATAGAGGGTGCAAGCCTGCACATCCGCAACCTGCCGGATACTCAGCCGGACTCCTTAAAGCGAATTCGGCGTGCTTACCTCGATCAGGGGCTGTCCATATCCATGTTTACGGTTACGACCAACTTCGGCGAGGCTGAGGGTAGGATCGAAGCGGAGGTCCAAAAAGCCAAGGAGGCAATCCGAGTGGCAGTATTTCTCGGCGCGCCCTTGCTGCGGGTCTTTGCGGGTTCCCCGCCCAGCGAAGCGGACCGGCAGAAGGCTTTTGAACGTGCGGCGCTTGGCGTTCGCAGGGTTTGCGATGAGGCCGCACGGGTGGGCTTGCCGGTCGGGTTGCAAAACCACAACCACCTGGCGCTCTGCCGGACCGGCGATGAGGTGATTCGATTTATCAAGACGGTGGATCACCCCAACCTGACCTTCATTCTCGACACCGGGCAGTTCGCCGGCTCCCCGGGAGCCAGTGCCGAGGCACCGGCTGAGCTGATCCATGCGGACTATTTGGAGAGCATCCGGCAAACGGCCTCACTGGCCCGTTACGTACGTGTCAAGTTTTACCATCCCCGCCCAGACGGGTCTGAGCCATGGATCGATTATGATAAGGTTTTTGACATTCTCGGCGGTGTTCACTATCCGGGTTTCATTGACATTGTTTATGAGCCGAACCGAGAAAAAGATGATCCCGGCGAGGATGTGCGCACGGCGATGCCGCGTATCGTGGGATTTCTGCGATCCAAGATGCCATCCAAAGAGACCTCTGCGGCTCTCCCCCCGTTGAGAACTGCAGCTCGCTATGCGGGCCTGGTGACCGGGCAGTACATTCTCAAAGGTGAAGTCCAAACCGAATCCCAAGTCGCCTTTCTGGAAGGACCCGCCGCGGATCGTCACGGCGGCGTTTTCTTCACCAACATCCCAGCCGAGCGAATTATGCAATGGCATTCCACCGCCAAGAAGCTGACCGTCTTGCGGGAAAAGAGCCATCGGGCCAATGGATTATTGTTCGACCGGCAAGGCAGACTGATCGCTTGCGAGGGAGGCGGACGGGTGACTCGGACGGACATGAAAACCGGACAGATCACGGTTTTGGCCGACCAGTACCAAGGCCGGCCTCTCGGTGCGCCCAACGACCTTGCCATCGACGGCCGGGGACGGATCTATTTTACCTCTCGACTCGCAAACATCGACCCGGACGCGGGCAATGTCAACGCGGTCTATCGCATGGATCCATCCGGAAAGATCACCCGCATCCTGGCCTGGCCGGCCATTGATATGCCCAACGGCCTGGTAACTTCCCCCGACGACAAAATTCTGTACTTGATTGACGCCGACGGCCGCAAGGACCATGCCCGCAAAATCCGGGCTTACGACCTCAGCCCAGACGGTACGGTAAGCCGGGAAAGGCTGCTGTACGATTTTTACCCCGGGAGAAGCGGCGACGGGATGGCGATCGATGCGGAAGGTAACCTTTACGTGGCGGCCGGGTTGCATCGCCGTAGGGGCACCAGCGAGACTCTGGACACCCGTCCGGGTATCCACGTTCTCTCCTCCGAGGGAAAGCTGTTGGCCTTTATGGAAACTCCAGAGGACACCCTTACCAATTGCACCTTCGGAGGAACGGATTTACGCACGTTATACATAACTTGTGGCAAGCGGCTCTTGAGCCTTACGACTCGCATTCCCGGCAAGCCTTCTTATCGACCGGAAATGTAACCCACAACTGCAAGCCAACAGGTGACTTGCCGCTTTCTCTTGGCAACTCGAAAAGATCGACCTGACCCTCTATCCAGCCCATCCGGGTAACCATTCAGGCCAGCGAGTCCACGGCTTGGATCAATGCCTTGATATACCCGTACCCATAAGCGAAAGCTTGCCGGCCGTTGACGTCATCGGGGTGCCGTGGCATATGATCCGGCATCACCATGTACGGGTAACCCACCTCCTTTAGAGTGAGCATGACTTTCAGCATGTCCATGTCGCCCTCGTCGGGGAAGACTTCCTGAAAGTTGTCTCGCTTGCCGCGGATGTTTCGGAAGTGGATGTTGAAGATCTTTTTTCGACTCCCGAAATAACGGATGACGTCGAAGATCTCGGTTCGGGGGTCTTGCAACATCTCCGCCGTCGTTCCCAGACAGAGGTTCAGACCGTGGTACGGACTCTCACGGATCGAGATGAATTTCTGCAATCCTTCCACGGTGCCTAACACGCGGTCCACGCCCTGGAAGCCTTGCGGAGGAACGCCCGGGTCATGGGGATGGCAGGCCATGCGGACCTTGTATTCTTCTGCCACGGGAATAGCCCGCTCGAGGAAATAAGTGATCCGCTCCCACATGGTTTCGGCGGGAACCGGGCCCGCTCGAGTCAGTGACGGTTCCTCGGCAGCTTCTGCCAACCGCCAGGTGCTGTAGCGGGAGCCTCCTCGGCCCGGCGTCGGCTGGGTCCGCAATACTCCCAGCAGGGTCAGGTTGTACTTGATGGCAGGGATACCGGCGGCAGCGCAATGTCGAATCATCTTACAAACATCGTCGATGTCCTGGTCGCGTTCGGGGCTCTTGCCCAGCATGATCGCAGGACGTGCGGTCCGATCGACGTGAGAGGACATCAAGAACGGAAGCTGAACCAGATCAATGCTGATTCCGTGCGACTCTACCCTCGCGCGCAACTGCTTCAGCTCTTCCTCGGTCCAGTAGCCCCTGTCACCGGGATCGGGCGGATAGCCGCAGATGTGGTTCACGCCGTGCCGTTTGAAATAAGCTAATTTGGGGTCAGAGGTCGGTGCCCGCTGAGTACCTACCTTCATCCGTGCTTTTTTTGCCGTTCCGAGTTTTCCCGCCTTTCCCGTGGGACCACTCGGGGAACAACTCATGGCAGTGCTCGCGGCTGCCCCCGCCATCGATAGGAACTTTCTTCGATCCATAATGACTTCTCCTTTACTTTTAGCCCTCAAGTCAGTCCGAGCTTGACTGGGTTGATTGACTCGCATACCCCATTGGGGTCTTTACGGTTTTTTTTACTGCCTATTAGGACATCCCAAGGGGCAGCGGTAAAGATGTTCCGTACAAAATTCCCAATCCATGCCGAACGTTTGTCAAAAGAGAAATGTTTTTCTCAAGCCACCCTGTCAACCTGACCATTGCCCTTCGCCGTTTCCTCGATCCCATGTTTTGAGCACGAGTTAGCCGGTGTATGATTCTTGCGCAAATCCAAACCTGAAATCCGAGACCTCGAGGAGAGCACCTATGAAAAAAAGCCGTCGTATTTCGGTAGCTGAGGGAATATCCCGCCGAAACTTGCTCAGGCTCGCGTCGATATACCCGATCGCTACGTCACCCGGAGGGTGGGATCTCGCCCCAGGCAACCGACTCCCATTCTCGAGCGCAGGGAATGCGTACACGAATACGCGGAGGAAGACGACCTCGATGTGTGAATACCTGAGCCATTTGACCTACAACCGCCAGGAGATCGATGTCTTCTTGGACCCCAAGCAACCGAACTGGGCAAGGTTCGATCCTGAACTCGGTTATACCTTGCGCGATAACGTGCTGAAAGACGGCGTGGACGGAAGCCGGACCCTAACGAGCTATCAGAAAACCGGCGAGCGAACCATGATCCATTACGCCGACCAGCCTTGCAGGATCAATACTTACGGCAACAGCTTTACCCAGTGCCATCAGGCGAGCGATGGCGAAACATGGCAGGAATATCTGGCGGCTCATCTAGGCGAACCGATCCGAAACTTTGGCATTGGTGGTTATGGAACCTACCAAGCCTATCGGCGGATGTTGCGGGAAGAGGCGACTCCCTCGGCAGCGGACTATTTGATCCTCAATATCTGGGACATTGACGATTATCTCCGTAGCATCGATGCGTGGCGCTGGCTTCGCTTTGGGTCCTATTGGCGCGGGCACCCCGGCCACCTCTACATGTTCAATGGCAATCCCTGGGTTCATATTCGTCTTGACCTCAACACGGGTGAACTCATCGAAAAGGAAAATCTCTTCCGAACTCCCGAGTCGTTGTATAAGCTGTCAGACTCTGAATACGTGTACGAGCACTTTAAGGATGATCTGGTAGTGAAGCTTCTGGTTGCCCAGGCGGGTGGGACGGACGTGGATCGTCAGGAACTGGAAGGGTTAGCCCGTGTGTTAAACGTCAAAGCCGATTTCAGGTCGCTCGAAGCGACAGCCGAGACGGCCCGTGCCCTGCACATAGAATACGCATTACGTTCCGGCATGAAGGTGATTGAAAAAGCACGGGCTTTTGCAGAAGCCAAAAAAAAGAGACTGCTCATTCTCTTAAGCAGCAGCCAGCAGAGCGTGATTCGTGCCTGCGAAGGTCATCCTCGCATCGATCAAAGCGTTGTAAATTTCCTGAACCAGAAAGAGATTCTCTTTGTCGATGGATTGGCGAAGCACAAGGAAGACTACAGAAGCTTCAGACTATCCCCACAGGAATATGTGAAACGTTACTACATCGGTCACTACAATCCGCGCGGAAATCAATTCTTTGCCTTTGCGATCAAGGACGCCGTTGTAAATTGGCTTGACCCTAAGCCGCTCGCCTACCAAGAAGGGAGTGAGACGATTCCTGCCGTGGTGTAACTTGGCGTGCAGTGAAAATAGCAGTCGGCGACCCGGGAGCCTTACGGCAACCTCTTCAGCCAAATCCCGTGCAGTGCCATCACCTCCTGGCCCACGACGGACAGGGGTTGGATTTCAAGAATCGCCGCCCCTTGGGCCAGTTTTAGTGTACCTACCACGAGATGTCGAAATACGTTACGCCCCGCCGTCGCATGAACGGTGTGCTCGATTTTCGAGTTTCCCACCGAGATACGGATTTTGGAGCCGGCATCGGTCGGTCGGCAACCATAACTCAAAATGACCTCATAGCGTCCCGACCGGACAACGTCGAGCTTCCATCGGACCGCCTCTGCAACCTCACTCCAATAATGGGCTTGTCTGACCACTTGGGCGTATCGATTGTTTCCCTGCAGTGCCGCCTCCTGAGCGAACGGCGACCATATCGGCACTGGATTCTCATCCCGCCGTCCCACTTCAATGGGCACTCGGAAAGAGTAATCCTGGCCGCCCGTGACGTCCGCAAACCATTTCTCGAATTCATTCCGCAGTTCCAGAACCATCCCGGGATGTTCAGCAGCCATGTCGTTCGTCTCGCCGGGGTCGTGGGTCAGATCGAATAGCTGGAGCTCTGGTTGAGGAGCCGCATTTGCCCATCCACTCATTAAGTATCGTACCAATTTGTAGCCGCGCGCGTTCCGCACCGCCCAACTCGGCTGGAAGCTGCCCTGATCTCTTAGATCCAGGGTCGCCGTTCGCTCAGGAGGCGGCGCTGACAGAAGTGGCTGTACGCGATTCCACTGATGAAACAGGTATTCGTGGGGGCTTTTTCCGCCGCCGTTCCGCAGGAGCGCAAGAATGTTCTTCCCGTCAATCTTACGTCCGGTCGGAAGCGACGCCCCGATCAGTTCGCAGAGGGTTGGTAAGATGTCAATATGCTGCACCATCGCCCGGACCGTTGCGCCGGCCGGAAACCTCCCCGGCCATCGGGCCATGAAGGGTACACGGATACCGCCTTCGTAAACCGTTGCCTTCGCGCCACGCAGGCCTGCTCGGAAGTACCGGCTGACTCCGCCATTGTCGCTCATGAAGATGACCACCGTATTCTGGCGGATGCCCGCTTGGTCGATGGTCTCGAGCAGCCGTCCCAAATTATCGTCGAGGGAGGTAATCATCCCATAGATGCGTGCTTCGCGCAGCGGCAACCCCTTCTTCAGATATTTTTCGATGTACTTGTCAGGAACACGAAAAGGGCTGTGGGGTGCAATGTGAGCAAGGTACAAGAAAAAGGGCTGGTCGCGGTTCTGCTGGATGAAAGAAATGGCCTGGTCGGTGAGAATGTCGGTGATGTATCCGGCTGTCCTGACGGGCTGCTGATTCCAAAACAGATCGTCGGGGTCCATATAATGATGGCCACCGTGACCGGGTGGACCCGCCCAAGCTCCAAAGAACTCGTCGAAGCCCCGGTTATGGGGATGATACTTCATGGAATGGCCGAGGTGCCATTTACCCACCAAGCCGGTACGGTAACCTTGCTCTTGAAACACGTCGCCCAGCGTAACCTCTGCCAAGTGCAAGTTGCGCCGCCCCTTAAAGGTGTCAATCGCACCGGTTCTTTGATAATACCGCCCCGTCATCAGAGAGGCGCGTGTAGGGGTGCAAACCGGCGACGCGTAGAAGTGAGTGAACCGAACCCCGTCACGGGCGAGCCCGTCCATGGCCGGGGTCTCGATGGACTGATTCCCATACGCCCCGACGTCCCACCAACCCTGATCGTCAGTCAAAATGAGCACGACGTTGGGCTTATCCTGGGCCGGAAGTCCGCCAGGGATGAAGATGTGAATCAGAAAGGTGAAGCAAAAAATGAAAACAGCGAAACGATAGTGCATCCGCATCTCCTTACAAGGGGCAGAACTTCCGAGGCGATGTACTCAGGCGCCCCTGGTCCTTACAAAACCGCAGATGCTTGCAGCAGTACGGAGAGCCTGGGGCCGTGCATTTATCTGAGGAACCAAGCTATCGCCGCGTAGTTGAACTATCTTGTCGAACGCCCGGCAGGAGGACTTTCGTTCCTGACGGCCGGGTTTCCCTGCCGACTCCTCCTGCGTGGATCCTCTACGGCAACCTCTTCAGCCAAATCCGGTGGAGTGCCATCACCTCCTGGCCCACGATAGACAGGGGTTGGATTTCAAGAATCGCCGGTCCATGGGGCAGCTTTAGGGTGCCTACCACGACGCGTCGAAATACGTTACGCCCCGCCGTCGCGTGAACGGTGTGCTGGATTTCCGCGTTTCCCACGGAAAGACGGATTTCAGAACCCGCATCGCTCCTTCGGCAACCGTAACTCAAAATAACCTCATAGCGTCCCGCCCGGACCACGTCGAGCTTCCAGCGGACCGCATCTCCGAGGTCACTCCAATCATCGACCGTGTCTCCGAGGTCGTCGTGATAGGTCGGGCGCACCTTCTTGCCGACGGGCTCGCCCCAGGTGATCTCAATCGGCACCGGATTCTCATCCCGCCGTCCCACTTCAATGGGCACGCGGAAAGAGTAATCCTGGCCGCCCGTGACGTCCGCGAACCATTTCTCGAATTCATTCCGCAGTTCCCGAACCATCCCGGGACGTTCAGCCGCAATGTCGTTCGTCTCGCCGGGGTCGTGGGTCAGATCGAATAGCTGAAGCTCTGGTTGAGGAGCCGCATTGGCCCATCCCCTCATCAAGTATCGTACCAATTTGTAGCCGCGCGCGTTCCGCACCGCCCAATTCGGCTGAAACCCGCGCTGATCTTCCCGACTCAGGGTCGCCACTCGCTCGGGAGGCGGTGCTGACAGAAGGGGCTCCACGCGGTTCCACTGATGAAACAGGTATTCGTGGGGGCTTTTTCCGCCGCCGTCCCACAGGAGCGCAAGAATGTTCTTCCCGTCAATCTTACGTCCGCTTGGAAGCGACGCCCCGATCAGTTTGCAGAGGGTTGGAAAAACGTCAATGTGCTGCACCATCGCCCGAACCGTTGCGCCGGCCGGAAACCTACCCGGCCATCGGGCCATGAAGGGTACCCGTACACCACCTTCGTAAACCGTCCCCTTCTGGCCACGCAGGCCCGCCCTGAAGTACCGGCTGACTCCGCCATTGTCGCTCATGAAGATGACCACCGTATTCTGGCGGATGCCCGCCTGGTCGATGGTCTCGAGCAGCCGTCCCAAATTCTCATCGAGGGAGGTAATCATCCCATAGATGCGTGCTTCGCGCAGCGGCAACCCCTTCTTCAGGTATTTTTCGATGTACTGGTCGGGAACAAGAAAAGGGCTGTGGGGTGCATTGTGAGCGAGATACAAGAAAAAGGGCCGGTCCCGGTTCCGCTCAATGAAAGAAATGGCCTGGGCGTTGAGAACATCGGTGATATACCCGGTCGTCCTGACCGGATGACGGTTCCAATATAATCCGTCAGGGTCCAGGTAACGATGGAGACCCTCGTAAGGCCACGGTCCAAAGAACTCGTCGAAGCCCCGATTATTGGGATGATACTTCCTGTATTGGCCGAGGTGCCACTTCCCGACGAAAGCAGTGCGGTAGCCTTGCTTTCGAAACACGTCGCCCAGCGTAACCTCATTCATGTGCAAGTTGAACCGGCCTTGGTAGGTGTCAAACACGCCGGTTCTTTGGTAATACCGCCCCGTCATCAGAGAGGCGCGCGTAGGGGCGCATACCGGCGACGCGTAGAAGTGAGTGAACCGAACCCCGTCACGGGCCAGCCGGTCCATGGCCGGGGTCTCGATGGACTGATTCCCATAGGCCCCGACGTCCCACCAACCCTGATCGTCAGTCACAATCAGCACGACGTTGGGCTTATCCTGGGCCGGAAGCCCGCCAGGGATAAAGATGTGAATCAGAAAGGTGAAGCAAAAAATGAAAACAGCGAAACGATGGTGCATCCGCATCTCCTGACAAGGGGCAGAACTCCAAGGTGATGCGCTCAGGCTTGCCCGACTCTCTTGCTCGACCCTGCGCTTCCAGATCACCGCGGGAATCCAACCTTTCTATCGGTCTACTTTGCCACCTCGAAGATGAGAAACCGATCTTAGAAAACGGCTACAAGCTTGGCCAAAAATAAAGCTGTCCGTACTGTGGACCACAAGTCTGACTCCCTTCCGGACCCACCGGTCCACTTCCTTGGCGTTGGCCTCGCAGGGGAAGGCGTGCATGACCCAGACGCCGCGCTCTTTACACGCCGCGATTATGCGGTCCAGTTCTTTCTCAATTGCCGGATGTTCGAGGTTCCCTTGGTATCCGGCGGAAACCGACATATCAAAGGGGCCGAGCCATACCGCATCCACACCGTTGACCGATACAATTTCCTCGATATTGCGGGCGCCTTCCAGGTCCTCGATGATCAGCAAGAGCAGGATGTTGCGACGGGCTTCTTCTTGATAAATTTTCCAATCCGAAAGACCATAGTCGGCGGCTCTGATCAGCGGACAAGCTCCCCGGCCTGTGCCCCCATATTCGCACGCCTCCACCGCCCGAGCGGCTTCTCCCTTCTGGGAGACGTGAGGAACGACCACCCCTTGGGCTCCCAGGTCCAAGGCTTTCATAATCAGCGCCTTGTCATTTTTCAGAACTCTCACCAGCGGCGTGAGGTCAGCTCCCTGGGCCGCCCGGACCAGCTCCCCCGCGGCCTGCATGTCGTAAAGTCCATGTTCCGTATCGATGACCACGAAATCGTATCCGGCCCGCCCCATGATCTCGACCAGGGGTACCGAGGGAATCTGCGCGCAGCCTCCGAAGACCACTTGGCCTTCGCTTAAGACCTTCTTCAATCGGTTGCGGGATGGCATGATCGTGTCTCCTTCGGAGTCAGGCCTGTAAGCCGATCTCTCGTCCGAGGATACCGAATGGGTTGCTGCCTGTCAGCTTCCCGCTATCCTCATCGGGAAAGGCTCGGAATGCGACCGCCGAATCCTGGGCGCTCTCAAATACGGGGATGCGCCTCGTCCACCACCGGGTCGCCATCCGTAATGGTCTGGGTGGAATCGACAAAAAACCATAGGAAAATCCCCACCATCAATACCAAGCAACCAAAATAAAAACTCCAGGACCAACTCACGTGAGCCGCAATAATGGGCGTAATCAAGGGAGCCAAACCTCCCAGGTTTGATCCGGTATTCAGGATGCCACAGGCAGCGCCGACCTGCTTGCCGCCCAAATCGATCCCGGCAGCCCAGTACGGCCCATCCGAAAAGGCGGCGAATCCAAACGACAGTGATAGCAGCGCGACCGTAGCCACCGTCCCACTCAAGTTGATCCCGACCGCGAGGAGGAGGGCACTCAAGGTCAATCCGACCATCGGGACGACGCGTCGCCCTGTTTTTAATCCGAACCGTTTGACCAAAGAATCGGAAGCCCATCCTCCGAGGGGCGCCAGGGTCATCCAGGTCAGAAAGATGATGGTGGTCGAGATGGCGGTCTCATTAGGTCCCAGTCCGCGAACTTCCCCCAGGTAGTAGTAAATCCAGAAGAAATAGATGTACACGAAGTAGCCAACGGTAAAATAGGAAACGGTCAGAAGCATCAGGTTCCGATCCGTCAACAAGCGGCGCCAGGGCGTCACGCGGGCTCCGGGAGCCTCCCCGGTCTTACCGCCCGCAAACTTTGAGATACCGTTCTCGCTACCCAGCGAAGGATGTTCGGCAGGATGGTTCCGCGCATACCACAGCCACAGCACGGCCAGAGCGGCTGTCGCGATGGCTGCCAGCCAAAATGAGTTGCGCCAGCCATATTGGGCGATGGTCCAAGAAAACAAGATGGGAGAAACCGCGCTTCCCGTCCCGGCTCCCGCGGAAATAAACCCCTGAACCGCCGCTCTCCTGCTCGAAGGTATCCAGTTCGCGTTCATCCGGGAGCAGGATGTGTACAACGGGGCCGTGAACATTCCCATCCCGAAACGAATGACAAGAAAGGAAGTGACGATGCCGAGATAAGAGCCCAGACCGGGCTGCCCACCGAGAGCCGTCAGGCCTGTGAACAGGGCAGCCCCCAGACCCATCACCGTCAGGACCCCGCGAGGGCCAAACCGATCCACCAGGTAACCGCCGGGGACCATCATCAGCGCGTAGCTAATCAAAAAAGCCGTGTAAATCCCTCCCATCTCCGTTTCCGAGAGCGAGAACTCTTTTATAATTCCCGGACCGGCAATCGACATGATCGTCCGGTCAAAATAGTTCATGACACTAAAGGCGACCATCAAAACTACGATGTTCGTCTGTACGCGCCATGCTTTGCCGTGCGGGAGACTGCTCCCAGAGTCAGGAGTTCTCACGACAAGCCCTCGAAAACACGCTCATAGGCATTCAGGGTTTCCGCTACGTCGTCTTCCGTATGAACGACCGACAAGTAATGCCGGCCATCGGGTAAAACATAAACGCCCTCGTCGAGGGCACGAACAAGGAACCGACCCAATCGATCCTGATCGTCTTCCAACGTATCGCGGTAATCCCGCAGCTCGGTCCGGGAGGTGAAATGAAGAGTGAACGCGGTTCCCAGACCCGTCACAACCAGAGGAATGCCGTGCTTTTGAGCTACCCTGCGAATTCCTTCCATCAACATTCGACCGACTTGGTTGGCTTGCGCCAGTGGGGCTCCGTCGTCTTGGGCCAATTGATCGAGCGTAGCCAGGGCGCTCGCCATGGAAAGCGGATTCCCATTAAAGGTTCCGCCGAAAACGACGCCATTTCCGATTCCGAACATGAGCTCCAGAATCTCCTTGCGGCCCGCCACCGCACTCAGAGGCACCCCGCCGGCCATCGCCTTGCCGAAGGTCGCCAAGTCCGGGACGATTCCATAAAGACTTTGGGCCCCACCCAGGGCCAAACGGAATCCGGTAATGACCTCGTCGAAAATCAGCAAGGAGCCGTATTGCTGGCAAAGGTTCTTGACATCTTGCAGATAGTTGGGCAAAGGCAGAAGAGAACCGCTGTTACAAAGAACCGGCTCCATGATGACCGCGGCAATTTCCGAACCCCTCTTCGAGAAAATTCGTTCCAGAATCTCGATCCGATTCCATGGTGCCACGATCAGGTTCTCCGCTGCGTTAGGAACTTGACCGGCAGCTCCCGGCACCGGGTGAGGAGCGTGGGTGGGGCCTATCTGATCACGGCCGGGGTGGTAGCTGAACATCACCGAGTCCATCCAGCCATGATAATGTCCTTCGAATTTCAGGATCAGGTTCCTTCCCGTAAAGATCCGCGAGAGTCGCAGCGCGAGTTGCACGGCCTCGCTTCCGCTCGAGGTGAAAGCTACCAACTCGGCACAGGGAACCACCGCCTGGACCCTTTCCGCCACGCGACACTCAAGTTCATGCTGGGCCCCGTAAACGTGAGGCCGTTCCGCCTGCCGGCGCATGGCCTCGACCAGTTGGGGATGACGATGGCCCAGGATAAGAGGCCCCCAGGCCAAGGCGTAATCGATATAACGGTTGCCATCCACGTCCTGAAGGCGCGAGCCGCAGCCGTCGGCAAAATGGAGCCGAACCGGAAATGCCGCTCGGGCAGGGCTGCTAATGCCTCCTGCTAGTGACTGTTGAGCTCGATTCAACAGAGAGCGTGATTTCTCCCATTTTTGCTTCAACTTCCCTTCCTCCTTTCTTCCTATCGGCCCTTTTTCCCTATCGAGTCGATCCAAGCACCCGGCCGACATGCAGAGCCGGCACGGCCTCGGGCTCTGGTGCCGTCGGAAGAGCTTGCTCGGCGGGTCAGGCAGATTCTACTTCAGATATTTCCCTGAAAGGCAAAAATCTCGGGGCCATGCGCCAGACTTGCAGGTTCGATTTCGGGAAGCTGCTATTGCCAACTTCTTTTTCCCGGGGCGGCTTGGGCACTTCTTTCCTATTCTGTCCGCAAGCGACCTTCCGGACTTCAAGACGGAAGCGAGAAGTGATACACTCAGGCATCCCGAAAACGGAGGCGTACCTTTCATGGCCACCCAGGGACATTCATCTCGCCCCTCCCTCCCCGATCAGGAAGCCATCCGGGAGCGGCTCGGAGCGGTTCTGGACCCGGAACTCGATGAATCGATCCTGCAGTTGGGCTTCGTCGAATCTCTTCACACGGAGGGCGACCACGTTACCGTAGAGGTGCGGCTTCCTACCTTCTGGTGTGCGCCCAATTTCGCATACATGATGGCGGAAGACATCCGGTCGCAAGTGCTTGCGGTGGAAACCGTGCGGGATGTCACCGTGCGCCTGAAAGACCATTGTGCCGGGCCAAGCATCGAGGCCGCAGTCAACGCCGGAAAATCTTTCCCGGAAGCCTTCCCGGATGAGGCATTCGGAAATCTTGATGAGTTGCGGGACTTTTTTCTGCGGAAAGGGTTCATGAAACGCCAGGAGCAGTTGCTGCGCAGCTTAAAAGAAGCGGGCCTGTCCCTGGAGCAAATCGGTGCCCTTCGCGTGGGCGACGTTTCCATGGATGGCGAATCGTGCCAAGTTCGGAGGCCCAAGGGCCCAGCAGCCTATATCCGGTCGGGAAAGGCCGCCCGCCGCTACCTGGCGCGCCGAGCCCAATTGAGTCTGGATTGCTCGCCCACGGCGCCTTTGATCACCGATCTGGAAGGCACGCCGGTAGCGAAGAACGAACTCGAAAAACACTTTCAAGCAGCCCGCACAATCCGTCTCTCGCTGGACGCGAATGCTTCTCTCTGTTGTGCGTTGCTGGCTGCGCGCAAGTCCCCGACTTCCGGAACTTCTTGAGATGAGGAGAATAAGATGTATCGATCCAAGGGTCACGAGATTTTCATCGTGGATGGCCACGTTCACTTTTGGAATGCCAGCCCGCAGAACTGGCGGAATCAATGGGGTGAGGGTTGGATCCGCTGTTTCCACGATTACCAGACCAGCCTGAGCCCGGAGGAGTACATCTGGTCTTTTGAAAAATTTTGTCAGTATGATGAACAGACCATGATCCAGGACCTGTTCTTCCAGGGCCACGTGGACATGGGTATTTTTACCTCAACGTACCTCTACGAGTTTTATAAGCAGGGATTCAACACTCATATTCAGAACCATGTTTTGAAGCAGAAATACCCCGAACGTTTTATCCTCTGCGGCGCGTTCGATCCTCGGGCGAAAGGAGTAGGTCTGAAGGAATTCCGGAAAATGGCGCAGGATTACCCCATCCAGGGCGTCAAGCTCTATACCGCCGAGTGGCGAAACGGTTCGCGGGGCTGGTCGTTGAAGGACCCCTGGGCCTATAAGTATCTTGAAGCTTGCCGCGAACTCGGGATTAAGAATATACACGTTCACAAAGGGCCGACGGTTTATCCGCTGAACCGGGACGCCTTTGATGTCAGCGATGTGGACCAGGTGGCCACGGACTTCCCGGACCTGAACTTCATCGTCGAGCATATTGGCCTGCCCCGGCTGGAAGATTTCTGCTGGATTGCCACCCAGGATAAGAACATTTATGCTGGCCTGTCGGTCGCCAGTGCGTTTATTCACAAGCGAAAACGATATTTCGCCGAGATCATGGCCAATCTGCTTTTCTGGTTGGGCGAAGATCGGATTCTCTTCGCAAGCGATTACGCCATCTGGTCACCCAAGTGGATCGTGGAGGAGTTCATGTCCCTGGAGTTGCCGGATGATATCAAACAAGAATACGGTGTGGACCTGACTCCCCAGGCCAAGCGAAAGGTTCTGGGAGAAAACGCGGCCCGCCTATACGGGATCGACATCGCCGTCCGTCGGGAAAAACTAAGCCAGGACCCCATAGGCTTAAAAATGGCTGAGGTCGGCTAAGGACGCTTCTGACTCCTCGAACCGACGGAGCCTGCGCGTAAACCAAGGAGATGTTTGTCAAGGCGGGCTTCGTCGCACGATTTTCGCGCCGCAACCCAGGCGTTGATCGTAGCACCGTATGCCACCATGATTTCACTGCAACCTGGAGGTAGGGGAACTTGTCACGACGAAGAGGAGGGATTCCAAGAAAGCTCGTGCTTCTGCCCGCCCTTTGGGCCTGTCTGATCGCCGGCGGGATCACACCAGGGATGGGTCGGGAAGATCAGGAAGAGGATCCCCCCAACCCGTATGCCGGTGATGCCGGCGCACCCGTGCAAGGCCGGTCATTGTTCCGGATACACTGCGCCTTCTGTCACGGCATCGATGCGCGCGGAGGAGGCCGCGGCCCGGATTTGACACTGGGCCGTTGGGTGCAAAGTGGTAGCGACGCGGCACTTTTCCGTACGATCGAACAAGGAGTGTCGGGCACGGAGATGCCCGCTTATACTCATGCCGATAACACGACCGAGATCTGGATGCTGGTCAGCTTTCTCCGCACCCTGGGAGAGGACTCCCGCCCGCCGGTAGCCGGAAACCGCTCCTCGGGCGAGAAGATCTTCTTTGTCAAAAGCAACTGCTCCCAGTGCCACATGATTCAGGGCCAGGGAGGTCTGTTCGGTCCCGATCTCTCCCGGGTCGGTCGTACCCGCTCCGCCGATTACCTGATCGAATCCATTCGCGAGCCGGGCAAGAAAATCCCCGATCCCTATAAGACGGTGACCGTGGTCAGGAAGGATGGCGAGCGAATCACCGGCGTGCGCAAGAATGAAGATACCTTCTCCATTCAGCTTATGTCTCCTGACGAGCAGCTCCATTTCATCTTGAAGAAGGACCTCAAAGAGGTGATTTATGAGTCGGATTCTCTGATGCCGGCCTACTCCCGGGAGATGTTGAACGAAAAGGACCTGCAGGATTTGGTCGCTTACCTGGACGGTCTGCGCGACCGATAGGGAACCTTCTACCGGCCGGCCGAGGTCGCGAGCTCAGCCGGTAGGGAACGGTCAACCCCGAAGAGGAGATCCGGAAATTCCAGAATAAGGAAAGGCAATGCAAAAGTACAAAATTTTACTCGCCCTCATCGCGGCGATCTTAGCCACCGACACCGGGTGGGCCCAGGTAACTTATCAGCAACTGCGTGACGCCACGAAAACCCCGCAAAACTGGCTCACCTATTCCGGCGACTACAGCGGACGGCGGCATAGCGGCTTGCAGCAGATTGACACGGCCAACGTCCAGCACCTGGCGCCGCAGTGGGTGTTCCAGAGCGACGCCCGGGGCAAGTTCGAAAACACCCCGCTGGTTTTTGACGGCGTCATGTATGTAACGGCGCAGGACAATCTGGCCTACGCTCTGGACCCGCGTACCGGACGGATAATCTGGCGGTATCGGCATCCGTTGCCGGAGGAGCTTCCCACCTGCTGCGGAAAGGTAAATCGGGGATTCGCGGCGCTCGGCGACAAGCTCTTCATGGCTACCCTGAACGCGCATGTGTTAGCCCTGGATGCGAAGACCGGTAACGTCATCTGGGACGTGGAAGTGGCGGACTATCGCAAGGGATACGCCTTCACCCTCGCGCCCCTGGCCGTTAAAGACAAAATCATTGTCGGGGTGGGCGGCGGCGAGTTCGGAATCCGGGGTTTCATTGACGCCTACGACGCGGAATCCGGCCAGCGCGTCTGGCGATTCTACACCATCCCCGGGCCGGGTGAACCCGGACATGAAACCTGGGAGGGGGATTCCTGGAAGACGGGAGGCTCTCCGGCCTGGATGACCGGCACCTACGATCCCGAGCTGAACCTCATCTACTGGGGCACCGGAAATCCCGGGCCGGACCTCTTTGGCGGGGAGCGCGAGGGAGACAACCTCTATTCCGATTGCGTGGTGGCGCTCGACGCCGACACGGGAGAGCTGAAATGGTATTTCCAATTCACGCCTCACGACGTGCATGACTGGGACGCGACGGAAATTCCCGTGCTGGTCGATCTGGAGTTCCAGGGCAAACCCCGCAAGCTTCTTATCCAGGCCAACCGCAACGGCTTCTACTACGTTCTGGACCGGACGAATGGAGAATTCCTTCTCGCGACGCCTTTTGCCCGCCAGACGTGGGCCAAGGAAATCCGGCCGGATGGCCGTCCGGTGGTTCTGCCGGGCAGCGACCCCACGCCGGACGGAAACTACCTCTGTCCCGGACTGTCGGGGGCGACCAACTGGATGTCTCCCTCCTACAATCCCCAGACCGGCCTTTTCTACGTGGCCGCGCGGGAGCAGTGCGACATCTACTTCAGCTCGGAGCAACCCTTCCGTGAAGGAGTCTTTTTCTTCGGCAGCGCTTTTCAGCCGGCCGCCGACGAAAAGCAGTGGGGAGCCCTGCGCGCTCTTGATCCGCGCACGGGCGAGCTGAAATGGGAATTCAAATACTTTTCGGCTCCGTGGGCCGGTACGCTCTCCACCGCGGGCGGGCTGGTCTTCGCCGGCGATATGGAGGGCTACATCCTGGCGGTCGATGCGCGGACCGGAAAGGACCTCTGGCACTTTCAGACCGGCGCTCCCATCTACGCTTCCCCGATGACCTATTGGCTGGATGGGAAACAGTACGTCGCCATACCCGCCGGCAGCGCGCTCATTACCTTCGCCCTCCCCGACCCCATTTTGGAGAAATAGGCGGCGGGAACCCTCGGAGCCGCAACGCTGTGATCCGGGGAAGATATGCAATCGAATCCCCGCGTGAACCAACCGCGGCGAGCCGAGGAGTCCGAGCGGAGCCGCCTGAACATGACCAGCGGATCAGGTTTATTTCAGTGGGCTTGATTTCAGACTTACCCGCAGGCGAGGACTCAAGCAGCGATAGGCAGAACCACTTTCCCCCCTATACCAAGTCGTGAAATAAAAAAGGGGAACACGGCGACCGAATCGGGTGGAAGCGGTAAGGATTTCGGGTTCGGAAGCGTCAGGGCAGGAGAAGCAACCGGCATGACTCGCCAGCAGGGGACGGATCTCTTCAAGCGGTATTTTTCAGGCTAAGCCAACACTTCCTCGATCACATTCCCGCCGTTAATGGTAGGCCGCTCGCCCCTGCCGTTGTGCATGTAGGTCAGGTTCAAGTGGTTCAAGCCCATCAGGTGCAGAATCGTGGCGTGGATGTCATGGACGTGGCAGGGGCGTTCCTGGGCCCGGAGTCCGATTTCGTCGGTGGTGCCGATCACCTGCCCACCGCGAGTGCCGCCGCCGGCCATCCAAAGGGTGAATCCCCAAGGATTGTGGTCGCGGCCCTTGCCCTTTTCATTGAACGGTGTACGACCGAACTCACCGCCCCAAACTACCAGCGTGCTCTCCAGCAGACCCCTGGCCTTCAGGTCCGTCAGCAGCCCGGCGATGGGTCGGTCCGATATCTTGCACATTTTTGAATGGTTGCCTTCCAAATCGGAGTGGGCATCCCAGCCGCTGCCGCTGCCGCAGTAAAGCTCAACGAATCGGACGCCGCGCTCCACCAACCGACGAGCCATCAAGCAATTGGTGCCAAACCTCTGTGTCATCTCCTCATCCATGCCATAGAGCTTCTTGGTGGCTGCGGATTCCTGGGACAGGTCCACCGCCTCGGGAGCCGACGATTGCATTCGGTAGGCCAACTCATAGGAATTGACCCGGGCTTCGAGTTCCGAGTCCTCGCGTTTGTCAGCCGCATAGTGCCGGTTCAAGGCCGACAGCAGGTCCAACCGACTCCGCTGCTGTCTTTCGGTTACGGTTTCGGGAGGGGACAAATGGAAGATAGGGGGACCTTCCTTGCGGAACGGTGTGCCCTGGTAGCCGGCGGGTAAGAAACCGGAGCTCCAGTTCTTCGGGCCACCGATAACTTCTTTCGCATCGGTAAGAATCACGAACGTAGGCAGATTCTCATTGGCTGAACCCAGACCATAGGTGACCCAGGCACCCAGAGAGGGCCGTCCGGCCAGAATGGAGCCGGTGTTCATTTGGCAAACGGAGCCGACATGGTTCAAGCCGTCGGCCCAACACGAGCGCAAAACGGAAATGTCATCGATATGTTGGGCGATTTGGGTGTACCAGTCAGAGACCCAGATACCATTTTCCCCGTAACGTTTCCAGGTGCGACGGGAGGGCATCAGGGTATTCGAACCAGTGCCCGTTGCCGTTAGGGGGACGCGGAAGGACTCCGGCACCGGCTGGTCCGCCAGCTTTTCCAGCATCGGCTTGGGATCGAATAAGTCGATATGGCTGGGTCCACCTTCCATGAAAAGCCAAATGACCGATTTGGCCCGCGGCGGATGGTGGGGTTGCTGGAAAGCCAGCGGATTGGCCGGTGCCGATGCAGTTACCCAGGGAACCATACCTTCCCGGCCCAGCAAATAACCCAATGCCAGCCCGCTCAGGCCACTCCCGGCACGGGTGAGAAACTCACGTCGCGAGGGGAGGGAAATAGGATTGCGCTCTTTTTGCCCGCTCATCATGGCCCGTTCCTAGTTCTGATAAACGAATTCGTTCGAGTTCATCAACATGTGGCAGAAATCGACCAGAACTGCCGCGTCCACCGGATCGACTTTCTCCGGTACCCAAGATGGCAATCGCAACTCCCGGTCGGCTTCCGGGTGTCCGGCCAGGATCGCACGATGCCGCCCGAAGAAATCGATGGCGGTGTTCATCTCCCCGGAGTCGGGGGGGCGTGAATAAGCCAAGCGGTAGGCTCTTTCGATTTGCGCCTCGACGTTCTCAGGATCTCCACCCCGTAAGAGGCGCTCCGCGAAGGCCTGGGCCCACTCGAATGTCAATTCGCTGTTGAGCAAAGTAAACGCCTGCGTGGGCGTAGTCGTGATATGACGGCGCCCGCAGCTTTCGTGCGTATCGGGCATGTCGAAGACCTCCAGCATCGGGTAGCGGGTGTTGCGACGCACGAAGACATAGATGCTCCTGCGATTGCGCTCGGCGGGGTCTTCGGAGACTTCCCAGCCACCGCGGGTAACCATGCCGGACGGAAGGTCGGGGAAGACGCTGGCTCCCCCCATCTTGGTGTTTAACAGGCCCGCGACGAAGAGGGTGGAATCACGGATGACTTCGCCCTCCAACCGGTGTCGGGAGAATCGCCACCACAAGTGGTTTTCAGGGTCCACTTTTGCAACCTCTGCGCGGTAAACAGAGGCCTGTTGATAGGTGTTCGACCCCATAATGAGCCGGTGCATGTGCTTGATGCTCCAGCCACTGCGGATGAACTCATCGGCCAACCAGTCCAGCAATGCGGGGTGAGTGGGTCGATCACCGGTTCTGCCGAAATCGCTCGGCGTGGCAACGATACCCCTGCCGAAGTGATGGTGCCAGATACGGTTCACCATCACGCGGGCGGTTAGCGAATTCCGAGGGCTGGCTAACCAGTCTGCCAACGTGGTACGGCGCCCGGTGGACTCGACGGCCTTGAGCGGTTGAATCCTTACCGGCCCGGGGTCCAGGATCGAGGGGAATCCCGGTTGGACCTCTGCGATCGGGGCATCATACACTCCCACGGATAACGTGTGAGTCGGCGGGGCCTGACGGCTGATGTCCATGATTCCCGTTCCCATGGGCAGCTCACCCGGATGAACGTGAGCAAAAGCTTCCAGCTCGGCCTGCAGCGCTTGCCAGCGATCCTTGGCTTCGTCCTTGAGTTTTTTGGCCAGCGTATCCGAACTCGGATTGAGGTAAGGCTTGGCCCGGTAATACATCTGCCACTCGATCGGAGTCCGCTCGGAAGGCGGCTTGTTGACGGCAGCCCGAATTTCGGGGGGGTATCTTTTCAGGCCCTCGGCCACATGCTTCCGGCGTTCGGGCTCGATCAGCGTCTCCATCTGATCCCGAATGGGACGAGTCTTCTCCTGCCACGCAGCCATTCGGTCGTGATACTTGCGAACCCGGTCGGGGGCCCAGAAAACGATCTCGTCATTCGCCCCCACATTCGCGAAAAAGGCCTGCATGCGGTAGTAGTCGGCCTGGGTGATGGGATCGAATTTGTGGTCGTGGCACCGGGCACAGCCATAGGTCAGGCCCAGGAATACCGCGCCCACGGTATCCGTGATGTCGTTCAAGATCTCCTGGCGTCGCTTCAGAAGGTCTTGGGCGTTACTCTCGTCGGGGTAGTGACGGTTAAAGGCGGTGGCGATTCGGGCGTCAAAGTCGCCGGGCCAAAGCTCGTCTCCAGCAATTTGCTCCCGGATGAATCGGTCGTAGGGCTTGTCCTGGTTGAAGGCCTGGATGACGTAGTCCCGATAGCGCCAAGCGTTGGGCCGGGTCTCGTCGCTTTTGAAGCCTTCGCTTTCCGCATACCGTGCCAAATCAAGCCAGTGCCGCGCCCAGCGCTCCCCGTAGTGCGGTGAGGCCAGCAACCGATCCACGGCCTTTGCAAAGGCCTTCGGAGAGCGATCGGTCAGATATTCATCCACCTGCTGCTCGGTAGGCGGCAGGCCGATCAAGTCGAAGGCGGCGCGGCGGAGCAGCGTGGATTTTTCAGCCGGAGCCGACAGAGAAAGACCCTTGGATTCGAGCCGGGCCAGGATAAAGTTGTCAACCGGATTACGAACCGATTTTGCATCCCGAACCTTAGGGACCCCGGGGCGCTTGACTTCTTGAAAGGCCCAGTATTGACGATCCTGTGGGGTGAAGCGGTCCTTCAGCGGTGCGGCGTTCTTGAGCGGCGGCGAAAAGAAAACTCCCGCCACCAGGAATGATAGCAAGCAGAGGAGCTTGCTACGTATCATCACTAAATTCATCGGGAACGGAATCCTTTGAGAATGACTCGGCAATGGATCGCGGCCGATAGCCGATTGAGCGCTGCAAAATAGGTTGGAAACATCATAAGTCTCTGCGTTGTGACTGTCAAGGGCTTGTATTCGTTCCGTACATGCCGTACATCTTACCTCCTTTCGTGATCGTGAAGATGGCATCCTCTCCCGCAATGGGTCCAGGCGGGTCCCAAAACAAGGTGCCGTGGTGGCCGGGGCGCGGGGACCGACCTCGCCCTCGTCCCGGCGTAAAGACCCGGGTCTCTGCCGTAACGTGCTTCCGTACCCCTCCCGCAACGAGCCGCGCCTCCAGGGTGTCGATCGCCACCCCGTCTCCCGGCTTCATCGCCGGGTAGCCCTTCGACTTGCGGATCGCATCGGGCCGTGACTGCTGCCGGTCCCGCCCCAGATCCGGGACCGGTCTGAACTGTCTCCCTCCAGGTAGATGCTCGCCTTCCTGCGCATCTCGGCCTTGACGTGAGCCGTTCTCGGAGTGGAACCCGTCATCCAGCTCCACTCGGCTGTTTTTTCGGGATACCCTTCCGTGGTGCGCGCCGTTCACGTTCTGAAGGGTGTCCGCAACCTCCCCCGCAGCCGCCGTCGCGGCGGGGTTGTGCAGGGTACGGGAGTTCCCTGATCTCTTCGTCGGGGGACCGCCTTGGGGCTTTCCTCCCCGGGACGGGTCCGTGTCCCGTGTGCCGCCGTCATGCGAGACCGTCGAGTCTGGGGTCGATTCCGGGCAACGATCGGCGCCTGCCGGTGCACCGAGGGGATAGGGGTTGTAGAGGGGTGCGCTTTCGCAGGGGCCAGCGGCGGGTGCCTCGGGCCATCCGCCGCCCTCATCGGCAAGGCCACGGAGCGGGGGAGGTCCGCAGCGTCCGTTCCGTTTTTTCGCCGCCGCTCGATCATCGCAAAACTTCTGTCGCGGCGGCTTCCTTCCTACTACGATGCCAGTATGCGCAAGGCGGATGTACGGCTGTCAAGCAAAAACGACACGAAACCAGGACGTGCACAACATCTAGTACTTTTTCTGCATCCGAGGCGCGTTCAGCGTGCGCAACGACACCTCCCGAACGGCAACCGGCCACCTCCGCGCCGACCCGCGACCGCTTCCCGGACTTGGGCGCGGACTCGCATCGTGGAGCCAGCCGATCGTCTTAATTGGGAAGCGTTGCTTTGGCACCGCGCCGGATGTAAGATGCTGTCTATCGTAGGCCATTGGAAGGAGGAATTCGGGATGGATGGCATGGTGTTTCCCCGTCTTGTTCAATTCGGCCGAACCCTTTACGGGACTCTTCTCGGCGTGTTTCTGTTCGTGGGGATGGCCACCACAGTCTATGCGGAAGTGGTCCGCATCGAAATCGACCGGCGGGAGCCCTTCGCCGACGGCCATTCGTTTGGTCGTACCGGCCCCTATGAAAAGATCACGGGGAAGCTCTACCTGGAGGCCGATCCCCGGAATCCTGCCAATCAACGGGTGGTGGATCTGAAGCTGGCCCCGCGCAATCCGCAAGGGAAGGTGGAATTCCGGACTGATTTCTTCCTGCTCAAGCCATTGGACGCGACCCGTGGGAATCGCCGCCTCTTTTACGACGTCAATAACCGCGGCAACAAGCTGGCCTTGCGGGCGTTCAACAATCGAGGCGGCAATAACCCCACGACACGGAGCGATGCCGGCAACGGTTTTCTCATGCGGGAAGGCTACACCCTCTTATGGTGTGGCTGGAATGGCGACGTGAAACCCGGTAACAACCGATTGCAAATTGATCTGCCGATTGCCCGGCGAGAAGAAGACGGCCAGACCATCACCGGCACGATCTACGCGGAAATCACCGTCAATCAGAAAACATTCAGCCAGCCGTTTTACTGGGGCAACTCAACTCCCTACCCGGCGGTCAGCCTCGACAACCGGAATGCCACCCTGACCATGCGTCCGCTGCGCTCCGCGCCGGCGGTTGAGGTGCCTCACGAACAGTGGAGCTTGGCCCGCAGGGAAGATGGCCGGGTGATCCCCGACCCCACCCACCTCTACCTCAAGCAAGGATTCCGTCCGGGATGGTTGTATGAGCTGGTCTATCGGGGCAAGGACCCGCGAGTTACCGGCCTGGGCTTCGTAGCGGTACGCGACGCGATCTCCTTCTTCCGTTATGGGCCCCAGGAACGACCCGGGCCGTCCAACCCCCTGGCTGAGGTGATCGAGCGCGCCTACATATTCGGAATTTCCCAATCCGGTCGATTCATCCATCACTTCGTCTATGACGGGTTCAACGGTGACGAGAAGAAGCGTATCGTCTTTGACGGTGCTCTAGCTCACGTGGGAGGAGCCGGCAAGGGAATGTTCAATTACCGCTTTGCCCAGACCACCCGGCATGGAAGTCATCACGAAGATAACCTGTACCCCACCGATTTCTTCCCGTTCACCTCCGTGCTGCAAGAGGACCCCGTTACGGGTCGGCGAGGAGATTTCCTGACCCGGGCCCGTAAATCAGGCCATGTGCCCAAATTTTTCTTTACGGAAACCTCCACGGAGTACTGGGCCCGGGCCGGCTCCCTTTTACACACCGACGTAGAGGGCCAGCACGATATAGGTTTGGATCCCAATGTGAGGCTGTATTTCTTCACCGGAGCTCAACACGGGGTCTCCAGTTCGCCGGATCGAGGTATCTACCAGAATGGGGCCAACGTGCTCGACCATCGACCCTTGCTGCGGGCATTGCTGGGAGCACTGGACCGCTGGGTCACGACCGGAAAAGAGCCCCCGGAGAGCCGCTATCCGCGCATCGCCGACGGCACCCTGGTCAACCTGGAGGCCTACCGCCGGTCTTTTCCCCAGATTCCCGGGGTAGGCATCCCGCAATCGTTCTACGTTCCCTTGCGACTTGATCCCGGACCGCGCTGGCACACCGAGGGAATTGCCGACCATGTTCCCCCGCAGGTGGGCCGACCGTATCACACTCTGGTGCCGGCCGTGGACGCCGACGGCAACGAGTTGGCTGGCATTCGTCTCCCCGACATCGCCGTGCCGCTGGCTACCTTTACCGGCTGGAATCTTCGGGCCGCCCCGTATGGAGCCGCAGGAATGCTGGCGCGATGGTCCGGGTCCTACCTGCCCTTTCCGGGCACGCCCGAGGAACGGAACCAGAGCCGGGACTCCCGCCCTTCGGTCCTGGAACGGTATCCCAGCCGCGAGATTTACTTGACGCAGGTTACCGAGAGCGCCCTGGACCTGCAGCGTCGGGGATTTCTTCTGGAGGAGGATGTGGTTGAGATTTTGAAGAGCGCCGCCCGTCGGCGCCGATGGCAGCAAGATTAGGAAAGCACTTCTTATGATACGCAGGATTCCTGTGGTTTCCGGGCTTCTGGTGGGATTGCTGCTGGCGCTGGCCGGAGAAACTGCGATTCCTGCGACCCGCTTACTTGCGGCCGGCGCGGCCGCAGTCTCCGCAGACAGCGAAGCGAAACTGGAAGCTGCCTTCGAGCACCTCTACAATTTGAGATTCACGGCAGGACTTGAATTGTTCCACCAGGTGATTGCGGCCGAGCCGGAAAGTGCCAGCGCCCGCGCTTTTCTGGCCTCGGGACTGCTGTATGAAACCCTGGCCCGGCAAGGCACGTTACAGAGCCAACTCTTTGTGACCGACAACAAATTTCTCCGACAGCCAAGGGTGCCGGCCGACCCTGAATCCAGGGCTCGTTTCCAGGAAACGGTCGATAAAGCGCAGCGGCTGGCCCGGCAACGGCTGAAAAAGAATCCTGGGGATGCGGATGGACTTTTTGCGTTGGGGTTGACTTACGCAGCCCTGGCGAACTTCAAAGCCGGGGTTGAGCGTAAGCATTTCCAGGGGTTTCGGCAAGGCGAAAAAGCTTACAAACACCATAAGAGACTTCGGCAGCTCCATCCCGAGATCTGGGACACCGGAGTGGTGCTGGGTGTGCGGGAGTACGTTGTGGGGAGCTTGCCGGGGCTGCAACGCTTCTTTCTTTCCTTGTTGGGTGCGCGGCGCGGCAGCCGTCAGCGGGGCCTGGAATATCTGCGAGCCACGGCGAAGTACGGCCATCTTTTTCGCACGTATGCGCGCTTGCTCCTGGGTGTAGCATCCATCCGCGAGGGGAATCGAGAAGAGGCTAGAAGCGTTCTGGAAGGCTTGCGGGCCGACTATCCCCACAATTACCTTATCTTGTCCGAACTCGCCAAGCTCTATCGTCAGCAGGGATACTACCGTGAGGCCGCCCAAGCTGCGCGGGAACTGCTGGCCGAATTAACCCATCATCCGCCCGATCCTCGCATTCTTAGGCCCGAAGACGCCTTACTGGAGCTCGCGCGTACCCAAGACGCTGCCGGCAACCGGGAGGAAGCCTTATCCTCTCTCCAGGAAGTAGAGCGGATGGGCTCTGCGGATAAAAATGTCCTCGCATGGGCCCTGCTGGAGCGGGGCCGAATATTGGATCAGGGGGGCGAGCGAGAAAGCGCCTTGCTGGAATACGAGAAAGTGATCCGCTTGGCGGCTGACCCGGAAGCCATCCGCCTGGCCTATTTCTACAAGGACGCCCCATTTACTCCAACAGCACATGTTCACAGGCCAGCACGACTTCCCCTCTCTGATTGAGCATTTCGCCGATAAAGCTTGCCATGAACCCGGAAGACATTCCAGTTCGGATGCGTTGCACCCTCCCTGGGAGTCTGGATTCATGCTTCACCTGAAAGGCATTACCTGGGACCATCCCCGAGGTTACGATCCGCTGCAGGTCACGGCAAGTGCTTATGCTGCCCTCCATCCCGAAGTGGAGATTGCATGGGAGAAGCGGTCGTTACAGGCTTTTGCCGATTTTCCCATCGAAGAGCTGGCCAGAGAGTTCGACCTGATTGTTTTCGATCACCCGCACATGGGGATCATTGCCCGCCAGGGATGTTTCGTGCCCTTGGACAAGGTCGGTCGATCACAGGAACTGGCCTTGTTGGCGGATCAAACCGTGGGAAGTTCTCATGCCATCTACGAATTCGACCGCCACCAGTGGGGTCTGGCGATCGACGCCGCGGCCCAGGTGGCGGTTTATCGGCCTGACCTCATACCCCGGCCTCCAACCCGATGGCCGGAAGTTCTTGCCTTGGCAAAAGCCGGTAAGGTTCTTTGGCCTCTCAAGCCCGTTGATGCTCTCATGAGCTTCTTTACCCTGGCCGCCAACCTCGGCAGTCCCTGTGCTTCCGGGAAAGAGAGACTGATCGGTCGGGAAGAAGGACGAGCCGTACTGGCGACACTCCAACAAATGGCTCAATATCTTCCCGACGAGTGTTTCGGGATGAACCCCATTCAGGTTTTGGAACGGCTCAGTCGCCACGATTCCCACCTATACTGCCCGCTTCTATTCGGATATGCGAATTATGCCAGAGCGGAGTTTCGTCCTCACCGGCTCAAGTTCATCGACATTCCGGCGGTCGGTGACGGGGGGCCGCGCGGTTCGGTTCTCGGCGGGGCGGGTATCGGTGTCTCCTCCGTAAGCCATGCGATCGACGTGGCCCTGAACTACGCATTCTGGATTGCAGGAGCGGACTGCCAGAAGGGGTTGTACTTCGACTCGGGAGGCCAGCCGGGCAACGCCGAAGCCTGGGCAGACGATCAGGTGAATCGAGCTTCCGGCAACTTCTTTCGGGATACGCGAGAGACTTTGGAGCGATCCTGGTTGCGGCCCCGATACCCTGGATATATGACTTTTCAAATCGAGGCAAGCAGCGTGATGCACGGTTTTTTGACGGGAAAGTTGCAAGACGCGGAAGCCTTGGATCGACTTGAGATGGCTTATCATAAGAGCCGAGCCCATTGATTCGCACAGCAGCGTCATGGGGTTTTATCCGGTCTTCCGGGTAAGCAGTTCGCCTTCCCTGTCTTTCGTGTCTTTTGGGCTTTGCAGAGGACCCCTCCGCCCGGATTTTCACGTTGGATTGCCGTCCCGACCTTCCGAACCGTTGCATCGCAGCCGTGGGTCGGATACCCTATCCGTGCCGGGACGGCCAGAAAGGAAATTCTGGTTCGGTAGGAACAGAACCGTAACCCAATGGCAATGGGAAAAATTGCAGCGCGACGGGTACTTGTAGCGATGTCGGCAGCGGTGACAATGCTATGGGTCGCGCCGGAAGCGGCCCGCGCTCAGGCGGCGGACGGACACCTGGTAGGCATCGTCCTCGACAAGACCGGCGCGTCCATTCCGGGCTGTGCCGTGGTCGTCGAGAACGTCAACACCGGGGTGAGATGGAACCAGGAGGCCGACGAATCCGGCGCGTACCGTTTTAACAACCTCCCGGTGGGGCAGTACACGCTGTCCGCCGAGCTGGAAGGCTTCGCGCCGACAATTCTGTCCGGTATCGCCATCGCCCTCAACCGCTCCACCACTGTCAACGTCACCCTGGAGTTGGGCCACGTTCGGATGCAGGTCGAGGTCACTGCGGCAACGGCGCAGATCGACACCACCTCGTCGATCATCGGCGGCTCCTTCGATTCCCGTCAAGCGCTCTACAGCCCCAGCTCCGACATTTCCCTGGGCGTGCTGAACCTGTCCCTGCAGGGCGCCGGCGTCGCTTCCAGCGGAGGCACCGGCCTGGGCCAAGGACCGTCGATCGGCGGGCAGCGGCCCCGCAATAACAATTTCATGGTCGAGGGCGCCGACAACAACGACAAGGGCGTCACCGGGCGAATCGTCGATGTGCCAAACGAGGCGGTGGCTGAGTTCTCCCTCCTCCAGAACCAGTACGGCGCGGAATTCGGCCGCTCCACCGGCGGGCAGTTCAACACGGTTGTCAAGAGCGGGACCAACGAGATCCACGGCTCCCTGTACGAGTACTTATCGAATCGTCATCTGAACGCGATCGACGAGTCCAACAAACGACGCGGCATTCTTGAGAATCCGCGTCTGGACGACAATCGCTTCGGGGGCACCGTCGGCGGTCCCATCATCCGCAACCGGCTCTTCTACTTCGGTACGTTCCAACTGAATCCGGTCGGCATAGCCTCCGCCCCGGGCCGCCCCTTCTCGTCGCCAACGGCCGGGGGGTTCGACGCCCTGGACCGCATACCAGGCCTTTCGAGCACGAACCTGGGAGTGTTACAGCGCTACGTGCCGCCGGCTCTGGCCGCCGACCGCACCACGACGGTCCTGGGCACGGAGATCCCGATCGGGGTATTGCCGATCAACGTACCCGCGTACCAAGACAACAGCTCCTGGCTGGTCAGCACGGACTACGCCGGGGAGCGAGGGGACCAGGTGCGCTTCCGCTACATCCGCAACGCGTACGTCGAAGTGGACCCCAGCGCGGTTCCCGACCTGCCGACGTTCACCAGCGAGGGCCAGGGCAGCCGACACCTGGCAACGCTCTCGTACTTCCGCACCCTCTCGCCGGACTGGTTCAACGAGACCCGGCTCGCTTACACCCGCTCGTCCGATAATCTGCCGGCGGGCGATTTCGAGTTCCCGGGGCTGGACTCCTTTCCGAACATCACGATCGAGCAGGACCTCGACATCCAGATCGGCCCGTACAACGTCTCGCCCCAGCGGGGAGTGCAGAACACCTACCAGATCGTGAACAACGTCACGTTCGTCCGCGGGCGCAACACGCTCAAGTTCGGGGCAGACGCCCGCCGGAACATCACCTCCGAATTGTTCGTGCAGCGACAGCGGGGCGATTACAATTACTCGACGCTCGAACGCTTTCTGCTCGACTTGAGTCCCGACATCCAAGCTGAGCGCAATACCGGCGGAAGCGTGTACCACGGGAACAACACCGAGTTCTACTCCTACTTCAGCGGTGAGACCAAAATCCGACGCAACATCACGCTCACCCTCGGCCTCCGCCACGAATACAAGGGCGTGCCGTATGGAGATACGCTGCAACGGCTGAACGCCATCTCCAGCGTTCCGGGAGTGCTGACTTTCGGCGTGCCGAAGGCGCAGAAACGCAACTTTGCTCCCCGGGCCGGACTGGCCTATTCGCCCGGTTCCAACGGGAAGATGGTCATCCGTGCCGGCTTCGGCGTCGCTTACGACACGTATTTCACGAACCTGGGTCAACTGTCGAAGCCCCCGCAGCTAGAGAACACGTTCCGGGGCGACACGACTGTCGATACGCCGAACTATCTCGCGAACGGCGGCATCCGGCCGGACCAGCGGCCGGACGAGCTCGACGAGGAGGCGGCTCGCTCGCTCACTTCGGCCTACATCCCGGACCAGCACCTGCCCTACTCTCTGCAGTGGAACTTCGGGGTCGAGCGGGTCGTTGCGGAAGATTACACCCTGTCGGTGCGCTACCTGGGCACCCGCGGGGTCAGGCTCTTCACGCAGACCATCCTGCCGCTGGTGGCCCGGGCCAATCCGCAGCGCTCGCTTCCCACGTTCTACCAACGTCCGACCCAGTCCGAATTGGACGCGCTGACCTTGACACTCGCCGACATCGACGCGCAACCGGTCTCCCTGCCGGCGTTCGCGAACGCCGGATTCGGCCCGATCATCTACACGTTTCCCAACCGCGGCAACTCCATCTACCACGGGCTGGCGGCCGAGGCGAAGCGGAGGTTCTCGAACGGCCTCCAGTTCATCAGCGCCTACACCTGGAGCAAAAACATCGACGACAGCACCGCCGACCTCTTCTCAACGCTGCTGTCGCCGCGCCGCCCCCAGGACTTCCAAGACATGCGCGCCGAACGCGGGCGTTCGTTCCTCGACCGGACGCACCGATTCACGATGGCTTGGGTCTATGAGGTCCCGTGGTACCGGAATGCGCGACGGCGGTTGCTCAAGGACGTGTTGGGGAACTGGATGCTTTCCGGCATGTACACGGCGGAGTCGCCGCAATACGCCACGGTGCAGAGCGGACTGGACTCCAACCGCAACCTGGACGGCGCCACGGACCGGGTCGTGGTCAACCCGAACGGTATCGACCGCACCGGAAGCGACGTGACGGCGCTGACCAACCGCGACGGACACGTGGTCGGATACCTGGCCGACAACCCGAACGCCCTCTACATCAAGGCCGGCGCCGGCGTCCATCCGAACGGCGGGCGGAACACCCTGCCGCTGCGCGGCATCAACAACTTCGACCTCAGCGTGAGCAAGCGGCTCCCCATCACAGAGTCCAAGGCGGTCGAATTCCGGGCCGTGTTCTACAACGCGCTCAACCACCCTCAGTTCACGCCGGGGTCGCTCAACAGCGTGCGGGCGGTGCCCTCCAACATCACGCGCAACAATCTGATCCCCGGACATCCGTTGTTCGACCGGCCGGACCAAGTCTATGACAGCCACGCCCGCGATATCCATTTGGTCCTGCGATTCACGTTATAGCACGGCGAGGGAAAAGATGCCGGCCCACAAATAAATGCAGGGGGAATCAAAACGATGAAAGTCTTGCCATCCATTTTTACGCGGCTCCCTCGGAGGCGTCCTGTCTCACCCTGGGGGTATTTGTACCCGGCAATCGTATGGATCGTATTGCTGCTGGTGCCCGGCGAGGTGCTGGCGGCCCCTCCGCTTCTGAAAGCATTGCAGCCGCGTGGGATTCAGCGGGGAACCACGCTGACTCTGACGCTGGTGGGGGAAGGATTAACCACGGGCGCGGAAGTGATGACGACGATTCCCGGCTCCTTGGCGCGACTTCTGCCTCCCAAGGACCTCGCAGAGCCCGGCACGCAATTGCCTTTTCTGCTCGAAGTGCCGGCCGATGCCCCGGTCGGTTTGTATCCGATCCGAATCCGCTCGCAGGAAGGTTTATCCAACCTTCTGCTGTTCGCCGTCGGAGACCTCCCCGAGATTGTCGAGCAGGAACCGAACGACGCCCCGGCTCGAGCCCAACCGATCAAGTCGCCCGTTACCGTAAATGGAAATCTTGGCGAAGCGGACCGGGATTACTTTCGGTTTTCGGCCCGGAAGGGCGAGCGGCTCGTCTTTGAGGTGGAGGCCCGACGCGCCGGCTCGGCCCTGGATCCGGTGATCCAAATCCTGGGTGCGGACGGGAGAGAAATCGCCTACGACCACGACACCCCTGGATTGAATGTGGACTGTCGCGTCGAGGTGAAATTCGCGACCAGCGGTGATTATTTCGTTCAGGTCCATGATGCCCGTTTCAGTGGGCAGGAAGAAAACTTTTATCGCTTGAAAATGGGCACCTTCGCTTATGCCGACGGCCTCTTCCCGCTCGGGTGGCAACGGGGAGGCAAGGTGGAGGTCACTCTCTTCGGGGGCAATCTCAGCGACGCGGTAACGCTCACTCCGAACTTGGACGTGCCGCCTTCGATCCCCAACGTGCTCATGCCGTTGCCGGGATCCGAACCGCAGGGGAGCCTCCCTTTCCGTTTCGTTTTGAGCGACCTGCCGGAGGCGTTCGAGCCGGAAGAGGGCTCACCCCGGATATTGGAACCCGCGACCGTGATCAACGCGCGCATTTCACGTCCCGGAGAGGTGGACAAATACCGCTTACGCGTGACACCGGGGCAAAGGTGGATCGTCGAATTGCAAGCGGCCTCTTTGGGGACTTCTCGTCTGGACAGCGTCCTCAACGCCGAAGGTGCCCAGGGAAAACGGCTGGCCTCGGTTGACGATTTTTTCATCGAAGCATTTCCTCCTCCGCCCCGCACTCTCGACGCTCGTTTGGATTTCGAGGTCCCCAAAGACCCGGACCTGTCGGAAGTCGTGATCACGGTGGAAGACCTGCAAAACCACGGCGGTCCGGCCTACGGCTATCGGCTCCTCGCAAGGCCGAAAACGCCGGATTTCGAGCTGGAGTTGGTCGAGCCTTACATCAACGTGCCGGCCAACGGGAGCGCGAGCGTGTCGGTCCGGGTCAAGCGACACGGCTACGACGGTCCCATCCAACTGGGCATTCCGGCCGAGCTTTCCGAAGACCTTACGCTTCAGGGCGGGTACATCCCGCCGGCAGTAAAGATATCCGAGTCCACCCGCGCGGGTAGGGAGGGCATCTTTACCCTCACCGCCCGGCCCGGGGCCGAAACCCGCGCCGTGGAACTGGAGGTTTGGGGAGAAGGAAGCCTCGATGGCCGGACGCTTCGTCGGCGGGCCCGTGGTCCCGGAATCATTACCGTGGTAAAGGGTTCCCACATGAAAGAAGACCCCATTTTCGGGCTCCAGCCGGTGGATTACCAACCGTTTCGGGCCGATTGGATGGGCCTGAGTCTTCCTGCCGCCATAACGCGCTCCGTGCCTTTGCGATTGCAGCCCGCTCAGAACCGGATTCGCGTGTTTCCCGGTATGAGCCGAGAGATTCAACTCCAGGTGGACGGTAAAGTCCCCGTTCCTCTGGAGTTGAAATTCAAGGGCGGGAGCACGGCTCTCGACCCGAGGTCCAGTAAGGGAACGATCAGCGCCGGCGCGGAACAAGCAACGGCGACCCTCAAGGTGCGGGGTCGAGCGATTCATGGTCGGCTCAACCTGGTTCTGGAAGGGACAGGCCAAGTGGATGGCAAGAAGTTTGCGGTCGAATCCGAGGCGTTCGACCTGGAAATCGTTCCTTCTCACTCCATCGAGTTGCTTTCCCCAAAGGCTGAAATAGCCCCTGGGGGAAAAGTGGAGCTGAAAGGCGTAATCCGGCGCGACCCTTCGGCCGTGGGGCCGGTCAAGTTAAAATTCAGCGGGCTGCCGCAACAGGTCTCTTGTGCCGGTGCCGAAGTCCCGGGGGACAGGTCGGAATTCAGAACGATTTGCCAGGCGGAACCTGCGGCCAAGTCGGGTGAATTCGAAATCGATCTGGCCTCTTCCACCGAAATTGGAATCGGTGAGGAGAAACACAGATACACCATCGACCCGGTCAAGCTACGCCTGATTATCTCGGATCCCGGCGTCGCGCAGGCTCCCGGAACTCCCCGCAAAGACACCTGATGGATTGAACCCATACCGCGGGTCACGGCACCCGATTCGGCTCGGTTCACGAACTCGAGGAATCTCCCCGTTCATGCCCCTGACGAACATTCCTGTCCTTGATCCGGTTCGCATCAAAACCCATCCATCTTCCGCCAACCTGCGAACTCGCACCTTCACGTCGGTGGCGAACCCAGGGGTTCTATTTCCGAGGTCGCAGTCGCGCCGAGAGAAACTCGATGGGGCAACCTCCCTTTCCGTGATTCTCTTGCTGGGATTGGGCCTTGGATGGCCGCCATCCTGCCAGGCAGCGGACGATCATTTCGTCTCGCGGCCGGATTTGATCATTCCGTACGTGGCTCAGCCCCCGGCCCTAGAAGATTTCCTCGATATGAAACCGCCAACCACCCTGGCCGGACGTCTGGCCAAAGCGGAGGATTTTATTCAACTCCAACCTCGGGACGGAGAGCCCGCCAGCCAATCCACCGAAGTTTACCTGGGTTACGACGCAAAGAATCTTTACGCCATTTTTGTCTGCTTCGATGCAGAACCACAAAAAATCCGCGCTCGTATGAGCCGACGCGAAGATATTTCCGAGGATGACGCGGTCGTGTTGAAAATCGACACGTTCCACGACCAGCGCCGGGCTTACGAGTTCCGGGTAAACCCCCACGGCGTTCAATCGGACGCCCGTTGGACAGAGGGGCAAGGCTCAGGGGGGCTGGATTTCTCCTTCGATACTCTCTGGTACTCGCGCGCCCGGCTCACCGAGCGGGGGTACGTGGCTTGGATAGCGATTCCCTTCCAAAGTCTCCGTTTCCCTTCTTCTTCGGAACAGACCTGGGGCGTCATTCTCTGGCGCGTCATCCCCCGGGTGAATGAAGAATCCACTTGGCCTCGTGTTTCGAGTCGGATCGAAGGCGAACTGAATCAAGCCGGCATCCTGCGCGGCATGGCAAACATTTCGCGGGGACGAAACGTCCAGTTGATCCCTTATGGCTTCCTCCGCTCTTTTCGAGCCCTGGATGCCCGAGATCCCCACCAGCCTCAATTTGTGACCGAATCCGCTGAACCCGACGCCGGACTGGACGCCAAATTGGTATTCAAAGAAAACTTCGCGTTGGACGTTGCGCTCAATCCCGACTTCAGCCAGGTGGAGTCCGACGAGCCCCAGGTGACCGTAAACCGGCGCTTCGAGGTCTTTTTCCCTGAAAAGCGGCCTTTCTTTATCGAGAATGCCGATTTCTTTCGAACCCCCCTCAACTTGTTCTTTACGCGGCGGCTCTCGGACCCGCAGTTGGGCATCCGGCTGACCGGAAAGACGGGACGCTACGCGGTGGGCGCTCTGCTGGCCGACGACGAGTCACCCGGAAAGAACGTTCCCGAAGCCGCCCCGCTCCGCGGCCAACGAGCACGATTCGGGATTGTCCGCATCAACCGGGACATCTTTCGACAATCGACAGTGGGAATGATCTATGCCGAGAGGGACATCGCAGGAAGCCACAACCGCGTGGGTGGGTTGGACGGGAGGCTCAAGCTGAACCCGAACTGGGCGGCTACGTTTCAAGCCGTGGCCAGTTCCACCGAATTCCTCAATGGAAGCGCCATGGCCGGGCCGGCCTACGACGTTCGATTGCGGCGAACCGGGCGACAGTTCAACTATCAACTCGGATACGACGACCTCAGTCCGGGCTTTCGCACGCTGACCGGCTTTATCCCTCGCACCGACATTCGCCGCATCCGCCAGATCGTCGAGCACCGCTTCCGCCCCGAAGGGGACATCCTCATCTCCTGGGGGCCCCGGTTCAACAGTGAAGCCGTTTTCGACCACTCGGGCACGCGACTTGACCTCACTCACGACACCTCGCTCCAGTGGGAACTTGTGGGTCGAACCGAATTTACCTTGCTCTATAATTGGGATCGAGAGCGCCTCCGACCGCAGGACTTCCCGGTGCTTCCGGGGAATCGCGACTTTTCGCGCCGGCGTAAGAGCTTCGCTTTTGAAACGCGCTACTTTCCACAGGTCAGCCTCGGCGGATCCTATTCGGTGGGCACCAGGATCAATTTTGTACCCGCCGCGGGGCAGGAACCCAAACTGGCCAGCCTGAGCCAGGGGCGGTTCCGGGTCACCCTGCGGCCGGTAACGCCCTTGCGTATCGATAACAGTTATCTCCTGGATCGGCTGACCGGCCGAGTCCGCGGGGCCAACATTTTCAACAATCACATTGTACGGTCCAAATGGAACTGGCAGTTCAGCCGCGAATTTTCCGTGCGCGTCATCTTCCAATACGACGCAGTGCTGGCGAATCCTGATTTGACTTCGCTTGCACCATCCAAAAACTTTAACGCCGACTTTCTTGTAACCTACAGGGTAAATCCATGGACGGCACTTTTCGTCGGCTACAACGGAAACGTGCAGAACATCGATCTGCTTCGCACCCGCACCGGCAGCGGAATCATACGGACCGACGGCTTCCGGCATGACGCCCGGCAGTTTTTCATAAAGGTTTCTTACCTTCTTCGGTTCTGATAGGGTGGGTACTATTTCCCTTTCCCCTCCGTATCGGGAAACGAAGGTTCGCACCATTTCGCGAGACCGGAAAATTTAGCCCCTTCATCCAGAGTGTCATTTTCTCGGTTTCGTCGCAGGTGGCTTTCCTCTGCGGATGGGGTGGAAAAGGAGAGATTTATGATGGATTTCAGTCGTCGCAGATTTCTCGAACAATCCTCCTGGGGAGCGTTGGGATTTGCCCTTCTTCCTGCGCTCGGATGTGGAAAGGGTCAGAAGTCCCCGCCGGTGCGGGCCCTCACCCACGGCCCCAAATTTCACTGGTTCGGGTACTACGACAAATGGGAATTCGATCCAACGAACCGGTACGTTCTCGGCATGGAGGTCGATTTCGAACATCGGTCACCCCGCCGGTCCGACGTGATCAGAATCGGTATGATCGATTTGGAGGACCAGAATCGCTGGACCGAGCTGGGGGAAACCAGCGCGTGGTGTTGGCAGCAGGGCTGTATGCTCCAGTGGCTCCCCGGCTCGCGTACGGAAGTGATCTGGAATGACCGGCAGGAAGATCACTACGTCTGTCACATTCTCGATGTGAAGACCGGGGATCGGCGAACCCTTCCTGCACCCATCTATGCGGTCAGCCCGGATGGTCGCTGGGCCGTGACGCCGGATTTCCGGCGAGTGGCCATCACCAGTCACCCCGGCTATGGCTATGTAGGATTTCCCGACCCCAACCGGGACAAGCTCGCACCGGAGGATTCCGGCATTTGGCGGGTCGATCTCGAAAGCGGGAAGCAGGAACTCATCGTTTCTCTGGCCGAGGTAGCCGGGTTGAAATTCCCCCAAGGCCATCTGGACGGGACTTGGCACTGGTTCAATCACCTCCTGGTCTCGCCCGATGGCTCACGTTTTGCTTTCCTGAACCGCTGGATGGGAGAGAAGGGACGCAAAGGCTTCGGTACTCGAATGTTCACGGCAAGCCCGGAGGGCAAGGACCTTTCCATGCTGGACCCTTTTGGCGAGACTTCCCACTTTATTTGGCGGGATCCACGCCACGTCATGGCCTGGGCATGGCATCCCTCCCGGGGAAGCAAATATTACTTGTACGAGGACCAACCCGAAAACATCCAACCCGTAGCGCCGGAAGACCTGACCGAGAACGGCCACTTCAGCTTCCTGCCCGGCAACCGATGGCTCCTGAATGACACTTACCCCGATGCCCAACGGCTGCAACACGTTTACCTGTTTAACCTCGAAACCCGACAACGCCTCGACTTGGGACGTTTCTACTCCGCTCCCGCATACCAAGGAGAAATGCGCTGCGATACGCACCCCAGAATCAGTCCCGACGGCAAGAAGGTGGTATTCGACTCGCCGCACGGCGGTAACGGCCGTCAGCTTTACTGGATCGACATCAGTAGTGTGGTGACGTGACTCTGTTCTGGGGGCGGGTTCCTTCTCAGTATAGCCCAGAGTCGGAGGATCTTCGGGGCCGTTGGTAATACCGCACTCCCCATTCACCGCAGGGAGGGATTTCGGGAGTTTGGCGAAGAGTTCGTCTCTTTGGCCACGGTGGAGAGGATAGAGCCGGGCAAACCTGATGCCGAGTTCCGGCCGTCAAACGGCGCACCTATGACGGAAAACCACCGGCCGCAGGCCCGAGATATCCCGATCCACCGGGAAGTAAGGACGCGCAACATTTTGGAAGGGTACTCTTTCTACCACCGGTGTCGTGGGTCCGGGTGTATCCAACACAAAAGCTTTCGCGAATTTTCCGCCATACCCCACACGATAGTTCATGGGATTTTTCACCACGATGAACTTGGCAGCGTGGGTATCCATTTCCATGGAACGATATTGCTCGTCGGCCCATTCGTAGGTGGGATGGGAAGCGACAAGCAGCTCTAGCGAGCCGATTCTCAATTTTACGGCCGGCCCCATGTCTCCCTCAAGACCACCCCAGATGCCACCCGAATAGAGAAACTTTCCGTCCGTCAGTTTTTCGATCCGGGCGGTGAGGGTAACAGGCTTGCCCCATTGAGGGTCAACCCGGTGTCCCAGAGTCAGCGTGACCTGGGAACCGACCGCACTCTGATGGCAGGCAGCCGCAGCCGCCGGGTCCACGACCAAAGCCAAAGAAGGCTCGTTTACGCCCGCTTCGAGCAGCACGCGCAAGGCCGCCACGCTGTCCCCGGCTGCCCCGCCTCCGACGCAATCGGAAATCTCCAGCAGCAAGAGGGGGGCGCCTTCCTGCCTCAGTCCTTGGGCAATCGCTTCCCGGAGGTCCCAGACCTTGGGCTCCAGATCGAATCGCCGCTGCCAGTAGGTTTCAGCAATCTGCGTCGCCAATTCCACCGCTGTCTCCATTTCGTCATGGGTAATGACCAGTCCTCCCCCTCCCATGCCCGGCACGTCGAGGTGCGGTTGAACGAGAAAAACGTTGGTCGAGGCGACGCCCGGGCGCCCTTCGAAGGACTTGGCCATCCGCATGGTGTCGGCAAAGGGACCCGTTCCCTCGGTACTCCCGTTGAATCCGCTGACGATCACGGGAACCTTCGCCATGGCCATGGCCGGCCGTATCTTTCCTTCCAGCACGTCGAGCAATATCCGCGCGCCACGCACACCGGTCTGGTAGGTATCCCGATGGGGGTAGGTTTCCCAGGCCAACAGGGCATCGGCGTTGTGGATCATTTTTTCAGTGACGTGCGCATGCATGTCCAGAGTCGCCACGATCGGCAGGCGTGGGCCGACAAGTTTCCGAATCTGCTCCAGTAAATCGCCTTCCAGGTCCCCGATCCCTTCCACCGCCGCCGCACCGTGAAAAGGCAGCAGAACGCCATCCACCGGCAGGGAGTCTTGCAGGCGCTCCATCAGTTCGTTCTTTAATTCCGCGTAGCACTCTTGGGAAAGGATTCCGCCCGGCGCTGCGGTCGCCACCAGCAGCGGCTGGACGGTTGCACCGCCGTTTCGCAACTCATCGAGCATGCCGCCGACCACGTCCTTCCGAGCGGTCAATATCTCCTCGCCCCGGGATAACTCGGCGCGTTCAAAGCAGGCAACGTCGGTAAGGGTTCCAACCAGGTGATTCGACTCCGTAAAGATCGTGCCGAGACCGATTCGATAGCTTCGCTTCAAGGGGTCCTCCCTTCATCTCATCCTGGGCCGAGCGCGGATTTCCGAGCATTACCAATAAGAACCCATCCAGGTAGCCTCGTGAGGTAAATTCACTGGCGGGCGGTTGCGGATCGCCTCCTCGTTCAGGTCGGTACCCAGCCCCGGACCGGTGGGGACCGCAAGGTATCCGTCCTTATACTCGATCGGCTCTGTCAAAAGCTCGTTGTATTGCTCCCAATAAGGATAGAAGAACTCCTGGATGATCACGTTCGGGATGCAGGCGTCCAGGTGAAGGCTGGCGATGGTGGCGATGGGACCGTTCGAGTTATGCGGCTGGACAGCCACGTAGTAGGTCTCCGCCATGGCCGCAATTTTCTTTAGCTCCAGGATGCCGCCGGCGTGGCAGATATCGGGTTGAATGATACGTGCAGCCTGCTTTTCCAGTAGCGGGCGAAAATCCCAGCGAGTGTAGAGACGCTCGCCGGTGGCAATGGGCAGCCGGATGGCACGTTGTACCTCCGCCATGGCGTCCACATTGTCGGGCGGGATGGGCTCCTCGTAGAAGAACGGGTCAAAAGGTTCGAGCTTTTCTGCCATGCGAATGGCGCTCCACATATTGAACCGCCCGTGGCATTCGATGAGCAGATCCACATCCGGCCCCACGGCCTCCCGCACTGCCTGCACGGACGCGATCGCGTATTTTTCCTCTGATTTGGGAATGACCTGGCCTCCCTGGCAAAAGGATCCCATTTCAGCGCGGTAAATCCCTTGGCCACCGTGCGCTCGGCGTTGCGGGCGATCGATTCGTGCGTGTCCTCGGGGCCTATATGCGTAATCACTTTTTGAAAGGCCCAGGCGTTTGCATAGGCGCGAACCCGATCTCTGAGCTTTCCACCCAGCAGCTCGTAAACGGGCACACCCAGCGCTTTCCCCTTGATGTCCCAGAGCGCCTGCTCAATCCCGCTGAGCGCGCAGAGGGTGATCAATTGGCCGTACCAAAACGTCTGCTTGTAGAGCGCGTTCCAAATGTATTCAATCCCGAAGGGGTCCTTGCCCACCAGAAAATCTTTGGAATCCTCCAACGCCTTGACGATTTGCGGGCCGTACCGCTCCATGCTGGACTCGCCTACCCCGGTAACGCCTTGGTCGGTGTAAAGCTTCACGAAAATCCAATTCGCGTGCCCTCCCTGGGTATAAAAAACCTTCAAGTCAGTGATTTTCACCGTTATCTCCCCGCGTGCGATTCATGGACTTCCCGGTCAGAATTTGATTCTGAACTTCAATTTTGTGCAAGATCATACGCCACTCGAGGGCAAGTTCCAAGGCCGGGCTGAGCGGAAACTCCGGAAACCTTGGGGTGGATCGGAAGACTGGAACGCTGAAGCAGGCTGGCGTATGATCTTTAAGAAAGGGCAAGAATCGTAAACATTCCAAGCAGCGGTTTGATTCATGAACCTGCTCTGGTTCGACGATGACTCTTACGAGCGCACGGAGCCTGGCTGCAATTGGCTTTCGCCCTGAATTCCTGGATTTCGGACGGGGAATTCGGGTAGGGAACCTGGAGCCGCATGAACGGATCACGCGGCTGCTCAAAACGGCTCTGGAGGAGCGGCACGAGCAGCCCTTTGTGACCGACCGCTGGGGGCGGGGCGTCTATTGGCAATGGATCTGCTTTCTGGCCCGGGCCAACCGCGAAGCCAAACCTCTATCGTCAAAAATCAATTTCGGCTGCGCCAAGTTCTTCATCATGATGGACCGAGACGAACGCCTATTCAAGATCGGCATGCAGGTAGAGCGAGGATTTCTGAAGGCTCCTCGGAATTTCCGTGCGTGTGAGCTACGGGAAGATTGGGACTGGCACCGGCTGGTGCACGGATTGAAAGACGGCTCGGCGCTGGCGCGGAAACTGAAGCGGCTGGTCTTAAAAGAAGGCTTCCGCGTTCACGTAGGAGATTGGGACAATCCCTGGACTGTCACGCGCCGGAATTTCCCCTCCGTGGCCCAGGTGCGGAAAGCTCTGCGGGATGCCTCCCCGCGCGAGTGGACGGGATTCCAGGTTTACTATCCCATGTCCGAACCAGAGGTCACCGGTTCGAGCGGCAGGGAGCTGGTGGAATCCATGCTGGCGGTTTTTGATGAGGTCACCCCGATGATGAACTCTTGCATGCAGATTTCCCTGCTCGCTCGGTAACCGTTCGCCCACCCGGAGGGATTCAGGAAACTCTCCGAGACAATTCGTTCAGGGCAGTCGCGGGAGAATCCTCGCAACCCTCCAGTAATTCCCGCAGCCCCTCGGCAAATTGCTTCACGTAGTTACTCTCGCGCAGAAAGGGATTCATCGCGGTCATCCGCAGCACCACGATTCGATCGGATCGTTCCGGATGGTCCCGGTCGGGAGAGGCAAAGGAGCCAGGCTCGATGCCCAGCGATTCCAGAAGGTCGCCTATCCCCTTCGAATGATAAAGCTCGAAAGTGAACTCCGTCATGGACAGGAAGAAGTCGTGTGCGGAGATGGGGAATCCCGGCTTCTCCTGAAAGGAGAACCGGCGGTAGATCGCTCGGTTGACATCGTTCATCTTCTTGAGCGATCGGTTCCCCTCTTGGTTCAGGATGAAACAGACAATGTTGGTATCAGGCGCGGAGAGAGGTTGAATTCTGTACCCGGCCAACGTGAATCCTTTTATGAACTCATAAATTTGCGAGGCGCACTCGGTGATTCTTTCCAGCAGCGCGCCATAACCGCTCGCGTCCAGAGGAATCAATTTATGGGCCAGGTAGCAGGCCGCTGCTGCCGCGCCGGGTTTGGAACCTTCCAGAATGTAGCCACCGATAAAGTCATCGCCCGAACCCTCGTGAAAGATATAAGGAGCACGGAATGCCGTCAACTCTCTCAGAGTTCGATTCTTGAAGACGATTCCACCCGCCGGATAGGGAACGAATCCCAGCTTGTGCGGATCAACGGTTACCGAATCGGTCTGCTGCAGGGCGGCCAAACTACGATAAACTTCGGCGGAGAGGCTGGTCCGGCTTAGGAATTCGCTCTCGCTTCTCCGGATTCCGCCCTCGTAGAGGAGCGAGGCGAAGTAGCCCCCGTATGCGGCGTCGCTATGAAGATAGAAGGTGAAATTTTTGCATTCGGCCAGTTCCCGCCGCATCTCCACGATCTTGTCCAGCTCATCGAGGGCTCCTTCTTCCGTTGAACCGCAGACGGAGACCACCGCGATCACCGGAATTCTTTCCTGGGCCAAATGGGTAAGCTTCTGATGCAAGTCCCCCAGGTCCATGCGGAACTTCTTGTTGATGGATACCCGCAGCATCGCCCCCCGGCCCAATCCCAAGGCCCCCACCACCTTGTCGAGTGAGTAGTGGCGATTTTGGGGCACCAGCACCACGCCCGGCTTCAGCCCCGCGTGATGCTGAAAAAAGCGTTGCATCCCCTGCTCGGAAATGAGAAAGGGTGCCAAGCCTCCCCGACACCAAGTCTTGCCGGACTCTTTCGCTTTTTCTGCCAGGAGCCCCTGGAGGCGCTCGCCGACACGGAGCGCTTCTTCCGGGTTCAGATTTACCAGCTCCCAGTCGTCTCGCTGCGAGATGTCTTCTGCCCGGGTCCCGTCGGGGAAAGTGACTTCAACCTTATCACCCCGCCCCAGGAAATTTTCTTCCCTGGCCGCCTTGAGACAGTCTTTTACCGCCAGGGGGAAATATTTCAAGTTTCTCGCCACCCAAAGAGCCTCAAAGTTGGCCACCGTCCCCCCGGAAGTCACATGCCCCCAACTGTTCTGCTCCGAGTAGCCGATCATCCGCGCCAGTTGCTGCGCGACCTCCAGCTCGTAGGTAGTGGTCACCGGAGAGGACTCGCGAGTGACGTTGTTCGGGTTGTAGAGCATAGCGGCGAAATAGCCGATCGTGCCCGGCAGGACCTGGTCGGAGAGCATGTGCCCGATGTAGCGGGGGCTGAAAAAGGGAATATCGTTTTTCAGCCGGGCCAGCAGGTCGCCAAGGGCTTGTTGGAGCTGAGTCATCGACTCTTCATAGTGAGGTCGGCGCTTGTCGGATTCACTGATATGCCTGCGATCTTCGGGATGAAAGTTCCGCCGCCAAAATACGTGGTCTCGGAAGACGTCCACAATGAGCTTCTCCATCAGATCGGCGTTTTCCGCCTTCGGACCCAAAAACCAGGCCTTGATTTTGTCATCGGCCGCTTTCATTTTCCCCTCCCTTCATCTTCCACGCCGCGCTCACCACGACAGACCGGATGATCTTTCGCCGGTCGATGCGCCCTCCTATTGAGCCTGTCCCTCATCCGAGCATCCGAGCCTTGAGATCTACCGATCCGGTGACGCGAAGACGTTGGCCGAAACGTTACCTCACAAGGACCGACTGAAAAATGAACCCCGGCAGGAAGTATTTTTGTTTTGCAAAACCGGCGCCCGGACCCTGGGGGCTTTTTACTTCACGAGGAGCCCGGATGCAAGCACTCGAGGGGAAGCCTTGCTCAACAGAATCAAAAGGTCTGCTATAATCTCCCTTCATCTCTCATACAAGGAAATCTTATGAAAGCCATTCGCGTCCCAGAGAACGGCGGCCCGGAGGTACTCCGCTACGAAGAGGTGCCGGAGCCGAAGCCTGCTTCCAACCAGGCGGTGGTCAAGATTGAGGCCGCAGGCGTCAACTTCATCGATATCTATTACCGCACCGGGCTCTACAAGACGGACTTGCCGTTTGTGGACGGGATGGAAGCGGCCGGCGTGGTAACCCAGGTCGGCTCAGACGTTCGTGATGTCAAGAAGGCTGATCGGGTAGCCTATACCGGTGTGCTCGGAGCGTATGCCGAGTACGCCGCCGTTCCCGCGGACAAACTCGTCAAACTCCCCAAGGCGACCGATACCCGCACGGCAGCGGCGGTCATGCTCCAAGGTATGACGGTCCACTACCTCACCCATTCCACTTTCCCACTGAAGCCGGGTCATACGGCTCTGATCCATGCCGCCGCAGGAGGCGTGGGACTGTTGCTCGTGCAGGTGGCCAAAATGCGCGGCGCTCGGGTCCTGGCCACCTGCTCCACCGAGGAGAAGGCACAACGGGTCCGCGAGGCCGGGGCCGATGAGGTGATTCTCTATACCCGGAAGAATTTCGAAACCGAGGTGAAGCGCCTCACCGACGGACGTGGGGTTGACGTGGCCTACGATTCGGTCGGCAAGGCTACCTGGCAAGGCAGCATGAACTGCCTCCGCCCGCGAGGTATGTTGGTACTATACGGAAATGCCAGCGGCCCGGCTCCGGCCATTGAGCCGTTGACGCTTGCGGCAAAGGGTTCGCTGTTTTTGACCCGCCCGAGTCTGCTCCATTACGTGGCCACGCGCGAGGAACTCCTCCAACGGGCCGAAGACCTGTTCGGCTGGATCCATTCCGGAAAAGTAAAGGTCCAGATTGGGGAGACTTTCCCACTCTCTGATGCAGCCGAAGCCCAGCGACGCTTGGCCGGCCGGCTGACGACCGGCAAGCTACTCCTTATACCTGACCACGCCTGATTCGGCGCCTTGAAACCTCCCGCACTGATTTTTCTCTCTGCCGACGAGAATTCCCCATTGGCATGAATAGACAACCCCCGCAGAGGTACGCGCATCGAATCCGTTATTGCCAGAATGGAGAGATGGGTGCCCGGAGTGCGGTCAAGCTCACAAGGTCGAATAGCACGGGCTGGCTGCGACGAGGGTGCATGGGAGGTCTGCCGATGTATCGATATGCTTTCGCCTTTTTTCTTGCCAGCTCGCTGTTGGCAGTAACGATAGAGGATCAACCAGAGCTCCTGCCGGCGCGCTATCCATACCAGGTACACGAACCCCTGACCCATGTCAATTTGGCATTGTTTCCCGTCACCTCCGCTCATCACTATGACAGCGTTGACTACATGACGCTCGATGAAGGACTGGCCTCGGGCAAGGTGGAAGTGAAGGAACTGGGCCCTCCCATGCAGCGCCGACGCCCGGGGATACCTCGTCCCCGCCGAACCCTCGTGGGCACATTGGCTTCGGTGAGCGAAATTCTGGGACAAATCGGGCCCATGGCTCAGCCCGGCGGAGCCCGCGTGGACAGGCTGGCTTTGGTGAACCACTCGAAGAAACCCCTCCTTTTGCTTGCCGGTGAGATCGTGAGCGGAGGGAAACAGGATCGGGTCATTTCCAAAGACCGAATCGTTCCTCCTCATTCCGAACCCTTACCGCTGAATGTTTTCTGCGTCGAGCCGGGACGCTGGCACGGCTCCTCCCTGACGTTTACCGGCAAGAGTCTTATGGCAGCGCCGAAACTCCGTCAGAAAGCCGCCGTGGCGAAGGATCAACAGGAAGTTTGGGATGCGGGCAAGGAGTTGCGGGAGGGTGTGGCCTCATACAGCAGGGGTGGAGAAATCGATGCCAGGGCTGCCAGAAGAGCACTGGCCGAATCTTCAAGCTACGCTCGATTGGAAAACTCCCGCGTGTTCAAGAACATGATCGACAAAGCCAGCGCTGAACTCGAGCGCGACTACGAACGATCCCTGCGCGACGCCCTGCACGACGATAAAAATGTGGTCGGCGTCCTGGTGGCCATCAACGGAGAGATCGTCTGGGCCGACTTATTCTGGGATCACGATCTTTTCGCCCGCTATTGGAAGAAACTCCTTCGCAGCTACGTGGTAGAGGCACTCAGTGTGCCGGCAAGGGAACATGCCCGGGCTTCTCTCAGCGACGCGGAGCGATATCTCGCCGAGTACGAGGGCCGGCAGATCATCGAGATCGAGCCCGGCGAGTATCGCCTGGTCCAGATCGACCACCCGCGATACAACATCTTCCAGATCACCTCGCTCTGGGAAAAGGGCGAATCTCCGATCCTGCACTTCAGCAAATTGCGCAAAGAGACTGCGGTTCATTCCCGGCAACCGCTCCGGCTTCCGCCGATGATACAGCCCTTTAGCGCGCACCGATGAGGCCCGCGTTTCGGGCACGCGAGTTCCGAAAGGCTAAGGTCTCGGCGTCACCGGTATGGTGCTTTCGGTAAACGGAACTTCCGCACCCCGGAGATCCACCTTCTCATCGAGAGGGTGGGTATCCGCCATGCCGGAGCTTGAGTTCCGCCCGCCCACCTAAGTTCCCTTTTCGGTCCGTTTCACACTTGAATGACGGCGCATGTGGGTCAATGATGAGCACACCGTTGTCCGTTCTCTGAAGACCTGAAGATATGAGGAGGAAATTATGCACAGACGTGACCTGATGAAATGGATCGCTGGAGGCGCGGCCCTCAACGCAGCGAGCCTGACGATGACACCCAAACTCAATGCCATGCCCAATCCGCGCGAATCAAGGGCAAGACGCGGGATGCCTCCGCTCAAGATCACCAATGTCAAGGCGATCCTGACGGCGCCGCCCAGGATTCGCCTCGTCGTCGTCAAAGTGGAAACCAATGAGCCGGGCCTGTACGGATGGGGATGCGCGACGTTCACCCAGCGCGCCAAAGCCGTCGTCACCGCCGTAGATGAATTCCTGCGACCCTTCCTGGTGGGCAAGGACCCGGACCACATCGAGGACATCTGGCAGTCGATGTACGTCAGCTCGTATTGGCGCAACGGCCCAGTTCTCTACAACGCCATGAGCGGGGTGGATCAGGCGCTCTGGGACATCAAGGGCAAGCGCGCCAACATGCCCGTCTATCAACTACTCGGAGGCAAGACCCGCATGGCCGCCGATTGCTACGCCCATGCCTCGGGTGCAAGTTTTGCGGAAGTCGAAGACCACGTTCATCGTTTGCGGGAAGAAGGCTTCCGGCATATCCGGATTCAAGTAGGGGTTCCCGGCATGGCTACCTACGGCGCCCGCTCGCGGGAAATGAGCCAGACCGAACGCGAAGACTTGCCTCCCCCACCGGCAGGCCCGCCTCGACAGAGAGTCTATGAACCGGCGCCCTACGTCCGGGCCGTGCCGAAACTGTTCGCGTACATCCGGTCGAAGGTGGGCGACGAGCTGGAACTGCTACACGACATCCATGAGCGAGTCTCCCCGGATCAGGCCGTCCACCTGTGCAAGCAACTGGAACCGTACCGTCCCTACTTTATCGAGGACCCCTTTGCGCCGGAGCAGATCGGATACTTCAGGCAGCTTCGCATTCAGTGTGCTACGCCGATCGCTATGGGCGAGTTGTTTAACAATCCCCATGAATTCATCGGACTGGTGACCGAGCGGCTGATTGACTACATGCGCGTACACATCTCTCAGATCGGCGGATTGACGCCGGCGCGGAAGCTGGCGGCGTTGTGCGAATGGTTCGGCGTGCGGACAGCTTGGCACGGTCCCGGCGATGTTTCTCCGGTGGGCCACGCGGCCAACATTGCCCTGGATCTTGCCTGCTACAACTTCGGGATTCAGGAAAGCATCTTTTTTCCGCAGGAGACCCAGGAGGTCTTTCGCGGCTGCCCTCGCTTGGAGAACGGGTATTTCTGGGCCAACGAAGCTCCCGGTTGGGGCATCGAGATCGACGAGAAGCTGGCGGCCAAATTCGGTCCGGACCGGCTCTCTACACCTTTCGACTACTTCTGGGGAGATACTCGGCGGCAGGACGGCTCCGTAATCCGACCTTAGGACTACGCCCCCTTGGCTCCTGTGTCGCTCTCTTCTGTTCAGGGACGCTAGGAAGCGGGGCTGCCGGATTGCAAGTACGCCGCCAGCTTCGCTTTGTCCATTCCGGCGATTCCTAACTTCTCGACGCCGCGGCCGGCTTGCCATCCGTCAAATCCCATGACCGCTGACCCGATATTGACCAGTGACTTGATCGTCGGCGTTTCGACTCCGTACTGGGCGCCGAGGGAACTCCACCCCGTCAGCCCATAGGGGACGTCCTCGGTGAGCCACCGGCTCTCCAGGCTTCCCGGAGCTTTCAACTGCGTCAACATGCGGCTGCCATTGATGGTTGCCCACAGATCGCCCTTCGGCCCGAACCCCGCGCGATAGAAGGCCTCGTCCACCGGGCACAGGTCGTAGCCCAGTGCCTTACCGATGGCTCGCCGCTCGGCATCCACCTTGAGGATGACCTTGACCACCGAGGGTGTGACGCCTTCCTCGTAGAAAAAGAATTCGCCCCGCGCATATTCAACTCGTCCGGCGTTCATCAAGACGCCCGCCGGATGGACCACCGGATTCATGGCGCTCAGCCCGCATGCCACCACGTCCGGATAGGGCGTTACACCCGGAAAGAACGGGTCGAGCATCTTCCGGACCTTTTCGGTTTCCGTCGAAGGCAGCGCACCCAGCCCCATCCCACGAACCTCACCCCAGATGGTAGCCGTATCGGGAGAGGTCTTGCGGCAGACGTAAGGGGCTGTATCCGTCTCAGCGAGCACAACACCTGCGGTTCCCGCGGCTCGCAAAATGCGTGCCCATTCGAGCGTGCCGAGGGTGCCCGGCATCAGCACCACGGTCTGCCCGGGGCGCAGATGCGGCGCTGATACCTCGACAAAGGCTCGGTGCGCATAGGCGGGAACGATCAACAGGACCAGATCCGAGGCTCGCAAAGCTTCTTCAATATCAGTCGTCATCCGGTGAATCACCGCAGGGCCTTCCCCGGCCGCGCCCTTCAGATAAATAGTGCGCTTCTCGCAGACCGGATCCAGCGACGCCTCGAACCCCTCGATCTCGTAGAGAGTCACTTGAAACCCCCGCAGCGTCAGATTCGCCGCCGCCGAAAAGGCCGTGTTGCCTCCTCCCAGTATGGTGACCGCTTTGATTGCCATCGCCTGTACTCCGCCTAAACAGTGTTTCCGTCCGTTGCGTAACCTCAGCAGAATCAAATTTTAACGCAGGAATAGGGCCGGCGTGAGGTTACTTTTGGAATCCACTTATAAGTATCGTGATCTGTTCGGAATGATCACCTGCTACCAGATGGTCAAGACAGCCCGAGAGGGACGGGTTCGGAAAGCCGAGGCCCGCAGGGCTGACCGAAGTCCAATCGGGCAACTATCGTGGAGTTACACTCAGAAGTCGAGCAAAGCCTGTGGAGGTGGCCTGTGCTACGCGACCGACTTGGACTTGGGGCCCTTGATGACGTTCATGGCCGTGGCAATCATAGACGCCACATCGGCCACATTGGCCGGGAGCAGTACCGTGTTGGTCTCCTTGGCCAACTCTCCAAAACGCTCGATGTAACTCTCGGCTACGCGTAACTGCACGGCCTCGGCGCCTCCCGGAACCTGGACCGCCTTGGCGATCCGCTGAATTCCTTCCGCGGTGGCGGTTGCCACGGCCAGGATCGCCTGTGCCTCACCTTCGGCCTCATTGATCTGTTGCTGTCGATTAGCCTCGGAGGACTTGATCACTTCTTGCTTCTTGCCTTCGGCATTGTTGATCATGGCGTCACGTTCTCCCTCGGAAGTGAGGACCACGGCTCGCTTCTCTCGCTCGGCCCGCATCTGCTTTTCCATGGCCGCCAGCACATCATGGGGCGGGCTGATGTTCTTGATTTCGTAACGCAGCACCTTGATTCCCCAGGGATCGGAGGCCTCGTCCACCTCGGCCACCACCTGACTGTTGATGTGGGTTCTCTCTTCAAAAGTCCGGTCGAGATCGATCTTGCCCATCTCGCTGCGCAAAGTTGTCTGCGCCAGTTGAGTGATGGCAAACAGATAATTGGCCACCCCATAGGAAGCGCGCTTAGGCTCCATCACCTTGAGGTAGAGCACACCATCGACACCTACCTGGACATTGTCGCGAGTGATGCAGACTTGTTCGGGGATGTCAACGGCCGTCTCTTTAAGCGAGTGCCGATAGCGAATCACGTCCAAGAATGGCAGCAAGATGTGAAAACCCGCCGCTAGAACCTCACGATACCGGCCTAGTCTTTCCACCACATAGGCACTTTGTTGCGGCACCACTACCGCCGTCTTGGCAATAGTGATGGCTACCAGGATGGCCACCACGACGAAAATGACAATGGTACTGCTCATTATTGGACTCCTCTAACATAAAGTCTCAATCCCTCAACTCGCTCAACCACACAAGCCTGTCCCGGAGTCAGCGGCTCATTGCCCAGGTTGAGAATGGTCCAAGTCGCGCCTCGCAACTCAGCTTTACCGCGAGCACCGGCCGGAGCCTCTTCCATCACGATGGCCGTCGTTCCCAGTAAAGAGTCGATAGGTTTCAGGTCTGACTCACCCTTCAGGCGTTGCAGGATGGGGCCCCGCAGAGTCACAAGCGACAGTACCGAGATGATCGAGAAGAGAGCCAACTGCAACCAGACCGGAGCCTCGACTCCAATCCCCAGCAGGGTACCCACAACCAGTGCTGCCACTCCAAAAAAGAGGAGAATTATTCCACCCGGCACTGAGATCTCGAGCACCAGCAAGAGTAACCCACCGACTATCCACATCCACCAATCCATGCTGGTCTTCTCTCACCTTGATCCATGGTTGCCCGCCCCTTCATATGTCCATCGCCCAGGTCCGATGACTGGGGAGCAGAGGGTTGGTCTGCATTCGGCCGAAGGGAAAGAAATAGGGTGTCCGGCAATGAGAGGGACTCCCACTTCGCCGCCGGAGAACTCGCGTGGAGAAGTCTCTGCCTTCCTGTCTTCCGATCAGCTCGAACTGGCCGAGAGAAACCGGTTCACGCCCTTCTGGTAAATCAGGCCGCCGAGCAGGCCGCCGACGATGGGCGCCACAATGTAGAGCCACCACTCGTGTCCCTGCGGTCCGGGAAAGGCGATGTCGCCGTAGCCCAGGACGGCACCAAACAAGCGAGGTCCGAAGTCCCGCGCCGGGTTGATGGCCGTCATGGTCGCCGGCCCGCCGATTCCCACCATGGCGAACACGGTGAGCCCAATGAAGAACGGCGCCAGGTTCGACTTCGGCGCTATCGGGCTCCGGTCGCTGGTCAACGCCAGAACCGCCATCAGCAGGATGGCCGTCATGATCACCTCGGCCAGAAAGGCTGAGCCGGTGCCGACGCGCGCCAAGCCCGCAGCGTCGGTACCGAAAGCCGCAGGATTGGGATAGAAGCAGGAGAAGATCATCATGAGCTTCTGGCTACCTTCGCCACCCACCTCGATTCCCATCTTTTCAGCCGCCGGAACCCAATTCCCGCTCCAGCAGAGATAGATGGCCGCGGCGGCGACAAAAGCGCCCGCCACCTGCGAGAAAATATAGGGAACCACTTGCCCGCCGGGAAACCTCTTGAGAGCCCACAGCGTCACGGTAACAGCAGGGTTGATGTGGCCGCCCGAAGCTGCGCCGGCAATATAGACGCCCAACATTACGCCCATACCCCACATCAAGGCCACGCCGGTCAGATCGTACCCGCCGGCAAACACCGCCACGGCGACCGCCATGTTGCCTAAAAACACCAAAAGGAACGTTCCGAGAAATTCGCCCAAACACATGCCCAACAAGGAAGCGGAATTCTTCGCCATAGGATTCTTTCCACCTTTCCAATATCTTTAGTTATAGGTAGAACCTGTTTGGAAACCCGCCCATTCTGCCACAGATTGGCCCAAAAGCCCAAGAGATAGTTCAAGCGGTGATCTTCGGGAACCCAGAGCGGGATCCGGACCGCACCTACACGTCAAGCCGCCATGGGAAACGCACCCCATGGGCCTTGATTGACCGGCTCTCCTCATGGCCGTCGGGCACAAGCTTGGACCGCTGGAAATTCCTATCCGAGAGGCCTGATGTAGTCCTCCGTATAGAGGCTGCCGGCAATATAAGAATGTAAAGGCGGACGAATCAGTAAATCCTCCTTGTATTTCCAATTATCTTCGGGCTTGATTTGGCCGACCCTCAGAACATTGTAAAGGGTAAAGATGGTGCCGTCGTCAAGCTGCACTGAACTAGGATAACCCACCAATCCCGGCAGGGTGTCATCGCAGATGACTATCTCGTCGGCCACCTCCCAGGTCTTGCCCTCATCGCGGCTCAGGACGCCACGGTATCCTTCCGGATACCCCGCATGGCGATACACGCAGAGGATATTTCCGCTCTTCAACCGCAATAGATTCGCCGGGCTTCCGGGTATGGGGGTCGGAATCGGTGAGCTCCAACTGCGTCCCCCGTCGTCCGAATAATTCTGATACAGGTGGGCCTCCCCGCTGCCTCGGCTCATCGCCAGGATCCGCCCGCTCGGCAACAACAGCAGTTCGGTTTCATTGTAGGAACGTATTCCCGTTGGATCCTGGGCGAGGGTACTCATCTGCCAAGTCTCACCCTTGTCGGTGGAGCGGAGGGCATAGGCACCATCGGTCCGCCGACTACTCACCTTACTCTCACTGCGGATGACGCCATAGATCACTCCCAGAGCCGTGCCGTCCGGCAGCGCGAGTCCCTTGCGAAACCACCCGGCATAGTGGATGAACTTGGGCAGACCTTCGATGGGACGCTCCTCCCAACTGCGCCCTCCATCGTGGGAAATCGTCACCGTCGGTTGGCGATTGTGGGTGGCCACAACACCGGGCGGTATCCACGGTCCCTGTCGATCAAATACCTGTATGCCTTGCTCCTGCAGTTTTTCGGTGTACGAGACCGGCCACAGGTCCCAGCCAAATGTACTATCCGGAAACCAAAGATGTCCCAACCCGACTTTCTCGAGCCTCTCCTTTTGAGCTTGCCTCGTCGGCACTTTTTCCACCACATTGATCAAAGTCCCATCCGGCAATTGTACCGGCCAGCCGTTCGTGCAGAAGGCGCTTCGATCCGGCCAACGCGGATCGAGCCGGAGCTCGTCCATACGGATGGGGTCCCACGATCTACCGCCGTTGTTCGAAGAGAGAAAAACCCATTTGGCATGAGCGGAATAGAAATCATCTGCCATTCCGTCTTCCCGCTGGGCCTGAAAACCGATGACCAGCTCATTGTTCTCCCGTTTCGCCACGGGAAGCCCATAGCTCGTGCATGACCAGCCGGGTCGATCATAAATCGTCACATCCAACTTCCAGGGCTTCTCTGCGAGCGCATTCGGGCCGAGCGGTGGTGCCGTCGCTGAAGAATTCCAGACTCTTCCTGGGAGGGGAGTCGCAGCGAGCGCCCCACCGGCTGTCGCCATACCCAGGAATCGGCGTCTATCCATACTGCTTGCTTGGTGGAGAAGTTTCCTGTTTTCCATGGAATGAATTCCCTTTCGCAGACTTTATGCACAACATATTCCATAACCGAAATATAGCCAATCCCTTTGCAAGAAAAATTCAGTGCCGGGCCAACACGGCCCAATCCTCGCAATACGAATTCTACCCCGCCGGGAAGCAACCCTTGCGAACCCCGCACAATGCTAGAATGAATAGCTTGTGCATACTCCGGGAGATTCCGACCCACCTTGATTCAGGAAAATGTCGAGAGAGTTCGGGACCGGATCGTGCAGGCTTGCCGCCGAGCCGGCCGACCCGAGAAAAGCATCACCCTGGTCGCCGTCAGTAAGACTTTCGGCCCGGAAAAAATCCGCGCGGCTCATGCCTGCGGCCTACACCACTTCGGGGAAAACCGGGTGCAGGAGGCTCAGGGCAAGATCGAGTCATTAGCCGACCTGGAGATCACCTGGCACATGGTGGGACATCTGCAAGGCAATAAGGCCAAAATCGCGGCCGAAATTTTTCACACGATTCAGTCGGTGGATAGCCTCCGCTTGGCCCGCAAACTGAACCAGGTGCAGGCGGCGCGGGGCGCTTCCCTGCCCGTCCTAGTGCAGGTGGACCCGGGCGAGGAGGCCACGAAGTCAGGCGTCCGAGAATCCGAGTTATTGACGCTAATGGATCATATGTCCGAACTCTCTCACCTGCAGGTTCGTGGTCTGATGACGCTACCGCCATTTTTCGAGGACTCGCAACAGGCACGCCCGTACTTTCGCCGCCTGCGGAAGCTGGCCGAGCTTGTCTCGGGGAGGAGTTGGCGCAATGTGTCGATTGAGGAACTTTCCATGGGTATGAGCCACGACTTTGAGGTCGCCATCGAAGAGGGAGCCACCCTGGTCCGGGTGGGAACGGCCATCTTCGGTCCGAGGGCACGGCCTTGAAGCCGGCTTCTGCCGGCACGGTCCGGAGATTCGACTATCAGTCCGAAGGGGATACCGTCACCTTCTGGCTGAAGGTTCAGCCTCGAGCACACCAAGAAAAACTGACGGTGGACGGGGCGGGACAACTCCGATTGTGGGTAACCGCGCCGCCCGCCGAGGGTAGGGCCAATGAGACCTGCATCCAATTCTTCGCGCGGCATTTGGGCTTGGCCCGAGCCCATATCGGAATCGTCACCGGGCACCGTGCCACCCGGAAACTATTTCGCGTCACGGTGCGCCCGGCCCGGGAAACTTTGGAACGGCTCCAGATACTGATTTCATAAGGGAGATTTTTCAGTTCCCTGGAACCGGAAAGTGCTTCCACCTTTTGGGGAGTGCTCGTGCGGTACACCCGCGAAGTCCCGATGATTTTCCCGGCGCTTATCGCCTCACTCGGATGCCTGATTCTCGTAAGCCTTCTTACCCCATCGCCACCGGAGAGCCAATGGAAACCCTATTTTGCAGAAGGAAGTTGAGACAACAAGTTTATGGAACTTGAAGCGATTCAGAATGCCCTTCGAGAGCTCGACTGCGACGCCTGGCTCTTTTATGACCATCATCACCGCGACCCCATTGCCTATCATGTGTTGGGCTTGTCGGTGCCCATGTGCACGCGGCGCTGGTACTACATGATTCCCGGCGTGGGCTCCCCCGCCAAGCTGGTCCACCGGATTGAAGCGGGGAATCTGGACAGCTTGCCGGGAGCAAAGCTCGAATACTCGGGCTGGAAGGAACAGCATGAACTCTTGCGGAAGCTCTTGTCGGGGCAAAGACGGGTGGCCATGCAGTACTCTCCTATGAATGAGGTGCCTTACATCGGGTTGGTCGATTCCGGTACGGTGGAGCTGGTGCGGAGCCTGGGGATGGAGGTGGTCTCCTCCGCCGACTTGGTGCAACTTTTTGAAGCGCGCTGGTCGCCCGAGTCGCTGGATTCTCACCGGGAAGCGGGCAAGGTAATCCACAACGTCATGGCACAAGCTTTCCGGACCATCCGCGAAAGTATTGCGGGCAAAACCCCACTCTCCGAATATGACCTACAGCAGCGAATACTGGAATGGTTCAGCGTGGAAGAGATGGAATCGGAGGAGCCTCCCGTTGTAGCGGTGAATACCCACACGGGTAATCCCCACTACTCACCCGACCCCGAGTCTTCCGTGTCGATCCACCCAGGAGACTTCGTCCTGTTGGATATTTGGGGGAAAAACAAGGCTCCCGAGGCCGTCTATTTCGACATCACCTGGACCGGATATGTGGGGAAAACCGTCCCGAAAAAATACACGAGGATATTTGAAATCGTCCGGGAAGCTCGGGATGCAGCCATCAACTTCATCCAGTTCAACCTCCGAAGCGGCGTTTCGATCTATGGATGGGAGGTGGACGAGGTGGCCAGAAAAATCATCACGGAAAGGGGCTATGGAGAACATATCGTTCATCGCACGGGCCACTCCATCGGCCGCCAGGTCCACGGCAACGGCGCCAATATGGACAATTTCGAGACGCGCGACGGGCGTCGAATCGTCCCTCGAACCTGCTTTTCCATCGAACCGGGAATTTATTTGCCCGAATTCGGCATTCGAAGCGAGGTCAACGTTTACGTGGAGGAAAATGACGCTGTCGCGACCGGCGAACGCCAGCAAGCCGTGGTGCCGATTCTTGCGAACTCTTAAGCAAATGTGCTAGCTTGATAAACTCAATGAAGGAAACGATCGATGCGGGTCGAAATATAAAAGCAAGCCAGCGGCGCTTTTGTAATCTTCTATGAACCGGGAAGAATTGGACCAGCCACAGGAAGAGGCCCTGCCCCAGCCGAAGGTATCATTGGGGATAAAAATCCAACTCTGTCTTTCGGCGTGGTTGATTCCCGGGTCGGGCCATTTGTTGTTGGGACTTCGGTGGCGGGCCCTCGTGCTGTTCGGGGCCATCAACGGAATGTTTCTGTTCGGATTGGTCATGCAGGGCCGGTTCTTTGAATGGACGCCGGGATCATGGCTCCGGTCTTTGGGGTTTTTGGGAGAATGCGGTGTCGGCATAGTCCTGCCGCTGGCGTATTGGTTTGGCTATGGCGGCGGCGATCCCTTCTTCATCAGCTCCGATTATGGCACCGCCTTTCTGGTGGCCGCGGGCATGCTCAACATCCTATGCATCCTGGATGTGTACGACATCGCCATGGGGCGGAAGCCCTGAATCGCGGAACGAAATATAGCCTCTAATGAAAGCGCGCATTCCCAGGGAGGTTTTTTGAACATCCCTCATTTTATGGCCATGGTATTGTTTGCTTTCTTTGTGGCCGTTGTGTTCGCAGTTTTGGGTAGAGATACCCTTCGAGACCGGGTCCGCTATGGCATCAAGATCTTTCTTGCCTTCATGGGAATCGCCATAGGTCTGGGCTGGCTGATGTATCCGTTCCCGCCTTAGTTCGTGCCGCATGGCAACCGGTTCGCCTTCACTGGACAAGTCACTGAAATTTCCCGGGGTTCGGATGGGGAGCCATAAAAACAAGGCACGTCAACCGGGACGCGGCATCATTTTCTACCCCATGAGCTTCACCAGAGGGGGCGAAGGTGATTTCGCCGGCCTCGAGCTTCCGCGTTTCCCCGCCAACCGTAATACGGCCTCGTCCTTCCAGAACATGATAGATTTTGTCGCAACCCTCATGCGTGTGAAGCTCCTGCCGCTGGCCGGGTTCGAGGCAATAGAGGTCGCAGAACATTCGGCTGGTTTCAAATAGATTCACCTTCTTCATTTTTTGAGTGTCAAACTGAATGACTCTGGCAATTTTTCTTACTTCCATAGCCCCAACCCCCGACAACCCTTCCTTGAAATCTACTGTTCGCTGTAGCCAAGAATATCAGCGCTGACTCCCCTCAAGACTCGGCCTTTCCGAGAATCGCTGCGATCCACTCTCATGGCGTCGGCGATGCGCTGCACCAGAATCTTGTATTTTTGGAACTCGCATGGTTCAGGAATCAAAAGGGAGTCACTTCGGTAAACCTCCGAAAATCGGATCTGCTTGGCTTCCAGGTCGATCTCCGGCTCCATGACTCGAGCTACGATCCGGCCTTTTTGGTAAATCGCGTCCTGTTCCCTCGCCGTCGCAGAAGCCAGAATAGGCTTGCCTTTCCGGGTGCCGGTTTTCTCAGGTGAGTTCGTCATGGCGGCATCATTCCTCCTCAGAAAAACATTGGATCGTGTTATAGCCACGCCGGCAAGAGTGGGGCCCGTTCAGACTTCACTCCCGGCTTGCGCACTCTCTTAAAACGGAGAGCAGCATTCTACCCCATTTCGAAATTGGGATTCCCACCTTCGTAACAAGAAATCCTATGTCCCCAGGGCGGAGTGTCCCTCGCTTGGATTCTATAGTACGCTCCACCGAGTCCAACCGGGGCACAGGTATGGAATTCCTTGCCTTGGGATTGCTGAACCAGAGGGCGGTGGGCTCCTATTGCAGTCGTCTTGGGCGGACCTCAGAACGACCGAGCCATATCGGATCATCCAGGGTACGACGCCATGACAACTCTACTATTCCCCGTCATCCGCCCTTGATCCATTCCGCAGGCCGGTACAGTGTCAGCCATCCTGGGAACGAATACAAAGACTTGGCCTTTTAGGTCACCCGTGTTAGCCTTGGATGTTCAAATCGGTGACTCAGTGATTTCCCTCGGTGCAACGGTATTCTTTAGATAAATGAGTCTCGCAAGTTTCGAGAAGGAATATACTGCCTTACCTGACCCCGAAAAGGATCCAAAAAATGGGGGAACATTATTCCTACGGGTGAACCCACAAAAAAGATGGTCAGGCTGAGCTTTTTATTAGCCCTCCTTTACACCTTCTTTGTAAGCATCTCCCTGATGGGGGCCTCCTTTAAGTTCTTCGGTACATCTTTTGCCGAACAGTTGTTAACCACTACGTCCAATCCCTTTACGGGATTATTTATTGGTGTATTGGCCACTAGCCTGGTGCAAAGCTCATCGACGATCACGGCGATGACCGTGGTGCTGGTGGCGGGTGGGGCCTTAGATGTTCAAGGCGCCATCCCCATCGTCATGGGCTCGAATGTGGGCACGAGCGTGACGAATACCCTGGTATCCGTGGGCCACATCTCGCGTCCTGCCGAGTTCAAGAGAGCTTTCGCTGCCGCCACAATGCACGACTTTTTCAACCTCATTACGCTCCTGATCCTGTTTCCTATTCAGCTAACCACCAATCTCTTGGGGAGGTCGGCCTCGTTTCTTGCCTTGGGGTTGAAGGAGTCCGGCGGACTGGAACTCATCAACCCTCTGAAGATTATCGTCAACCCTTCCGTAAAATGGATCACTGAGCTTACGTCCGAGTCGGGCACTTGGATGTTGGTGATCGCGCTCCTCCTGCTTTTCATTTCTTTGCGGTATATGGTGGTGACTTTGAAAATGCTTGTAATCGGAGGGATCGAACGATTCTTTGATTCGACTCTGTTTCGAAATGCGGGGCGGGCGATGGTCTTGGGCTTGGTGCTGACGGTGATGGTTCAGAGCAGTTCCATCACCACTTCCCTGGCTGTCCCGCTGGCCGGAGCCGGGCTTCTGACACTGCGTCAGATATTTCCTTTCACGCTGGGATCCAACATCGGCACCACCATCACGGCTATGATGGCTTCTCTGGTTACGAGCGATCAGGCGGCGGTCACGGTGGGATTTGCCCACCTCCTTTTTAATATCTTCGGTATCATCCTCGTTTGGCCGATTCGAAGGATCCCTCTCTACTTGGCGGAGACCTTAGCGGCTGCATCGTTATGGTCGAGGATGATCCCGTTCGTCTATATCGCGACCGTTTTCTTTCTTATACCGTTGGTCCTAATCTATGTAGTGGGGTAAGTTTCCATGTTTAAGTTCAAAGAACTGATCGAACTTTGGAGATCCGATAACTCCCTCACGCAGGCTCTGAACGAATCCCACCTCATGCTCCAGAGCACCCATGAGATGTTCCGGGAATCCGTGAAATCCCTACGCCAAAGCGACAGCGGAGAGATCGGGATGAATATCTACGAGAAAGACCAGATGGTAAATCAGTATGAGCAAGCGGTGCGGAGAAAGGTCCTCAAACACTTAGCCATCACGGGTGGCGCGAACATCATCCCGGCCCTGATTCTGACCAGTATCGTCATCGACTTCGAACGCATCGGCGATTACACGAAGAACATCATGGATCTGGCTATAGCCCACCCGAAAAAACTTACCTGCGGAAGTTACGAGGAGGACGTCCGAAAAATTGAACAAAGCGTGACCCAGATTTTTGAGAAGGTGGTGCCCGCTCTCCGCTCCTCCGATAAGGAGGCGGCGCGGGAGCTGATGAGCCAGCACTGGTGGATTATTAAACGTTCGGACGAGATCGTTATTGAGCTGATCCAGGCGAAAGACACCACCTTCAGCTCCGGCGATGCAACCTCCACGGCTCTTTACGTGAGATACCTGAAAAGAATAGCGGGGCACCTGCTCAACGTTACGTCGAGCATCGTGAACCCATTTGAGAGGGTGGGATTCCGGGAAGAACCCGAGGACTCCTGAGGTCGATCGTTACAACCGGCAGCGGTTATTTCTACCGGGGCCCCGCGGCCTGAACCTCTTCTCCCACCGCGCTACTGTATTTCTTGAAGTTCTCAGCGAACATGGCGCTCAGCTTTCGAGCCTGGGCATCATAGGCTTCCTTGTCTTGCCAGGTGCTGCGCGGGTTTAGAACTTCGGGGGGAATGTCAGGACACTCGTTGGGAACCGAGATCCCAAAATAAGGATCAGGAACCGTAGGCACTGGGGAGAGCAAGCCGTCAAGCGCAGCATGAATCATCGCCCGGGTGTGTGCGATCCGAATCCGTTGCCCTACCCCGTAAGGCCCTCCGCTCCAGCCCGTATTCACCAGCCATACGTTCACCTTGTGGCGGGCAATCCTCTCGCCCAGCATATCCGCATAAACAGTGGGCGGGAGGACCATAAAAGGCGCTCCAAAACAGGTGCTGAACGTGGCGCTGGGTTCGGTGACACCCAACTCCGTTCCGGCGACCTTGGCCGTATAGCCGGACAGGAAGTGATACATGGCCTGTGCGGGGGTCAGTTTGGCGATCGGCGGGAGAACCCCAAAAGCATCCGCGGTCAGCATAATCAAGTTCTTCGGATGCGGCCCCATTCCGTCCGGCCGGACGTTCGGGATATAGCTGACGGGATAGGCGGCACGAGTGTTTTCGGTAATGGAATCATCGTCCAGGTCCAGGCGTCCGGTAGCCTCATCGTAAACCACGTTTTCGATAATCGTCCCGAAGCTGCGTGTCGTTTGATAAATTTCGGGCTCCGCCTGGGGGGAGAGGCGTATCACCTTGGCGTAACAGCCTCCCTCCAGATTGAAAATGCCTTGATCACTCCATCCATGCTCGTCATCTCCGATCAGAGCCCGCGATGTCTCGGTCGAAAGCGTGGTCTTCCCGGTGCCGGAAAGACCGAAGAAAAGGGCCACGTCACCTCCGGGACCGATATTGGCTGAGCAGTGCATGGAGAGAACGTTTTTCTGCGGCATCAGGTAGTTCAGCACGGTGAAGATCGACTTCTTGATTTCCCCCGCGTACTGAGTTCCCCCTATGAGCACCAATCGTTTCTCGAAGTGGACGACCACAAACGTACTCGACCGGGTGCCATCCTCTTCCGGAATGGCTTGACAGCCGGGGGCATGAATCACCGTGAATTGCGGAACGTGGCTGACCACTTGCTCCCGGGTAGCCTGAATGAAGAGGTTGCGCGCGAACAGATTTTGCCAGGCGGTCTCATTAATGACTCGGATCGGGATGCGATGAACCGGGTCCGCACCCGCGAAGCAATCCTGAACAAACAGGTCTTTGCCTTCCAAATAAGCCAGGACACGACTGCGTAGATTCTGGAAATGACGCGGCTCGATCGGACGATTGACCTTGCCCCACCCGATCTTGTCCGCGCTGGTCGGCTCGCGGACGATAAACTTGTCATTCGGGGCCCGGCCCGTATGCCGGCCCGTCCGGACGACCAACGGACCCAGATGAGCCAAGCGCGCCTCCCCGCGGCGAATCGCTTCCTCGCACAGAAAAGGGGTGGAATAATTCCAATAGATTCGCTTGGCATTCCGAATGCCGTGCCGTTCTAATCCATAATGCGTGTTGGGTGTACCGTGTACGCTCACGGATCGATCTGCCGGACTTTCAGAATCCACGTCCTTGTCCGGGTGGGCACCTCTCCTCAAACTAGACATGCACTTAGATAGCCTTTCTCCAGTCCGTCCTGCGAAGATTCAAGCTGGTCTTTCTTCCTCGAAGGAAATTCCCAAAACTGGCTTTGAAAAAGATTGCCTTGGAGTCGTGGAAGAGATTTTCAAGCCTCCTTTAGTAGTACAAGGACGGCTCACAACTTCCGTTTTTCGCTCCCCTGTGGGAAGGGTGCCTGCGCCGGTCCCGCGATTGGGTCAGGAGTAGGTCCCCTTGTGCGTCGCAACCGACCCCCTCATAACCGAACGGGTCGGTCAGCTTTCCGTAGTGCCGGTAAACAGGAATCCAACTTTAAGATACCCGAGACACATACGATAAATCACCCGGCACGGCAAAGCAAGGAAAAGCGAAGTAAATTTAGGCCGCGAAACTAACGCGACGGGAGGCAGCAGGCGCCGCGAGGGATCGTGGCTCCATGCGGGCAGGTTTCAGGATGCTCCAGAAAGGTGCAAATCTTTTCGGTAACCTCGGGGCTGAGGGTGTGTTCAATCCTGCAGGCATTGGCATCCAGAAGTTCATCGGCTACCCCGAAAGTGTCGTAAAAAAGCCGCTCGGCGAGCCGGTGCCGACGGATCATCTCGGAGGCCCGCCGCGAACCCTTCTCCGTCAACGTGAGCGTATCCCCGCCCGTCAAAACCCATCCTCCCTCATTCATTCGCGACAGCGTAGAGTGGTTTTGCTCCAGTTCCGGCAGGCGGTGGAGCTCCAAGTTCGTTCTGCCGGACTCCTCCCGCAGAACCCACATCCTGCGCAGGAGATTATCGAACAATTCCTCCTCGAGCAGCGGGAAATAGGAGACATCGGCAAGCCGTCCATGGTGCAGATCGATGCGCCGATCCGCCAGGCGGCCAACTTCCGGGTCGTGGGTGACCATGATAAGAGTGTGGCCATCGCGGTGCAACTGGGAAAGCAGGCTGAGAATAATGGCCTCGTTAACCTCGTCCAGGTTCCCCGTCGGCTCGTCAGCCAAAATCAAGGCAGGTTGGTTGATCAGAGCTCGTGCCACGCACACCCGTTGCTGCTCCCCGCCGGAAAGCTGCCCCGGATAAAAATTCAACCGATCCCCCAAGCCCACCTTCCGCAACGCCTCCACCGCCTCCTGTTCGTCGGCCATGCTGTGGAAATATTGGGCCAGCATGACATTTTCGACCGCCGTCAAATAGGGCACTAAATGAAACTGCTGAAAGACAAACCCCACCTTTTCGGCTCGGTAGCGGTTCAGCTTTGAGGGAGAAAGGCAGGTCACCTCCTGTCCGCCCACCCGAATCTCTCCCCGCGTGGGCCGATCAAGTCCCCCCAGCAGGTTTAACAGCGTGGTTTTCCCCGAGCCCGAGGAGCCCATCACGGCAACCCACTCCCCGGCTTCCATCTGAAAGGTAACATCCCCGATAGCCTGGACCGAATCGCCGTAGCTCTTCACGAGCCCCTTGATTTCAACGAACGGCATTATTCTCCTTTTAGCACCCAAGCCGGCCTGATGCGCCGAACCACCCGAATCGGCGGCCACGCTCCGAGCAGCGAGACGGCCAGCGTCGCCAGCAGAACCCCCGGTAAGCTCGGCCAATGGAGGTCCAGCGGAACTCCGAAGAGTCGTATTCCAAGAAGTTTCGCCAGGACTCCACCCACTCCAAAACCAGCAAGTCCCCCCACGGAAGCCAGGATCGCCACCTCTGTGAGAAAAAAGGCCATCAGTTGACCGTCGGCCGCGCCCAAGGCTTTCATCAGGCCGATCTCACGGCGACGCTCCAGTACGATGGCGGTAACGGTTGCCAGAAGGCAGAGGACCGTAATGATAACAACGACCAGCGTAAGACTCAGCAGGGCCCACCGCACAGTTTCGAGAACCTGTCCTTCCGAATAGACAATCTCCCGCACGGGCCGCACCTCCAGAAGCGGAAAGTTAGCGGAAAGCTGTCGGGCAACTTCCTCGATCTGGTCCGTCGAACCTTCGATTCGCAACTCGGCCAGACTGATCTTGCCGGGTATCCCGAGGGCAGCCTGCAAGTCCGCCAGCGGGATGAAGACCTGACCGCCTTCCGAACCTCCCGTTGAAACTTTCCCGTTAACCGGGTAGCGAAGGCGTGCCGTGGAGGATGGACCTCTCACCTCCAATTCCAGGCTGTCGTCCTCCTGTAATCGCAGCTTCCCGACTACCTGCTCGCCCGCCATCGAGCCCCGCTGTCCGGAGCTGCCGGGAAAAACCTCCTGACGCAAACCCGGATAGAGCCGGTGAAGCGCCGCAAAGTCCGTCCCGATCACGACCACCTGATCTCCCCAATCTCCTTCGGAGGATTCGGCCGACGCACGCCGGACCCGCGCCACCGCGTGTAGGACGGGCGCGAGAGCTACCCGCTTCGATTCTTTCATCACCAGGCGCATCCGCTCGAGCTCCTGCTCATCCATCAACCGGAAATCCAGCAGCATCGCGGAGCCGCCCCGATCGATGCCTCCCTTATTTTGTCCTGCCGGAGACACAATCAGATTCGGCCCGAAGGCTCGAAATTCGCGGGTCATCTTCTCCCGAGTGTCTCCATAGAGATTCAAAAGCAGGGAGGCAATCGCAGCACCCATGGTCAGCGAAACCAGGGTGACAATCGACTGCGGCCTCTTTAACGAGAGCGATCGGCGCAGTATGCGCCAACCCGGATTGCGAAACCCACTCGGTGTCGGTTCAAGCCGCCTGGGGGTCATGGAGAATCTCCGTCGGCGAAAAACGCCTCGCCCACCGCAAGGGCCAAGCGTGGCCGGCAAGGTTGAGGCCCAAGGCTACAAAACAAATCCCGGGCAGAAGAATCCACTGAATGGGAATGGAATTTCCGAATAGCACCTCGGCCAGCAAGCTCGCCAGAAGTGACCCTGAGAAATAACCTGCGAGTCCTCCCAACAAACCCGTGACCACGGCTTCCAGCAGAAATATTCCTCCCACTTGCCCCTCTGTGGCACCCATCGCTTTCATCAATCCGATCTCCGTCCGGCGTTCCAGAGTGGTCGCAAGCGCCGTGGAGCCCGTGGCCAGTAGGGCCGTCAGAAGTGCCGCCGCGGCCAGCACCCAGAGCAGCCAGTTGACCTGAGACAGGATTTTTCCCTCCGTCTCGGCAACTCGATAAACCGGGAGGGCTCGGGCTCCGGGAATTACCTGCTGAATCTGATAGGCAATCGAGCTGACGTAAGGTGTGCAATACCAGCGGTCAAACTCGGCCGGGCTCAGGGTGGTCACATCGACCTGGGCAAAATCGTCTCCGGGCTTCGTCAGCGCGCTGACCTCCAGCCGGCGCATGCTCCCCTCGACCCCCACCCATTTCTGAACCACGGCCAAAGGAGCCATCACCTGACTGTCCTCGATACTGCCCGTCTCCAAAATCCCCGCCACTTTGAGCAGGAGAGGCGACGCCGTCGCCTCCGTCATCTCCATCCGCAACGTCTCCCCGACCCTGAGAGCCAAACCCTGTGCCAATTGCCGCCCTACCAGGCACTCTCGCGGTTTTTCCGCGTCCCGAGGCCACTCTCCTTCAACGCGCCAGCCAGGGTGCAACTTCCGAATGCCGGTGGAAAAGACCTGTCCCTTTTCAACCTCCAGGGCTTTCTCAAACCAAGTGCCGATCAGGATCGTCCTGGTTCCTCGAACGCCGGCAGGGACATACAGAAAGGGCGCGAAGGCGATAATGTTGTGCCGCCAGAAAATTTTCTTCAGGTTAACAAGCTGACTCTCCGGCAGATATTTACCGGAGGAAACCGCACGGTAGTCCACTCCTCCAACGGAAAGGGGAAGGCTATCGGCTGCCGGAGTCACGGCAATGTTGGCACCGAACGAACGTAGCTCGCGGCTGACCTTGTCTCGTATCGACAACTCCAGGGTGGCAACGGCAGTGAGCGCCGCCGAGCCGAGCACGACGGCCAGCGTCGCCAACACACGGCGACGCTTCTGACGGGTCAATGACTGGCAGAGAATGCGAATCAGCATGATTAGCGGAAATAACGGGTGGCCGCCTTGAGCACAGGCAACGAAAGAATGATCTCTCCCTCCTCAGTGCGATACTCCACGGCAATCGGGTTGCACCCCCCTTCCAACCCGATGCTGGGGACGTACACCGCGGCGGCACAATTCGCGCAAACGACATGCGCCCCGTCCTGGTAATAACCCTGGGGGCCGCAAATCAGGCAGGCGTCGAGCGCCACATGGACCTTCCCACCCGGATCACGAATCGCCAAATAACGGACTTCCTCCCCGTCAAGTACCGTCCGGAAGCGCTTCAAGATGCCCCCTTCCAACGATGCCAGCGGGATACCCACAACCTCGCCCCTGGGGTTCACCTCTACCGGCGGGGAGAGAGACCGACTATGGCGCGAATAGACGAATTCAGCGCTGATCAAAATCAGGACCGCGAAGGCCGCGGTTGCGCCGGAAGCGACCCAGAAACGCTGCCGACCTCGTTCCGCAAGGAGCAACCGCCGCTCCGCCGCGCCCAGTTGGGTCCGCTCCTTTTCCTCGGGGGCCGGCTTTCGCCATCCTTCCAGACCCAACAAAATCAAGCTCAACCCGACGATAACCAGGAAAAAGAAGGCATCGTGATTGACCAAAGGTCCTACAACAGCCATTACGCGCGGGCCGCTGGGTATGATCTGCGCCTCCGAGAGTTCGTGTAGCGCTGCAATCAAAAGTTGCACGCCGACGACCAGAAGAATGATCGTTGTAATACGGAAGAATTTGGGTAAATTAACTTTCAGAGTTCCCTTGGCAAAACCCACGCCCAAGAAAACGGCCAACCCCAAACCCAGAATCCCTCCCATAAAGTTAAGCAGTTGGGTCGTTTCCAGGGAAACGGCGGCCAGAAACAGAACCGTCTCGATTCCTTCCCGGAAGACCATGAGAAAAACAAGCAAAAAAAGCGCCACCGCTCGACCCCGCCCTTCGCGCGAAGCCACGGCCTCCAAACGGGTCTCGATTTCCCTTTTGAGGTGCCGTCCCGTCCGCCACATCCAAAGGACCATCGTGAAGACAAAACCGCAACCCACCAGCAGCAACCACCCCTCGTAAATCTCCTCGGTAATTTGGAGACGGTCCACGATCACCGCAGCCACGATGCTCGCCCCGATCGCCATCCCCAGAGCGGTAAATACTACGCGGCTCCAGGCCTCCCGACCGGTCCGGCGAAGATAGGTCAACACAATGCCCACCACAAGGGCGGCTTCGACACCTTCCCGGAGAGTAATTACTAAGGATTGAAGCATGGAATTAACAGGCCAGATCGTCCCACTACGGCCTCAGACCTTCGAATCCAAGATAAGCGTCCCAAGAGGACCTGTCAAGGAAGGGTACTCGTTCACAGAATGGGTGACACTGTACCGGCCTACGGAAAACGCCCTCTCGCGGCTGCTTTAGGAGCTAGGGTTCGAACGGGGTCGTTAGAAATAGGCCGACCGCCGGCATCCAGTGGCTGGCCGAGGGACTTCATCCAGGTCGCTCTATGTGAACAACGAGACAGGGCGCTGACAGCTTGCTCACCAGGGTTATGGGACCAAACCCAGGGGCCCAAACCCGAAAACCCATGGTGTCTGCGGATTCACATTGATGTGAACCGCTTTGGCTTCCGGTGTGCCTGTCGTCGTCTCAGACCGCGGGGGACCCAAGGAAATCGTCCAGCAAGGCCGGACCGGCATCGTTACTCCAGCCAGAAGCTCTGGTGCGTTGGTGAAAGCGATTGAGACCTTGATCGACGACCAGGATTACCGTACCGAAATGGGCAGGAACTGTCGTGACTATGCGGAAACGCGAAGCTGGGACAGAGCCTATCTTGATTTCTGGAACGGAAGCTGAACCTCCTGCCTCCTCCGGCCGCTCATCTGCTTAAAAGAGCAGCGGACGTGCTGAGTATGAAGCTCCGCAACCCGCTGAGGAGTTTTTCGTCAGTGGCTTTCGGGTCATCAAAGATGCCCTTTCACAGGAGCAGTTGTCAGCATGAAATGGCACTTCGGAGTGCCGCTGCATCCCAGAAGTTCTGCCTGTGGTATAATTTAGCCTACCCGAGGCTCGATTGATCTATTTTACTACTCTTTTCCTTTTCCTTGCCCGGCTCCTTGCGCCCATTCCAGCGGGGTGGCCCTCATCTGAAAATATAACCTTTGTGGATGTCACCCAGCAAGCAGGTCTAACTGCTCCCAACGTTTCCGGGGGTTCGAAGGCGAAGCGGTATCTGCTCGAGACCACCGGCTCGGGGGTTGCTTTCATTGACTACAACGGGGATGGTTACGTTGATCTGTTCTTCGTCAACGGCACAACCATTGAAGGTTTCCCGCCAGGAAAGGAACCTACCCATCATCTCTATCAGAACAATGGGAACGGGACGTTTAGCGATGTGACGTCCCGGGCCAAAGTCGCTCATTCTGGCTGGGGGCAGGGAGTTTGTGTCGGCGATTACGACAATGACGGTTGGGACGACATCTTCGTGACCTATTACGGGAACAACCTCCTTTATCGCAACAATGGAAACGGAACCTTCGACGAGGTAGCCGAGAAAGCAGGCATCGCGGGAGATGAAAAGAGATGGAACACCGGCTGTGCCTTCCTAGACTATGACCGCGACTCGCATCTTGATCTGTTTGTCGCTAACTACGTCGATCAAGGTGCGGACTTTCGGCTGCTGCCGCAACCCGGGTCCGGCCAGTTCTGCGAGTATAAGGGCATCCCGATGGCCTGTGGACCGCGCGGGCTCAAGTCCGGGAGAAATTTTCTCTACCATAATGATGGAAACGGGACCTTCACCGACGTAAGCGAGCCGGCGGGGATTCTCATACCGGATCAACATTACGCACTCGGCGTGGTGACGCTCGATTACGACAACGACGGCTGGCAGGACCTTTACGTAGCCTGCGATTCTGTCGCCAGCATCCTTTATCACAACAATGCCAACGGCACTTTCACAGACCTAGCTTTTTTCACCGGGGTCGCCTATAGCTCTGACGGCGCTGCCCAAGCCGGAATGGGCGTAGCAGCAGGGGACTATAACGCCGACGGCTTTTTCGACCTGGCCAAGACTAATTTCTCCGATGATACACCTAACCTCTATCATAACAATGGCGACGGCACTTTCACGGAGAGGACTTTCGCTGCCGGGCTAGGCTTTCAACCCAGCTACCTTGGCTGGGGGGTCGGATTCGTCGATTACGACAACGACGGCTGGAAAGACCTTTTCATAGCGAACGGCCATCTTTCCCCGGAAATCGACGCCTATCAAATCAATACGTCTTACCTGCAACGCAAACTCCTTTACCGTAACATCGCCGCAACAGACGCCGCGAGAAGGTTCGAAGATGTTTCCCACTCTTCGGGTCCGGGTATTCAGCTTTTGAGTTCTAGCCGTGGCGTAGCTTTCGGGGACTTTGACAATGATGGGGACGTGGACATCGCCATCAACAACATGAACGAGCTTCCGTTGTTGCTACGGAACGACGGCGGAACCCTTAATCACTGGATCGAAATCAGGACGATTGGCCGCGAGTCAAATGCGAATGGAATTGGAACGCGGATAGAGGTTCGGACTGGTTCCCAAAAGCAATTCGACGAGGTCCGAAGCGGCGGAAGCTACGTTTCGCAAAATGATTTGCGCTTGCACTTCGGTCTCGGAAACCACGTTATGGTGGACGAAATCACTGTGTACTGGCCTAGCGGTCGCACGGATCAAATTTTCGACGTGCCTGCAAATCAACTCCTGGTGGTGGAAGAGGGGAAGGGGCTGGTTACCACGAGTCAGTTTCTTTCGGGGATCGAAATCCCACCTGGTTCCCGCTCACCTGGCTCCGGCTCAGGTCTCCTTACATCGCAGGCTCACTGAATCGACTGGAAGATACGGTTTTCCAGTTCGCGCTTCTGTTCTCTTTCCTCTTGTTCATGAGCAAGCGCCGCAAAGCGCAGTCGCGCTTGGTCTGCTTCCCGTTTTTTCCCCAACTTGAAGTAGATCTGTGCCATCGGGTAGTAGGGCGCTGCGTAATCGGGATCGAGGTCAGTACACATCTCGAAATCAGCCAGCGCCCGGTCAATATCCCCTTGCTCGGCCCAAACCCTTCCTCGCTGGAAGTAAGCGGGAGCAAATTGAGGATTGCGTCGCAGGGCCTCCTCAACCGATTGAAGAACTTTGGCTCGGTTGGCTCTGGCATCCAGCCGCTGAAGTACAAGCGCATGCAAATAGTAGATGTAAAAGTCGACGTTTTTCCCACTCAGGCGCTGTTCAAGAATTTGCCTGGCCTCAGCCATATTGCCGGAAATATAAAGTAGAAAGGCCAGCCCTTCGCGGGCGGCGTCTGCCTCTGGCCGCAGCGAGAGGACATTCTTAAACCACGCGATAGCTTCCTTGTATTTACCCAGTCGAAAATACGTTAGCGCCAGACCGGTGTCGACGACGGCGGAATCGGTAAGGGCCCGGGTGCATGATTCGAAAATCTCCAGAGCCTTCCGGAAATTCTCGTGTTTATAAAAAAGGAGACCGGCCTCCACGCATAGGCTCTCGTTGTCAGGCTGCCGCTTGAGAACGTAAAGGAAATGCTCTCCTGCAACCTGGGTGTTCCCAAGGGCCAATTCGATTTTGGCGCGCAAATAGTGGTAGTCTGGTTGAGCCTCCGACTGCGACGCACGATCGATCTGGTGCAGGGTCGCAAGTGCCTTCGGGAAATCATCCTGGCGATAATACGCGAAAGCCAAATTGAACTGTGCATCATAGCTCCCGGGCCGCAATTGCGCTGCCCGTTTGAACACGCGAACAGACGCTGCCATCTGCTTCGTTTCTCCTAATCTGGAGCCTGCCCGCAGCAAGTCCTCGAACGACTCCGAGTTCAGAAGCGGCTGAAGCAAAGCCTCAGCTTGCCGACTATTTTTTGTATCCAGGAAAGCTCCAATCAATTCGGTCGTGATCGCCACATCCTGAGGGGCCAGCACCCTTGCAATTTCGAGCTCCCGCGTTGCCTGTTGCGGTAGTGAATTTTCTCGGAGGAGACGGCCTAACATATAACGGAGCTGTGAATTGTTTTCCGCGAGCGCGCCGAGCCTGCCAGCCAGATCGAGCGCCTCGCGCACTTTCTTGAGCGCAAACTTGGTCTGACATAGTGCGAAAAGGCTCTGTAAATCCTTGTGCTGCGAGAGCTGCACCGCTTTTTCCAGGAGTTGTTCAGCCCGGAAGAATTTTTCCTCGCGCTGGTAGATGAGTCCCAGGAACCTATGAGCTACGACGGAACGGGGATCCGCCTTCAACCCTTTCTGGAGTCTTGCCTCGGCCTCGCGAAACCTACCACGCTCAAGGAGGGCGACGACCTTTTCGAGGTCATTTTCGCTGAACCCCTCGACGGTCCCCGGCTTTCCGGGTACGGTCAGGCAGAAGAAAAGGAGGAACAGTGGCAACGCACAGGCTGACGCTCGCCGGCCCGGGAGCGATTGGCTATGGGATCGGCGTTCGGCAGCAAAGAAATCCGCCCAGGAAAGAAAGGTGTCTCTACCGATCTGGCTCATCGAGACTTCCCATGCCCGGCTCGGCGATACTGCCCAGCACTTTTTCAAGCTCGCGCTGGACTTTTCGGCGTTCCGATTGAAGCTCCTCGAATTTTCCCAGATGTTCTGCCGCCGCCGCCATTTGGCCCCGCTGCTTGTAAAGACGCGCCAGGCGATACTGTACGGTTGCGTTGCCGGGTTCGAGTTTTTCAGCAACTTCCAATAGTTTCTGGGCTTCCTCGAAGTTACCTTGCGTTTCTAGCGAACGTGCCAAGGCGATGCGCGGCGGCACCAAGTCTTCATCGAGCTGGAGTGCGCGGCGAAAGTGCGCGACGGCGCTTTCCGATTCGCGCCGCTTCCAATAAATTTGTCCCAGTCGGTATTCGCTCCAGGCATCGTAGGGATTGATTTTCAGTTCGGCTTCGAACTCCTGCCGCGCAGCGTTCTCACCCTCCGACGTGGCTTCGTTGAGCCAGTATAGCAAGCCAATTTGATAATGAACTCCTGGTAGCTGTGGCTGCTGCTCGAGTGCTTGGCGATACTCGCGAATGGCGTCCCGGTAGTGCCCCTGCCTCGCAAGCGATTCCGCTAGAACCTGCTGCAGCCGGTACGAGTGGGGATCGACCAACACGATTTGCTGGAAACTCTGCGCTGAAAGCTGGAGATAGGTTTGCCCCAGGTTGTAGAGCACGTCCACGTCCCGGGGATATTTCTCCGCCAGGGGTTTGAGGACCTCAAGGGCGCCAACGTAGTTTTCCCGTGCATACCATATTTCGTGAAGCGCCACACGGGCGGTTTTTTCGGCGGAATCGCTCAGGCGTGCCTTTAGCGCCTGCTCAAGCTCGACACTGGCTCGGGCCAATTTTCCCTGCCGCCCCAAGCTCGCGCCCAGCAGCACCTGGGCGTTGACAAGGGAAGAATCGAGCCGCAAAGCTTTGGTGAGCGCTTCCTCCGCTTCAGGATATTTGTGCTCCAGGTAATACACCATCCCCAGGTTATGGTAGGCCTGAGCGGAATGAGGATCGAGCGCGATGACTTTACGCCATTCTTCTTCGGCCCGAGCAAAATCGCGCTGCTGGGTAGCCGTGGCAGCCCGGACAGCAGCTCGCCTCGCCTCCATCCTCCGGGCGCTCTCTTGTCCGCCACCGGCTACTATAGCCTCGCAGGCAGCAAATAGCATTGTTGCCCAGAAAACAAGCTTCACGGCGCTTTCCCCCTGTACAATGACGGGGCGTCCCCACGAAAAAGTTACCACAGCTCTGCCGGACCTCAAGCTTAAAGCCGCACTGCCCACCCGCTAACATGTGCATTACAGTTTCTGACACAACGCCCAGCCCGAACCCAATACGAAGCGTGTCCTGAGATCCTCAGGATCAAGCGCAAGCGACTTCGTATCGCTTCTGGCTGAAATAAAGAGCTGCCAGATCGTGCTGCACGGCGTACGCTTGCGGGTTCACACGGAGAAGCTCAAGGAACTCTTCCTCGGCAGCTTTCAATTCTCCTCGCTGGACAAGTTCCAAGGCTTGGTCGTGAGAAGGCCCCTCTCGGGTGGTATCTGCCGCCCATAAAGGACCAAGGAAGGCCAGAATCAAGAGGAAGCCCGTACCTCGCCCGCGATAGCCCCGCAAGAGCTTGTGAATCACACCCAGATAATGAGACACGCCTTCACCTTACCAAAGGGGCGCTCGGGTACGCAAATGAAACCGCCCGGACGGGAGATCCCCCTCCGGGCGATTTCTGCTACCTTCGAACGCTTTGTTGTTTGCAGTCGCTTAGAAGATAAACTTCAAGCCGAACTGAATAACCCGATTCCCACCGTTAGCGGCTGACAACTCTGTCCTCAAGATACTCCCAAAGTTCCCTGATCAAAAATTACCGTCTGGAGCAGCGAAGTTCGTCTTGTTGAAAAAGTTGAAGAACTCCGTTCGAAATTCCAGAGACGTGGTTTCGGTAAGGTTTGTCCGTTTCAGGATTCCGAAATCCAAGGTCTGAAACCCGTCTTCCCGTATCACGTTTCTGCCCAGATTTCCGTAGGTGAAATCGATCTCATCAAGCGCAGCGGTGTTGAACCATTTCTCAGGGGTCTGTTTGAACCCCGAGGGAAGAACTTCGCCGACCAGTTGAGGGAACTGGCTCCCTGCCCCTACGTTGGCGGAAGCTCCCGGCGGTGGTCTGTTGCGCTCTCCCCGCGGTCGCCAGAAACATCGTCATCAAAAACACGAATACCCCGACACCCAAGATTCTCTTGGCATCCTGGTCTCTCTCCTCTCCCCCATCACCCTCACCGTCTCACTTGTATCTGAACCAGGACACAACAATTCATATCGACCTTGCCCTGAACGGAGAGCGAAATTCTGTTCTGGGAAGTAAATACGGAATCTGGAAACAAAACCTGCTGTTCTGCGAATAGGAAGCGACTCTATAACGGACTACTTCAGGGAGGGGTTCCCCTGCGACGGCGGCGCAGACCTATGGAGGGGCCAGGAGGATCACTAGAAGACTCGTCTTCGGCATCCTCTACGGTGCACGGCACTGGCGTTGGACAAAGCTCTCCTCGAACTCTTTGATTTGGATGAACTGGTTCGGGCTTACATTGCGGAAGACCTGCCGCTGATTGCTGGTGGGCCACCAAATCTCCAGAGTGTCGATGCGCTCCGCCTTCCCCAGTCCAATGTGCTGCTGCAGGGGCGACGCCCCAAAAGACCCTCCACTGCTTACCTGACGGTAAATGAATCGCCGCGTGTTATCTCTATTCTCTACGCCGACTTTGATGCGCGCCCCCAGCGCCGCTCGATTGGTCTTTACGCCCACCAACTGGACCCTGATCCAGTTGTTCCCTTGACCCGGATTTCGGAAGAGCGCATTCCCATAACGGTCACCGGGCACACCTCCTCCCATTTGCTGCAGAACGTCCTGATCCCCGTCGTTGTCAAAGTCACCGAATGCGACCCCGTGCCCCTTCTGCAGATGCCCCATCCCGGAGGAAGTGGTGATATCCACGAAATCTCTCCCTTCCCGGTTCCGAAACAGTACATTGGGCACCAATGAGGCGTAGGAAGGACTGCCGGTCCCCAGGTAGAAATCGAGAAAGCCGTCGTTGTCCGCGTCTCCGAAATTGGACCCCATCGGCATAAAGGCCCGCTCCAGTCCCACCTGTGCGGTCACATCCTGGAAGGACCCTGCGCCCGTATTCCTGTAGAGCTTGAGAGTCTCTGCCTGAGTCGGGAGGCCCAAATAACCGCGCGCTACCTCGACCAGGGACGGAACAAAGCTCGACACAAAAAGGTCCAACCCACCGTCATTGTCGTAATCGAAAAACCACACGGGAAAACTGACAAAGGGCTTTTCCACCCCCAACCGTCGGGCCACGTCGGTGAAGGTCCCGTCGCCGTTGTTGTGGTAAAGGAAGTTTTCACCCCGCAGGTTCGAAACGTAAAAGTCCGGGTATCCATCGTTGTCGTAATCACCCGCAACCACCCCTTTCGTGAACGCGGTCCGATCCACTCCCGCCGCCGCGGCTACGTTCGTGAAGGTGCCGTCGCCGTGGTTCTGAAAAAGCTGGCTGCGTCCCCGCTCGTTGCCCACGAAGAGATCAATGTGGCCGTCGTTGTCGAAGTCCGCCCACGCTGCGGTATGATTCTGAGTCGCGGGAAGGGCCAGCCCGCTCGCGTGGGTTACGTCGCTAAAGGTCCCGTCGCCGTTGTTCCGCAACAGCGAGTTCCGCATGGGAACTTCATACGCACCCCTCATCACGTAAATATCCAACCCGCCGTCGTTGTTGTAATCGACCTGGAGGATATTGGTTCCGCCGAGTTGTTTCGAAAGTCCCGACGGGGAGCTTTGATCCCGAAAGGTTCCATCGCCGCGGTTATGGAAATAGCGCATCGGCGCACAGGCATCCCGGCTGGAGAAAACAATATCCAGGCAACCGTCGTTGTCGAAGTCGTCCAGGATCGCGCCCCCGGCCATGCTGAACCTGTCCACCCCCAGAGACGGCGCCACATCTACAAACTGCCCGATGTCCTCCCGGGATTCGAATACCGCCGGAGCAATGAGATGCTCTTCGGGAACGTCTTGCGGGTACTGCCCCAGCGTCATATAGGCCAGGTTGAGCAACCACTTCACTTCCAGGTCGTCGGGCTGCTGATCCAGATATTTCCGAAAGTGCCGAATGGCATTCTCGGAACCGGAGGCCAGTTGGTGCCGCGCCTGGGGACGTAACGGGAAAATAGAACTTTGGGCTCGATGGTTTACCCGATTCTCCACCTCACCGCGGTACAGGTGCGCGATCCCCAGTTTTTCCTCCAAGTCGAGCTCCGCGACCTTCACTCCATGCGCGACCACGATCCGATAGGCAGATGCGAAATGCTCGATGGCCTCCCCCATGTTGCCGACGAAGGACAACAGTAAAGCCAGGACGTGATGAGTCTGCCAAACTTCGTCGAAATCGTGCTGTTGCGGGTCCTGAACCTGCAACTCGTCCAGATGGCTTTTCAGTTGCTGGATTCCCAGACGAGGCGCCTGCAGTTGAGCATCACACATGGCCTGCAAATCCTGATCGTAGTCGGGCGGCTTCTCGAGACGCCCAAAGAAGTGCCTGTACACCTTCCATCCGGAGACCTGCCTGACAACTTGATAATTTGCCCTTGCGGAAGGAACTCGGCTACTTTCTCTCCCTTCCATCCTGTCCCTTCCGGATTCCGAAAGGACCTGCAAGATCATGTAGCCCGAGGCTGTCTGGACAACCCGGGTCACCTCTCCCGGACCCACACCCTGCAGGGCATCTCGGATCTCGGGACGCGCACCCGATAACTTCATCTCTCCTATATAACCGCCCTCCGCAGCCGTGCGGTGAATCGAGTGTCTTCTGGCCAGCATCGCAAAAGAGTCCCCGGCCTTGATCCGCCCCAGGACCTGCTCCGCCTCCGATCGACTGCGTACCAGGATCATCCGCAAGGGGAGCTCCGAGGACCCCTCCTGTTCGGAAGCCCGGAATGGGGATACCGTGAAAATGAACCAGACCCCCAGCAGGACCAGAACCGTCTTATCCGGAATGCGTGACTTCAACTCCAACTCCTCCCCAACTCATGGCTCGGCAGCTTGTCTTTCGTTGTGGGAAAGGTCTTACGGCGAGACCAACCCGCGGGATATTCACTCGACGTAACGTCGGGAATACTTCACGTATTTGCGCTCCCATTTCCTCTTTTTTTCTAATGCCTGGAACAGATCGGACTCTCGTTGAGCTTCTTCGCTATTTCCAGTTTCTCGATGGAGCCGTGCGAGCAGGTAATGATATCTCGGGCGTTCCGGGTCCTTCTTAACCAACTTCGCGAGAAGCATTTTTGCTTCATCCAACCGTTTCTGGCGGAGATAAACCTTGGCAAGATCGGACCGGGCTTCGGAATACTCGGAGTTGATCGTCAAGGCGGCTTCGAAGTACCTCACCGACTCATCATCCTTCCCTTCTCTGTATGCCATCTCACCCAAACTCATATGAGCTTCAAGATGTGAAGGGTCAAGATCAATCGCTTGACCCAGGTACTTCCTCGCTTCGGTAAATTTCTGACTTCGAAAATAGGCCTTCCCCACCAGGTAATGTGACGCAGCCAGATTCGGGACCAGGACCAGTGTCTTTTGATAACACGCCACAGCCTTTTCAAACTGTCTATCTTCCAGGTAGGAGTCTCCCAACACCGCCCATCCCTTGGCATCGTCGGGACGCAACTGGACGTATTTTTCCAGGTGTTTCTGCGCGCTGAAGAAGTATTCTCGCTTGACGAGTTCCGCCCCGAATAGATACAACGCCTCCGAATGCTCCGGATTCAGTTTTACAGCCCTCGATAACCAAACCAGAGCCCGGGATCCGTTATCTGTAGCCAAGTAGTCAGCACCGACCCGAAAATAGGCCGTGGCATCCTCGGGATTAAGCTCGATAGCCTGAAAATATTTTTCTTTGGCTTTCGCGTACTCTGCAAGACGCGAATAAGCCAGGCCCAGATTTATGAATAGCTCAGGGGATTGGACGCCCGCTCGGGCTACTTTTTCAAATTCTACGGCCGCTTCCCGATACGCAGAATTCCGGGCTAAAAGCATGCCAAAAGAAAAATGGACTCGGGGTGAGACGGTAGGAACCTGACCGAGACTTGCCGCCATCTCTATGGCTTTTGCTTTGCGGCCTGCGCCGAAATAAGCCGCCGCGAGGCCGAGAAGCACCTGAGGGTCTCCCGGCTGAATTGCACGAGACAACTCGTAGTACTTGATGGCCCGATCATAGTTCTTGTGCTTCAGGAACACGGTAGCCAGATTGACGGCGGCAGCCATGTTGTCGGGATCAAGCCGGAGCGCAATCCGGAACTCTTCGATGGCTCGCTCGCTTTGACCCTGTCGGAGCCGGTTCACGGCCAGGTTTACGTGGGGACTCGCATCGGCTGGCGTCAGCTCGATGGCTTTCAGATAGGCTCTTTCCGCTTCCTCGTACCGCTTTTGAGCGTCTTGGATGATTCCTAACAGTTCGTATGCCCTACCCAGACGGTTCTCCCGGGAAATAACTTCCACCACCAAGGCCTCGGCTTCCTTGAGGCGACCCTGGGAAAGCCACGTCTGCGCCTGGGCGAGTTGCTGGGAAGGGTCCAAACGATCAGCGGGGAAACAGACTGCGAATGGGATGAAAAAAACGAGAAGGAATCCTACGCCCTTTCGCAAGCCCAGGAGGTAAGCCATTTTAGTCTGACATCGCCAGCGGAGATGAATCTATCCGGCTCCATGTCCTGAATCCGGGTTACGCCTCCACCCAGGCCTCCGCTTTGGCTGCGGAGACATACCACTGACCGTCGGGAAGCGATGATGTCCTTGGATCATCATAGCATGCCTCCCATGAGCCCTCGCCGGTTTTCTGGATCCGTCTCCTCGGAGCTTCCCGCGAAATCCTGTTTTCATTTCGAAATCATCGCGATTGATTTATACTGGCCGCAGACACCAGAATTCATTCAGGTTCCGGCGTAAATATGCCGATTCGAAGCTGCCGCTGAGATAGTAAGGAAACGGTCGAGAAGACTGATGAATCAATAAAAACCGGGGATAAACCGCCGAACTTGCGAGTTGAATCATCTTCATGAGAAGGATCGGCATATTCCGAAAATTTTTGGGCGGAAGTGTTCTTGTATCCATCCTCTGCCTGCCGGCGTTTCGAGCTGATGCAGAGGAAAAGCAAAAGCACTGGGCTTATGTCAATCCGAAACGACCTGAGCCGCCCAAGGTCAAGGACACTGCGTGGGTTAGAAATCCCATTGACGACTTTGTCCTGGCCCGGCTGGAACAAGAGGGGCTTCGTCCCTCCCCGGAAGCTGAAAAGGAAACCCTCATTCGACGCTTGTCACTCGATTTGACGGGCCTGCCTCCTTCCATCGAGGAAATTGACTCCTTCCTGAACGACGACAGTCCGGATGCCTACGAGAGGGTGGTAAGCCGCCTGTTGGCCTCGCCGCACTACGGGGAACGCTGGGCGCGGGCCTGGCTCGATTTGGCGCGTTACGCCGACACCAACGGGTATGAAAGAGACCGAACCCGCCAAATGTGGCTCTATCGTGATTGGGTGATCGAGGCGTTCAACCGGAACATGCCCTTTGATCAGTTCACCCTCGAACAGATCGCCGGTGACCTGTTGCCGAATCCCACCCTGCAGCAATACATCGCCACCGGATTCCACCGCAACACGATGATTAACGACGAACCCGGAGTTTATGCAGAGGACTTCCGAGTCGCGGCCGTCGTGGACCGCGTAAACACCACGGCTACCGTATGGTTGGGCACGACCTTGGAGTGCGCTCAATGTCACGACCACAAATACGATCCCTTCACGCAGGAGGACTACTACCGGTTTTTCGCCTTCTTCAACAACGATGAGCCCGACCTGTTGGCTGACGCCTTAAACATCAGCCTTCTCAGTTGGGGTCCCCAGGCCGAATTCCCCACCCCTCAGCAGACGGCCCAACGCAAGATGTGGGCGGATGAATTTTGGCGGCTTGAACGGACTCTTCAGAATCAGACTCGAGGACTCGACGCCGCGCAGGCTGCTTGGGAACAGGACCTGGGGGACGAGGAAGAGACTTGGACCGGGCTCGACCCGACCACCTACTATTCGGTGGCAGGAGCAGAACTCGTCAAGCAGAATGACCAGTGGATTTCCGCAAGCGGCAAAAATCCACCCATGGACATCTTCGTAGTCGAGGCGGAAATCGTCCTGAAGGGCATAACAGGCGTGCGATTGCAGGTAATCCCTCACGAAAGTCCTCCCCCTCAGAATCCCCTACGAAGTCCCACCGGCGGGTTGATTCTCAGTGGATTTAGGATCGAACTTTCTCCCACCCCCCAAGAACAGGAAACTTCCGTTTCCCTCTTGCCCCATCCGTCCAAACCCGAGGAGGCAGCCTTCTCCCTTACCTTTGCCGATCGGTTTTCGGATCAGGGTCTGGCGATTTTCGACCAACAGAGCCAATATGCGTTTTTCGTAATGGAGAAGCCGTTCGGCTTCAAGCCGGGGACGAAATTAAAGATCATGGCCAGGCTCCAATCGGAGCAAAAGTTGCCCGTAACCGGCCGGTTCCATTTGTCGATTACCACTGCGGAGCACCCGGGTATTCGTCTGATGAAACCCATACTGTCCCTTCCCGCCTCGGCACGAACAGGTCCGGAAAAACAGACGCTGGCGGCCTACTTTCGCTCCATCTCACCTCTGCTCCAACCCACACGGGACCGGTTGGCTCAAGTGCGACGTTCACTCAACACTCTGGAGATTCCCACCACCCTGGTCATGAAACAAAGGGCCGAGCCACGGAAAACGCAGGTCCACCTCCGCGGCAATTTCCTCCATAAAGGAAAACAGGTCTGGCCCGCTGTACCTTCCAGCCTTCACCCCCTGCCCCGGGGCGAGCCGCTCAATCGCCTTGGGTTGGCCCGGTGGCTGGTCGATCGAAACAATCCCCTGGTGGCTCGGGTGACGGTGAACCGATTCTGGGAACAGATCTTCGGCCGCGGAATCGTAGAAAGCGGCGAAGATTTTGGGACCCGGGGCGAACCGCCTACCCATCCCCATCTACTGGACTGGCTGGCAACCGAATTCATGCGCACGGGCTGGGACCTGAAGGCCCTGCTCGGTCAGATTGTGACCTCGGCGACGTATCGCCAGTCTTCGCGGGTTACGCCGGATGGTTGGGAACAGGACCCCTATAACCGGCTGCTCGCTCGCGGCCCCCGGTTCCGGGTGGAGGCCGAGGCGGTCCGGGACATTGCGCTGACAGCGAGCGGCTTGCTCCATCGGAAGATCGGGGGACCCAGCGTCTTCCCTCCTCAGCCGGAAGGAACCTTGCAGAACAGTTTCGGCTTTTATGAGCTTAAGGCGCGTTGGGTCAACGACACCGGCGAAGACAGGTTCCGGCGGGGACTGTACACTTTTTGGAGACGCACGGCTCCTTACCCGAGCTTTCTCACCTTTGACGCTCCCCGGCGGAACGTATGCACCGTGAGAAGGTCGCGAACGAATACTCCTCTACAGGTTCTGACCACGCTCAACGATCCGACATTCGTCGAAGCGGCCGTCGGGTTGGCCCGCCGCCTGATGACCAACGCCGGCCCGGCAGCTCGAGATCGCGCGATTTATGGGTTTCGACTTTGCACTTCTCGCAAGCCCGCCTTGGACGAACTCGAAAACCTGATCTCCCTGTACCAAAAGGCGCTGAGCCGGTTCAGGACGGACGTGGATGCCGCCAAGACGCTTGTGTCTTCCTATGAGGTCCAGCCGCCCGCGAAACCGGTTGTGCCGGAGTTGGCCGCCTGGGTGGTCGTCTCGAACATACTCTTAAACCTGGATGAAACTCTTACCAAAGAGTAATGAAGTGAAAGATCAAGAGGATCGCTGTGCGGCGATAGCTCGCCGTTACTTCCTTTCGCAGAGCAGTTTGGGTCTCGGCGCGATGGCTCTGTCGGTGCTACTGAACAAAAATCTCTTGGCTCAGTCCTCACAGGCTGGGAGTGCGGTGAATCCCCTTGTCCCGAAACCTCCCCACTTCGCCCCCAAGGCGAAAAGCATCATCTATCTTTTCATGTCCGGCGCGCCTTCCCAGCTCGACCTGTTCGAGTACAAGCCCAAGCTAGCCGAACTGGATGGAAAGAAGATATCCGAAGAACTGATTCGGGGTGAGCGATTTGCGTTTCTGCGCGGAGTTCCCCAGGTGCTTGCTTCCCCTTACAAGTTTCAGCAACAGGGACAAACGGGCGTTTACCTTTCCGAACTGGTTCCCCACCTGAGAGAAATCGTGGATGACATCACCTTCGTTCGGTCCATGCATACCGACGAGTTCAACCATGTCCCGGCGCAAATGTTTATCAACACCGGCTCACCCCGGATGGGGCGTCCTTGCATGGGCTCGTGGGTCACCTATGGTTTGGGCAGCGAGGCGCAAGACCTGCCCGGCTTTATCGTATTGGCCTCGGGCAAGGCAGGGCGGTGCGGGACCGCTTGTTGGGGCAGCGGCTTTCTGCCCACCTTTTATCAAGGCGTCCAGTTCCGTGCGGAGGGAGACCCGGTGCCGTTCCTTTCCAACCCTCCCGGGATGAGCGACGCGCTGCGCCGAGAATCGTTGGATACCTTGCGAATCCTCAACCAGAAAAAGCTACAGGACATGGGCGACCCGGAGATTGCCACCCGCATCGCTTCTGCGGAGATGGCCTACCGCATGCAGAGCCGTGTTCCCGAACTCACGGATATCTCCCAAGAACCGAAGTCGATTCACCAGATGTACGGCACCGAGCCCGGCAAGGTCTCGTTCGGCAACAACTGCCTGCTGGCACGTCGGCTGGTCGAACGCGGAGTCCGCTTTGTTCAGCTTTATCACGGCGGGTGGGACCATCACGGCGGCAATGGGGACGAAAACTTGCTTACCAATCTGCCCGAGCGTTGCCGCCAGACGGACCGTGCAGCGGCCGCCCTCATCAAAGACCTGAAACAGCGCGGCCTGCTCGATGAAACTTTGGTGATCTGGGGCGGAGAGTTCGGACGGACTCCCATGTTGCAGGGTGAAAGGTCCAAGACCATTCTCGGCCGGGACCACCACCGGAGTGCTTTTACGATCTGGTTGGCCGGCGGCGGCATCAAGCGCGGCTTCAATCTCGGGGTCACCGACGAGCTGGGTTACAACATCGTAGAAGACCCCGTCCACATCCATGATTTGCAGGCCACCCTACTGCACCTGCTGGGTCTCGACCACACCAAGCTGACCTACCGATTCCAAGGCCGCGACTTCCGCTTGACGGACATATACGGCAAAGTGGTTCCCAAACTTCTGGCGTAACTTACGAATCCCTGTGATTCTGGTGAGGTTTGAACCGGACGGATGGTGGGCATCCATGGCGAAGTCTGATCGTTTCCCGAATGCTTCCCCAGCCGGTGATCTGACTCGCCGGCTTTAGTTTGCCGGCTTCCTCTTGCCGGACCGGATGGCCCCCGCACGGGCCTCCATCTTCGCCGCCTCGGCAGCTCTTCTCGTCTTCCGAAGCAGCGCAGCGTAATTCTCCAGGGCGTTCGCCATGGTGGGATGGTTGGGTCCCAAAACCTTTTCCATGATGTCCAGGGAATGCTTATACAGCGGCTCAGCCTTGGCGTATTGGCCTTGAGCCCGATGAAGCTCTGCCATGTTGTTCAGAGCGTGGGCGAAGTAGGGATGGTCCCGCCCCAGGGCCTTCTCCACGATCACCAGCGCCCGTTCGAAAAGCGGCTGGGAGGCCGAGTATCGCCCTTGGACCTGGTATAAGAGCGCCAGACTGTTCAGCGAACTGGCAACGGCAGAATGGTCAGGACCCAGTGCTTTCTCCAAAATTGGCAACGCTCTCTTGAAGAGCGGCTCAGCCTTGGCATACTGCCCCTGAGCGCGATAAACCTCAGCCAGGTTGGTAAGACTGCCGGCAACGTCGGGATGCTCGGCTCCCCGCGCCTCCTCCAAAATCGCCAGCGAACGCTTGAAGAGCGGCTCAGCCTGATCGTATTGGCCCTGGTCCCGGCGGACCATAGCCAGGTTGTTCAAGTGTGTCGCGAGCTCGGGGTGATTCGGCCCCAGCACTTTCTCGTCGATGGCGATGGCTCGACTGTAGAGTCGCGCTGCTTCCGCGTGTCTGCCCTGAGCATAATAGACCGAACCCAAGTTGTTGCAGGTCTGGGCCACCGTAGGGTGGTCGGGCCCCAGGGATTTCTCCCAACCCGCCAGCGCGCGCAGGAAGAGCGGTTCGGCTCGCAGATATTGTCCTCGGGCGTTGTAGAGTTCGGCTAAGTTGTTGAGACTCCGGGCCACGTTGGGATGTTCCGGACCCAACGCCTTTTCCAGGATTGCCAACGCCCGTCTCACCAGCAGCTCGGCTTGGCTGTATCGGCCCTGTTCGCGGTAGAGTAACGCCAAGTTATTCAGATCCGCCGCCAACCCGGGGGCCTCCGCCCCCAGCACCTTCTCATCAATGGCAATCGCGCGGAGATAAAGGGGCTCGGCTTGATCGTACCGGCCTTGTTCACGGTAGAGCTCGGCCAAGTTGTTGAGCGACTGCGCGACGTCTTTATGGTCCGCTCCCAGGAGCTTCTTCCTCATCGCCAAAGAGCGCCCGTAGAGCCTCTCAGCCTGAGCGTACTGCCCTTGGTCGTGGCGAAGTCCCGCCAAGTTATTAAGAGTCGTCGCGATTCGAAGATGTTCGGTCCCCAACCCCTTCTCCAGGATCCCCAAGGATCGTTGGTAGAGCATTTCGGACTGGTCGTATTGGCCTTGGGCACGGTAAAACGCTGCCAAGTAGTTCAATCCAGAGGCGACCTGCGGATCCTCCGGCCCACGGGACTTCTCCACAATCGCCAGCCCCTTCCGTAAGAGCGGCTCAGCCCTACTGTATTGGCCCTGGAGGCTGTAAAGCCCTCCCAGGTTGTTCAAGACCTTGCCAACCTGGAGGTGTTCGGGTCCCAGAGCTATCTTCGTGATCTGCAGCGACCGCAACAAGAACGCTTCCGCCTGGCTGTACCGACCCAGCTCACGGTAGATCTCTGCCAGATCGTTCAGGCTTCGGGCTACCTTGGGGTGATCCGGTCCCTCGATTTTCTCTGTGATTGCCAAGGCTCGCCGGTAAAACGGTTCCGCCTCGGAATATCTGCTCTGACGGAGGTAGAGGTTTGCCAACACCTTGAGATTCAGGACGAGACGTCTGTCATTGGCCCCGAACTTCTCCGCCTGTTGCAGCGCGGTCTTGAAAAGCTTCTCTGCCTCGGCGTAGTGGTCCTGCTTGGACGCGGTTGCGGCGGCGGCCATCAGCTTCTGCCAGGACATCTCCTGAGCCGACGCCCGGCCGGTGAGCGAAAGCATCAAGAGAGTCAGCAAAATATAAAATGAGTACTGTCGTCGGGTAAACGTCATGCTGATCTCCGCTTGGGATTTCCCCAAAGAGTGCCGCAAAACGGCAGCAGCGTTGACGGTAGCTCTACAGCGACTGGCGCAGCGTCGATTTTACGCCAGGCCCGTTGCGGCAATTCCGGAGGCGGGTACGCGGAGCACTTCTTGGCGACCGGTGCCCTGGACGAGAATTTCCTCCTGGGAAAGCCGAATCTCATGCAGGTTGCCAAAGTCCGGAGGCAGACGAGTCAGGAAGGTCACATAATGAACCGTCGTTCGGCTCCGGGCAGGAGTATAAGCAAGCGTAGGAGTGTTGAACAGAGGACCCAAGGCAAAAGCTTCGCGGCGAACCACCGGAAACGGGGTCGTGCCAAATTCCAGTCCCCGGGCGCGACATTGACGATTCCACGGCGGCACGGCAAGAGTTAAATTCTCCTCCCAGACCGTAACCCAGGGGAAATCACGCCGGCTGAACGCATATCCGATCATAAGCCGGGTATTCGGGTTCAGGGCGGCGATATATCCAACGTCTCTTTTGGGATCCAGCAATGCGGCGGCGACCAGGCCCTTACCCGGCCACAAGAAGACGTGGGTCAGGTCCACCTTTCCCCCGCTACTCGTCGGGGCTGCGGGCCACCAAAACTCACGACTCGGCGCCAGTAAATCCATTCCTTCCCCATACTCATGCGGAAAAGTCTTGCCCTGCGTCGCCGGAATGGCGATCCGGCTATCGGGAGGAGAAAGAAAAGGGGGACCTAGCGTGACGTGTTGCGTCCAATGATAAAAATGGTCCGCCTTTCTTTCGTTAAAAACCGTCTCTTTGCAATAAGCGACAGACTCGCCGCGGCGAAGTTGAATTTCGCGGCTGAAATGGAGGCCCGCAACCGGCAACCGAACCGACAGTGTCAAGGCAACGGAACGGGAAGCAACCCGTAGATGGGTTTTCTGCCACTTGGCTACCGCAGCCTCTCCGTGCTGCGAAAGTCCCTGCGCGGCCTCTTGTTCCGAAGGGGAACCGAAGTAATCCAGGCAGATATTGTGTCCGACGAGGCCGGAAAGCAGCTTCCCTTCCGTGATCGTTCCGTACCGTGAGGCGTGAACCTTCGGCCGATAGCGGTAAGGCTCAATCGTCTTCCAGGGCGGGACCCAGAGAGGACTTACCGTAGGATGGCCGGTGGATTCTGCAAATCGAAATTCCGCTATATGCCCTCCTCCCGTCAGGTTCACCATTCGAACCCGATCATTTCCCAGCAAGTAGGCCTCACGGCCTTGCCAAACCGTCTTCCGCCCAAAAATCTCCTCTGTCGGCTTCATCTTTTTCATCTTCGTATCTCGTGTGCCAGAAAGATCGGATTCTCCCAGCGTGCCGGCCACATCAGGGGAGACTCTCGGGCGCTTCTCGCCGACCCGGCTCACTCTGGTACTGAAGATAGAGAGGAATCAGCTTTGGGGATTCCCTTTGGATTCTCCCCAGAGTGCTTCGACATCGCGTGCATCTTCTCTTGTTTTTCCAAAACCTGAGCTAACAGACGTTGCGCCGGTGGATGGGCCGGCTGCAGCGAAAGGCAATGATGCAGAGAGTCCTGCGACTTACCCAAATCGCCGAGTTGAAAGTGCGCCTGTCCCAAATAGTAGTAGGCTTCCGCCAATTTCGGATCGATCGCTACGGCTTTATGGAGGTGCGTTATAGCGCGTCGGTTGGCTCCGACATTCAATTCCAAGATGCCCAAGAAATAATAACCCTCGGGACGATCCGGCGCGACCTTGACGTAGGCTTCGAAATCCAGGCGCGCGGAAGACTTCTGTCCTTGGGAAAATTCAGCCAGCCCTCGCTCGAGCAATGCGCTTTCTTGCTGCGGAGCTACGCGCAACACAGCCGATAGCTGCTCGGTAGCCTCCCCATATCGTCCCGACCGCCGGAAAACCTTCCCCAGCCCAAGCTGGGCAGGGAGAAGCTCCTTTTGCAAGGAGAGAGCCGCCAGAAATTGCTTTTCGGCCTCCGAAACACGTCCCTCTTCCAGATAGATCTCCCCCAAGTCCGCCATCAACTCCGGACTCCGGGCCTCCAGGTCGATACCTTCTTGAAGCTGACGAATGGCTTCTTGCCGATTGCCAATCGCCTTATACGCCGAGCTGAGCAGGCGCCGCGCCTCCACTAGGGTAGCTTCCCCCGCCACGGCTTTTTTCAGCGCCTGGATGGCATCGGAATATTCCCGGCGGTTAAAATAAACCAAACCCAAATTATAATAAAGGGAAGCTCTCTGCGGCTCCAGGCGCACGGCTCGATGATACATCTTGAGCGCATTTTCCAACTCGCCGTTTAAGAAATAGATTTGGCCCAGGGCCAGCAACGGCCGAGCGTTGTCCGGCTCAAGTTGGGAAAGCTGCAGCAAAGACCGAATCGCCTTATCGGCCAAGCCGGCACGGAACGAGCTTATGCCAAGCTGGTAGTAAGCATCACCAAATTCGGGATTGATCTCAACGGCTCGGGTAAATTCCTGGGCGGCCTGTTGGAATCGGTTCTGTTTCTGAAGGTCCAAGCCGCGCTGATAATATTTCACCGCACTCGGAATTTGTTGGCTGAATCCTGAGCTGAAAAAGAGCAAGCTCAGGATCAGGAACAAAGGGATGGATCGGCATGAGCAAAACTTTGTCTCTTCGGTAACGCTCACAGCCATGGAACGCAGGGCACCTCGGAAGCCGTTAAGCGCCCCCTGGACCGCAACCCTTAAAGCAATCCATCCTGCCCGATCCGCCACTCCACGTAAAGACGAAATCTTCTCCCCCTCCTCCGCTCAGGTTTCTTCGCTTGCCAACTTCCCTACCACAGAGGCAGATGCGGAATCCAATCGGGACGGTAGGGATCCAGGAACTCACCTGCTTCGCCCTTTTCCTGGTAGTAGCCGGCAAATTTTTCCAATTTATCCCGATCGAGTTCCACTCCGAACCCGGGCCCGTCCGGCACGCGAATATGGCCTTGCTCATAACGAAACGGCGCGGTGATAACGTCGTCGGTCTGGTGATGGTAGTGAGAATCCGGAGCGTAAATCATGTACGGGGTGGCTGCGGCAAGGTGCAATTGGGCGGCGGTGGAAATACCCAGCTCACGATCACTATGCATCCCCAACCCCAGTTGGAAAGTTTCGCAGATGCCCGCAAGCTTCTTATTGCTTGCCAGCCCGCCCCAGTAATGAACATCCGCCAGAACGATGTCAATACAGCGGGTCCGCACAGCGAGGGGGATTTGATCAAAATTGATCACACACATATTCGTGGCGGACGGAATCGCAACGTCCCGTCGGACCAGCGACATGCCCTCGATTCCCCAGGTTGGATCCTCCATATACTCCAGATTGTACTCTTTCATCCTTTGCATGATATTGATGGAGGTTTCTACCCCCCACGCGGCATTGGGATCGAAGCGGATTTTCGCCTGCGGATATCGCTTGCGGATCACCCGCACACATTCGAGCTCCTCTTCGGGTGGAAGCACGCCACCCTTCACCTTTAAGACATCAAAGCCGCACTCTTCTACAATCTTTTCCGTATATTCCAGGAGTTTTTCCGGTGTATCTTCTCCTCCCCTGCCCTCCGGGGACTTGTACCGAAAGAAGAGATAAGCCGCAAAAGGAATTCGGTCTCGATGTTTCCCTCCTAACAAAGAGCATACGGGGCGCCGCAAGGCTTTCCCCATAATGTCCCAACAGGCCATATCCACGGCGGCCACCACGTGAGGCGGTATGAAAGTCTCGTAAGCGATGCGGAACACCTGAAACTTTTGCAAAAGTTTGTCGATCTCAAAGGGGTCCGCTCCCAAAATCATCGGTTTGGCGAATTCCAAAGCCCGAACCGTGACCTCGCCCCCATAGGTTTCTCCCAGCCCGACGATTCCTTCGTCGGTGGCCATCTCCAGAATGGTTCGAGTCGTTCCCGTCTCCACACCCAGGCTCCAGCGGAGCGGGGCCTCCATGGGAACCGTGATGGTCGTCATCTTGAGGTCGGTAATTTTCATCCTTACCACCTTTTCGGAAGAGCGCCGGAGTGCTTCAGGTTTATAAAAGTTCAGGAACACACTTTAGAAAGTGCATCGCCCGCGATTACCGACTTTCCCTGCGAGCCAGCAGTTGCTGTTTTACCCACTGCGCATCTTGGTCTGAATGGCAGAGCAAACAAGCGTTGGGACTCTCTTGTTGCCCAAACCGGAGGGTCATTTCTGCGTCGGGAATATCATCAATACGATGCGTTCCCGCCTCAAACAAAAGGCTTTTCATAATACGAGGCATGTGACAAGAAACGCAACGGCTGGCCTGGGAGTCGGCCGAATGACCGGAATGGAGCTCGATTTTCCTGCTGTAGTCAGAATGGCACTGCAAGCACAACTGATCCGGCTGATCCGGAAACTTCAGAGAGGTGAAGTTGGAAGAGGCATCGTCTCTGTGCGGATCATGGCAGTGGCCGCAATGCACCTGGCCTTTTTTGAAACAGGCGGAACGGACCAAGGACTCTACGATAAAGGTAGTTTCCCGAAATCTCCCATCCCGGTAAAAGGCCTTCCGGGAAAACTCCATCAAGGGACGGCCACGGTGACGTTGAAAGAATACCGGGTCCTGCCGCGAATAATTCAGTTCCCCCTGAGGACCGGACTTGCGAATGGCCGACTGCATGTGACACTGCGCGCAAATCGTCACATAATCCCGGCTACTGATTTTATTGAAGGCAACGGGCGGGTCGAGCGGCGGCTTGAGGTAAGGTTCACCCTGGACCATAGCCGCAACGTGCGCAGCCGAAGGCCCATGGCACATCTCGCAGTTGATTCCTGGTTCTCCAAATTCCACGTTGTCGGGTCCAAAGCCACCGCCTTTTACGTTTCGCAACTGGCTCGTGTGGCAGACGGCACAATTCGCCTGGTAGCTCGTCTGGGAACTCAGCTTCTCCCAGGTAAGCAGGTCAGCCCGCTCGGATTTCGGCGGGTCTATAATTTTCCAGAAATTGATCCATCGCTTTTCCATCACGTTGTACTGAATGGGGAAAACATGGATCTGCCCATTCGGCAATCGGGTAGCATAGGCTTGCTGCCATTTGGATCCGATCGTGTAATCGACCGGAAATCGACGCCACCCCCCCTCAGACTGCTTGACATCAAAAAAGTGGCGTTCCTCGTCCGTGAACATGCGGGCAAAGAGATATCTCTTCTTGCCCGGAATGATTTCAACCTTACCGCTCTCCCATCGAACTTCGTCACCGGCATAGAACTCGTTGTCCTGCTCGAAATCGCCGATGACGTTTTCCCGTCGATAAGGCCGAAACATGCGTGCCATACCGGTTTCCGACCAAGCACTGTATTGGTCGATATGGCACATGCGGCAGGACTCTGTTCCGGCATAGTCAGAGAGCAGCTTCGCAGGAGGAGAACTTTGCGAGGGACCATAGGACGCGAAATCCGGGGGTTCCGCTTCCAGTTTTTCCAGGAAGGCCGCAAAACTCATCTTCGAATCGCCTTGTGACATTTCGTAGATGCTGCGCAATTCCTGGAAAGCTTCCGACTGCATGGCACCCTTCAGCCGGTAAGCGGCAGCAAAGCTTCGGGCCGCCTCTTCTGCCTTTCCCGACCATAAGTGACTGAGCCCTAATAAGTAAGCAATCTCCGGATCGGCTGGATTTACCGACCAGGCTTGGGAAAGAAATTGTTGGGATTCCTGCAACAACTCCGTCCGCTTTTGACCGGGATGAACTTCCAGCGCTTCCAGGGCCGCAGCTCGCCCCAGTACATAGTAGCTGGACGCCTTCAGCCGGCGCTCCAGGGCCGGCCACGCTTGCTTAGAAATCGCCATGGGGCGGCCGAAACGCTCCAGGTTTGCCAGCGCCGCGCGCGCGTTGTGCCTGGCCTCCGTTATCAGACCCTGATGCACCTGAACATTGGCCAGGGGGACAAGAAGTAAAGCATTCTCGGGAAGAATTTTTAGCGAGGCTCCGCCATGCTGCAAGGCACGAGAGTAGTCTCCCAGGTCCATGTAAGACTTGGCGGCGATTTCATACACCTGAGCCAAAAATGCGGACTGCGGATAAGCGACCAGGAAAGCTTCCGCCAACTCTGCTGTTTCGCCCGGATTCTTCGGCTCCAAAAGGTTTAGAAAGGATCGCCGCTGGACGGGGTCTGGGATCTGGTCAACGATCGTGAAAGGCTTACGGTTCTCTTCCAGAATCACCGCATCAAACTCCTGGGCCTGATTCAGATGCAAGAATCCCAGCCATAGGAAAAGAAGAAACCCCAGCGCAATCGAAAAGGCTTTCAATTTCGCTTTCTCTCCCGAACAAGGTTGCGGCACGGGGAGCTGAACAGAACCCCTGCCCACTCATGATTCTATCTGTCAACCGTACGGAACATTCTTGCATAGTGCAAATCGAGCAGCAGCGGGTGCCGCGGGCCATCGCCGCCCTCACCGTCACTGCGGGACCGAGGAGTCCGCAGTGCTCGTTCCGTTTTCTCGCCGCCGCTCCCTCCTCTCGAACCGTCTGCCGCCGCGACTTCCTTCTTACTACGATGCCAGTATGCGCAAGACGGTCATACGGCTGTCAAGCAAAAACGACCGAAAACCAGGACATGCACAACATCTAGTACATTTTCTGCATTCGAGGCATGTTCGGCGCACTCGACCCCACCTCCAGAACGGCCACCGACCACCTTCCGGCTGTGCCGGTGACCGTGTCATCGCTATGGACCTCCCGTCTCGAGCTTCTGTGGGCAACACCCGTCCTTGCCGATAGCCCTGCGGGTGACATTTGTGGTAAATTCGGACGCAAGCATTTCATAGCTCCATACATTAAGGACATTCTTATGGTCACGCACTTTTCCAATATCTCAGGCGTTTACAATGACATCCGCACAACGGACATCGAACCCATCCAGTTTGTCAGCGAACAGATGGGAGGCCGGGGCGAGATAACCGGCGCCGATATCGGAGTGGGTGCCGGGCGATATTCTCTTCTTTTGCTGGAGGAAATTGAGGACTTGTATCTGACTTGCGCTGATAACAACGAAGCGATGCTCAAGCAAGCCGGCCACTTCTTCGCTAACATGGGGGCCAAGAACTTTGATTTGGTCCGTGCGGATAGTGCAGACTTGCCCTTTCAGCGTGGGTATTTCGATTACGTGTTTACGTTCAATGCCATCCATCACTTCGATCTTTCATCCTTCTTGGCGGAATCAGCGAGAGTGTTAAAGGATCATGGATTGCTTTTTGTTTACACGCGGCTGAGAGCCCAAAACGAGACCCATATCTGGGGCCGGTATTTCCCGGACTTTAACCGGAAAGAGGGCCGCCTCTACGACCTGGACCAACTGGAGAGTTCGATCCGGAAAAGCCAACATCTCGCTTTGGATTCCATTAAAACTTTCCACTACGAACGTTGTGCATCCCTGGAAAGGCTGGTTGCTCAGGCGAATGCCCGCCACTATTCAACCTTTGCCCTGTACGAATCAGAACATCTCGAGCGTGCCCTCGGACAGTTCAAGCAGGACCTGCGGAGAGCATTCGATGACGAGAACAAGATTACTTGGACGGATGAGAACATCATGCTAACCGCCCGGGCCCGCAGATAAATCAACCTGATTTCCGCCGTTAAAAGCCGTGCCTGGAGCCTTTAGAATGGTGCTTGTTCATGGGACGGAAGGGCAGCGGTACGCAGGGGTCTCGGCCCCCATTCCTTCAGGAACAATCCTGAATTGTGTAGGAGGTAGGTATGGCCAGAAGACGGGTGATTATTGTAATCGCGACGTTTATCATAGTAGCTTTGACGTTCGCGGCACACTCGGCATTGGCACAGCAAAAGAAGATGCAACGCATCGCCATTTCGGAGTTGAAGAAGAAGCTCGACAACAGCGAGAAGTTCCTCTTGATCGACGTCCGCGAGGACTGGGAGCTGAAAAAGGACGGTGCGATCCCCGGCGCCATCCACATTCCGGTAGCCGAGCTCGACAAGCGGATGAAGGACATCCCCAAGAATGTCGAGCTCGTCTTCTATTGAGGGGGCGGAGGGCGCGCGTCGCGCGCTGCCGAGAAATTCGTCAAAGCGGGCTACCAAGCAGGTCAGTTTTGCGGTATTCGCGATTGGAAGAAAGAAGGTCATAAAGTCCTGGGGAAGGTGGATCGGCCGGCGGAAGGATCGATCCGGCCCAAACCGTAGTAGATCCCCGTCGCGACAAGGATTCTTTCTCGCCTTTTCGCAAGGTAAAGGCAAAATCTGAAGTTCGGCTCTCTAGGAGGAAAATATGCAGCAACTGGTTAACGTTGTCCTGGGCGGTGTGGTCTTTCTGGTTTCGGGATGGACCGCACTCGCGCAAATGAACCCGCGCGGCACCGCGATGCTGTCTCTGCTCGGGCAGGAGATTTCCGTGGAATACGGCCGCCCGTCGTTGAAAGGTCGCACCGTGCAGCAATTGCTCGGTCGGTTGAAGCCCGGCGAGGTCTGGCGACTGGGCGCAGACAAGTCCACCACGTTCTCAACCAATGGCGACCTCAACTTCATGACTGCCGGCCAGGGGAGCTTCTCGGTTCCCAAGGGCCAATACAGCCTCTGGGCGCGAAAGGAAGCCGACGGCGGATGGAAGCTGGTGTTCAACAAGCAGCATGGCCAGTGGGGAACTCAGCACGATCCGGCACGGGACCTGGCGGCTGTGCCGCTCGATCAGACCCAGGCGGCGAGAGCACCGGAAATGGTGACCCTGGGGCTGGCCGAAACGGAGGAGGGCGGTATCCTGACCATCCAGTGGGGCGAGGTGGCTCTTTCCGCAAAATTCAAGACGAAGTAGGCCGCGGCTACGATTTTCGCGCTCCGACCTTCGCTTCCAAGACCTCCTGTGCCGCGTGAACTTCCCACCGTGACGTGACCCATCCTCGGGCTCCTATCTCCTTTCGCTGGCGTAGCTCAGCCTCCCCTCCCAGGATGGCCCTCCAGAGCACGGAATCGGACTCAGGACGCCCGGCTTGTTTCAGCCCGCAGACCCTGAGACAAAGAGCGCCTTTTTGAGCCTCGAAATGGCCTCTGAACGGCCCTCCGGGTTGAAATCGGCTTGAAATCGGGACAGGGACGAAACCGGAAGCGCGGTAAACTTCTGAAAGGACTGGTCGGGGCGCGGGGATTTGAACCCCGGACCTCTTGGTCCCGAACCAAGCGCGCTACCAGGCTGCGCTACGCCCCGAACACCGAACGGCCAGGGACCTTCTTAATCTTTGGGGAAAGAATCGCTCCCGGCGCACTCGGGCCTTGCGGAGAAAGTCCCCCGCAGACGGGAAAAACGGAAACCAGCCTATCATCCACGGGAAATCATTGTCAAAATGCTTTCCAGCTCGAGTTTCATCACCTGAAGGTCCGCCACTTGGGAGCCGGAACCCGGCTTCTTCCGCTCGCCGGCGAGCTTCTTCCGCGCCCCTTCAATCGTGTACCCCTGATGGTAAAGAAGGTCTTTGATGGCCAGGATCACCTGGATGTCTTCCCGGCGATAGAGCCGATGCCTGGACTTCATCTTCGCAGGTCGCAGAATAGGAAACTTCGTTTCCCAGAAGCGCAAAACATAAGGCTCGGTCTGAGTCAGCCGGCTGACCTCACGCATTCGGAAATAGAGCTTGTCCGGAAGGGCGACCTCAGACGGCGCCACGCTCTGTTTCGACCGTGCGGCGGAAGCTCTTCCCATGCGCATACCTCCCCGGTGCTCGCTCAACGCAGCCGTTGAACACTGGAATTCGTCTTTCTCGAGCCGGACCCCGTCTGCCTCCTCAAGACACGGGACCACAGGGATTGTTTCCGAGGCGGTGCCTGGAAGGGCAATCCGTCCATGAAACGCCGGACATCTTCCTGGGGAGCCGGCGGCAATTCACGCAAGTAGTACATGATTTCCTTCATGGCCAAATAGCGTTCGAAACAGTAGAGGCACTCGGCCAGGTGTCTCTCCATGCTCTCCTTGTCGGACCAGGAAATCTGGCCGTCGAAACAGCGGGCGAATGTACGCACCGGCAAGCAGTTCTCCCGCCTCATTCCCTGAATCTCAACCCACAATTGATTCCAAGCGGCCGGCCGAGACATCTGGTCCCCCTCCGGGGCGAGAACACCCGGAATACGCCTTGCCAATTTCTCCATGCCACCGGAAGCCACTGCCGGGTTGATCCGCAGGAGCCTTTCCAAAGTGCGATCGGAATATCCCGCCAACCTCAAGAAGACAAGCTCGCGCTGGAGAAGCGGCAGCTCTTGCAGGACTTCGCGAACCAGGTCGGCGGTGAGAGAGGAATCTCCCGCCTCCGGGCCGGCGGCCGGCAGGATCTCCTTCCCTTTGCGGAAAATATACTCGCGCAAGTCCACCCAAAATTCCCTCTCGGACTGGGAGGCCAGCCGTTCCAGGTCGGCAGCCTTCTCGGCAGCCAGCACCTGGAGCACCTGACTCCAAAACGCCTCCGAGGCCTCCCGGTCCGGCGTAAGATAGTGACGAATAATCCGGCCAGCCAGCGGCGTATAAGCCGCAACCAGACCTTCCCAGGCCGAAAAGTCACCTTCCCGGCATCCTGCCATGATTCTGTGAAAATTCCGGATATGAATATCCATGAAATATCGAGCTTCTAGCGGCGCTTGGTCTGCATCGTATGACGAAGATGATCCACCAACAGAACGGCCATCTGACCGACAACCTGATTCAAAGAAGGAGGATTGTAGGCAAGACGCACGTTGTCCTGCCAAACCGGCGTGCCGGACCTGCCTTCCCGTATATAGATTTCCGACTTGACCATCTTCAGCCGACGCGCGGCGAAGCAGGTTCCCTTAATGACCGCATCCGCCTGCTTTTCGGTAGCCACAAGCCGGAACCGTTTCCAGCTCGAAAACTGCTCCGCCAGCCTCAAGTGCAAATGGTTGTCCATCGGCGCGATGTAAAGGGTCCGAATGCGTTGCAGCCTGGCCGGAGAGACAAGCAAGTTGGAGGATTTCCCCGTCAAGGACGGCCTGGCCGGCTGTCGTCCGGTCCGAAAGGAGGGCTTCTTATCCTGTCCCCACAACGTGGAACCGATCGCCAAAACTGCGGCGGCAACGATCACCCTTCGTTGCATGTTCACCCTCACTGAATTTCCCCTGGCGCGGGGTGCTTGCGGGGGTTGCGAGAGAATCAGCCACCGGGCGCGCCACCCCGGCCCCCGAATTCCCCCCCTCACTGCGCTAGTGTAACAGAAACATGCCCGGCCGAAACTGATTTTCCCGGCCACGGATTATCGCTTTCCTTTTGCCATCCGGAACACCTCCCCAAAGATCCCCACGGACATTCATTGACAGCTCTACGACGGGACGGATATAATTTTCATTCGTCCGTTAGCAAAGTGGGAGTGGGTATGCAGGCGGTAATCAGCGTTGGCGGGAAGCAACACCAAGTCGGCCCAGGTCAGGTGATTCGGGTCGAGCACCTGCGGGGAGAGCCAGGGGAACAGGTCGAATTTCACCGCGTACTCGCTGTTGTCAATGGCGACTTGCAACTCGGCCATCCCCTGCTTGCGGGAGCCAAAGTTCGCGGCGAGATCCTCGATCATGGCCGAGCGAAAAAAGTTCGGGTCTTGAAATACAAGCGCAAGAAACAGTACCGCCGGACCATAGGCCACCGCCAGGGATATACGAGGGTCCGCATCAACGAAATTCTGGTCTGACGGCGGTGGGCAACGACCCGGACGTTGAGGAAAGTAAATGGCACACAAAAGAGGGTTAGGAAGTTCCAGAAACGGCCGCGATTCGCAGGGACAGCGTCTGGGAGTCAAGCGCTATGGGGGCCAGTTCGTCACCGGCGGGTCGATCCTGGTGCGCCAACGAGGGACGCCGATCAAACCGGGTGAGAATGTCGGGCGGGGCCGAGATGATACCCTCTTTGCCAAGGTGACCGGAATCGTGGAGTATGAGCACCGGGGACGGGGAAGGCAGTTTGTGAGTGTACGGGTCCCCGCTGCCGATTAGAGTCGGCGGGCAATCCATAGATTAAATTCGTATTGCCACTTTCATTCCTATTCCAGACTGCAAGCCGGCCGGCGGTGAGAGCTCTATTTCCCACTCCACCGCCCACTCCATCTCGCACCTCTCTTTCCAGGAACCCGTAAGGCCTCGCCCGCATCCTACCGACACCCATTCTCGCGGGCGGGTATCGATAGCGGGGCCGAAGAGAGAAGAGCCAAGCTCGGCATGTTCATTGATGAGGTGAAGATCCACCTCCTAGCGGGAGCGGGAGGAAACGGCTGCGTTGCCTTCCGCCGCGAGAAATTTGTGCCGCGCGGCGGCCCTAGCGGAGGAGATGGTGGCAAGGGGGGAGACATTTATCTGGAAAGCAATCCCCACCTGAATACGCTGGTGCATCTCCACTATACACCCCGCTTTCAAGCCCCTCGCGGGCACCACGGGGAAGGGTCGAATCGACACGGCCGCGACGGCAAGGAGATTATCGTTCAGGTGCCCGTAGGGACGGTAGGCTATGATCTGTCAACCGGCGAGCAACTCCACGACTTTCAAGGTCCCGGCCAACGATACCTGGCCGCCGCAGGAGGGCGGGGCGGACGCGGCAACGCTCGCTTCGCCACTTCCACCCGGCAGGCTCCGCGCTTCGCCACTCCCGGCAAACCTGGCCAGCACGTCGATCTCCGGCTGGAGCTTAAGTTGCTGGCCGACGTGGGCTTGGTCGGATTTCCCAACGCCGGGAAATCCACCTTGATCTCCCGGCTGAGCTCGGCCCACCCGAAGATTGCCGACTATCCTTTCACGACTTTGGAACCGCACCTGGGAGTGGTAACCCTGGATATTGACCGCTCGTTTGTCATTGCCGACATACCCGGAATTCTGGAAGGTGCCCATAAAGGTCACGGCTTGGGAATACGGTTTCTAAAGCACCTGGAACGCACGCGCCTGCTACTGCATCTGATCGATGTCTCCGAACCGACGGAGGAAGACCCCGTCACCCGCTACCAAGTCGTTTGCGAGGAGCTCGGTCATTTCAGCCCGCAAATGGCACGGAAGGCCATGATCGTAGTGGCTTCCAAGATCGACGCGACCTCCGGCAGCGACCGATTGGATTCCCTAAGGCGGTTTTGCCGGCAGACTCGTCAGCCGCTCCTGGAGATTTCCGCTCATACGGGTCAAGGCCTGGCCCAACTGAGCCAGACCGTGTGGGAAAAACTCCAGCAACTACCCAGTCCGGTGAGCGGAGACGAAGAAAATACGGCCGACGGTCTTTCCTATGCAGGACGAAATCAGGAAAAGCGGGTGGCTTCGACTCAACATTGAAAACAGCCCTTTTCGGCGGGACCTTTGACCCGATTCACAGAGGACACCTGAAAGCTGCGCAGGCCGCGGTTCGCCGTTTCGGCCTGGACCGCGTGCTGTTTATCCCCTCGAGTCACCCTCCTCACAAGCCCCGCGCACCGCTCACACCCTTCATCCATCGGTACACCATGGTGGCATTGGCCTGCGCCTCCCACCCGCGCTTTATACCCTCTCCGCTGGAAGCTCCCACGTCAGCCCGTAAGGTCTTTTACTCGGTGGATACCGTGCTGGGGGTAGTACGAGAACGGAAACAGGATGACCGCCCTTACTTTCTGATCGGGGTCGATGCGTTTCTCGACATCCAAACCTGGCATCGCTGGCGACAACTGTTCCGTCTGGTAAACTTCATCGTGATCTCCCGGCCCGGCTTTCCCTTGGGGAAAATCCGCGAAACACTCCCCTTGGACCTCCTCGGTGGGCCTTGGCCACCGGCAAAGATGAAGATGCCGCAAAACATTGAGCTGAAGTCCTCCACAATGTACCTGGTGGACGGAGTTCAGGAGTCCGTCTCTGCCCGGGCCATCCGCGAGGCAGCCCGCCAAGGCCGATCGCTGCGAGGGCTGGTTCCCCCGGCCGTGAACGACTATATTCAAAAGGAACGTCTTTACATCTGAATCAGCGGTAAGGAACAGGATGATGAACGTGCAATTTCGGCAGGCCCTCGCGGTGGCCAAAGATAAGAAGGCCTTGGACATCTGCGTGCTGGAAATGAAACCGGTGTGCTCGTTTACCGATTACTTCCTGATCTGCTCGGGCACCTCCTCACGACACATTCAAACCGTCTGCGATGCCATTCAGGAGAGTCTGAAGAAGGCAGGTTCCAAGCCGCTCCCGATCGAAGGCTACCAGCACGCCGAGTGGATTCTGATGGACTACGTGGATTTTGTGGTGCATATCTTTTCCGAGCGCAGCCGCTCGTTTTATGATCTGGAGCGCCTCTGGCGAAACGCTCCTCGAATCCGTCTCGATGAACATTCCAACTGACCCTCCTGCGAAGCAGGAAAGGCCCCTCGGGCTTTTCCCGGGGTCAGGTTACCGGGTCCGGCGATGCGAATCCAGATCTGTTGGGAAGGCAAAACCAAGGACCCCCACCTGCGGGCTTTGATTACCGAATATCTCCGGCGCACCCAGCGATTCGCCGACATCCGGTTGCAGGAGCTTAGAGACTCGAGGCGGGCTCAGAGCACCTCCGGGGTGACCGCCAACCGGAGGCGACTTCTGGAACAACACCAAGACGCCTGCAAAGTGATCCTCGATTCTCGCGGGCGACGATACTCTTCCGGGGAATGGGCAAAGTGGTTGGGAAAGCACGCACTGGGGGGCACGAAAGAACTTCTCTTTATCGTGGGCGGCCCGGACGGCGTGCCGGCGACCTTTCTGGAAACCGCCGACCTGTCGCTATCCCTTTCGCAGATGACCCTCACGCACGAATGGGCGCGGGCCCTGTTGCTGGAGCAACTCTATCGAGGATTTGCCAGCCTGAAAGGTCATCCCTATCCCCGATAGCCTTCCCGCTTCCTTACCGCAGGGACGCACGGACGGGCCGGGATGAGGAACCGACAACAAGGGGAATAAGAACATGGCGGAGACCCGCAAGGGATTGATCATCGTCCATACCGGACCCGGCAAAGGCAAGACCACGGCAGCCCTGGGTACGGCCTTTCGTGCCGTAGGCCAGGGGCTGAAGGTCCTCATGATCCAATTCATTAAAGGCTCGTGGCATTATGGTGAACTCGACACGGCGGAGATGCTGGGTCGCGACAGGATTGAGATCCTCCCCATGGGGCGCGGTTTTGTGAAGGTGGGCGCGGAAAAACCCGACCCGGAGGACATTCGCAAGGTCGAAGAAGCGTGGAATTTTGCCGCGGAGAAGATTCTGCACGGCGAATACGATCTGATCATTCTGGACGAGGTCAATTACGCTCTCAGCTATAAGATGCTGGACCCCGAGAAAGTTCTGGAGGTTCTCCGGCAAAAACCTCCCCGGCTGCACGTCATTCTCACGGGACGCAATGCGCACCCCCAAATCGTCGCCGCCGCCGACCTGGTAACCGAAATGCGCGAGGTCAAACATCCCTACCAGAAAGGTATCGAAGCGCAGAGGGGAATCGAGTATTGACGCGCCTTCTCCCTGCGCCCACTCCGGCAACACGGCTCCGAGGCAACCGTCTTTCCCTCCGTTTGCAAAATTCCGATGCAAGAAAGGTAAAAACAAAGAAAAAGCAAGACTTGCGTACGACCGAGCCAGTCAAGACCAGTCATAGAGAGCCAGGGGGCTTGGGTCTCAGATCAGTTCCCGGATGGCGGCGTTCATCTCAATCGTGAAATATCTGAACCGCCACCAAACGTTGGGGGTCGCCGAATCAATCTTTTCCCAAGCCGCCAGCAGCCAAGCATCCTCGGCGCGGGAGCCGTTGAACTCCCTGACCCCCCCGGCAAGCCGTTCGGCGATCTCCTTGGAACCGGGCTTCGTAGTTGCCGTCGAAGATCATCAAACGGACGCCCGCGCGAGCCAGAAGAAGCTTCTCGAAGTCATCCTCAATGTCCCCTTTGTTGCCCCATTCGCACTCAGCGACCAAGGGTGCGTCAACCAAGTTAACCAGTTTGCCGCGGTCGTTTTTCTCGTATTCGAGCCAAGTGACGTCGTAGAGCCATTCTCCAAAGTCGGCTTTGTCCACGCCGCTCGCGCAGACTTTGCAGCCGAATCTGTCTCGGCCAATCTTGCACAGTTTGGTCTTGACGGCCGTGGTCCATACCGTATCGCTCTCCCCTTCGCCGACTTCAAGACTGTTGAGGTCCTTCTGGACCGCGCGCATAATTTCGAATTTTCCGGGCATCTCGAACCCCAATCCTTCCTGGTCGATGGGCATGAGCGGCGCGGGAATGCTCCACTCCGCATCCGTCGGATAGAAAGTATGCCGCAACTCATCTCAGTAGCAGCGCTTCGGGCCGGAGCGAGACTATGGACCGAGGCGTGCTAGTTCTTTTTTAAGGTGTTAGCCTCCCGAACCTTAGCCACCAGTGCCCGTGAGAGCCTTGTAGAGCAAACCGAAGATGGGAACGGCCAGCAGAACGATGAGCGGCCAAATCACGCGCCAGATCACCCGCTGGAGAATGTCGATGCGCACGGTTTGGGCTTTGATCTCCGCCTCGATCTGGGCCCCTTGGGCGTCGATCCGGACACCTTGGGCGTCCATCCGGGCCCCTTGGGCGTCCATCTTGGCCTTGAGCTCGGCGATCTGGGTATCGATCCGGGCCCCTTGGGCGTCCATCTTGGCTCCAATGGCGGCGATGACGTTCTGGCCGGACTGGGCGCGGACCTCATCGTCGGCGCGGTAGGCCAGGTCGGCCTCCACGCCGGCGCTACGCAGGGCTCGGAAAAGCGCTCCGGTAGGCTCAGTGGTGACGGGTTCAGTCGGAGTTGCCATCAGAATGCTCCTTGGCTTGGGGGTCGATCAAACAGTTCCCGATCGCGTGTCCGCTCCAAGAAACCATCGAGTCCCTTCATGAGGCGGGCCTTGCGCTCCAGGTCGGCCTGGGCGACGTGTCCATGTAGGAGCCGATGAGGATCAGGCGGCGGGTGCGGCGTTTGCGTTCGGCGGCGGTGATGCGGGCTTGGGCGCACCGGATCTGGCGTTTGAGGATTTCTTTCCTGAGTCGCTGGGCTTCCAGAAGCTCTTTTTTCCGCGCCTTCAACTCCTGGTTCAGGGCCTCTTGCCTGGCCAGCATCTGCTTGAGTTCTTCTTGTGGCTCCATCGCTGTAGATGGTAGCATCGGACCCGTAGATTGATCAAATTTGATCGTCATCCAGAAAGGAGTCCATTCCCCAGGTCGGTCGAGGCTGGACCCCTTCACGATTCGGCTGGGCACCCACCCGGGGTCACTGCACCGTCCCCCATGCCGACGTTCATTGCACCGGGCTCTCTTCCAGAATGCGACGGTAGGTCTTCCGGGCATGGTCGTAGGCTTTCCGGGCCTCCGGCAACGCCGTCAAGGAAATCTTGGCTCTTTTTTGGCTCCAGCATTGATCCACCGCCTTCAGGCACCACTGGGCACTTCGCCGGGAGGCTCGGATCGGCCGGTCCCCTACCAGCACGAAAATCGGATTGGTGTGCGAAGAGGGGAAGATGCGCAACGCTACCCAGCTACTTCGTTCGATGGGAACCGCGAACGCCACCTCATGAACGGAACCATCCGCCAGCACCGGTTGGGCAGCTACCGGATTCCCGTTGACCACGACTTCGACCGCAACCTGCCGGGTCTGGCGCAACCGCGCACGCTCGACGTCCCAGTAAGGTTTCTCATCGAGAGCCCGGCTGCGGATCTCCTCGTTGGGTTGCTCACCCAGCAAGGCCGCCACCCTCACCGTCACACGAACCGTTTGGGGCCGGTCCAGTTTCACTTCACTTCCCTGCTCGCCCACGGGAACGCCATTGACCTCGAAATCCAACAGATGGCTCTTCCCGTCCGAAACATAGGAGCGCCCCTTGCGGATGCCTTCCACCCAATCCGGGTAGTTGAGTCTCCCGTCCAGTTTCACATAGATCCGCCCCAAACCCACCCGCTGGCCATAGATGCAGGGGAAATCCGTCTCTCCACTCAGCCGGGTCCGGAACCCGCAATTGAGGGTGTGATACCAAATGTTCAATTCCCAAGGCGCAGGAGTATCCATCGCCGAGATGAAGTCCACCACTCCGTGGGTGACGTCCACAATGTACTCATTGGCGCCGATGCCGTCAAAGGGCGGTATTTCGTAATTCGGCAACTCTTCCGAGTCAACCTGCAAGCCCCATCCGGAGTGCGCAAATCCCACCACCGCGCCCTGGTCCCGTGCCCACTTCAAAATGGGCAGGTCCCAGGTGGGCCAATCTTCAATCGTCTTGGTACCGGGATAATCCTGCTTCTTCAGGTGCAATAACGCCAGGTGGCCAGCATGACTGGAAGGAAAACCGGACACCTCCACGTCATAGCGCATCAGATTCTGTTCCGTTGAGAGCTGATGGACTTTTCCCTCGAAGAATTGCTTCTGAAAATAGAAACAGGGTCCCCAGGTGAGAACGTTTCCCACATTCAGCGCCTCTCCTTGGATGTGCCGGATCATGTCCTTGGGGAAGACGCCTTGCGTGGGGTCCTCGTAGTGCGCGCAGCCGGCGGCATGAATGTGGTGGTCGCCGGAGTACCAGCCCCAATCCGAGGGCCGAATCCAGCGATCCAGGTGAAAGGTCAGCGTCTGGGGGTCGCCGCGTGCAATTTTCACCTTCTTCCGCTGCAAGAGATACTCGGGGCCGCGCGTGTATGCGACGGTAAATTCGCCGGGAGGCAGCTTGAGCGTTTCTCCGTCGGCCCGGTACACCTGCGGCTGGAAGGGAAAGTCGGGAGCCAACCGCTTCGCCTGCGAAGGATAGACCTGTCCCCATCGATCGCGGAACAGGAACGAAGCCGTGGTGGGCTGATTCTTCTCATCTCGGATGCGCAGCGTTACCTCCACGGAAGGCCGGCAGGTAAATACGATATTCACGTCGTTGCGAAAGCCTATGTCCTGGGTTCCCTGCCCGACGTTAAAACTGATCTTGGCCTCCCGCTTACCGCGATCCCGGCTGAACAGTTGCAGGATCACGTATTCCATTTCCAGCCCGGACAGGCGAGCTTGCATGGGCCTTTTCTTATAAAGGAACAGGTCGAGCCAGCGGTTCATCTGATCGGCAGCCTTCAGTTGCTTTTCCGGGCTGGGACTGCCGGTGGAGCGAATATAGGTAGGTCCGGCATTGGGGCTTTCGACCTCGAGCTCGGCGGTCACGCCCGCCAGATTGATGATCTTCACCAGAAAGGGGCGCCACCCCTGCTCAACCAGCTCCGCCCGCGCTGCGCCGCGATCCACTTTGACGCGGCTCTCCGCGTCGATGCGCACGCCGATGAGCGCATATCGGTCCAGAACCTTCTGAACGCGCAGGAGCGATTCAACCGGATCCGCCGCCTCTATGGCTTCCCGCAGCAACTTCTGATCCGCGGGCCCCAGGGGAGACCCCAGAAAATCCATGGTCTCGATCAGGCGCAGGACCTGAGTGGCCACCGGCTGCAGTTCCACTTTCTCAACCAGCGCCAACTCCTGCGCCGGCGAGATCGCTGCAAATAGGAGGGCTGGGATTACCCGGGAGAAATATCTCCACCCCGAAACATGCTTACTTCCAATTCTGGAACCAGAATTCCGCTCAACCATAGCAGGTCACCCCGTTTGTCATCATTGACGGACCCCCGTATCTCCATTCCCCAGGAAGGGGGTCCATAGGTCATCGGCTTCCAACCTGGCCCCAAGACTAGCTTTCGACGGACTCGATTGTCAAGATTCACCACAAGGAAGGCAAACGGGATAGAATAAACCTTATTTCGATGCGGGGTCGGCTATCGGGAGCCACGAAGCCTAAAGAAGTCGTCATTGCTATGTGCGGACGCTATACACTGACCAGCGAGTTGGCAATCCTGCAAAGACGCTTCGGCCTTGCCGCCGAGGAGATTAATTTTCTCCCCCGGTACAATATCGCTCCCGGGCAGCAAGCTCCCGTCGTCGTCCATGCGGGTACCCGGCAGATCAGGCTGATGCGGTGGGGTTTGGTTCCCCCTTGGGCGAAAGATCCCTCGTCCGGCTATAAGATGATCAATGCACGGGCGGAAACGCTGGACCAAAAACCGAGCTTCCAAGAAGCCTTCCTACAAAGGCGATGCCTGGTGCTGGCAGATGGGTTCTATGAGTGGCGGAAGGGTGTCAGCGGACAGCGTAAAACTCCCATGCGGTTTGTACTCAAAAGCCGGGAGCCCTTTTCGTTCGCCGGGTTGTGGCAGGGTTGGAAAGGGCCTGATGGCGATAAGCTCTCCAGCTTCACGATCATCACGACCGCCGCCGAGGTTTGGTTACGCCCCATTCATGACCGCATGCCCCTCATCCTCCCCCAGGAATATGAAGAGCGGTGGCTCGATCCCCATCTGAAGGACGTGGGCAAGCTGAAATCCATTTTACATCTTCGTCCTTCAAAGCGGATGGAGGGTTACGACGTTTCTCCTATCGTCAACTCTCCGGCTCATGACGGCCCCGAATGCATCCAGCCAGTCGAGGGCCGCAAGCCCGCCGAAGTCTAACCCCGGCGGCATAGGGATACACCCATAGGGACAAGTCAACAAGAGGTGACCGGCAGAAAATCTACGAGCCCAAATAATCGCTCATTTTTCCGTATTTTTTGGTAAATTACCCTTCTCATGGCTTGATCGGTTCGCGGTTCCGGAAGGAAAGAACCGGACCGGCTGAAGTGGGTAGCGGACCTCTGACCACTCCTGAAAAACCGAAAGGCATATCTCTCATGCGACGTTTACTCTACTTGATCCTGCTTGTGCCCGCCGGAGCGGCCGCCTGGTTCGGTACCGAATCGCCGGCCAGCTCGGAAGCCTCCCACGGAGGAGCCGAACCGCTCGTGACCTACCTGCTGGCCCTGGTGGTCATCCTGCTCACCGCCAAGGTGGGCGGAGCGGTCTTTGAAAGGTTGTCTCTGCCCGCCGTACTGGGAGAATTGGTAATCGGCATGGTGCTGGGCAATCTGGCGCTGGTAGGGTTCACGGCTGCCGAGACCCTGAAGACGAATCGCGGTCTGGAGATGACAGCCGAGGTCGGCGTCATTATCTTGCTATTCGAAATCGGGCTCGAATCCAAGCTGCATGAACTACTGGAAGTGGGCCTGTCAGCCATGCTGGTGGCTCTCCTGGGAGTGGCCGCGCCGATGGCGCTGGGCTACTGGGTCTCCTCGGCATTCCTTACCGAGTCAGGATGGTATGTCCACCTGTTTATCGGCGCCACGCTCGCCGCTACCAGCGTGGGCATCACGGCCCGCGTGTTGCAGGACCTCAAGAAGCTCCAAAGCAAAGAGGCCCGGATTATCCTGGGCGCCGCGGTCGTGGACGACGTGCTGGGTTTGATCATCTTGGCCGTGGTCTCCGGGGTCGTCTCTTCCATTGCCGGGGCCGGCCAGGCCACGGTTGAACCGGGTCCCGTATTATGGATCATCGCCAAAGCCATTCTTTTCCTGGTGGGGACCTTCGTGGTGGGACGCCTGGTGGCCGTCAATGCGCTTCGGTGGGCCGCACCCTTCCGCGTTTCCCAAATACCCCTGGTCATCGCTCTGGCCCACTGCTTCGCCATGTCCGCCCTGGCTGGCTGGATTGGGTTGGCACCCATCGTGGGGGCTTTTGCAGCCGGGCTCTACCTCGAAGAAGGCCACTTCGCGATGTATCGGGAGCGCGGCGAGGGAAAAGTTCACGAGTCGATTCAGCCGATTAGCACGGTGATTGTGCCGGTGTTTTTCGTGATGATGGGGATGAGCGTTGATCTGACCTCGTTTGCCTCGGCCAAAATCCTGGGCTTCTCGGCCGTGCTCACCGTGGCCGCCATTGTGGGGAAACAGATCTGTTCGGTGGGAGTCCTGGAAAAGGGCTTGAACCGCATCGTGGTGGGTGTCGGCATGATCCCGCGCGGCGAGGTGGGACTGATCTTTGCCGGAATCGGAGCCAGCCTGATGGTCTCCGGGCAGCCCATTTTTTCTTCCGACACGGTTTCGGCGGTCGTGGCGATGGTCATGGTAACGACCCTTTTGACACCCCCTCTCCTGAAAGTTCTTTTCAAAGACAACCGCAGAAATTGAGGCAAGCTGCCTTCCCTTCTGGACGTAGGGGACGCTCGAAGTCATCCCTGATCCGGGAAGGTATAATGTAAATATCTGTAAAATCAGTTACTTATATAGAAACTACCGCATCGGACATCCATCCGGGGCAGGTCGGATGCTGTCCTTAATTTCGCTTTATTTTCGCTTGACAAAGCTTAAACACTCGATTAATATAAACGTCGGTTTGAAACAAACGTTCGACTGTAGAGGTGGTCATGCTTGCCTCCGAAGTCAAAGACACCAAAGAGCGTATCCTCGACGCTGCGGAATGTTTGTTCGCCCAAAACGGTTTTGACGGGACCTCCCTGCGCGCGATTACCAGTAGAGCGGAAGTCAATCTGGCCGCCATCAATTATCATTTTCGGTCCAAAGACGAATTGATTCAGGCGGTCTTTGAACGGCGGATGGGTCCCATCAACCTTCGCCGCGTCAAATTACTCGAAGACTGCCTTCGCAAGGCAGGGGGCGAATCTCCACCCTTGGAGGGGGTCATCCGCGCCTTTCTGGTACCGGCCATGGATGCCGGCATGGGGGACCACGGCGCGCTGGCCAACTTCAAGACTCTGATGGGCCGCATGCACTCCGAGCCGAAGGAATTGGTCCAGCAGATCTTCGCGGACCAGTTCAGCGAGATCGTGGAGCGTTTTACCCTCGCCTTTCAACGCGCTTTGCCCCACCTGCCGCGTGAAGAGCTGTTCTGGCGCATACACTTCCTGGTGGGGAGCTTGGCGCATACGCTGACATGCCAAAGCTTATTGGAATTTCTTTCCGGCGGGACCTGTGACATCTCCGACGTGGAGGCCGCCGTGGAACGGTTGGTTGCTTTTACGGCGGCGGGAATGCAGGCTCCGGCCGCGAAAACGGTAAAGACAGATGGGCAGCCAACCGAAGAATGCGAGGTCTGACAACCATGATCTTTCGTGGCGTCTTAGCGGCTATCTTGCTGACGTTCATCACGGCCTGCGCCAGTAAAACCAACTATCCTCCACCTCAGGTCCGGGTTCCGGCCCCCAGCCGGTGGACAGCAGCGGCGCCGGTATCCGGCTCGGTCCAAGGGAGGTGGTGGACCTCATTTGGAGACGAGCAATTGAACCTGATAGTCGAGGAGGCTTTGCAGCGCAACTATAACCTCCGCGCCGCGGGAGCCAGGATCGAGGCGGCAGCAGCCCAGGCGCGCATTGCCGGAGCGAGTCTGCTACCTCAGGTCAACGCATCCGTCAATCGGTCGCGTCAGAAACAGAACTTTGTCGGATTTCCCATTCCCGGCGCGGAGGGCCGGGTTTTGAGCACCACGTTTACCAATGTCGGCGCATCGATTGACATCAGTTGGGAGGCTGACCTTTGGGGCCGAATCCGAGCCGGCATGGCAGCCGCCGTAGTGGACCTGGAGGCCTCTCGCGCCGACCTTCGGGCGGCCCGATTGTCTATTGCCGCGCAGACCGCCAAGGCTTGGTTTGCGGCTACCGAGGCGAGCCAGCAGGTAGCCTTGGCGGAAGCCACGGTAGAAAACTATCAATCCCAAGCGACGAGTGCGCGAACTCGATACGAGCGCGGCCTGACGGACCCTCTCGATTTGCGCCTGGCCTTGTCGGACCTTTCCCGTGCGGCGGCCCTGCTCCAGCAGAGAAAAGCACAATGGGACCGCACGACTCGCCAGTTGGAAATCCTCGCCAGCCGGTATCCTGAAGCAATCCGGCGGGGAACCCGGCAACTGCCTCCGTTGCCACCGCCCATCCCCGCCGGATTGCCGGCCGACCTGATTTCCCGCCGGCCGGACCTGGTGGCGGCGGAGCGCCGTCTGCTGGCAGCAGGATTTCGTACTCACGAGGCGAAGAGAGGCCTTTATCCCTCCTTCAGCCTGACCAGCGCGGCCAGCCTGGTGAGCAATCAACTGAAAGACGTTTTACAGGGAGACTTCCGCGCCTGGAGTCTGGTGGGCGGTCTCTTCCAACCTCTCTACGAAGGCGGCCGATTACGCGAAAATGTAAGGGTCAATCAGGCCCGCTTTCACGAAGCCGAAGCGGTTTTTTCCGATGCGGTATTGAACGCTTACGGAGAAGTGGAAACGGCCTTGGCCGCCGAACAGATTCTGGCGCAAAGGGAGCGGGATTGGGAAGCGACGGTCAACCAAGCCCTGGCGGCCCGCAAGTTGGCGGAAGACCGCTATCGGGGCGGCCTGGTGGATATCATCACCGTCTTAAGCTCGCAACGGAGCGCCCTGGACGGCCAGAGCAACCTGCTGACGGTCCGCAGGGAACGCCTGGACAATCGCGTCGATCTGCACTTGGCCCTGGGAGGGGGATTTGAAAAGACTCCCCCCATGCCCCCTCCGCCTCCTCCCGCCGCTGCCCATCGCTTGCAGGAGAAGAACAGGTCATGAACCGCGCCCTGAAGCTATTTTTACCGGTTGTCGTGATCGTTCTCGGCGTACTGGCCGTTGGGACCATGATCAAAAATCGGCCGGTGGTGGAGACGCGTCCGCCCGAAGTGCCGGTTCCTCTGGTGCGCGTCCTGCCGGTGGAATACCGGAACGTGCAACACCGCGTCCGCTCCCAGGGGACCGTCATGCCGCGGACCGAGAGTGCGTTGATTCCGGAGGTGTCCGGCACTCTGGTTTGGGTATCCAGTTCCCTGGCCCCGGGTTCGTTTTTCGAAGCGAACGAAGTTCTACTGAAAATTGATACTCGCGAATATGATCTCGCGCTGATCGGGGCACGATCGGCGGTGGCCCAACAGGAACTCCGGCTGGCCCGTGAAAAGCAGGAAGCGGACATAGCCAAGCAGGAATGGGAAACCCTGGGGCGAGGCACCCCCACCGCCCTGGCCCTTCGCCAACCCCAGCTCGCGGAGGCCGAAGCGGCCCTCGCCTCCGCCCAAGCGGCACTCGAGAAGGCGGAGCTCGATCTGGAAAGAACGAAAATTCACTCCCCCTACGCCGGTCGGGTCCGGACCAAATCGGTGGACGTCGGCCAGTTCGTGAACCGGGGAACCAGCATCGCTCTCATCTACGCGGTGGACTTTGCGGAGGTGCGATTGCCGATTCCTGACGAGCAGGCCGCCTTCCTGAATCTGCCTTTGAGTTACCGTGGGGAAAAGGTGCGGAAGGCGGGACCCGAAGTCCTGCTCCACGCCCGATTTGCCGGCAAGGAGCATACCTGGCGGGGCCGCATCGTCAGGACCGAAGGCGAAATCGACGCCAAGAGCCGAATGATCCACGCCATTGCTCAAGTCAGGAACCCTTACGGTCGCGGCCAGTATGCGGACCGGCCTCCTCTGGCCGTGGGCATGTTCGTGGAAGCGGAAATTCTGGGGAAGAAGGCTTCGAACATCGCGGTCCTTCCCCGAACGGCGCTGCGAAGCGAGGACACCGTCCTGGTGGTCGATCCACAACAGCGCCTCCGTTTCCGCAAAGTGGACATTCTGCGCAAGGACCAGGAGCAGGTCCTGCTTTCACGGGGCCTGGGCGAAGGCGAACGCGTCTGTATTTCACCCCTGGACGTTCCGGTGGAGGGCATGAAAGTCCGGGTGGCGGCCCAGAATCCGCCCGAGCCGCCGAAAGGACCCTCATGAAACGAGCGGTTGCCTGGTTTGCCGAAAACAGCGTGGCGGCCAACCTGTTGATGGTGATTATCCTGGTCGCCGGCATCATCACGATCTCCAACGTCAAAAAAGAGATCTTCCCGGAAATGTCCCTGGACATGATTTCCATCCGCGTCCCTTATCTGGGGGCTGCTCCCGAGGAGGTGGAGGAAGGCGTCTGCGTGCGGATCGAGGAAGCCATCCAGGGCCTGGAGGGAATCAAGAAGATCACCTCCACGGCGTCGGAGGGCATGGGCAGCGTTATGGTCGAGGTCCTGCCCAGCCATGACACCCGCGAGTTGCTGGACGACGTCAAGTCGCGCGTGGACGCCATCGAAACCTTCCCGGATGAGACCGAAAAGCCGGTGATCCGGGAAATGATCGTCAGGAATCAGGTCATCAACGTTGCGATTTCCGGGGAGGCCGACGAGGTCACACTCAAACGGCTGGGAGAACAGGTTCGGGATGAAATCACCGCCCTGCCCGGCATTACCAACGTGGACCTGGCCACCGCGCGACCCTATGAGATCTCCATCGAGGTCTCGGAAGAGGCCCTGCGCAGACATCGGCTAACTTTCGATGACGTGGCCCGCGCGGTCCGGAACACCTCGCTCGACCTGCCCGGCGGTTCGGTGAAGACCGCCAGCGGGGAGATTCTTCTGCGGACGAAGGGACAGGCTTACATCGGGGAAGAATTTGCGCGAATCGTTCTTTTGTCCCGGCCTGACGGAACCCGACTGACGGTCGGCGACGTGGCCACGGTCGTGGACGGCTTCGCGGAAACCGATCAGCGGGCACGATTCAACGGCCAACCGGCGGTGCTGGTCCAGGTCTTTCGGGTCGGCGACCAGAACGCGATTGAAGTCGCCGATGCCGTCAAGCAATACGTTTCTCAGGCTCAGGCCCGCATGCCGCAAGGCATTTCCCTCACCGTCTGGCTGGACTACTCGGACTTCCTGCGTAGCCGAACCGAATTGCTGGTTCGCAATGGTTACACCGGCCTGCTTCTCCTGTTCACGGTCCTGGCGCTTTTTCTGAAGCTCCGTCTGGCGATTTGGGTCAGCGTGGGCATTCCGGTCTCCTTTCTCGGGGCCATGGCGCTGATGCCCTCACTGGACCTCTCCGTGAACATGCTCTCCCTGTTCGCCTTCATTCTGGTGCTGGGCATCGTGGTGGACGACGCCATCGTAGTCGGGGAGAGTATCCACACCCGTCACCAGGCCGGGGAGAGCGGCCTGACCGGATCCATTCGCGGGACCTATCAGGTGATGGTTCCGGTGGTCTTCGCCGTGCTGACGACGTTGGTGGCATTTTCTCCTCTTTTATTCATGCCGGGATTCATGGGCAAATTCTTCCGGGTGATTCCCTTGATCGTCATGCCGGTTCTTCTGTTTTCTCTGCTGGAATCCCTCTTCATCTTACCCGCTCATCTGTCCCATTTGCGATCGCCGGGAACCGCAAGGAAGCCCTGGGCGGTGAGCCGCGGGTGGGACCGATTCCAGGGGATCTTTGCGCGCGGGTTGGAAACGTTCGCACGCAAGTTCTATCGCCGAGGGCTGGAGGTGTCCCTTCGCTGGCGCTACCTGACCGTCGCCGTCGGCGTTACGATCTTGACGATCTCCCTCGGAACGGTGGGAGCCGGCTGGCTGAAGCTTGTTTTCTTCCCCAACGTGGAATCCGACTACGTCATCGCCGACCTCACCATGCCTTTGGGCGTTCCGGCCGAAGAGACCGAACGGGCCGCTCGTCGAATCGAGAGAGCGGCCCTCCAGCTCAAAGAGCAGATCGACGCCGAATCCGACGGCACCCTCGGCAGCGTATTTCGACAGATCTTCACCTCCATCGGCGAGCAGCCCATGCTGGCGCAGCAACAGAGGTTCGAAGGGAACGCCGCCGCCGCTTCCGAATCTCACCTGGCGGAAGTGAATATCGAGCTGGCACCTTCCGAACAGAGAACCCTGAGCAGCGAGGAGATCGCCCGCCGATGGCGAGAGCTGACCGGACCCATTCCCGATGCGGTCGATTTGACCTTCAACGCGTCGATCTTCTCGGCCGGAGAGGCCATCAACATTCAATTCGCCGGCCCCCGGATTGAAGAACTGCAGCAGGTGACCGAAGAGTTGAAGGCTCGGCTGGCCGACTATCCGGGTGTTTATAACATCTCCGATTCATTCCGGGAGGGGAAAGAGGAAATAAGACTTTCCATCAAACCCGTGGCCGAGCAGTTGGGCCTGACGTTATCGGACCTGGCGCGGCAGGTGAGGCAGGGATTTTACGGGGAAGAAGCCCAGAGAATCCAGCGGGGCCGCGACGATGTCAGGATCATGGTTCGCTATCCCGCCACCGAGCGCCGCTCCCTGGGTGATCTGGAGTCCATGCGCATTCGGACCCCGGAGGGCACCGAGGTTCCCTTCTCCACGGTCGCGGTCGCGGATTATGGGCGCGGATACGCTTCGATCAACCGGGTGGATCGGCGACGAACGATCAACATCACTGCGGACGTGGATTCCAGCCAGGCCAACGAGAATGAGATCATGGCCGAGGTGACCGCCTCCGTTCTTCCCTCCATCCTGTTTCACCACCCCCAGATCACCTACTCCCTGGAGGGCACGCAGAACGAGCAGCGGGAGTCGTTCCAGGGTCTGGGAAAAGCTTTCGCCTTCGCCGTGCTCGCCATTTACGCGCTCTTGGCGATTCCCTTCAAGTCCTACGTTCAGCCCTTCATCGTGCTGTCGGCGGTTCCCTTCGGCTTGGTGGGCGCAATCTGGGGTCACCTGATTATGGGCATGGACCTGAGCGTGCTCTCTCTTTGCGGCATGGTCGCGCTGACGGGAGTGGTGGTCAATGATAGTCTGATTCTGGTGGATTACGTAAACCGCAACGTAAGGACCGGAATTCCCTTGCTTGAAGCCGTGCGGACGGCCGGCGTCGCCCGTTTTCGGCCGATCATCCTCACTTCGCTTACGACTTTCGCCGGGTTGACTCCGCTCCTGTTGGAGACCAGCGTGCAGGCGCAGGTTCTGATTCCGATGGCCGTTTCTCTCGGCTTCGGCGTGTTGTTCGCCACCGTGATCACACTCCTGATCGTCCCCTGCAGCTACACGATTCTGGAGGATTTTAAGGTTCTCTTCGCAAGAATCTTCTGGGGCCAGCCACGGGAGGAGGAAGAGCTCCCCGCATCCGCCGTGCCGTCGCCCGAATGGTCCCGAGTTCCTTCCCTGACCGAATCCATCCCAGATTAATCGCGTCCCGCAACCGGGCCTGATTCCCCGCCGGGCGAGAGAGGAAACCCCGGGTTGGGAGGATCAAAATAGCCGTTACCGTCAACGTCCACCAGAATCGGGTTGGTAAAGGCAAAGGAACTGAATTGGGAGAAGGGTGGTTCCCACCTATGGTCCGATGTGGCTAATACCAGGTACCAGGTGTCTCGCGCCGGCTCCACCACGATGTCTCTGTCAAGACGTGTCACCTCCGCGACCGCCTCCACGGAATACGTCTGCAGCACCTGACCGTTGGCCACGACTTCCACTCGGTCCAACGGGATCCAGGGCGCAGCTTGAACGCTGACGTGGAGCGTCACGGACCCATCCGTGTCGGTGATGATGGACCCCACCGGAGCCCCGTCGTTGGCCGTCATGCGAATGAAAGGCCCCAAAGAAGTGGTCGAGGCTCGCCTCTTCAGAGCGTCCACGACTCGGTTGGCATCGATTTCCCAGGGGTGATCGGTCGGTGACAGGATATAGTTGCGCGGATAGCCGGGAAGCGTCTCTGGATATTGGTGGGCATCGGTGTTCCCCACCCCCGTCATCAGGATTCCCCGGTTCAATAGACTGAACCAGTCCTTCAGCTTTTGCTCAACCAGGGCTGTCCGCCCCACATGTCCCTGGGTGCCGTCAATCAGAGCATTGAAAATTTCCACCTGATCAAAATGGGTCTCGAAAAACGGGTACACGATTTCTGAGGTCTCCCGGTTCATTCTTCCATCAAAATAACCGCCCACGGGACTTGGGTCGGAATGGCGCGGATGGTTGATCTGCACGATTTCGTCACCGGGATCCTCTCGCATCTGCCGTAACATCTCACCCGGAGTGCGAATGGCATAGCGAAACTTTTCATCCTGCCACCTGTTCACCGCTATGGGAAAGCTATTAAAGTGACCAAAAGCGGTATCGATTTCGGCCCCTACGACCGAGCTCATGAAGCGGCCCAGGTTCAACTGGACGATATAGGGAGAGTAATCTTTGAGAATGTTGTGATCCGTGGCGGTTAGCAAATCCAGGCCTTCCGCTGCGGTCACCATAGCACCGTCCACCATGGGAAATTGCAGATGCAGGTGAAAGTCGGAGGAAATGAAGCCCGTCGTGTTGATCGCGCGGGCGAGGGTGGAGGTTAAGTAGGCCATCTTTCCCGCGGTGATCGTGACCCGTTGATGGTCCAGGCTGTACTCGAATCCCCGGGAAATGTAAACGTCGTATTCTCCCGCCGGAATGGTCTTGACTTCGCGTCCCGACGCTGTCACCAGAATATTTTGGAAGCGGCCAACCGTCGGCACGCCGGGGCGGCCGTCCCCATAGGCGAAAAAGAGGCGAGCCGGCAGATGGACACCGGTCTGGTCCTCCAGCACCTCGAAGGACAATTTACCCACGGGTAAGTTGGTCTGCGCTACGAACTGCTCGTCCGGGTCCAGCCCATGCCCAAAGAAAACAGCCGTGGCGACGAGAATGACCAACCCGATGGGGACTACAAAATTAGGCGACATCTTGGTCATCGGTCCGACTCCTCCGGTTGCGATTCAGTGTCCTTCCCCTAACGATTGTACCCATCCATGCGCGTTTCTTCCCGGCCCAAAATCGAGGCACACCCTACGGGATCCATTTTAGGCCCCTATACAGCATAGCACAGCCCATTAGGATCGCCACCTCGATGCCGCCGGCGCGCCTGGCGAGTGTTCGGGTATTGAAACTAAGCGAGGATCTCGTGCACCACATCGCCATGGATGTCCGTCAGGCGGAAATCCCGACCGCCGTAGCGGTAGGTAAGCTTTTCGTGGTCAAGTCCTAACAGATGCAGGATGGTGGCGTGCAGGTCGTGGAAGTGGACCTTCTTTTCGACGGCGTAATAGCCATAGTCGTCAGTGCTGCCGTAGGTCAGGCCGCGCCGGACCCCGCCCCCTGCGAGCCACATGGTGAAGCCGTGCGGGTTGTGGTCGCGGCCATCGGCCCCCTCGACCGTCGGGGTTCGCCCGAACTCGCCACCCCAGATGACCAAGGTCTCCTCCAGCAGGCCGCGGCCTTTGAGGTCGCGGATCAGACCGGCGATGGGCTTGTCAATCGAACCACCCATCTTGATCATGTTCTCTTGCAATTTCTTGTGGTGATCCCAGCCATTACTATTGCACTGGACAAAGCGCACCCCCCGCTCCGAAAAGCGACGGGCCAGCAGACACTGTAGGCCAAAGTCCTCCGTGGCCGGGTCGTCGAGGCCGTAGAGTCGGCGCGTCACGTCGGTTTCCGCAGAGATGTCCTGTGCCTCGGGAGCTTCAGCTTGCATCCGAAACGCAAGCTCGAAGCTGGCAATCCGGCTTTCCAGATCGCTGTCTGGCCCTGTTTGTTCGAGTTGCCGCCGCGCCATCCGGCCTAGCATGTCGAGTTCCAACCTCTGCTGCCCGGCTCGCTCGGTCCCCTCGCCGATAAACGGGATTTTCGCGTCCTTCACTTTCATCGCCCCGTGGCCCAAAGGGGTTCCCTGGAAGGATGCGGGAAGAAAGGCAGCACTGTAATTGTTCACCCCTCCTTGCGACAGGTCCTGACAAATCGTAATGTAGCCGGGCATGTTCTGATTCTGGCTGCCCAGTCCATAGGTGATCCACGAGCCCATGCTGGGTCGGATGAACGTGTCGCTGCCGGTGTGCCATTCCAGCACGGCCCCGCCATGGCGCGGGTTGGAACAATGCATGGAGCGGATGATGCACAGCTCATCGATGACGGTGGCCAGGCACGGGAACAGTTCACTAACCCGGGCCCCGCTTTCGCCGTGTTGCTGGAATTGGAACGGAGAGCCGACGAGGTTGCCCATCTTTTGCGGGAACGACACCACCCGGGGCGCATCGAACGGCAACGGCTTGCCGCTATCCCGCGTCAGGATCGGTTTGGGATCAAAAGTGTCGATATGAGATGGCCCGCCGGACATAAACAGCATGATCACTCGCTTGACCTTGGGAGAGAAATGCGGCGCTCTGCGCGCAATCGGATTCGTCGCGGCTGCGGAAGCCTCTTCCGCCAGGAGAGCCGCCAACGCGAGACTGCCCAATCCCCCGCCCATCTGCTGCAGCATCTCACGGCGCGAGATCGGTATCTCCCGACGACAGCATGTTAGCGGTCTTCGCATCGTCAAAACCTCCTGGCTCATTGCCTCATCGGTACCCAGCGAACCTGTCGAACGGCGTCCCCATTCATTCTACGTAAACGAATTCATTCGAGGACAGGAGCACGCGGCACAGGCTCTGCCAAGCGGCTTGCCTCCGTGCGTCCGGGGCGTCGATTTCATTGGGTTGCAGTCGATCATATCGACCCAGGAACTCCAGCCATTCTTGTGTTTCTGCCTCAGCGGGCGGACGTGACAACACAAGATCATAGGCGCGAGTGATGCGCTCAGCGTCACTCCAACTGGAATCGGAAAGCAGCCTTTCCGCCAGTCGGTTCGCAGCCTTGAACATCAACCGACTGTTCATCATGAAAAGCGCCTGTGGTGGGACGGTAGTGCTCGCACGTTGCCCACTCATCACCGATGGGTCCGGGAAGTTAAAGGATGCGAAGACTTCGTACAACGCACTCCGTAGCACCGGCAAATAGACGCTGCGCCGCCTTGAGTCATAGAGGGCAGGATCGCGTGATTTGCCATCGAAAGACAGATTCACAAAGTTCTCGTGAGGTAGCGGGGCGCCGCCCGGGGTCAGGTCGAGCTGGCCACTCACCGCCAGCAGAGAATCGCGAATCACCTCCGCTTCCATGCGGCGGCGGTTCCGGCGCCAAAGGAGCCGGCTTTGCGGGTCGATCTCGGCGGCGTGTGTATCCAGGGCAGTGCCCATTTGATAGGTACTCGACAACATGATCAGCCGGTGCATGGCCTTGATAGACCAGCCACTTTCGACAAAGCGCGCGGCGAGCCAATCGAGCAAGGGTTGGTTGTCGGGGCGATCACCAAGGCGACCAAAATTGTCGGGGGAACGGACAATCCCATGATCGAAGTGGCCCTTCCAGATACGATTGACCATCACCCGAGCTGTCAGCGGATGTTCGGGGCGCGTCAGCCACTCGGCGAATTCCAACCGACCGCTTTGCCGATCACCAATGGGAGTCCTATGCTCTCCGGCAAGAATACGCGGAAATCGGCGCGGCACGACTTCGCCGGGAGTCAAATGGTTGCCACGAAGAAAGATCGGCAAGTCTTGAACCTCTCCTTCGGTGACGGCCATCGCTTTGGGGATCAATGCATACTCCTTCTTGGCAACCTCCAACGCCTTCTCGTGCCGTTCCTTGTCCTCCTTTGACATCGTCAGGGGGTTGCCGTTAAAAAGCATGTCGTCGTGCAGGTCGATCTTACTCTCCAGTTCCGAGAGCCGGTCGTTCTCTTTCAGGCTGCCCAGCGCGGTTGCGTTCCACTTCGAATCGACCCGGTAGGAGAGCAGGGTTTTCGTACTCTTGAAAATGGCCGCCAACGAGTAGTAATCCTCCATGGGCAGCGGGTCGAACTTGTGGTCGTGGCAGCGAGCGCACTCCATGGCCAAGCCCATGAAGGCCCGCGAAGTGGTGCCGAGTTGCTCATCCACGATGTCCATTTCCTGCTTAACCGGGTCGTCTTCGGTAAACATTTTGGGTCCGATCGTCAGAAAACCGGTAGCGATCAGGCCCGTGCCGCGATCTTCGTCACCCCAGGTCGTGAGCAAGTCACCGGCCAACTGCTCCCGAACGAACTGGTCATAGGGTTTGTCTTCATTGAAGGCTGCGATCACATAGTCGCGATAACGCCAGCCGTCCGCATAGGCAAGGTTGTCGTCCATGCCGTTGCTGTCGGCATAACGAGCGACGTCCAGCCAATGCCGACCCCAACGTTCGCCGTACCGTGGCGACGCGAGCAAGCGGTTGACCACGCGAGCGAACGCCTGCGGGGAATCGTCGGCTAGAATGGCTGCCACTTCTGCGGGCGTAGGCGGCAAGCCATGCAGGTCTATCGTCGCGCGGCGAATCAGAGCTCGCTTGTCCACCGGCGCCGCCGGGTGCAGTCCCTTCGCTTCCAGTTCCGCCAGCACAAAATGGTCAACTGGCGATTGCGGCCAGGTATGGTCTCGAACGGGAGGAACCGGAGGCTCGATCACCGGCTGGAAAGCCCAAAATGATTTTTCATCCTCGGTAAACTCAGCTTTCTTGTCAGTCCTTGCGACCGTCTGCGGCCGAGGCGGGAGCTTGGCATGGGGCCAAGGCGCTCCCATCTTTACCCATTGCGTCAGAGTCCGAATCTCTTCGCTCGGGAGCTTCGTCTTGGGCGGCATCTGCACGAACGTGTCGTGATGGATGGCATGGATTAGCAGACTGCTCTTGGGCTCACCGGGAACGATCGCGGGACCGGATCTGCCTCCCTTGAGCATCCCGGCCAGCGAATCGAGGCGAAGGCCGGCTTGGCCCTTCCCCGCCGCGGGGCCGTGGCAGGGGTAGCAGCGATTGGCCAAAACAGGTCGAACGTCCTTCTCGAAGAACTCCAGCGTCGCTGGATCGAGCTGGGAAGGGATCGGCTCGTTCTGGGCCTCGAGAAGCTGAAAGTACCCGCAGGCAAGGTACAGCCAGAGGGGAATGATCCAATTGCTAAATCGCAGCATATTTCACTATTCGTGCGTCTTGGAAGTCCTCAGCCAAGGAGTCGCTTCGTCCCAATCAGTAAGTTTCCGGCGCAACTCGGCGGCCAATTCCGATTGTTCTCCTGTCCTGGCGAGATTGTTCTGTTGGAAAGGATCTTTGCGTAGATCGAAGAAGTAAAGCTGATCCTCTCCGTGTAGATCAAAGAAGAAAGGCCAACTGGTAACCCGCCTGCCCGGCATCTCCATGCCGTACATGTGCGAGGGAGTACGGATTCCCATGTGGGAAAATGACGTTTCGATCATTGCGAAGTTTTTTTCCAGCGATTCTCGTTCCTGTCGCAGGATCGGCACCAAGCTCTGGCCCTGAATATGCTCCGGAACCGGCAAGCCGCAAAGTTCAAGGATGGTCGGCATGATATCGATCGTTGACGCTACCTGATTCCTATTGACGGACCGCTTCACTGCTTGCGGATACCGAAAGATCATGGGGACCCGGATTGATTCCTCGATGAGAAGGTCTTTATTGAACCAGTGATGGCTGCCCAAATTTTCACCATGGTCGGAAGAAAGGACCACGATGGTGTCCTCGGCGATGCCGTTGTCTTCCAAGGCTGTCATAAGCTCCCCTACCAAGTCATCGGCGCAAGTCGTCGCGCCGTAGTAGTACGCGGTCAGATCCCGTAGATCAAAACCTGCGGGCAGTTGATCGATTTTTCGATCCGGCAACCTCTCCCCCCGATAATCTCTCCCGGATGCGATACTTCTCCAGAAGTAGTCCCAGGAGGTATATACCTTGAACCACCATTCGTCGTGGGCCATGACGCCATCCTTGTAAACGTTCCTGCGGAGGGGCACCTCGTTGCGGTCGTACATCTTCACATACTTGTCCGGCATATTGCCCGGGCCGATCGGTTGGTTGGGAAGGGTAATATTGTAATAGACAAAGAAAGGTTCGTCCTTGTGGCGACGGATATAGTCTCGCATCTTCGAGCTCAGGAAGGAAAATACAAATTCCTCTACGAGGATTTCGCGGGGGCTGTCGGTGGATAAACTTCCTCGCTCCCCTGAATGTTCAAGGTATTTGCGGTGGTAATAGCGATGCGGAAGGCTTGCCGGGTAGAGAGCATAATCAAAACCGAGCCGAACCGGGTGCGGGGGCAGGTGCCATTTGCCGATCAGAGCCGTGTGATAGCCGGCCTCCTTTAAGAGTTCAGCCAGGGTGGGATCAAGCAGGGAGTTGCGCGTCATGAAGGGACCGTCATCCGCCGGCCTGTTCCCCAGTGCCCCGAGACTGGTTCGGCTGTATTGGCCGCTCAGCAAGCAGGCCCGGGCTGGCACGCAGACAGGATTGTTGGTAACCCCCAACTCAAAGCGGCATCCGGCTTCCGCCAACCTGTCCATATTCGGCGTTCGGATTACCGAGTTACCATAGCTACCCAACTCGAAGGAACGCATTTGATCGAGAAAGCAGATGACCACATTCGGCTTCCTCGCGGGACGCGCACAGGAAAGATTCAAAGCAAGAAAGGAAAAGAGGATGGCTCCCAGTAGGATGGTTTGCAAAAATTGCCGTGTGTTCATACGGTAATCCTACGACGAGAGAGGATTGTGGATTTCGGCTCGACCTTGGCCAGGAAAGAATATGCCAGTCCGCCTCTCCGATCAACCTCATATCGCAATGGGGATGGGAACCGACTCACCCTCCACCTTTTTACACAAGCAGCTTGACTTCACCCGACGAGTCCATGCACTGTCCGGGTTCAGATACATGTGAGACTGTGAGGGTGATGCTGGAGGGAATAGGGATCGATATGCCAACCGTGGCGGGTTTTGGGCGAAGGGAGCGTAGCGAGCGCAGCCCAAATCCCGCCGCAACCGCGCCTTGAGGGTCCCCTACCCCCTCCCTCACACCCCAAAAAGCACGACGCCTGGCCCCGAATTCAGGACCAAACGCCGCGGCGGTCAAAAGACGGCACAAGCTGGAAACCTACCGAGACCTGCGGGCCGAGGGTTGCTCCCAGCAGACCGCCCTGCGTGCCATCGGCTGGTCGAGAGCCACCTACTTCCGCTGGGCAGCGCGCTACCGGAATCGTGGCCCGCACGGCTTGGCAGCCCTCAGCCGGCGTCCGCAACGCACCCGATCCCGGCAATGGACGCCAGCCCAGCAGCGCCAAGTCTGGACCTTGCGGCGCCACTATCCCTTCATGGGCAAGCGACCTCTACGGGTTCTGCTCGCCCGCCAGGGCATTCATCTCAGTGAATCCACCGTTGGCCGCATCCTCGCCAAAGGGGTGCGGCTCGGTCGTATCCGCCCCTGCGCTTTCTGCCGGGGGCGCGTCAAGCTGAAAAAGCGCCGCTCCTTCCACCAGGGCCACGCCCAACGCTGGCGCTACGGCACCCGGGCCACCCAACCCGGCCAACTCGTCCAGATCGATCACCTCTCAGTGTCCCTGGATGGCACCCAACTCAAGGAGTTCCGGGCCGTCTCGCCGGTCGGCAAACACACGGTGACACGTGTCTACTCCCGCGCCACCGCTCGCAATGCCCAACGCTTCCTGCAAGCCGTGATCGAGGACCTGCCCTTCCCCCTCCATTCCGTCCAGGTCGACGGCGGCTCCGAGTTCCGGGCCGAGTTCGAGCAAGCTTGCCAGCAACTCGACATCCCCCAGTTTGTCCTGCCACCCCGACGACCGCAGTTCAATGGCTGCGTCGAACGAGCCAACGACAGCGCCCGCGTCGAGTTCTGGAACCTCTACACCGGCGAACTCACCGTCGCCGCAGCCGGCGCTGCCCTCACCGAATACCAACACTTCTACAACCACCTCCGACCTCACCGAACCCTGGACATGAGGACGCCCATGGAGTACCTTGCCACCTGGAAGGCCACCTGACCCAGTCTCATATGTACTGAACCCGCACATGCACTTGACATGAGAGGGCAGCAGAGATAGCCTTTGGGGTGAAGCGCAAGCTCAGAATGGAATTTTCGCGTGGACAGGTGCCCTCCGCCACTTATCGAGAAAAGTTCTTGCTCTCCTGCTCCAGGGTCTCCCGGGTGCCGTTGGGTCGGCTCGCTTATTTTCTTCCTTCTGGTTCTACTTCCCCTTAACGCCATCCTGAAAGCCGATCGAGGGAACTCCCTAGCACAGTCGTTGCGACCTCTGTTTGGCTTCCCAAGTACGGATGCGGCTACTGCCGGGGGAAGCCCTCTGGGGGCTTGGTTCGTTGACATCGCGCAGCGAGTGGGCTTGAATTTCTTCTGCTATCACGGAGGCGAAGCGTCGAAGAAGTACATTATCGAAGCGACTGGCTGCGGCGTAGCTTTCATCGATTACAACCAGGATGGCTGGCAGGACATATTCTTCGTAAACGGCTCCCGCCTGGAGGGGTTCCCGCCGGGCGAAGAACCTCGCAATCGCTTCTACCACAATAACGGCGACGGCACCTTTACCGACGTCACCGCAAGGGCGGGACTGGGTCGCAGTGGCTGGGGGCAAGGCGTTTGTGTCGGAGATTACGACAATGACGGATGGGAGGATCTGTTCGTAACTTATTGGGGACAGAATGCGCTGTATCGGAACAGCGGCGACGGCACCTTTACCGACATCACCGCAAAAGCCGGCCTGTTGGACCGCGGGCCTCGCCCTCGCTGGGGCACGGGTTGCGCTTTCATAGATTACGACAAGGACGGCCACCAGGACCTGTTCATCTCTGATTATATAGACCTGGATTTGGAAAATACCCCGATGGCGGGCGAGGGACCGTTCTGCCAATCGAGAGGCATCCCGGTCATGTGCGGTCCGCGCGGTCTGCCCGGCGGAACCAACCGCCTCTATCATAACAATGGCGACGGTAGCTTCACCGATGTCTCTCAATCTTCCGGGGTGGTGCAGCCCAGCGGCTATTACGCCTTTGCCATTCTGACCAGCGATTTTGACAACGACGACTGGCCGGATATCTACGTGGCCTGTGATTCCACCCCCAGTATTCTCTACCACAACAATGGAGACGGGACTTTTACCGACGTAGCCGTGCCCTATGGAGCCGCCTACAACGAAGACGGCATGGAACAAGCCGGCATGGGAGTGAGCGCCGGTGACTACAACCGCGACGGCTGGTTTGACATCTTCAAAACCAATTTTTCCGAAGATACCTCCACTCTCTACCGCAATAATGGCGATGGAACCTTCACCGACGCTACTTATGAAGCCGGCATGAGCATGAATACCCGCTATCTGGGCTGGGGCTGCGCCTTTTTCGATTACGACAACGATAGCTGGAAAGACATCGTCCTGGTCAACGGGCATCTCTATCCCGAAGCTGAGCAAATAGGCCTCGATACCCGTTACCGGCAGCCCAAGATCCTCTACAAGAATCTCCGCAACGGACGCTTCCAGGACGTGTCCGCCGACGCCGGGCCAGGCATCACCTCCTCCAGTCCGGCGCGCGGTATGGCCGTGGGAGACTTTGACAACGATGGCGACCTCGACATCGTGATCAATAACATCAACGACCGCGCCGAGCTGCTGCGCAACGAAGGCGGAAACGAAAACCACGCGATTATGATTAAGACGATCGGCGAAAAGTCGAATCGCACCGGCTTGGGAGCCCGCATTCGCGTGGTCACCGGAACCGACGAGCAGGTGGATGAAGTGCGCAGCGGCGGCAGCTTCGATTCGCAAAGCGACCTCCGCGTCCACTTCGGCATCGGCCAGGCTGCGAAAGTTGATTTGATCGAAATAAAATGGCTGAGCGGCCAGGTGGACACGTTAAAAGACGTGGAGCCCAACCAGGTGATTTACGTAGCCGAAGGCAAGGGTATCGTCAAGACGCAGAAGTTCATCCGCTCGCCCTAGCCCACCAAACCAAACGGCCTGCCGGCGGGCGAACTCCCCCCTTCCGGCCCGCACCCCCATGCCGCAGCAGGATACGCTCGGGCCTCTTCCTCCGGAGACTCGGCCCGCGGTGGCCTTGCCGATCCATTTCGAATGCTTTTTTAGTAAGGGCGAAGTTGGGTTCGGGGAACAATCCTAGTCGTGGACCGGCTCGCGGGCAGGGTCGAATCCGGGCTGGGGCTGAGCGTCCTCAGGAGGGGTCTCCCTCTTCCAATAGATGAGCTGCCGGGTAAGTTCCCTCTGCTGCTCCAAATTCTTCCGGGCCAATTCCTGGAAGAGTGCTATCTCCTTGTTTGCTTCCTCCGTCTGCCCCAGACGCCGATAGGAACGAGCCAGATGATAATGAACCGAGTGTTCCTCGGGGGCCATCTGGACCACCCGCTGGAATTGCTCCAGCGCTTTTCCCACCTCGCCCACTCGCGCCAGCCCCTTTCCGTAAGCGAAAACCGCCTGTGGAAGCTGAGGATTCAAATCCACCGCGCGCTGCAAATAGGGGAGAGCCTCTCCCGCTTCTCGATTCAGGATAATTTCACCCAGCTTCCACAGGGCCAGAGAATCATTGGGATTCAATTCCAACTCTTTCTCAAATTCGATGGCGGCCTCCTCGTCCTTGTCGTTGAGGTAATAAACACTCCCCAGAGCATAGTGAACGCCGGTAGCAGCCGGCTTGAGCCGCAGGGCCTCCTGATAGTTACGGATGGCGATTTCATGATGACCGCGAACTTCTGCGTCCTGAGCCATGAGCAACCAGAATTGGTAAGACAGTGGGGCCACCTTGTTCAACTGCGCCACGGTCTGCATCAAAAGCTTCAGGTAGGACAAGCCCAGGCTAAAGAGCGCATCCGGATCGTCCCTTTGGCCGTCCAGCAGCTTCTCGAGCGTCTGGGCCGCCTCCTGGTAGTTATGCATCTGGAGTTGTGCGCGCCCCAAGTAAAGCTGGGCAGTACGATCCGAGGGATTCAGCCCCAGGGCAGCCTTGAAGGCGGCCGCCGCTTTTTCGGGTTCATTCCGTCGGTATTGCGCCAAGCCCAAGACCACTTGCGCTCCGGCCATCTGGGGATTAAGCTGCAATCCTTTTTCCAAGGTTCGAACTACATCTTCGTACCTGCGCTGCCTCAGATAAACAATTCCAAGATTGTTATAGGCCGCCGCCATCCCGGGCCTCAGCCGAATCACCTCCAGATATTTCCGCTCGGCTTCCGCTAGGTCTCCTCGCGCGTGGGCTTCCCGCGCTGCCTCATAATCGGCGCGAATTGGGTCTTGAGCCGACTGCGTCCCCAGGGCGAGCGCCGGGAGGACGCTCAGAAGAATGGCGACCGGGAGGTTCACTCTCAGGCGGCGGTACATGGCTGGGTCACTCTCAAGGGATCATCATAATAATAATACAACGATCTTGCGGGGCAAAGTTACCGCAGGGGGCAGCAACAGGTGCACTTCATTCGCGCCGTCCCGCTGAGCCATTACCCAAAAAGAAAGCCCGTGAAGAACCTTCACGGGCTTTGGAATCGTTGGGGCTTTACAATCCGCCCTGAGCTAGTGAGCTAGAAGAAGAACTTCAAGGCAAATTGGTGGGCCCGCGGATCAGTCTGAATGTTCGTAATCAAGCCGAACGAACATCCCGCCTGACGGACCCGGTCTGTTTCTCCGTTGGGCCCCGGCGGCAAGCACCAATTGACGTTCGGCAAGGCCAGGTTCTGATGGTTCAAAGCATTGTACATCTCCCAACGGAACTCGAAGTATCTGGTTTCGTCAATCCGGAACTCCTTGGCCAGTCCCGTGTCCAGGTTCCAGAAGCCCGGAGCCCGCATGCTGGGTATCCGCAGCCCGGCATTCCCCCACTGCCAGGCCCGGTCGTCGGTAGGATCGTAGTTGGCCCAGAAGTCCGTGTCGTTTCCGTACACCGGTTCCAAGGCGGCCGGATTGAACCACTGCTTGATCCTGGCTTCCTTGGAACGGCCGACGCCCTTGGCATCCCCCAGCAGGTTCGTCCGGCAGGTGATCTCGTTGCAGGGACCGTTAGCGGGCAGCGGAATGCCCCCCTGCGCGTTGAAGTTCGGCGTCACCCGCCAGCCGCCCAGAAGGGCATTGACGATCTTTCCCTTACCACTCAGGAAAGGCTTCCCGTCACCGAAGGGAAGTTCATACACAACGGCCAGATTGAACAGTTGCGGTATGTCGTCCGGCGAGATCGTGCGGTCCGCCTGGCGGTCGTCCGGATTCTGGAATCCGCCGCCGGCGCCCCCGTTCCAGAAATGGCCACTGGACCGGCCCCCCAAAGCCCCGCCTCGCGCCCAGTGGATGGGATTCACCAGATTGCTGACCGTGTTGCCGAAGGCGTAGGTCACGTTCTTGTGCCACGTGTACACACCGATGAAGCTCAGCCCTTGGGAAAAGCGCTTCTGGAACTTGACGTGCAGGCCGTGATAGACGTTGCTGCCGTCAAAATAGCCGCCGCCATTATAGAGACTATTGCATCCGAACATGGGGAAGGGGCACAGAAGTTGCTCGCGAGTAAGAGAGTCCTGTTCCCAAATCTCCGCCAGGCGGTCGCCTTGTTGTCCACCATAAACAGAACGAATGGGAATTGACTCCCCCATCCTGGCCCGATACTGGAGTCTGAGGTCGGTGTGAACACGGTTCAGCGGACCGCCGCGATTGGCCAGCCGCGTGCCGTGGGTACCCACGTAGGCGATGCTGAACAATATGTCGCCCGGCAACTGCCGCTCGATCTGCAGGTTCCACTGTTGGACGCGCGGAGGTCCGTCCTCTTTGAAATCGATCCGGTTGAGCCAAGTGGCCAGTTGGGGAGAGCTCAATTGACCCGGGTAACCCTCCCCCAACGGCGGAAACGTGTAGATGGCCTTATCGGTGGTGGTGTCGCTGAGCCGGAAGGACGGGCATTGCCGATTAAAGTGCGCGCAGCCCTGAGCTCCATCGGTTGCGTTGTAGAGGTCGCCATTCAGGTTCTTCGAGAACAGGATGGACTGATTCCAGCCCGCCGCATTGACCGGTCCCTGGCCGGCGGCATTCCGGGAGTTGGCGATGTTGCTGAAGAACATGTTATAGCCGCCGCGGACCACCGTCTTTTCGTCGACGCGGTAGGAGAAGTTGAAGCGCGGCGCGAAACTGTCCCAGTGCGGCGGGAACAAGTCCTGATTCGCCGGGTTGTAAACGATCGTTCCCGGCAGTCCCGCCGCATCGGGATTCGGCATAGTGCTCTCAAAGTAGGGATAAGGGTCCCCTCCCTGAATGATTTTGTAGTAGCCGTAGATATCCCACCGAATCCCTATATTGAGGGTTAGTTTCTGAGTCACGCGCCAGTCGTCCTGAAAGTAGAAGCCCCAACTCCGCCACCGCTGCCTGGGGTCCCACAGTCTGCCGGTGAAGGATTCCCCATATACGTAATCCGCGGGCATCGCCCCCATCAGGAACTGCGCATATCCACCCCCCGCGCCCTGCCCCGTGATGGGGTTGGCCGAGACCCTACCCGCATGGGTAAAGCGAACCGGGTGGTCGGTGATGTGCGCCGCATGGTCGAGCCGGTACATGAATCCGCCCTTCAGCGTGTGATTGCCGCTGATCTTGGTGACGTTATTCATGATGGTCAAAGCCTGGGTCGCCTGGTTCCCATTCACCCAGTCCACCGGTCCCCAGACGGGGCGACCACTGGAGCCAGCGATGGGAGGCTCCAGTCCGAAACTCGGCACCGGAAATTGGGAGCCCAGCCCGGGGATCCGGACGGGGTCGATCAGTTCCTGAACCCGCGGCTGATCGCTGATCTCAGCATCGAAAGGTTGCTCGGGAAAGCTGGTCATGAACTGGCGGGTGAAAGAGGCCCGAAACTCGTTGATCAGGGTGGGACCCAAGGTGTAGGTGTTGCCCAAGGCGATGACCTGGTTGCGAACGTCAAAGGGCAGGTTCGAGTTAAAGCCGACTTGACGCGAGGGAAAGGTGGCTCCCGTCCAGGGCACTTGCAGGAAGCGGTACGCCGTGGGGTTGTAGAGCCATTCGCCGAACCACTTGCTCTTCTCGCTCATCACGTGATCGAGCTTGATGGAAATGTTATGCGTATTCTGGCTGTTCGCATGGTTGCCCAGGAAATTGTCACAGAGCAGGTTGCCGGTGGAGGCCGCCCGCGGACAAGCCGTGTTGGCGTTGTTGTTGAAGTTGGGTGCCGGGAAGGAGTCCATGTAAAACTGCGCGATGGGGTCGATCATGTTGGAGGGAATGGCCGTGGCCGGCGTCCCATCCGCGTTCATGATCTGCTGGCGGCGGAACAGCCCCTGAGAATCCGGCCCCTGCGAGGAAAACGGGTCCCACAGCCCGAACTCGGCCGCGTTGGGAACCTCGCTGAAGTCCCCCCTCTTCATCAACGGCGTGGGAACCGTGAAGACCTTCTGCCCATGGATGTTGAGCGTCGAGACGTCCCAGGAGAAGAAGAAATGGGTCTTGTCCTTGACGATCGGACCCCCCACGGTCCCGCCAAAGTTGTTATAGCGCAGTTGCCGCTCCTTGATGATGTTGCCGTCGGCATCGATAGACGTGAAGGGGTTGCGGGAATTGGTGGCGTCGTTGCGGAGGTACTCGTAGATGTTTCCGTGGAACTGATTGGCCCCTGACTTCAGGGTCATGCTGAAAACCGCACCCCCCGTGCGGCTGTATTCGGCCGCAAAAGAGTTATTGACCGCCTGAAATTCGCCCACCGCGTCGGGGGAAGGACTCACCACCACGTTCTCACCGATGGTCGCCATATTCAGGTTGCCGTCCAGATACCAGGCGTTGGCCCCGGCCTGGCCGCCGCTGACCGAAACCACCGACTGGAAGACGTGCAGAGGATCAGGAAAAGTTCCATACGCGCTGTTGAAACCGAAATTGCTCCCCGGAGGCCCGGCCACCTGGGTGACGCCCGGCAGCAAAAAGACGACGTTCTGAATGTCTCTGCCCGCCAGGGGAATCTCCTGCACGACGCGGGACTCCAGAGTGGTGCTGAAGTTGGAGGCTGCGGTCTCCAGCAACGGAGCCGCCGAGGTCACCTCCACCGTCTCCGTCACCAAGCCCAGGCTCAATTGCGCGTCCACGCGGTGAGTCCTGCCCGCGATCACCTCGATCCCAGTAGTATCCACGCTCTGAAAACCCGTGATCTCGAAGCGGGCGGTGTAGGGACCCGGAACCAGCTCAGGCACCAGGTAATAGCCCGCCTCATTGGTGGGTGAGGTGGTGGTGACGTTGGTATCCACGTTGGTGACCGTCACCGTTACCCCCGGAACCACTGCCCCTTGCGGGTCGGTGACTGTCCCTTCGATATTCCCCCGGTTGATCGCAGCTCGCACACTGACGGAAACTGCCAACAGCAGGAATCCTGTCAATAGGCTTGCAAACACCTTCTTACGGCGTTCCATAACTTACCTCCGTTCCACTTATAAGCAATTCGGAATCTGGGTTGAGATCGAGGTCGCTCCTTAGGTAGAAGTTTTTTACCTCAATCCCATCACGCTGTCATCCTCTGCGGCTCGCCCGTCGCTGGCTGTAATCCCCCGCGGAATCTTTCTTCTTCACATCCCATCTTGTCGGAGAAAAAAACGGTGCTACGATAACCGAACCAAAAGGCCTTGTCAAGAGTTTTTTGCTCGACATAAGAACCAGCGATCTACGAGTACCCGGACGAGGGGTATCGGCACGCCAGCCGCATCCCGGCCAACGAGGTGTTGCCGGACGAAATCGCGCCTCTCCTGACTCGTCCGGTGGAACGACCCCCGCAGGAATCGGACGGATTGCCGAGAAGGAACTTGCCGAGGAGAAGCAACGCATCTTCCTCTCCGCTTTTCTCCCCACCGGAATCGAGCCATAGCTCAAGCGTGATCGGCGATGAAACTCCCCTATATAATATCCCAATATAATATAATTGATACGGATCGCCCCTTGGGCTCGATGGCGGGTCCGGTAACAAAACGAATCCCAGGAGAGAAACCATGAAGCTGAATCGGCGCCAATTTCTGGAAACGGCAACCGTGTGCACGGCCTTGACCTCGCCGGCCTGGGGACGGGGAACGCACTTTCCCCTGACGCTGATGGGGGAATATGACCGCGATCGGGATACCCAGGAGCTCAGCCTTAGGCATCTGGGGGACGGGAAACGGATTGCGACCTGGATAGAAAGGGACCGGCAAGGAGAAAGAATATCCTGGCGCGTCCTTTATTCCGAGGGCGAGATCGGTCCGGTGGTTTCCACCCCTCCTGGGCAGGGTGCTCCAAGTTCTCCTCAGTGTTGCGGCCCCTTGCTTCTGTGGAACGAATTTCAACGAGGAGCCGGGCGCGGAAAACTGCTCTGGGCTCACGTGGATATGGATCAGGCCAGGATGAGTGAGCCACAGCCGGTAGCTCTTCTAGCGGATGCGAACTGCGGTGAGTTTTCCTGTACCCCGGGTTCGCGGGGGAAAGTATGGCTTCTGTGCGAGACCTGGCGAGAAAAGGAAGTGGTTCTGCGGCTGATTTCCTACGACGGCGAAAAATGGCATGACCACGGACTGATTGGCGGTGAAAAGGGGTTTCGTATCCGACCCCGATTGTGCCGGGGGATGCAGGGTTTGATGGCCGCGTGGGATGAATTTGCCCGGGGCAGCTATCGCGTGATCACCACCGACTTATCAGGCGGCACTCCCCTTCGACGCGAGCTGCCCACTTTGGCGGACCACTGGGATACGCTACCGGCCCTTGCCTGTGCGGGTGATGGGACCTGGTACGCCGCCCGCTGCCGGGAAAAGCAGGTGGAGTTTACCTATGGGTTCAAGCCGCCGTATTTCCCGCGGACGGGAGTTGCCACTTACCATTCCGAGTTGGTGGTTTCGGTTCTGCGCGGTGGGGAGGATGACTGGTCCGACGTGGCCTCCGTAGATATCGACCACGGCATGAACCCCTGGGAGGCTCCCTACACCGGCAAACGTCGCTTTCCAACCCTTCTCCCCCGTGAGCGCGGAGTGTGGTTGTTGTGGGAAGAGAAGGAACACCCGAAAGTGATGCGCCCTTCGCCCGGTCGATTCTGTGCCCGGGCCATTACCGAGGAAGGTGGGCAAGCCTCCCCGATGGTGGCCATTGAGGGAAGATGTATGTTTGTTGCGGAATCGGGAGGATCGGAAAAGGATCTGCTGGTGGCCTCGAAAACCCAATTTCGTTTTCGTGAAATGCCCCTCCCCTATCACCTCCACCGGGTGAATCTCGAGCGGACGAGTGAGCGGCGTCCCGCCAACCTGGAGTCGAACCAAGCCGCGCCCGCCTTTGTCGTGCGACCGATCCGACAAGATCGACCGCGCTTAGAGCGTGAGAATCTGCAATTGTATTTCGGCGATACCCATCTTCACAGCCGCTTTTCCGGAGACCTGGACGGCGAACAGGACGAGCTTTACCATTTCGCCCGCCACGTCGCCAAGATTGATTTCGCGGCTTTCACGGAGAACGATTTCCACTGGCTCATGCTGGGACCCCTGCCCGATGCAACCTGGGAGCAGAATCGCCGCAATGTGGCCTTTTTCAACCAACCCGGGGTTTTTACGACCCTGCTGGGTTGGGAGTACACCCTGGACAAGGACCCGGAGAACGACCCGCAGGGTAAGGTGCTCTCGCATCGCACCGTGCTCTTTCCCGGTACTGAGGGGGAGATACACACCTGGTACCAACAAAAGACTCCCTCCGCCCCCGTTCTCGTAAAGCGATTTCGCGGCCAACGAGTCTTACTGCATCATCACCATCCGGACGGCTACGACATTACCGACAATGCGCTCGAACGAAACATCGAAATCTGCAGTGGATGGTCGGACAACATGATGATTCCGCAGTTTGTCGATAACCTTCACAAGCTGTTAGGCCGCGGGTTGCGACTGGGTTTCGTCGGCGCCAGCGACAACCATGAACGCAATCCGGGGTTGGGCGGACCGCTTAGCGGGGTGTGGGCCACCGAGAACACCCGCAAAGGGATCTTCGATGCTTTCTGGAACCACCGTATCTTCGCCACGACCGGATTGCGTCCCGACTTTCGCTTTTGGGTCTCCGAAGCCTTTATGGGAGGGGACACGCGCACCCGTCGCCCACCCGTGATCCACGTCTATGTAGAGAGTGATTATCCCACTCGGGAAGTCGAAATTATCCGGGACGGCTCTGTCGTCCACACGGTAACGGAGCGCAAAGAGCACCTGGAATTTGAGTGGACCGACCGATCCTGTCCCCAGGGGAAGCACTACTACTATGTGCATGTCCGGTTCGAAGGTAACGAAAAGAGCCCCTACGATTATAAGCCGCAAAGAGAGAACCTTTACGGTAACCTGGCCACCGCGTATGGAGTGCACGCCTGGTCCAGTCCCGTGTGGGTCGAACTGCAATAAAGAACCGTTGAGCCGTCAGGTCGAAGGGAAACGGACATGGCTGTGGCGGCAACTTTCGTCCCCAACCTGAGGCCCATAGCGGGGGCTACCGCCGGTGCCCTCTCCTCCGAATCCTTCCTGGGGCAGCTTGCCTGCCCACATTGTCGTCTTCTTTGCCTCCCCCCGAGGCTGGCCTAAAAGGTCCCTTTTCGTCCAAGGTGGTCTATGTTGGTCCAGGTTCGTCGAATCAGGCCGGATTTTCACCATCGCGGATGTGAATTTTGGGGGGAGGTGACGAACGTGAATGCCTGTGACGAGCGATCCTTGGTTTTCAATACAGGTGGATTCCCCGCTTGACAGAGGGGAGACTTTTTTGAGATACAGGTGGCGATTACAATTTTCTGAATGTTCCCTCGGCAGGTCCATGCTCAGCGTAGTTATGATCAGATCTCTTCTACTGTCCATCCTGTGTCTTTCTTGGCCTGTGGCAATCATCGCGCAAGCCAAGCCTTCCGTAGAACAAGCAGCACGAGCGGTTCTCGAGACCAACTGCATGCGGTGCCACGGTGCAGCCCAAATGTCGGGTCTGGACCTCAGACAGAGGGACGCGATGCTGAAAGGAGGCCAGCGCGGTCCGGCCGTCCTTCCCGGAAACGCCCCGGAGAGCCTTCTTTACCAGGTGGTGCTGCACCGGGACGAACTGAAGATGCCGCTCGGAGAAGAGCCCCTCTCCGCGGAGGAGGTGGAAATTCTCCGGAACTGGATCGAGCAGGGCGCCCGGTGGGTGGAGCGGGCCCCCGGAGCATCGCAGCCGTCCTGGTGGGCCTTTCGCCGGCCCGGACGTCCGGCGGTGCCCGCTGCGAAGAATCCCGACTGGGTGAGGAATCCTGTTGATACTTTCATTTTGCGAAAGCTGGAACAAAAAGGGTTCCACGCGGCTCCTCCCGCCGACAAGCGAACCTTGATTCGACGGGCGACTTTCGACCTGCACGGCCTGCCTCCGACTCCCGCAGAAGTTGACCATTTCGTTCATGATTCCTCTGCCGACGCCTATCGTAAATTGATCGAGCGGCTCCTCGATTCGCCCCGGTACGGGGAGAGGTGGGGACGCCACTGGCTGGACGTGGTTCGCTACGCCGACACGGGTGGATTCGAAACCGACCTCTACTTCCAAAACGCATGGCGATACCGGGATTATGTGATCGAGTCTTTCAACGATGACAAACCCTTCGACCGCTTTGTGCAGGAACAGGTGGCCGGAGACGAATTGTGGCCCGACGATCTGGAACTCGCGGGTAGCACCGAGATTCCGAAGGAGAAGCTGGAGCACCTCGAGGCCAGGATCGGCACGGGACTCTACACCATCGGCCCGATCTTTCACGAATCAGCGTTCTACGGGGAGAAGCTTCGCTACGAGAGGCTGGTAGAGGCCGTGGATGTGACGGGAGCGGCTTTTCTGGGTCTCTCCCTTTCCTGCGCTCGCTGCCACGACCATAAATTCGATCCCCTCTCCCAACGCGACTACCACCGCATGATGGCCATCTTCGCCGGCAGCGAAATCCGGGAAGTCCCGGTCGTCCATGACTTTCACGTCTTCCGCTACCAAAGGTTCTTTCCCAAACTGGTGAAGCTGGAAGAGTACAAGGCGGCCATCGAGCGAATCGAAAAGAAGGCCCGCGACCGAGCCATCGAGGCGATCAAGGCGGAATTCCCCCGCGAGGTGGTGGAAGCTTATGAGCTGGAGGAGGAGAAGCGAACCCCGCAGCAGCAGGAACTCGCGGCGCAAGTGCGGGTCGCCCTCCTCGAAGCCGGCCTGAATCAGAATGCAATGGGGAAAGTAGCCTCTCTCCCCTACACGCCGGAGGAAAAGCAGGAGAAGGAACGATTAACCTATGAGCTGGGCAAAGCCATGTTAACGGCCCACCTCAATTATCCAACCGCCACCATCTTGGGACACTCCGACGTCATCCACCCGGTGCACGTCACTGTGCGCGGAGACTTCCGAAAGAAAGAAGAACAGGTAGGCCCCGGCTTTCCGACCATCCTGAGCGACGGGAAGGATTTGGAGGAACCCTCGGAAGGCCCGTTCGTTCCCCAGCGCAGAAAAGCCCTGGCCCTTTGGCTGACCCGGCCCGATCATCCCCTGACCGCGCGGGTGATGGTCAATCGCATCTGGCAGTGGCATTTCGGCCGCGGCTTGGTGGCCACGCCCAACAACTTCGGGCGACAAGGGGAACCCCCCACCCACCCGGAACTGCTGGATTGGCTGGCCGTGGAGTTCGTGGAGCGGGGCTGGAGCATCAAAGCGATGCACCGGCTGATGATGCTCTCCAACACCTACCAGATGGGGAGTCGCTATGACGCCGGCAACGCGGCCCTGGATCCGCAAAACCGCTACCTGTGGCGGATGAACCGCCGCCGCCTGGACGCAGAGGCGTTGCGGGACTCCGTTTTGACGGTGGCGGGAACGCTCAACCTGAAAATGGGTGGCAAGCCGGTCGTCCTTCCTTTGAGCGAGGAAGAAAAGGTAGGCATGCTGGACCTGTACGATCAATGGCCCGTGTCGCTCGATGCGCAAGAGCATACCCGTCGCAGTGTGTATCTTTACGTGAAGCGCTCTTTTCTCTTGCCGATGTTTGCCACCTTCGACATGCCGGATACCTCCATAAGCTGTGCGCGCCGCGACGTGACGACCGTAGCACCGCAGGCTCTGGCCTTGCTGAATAGTGAATTTATGGTCCACCAAGCCCAGGCTTTTGCGAACCGGCTGCAACAAGAGAACGGGAAAGACCCCCGCGGCTGGATTCAGGCGGCTTGGCGACTCGCCTTGGGTCGGACTCCCTCCCGGGAAGAGACCGAAAAAGCTCTGGAGTTCTTCACCCCAGACCCAGGTGGGCATACCGACGACGGCCCGTCGAGCTCTCCGGCGGCTGCAGAGGCTTTGTCGTTGACAAAACTGGGTCTGTTGATGTTCAACCTGAACGAATTCTTGTATCTGGACTAAAACGGGAGGAGATACGGTGGTCTTTCCCAGAATCTTGATCTTCTTCAGGGGGGTACGATGTTTGTTCCGAGTTCCACCGAGTTCCAAGATTCCGCTTGACAGAGGGGAGACTTTTTTGAGATACAGGTGGCGATTACAATTTTCCGAATGCCCCCATGCTCAGCGTAGTTATGATCAGATCTCTTCTACTGTCCATCCTGTGCCTTTCTTGGCCTGATGCAACCATCGCGCAAGCCAAGCCTTCCGTAGAACAAGCAGCACGAGTGATTCTCGAGACCAACTGCATGCGGTGCCACGGTGCAGCCCAAATGTCGGGTCTGGACCTCAGACAGAGGGACGCGATGCTGAAAGGAGGCCAGCGCGGTCCGGCCGTCCTTCCCGGAAACGCCCCGGAGAGCCTTCTTTACCAGGTGGTGCTGCACCGGGACGAACTGAAGATGCCGCTCGGAGAAGAGCCCCTCTCCGCGGAGGAGGTGGAAATTCTCCGGAACTGGATCGAGCAGGGCGCCCGGTGGGTGGAGCGGACCCCCGGAGCATCGCAGCCGTCCTGGTGGGCCTTTCGCCGGCCCGGACGTCCGGCGGTGCCCGCTGCGAAGAATCCCGACTGGGTGAGGAATCCTGTTGATACTTTCATTTTGCGAAAGCTGGAACAAAAAGGGTTCCACGCGGCTCCTCCCGCCGACAAGCGAACCTTGATTCGACGGGCGACTTTCGACCTGCACGGCCTGCCTCCGACTCCCGCAGAAGTTGACCATTTCGTTCATGATTCCTCTGCCGACGCCTATCGTAAATTGATCGAGCGGCTCCTCGATTCGCCCCGGTACGGGGAGAGGTGGGGACGCCACTGGCTGGACGTGGTTCGCTACGCCGACACGGGTGGATTCGAAACCGACCTCTACTTCCAAAACGCATGGCGATACCGGGATTATGTGATCGAGTCTTTCAACGATGACAAACCCTTCGACCGCTTTGTGCAGGAACAGGTGGCCGGAGACGAATTGTGGCCCGACGATCTGGAACTCGCGGGTAGCACCGAGATTCCGAAGGAGAAGCTGGAGCACCTCGAGGCCAGGATCGGCACGGGACTCTACACCATCGGCCCGATCTTTTTCGAGTCCGCATTCTACGGGGAGAAGCTGCGCTACGAGAGGCTGGTAGAGGCCGTGGATGTGACGGGAGCGGCTTTTCTGGGGCTCTCTCTTTCCTGCGCTCGCTGCCACGACCATAAATTCGATCCCCTCTCCCAACGCGACTACCACCGCATGATGGCCATCTTCGCCGGCAGCGAAATCCGGGAAGTCCCGGTCGTCAGCTTCTTTGGGATAGAACCCTACCAAAGATTCTACCCCAAACTGGTGCGGCTGGAAGAATACAAGGCAGCTATCAAACGAATCGAAAAGAAGGCCCGCGACCGAGCCATCGAGGCGATCAAGGCGGAATTCCCCCGCGAGGTGGTGGAAGCTTATGAGCTGGAGGAGGAGAAGCGAACCCCGCAGCAGCAGGAACTCGCGGTGCAAGTGCGGGTCGCCCTCCTCGAAGCCGGCCTGAAGGAGAATGCGGCAGGTAAAAAACCCACTCTCCCCTACACGCCGGAGGAAACACAGGAAAAGGAACGACTGACCTATGAGCTGGGCAAAGCCATGCTAACGGCCCACCTCAGTTATCCAACCGCCACCATCTTGGGGCACTCCGACGTCATCCACCCGGTGCACGTCACTGTGCGCGGAGACTTCCGAAAGAAAGAAGAACAGGTAGGCCCCGGCTTCCCGACCATCCTGAGCAACGGGAAGGATTTGGAGGAACCCTCGGAAGGCCCGTTCGTTCCCCAGCGCAGAAAAGCCCTGGCCCTTTGGCTGACCCGGCCCGATCATCCCCTGACCGCACGGGTGATGGTCAATCGCATCTGGCAGTGGCATTTCGGCCGCGGCTTGGTGGCCACGCCCAACAACTTCGGGCGACAAGGGGAACCCCCCACCCACCCGGAACTGCTGGATTGGCTGGCCGTGGAGTTCGTGGAGCGGGGCTGGAGCATCAAAGCGATGCACCGGCTGATGATGCTCTCCAACACCTACCAGATGGGGAGTCGCTATGACGCCGGCAACGCGGCCCTGGATCCGCAAAACCGCTACCTGTGGCGGATGAACCGCCGCCGCCTGGACGCAGAGGCGTTGCGGGACTCCGTTTTGACGGTGGCGGGAACGCTCAACCTGAAAATGGGTGGCAAGCCGGTCGTCCTTCCTTTGAGCGAGGAAGAAAAGGTAGGCATGCTGGACCTGTACGATCAATGGCCCGTGTCGCTCGATGCGCAAGAGCATACCCGTCGCAGTGTGTATCTTTACGTGAAGCGCTCTTTTCTCTTGCCGATGTTTGCCACCTTCGACATGCCGGATACCTCCATAAGCTGTGCGCGCCGCGACGTGACGACCGTAGCACCGCAGGCTCTGGCCTTGCTGAATAGTGAATTTATGATCCACCAAGCCCAGGCTTTTGCGGACCGGCTGCAACAAGAGAACGGGAAAGACCCCCGCGGCTGGATTCAGGCGGCTTGGCGACTCGCCTTGGGTCGGACTCCCTCCCGGGAAGAGACCGAAAAAGCTCTGGAGTTCTTCACCCCAGACCCAGGTGGGCATACCGACGACGGCCCGTCGAGCTCTCCGGCGGCTGCAGAGGCTTTGTCGTTGACAAAACTGGGTCTGTTGATGTTCAACCTGAACGAATTCTTGTATCTGGACTAAACGAAGAGGAGATAGGCAGGACATGGCGAAGCCACAGCGTACTTTTCAGTTGGGCGGGAGAGGAACACCCGCTTTCTGTCGACGAGAGTTCCTGCAAAAAGCGGGGCTGGGATTCGGGATGTTGGCAGCCGGAGACCTACTGAGCCGGGATATGGCCGCGGTGCCCGGAAGTACCCACCAAGTCCACCCACTGGCCCCCAAGCCCCCGCACTTCCCGGCCAAGGCCAAAAGCGTCATCTTTCTGTTCATGCATGGCGGACCGAGCCACGTCGATACGTTCGACCCCAAGCCGATGCTGGCGAAACTCGATGGACAGAAGTTGCCGCCCAGCTTCGGCGATGAGGATTTTCAGTTTACGGCAGCCGAAAACGCGCGCCTGATGGCCTCTCCCCAGATATTCAGGAAACGCGGTCAGTCCGGCGTCGAAATCTCCGACCTGTTTCCGCACGTGGCCCAGCATGCCGACGACCTGGCGGTGATCCGGTCGTGCTATCACGAGTCCTTTGAGCACACCATCGGCACCAACTGGCTGAATACGGGATGGGGCCGAATCGGCCGGCCCAGCCTCGGCGCGTGGGTGCTCTATGGCTTGGGCAGTGAAAGCGAGGAGCTTCCGGCATACTTGGTGATGCAGGACGGACCCACCTTCTCCGGCCCGCCGGCTTACGGGTCCGGATTCCTGCCCGGCGTGTATCAGGGCACCGTGCTTCGCAGCCAGGGACCTCCCATCTTGAACGTAAAGCGCCCCGAGCAAATCGGCCCGAAAGATCAGCGGCAGGTATTGGATATGCTGAGTTGGTTCAACGAGCAGCATCATGCCGCGCGGCCGGATGATTCCGAGTTAGCGGCGCGCATCGCGTCCTACGAGTTGGCCTTTCGCATGCAGATGTCGGTGCCGGAACTGGTGGACCTGTCGCGGGAGTCAGAGGCCACGAAGAAACTTTACGCCCTCGATGAGGAAGGGGTACGAGAATTCGGAGCCCAGTGCCTTTTGGCGCGGCGGATGGTGGAACGCGGTGTCCGGTTCGTGCAAATCATCTCCGGCGGGATCAAAGGAAACAGTGCCGGTTGGGACGCTCATAATGAAATCAACCAGAATCACCGGGTCATGGCCCGGAGCGTGGACAAGCCCATTGCCGCGTTGCTGGCCGATTTGAAAAGCCGGGGTCTTTTGGAAAGCACGCTCATCATCTGGTCAGGAGAGTTCGGGCGCACCCCCTTTGCCGACGGGGACGCGGGGGGCGCGAACAATCGCAACGGGAGAGACCACAGTCCCTATGGCTTTAGCGCATGGATGGCCGGCGGAGGCATCAAGGGCGGCAAGGTCATTGGCTCCACCGACGAAATCGGTCTGCGCGCCGTTGAAGACAAAGTGCACGTCCATGACCTGCACGCCACCATCCTGGGCCTTTTGGGACTCGACCATGAGAAGCTCACCTACTTCTTCCGAGGCCGCCAGTTCCGGCTCACCGACGTGGGCGGCCAGAACAACCTGGCTGGCCGGCTGACCCAGGGCTAACGCATTCAATCGATTCACATCGCAAGGGTGTTGTTGGGGCACTGGGAAGGAACATCCAAGATCAAAAGACCATGGCGTCGCGGTTCCATGTACAGGGTCCCGTTACCCACGTTCCCCAGCCACTTCCGTAACTCCCGAGCCGCGAACTCCGGGCCGTTATCCGACCGGCGGTAATGAATTGAAAACCAAGGGGAAATATGGTGGACGTGATGGGATTTGAACCCACGACCCCCTGGTTGCAAACCAGGTGCTCTCCCAACTGAGCTACACGCCCTTTCGACCGACTACGGTCCAAGTTACCCATTTCATTGGGAAAAGGGAAGAGAGAATTCCGGCCCCACGCGCAACCTGATCTTTCAACTCGGCCCGATCGGTATCCACCGGGAATGGACACCTCGACGGAACCTTCCGGGTGCGACGGGTTGTTTCCTACCACCGGCGCTTGTTCCTCTTTTTGAGGAGATCCCTGCGCCAGCTTTCAGACAAAGCCGCAACCTGAAGGGCGCGTTCGAACATTTCAGGATCAACGTTTTCACCTGTGTACAAGCGTGTAATCTCGGTCACCGTAACATCGTTTTTGTCCTGGGCGATCGGTTCGATCCGGCCCCCGGCTTGCAAACTGCCTTCCTTGAGGACTCGGAGGTAGAATCCTGTCCGACCGCTGGCCAGAAAACGCTTGACCATGTCGCCCCGTCCGAATTTGAGGGCCAGTTTGTAACACGGCAAGCGCGGCTGCGTGACCACCAGCTCAGCCGATCCGATGCGGAAGCGATCACCGATATTCACGGAATCTTCCCGAAGCCCCTTGATGGTGAAGTTTTCTCCAAACATTCCCAAGGGGAGTTCGTGATCCGGCAATTTCTGACTCCAGTAAGCGTAATGCTCGGACGGATAGGCGTACACGGCCTTGTCGGGGCCTCCATGGACGGACAAGTCCGCCTGCCCATCTCCCTCAAGGTTCAAGAATCGCAGGCGAATGGAGCCGCCGACGGGCTCCTTAAAGATGCCTGTGATTACGGGCCTGCCCTTCCCCGGGACCGTGCGTGGAAGTCCTACGTTTACGGAAATCAGTTCAGGTTTTGCGGACACGGGTCCACCTCACATCGGGACAAACAAGGGCCGGCCGGTAGATTTTTGGGTCCTGCGGCTGGCCGAACGTATTTTTCGCTAGGTCGGATTCACGGGGCATCCTTTACGCGCCGCCAAGCCGGCCACGGCCTTCTCCCGAAAAGTTTCCCGGTAAAAAAGAACCTGGAGGCCATCGAAGACCTTTAACAGCTCTCCGTGCTCAAGAAGAAAAGCGGGATTTTGGGGGCCGGTCGAAAAACGGCGTTGCCCGCGTGTGTAGGTCTCATAAAAAAGCAGCCCTCCCGTCTTAAGCGTCGCAATGATCTGAGGATAAAGGCGCGGATCACGATAGTAAAAGCAGGTGACTACGTCAAACCGGGCCGGAGGAAGATGCCCCGTTTCCAGGTCCTGGTGTTGCCAACTGACCTTCCGACGGGTTCCTGCGGCTGAATCGGCTGCCGCCTGAAGAGCCTCGACGGATCGGTCCATGCCGACTACCTCCAAACCCCGCTGCGCCAAAAAGAGGGCATTTCGACCCCTCCCGCAGGCCAGATCCAGTGCGGACCCACTCGACGGCAGCAGGTGGGCATGATGAATCAATAAAGGAACGGGTCGTTGTGATCGCATCCATCTCCCCGCCCGGCGAAAGTCCAGCCCTCCGCACGCGCAATCCTGAATTTCGCCGGGTGATGAAACTTACCATACCGGCTCACTTTTTCTCTCGCGATGTGCCGACGTGGCCGGCGTGCCGCGCTCCCGACGCGGATCGCCATCCGACGGGCTGTTTTGCGGAAATCCCCCATTCATTACATTATGGACACTATTTCCTGTAAAAGTTAATGGAAACGTCCACGGATGTTCTCCGGATTCCCCCGGCATACCGTGTGTGGCTGTAGGGCGTGATGGACAGGGGAGCTCTACGGCCCAGGTGAAAGACGATGTCAACCGCAAGTCCTTGGCTTCCGTCGAACACTCCGCGCGATTCGTCGATGAGGGCAACCCCATCAACGAGATCGAGAACTTCTGGAACCAGGCCAAGCGGACGCGCAGGGTCCACTGTCCGGGTTCAGATACATGTGAGACTGTGAGGGTGATGCTGGAGGGAATAGGGATCGATATGCCAACCGTGGCGGGTTTTGGGCGAAGGGAGCGTAGCGAGCGCAGCCCAAATCCCGCCGCAACCGCGCCTTGAGGGTCCCCTACCCCCTCCCTCACACCCCCAAAAAGCACGACGCCTGGCCCCGAATTCAGGACCAAACGCCGCGCCCGTTCAGGTAGCCTTTCGTTTCTACCCAGAAACCCAAGGAGCCTGAACCATGCAGATCCAATCTCTGCACATCCCATCTTATCGCACTTGGGCGGTGGATGACACCTGCCCCCGCCAAGCCATTGAGCGCCTCAAGAAAATCGAACTGTATGACGAGCTACGCCGTGAAGGCTGTTCGGCGCCCACCGCTCTGCGGGCCATCGGCTGGTCGAGAGCCACCTACTTCCGTTGGGCAGCGCGCTACCGGAATCGTGGCCCGCACGGCTTGGCAGCGATCAGGCGACGCCCGCAACGCACTCGATCCCGGCAATGGACGCCAGCCCAGCAGCGCCAAGTCTGGACCTTGCGGCGCCACTATCCCTTCATGGGCAAGCGACCTCTACGGGTTCTGCTCGCCCGCCAGGGCATTCATCTCAGTGAATCCACCGTTGGCCGCATCCTCGCCAAAGGGGTGCGGCTCGGTCGTATCCGCCCCTGCGCTTTCTGCCGGGGGCGCGTCAAGCTGAAAAAGCGCCGCTCCTTCCACCAGGGCCACGCCCAACGCTGGCGCTACGGCACCCGGGCCACCCAACCCGGCCAACTCGTCCAGATCGATCACCTGTCGGTGTCCCTCGACGGCACCCAACTCAAGGAGTTCCGGGCCGTCTCCCCGGTCGGCAAGCACATGGTGACCCGTGTCTACTCCCGCGCCACCGCTCGCAACGCCCGACGTTTCCTGCAAGCCGTGATCGAGGACCTGCCCTTCCCCCTCCATTCCGTCCAGGTCGACGGCGGCTCCGAGTTCCGGGCCGAGTTCGAGCAAGCTTGCCAGCAACTCGACATCCCTCAGTTTGTCCTGCCGCCTCGACGACCGCAGTTCAATGGCTGCGTCGAACGAGCCAACGACAGCGCCCGCGTCGAGTTCTGGAACCTCTACACCGGCGAACTCACCGTCGCCGCAGCCGGAGCCGCCCTCGCCGACTACCAACACTTCTACAACCACCTCCGACCTCATCGAACCCTGGACATGAGGACGCCAATGGAGTACCTTGCCACATGGAAGGCCACCTGACTCAAGTCTCATATGTACTGAACCCGCACATCCACTTGAGGTAGAATATCCCGAGCCGTATAATCGATACTGTACAGGACATGGTCATGATGCTGCATTTTTCCTTCTTTCTCCCGCGGGGCGGTGTCGCTGCTGTGGTGATGGCAATGATGTATTTCGCCCAGGGCACCGTAGCCGGCATGGAATCGAATCTCCAACCGGCGGAATTCAACCGCGATATTCGTCCGATCCTTTCCGACCGCTGCTTTGCCTGCCACGGGCCCGACCAGGCGAACCGGAAGACCGCTCTACGGTTGGACACCGAGGAGGGGGCTTTTAGGGAGCTCGCCGGCGGAGGCTTCGCCATTGTGCGCGGCGAGCCCGAAAAGAGCGTCCTGTTTCGCCGGATTAGCTCCGACCAGGAGGCCGTGCGCATGCCCCCGGCCTACCTGGGCCACGACAAACTCTCCGAGGGAGAAATCGGCCTGATCCGGGACTGGATCCAGCAAGGCGCTCCCTGGCAGAAACATTGGTCCCTGATTCCTCTGCAGCGGCCGCAAGATCCTCCGGTCAGAAACCGGAACTGGGCCCGAAATCCCATCGACTCCTTCATTCTCCATCGGCTGGAGCGAGAGGGACTCCGCCCTTCTTCGGAAGCTGAACGCACCACCTTGATTCGTCGGGTCACGTTGGATTTGACCGGGTTGCCGCCGCCGCCGGCCGAGGTCGATGCGTTCTTGAACGACCCGTCACCCCATGCTTATAAAACCGTGGTGGACCGTCTCCTGGGGTCTCCGCGGTACGGAGAGCGCATGGCGGTGAGGTGGCTGGATGCGGCGCGCTATGCCGACACCAACGGTTATCAGAGTGACGGCCGGCGGAATATGTGGCGCTGGCGCGATTGGGTGATTGACGCCTTCAACCGCAACCTGCCCTTCGACCAGTTCACCCTGGAACAGATCGCGGGCGACATGCTGCCCAACGCGACCCGCGACCAGATGATCGCGACGGCGTTTAACCGCAATCATCGCACGAGCGCCGAGGGCGGCATCATCGACGAAGAGTTTCGCGTCGAGTATGTGGCCGACCGGGTGGAGACCACTTCCACGGTGTGGCTGGGCCTGACGGTGGGCTGCGCCCGCTGCCACGATCACAAATTCGACCCCATCACCCAGAAGGATTACTATCGACTCTTCGCCTATTTCAACAACGTTCCGGAACGGGGATTCGTCTTCAACTTCGGAAACCAGGAACCCTATATCAAGGCTCCCCTCCCGGAACAGGAAATCAAGCTCAAGGAACTCGACCGAAAGGTCGCCGCGGCGGAGCGGAGATACGCCTCGCATCAGGAGGAGTTGGGAAAGGCGCAGCGGGATTGGGAGAAGTGGATTCGTGATTCCCGGTCGCCCGATGGGGCGGTTGAAGACGGACTCGTTCTGCACTTTCCGCTCGATGGAAACCTGCGTGAGGAAAGCGGCGCCTACGCCCGCCAATTCCCCTCCGGCGCGTACCCTCCGGAAACCGACCCGGAGGAGAAAAGCAGGGCGGATCAGAAAAAGCCTTCCTGGGCAGACCTGCCGGGAGAACAGTCCCTCTTCGTGGCCGGCAAGGTGGGCCACGCCGGGACCTTTGACGGCCAGCGCTTTGTGGATGCCGGCCCGGTGGCGAACTTCAATTACATGGACCCCTTCAGCTTGGCGGCCTGGATTTATCCCACCGCCACCAATGGCGCCATCCTGTCCGCCGTGGAGGATGTGCCCAAGGGCCAGGGCTATGGCCTCTATTTGAGGGAAGGCAAGCTCCGCTTTAACTTCACCATGCGTTGGACCGACCTGGGCCTGCGAATGGAAACCGAGCGCCCGGTGGAGTTAAGCCGATGGCATCACGTCCTGTTAACTTACGACGGCAAGCGAAAATCGGAAGGAGTCCGAATCTACATCGATGGTAAACCCGCAAAAACAACGATCCTTTTCGATGAGCTTTCCTGGCCCATCAGCGGGAAGGCCCCGTTTCGCATCGGCGCCGGCGAAGGACCCGAAGACCGTTTTCACGGTCACATCGACGAGGTCCGGGTTTACCAGAAGGCCCTGTCCACCGAAGAAGCCGAAGTCCTGGCGTTGGTGGAGACGATTGCGGAAATCGCTGCGATGCCTCCTGCAACTCGAAGCCGGGCGCAAGCCAACAAGCTGGCCTTCTGTTTTCTGGACCGATATGCTCCCGGACCCATTCAACAGGCCCGGCGAGAGTGGATCGAGCTGCAAAAAGAGCGGGAGGAGTATTTCAAGCGCATCCCCACCGTCATGGTGATGAAGGAAAGGGAGACGCCCCGGGAAACCTTCGTGCTGCAGCGCGGCGCTTATGACGCTCCCGGAGAGAAGGTTCCCCCGGGTGTGCCGAAGGTTCTTCCCTCACTGTCTGAGCACTACCCCAACCATCGCCTGGGATTTGCACGCTGGCTGGTTCACCCGGGGAATCCCCTTCCGGCGCGGGTAACCGTGAATCGGTTTTGGCAGATGTTGTTCGGGGTCGGCCTGGTCAAGACGGTGGAGGATTTTGGCTCGCAGGGCGAATGGCCCCTCCATCTGGAGCTTCTCGATTGGCTGGCGACCGATTTCATCGCCGGCGGCTGGAACGTCAAGGCGGTTCTGAAGACCATCGTCATGAGCGCAACCTACCGGCAATCCTCCCAGGTGACCCCCGCACTGATCGAGAAGGACCCGGAGAATCGCCTACTGGCCCGTGGTCCCCGGTTCCGGCTGCCGGCCGAGGTCATTCGGGACCAGGCGCTTGCTCTATCGGGACTGCTGAGAGAAGAGATCGGTGGTCCATCGGTGAAACCTTATCAACCGCCCGGTCTATGGAAAGAACTCTCCAGCGTGAGTTATCAACCGGATGCAGGTGGAAACCTGTACCGCAGAAGTCTCTATACCTACTGGAAACGGACGGTAGCGCCTCCGGCCATGATGACCTTTGATGCCCCCGACCGAGAGACCTGCACGGTACGTACCCCGAAAACCAACACGCCCTTGCAGGCCCTGAACCTGATGAACGACGTCACGTACCTGGAAGCTTCCCGCAAGCTGGCCGAGCGGATGATGAAGGAGGGCGGCGTGAATCCCCGCGAACGGATCGACTACGCCTTCCGCCTGGCGACGGCACGTCCGGTCCGGCCTCAGGAGAGCGAAGTTCTCCTGGAGACTTTCCAACAGTTCCAGGACAGCTATCTTCAGGACCCCGCCGCGGCGGTACAGTTCCTCAGTGCAGGAGAATCCGCGCGCGACAAGACCCTCGACCCCGCTGAACTGGCTTCCTACGCCAGTGTGGCCAGCCTGATCCTGAATCTCGACGAGACCGTCACGAAGGAGTGAGGCATGGACCCTTGGCAGGAAAATCAGCTTCTGATGACGCGGCGCCATTTCTTCGGGTTGAACGCTGCCGGCATCGGCACGGCAGCGGTGGCCTCCCTACTGGGGCAGAACCTGGGTGCCGCCGGCACCTCGTCCGCACGACCCTATCCCGGGCTTCCCGGCGTGCCTCACTTTGCGCCGAAGGCCAAGCGCGTGATCTGGCTGTTTCAATCGGGTGGGCCCGCGCAGATGGAGCTGTTCGACTATAAGCCTATGCTGGCCAAGCGGCGCGGAGAAGACCTGCCCGACTCGATTCGGAAGGGTCAACGCCTGACCGGGATGACGTCCACGCAGGATCGCTTTCCGGTGGTTTCCTCCCAGTTCCAATTCGCGCAGCACGGCAATTCCGGGGCCTGGGTAAGCGAGTTGTTGCCGCACACGGCGAGGATGGTGGATGATCTGTGCTTCATCAAATCCATGCACACCGAAGCCATCAATCACGACCCGGCCATCACCTTTTTCCAAACGGGCGCGCAGATCGCCGGCCGGCCCAGCATCGGAGCTTGGCTGGCTTATGGGCTGGGAAGCGAAAGTGAGGACCTTCCCGCCTTTGTGGTGATGGTCACGCAAGGCCGAGGCGGTCAACCACTCTATGACCGTCTGTGGGGAAGTGGATTCCTGCCGACCCGTTATCAGGGCGTCAAGTTCCGCTCGGTCGGCGATCCGGTCCTTTATCTATCCAATCCTCCGGGCTTCGGCCAGGACAACCGGCGACGCTTCCTCGACGCCTTGAACAAGCTCAACCAGATGAAGCTGGAGGAATTCGGAGACCCTGAGATTGCCACCCGCATTGCGCAGTACGAGATGGCGTTCCGCATGCAAAGCTCCGTGCCTGATCTCACGGACCTGTCTGACGAGCCGGACCACATCTTCAAACTTTACGGAGAGGACGCGAAAAAGCCGGGCACGTTTGCCGCCAACTGCCTGCTGGCCCGCCGTCTGGCGGAGCGTGGCGTGCGCTTCATCCAACTGTTTCATCGCGGCTGGGACCACCATGGCAAACTTCCCCGCGACCTCCCCCAACAGTGCAAGGCCACCGACCAGGCTTCGGCGGCTCTGGTAGAGGACCTGAAAGAACGCGGCATGCTGGACGACACCCTGGTAGTCTGGGGCGGTGAATTTGGCCGGACCGTCTATTGCCAGGGCCGCATGACCGCCGACGATTACGGCCGCGACCATCACCCGCGCTGTTTTGCCATGTGGCTGGCTGGCGGCGGCATCCAACCCGGCATGTCTCTGGGCGAGACCGATGATTACTGCTACAACATCACCCAGGACCCGGTGCACGTTCACGACCTGCAGGCTACCCTCCTGCATTGCCTGGGAATCGACCACACCCAGCTTACCTTCAAATACCAAGGGCGTCGCTTCCGTCTCACCGACGTCCACGGCAACCTCGTCGAAAAAATCCTGGCGTAACGATCGGTGGCAAGCCAGGGGATGTCAAAATAAAGGGAAAAGTGAAGGTCGGTTAGGTCTGGAGCGTTGCGGCCGCGAAACTGAGCAGGTCGCCCTTTTCGCGGGACACCTTTCGCAGTTGCTGAAAATCCCCGGCCAGTTGACACAACTGCGGAATGGAAGGGCAAGCAAGCTGGCTGGGAGGAATATCCCCCAAATACTGAACCGATGCCTCCAGGGCTGCGGAGTAGCGTTCCAGGCGCACCAACAGCTTGACAAGCACCTGAGCCGATACGTCTGCCACCTCCGGGGACTCCGCCTCGGCAACTTTGTTGCGAAAGTGCGCGGGCGCGGTTTCAACGTCTTCTCCGAGCAGCGCCCGGAGGTATATCCCGTGGTCCTCGTACACATTCTGAAAGGGCGGCTGGCCCTGAAATTGGAACATGTCGGAAAGACGCCTACCGTATTCGGTAATATCGAGCGCCAGGGCCAAGCTCTCCCGATCCACTAAATCCACACTGAATTGGACTATCGAGGCGACGTGGGTCGAGTCGATGTAGTAACTGTTCCCCTCGAACAACCAATCCCGGCCTTCCACCAGCTCGGTGAGGCTTCGAGTCTCAGGGGCCTGTCCCTCGCGCTGGGAGATGACTTGCTTCAATCTGGCTACCAAGTCCCCCTGAAGGGTTCGCATCAGCAACTTCGCGCTCTCCTCCCGGCCCTCCACGCAGGGGTACTGGGAAAAGCCGGTGATCGCTCGACACATGCCGTGATTCGCCAGAATCAGCTCAAATCCTTTGCGCGGATTCGCCTGCTCGTAAAAGGCGATTTCGATGATCGCGTCGATTCCTTCCTCGGCCTGAATCCGCTCGATAGCGTCGGCTACGGGTCTGCTTTCGCCGATGGCGCGAAAATAGGGCCAAGCCAAGGGAATCTGTCCATCGGCCAAGTAGAGCGAACCCACTTCCCGCGCCGCCTCTCTCGTCCCTTGCTCGTAGGCGCGCTGCGTATCCTCCGGCAGCCCGTCGGGTGAATCCGCCTGAATCAACGGCAAGCCCAATTCGTGCCGCTTCTTCATGAGCTGGGCTTCAAAAAGCAGCGGATAGTTTTTCTGCTCGCGGAACTTCCGCACCAGAAAATCGAACCCGGCCTCCGATCCTCCGGATCGCAACACCTGCTCCACCTGATCAAATGCGTCATGATTCATTTTGAAATGAACCTACCCTGAGTAACTATCTTAGTTCGCCCGTACATTCAAGTCAACGTTCACGCTTCCGCGGCGTTTTCGATATCAGGAACAAGGAACGACAAACCAAGCCTGGCCAAAATGAGCATCTCCGCAGGGAGGCCTTGTGCTGGCACGAATAAAAAGGTAAAAGATTTTCATTCGCTGAATTCCGATGCGGGCGTTTCTCGTTTCACAAGAAGGCCCACACGGCAGGAAGGAAGAACAATGAAAGGAATCATCTCCGATTGGCTCGGAAACTATGAGCGTGGGAAAATCACCCGGCGCGAGTTGGTTCAGGGGCTCGCCCTTTTGGCGGCAGGAGCACACGCCGTGACTGCGGCCGAATCCACTTTTCAGGGGATCGAAATCAACCACGTCGCGCTCGACGTGGGCGACGTCAAGCGATCCCGGGATTTCTACCAAAAGCTCCTCGGCCTGCCTGTGGTGCGGGAATCATCAACCGATTGTTTCCTGGGCTTGGGCAGGAATTTTCTGGCCCTGTTCGGGAGCGGAAAGTCCGGAGTGAACCACTACTGCATCTCCATCAAGGACTACGAAGTGGGCGCCGTCACCCGGGAGCTCGAACGCCAGGGATTGCACCCCAGACAACCGCAGGGAACGAACCGCGTTTATTTCGACGACCCCAACGGAGTCGAGGTGCAACTCGCCCCGGAAGACCACTTCGCATAAAAGTCGGCAACGTAACTCGCCGGAGAACCAAGGGGGCGGTCGGCCTGAATCACGGCAAGCCGGTGAGTCTTGGGGTCCCCTGCGCCGCGGCGTTTGTCCTTCGCCGCCGGCTCTGGTAACATTCGGGAACTTTTTCAGTAATGATCCGTTCTTCGGGAAAGAGGAGATTTCGGCATGGCGGCGAGTCGAAATATACGGGTGGGCATGGTAGCGGAGCATTCCCTGGTGGTGCCCCGCGAGCACACCATCGCCCGCTCGAACCAGCAAGTGCCCTCGGTCTTCTCCACGCCGGCAATGATCCAATGGATGGAGATCACGGCCGCCAAGGCCATCAAACCTCATTTACCCGAAGGGTGGATGCCCGTAGGTGTTCATATCAACGTGCATCACCTGGCCGCGACACCCGAGGGAGCGACCGTTCGCTTCAAGGCTACAGTGACCAAAGTCGCCGGGGAGCGCGTCACCTTCGCGCTAGAGGCCCGCGACCCGGTGGAAACGATCGGCGAAGGCACCCTGGTTCAGGCGCTGGTCGAGCTCGCCCGGTTCCGTCGCCGCGTTCAGAGAAAAGAAGGCTGAAGGTGTTTTCCTTCCGCCCTGAATCAACCGACCGCGTCCATCCCCGTTGAAGTTCCCAACCACTCCGGTGCTGCTCCCTCTTTCTGAATCCGAAGGAACACGCTCATGAAAGATGCAAGGGATCGGGTCATCGGCGGCATCTTGGTGCTCAGTGTTCTGGCACTGATTTTGGGAGGGTCTCATTCCTGGTTTCTCTTCGGCATCGTATCCTTTGCGCTGCTGGTGTTGTGCCTGACTCTGGGATTCGGCTATGGTCGCGGCACCCGGCAAATCCGTACTTTCCTCGTTTTTTTATTTCTTGCCGGCGTTCTCCTTCTCGGCGGAATCGTTCTTGTAGATCGACCCGAGGAGGATTTGCATCTTTGGCTCGGATTTCCGAGGGGGACCGCCCTGCTCGTTTACGGCATCTGGCTCGTACCGGCACTCTCCAGCGTAGTTTACGGCTGGTTCTTTCCGTCTTCGGTGTTGCCGGAAGACAGACTGCGAAAATTTCTTGCTGATCACTGCCAGAAAGAAAAGAAGCCTTAATGCCTATCTCTGAGTCACCCATTATTGTAGCCTCCGTCCTCGCTTACCTGGCGGCCTGCTTTGCCATCGGCATCTGGGCCTTTCGGAGGACGCACACCACCAGCGACTTCTTTCTAGCCGGGAAAAGTCTGGGATTGGTAGTGCTGGGGTTTGCCTCCTTTTCAAACATCATGAGCGGCTTCGGATTTGTGGGAGGGCCCGGACTGGTTTATGAGTCGGGAATCAGCTCCGCCTGGATGACCTTTGCGGCGACGATCGGGTTTTCGATGTCGTGGGTGCTGCTGGCAAAGCGCTTGCGGCTGGTCGCCGAAGCTCGTGAAATCTTGACCCTGCCGCAGGCGGTGGGGGCCCGCTACGGCGGGCGCTGGCCACAAACCTCGATGGCGCTGGCGATCTTACTGGGCGTATTCGGCTACCTGGGAACCCAGGTTCTGGCCGTGGGTGTTCTCCTTAGCGCCGTGACAGGTATGGACTTGGCGGTGGGCCTGCTGGTGGGACTCGGCGTGCTGGCGTTTTACAGCGTGGCGGGGGGAATCATTGCCGGAGTCTATACCGACCTGTTCCAAGGGATGCTGATGATTGTGGCCTCCTGCGCGGTCTTCTTTTACGTCCTGAAGGCCGGCGGAGGATTGGGGACGATCAGCGCCGACCTTTGGGCGGTGGATCCGGAATTTATCGGGCCGTGGGGCACGCGGGGTCCGCTGAATGCCCTGAGCTGGTATCTGCTGTTCGCACTGGGTGCCGCGGGCCAGCCGCACCTAATCACAAAATTCTTCATGATTCGAAATATCCGCGACCTGCGATGGGGCGCGCTGCTCGCGACCTCAGGTTACATGGTCTTGAGCCTGTTGTGGGTGGGTATCGGACTGGTCATGCACACGTTGGTGGTGAAGGGTCTTGAAAATCCCTTGAGCTCACCCGACCAAGCCACAGCGGTCTTCCTGCTGAATTACACGCCGCCGCTGCTCGCCGGGATTGTTTTTGCCGGGCTGCTGGCCGCCATTATGTCCACCGCCGACAGCTTTATCAATCTGGGAGCCGCCGTCGTCGTACGGGACATTCCGATGGCTTGGCGGGGCAAACCGATCGGACACGAGCTGCTCCTCTCACGCATGGCGACCCTGATCATCCTGGTCGCTTCAGCCCTTTTCGCGCTCTATATGAAAAATCTGGTGGCCCTGCTCGGAACTTTCGGTTGGGGAACTTTTGCCGCCGCCATCGTGCCGTCGGTCGCGTTGGGAATGAACTGGAAACGGGCCACTGGCAAAGCTTGCGTGAGTTCCATTCTCATCAGCCTGGCACTGAATTTCGCGCTCGAACTTCTAAGCCGGCATGGGATTTTCCATCTGCCTTACGGCATGAATGTCGGGTGCTTTTCGCTATTGGTCTCGCTGGCGGTGTTTATCGGCGTCTCCTGGATCACCGGGCAAAAAGAAGAAAGGCGGTTGCCGCCGGACATTCGGGCCGCCATGGAGGTTTGAGGGCATCGCTCGGAATAAGGGGCGGCGTCCTGCGGATGATGGCCCGCTTCGCTTTACGGTCCCCCGGTGGAGTGGACTTCCGGCAGTTAACAAGGTTCTTCTTCACGAATCAAGAGGGAGAGGCCATGCTTACACTCCAGGGCGGCTCGCACCTACGCGGTTCGCGGCCAGCGCAACCAAGCGGTTCGGTTATACAAGAGAATCGTGGACGACTACGAAGATCAAGCCGCCGCCCAGGCCGGTACGAATGGCATCGAGTCCTTCTGGCTCTTATGAAGCGTGGCTACTACGGAACGCATCACGGGTGAAGCGTCAGGCACCTGCATCGGTACATTGCCGAATACGAGCATCGGCAGAACACAACAGGCTTGTCTGGCGAGCCGGCAATTGGTATCCTAATCCGTTGCGGCGGGGGAAAACGGTCAAGCTACGCGGCACTGATTGCTTAGGGGTTTGTTTATGTCAAAGATCAAGCCACTTGGCCTCACATTCGATAAGGCGGTCCATAAGGTTGTGAAGAGCAAACCGGCGCCGCGCGACCGTGCTAAACTGAGAAAAGGCAATCCCGCAATCCCGCAATCCCGCAATCCCGCAATCCCGCAATCCCGCAATCCCGCAATCCCGCAATCCCGCAATCCCGCAATCCCGCAATCCCGCAATCCCGCAATCCCGCAATCCCGCTTTTAGGAAGACACGAGGACCAATCCGTCAAAGCGATTGCCTTGCGATCATGCGAACCATGGCGGACGAATCGGTCTGGTTGGTGCTTACTTTCCCGCCCTACAACATCAAGAACAGCACCGGTAATGGCCTGAAGAACGGCAGCGGCGCGCACGGCAAACCGCTGGCAGGGTTATTGGACATCGACGGCGGTGCTCGGAGGTTCGGGAGCGATGGGCCTAGCTCGAAAACACTGCCGAGTGTAACCTATGGGGTGACAAACTATCGGGAATTATATACTTGACTTGACAGCGCCCGGCTCCCTGGTTCGCGGGTTGGAAGTCGGGCCGGACGGCAGGGCGCCTCCGCTCCCCAGACGGGCCTTCGCCTTCACGGGCTGCCTCCCCGAACCGATGTCGTCCCGGCCCGTCCGGGCGGTCGTCTCTCCGGCGGCCAAGCCGCGCCGGGAACGGGCGAGGGAAGAGAAAGCGGGAACGGTTCGAGCGGTCGGAACCCCTCGCCGCCCTGTCGAGTTGAGTATATAATCCCCTCCCATTGGGAGGCACAGCCCAAGGGCCACATGCATCCCATGGCAGAGAGTTCGGCTGGCCCGACACGCAAGGGCGGACCAGCTTCCGACCCACGATCCACGGACGCTCGGACATGGGTTTCTACGTGGCGAACGAGAGCGACCGAATCACGGTGCGCAACGACTCAGTTAGCGACATGACGTGGCCCTACTGGACTCATGACAGCCTGATCCATGCGTTCGCCGCCAAGTTCCGTCGCCTCGTCGTGAAGGGCACAAGGCAGCGGAGCCAAGTCAGGTACGAAACCGCGCACCGAATACCGGGAACTGCAAATTACCTTGTATCGGTTTTTACGACGCAGTAAAGTACGGCGTCCGATGGCCTGGGCCATCCTTCTTAGGTACTATATGGCTATTGATCCCCTGCTAACTTCCAGGTAAAATGATGACGGAGTTAGTCAACTTGTAAGGAGTTTAGAATCAGTACACTAGGCCTGCAAGAGTTTGTATCGACCCCTCGTTATGACGAGAGAATCCTTCTCCGTCCTGATCCCGCTTGGCCCAAAATCTCCATCGTGACTCCCTCCATGAACCAGGGAAAATTCCTGGAGAGGACTATTCTCTCCGTCCTGAACCAGAACTATCCTAACCTGGAATATCTCATCATCGATGGCGGCTCGACCGACGGCTGCATGAAGATCATCCGCAAGTACGAAAAGTACCTGTCTTACTGGGCGAGTGAACCGGACGGGGGACAGTCGGAGGCCATCAACAAGGGACTTAGCAAAAGTACCGGCACAATCATGGCGTGGCTCAACTCAGACGACGCCTACTATCCGCAAGCCTTGCGGGCCGTGGCCGAGTACTTCCAAAGACACCCCGAGGTCGATATCCTCTATGGCAATGCCGCTCTCATCGACGGATACGACCGGCTTCTGCGCGAAGTCCGATCGATTCCCTTTAACCACAAGGCATTTTTATATGGAGGAGTAAACTTCTACTCGGCGTCGCTTTTTTGGCGCAGCCGGTTGTGGGGCAACGGCGAGAGGCTGAAGACCGAATTGCACTTCACCATGGATTTCGATTTGGTGCTTCGCTTTGCCGCGGCCGGTTCCCAGATCAATCACCTCAGGAGATGCTTGGCCGCCTTCCGAGTCCACCCCGGGAGCAAGAGCATCAACTCCCACGGCCGGATGGCCGCGGAATTCTCCTCTACGCTTACCCGGTCGGCAGGCATCCCCTACCCAAGCTTGCGCTATAGTTTCGGTCGCTTTGGGTACCGGTTGCAAAAGGCCTACCGCCTGCTTCGACAGGGAGACGTGGATTATGTGCTCCGCAGGGTTTGGTCGATGATCAGCCCCGGGCAGAATGGGGAAAGGGGAGAAGCAACCAGGTTGATCGAGGAATTGGACCCGAGATCAAAGGAGTAATTGCTCCTGCACAGGGAAATGAAGATCCCGCCGAGATTGTGCCGGAGATTCATCTGTACCGGCGACACACCCGCAAGCAATCAGTCCACGCGTTGAATGACAGTGCAGCTAGTGTACTGTCCCGGAAATATATGAGCAAAGTCGTTCGACCTTAGCGAGGATGGATTCGGCCGTGGCGGTCCAGACGAAAGGACTGGTGTTGGCGTTGTAATGTTCGACGAAGCGCTCGATGTTACGGACGAGAGCCTTGACGCTGGAGAAGGAACCTCGGCGAATGGCCTTCTGGGTAATGATGCCGAACCAGCGTTCGACTTGGTTGAGCCAGGACGCATAGGTTGGGGTGAAATGAACGTGGTAGCGGGGACGCCGAGCGAGCCAAGCGCGGACTTTGGGATGTTTGTGAGTAGCGTAGTTATCGACGATGAGATGGACGTCGAGGTTGTGCGGCACACTGCCGTCGATCTGACGCAGGAAAGTGAGGAACTCCTGATGACGGTGTCGCGGTTTACAGCGGGTGATGACTCTCCCGGTGGCCACATCGAGAGCCGCGAACAGAGTGGTCGTGCCGTGACGTTTGTAATCATGGGTGACGCCTTCGACGTAGCCGAGGCCCATGGGGAGAACGGGCTGAGTTCGCTGAAGAGCTTGAACCTGGGTCTTCTCATCGACCGAGAGCACCACGGCGTGGTCCGGGGGATTGAGGTAGAGACCGACGATGTCGCGGACTTTCTCGACGAAGAACGGGTCGTTGGAAATCTTGAAATGCCGCTGGCGATGCGGCTGGACGCCGAACAGATCGAACCACCGCTGGACCGTGCTCTTTGAGACTCCCGTGTGTTCCGCCATGGAACGCACGCTCCAGTGCGAACGATCGGGAGGTTCGGTTTGCAGGGCCGTGTTGATGACTTCCGCAACACGTTCATCCTCATGCGTGCGGGGGCGTCCGGGACGCAGTTCATCGTGTAGTCCGGGGATTCCATGTTCACGATAGCGCTTTCGCCACTTGCCCACGGTCGTATTGGTGACACCCAGACGCCGGGCCACGGTAGAGCCGGGAACGCCTTCGGCGCAGGCCAGCACAATCTGGGCCCTCAGCACCAGACTATGCGGCAAGGTTCGGGAGCGGGCGAGGCTCCCCAGTTCCGATTCCTCACTCTCACTGAGAGTGAGGGGAGTAACGGGGCGACCGCGTGGCATGGGCATACCTCCAGAGGCCAAAGGTTGCCCATTAATATATCGCTTATTACCGGGACAGTACACTAGGGCACTACTGATTGAAAACCTGAGTGTGATATAAATAAAATTAAGGTTAAGCAGCTTATATCTCTATAGGGATAAGAGTCTGTGCGGAAAGCGGCAACGAGTACCCGGGCAAACACGTCCGACAAAACGGGCAACTGCTTTCGAATGCGATTCTTAGAATGGCAGTTGCCGGAGGTCCTGCCCTTGGGTGCTGAAACATTCTGTAAGATCGTCGTGCAGAACAGGAGTTCGAGGACTTGGTCAGCCGGCGGAGATAGGCGTCACGACGGATTTCCCGTCTTCCTCAGCTACCACTGGAAGAGTGCGGCGGGGCGGTACGCGGTGTATGACGGCTTACGGAGTTCACTGCCGCAGGATGTCGTTCCCCGGCAGACGGTGGAGATTACGGGTAAGCTGACGGTTCCCGGAAAACCCGGATGCTTCACGTTGGAATTTTCCTTGCTACAGGAAGGAGTGGCTTGGTTTGATGAGAAGGGGGTCACATCTCTCTGCCTGCAAGTCTCTCTGGCCGCCGATGGCACCTACACCGCGCGGAGACTGCCGCCGCGTTGGGCCAAGAATTTGAGGTCCACGCTCTCGTCACCCTTTGTGACCCTGTTGCGGGAACGCCACCTGATCTGGAACATGGCGCGACGGGACTTCCTGGGCCGCTACAAAGGCACGGTAGGGGGCAGCCTGTGGACCGTGATCAACCCACTGTTTACCATATCCGTTTACACGTTCGTCTTTGCTTTTATCCTGAAAGTTCGGTTTGGGGATCAAGGTGGGATCACGAACTTTGCCTTCTATTTCATTGGCGGCTGGATTCCCTGGATGGCGTTTAGCGACTCGGTGCATCGCAGTCCGACCGTAATCGCGGACAATTCCAATTTGGTGAAGAGAGTCGTCTTTCCGCTGGAGATTCTTCCGGTCATCCAGGTTTTGTCGGCCTTTCTGACCAGCCTGATCGGACTGGGGCTGTATCTGGCCGTGCTGGTTCTATTTGGGATGTCCCTTCGGACAACCGTTTTCCTTCTTCCGTTGGTGATGGTCTTTCAGGTCGGGTTCACGCTGGGATTAAGTTGGTTCCTGGCAAGCTGCGGAGTCTTTCTTCGGGACGTGGGGCAGGTCGTGGGCATCGGGATCATGATGTGGTTCTTCCTGACGCCCATCGTCTATCCCGAAACAATCCTGGGTCCCCTCCTGCAGGAGATCTATAAATTCAATCCTTTTTTCCACTTTGTGCGGGCCTATCGGGGGTTGATTCTGGATGGCACCTCGCCCGGACCTTTTGCAATGGCCGCCATGGCACTGTCGGGCGCTGTTCCATTCTATGTGGGCTACGCTTGGTTTCGGCGAACGCAGAAGGCATTTGCAGACGTGCTCTAATGGCAAGCGTCGCAGTTCGAAACCTGTCGAAGATATATAAGATCTATTCCCGTCCCGCCGATCGGCTGAAAGAAATGATCCTGCGCGGACGGAAGCTCTATCACCGTGAGTTCAGGGCTCTGCGGAATCTCAGCTTCGAAGTAGAGAGGGGAACCACCCTGGGGATTATCGGACCCAACGGGTCCGGAAAGAGTACCTTGCTGCAACTGATCGCCGGCACGCTGCAACCGAGTGCTGGAACCGTCGCCATCGAAGGGCGCGTCGCAGCCTTGCTCGAACTCGGCTCGGGATTCAACCCGGAGCATACCGGCCGGGAGAACGTTTACCTGGCGGCGAGTATCATCGGCATCCCCCGCGAAGAGATGAAAGAACGGTTTCAACGCATTGAACGCTTTGCCGAGATCAGCGAATTTATCGACCAACCCGTGAAGACCTATTCCAGCGGCATGTATGTGCGCTTGGCTTTCGCGACCGCCATCCATGTGGACCCCGATATTTTGCTGGTGGATGAAGCTTTGGCGGTCGGGGATGCCGTATTTACCAATCGTTGTATCCGCCGCATCCAGCAACTCCAGCAACAAGGAGTAACCCTCATCCTCGTTTCCCATGACACCGGCACCGTGAAAACGCTCTGCGACCGAGCGATTCTGCTCCAGCAAGGAGAACAGATTGCGGACGGGGATCCCAATTCGGTGGTCAACAAGTACGGTGAAATCATCATGTCCCGCGAGCAAGCCTACGAACAGGAACAAGACGTAGCGAGTGATCCACCGATTCCGGTGGATCTGGCGGAGGAAGAGATTCCGCCGCTCACCTACAGCCACCGGCACGGAGACGGGGCCGCGGAAGTGCTCAAAATCAAATTGCTGAATGAACGCCGGCAGCCCATCAAAATCATTCAGTCCGGTGAAAGGGTCACGGTCCGAGTCGTTGTGCGCTTCTATCAACCCCATCCTGACCCGGTGGTCGGCATTATGATCCGCAATCGATTGGGGGTTGACATCTACGGTACGAATACGGATCTGGAAAAAATCAAGTTCGGTCCCTGCGCGCGCGGAGAAGTGGTGGAAGTTACCTGCTCCTTTGCATGCTGGCTTACCCGCGGCGAATACACCTTGACCGCGGCTACCCACACCGCAGAAGGCGTGAGCCATGATTGGCTGGACGAGGTGTTGGCGTTCCAGGTAGTCGATTCCCGGCACACGGCAGGATTGGCCAACCTCCGCGCGCAGGTGGCGGTTCAGAAGCGATCGGTGGCACCCTGTGCTCGCTGAGAAGGTTGGCGCTTAATTCCGTGTGGTCGCAACCCTGCGGGGCCAATGGAAAAGGGAGGAGGAGAATCATACGATCATGAGTACAACCAAGCCCCACTCCGATTCCGTACTGACAGAGATTGAACGGGAAATCAAGAATCGAAGGGAACAACGGCGCGTGGATACTGCGATAACAAGCCCAACAACGGGTGCGCGGTCCTCTGCAAGTACCTCCGTTGTGCTGGATTTCTCCACCATACGCCGTGAGTTGGCATCGGCACAAAGTCTCTGGAATCGTGTCGGGGAGATGAATCCCCGCCCGCCCGGCCTACGCAACAGTGCTATCCAACTGGTGAAGCGTCTTATCCGGCGGCTACTGAGTTGGTACACTCGTCCGATTGTCGAATTTCAAGGGAGCGTAACCCGTGCCCTCGAGGAGACCGCGGGACTTCTTGAACAGGTCCACCTGCAACTGCAACAACAACAGGAAGAGATTCGAGAAACACTGAGCACGCACCTGGGCCAGGTGGAACGGCAAGAAGAGGCGGTGGCCGATCATCTCAAGAGCCTTGAAAATCAATTGGTTCAGCTTCGCGGGCAGGAAGAAACAACCGCCCATCAGATGCGGGAGCAAGAAGAGGCGGTGGCCGATCATCTCAAGAGCCTTGAAAATCAATTGGTTCAGCTTCGCGGGCAGGAAGAAACAACCGCCCATCAGATGCGGGAGCAAGAAGAGGCGGTGGCCGATCATCTCAAGAGCCTTGAAAATCAATTGGTTCAGCTTCGCGGGCAGGAAGAAACAACCGCCCATCAGATGCGGGAGCAAGAAGAGGCGGTGGCCGATCATCTCAAGAGCCTTGAAAATCAATTGGTTCAGCTTCGCGGGCAGGAAGAAACAACCGCCCATCAGATGCGGGAGCAAGAAGAGGCGGTGGCCGATCATCTCAAGAGCCTTGAAAATCAATTGGTTCAGCTTCGCGGGCAGGAAGAAACAACCGCCCATCAGATGCGGGAGCAAGAAGAGGCGGTGGCCGATCATCTCAAGAGCCTTGAAAATCAATTGGTTCAGCTTCGCGGGCAGGAAGAAACAACCGCCCATCAGATGCGGGAGCAAGAAGAGGCGGTGGCCGATCATCTCAAGAGCCTTGAAAATCAATTGGTTCAGCTTCGCGGGCAGGAAGAAACAACCGCCCATCAGATGCGGGAGCAAGAAGAGGCGGTGGCCGATCATCTCAAGAGCCTTGAAAATCAATTGGTTCAGCTTCGCGGGCAGGAAGAAACAACCGCCCATCAGATGCGGGAGCAAGAAGAGGCGGTGGCCGATCATCTCAAGAGCCTTGAAAATCAATTGGTTCAGCTTCGCGGGCAGGAAGAAACAACCGCCCATCAGATGCGGGAGCAAGAAGAGGCGGTGGCCGATCATCTCAAGAGCCTTGAAAATCAATTGGTTCAGCTTCGCGGGCAGGAAGAAACAACCGCCCATCAGATGCGGGAGCAAGAAGAGGCGGTGGCCGATCATCTCAAGAGCCTTGAAAATCAATTGGTTCAGCTTCGCGGGCAGGAAGAAACAACCGCCCATCAGATGCGGGAGCAAGAAGAGGCGGTGGCCGATCATCTCAAGAGCCTTGAAAATCAATTGGTTCAGCTTCGCGGGCAGGAAGAAACAACCGCCCATCAGATGCGGGAGCAAGAAGAGGCGGTGGCCGATCATCTCAAGAGCCTTGAAAATCAATTGGTTCAGCTTCGCGGGCAGGAAGAAACAACCGCCCATCAGATGCGGGAGCAAGAAGAGGCGGTGGCCGATCATCTCAAGAGCCTTGAAAATCAATTGGTTCAGCTTCGCGGGCAGGAAGAAACAACCGCCCATCAGATGCGCAAATTTCAGGAGAACCGCCTCTACGAGCGTCTGCGGGTAAGTGAACGGAATGTCCGTCGTCTGGTTCACTGGCTCGAAGGAGAGGGCCAACGTACACCGGCCGCTCCCCCAGAGCAACTTCCGGCCACGCCCCCTCCCCAAATGCAAACGCAGTCAGACCTGGACTACTTCTGGTTCGAGGAGCGCTTTCGAGGCGATGAGGCTCTGATCAAAGAGCATCAGCGCGTCTATGTGGACTATTTCCGCGGGTGCCGCAACGTGGTCGATTTAGGCTGTGGCCGCGGTGAGTTTCTCGAATTGATGCGGGAAAATGACATTTCAGCTTGCGGGATCGACCTGAATCCCGACATGGTTGAGCTCTGCCGAGAAAAGGACCTCCAGGTCGAACAGGGCGAGTTGCTGGCCTATTTAGAGTCGCTGCCCGCGAACTCTCTGGGAGGCCTGTTTGCTGCCCAGGTGGTCGAGCACCTGAGCACAGCGCAAATTATCAGCCTGCTTCAACTTGCCAGGCAGAAACTGACTCAGGGCGCCCCCCTGGTGCTGGAAACCGTAAATCCGCAGTGCTTGTTTGTCTTTGCGGGTGCTCTGTACATGGACCCCTCGCACGTTCGCCCTTTTCACTCCGGTGGATTGTTATTCCTTCTCGAGTCCAATGGCTACAGGAACATAGAACTCAAGTACACGTCGCCCGTGGAGGAAAAGTACCGCATCCCGGCTCTCCCTTCCGAGCTGGGCGCCAAGGAACAAGTCGAACGCTTTAACGAGGGTATTACAAAACTGAACGACCTACTCTATGGCTGTCAGGATTATGCGGTGATTGGCTACCGCTAATCGGCCGTAATAATTCGTCAAGGTTCTTCTGCATGCGCATCGGTGTCAATCTTCATCCCCTGCGGCCCGCAAAGGTGGGGGGGCACGAGTTCTATGTCCGTAACCTGCTGGACGCCTTGCCGGGTCAGAACTCCGAGCACGAATACTTTCTATTCACCACTCCCTGGAACGACTCCACGTTAAACTTCACCGCTCGCAACGTGCGGAAAATACTCGTGGCGTCGAAGAAAGCAACTGCGCGTCGCATCTCATCCACAACTCCAGCGGGGGAGATGTATCTCTGGGCCGAGAAGCTCCACCTCGACCTATGGTTCTGCCCGATGGTGAATCTGGAACCGAGAGAGCTCTCCATTCCCACGGTGATTACCATGCCCGACCTGCAGCACGAGTTCTATCCGCAGTTCTTCTCTCCTGCAGAGTTAAGCTCGCGGGCGTTGATGTACAAGCCGTCCTGTGAACAAGCAACCGCGGTGATTGCCATATCCAACTTTACCCGCCGCTGCATTCGGGAACGCTACGGGATTGCGCCGGAAAAACTATTCACCGTACACCATGCCGCCGGGTCCGCCTACCAAGGGCAGGTTGCGCTTCCACCTCCGGAAGCGATGCGGACGAAGTTCAAGCTGCCTCCCCTTTACGCCTTATTTCCGGCCAATACGTGGCCGCACAAAAATCATTCCATGCTCATTCTGGCGCTGCATCGGTTCCGGCAACAATGCGACCTCCCTTTACATCTGGTCTTCACGGGGGCTGAGGAGCACGGTCACCCTTTCTTGCGAGAGATCATTCAGCATTTTTCCCTTCAGGACTCGGTTCACCATCTTGGCTACGTCGGTGATTTGGAATTGGCCTGTCTTTATCAAGGTGCGGCGTTTCTGGTTTTCCCTTCGCTTTTTGAAGGCTTTGGCATCCCTCTACTGGAGGCCATGCACATGGGATGTCCCGTGCTCGCCAGCCGCGAAACATCCCTGGCCGAGGTGGGCGGGGAAGCGATCCTCGCTATGGATGCACGGCAACCCGACAGCATAGCGGCGGCGATGCAGCGCATCCTGCAAGATTCTTCGTTGCGGCGTGAGCTGGTCGAGAAGGGATTCGCCCGTGCTCGACAATTTTCCTGGGAGCAAGCCGCCCGGGAAACGTTGGCCGTCTTCCAGTGGGCGCATCGGCAGCCGCGCCGCTCGGCGCCCCGTGAACCAGTGTTGCTGCTCGAAGGAGTCTTTGGAGACGGTTGGACGAGCGAGCGAATCAGGTTTGACATTGCCCAGCCATTTCTGGTCCGTGAACTGGTTGTTCAAGGCGAGGCCCCCCGAGAAAATTGCCCCTTCGATATTCAGGTAACGGCCGACTGCAAGCCAGTAACGCGGCTTCGGGTAGCGGCACCCGGGGCTTTTCGCATCACGCAACCCGTGCAAATCGACGCTCAGGACGGGCGAAGAGTGCGGGTCGAGCTTCTCTCTTCTCGCTCTTTTATACCTTCTGAGTTCGGGGAGAGTGAAGATTCGCGATCGCTCTGTTATCAATTGGAACGGATGAGGGTGGTCGCCAGCGACGGAAGTCAATTCGACGTTTTTGACCGGAATGGAAACTGAAACCATACGAATACGAGACTTGGGATATTTTTTGTCAGGGCGACACTTTTCTTCGCAGCCGTCATTGTGATCAGTTCGCTTCTCTCAATGAACAAGACCGCGTGATCTTTGCTCTGGATAAACCGCATCCATCCACCTTAGCAGATCAAGACAATACCGTTGCGTTCGTGAAAAGCCTATACCGCAGGATCTGGTCGATGATCAAGACCCGATGAAACCTCTGGTCACCATTGTCACTCCGTCCTACAACCAAGGCCGGTTCATTGAAGAAACGATCGAAAGCGTCCTAAGCCAAGACTACCCTTACGTCGAATATATCGTCATGGACGGCGGATCCAGTGATGACACTCTGCAGATTCTCAAGAAGTATGAGGGAAGATTGATCTGGCAATCCGGCCCGGACAAGGGTCAGGCGGATGCCATCAACAAGGGCTTCCAACGGGCCCAAGGCGAAATCTGGGCTTACCTGAATTCGGACGACCTGTATCTGCCGGGAGCCATACGGGAGGCCGTTGCATATCTGGAAGCCCATGCCGACGTCGCCATGGTTTACGGAGAAGGTTACCACGTGGAAATCGACGGAGAAATTCTGGAACGTTACTACACCGAACCGTTCGATTTTCAGCGGCTGGCAGAGATCTGTTTCATTTGCCAACCTGCGACTTTTTTTCGGGCCGAGGCCGTCCGGCAGGTAGGATTTCTAAACTCCTCTCTCGATTACTGCATGGATTACGACCTCTGGATCCGCCTCGCTAAATCCTTCCGCATCGGATACTACAACCAATATTGGGCCAAGTCTCGGCTCCATGAAGACACGAAAACGATGGGGAGTGCCTTGGCCGTGCATCGAGAAATTCTCCATTGCGTCAAAGGGCACTACGGAAAGGTTCCCGCACGCTGGATATGGCCATTCGCGCATTTCGCTGCTAACCACTATCTGTCGAGCCGAACCCCTTCGAGAAACCGGCTCCATGCTTGCCTGGTTTGCTTCATGTTTCTGCAGAAGTATATCCGCTTAAACCATCGCTTCCCTTACCGGGAACTGAGAAACAGACTCCACCACTGGCTGTTGTCGTAGGATCACGGGAGACCATGCGCGTTGGAATCGACGTTAGTTTGTTAGCGGGAAACAAGGCGGGGGTGGGTTGTTATACCGCCGGTCTGCTGGAGGGGCTCGCGGCTATCGACCAACGGAACGACTACTATCTTTATCCTTTTTTCTATCATATCTTTCATCCCCGACTGAAAGACGTAACGGTGCCGGAACAGCGGAATTTTCACCTTCGATTCCGCTCCCTTCCCTACTCCGCGATTGAATATCTCTGGTTTCGCAGTGGCTACTCGCGCAAAAGGCTGTTGGGGAAAGTCGATGTCCTCCACAGCACCACGTTCTGCGTCCCCGACGATCACCATGGAAAGCTTCTGCTGACGATCCATGATAATAGCGTGCTTCTGTTTCCGGAATATCACACCGAAGCGAATCGTCTCCATTGCCTGGAAGGTATCCTCAAGGCAGCTTGCCGTGCGGACCGGCTGATCGCCGTATCCGAATCCTGTAAGCTGGATCTGGTCGAATATCTCGCCGTGCCGCCGGAAAAAATTGTGGTCACGCCGGAGGCGGCGCGTAAAGGTTTTGCTCGGGTAACGGACCGTAAGCTCCTGGGTGCCCTGCAGAAAAAATATAAGATGGATGCTTCTTATATCTTGAACGTGGGGACCCTCGAACCCCGCAAAAACGTGCGCAGGTTAATCGAGGCTTACGCCTTATTGCCACCCAACCTGCGGAGAGAGGTCCAACTGGTGATTGCGGGAGGGGAGGGCTGGTTGAGTTCCGACCTGGGGATGGTGGTTCGCCGCCTCGGTTTGTCTGACCGGGTAAGATTCCTGGGGTATGTGCGCGACGAAGAGCTCGTCACGCTGTACAGCTTTGCGGAACTATTCGTGTACCCTTCACTCTATGAGGGTTTTGGACTGCCCGTGGTGGAAGCCATGGCGTGCGGGGCGCCGGTGATCTCTTCCAATCGTTCTTCGATTCCTGAAGTGGCCGGAAAAGCTGCGGTACTCGTGAACCCGGAAGACGTATTGGAGCTGGCGTGCGCTATGGAGGTCTTGCTGGAAAAACCTGAATACCGGCGAAAACTTTCAAGATCAGGCTTGGAACGAGCCCAAGAATTTTCGTGGAAAAAGACTGCCGAGCAAACCCTGGCTGTCTATCAGGAGTTGGCAGGGTCCTAAGCCCCTTGAACCTGTTCCTGGGAGCCGCCGGGAGTCTGGGGTGAGGCGGCCCCTTCACGCATCCGGTCTTCATAAATTCAGTAGGGAGTCCGTTTTGGTGTTTCATGGGCACCATCATAGGACATAAGGGACTTGGCTGGCGCTTGCCCTCACCCAATTGGGGGATGGCGCAGACCCTTGGGTCTGCGATGAGGGAGTTGGAGATCATTGGACGCAGATCGGCAAGGTCTGCACCGCCCGCCGGGTCTAATCGGCAAAGGGCGGCGGACCGTGCGGGGTTAGACCTACCGCCCGCGAGTAAAGCGGCGCCCCGCAGCACCCCCAAACGGCCCACCATAAGGCAGACACAAAAAAGGCGCTCGAATTTTTTGTCAGGGCACGGCTTCAGCCGTGCCGAACCGGGTTCGTCCCCGGCGAGGCTTTAGCCCCTGAGGCGGCGGGTCGAGCCGGTAGTTGCCCAACTCGGAAAATCACGGATATTGGCTTGCCGAAGCTGAAACCGCGTTGCCATGCACGGCGTTTGGGAATCGGGATGACCTCAGCGGCTGAAGCCGCCTTACTGGCTGGACTCTTAGCGGCACGGCTGAAGCCGTGCCCTGACCAAAAAGGGTCCGAATTCTCTGATGCGATTGACTCTTCTTTATCCTGTCCGCCACTTTTCCATCGTCTCCACGAATCAGCCGGATGGCACAGACCCTTGGGTCTGCGATGAGCGAGTTGGAGATCATTGGACGCAGACCTGAAGGTCTGCGCCACCCAACCCAGGAAATCTCCCCGCCCCCACTACCCTCCGTCCCCTGCTAAGAGAATTCCTTGCCATCGGCCCAACTCAGCTAGTATATTATTGGCGATAGAGCGTTGGGTAACTAGCTCAACTCGAAGAGCATCCTTCGGGCGACATCGTAGTCCTCCCTTTGGGGTCCAGGAAAGGATCAGGGATAGGGTTGTGTCCGCCTTAGCCGGGTGAAGGGAAACCATTGCTTTTGGAGAAAAAAGTGCTCCTTACGCTGGAGGTGCAACGGTGAGAAGCTATGGGTGGGTTTGCTTGCTTTCAGTGGTCTTGCTGGCTTGGCCCTCGTCCGCTTACGCCTACGTTGATCCCGTCGCAGGGAGCATGTTGTTGCAGTTGCTCCTGGGTGGTATAGCTGGACTATTGGTCTTTGCAAGGCTCTTTAAGCAAAGGTTGCTCAGATTCTTCGGCCGAGAAAAGGATGGAGAAAGCAAATAGCCGTTATCGGTTCATAGCCACGCCTCTTTCCCCGGGAATCTGATGAATATCCCTAACGACGAAAATCCAAGCGTGCCTGCCGGGCCGTCTTCGGTGTCCAGAGACGGACACCCGGCGGGAGTCCACCTGGAGTGGGAGCCAAGCTCATTCCGGGACCCCGGAGGGGCCATCTTCAGGAAGGATGGGCGCGTTTATCGAGCCATCTACCCCCGCTCTCTGAAGGATTGGAGTGACTTCTCCGCGTCCCCGTTGTTCCACCAGTTACAACAAGAACGGCTGCTGATCCCCACCCACTCGGTGGATATGGACTCCCGGTTTCCACCGGATATCACCTCGGCTTGGGCTGCAATGGTTGAGCACGAGCGCATACCCTTCGTTTCCTATCCCTACGAGTGGTCGTTTGGCATGCTCAGGGATGCTGCCCTCTTGCAGCTCGATATCCTGGAAAGGTGCCTCTCCCATGACCTGATTCTCAAAGACTCCTCCGCTTTCAATGTTCAGTTCATAGGATCCGATCCCACCTTCATCGACGTGCTTTCCTTTTCCCGATTGGAGCCGGGGGAGCCGTGGATTGGCTACAACCAATTCTGCAAGATGTTCCTTTTTCCCCTGATGCTGCAAAGCTACAAACAGATCCCCTTTCAAAGCTGGTTACGAAGCGAATTGGAAGGTCTGGACCCGCTCACGTTCTCCCGGCTCATGAGTGTTCGAGACCTGGTCCGAGGAGGAGTTTTCACGCACGTGTGCTTGCAGGCCTGGTTGCAGAAGAGAGCCGCCGCGGCGCGCACCAGCGTACGCAGCAAAATCAAGATGGCTGGTCTATCCAAGAACGCGATTGCCCACAATATCCGCGGGTTGCGCCATCTGATCCAAAATTTAAATCCGGGAGAGCAAGAATCCGCGTGGGTGGATTACGACGAAACCCACAGCTACAGCGACGTTGACCTGCAGCAGAAAGAGGACTTCGTTCGTCAAGCCGCTGCGCGCCAGCGCCCCCACCTGGTGTGGGATTTGGGTTCGAACACCGGCCATTTCAGCCGCGTGGCCAGCGAACACGCTGAGTATGTGGTCGCAATGGACGCCGACTCCATGTCCGTCGAACGCTTCTATCACCGACTGAAAGGAGAGGGTAAACGGAATATCCTTCCCTTGGTCATGAAGTTGGCCAATTTATCTCCTGATCAGGGTTGGGGTGGGAACGAGCGTCAATCTCTGCCGGCCCGGGGCAAGCCGGATTTGACGTTGTGCCTGGCTTTGGTGCACCACATGGTCATCAGCGCCAACATACCCGTTGCCGCTTTCCTCGCTTGGCTGGCCCGGTTGGGGGGTGCGTTGATCATCGAATTTGTGGAAAAAGAAGACCCCAGGGTCAAACAACTCCTGCTCAACAAGGACGATACCTATAACGACTACAATCGAACCTTTTTTGAGGACTGCCTGAACAAGTTCTTCCGCGTAGAAAAAAGCGTAGCGCTCACTGGAGGCACAAGGGTTCTTTATTATGCGACGGCAACGGGGCAAGCCGCATCTTAAAGTCTTCTCCTAGAGATGTTGGCTCAAGCGAAAAGGGTGGATAAAGCAATCGTGAAACCAGGGCGCGATTTTGCCATAGATTCTCTGCATATCTTCGTCCTGTGCGGCTTTGCCCTTGCCCAGCCGCTGTTGGACCTGATGGGCCGGACCGCAGAGTTCTTCGTGGTACGCCGCTCGGAGCCGACCGACGTGCTGCTTCTGGTTCTTCTGGTCTGTATCCTGCTTCCCACGCTGGTCGTTCTGGTCGAGGCCGCGGCGGGACGGGTCGGCCCACGGGTGCGCCAAGCGGTTCACGGCGTGATCGTCGCCGGCCTGGTGGCGACCATTGCGCTGCCAGCCCTGAAACGGCTGGACGGCATTCCGGGTGTGTATCTGGTGGCAGGAGCGGCGCTGCTGGGGGTGGTCCTGACCCTCACCTACCTTCGGCTTGCTTCCTTGCGGTTTTACCTGACGGTGCTCTCGCCGGCGGTCTTGATCTTTCCCGGCCTGTTCCTGTTTTACTCCCCGGTCTCCAAGGTGGTGTTTCCCCAACCGCAGCCCGAGGCGGACTACCCGAAAGTGAAGGCCACTGTGCCCATTGTGATGGTTATCTTTGATGAATTGCCGGTAACCTCGCTGATGGACGAGCGTCGCCAGATCGATCCGATCCGCTATCCCAACTTCGCCGCCTTGGCGCAGGACGCCACCTGGTTCCGCAATGCAACCACTTCAAGTGATATGACACCCCAGGCCATTCCCGCAATGGTGACCGGCGAATTTCCGGATTCCACCCGCTTGCCCACAGCGGGTGACCATCCGCGCAATATTTTCACTCTATTGGGCAACTCCTATCACTTGCAAGTATCGGAAGCACTCACCCAATTGTGCCCAGAGGAGTTATGCGCAAAGGAAAAAGAGAGTGGGTCGAAACGAATGCAGTCTCTTGTTTCAGATTTATCCATTGTGTACCTCCACCTTCTCCTCCCGCAAGAGTTCAGTTTGGGATTGCCCTCGATTACAGAAACCTGGAGAGATTTTGCAGGTGATGGGACGAAGGCAGGAGACAACCAGAAAGGATCACGGAAATTGCAACGGTGGCTAAAACACTGGGAAGGGGGATGGCGCAACGACCGCCTCGAGCACTTCATGGAATTTGTAAACGGCATCGATGCCACTGAGGAACCAACCCTGTATTTTCTCCAGACCCTACTCCCTCATTATCCCTATGAACACCTGCCTTCTGGAAAGAACTATAGGACAGACAGGCGTCTTTACGGTCTGGCGACCCCCGAGGATTGGGACAAGTGGCACGATGATGAATGGGCAGTTCTTCAGGGCTATCAAGCCCATCTTCTCCAGGTTGGTTTTGTCGATACGCTCATCGGAAGACTCATGACCCGTCTCAAGGAGGTGGGTCTTTACGACCGTTCCCTGATTGTGGTTACCGCCGACCACGGTGTCAGCTTCCGCAGTGGGGACAACCGAAGAAAGTTTACCCAAACGAATTCTCAGGACATCCTTCCGGTGCCCCTCTTCATCAAGGTACCCTACCAACAGGAAGGGGGGATGAACGACCGCAATGTGGAATCCATTGATATCTTGCCGACCATGGCCGATATTTTGGGCATGGATATCCCCTGGCCGGTCGATGGACAGTCGGCGCTGGACCCCTCCGTGGCGGAGCGACAACAGAAGGCCGTTTATGCGGCGTACACCAGTAAAAAACTTTTGACGTTTCCTGCCACGAGTCTTGATGTCCGCGTCACCTTGGAGCGAAAGCTCACTCTATTAGGATCAGGAGCGGTCTCCGAAAAGTTGTTCAAGATTGGGCCCTACAGCGAGCTTGTCGGTCGGCGGGTTGCCGACGTGGCGGTGGGGGATGCGGAGGTCAAGCTTGGGCTTTATCAACCGGACCTCTTTGCCCATGTGCAGCCGAATGCCGGCTTTGTCCCCGCCCATATCGCCGGTTATGTGCGTTCCGGCTGGGAGGCGGAAGCGCCGCTCAACTTGGCGGTTGCTATCAACGGAACCATCCGAGCCACCACCCGCCCCTACACATTTCCCCTGGCAGGGAAAATGAAAGTGTGGTCAGCCGTTGTCGAGGAAGGCTCTTTTCACGCCGGGCAAAATGAGGTTGAAGTATTTGTTATCAACTCGTCCCGAGGCAAGCCGGTTTTGGCTCGCGCGTACACCCCGGCCGCGCCACGACAGGATCGAAATGTTGCCACGACTGCCGCGAAGTGGATCTGGGGAGTGGAGCAGACAGGGCTTCATGGCCAGGAGTTGTCAAAGGATGCATCGCCGCGTTGGACTGATGGAGCCGCCAGGCTGGTGGTCCCCATAGATGAAAACAGACCCCCGCAGGCACTCCGGGTCGATCTTGCTTCCACCGGTCCCCAGGGCACTGAGCTTAAAGTATTGCTCAACGGCGACGTCCTTTTCCAAGAGTCGCTCCCGCCATCGCGCTGGTCGAAGACTTTCAGCCTGGCGGGACGTTCTTTCCACAAGCAGTTGACCCTGGAGCTTTTAAGCGACACCTTCGTTCCCAGGGAGACCACCAAGGGCTCTAAGGATCGGCGCACACTGGGTGTTATGGTTAAGGCTGTCATGTTGCTGGACAGCGACTCCGTCGATTCCCTTGCGGAAGGGGCGCCCGGGAAATAGCAAAAGGGAACAGGACCATAAGTAGCCCAAGAAAAGAAATTCTGCAACTTGCTCGCAGGAGATAGCGAATATCTTGGAAGTCTTCGAAAAAGATGGCACGGGGTCAGCCGGGCCGCTCGTCAGCGTTGTCACGCCTTCCTACGGCCAAGGGCGCTTCATCGAGGAGGTGATCCTCTCCATCAAGCACCAGGAATATCCCCATATCGAGCATATCATCGTGGACGGAGGATCCAAGGATGAGACCCGGGAGGTCCTGGGCCGCCACGAAGGCACCTATAACATGCGGTGGATTTCCGAGCCGGACGGAGGCATGTACGAGGCGGTCAACAAGGGGCTGCGCATGAGCCAGGGTGAGATTCTGGCCTACCTCAATTCCGACGACCGGTATTTCCCCTGGACGGTCCGCGTCGCCGTAAAGGCCCTGACCGAGCACCCCGAGGTGGATTTTGTGTTCGGGGACATGGTAAACGTGGAAGAAGAGACGCAGTCGATCCGTCTCTACCTTTTTCCTCATTTCCGACTGGGGTACATGCGCCGTTCCGGATTCCTGGGCCAACCCACCGTTTTTTGGCGACGTTCGGTCTTTGCGCTACGTGGCGGGTTTGACGAGTCGCTGAAATATGTCGCCGATTGTGATTACTGGATGCGAATCGGAGCCCTCCACCACGGGCAGAAATTAAACGAGGTGCTGGCGCTCGAAAGAGATCATCCGCAAGCGAAAAGACTGGCAAGAGAAGAGCAGGTATATCGCGAGCTTGCCTCCGTCCGGTCGCGTTATGTCCCCCTCTGCGGGTTCAGATTCCGCTTGCAATCGTTGCTGGATCGCTGTTACCAAATGCTGTGGTACCGCTCCTATCTGGTATCGTTCTTATGGCAATATCTTCTGGGTCGGGGGCGCTTTCGGTCGCCGGGGCCCTCAAAGTGGTCGCACTTTCTGGGGATGGGGGCAGTGAAAGTATCCTGGCCGCATGCGCTCTTGACGCTCGTGCCGTTCACCCGCGGCCGCTTCGCCCGGGGCATGATGTCGCTGAACCGGAAGAGAGTGCCGGAGCCAATCTTCCCTTGAGGGAACGGGTTGCGACTGTTTTGAAGCGGAAACGTAAATGACCGAAGTAGGAAAACCGGGATGGATTTAACGGAGAAAAGGATTCTCGTTACCGGCGGGGGGGGGTTTCTGGGGCGGCACGTAGTCGAAAGACTGCGGGAGCGCGGCTGCAAGGAAATTTTTATTCCTCGGCGGACCGAATACGACCTGACGCGGGAGGCGGCGGTGGAACGGCTCTACTCCGACGCGCGGCCCCATCTTATGATTCATCTGGCGGCGGTGGTCGGGGGCATCGGCGCCAATCGGGTCAACCCGGGGCGATTTGCCTATGAGAACCTCGTCATGGGCGCTCTTCTGATGGAGTATGCGCGGCGGGCCCGGGTGGAGAAATTCGTCTGTTTGGGTACCATCTGTGCCTATCCGAAGTTCGCTCCGGTTCCTTTCCGCGAGGAGGACCTCTGGGAGGGGTACCCCGAGGAGACGAATGCGCCCTACGGGCTTGCCAAGAAAATGCTGCTTGTCCTGGGGCAGGCTTATCGGGAACAATACGGCTTCAATGCGGTTTATCTTTTGCCGGTGAATCTTTATGGGCCGGGTGATAACTTTGCTCCTGAATCGTCACACGTTATCCCGGCTCTGATTCGGAAGTGCATCGAGGCGGTGGAGGACGGCAGGGATGAAATTGTCTGCTGGGGGGACGGTTCCCCGACCCGCGAGTTCCTCTACGTCGAGGATTGCGCGGAAGCGATCGTCCTGGCCGCGGAGCGTTACGAAGGGGCCGACCCGGTCAATCTGGGAACCGGCTTCGAGATTTCGATTCAGGATTTGGTCGGAATGATTGCGGAGCTTTGTGGTTTTCAAGGAAGGGTGATTTGGGACACCACGAAACCCAACGGCCAGCCGCGACGACGGTTGGACACCCAGAGGGCGTGGGACCGGTTCGGCTTCCAGGCCAAAACGGATTTCCGGGAAGGGCTTCGCCGCACGATTGACTGGTATAAGGAGAAAGCGAGCCGGGTCGGAATCGGGTCCACCACGAAAGGCGAATGAGGCATTATCCGCTGGGACCGATTCCCGGCAGGAGGCAAGAGGGAGGATAGATGGCCAAGGTTGCGCTGATCACCGGAATCACAGGCCAGGATGGTTCTTACCTGGCCGAGTTGCTCCTGGCCAAAGGCTACACCGTGCACGGATTGATCCGGCGCGCCAGCACGTTTCATACGTCTCGGCTGGACCATCTCTACCAGGACCCCCACGACAGGGATGCCCACCTCGTCCTTCACTACGGGGACCTCTCCGATGCCGGCCATTTGACGAACCTCTTCTACGAGGTGCGTCCCGAGGAGGTTTATCATCTGGGGGCCCAGAGCCACGTGCGAGTCAGCTTCGACATGCCCGACTACACGGGGGACATCACGGGCTTGGGGACGGTGCGATTGCTGGAAGCCATCCGCAAGAGCGGGACCGAATGCCGCCTCTTTCAGGCTTCGAGCAGCGAGATGTTCGGCGATGCACCGGCCCCTCAGAACGAGCGAACTCCCTTTCGTCCTCGCAGCCCCTACGCGGCGGCGAAGGTCTATGCCTACTCGATGGTGAAAAATTACCGGGAAGCCTACGGCCTGTTTGCGTCGAACGGCATCATGTTCAACCACGAATCACCCCGGCGCGGGGAGACGTTCGTCTCGCGCAAGATTGTCCGCGGCCTCGCGCGGATTTTTGCCGGGCAACAGGAAAAGCTCTATATGGGCAATCTTGCAGCCCGGCGCGACTGGGGCTATGCTCCCGAGTATGTGGAGGCCATGTGGCGGATGCTGCAACAGAAACAGCCGGCAGACCTGGTTTTTGGCACCGGCGAAACCCGCTCCGTTCAGGAATTTATCGAGGAGGCGTTCGGCTATCTGAGTCTGGACTGGCGGAAGCACGTCGAGGTGGACCCGCACTACTTCCGGCCTACGGAGGTCGAATTTCTTCAGGCCGATGCCTGCGAAGCCAAGCGGCAGCTCGGATGGGACGCGCAGATTCATTTCAGAAATCTGGTCCGAATCATGGTGGACGCGGAACTGGACTCTCTGGGACTGCCATCTCCCGGTGAGGGCAAGCGGTGCGCCTCCCTAGGGTCTCTCGGCTGGCTCCAAAAACCATGACCGACCGGCTCAGGAGGTTTAAGGGCAGCGCTCGGAATCAGAGTCAGCTTCCTGCGGATGATTGCCCGCTTCGCTTTACGGTCCCCCCGCCACTTCCAAGACCTGGCCCGAAACGAAATCCGAAAGAGGCGAGGCGAAAAAGAGGATGGCTCCGGCAGCCTCTTGCGGCGTTCCGAGGCGACCCAACGGGATCAGCGTCCGCAAGACCTCGCGCATCTCGGCGGGAACACCTAAAGCGACGTCGGATTGACCCCGCCGGGTTTTCACCCCCTTCTCCTTTTCCTGCGTGAGCCGGGTATCGATCCAGCCGAAGGCCACGGCGTTCACCTGAACGTTGAACCGGCCCCATTCGCGGGCCAAAGACCTGGACAGGCCCACAACGCCGGCCTTGCCCGCCGCATAGTTGGCCTGCCCCGCATTCCCGCGCGTGCCGGAGGTAGAACTGATATTGACGATCTTACGCGGCTTGGCCCGACCGTGTGCCGACTGCTCGCTTTTGGCCGTCTCGCGCAGATAGGACGCGGCAGCGCGGATCATGCGAAAAGGCGCCGTCAGATGAACGTCCAGCATGGCCTGCCATTGCGGGTCCGTCATTTTATGAACGGTGCCGTCCCAGGTATAACCGGCATTGTTGATCAGGATGTCGAGCCCGCCGAACTTCTGCAACGTGGCTTGCATGATTCGTTCCGGAAAGGCCGCGTCCGTCACGTCACCGCAGAGGGCCACCGCTTCGGTCCCGGCGGCCCGAACCGCGGCGGCGGCCTCCTCCACCGGCTGGGCATCCAGATCCGACAAAACCACCCGAGCTCCGTGCGCCGCAAACAACTCGGCCGTAGCCCGGCCAATCCCCCGCCCCGCGCCGGTTATGAGGGCGACCTTCCCTGCGAGCAGCCGATTCACGATCTTTTTTTCCTCCACTGAGGCGGACGAGCCATCCTGGTATTCCTCACCCCGGCGATGGTCAATTCAATCCGGTCTTCCCATCACCGCAAAGCTCATTGTTGCGTAGAAACCCGGTGGCTTGCCGGGTTCGGCCAGTATCTCTTGCGAAGCTCCTTCTTCAGGATCTTTCCTGTGCCTCCTTTGGGGAGACTGTCATAAAACTCCACCGACTTGGGAGCTTTGTAGTGGGCCAGGCGGGACCGCGTAAACTCGATCAACTCGCATTCGGTCGCTCGGGAATCCGGCCTGAGCACCACCAATGCCTTGGCAACCTCGCCCCATTTTGCGTCGGGAACCGGGATGACCGCCACCTCATAAACACCGGGATGCGCCGCGAGGACTCTTTCCACTTCCAGAGAAGAGACGTTCTCACCGCCGCTGACAATGATGTCCTTCTTTCGATCCACAATCTGAATACAGTTTTCCGGGTCCTGAACCCCCATATCGCCGGTAAGAAACCAACCGTTGCGGATCGTGTTCTCGGGTTCTTCGGGTCGGCGCCAGTAACCGGCCATGATGACGTCCCCGCGGGCGGCGACTTCTCCCACCGATTTTCCGTCGGCGGGAAGCGGATTGCCTTCCTCATCCACGACTCGCATTTCCACTCCGGGAATGGCATAGCCGGCCATCGCCTGGCGTGTGTAACGGTCCTCGCGGTCGCCGGCGACGCCTTTCCTGATTTCGCCCAGAGATAACATCGGTGAGGTTTCCGTGAGCCCATATGCGGCGTGACACAGGCACCCGAACTTCTCCTCGAGCTCGCGAATCAACGTCGGTGAGGAGGCCGCGCCGCCCAGGGCGATCCTCTCAAGACTCGTCAGGTCATACCGGGACCGTTCCGAGGCATTGACCAGAGCCGTCGCCATCGTCGGAACCATGTTCATCCCCTTGATCCGCTCTTTTTCCACCAATCGGAAAACCTCGATCGGGTCAAAGCGGGGAATCATGACGTGAGTGGCTCCCATCAGAGTGAGGGAATGAGCCTGACCCCACCCGTTGGCGTGGAACAGAGGAATCGTATGGAGTTGAACGCTCCGTTCCGATTGACCCAAGGCCAGAGCCACATAGACCCCGTGTAGATAAACGTTGCGGTGCGTCAGCATCACTCCTTTCGGGTCCGCCGTGCTGCCGCTGGTGTAAAAGAGCTCGGCGAGCTCGTCTTCGTCGAACTCCATAATCTCGCGTCGGCGCGGCGTGGCCTTCCCCAGAAGGTCCTCATAGTTATGCCGAGCCAGCCAGTTCACTCGCGGCGTCCCGTCCAGCAGGACGCAGGACTGGAGCGCAGCGGCCTTCGACCGCAAAGTCTCCGCCAGGGAAAGGAACTCTTCCTGTAGAAAGAGCCATCTCGCTTCGGAATGGTTCAGAATGTAGGAGAGCTCCTCGGTGGAAAGTCGGATGTTCAAGGGGAGAAGGACGCCGCCGGCCTCCAACACTCCATAGTAAGCCTCCAGCAGGCGGTGGCAGTTGGTGCTCAGAAACGCGACTCGATCTCCCGGCTGGATGCCGACCCGTTCGAGCACTCCCGCCAATCGGCCCACGCGCTCGCCGAATTCGGCGTACGTAAACCGCTCCTGGCCGCACACGACGGCCGTATTTCCAGGAAACTGCTCGGTCGCACGGCGCAGGAATCTTACGGGGGTAAGAGGAACGTTCACCAAGACCTTCCGCACCAGGACTTTTCGTTCACCATGCCGCATACCCTCCGTCCACCGCCAGCACATGGCCCGTGACGTAGGCGGAGGCGTCCGAGGCCAGGAAAACCACTGCTCCTTTCAGATCGTCCTGGCCGCCGAACCTGGCCTGGGGAATCCTTTGTAGGATGGCTTCCCCACGGTGTTCGATCACCCAATTCGACATATGGGTGGGAAACCACCCGGGCGCGATAGCGTTGACCTGCACCTGATGCCGAGCCCACTTACAGGCCAGGTCTTTCGTCATGGCAATCAGCCCTCCCTTGCTGGCGTGATACCCGGTGGCTTCCATGATCTCCGCCGGGATGCCTCCCAGCCCGGCAATGGAGGCAATCTGGATGATCTTCCCTCGCCCTCGGCGGATCATGACTTGGCCCACCGCCTGCGTACACAGGAAGGCACCCGTCAGATTGGTCCGCAGAACCTTCTCCCAGTCCTGCAGTCGCATCTTCTCCGGCGGCGCCCCCCAGGAGATGCCGGCGTTGTTGACGAGGATGTCGATGGTGCCGAACTCTGCGAGAGTCCTTTCCACCAATTCCCGGACTTGGGCCGGGTCGGTTACGTCACAGCGAAGGGCCAGAGTCCGAACCCCGTGCTGCTTCAAGGTCTCTGCGGCCTTGAGGCACCGTTCGAGCTTGCGGGCGCAAACGACGACGTGGGCTCCCATCTCCGCCAAGGCTTCCGCCATTTGGTAGCCGAGCCCGGTCGAGCCGCCCGTGACCACGGCTACCCGGCCCTTCAGGTCGAAGAGTTGATGCACATGCATGAGTAGTTCCCCGTTGCGGTCGTTTTCCCGCCGGCGTGTGAGGGCCCGGATTGCTCCCGTGGTTCAGGACGAACTACTGATCGAACCATCCGATGCCCCGAGGGGAAGCGCCCCCCACGCCCTCACCGGCGCAAGTTTTCAACTCAATCGAGGAGCCAAGTTTACACCATGGGGAAGCGCGAAGGACAGGAAATGAGTGCGGCAGGAATGGCGAGAATTGCCCCTTCGCAGGCGCGGCAGGTAAGCATCCTCCGCCGGTATTCCGGCCCGATTTCAGCCGGCATGAAGGGGCAATTATTTCTACCCTGCGCTAAACGGCTTTTTCGACCTTCACCGGGTCGCCTTGCTTCACGGCTTTCAACCGGGAGACGTCGGACAATGCTTTCCCCCATATATTGGTCTTGGCGGCCAGGCGAATCTCATCGCCTTGGGAAATAGGGGTTCTGCCGAAACCGATGGCGATGGAGTCGCCCTCGACCCAGAAGGCCAACTCGCCGGCCTCGACCACGTCCTTTGCGTCCGGTTCCTTGCGGACGTGATGAACCGGAGCGGAGAAATAGACCTCCTCCCCCCACGTCTGAGCAGTCGAGCTGAAGGGCACCTTTGCGGAGATGGCTTTCGCGGTCGGCGTGTCGAACAGCTCAGCCAGGATCTCCACCGGGCCGAGGGTCATTTTGACATTGGGCATGGCTGTTACCTTCTCATCGTATCCAGTATTTTAGAATCAAAAGAGGCTCGGAAAGGACCCCTTGAACCGAACCTGCGGAAGAAAGCGCGATTCGCTCACCAGTCGGTGACTTTTTCGTGGTGCCGGGCATTCCGGCGTGTTTCTCCGTTCCCCCATCCCGGCCTCACCAGAACGTACCGGCCCACTTCCGAACCCGCTTGCCGTGAGCCGCCAATCGCTGTAATTCTTCCTCATGGGGAGGCCGCCAATCCGCAAGCAAGCCGAGATTCTCTTCCATTTCACGATGGTCTCCGGGGGCCATCAGAACCACACTGGCGGCCGGATGAGCCAGAGCAAAACGGTACCATTCCGCAGCCAGTGGAGGTGAAAAATTCTGCGGGTCCGTCCGAGTCGGTTTCAGAAGCGCGCCCCACCGGAGCGCCGTAAAGCACACCACGGGCATGTCCAATTGCGAAGTGAGCGGAAATATCTCCGTCTCCGCGCCTCGATGAGCCGCATTGTAACGGACCATCAACAGGTCCAGGGCCCCGGTTTTCGCCACCTCCGCCGCCAATCTCCGCTGATGCGTCGTAAGTCCTATGAGACGTACTTTGCCTTCGCCACGGCACTGCTCGATAGCCTCCCAGGCTCCCCGGGACGCTCGAATCTGCTCCCATTCGTGCTCGTGCTCTACATAGTAAAACGTGACCACGTCAATCCAATCGGTTTTCAGCGTTCGCAATGCCTCGTGGAGCTCGTGGCGAGCCTGCCGTCCTCCGCGAGCCGCAAGCTGCATAGCAAGGACCACGCGGCTGCGGTCCAGCTCAGGCAGGGCCCGCCGGACGCCGTCGTCATATCCGCACCAATTCAGATAATTGATTCCCCGCTCGACGGCCTGCCGCACGGAGGCCCGCGAAAGGCGTGTATTGCCGCGAGTCGCCAAGCCCAGCCTTAAAACAGGCGGCAAACCGCCTCCCAGGCGGGTCAACCGAGGAAAAGAATGGGAGGAAGAGTTTTGCAAGATACTGATGACCACGCTTTCGGCGGGCCTCTCTACAGTCGAGGAACGTGCATCCCGCCGAGGACCCGCTCCCGGGTGCACAACCTATAACAACGGAATCACCGCTTTCTTCATCTCTTCATACTTCAACGCTCCCCGGTAACGCTTCCGCAGGTGGCCCCGCCGATCGTAGATGAACGTGGCCGGGAGCGTTCCCATCCAATCCTGATCCAGCGATTCCACGAAGCCGGTAAGATTCTGGAAATTCTGGAGGTAATGGACGAAGTTCGCCTGGTAACTCTCCAGAAATTTCTGCACCTTGGCACGGGACCCCGGCGGGTCGAAAGAAACGGTGATCACGTCCAACCCTTGGTCTTGGAATCGACGCTGGAACCGGACCAATTCGGGAAATTCATCCCGGCAAGGCTCGCACCAGGTGGCCCAGAAATTCACCATCAGAACACGACCTTTATGGTTGGAAAGGATATTCTCCCACGCCTCCTCGGTGAGATTCACCACCGGCGGGACCTCGCCTCCAACCGCGAGCTTTTTCTCCCCAACTCCGCCCTCGTATCCCGCAAAAAGAACGAGATATAGACCCAGCCAGTAACCATACATGCGGGGCTTCCTCATCCACAAACCCTTTCCGCTCCGGCTGATCGAGTTCAACGGGCCCTTTCGGCAACTTCGATTTTAATCGAGCCGACAGAGGATTGCGAATCCCGGTTTTCCCCTTTCTGCCGAATCCGACGTCGTAGGGGTGCATGTAGCTAATCTGCCCGTCCGACCTTAAAAATCACCCTACCTTGGCATGGAGCGAAACCCGGGCTAGGATAGAACTGCATACCATTGAGGTGAGGAAACCATGGCTTGGATTCAAACCATCTCCCAACCGAAGGCAACGGGCCAGCTTAAAAAGGAGTACGAGGCGGCCATGACGCGCGCGGGCAAGGTGTTCAACGTCGTTCAGATCATGAGCCTGAACCCGACCACCCTCCACGCCTCCATGGAATTTTACAAGGCGACGATGCAGCGCCCCTCCTCCCTAAGCCGGGCATTACGGGAGATGATCGCCGTGGTGGTCTCGGCGGCCAACCAGTGTCACTATTGAATCCGAGCTCACGCAGAGGATCTGCGTCAAGCAACGCAAGATTCCCGGTTGGCGAGGCAGTTCGAGGCTGATTGGCGGCACGCCCCCTTGGATGCGAAAACCCGGACGCTGCTCGAGTACGCCCAAAAGGTGACGAAGAATCCGGGTGCTGGCAGCGAACCGGATATTAAAAACCTCCGGGCTGCCGGCTATTCCGACGTGGAAATCCACGATGCCGTTCAAATCATCGGATATTTCAACTACATCAACCGCGTCGTGGATGCGCTCGGCTGCGACCCCGAGCCGGAGTGACGATAGCTCCGGCAGCGAAACTGCGGCAACCGAGAATCCCGACGTATCAATCAACCATGGATCACGAGACGTACCGGAAATTTACGGCCTTCCTGGGAGAGCATAAATTCTTCCGACCGGGCGACCGCGTGGGTGTAGCCATCTCGGGAGGACCTGACTCGGTAGGACTGTTTCACCTCTTCGACCGCTACGCGCCCGAGCAGGGATGGCAGCTTGCCTTGGTTCATTTCAATCATCGGCTCCGCGGCCGAGACTCCGACGAGGATGAACACTTCGTCCGCCAAATAGCCCAGACCCGGCGTCTTCCCATCTTTTGCCGGCAGGCCGACGTCGCCGCCGAAGCGCGCCGGACCCGCTCCAACCTGGAGGCGACCGCCCGCAGCTTGCGATACGATTTTTTTCAATCTCTGATCGAGCAGAAGCAGCTCGACAAGATCACCACAGGGCACACGGCCAACGATCAGGCCGAGACGGTCTTGCTTCGGCTCCTGCGCGGCACAGGAACGCGCGGCTTGGCGGGCATTTATCCCACTGTGGGAGGAAAAATTATCCGCCCCCTGCTGAACCTCACACGGGCGGAAATCCTAGATTACTTAAAAGAAAATCACCTGCCCTTCCGCACCGACATCAGTAATTCCGACCGCAGCTTCGCGCGGAACCGGATTCGCCTGGACCTGCTCCCGCGCCTGGAGCGGGAATTCAATCCCCGTATCATCCTGCTTTTGAGTGAGTTGGCCGAACGAGCCCGTTACGAGGAAGAATACATGGTCGGTGAGGCCGACCGTTGGTCGGGAGCCAAGACCGCCGGCAACAACGCGGCGATTCCCATTCCTGAGTTCAACGCACTCCCGATAGCTCTCCAAAGACGGGTTCTGCGGAGGTTGGTAAGCAATTTTGCGGGGCCCGGCTCGGCGCTAAGTCACATTCAGATCGAGGCTTTGCGCAGGTTGGCTTCCCGGTCCGCAAGCGGTGCGGTCCTTCACCTTCCTTACCGACTCGTGGTGCGCAGAGAGTTCGATCATCTGGTCTTTGCTGAAGCCCGGGAGCCGTCGGAGGGATACCGTTACTCCATCCGCGTCCCCGGAGAGCAGGCCATTCCCCATCTGGGATTACTTTTGCAGTTCAAAATTGTTGATGCCGGGACCTTCCAAGCCACGTATAATGATCATGAGCGTTGGATGGGGCTCGACTGGCAGAAGGTTGGCTCGCCGCTGCTGCTACGGAATTGGGAGCCCGGGGACAAGTTCCGGCCCCTCGGAGATGCAAAGGGGCTGAAACTAAAAGAGCTATTTCGGCAGCGAAAGGTTCCCGGCTCCACGAGAAGACGGTGGCCGCTTTTAGCCGCTGAAGACAGAATCGTGTGGGTTCGCAGCTTCCCTCCGGAAGCCGGTGCGGCCGTAACGCCGGCAACCCGAGAGGTTTTGCTCATTGCAGAGAAGCGCCTTGCAAAAAGCGGGGAAGAGCGGCAACCGCCCCGTGAGGAAGAACCCGGAAACGACCCGGCCACGGCGCGCCGTAGCCGCATCGAATGAAAAGAGAGTGTATTCCTGTCGGTAGGGATCCGGGCGAGGTGTCCCGGTAGGAGGCCATCGGTGAATTCGGCAGTCAAAAACATCATCTTCTGGGTGGTTATGATTGCCACCGCGTTGCTGCTGTGGTTGGTGGTAAGTTCGCAGCGGGGTGGGCGTGTGGAACAGCCGACATTCACCCAATTCATGGAGGAAGTGGAAAACGGCAACGTCCGGGAAGTGACTCTGGTCGGGAACAACGTTCGCGGCACCTACAAAAAAGGAAATGCCCAGTTTCGCTCCACGGTTCCCTCCGATTATCCCGACCTCATCAAGGGGCTCCGAGAACAGGGTGTCAACATTACCGTTAAGGAGGATTCGGGCAGTTCCTGGGTCACCTGGGTAGCCAACGGGTTGCCCATGATTCTGCTTCTGGGACTGTGGATCTTCTTCATGCGCCAGATGCAGAGCGGAGGCAACAAGGCGCTTTCGTTCGGGAAAAGCCGTGCGCGCCTCCTCTCGAATCAACAGAAGAAGGTCACCTTCAAGGACGTCGCCGGCGTGGAAGAAGCCCAAGAAGAGCTCCAGGAAATCATCGAATTCCTGCGTGAACCGCAGAAATTCCAGAAGCTCGGAGGGCGAATCCCCAAAGGCGTGCTCCTGGTCGGGCCACCGGGAACCGGCAAGACTCTGCTGGCCCGGGCTATTGCCGGCGAGGCCAACGTGCCTTTCTTTTCCATCTCCGGCTCCGACTTCGTCGAGATGTTCGTGGGCGTGGGAGCCTCCCGCGTGCGCGACCTGTTCGACCAAGGCAAGAAGAACGCGCCTTGCATTATCTTCATCGATGAAATCGATGCCGTCGGCCGTCATCGAGGCGCGGGACTGGGCGGAGGTCACGACGAGCGTGAGCAGACCCTGAACCAATTGCTGGTGGAGATGGACGGTTTCGAGTCCAACGACGGCGTGATCTTGATCTCGGCCACCAACCGCCCCGATGTCCTGGATCCCGCCCTGCTCCGTCCAGGCCGCTTTGACCGCCGTGTTGTGGTAGCTCGGCCCGATGTCGGCGGGCGCGGAGGTATTCTGAGGGTACATACCAAGAAGATTCCTCTGTCCGAGGATGTGGATGTCAGCGTCCTGGCACGGGGCACACCGGGGTTTTCCGGCGCCGATCTGGCCAATCTGGTCAATGAAGCAGCTCTGATGGCGGCCCGCTATAACCGCAAGCACGTCTCCATGAGAGATTTCGAAAACTCCAAAGACAAGGTGCTGATGGGGGCGGAACGCAAATCCCTCATTTTGAGCGAGGAAGAGAAAAAGAACACCGCATTTCACGAAGCGGGACACGCCCTGGTGGCTGAAATGATGGCGCATGCCGACCCCCTTCATAAGGTCACCATCATTCCGCGGGGTATGGCCCTGGGCGTCACCATGACACTGCCGGTGGACGACAAACACACCTACACCAAAGACTTCCTGGAGGACCAGCTTGCCATCATGATGGGGGGGCGCGTGGCGGAGGAATTGTTTCTCGACCACATTACGACAGGAGCGGGCAATGACATCGAGCAGGCCACGGAACTAGCCCATCGCATGGTCTGCGAATACGGCATGTCGGAACTGGGACCCCTTTCGTTTGGAAAGAATCAGGATCAGGTGTTCCTGGGCCGCGACATCGTCACGCACAGGGAATTCAGCGAGGATACGGCGACCCATATCGACCGGCAGGTGAAAAAGATTGTTACGAAGGCTTACGATCGGGCCCAGAAAGTCCTGACTTCGCACCGGCAGGACTTGATCAAGATCGCCGAAATGCTCCTTGAGCGCGAGGTCCTGGACGCCAACGAGGTCAAGATGCTGATCAAGGGCGAGGAACTGCCGGCTCGCGTGCACGAACCGCCGCCTTCTGCCGAGCCGCCCGAGCCCGCCCGTGAGGTACTGAAGCCCTCGCCGGCTCCCTCAACCTCGGGTCAGGAAACGCCCCAACCCGCATAAGGTGGCTCTCCGGTTCCCTCCCGAGCAACCCTTTAACCGAAGTGACCCTTCCTTTCGAATGGGGATTATATGCAAAAGTGCCGAAAAGTGCTTATTTCTGCTTGGATGGCTTGAAATACTGAACCTTGACGGACTTGACCAGTGCCTTCGCGGCTTCCTCGAAAGTAGCATCTACTCTCAAGTCTTGCCTCAGTTCCTCTCGGCTCGGCTGGTACGAGGGGTGGATAATTTCAACTCGTTCAGAAGATGGTTTGGCAGTCATTTCCTTCCTCCGTTTTCCCCTTTTTATACCATATAGAGCCCTTTATCAAGCCCGAATTTCCCGCTTGACTTTTGTATCCACCTGCCTATAAAAGCATCCCCGTAATCCAAAAACGCGAAGACCAAGGGCCGGGTCACCTGCTGAATACGCTCCACATGGGCAGAGGATCGCTACCTCTTCCTGGGGTCGAATAGGTAGGACTCACTCCATTCTTCGCGTGAGGATTACCGGCCCGGCATCCAAGCCTTTTTAGGAAGCCAACCGAATCCTACTCAAACTAGGAATCTTCCTCTGGTACATCATGAAGGCAACGCTACGAAAGTTGCTGGGCATCAAAAAAAGAAGACCGCATGGGGGATTGAAATGAAAATTTCTCGCCCAAGTCGCCTTCCCAAGGTGTATTTGACCATGAAGCAATTCATCGTCATATCCGTGGTCATTGTGTACTTCACGGTGCTCTGGATGGGTCGCTACACCGTCGTTCCAGTTTCCTCAAATCCTGGTCAGATTACTGCTTACAAGCTGGATCGCTGGACGGGAGAGGGCTGGTTGATAAGAGGTAGGGGCAGCAGATTGGTTTATGAATCGAGGAAGCGATGAAAGCGGCGCGTTTGACGGTCTGTTTTGCGGCTTGGTTGTGTCCGGCCCGGGCCGCCACCATCGAGGACGTGAAGTCCTTCTGGTTCGAATCTGCATGGCAACACTCTACCAGAGTGTCACCCATCATTCTGAACGAGTACACCCCCGAATGGAAAACTCGAAGGTACAAGACAGGGTTTCTCGCAGTACCAGAGAGAACCTGATGCGTGCCTTCCTTCACGCGGTCCGGCTTCATAACGCCGGCGAGATCGAGGCGGCGGTGGCCGCGTACCGCACCATCCTGAATCGTCATCCCAAGATGGGCGGCTGCTGGGCTAACCTGGGAGCGGCGCTGCGGAAGCTGGGCCGCCAAGACGAGGGTCTGGAGGTGCTGCGTCAGGGCGTTCGCATCTGTCCGGATCACGCCGATCTTAATCTCAACCTGGGCAATGCCCTGTCTGATGCCTTTGACCTGAAAGGAGCTGTGGATAGATGGGATAAGGCTCTAGGTTTTTACGTAAAGGAATTGCGTAGGAATCACGATAACGCCAGGCTCTACTATTCGATCGGGTTTGCGCTCAGCAATTTGTGGAAGTTTGTAGCCGCCGTGACTTCCTACTACCGCGCCATCGCTTTAGATCCAGAGCCATCCGTCTATCGGATCAAGCTGCACCATGCGCTGAGCCGACTGGGGCGTTACGCGGAGGATGAGTTGCAGTTGCGTGCCGGCCTGGAGAGGGAAGCTGATTCACCCGACCTGTTGGCAGCACTGGCGCACAGCCTGATCGACCAGCACCGTCTCGAAGAATCAATGGCGTGCTGCCGCACGGCTTTGTCTATTTTACCTGAACATCATGACGCAAGGATGGCTCGCTCTCGCGCCCACTTGCTGGCGGGACGCTATGCGGCGGGGTGGTCTGATCTATATCGCAAGGTGAAAGGAACTAACTGGCGTCCTGAAGACGCCACGGGCCGCGTCTGGGAGGGACAGGACCTGGACGGGCAGTCGATCTTGCTCTACGGCGAGGAGGGGCTGGGAGACGTGATCCAGTTCGTGCGATACGCGCCACTGGTGGCGCAACGCGGCGCGGAGGTGGTTCTCTGTTGTTAATCATCCAAAGTTGGTCCGCCTCCTGCAGCGGCTCACCGATGTCACCCAGGTGGTTCCCGGCGACCGCCCGTGTCCCCGAACCGACTGGGTCTGCTCACTCCTGGATATGCCCGGCATCTGGGGCACCGACCTTGACTCGATTCCGGGGAAGTTTCCGTACCTTCCTCCCGTGCGCCGCAAGCATCCCGTGCTTCCTCCGGCGCGTCAGTTCCGGGTCGGCATAGTTTGGGGAGGAAACCCCACACAGATGAGTGACCGCCAGCGTTCCTGCCGCCTTTCGGACTTCGCTCCGTTGTTTGAATTGCCCGGAACAGAGTTCATCAGCTTCCAGGTGGGGCCGCGCGCACGGGAATTGCGGTCGGGCTGGCGAGGACTGGTGCACGATCCGGGCGATTCGCTGGTAGAGCTCGAGGATACTGCCGACGCATTGATGGAGGTGGACCTGGTGATTACGGTCGATACCATGCTGGCTCACCTGGCCGGGGCCCTCGGCCGACCCGTCTGGACGTTGCTGCCATCCATCCCCGATATGCGCTGGATGCTGGGACGATCCGACACGCCCTGGTACCCGACGATGCGGCTGTTCCGGCAGCCGGTGCCCAATAACTGGGCCTCCGTCTTCCGCGAAGTCCGCGGTGAGCTGGCTGCCTTGATCAGGAAAGCCGGCATCCAGAATACCCCTAAAGTTAAGGAGGAATGATTAGTCGCTTAACCCTTGAGTCCTTCGGGTGTAAGTTCACCGCTACGGACTTGTGCGCTCGCTTGAGTAAGCTCCAGAAGCTCTCGATGCCCTGGGTGTGCACTTGCCCCTTCACGTACTCCCCGCTCTTATGGTGGATGATGGTGTGCGCGAAGTCCATCCACAGAGAGGCGTAGCCGCGGTTCTCATCGGTATAGACCTCGGCCTGCGGGGAAACCCTGGCCTTGATGAAGCTGAGAAGGTCCTGGCGGGAAGTTCCGGCCACCACGGCGGCGCTGACGCGGTTGGTGGCCCGGTCCCGGGCTCCGGCGATGGCGGTCTTGTCGAAGGTGCCCCGCCCCAGGTGCAGCTTCTTGGATTCGTGCTTGTTGCGCTCCTTACCGCCCACGTAGGTCTCATCCACCTCCACCGGGCCGGAGAATGCGCCGTTCTCGCTTGCCAGTGCAATCCGCAAACGATGCGCCAGGAACCACGCCGACTTCTGAGTGATCCCCAAGTCGCGGTGTAGCTTCATGCTGGACACGCTCTTCAAGCTGGTAGTGAGAAGGAAGGCGGCGATGAGCCAATCCTGGAACCCGATCTTGGAGCCTTCCATGACAGTTCCCGTCTTGGTGCTGAACCGCTTGGCGCATTCGGTCTCGCGGCAACGGAACGGCATGGTCTTGTGCTTGGCCCCCGTCTGGACGTTGTATGATCCGCAATAGGGGCAGTAAACCCCTTGCGGCCAGCGGTGCTCGATAATCCAAGCCTCAGCCGTGGCGTTGTCGGGGAATTTCTCTATGAACTGCTTGAGGGTGATGCCCTTGCGGCAGGATTTTCCGGGAGCCTTCTTTTTCATTCCTGTAACCTCCTGATCTATAAGGACATTACAGGAAAGTGCCGAGATTTGTCAAATGTTTTTCGGCACTTTTGTATATAATCCCCTTTCGAATCTACGATTCGTGGGTGAGGCCTTAGCAGTGAAGATAAACGGGCCTTCGCGGCAACATTTCAACCTTCGATGTGGCTCTCAAACCCTTTCCCTGGGAACCCGCACGGTTGTCATGGGCGTGCTGAATGTCACCCCGGACTCGTTCTCAGACGGCGGGCGGTATGCGGACGCTGAGAGGGCCGTCCGGCGAGGCCTGGAGATGGTCCGACAGGGAGCCGACTGGATTGACGTCGGCGGTGAGTCCACCCGGCCAGGGGCGCGGACGATCCCCGTGGAAGAAGAGTTAAGCCGTGTCTTGCCCGTAATCCGCGGCCTGCGCCGAAAGACTCCTGCCTGGATTTCCATCGATACCCGCAAATCGCAGGTAGCCGCCAAAGCCCTGGAAAACGGCGCGAATCTGATCAATGACGTCAGCGGATTGCGCTTCGATCCTCGCTTGGCATCCGTGGCAAAACACTTTCGCTGCTCCTTGGTGCTGATGCACTCCCGGGGGACGCCCGCCACGATGCAAAAAGGACCGTTCCCCAAAAATATTTGGCAGTCGGTCCGGCAGGGCCTGTCCCATTCCACTCGGAAAGCCCTCCAAGCGGGCGTACAGCGCAGCCAGTTGATCCTTGATCCCGGGTTCGGATTCGGGAAATCTCTGCTTCAGAATTTCGAGCTGTTAGCGCGGCTCGACCGGCTCGCGAGCTTCCGGCTGCCCATTCTGGTGGGGACTTCGCGGAAATCCTTCCTCCAACGTACCCTCGGAAAGGGTTCACTGGTTTCAAAATCATCTCCCTGGCCGTTGACAGTCCAAGGTATCCCGCCCGAAATAATGGTCGGGACCGCCGCCAGCGTCGTAGCGGCCATCCTCTCCGGAGCGCATATTGTCCGCGTTCATGACGTCCGGCAGATGTTACCGGCCGTCCGTATTGCCGACGTTATCCTGAACCCTTCCGGTGGAATCGACTCACCCGTCACCCGCCAGCCAAGAACCTTTTCGCCGTCCCCGGGACCGGGCCGACGACAGATTTGATTTTCCCGCTGAGTTGCTCTACTCTCAAAAAGCCAACGAAACGATCATTCTGGTGGGACGTGCTGAGCAGATGGATATTTTCCCCAAGCAGCGGGAGCCGGGGTGGTCTCCGGCCGGTCCCGGTTGGAAGACTTCATGTCGGTAAACCTCCGCATTCCTCAAATCCCTGCATGAAAACAGAAGGATTCCCTCGCCTATTCGGCACCGACGGTATCCGTGGCCGGGCTGACCAGTTCCCACTGGACAAAAATACGCTCTACGCACTGGGACAAGTCCTGGGACAGGTGCTCGGGTTAGAACATCCGGCTGGCCAAGCGCGTAGTGTTTCCGGGTCTCCTCGCAGAGTGTTGGTGGGCGGCGACACGCGCGAATCGAGTCCGAGAATCGCCGCGTGGATTGCCGCGGGCCTCAAGCAGGCCGACGCCGAGGTGATCTACGCAGGGGTGATCACAACTCCGGCCATTGCCTTCTTGACCCGTGAATGCGGCTTCCAGGCCGGCCTCATGGTCTCCGCCTCCCACAATCCTTACCCCGATAATGGCGTGAAGATTTTTTCCCCCCAGGGAGAAAAGATCGACAGGGCCCTGGAGCAGAAGATCGAAGGGCGATTGCGGAACACGGCTGCCGACCCTCCGCCAGGCACCGCATTGACTCTGACGCCGCACTCGGACCTCGTTTCCAGCTATGTGAATCATCTGGCCGGCCTGATTCCCCAGGAAGTGGACCTGGGTCGCTTCCAACTGGTTGTGGATTGCGCCCATGGCGCCGCCTCACAACTCGCACCTCGGCTGGCCGAAAAGCTTCGCTTGCACTGCACTTTTCTCAACTGTCAGCCCGATGGGAAAAATATCAACCGGGATTGCGGCTCCCTGCACCCGGAAGAGATGGCGCGCGTGGTAACGCAGAAAGGAGCCCACCTGGGTGTCGCCCTGGATGGGGACGCTGACCGTGCCATTCTAGCTACCGAGCACGGGGAGATTACCGACGGGGACGGCATCCTTTGGGTTGCCGCTCAATTTCTAAAGCGGCAAGGCCGCTTGGCAGCTCATCACGTCGTCGGAACCGTGATGACGAATTACGGACTTGAAAGGAGTCTGCGGGAGAAAGGGGTCCGCCTGACCCGCACGCCGGTAGGCGATAAATATGTGCTGGACGAGATGCTTCGCTCCGGCGCGAAGCTGGGCGGCGAGCCCTCCGGGCACATCATCTTTGCGGATTTCTCAATGGCAGGAGATGGACTGGTCAGCCTGCTCATGGTCCTCCGCATCCTGGCGGAGTCGGGCAGCCCCCTGGGTAAACTGGTCGGTGATCTTGAAATCCTGCCCCAGAGGATCCGAAACGTGAGCGTTAAGAGCAGACCCCCGTTGGAGTCGGTCGAAGAGATTCAAAAAACCATCGAGCGCTGCCGGGAGCGCATCGGGGACCGCGGCCGGATCGTGGTACGCTATTCGGGAACCGAACCCCTGGTCCGGGTGATGGTGGAAGTCGAGGATGAAGCCCTGGTCACGGAACTCACCGCAGAGATCGCGCAATCCGTCCGGAAGCATCTCGCATAGCACCCGACCACCTCACCTGAATTTCCGGGAAGGAAGCTGTCCCGGCTCATCGGAGCTGGATCGTAAAAACCCTATGACGGACAACCCGGCACAGGATTTCAACATCTTACGTTCATGGAACCCGGGCGACGAGCGCGAGGTCCCGGAAGCCTTCTTGCAGGAGCTTCAGATTGCCGGGAAATTCGACTCCTACTCGCAGAGTTACGAAATCGACGGGCTCCACTGGAAAATCCAAAGTAAAGTGACCCGGCCGACGGGCGAAACTTTTTACCTTCTCTTGTGTCTAAATAAGGCGGGGACGAGCGAATGATTTCCAGAGGTGTGGTTATGGCAAGGATTTTATGTTGGGTAATAGGAATCTGCCTGAGTGGGAGCCCTCTATCCGCCGACGCGCAATCAACAGATCTACCGAATCCGGCGCCCAGCACTGCGGTATCGCAACCGGCGCAGGGAAAACTCCTTGTTGCCGAGAAAACGACCATTCCGGTGGTTTTGAAAAATCACATCAGCACCCGCACCGCGTACGTGGGACAGAACATCTACTGCGAGACCACCTTCCCGGTGACCGCAGAAAACCGGATCGTGATTCCCGTGGGGACCTACGTAAAGGGCTCGGTGACCCAGGTGGTTCGTCCCGGCCGCATTCGCGGCAAAGCGAAGCTCGGCCTCCGGTTCGACTCCTTCGTCTTTCCCGACGGGCTGACCGTATCCCTGCGAAGCGCCCTCTCGGCTGCAGGGACTTCGGGCAAGGAAGGGTTTGATCTGAAGGAAGGACGCGTGAAAGGGGCCGGCAGCGAGAAAGAAGATACCCAGATCATTGCCGTGAGCGGAGTTCAAGGTGCGCTGATAGGTGCCGTTGCCGGACGAAGCGGCAAAGGCGCAGCCATCGGCGGCGCGGTAGGGGCCGGGGTGGGCTTAGCCTCCGTGCTCCTGACCCGCGGCAAAGACGTGGAGCTTCCTCCCGGAACCAGTCTGGAATTGATACTCCTGCTCCCTCTGGAGCTGCCGCGCTACGAATAAGAGAGAATTAGCAACCCTTTCTGCTTCCTTCCGAGCACAGCGAGCCGGAAACGCCTTCGCCCGCATCCTCTCCTCATAAAAATACGATCGACTGCAGCATAGTAATCTCAAAGCGCTTTCGGCAGCGGGGATTCTTGCAGCTTACCACGTCATCCTGCCGCACCATGTAGGACCGCAGATGGACAAATTTGTTGCGATCCTCCCCCCGCAGGGATTTCTCCAACTCCTTCTTCTTGGTCCGTACCAGCCAACGAATCTCATAGGTGTCGGCCTGCCGGCAAAACAGACAGGTGAGGCTCGCCGGCTTACGCGTCGGGGACTCCTTGAAAAAGGCCCTTTCATCCATGTGCTTCTCCCCTCATAAAAACCGGGCGCGTTCATCATCCTGCCCTGGGTGGACCTGAATATCGCACGGATCCCACGATGGGACAAAAAAAGAGCACGCCCCGATAGGCGTGCTCGAAACTTTTACTCGTTTACTCGTCCAGTGGGAACCGCATCCCGCGGGTACGTTACATAGCCCCCATGATGCTTTTGACGTGAATCCCGTCCTCGCCCATCATGCTCCCCTTTACGGTAACCTCATGGCCGACGTGCTCCTCTTTCACAGCATCTTGGTTGTGAATCTTTATCGCTTTCTTCGAGCCGGACTCCACCAGGACCCACTTGTCGCCGCCCTTCACACAACCGAGGGCGCAGCCTTTGTGGCCAGCGCTCATGGCTTTTTCCGGAGACCCGCCGCATTTGCCGTCAGACAGCCAACCCGTCCAGGTGCCGCCGTGCTTACTGGCAGACGCAAAAACAGAGAAGACCAATCCAAATACCAAACACAAACATACCTTCTTCATAACCACCCTCCACAATCAGATTTTCGAGTAACCAAGCTCCCAGGATTTTATATCAGGCTTGAGCCGGAATAGCAAGCCTCTGTATTCATTCCCCACCCAGCGAACCTTTTCAAGATGCTTGCGGCAGGATTCTACCGGGGTGAACTTTAAGGTTATTCCTCTTCGTCTTCCGCTGGAATATCACCGATCGTTTCCGCCGGCAACTGCAAGTGATCTCCTTGTCTTGCCCCCTGCATCCTTTCGAGAATTTCTTGAGCAACTTGCTTAGGAGGAGTGGAAGTTTCAGCCTCCTCCGTCGTGCCTGCCGGAACCGTCTCTGCTGACTCTAAGGTTAGCTCAAGAACCTTCTCCATGAGTTTCAAACACTCTTCATTCTCACAAACGACATTCTTGGCCCACCTGCCATCGCTGGATTCCAGCACAATCGAAAGGTTGGCTACCCCCTTCGTCGCGGTATCCCTTATGGGCGTTGAACGATATGCTGGCGATATGGGCATCATTCACCTGGAACTGATGCGGGTACTCGCCGACGGTCAACGGATTGGTGAATCTGATCTGCTTCACGCTTTCCCTCCTTAGTAGTGGATTGTGGATAGTGAATCGTGGTTAGCCACCAGCCACTGGTCACTATCCCCTAGCCACTACCTAGTCCAGCGATAAAACTTGCAATATACGCAGGTTACTTCTCCAATAGGATTTCCGAGCAAGCGTGATATCTGCCTTACCCTGAATCTTAACAGTGTGGTTTCCATCCGATAATCCCGTCACAACCCAAACGTTGCTGGCCGTAGCGTAATTGTATTGATCCCCATTCCCCTGAACCAGTGACCTGTCAGAACCGGATTGAACCACGCCATCCACCAAAACCCGTGTGCGAACCTGCTGGCTAACCCGAATGACTACCTCCCCGTGAAACACAATGAGAATCTTGCCGCCCTTGACATTTACGCTTTTTGTCATTTCAGGAACATCTTTCCAGACGCTCGCGGAATCAGAGACATAAGTGGTTCCGCCCGTGGTTCCTGGTGACTGCTCCAGCTTAACGTGCTTATTTGTAACATCAACCGGCTTACCGTCTTCCAAGACCTCTTTATTGGTCAGCACCTTGGCGGCGTACACGTCATCGAAATAGACGGTGCCACTCCCTGCCGCCGTCAACCTGAACCGAACGAAGGTTGCGCTGCCCGCAGGAATGGCGTAGCGACCCTCAAACTTCTTCCAACTGGAGGTTGCGGTCCCTCTGGCGATCTGGTGGTTCGAGATAGTGGTCCTGCCATCGGCACGAATCAGTGCGACCTGGAGGGTCACGGTGAGCGACCCACTACTTCGGCGCGCCCAAAACGACCCGTAGATCACGGTCTCACCCGGAACGACCTCGACCAGATATTCCGTGTTGTCAGCATTGCGGTTCCGAGTTTCGACGGAACCACCGGAGAGGACCATCCGCAGCGAATAGTTCCCGGTATGAGCTTGCGAAGAACTGTTAAGAATCGTGCGACCACTACCCAGCGTCCAATTTACCGATCCGTCCTCAAACCCTGGATTCTGAATTCCAACCGAAACTCCGGGGGGGCCTTGCGGTCCCGTCAGGTCGCCGCGCCTTATCCAGCTGCCGGAGACTTTATTTCCCCATTGACCGTCGTCGGCAATGGCTACGTCGTCGTTGCTGCCGAGCGAATTGCTGGGAGGCCAACTTGCAACGCGATGCACGGAAGAGCCAGCCGTTTCCGTCAGGTCAATGCCCGTATCCCTCCAAGACCCACTGGCTTTCTGCCAGATGTGGCCATCTGACCGGATGTACAGGTCGCCGTCCGCTCCGAGCGAGTTCGCCGGAACCCCTGCGCCGGTGTGGATCGCCGCGCCCTCACGAGCCGCGACCGTCAGCGTCACGGCCATCGGTCCGGCTGTCGGCCCCAAATTGCCGCTGCGGTCCTTCGCCCGCACCCAGACGTTTACCGGCGTCCCGGCCGTCAATCCATGCGCCGTATAATGGTTGGCGGCGATGATGGCCTTCAGTGCGGCGGAGGCGAAATCGGGTGCCGTTCCCATATAGACCTCAGTGGATGCGTAATCCTTGTCGGCGGGATTCGTCCACTTCGCATGAAATCCTTGCGGCAGGGAATCGACATCCAGCCCGGTTACGGGGCCGGGCGGCGTGAGATCGCCTCCTACCTGGCGCTCGACCACTGCGGACCACTCGCCCGCCACGCCCCTCTGATTCCTGTGACGGGCGCGAACCTGATAGGTCTTGCCGACGATGACGCCGGGATAGCGGAAGCGGTTGCCAGCAACCATGCCGACCGGCTGCCAGGCGCTGAGGTCGAGCGGCCAAGCCCGGCCGAGCTCCACCGCCCCATCCAAACCCCCAACCGCCTCGCCTTCCAAGATTCCGGCGACGGAAAGTGGCGGCACGGTGGGAACGGCACCCAACTCCACCGACCCCACGAGGTCGCCGGTGGCCTCGCCGTCTAAGGTCCCGGCAACGTTCAGAGGATCAGAACTCACCGCCCAAGCGCGGGCGTAGTTATCGACGTCATCGACGAACCAGAGTGTCGTCCCGTCGCTAGTACCGCCACGATGACCACCCGAATCTAGGTTGATGTCCTTCTCTGAGTCCCGCGCTGGCAAATCAATCTACTCCACTACGGATTAATCGCAAATCCCGAGGCCAGTCGAACAGGCTGACCATTCGCCGGCACGGCGACATCTGGAATGGCGTCGGAATCGTAGATCAGCATATTCCCGCCCGTGGCCGCGTCCCAAAACGAAACGTGCGTGGCATCCTGGGCGTTGCTGTCGTTCGGCGTGTAGATGGTGACGGCGGCGGTGGTCGTGACTTGACCCGTCGTCGAGTTCACACTCATCTGCGAGGGCGCAATCGCAGCCCGCGAGTATCCGTGACCGGATAGCTCATTGGCCCCGGTGGTCCCCGGGTTGGCGGTGTGCAGGGCCACATAGCGTGTCTCGCCTCCGCAAATGCAGTTCCCAAAATTACTTTTCCATGATTCGTCCAAGGCATTTCAGTACCTCCTTTGTCTGTGTGTTATCCATAGCGTCACCGCCCGGGCGAGGGACGGATCTCTCTGATCTCGACTTCGGTTTCGCGCGCGGCGGCCGGGTTCCAGGAAGCGATAAGATTGATCAGCACGGCTCCGTCCTCGGATACCTCGGCGATCTCGTCCACCCCCAGCCCCGCCACTTCCGGGACCGTCTGCTCATCCGGCAGCCGGATCACGCGCGGGGTCAATTCCGGCAGTACCAGCGTGTTGGCGTAGGTGTCGTCCCGGACCTCGCGCAGGGTGAGCGCCACGGACCAGTCCGGGCGGACCGAGACCCGCTCCACCTCCATGCGCTTGTCCGCGAAGCCGAACTCCGAGAGGGTCACCGCGACCACATCGGTCGGGATCAGCTTCAGCCGCTCGAAGTTCTCTCCCGGCATCACCGCCACTTCCAGGCGCAGGCTCTCGCGGGCGCGGCGCAGGTTGACCGCCTGCAACCGTCCTGCCGCAATCGGGTTCGTGACGTAGGCCAGCCGGATGCTGCCGGAGCGCTCCTGGCCGTCCCGCTCAAAGGCCGCCGGGTCGCGGTACTTCGGCAAGCCGAGCTTGGTCCATTCATGGGCCGCCGACTGCGCGATCTCGGCGTCGAGGGCGTTGATCCGCTCTTGCAGCGCCGGCCAGGGCCGAACCGACGGCGGCTCGATGATCTCCTTTTCGCTCAAATCGAGCTTGGCCGTTGCTGGCCGCATGACTCCGGGACGAAAGCGCAACCTGCCGCCGGCCTCGATCACCTCTCCGGCCCAGGCCACATCCAACTGGTCCTCGACGCTGGAAACGTCGTCGCCCGCCGAGATCACGCCATGGATCGTATAGCGTTTGGCTGTGGCGTATTTGCGGAACTCGGCGTGGCTCGCAGGCATCGTAAGCAGACTGGAAGGCGCTGGCCTCGATGGCCCCGGCATCTCGTCCGCGGCGCTCGGTCTCCCACCAGTAGCGCACGGCAGCCGCGTTCTCGGTCCATTTGGGAGTGGTCTGTCCCGGCCAGGTGATCTTGCGGCCGTCAACCAGAAACTCCAGGTTGGGAACCCGCGTCCAGAAGCGCTTGTCGATGTCCTGTCCATACGGGGGCTGGGTCAACCTGACGTACACCCAGGAGAGCCCGTTCAGTTTGTGGTCCGTAGTCCATTCAGGATAGGACGTGACGAAGGGCACGGCAGGGGCTCGTTCGGGTGGAACGCCGGCCATCTTTTGGCGCTCGGTCCAGGGCGTAGGGACCGGCCCGTAGGTCCCATCCCCTTGATCGTAGGTGTAGGTCTGGGTAGGAGTTGGAGTGCGCAGGTACAACCCTTGCGTCCCGTCGGCCCTGAAATACTCGCGGACCTCGATCTTGCCGTAATATCGACTGCCGCTGACGGGCCTCAGCAGGTCCCCGTCCGTGTGGGGAGTCCGAGTGAGCCGGACGGCGTGGCCGTCGATCCACATCTGCCCGTCGATCTTCTCGCAGGCCCCCTCGGAGAGAATCAATCCCATGCGAGCCTCGCGGCTACGGGAGCCGAAGTAGCAGAGCACGCCGGCGGTGCGGACCTTGCCGAGTATCCAGCGGGCGTTGACCACCTCGCCCCGGATGGTGTGCTTGGGGCCGCCCAATGCCTCGAGCGGCGGCCGTCGCGGAGAAAGCAACCGAGTCAAAAGTTTCGCGCCATACGAGATGCCGAACTGAACCCGAGCTTGATGAAAAAGCCGGCTATACCCTTCACGGCCAGCGCCGCCTTGATGCCGCCGTAAATCGCTAATCCAATACCAGGCATCTACCGGACCTCCCACCGATCGGCCACGGGCCAGGCCCGACTCAACCTCTCGTGCGAGCGCACTCACAGGGCGCAGTCGGGACCGATCACGCCCAGCAGCGGGCCACGAACCGGCGCTTCCGCCCGGTCCACCGCCAAGCCTCGCACCGACGTCAGTGCAATCATGCCGGACGCGGGCAGGGTGGCCTTCGAGACCCGCCGCAACCGCGGCTCTCCATCCAAGAGTTCAATCCAACCCTGGCGCAGCGTGCCGTGCTCGCGCGGCGCGCGCCGGATTGTCTCTTCTTCCGTGAGGCCATCGGCCCAGGCGGGCAGCTCGAAGATCGGCTCTCGTCCCGACAATTCCCGGATTACGGCTCGGACCAGCGTGATGCAGTCCCGCTCGCGCCAGAGGGACGGCCCCAAACCTTCTCTCTCCATCACCGACCTTAGCCGCAAGTCGTGCTCGTGGCTCTCGCTCATGGCATCTCCTGCTTGTGCAAACAGTTCAAAACGTTTATATTGCTCCCTATGGCGATGATGCTTTCCAAAACCTACCAGGCGTTCAAGGCGGCCGGCGCGCCCGACGACAAAGCCCGTGACGCCGCCGAAGAGATCGCGACTTATGAAAATCGACTTGTCAACATCGAGGCCGACGTCACACTCTTGAAGTGGATGGTCGGCTTGGTGCTTGCCGGCGTTGTCAGCCTCGTCGTCAAGACGTTTTTCGTCTGAACCCTCATCCTCATGGCGGCCATCCCGTTTCTACTCCCTGCTGTGCCAGAGTTCGCATGTGCTCCAGTCCCTTGTCTTCCGGGAACCGCCGCTGCTGGTCCTCGTGCGACCACCGGAGCGGACGCCCCCGGTCCACGTCTCCGCGCAGCGTCTCGATCTCGATCTGAAAAGTGCCGTCCGAAAACGCGGGAGTCGAGAGCCGCCCGCGAAATGAGAGCGGAATCTTCTGCCAGCTCGCCCCAGAGTTGTTCGAGTAAATCCACTCGATCATGGCTGGCAGTGGCCCCACGTCTTGCAGGAACTTCCGCCGGGTGTCGGTGGGGATGCCCGACAGGGTGAGCGTCATGCGGCGGTCGGGATCGCCGGAGGTCGTCTCCGCCTCGCTGATCGAGAGCGCCTTGCCGCCCCCCTCGTAACTGTGGCCGCCGATGCTCAGGCGGTCGTAGCCGGTCCACAGCCGCACGACCGGCGAGGTTTCAATCGTGATCAGATGTTGCACCCAGCGCTTCCCGTCTGCCATCGGTCAGGTCTCCTGTGTCGCCAGCCGGTCAAGAAAAGATTGTTGACAACCGCCCATCCGTGCTAGATTGAGCAGCATGAGCATCATGGTGGAAGAAGTCTATCGAGCTTTGGTCAGTGCTGGCGCCTCGGATGACGGATGAAGAAGCAGCCGCAGCCGCCAGAGCCATCCCCAACGTTGAAAACCTGACCACCAAGCAGGACCTTGCCGAGTTGAAGTCAGACATTGCAGTCCTCAAATTCGCGGTCTTCGGGGTTTTAATCCCTCTCCAGCTTGGGGTTCTGGGCTTGCTGATCAAGCTGGCCTTCTTCCCCACTTAGATCGCCTCCTCCCAATCGATCACCCAGGGACCGCCGAAATCCGGCGTCCAGGACGAAACCAGGCCACCCTCACGGCTCTCCGCCAACCGCGCCCGGCAGGTCACGTTCTCCCAGAGGACGGCTGATCCCGTCGGTGGCATTGCCGGCGGCTCGACGGTGAATTTCGAGGCGACCATGTCGGTCGCCAACTGATAGAGCCGTCCGCCGATTCTCACGTAGTCGCCGACCACCAGCCCCCTCGCCGCGCCCATCACGGTGATCTCCAACGCGCCCGAGGCGATTATCGTGGCCACGCTCACCGTCAACGCCGTGCCCGCCGCCAGCGTCCCGGAACTCGGTCGATGAATCGGGACCTCAAAGGTATTCAGCGCCCCGCGCAGGCGAGAAAGAAACATCTCCACCGTGCGGCGCGTGGCATCGGTGAAGCGGTCCGTCGGTGCGATCTCCAGTCGCCCCGCCCAACACCCCGGACCGCGTCCCAGCACCTGGGTTCCGGCCCCATACATCGAGCGCAACGCCACTTGGCCGGTATGCCGCAGGCCCAGGTCCGAGCGCGTGATCAGCGCGTCGGAGGGGAACTGAATCAACATGACTCTTTACTCCTTCCTCTCGCCTTGGCTATCCTGTTTTCCCGCCGGAGTAAACCCGGCGGCGCCGCCGCGCATCCAACCCCAAGAAAGGAGTCATGGCCATGAGACACTCGACGCGCATCCTGACGGCGGCCTTCCTGTTCGCCGCCCTCTCTCCCTCCGCCTGGGGGCAATCCGACATCTTCCCGAAGGAATTCGGGGAAGATGATTTTTACATCTAAGGAACTCACCCCAGAGGAAAAAGCCTTATTGAAGCGGCTCTGCTCCAACATACCAGAGGACCAGCTACACCCCTATACAGTCAACCAATGGCACCGACGGAATGCCGTGGAGTCCGCCCGAAAGCAGTGCTTGGACCCCTGGCGTTTCCCGCGGGTAAATTACGACTACAATCATATTTCCAATTCGGCGAAGGGGGCCCCCTATGGCGAGATCTTCATGGGCTGCTATCGCGCGCCCCATCATCGGTATGTACGACCAGGGCCCTATGTCAGGTTCTGGTTCCAGAAGAAACTTTGGGGTGCCGGCCTCGAATCCTGGGAATTTAAGGATAAGGTTGAGCGCCCCGAGGACCGCATGCATCTGCAACTGACCTTCACGGAGCCGGTCGTAACTGACGACGGGAGCTTTTCCGTCCGGCAAAAGGTCCTCGAATTCGACCCCAGCCGTCCCCATAATCACGAGGATGCTTCGACCGAGCCCCTCTATTCGACTGCATTCTACGGTGACGAAGCGGCCGACGTGATGCGCCGGATGTACCGCTCCCAGACCGTAAGCTGGACCGACCTCAAGACCGGAGAAACCAACACCGCGGCGATCAGCGAGCGGGGCCGGTACTCCATCCAGCGAATCCTAGGCCATTGCGGCGTCAGCCTCCACGAGTCAACCTCCTGAGCGGCGAGGGCCGCGACATGTCGGCGGCAACTTGTCCGCGCACCGACTGACTCACGCGGGCTTCGATCACCGGAACGGCTTCCGCCATCGCCGCGCGCACGCCGGGCCCATCGGTCGATTCGATGTGGATGCTGAAGTGGAAAGTGGGAGCGCCTCCTCCGGCCCCCGCTCGCCCACCAGATAGGACCGACCCGACTGTACCGGACCGCCCGCGGCCCGGCCGCCGAACAAACCCCTGAAAAACCCGGTGATCTGATTGATCACCAGTTGCTGCACCGCGATCTTGACCAGGGCGGCCAGCACCTGCTTCAGCGTGTCCCTCCAACTCTGCGTCATCAGGATGAGATTCTCGATCCCCTTGCCCAGGGTAGCGAAGACCTGCTTGGCCAGCTCGATCTGCTTCTTTTGCTCCAGCAGGTTCTTTAACTGACCTCTCTGTTTTTCCTCGAGGGCATCGGCACGATACAGTTTCCTAAATTCTTTTTCCAGTAAACCCGCCGCCTCCAGATCGCCTTCCTTCTCGGCTTTCTTCGCCGCATCGTGAAGTGCCTTCTTTTTGGCGTCCAGAGCGATACTCTGCTGCTGTTCGATCAGCTTGATCCCGCTCAGGTTCGCCAACTGGTTGGCGTTTTTCAACTCCCGAATCTGCAGCTCAATCGCCTTCTTGTGCGCCTCCAGCGAATTGGCCTTGATTACGGCCTCAGCTTTGTTGAGCGCCAGAGATTCGGCTTGCGCCTGGAACAGTTTAAGGCTGGCTTCCCGGTACTCCACCAAGAGGCGAATCCGCAGCTTCAGGGCCTCGATCTCCACAGTATCGCCGAACCCAGCCTTAAAACGGGCCTCAGCTTCGGACAATTCCCGCGCCAGCTCCACGCCCCTTTGCTGAGTCGCTTCCAAAGCCAGTTGTTCCGGATCGGCAGCAGGCTTTCTCGCGATCCGCTTCCGTGTTGCCTGGGCTTCCCTTTCCAACTGCCGGGTCCGGCCCTGGATTCCGAACAGGTCCTGCCGGTGAGCGAGATTCGCCTCGATCAACCGCTGCTGGGTCTGGGCCAGGGCCTGAGCTTCCGTCTCGACGCGCAACTGGTTCTCTCTCGCCTCGACGAGCTTATTTACTCCCTCGACGGTTTCCTTGAGCGCGGCCTGCTCGGCCAGCAGTTGATCTCTGGCTTTGCCTCGGGCCGTTTCCAGTCCGCGTGTGATCCGAAGCTGCTCGTCGGCAAGCTGGTTCTCAACCTCGAATTGCGCCTGCAATCGCAGCCGTTCGGCACCCTCGGCTTTGAGCAACTCGATCTGCTGATGAGCGGCGCGGGTGCGTCTTTCGGTTTCGGCCTCGATCCGGGCACCGAAGTCGGTCTGTCGCTTGACCAGCAACCCCAGCCCGGCGCTGCCGGCTAGAATGTTAACGGCGGAACGTATCGATACGAGCCACCCCACCATCGCCTGCGCGCTGCGGTTGAACGCCCCCACTTCGCGCCGAAGCCCATTCACAGCTTGCTGTTGCCGCCGCAGTGCGTCGGCGTTGCGCCGCAGCCCGGCGACGAACCGAGCGTTGTGCGCGATGAAATCAGCGTAAACGTCAGCCATGGACCCCACCTCCCTGGTTCACGGAGGCGCTATGTGGTATCATCCCGTGCATGAGCACCCTCGCCTTCGACACCCACAAGGCCGTGAAAGCCCTCAAACAAGCCGGATTCAACGACGGCCAAGCCGAGGCCGTGGTCGCCACCGTGGGCGACGCCATCGGCGGCAACGTTGCGACCAAGACGGATATCGCCGAGCTCAAGGCTGACATCTTCCGGCATATGTGGCTCATGGCTGCTGGCATCGTCGGTCTCACGGTCGCGCTGGTGAAGCTCATTCCTTAGCCTTGCTCCGCTGATAGGCCGTGCTCACGAATGCCACCAGCGCGACTTGTTGTTGTTCCGCCTCCTCCGCCTCGCGTTTCTCGCGCTTCCCAGGCGGCTCCAACCACGGCGCGATGTCGTAGGGCGAGCGCGCCTCCTGGCCGAAAAAGCTCAGCAGGGCCGCCCCGATCACCGCACAGATCATTTGCAAGTGATAATCGCCCGGTGGACAACGCGAGAAGTGGTGCCGCCAACCCTCGTATTCGACCGCTGACATTCCGGTCATCACCTCGCCCACCGTGCGGCCGACCGCGCGGGCGATCAGGTAGGGAGGTCATCGGCGCCCTCCCGGAGCGCCTTCTGAATCCCCGTTCCGATGCCGCAAAGGTTCATGGCGGTCCGCACCAGTTCACCGGCCTCGCCGCCCGATATCAGCACCAGGCGGAAGGCCCGCTCGTGATCGAGCCCGGGGATGCAGGCCTGCACGGCTGCCATCGCCAGGTCCAGGCTCGCGTCGGCCAGAGAGTCCATATCCGGCTCTTTCCCGTCCTTCAGCGCGAAAGAGTATTGCACCTTGCGGAGCTTCCGCACGGCGGCCACTGTGGGGGGCTTGAGCGTGACTGGCTTGCTGCTCACCGTGACGGTCTGCTCGGTCGGCAGCAGGCTGTCGATCACGTCGATCTGCGTCTCCAGGGGCTTCGTTTGGGTCTTCTTCATGTCTTTGTCTCCTTGTTGCAGTGGCTGGTGATTAGTGGTAAGTGACTGGTCACTGATCACTATTCACTACTCATGCGGCCTCGACCACCCAATCCGGTAGTTGCACCAGCGGGTTGATCGCCAGTGTCTTGTTGAGTTGCCCTTCGGCCGGCAGGGTGAACGCCGCAATCCCGCCCGTCCGCGCCAGGAACGGCCCCATGCGCAGCCGGGGCGCCACCACCTTGTAGGCCGCCGCCGCGACCGCCGTCCCCGGGGTGGGATCGACCTTCAGCACGCCGTCGTCAGAGATCGTATCGACCGTATAGACCGCGCTGCCGATCTTGATCCCCAGGCCGACGCCATACAGTTCCGAGCGCCAGTCGATGGGATGCGGATTGCCGTTCGTCGGCACCACCAGCGGATTCAGTGTGACCACGCCGCTGGTCGCGATCGCCGCGGTGCCCGTTCCGCTGTTCCCGAGTTCCTGCTCTTTGGTGCGGATGCGAAACTGGAGCGAATTGCCGGCCTGATTTGCCGCCGCCAGCGCCCGCCAGGACGAATGATGCGGCACGTAGGACGGCACCTGGGCCGTGAGCGACGGCTTCCCGGACTTGGGCATTACCCTGGCGCGGACTCTTATCGTGGAGCCAGCCGATCGTCTTCCTTTCCCTGCCGGTGCCCTGGCAGACAGGGAGCTTTGCACTCTCCTGTCAGGTGTACGGCCTCTATCGGAACAAGTTGAGTGCATGGACTGTCACCTGATGGGTTACACTTTACCGGCCTGCGCCCCATCCCCTTTTATCCTTGCTTGAGTTGCGGATCGGCGACCAACACGACCCCATCCACCCCTGGCAAGATCAGCTTACGGCTGGCTTCCCAGAACAAGGCCCATCCAGTCTCCCGTAGTCCAACCCGACCCTCCTACCCCACCGAGCCGGCCTTGGCACCCCACCTGAACCAATCCCCTCCTTTATGCTACACTTAAACTCTTGCAGGTTTCCGAATGAGCCTGCCCTTGAACCTAAGATACGGGCGCAGCGCAGGGCGAGGTCGCAGCCGCCCTCCACCCCGGGGACCGGGAGAAAAATGCCGCTTCGACCTCCACCTCACACGAGAAAAATAACCACTGTCCTGCTTGCCCTAACCGTTGTCTTGGTTACGGCTCTGGTGGGAAAGCAGAAGACGCAGGAATTCAGAGGGGAGTTGAGCGACCAGCTTTGCGGGCTTTCACATCCCGAACTGATCTCCGACGCCAAGCAGTGCACCCTTGATTGCGTGCGGGGAGGCAGCCGCTATGCGCTGGCCGCGAAAGAAAAGGGGGTGGTGTATGAACTGGTCGGGATTTCCATCCCTGAGGAACTTGCCGGGGAGAGAGTGGTCATAACCGGCCGTTGGAACAAGAAAAGGCGGGTTCTGAGAGTCTATTCGATTGCTCCGGCTCACTGATGCCGCGGGCCTCTGAATCATCCAATCCAACCCAGCATAAGGTTCCGGACAGATAAGGAATTTGGCAATTGCAGCTCAATCGCTTCCCGGAGAGCGACGTACCGGGAGAAGGAGGTAAGGACCATCTCACCCCAAGACAACAGACCCAACCGTTGGAAGGCTCGACGCGTCGGCACGGGCACTTTTATCATTTCCAAACCGAAACGGAAGCGAAAGAAACTACGGCAGACGCGCATCAAGAATCGCCTTCGCGGACGTTAGGAGGGACTGTAGCCGGCGCTTCATCCCGCATCGGGCTCGGTATTCCCAAGACGAGAAAAGGCTCCGTACCCGATCTGGACGGGACACCAAGCGGGGCGGCCGCCGATTCGGCTGGGCCTTTCTTCCCATCTTTTCGACCAACACCGGAAGCGCCCTCACAATCCCTTTCGCCCGGCGCTTGCAAGAAATCGCCATATGGAAAACGGGGAATCACCGGGACCCCTGATCCCGGCAAGCTCTTTTAGAAGGAGGGAATTCTAAATGGTTCGGTTGCGTTATTTTGCACTCCTGTGGCTGGCGGCAGGCTTATTCGGTCTCTCGCCACAGGCCCGGGCGCAAGGCGTTCGAGTCTTCGCCATGGCAAGCGGAACATATCTTTTCAGCGAAAACTCCTTCGCCGTCGATTCCGACCCGTTTCAGTCAAACTACGCCAAAGGGGGAAAGATCATCTTCGGGGGCGAGTACATGCTCTCGAGTCTTTTGGGACTGGAATTCGCCTATGCGACGGGCCACAACAATCTTCGCATCACGGACCTCAAAGAGATCCCTCCCGAGGAGGTCGGTTACGGGGTTCTTATCCGGCGGTTCAACGCCAACCTGGCAGTCCATAGCCCTGTCGAATTAGGCCGGATAAGGCCCTACGTCACCGCCGGAATCAACTTCACCCGCTTCGGGCCCACCAGCGATGCCAAGAACCTGGCCCGAACCCAAGGATTCGCCGGACAATCGGCGGCTCTGGAAAACAGCAACAAACCTGGGGTCAATTTCGGGGTGGGCTTGGATTGGAAATTTCTGCCCGCATTGGCCGCGCGCCTGGATTTCCGCAACCACTTTATGGGGACGCCGAGTTTCGGTCTGCCCACATCCGCCACCATCGGCGCGGCATTCCCGGTGAGCGGCAGCGCTCACAACTTGGAGATTTCGTTGGGACTCAACCTCCATCTAGGGAAATAAGAATCCGGCCTCCCTCCGCGATCGCGACCCCATTCAGGGCGGACAAAATAGTGCTCCCGGCGCTCGCGCAAGCTCCAAAGCTCCCGGGCGTTTTCCGGGCCAGCCAGGCTCACGCCCCGGCCAAGTCCGCGAGATCAATCATCGGGTCCCAGCGCGCATCCGAGGTCACCAGTTCATCCCAGGTAACCTCCTCCCCGACATAGGCGGCCGTACGCGCCAAGATGGCGCTCAACGCGCTTTCCGCGCCTTGATCGGCCTGGTTGTGAAACTGTTTCGAAGTGATGCTCTTGATAAAGGCCTTCTGCTTTTCAGAATCCGCGTGCTCAAGAGCCCCCGGGAACATACCGCTTTTAACACTCTGCTTAAATTGCTCGGGGCTCGTAGCGGCTCCCGGTCCCAGGCCAGCGTCCCAAGGCTCTTCGCCGTAGATGGCCACCGGGTAGGAATAGTGGGATTCGGAAACACCCTTGGTCCCAAAGAACCGTTCGCAGACCTCATTCCATCCTTTTTGAAATTGCGTAGAGCTGAAACTGACAGGAACATGATTGGGATAGTGCAGAGTGGCCGCGTAGTGGTCCCAAACATTTCCGGAGTCGGTCCGGGTTTTGCGGCCGCCGGAGGCGCTGGCCTTAAGCGGATGGGACCCAAGAACCCAGTTGCAGATGTCCACAATGTGAATATTCTGCTCGACCAGGATGTCTCCGGAAAGCTCACGGTAATACTGCCAGTAGCGGATTTGCGCTTCGGCCGGTGAAGCGTTCGGATAGGAAGGCAGGTTCAGCGCCCCGGTGTAATAGTAGGCTTGGCCGCAAACGATCCTGCCCAACGCGCCGGCATGGATTCGCTTCACCATTTCCACAAACGGCGGCGCGTTGCGAATCTGGAACCCGACATCAAGGCTGAGCTTGCCCTGGGCTTTCTCCCCGATGTGCATTACGCGCTTGCAGCCATAAACGTCCACCGCCACGGGTTTTTCACAATAGACGTGCTTGCCGGCTTCGACAGCCGCCTCCAAGTGCTGCGGGTGGAAATAGGGAGGTGAAGCAATGAGCACGGCATCCACCGCCGGGGACTCCAGAAGTCGAAGGTAGGACTCGGGGCCCAGAAAGTGCTGGGAGGAGGAGACCGGAGGAACCCCCAGCTTCCCCGACAATTGATGGAAGCGGAGCCCGGCAGCCTCCAGACGGTCCACGAACAAATCCGCCAAGGCCACTATTCGAGTGCTGGTGTTTTCCACCATCGAGGCCCCCACGGCTAGGCCGCGCCCGCCGCAGCCGATAATTCCCAGTTGCACGGCCGAGTTGGCCCGGCTTCCCCGCACCGACTCCGGCTTGACGATCATGAAACCCGCCGCCGTGCCGCTGGTAACCTTGAGAAAATCGCGCCGATCCAATCTGAAATCCTTTTCGCTCATGGGCTTACCTCTCCCTTTCCGTGTTGGGGTTCCTATCATAACCCCAAGCGGCGGGAAGTTAAACCGTCACGCTTGTCGGTGGCCCTGGAGGACCTTTGGCAAGAGCCCCGGCGGAAACTATCCTCGCAGGCTGGCAACCTTTTGCGTTATGTGAGACTCTTATAGATATGGAAGGAACTCAGGAGAGATACTTATGAAAAGGCAACCGTGGCGGTCCGCGCTTTTTCTCGCGCTGACTCTTACTTGGATGTTCAGCTTCTCGCGCGTAGGAGGGTCCGTGCCTCCTCAGGCAACCGACTCCCCTCTCTCCCTGCCTTCCTCGCCCGAGTTGAAGGACCCGTCGCCTCAGGAAATACAGCAAATCATCCATGCTTTTACAACCAAGGAGAGGATGTTCCGCGAGGCGCGGGAAAACTATACCTACCATCAGATCAATAAGGTTCAGGAGCTCGGCTCCCACGGCGGCGTGGTCGGCACCTATGAGCAATCCTGGGACATTCTGTATGACGATAAAGGGAAGCGTATTGAAAGAGTCACCTACGCACCCATCCCCACCCTGCAGCGAATCGGCATCACGCAGGAAGACTTGAACGCCATGCGCAGCATCCAGCCCTTCGTGATGACCACCGATGAGCTCCCCGAATACGAGGTTAAATACCTGGCCCACACCCGAGTGGACGAGCTGACGGCTTACGTCTTCTCCATTCGCCCCCGGGTCCTTGCGAAGGGAAAGCAGTATTTTCAGGGAAAGGTGTGGGTGGACGATCGGGATCTGCAGATCGTCAAGAGCGAAGGCCGGTCGGTTCCGGAAATCCGCACCAAAAAGGGGGAAAATCTGTTTCCCCGCTTTATCACCTACCGCGAGCAGATTGACGGAAAATTCTGGTTTCCCACCTACACCCGAGCCGAGGATACCCTCTACTTCTCCTCCGGGCCAGTGCGGGTCCGGCAAATTATCAAATACACCGACTATCGGCAATTCAAGGCAAAAACCCGCATCAGGGTCGTCGGCGAAGTGGACAATCCGTCTTCCCAGCCAACCGGTGCGTCCAAACCCAAAAGGTAGTGGCAAAGGGAAGCGCTCCGGAGGTCATGCATGGCTGAGGATGCGGTTCGGAATCCCCGTCGGGATTTGGAGGCGCCGGATCATGACGGGAAATCGTTATAGCAGACCGCGGGCGAATAACAGGGTCAACGATCTTCCCGCGCCAGGGCGGGGAGTTGAACCAGGCGATCCCGGTTCGTAGGAAGGGGTTGCGGCTTCTGGGGGTCCCGCCAAAAATCCATGAGCGCCACCTGTTGCACGCAGGAAACGGTGCAATAGGGAGCGCAGGATTTCTCCGAATAATATTCACGGCGAATATCCTCGAAGGAATAACCTTCCAAAGGCACCGCCGGATATCCACGCTGCTGGGAGCAGTAGTGGACCAAACCATCTTCACAGATGTAGAGATAGCGGCCGCCGGCCCGGCAACGCCAGCGGTTGGGTAATCCATCGGCAATCTTGTTCTGGAAATAGTTCACGCGGGCATAGGAGCGCTTGCCCATGCTCTTGATTTCGAGGAAGATGTCGCGCTCCTCCTGGCTCAAGGGCCGGAGCTGGCCGGTCCCGTCGTGAATGATTCCCACCGTACTGGTGAATCCCAATTCCACCGTCCGGCGGGCCACGACCAGAGCATCCCGGGGATTGCGGATGCCGCCCCCGATCACCGAATTGATGTTTACGGCAAATTCGGCGTGTTCGGCCAGTAATTGAAGTTTCCTGTCCAGAACCTTCAAGCTCTTTTTGGATACCTCATCCGGTTGAATGTTGTCGATGCTGATCTGCAATTGTTCCAGTCCGGCACGGTTCAGCCGACCGATTCGCTCTGCGGTAAGCAGGTAACCGTTGGTGATCATTCCCGCGATCATCTTATGCCGTCGCACGCGATCAATGACCTCGTCCAACTCGGGGTGGAGCAGAGGCTCTCCGCCGCTGATCGTAATGATGGTGGTTCCCAAAGCGGCCAACCTATCCACGCGCCGAATCAGGTCCGGCAAGGGAAGGGGCTTGGAATAGTCGTCGTACTCGTTGCAATAAGTGCAGGAAAGATTGCAACGGCGGATGGGAATCAGGTGGGCCAAGATCGGATGCCGCGTGGAGAGCAGCCCCTTGGCGATCATCCGAAACTCCCGCAGACGCCGGTGAACCGCGTTTCTTTTTCGCCGTAGGGTCAAGCGGCTGATCACGTCTCTGCCAGTCTCCTTAAAAGGTCCGGTTCTGCACCCAATTCCTGATCCTAAAAGAACGAACGGCCCGGGGCGACCCAAAACGGCTGAAAGGTGAATTTCGCAGGTCGAAGTGCAAGATCATGAGTCGAAAAGTTGGGGAAAAAGGGCGGGTGGAACACGTCCGTTGAATCTGTCCTGCTCAACGGGTCATCTTGAGCCGGGTTACATCTCGTCGGGTCTGGATCCGGAATTTCGAACTCGGCAAATAAAGGTTGACTTTCACCGACCCGTATTTCGCCAGCGAATAATCGCCGCTGGGCTCATTAAATCTTTGCTGTACCGGCAGCCAGGATTCCTCGCTGACCCACAAGGTCACTTTCTGAATCCGGTCCATCACCTCAGATTCTTTGGGCGTTAGCTCCAAAACCACCACAGCATCGCCATCCAACTCCTGTTCACCCCTCAACCTCAAATCATAAGATTTGCGCAATCTGCCCGAGTGAGTTCCGAAGCCCAGCAGGAGAAACTGCTCCAGCACTCCCTGCTGATTCTCCAAGTCGTACTCCTGGAGCTGGTTCATCTTCGGCAGGTAAATCTCAGCCTTATTCCTGCCAAACAGGACGGTCTTCCCATTCGGCTCCTGGAACCGGATAAGAATCTGCGGCCCTTTTCGGTTCCGGAAGAAGATTTCGCCATACTCAGTGGATTTATCGTCCACCAGAACGGTCACGCGGGTGTACTCCAAGCTGGCCGAAAGGGTCTTCAATCTCCCTGCCATTTTATCCATTCGGCGCAGAACTTCCTTGAGCTCCAAAGGATGGCTGTTGCTCCGCGACGCGGTCTTAGCCTCCTGGGAAACCCACAACGCACCGGCGGCCATGCCGCCCACCAGGATCCATTTCCCGAAAACGCCCATCATCGCAATTATAAGCCCCTTGTCACTGAACCTCAAGAAATACTCAAGTACCCCACCCTGGGCGTGCGCCTACGGTCAGACCGGAAACCAGACACCCCGTTAGATAGTAGCCTTGGGGTAACTTAATCGCCAGCCGATTCTACCAAAACATCATAGCCCACAACTACCTCTTGGGCGTTTTTAACGGGAGCAAAGCTTTTAAGCTGAAATGGAGTGGAAAGCCGACGTTCGAGAACCCTCATCAGGCTGGAAGAAGTTTCCCGGGGCTCCGCAGAGTCAAGTAACTGCGCGTCCACATGGTATAACGCGACCCCATCTGCGGTCAGGACGTGGACCACGCCGGAGTTGCCCGGGGCAGGCCGCACGGCAGCCGTCGGCTGATCCCCGAGCCAGGAACGCGGTGTTAGAAAAATAAAGGCAAGAATTACGGCAACCTGAATATCGTATTGCCAGCCACCGCGACGATACGTCCAAAAGACCGCCCGCAGCGCACCTCCTCCGAATCTCCTCAGAAAACCGGAAGTCAGTCCCTCCTGTCGGCGAGCTACAGAAGATGACTCGGAGAGGCTCCCCTCGCGAGTCTCTTCAGAAACGACCGCCGGACTACCTCTTAGGGTCTGCGCCAAGGCTTCCTCCTGCCCTCAATCGGCGACCACCTGTCCATCGCGAATCTGAATGATCCGTTCCGCCCCGGCCGCCACTTCAGGGTTGTGGGTAATCACCAAGAGGGTTTGCTCGAAGTCACGATTGAGTTCCTGGAGCATTTCCAAAACCATCCGTGCATTCTCGGTATCCAGGTTTCCCGTCGGTTCATCGGCCAAAAGGATCTTAGGTTCGCAGATGAGTGCCCGGGCAATGGCCACCCGCTGCTGCTCTCCGCCGGAAAGGGTCGAAGGCTTCTGCCCCAACTTCTTCCGAATTTCAAGGGTCTCAACAATTTTATCAAAACGATGAGGATTAAATCCGTTCCCTTGGATGTCCTGGGCGATGACTATATTCCCGTAAGCCGTAAGGGTGGGCAACAGATTAAACCGTTGAAATACAAAGCCGATCTTGTGGCGGCGAAAGCGGGTCCGGTCGGTATCACTCATCTTGGCAAAATCATTGCCATCCACCCAAACTCTGCCACTGCTCGGAGGCGTCAGCCCGCCCAAAACATGCAGCAGGGTGGATTTCCCGCATCCGGAGGGTCCCATGATCGTCACGAACTCGCCCCGGCGGACACGAAGGTCCACCCCTCGGAGAACGGGCACATCCACTTTGCCGAGTCGATAGGTCTTTCTCAGTTCCTCGGTCTCGATAATGGGTTCCAAATCAACCTGCCCTTACATCCGCCTTCCCTGGCTCCTACTCATAAGCCAACGCATCCACCGGGTCTGCCTGAGCCGCTCGGATGGCCGGATAAAGTCCGCCGAGCAGCGCCCCGGCAAAAGCCAGCAAAGCCGCCCAGAGTGCCCATTCCACCGTTAGTTTGACCGCAAGGGTCGGATAAAACTCGTGGATCACTCTCTTGGCCAGGATGGTGCCCGCCCAACCGGCCAGAATTCCCAGCAGGGCCATCAGAAACGTCTCCCTCAGGATGATGTTAATTATATATCGCTTCGAGGCTCCCAGCGACTTTAAGATACCGATTTCCCGCGTCCGCTCCAGGATGGTGGTATAGAGAGAAAGAAAAACCACCAAGAATCCTATGGACACCGCTACCAGAATCATAACCGTAATAAAAGAGTTCATCACCGGCAGGTTATTGGAAGTCATCAGCGACATGTACACCTTGATAGGCCGTATTTCGTGCTTGGGGAGCAATTTACGGATATCCTGCCCAACGGATTGGGTATAGGAAGAATCGGTACAAAGGACATAGAAAATGGAAGCCCGATCCTTGGACCCGGCAAGCTCTTGCGCCGTACTGATCGGGATGAAGACCCGAGATCCCTTCCCATGTTCCACAATGCCGGACACTCGAAAATCATGATTCACAAGAGTAATCTCTTTACCGACTTCGACACCATTCGCGCGGGCGTACCAGTCATCCACAAGCACGTCATAGGGCTGCTCGAAAGGCCCTCCCGCGTGATAGACGAATCCCCGGCTGACCCGGTTAAAGCTATCCAGATCAATCCCGTAAATCAGGTTTACGCCTCCGGTGGCATTAAAGAGGAAGAGGACCGGCGCCACGGCCTTCACCCGCGGGAGCTCGCTCAATTTGTCGCCGACCTTGATGGGCATGGGCGCGGCCGTAAGGGCCATCAGGAAAGAAGCCCCCGGCGGTTGCACCAGGATGTCCGCACCCACACCTTCTACCCTTTTCGCCGTCTCCTCCACCATCCCGGTGGTCATCCCCACCACCAGCAGCACCATTCCTACCTCGATGGCCACCGCCACGACACTAATAAAAGTGCGCACCGGGCGGTGCAAGATGTTCGACATGACCAGCTTACCGACCATCGACGCTCTCCGAGACGACCTTCTCTTCTGGCAGCATGATTCTCTCCACCCCTGGTGGCGGCTCCAGGACGAATTTTTCCGGTCCAATGGCCTGATTGAAAGTAGCTTTCTGGATTCGCATGGCCAATCGGTAATCCTCCACGGGCCGGGTTAGTCGAATCGCCGTCGGGTAGTGAACTCCGTCGAAATCCTGGTAATCAGCATAGGTGACATCCTGGAGGTACTTCCCTTCCGGGCCGAACCTCTGCACCCGGCTGACCTCCAAATTCGCCCGATCAAACCAGATTTTCCGTAGGAGTCTTATCTCGTCTCTCGCAAACTGCGCTACCACATGGACCACATAAAATTGGCGCCCCTCGTACACCGTTTCTTCCAAAAACGACTTTTCCGTGGCTTCGTCAACCTTTCTCAGGAGCAGTGCCGAGAGCAAATGTTGTGGCCGAAGGTTTTCCCAACGGTTGCGGGCTTCTCTGCTAACAGAGTTACTGCCCACGATGAATTTCCGCTTTAGGGGTATGTAAAGGCGAAAATCCTCGCCGTCAGAAACCATGTCGAAAATACTGGTACGCAGAACCGGCGCCTGCCCCACCATCCGCAACCGGGCGGGCTTGGTCAAAAGGATGAACACCTTGACATCCTGATATTCCCGTATGACACCCGAATAGATCGATCCCGCGGTGGGTGCCAGTTCCGCGGTGGCCTTCAGCGTCTGAAATCCCTCGCTCAGGAGTCTCAGGCGTGAAATCAACTCTTCCCGGGAAGCTTCCTGGGCAGGGCGAGGCATGCGGGTTGGGGGAACGCGAGTGGTTCTATGAACGGCGCAAGATGCTAACCCCAAAACGAAGAAACACACCCCCACCTTCTTGACTGCCCGTCCAAGCACCTCCCTGATTTCCATAAATCGTACGAATTGCATCGACTTTACCAGAGCCATTCCATGAGCGTCAAGAACTCTAACCGGGTCCATTCCCTCTCAACTTCCGCCATTACTATGAGTTGTGGTTCGGGTTGCACAAATTCGCAGCCACGTTCCCCTATCCGTCCAGGGGCCCCGAACCGACCGAATCCACTGCAGTTGCCGAGCCAATGCCTCCGGATCGAATCTCCCAGGCCAAACGCCTTTAACCTCTCTGGGCCATTCCGGCGAAATCCGCAGGAGCGTCGAGGGTCCCGATCAGGCCCTGGAGGTGAAGCCGCTTGGCCGCACAGAATTTCCGGAGGCCGTGAATTACGTTCTCCGCGGCGTGAGGATCATAGAAATTGGCCGTCCCGATCTGCACGGCCCGAGCACCCACGATCAGATACTCCAGAGCGTCTTCCGCGGTGGCGATTCCTCCGATGCCGATTACGGGAATCCGAACTGCCTGAACCGCCTGAAAAACCAGCCGGACCGCCAGCGGTTTAATCGCCGGCCCCGACAGCCCTCCCGTAACGTTCGAGAGGCGGGGTTTGGCCGTCTCAACGTCCACCGATAATCCCACGAACGTATTCACGAGCGAAATCGCGTCGGCCCCCGCGTCCTCCACGGCCCGCGCAAACACTGCTATATCGGTCACATTCGGAGATAACTTGACAATGAGCGGGTACCGCGCGGCCTTCTTGCACGCCGCGGTAACCTCATAGGTGAGCTTCCGATCGCTGCCGTAATACTGGCCCCCGCAACGCGTGTTCGGGCAGGAGATGTTCAACTCGTAGGCCGAAATCCCTTCCCCCTCATTCAATCGATCGATGCAGCGGAGGTACTCCTCGGTGGAATATCCGAAAACATTGACCACAACTCTGGTATCCAGGCTCCGCAGGAAGGGGAGCTTTTCCGCCACGAACCGTCGCGCCCCTACGTTCTGCAATCCGATGGCGTTCAGCATACCTGACTGCGTCTCGTAGATGCGCGGCGGGGGATTGCCCGGCATCGGCTCATGCGAGATCCCTTTGACCACGATGCCCCCCAGCAGGTCCAGGTCCACCAGATGAGCGAACTCCTGCCCGTAGCCGAAGGTCCCGCTGGCGGTCATCACGGGATTCTTAAAGTCGATTCCCGCAACGGTCACCTCCAGGTTGGGAACAAAGTTCGATCGTTCCGGCTGCCGGGTCTTGCTTTGGCCAGCTACCGTCCTCTTTCGACTCGATTTTCGATCTGAGGACTTTTTCACTCCTGGAGTCCTCAAAGCTGAGGAATCACTTCCTTTTCCCAGCGAACATAGTTGGCCCAAAACACTGGACCCTCGGTGCAAACCCGCTCGTAGGCCCCGTGCCCCTCACCCCGCACTGCAATCGAACAGCCCAGACAAACTCCCATCCCGCACCCCATGCGGTTTTCCATAGAAACCAGGCAGGGATGCCCATATTCCCGTGCCAGGGACACACAGGCCCCCATCATGGGCCCGGGTCCGCAGACCAGGAGCAGAATTCTGCGCCCTCGATGGTTCATCAGGTAGTCCGCCACCGGAAGCGTCACAAAGCCGGCGTGCCCTTGGCTGCCATCTTCCGTGGCGAGGACCGTATCGGTAACGTAGGGCCGAAAATCCCTCCAGCAGACCAGGTCAGCTGCACCGCGGCCTCCGAAAAAAAGGGTCTGAGGAATCTTACGTCGATGGAGCTCCCGCGCGGAAAGCAGCAAAGCGGCAATTCCAATACCTCCGGCTACATGAACAACCTGATCCACCCGCCGCAGCTCGGCCTCGTATTCCTCCAGAAAGAAACCGTGACCCAGCGGCCCCAACAGCCCGATCGCATCGCCCGGTTTAAGTTGGGCCATGGCCTGAGTCCCCCGTCCGACCTCTTTGTATAGGAACCTGACCAGAGTAGGAGATTTTGACCTCTTTCCGGTGGAAATTACATCGTAAACGCTCATGGGGCGGCGCAGCAGAATGTCTGACCGGTTCAGCAACCGGAGCATGCCGAATTGTCCCGGCCGGCAGGCGCCGGCCTGCGAGGGGGAGTAAACCGTCAGGAGAAAATGGCCGCCGGTCAAACGTAAGTTTTCGTGGATCTCCACCACCGCATCCAGCATGTGTGTTCATGTTACTACACAGGTCGAGGGTGGCGGAATGAGAATCAACGCAGAATCAGGAAAATGACCCAGCGACCTACCGGGAAGCTCAGAGTTTGAAGTCGCGTCGCAATCTTTCCGATTTTTCGGCTACGGATCGGGCGAGTCCTTCTTTATGCTGACCGAGCTTGCGGGCAAGCTCAACGTCGGAGGTTGCCAGAATTTCGGCGGCATAGAGGGCTGCGTTGACAGCTCCCGCAACGCCGACCGCCATCACGCCCACGGGAACGCCTCGGGGCATTTGAACCGAGGCGAGAAGAGCATCGAGTCCCGCCAGGGAGGTCGCATCGAGGGGCACGGCGATCACCGGCAAGATGGTTTCCGCAGCGATAACGCCAGCCAGGTGCGCGGCGCCTCCGGCTCCGACGATCATCACTTTCAGGCCGCGGTCGATGGCGGTGGCCGCATACTCCTGCGTACGTCGAGGAGTACGGTGGGCAGAGGTAATGTCGATTTCGAAGGGAACGCCGAGTTTCTCCAGGGTCCGGGCAGCTTCCCTCATCACCGGCAGATCGGAATCACTCCCCATGAGAATCCCGACTCGGGCACCCTTTTTCTTTGCTTCGCTCATATTCATATTCGAGAATCCTTAAGAGTTTAGAGGGTTCACCGGCTCCAGCGTGGGAACCCGGGCGCAACTCCTGGTATTGACTGCTGTTCCAACCTGAAATCAAAAAGAATTCAGCTTTCGGTTCGGCTGGAACCGGCGGCGCGGAGCAGCCTTTTGGCGCCGATGTCGCGACGAAAGTGGCACCCCTCAAAACGAATCCGACTCACCGCCTGATAGGCCTTCTCTCGGGCCGTCTGTAGATCTTCCCCCGTAGCCGTTACACCCAGAACTCGTCCGCCGGTGGAAATAATTCCCCCGTTATCCAGCTTCGTGCCGGCATGAAAGACCTTTACCCCGCCCACCTTTTCTGCTTCCTCGATCCCATCGATCGCCTTGCCCACTTCGGGACGGACGGGATAGCCCTGCGAAGCCATCACCACACAGAGGGCAGGGTCCGGGCTCCAACGCGGCGCAATGCTATGCAAGCGCTTCTCCAGCACTCCGAGGAAAAGCTCCATCAAGTCCGTATGCAGGCGCATCAGCACCGGCTGCGCCTCCGGGTCGCCCCATCGAACGTTGTATTCCAACACTTTGGGTCCCTCCGGGGTCAACTTCAGCCCGCAGTATAGGATACCGCGAAAATCTATCCCTTCTTCTCCCAGCCCCGCCAGGGTAGGCTCGACAATAAGGTCCAGAATCCGGCCCCGCAACGCGGAGTCGATCATTTGATCTTCGCTATAGGCACCCATGCCGCCGGTATTGGGTCCCTGATCGGAATCGTAGGCGCGCTTGTGGTCTTCGGACGGTGCCAGCATCAGGAAGCTCTCTCCATCGACCAGGACCATGAAGGAGATTTCTTCACCCGGCAGGAACTCCTCCAAAACGACTTGATCCCCCGCCGCACCCAGGACGCGCTTTCGCATATACTCATCCAGAGTTCGAACGGCCTCTTCGGGAGTCTCCACTACCCGCACGCCCTTTCCGGCGGCCAGACCATCGGCTTTGACGACGACCGGGAAATCAAATTCCGCGAGGGAACGTGCAGCCGCCTCCAAATTCTCCGGGACCACGAACCGGGCCGTGGGAATCCGGTGGCGTTCCATAAATTGCTTGGCGAAGACCTTGCTTGCCTCCAGCCGAGCCGCATCACGCCGGGGGCCGATAATCCTCAGATCCCGCTTCTCGAACTCGTCCACCACACCGGCTACGAGGGGCACTTCCGGCCCTACTACCGTTAAATCGGCCTTGAGTTGTTCGGCCCGTTGAGCCAGTTCCTCCGGATTTCCCAGGTCCCCCGGCAGACACTCCGCATCCCGGGCCATGCCCCCATTGCCGGGAATACAGAACACCTTATCGACCTGAGGACTTTGCCGAATTTTCCAAGTCAGTGCGTGCTCGCGCCCGCCTGAGCCGATGATTAAGACTTGCATCCGCGCTTCCGGCCCCTACCCTATCGGCACACCCCCGGTTTGTCAACTTTTCGGCACACTTCACAGCCAACACAGAGTTCTTGACTGCGGATAGGTGCGAAGCGTACACTCCATGTTTTCGACAGACAACTGTCGGGAAGGCGTCGAACGGACCGCCCTATCCGACGCCAAGCTGCGAAAATTCTATCCGCTACAGGTGCAGAAATGAACAGCCATGCCTTTGTCGATGAACTCCAGGCGGCCAGCAGCGCGCTGCTGGAGAAGATCGGAGACGTGGAAGTCGTCTCGACCTCAGAAGCAAAAACCGACTTAGTGCGCCTGCTGCAAATCGCTTTGGTGAATGAAATCAACGTCAGCGAACTGGCCGCCGCCTGGATGCCCGGCACGCAGGAAATCGACGTCAAGCTCGGAATGGCTCGACAGGCCGGAGATGAAGCCAAACACTTCCAGTTGGTGGGAAAGCGTCTTGAGGCGCATGGCTTCTCGCTGGACGAATTCATTCGCCCGGATGAGAGTCCTCTGTTCGCCTATCTGCGGAGCCTTCCGACAACCGTGGAGAGAATCGCCGCAGGACAATTCACCTTGGAGTCGATTGCCTATCGGGTCAATCGGAATTTCATGAAGTACTGTGAAGTTTCAGGAGACGAGGAAACGGTAAGACTCTACGAGAACGTAATTCAACCCGAGGAACTTCATCATCAGAAATTGGGCCGCACGTTGCTCGAAAAATACGCCCTCACCTCAGAGGCCCAGCAGCGCGCCCGGGAGGCCGCCACCAAGACCCTCCATCTCTCCGCCGAGCTGCGGGCCGGGGCCGCCGAGAAAATCGGCACCGCCTGCCTCCCCGGCTGCTGAGTCACCCCACAGCGAGTTCGCTTATTCTGCCGTCATGACCACCTGAGCCGGGTTGATGGCGCGGTATTTCGCTTTGTTGGCGGCGATCTCAAACGCCTGGGGGACTTGCTCGATGCCTTCGAGGATATGCGTAAGGACCGGCTCCACGGTCACGCGCCGGGAGACCACCAGCCGCACGGCATGTTCCAGGTGGGCATAGGTGCTGATGTCGGGGAAAAGGTAGCGCAGGCTGCGCTCGCGTAGCAGGTCCAAATCGACCCGGGTCTTTTCACCGAACCAGGAAATTCCCATGACCTTGCCGCCGGGCCGCACGCAGTCGATAGCCTGCTCGACGGTCCGAAAACCCGCCAGGCCGGCCTTGGGGCTGCCGCCGGCACTTTCAAATACGACATCCATCCCGATGCCTGCGGTGATCTGCTTGACAACCTTTGCCGGGTCCTCTTTTTGCGCGTTGATGAGGATATCCGCACCGAGCTGCCTCGACACGGCCAGGGCTTCGTCGCGCACGTCGATAGCGACGATCAACCCGGCGCCGCTGGCCCGGACCACTTGCAGAATATCGAGTCCCATGCTTCCCTGGCCGAAGATCGCCACGCTTTCACCCAGGCGGATTCCCGCCGTCTCCACCGCCGCCACCACGTCGCTCAAGGGCTGCAAGCAAGCCGCTTCGTTGTCGGAGACCTCCTTGGGCACCCTGACCAGCGCCTTTTCCGAAAGGGTCTGATATTCCGAGAAGCAGCCGGGCAGATCGAAACCGATAATCGGCCCTTCGCGGCAATCAGCGTCCCGGCCCTGCTCGCAAAGACCGCATCGGCCGCAAGGCAGTTTCGCACGCGCGGCCACCCGATCCCCCACCTCGACGCGGGAAACGCCTTCACCCAGCTCCACCACCTCTGCGCAGAACTCATGGCCGAACAGTTGCACCGGAGCTTCCTGCTCGAGACGCCGCTTGATCTTTTCGTAAGCAAGCGTCTGTACGCCCCGCGCCAGTTGCACCTCCGTCACGCTTGGCTGCACTACGCGGATTCGCGCCAGGACGTGGTGCGGCTCAGGACGTGGTCGCGGCACCTCATCCAACCGTAGATCGTTGAAACCGTAAAAACGCCAAGCTTTCATTTTTTCCTGAGATCGGGTCACAAGCACGCCCCTCCGCATCCGCCCTAAAGTCCATCCAGAGAAATCTTCCTGGATTGGGTCGAGCTATTTTACAGAAGTTGCGCGGTAATTACAGCCTCATGTGAACGAATACAACCACTATGACCGACCACGAGGCCATGCTAGAATGACGCGCACTCGCGAGAGACGGTCTGGCTGCGGAACTCTTATGACGAATACTTCCCACACGACGGCTGCGGAATCCGCCACGGAGCCCGGCACTCTTTCTCCCCCCGTGAGTTTCATGCGGAGACTCCGATTCATCGGCCCTTCGCTGATTCTGACCGGAGGCGTCGTAGGCTCAGGAGAGCTGATCGTCACCACAACGCTCGGAGCGGAGATGGGCTTCATCGCCCTCTGGTTAATCATCATCAGTTGTGTGCTCAAGGTGGTGGTTCAGGAGGAGATCGGTCGCTACGCCATCTCCTCGGGCGAGACGTCTCTTCATGCGGTCAATCACGTTCCGGGCCCGCGATGGAAGGTCTCCTGGGTCGTTTGGGGCTGGCTGATCATGACGGTGATGGTAGCGGTGCAGGTAGCAGGCATTGTCCGGGGCGTGGGGCAGGCTCTCAACCACCTGATTCCGGGTATCGGCGTCATCCCTTGGGGACTTCTGATGTGCTTCCTGACGGTTGCCTTGTTGCTCGGCGGTCGTTACGGGGTGGTGGAACGGACTGCCACGATCCTGGTGGTGGGATTTACCCTCACGACCATCATCTCCGCCGTATTCATTCAACGATCCCCTCACGCGATCCGGATCGAGGAAATCCTGGAAGGGCTTCAGTTCCAGTTGCCGTCGCACGGCTTGATCGTTGCTCTTGCCGTGTTCGGCATCACCGGAATCGGAACCACGGAATTGTTCTTCTATCCAAGCTGGTGCGTGGAAAAAGGCTACGCCCGTTTTACCGGACCCAATCGCCCGGAGCCCGGTTGGGTGAGCCGCGCCGTGGGTTGGGTCCGCGTAATGCAACTGGACGCGATAGCCGCCATGATCCTCTATACGAGCGCCACGATAGCCTTCTACCTGCTGGGGGCCGGCGTCCTGCACAGAATGGGCTTGATTCCCGAAGGCGAGGGGATGATTAAGGTTCTCTCCGCCACCTTCACGGAGACGATCGGTCCCGGTGCTCTTCTTATTTTCCTTATAGGCGCCTTCTTCGTTTTATATTCCACCCTTTTCGTCAGTGTGGCGTCGAGCGCTCTGCTGGCCGTCGATTGCATGGGCGTCTTCCGGGCCCTCGACCTCAGGGATCCGAAGCAGGTCCTTCGCTGGAGGAGAGGCTTCATCCTCATATTTACGGCCTTGAACATCCTGTTCTCTGTTCTCATCGCCGCACCGGTGAAGATGGTCGTGGTGGGAGGCATTGCGCAAACAGCCATGCTGCCGATCATCGCCTTTTCGGTGGTTTACCTGCGGCACCGCCGCCTGGACAAGCGGCTCCTGCCCTCGCGATGGGTGGACGTTTTGCTATGGACCTGCTCGTCACTCATGCTGATCATTTCGCTCTATACGATCCTGCGTAAGATTTGGGAATAAAGGGTCGCCCTTCCTCATGGAAGCTGTTTTCTCCATTGCCCCTACATTCCCTACGTTTCCCTCCCGACAAGGAAACTAGCCCGCCAGCGCTGCCCGATGGAGGTCAACTTCCGTGGGTTCGCTGAATGTGTGAAAGCGATCTTTCGCTTCTCAACTGCGTCGATTCCCCCGCAGAGGCCCTCCACATCCTGCGCGACTCGCTCCGAGAAGAACCCGTGCCCTGGATCGAGGTATAATAAGAAAGTCGAGTCCGCAGCCGCGAATAGAGCCGGGTTCAGGAAACGCATCTTCGTTTGTTCTTGGCCGTCGGCTCCCGCTGTCGCCAAGACGTTCACCGAATGGGATCGGACTCCAGGGAGGATCGAGATGGAATTTTTCCGTGCAAGCATGCTGGAACTGATTATCGAGACCTCGACGAATCTGCCGCCGGACGTGCGCGCCGCCATGTCCTGGGCACTCGAGACGGAAAAACCCGCAACGCAATCCTCCCAGGCGCTCAACATCATCGCTCAGAATATCGATATGGCCGCCGACGACGAGGGACCCATCTGCCAGGACACGGGCATGCCGACTTTTGAGATCAAGACTCCGGTCGGCACAAATCAGATCACGATGAAGAAACGAATCCTGGAGGCGGTAGCCGAAGCCACTCGCCGAGGCAAGCTCCGGCCCAATTCGGTCGATTCCATCACCGGCAAGAACTCCGGCAATAATCTGGGCCCCGGCACGCCGATTCTTCACTTCGAACAGTGGGAAGAACCCGACGTCGAAGTCCGCCTGATCCTGAAAGGCGGCGGCTGCGAGAACAAGAACATTCAGTATTCCCTGCCGGCAACCCTCGACCCTATGGGACGCGCCGACCGGACCCTGGAAGGAGTGAAGAAAGCGATTCTGCACGCCGTCTGGCAGGCGCAGGGCCATGGATGCGCTCCGGGAGCGATCGGCGTCTGCATCGGCGCCGACCGCACGCACGGCAATCACCTGGCCAAGCTGGAACTGTTCCGCACCCTCGACGACGTGAATCCCGACCCCACGCTTGCGAAACTGGAAAAAGAGATTCTGGAGGAAGCCAACCGGCTCGGCATAGGCACGATGGGATTCGGCGGCGGGGTGTCGCTGATCGGCTGCAAGATCACCGCCGCGAACCGACTGCCGGCCAGCTTCTTTGTCTCGGTGGCCTACGACTGCTGGGCGTTTCGGCGCTTGGGCGTGATGATCGACGCCTCATCCGGCGCGATTCACAAGTGGCTCTACCGCGATCCCGACCGGTCGGTGGAAAAGATGGTCAAAGGCGCAGGCTTCCAGCTTACCGGGCGTGAGGTGATCCTGGAGCCTCCGATCTCGGAAGAAAAAATCCGCAAAATCAAAGTCGGCGACGTGGTGGTGATCAACGGCCCGATGTTTACCGGCCGCGATCAGGTTCACCACCACTTGATGAGCCACGACGCGCCGGTGGATTTGCAGGGAGCCGTCCTCTACCACTGTGGGCCGGTCGTGCTCCAGGAAGGCGACGGCTGGCGCATCACCGCCGCCGGACCGACTACCAGTATTCGCGAGGAGCCCTATCAGGGAGAGATCATCGGCCGGTTCGGCATTCGCGCCGTCATGGGCAAAGGCGGCATGGGCGCCAAGACCCTCGCAGCCCTGAAGGAGCACGGCGCCGTTTACCTGAACGCCATCGGCGGCGCGGCCCAATATTACGCCCGTTGCATCCAAAAGGTCCACGGGATGCACCTCGAAGAGTTCGGCACCCCGGAAGCCATCTGGCACCTCGAAGTTGAAAATTTTCCCGCCATCTGCACCATGGACGCCCACGGCAACTCCCTCCACGCGCAGGTGGAGAAGGAAACGCGCCAGGAGTTGAAAAAGCTACAGCCGGCGGCAAGTTAACAGTTACCGTTCCGGTAGCTTCCCCACCCTCTCGGCATGCCGGGCGGATGGGGCACCCAGCGCCTATTTCCCATTCAACTCGTCAATGGATTGCAATACTTTGCAATACTAAAGAAGAGCGCACCCATTTGGGATGGATCCGGAGACATACGCCGCTTGCAATAAGCATGAATCCCCTATGCAAAGGAGTCCCCGATGATGATGGACAAGCTTACGAAGTTGATATTGATGGCGATTGCCACAGCTCTATGGATGATCGCACTGAACCCTTGGTTGCGACCGATGCCGGTAGTAGCCCTAGACCTTGGCTATTCAGACTCCAGAAATTTGAGCGACATCGAATCGCACGCTAGCTCCATTAAGGACGATGTTTCGTCTATCCTTTTCTATACAAGGGCTATATACAAGGACAAGTAAGAGTGATGTTGCAGCCATATTAAGGATGGCACTTGCTCCAATTCTGCCCTCTGCCGCTAGCGTTTGGCAATCGCGGGTGGCGCATAGATCGCGCCCCTTACAGTAGCCCTTACAATAAGATTGAGGCGATAAGTGTGATCGGTGAATAATCTTTTCCCAGCCTTGGCTGTGCCAAGAGTGGGGCACCCGGCCTTAGTTTATCGTGACGGGAGGTTGATTCTGAATCTGACAGCGCAACTCAGATAAAACCGGATCAGAAAGTTGTTCTTTGCATTCTTTTTCACCGAGCGCCTACTTCATATTTTCAGGGATGGGGTATTCGACCAGGACGAGATCGTGCCATTGATTGCCGAGCGTGGCGTGTTTGTGATGGGTGCCGACTTCGCGCCAGCCGGCGGCTTGGCAGAGTTTGCGGCTGCCTTCGTTATCGGCCATGATGCGTCCGATGAGTTTATAGAACCCGCGGTCGCGCGCGGCATCCTGTAAAGCCTTCATCAGGAGCTGGCCCACGCCGTGGGAGCGGTAGTTGCGGTCGATGTAGATGGAGAGCTCGGCGATTCCGCTAAAGCAGGGCTTCGGACTGTAAGGCCCCAGCGATGCCCAGCCGATCAACGTATGCTTCAACTGGGCTACGATCACGGGATATTTCGCGGGCCGGGCGACAATCCACAGGTATCGGTCCTCGGGCCGCGCAAAGGTATTCTCAAAGGTGGCCAACTGGTCCTGCACGCCCTGATTGAAGACGCGGGCGATCTCCGAGGCATCTTCCGGTTGCGCCTCACGAAGTTTTATCCCGGTAGCAGCCTCAAGAGTGGCCATAAGAGTGTCCCATTACTTTCTCCCTTTCCAAGCGATTCTAGAGCATAATCCCGGCGTTTCCAACTACTGAAATCCCGCGACTCACCCTGGCCCCGCCTTTCCTTACCGGGTCCAAAGCCGAAAAAAATTATTTCCGACCCGTTGACAAAGCTCCTCGCGAATGGGTATTCTGAATGCGAATAAAAAGCGAAATTATGGATTCCCAGAAACCCTTCCGCCCCGAACAGATCAAAATCGGCCCTGCCGGGTGGCACTATGCCGATTGGGAAGGTATCGTGTACCCTTCCCGCCGGCCCAGAGGATTTCATGAATTGGAGTATCTCTCCAGATTTTTCGATACCGTCGAGATCAACACTTCTTTCTATCAATCGCTTCGGCCTGCGGTGGTAAACCTCTGGACGCGACAGGTATCCCATAACCCCGGGTTCCGATTCACGGCCAAGTTGTGGCAGCGGTTCACTCACCAACGTTTCGCCAACCGCGCTGACGAGCGCGCCTTCAAGGAAGGCCTGAATCCTCTTTACCAGAGAGGAAAGCTAGGGGCCTTGCTGATGCAATTTCCCTGGTCCTTCAAGAACACTCCAGAAAGCCGCAATTATCTGGCCGGGCTGGTGATGCAATTTATGGAGTATCCCCTGGTAGTCGAAGTCCGACATGGCTCCTGGAACCACCCGGATGTATTTCAAATGCTCCGGGAACTCGAAGCGGGATTTTGTAATATCGATCAACCCAGGATCGGCCATTCACTGGCCCCGACCGAAAGGGTCACCACACCGCTCGGCTATGCGCGCTTTCACGGCCGAAACTACGAGCAATGGTTCTCCAACGGAGATCATCCCGAGGAGCGCTACAATTACCTCTACTCCCTCTCCGAGCTTCGCGCCTGGGAAGAGAAGATTCGCCATATCGCCGCCCGCTCGGAAGTCACCTACGTCATCACCAACAATCATTACCAAGGAAAATCCATCGCCAACGCCCTGCAAATGGTCCACCTGTTGGGACGCCGCCCGGTCCGCGGACCGGAAGACTTGGTCCACCGGTATCCTGAATTGGCTCCGATCGTCCAATCCGCACCGGATGCGAGGCTCTGCCAACGCGAGCTGCCCTTTGCATCCGTTCCATCCTGCGGCCAAACCCACAGCAGGAACTGAAACCTCTGTCCACTTCCCTCGCTTCCCCACGCTGTGTCCACCTACCGTCATCGAGAGAAATCGACACTCCAGTCTGTTCGCGGGGCTTCAGAATCCGAACACCGTCAGGGATGAGGGAACCCGCAGGCACCAGGCCGACCCGCTGGCTCTGTTTTCCGATTGCACCCCAGCCCAACGAGACGGCTTGACATCCGCGAACCGCTCTCCTATAATTTCTGCTTAGAGGTAGAACTTGTGTTTGGGGGCGGTTTCGGAGAGATTGGGTTTATTCTTGTGCTGGCCTTTCTGCTGTTTGGGCCGCGCAAACTTCCCGAAATTGCCCGCACTCTCGGCAGGGGGTTGCGCGACCTCCGGCACGCTTCCGACGATCTGAAGAGGTCGTTGGAAACTGAAATATCCTCTATCGATTACCCGCACGATAAAAGCTCTACGGAAACGACGCCTTATGGGTACGATTCATCCGAACCTTCCCAAGAAAAAAAGTCCCAAGACCTCGACTGACTCTCAACCTGACTCGCCTGAACCATCCTCCCGTCCCGAAGACTACGTAACAGACGATCCATCATCCTACAGTTCGGCCGAACCCGGAGAGCCCTCCATCACCCCTGAGACCGAATCCCCCGAACCGGTTTCACCCACGACAGATACGAGTCCCCAGGAAGAGATCGGCTCGACCTCATCGGTGGCCAGTGAGAGCGATACCAGCGCACCCACCGAAACGCCTGCGGCTCAGGCGAGCGTGGATACCGCGACCGCTGACGTGAACCTGGACGAATTCCCCCCGGTCCCCCGTGCCGGGACGGAATCCAAAAGCTCGGGTGGCGGAGGAGGCAAACCCCCTGCAGGCGGCGGGAGAGGAGACTCAGGAAGGGGAGGAGGACTCCTCGGCGGCCAGATGTCCTTCTTGGAACACCTGGAGGAGCTACGCCAGCGCCTGCTCTATTCGGTGCTTTCCCTCGTTGTGGCTTTCTTCTTCTGCTTCTATTTTCACGAGCAGATTTACGACTTCCTCGCTGCTCCCATCACCGGCTCTCTGCGGGACTTGGAGCTGGGTGACAAGCTCGTGTACACGAACCCCATGCAGCCTTTCAATGTTTATTTGAAGATCTCTCTGGTCGCTTCGCTTTTTCTGGCTTCTCCCCTGATACTCTGGCAGCTTTGGCTGTTTATTTCCCCAGGCTTATACCGGCACGAAAAGAAATACGTATTGCCGTTTGTGACACTGACTACCTTACTATTCCTCTCGGGCGGATATTTTGCCTATCGTGTTGCCTTACCTCCGGTTTTCCAATTCCTGTTGAAATTTGGGCACAAATTCCTGCCCTTCATTACCATCAATGAATACTTCAGCATCACGACCACTCTGCTGGTGGGCATGGGATTGGTCTTCGAAATTCCGATTGTCGTGCTGATCCTCTCGCTGTTCGGTATGGTCACGCCAAAATTCCTGTTGAAGAATATCCGCTATGCCGTTCTGATCATTGCCATCCTCGCCGCCGCCCTGGCTCCCACACCCGATTGGATGACCCTGATGCTGTTTTCACTCCCGATGGTGGGCCTGTATTTCCTAAGCATCGGGCTCTGCTACCTCGTGCAACTTCGGAAAAAACCCTCCCAAGCGGCCGATTAGGCGAGCTACCATCCCATGAACAGGTTCACCCGTCTCGCGTCGATCCTAGGCTTGGCCATGCTGACCCTTCCCGTTGCGGTGAGACCCGGCCCCGCGGGTTCAGGCTTCAGCGCACAGAGGGCTTATGCAAATGTAAAAAAGTTGGTGGAATTCGGCCCGCGCCCCTCCGGCTCTTCCGGCCTGAAAAAGGCTCGACATTGGCTCAAGGTGCAACTTGCCCGGGCAGGCTGCAAGGTGGTGGAGTCGCGCTTTATGGCCAGTACTCCCGCCGGTCCAATCCCGATGGCCAATTTGATCGGGCAAATTCCCGGACGCGAGCGGAAAGTCGTTATTCTGGCCGCCCACTACGAGAGCAAGAATTTCCCCGAGTTTCGGTTCGTAGGAGCCAATGACAGCGCCTCGGGAACGGCCCTGGTCCTTGAGTTGGCCGGTGTTCTGGCCGCGAAAAAGAACCGCTTCACTTATTGGATGGTCCTGTTCGACGGCGAGGAGGCCATCGGCGATAACTGGTCTGACGCGGACGGACTCTATGGAAGCAAGCACATGGTCCGGCGGCTCACCGCGCAAGGCGAGTTGGCCCGTATCCACGCAGTCTTTCTGTTCGATATGATCGGCGACGCCCAATTAAGAATCCTGCGCGATGAAAATTCCACCCCGTGGCTGACTGATCTGGCCTGGAGGACTGCAAAGAATTTGGGATACGGTAGGTATTTCAGCGATCGGCGCATCGCCATCGAAGACGACCATCGGCCGTTCGTTATGGCCGGTGTTTCCGCCATCGACCTGATCGACTTCGACTATGGCCCCGGACACAGCTATTGGCATTCGCCTCGGGATACGATGGATAAGATCAGCGCCCGGAGCCTGGGCATCGTAGGCAGGGTGGTTCTGGCATCTCTCCAGCAAATCGAGTCAGGCCGGGGAAACGAGTAACTCACAGTTCTCACCCGCGGAATGGGGAGCGAGGCACCGCAGACCGAAAGAATGTAGCCGTCCGCGTTTACCTTATTACCCAAGCTCCACTTGAGGATCGATCAGGCGAAATAGACCGGCGAGCCTTTCACGGCGAAGGAGTGTTTCGGATTGTCATCGTCCAACTTCAAAAGGAAATCGGAGCGGTAATGGGCACCCCGACTCTCCTGACGGGCGAGAGCGGATTGAGCGATTAACAGGGAGACCTGGTGGATGTTCCGCAACTCAAGCTCGCGCCGATGGGTCCGATGGGGAGCAGGCGGGGAAAGACCCTCGAGACGCTCGACAGCTTCGGCCAAGTCCTTCCCATCGCGCAAAATCCCTACTTTTTCCCATAGAAGCCGGCGGATTTGGTCAATCCGCCCTTCCACCTCCCGCAACTGAGAACCGCTCTGAGGGGCCGGCGTGCTCGAAGTTGACGAAGGAACGTTCCGAACCGACGTATTCCCGCCTTCCGAAGCTGCTTCCGGTGGGAGAGACTGGGTATGCGCATCCAGGGTATTCCGTGCCGGCCGGGAGGGCGAAGACTCCACCATATTCGCTCCCGTCCGTGCCCCGTAAACCAAGCCCTCCAGTAGCGAGTTGCTGGCCAGGCGGTTGGCTCCATGGACTCCGTTGGCGGCCACCTCGCCCGCCGCGTAAAGTCCTTCCAGGCTGGCCCGCCCGTCGAGGTCGGTATGGACCCCACCCATGGCATAGTGGGTCGCCGGACGAACAGGAATCAAGTCCGCTGTGATGTCGATATTGCATTGCAGGCAGGTTGCATAGATGCGGGGAAAGCGGTTACGGATATGTTCCGCATCCAGGTGGGTCAGGTCCAGATAAACAAAATCGGAGCCGAGCCGCCGCATCTCGGTCACGATGGCGCGCGAGACCACATCTCGAGCCGCAAGCTCGGCGGCTTCGTGATAATTCGGCATGAAGCGCTCGAGTTCCAGATTGCGGAGCTGAGCTCCCTCTCCTCGCAACGCTTCCGAGAGCAGGAATCGAGGCGTTCCTTTCTGGTAGAGCACGGTGGGGTGAAATTGGATAAACTCCAGGTCGCTGACTCGTGCTCCGGCCCGGTAGGCCATGGCCACACCATCTCCGCAAGCCACCGAGGGATTGGTCGTCTCCCTGTAAACTTGCCCCAGGCCGCCGGTGGCGAGCAGAACTCCATGTGCCCGCAAGAAACTGAGAGCCTGCTTCCCCTCATCGAAGAACTCCACGCCCTCCACTTTTCCTCCGCTGACGGACAAGTCCACCACCGATGCAAAGGGCTGAATCTTAACGTTCTTTAGCGAGCGAACTTTGGCCCTCAAGGACCGAAGGATTTCACGGCCTGTGGAATCCCCCTGCGCGTGTAATACCCGGCGACGGCTGTGGGCACCCTCCCGCGTGAAGGCCAACCGAGTCCCCTTACGATCAAATTTCATCCCCCAATGGATCAACTCGGTAATAAGACGCGGGCCTTCCTCCACCAGAATTTTCACGGCTCGTTCGTTACAAAGCCCATCCCCTGCCACGAGGGTATCGTGAACGTGCAGGGAAACCTCGTCTTCCTCGCTCAAGGCAACGGCCACCCCTCCTTGGGCGTACTCGGTGCTCGATTCCTGAGGATGATCCTTAGTAAGAATCAGGACGTTTCCCTTGCGAGCAAGTTCAATGGCGGCTCGCAGGCCGGCGATGCCGCTTCCCACAACGAGAAAGTCCGTTTCCAGTGCCGATGACGACTTCATAGAAAATCCCAAAGACTCAATGATACATAGCTCCCAAACTCTCCGCAACGCCGTCCTGCGCTCTTTCCGCCTGCATACCTTGCCGGTAAGCCCAGGTCATGGTAAGGATAGAAGATTCCGTTTCGAGGCCATCTCGTGTTTCAATTTCGGGTTCGATCCAAGACTTCCACCTACCCGGTCTGGGTAGGAAGCCGCGCGTGGCACGCACTGGGTGACTTTCTCCGCCGTGCCGATTACTCCTCGGTGTTCATCGCAACCGAGCCGGGTATCTGGAAGAGTTGGCAAGGTGAATTCCTGCGAGCCACGGGTCTCCACTCGGGCGCGGAGATTCTGATTCCCTCCGGCGAAAGGTCCAAATCTCTTACCCGATTGCGAGCCTTAGCGGGAGAACTGCTGAATCGTCGCGCCGACCGTCAATCCGCCCTGATCGCGCTCGGCGGGGGGGTAGTAGGAGACCTAGCCGGTTTTGCGGGTTCCGTCTATATGCGCGGTATTGATACCTTGCAAGCGCCCACTACCCTGGTGGGGCAGATCGACAGCGCCCTGGGCGGTAAAACGGGAGTGAACCTGCCCGGCGCAAAAAACATCCTGGGAACGGTAACTCCCCCACGGCTGGTGGCCGCCAATCCCCAAGTGCTCCGATCGCTTTCCCCTCGCGCCTTTCGTTCCGGCCTCTACGAGGTCATCAAGCACGGCATCATCCTGGACGTCCCGCTGTTTCGTTTTTTAAAACAGAACCTGGAGTCCATTCTGGGCCAGGACCCCCAGGTAATGGAAACCCTGGTGGCTCGGGCAGCCAGGGTAAAAATCCGCGTGGTGAGCCGGGACGAACGGGAAACGGGCTTGCGGCGCATTCTGAATTTCGGCCACACGCTGGGTCACGCTCTGGAGGCAGGCACCCACTACCGGCGATTTCTGCACGGCGAGGCCGTTGGCTGGGGCATGATTCTGGCCACTCGTATCGCCCGAGCCAAAGGGCTGCTTTCTCCGCGAGACGAGGTGGAAATCCTGGAGCTGATTCGTTCCGTAGGTCCTCTACCTTCGCTGGCCGGCCTCAAGGCGAGACAACTCGTGGCTCTCCTTTCCCGAGATAAAAAGACGGTCCGAGGCGTGGTCCATTGGATTCTTCCGGAAAAGATCGGTGCGGTCCGCGTGGTCACTGACATCTCGACCGCAGAAGTGGAAAAAGCCTTCCGAGACGCCCAGCATTGGTCGCGATGAGTTCCCCCTCACCCCCCGGTAGTGCGCCCGAAGCCTCCTCAACGCGAAAAGAGGCCGCAAAAGCCATCGAGCGGATGTTTGCCTGCATTGCCCCGCGCTACGACCTGCTGAACCACCTGCTTTCCTTCGGGACGGACTTCTACTGGCGACGCGCCGCCGTCCACGATCTTCGGGAGATTCTATCCCGGCCCGGCATCCGCGTGCTGGACCTTTGCTGCGGGACGGGTGACTTAACGCTTGCACTGAAGCACCGGGCTGAAGGGGAAGTGCTGGGCGCCGACTTCTGTCATCCCATGCTCCAGCGGGGCAGGGATAAATTCCGCCGCGCACGATTGCTCATTCCCGTCCTGGAAGCCGACGCCCTGAAATTGCCCTTCCCCGAGGAAACCTTCGACCTGGTTACCCTGGCGTTCGGGTTTCGCAATCTGGCCGACTACCAAGAGGGGCTGCGGGAAATCCGTAGGGTGCTCCGGAGAGGAGGAGAAATCGCCATCCTGGAATTCTCCCAAATCCGCAACCCAATGTTCCGTCCCATCTTCGGGCTCTATTTTCGATCGGTTCTACCGAGGTTGGGCTCCTGGATTTCAGGAGTCAGCGGGCCCTATCAGTATCTTCGGGATTCGGTCTCCCGCTTCCCGGATCAAGAGCAGCTCTGCCGGGCGATGCGGGCCTGCGGCTTTGTAGATGCAAGGTACAGGAACCTTACCGGCGGTGCGGTCTGCCTCCATCGGGGGACCAAGCCGACCTAGGACTTGACCCACTCCGTCGTCGAACGACACTCCCAACCTGTAGCCGGCACGGGTTAATTCATACCGGTTATCCTCAGGTACCCATCGATCACCGCATTACCGGCGAAGCTGGAAAATAACGCTGCCAAGCCCAGGTAACTTCCGAACGGCCATTCATAACGTCGAAAACGTTGGGTGGCCAATTCCAGAGGGATCCCGACCAAGGTTCCTAGTAGAGATCCCAGGAAAATCGTGAGCAAAGTAAGCGATACGCCCAAGAAACTCCCCACCATGGTCATGAGCATCACATCCCCGAAGCCCAGGTACTCCTTTTCACGGCCCTTAAGGTAATCAAACACGGTTCCGACCAGATAGAAACTTCCCCCGCCCAGAAGCGCGCCAGCCACAGAACCCAGGAAGGATTCCGCCTCCGGTGTGGGAGGGAAAAATCCCATCCGGTTCAGAAGCCAGGTGGAAGGGGCATGATCAACGGAGACCACCCAACTGAGCGTCGTTCCCACCAGGATTCCGAAGACGGTGACGCTGTGCGGAATCAGACGTTCCTGCAAGTCAGTGAAGATCAGGATCAGCAGGAGCATTCCGAGCAAGGAGAACTTGATAAACTCAGGCGAAATGCCAAAACGGTGCAAGGTCAGCCAGAAAAGCAGGCCCGTCAGCACCTCCACGATCGGATAGAGCAGAGAGATCGGCTTCCGACAGTTTCGGCACCGGCCCCGAAGCCACCAGTAACTCACTACGGGAATGTTGTCCCAAGGGGCGATGGACTTATCGCAGTGCGGGCAGCGGGATCGCCGGGTGACGACGGACTGGTGACGCGGCAGTCGATGAATGCAGACATTCAAGAAACTCCCAAAGGTCGAACCGAGGATAAATACTGCTAAATCCGCGATCATCGACTTTCTTTAGCCAGCAGGCTTCGATAGAGGTTTTCCGTCTTATCCACCATGGTTCGGCAGCTAAATAGAGACTGCACCCTCCGGCGGCCTTGTTGACCCATCTGCATCAACCGCTCACGGTCCCGCACGGCATCAGCGATGAGGTCGGCCAACCGCCGGGGGGAGTCCGGTTCGACCAGCCACCCGGTTTGCTGCGAGATTACCACTTCCGGAAGGCCGCCCACCTGACTGGCCACTACGGGCAGGCCGTAAGCCATCGCCAGCAGAGCCGAAGAACCCAACCCCTCTGAAATCGAGGGCATCACGAACAAATCCAAGGCCACCAAGAAGCTGCCCAAATCCTCTACGAAGCCTACCCAGCGGAGGTTCTCTCCACACTCGGCCAGAAACGCCGCTTGGAATTGCACAGGTCCTTCGCCGGCCAGAAAAACCCGCAGGTCGGGCCACCGGTTTTGAAGGAGGCGAGCCGCACGTGCCAGCACCACTTGACCCTTTTCCGGTGAAAAATACCCGACGTGGCCCACGGCGACATCCCGCTCGGTGAGGCCCCAGTGCTCTCGAAGCATTCGCCTTTGCTCGGTGTCAGGGAGGCGTACCGGAAACTTCACTCCGTCATAAATCAAATGGATATTGTCCGGCGCGATTCCAGACTCAAGGGCCTTACGCTTGACCGCTTCTGAGACCACTATCAGGGCATCGGCGCACCGCTGGTATTTGAATTGGGCAACCCAACGGTTTTGATTGGTGTAGAGCACTCGCCGGGTGGCCACGTGCTTGATCTTTCTTCCCCAAGCGGCCAGAAGCCCTACCGTGTGCCCCCGTCCATCGTGGGCGTGGATGATGTCAAAGGGGCGGTCCTGTATCAGACGGCGCAATTGGATGACGCCAAATAGATGTCCCACATCGTGGGACGGAAAAGGAAAGAACTCAAGTCCTTTCCCGCACCGACTCTCCAGAGCCCCGTCTTCCGGGCCGGCCAGGGTCTGCCGGTGCCCGCGCTCGGCCAGGGCTTGCGCCAAATACAGAAGCTGCTGCTGCCCCCCTCGGAATGCGGTTCCCGTGTCGATATGGAGAATCGTCAAGGGGCCTGGTGTTTTTCCGGTCAAAGTTTCCCCCCACGAAGCAGCCGCCCCAGCTTGGCGTACTTTTTGAACACATAGAAGGAGGCCATGAAGGCGATCAACAACCCTTGATAACCGTCCAGGATTCCCAGTTTCCGGAAATAGGTGTCCCCAAAAGCCCACCAGGGGAGCAGGGTTTGTCCCCAAAAGGCGCTTTTGACACCCTTTTTGAACATTTCTTGCGCCGCTAACGTCGTGTAGCGATCCACGCGCCGGACGTGCTCCTGAAACGTATCACAGGTATAGTGAAACAGTTCCCCCGGCAGACTCTCTACCGGGCCATCCACCGACACCGATTCATGAACCAAGAAATCTCCCCAGCAGCCGCGGCGGCGATCGTAGAGGCGGAGTTTCCAGTCCGGGTACCAGCCCGAATGCCGAATCCAGCGGCCCAGGTAGTAGGCGCGGCGGCGAAACCGGTATCCGGCAGCCCGGGGTTCGGAGTTCTTCCACTCCCGGATCGCCTGTTGGAGCCGGGGATTCAATTCTTCATCGGCATCGAGGCTCAGGATCCAATCGTGTCGAGCCTGCGTCGCGGCGAAGTTCTTCTGTTTCACGAATCCTTCCCAGGGATGCCGAATCACGCGCGCACCCAAGTCGGTGGCAACCTGGCAGGTGGAATCCTCCGACCCGCAATCTACGACCAAGACCTCATCGGTGCACTCCAGTGAACGGACCGCCCTAGCGATGTGGAACTGCTCATTTCGGGTAATGATAACGGCACTGAGCTGGGGCATCTGTTTTACCAACGCGATCCGCGCATCTCAACAAACCGGACAGAGCTTTACTAGCACAACCACCCTGAGCACGAAAACACCAAAATCATCCTCGATCCTCCTTTCCGAATGGCCGCTCGGGTCGGAGGAGGCCCGAGGTCCCCCGCGTCCTGGTGCTTCCCATCGTGAAACGTGCTCTTGATGCGGCCCCCGCTCCGGTAAAACGTTTTCATTCCGAGGTGCTATAATAGCGCCTGAAATCTCGTGGAATGGAGTCTTCCCGTCATGAATTCACAGGCCCCACAGACTTTGAACGGACTCTTTCTGGATGCGGTCGAAAACCATCCGAAAGCGCAGGCCATCCTGCACAAGAAGGAGGGTCGTTTTGTTCCCGTCTCGTCGGAAGAATTGAGGCGACAAGTGGCCGCGCTGTGTTTCCGGCTGGGAGCACAGGGAATCGGCCCCGGGGACCGCTTTGCCATTCTTTCGGAAAACCGCCTGGAATGGCTCGTCACCGATTTCGCCGTCATGGGACTGGGAGCCGTAAACGTGCCGTTATACCCGACTCTCCCCCAACAAGATGTGGAATATATCCTGCGGGACTCGGAAGCCAAGGGCATTCTCGTCTCCACCGAAGAACAACTGGAGAAGATTCTGAATGTCTGGCCTCGCCTCCCGCACTTGAAATGTGCGGTCGTAGCCGACGCGGTTTCCACTTCGGACTCGCTGGTCAGGGCGTGGAGCGATTTGGCCCAGCCTTCGGCGGAAGATTTCGAGGATCATTGCCGGCGATTTCGTCAACAATCCCGGCTGGCACAACCCAGCGATCTGGCCACCCTTCTCTACACGTCGGGCACGACGGGTCAGCCGAAAGGAGTTCAGCTTACCCACGCGAACATCGTTTCCAATGTCTTGGCTACCGCACCGTTGTTTTCTCTCAACGATAAAGATGTGGCCATGTCTTTCCTTCCGCTTTCCCACATTCTTGAGCGAACGCTGGACTACTACTACTTCTTCCGGAACGTGACCATCGCCTATGCAGAAAATCTGGAGGCCTTGGCGACGAACTTGGTCGAAGTACGTCCGACTGTCATGGCGGTGGTGCCCCGAGTTTTTGAGAAAGTACACTCCCGAATCAAAGCGACTGTGGATGCCGGCCCCCCGTCAAAGAAAAAGTTGTTCTCCTGGGCGGAGAACATCGGTAAGGAATATTATCCGTACCGTCTGGGAATGAGAAAGGAGCCAGCCCCTCTCGGGCTCCGCCTTCGCTGGAAGCTGGCAGACGCCCTAGTAGCCTCGAAAGTACGCCGGCGGTTGGGGGGGCGAATCAAGCTGCTGTTCTGCGGTTCGGCGCCGCTCACGAAAGAGCTGGCGGATTTCTTCTACGGGATGGGCTTGATGATCTGCGAAGGGTACGGCCTGACGGAGACTTCGCCTGTAATCTCGCTCAACTATCCGGGACACATCAAATTGGGCACGGTAGGCCCGACCTTGCCCGGCGTGGAAGTCAAGCTGGCCGAACCGGAGAACGAGGAAGCGGAAGGAAGGGAAATCCTGGTCCGTGGACCCAATGTCACTTCCGGCTATTACCGTCTGGAGGAGGAAAACCGAAGCGCCTTCGTGAACGGATGGTTTCGGACGGGCGATCTCGGCAAGATGGACGAGGACGGCTACCTCATCATCACGGGACGCAAGAAAAACCTTCTGAAGACGAGCGGGGGCAAATATGTGGCTCCCGAAAAGATCGAAAACCTCTTCCAAGGCCACCCCTTCGTAGCACAGATTTTCACGCTGGGAGACGGCCGGAAATTCGTTGCGGCTCTCGTCGTGCCGAATTTCATTCGTCTTGAGTCTTGGGCACAATCAGAAGGGCTGCGATTTTCGACACGAAAAGAACTCATATCGTTGCCCGAGGTGGTTTCCTTGATGGAGGGGCAGGTGAAAGAGACGACCCAAGCACTCGCCCCCTTCGAACAGATCCGGCAGATCGCTCTGCTGCCCGAGGAATTCACGATAGATTCGGGGGAGCTTTCTCCCACTCAGAAGATCAAGCGACCCGTCGTGGAAGGACGCCATCGGGAACTGATCGAGGAGATCTATCGCCGACGCAGACCCGACGCATAGCCTGCCACCCCGACCCGTCCCAAGCCGGGAGAGCCGAACGCACCCACGGCCCCCATCCGTCATCGGCCGGGGCGAAAAAGCTTAGGTTGGGTTAGGACCGATTTGTGCTGGAGCAGGGCGGCAGCAGGACAGGTGGTCTATCCTCCGCCGGGAGGGTGACTGCGGGCGTGGTGCTCACCGAGCAAGTCGAGGCCGAAATCACCGTCGAAATCCCGCCAGACAGTGTGGATGTGATTGGCGTTGTTTTGCGTGTTGTCGTACTCGATCACGAACGTTTGTCCGTGGATACGATAGTAATGCGGCTGGCCGCGTTCGCTGCCTCCGGCCCAGGCAAAATGAAGGCCTTTTCCGCCTCCGGCCAGAATTTCGTCCAGATGATCCTGCGCCAGTTCCGGACGGAAACGGTTCGCGTAAACATGAACTAACTCCATCAGCAGCCGGTCCTGTTCGGGAGTCATTTCAGCGCGGGACACACCCACGAGCGGACTCAATTCCGCCTTACGGGAAGACCCGGTGATGATATCCGCCGGAGCTTCTACGTCGATCAAAACCTTTTTTCGGAAATCCCCCGTGAAAAGGCCCAAGAGCTGCCGTGCCAAGTCCTCCTCGGCGGCCAGCACGCGAAATCCCTTCCTCGGCCCCTCGCGGACCTCAGCCGGATTGGCACCGAAAAAGGCCGGCGTGGCGGAAATGACCTGACCCTTTTGCAGGGTAAAGTTCAAGGAAAGATGATGCCCCTCCATGCGCCATCCCCACTCGCCGGATTCGCCGGGCCGTCCGAAAAAGCTGAAGAAATAGGCATCCGGGTCCCGCGTCGGATTCCTGTTTTCCTGATGGTAGAGAATCTCCTCCAGAAAGATGATGTCCCGGGCCTTACTGTGGCCCTCCGAGCTGAGACCGGTACCTAAAAAGGCGTGGGCGAGTTTTCGCTGCTCCTGCGACATGGTCTTGATCGACAGCCCTTTTCGCTCCCGAGGAATAAAGTGCCAGTTGAGGCGCTCTTCCTCCGTAAAAGAGAAGTTGGCGTCGGCATCCTGCTGGGGAGAGAGAGAAGCCAACAGGCTCTCAGCACCCCGAGTCATCTCCCCCACCACCTGCGTGGGACCGCCGGCACAGGTTCCAATCACCCCAAGTCCAAAAATCAATAGTATGGCAATGAATTTCTTCATGGTGTTTGTCCTCCCTGCTGCCATCAGATCAAGCACGGGCCTGAACGCCGGGGCAATCCACCATCCACTCACCCCCCTTCGGCCCATTTTCGGGGATTCCCACAAGCCGGGCCGAGTGTACCTTGCAGAAGAAAAGGGTGTCAAGACGGGATTACCCGCAGACGAAGTATCATCATCCCTGTTGACGACGGTTCGGGCTGGCTGTTAAATTAGGAGAATCTCGAAAGAAGGATACCGAATGCCCACACACCTTTCAGCCCTCAAGCGAGTCAAGCAGAGCCGGAAACGCGCTCAGGTTAAGCGGCCTCATCTGAGCCGGGTGCGGCGGCAGATTCGCCGGGTACGAACCCTGCTGGCAAAAAAAGACAAGGCGGCCGCTCAGGAGCAGCTCGGAATCACCATCCCCTTGCTCGACAAGGCCGTCGGCAAAGGCGTTCTCCATGCGAATGCGGCCCGGCGACACAAATCCCGCTTGACTCGCCAGCTAAACGCTCTTCCCTAGACGCAGCTTTTTCCGGTCTTGGGTGCCGCCCGAGACCCCCATGACCTTGGAGGCACTCCTTTCGATAATCTTCCAGATCAGGAATTCCAAGTGGAGGTGGGTGTCTTTCCAGGAGGATTTGATTTCAAGATCCGCCTCGTGGACCGAGCGCAAGGCCTGGAGGCGCTCCTGATGCGAGTAGCTTCGGGCCGCAATTCGTGGCAGAAGATCAGCCCCCCTACCGGGTCTTGCTGGATACCTGTCCGGGTAGTTGCTCAGGGAGAGGGACCGCCGGAATAGATGGCCGATGTGCCACAGAAGGCGCAACTCCGGTTCATGGCTCCGGATAAGATGGGCAAGTTGGAGGAGCGCTTCGCGACCCTTCCGCTCGGCGATGCACCGAAGAAGCCGGGTGACTTCGTGGTCCTCAGCCAGCGAAACCAGAGACTCCAAATCCCGAACTGTAATCCGCTTCTGCTCGGGCCGGCTCAGCCGGAGCTTTTCCAGTTCGGTGTGAATCCACAAAAGATTTCGGCCGAATTCTTCCGCCAACTCTTCGGCGGCCTCCCGGTCAATTTCGACGCCCTGGCGCTGGAGCAGGCGCGAAATCCAGCGCACGACCTCGGCGGCTTCGGGACGGCGCATTTCCACCACCTCTGCTTGCTTGAACAGAAGAGTTACGAAGCGCCGGCGCCGGTCGGGCTCCTCCGCCATGAAAACTACCGTGGAAAATAGGGGAGGCTGCCGGAGGTAGCCCTGCAAAGCTTCGTAGTCGGCCTCCTTGGCATGAGCAAAATCTTCCGCGTCGCGTATCAGAAAAAGATTCCGCGGCCCTACCATGGGCATCTGAGATGCTTGGTCCAGTACGCCGGCCAGTTCACCCGCCCTCCATTCCAGCGAATGCACACCCCAGGCATGTGCCTCCTCGGGCAGAGCCTTGAGAAGCTCCTGGCGGCATTTTTGGTGCAAGAACGCCTCCTCCCCACAAAAGAAATAAACGGGCGCCCAATCTCCGCGGCGGAGGCGGTCCACAAACTGTTTCGGCGTCATAAGCATCCATCTCCGATCCCGCTCCGGGGACCGGACGAAAACTCGTCGCGGGCCGAGGGATAAGTTCCCGATTCCAATCTCGTGTCAATCCCGGCCGAATCCAGGCAGGAGAGTTCAGAAGTTTTCCAGGATCGCGCTGACCAGCGTTTGCGCCATGTCTCGGGAAATACGGGCCAAAGCCGCTTCGTCTTCCTCAAATAAGGCCATGACGTTGGGATCAATCTGGTACTGTTCGCGAAAAATATAGCGGGAATTGAAAAAAAGACGTTTTCGGGTTTCGCGTTGCACCAGCTCGACCCGCGCCACTATCCGCAATTGGAGCGTGGTTGCCCTTCCGGTTTTCGGGTCAAAGGCCACCGCGCGGGATCTCGCTCGCAGAACGGTCCCCTTGAGAACCGCGTCGGCTTGGTCCGGATGGGTGGTAATGCCGTAGCTTGTCCGTTCAACGAACTCGCGTGTGAGGGCGGAAGCCAGCCTCTGTTCAATGCGAAAACGGGGGGATGCATTGGCGAAGACGGGTATGGCAAGGGTCTTCAAATCGGCCGGCAGACGAGTTCCCCGTCCCGCAACGCGATAACCGCAGCCGGCCATGAGCAAGACCGCAGCCATCAAAGCTACCCGGCTCGAAGCCCACATGATATTCCTCTCTACACGAAGGATTCGGCAATTTCAACTGCATTCAGTGCCGGCAGGCGAATGTTGTCCGCAACGGCCCAAATCCAATAGTCCGCCTGTGTCGGCCCCTCGGCCGGGAGCACCTCAGCCAGAATGCAATCCGAACCCATGACCTCAACCGAGGAAGGGGGCAACTGGTTAGCGGACCGCACCTTGATCCGAGGTCCCTCCAATGCCTTTTCGAACTCTTGCAATGAGACCGCTTCCGCCAAATCCAAATAGAGTGAAACGCCAACGGAGTAAAAGACGGGCAAGTGGAAAATCCGGGGAACCGGCATCTCCAGAGAAGGAGGAAGAAAAGGTCCCAATTCGCTCCGAATCTCCTCTTCTTGGGAGACCCCTCGTTTCTGTGCCTTTACCTTTCCCAACCGGGGCAGCAGATTAAAAGCTAATTGGGCACCGAAGACCTTCCGAGGAATCTTCTGGAATTGAAGCAGGTTGAGGGTTTGATTCTGAAGTTCCTCAATTCCTTCGGGTCCATGCGCCGAGGCAGATTCAAAGATTTGAGCTGCCGCCGTTGCCACAGAAAAATTGGCTTCGAGGCGGTCCATCAATGTGGCGAGAATGATGGTGGCAGCCCGGGGTGAGGCCAGGAAGTTCGCGGTCGAAGGAGCGTTGCTTTCCCGGCTTCGGGGCTCCAACCCAGGGATGCGCAAGGTTCCACCCCTTTCCCTGACTGCGAGACCTTCGATCAACCCGATAACCCGCCCGGGGCCTGTTAAAACGGAATCCACCAGTCTTGCGCCTGTCCAGGATTCCGAGGCGAGAAAGAGGAAATCCCACTTTTCCTTCTCGATATCCGCCTGTGTCACCGAATCGTGGGAAGGAGCGTCGATATCCAAAACCGGAATCCCGGATTCCGATTCGCCTTCCACTCCGACCAGATGGTCGATCGGAAATTGCCTCTCCCGGAGGAGCTTTTCCAATTCTTTCCCTAAAAGCGATGAGGCCCCCAGGATAGCGACTCGACGTCCGCTGCCGGAGGGATTCATACCGCGCCAGCTTCCCGAGGCGTGGGAGAAGGAGGCTGCGCGCGTGGGAGGGCCCGAAACACAAGGCCGGATAGAGTGTAGAGCGACGCAATTAGCAGAAGAACCTGTTCCGAATACAGAAAAATAGACCAAGCCGTCAGCCCCACCAGGATAACCGTGATGTAGGGGCGCCGGCGGCGTAAATCCAGCGACTTGAAGGTGAGATAGCGAATCCGGCTCACCATGAGAAACGCCAGGAGGGACAAAATGGCCAGCCAGGCAATGCCCGACAGCCAATGGCTGAGGGGCGCCTTGACCGAATGTACCACCGCAGCCACTAATCCCGCAGCCGCCGGTATCGGCAACCCCACAAAGTATCGATGTTCTGAGGCGGGCAGCGTCGATTGGATGTTGAAGCGCGCCAGCCGGCCGGTGCCGCAGATCAAAAAGCCGAAGCACACAATCCAGCTCAACGGCTGAAGTTGCTGAGTCCAATCGATTCCGTTATCCATGGTAAGCCACCGCATTCCCCAGGCATAAGCCAGCAAGGACGGAGCGATGCCGAAAGTTATAACGTCCGCCAGGGAATCGAATTCGCGGCCGAAGTTCGAAGTCGAGTGGGTCATGCGGGCGATCCGTCCGTCCAGGCCGTCGAACAGCACCGCCCAGCCGATGGCCCGCGCGGCACTGTCGAACGCTTTCAGGCTGTCGTCTCCCATCGAGCCCGAAGCCAGGGCCAAATACTGAGCGCCCCGGAACGTGGAAAGGAGGCAATAGAATCCACAAGCCAGGGTCCCTACCGTAAACAGGCTCGGCAAAATCGAGACGCCCCGTTTCATGCGGCGACGCCGGCGGCCTTTCTCTTTTTTACTTGATAATGGCAAGGATACTGCTCCCGGCCCGGACCCGATCTCCGGGCTGTACGAGAATTTCAACTTGCGGCTCCATCAAAACATCCACCCGGGAGCCGAACTTGATCAGCCCGAACCGCTCACCCTTCCGCAACGATTCGCCCCGCTTCTTCCAAAAGACGATACGCCGGGCAATGAGGCCGGCAATTTGCCGGACCACGACGACCGTATCGTCGCCGCGAATGGTTACAATGTTCTGTTCGTTCTCCAGAGAACTCTCGGGCCGCATGGCGGGATGAAAACTGCCTCTGCGATACTCTACGTCGCTGATGTTTCCGTCCACGGGAGAACGGTTGACGTGCACGTCCAAGGGGGACATGAAGATGCTCACCCTTTGCCAACGCCGGCCGCCGAACTCTTCGGCCACTACCTGTTGGGTGCGCCCGTCTGCCGGGGAAACCAGAAATCGGGAATCGGAGGGAATTTCCCGCTCCGGGTCGCGAAAGAAATTCAGCACCAGACCCGCAATGACTATAACCGCCGCCGACCAAGCGTACCGTTGGACTCCCGCCAGTCCCCCGGCCAGCAAAACCAACGGTAATCCGTACCAGTAACCTTCCTTAACCATCAAAAAGCACTGCTTTGAACTCCGAGATTGCCGTCCCACCCGACTGCCAACGGCCGCTCCTCGGCAGGGGGACTTTCCCGGGCTGGGGCCGGCCTTTAGGACCTATGTGACTGGATCATAAGCTCCATCTGATCTTTCAACTGGAGCTTTAATTTCTTCAGCTTCTTTTCTTCCAACTTTTCTTCCTCGGTCTGAAAAGGGTTCCGAGCCAACCGGTCCAGTTGCTCATCATATCGCGAGTGGTCTTCCTTCAAGCGTCGAAACTCCTCATTGGTGGCAAGCAATTTCTCCCGGACCGCGTCGGGGGCTGTGTTCATGATTATAACCTCCTTAGACTTTTGGAAGATTCGCCGGAACGTTAGCATAACGCCGGAAATCAATTCAACCGGAATTGCAGGCGACGGATGAAGTCCCTCCGGCGGGAAATTCGGCGGCATATCCCAGAGGAACCACTTCCAAGATTCTTAATCTTTCCAATGAATTTCGGCATCCGGCCGCCGCAGATAAAAGGCTGCGAGCTCCCCGGGGGGGGCGTCTCGGTTCCGCTCCTTGCGGCGCAAGGCCATCTCCCCGATCACCTCGGCCAGAGGCCGAGCGACCTCCCGCAGGGGGTACTGCCCACACCCGAGCGCGCGCAGAGCAGGAGCCATATTCTGGCTTCCCCGCGTCAAGAGCGTGGCGGCTGCTTCCGGGAGTAATTTCTCTTGCAGAGTACGCTGAAACTCAGAAGCCTTCAGCAAATGGGGCTCTCCGATCAATTGATAGTCATCCTTGGCCGACGGAGAGTTATAAAAAGCCGCATAAAATTCTCCCCTTTGCGCGTTTAGCACCGACACAATCCACGGAGTGGAAGGCTTACACGAAGCGGCGATTGCGTCCAGCACGGAGACTCCGACCACGGGCTTCCGAAGAGCCTCCGCCCACCCCTTTACCGCCGCTAATCCGACACGTATGCCGGTAAATGAGCCGGGGCCGGTAGCAACAGCAAAGACATCCATGTCGCCGAGGGCTCGGTTCACATTCTTGAGCAGGCTTTCCACCGCACCGAAGAGTTGGACCGAGTGCTTCCGGCCCCCTTCGAAGGTGGCGGACGCAACCACCCGTTCCTTCTCGATAAGCGCAACACTTCCATACTCTGCGGTTGTATCAATTCCCAGGACCCTTATTTTCTCCACGTTCTGCCTCTCGTTAAAGATTTTATCCTGCGGGAAGAGAGTCGGCAAGGAAAGTGAACACCGGAAAGGTTCCATGCTAAATTTCCCCCTCGCACTCGTAGTCCGCCAAGCCGCGAGAGAGTCGCACCCTCTGGACTCTTCTTTGCGCGGCTCGAGGGAACCCGTTTACAAAGCTCCCGCGCGGTCTGATAATGACTTCAGGATGAATGAGCCATCCACGCCGCTGATGCGTCAGTACAGCGCCATCAAAGAGCGCCATCCCTCGGCTCTTCTTTTCTTTCGATTGGGGGATTTCTATGAGCTGTTCTACGAGGATGCCGTCGTCGCCTCGCGCGAGCTCGAAATCACCCTTACCTCCCGCAACAAGGAAAAGGGTGTTGCCATTCCCATGTGCGGAGTGCCCTTTCACGCCGCCGAGGGGTATGTGAACAGACTGATTCGAAAGGGCTACCGGGTCGCCATCTGCGACCAAGTCGAAGACGCTAAACTTGCCAAAAAATTGGTCAAGCGCGAAGTCACTCGGGTCGTCACCCCCGGGACGGCGGTGAGCCCCGACCTCGTCAACCCACGCGACAACAATTACCTGGGAGTGGTTGTCGGTAAACATGACGCGGTGTCCCTGGCCCTGGCGGACCTCTCCACAGGAGACTTTCGCGTTACGGAATTCTCCGGGCCTGAGGCTTCCGCCCGATTACAGGATGAACTCGAAAGGCTGCGTCCGCGGGAATTGCTTTTCCCCCAGAGCCTAGATTCCCGCGGGGCCGATGCAACCCCGGCCGAGGATGGCTTCTCAACGGGAGATTTCCACCCGCTTGTCGAAACACCTTTGGACGACTGGGTCTTCGACCCCGAATACGCCGGCCGAGCCCTTCGGGAACATTTTGGGGTGGCGGACTTGGCCGGATTGGGGCTCCAGGAGGGGTCCCTGCCTGTGGCTGCCGCCGGAGCCATCCTGCATTATGTGCGGGAGACCCAACGGGCTTCCCTGTCTCCGCTGGATCATCTGAAATTTTACCGGCAGCAGGATAGCCTGATGATCGACGCCGTAACGCTTCGCAACCTGGAACTTTTGGAGCCTCTCTTCGATAATCCCTCGGAGACGACTCTCCGGGGCACTCTCGATGAGTGCGTCACCTCGATGGGCTCGCGGCTCCTCGGGCAGACCATCCTTCAGCCCTCACTTGACAGGCACAAGATCACAGCCCGCTTGGATGCGGTGGAGGCGCTTCGCAACGATACCATCGGACGGGACAAGATTCGCGCCCTGCTCTCGCAAGTGCAGGACCTGGAACGTCTCTTGAGCAGGATTACTCTGGGCACGGCCCACGGGCGCGATTTGCTCAGCTTTAAGGAATCCCTCAAGCTTCTACCGGATACCCGCCGGGAACTGGAGGTCTTCTCGGCTCACCGGCTCCGGGAGCTGCACGAATCGATGGATGAGCTGGGCGATGTTTTTGAACTGCTCGAGAAATCGATTCATCCCGAGGCACCGGCTCAACTGATGAAGGAAGGCCGCTTGATCCGGCCCGGTTACCACGCCCCTCTGGATGAGTTGCGGGGGTTGAGCCAAAACTCCCGACAATACATCGCCGGCATCGAAACCCGCGAACGGAAAAGAACCAGCATCGGATCGCTCAAGGTGCGTTTCAACAATATATTCGGCTACTATCTGGAGGTCTCGAAATCCAATCTCCATCTTGCCCCCTCCGACTACGAGCGCAAGCAGACCTTAGTCAACGCGGAACGCTTTACCACTCCGGAACTCAAAGAATACGAAGCCAAAGTCTTGGACGCGGAAGACAAGATACGTTCCCTCGAGCAGGAACTTTTTATCGACATTCGCAACCGCGTCGGGAAGCAAGCCGGACGGATTCGACGAACCGCTCAGTCGCTGGCCCAACTGGACCTTATTTGCTGTTTCGCCCATCTGGCCGCCAACCGGAATTACCATCGTCCTGAATTTTCCGAAGCCGACGAACTCACTCTGACCGAAGCTCGGCATCCGGTGATCGAGCGGCTGGAAGAAAAAGAGCGCGCGGGAAGATTCGTTCCCAACGATCTTTACATGAATTCCCGCGCGGACCGGCTGCTGTTGGTCACCGGGCCCAACATGGGAGGGAAATCCACCTACCTGAGGCAGGCCGCCTTGATCGCGCTGATGGCTCAGATGGGAAGCTACGTGCCCGCCCGGAGGGCGGTGCTCCCGATCTTCGACCGTATCTTTACGCGCATCGGGGCCTCAGACAATCTGTCCCGAGGGCGTTCGACGTTCATGGTAGAGATGACCGAGACCGCCGGTATTCTCAACCTGGCTACCCCCCGGAGCCTGATTTTGCTCGATGAGGTGGGCCGGGGTACGGCCACTTTCGACGGCCTCTCCCTGGCCTGGGCAGCGGTCGAATACATCCTCACCCAGGTTCGAGCCAAGACATTATTCGCCACGCATTACCATGAGCTGACGGAGCTGGCCAAACTCTTGCCCGGCATCCGCAACTATCACGTCACGGTAAAGGAGACGGCAAAAGGCGTCCTCTTTCTTCGCAAAGTGTCGCCGGGAAGCGCCAGCAAGAGCTATGGCATTGAGGTAGCTCGGCTGGCCGGATTGCCGCCCTTCGTCATCGAGCGTGCGCGGGAAATCCTGGCCCAGCACGAGCAGAGTGAGCATAGCCTCAGCCGGCATCTGGCCACAGAGTCCGAGGCCGGCAAGGGGAAGTCCGAGGCGGGCGTTCAGCTTACGATCTTCACTCCCCTGAATCACGAAATCATCTCCGCCCTGGAGAAGGCGGACCTCGACAATTTGAAGCCTATCGAGGCACTGAACCTTCTGGCGGAACTGAAAAAACAGATCAGATCATGAAGCAATCCTGGAAGGAACATCTGGGCCAGCACCTGATCCTTGGATTTGAAACCGACCGCTATGACCGCTCCCTGCAAGCGCTTCTGGAGACTTATCAGCCCGGAGGTCTTCTTTTGTTTGCCCGAAACCTGCGTACCGGTGAGCAGACGGCGGAACTGCTTCGGCAAATCGCAGCCCATTTGCCCTATCGCCCATTTTTGGCCCTTGACCAGGAGGGAGGAAGCGTGGACCGGCTCAAGGGAATCCTTTCCCCACTCCCCTCCGCCGAGAGAGTCCTCAGAACCGGGAAGCGGTCCCTTGCCTACCGGCTGGGGGAGGTCATCGGCGAGGGGTTGCGCCGGCTCGGATTTAATTTGAACTTCGCCCCGGTGTTGGATCTGGCCAATCCCGTTTCCCGGTCGGTGCTCGGGTCAAGGACCTTTGGCGAGGACGGGGAAACCGTCACGAAATTCGCCAACGCCTTCTTGGAGGGTCTAAGCCGCCATCAGGTCCTCTCTTGTGGAAAACACTTCCCCGGCTTGGGGGGAGCGAATGCCGACACGCATCTTCATCTGCCCGTGGTGGACAAGCCCATGAAGAAATTGTGGCAAGAGGATCTGATTCCTTACCGCCGTCTTTCCGCGAATTTGCCGCTTATCATGGTGAGTCACGCCTGCTACAAAGCCTACGATTTTCAAAGCCCTCTGCCGGCGTGCCTTTCGCCCGCCGTGGTTGACGGCCTCCTCCGCCGTAAATTGGGCTACTCCGGCTTGGTCGTCACCGACGACATGAATATGGGGGCCATTACACGCAAGTTCAGCCGGCAGGAGGCTGCCCTGAGAGCTTTGGAGGCGGGTTGCGATATGCTGGTGGTAGGCCGGCACGAAGGCTCTCTTCGGGAAATTGTGAGCGCCTTGGAGAGCGCGGTGAAACAGGGTCGGCTGAGCCGCGAAAGATTGCAAGAAAGCCGGGAGCAAATCGCCCGGTTACAACGAAACCTCCCCCTCCCCCCATCTACCTTCAACGTTCGGGCTTTTGAAAAATTAAATCGTAAGTTTGTAAAACTCTCAGAAGAAATAGATGAATAATAAGTCATCTGCAATATCCATACTTAAAGTTACCTCATCCCGGCTGGCTCTCGGATTGATCTCGGGAACCTCCCTCGACGGCATCGATGCAGCGTTGGTTCGGATTGAGGGGAAAGCCAATCGGCTGCGGGTCAAATTGCTGGCCTTTGAGACCTACCCCTATCCAGTTCCTCTACGCGCCCATCTGCTGCGCCTGGCAAGCGGTGATACGGTCGCCACAGGCACGGTGAGCAAAATCCACTTCCGACTCGGAGAACTCTTTGCCCAAGCCGCCCTCGCGCTGTGCCGGGAAAAGCGTATTCAGCCTGCATCTCTCCACTGCATCGGGTCGCACGGCCAGACGGTATTTCATCAAGGGCGGAGCACAAAGGGCAGAAAGGACGAGGTCGCCTCCACCCTGCAACTTGCCGAACCCAGCCTCATCGCCGAGCGCTGCGGCGTCACTACCGTAGCCGATTTTCGTCCTGCGGATATCGCGGCCGGAGGTGAGGGTGCCCCTCTGGTGCCATTGGTCGATTACCTGCTTTTCGCCCACCCCCGCAAGGGAACGGTTGCTCTGAACCTGGGCGGCATTGCCAACGTCACCGTAATCCCCGCCGGAGCCGAACAGGAAGAGGTCTATGGCTTCGATACCGGCCCTGCCAATATGGTCGTGGATGCGTTGGTTCGTCACCAAACCAAGGGAAAGGTTCCTTTCGACCGTGGAGGGCGCATCGCCTCTCGCGGGCGCGTGATTCAGTCCGTGCTGAAGGATTGCATGTCGCACCCTTTTTTCAGGCGTCGTCCGCCGAAAAGCGCCGGCCGGGAACAATTCGGGAAAGAATTCGTCGAAAGATTTTTGCGGGCCGCTGCTTCCCACAAATTCGAAGATATTATTTCGACGGCAACCGAGCTGACCGCGGCCACCGTAGCCACCGCGATTCACCGCTTCGTACTGCCCCATACGCCGGTGAATCGAGTGATCGCATCCGGGGGAGGAGTCCATAATCGCGTACTCAGGGAGCGCTTGGCGGATCGGCTGCCGGGCGTTCACTTTCACGGGTCGCAAGAGTTCGGCATCCTGGAAGACGCCAAGGAGGCCGTGGCCTTCGCCATCCTCGCGGACCGGACGCTGCAAGGGCTGCCGGGAAATCTTCCGGCTGTCACCGGGGCGCAGCGGGCCGCCATCTTGGGAAAAGTGATCTATGCGTCTCGCCGCTAGCGCCGTAGTGCTTGCCGTGATTCTGCAAGCGTTTAGCTGCGCGAAGGTTCGCGACCCGGGCACCCTTGTCTTTCTGATCGAATCGGGTCCCACCAATCTCGACCCTCGGATCGGCACCGATGCACAATCGGCGCGCATCAGCCAGTTGATTTTCAGCAGCCTGCTCCGCCGCAATCGGAAATTGGAACTGGTGCCTGATCTGGCCGAGTGGTGGGAGGTTTCCAACCCCACGACCTACACCTTCCATCTGCGACGGGGAGTTCGCTTCCACGACGGGCGCCCGCTGACCGCCAGCGACGTAAAATTCACCTTCGAAAGCATCCTGGACGGTCAGGTTACCACCGTCAAGGCGGGAACCTATCGGCGCATCGCGCGCATTGAGACTCCTGACCCCTATTCGATTATTTTCCATCTTCGCGAGGCCAATGTTCACTTCCCTATCTCGCTGACCGCCGGAGCCGTCGGCATCGTTCCGCAAGGAACCAAGGAGGGTTTTTCCTCCCATCCCGTGGGGACAGGGCCGCTCCGCTTCGTCAGTGCGACTCCGGACCGGGAAGTGGTCCTGGAACGAAATAAGGAATACTTTGCAACGCCTTCTAAAGTGTCCCGGGTTAGATTTGAGGTGGTCCCCGACGCCGTCACTCGAGCCTTGGAGCTTCAAAAAGGAAGCGCGGACATCGCCCTCAACGCGGTTACGGCGGATATGGCGGATACTCTTCGCCTAAGCCCCCACCTGTCCGTGTTGCGCTCCGCCGGCACCAATTACGCCTATGTAGCCTTCAATCTGGAGGACCCCATTCTCGGTCATCGTCGTGTCCGCCAAGCCATCGCCCACGCGCTGGACCGCGAATCCATCATTCGATTTCTTTGGCGGGGCACGGTGCGGCCGGCCCTCAGCATTTTGCCGCCTGCTTCCTGGGCCTACGAGGACGAGGTTGCGCGCTATCGGTATGATCCGGCCAAGGCGGAACAGCTCCTCGACCAAGCCGGATTCACCCGCAACTCGGATGGAGTGCGCTTTACCCTTACCTACAAGACCACGACCGAGGAGATCGGACGGCTCAAGGCCGAAATTTTTCAAGCTCAACTCAGGAAGGTCGGCATCGACATTCAAATCCGCGCCAACGACTTCGCCACTTTCTACGCCGATATTGTCAACGGCCGATTTCAGCTCTATTCGCTTCGCTGGCTGGGCGCCAACAATTATCCGGATATCTTCGAATTCCTTTTCAGTTCTTCGAACTTCCCTCCGCAAGGAGCCAACCGGGGTCGCTACCACAATCCCCGACTGAACACCCTGCTGGACCGCGCCCGGCAGAGCGTGGACCGCGACGCGCAGCGCGAGATCTATTCCGAAGTGCAGCGCATCCTGGCCGAAGATCTGCCCTATATCCATCTTTGGCACTTCGATAACGTCTGCATCTACAACCGTCGAATACGGAAGGTTCGTCTTTATCCGGCCGGCGACTACGACTTTATCCATGAAATCGAATTGAAGGAGTGAACCGCAGCGTGAGAGGGTTTTGGCGGGCCCGACTGTTCAGAATCGCATCCTCATCAAGGAAACGGACCCTTCCCACAGTAAAAGTGCGCCCCATTCCTCACTTCCCCCCAGGGTTTCCGTATCCATGCAATACCAAGACCAGGTTTTCCCGTCGCCGATCCGTTGTGCAGGCGACAGAAAACACCCCTGGACATCCCTTTCCCTTAGCGGAGAGCCTCCTGGGAGTGCTATGATCCACAACGCGGCTCTTTTCGTTCGGGCTTTTCCCAAAAGGTTGTTACCGTGTCGCTGGAAATCGAAGAAAAACCTCTCGACCGCATCACGCTTTTAATTTTGCGGGGGCGGGTGGTGTTAGGTGATGGAACCGACCGGCTCCAGGAGAAAGTGCAGGATTTGGTGCGCGAGGGGCGGAATCGCGTGATTCTGAATTTGGCCGAAATGGACTACATCGACAGCTCCGGCCTCGCCGTCTTAATCAGTTGCTTACGGGATGCCCGGGAAAAAGGAGGAGATGTAAAGCTGCTTCATCCCTCCAAGCGTGTAAAGGACATCCTGGAGATCACCCGCCTCAATACGGTACTGCAGGCTTTCGACGCGCTCGAACTCGCTCAGGTATCCTTCGGTTAGAAAAGGGAATTATAGCCTTCCCGTCGGCTCCCACCCTCTACTTGTGAAGTTTCCCCGGCCGGATGCGGCTTACAGCCGACAAGCCCGTTCTTTCTGCGACCCCAAGCCTACTCTCTTGCCTCAAATAGGTCTTGCGCGGAAACAGGCCAAAGGGTATCCTTAGCCGATTCCTTGGTGTTTGATCTTTGACTACTGCCCAAGAGACAAGAGGTTTCCGCGGTGGTAGAGGAGATAATAGGTGGCTACTGCGGAGATGGCAGCAATTCGGAAGCGGCCGCGATTGCACCTGCGGCCCCTTCCATTCATTCTGGTTCATCTGCTCTGCCTGTCGGCATTTTTTGTTGAATTCGATCTCGCCGCCATTTTATGGTGCGCGGCCCTCTATTATTCGCGGATGTTTTTCGTTACCGCCGGTTATCACCGGTATTTTTCGCACCGCTCCTTCAAAACGAGCCGTATTGTTCAGTTCGTTTTGGCTTTTCTGTGCATGACCTCGGCGCAGAAGGGGGTCCTTTGGTGGGCGTCCCACCACCGCGACCACCATCGGTACTCGGATACGGAAGACGATCCTCACTCCCCGCTTCGAAGGGGTTTCTGGTGGTCACATGTTGGGTGGATCCTGAATCCCCAAAACGACGCGACCCACTACAGCCGAATCGGGGACCTGAAAAGATACCCGGAGTTGCGGTGGCTGAATCGCTGTCACTGGGTCCCCCCTACCAGCCTCGGCATTACGATCTTTCTTCTGGGCGGTTGGAAGGCGCTGATCTGGGGATTTTTTATCAGCACAGTGCTTCTGTGGCACGGCTCGTTTACCGTCAATTCTCTCGGCCATATCATAGGACGTCAGAGATACTCGACTGCGGATGGGAGCAAGAACAGTCTTGTTTTGGCCCTTCTGACCCTGGGGGAAGGATGGCACAATAACCACCATAGGTACCAAGCCTCGGTTCGGCAGGGCTTCTTTTGGTGGGAGATCGACATTACCTACTACATTCTTGTATTTTTTTCCTGGTTGGGATTGGTCTGGGATTTGCGCCAACCTCCCTTGAAAACCTTAGAAATTTCTTAGCCCCTGGTAGAGAAAAGGGCAACACAAATGAACAGCACAAGCAGGAGCAGGGGATGCGGTTTCTTCGTCCGAATCCGTGGCTCCTCTGTTTGGCGCAGCACCCATAGGAGATGATTCGTGAAAGTTCTACTCGTATATCCCGAATTCCCTGACACCTTTTGGAGCTTCAAGCACGTTATGCCCTTCTTGGGGAAAGGGGCAGCGTATCCACCGTTAGGCTTGCTGACAGTGGCTGCCATGCTTCCGCACCACTGGGAGAAACGCGTGGTGGACCTGAATGTGGAACCTCTCAAGGATCGTGACCTCGATTGGGCCGATACAGTCCTTTTCAGCGCCATGGTGGTTCAGGAGCCTTCGTTGAAGGTACAGATTCAGCGCTGCCGGCGCCGGGGATTGCGCACCGTGATCGGAGGTCCCATTACCAGCAGCAACGAGCCTATCCTTGCCGAAGCCGACCACATCGCTGAGGGTGAGGTAGAAGAGTATATCGACGAGTTGTGTAGCGACCTGGACCGGGGCGTAGCGCGACACCATTACGTCAAGCACCAATTCCCTTCTCTGAGCCGCGTACCCCTGCCCCGATTGGACCTGATCGACCTTCGGCAATACACGTCCATGGCACTGCAGTATTCGCGAGGATGTCCCTTCAACTGTGAATTTTGCGACATCATCGAGATCTATGGGCGACGACCGCGCACCAAAACCTCGGAACAGATACTGGCCGAGCTTGACCAATTCTACCGGCTGGGATGGCGGGGGCGGGTCTTCTTTGTGGATGACAATTTCATCGGCAACAAGAAGGAGGTCAAGGCTTTTCTGCCTGATCTGATCCACTGGATGCGCGAGCACAAGTTCCCCTTCTCTCTTCTCACGGAAGCCTCTCTCAATCTGGCCCAGGACGCCGAATTGCTTCAAATGATGCGGGAGGCCCACTTCACCACCGTCTTTCTCGGCATTGAAACCCCGGTGGTGGAAAGCCTGCAGGAGACCCAGAAGCTCCAGAACACGCGAAAGGACCTGCTGGAAAGCGTCCGATTCATCCAATCCTACGGGTTGGAGGTAATGGGGGGCTTCATCGTCGGTTTTGACAACGATCCTCCCGATGTCTTCGAGCGCCAAATTCGATTTATTCGCGAGGCCGCCATCCCGCTCTCGATGGTGGGGCTGCTTACGGCCTTGCCCAATACGCAGTTGTGGCGCCGTCTGAAAAAGGAAGGCCGGCTGCTGAAGGAAAGTTTAGGGAACAACACCCTTGCCGATCTGAATTTCATTCCCAAGATGGATGCCCAGGAACTGTTGAGTGGCTATCGAAGAATCCTGGAGACTATCTACAACCCGCAGGAGTACTTTGAGCGCGCCTCCGCCTGCCTCACGCAACTGGGATCGTCGGCCACAGCCAGAACTCCCCTCACGTATTCGGACCTGATAGCATTCGGCCGTTCACTCTGGCGGCAAGGCATGCGAAGCAACTACCGAACCGATTACTGGAAGTTCCTGGCGGATTCTCTCCGTCGCCACCGTCACCACTTCGACAAAGCCGTCGCTTTGGCCATCATGGGGCACCACTTCTTTGAGCTGACCGCTGCGACGGAAAACCCCTGATTACCCCTGCCTTTCCCGCAACCGCCGATGACACGCCGGGAATTTCCGGCGAAACGCGAGAAGGAGTTTTGCCTTCTCCCGCCCGACCTGTCCGGGGGTACGATTTCCCTGCAATTCTCTGGCAGGTGGACCCTGAAGGTGAGAACTCTATGGCCTTTCCTTGGGGTGCTTCTGGTTAACCTCGCAGTGGGTGAGGAGAGGATGGACCTCAATCTTTGTCACGGGACCGAAGTCCCGCTATGAAGGCCGATACCACAACCACGAGCAGCAATAGGACGATCACCTTGAAGAAAAACATAGCGCTCCCTGTAGGGCGGCCGGCAGACAAAACCGTTCTGCTTCACATTCATTATCCCACAGGATGCGCGCTCCTGTCCTGCGGACGACTTTCGCTGATACCAATCCTCGGGTTGTCGTATTTCTGAAAACGTGGGCTACCCTCAACGAGGAGGTCAAGCATGCAGCTAAATCCAAGAGCTTTCATTATGACGTGCACCCTTTTCTGGGCAGGTCTTGTTTTGTTAACCGGTTTGGGCAATATGGCGTTCACCGGCTACGGTCAAGCCTTTCTGGAGCTGTGCAGTTCGCTCTATCCCGGATACCAGGTAACACAAACCATCGGAAGTGTAATCCTGGGAACCGCTTATGCCGCCGTGGATGCGGCCATCGGCAGCTTCCTGTTCGCCTGGTTGTACAACCGATTCAGCCCGGCTTCGCAACCCTGAATCCGGATAGGGCTTGCAGCGGAGCGAGGGCTTAAGGGATCTCTAGTCGGCAACGACAGGCCTTGCGACGATGAACCGGCCGGCTTGTTGCAAGCGAGAGACAACGCACCGCTTGCCCAGCACTTCCATAACCCCAAACAGGCTGGGTGCTACCTGTTGGCCGGTGAGAGCCACCCGACTTGCGTTGATGAGCAGGCCGGCCTTCAGTCCTTTCCGCTCCGCGAAGCTCCGCAGACACGGTTCGGCAGAGCCGGCGTCAAAACTCTGCAGGTGGTTCAGTTCGGCGGCAAGCTCCGGAAGATATGTTCCCAGGGAAGCATCCTTCCAAAACTTGTTGACGGCAGCCGGTTCATAGTTGACCTCGTCGGCAAAGAAAGCCCGGCTGGAGACGGAGAAATCCTCAAGGGTCCGCATCCGAGGCTGAAGCAGCTCAACCGCCGAGCGAAACCAATTCCGCTTCGCCCCACCGTAGTCAGGATGCCAAAGCCCAGCGCCTCGCAGCTCCCTCTCGACCCGAGGGATGAGTTTTTCCATAGGAAGAGACCGCAGAATCCGGCTGTTCATCCAAAAAAGTTTTTCCGAATCAAAAACGGCATTACTCCGCGAGACATTTTCCAGGGAAAATGTCTCGATCATCTCCTCCAAGGTAAGAATTTCCTTTGATTCGGGAGGGCTCCAACCGAGCCGAGTCAGCAAGCTCACCAACGCCTCGGGCAAGACGCCTTGTTCCCGGTAGGCATCGACCGATGCGGCTCCGTGGCGCTTGCTCAGACGCGTTCGGTCGGGACCCAGGATCAGGGGCAGGTGCGCAAACCGGGGAGCCGGAAGCCCCAAGGCTCCATAAACCAGAAGCTGCTTAAAAGTATTCGCAATGTGGTCAGCGCCCCGTATCACATGCGTGATGCCCATGTCCCTATCGTCGGCCACCACACCCAGATGATACGTGGGCTGGCCGTCGGCACGCAGCAAAACGAAATCGTCGAGGGAAGAATAAGCCACTTCGATGCGCCCCTGCACCAAGTCCTCAAAGGCAGTCATTCCGCTTGCAGGAACCTGAAACCGCAACGCATAAGGCCGGCCGGATCGAATCCTCTCTTCCTTCGCGGAATCACGCAAGCGACGGCAGATGCCATCGTACATCCAAGGCCGGCCATCCTCGACCGATTGCGCCCGGCGGGCTTTTAATTCCTCGGGAGAACAGAAACAGGGATAAGCATGTTTTTCTTGCAGGAGCTGAAGCGCCACCTCCCGGTATCGAGCAACCCGCTCGGACTGGCGATAAGGCCCCTCGTCCCAGTTGAGCCCCAGCCATTCCAGTCCCTTCAGGATTCCTTCCACCAACTCTTCGCGTGAACGGTCAACGTCGGTGTCCTCGATACGCAGGATGAAGACGCCGCCGTGCCGGCGGGCAAAGAGCCAATTCAACAGCGCCGTTCGCGCACCTCCCACATGCAAATATCCGGTCGGGGAAGGGGCAAACCGCACACGAATCTTGGACATCCAAACCTCTCGACGATTCCGCGAATCCCCATCGTAGTCAAATTTCCAATGGGAGGGAAGCAACCGACCCGACGGTATAGGAGATACCTGAGAAACGAATCACCCTGGCACCGGGGGGGCGGAACTCTTTTCCCTTCGATAAGACCGGGCCGTGGCACCCCGACACTGTTGCCGGGCGGGAGGAACGTCAACGGACCCTGTAAGACTGCAGCTTTCCCCAGTCCCACTGAAGCCCGTGGCCCGGTGTCTCGGGCACCTGATATTCGCCTTTTTCCAATACGGGAGGGTCGATGAGCACCGTATCCAACTGCGGCAGATATTCCACGAAGAGCGCATGCGGCGTCGCCGCCACCAGTTGCAGGTGCATCTCAGCCAGGAAGTGAGGCGCGATCGACAGATTCTTCTCCGCCGCTAAACGCGCTATACGCAGCCACTCGCTGGGTCCGCCGACTTGGACCACATCAGGCTGAAAAATCCTTGCAGCCTCCCAATGGGCATAGTCCTCGAAAGCCCAGCGGTGATTGAGACTCTCCCCGACGGCAACGGGAATTTTCGTGGAACTTTGCAGGCGCGCATGGCCCCGGACGTCAAAAGCCTCCAACGGCTCCTCGAGCCAATAGATGCCCAAATCTTCGAACGCCCGGGCACGCCGGATGGCCTCCTCGACGTCCCAGCACAGGTTGGCATCCACCATGATACGGAATGAATCCCCCACTGCTTCACGCACCGCCTCCAGACGCGCCACATCTTCCTTCAAGGTCGGCTTTCCCACCTTGATCTTGACGCCCTTGAACCCTTCCGCTACGGCCTGGGTGGCCTGCACGGCTAAATCTTCCACCGGCAACTGCAACCATCCCACCTCGGTGTTGTAAGTAGGAATTCGGGTCCGATCACCGCCGAGCAGCCGGAACAACGGTTTTCCTTCGGCTTGTGCCCGGATGTCCCAAAAGGCCAAGTCAATCGGGGAAACACCCAGCGTCCCCAAGGTGCCACGCCGAATCCAACTAAATCTCCACCACAGGGCCTCCCAAGCCGCCTCCGGTGTCTCGAACGTCTGGCCCACCAACCAAGGAGCCATATCGTCGTTCAGAAGAGAAAAAACCGCCCGGCCGCCCTCCCCGATGGTGTAACTGAAACCTGTTCTCTCCAACCCGTCTTGGGTGCGGACGCGAGCCAGGATCAATTCGAAGGCCGAAAATTGCTGAATGGAATCGACGCGAACTTTCTTGGGCGGAACCCGATAAAGCGAGGTTTCAATCTTGGCAATTTTCATTTTTCCCTCCTTGTTGCCGTACTCGGTCCGGAACCAAAACGAAGGGGACTAAAGGGAGTTAAAAGGGGCGAACCGGCATTCTTCAAGATCAGATCAGAGAGGAGTCGGGCCGTGATGGGAGCCAACAAAATTCCGCTCCGATAATGCCCGGTGGCCATCACCAGGTTCGAAAGCTCGCCTCGCCCGAGGATGGGAGCATGATCGCGGGTATCGGGTCGGAGTCCCGCCCAGGCACGGCAAAATCGTGCCTCTCGGAGCCACGGCGCGAAACGCATGGTTCCCTTGAGAATGGAAAGCAGTCCGTCCGCCGTCACATGGGCATTGAACCCCGCATCCTCGATGGTGGCACCTACCAGCAGCCGCCCTTCTCCTCTCGGCACCCAATACCAGGGACCGGACCAAACCGTGTAAGGAAGCTCCCGATTCGTCTGAAGCTCCAATATCTGGCCTCGAATCGGACGTACGGGAAGATTCATCTTGAATAATTGTGCCATTTGCCCGGACCAACAACCGGCAGCCAGAACAAACTGATCTGCCGAAAATCTTCTCGTGGTACTGGTAATGTGAACCACACGATCTCTCTCCAGGGCCGCCGCACGAATTTCAGTATCGGCGATGAAGCGAACGCCTGCTCTTCGGCACGCCTCCAGGGTGGCTTCCGTGAGGGCTGCACTGTCCAGCCAGTGGTCTCCCGGAACATAAAGCCCCCCTTCGATATCGAGGCTGAGGCCGGCACCCATTCGGAGAACCTTTTCAGAAGAGAGCTTTTCCACCGGCAGTTGGAGCCTTCTCTGCTCTGCAAAACTTCGATCCAGCTCTTGCCATTCCTCTTTCCTGCGGGCAACGACAAGAGTCCCGCGATCAAAGTAATCCACGTGGGTCCCGCTGGTTTCACGGATTTCTTGCAGGTATTGCGGGTAGAGCTTCCGGCTCGCCAGGCACAGCCGAGAAAAGTCATCCGCCACCTTGAGATGGCTCTGTGCGGTCAGCATGCCGGCCGCGGCGTGACTGGCTTGCTGGCCCGGCTCCCCCCGGTCCAGCACAATGACCCGCCGGCCGGCCTGCGCCAGGCGAAACGCCAACGCGCTGCCGATGAGGCCCCCACCGATGACAATAATATCCGCCGTCTCCACACTTTTCATCAGACACGCTATGAACCAAGACCCGAGCTGAGTCTGCTTTCCTGCCGCAAAGCTCACTACCTGCTTTACCGGAATCGACTCGCAGAAAAACTCAGGCCTGACTTTCTGGTGCAGTCTTCACTTTTGTTCAACCCCCAGGTGCTGTCAAGGAATTTTCTCCAACGATGTTCCTTTGGCGGTCCCGGGATCCGTTCTTGAACATCCGGGAAGGAACACCCGGAACCCCGTGAACTTCCCGATTCGATCTCACGGATCCAGGTGCTGCGGGTCAATTAACATTTGCCGCACCGAAGTGTTTATTTTAGAATCATCTTGTCACTCCAACAGTTCAAGGAATCGGAACCGTGCTTTTTCCGGCACGGCTGGAGGGATCATCCTTATACGGCCTGAGGGAAAAATATGTATCACTACGATCTGACGACCGCGTTGGAGGAACTGGATGAGGAGGCCCTGCTTCCCAATCCGGTCCATGTACGGGACATGATCATGCGCGCCGGTCTCAACCCGAAAAGTGCGGCCGAAGTAAACCGTGAATTTCAGCAGTACCTCCGCCGGTTTGGAGAGCTGCAAAAGATCGGCCGGGCCATCCTGGAAAAACTACGGGAGCCGAAGACGTAAAGTCCCCGAAACCTCTCCGAGTTGAGGAACGAAAAGAGGCGAGTCGTGGCCTGTCCCATTTGCAACAACCGAAAAGCGAAGCGATTCTGCCCAGCCAGGGCTGAGACGATCTGTTCCATCTGCTGCGGGACCGAGCGTGAAGTGACCCTCGATTGCCCCTACGACTGTCCCTATCTGGTCAGCAGCCGAACCTACGACTTCCAGCGCCGGGTTCAGGATCGGAAACAACTCCCGTTTCCCGATATCCAAATCTCCTCTTCTTTTCTGGCTGAGAACCAGGCGCTGCTGATGAAATTGGGTTCCGCCATCTGCTTGTTCGCCCGGGACCATGCTCCCCTGGTGGACTCCGATGTCATCGAGTGCACCAAAGCGCTGGCGGAAACACATCGAACCCTCGAAAGCGGCCTCTACTACGAGCAGCCCCCCCAGTCTTCGGTCCAACGCGAACTCTACGCCCACCTCGCGGCTTCTCTGCAGGAGTTTGAGCAGGAAAGAATCCGGCAGCAGGTCGTGATCGGTAGCAAGCATCACGATACCGGACAAATGTTCATCTTTCTGACCCAGTTGGGGTCCTTTCGGAAGAACGGGCGACCGAAGAGCCGTGCCTATATCGATTTTCTTTGGTCGAATTTCTCGACTCCTGATCTCCAACGGCGAGGTTCCCCAATCGTGCTGTTGGAATAGCTGAGAGAGTCCCTGCCGGCCCGGTCTGCCGCCGAAACGGCCTTTCCGAAACTTGGCGGGATTCCATTCCCTTCCAGGGTGGAACACTCTTTTCCGGCATGTCGCAATGTCGCCTTTTATCCGATTTCTGAAGTTTGAGAGAAAATTTATAAGAACCACCAAAAGCATTTCAGTTTCCCTGGAGACCCATACAGGGTTAAGATAAAGGTGTGGGGCTCATTCTAAAAACCAACCAACAAGATGCTGAATAGATCAAAAAGTAATACAGATAAAGGGCTTTATTGTCCCGATGAGCGCGACTCCTGCGGAGTTGGCTTTGTAGCCCAACTGGGTGCCTCCCCTTCGCATCGGATCGTAGAGCAAGCCCTGGAAAGCCTGAGCCGGCTTACCCACCGCGGAGGAGTTGACGCCGACGGTGTCAGCGGCGACGGTGCGGGTGTGTTGACCCACCTACCTCACGAATTTTTTAACGAAGAAGCCCGAAAACTGGACCCCAACTATAATCCCGACTGGCAGATTGCCGTCGGAGTTTTCTTCCTCCCTTCCGACCCGATGGTGCGCCAAAAAATCCTCTCCATCGCGGGCAACGTGGTGGAAAGACGTGGTCTGCACTGCGTCGGATGGCGTCATGTGCCGCGGAATCATAAGGCTCTAGGTCCCCAGGCGCGGGAAACTCAACCCATGATTCTTCATCTGCTCGTCGCCCAACCCTCCGGGCAGGCGAGGGGATACGAGCAGACCCTCTATCTGGTTCGCAAGGAAATCGAACGGCGGGTGCAAGAGGCCGGAATCCGGGACCTGTACATCCCCTCCTTCTCTTCCCGCACCATCGTTTACAAAGGCTTGATGGCGCCTCGGCAACTGGGCGTTTTTTATCGCGATCTGCAGCAGGAAAACTTCGTCAGCTCGGCAGCCCTCTTTCATCAACGATTCAGCACCAACACCTCCCCCAGTTGGGAACTGGCCCAGCCCTTCCGCATGATCGCTCACAACGGCGAAATCAACACCTTGCTCGGCAATCGCAATTGGATGAAGGCGCGGGAGTCTGTACTGGAACATCCCATCTGGGGAACTGACGTAGAGTGGCTCAAGCCGGTGGTGCAGCCGGCAGGAAGCGACTCGGCGAGCTTTGACAACGGCCTGGAGTTGTTGACTCGCTCGGGCCGGACCGTCCATCACGCGCTCTTGATGATGATACCCGAAGCCTGGGAAAATTCCGTTGAAGTTTCCCCCAACGTCAAGGCGTTCTACCACTACCATGCTTGCCTGATGGAACCTTGGGACGGGCCGGCTGCGGTGGCCTTCATGGATGGACCGCTCGTAGGGGCTGCGCTCGACCGCAACGGGCTGAGGCCGGCACGCTACACCATCACCCACGACGGGTTGGTCGTATTGGGCTCTGAGGTGGGATTACAGGATATCGAGCCGGAACGCATCCGGGAGAAAGGGCGGCTGGGGCCAGGCCAGATCCTGCTGGTGGATTTGGAACACCACAAAATCTTCACCAATGACCAAGTGAAGCGCTCCGTCTCCCACGGCCGCAAATATCGCCGATGGATTCTACGCGAGATGACCCTCTGCCCGCGCTTGAAGGCTTCCGAGGAGACCTTTTGCTCGCCCGAAGGGTGGGGCATTTCCACGGTATCCAAAGACCGCAAGGGATTCCTGTCCACCCAGCGAGCCTTCGGCTACACGGAAGAAGACGTAGAGCTGCTCATCCGGCCCATGGCGGCGGAAAAGAAAGAGCCTGTGGGTTCGATGGGAGACGACACGCCGCTGGCAGCCCTGTCGAATCGTCCGCGACTCCTATACGACTATTTCCGGCAAATGTTTGCGCAGGTCACCAACCCCGCCATTGACCCTCTGCGGGAATCGCTGGTGATGTCGTTGAGCCTCTATTTGGGCGCTCGGCACAGCGTACTGGTCGAGACACCCCAGCACGCGTCCCTGCTGCGTTTGGAGTCCCCCTTCCTTTTCAACGAAGAACTGACCCAGCTTAAACGAGTCGCCAACGGGCGGTTCAATCCCGTCACGGTTTCTACCCTATTTGACCCGACCGGAGAGCCCAGCAAGAGCATCCGGAACTTCAGGCAGGCCTTGGGACGCATTGTGCAGGAAGCCCGAGATGCAGTGGCCAGGGGTAGCAGTCTTTTGATCCTCACCGATCGCGGTGTAAGTCCGGAACGCGCTGCCGTTCCCATGCTCCTCGCCGCAGCCGCCGTTGCGGAGCGGCTGCTGGCCGAAGGGATGGGCAATCGAGTCGATTTCGTGGTCGAAACCGCTGAGGCCTGGGAACCGCACCATTTTGCCTGCCTGCTCTCGTTCGGGGCAGCCGGGGTGAATCCTTACCTAGCCTTGGAAACGGTGGCGGACTTGGCCTGGAGACGGCAACTGGGAGATGTGGATGTCGAGCAAGCCTTGGAAAATTACAGGGCTGCCACCGAGTCGGGTATCAAGAAAGTCCTCTCGAAGATGGGTATCTCCACGGTGGCCAGTTATCTGGGCGGGAAGTTTTTTGAGATCATAGGGCTTGACCCGAGCGTGGTGGAGGGGTTTTTCCCCGGGACTCGTTCCTCCATGAGCGGGCGAACCTTGGCCGACATCGCCTCCGACGTCCTGGACCGCCACGCGAACGCCTATGGTAGCCCTCATAGCCGGCTGGAATTTGCCGGCATCTATCGCTTTCGGAAAGGAACCGAACGGCATGCCTCAAGCCCCGAGGTCATTCGGAATCTCCACAAGGCCGCCCGTCAGGGTGACGCGGAAGCTTTCCAGAAGTTCACCGAGGCGGTCGAGCATCGCGCGCCAATGACCCTGCGGGACTTGCTGCGCTTTGCCCCGTCCCATCCCATCCCCCTGGAGGAGGTGGAACCGGTCGAGTCGATCTGGAAAAGGTTCTCGACCCAGGCGATGTCTCTCGGGGCTCTGAGCATGGAGACCCAGCAAGCCTTGGCAGTTGCCATGAACCGGATCGGCGGCAGATCCAACACGGGTGAGGGGGGTGAAGATCGGGATGTTTACCTCGAACTCGAGGGCGGACTTTCCGCCAATAACAAGATCAAGCAGGTTGCCTCGGGCCGTTTCGGGGTGACGCCGGAATATCTGGTCCACGCTGAAGAGCTGGAAATCAAGATGGCGCAGGGCTCGAAACCCGGCGAAGGAGGCCAGCTTCCGGGACACAAGGTAACTCCTCTGATCGCGCGGGTGCGGCGCGCGGTGGAAGGTATCCCGCTCATCTCGCCTCCGCCTCACCACGACATTTACTCCATCGAGGATTTGGCTCAACTGATTTACGACTTGCGGGAAATCAACCCTTGGGCACGCATCGGCGTCAAACTGGTTTCCCAAGCCGGGGTGGGAACGGTGGCCTGCGGCGTGGTCAAGGCCCGCTCGGATGTGGTGCTCATCAGCGGGCACGACGGAGGCACGGGTGCTTCCCCTCTCGGCTCGATTAAGAACACGGCATCCCCCTGGGAGATGGGAATCGCAGAGACTCAACAAGCCTTGCTGACCAACGGGCTTCGAGATCGGGCTCGGCTGCGCGTGGACGGAGGCATGAAGACAGGTCGGGATATCTTGGTGGCCGCGCTTCTCGGTGCCGATGAGTTCGGCTTCGGAACTTCCGCCTTGGTTGCTCTCGGGTGTGTCATGGCGCGCCAATGCCACCTGAACACCTGTCCGGTGGGAATTGCCACCCAGCGGGAGGACTTGAGGGCAAATTTTCCGGGCAAGCCGGAACATTTAATCAGCTACTTCCGCCAAGTGGCAGAACAGGTTCGGCAATTTCTAGCTCAGTTGGGGTTCCGCTCCCTGGGTGAAGTGACCGGCAGAACCAATCTACTGAAGGCCGTTTCCCATGAAGTTCCCGGGCGGCGCGGACGGCTTGACCCACGCACGATCCTTGTGCGGCCCGGTTTGAACGAACGGCCCGCCTCGGGGCCCACTCTTAAGAAAGCGGAGAATATCGACTCCCTGGCAGCGCAGATGTGCGAAGAGGCTCGGCCACTTCTGGACGCCGGCAGCGGAGGCCGATTCGAACACACGATTTCCAATAGCAACCGCACCATCGGCTCGCGGGTGGCGAGCGACATTGCCCGACGGTTCGGCGCGCAAGGCTACGCGCGCGGCCTGATTGAGTATGCCCTCTCGGGCAGCGCCGGCCAGAGTTTTGGCGCCTTCCTCACCCCCGGACTTCGATTGACCCTGGAAGGGGAAGCTAACGACTACGTGGGTAAGGGCCTGGGGGGCGGGGAGATTGTGATCCGTCCTCCGGCGGCCTCCGATTTCGCCTCCGAAAAGAACGTTATGATCGGCAACGCTGTGCTGTACGGAGCCACTCAGGGGCGTCTCTTCGTTGCGGGCCGCGCCGGGGAACGCTTCTGTATCCGCAACAGCGGCGCCGTGGCCGTGGTGGAAGGTACGGGAGATCATGGTTGCGAATATATGACCGGCGGCGTTGCCGTCATCCTCGGCGAGACAGGCCGCAACTTCGGCGCCGGCATGACCAACGGTGTGGCCTATGTCTGGGACCCGGATAATAAGTTGGAACAACGATATAACAGGGATCTGGTGACGCTGGAAAGAATCATTGAACCGGAGGACTCCTCCCTTCTCCATGTCCTGGTAAGCGAGCATGCGGAAAAGACCCACAGCCAGCACGCGCGGCGGTTGCTGAGGCGCTGGCCGGAGTCTCTGCTGAATTTTTGGAAGGTCATTCCTCTTTCCCAGGTTCAAAAACGCGCACTGGTGGCCGACCGCGTCGAAACAGAAATTACCCGCCAGCCCACCCGAGCCAAGCTTTAGTTCAAACCTGGCCGCGATATTTTTTACTCGCGAGTTCGCCGTGCCAGACAGATCGAGCGGCCCGCCAAGCCTGAACAGAAAACAGGAAAACGTTTGTAATGTGAATCTTTGGCAAGTCATTGCTTTGTTCAGGGGGCGAAAAGTAATCGAGGTCACCCCGACCTCGGTGGAGATCTCCGGGGTGGACGGACCGACCTTTGCAGTGGACCTGTTCGCGCCAATTGGGGTGCCAGTGGGAAGCACGAGCCCAATCACTGATCGGGGAAAATATCCATGGGTCCTCCAGAAGCAACCCGACGGCTCCTGGAAGCCCGCTGCCGATACCTGGAATAATTCGGCACCCTGCTGGGGAGAATCGGTGTGTTTACCAGTCGGTCGGCGTTCGCCGAATCCAATTTTTAGCAGAGGAACGAAATCATGATCAGCCGGGGGACGAAGATTTTCTTGAGGAGCGCTTGGCTCAGAAGCGTCGAAGCACTCCTGGCATTGGCTTGTGTTCTCTTAGTCGGAACGTCCCTGCTCCGGGCCGGGCAACTCCAGATAGGCCGCAGCAAGGTCAAGATTACCCCCGGACCGGGTATTCCGATGGAAGGCTACTATCGGGTCCGCCTAAACAAAGGCGTACACGACGACTTATTCGCCAAGGCTATCGTGCTGGAAAAAGACGGCGTCCAAGCAGCCCTGGTGGCATGTGATCTAGTGGGCATTCCAAGACCGATCGTGGTGGAAGCACGGCGTCTGGCCGAGGAAATCACGGGCCTGCGGGGCGACCAAATTATGATCAGTGCCACGCACACCCATACGGGTCCGACAATGGGCTCGCGCCTTAAGGGAGTGGCCGCCAAGACCGAGGGCATCGCCAGGGCTTATCTCAAAGCGCTGCCGGGGATGATCGCCGAAAGTGTCCGATTGGCCGAAGCCGACCTGCAGCCGGCCCGGGTCTCGGCGGCGATCGGTCACGAAGATTCGGTCGCCTTCATCCGCCGCTTCCGGATGAAAGACGGAACCGTCGGCTGGAATCCCGGCAAGCTGAATCCGAAAATCGTTCGTCCCGTGGGGGAAATCGATCCCGCGGTTTCCGTTATTTACTTCGATACGCCCGACACAAAGCCGCTGGCGACCTACTTCAATTACGCCAACCATCTCGATACCGTCGGCGGCCAGGATTTCTCCGCTGACTATCCCTACACGGTCGCCAAGCTGCTGGGCGCAGTGAAAGGCCTCGACATGCTGACCGTCTTCACGATTGGAACCGCCGCTAACGTCAACCATATCGACGTCAAGACTTCCCAGCGGCAGAGCGGGCATGAAGAAGCGGCGCGCATCGGTACCATCCTTGCCGGTGAGGTGCTACGCACCTATCGCAAGCTCGAGCCCTTGGAATCGGAAGCGCTGCAGGTTTCCCACGCGATGGTGAAGCTACCCTTGGTCTCCATGAAGCCCGGCGACCCGGAGTGGGCCCGGAAGATCGTCGCGAAATATAGCACGTCCGATGCGGCTCCCTTTCTCGACCAGGTTTACGCCTTCAAGGTGCTCGACCTGGAGAAGCGCCAGGGCAAGCCGATTGCGGCGGAGGTACAGGTCATCACGCTCGGAGATCAGATCGCCTGGGTGGGATTGCCGGGTGAGGTCTTCGTCGAGTTGGGCAAGGCCATCAAGATCGCCTCGCCGTTCCGTTACACGATTGTTGCTGAGCTGGCGAACGGGTCGATCGACTACGTGCCCGACCGGCGAGCTTATCCGCAAGGGGCCTATGAGGTGATCAGCGCCCGGGTCGCTTCAGGAAGCGGGGAAGCGCTCGTGGAAGCCGCGATTCGCCTCCTGGTCGGCCATCAAAGTGAGTTTTTGCCATGACCTGCGATTTGCCAAGACCTCATCAACAGGTTGGATGCCACGGGTAACGTTCCTGGACTTAGGCATTGCCTCCGGCACCCCGGGTCTTGACGGACCCGCTCAACGCACGAGCTTGTCCAAGCTGCAACGTCTTCGAATGGACAGGATAGGCGATCGAACTCGAATTCGGGACAGAATCTGAGACACATGGGCCGAACATCTCTGGTTGAAAGGAAAACACCATGAGCCGTGGCGCGCTATCAAGACGAGATTGGTTGAAAACAACGGGGGTTGTCGGCATTGGCTTTTTGGGCTCCGGTGGATTGGCTCTCACGACCGCGGCGGATTCGAACGATTTCAATTCAGTCATCGATATCGGCTCGCGGCGCGAATTGTTTCTTGACGACTACCTGATCGAGAAGCTGGACGGCGCCTCGCAGAAGCTGCATCATCCGGTGCCGCGTAAAGTCGCCATCGTGCACGATGCGCCGTGGGAGGGCAGCGGGTCGTTATACCATACGGTCTTTCAGGATGGCGACCTTTACCGTATGTATTACCGCGGTTCTCCTATCCAAGTGACACAGGGCAAGTTGCATACCGATCGGCACAAGCCGTTTTATTGCTATGCCGAAAGCGACGACGGCATCGAATGGAAAAAGCCCGAGTTGAGAATCGTCGAATTTGACGGCTCGAAAAGAAACAACATCATCCTCGAGGAACTGGGAACGCACAACTTCGCTCCCTTCGAAGATGCCAATCCGGACTGCCCGCCCGAGTCCCGGTACAAGGCGCTGGGCGGGACCCAGCCGGAAGGCGGTTTGTTTGCCTTCCAATCGGCCGATGGCGTTCATTGGTCGCGATGGAGCGACAAACCGGTGATCACCCACGGCGCATTCGACTCGCAGAATCTGGCGTTCTGGGATGCGACGATGGGTAAGTATCGGGCTTACTGGCGGTTCTTCACTGCGGGAGTCACCACCAAGGAAAACTGGAAGCCAGCCGGCTATCGCGCGATTCGCACTGCGACTTCGCGCGACTTTCTGCATTGGGAAAACCACGCTGACCTGACGTACGTCGATTCACCCGTCGAGCATCTCTACACCAACCAAATCCGCCCGTATTACCGGGCTCCACACATCCTGATCGGAATGCCGACCCGCTATATCGAACGTGGTTGGTCGGACTCGATGCGTGCGCTGCCGGACCTCAAGAATCGTAAGTTGCGCGCGTCAGCCCGTCTGCGTTATGGCACGGCGATCACAGAAGGATTGTTGATGGTCAGCCGTGATGGCCTCCACTTCAAGCGTTGGAACGAAGCGTTCCTGCGCCCGGGCATCGCTCGGCCAGGCACTTGGCAATACGGCCAGCAATACATCGCCTGCCAGGTAGTGGAAACGAAGTCGTCAGTGCCGGGTGCGCCCAATGAGCTGTCGCTATACGCGAGCGAAGACTACTGGCACGGTAAAGGCGTCACGTTGCGACGTTACACTCTGCGACTGGATGGCTTTGTTTCGATCCACGCTCCGATGAAAGGTGGCGTTTTTCTGACCAAGCCGCTGCGGTTCGCCGGATCACGGCTGACCCTGAACTTCTCGACATCGGCTGCCGGTAGCGTTCGCATCAAGGTTCAGGATCAGTCTGGAAAACCCGCCAACGGTTTTGACTTGACCAGTTGTCCGGCGCAATTCGGCGACTCCATTGCGCACACGGTGACCTGGAAGCACGGGCACGATGTCAGCAGATTGGCAGGCAAAACGGTGCGACTGCGTTTTGAGTTGAAGGACGCGGATTTATATTCGATTCGATTCGAGGCCGATCCATCGTAACAAGCCGACGTATGGAGGATGGCGCGGACGGGTAGGGTCGCGACGGCGATCTTCCCAGAGCCGTCTGGCTGCCTCTTGAGGACAAAGACGCTCCTGCCCTCTGAGGCGACAGCGGTTGCTTGCTGAACCAGCCGGTAGAATGGCTTGCTGCGGCTGCGTGCCTTACGATGGTTGAAGAGAAAAGTGTCCTCGTCCAGATAATAGTCCGGGTGCTGGGGACTGACCGCTCCCTGATGGGTGCCCAGCAGCCAGCGCTTCACCAACGACACCACCCGGTGCACGCAGGGCATCAGCTGAGACGCATGGGCCGACGGCCCGTCCAAGAAGCTCACCTAGTGCCGGTAGCCATCGCTTTCCAGTGGCTTATAGCCCAGCCAACCGTCGGTGTGGATACAAGGCCGCCGCGCTCCGGTAGCGGCGGAAACGGTGGACGAAGACAGGGGAATACGCGAACATGGCTTCGAAGAAGACCTGTATCGGGCGAACCCATGTGACTTCTCTTCACAGTAGCGCGAAGGGCCTTTGACGGCGCTCGTGGCGGCCCTGGAAACGGAAGGAATTCGCTGCGATACTGGGCTTGAAGTTCGCCTACGCAACCAACAAAGCCGCCATCGACGAGGGCGTTTTAGGAAGGAGCCACCATGACCGATCCCGCCCGCACCTTTGCTGTCGCCTCCAACGAGGCTCTCGTTGAGTTAATCTCGCACGCCCGCAGTCGTCTCGTTGTCATTGCCCCCGCACTAACGCAAGCCGTCGCTGATGCCGTCTCCCGCCGGTCCGACGATCTCGAACAGCTCAGCGTGACCGTCATCCTCGACTCCGACCCCGAGGTTTATCGCCTAGGCTTTGGCGATCAGAGCGCCTTGAACGCGATCCGCTCCGCGAGTGCGCGTAACCTGTTAAACCTTCGGGAGCAACCGGGCGTGCGGATTGGCGCAGTGATCGCCGACGACACGGCGATGGTCTACTCGCCGGCATCCAGAAACATCGAGGCAGGCTCGACCTCCGTCGACAAGCCCAATGCCATCGTCCTGACCGGTGCTGCCGCCGAGCGCATTGCCGCAGCTGCAGGCGCGGAGACTGGCAAAGAGGCGCTAAAACCCGAGGTGGGGAACAGGGCTCTTGAGCCCACCAAGGTACAGGAGATGTGCTCTAACCTGGAGGCAAACCCGCCAAAGCCGTTCGACATCACGCGCAAGCTGAACGTTTTCGCATCGAAGGTTCAGTACGTCGAATTTTCCGCGTCGAACTACCGTCTCACGACGCGGCAGATACCCTTGCCCCCGGAACTTGTCGACGTAGCCGACAATGATTTGAAGAATCGCATCACCGGTCGAATCCGCGCACCATTCGACGGTATCGGTAAGCTCGAAGTCACCCTCGACGATGACGGAAAAGTCGAGCAACTGAAGGTCGATGACGACTGGCTTAAGAAAGAGAGAAAGCGGATCGAGGACGAGTATACGTTCCAGATCAACAACTTTGGGCGGGTGATACTATCCAGCGACCGAGATGCGTTCGATAAGGCGGCAACACGCTTCAGATCGATTGTAGAGAAATACCAGATTGTTCTGCAAGATACTCTCGGAAAATTAAAGTCGGAATTCAAGGAGAGTATTGTCAATGAGTTTTCCCCGAGATGGAAAAAGAATCCGCCAGAGTATTTTGCGAGATGGGGCATCAAGGCGACGCCCGATAAAATTAGGGAAGAACTCCAGCGATTGGCACAGGAGCTTTTCGAAAGTGCCATTTCATTCGACACTCCGGTCGTGAAGATTCTCTACAAGGGCGTCGCGCCGGAGAACCTGCGAGACAGAGTGTTCCTCGAAGTGCTGGAAACGGTCATGCACAAGAGGCGAGTGCCAGGCGAAATCATTGATTCGTTATTCGAGTCGGGTCAGGCCGTGCCGGAGACCGGCACCTTCCTTGGCCGGTGAGGAAGCAGAGAATCGATAGATACGGGTAGTACAGGAGCACCTCTGACTACCCGCACACGGGGTATTGTATTCCTCCCTTCTGATGGATTCAGAAAGGGGAAGTATGCCAGAGCTGGGTGTCCCTTTGGTGAGATGGCAGCCGGCCAGGGCGAAGTGAGCGGAGCGAACCCAGCCCTGGCCGGCTGGAAGAACCCTCCTAACTCCCTCAACGGGGTCTTTCCCAGAATCTTGATCCTCCTCAGGGGGGTACGATGTCTATTCCGAGTTCCAGAGTGGGACGGAGATTGACTGGACTTGTCAAATGCGAGAGGATAGGTTCGATAAGCTAAATTTGGGGATTCATCTCCGCGTGGCCCGGCCTGGATGCGGTTGCCTGCCCGGCGATGATCCTCGTCAAAAGGATAAACTCAAATCGACAAGAAGGTGTTGACTCGTGAAGAATCTCTATGTGGGAAATTTGCCCTATCAGGTGGACGAGACGCAGTTACAGGAGTGCTTTACCCAAGAGGGCTTCACCGTGGAGAGCGTCTCGCTGATTCGAGACCGCTACTCCGGCGCATCCCGCGGCTTCGCTTTCGTTTCCATCAGCAATGACGAAGAAGCCGAGCGTGCCATCCAGGCCTTAAACGGCAAAGACTTATCCGGGCGGGCCTTGGTAGTGAACGAAGCACGTCCACGCCGTGAATCCGGCGACAGGGGCCGTGGGCAAGGCGGCGGCGGCGGACAATCCCGAAATTGGTAGTCCTTGTCCGCATAATGCAGCACTACGTCCCGCCTTGGTCTCCCGGGTGATAGCGAAAGTCGCTGAACATGGGAGAGCGAACAGGTCAGGGTTGGAAAAGAACCTTGATGCCTTTGCCTTGGAGGACATGATGACAGGACAGTTCTTTTCGTAAGTGTGTCCAAGTGTCATCTTAGCCGGAGGGAAGCCTCCCAGACTGAGTACGCCCACTTCTCCCTCGACCCAGCATTCTCCACCCCTAAAAACCGCACCCAACACAACTCACGACGTGAATCTGGGAAATCGCCTTTTTATCGGGTACTGGCGACTATTCAACATTGAAGTTTTGGCCACACGACCAAAGCTTCGAGGTGCAGATTTTCCCCTGGGATTGATTATTTCTTCAGGAACCATCGAACACCTCTGCCAGGGTGTAAAATTCATTCCTCTTCGCCTCCGATTATCTGCAATGGCAGGTTCATCGCCGAGGGAACGAAAGCCCGGCTCCTCGGGCGGGCACATGCGCGGTCCGGCCGGGAGTGGACTCGAGGGGTTTCCGGCAAGAGCGGGATCGTGTAGGCTATGCGAAGGACCGGAGCGACACGCCGACCGGAGATGCCGAAGCATGGAGATTCCCGATCTTGAAAATGCTCTGCGCCTAATCCGGGAATTCAATCCCCTAGAGCGGGTGCTGCTCACGACGACGGGAACACTGCAAGGAGCGCTTTCGGCCTACTTCGGCACGCCTATCGAGGTCCGCGTGACGGCGCAGTCGGAGCCGGCCCCGGGCCGGCTTCTGCGGGAGGTGCGGCTGGTCTGCCCGGAGAACGGGCTGGAGGCGTGCCGCGCCACAACCGAGATCACCGTCGAGCGGGAAGATGTCAAGCGCCTGATCCTCGAGGGCCGGCACGGCCTGGGTCGCATTCTGGCCGTTTGTGGCCTGTCTCCGCTGTTCAATCTGGAGGAGATCGGCCGGCAGGAGACCACATTCTGGCGGCGGTACCGGCTGGAGGCCCCCGGCGTCCTTTACCGCATCCGCGAAGAGTTCCCTCAGTCGCTCTACTCACTCGCGGCTCTCACCCACCCCCCGCAGACCTCTTCCTAAATGGGTGGACCCAGTTAGGAACTGCCGGACAGTTTGCACCAGGATGAAGCAAGGTAGGTGAAGGCGAAGGGAGGGCGCAATCGGGAGATTATGTCACCGCTTGACTCCGGGCATGGGGTTGGGCTTTGCCCGAATGATAGGCCGGCACCCCTCCCAGGATGAGGGATTGGATGCGTAATTGACCCGGCCCAGACCTGAACACCACCAGATTTGCCGGCTGGCCTTCGGCCACCTCCGAGCAGGTCTCGCCGCGCGGAAGCAACCGCGAGGGATTGGTGGTAACGGCACGAATCGCCTCCCCCAACGGCACCTGAGCAAATTCCTGGAAGACGGATACCGCCCGATTCAGGGTCAACGCGGAGCCGGCCATGCAGCGCCGGTCCTCCGTGACAACCTGCCCGGTGGGTAAAAGTTCGATTCTTTCGCCCAGAAGGGAGTACTTTCCCGGACACAATCCCGCTACGTACACCGCATCGGAAACCAAAAGGCACCCTTCCGGACCCTTCATGCGAGCGATGATTTTGAGGAGTTCGGGAGGAAGGTGGAATCCATCACAGACGAGGCCGGCACGCAAACGATCGCTCGCGAGTTGCGCCCACAGAGGAGCCCGGTGACGATGGATCAGTTCCGGACACCCATTCCCCAGATGGGTGCTGAGTCGGGCGCCGCATTCCGCCGCGGCGTGAATCTGCTCCGGCGTCGCGTCCGTGTGACCCAGCGCTACGACAACGCCGGCCCCCCGGGCACGGCGAATCAGGTCCAGGGAACCGGGAAGTTCGGGAGCAAGCGTCAGAATACCAATGCGGCCTCCGGCAGCATCCTGGAGCTTTGCGAATTCACTCCAGTCGGGAGGACGCATCAGGCCGGGGTTGTGGATGCCCCGCGCTTCGCCAGGAGAGAGGTACGGTCCCTCCAAGTGATAGCAGGGGACCGATCGCGCAAAGTTCGGGTCCAGCCGCCGGGTCTCTTCCAGTACACTGAAGTTTCGGATGAGATTTTCGTAGGAGTTGGTGATCAAAGTAGGACAGAAGGCGGCCACGCCGGTTTCCCACAAGGACGGCAGGATACCCATAGCGCTTTTAGGGGTTAAATTCGGATCGGAGAAATCGACGCCCGCGAAACCGTTGAGCTGGATGTCAATGAAACCCGGACTGACAAAAGGCTGGTCGTCCACGCTAGGCCCCAACATGAGAACCGAGTCAATCCGCTCACCCTCGATACGGATTTCCGCATAACCCTGATCCGGAATGTTGGCCCTGAACTGCATCTTCTTCGGTTCTTTCCTCGCGAAGGGCCTCGGGTTGGGACGTCGTCAGATGATTCAACGGCCACGGCGTCTTACATTCGAAACAACGCCCATACCGCTGCCACCAGTGCAACCGCCAGCGCCCAGCCAATTCCCAGGCCGCCCAGATCGAGGCGATAGGCTTTCCAGAAACCGACCCCGCAAGCAGCCCGGCGCAGGTTCAACAGATTCACGAGCAGCAACTGCCGCCCCTGCTCCGCCGTGGTTCGGGAAGGCTCGGCGGCCTCGGCGCGAACCTCCGACTTCTCGGGCACCGTCTCGGAGGAAATAGAGACCGAATCCGCCGGGGAATCCGAGGGAGTTTGCAGTCGCGCCCGGAAGGAGGTCAACTCCGTTCTCGGCTCCGGAGAGGTGAACCAACTGACGACGACCAGGCTTGCGAAACCGGCCACAAGAGAAGCGAAAAAAACGTTCGGGTCCCAGTGGTCCAGCCGTTCTCCGCGTTGGTAGTAGAGGGCGAAGTTGGTCGTGATCGACGTGACCAGACTGGCCAAGGCTCCCCAGCGATTGGCTCTCGGCCAGACGATTCCCGCCAGGATACTGATGCCCATGTAGGTGGCCATGGTCTCGGTCAACAGGAAAGAATAAAGAACCTTATCGATCAAGAAGATCGCATAGATCACGCCCACGAGCGCAATCAGCAGTCCGCTTACCCGTCCCACCCAAAGGTAGTGCGGATCGGCTCCTCTCCCGAAGACGTGCCGACGATAAAACCCTTGCGTAAACAGCGCGCCGCTGTCCACCATGAACGCAGAACAAGTGGACATGTTCGCTGCCATGATGCTTGCAATGAGCAATCCCAGAGCGCCGGAGAAAAGCAGATGGCGGCAGGCGAATCCGAAGGCATCTTCGGGGTCTGCCAGCGACGTGGTGCCGAAACTTCCCTGCGTCACCAGCACCGCTACCATGAGTCCCACTACGGCCCAGCCGACCGTGCAAAACCGCTTGAGAAAATTCCCGTAGAGAAAACCTGCGCGACAGGTGGCCTCATCTTTGCCGGTCCCCACCGCGGCCAGCATGTGGGGTTGCGCCATGATGCCCACCAGCCCATTGACGGTGAGCATGGCGATAAACCAGAGACCGATTCCTTCCGGTGTTGCCAGAGAGAACTGATGGGCTTCAAGCGACGCCTTCATGCCTTCCATGCCGCCCACCGCTCTCCAGCCCAGCGGAATCAACATAAAGGAGAGAGTAATGATTAAAAAGCCCTGGAAAAAATCCGTCCAAGCGGTGGCCACCAACCCGCCAACGAAACTGTAAAGAACAAAGATCACCGCCATGGCGACGACCACGGTATTCACGCCCAGTTCGCCCCCGGTGGCTTGATTGATTACTTTTCCAGCCCCCTTCAACATGCTGGCCGTGTTAATGGTCAAGTAGGCAAGGGCAAACAGGACGTAGATGCCTCCCATCCAGGGACCAAAACGGTCTTCCATGATCTCCGCGATCGTGGTGCGGCGGACCCGCCGGAAAACCGGCGCCATGATCCAATAAAAGGGGGTCGCGAAGAGGTTCTTCCAATGGTACCAAATTCCCGAAAACCCGACGGTGTACACCGCGCCGGCAAGGGAAACCGGCATCTCGGCATGGGTCCCGATGCCGAAACTCTGCCCGATCATCAAGAGCCTTCCGAAGCGACGCTTGCCCAGAAAGTAGTTTCCCGTGTCGCGGACCCGCCGGCTGGCCGCGATCCCGATGGCGATGGTGATCGCCAAATAAAGGGCGATGACGAACCAATCGATAATGTGGATCTGCATAGGGGTTCAAAGCCTCTTCGAGAATTGGGGACGGGCTGGGAAAAGCTGCCGTGCCGCCTTCCGGCCGGCGTGGATTTTCAGCCTTGAGAAGAGCTCTCCCGAACGCTTCCCTGAGCCCGTTAGCGCTCGCTCTCCTTAAACTCGGAGAGCAACGCAGCCGAGTCGAGATCCAGGAAGATATTGGCGGAAGAATGGGACCGCACCCGCGAGGCCGGGCAATCGGTCGAGACCGGATTTTCCAGCGCGTTGCGGGTTACTTCGGCTTTCCGCGCCTCCGGAACGCAACAGATCAGATGCTCGGCGTACATCAGGGTGGGGCAAGTCAGGGTCAGCGCTTCGCGAGGCACGGCTTCGAGCGTCGGGAAATGACCTTCCCTTAACTGCTGGTGGCGGCACCGCTTATCGAGATCGACTCGCTTGACTCGCTGCCGGTCCTCGAAGTCGGCAACGTGAGGATCATTAAAGGCGATGTGTCCGTTTTCTCCGAAACCCAGAAAACACGCATCCATCGGCGCTGCCCCGACCAGCTCTCCATAACGTCGGCACTCTTCGTCCAAGTCGGCAGCGTCGCCCTGCAGATAGTGCACCGGACCCGGATGCACCACATCGGCCCACCGTGTCTTCACCCATCGACGGAAACTGGCCGGATGGCTTTCCGGCATACCGACGTATTCGTCCATATGAAAGGCTTCCACACATCCCCATTTCAGGTCCGGGAGTTGAGTGAGAGTCCGCACAAAGTCGATTTGCGAATTTCCCGTAGCAATGATAACCCGCGCCCGCCCGCGCCGAGAGATGGCGCGCTGCAGGATTCGACCCGCCTGCACCGCCGCGGCATAACTCATATCCGATTTCGTCGGATAAACCTGAACCACGGCCTGTTCAACGGGAAAAACATCCAGTGGCGGGTTCATAATCGCGATCACTCTCCGGCGAAGGTTACCTTGTAGATTCCAGATTCACAATTTTGGGCAGAGATCCGCCGCCCGACTTCTTCCAATCCTTCCCACCGGACGCACGCGCGGCAGGAGCAATGGGAGACCGATGCCCAGCCCATCTGGGCCACAGATTCCATGGCCTTTTGTCTTTGCGAAACAAAGGATACACCAAAAGCACAGGGAAAGCGAAAGTGACTGAACTGATTGATATAAAACAAGTTACAATAGTGAAGGAGAGTCCGCCATTCCGGCGCGTTCTGCGACTGTCCAATAAGCCTTTGTACCATAAGGAACTATCGAACCAAGTAGGGCTTGATCGTTCCAGCGCGTTCCGGTAGTTTCCACCATTTGACGGCGGAAGAAATGGTGGAAGCGATAATGGCGGACGCGACAAGCCCGCCGGCGACACCACGCTCCCCGTCTGCCGCGACCTTGAATACCCGTTGTCCGTGCGGCTACAATGACGCGTGGCGTGGGAACTCTAGGGAGTGCGACATGGCCTTCGAAAAGTTTGTTCGAACTAGGGTCGCCAACCGGAGCGACCCGATTGCTTCACTGAGTAAATCCCATGTCATTTTTAATGCGGTGGCCGCACGTCTGGCACAACTACCAAGTAAATCAAACGTAATCTACCACATTGAGGAGGAAAGCCGGAAAGTCGGATTTGAATTTACAAGCGACGCAGTCGATAGATCCAGTTACGCGATTTTCTCAAAAAAGGGGAGTAACGTCTTTCGCAGTTCTATCGGCGAGGTCTGTAACCGCTACCCGTGGGTACGGTCTGTAGCTCTGCTTCGAGATTCTGAGGATCGAAGATTCCAGATGAAACCCGAGGCTAAATTGTGGGTGATTCAGTTATGCCCAGCCTTTGAGCATTCTGTCGAGTCAATTTCGGATGTGCCGGCGGATGCTAAAGGAATTTACCAATACCTCGATACAAGAGGCGAGATCATCTACATTGGAAAAGGAAATATTCGCCAACGCCGTGCAGACCAAGGACGTGATGATTGGAGAATTTCGCGCATTCAATATTCTATTGTCAATGGTGACGATAAACAATACGAATGGGAACGTTATTGGATTGAAAAGTACAAAGAAAAACACGACGGCAATCTCCCACCCTTCAATCGAGTGTGAGTGGCATTGCGGTGTGATGTTGACCTTCGGGGTAACCGCGCCCTGGTCGGCCGCCTTCTCGGGCATCGCCTTAATGCCACTATGGCAGGCTACGCCCACCTTGCCGACGACCATCTTGTCGAGGCCGTCGAGCAGGTAGGTACGATCATCGCCAAGGCAATGAGTGTTGAAAGGGAGTTGCGCGAATGTCGTCCTGATGGACTCAGAAATCTCAATCGAGTGAAGGATCATTCAGGTTCAGGGTTCCTGCTACAATGCCCTATAGTAGTCTCGAATCTTGGCAGCCATGAGCTTTCTGCGCTGTTGCAGAAACGTATCGTAGCTTGCTGTCTCCATCCCTGGTGGAATACAGTGGACCGCGAGATTCTCTCGCAATTGGTCGGCGTCCGTTATCCCTCCGTATCGGGTGGCCCCGTTCTCACACTGCTTCCATAATGCTTGAAAGTAGGTTGCTGGTGGATCACCGCCAATCGCAATGTTGATTTCGCTCTGCATGACGACATAGTTGGCGATCTGATTGTAGCGACTGCGCGGAAGGCCCTTCGTATCCTTCAGATAGCCGCGCGGGAAAACGTGGTGTATATGCCATAAACCCTCAAGAAGGTTCTGTACAGTAATGTCGCTTGAGAGGAAGCCCTTGTCGTTCACCTTTACCTGGCTTGCCAGAAAGACGTTGAAATAGGGACTGCTGGCGACCGATGTATCCATTTGTTGCGGCAGCCCCACCTCCCAAAAGGCGTCTGAGAGATCCGCCCGCTCTATTTCCTTGAGGTATGAGGCCGCGCCCTGTTCATCAATATGGCGAATATCGACGCCAAAAGTGGTCTCCGGCGAACTGGTGTATCTTCCTGTCAGGATGGACATCACGAACCACCGACGCACTAGCGTTTCAATCTGGGCGGGATTCTCATGCTGAGCACGCAGCGTCAGATATAAGATATAAGCAAAGTTGGCGGTGTTCTGGGATCTGATCAGAGATTTATCCATAAACCCCGCTGAGCGCAGAATCATGATAAATTTCTTAAAGTTGTTTTCATTCATGTACCTACGAATCGCTCCATCGAGCCTGCGAAAAGATTCCTCCGCAATGGTTTCCTCAAACGCGCGCGTCTCGAAATTGCGACCCGAGAGCAAAGCGACCAAATCATCCAAGCGCCCGCGCTTGAACTCTGAGGTAAAAGCCACACGAAGCATGTCAGTGTAAGAAGGGTCGTAAAGGTCTTCCTTCTCACGCTTCAGCCAATCCATTGCACGGAAATAGCTCGTATTGACGAACTCATCATCCTTGGCTAGGTCGCCATACGCTTCCGGCGCAATGGCCAGATGACAGAAATAGTCGATACATTTGCGGAGTTGGTGACCCTTATACTTTTCGCTGGCAGCCATCTTGGACATGGCAAAATCCGCCGCGTTTAACGCAACACCCTGAGAATTGATGCGGACGAAAATCTCCGAGACGGTCTCCACCTCCAAGTCGGGGTTCAGGTCGATCAAGCCGAGGGAGTTGTGATGGATATTTTGAAGGCGCCCGATGCTATCGAAGATGTCGTCCTTGTCCGCCCTTGGGTTCTTCTCGCAGTAGTCGTTCACCATGCGATTTATCTTAGAGTCCGGATCGAATACGGTGGCGATGTCGGCAAGCCATCCCCGGTCCCGGCGTATAGCGGGGTTGGTCACCTCAAACCGTTCCTCGCCGGGATGAAAGGCTATCGCGATGCGTCTCTTCTTATAGTCTTTGTCAACGGTCTGCCGACCAAGCAATGCAGCCAGAAGCGCCGTCACGCGCTGCTGACCGTCGATCAGGATACGCTTGCCGGCTGACAGAGTGCCGTCCTTCAAGCGGACATCCGGGTTCTGCCAGGCGATGAGATATCCCACTGGGTAGCCGCGGTAGAGCGAGTCGATGAAATCGCGCACCTTCGCCGCGTTCCAGACAAACGGGCGCTGGATCTCGGGAATGGCGATTTGACCGAACTTGATCCAGGCCAGTAGGATACCGATAGAATGCTGATTGACCGAATATCGTTGAATGGGCATGAATTCCTCCATTGAGACCTACGTTCTCGCCCATGGCGTTGCCAACCGCGACGACGGCGGCGACTCGCGCTCGCACGTCGGAGGTCGGTGTATCTGCGCCACCGGCCAGCACCTTGAGAACCGGGAGCATGAGCGATTGAAAATCAGGGACAGGCACGGCTTCAGATCAATCCTTCGTTCTACGGTAACAATCTGGAATGTGACCCTGGTGAGTATCGTTCAATACTCCATACAACATACTGTTTATCCATTGTTGACTCAAATTCGTTGGCGGAGGGAGAGGGATTCGAACCCCCGTCCCGGTCACCCGGGAAACGGTTTTCAAGACCGCCGGTTTCAACCGCTCACCCATCCCTCCTGCCGGTAGGCGAACAGGTCGTTTCGCTGACCTTCACTGCGGGCATTATACCTGAAGAAATCTCATTCCGTCCCTGGCGGCATCCGCGCTGCCTGTCGGCAGAGAGATCACTCCCCGCCACGTTTCCCGGATTTGAAGCGGCGCCGCGAGTCCGATATGATGGACAAGATAAAATGGAGAACTCGTGAAGAACTGCTTCTTTCTTGGATCAGCGATCATTCTGGCTTCGCTTTTAAGCCCTCGGGGGACGGCGGCTCCATCGTCAGCCCCCGCTCACTCCGCCTCCCAGACCCATTTTTACAATATGGAATACGACGAGGCCATCCGTATCCTGAAAATCCATCTGGAAAATCATCCCCGGGACCTGCGTGCGTTGAACTACCTGGCCACGGCGCTCCTCTATCGCGAGATGAATCGCTGGGGAATTCTCGAAAAGCTCCTACTCGGCCAGACCCGAGCCGTGACCAAGGGGAAAAAACCCTTGATGGCCGCCTCTTTCAAGGAGGAATTTTTGTCAGCCATCGAAGCAGTCCAACAAACCTGCCACCAACGGCTGGCCCGCGACCCCGAGGATAAAACGGCCCGCTATTGGCTGGGTGTCGGTCGTTCCACTCTAGGAACCTATCGCTATGCGCTGGCCAAGTCCTACCTCGGTGCCTTAAAGGAGGCCAAGGCATCGCGAAAGATCCACGAGGAACTTTTTGCGGAAGACCCGGGCCACATCGATGCCGAACTGATCCCGGGAGTGCACGAATACATCCAGGGTAGTCTGCCCTGGATCGTCAAAGTAATGGGTTCGCTGGTGGGAATTTCGGGAAACAAGAAAAAAGGCCTGCGGATGGTGGAACAGGTCAGCCGGAAAGGAGACCTGGCTCACAGGGATGCCCAGTTCGTATTGGTCCTCCTCTACCTGCGCGAAAAACGTTATCAGGATCGTCTGGCAGTTCTCAAAGAGTTATCGCACACCTATCCGAGAAATTACCTGCTGGTATTGGGCCTGGCGGATACCCACGAAGGGTTGGGAAATCAGCAGGAGGCTCTTGCAGCTTATCAAAAACTGCTCGACCGCTCCTCAGATCGCTCGACTCTCTCGCAGCCCTTCCCGATTACCCGGGCCGGCTACCAAGCCGGATCGCTGCATGAAAAGCTGGGACAATCGGAAAAAGCTCTCTCCGTTTATGAAGCCGCCCTCAACGGCAAAAAGGAAATGGATGTCTATGCTCTGCGAGCCGGCTTGGCCGCCGCCAAGATTTATGAGAAACGGAACCAGCCCCAAGATGCGATTCAAATTTACCAGCAGATCGGGGAGGCTCGCCCGCAAAGCAAGGAAGGTAAAATGGCCCGGCGGGCACTGAAAAAGCTGGGACGCTTGTAAGCTCCGACCCCGTGGAGCGAATAGAGATGCAGCCTTCTCACCCTCGCGTTTCAGCGCTGAAAAAACAATCTATCGGGTGGGAAACGCTCGTTTCAGTCAACCATCACAGACTTGGGTGCCGGGGAGGACCGCTTCTGGATGGGCACGTAATCCCGTTTTCCATATCCCGTATAGATCTGTCGGGGCCGCGCGATTTTTTGCTCCTTGTCCTCCAACATCTCGATCCACTGCGCAATCCAACCCGGCATCCGCCCGATGGCGAATAACACCGGATACATCTCCACCGGGAATCCCATGGCTTGGTAAATGAGCCCGCTGTAAAAGTCCACGTTGGGGTAAAGGCGGCGCCGGACGAAATACTCATCCTGAAGAGCAATCCGCTCCAGTTCCAAAGCAATATCCAGCAGCGGATTCCGCCCTGTAACCTCGAAGACCTGATCGGCAATGACTTTAATGATCCGAGCGCGCGGGTCATAGTTCTTGTACACGCGGTGGCCGAATCCCATCAAGCGGATTTCGCCCTGTTTCACTCGCTCGATATAGCCGGGGACGTTTTTAACATCGCTGATCTGCTCGAGCATCCGCAGCACCTGTTCGTTGGCTCCGCCGTGCAAGGGCCCGTAGAGAGCCGCCGCCGCCGCCGCCGCCGAGCAGTAGGGGTCCGCCTGCGAGCTACCGACGCCCCGCATGGCACTGGCGCTGCAATTCTGTTCATGGTCAGCGTGCAGAATGAAAAGAACGTCCAGAGCTCTCTCAAGAACCGGGTCGGGCATGTACTTCGGCTCGCTCATCTTCCACAGCATATTCAGGAAGTTTCCCGTGTAGCTCAAGTTGTTGTCGGGATAGACCATCGGCAACCCCCGCGTGTGCCGGAAGGAAAACGCCGCCAAGGTGGGGGCCTTGGCAATCAGGCGATAGATATCCTTCCGCCGGCGTTCGGGGTCGCGGATCTTTTTGGCCTCCGGGTAGAACGTGGAAAGAGCGCCCAACATGCTGACCAACATCCCCATGGGGTGGGCATCGTACCGGAACCCCCACAGGAGTTTCTTCAGGTACTCATGAATAAAGGTATGCCGCATGATCTTGCGATGCCATTCCTCCAATTGTTCCTGGGAGGGCAACTCGCCATGGATCACCAGGTAGGCAGTTTCCAGGAAATTACTGTGCTCGGCCAGTTGCTCGATGGGATAACCTCGGTACCGGAGAATCCCTTGATCGCCGTCGATGAAAGTGATCTGGCTCCGGCAAGACGCGGTATTGGTGAAGGCCGGGTCGTACCCCATCAATCCGAAATCATCCTTCGAAACAGTGATCTGGCGGAGGTCCGCGGCCCGGATTGTCCCCTCTTTAATATCCACCTCGTAGGTTTTGCCCGTGCGATTATCCGTAATCGTGAGTGAATCTTTCGCCATCGTATCAGTTCCTTACTTCTCCGGACGACTGGACTTATCGAAGCAGGCTTCCCCAGCCATCCAGGATCGTAGGGCAGCCGGAAGCCGGGCCCGGATCCCCTCGACGCACATTCTTGGGATACATTCGATTTTACAACATCCGCCTTCCAGTTCAACCCATTGATTGTCCGGCTGAGCAGCCGGCATCCTTGACCCGCCGGTAATCCAACCCGTCGCTTGGGGAAAAGTGTTGCGAATATAAGGCGAAAATTGACCGCCAGACCCATCTCGCGACGAGATTTCACGTTTCCCTCGGGCGGCGGACCGGCCGCCCGCCGAGAGGATCCTATACGTCCATATTTTTCAGATAGTTGTAGCTGATCCTGACGCTTTCAAGAGGCGGCCGGTCACCTCGGTCCTGCTCGACGAAGTAAAGCTCCACCCCCGCCTCACGAGCCGCCCCGAAGATCCGTTTCCAGTCGATGCGCCCCCGTCCCACCTCTGTAAAGGGATTGGGGACGTAGCCCGTTTCCGTAGTGGGCCCATGTCCGGGCTTCAGGTCCTTGATGTGCAACAAGGCAAACCGGCCCGGGTAGCGACGGAAGTAATCGACCGGGTCTCGACCCGCAAAGGTGATCCAAAAGCAGTCGAGCTCCATATAGACCCATCGAGGGTCCGTGCGGCGAAGAAGCTCGTCGTAGGCAACCACCCCGCCGAACGCCTTGAATTCGAAGTTGTGATTATGATAGGCAAGCCGGATGCCTGCCCGGTGGCACTTTTCACCGAAGCGGTTCAAGGCGTCGGCCACGTGTCGATAGGTGTCCAGCGATTTTCGATCGGCCTCCGCGATGGCCGGGCAAACCATGTAGCGAACGTCCATCTGCTGGGCATATTCGATCTGCAGCTCCCATCCCGAGCGCAGCGCCGAGGTCGGGAAGTGCGTGCTGGAACACTTCAACCCCTGCGCGCTCAGCATTCGGCGCATGGCAGCGCCCTTTTGAAGAAGTCCGGAGTGGACCTCGACTTCCTCGTATCCGATCGCGGCGATTTTCTCGAGCGTCCCTTCAAGGTCTTTTTCACACTCTTTCCTCAAAGTCCATAGTTGGACTCCTATGGGGAGTCTCAAGGGGGCCGCCGACAAGCTCGCCGGGTGGCTCGCACCGACCGTCAACGCCGCAACGCCGGCAGCACTGTCGCGCAGAAAACGTCTTCGAGTCATAGATGACACGAACGATAACCCTCCGTGAGAAAAATGTGATTTGATGGCGCTGCGATCATACTCCGGCCTCCGTTGTCATTCCAAATCAATTTTTCGGTGGTGCATAGAGGCAGGCCCATCCCCGCCAGATCAGGCGGGCAGCATGGTTGCGTCTAAAAATCCAGTTTCACTCTTTTCGGCGACTGGATTTCGTCAAGACTCCCCATTCAAGCTGGGCCGTTTCACGGTTCCCTTTGCGAGCCTAAGCTACTTTTCCCGGACAGGCAGAACCAAACAAGATGGATGTTCCGAGTCGTGATATACAGTATTGAGCGTAGGGGCCACATAGGTATGGCGTCCCAAAGGTTCCCCGGTGTTGGGGTTTAAGTCATACATCGGGAAATTGCTGCTGGAAATATCCAGTCTGATTTTGTGTCCCTTTCGGAACAAATTACTGGTAGCCCAGAGATCAATCGTAACCGGGTAGAGGGTTCCAGGATTCATCAACTCTTCTCGCCCGCGAGAGTTTCGGAAACGCATGCGCAGTATGCCGTCTTCCAGGTTCATGGCATATCCCGCCGGGTAATCCTCCGAGGGGGGATAAACGTCGATCAGCTTAGCGGTAAAATCCGTATCTTTCGCTTCGGAGGAGACCCACAGGTCAACACGGATCGGACCGGTGATCTCGAGGTCACGTTCCAACGGAGAGGTCGTGAAGGTCAGAACGTCGTGCCGCGCCGAGAGTGGCAGTCGATTGCCGGCGGCGAAGTAGTCCGGCGGCGGCACTTGGTTCTGCGCCCCCCGGGGCACCAAGTGCTTTCCGGAGTCGATATTCCCGCCCAGGGTTGGGACCGGGTTCCGAGGATCATATTGGAAGCGGCTGGGTACGGGTGACTGGGAGGGATTCATTTGAAGTGTACCGTCCCCATGAAGGTAGAACTTTTGGTCTCGGAAACCCTTCGGGGGCCAGGTTTTTGCCGTTTTCCACACTCCCTCGCTCTGTAAACGGTCCGCCTTATTTTTCGATGTATCGCCTCCCCCCATCAAGAAATATTTGACGGCAGGGTCTTGTAAGATACCCAGGTCTTTCCCTTTCAAGAACTGGTCGAACCACCGCCCGGCCTCTTCAAGAATCGACATTTTGGCCTCGGGTCCGAAATCGACGTCCCCGGCATACGTTATACCCGTAGAGTGGGTCCAGGGCCCCATGCAAAGCTTCGTAAACGCTTTCCTCTGGGAAAGTCCCTCAAAGTTCTTCAGGGTTCCCCGCTTAAAAATGTCATACCAACCACCGACGAAGTAAATGGGAATATCCGGATAGCGGGAATGATATTCCTCAAAGTTATAGCCGATTTTTTTCCAATACTCGTCATACGTCGCATGCCGCCGCCAATCGGCATACCATTGTCGATAGCTCGGAGCCCACTCGAGGGGAGAATTAGACTTCAGAGGTGCCGCCAGGAGCCAGTCAGCCAGATGGTCATACCCGTTTTGTATGGCAACGGCAACCTTTGGATCCTTTCGGGCTTCTTTTCCCGAGAAGGCCAGGCGGAAGGAGTAGGCCATGTTGTGAAGCAACGCAAAGGCCCCTCCCCTCCCTGCCCCGTCTTCCACGTAATTGGACGTGCCGACCATCACGAACATTGTTTTGAGAAAGCGCGGCTTGTGCACGGCCAGGGCATTTTGAGTCGCAGCCAGGTAGGATTGTCCGTACGTTCCGACCTCACCGTTACACCATTTCTGCCTGCCAACCCACTGGACTGCATCGTATCCATCCTCGCCTTCATTCACATAGATATAGAAATCGCCCTCCGATTCGTACCTGCCGCGCACATCCTGTACGACGACCGCATAACCTCGATGGGCGAAGAACTCTGCTGTCGAGGTCACCCCACCTTTCCCGTAAGGAGTACGGATGAGTATGGCGGGAAAACGCCCGAGGCCAGCTTGGCCCTCGCCGGCAGGTAAGTAAATGTCGGTGGCCAATCGGACCCCGTCCCGAGCCGGCATCATCTCATTCTTCATCAACGTGACGGCCGGCGATTCAGCAAGGGAAAGACCGGCAGCGAGAATTACAGAGGAAGCCATCGAAAAAGACAGCACCGTGGAGAAGATAGCCAGGGACCTATGGCTTCGAGCAATCGGATCGTTCATTGGCTTCAACACCTCGATAACGGTGGCGGCCATCTTAAGCTGTTTAGGGAGACAATTCAATGGGACTGCACCGGAAGTCAGGAGACTGGCAACGGACGAAGACTCGTCCGTCGAAGAAATCTTCCCCCAGGCCTGGGGTGCCAGAGTTGAACCCATGCCAGAGGCGTGATGAGGTCGGTTGAGACCTGACCCCTCAACCGGATCAACGTCCGTTACGATAAGGGTACGACGCCTTTACTGCAAAGCCGGAAGATGAACGCTGGGCTTGGAACGGGAGATCAAACGGCTTACAATTCCCTGCCAAGGTGAACCAGGAAAGCTTATGGTAGTCCCTGGAGAACACAAATAATGAGCGCAGCCATGAAGATCAGCGTCGAGGAATCGGTGCGGGAACTCTCGGAAGGCACCGGATTCTTGCGATTCGAGGCCTTTTTCAGCAGCCGGCAAGTCACCCCAGCACGGGAGCTTATTTACTCATTGGCGGAAAATGAACCGGCCCGTGCCTCCCATTTCCACGGCGACGAAACACCGACAACCCAGAAGCGCATATGGAACCTGGTAGAGAAAGGCGAAATCTTCCGAACCCTGGCGGCTGATCCTCAAGTTCTGGCCATCCTGCAACCCCTCCTGGGGGAGGACCTCATGTTGAGTTCCATTGCCGCCAATGTACTCTATCCGGGGGCGCCGGCCCAGGAACCTCATGTGGACTATCCCTACTGGGACCTGCACGCGCGCGCCCGTTGGCCGCGAACGTTGAACGCAAGCTTCTTTCTGGCCGTGGAGACCATCCTGATGCTCGACGAGTTTACCGAGGAAAACGATGCTACCTCGATAGTTCCAGGAAGCCAAAAACTTTGCCGCTGGCCGGATTCCCAGGCCTTCCGCGAAAACAGTATTCGCGTTACCGGACCTCCGGGGACTCTGCTCATGTTTCCCGCCCTTATGTGGCACGCAGGCCGGGCGAATCAGACGCCCCAACCTCGGGCGGCCATACTCGGCTCCTACACCTGCAAGTCCGTCAAACCCATTGAGGATTGGAGCCGGTGTCTCAGCGCCGAAACCGTTGAGAAGTGCGATGAGCGGATGAGAGCTCTGTTGGGCATCGACTACCCTTACCCGGCTGTCATGGATCAACTGCCTGCCCGCAGCTCCGAAGGAACCCGGAGCAAGGAAAAGTTGATGGCACCGGCCCAGGACGCCTCCGTCTGAGACCCGGCGGACGGGGGATTTCCTCACCACCCATCTTGGGCCAAAGACCTCGACGCCGATGGAGTTCCGGAAATCATCGTGATCCCCCGGGGCAAATCGCCTCACCTGCCGGCCGTCTATACCTTCCGGGAGGGTGAGCTTGTCGAAGCGCACGGAAGTTTTAGGAATTACTTCCAGCAACTTCTGGCTCGCCGACGCAGCCGTTGGCCAAGGGAGCCGAATCGATCAATTCAGCTTCTCCTGAATATAGTCCTGAATCATGCGCTGCTCGGCTAGAAAGACGAAGGCCGGGGGTTTTTCTCCCAACCGATCGGCCGGGTCCAAGCGGAATGAGGTCTTAACGGTGCCAGCCGAGAGGCCTGTGAAAGCAACGTACAGATTCTCCTGGAGAGAACGAATCCCATCTCCAGATAGCTTTCTTTTGACGAGGCTTCGGGAAATCGAAATCCCGCAGCCGAGAATAGGGCGAGCAGGGGAGACTTTGCCTAAACTTTCGAGTGTAGAACCCGAATGGAAGGTATCCCGTCGGGAGCGGGTTCGAGTTCGAGGTCATAGAAGATGTTGGGGCTGTCCTTTTTGAGGACCTTGAAGACTTCCACTGCGAGCAGGCGGATTTCCGTGTCGGCGTGTACGCTGCCACGAAGCTCCAAAAAATGCCGCCAGGACCGGGCATTGCCCGTGACGAAGATCTTCGTCTCACAAGCATTGGGCAGAACCGAGCGGGCGGCCTGGCGCGCCAGCTTGCGGCGGTCCCGCGGTGACATGTCCGGATGTTTCTCCCGGACGTAGCCGGTGGACATCTCCGCCAACTCGCGGTAGGCTCGCCGAACGCATTCAATGGTTTCCGTCCATTTCCGGCGGAGCTCGTCATCCTCCTGGTAGAGAGGCGGAACCACGTAGCGGGCCGTAGTCTCGTCCACGTACCGCTGGGAGAGCTGGGAGTAGCCGAATCCGGCTCGATGTCGAACCAATTCGTGCGTCAGTGAGCGGCTGACTCCCGTGATCAACAGACTCCACACGCCGTGTTCCAGCACGCTTCCGTGCTTGGAAGAGATGATGTTATCCAGATACTCCAGATTCTTCTTCCGGCCTTTGCCGAAAGACATATAACAGGTCCGGCCCGCCACCTCAGCCAGAATCTCAGCGGGCACGGGCGTATCCGTGGCGAAGACCATGCCTTCATCGCCCAGGAAGCGATGGAGCTCCTCGTCCACGACAGATTGTTTTCCCACCAGGTAAACGCTGGGTCGGGTCACATACGGATTTTCGGGTAAGGTCGAGTCCACCGGCGAACCACCCGTAAACAGTTGTTCACGTGACAATGTCAGGAAAGCTGCGCCCTGGGAAGAGAGGGCCCCTCCTGGCTCGGATGTTTTGGAGGAGGGGTGATTTGGGTTGACTCCGCGGCTCCGGCCGCGGGAGTCAGTTCCCGTCCGAGGTGGCCGCGCGAGCCGACCGAGGGCTCCAGGAACCATATTTCCTTCGGAAGCGTTCTACACGTCCCGCACTATCTACCAGTTTCTGTTTTCCGGTAAAAAAGGGGTGGCAGTTGGAGCAAATTTCCAGGTGAATGTCACCCTTATGCGTGGAACGGGTCCGAAAGGAATTCCCACAGGCACAACTGACTGTAACTTCCTGATAGTCGGGATGAATGCCCTTTTTCATGATGATTCTCAGTCAAAGCTTGAAACACCCTATTCTATACTGAGACTCCCGGTGTTGCAATGCTCACAGATCCGCTTCTTGCCTCGGCCCGGCAATGGCCTCGAATCAGCAGGATTGTGCGGCGACAGGGTGGCGCAACCGAAAAGAAAAATACCCGCGTTTTATGGTAGGGAAGATGACGAGGATTCCTCGGTTGTGATAAAACTGCCCCTTCAAGAAGGGGAAGAGACATCCATGGAAGCCATCGGCGCGGCTTTGGGCTGCTTGATTACGTATTTCGTGGTTTATCGCCTCTACGGGCGGTACCTGGGGCGGCATATTTTCCGCCTTGATCCGGCGGCAAGAACGCCTGCCCACGAACTTCGGGATGACCTGGATTATGTGCCCACCCGCAAGTACATCCTTTTCGGTCATCACTACGCCTCCATCGCGGGTTTGTCCCCCATGCTGGGACCGGCGATTGCGGTCATTTGGGGATGGGTACCGGGAATGCTTTGGGTGGTATTCGGCACGCTCTTCATCGGCGCGGTACACGATTTCGGCGCTCTGGTGGTTTCGATGCGGGCACGAGGCTTGAGCATCGGCAAGGTAGCCGAAGACATCATCGGTCCCCGTGCCAAGACTCTGTTTCACATCCTCATTTTCTTTCTCGTCTCTCTGGCCATGGGGGTCTTCGTTCATGTGGCGGCTACCCTGTTCACCCAGGAATACTATCCGCAAGCCGTGTTTCCGAGTTTCAGCCTGATGGCGATTGCCATGGGCATCGGGTGGGCCATTTATCGGCGTTCCGCTCCCGTGGGCAAGGCCACCGCAATCGGCTTTGCCCTGATGATGCTGGCGATCGGGGCGGGGCTGAAGCTACCGAACCCTGACCTCTCGGTTGCGAGTTGGAGCTATTTATTGTTGGGCTATGCGTTCGCGGCCTCCGTTCTCCCCGTGTGGCTTCTTTTGCAGCCTCGCGATTACATCAATTCCCTGCTTCTTTATCTGGGACTGGGGACGGCCTACGTGGGTTTCTTCATGCTGCGGCCGAAATTTGTGGCCCCCGCGGTGCAACTCAACCCGGCCGAGGCGCCGCCGATTTTTCCTTTTGTTTTTATCGTCATTGCTTGTGGTGCGATCTCCGGTTTCCATGGACTGGTTTCCTCCGGCACCACCTCGAAGCAGATCTCCCGTGAAACGGACGCGACCTTTATCGGCTACGGAGGCATGATCGGAGAATCGCTACTCGGCTTGGTGTCGGTTTTGGCTTGTACCGCCGGCTTCGCCTCGACGGCTGCGTGGCACGAACATTACCGTAGCTGGAACGTGGCTCAGGGGTTGGGAACCAATATGAAGGCCTTTATTGACGGGACGGCCTTGTTCATCCAGCAGTGGGGGATTCCGATGCCGATAGCCCAGGCCTTCATCGCTTTGGTCGCCGTCTCGTTTGCCCTCACCACGCTCGATTCGGGAACGCGTCTGCTGCGCTACAACATTAGTGAAATTTCCGAAACCCTGCACCTGCCGGTTCTCCAATATCGTTACGGAGCCTCCTTGATCGCTGTGGGGGCCATCGGGTTTTTCGCTTTCTTCAAGGTGGACGGCAAGGCAGCGGGCTTGGCTCTGTGGCAACTGTTTGGCACCACCAATCAGGTCATGGGATCGCTGACCCTGCTGACCATTACCCTCTATCTGATGCAGCGAAAGCGGAATTTTTGGTTCACTTTCCTCCCTATGGTCTTCATGATGACGACCACCGTGACGGCCATGGTTCTCAAGATAGGCGACTTCTGGGAGATGCGAGAGGGCATGCTGCTGGCCGTGGGTGTCTTGATCCTCTTGTTAAGCCTCTGGCTGGTGGTGGAGGCGGTTCTCCGATTTCGCAGGCGGCCCCACGGAGCCGGATTGGCAGAGCCGGCCTCGAGTGGGGATTGAGTCGCCGCGCCTGACCCCTCCCTTTTCAAAATCGTGTGCCAGAAACGGATTCCTTTCGGCAGCCTGGGCGGCGACGTGGTTTCTTGCAGTGGCCGTTATTTTGTCGAGACAGGTTCCTGGAGAGAACTCCGTGGAGGAAGCTCGGAAAAGGAAGTTCCGGCGGCGGGCAAGAAACCCAACCGCATGACGGAAAACGATCAGGATTTCTGGGGGAATTTTTCGGCTACGAAAGCGAGGGCGTCCGCGCGGGAGGTGAGGGTGCCTTCCAATTGGGCATCCTCGACCCCCGTCAGAATTTCCTTGAACAAGGGCCCGGGCGTGTAGCCCTGCGCGATCAAGTCGTCTCCGGTAAGGAGCGGCGTGGGGCGAATCTGCTCGGTTGAGGTCTCCTCCAGTAACCTACGCGCCAAGTGGTAGTGAGTCAGGTCGCCGTGGCTGGAGATGCAATCCAGCCGGTGAAGCTCCAAATGTTCCTCGAACCCTTCCATCCGGAGAAACCGCTTCTGCGTGGAGCGACGCATGTGGGGAAAATCCTTGAATCGCAGGTGATGCTTCACCAATTCGCGGACCCTTGCGGTTTCGCGAGTCGGCAGCCGTAACCCTGCACAGATTTCTTCGGCCATCCGGGAGCCGATGTCGGCATGGTTGTTGAAGCGAATGCGGTCCGCCACGGTGAAAGTGGGCGGCTTGCCCACGTCGTGCAGAAGAACGCCCAGTGCCAGTGTCGGCGTGGGCGATTCCATTCGCTCGAGCATCATCAGCGTGTGCACCCAAACGTCTCCCTCGGGGTGAAATTCGGGTGGCTGCGGTACTCCCTTCATTTTTTCGATGTCAGGAAGAACCTCGTGTAGCAGGCCGGTCTGGTCCAGAAGCTCGAAGCCGCGGCGCGCCTGCCCTTCCGTCAGAATTTTCAAAACTTCGTCCCGGCATCGTTCGATGCTCACGGAATGAATCTTGCAAGCCAACCGCCGGATCGCGGACAGAGTTTGCGGTTCGAGGCTGAATCGTAGCCGAGCGGCGAACCGAACGGCGCGGAGCATCCGCAGACGATCTTCCCCAAAACGGGTTTCGGCATCTCCGATCGTCCGGATGACCCGTTTTCGGATGTCCTGTTGGCCGCCGACGAAATCGAGCACTTGCTCTTGCAAGGGATCGTAAAGCAGCCCATTGGTCGTGAAATCGCGCCGTTCAACGTCCTCCTGGGGACTTTTAGAAAACCGGACTTCGGTGGGGCGCCGCCCGTCCTCATAGCGATGATCGCTGCGAAACGTGGCCACCTCGTGTTGGTTTCCTTGCTGGATCACCAATACGACGCCGAACTGCGCTCCCACGGGGATTGTTTCGGGAAACATCTTCCCGACCACTTGCGGAGGCGCAGCGGTGGCAATGTCGTAGTCCTTCGGAGGAATATCCATCAGCAGATCGCGCACACAACCCCCGACCAGGTAAGCCTGGAATCCTGCCGCGCGCAGTCGGCTCACGATTCCGGTTGCGGTCTCTCGTTTGTCGGTCATGGAGAAATATTACAACCGAAGGCAGGGCGAGCTGGCAATTACTTTTTCGGCCGGGTGGGTTCGGTTGTCTTTCCTCGTGGTGGGGACTTGCGGGATTCCTGGACGGGCTCCAACGACCGGGCAAGCTGAACCACGCCGAAGCCGTATCGGTCCCGGACCCGGTCTGCCGCTTGAAAGATTCGATCCCTTTTGCCCTCAGAGTCTCGGCTCAAAAGATTGAGTTGTCCGGGTGTATCCCACAACTGGGTGGCTTGGACTCCCAGCAACCGTATTTTTGCCTTGCGCCGGCGGCTGCGTTCCCATAGCGCCCGCACCGTCGCGAAAATGGCTGAGTCCAGTTGGGTGGGCTGAGGAAGAGTCTCGGCTCGCGTGATGGTCTGAAAATCGGCGTAGCGGAGTTTCAACCCCAGGGTGCGAGCGAAAAGGCCGTGCTCCCGCAGCCGGCGAGCCACGCGCTGGCAGAGGTAGGAAAGAGTCCGCTCCAGGGTTTCCGCGTGATTCGTGTCTTCGGAGAAAGTGGTTTCGTGGCTGATGGATTGCGGCACCTCGCTATACTCGTAGGCGCCGGTGTCCTTCCCCTGGGCTTTTAGAAACAGCCACTCGCCGAACCTGCCGAACTTGCGGATGAGAGTTTTGCGGTTGACCTGTTGCACGTCGCCGATGGTTCGGATTCCCAGGGCTTTGATTTGCGGCTCTGTGACTTTACCGACGCCCGGGACCTTACGAATCGGCAGCGGGTTTAGAAATTGCTTCTCGCAGCCGGGAAGCACCCAGAGCAATCCCCGCGGTTTGGCTTGATCGGAGGCAATTTTAGCCACGAGCTTGGAAGTGGCAATGCCGATCGAGCAGGGCAGGCCGATCTTTTCGCGGACCTGCCGGATGAGCCGGTCGGCCGCCCGAAGTGCGGAGCCGTACAAGCGTTCGCAACCCGTCAGGTCCAAATAGGCTTCGTCAATGGAGACCATCTCCACAACGGGGCTGAATTCGGAAAAGATTTGGTAAATCCGCTCCGAATACTCGCCATAGAGGTCGTGGCGTGCCGGCAGGAAGCTGGCCTGAGGACACAGACGCGAAGCGGTCCGAAGCGGCAGGGCGGAATGGACTCCGAATTTCCGCGCTTCGTAGTTGGCGGCCGCCACCACGCCGCGGCTCTTCGCGCGCCCGCCCACAATGACCGGCTTTCCTTTCAGAGAGGGATCGAGAAGTTCTTCAATCGACACGAAGAAGGCGTCCATATCGACGTGCAGAATTTGGCGCGGCATGGTTTCAGACGGTCGAGGGAGCTCGCCGTGCGGCGGGCTGGTGACTCTCCTTGCGGGCCACAATAACTCTCGGTAAGCCCTGGAGGTCTCGGTGAACTTCGAGATCAGCCCAGCCGTCCCGCAGCAAGTTGCTTACCTTCGTTTCCAGAGTGGAGCCGATTTCCATCAGCAAGCGCCCGCTCGGTTTGAGGATTTCATGGGCCTGCCCGATCAGGCGTCGATACATTTCCTCAGGCCGCTCGAGTTCCCCCAGCGCAAGCCGCGGCTCGAAATCGCGCACCTCCCGCTGGACCTCCGAAAACTCTTCCCATCCCACGTAGGGAGGATTCGACACAATGAAGTCAAAACTTCCCGGAAATTGCGGACTGCGGAAGGAACCGAGCAGATCGCTTTCGAGAAAGGTGATCCGATGGCTCAGTTTGAGCCATGCGGCATTTTGCGCAGCCACCCGAAGCGCCTTCGGAGAAAGGTCACAGGCGAAGATCACGGCGCGCGGAAGCTCATGGGCCAGAGCCAGGGCGATGCAGCCCGACCCGGTGCCCACGTCGATCAACCGGAAGGGCTCCTCGCGAGCATATCTCGAGGCGTCGATCCGCTTCAGTATGGCTTCCACAAGAAGTTCGGTTTCGGGGCGCGGAATGAGAACGTCGGGTGTGATCAGAAAGTCGAGACCCCAGAATTCCTGATGCCCCACGATGTATTGCGTCGGCTTGCCCGAGGCTCGCTCGGCGACGTGGGAGAAGAACGTTTCCGCCGCTTTCTGATCGAGGTTCTGTTCAGGATGAGCGTGCAAGTGCGTCCGGTCGCAGCCGAGGGTGTGCATCAGAAGGACCTCGGCGGCCAGACCGGCCGAGGGCACCCGATTCCCAGACAGGGTATCGAGAGCTTGGCGAAGTGCTTCGCGGATTTCGATCATGGCAGAGCTTGGGGGTCACCCTAGCGCGGTGGCCTGTTTGAGTTTTTCCGTCTGGTAGTGGGTGATGAGGGCGTCCCAGATAGGCTTGATGTTACCTTCCATGACGGCCGTCAGCGCGTGAAGCGTGAGCCCGATGCGGTGGTCGGTGACGCGGTTTTGCGGAAAGTTATAGGTCCGGATTTTTTCGCTTCGGTCGCCCGAGCCGATCTGTGAGCGACGCTCCTGGGTGATCTGTTTCTGTTGCTCTGCAAGCTTCAAGTCATAGAGGCGGGAGCGCAGCACGCGCATCGCCTTCGATCGGTTCTTGATCTGTGATTTTTCGTCCTGACAGCTCACCACAATCCCCGTGGCCAAGTGCGTGATCCGTACCGCCGAATAGGTAGTGTTGACCGACTGCCCGCCCGGGCCCGAGGAGCAAAACGTGTCGATCCGAATCTCCTTGGGGTCGATTTCGATTTCCACTTCATCCACCTCGGGGAGCACCGCAACGGTAATGGCGGAGGTGTGCACGCGGCCTTGCTGCTCGGTCTCGGGAACGCGCTGCACGCGATGCACTCCGCTTTCGTACTTCAGCTTGCTGTAAACGTTTTCTCCTTCCATCAGGGCGATAATCTCCTTGAGTCCTCCGATGCTCGAAAGGCTTGAGGAAAGGACATCCATTCGCCACCCCTGGCCTTCTCCGTAACGGGTGTACATTCGGAAGATTTCCTGGGCGAACAGCGTGGCCTCATCCCCGCCCGTGCCGGCCCGGATTTCCAGAATGACATTCTTGGCGTCGTTCGGGTCCTTGGGAAGCAGCAGGAGTCGAACCTCCTTGGCCAACTTCTCCTGTTTGCGTTCGAGAGTTTCCAACTCTTCATGCACCAGGGCCTTTAGGTCCGCATCGTTCTCCGGATTTTGCAGCAGGGCCTTGGTGTCCTCCAGCGACTTTTCGGTTTTCTTCAACTCGCGGAATTTCTCTACAATGCCTTCGAGATCCGCCCGGGCTTTCACGGTCTTTTGATACCGAGCGAGGTCCCCCAAGACTTCCGGCTGGGCCAGAAGCGCCGTCAATTTTTCGTATTTCGCTTCAATCTGTTCGAGTTTTTCAAACATTACAGGCTACGTCGCAATCGGTTGGGGCCGCTTTCCGTAAGCACGTTTTTCGCGGGCAATAGCTTACCTTTTCGAGAATACAGTCACCCTCGTGCAAGTGTCAATCGAACGCAAGCGGGCCGCCTGGGTTTGACTTTTTGTGCTTCGTGGCGGACCTCAGTATATAATGGGCGCTTCGAGTCTTTCCTCTGGGTCGGCGTACCTTTAAGGTGCCTGCCATGTCCGAAGATCAAACCCGCTTGGGTGACATCATCGACGACTATTGTCCCCGCTGCCGGCTGATGCTCAACCACGCCGTGGCCGGAATGTCAGATTCCGAAGTACAAAAGGTAATCTGCCAGACCTGTTTCAGCGAGCATGCCTACAAGCACGGCAAAGGTAGTAAGAAGAAGTCGAGCGCGCCAACTTCCCTCTTCGATCAGGTCCTGGCCAAGGTGACCCCCGCGGACCGGCAGCCTCCCACCACCACCAAGAAGAAAACGACGTCAACGCCGCGCTACATCCGCCGGCATCCCTCGAAAAAAAGATAGAGCTTGGATTTTCCGATGGAGGAGCGTTTCGCCGCCTATCCCGAATCGCGATCGAGGACGACGGTTTCCTCAGGCGAGCGCAGCTCGTAGCGGACTCCGGCCCATTCGATGCGACAAGTGAATCCCGCAGTCACGAAATTGTACGCCATGACCCATGGCACCAGAGGAGACAAGCTCCAGTAACAGGAACCGTATCGAGCCAATGTCCCGGCCTCCTCGGGGAACTGTTCCTCGGCCACCTTGAGGCGAATCCATCCCTTTAGCATTCCTAGAAGCTGAATCAGGAACAGCGGGGAAGCGACCCTTACGGCCTGTCGAGGGTCGCTCGGTGCGCCGATCAGGGCATTCACGATGAGCGCAAAACCCAGCAGGAAAGTTACACAGTAAGAGAAATGCGAGGAAAGACCCAATTGCCACAGCTTGGAGGCATAGATACGGGTAATGATGATCTGCCGGTTGGTCCAACGCAGAAATTCACCGAAGCTCGCTGCTTCGCGGGAGGCCAGCAAACATCGAGGTTCGAACCGGATGGTACCCTTGCCTTTTCTTACGGCGCGGGTGAGAGAGTAGTCGTCGCTCAATGAATTCGCCCAGGCCGCGGCGACGCCGAGCCGTTCGAAATCGGACCGCCGAATGGCCATCGAGCCGCCCCAGGCGAAGTTGTGCCGGTGTTCTCCCAACAGCGTTGCAATGGAGGTGTCCCAGGCGGCCCGAAGCTGGGAAATAAATCCCCGACCGGGCAGGTACCACCGAAACCCGGTGCTTACAGTGAGCGACGTATCTTCGAGCGGCGTCACCAGACATCGCAGCCAATCCCGCCTGGGAAGAGCGTCGGCATCGATGAAGGCCAGCACCTCGGTGCTTTTCGGTACGTGGCGCAGCGCGCAAAGGGAATTGTTGACCTTCTCACCTCGAGTGTTGGAGGGTTCTGCCACTACGATCGCAATGCCCAAGAGTCCGGCGCTCAAGCTAGCGTTGTTTTTCCGATATTCTTCGAGGACTGCGAAGGCGGGGTCGTCCCGAGACGCAACGGCAAAGAAAACGCAGTAGCTGGGGTAGTCCTGATGAAGAATAGAATCCAGATGATCCTTGAGACCAGGATGAACTCCCTTGCAAGGCAAGATGACGCTGACCTCCGGGGTATAGAAAGACGAGCAGTTCCTGCGTGAACGCCGGACAAAACGGAGAAAGCGAATCCCGCCGGCCAGCGCCACCAAGCTCTGAAGCAGCAGCACCACGACGAGCACGGAAAAAACAACGATCAAAGCGACTCCTCCAAGATCGATGAAAAGGGAGAGCGAAAGAAATAGTTTTAGTGTCTCTGAACGTTGCTGTCAATGCACAGTGCAAGGTTCGATTGCATCCCCGCCGGATGGTTTGACAGGAATCAAACGGCAGAGTGATCGAGCTTAACATTGCCATCGCACGGCTTGCACCCCCAGTGATCTAAAAAGAATCTGCCGCGTCATCCTGCTGGAAGTACCCACCATGAAAAATGGAATCGGTTGAGGTAAGCAACAAGTTTTTTACCTATGAGGTCAGGTTTTGGGTAAGATATTTCGCGTTTCCGACTGAGAGATATCCTGAGGAACCGAATGTTTGCGCATCGAGAGAAGGCCTTCAAGCTCTTCACTGGGGTCGGCGACGGGGTAGTCGCCTTGGCTGCGTTCGGGTTGGCCTACCTGTTGAGGGCAAGCCTTGATTTCCTGCCGGAGCTCTACCCGCTGAGATACTACCCGTGGTTGGTGCCGCTGGTCGTGGGTCTCTGGTTGGCGGTGGGCTTCGTGCTTCGGACGTATCGGGAGGTTGGAGAGGCGAGCGTAGAGCGGGCGTTGGTCGATCCGGTGAAGGTGTTTGGCTTGGGAACGCTCGTGCTGTTTGCCCTGACCTTCGCCCTGAAACTCGACTACGTGAGCCGTCTTCTCCTGGGTCTGTTTGCGGTCTTCGACCTGCTCTTGATGGTGTTCCTGCGCCTGCTTTTGCGGAAACTAGGAGTGAGGTTCACCCATTGGTTGGCCGGCTCGAAACATTTCCTGATTGTCGGAAATACGCCTGCGGCCAAGCAGGTGGGGCGAATTCTCGAATCCGGGGAGAGACTAGGCGCCCAGCTTTTAGGTTTTGCTATTCCTCGCGGGCGGGATCAACTGGATAAGATCCATCTTCTTGAGCGATCCTATCCTGTCTATGCCTTGGAGGATATTCCTCAACTTCTGCGTCGCCATGTAATTGATGAGGTGATTTTTGCCGTCTCCAAGACGGAGCTCGAGGAGTTGGAGGAGACCTTTCTACTCTGTGAGGAGGAGGGGGTGAAAACCCGCGTGTTGCTGACGGTCTTCCCCCACCTCACCTCCCACGTCTATCTCGACCGTTTGCACGGCATCCCGCTGCTGACCTTTTCGACCACACCACCCAGCGAGTCTCTCCTATTGCTCAAGGGAGGTGCGGATGCGGTGATGGCCGCGGTCTCGCTGGTCGTTTTTTCACCTCTGTTGCTGGGACTGGCCCTGGTGGTCCGGCTGACTTCTCCCGGGCCGATTTTCTACCGGCAATCGCGATGCGGGCTGGGAGGGAGAAGGTTCACCCTCTACAAGTTCCGCTCCATGAAAACAGGAGCTGACTTGATAAGAGAAGAACTCGAAGCTTTGAACGAGCAGGAAGGTCCCGTATTCAAAATCCGCGTTGATCCGCGCTGTACCCAGGTGGGCCGCCTGATGCGCAAGTTCAGTTTGGATGAACTTCCCCAGCTTTGGAACATCCTGAAAGGTGACATGTCGTTTGTCGGGCCTCGCCCACCGCTGCCCGAGGAGGTGCAAAAGTACGAAGGTTGGCAGCGGCGGCGTCTGCGCATGAAGCCGGGCCTGACCTGCCTGTGGGCTCTCGAAGGCCGAAGCCAACTGAGCTTCAGGCGTTGGATGGAACTTGACCTTGAGTACATCGATAATTGGTCTCCTGCCCTGGACTGGAAAATAATCCTCAAGACAATCCCCGTCGTTCTCTCCGGCCAAGGTGCCAGTTGAGGCGAGCGGACAGGAAAGTTCCGCCGGCACCGTATGAAACGCAGGTCCTGTTGAATCTCGACTAGGGGCTCAGGACGGTTTCGTAGGCTTTTAACAGCTCATCTTTTTCGCGTTCCCAGTTGAGTTCCGATTCAATGCGATGGCGAGCCAGGCTGCCCAGTTCCCGGCGGAGACTTTCCGAATCGAGGAGCGTAACGATCTTTTCGGCCATATCCTGTGGGTCATTGGGACGGGCGTAGAGGGCGGCCTCACCGGCCGAGCGGCGGCCTTCGGTCAACTCGAACAGAACCGTCGGCCTACCATAAGCCATGTATTCGAGGATCTTGTTCATCGTGGATTTATCGTTCATGTCGTTTCGAGGATCAGGCGCAACGCAGACGTCCGCAGTAGAGAGATAAAGGGCCAGTTCCTGGTCCGGGATGCGCCCGGTAAACCGGACGGTGGAGTCCAGTCCTTTGGCGGCGGCCAGGCGCATCAGGCGGGCCCGCTCGATTCCGTCTCCAATCAGGACGAATTGTACGTCTTGCCGCTGTCGGACCTTCAGGATGTTCTCGATGGCTTCGAGCAGGAGATCCAACCCCTCCTGAGGTCCCATCACGCCCAGATACAACACCAGAAACTTCTTCCCTTCCTTCAGACTGATCCGTGGAGGAAGCGGATGAATCTTCGTAATATCCGGACAACTGCGGACGACAAAGGTGCGCTCCCGGGACATCTTTCCCCGACTGAGAGCTATCTCCTTGTAGGATTCATTGGTTGCAATTACCACATCGGCTGTCGCGAAGGTCGCTGTTTCGGCTAGGCGCAACAGGTGAAACAGAGGGCCTCGCCCGCCGGTCTTCGCGGTGTAGAGTTCAGGGCAGAGATCGTGATGGTCAAACAGGTACTTCACGCCCAACGGCTTCAGCAGGAGCGCAATCAGGAAGAGAAGGTCCGGCGGGTTGCACCCTTGCAACACGCCGAATCGCGTCCTCCAGTAAACCTTAAGAGCCAGCCAGCCCGTTGCGGTGAGAGCCGACGAGTATTCCACCAAGTATCCGAAAAGCCCGCCGCCCTCCCACACCAGTCGGTAGCGGTAGATGTCGATTTCCTCCAACCGCTCGTAGCTCTTCTCAAAACCTCTTCCCTTGGGACAGATGACCGAGACAGCATAGCCGGCCTCGTTCAGAGTCCGGGCCTCCTGCCAGACTCTTCGGTCGAAGGGTACCGGCAGATTCTCCACTACGATGCACACGGCAGGGAGTTTTGGGGGATTTACTTGGGTCACGGACTGCCCTCGACCTGTGCTCTCTGCCAGAGCGCAAAATTCAGCAAGGCCCACAGTTGCTTTTGATGGTCCCGTTTTCCCTTTAGATGTTCTTGCACAAGGGTCTCGACGGTTCTGGGCTGAAAGATGCCCGACGTGCGGCAGCTCGAACCCAAAACCAAGTCGGTCAACAGGTCCTTGAGCTCATTTCGGAACCAAAGACCGACCGGCACGCGAAATCCCACTTTGTGACGATGGAGCAGGTCGGGTGGGAGATAGGAGGCAAGGGCGCCTTTCAACAATGCCTTGGGCTCGAACCCGGAAATCAGAAAACGGCTGGGGATGCGCCAGACCTGTTCCACCAGTTCGTGGTCCAGGAACGGGACACGCTCTTCGAGCGAAGCGGCCATCGTCATGTGGTCACCGCGAAGCAGCAGATTATCCGGCAGCCAAACTTTCAGGTCTGCGTAGAGGAGCCGCTTGAGTGGCGGAAGGTGCGCGTGTCGATTCAGATATTCACCCAACGTGCGGGCGGGATGCTGCGGGTCCACTTCCTTGAGAAAGTCCCGTGAAAAAAGTGACCGCCGCTCTTCCAGGCTGAAAGAGGCAAACCAGGAGACCGCCCTTTCGGCGCTGTCGGTTAACGCCAGAGCCTGAAGGGCCAGTTTCAGCCGCCGCTGGGAGTAAGGCAGGATGCGAGAGAGAAATCGCAGCAGGGAAGCCGGAACCAGCGAGCAACACCCACGCCACCGCTCGGCAACATATTTCGGGTATCCGGCGAAGAGTTCGTCTCCGCCCTCTCCGGCCAGCACCACCTTCACCTGTTCGGAAGCCAACCGTGCCAGAAGAAACAGCGGGATGTCGGTAGGCTCGGCAATCGGCTCGTGCCGTAACGCGACCAACCGGGGAAGATTCTGCCGGAGGTTTTCGGGTCCGACGGTGATGGCCCGATGTTCGGTTCCGTACCGTTCTGCAACTCGTTGGGCGTAGGGAGACTCATCGTAGTCGGGGTTGGAAAATCCCACCGAAAAAGTGCGCAGGGGCCGATGGCCCAACTCTGACATCAAGGCCACGACAGCGCTTGAGTCCGTTCCGCCGCTCAGGAAAACGCCCAGCGGAACGTCACTGACCAACCGCAGCCGCACGGACTCACGCAGCTTTGCCAGAGCCGCTTCGGCGAACTCAGGGGTGGAACCTGCCTCATCCTCGGCTTCGGGTACATCCCAATACTTCCGTGTGTGAGCTCCCTGGGGGCCAACCTCCAGGTAGTGCCCCGGCAGGAGTTTCCGGACTCCTCGATACAAGGTCTCAGGAGCCGGGACATAACGAAAGGCAAAGAAATCATAGGTGGCTTGCGCGTCGGTTTCGAACGGGACGGTATTGAACAGGCGGAGGGCACGAAGCTCCGAGGCGAAAAAGATTCGGTCCGCTTCCAATTTGTAAAAAAGGGGTTTGACGCCCAGACGGTCGCGGGCAAGAAGCAGGCGCCGCCGGTTCTTATCCCATAGGGCGAAGGCGAAGATGCCGCGGAGATGCTGGAGACAATCCGGGCCGCGGTCTTCATAGAGGTGAACAATCGTCTCCGTGTCCGAGACCGTCGCCAATCGGTGGCCGGAACGCACCAGTTCCTGACCCAGTTCACGATAGTTATAAATCTCCCCGTTAAAGCTGATCCAAACCGTGGCGTCCTCGTTCGAGATCGGCTGATGGCCGCCGGCGAGATCTAGGATGCTCAGCCGGCGATTCCCCAGCCCCACGGCCCGGTCCACATGAAAGCCTTCATCGTCGGGTCCGCGGTGGGCCAGGGCACGCGTGGCGGCCCGGAGAGTCGCCATCTCGACCGGTGCGCCGGAGCCGAAGTTATAGATACCGCAGATTCCACACATAAAATTCTACCCCGGGGCTGATTCGTATTTTCGGGAAGGCACACGAACCGAGGGTCGTTCGATTGGCCCGACGCAACCGCACAGCAGGTGAAACAGTATCATCGCTTGATAGCGGGGATAGGAGCGGCGGTCTTCGAGAAACCCGTAGTCCTTTTCCGAATAGGAAAATCCTCCCCTGGTCAGTTGACGCACGAGCAGCCGCCGGTAGCAGCGACGGGCCGGGTCGAGGTAGTCTCCCAATTCCAGCCGGTGCGCCTCGTGCAGGGCAGCCCCCAGGACCGCCGTATAGTAGTTGACTTCGGGGTGGCGGCGAAAGCAATCGAAGTCGCTTGCGCCGTGTGGCCCTACCCCGCTAAGTAGAAACTTGGCCAGCGGGTCCAGAATCGCACGGAGTTTTTCATTCCTTTGGAGTCGATAGACCCCGGCCAGTTCCAGGAACTCGAAAGCGTTGTACTGGTAGCAGAGGTAGTGTTCCCGCCGGGATTCGTGGGTGCTTTCGACTACATAGGGCATCTCGCCGGAAGGGAGTTGGACCGAACCGAGGAAATCGACCAGATCGCCGGCGTGACCCAAAAACTTGGATTCTCCGATGGCCTCGGCAATACGGGTAAAGAAATAAAGAGTGCTTGTGGAGTTGTTCGGGACCTTGCCCCGAGGCCGGTCGAAGTAGTTGACTGCCACGCCGGATGCATGGGGTTGGAAACCGATGCTGTTCATCAGGAATTGATACCAGCGCAGCGCACCTTCGAGAAATCTCGCATCGCGCTGCCGTTGGTAGGTTTCCAGCAAGGCCAGCGAAGCCCAGTTCCCTTCGATGGTGGCCACCAAGCGTCGGCGCCCAGGGAGGGGATAAACCCAATGCCCGGAAGGTTGTTGAATTGCGAGTACAGCCCGTGCACACCCGGCGGCAAAGTCGCGAAAACGATCCTCTCCGGTATCCTCGAACAGCTTCCAGTTGGCGAGGCACCAATATCCCTGGGTCTGCATGAACCGATAGGGATCGTTCCAGGGCAGAGGCAGAAAATCACCGTAGCTTTTGAGGAAACGCCAAAACCGCAAGTTCAGGCCGATCCCCGGATCGGGGCCGACCAAGAAATTATCCCGGAGGTGAGTGTCGGCTAAATAGTGGTGGAGTCTGTAAGCCGATTGCAGACAATGAGAAGCACTTTCCCCAAGATTCATCCGCTTTGCGTTTCCATCAACGTTCGCCGTCATTCGGTAGGTGGAGAGCCGACTCCTCCCGTTCGGGTTTTCCCAGCAGGCACCGATATAGATTCGCCAGCCGGCGCGCCACTCGTTCCATGGCAAGAGGAGCGATTCGGTTCCGTCCACGGCTGAGGCGAGGCTGGGAGCAAACCTCCACAATCCTGTCGGCAAGAGCGTCGGGTTCAGGATTGCACAGGAAGCAACCGGCCACCTGGTCAAACAACTCGGGCACGTCACCGATGGGCGCTGAAATCGTGGGAAGGTTCGTGCTCATAGCTTCCTTGATGGTATTGGGAGAACCTTCCCAGTAAGAGGCCAAAACGAAAACGTCGGCGGCATTCATGGTAACGGCCAGCTCCTCGTGCGAGCTGCGGAAGGCCACCAGAATTTCCAGTTTGGGAATCCGACGGCGGGCCCGTGCGACGGCTTGTTCGACCAGATCGAAGCGTTTGCGGGGCACCCGGGGATTATACGGGAACAGCACGTACTTCAGGCTCGGGTCGAGCCCCAAGCGGGCGCACGCGGCGGTTCGGTCCATCGGACGAAACACCTCCGTGTCCACGCCATTTCCGAGAACGATGGCCTCGGGATTTCCCACCAACCGCCGCATCTCCTCGCTCATTACAATCACCGCGTCGGCGTGGCGGGCCAGCCAACGCGAGGTTTCCTGGAAGAATTGGCCCAAGGGAGTATTTTGCCCGTGACGGTCGGGCTGCCCCAAGACGTCATCGCCAATCAGGGAAACCACCAAAGGAAGCCTCCACTTGAGACGCGCCACAAGACCCGCCAGGCCAAAATGGGCGTGCACCAGGTCGTAACGCTTGCCGGGTCGTTTCCGCCAAAGCTCAAAAGGAGCCTTCAGATAATTCCAGATTGATTTCCGCCCGTTGATAAAGAGCACGTCTGACTCAATTCCTTCGCCGGACAGGGAATCGATCTGTGCCTTGATGGCGTTTCCATAAGCCGGATACTCCGGATAGGGATACAAGTTCGTAACCATGAGGACTCGGATCGCAGATGAATCGCCCGGACGGGGAGATACAGGAGTTGCCGAGGACCGACTTCCGGGAAATAGCGTTTGATTTTGATCGCTCATAGTTTTCCGGACGGCAGAGATCAAACCGTCTCTCGTCTCTTCTTGACCCCTGCCCCAAACCAAGCCGGGGATGTCAGCCGGCTGTGCGGGCCGATAAGCGCCTCATACTTTTGGAGTCCTCTTGAGAATTTCTTCGGCGACATAGGGCACCGAGACAAGGAACAGGAACAGCATGAGGACTTCCGAGGAACCGAAGCTGAATTCAAACATGCCCTGCACCAGCAGAGAGAGCCACGCGGCCAGGGCTCCCTCCGCGAGATAGGACTCCCCGTTCAGGCGGCGGCGCAAAGCCAGTAGATGCTTTCCCCACAAAGCCATTAACCAGAGCCAAGCCGCCAAGCAGGGGAGACCTCTTTCAGCGGCCAATTGCAGGGGGTTGTTGTGCAGGTGCCCGTGGTAGCCCTTGATGGGGGAGACTCCCTCCGGCATATAAGACTCGTAAGCTTCATCGACCCGGTTGGGTCCCACGCCGAACCAGGGATTCCGCCGGATCATGTTCCAGCCCACCTGCCACATCTCCAGACGAATGGAAATGGACGGGTCCGACCCGGGCTGGAAGACCGACATGACTCTCTCTCGCACCAGCGACGGCGCCAGCAGGAATGCCGCCAAAGCTACGACCGGAACTGCCCATAGAAGTTTGGGCCGCCGGAGAGCGATCAGCAGGAGAAGGGAAGCAACAGACCCCACCCAAGCTCCTCGTGTGAAACTCAGCACCAAAGAACCGCCTACCAATAGCAGGACGGGAATCCATTTTATCTTCGGGCGGGCCAGAAAAAAGGCCGCCAGGGCGGCCAAGATCAACATCTGTTGGCCGGAGAAATCCATCCAGTGGCCCATGAAGCCGGTGGCCCGCGTATAGGTCATGGTGAAATAGAAATCCGCGGGATCCAAGGCCCTGGCCTGTAGGTATTGATCCGATACCTGGGCCGCTGCCACCAAGCCGGCCAGACTCGCCACGCAAAAGAGCCCCGTTAAGAGAAATCGGAGGTGCGCCAGGGTGATCACCAAATTTACGGCGAGTAAAAGGATGACAAACAGTATCAACTTGCGGACCGCATAGGCGCTCAGCAAAAGATTGGAGGAGAAAAAGGCTGAAAAGAGCGTCATGGCGCAGAAAGCAAGCAGGGGAAGGAAAACTCGCGGCGTCCGAACTGCGGGCCGGTTGTTCCCCAGATGCGCTACAAAAAGCACCGCCGAGACGGCCAACGCCGCCTGTGCAACCGCGATCGAGACGAGAACCGAGAGTACCGAAAGGCTGAAGGCCAGCGAAGCATAACGAGCCAGGCGAGGCTCCGGGAGGAATCGTTGGACACGCGATGAAATGGCCTGGAAGCTTAACACCGATGTTGACCTGGGAACTCTAGTTGATCCCCCGGGCGAATGCAAGAACGTGTGCTCGTTCACAGGATGGGTGACACTGTACCGGCCCGCCCTCTCGTGGCTGCTTCAGGAGCCAAGGGAAGGCTTGCGCTGGGACCAAGAGGATTCAATTTGCCCCGGAGAGAGGAGCGACTGCGAGGAGGTTCTGCACACAGGCTTTTCAGGATTCAATGCAGGTCGAAAAGTCAGGCGGCGGTGTCGCTGCTTCTCCTCGATCGTTTCTCGCGGTCCGAGAAGGCAGCATTCCCCTCCAGAGCAAGCTGCAGCACCTCTTCAATCGATTTGACGAAGTGGGTTTCCACCCCGGCCAGGATTTCTTCTGAGAGGTCTTGTATTACATTGGGTTCGTTTTCGGCCGGCAGGATGATGTGTTTCACTCCCGCCCGCTTTGCAGCCAGCACTTTTTCCTTGATTCCCCCTACGGGCAGCACCAGGCCGCTCAGAGTGATCTCCCCCGTCATGGCCCAGCGGGGCCGGGTGAGCCGGGATGTGAGGGCGGAAACCATCGCCGTGACCATGGTCACACCGGCGGAGGGCCCGTCCTTGGGAATGGCTCCGGCGGGTACGTGGACGTGCAGATCGTTTTTACCGAAGAAATCGGAATCGATCTTGTATTGGTCGGCATGGGACCGGACCCAGGTAAGCGCGGCCTGCATCGATTCCTGCATGACAGGACCGACCTGACCGGTCATGTTGAAGTTCTTGCCGCCCTTCATAAGGTCGGCCTCCACGAAGAGCACGTCGCCCCCGGTGGGAGTCCAGGCCAAGCCCACCGTAACACCGGGCTTGCGGGTCCGCTCGACGACTTCCGTGTCCCGACGGAACTTGGGAATACCCAGCAGTTCCTTCACCTGCTCGGGCCCCAGAGTCAACCTTTCGGTGCTTCCCTCGGCGGTTCTTCTGGCCTGCTTGCGGCACAGATTCGCCACTTCGCGCTCGAGATTCCGCACGCCGGCTTCGCGCGTGTAGTAGCGGATCAGGTGAGCCAGGGATTCCTGGGTGAATTCGATCTGATCCGGATGACGGATTCCGTGTACTTCGGTCTGCTTCGGGATCAGATAACGCTTGGCGATATGGATTTTTTCTTCCTCGGTGTAGCCCTGGAGTTCCAAGACCTCCATGCGGTCGAGCAAGGCGGGGGGGATGGTATCCAGCACATTGGCCGTGCAGATAAACAAAACCGAGGAAAGGTCGAAAGGTACATCCAGGTAATTGTCCCGGAAATGAGCGTTCTGCTCGGGGTCCAACACCTCGAGAAGGGCCGAGGAGGGATCGCCCCGAAAGTCCCGGCCGATTTTATCCACCTCGTCGAGCATAAATACCGGATCACGCGCTTCGGCCCGGCGGATGCCCTGAATAATCTGCCCCGGCAGCGCTCCGATATAGGTACGGCGGTGGCCTCGGATTTCTGCCTCGTCGTGAATGCCGCCCAACGACATGCGGGCGAATTTTCTGTCCAGGGATCGGGCAATGGATTTCCCCAGGGAAGTCTTTCCTACGCCCGGCGGACCCACGAAGCAAAGAATAGGACCCTTCAGTTGCGGTTTGAGTTGCAGTACGGCCAGGTATTCAAGAATACGTTCCTTGACTTTTTCCAGGTCCCAGTGGTCTTCATCCAGAATCTGCTTCGCCTTGGGGAGGTCCACCTTCAGCTCGCTGACCTTGTTCCAGGGCAGCGTTACCAGCCAGTCGAGATGGGTGCGGGTGACCGTATAGTCGGCGGCGGCCGGGTTCATTTTAGCCAGCCGTTTCAGCTCGCGGTGGGCCTCTTTCTGAGCTTCCTCGTTCATTCCAGCGTCATCGATTTTCTTGCGCAGCTCTTCGATATCCTGGTGTTCGTCCGCCTCGCCCAACTCCTTCTGGATGGCCTTGAGTTGTTCCCGAAGGAAATATTCCCGCTGATTCTGAGTTACTTGATCCTGTACATCGGATTGAATCTTTGAGCGGAGCTGCTGCACCTCCAGCTCCCGCGCCAGCGGCCGATGCAGCCGTTCCAGCCGCGCCTTGAGGTCCAGGCTTTCCAGCAGTTCCTGCTTTTCGGTGATGGAGAGAGACGGCAGGTTGGCCGCTATGAAGTCGGCCAGCCGTCCCGGATCGTCAATATTCATCACCACCGTCTGCAAGTCGTCGGAAAGCGTGGGCGAGAGCCGGCCGATCTCCTGGAACGTGAAAACCAGGCTGCGAACCAGCGCTTCGAAGTCGGGCTTCTGGTCGGTGGGGACGACATCGTGCAGGGTTCGGACCCGGGAAACCAGGTACGGCTCGGTCTGAATCGTCTCCTCCATAGAAATCCGATTCAGCCCCTCGACAAATATGAACAGACTTTGGTTGGGGAGCTTGATGATTTTGTGGACATAGGCAGAGGTGCCGACTCGGAATATATCCACCGGCTGGGGTCTATCGATGCGGGGATCGCGTTGGACGACCACGCCGATAAACCTCTCTTCTTCCGGTAAATCGCCGATCAGCTTCAACGAACTGGGCCGGCCCACGGTAAGCGGCAGAATGGCATGGGGGAACAACACCGTGTCCCGTACCGGGAGGATCGGCAGTTCCGTCAGTTCCGAAGACGGTTTTACCTTGGTCATCGCGCCGGTTTCAACTTCCTGACTCATCTTGAGATTTTCCGCAAACCGAAAATGTTCCCTCCCTATTAAGAGGGTTATTATACCATTAAAGTTGTATCGTCAGATGTGATGGCCTGGGCCTTCAGAACTCGATTGCAAGGAACACAGAGCCAAGATTGAGCTGCCAGCGCTTGGGTAAAAGGACCAACTTCTAAGGGAGCACGGGCATCTAAAGTACTCGATAATCGTAAGTTTCGGGTCCGACCCAGGGCAAGGGAAGCTCCTCGGTCAAAGGGGGAATATCCGCAATGGTAATAGACGCTTGGTATCGACGTGCGGCCCGCAAGGGCCTCCTGCTTGCGATCGCCTGGGGTTGTGGATGGGAATTTACCGCTGACTTCGGACTGGCTCAGGAAAAAATCGAATCCGACGTTTCCAGGATGGCCGAGGTGTCGGGCGGCTGGGCCGTGGAATGGTTTGACGAAATCCTGAACGCCCCGAACCCGGCGGCCCGGGATCATCTGCTCCGGGCCGGTTTTGCCGCCGGGCCACAGATTGTGCCGATCCTGGAGGCGGCTCTTGCCGACGACCGAACGGCCGAGTTTGCCGCTCAGCTTCTGGCCTTCATGGGGCACGACCGGGCTCTTCGCATCCTTCAGAAACTGGTCCACGATCCCCGCGATTTGGCTCTGAAACGCTTCTTTTATGGTGCTTTAGGCGAATTCAATACCCCCCGGAGCCGGGAAGCACTCGTGAACGCAGTGGCGCGCGCGGACAGGGAACCCGATCCCGCAGTGACGGAAATGGCGATACTGGCCTTGACGGTCGCCTCGTATCCACCTGCAATCGAACGTTTGACTAAAACGCTTGCCGGCATTACGGATGTAGTTATCCGGGAGGAGCTTGAGAGCGCCTTGGAGGTCATGAATCTCAGAGCCGCATACCTCGAACGGGCCCGCCAGGAGGCACCGGACGGCTTCTCGGTCGAGCAGACCGTGGAGGGTTACTTTGCTCCTGCGCTTGAGGCGGCCCCACTCGATTCCCAGATACAATTGAGGACCGAGGATTTAACCTTCTCTCCGAACTCCTCCCGCGTCCTGGCCCGCGTCCGGCTGGTGGGTCCGGAAGGCGCGGCGACCTACGACATGGTGCTGCAGAAACGGCTGGGGTCCTGGGAATTGGCCAGCGTCTGGACTGTTTCACTGGACGAGCGGAAACGCACGTTTCAACCCGAATCGGAAGAGAGTGATCGCAGGCCGCGCTGATTTCGGCAACAACCCGATCGATTTCACCATGATTCGCCAGGATACTGATTTCCCAACCCTACTGCCGCTTGTCGCCCGGCTGCGAAATGATGAGGTCGCCTTTTCTCTTCGCGCCCAGGCGGGCGGCGCGCCGAGACTTACGTATTATGGTATCTTTTAGCATCGCAGGTCGTCGGGGGAGATTATGGTGGAATTCAGACCGGAAGACCTTACCACTCGGCTGGAAACCCTAAAAGGAAAGCCCATTCGGATTTCTTCCTACAAGCTGGGAGACATCTACCACTGCAAGGCCGAGATCGATATGCCGGGTGCAGGGGCTCGGATTGCCGAGGTCTCTGACCCTTCGCGCTCTGAGGGGGAAGAAAAACTGATCAGCGTAGTCCGGAATCTGCTTAAAGAATAAACGCTTCCTACCAGGGCTCGCCCAAGAGAACTGCGCGCGCTGCCCCGGAGCAGCGGACTGCGGGATACCCGGATCGGCGTGCCCCACGAGTCCCCGTCTCTTTTTCTTTCGCCCCGGATGCCTTCCTGACGTTTTCGTTGGTGACGACCCTAGCCCGATTCGATGGGTTGGCTCTCCGATCGCGTTGCTTGCGAGCCAGGTCCGGCGGGCCGATACAGCCAAAAGTCCTTTGCTTTCTGTCGATAGAGTTCCGAGTGGGGAACGAGAGGCGGGTGATCTATCTTCGCATCCAGCGAATCAGAGCTACCATTCCGAGGATCAATTTCACCGTGTCCAACCCCGTAAAGGTCGCGTGGAGCCGCCAAAAACGGCCCATTTCGGGTGGCACGGGCTCCCGCGGCAGGAAGTCCAGACTACGGCCCAAGGCCACCATGCGCGGAGTAACCAGGAATTGCAGGGCCCCCACCAATACCAGCATGAATCCTACCAGCATCCAGGTAAGGCGGTCCTGAGTCCGCATCCCCGCCAAGCAGGCGAACAGGGCTATCGCTAATACCATCTGAGCCCAACCCCAAGCTCGGAAATAGAATCGGTTCAGCTCCGAGGCCAGGTGACGATAAAGAACCCGCAAGCGATCCCGGTTCAAAGGCCGACTCTGTTCCATCAGCACTTCAGGGTCAGCGGAAAGCACACGATCCACGGTGGCGAAGTTTTGGGTTGCTATAAACCATTCCAGGAGCGTCCCGGCCAGCCAGATACCCAGCAGAACGGCAAACAGGGTGTGAAGCAACGATCCCGAGACAGTGGATTGGGCCTCCATAAGCTTTCAGCTTAGCGCGAACTCGTTTGCATCGCCACCGGAAAGGCTGTTTGACGATTGCGGGAAAGTTATCCCGCCCAACTGACGTGGGGAAGGAACTCCGTTTTCAAGGCAAAAAAGTACCCCGCCGGAGCGGGGTATGGGAAAGGAGGAAACTTAATGGGGTATAGCACTCCTGCCGGCAGGCACTATATATGGGGTTCACCTGCCAACTTATCCTTTATATAGCCCCCAACGATCCCTGTCAAGGGAAAAATAGACTGCGGACCAAAATTTACTATTTTTGATTGGGTCGCAATGCGACCGCCGCGGTTGCTGTTCCGCACGTAGGCTTGGGCTTCGGTGGGAATCTGGACTATTGCTTGTATTCGAAAAGCTCTTGGATAGTAAGAAGAGAAAATAGGCGTGTGCCGAGTGGCTCCAGCCGGTCGCGCCCGCCCTCCAAACGGTCCACGATAACGAAAGCGGAATCCGTCCTTGCCCCCTCCTCTCTTACGGCCTGAACCGTTGCGCGCAGGGTCGTCCCGGCAGTAATCAGGTCGTCCACCAGGACCAAAAGGTTACCCTTTTCGAGATGCCCTTCGAAGCGCTTCCCTTTTCCGTGTTGCTTGTTCGCTCCGCGGTCGAAGACCAGATCGGCACCCATAACCAAACCGACCGCCAGGGCGACGGGAACGCCGCTTAGCACCGGTGCCAGCAGCTTGAACGAGGCCCCGGCCGTTGCGGAGGCGATTCCACGCGACATGATCTCGGCAATGAGCTTGAGCGCGGGAGGATGCGTGGTGACCAGACGGCTATCGACGTAGTAGTGACTTCGCTTGCCGGAGGCGAGGAGGAAATCGCCCTCCTCGATGGCCTTGCGTTGCCAGTAGAATTCAGAAAGGCGCTGCTTTTCTTCCGCCGTGATGAGAAAAGGGGATCGGCTTTCAGACACTCTGGGTTGCTCCTCAGTTCACGCCAGCCGGCCTTCTTCCCAACTGGGAAGCCGGGCCGGCGTGACGGGCCTTAAAATAGCGTGCCTGAATTGTAGCCTAAATACCGCGATCCTAGTGAACGTGGAAAATATCGAGGATTACGCTGGCCGCGCCGAAACCCACCTCGTGCGCTATTCCAGCAGCCCTGGGCCCATCAGCGCGGGCCCGTGCTGCCCAAGAGCACGCGAAACGAGCCCCACGCAGCCGAGAATCTCCGGGTGCCGAGATGAGGCACGCGCGGTGAATTCTGTGCTAGGATATGGATATACTTTCTTGTGCCTTTGCCGACAGAAGAACGGGCCAGCGAGATAGTTTCGGCTCCGAAACGCATGCGTACCCAGAGCAAATTCGACAACGACCTGCTCTGGACAAGGCTGTGCCTCTACGTCAAGGTCCTGTTCCTCATTCACGCCGCACTCGTATCTGTAACCACCGTGCAGTGGATGATCGGAGCGAATTTGTCAGTCGGTCCAGCAGTGACGCCTCTCCGCCTCTTGGCCTCGTGGTTGCTGACCGGGTGGCTCGGCTTCAACTGGCGGTATCTCGCGCGCCGCCAGCCGGCGCCCTGGGTTCTGTACGTAGGTGACGCTATCATCCCGTTGACCCTGGCGGGCATCTACCTGGGGCTGTTTCTCATGGATAACCGGCAGATGATCTATGCCGGTCTCGCTCTGCTGACGCTCGTGTCGCTCGCGCTGGTGCTGCGTGCGGCGCTCGTTCCGAGCACAGTTCGGCGCACGGTGTTCGTTGGCGCACTCGGCGTCGGGAGCGCGCTCGCCGGCAGTCTCATCCTCGCGTCGGCTGCCAAGACGTTCGATCATCTGTGGGTGGGAGTATTGGGAGCGGCCTTCATCACGGTGACCGTCGTGACCTCCTCGGTCATCTACGGCCTTAGAAAACAGGTTCGGGACGCGCGGCGACTCGGCCAGTACACGTTGAAACGCAAGATCGGCGAAGGCGGCATGAGCGTGGTCTACGAGGCGACGCACATCCTGCTGCAGCGGCCGACCGCCGTGAAGCTCCTGCCTATTGAAAAAGCAGGTAAAGAGGCAGTCGCTCGCTTCGAGCGGGAGGTGCGCTACACCTGCCGACTTGAGCATCCGAACTGCGTGGCGATCTACGACTACGGCCACACGCCCGACGGCCAGTTCTACTACGCGATGGAGTACCTGGGGGGATTTGACCTCGACGTGCTCGTTCATCGCCACGGGCCCATGAACGACGCCCGAACCGTGAGCATCCTGCTGCAAGCCGCGCACGCGCTCGCGGAGGCCCACGGCAATGACCTCGTGCATCGCGACATCAAGCCAGGGAACATCCGGCTCTGCGACCGCGGCGGCGTCCCCGACATGGTCAAAGTGCTCGACTTCGGTCTGGTGAAGCCCATCCATGCCGACGGTCCTGAAGATAGCCTTTCCGCGATGGTCACCCAGGCGGGGACATTCATCGGCACGCCGCAATATCTTGCGCCGGAGGTGATTCGGGGCATCTCGCCAGTCGGTCCCGCCGCGGACGTGTACGCGCTCGGCGCGGTCGGCTGGTTCCTGCTCACCGGTCGGGATGTCTTCGAGGGCACCTCCGTAGTTGAGATCTGCGCGCAGCACCTGACCGCAGAGCCACAGCCGCCTTCAAAGGTAAGCCGCATTGCCGTCAACGTCGAGTTGGAGAGCATCCTCCTCCGCTGCCTCGCCAAGGATCCGGCCGAGCGCTTCCGTAGCGGACGCGAGCTGTCCGCAGCCCTGGCGCATCTTCGACTCGACGGGTGGTCCTGGAAGCAGGCACGCGGATGGTGGGACAACCATTCACCCGCCTCGCAGTCCGAGGAGACCGAATTGTCAACCGAGCGCACGCGGCTCGACATCGACGTGCAGGCTCGGCATACTTCTTGAAGGGACTGATGCCAGCTTCCTTGCGCCCCGTCGCGTGGCTTCTCGGGTTTTGGTCCCTCGTCGGCCTCGCGATGGCCGCCGAGGTCCCTGCCGAGCCGCCCGCGCCAACGACCCGCCAGGAGATCCTCCGCCGCCAGCGCGAGGCGAAGCGAGCGAATCTATCGCCGTACTCGGTCTCTCGCGCCGAGCAGCGGATTCGCCACCTGGAAACGTGGCGTCCCCCAAGGAAGCTCTTCGCGAAGGGCATGGGCGGATTCCGGCCGCTGCTCGGCGGAATGCCGTCCGGCTCGGGCTTCGTGGCCGGTGGTGGCTACATCGCCGGCTACAACAGCGAAGTTGCGCTGTTCACGGCGAACGCGCGGTACTCCACGCGAGGCTTCCGGGCGTTCGACACCAACCTGCTGCTTGTTTCCCCGGAAACGCAGCACTCTGCCGATCGAGGGCCGCCTGACCGCCCGCACGACCGACTTTGGATCTCTCCGGTACTTCGGTCCCGGCGGCGCGTCGCGGCGGGAGGATCGCACTACCTTCCGGCTGGAGCGGCAGGCGGTCGAAGCCGGGCTTGAGGCCCGTCCCAGCCGCTTCGCGTCGTTTGGCACCGACATCCAGTGGATGACCGCCGAAGCGAGCTCCAGTGCGGGCCTGGAGTCCCGCTTCGATCCGCTGGAGACGCCCGGCATCGGCACGAGAACCTCCTTCTTTGTCTATGGCGGGCACGCCGAGTTCCGGCTGCGGGATCGCTATGTGACGCCGCAGGTCGGCGTTACCCTGAATGTCAGCGCATCCCGGCACCTTGATCGGGATGACGGGCGGTTCAGCTTCACACGGTTGGTCGGCGACATGCAGGCTACCGTGCCGCTCGGCTACCGAAACCGCGTTCTCGCGCTCCGCGCGAGGACATCCCACTCGTTAAGCGGCGACAACGGCGCGGTGCCGTTCTATCTGATGGAGACCCTTGGCGGCGCCCAGACGATCCGCGGCTTCCCGGAGTACCGCTTCCGGGACACGCGCAACCTGTTGTTCAATATCGAGTACCGCTGGGAAGTCTGGACCTATATCGACTTCGCGTTTTTCTACGACACCGGGAAGGTCTTTGCCGACGCGCGGGACATGAATCTCAATCATCTGAAATCGGGCTATGGCTGCGGGATTCGGGTGCACGTTCCGGGCGGGTTCTCGATGCGGATCGACCTCGCGAAGAGCAACGAAGGGTTCGTCCTACACACCGGATCGGGGCCGCGTTTTTGAAGGGAGAGGGTGCAATGCAGGCGTTCCGGCAGATCCTACTCGGACTGGCGGCCTTCGTATGCTTGGCGACGCCTTCGGGCGCGCAACCGCCCAAGTTCTATCCCGATGATCCGCTGCTCGTCGACGACGACCGGCTCGATGTCCCCCATGAGCCGGAAGAGATCGAGCTGAGCGACATGTTTGACCGGTTCGGTCACATTCTCTCGGATCTCGGCTCGCCGGAGTTGACCGAGGCGCAGAACGTCAACACGCTGGACGAAGTGCCGGACAGCTCGTGGTTCACGAATCGCCACGGCACCGCCCGTCTGTCGATCGACGAACTGCGGCGCGGGCCGAACACCGGCGACGGTCCCGACATGAGCGCGCCGTGGCGCGTCTTCCGCAGCAAGATCGGGGGACTCACGCCTGGCTTCCAGATCGTTGACGGTCGCGGCGACCGGTATGTCATCAAGCTCGATCCCATCGGGATCCCCGAGCTCAGCAGCGCGGCTGAGATCATCGGAACGAAGCTGTTCTACAGTCTTGGCTACAACACCCCGGAGAACTACATCGTCTCGGTCGATCCGGAGACGGGGCTCGCCATTGAACCGGGCACAGTGATGCAAGACGAGTTCGGCGATGAGTCGCCGCTCACCCGGTCGTTCCTTCGCCGGCTGCTCCGGCGCGTCCCCCGCCTACCTGACGGGCGCATTCGGGTGACGGCGAGCAAGTATCTGGCCGGCCGGCCCCTCGGGCCATTCCGGTACTACGCTACCCGGAGCGACGATCCGAACGACGTGATCCCGCACGAGAACCGCCGCGAACTGCGCGGCCTCCGGTTATTCGCAGCGTGGACGAACCACGACGATACGCGCGCCCACAATACGCAGGACAGTTGGGTGAAGGTCGGCGGGCGCCGGTTCATTCGCCACTATCTGCTCGACTTCGGGTCAACTTTCGGCAGCGGCAGCGTCGATCTTCAATTGCCAAACCTCAGCTTCCATTACTGGCTTGACTTCGACGAGGTGAAGAAGAACGCGCGTAGCTTCGGGCTATGGACTCCGAAATACCGCAAGGTCAACTGGCCGAAATTCCCCGAGTACGCTGCCGTCGGACGGTGGGAGTCAAAGTTCTACGAGCCGCAGGAGTGGCGGAACGACTATCCGAATCCGGCGTTTGTCCGCATGACCGAGCGCGACGCGTTTTGGGCCGCGAAGATCATCATGCGGTTCACATCGGACGAGTTGCGCGCCATCGTCGAAACCGGGCAGTTCAGCAATCAAGTCGAAGCGGAGTACTTCCTGAAGGTCCTGATCGAGCGGCAGCGCAAGACGGCCCGCTACTACCTGAACCGTCTGAACCCGATCGACGAGTTCGAGGTGACTGCCAACGGTCTCGAATTCGCCAACCTGTCCGAGCGCTACGGCTTCGCCGAGCCCGGATCGACGTACCGCGTCGAGTGGTCGGTTTACGCTAACGGCACCGAAAGTCTCCGGTCGCTCGGCGGCTCGCGCGAGCAGTCCGACACACGGGTCCCGCTGCCCGATGCGTCGGGTGTCAGCGCCGGCAGCGACCTGTTCCTGCTGGCCGAGATTCGCACGCTACACGGCGATCATCCGCGATGGAGCCGGCCGGTGCGAGTCTATCTGCGACCGACCGGCGGGACTTTCCAGGTAGTCGGCATCGAGCGCGAGTCGGATTCTCCGTCGATCGGCATGTAGCAGCCGCGACGCGTCAGACTCTGCGGTCGAAGATCGCGGCGAAGATCTGTTGCAGCAGGTCCGGCCGCTGGCCCAGGAGGTCGAAGAGGTCCTCGCGGTCGATCTTGAGGACCGACGAGGGCTGCGTCGCCGCGAGCCGAATCTGCCCCGCGCCAACAAGCGTTTCGTACATGCCTACGACATCGCCCGGAACCGCGCGCGCGACCGTCCGCGTGCCACCGCTCGCCTGCATCCCGAGTTCGCCGGAAAGCACGATGGCAAGGCAGGGCGGCGAGGTCTCGTCGGTGAACATGGCGCTCGTCTCGAGCGCCACTTGTGTGGCGATGGCAGCTAGATGCAACATCTCGACGCCGGTCACCTTGGCGAACAGCGGAATCAGGCGAAGCGCCGGCCCTTTCTGCACGTCCGTCAGCCCCTGGCCGCTGACGGAACCGCGCGCGGCCGGCGACGCGCCCGCGACGAACTCCGCCCCGGGACTCCTCAATTCGACGAGTGTCCGGAACTCTCCCCGGGCACGGTGGAGTTCCGAGCTGGCGCGGTTCAGCACGGCCAGCGTGCGGAACAGTCCCCGGACCAAGTCCGTGTTGTCGGCCAAGAGCGTGCGGAGCTCGTCGTTGCCAAGCGACAGAGTAACCGCCGGCCCGGTCGTCTTGATCGTTTCCGCCATGAGGCGGCCATCGAGCGCTTCCTCAAAGCCGAGCGCGGCCGGCGACGCCACGTGACGCTCACCGTTGTTCTGTCCCGTCGCGACCGCCTCGCCGTCAAGCAGCAGGTACAGGCGGTCGGGTGGCGAGCCTGCCGCGAAGAAGGTGGCGCCAGCGTCATGCCGCGTCTGGCCACCGGCCCCGGCGATGCGGAACAACTCGTCGATGCCGACCGACTCGAAGAGCGGCAGACCCCGTATCCGCTCGACCACCATCACCGCCGGCAGGGAGCCGATCCAGCGCTCGCGACGCGGCTCCGGAGTTAAGTTCCGCGACGCCAGCACCCACGACGCGGCATCGGCAACATACCGGTGCGGGCCGTCGGGGCGGGTAGCGAGCCGTTCGACTGCGGGACCGAGGCCCCAAAGCTCGCGTTCGCCGACCAGAGCCACCGCCAACGCCGCCACGACTGAGTCGTCGTCCTCAAACAACTCGAGAAGCGTTTCTTCGACGCCGCGCGGCTGGACCTTCAGCAGTGCATTGCCCCGCCTAACCTTCTCCTCGAGCGGCGATTCTTCGAGCACCGGAATGAGTTGGCCGCGCAACGTGCTGGAGAGTACGTTGTCCAGATACTCCAGCGCGCCGGCGCGCTCTCGGGAGTCGCCGTGCTCAATGGACCACCGGGCGGCTGCCACGTCTTTCCAGGAATAGAGAAGGCCGAGCAACCGGTAGATGCGGTCCACTGATCGCCCGATCTTCTCCATGAGCGCCTTGGACAGCATCCCGTCCCGCGGTAGCCGGACGCGCTCGAACAGATCGTAGTGGAGACCCAAGCGCGCAAAATAGGCGCGCCCCTCCGCGAGAGCGAGACGTTCGATCGGCTCGGGCCCTATGGCGAGCGAAGGATGCTCGTGCCGCAGCTTTTCGATGGCAGCAAGCACCTTGAACCGCAGGAAGTGGTCGTCAGTCTCCAGTGCGGCCGCCAAAGCGTCCATCGAGGCCTGGCAGGGGATGCGGGCCAACGTCGCCGGGATGTGGCGTCTAACCCAGACGTTCTCCGCCGGATTCGCAAGGAAGTGCTTGAGCGCCTCGACGACCGGCTCGCCGTATCGCACCAAGGTCGCTTGCGCGCCGCTCTTCAGCCGGCGGTTGCCGAGCAGGGACACCAGCGCCGGCACGAACAGAGGGTCGGCCAAGTCGAGCTCCCGGATGCTCCGCATCGCCTCGTTCGTGACGCTAGGGTCGGGATCGCGCAGCAGGGGGATCAGGAGGCCGTGGAATCGCGGGTTGTTGGTCTGACGGATCGCGCCCGCGAGGTCGCGCCGTACTCCGTTGGCACTCTCCCGGGTATCGGCTATGATCGCCGCGAGCGCCCGCTCGGCGGCGTTCAGGTCATCCGCGTCGTCGCTGTTGGAGAGCACTACAGCGGCGGTTGCGACGATGCGCGGGTCGGCGTCGTCAATCAGCGTGCGGGCGATGGCGAGGGCGTCTTCATTGCGGAGATTGGCCAGCGCGCCGACCGCGGCGGTCCGCAACTCTGGATCGGGGTCGGTGATCCATCGTTCGATCACTGTCGCCCAGTGGCCAGCGATATCGGCCCGCGCGGCGCTTAGAGCGCCAAGCGCCCGCACACGGACCTTGGTCGATTCATGGTGTAGAAGAAGAGGGCTGATCAGGTTCCGCTTGCCGAGCGCTTCCAGCATCTCGATCGCGTAGAGCACCCGCTTCTCATCCGGATGCGCCAGCTCCTCGATGAGCGTTTCCACCGTGGAGAGGTCGGCGACATTCAGCCGCACCTCCGTCGGCCGTACATGCTGGTGCGCGATCGATTCCCGGAACGAAGCCAGGTACCGGCGGTGCGCCTTGACGGCGCCGGCAATCCAGATCGCAGTGATGGTCAGGCTGACCCAGCTCAACTGGGGCCAAGACAGCCCGAGTCCCCACGGTTGAATCAGAATCAGCGTCAGCGCCGCGCCGATCCCCTTCGCGAACCGGTCAACCGTGACGTCGATGAACGGCTTGGCTTGGCGCCTGAGGTCGGCTGGCAGGGGGAGGAAAAGAATCTCCCTGGTGGTTTTGTCAACTGTGTATCGTAGCGACGCGTCGAGAACGCGTCCGGTCGCTGCGGCCCAAAGCGCTCCGGTGACCAGGATCAAGCCGCCCGTCGAGCCCAGTCCTATCGGCAGGATAAGGATGGCGAAGCCGACGCCCAGATAACGGTGTACGCGGCTCGTCAACCCGACCTGGATGATGAGTCCCGCGACCGACAGATACAACTGGACTTGGCCGAGGAACGCTGCGATGCTGCTGGCGCCGCCGCCCCCCGCAGCTTCCTCGACGGCCATGTTCAATTGCTGGTCGAGCAAGCCTGCCCCGATGGCGGCGAAGCCGATGATGAGCGCGATGATCTGGAGGTGGGGCGATTCGCGGAGCAGCCGGAACGTCTCGCGCCCGCCGACCCCCTTTTTCTCCGCGGCGACGCCGGTCAGGGCCACTGGGCCCGACAGGCGCGTGGCAGCGGTGACAACGCCAGCACAGACGAATAGCAGGCCGGCGCTCACGATCAGAAGGCTGTCGGTTCCGGTCCGTTCGACAGCGAATGCCACGAGCGCCGACGCGGTGATTCCTCCGAGACTCGCGCCACCGCCGATGAAACCGAAAAGGCGCTTCGCTTGGCGCGCATCGTAAATGTCGTTCGCCAGCGTCCAGAACTGACTGATGAGCAGCACGCCCAGGATCTGTCCGCTGAAGTAGAACAGCACCGCGGCACCGGGAGCGTTTGTCCGAAACAGCACCCAGAATCCGACCAGCAACAACCCGATGCCGATCTGCGTCGCGGCCGGAGCCAATCTCGGCGGCAGCAGAGACACGCCGCGGCTGTAGAGCTGCATTACGACGCCGACCAGCACTCCCGAGACGACGAGGACCCACGGCAGGTTGTCGGCGCCGAGCTCCTGAATGAACTGCGCGCGCGTGAGAGGCTTGACGATGTTGTAGGCCGACATCACCAGGAAGGAGTGAATAAACATGAGCAGGAGAGGACCCGCCTCTTCCCGCCTGACTTCGACGATCGGCGAAAGCAGCCTTTGGATGAGGGACATCGCTGATCTCGTTCAGAATGATGGGTTACACTCTGGCAGAGTGTGTACTCGTTCAGATAGATGCATGACACCTCACCCAGCCCTGTCTCCCGTCCAGGCAGGACGAAAAGGCAGGGTGGGAACGGCCGAGAAGTCTGGGCGCGGCTTGGAGTTCTCCCAGAGGTAGGGCCGTTTCCATAGCGCGTCCCTTTCTACAATACTCCAGCGAACCCTCGCTCCTAACCGAGCCACGCGAGGGCGTCTTCGGTAGGCTGTCACAGTGGCGCCCATCCTGTGAACGAATCCATCCGTTGTGCAGGAATCACCGCTTCGTGTATCATAATACATATAGGGTCGCCAGGCGTAATCATCCACTATATCTTCGGGAGGTAGAGACGGTGTCAAAAAGGAAGGTCTCGCGCCGCAACTTCCTGCAAGCTTCGGCAGGAGGGGCCGCGATAGCCGGACTTGCAGGCTTAACCGGCGGCCTGGGTTGTGGCAAGCCGGCCGACAGCGGGGGTATCAAGGCCGGCGCCGCCCAGCGGGACATCACTCCGCCCGTCGGATTCGAAATCACTCATTACTACCGAGTGAGCATCGGCATTCACGATCCACTGTTTGCCCGCTGTTTGTACCTCGAAGACGATCAAGGCAACTCGGTGGCCATGATTTGCACGGATCTGATCACGGCGTCATTCGATGCCTGCGACCAAATGCGGGCGGAAATCCGCAAAAAGACCGGCATCGAGAACTCGCTGATCGCGTGCAGCCATTCTCATTCCTCCGCGCCGTTGGGACCGCTCCTACCTCATACAAGGCCATCCAAGCCGGAAGGATACCCGACGAGCGCCCGCGACATGATTTCCGAATGGAGCAGCAGCACAAACGATGCCATTCTGGCCATCGTCCAGGAGGCCAAGCAGAACGCCCAGCCGGTCTCCCTCCGCGCCGGGCGAGCCCCCGCCCAGGTCGGCTTCAACCGCCGGCTCATCAACCCGGAAACCGGCCACGTCTTCATGGGGGTCAACCGCACGGGCCCGGTCGTGCCCTGGGTCAACGTACTGGTGGCCGACAGCAGGAAGTCCGGCAAGCCGATGGCCGTGCTCTTCGAACACGCTGCCCATCCGGTCATCGTCCCGCATACAAGCAAGCTGACCAGCGCCGATTTTCCGGGCGCGGCGGTCAAGCGTATCCGTGAGGAGTTGGGCGAGGACGTCATTGCGCTGTTTGGCCAGGGTTGCGGCGGGAACATCAACGGCTATCCGCTGCGGTCAACGCATGAAAAGGCTGACGACCAGGGACACAAGCTCGGCGACGCGGTGCTCCAAGCCATGAAGGAAAGTACTCCCCTCCAGTCCCAGACGCTCAGCGTGAAATTCGCTCAGTCCGAGTTGCCCTCGCACCCGCTGCCCAGCGAAGAGTTGTGGCAACAGATGGCCGCCGACAACAAGGACGATGAACGCCGCATGGGGCAGCTCCAGAAGATGCGCGACCTCATGGATCGCGCTGCCGAGCCGCCCGCGCGTCGTTTTGACGCCTACGCGGTGGGGGTCGGGCGGGAGTGGTGCCTGGTCACCATGCCCCACGAAATGTTCTGCCAGTACGAACTGTGGGTTGACGAAAACGCTCCGTTCCCACACACCATGACGTTCGCCTACACCAACGGCTACCAGGGCTACGTCGCGATCGACGAAGCGTGGCGCATGGGTGCCAAGGGCGGGTACGAGGCGGCTTCGCTGCCCAACTGGGGCGGTCAAGTATGGACCGAGCACTTTGGCCCGCCGGCCATCGGCAGCGAAAAGATCATCAAAGACACGGTCGCGTCCCTGTGGCCCAAGGATGCCTAGCTGAGTTTCCCCATGCAGCAGAGATCAAGAGGGTAGAGCAGATCGAGTCCCGCCAATTCCGAACCCTCCGAGCCGTGAACTCTGATCTGTTGTCGGAGCGAAGGTAAGCCGGCATTCCCGGGTATTCTCGTCCACCACCGTGGGCATCTTTAGCGGGCGGCCAGCAGGGGTTCGGTGGGATTCCTCCATCCGGTGGACGTTGGCGATGCTGGGGTGGTTGAGCAAGGCCAGCGCTTGCGTTTCCCGGTAAACGAAACAATGCAGAAAAAACGCCTCGGCAACAGCGACATGCACATCACGCCTCTGGGTGTGGGCGCGTGGGCTATGGGTGGTTCCGGATGGGCCTTTGCCTGGGGGCCTCAGCAGGACAGCGAATCCATCGCGGCCATCCGGTCCGCCCTCGACACCGGCCTCAACTGGATCGACACGGCCGCCGTCTATGGGCTGGGCCACTCGGAAGAAGTGGTCGCCCGTGCCCTGGAAGGCGTCTCCAACCGCCCGTTCGTGTTCACGAAGTGCGGACGGAATTGGAACGAACGCCGGGAAATCGTCAAGTGCCTCAAACGGGAATCCATCCGGGGAGAAGTCGAGAACAGCCTGCGCCGTCTCAAGGTAGATGTCATTGACCTTTACCAGCTCCACTGGCCGGAACCCGACGAAGACGTCGAAGAAGGCTGGACTACTCTGGCGGAACTCAAGCAAGAGGGGAAGGTCCGGTACCTTGGCCTTTCCAACTTCAACGTGGACCAGATGCGACGCGCCCAAAAAATCGCCCCGATCACCTCCCTGCAGCCGCCCTACTCGATCGTGTCTCCCGAGGTGGAAGAGTCCATCCTCCCCTACGCAGCGGAAAACAATATCGGCGTCATCGTTTACGCCCCCATGAAATCCGGCCTTCTGAGCGGAGCCATGACCCGTGAGCGAGCCGCTTCGCTGCCGCCCGGCGACTGGCGCTCGCGGTCGCCTTTTTTCCAGGAACCCCAGCTAAGCCGCAACTTGGCGCTGGTAGAATTGTTGCGCGACCTCGGCAATCGGCATGGACGGACCCCCGGCGAAGTCGCCATTGCCTGGACCTTGCGACATCCTGCCGTGACCGCGGCCATTGTGGGGCTACGCTCGCCCCTCCAGCTTAACGGTGTGGTCGGTGCGGCGGACTTCCGCCTGGGCGAAAAGGAAATGGCTGAGATCGCGTCGTTCATGGCTCGTGGCGAAGAACCGTGAGCGAAAATGCCAATTTCAACCCCCGAAACGCGGCTTATACTAACCTGCGACGCCGACGTTCGATCCTCAGCCAGTTCCAGCGGCAATCCCGCCTTCAGGAGGAAGGACTCCATGGGTAAGAGCCAGAATCAGCCTTGGCAATTTTTATCCAACCGGTTTCTGCGCATCCATTTTCAGAAGGCCCATCCGGCCAGGCTCCTGATCGCAGCCTTTTGGGTTGCAGCCTTGGCGGGAGAGGTTTGCTGGGCCGAGGATTGGCCCCAATGGGGCGGGCCGAACCGCAATTTCAAGGTGTCATCGCCCGGCTTGGCGGAGTCCTGGCCCAAGGAGGGGCCATCCAGGGTCTGGAGTCGCCCCCTGGGAGACGGTTATTCCGCCATCCTCGCCGAGAAGGGCGTGCTTTATACCATGTACCGAGGGGCCAATTCTGAGGAGGCGGAACAGGAAATCGTCATCGCCGTCGATGCGGACACGGGCCGGACGAAGTGGGAATATCGCTACGCGGCTCCCCTTCCCGACAAGATGAACAAGAGCTATGGACCGGGTCCGAACTCGACACCTCTCATCACCGGAGCGCGATTGTTCACCATCGGCTCGACGGGAAAACTACACGCCCTGGAGAAGGAGACCGGAAAGCTGTTATGGGCGCGGGACGTTTACACCGAGTTCGCCATGCCGACGGTCGGTATGAAGACGAATCGGGGTTATTCCTCCAGTCCCATCGCCTACGAAGAAACGCTGATTCTGCCGGTGGGAGGCCCCGGTCAGGCTGTGGCGGCCTTCGATCAGAAAGACGGGTCCCTGGTTTGGAAGAGTCAGAACTTTGCGCTTTCGCCCTCCTCTCCCATTCTGATCGAGATCGACGGACAAAAACAGCTGGTGATGTTCATGGCCTCCCAGATCGTAGGTCTCGACCCTCGGAACGGAACCCTGTTCTGGAGCCATCCCCACAAGACCCAATATGATCTCAATATCTCGACTCCGATCTGGGACAAGGACCATCTGCTTTTCATGTCGTCGGCCTACGACGGCGGCAGCCGCGTCGTCCGTCTGAGCCGCCGACAAGGCGAGACTTCTGCGCAAGAGGTTTGGTTCAGCAAGCGAATGCGGATCCATTTCGGGACGGCAATCCGCATAGCCGATACCGTCTATGGATCCAGCGGCGACTTTGGCCCGGCTTTTCTGATGGCAGTCAACGTAAGAACCGGTGAGGTGCTCTCGCGCCAGAGAGGGTTGGCCAAGGCCCAGATGATCTACGCGGACGGCAAGTTTGTGATCTTGGATGAAGACGGTACTCTCGCCCTCGCGATTCCTGCCTCGAACGGCTTCCAGGTGATTGCAAAAGCTCAGGTCCTCAAGTCACCCGCGTGGACCGTGCCAACTCTGGTGGGCACTCGCCTGTTCTTGCGAGACCGTGAATCGATGTTGTCGTTCGATCTATCGCCGTAATGCCGGCGGCGAAACAAGAATCGACCGCGAACCGGCCCGTGTGAAAAAGAATCCATACATGGCGGGGCCCTCGTTATTCTTCCCGCGTTCGGCCGCATTCCCCTAAGAGTCCGAGAGCACCTTCCGTAAGCTTTCGCCGTTCTCTTTGAGCCACCCGTGGAGAATCATAATGTCCGTACCCATGCAAAAATGGCGCACGCCCATGTCCAGGTAATACTTGGCCCTATCCAAGGACTCGATCTCGGCTCGTGGGGGTATTCCTTTCTGCAAGCAAGTCTCGATCACCTGGCGTTCGACAGCCCTGATCGGGGGAGATTGCCAGGCACCGGCCCGGCCAACGCTCATGGAGTAATCCGCCGGGCCCCACTGAACCATATCAATCCCTCCCACCGAGAGGACTTCCTCGAGTTGCTCCACGGCGGTTTTCTTCTCGATCATCAGGACAACCACGACGTCATCCAAGGCGCGGACGTATTCGGGGGTTCCAGCGTCCCACATATAGGTGCTGCGGCGAACACCGACGCCGTGTACTCCGCCTGATCCCGGTGTCTCGGGACGGACGGCGCGGACGCATTCGCGCGCGTCTTCGACATTCCGGCTATCTGCGAAAAGAACGCTTTGAAACCCTGCCCCAATCGCTCTTTGGGCCAGGAAGCGCCGCGGTTCCTGATCGATCTTGATCATTGCCGTCATATCGAACAACTCCACCGCCCGGCAAAAATTGTCCAGACCGTGCAAATCAAAGGGCGCGTATTCGGAAACAAATTCAACATAGTCGAACATGCCGGTATGCCCCACGACTTCCACAACAGAGGGCCAGGAACTATGAAGGTGGGTACCCAGGGTGGGCCGGCCGGTCTGGAGAAGCTCCCGCAGTTTATTTCGCCTCATGGTGGTATCTCCTGATTCTGTTTAAGTCCTGATATGACATGCCAAATGCCCGGCAGGCAATGACAAGCTCGGCGACCCCTGCAACTTTCATCCGCCGCCTATTTTCTCCTGTCGGGTTCCACCTCGTGATGAGTACCAAGTACCGAATCGTTGCCATGCGGGGACGGAGCCGACCTGGGACTTGCCCTGATTGTCGAAAGGGTGAGTGCCGGCGTGAGAAAGGCCAAGGCGGTGGCAGAAACCATGCGGTTTCCGCGCAGTTGCAACAGCACTTGCTGAGGAACCATTGATCCGAGCTTGTGGGTAAATAGGCCGCCGCTTCCAGCGAGGACCTCATCCTACCGGGGCCGAGATGGAAACGATACCGACACCCAACCCCGCAGGAATCACTGGGTAAAATCGACTGAGCCCAGCAACCGCCTACCCGGTCACCTGCTCCAAGATGGCGAAATCACCGGGGTTCCACGCCTGCACGATGAGATAGTATTTTCCCTGAATCTCCCGCATCACCGCGTTGTGAATGTGGGTAAAGTTTTCCAAGCCGAGATCCGCTTTGGGCATAACCGTGGAAACAAGTTTGTCATGCTCGAAGATATAGATGGGAGCACCCTTGCTGCGATCGGGTCCATGAAGACAGCCCACCACTCCATATTTCCCCACGTAATCGACATCGCAAGGGTAAGAGCCCATCGGCAATTTTAACGTGGAGCGATAATGGCCGTAGCGCGTGAATCGGTCCACCTCCGCACGGGGCCGATCCGAAATATCCAACCGCTTCTTGCCAGGGGGCACAGTAATGCCGTGTGCCGTGCCGAACTGGCCCATTCCGGTTCCCTTGCCGCCGAATGCGAGATCGTGCCAGACCGCCTTAAACGGATCGAAACTGAGTATCCGGGCCGTCAACACGTAATCCAGGCTTGAATAGCCCGTCGCCACATAAAAAAGCCCGTCCAGTTCCTCCACGTCGGTCGGCACAAAATTACCTTGCCCGCCGAAATAGTCGTTGACCGCCGCCTGATCGAAGTCGTCCCCCGCGCCCGGCGCGTTCAGCGTGTGAACCAGCTTTCCTTCCAGGTCCGTTGTATGGACGTGGCCGGTCCGGTCCGCAGGAAAGGTTAAATACCCATTGCCATTAGAACCATGCCAGAAGGTGGTATTGTGCATGTTCGTGTCTTTAACGTCGGCCGCAGTATCCAGCAGCCGTATGCTTTTCAGATCGGCGCTGATCCGCAAAATTCCCGCACCCGGAAGCGCGAAGTATGTCTCGCCTTTTCCCTCGCGGCGATCAATGGCAAATCCGCCATGGGCCGATTGCAAGACTTTTACAGCCGGCTCGGGCAGATGGTCGGAAGAGTACATGACCTTGAACCGCATCTTTCCCTGGCCGCTGATTCCCGCAGCCGGTGCGGGCATGGCACGGGCCGCCGCTTGCGTGGCCGCTCCTTTTTTGCAAAGCCGGAGGCCTCGGGGGTAGTGCGCCTGAACGGGTTCTACCCCCAGGCTGATTCCCAACACGACGAGGAACCCGCAAAACAGTACGTTTCTTAGTCGTTCCATCGCGAAAAACCTCCCTGACATGGAATTCCCTCTCGAAAGATTGCTGACCTATTACCGGAACGAAAGTATGGTAGGTCTTTTAGCACATATTCTGCGGATTGAAAAGATGCAGATACACAGGGCCGGGGCCACCCGCCCGCAAGGGAAAGGCGAATTCAGAACTCCCCATGATGTGACGTTATCCGCTTCGGAATTAGCGGCTCCAATCCCAATAGGTAAGAGGTTGGACGGCGATGGCAAGGAAGCGCGGAATCGTCAGCCCGATCGCGGTTGTGCCGACTGGGTCCGTTGGGTGCATCGCGCCCGTCCGAACGATGGCCGGGACGATCGCCCCTTGCGGCTGGAAGCAAGGGACGCCGAGCCGCTTGATCCCGCCTAATCGCCGGCCTCATGCAAGCTGCTTGAGGACATCCTCGGCACATTGCAGAGTGTGATCTACGTGATTCTCGGTATGGCTGAAACCGAGGTGGTTCCGTTTTAGATTGAGCGGAAGCTCGAAGATGCCCCGTTCGATCATCCCACGCCGGTAGGCCAGAAAACGCTCGGTGTCGTTCCGCATCAGGTCGGTGTAATTCCGGACCGGCCCTTCCAGGAAATAGACCAGGAAGATGGACCCAAAACCGGCTACGGTAGCTTTCACCCCCAGCCGGGAGATGATCTCGCATAAACCCTGCCGCATTCGCTCTCCCAAGCGGAAAAGATAGTCGTGGACGTTCCGGGTTTCCATGACCTCGATGGTAGCCAGCGAAGCCGCGCAGCCAATCGAGTGGCCGTTATAGGTCCCGGCGAAGAAAACGTCTCCTTCCGGATGGGTGTTGAATCGATCCATCAGATCGGTCCGGCCGCAAATTGCGGCCATGGGGAAGCCGTTGGCCATGGCCTTGGCCAGCGTCGTAAGGTCGGGCATGACGCCGCAATGCTCTTGGTAGCCGCCCAGACCGTGCCGGAATCCGGTGATTACCTCATCGAAAATCAGGATGGATCCCCGGTCACGAGTCAGGCTGCTAAGCCCCGCCAGAAACCCCGGCTCCGGCAGCACACATCCGATGTTATGGGGAATAGGCTCTACGATCACCGCTGCCACCTCTCCCCGATGGGCGTGAAAGGTCTGCTCCACGTCGTCCAAGTCGTTAAAAGTGCAAACCAATGTGTTATCAATGGCCTCATCCAACATGCCGGCCGATCCGGGGTCCCGTTGGCCGATCTTCTCGGGGGTGCTGAGCGCGTTGCGGAGGACGTAATCGTGCCAGCCGTGGTAACAACCCTGAAATTTGATGATCTTCCTTCGCCCCGTCACCGCCCGGGCAAGGCGGATCGCGTGATGGGTGGCTTCCGAGCCGGCGTTGCAGAACAAGACCTTTTCCGCGCTGGGCACATGCTCGACGATCTTCTGCGCCAGACGAATTTCCAAGTCCGTCGTGCCTACTCCGTAAAGGTCGGTTCGACCGAGGGTTTCGATCACTCGTTGATTGACAAGGGGAAAGTTGTGACCGAGAACCATGGGTCCAAAGGCGGCATGGTAATCGATGTACTCGGTTCCCTCATGGTCGATGATCTTGGCCCCTTCCGCCCGCACGAATAGAGGGTGGGGAGGGACATTGCGAATGGAGGTATGGACTCCTCCCGGCGCATACCGGACGGCGTCTTGAAAGGATAGCTCGAAAGCTGTAGAGGTCGGCGACTTCATCGGTTTACCTCAAGATTCTTGATTTTACCCTTACGGGTTACGAAAGCGGATGACTGTGGTTTCCTACTCCAAAACCGAGGAAATTGCAAGGGCCGGCCGAACACTCGGCAGGGTCAAAAAATCTTCACCCGTGTCTGCTCTCGCCATCTTTTGAGCCTTCGGTGGAGGTCAGCGACTTTTCCGGGCATTTGGGAAGCCAAATCCCGGCTCTCACCCACGTCGTCGTTCAGGTTGTAAAGCTCGCGCTTGCCGGTGGTAAAGTCTTCGTGGAGCTTCCAGTCATCCATGCGAATGGCGCCGCTTGATCTTCCGCCCAAGAAATGGGGGCTGCTCAACGGGTAATGCCAATAGAGAGCTTTCCGGGGAAGCTTTGCCTCCGGGTTCTTGAACACCCGAAGCAAGGAAACCCCGTCGAGAGGTGGCCGACGATCCGGCCGGAGGCCCGCGAGGGCGCAAAAGGATGGGTAGAAATCCACCGTCGTCACCGGAAGGCTCGAGACCGCGCCCGGCTCGACAGTCCCCGGCCAGCGCACAATCAAAGGGACGCGAATCCCACCCTCATAGAGGGTCGATTTGCCGGCCCGGAGAGGCCCATTGAGGGTAACGCCCGCCGCGGCGGACTCTCCGCCGTTGTCCGAGGTGAAGATCAACAGAGTGTTGTCCGTCAAGCTGAGCTCTTCGAGCTTGTCCACAATCATCCCCACGCCCTCATTGATGCTTTCAAGCTGGGCGGCCAGGTGAACATTGTTGAACTCGGCCTGTTCCCCCTTTCCGGCTCCGGGCTTCTTCTGGTATTTCGCCACTCGATCCGGCCGACCGACCAAGCGTGTATGGACCGCATAGTGGCTCAAGAAAAGAAAGAAAGACTCGTTCCGGTGACGTTCGATGAACTCGACCGCCTCCAGATTCATTCGGTCCACCAGATATTCTTTCCCCGGAAGCCGCGGGCGGATTTCACGGTTGAAGTGGTACGGATGAAAGTAGCTTCCGCCGCCGATACCGCGATTCTCCGAAATCAAAGTTTCATCAAAGCCGTGCTCGGCGGGAGGAACTTCCTTTGCTCCATAGTTCTTGTAACCCGTAAGATGCCATTTGCCCAAAATCCCGGTGGTGTACCCGCGTTGCCGAAGCGCCTCGGCCAGGGTGAAGTATGCAACGGAAAGATGTTTCGGGTCGTCGGGACGAAGGAAGTCGGTGATACCCACTCGCGTCGGATGCATGCCGGTAAGCAGGCTGGCCCGCGTAGGGGAACAGACCGGAGCCGCGGCGTAGGCGTCGGTGAATCGCATCCCTTCGGCCGCCAGCCGGTCCAGGTGGGGCGTTTCGTTAAAAGTGTTGCCATAGCAACCCAGCTCCGCCCAGCCTAAATCATCCGCCAGAATGAAAACGATATTCGGCGCCCGTTGGGGCTCCTCTCGGAAGAACACCCACACCGTTCCGAGGGTAAGGGTCAGAATGAAAGCCGCATAGAATGTAAATCTTGCCATCATTAGTTTTGGCGATTCCATTTTTGGAAATATCATAAACTACGCACGATCGGGTTGCCAGTCGAAGAACCGGCGGTGGGGCGACTCTTGTGAAGCAGCCAGCCTTCTGAGAGAATCCCGGCATTCGCAGCCCGGACCGAGAGGGGACAGAGCCATGAACCGTATTCTGCGGGTCCTGTTTGCCGGAGCCATCAGCCTAATCCTAGCGGGAGAAAACATGCGGGCGAATGACCCTGATTCCCATCGGGCCAGCCGGTCCACGAACACCTCGAAAGCGGTGGAACCTTTTGCGATTCAGGTTGAGGACTCGGTCCTGAAGGACCTTCAGGACCGACTGATGCGCACCCGTCTGCCGGACCAGCTTGCGGCGGCGAGGTGGGATTACGGGACCGATCTGGGCTATCTAAGAGAAGTCATCGAATACTGGCGCACGGAGTACGACTGGCGAGAGCAGGAACGCAAGCTCAATCAACTCGACCATTTCAAAACCACGATCGACGGTCTCGACATTCACTTCATCCATCAACGCTCCCCGGAGAAGAGTGCGCTGCCGCTGGTTATCACGCACGGCTGGCCCGGCTCGGTCGCGGAATTCATGAAAGTTTTGGGGCCGCTAACCGACCCCGTCGCACACGGCGGACGCGCCGAGGACGCCTTTCACGTCGTCCTACCCTCGATGCCCGGCTACGGCTTTTCCGATAAGCCGCGCCAAAAGGGCTTCAACAGTGATCACGTCGGTCAGGTCGTGGCCAAGCTCATGGCCCGCCTGGGTTACTCCCGCTACGGAGCACAGGGAGGCGACTGGGGCGCCGCGGTCACCTCCTGGCTGGGCAGCCATGACGCGGCGCACGTGGCCGGGATTCATCTGAATATGGTCTGGGTAGGTCCGCCCGAAGGAGCCGAAGACCCCGAAGAAGGCATCCCCGCCTGGGAGCTCGAACGCAGCCAGAAGCGCCGCGAGTGGTGGAAACAGGAGCGGGCCTACGGCGAGCTCCACGGCACCAAACCACAAACCCTCGGCTATGGGCTGAACGATTCACCCGCCGGCTTGGCAGCCTGGATTCTCGAAAAATTCCGTACCTGGTGTGACTGTGACGGGCATCCCGAGAAACGTTTTACCCGAGACGAGCTGCTCACCAACGTAATGATCTATTGGGTAACTCGAACCATCACTTCCTCCATGCGGCTCTACTATGAAACCCGCCACAACCCGCTCGCGCAAGGCCGCGTGGAGGTTCCCACCGGAGTGGCGATCTTCCCGGGTGAAATTGTCTTTTCGCCCCGCAAATGGGTGGAGGCCCGGTACAACGTTACCCGTTGGACGGAAATGCCCCGCGGCGGACACTTCGCCGCCATGGAAGAGCCTGAACTGTTCGTGGAGGACGTCCGGGCCTTCTTCCGCAATCTCCGGTAAGGCTCGCGTGCTCTGCCCGACTCGATGCTGCCGAGCCACGCGTGCTTAAAAGGGGAGTTTCGGCGTGTAGAGGCCGGGGGTTTCCTGCGTAGAGTGATACATCTTGAACCCCAGATAATTTCCGAAGGCTTCCCACAGTACGTTGCCGACGTGAGCCTGCGTTATGGCGACGTGGTGCGGGAAATGATTCAGCAGAACGTCGCGATAGAGGCGTTGGAGGTTTTGAATGCGGCACCAGCCGTACCCGCCGAAGGTGACCGCCGGATTATCCTCAATCTGCCCCTGCGCCACCACCGCTTTCCAGGAACCGTCCGGGTCCTGAGTGACCCGCGACAGGGTAAGCGGGGATTGCTTGCAGGCAAACTCGACGACTCCCTGTGAATCCTCCCTCCGGGCGGCGCCACTGGAGGCGATGATCTCCTGCGTGCCCAATTTCGGTTGCGTCTTGGCAAAACTCTTGGGAAACACGCCGCAGTGCCATACGTTGACGAGTTCGTCGTCATCATTGTGCAGATTGTTCCAATCGGCCAGGGTCGCCGGCACGCCGCTGGCCAGCAAGCAGGCGTGCATCGACATGGTCCCCAAAATATCCGCCTCGCAGGCGGAGGGAATGCCCTCGTCCCCGAACCGGCTCATGGTCGTACAACTGCAAATGCCCAGGTTCGCCTGAATCGAAGTCCAGCACTGGACGGCCAGGGCGTCGAGTCCATTGGCTTCGCGCCACCGCCGCAAGAAGAGCTCGAATTTGGCGATCTTCAGCACCGCGCCGTCGGCGACCGCCGAGGTATCCGCGTACTCGCTGACCTGCCGGAGGGTCTTCTGCACCTCAAGGTCGTTGTCCGGGATCCGATTCACGCCGGCAATGGCTTCCGAAAGGTCCAACACGACGGTGGTTGGCCCTAACCGTTGCAACTGCTTCTCATCGAATCGGCAAGTCCAGAAGGCTTCCGGGCGGGCGCCAATCTGGCCGTAGCGTGCGTTCCGAATTTGATTGACGACCCGGCAGACGCGTGTAAACCAGTCCAAATCGTCGCGGAAAGACTCGTCGGTAGGAAAACAGATCGGCCGTTTTGCCACACTGTACTTCACGCCAATCTGCCGCAGGCCCTCGCCGATCGAAAGCAGGCCGCAGAAGGCATCCCGCCGCTCGGTCTTCATCGTGAGGCGTTCTTCTTCCTGACAGCCGAAGATCAGGACCGGCACATCGAGTCGAGCCCGGCGAACCACCCACGCCGCAGCTTGCTCGTCTCCGAAGTTGACAGCGCCGATGACGATTCCCTGCACGTCGTGTTTCCGAAACAGGTCCGCGCACAACTCGGCCTCCCGGATGTTTTCGACGCACCCCACTTTGGTTTGTTGCTCGTCGGGCACCACCACCTCGATCCCCAACGCATTCATGGCGTCGAGGGTCTGCTGGCGCATCTTGGCGGCCAACCGGGGACTGAAAAATCCACGATTGGCGGGTACGAATCCGAGTTTAACTTTGGTCTGCGTGACGCTCATTTTTCTCTCCCTCCTGCCTTGCCCAGCCCATTCGCCGCGCCCAGCAAAAAGCGGCCGTCCAAAGCATTGGCGTCCTAAGCTTATTAGCAGAGAAAGGGGTCGCTAGGCAAATGAGAAAGAGCGGTCGGGACAAGGTGCCTCTTTCAGGCCCAATAGAAAACAGCCCACGCCAGGGTGGTCAAACGCCCCCACAGCAGGTAGAATAGGCGTCTCAAAAACCAGACGACGAGTTGGCAGCAACCCGCCGGGTCTGGCCCTTGTGAAACCTTGATCCGGCGGTTATGACCGACCCGCGAGTGACTCTCATCGGGAGGCAACATCAGATGCCCATCCGAACCAAGACGGCTCGATTCATTTTAGCGTTCGCTCTTCTGGGATGGCTGGTACAGGGTTTCCCTCTGCTTTCAGAGGATTGGCCGGAGTGGCGCGGCGCGGGCCGCAGAGGCATCTGGAATGAAACCGGCATTCTGGAAAGGTTCCCCCCAAGCGGCCTGGAACTGAAATGGCGAACCCCGATCCACGGAGGTTACGCCGGGCCGGCGGTGGCCGACGGGCGCGTCTATGTCACGGATTTCATTTCGCATCCAGGCTCCGGAGGCATCGAGCGGGCTCTGTGTTTGAGCGAACAGACCGGAGAAGTCCTCTGGACGCATCACTGGGAAGTGGACTACGCAGGAATGGATTACGCCTATGGCCCTCGCGCCACACCTACTGTGGACGGGGATCGAGTGTACACGCTGGGTGCGCAAGGGATGCTCCACTGTCTGGACGCCAAAACGGGGAAGGTAATCTGGAAAAAAGACTATGTCAAAGATTACCGAACCGAGCCGCCCGTCTGGGGAATGGTAGGCGCGCCGCTGGTGGACGGTAAGCGATTGATTTGCCTGGTCGGCGGCACACCCGACGCCAAAGTAATGGCTTTCAATAAACACACCGGAGAAGAAATGTGGCGGACTCTCCGTTCTGATTCCGAGCCGGGATACAATCCACCCTTCCTGATCGAGAATGACCGAACGCGGCAAGTTATCATCTGGCACCCGAAGGCGGTGACTTCACTGGACCCGGAGACGGGGGAAATTTATTGGGAACATCCCTTCAAGGTTCGTAGCGGCCTGACCGTGGCCACACCGGTCCTCAGTGGGCGGCAACTGCTGGTTTCCTCGTTTTATAACGGCTCGCGCCTGCTCCGGCTTGATCCGGATCAGCCCGGTGCGGAACTGGTCTGGAAAGGAAACAGTGACAGCGAAATTACCTCCGACGGCCTCCACGCGCTGATCACCACGCCCGTCATCCACGGGAACTACATCTACGGAATTTGCAGCTACGGGCAGTTCCGATGCCTGGATGCCCGCACGGGGAAAAGGGTATGGGAAACATTGGAGGTAACCCGGGAAAAAGCTCGTTGGGCCTGTGGCTTCATCGTTCAAAACCAAGACCGCTTTTTTATCAACAACGACCGCGGCGACTTGATCCTCGCCCGGCTCGCACCTGAAGGGTATCAGGAGATCAGCCGCATCAAGCTCATCCAGCCGACCACGCCGGCAAGCCGCCGGCGAGAGCTGGGGGCGGTGAACTGGTCCCACCCAGCTTATGCCAATCGCCACATCATCATTCGAAACGATGTAGAGATACTGCGGTATTCATTAGAGAAACCATAGGTTCTCACCATGAAAAGGGGGTGAACTCAAGTGATGGATAAACCGAGCCTTTCCAGAAGGGACATGTTGATGCAGAGCGGGGCGGCGTTGGCCGGGTTCGCTCTATGGCCCGCGTCCCTGAAAAGTCAGATTCTCTCGGGCCGACCCGGGGAAGAGGTCATCCCTTTTCTGGACCCACCGCCCCCGCCATCCAGCCCCGGACGAAAACTGCTGGATTGGCAAAAACTCGACTCCTGGATCACCCCGAACGAGAAATTCTTCCAAGTCTCCCACTACGACAAGCCCGTCCTGAATGAAAGAACTTGGAAATTGGAAATCACGGGCTTGGTCCAGCACCCGAAAACCCTTACGTTGGGAGAGCTGAAGGCGCGGCAGCCGAAGGAAGTCATTTATACGTTGGAGTGCTCGGGAAATCACGGCTTTCCCTCGTTCGTCGGAGGCATCGGGAATGCACGTTGGGCCGGAACTCCACTGGCCTCCATCCTGAAGGAAGCCGGCGTTCTGGATAAGGGAATCGAGGTCGTCTTTTTCGGCACCGATGCAGGGGAGGAAGAAATCCGCGGCCACAAGGTGAAGCAGAACTTCGCCCGCAGCCTGTCTCTGGACGACGCGCTGAATCCGAACAACATCCTCTGCTACCAGATGAACGGGGAGCCGCTGCCCCCGCTCCACGGCTACCCGGTCCGACTGATTGCGCCCGGTTGGTTCGGAATCGCCAACGTCAAATGGCTCAAGCGGATCGAGGTGATCCATACGCGCTACATGGGACGCTTCATGGGTAGAGATTACGTGACCCTCCGGGGTGAGCAACGGAAGGGAGAAACCGTCTGGATGGAAACTTCCGTCGGGCGGACCTTGCTCAAGTCGGTTGCGGCCAAGGTCACCCGCAAGGATGACCGCTACCGGATTATCGGCGCGGCCTGGGGAGCCCCCCTTCAGCGAGTCGAAGTTCGCATCGACGACGGCCCCTGGAGGCCGGCCACGATCAACGAGGGCCAGCAAGCCGAGTTCGCCTGGAAAATCTGGCACCTGGATTGGGAAAATCCCTCGTCGGGAGAACACACGATCGTCTCCCGCGCCGTCGATACCGAGGGCAATATCCAGCCCGGCACGGACGATCCCTGGATCACCCTCAAGCGCACCTATTGGGAGAGTAACGGCCAGGTTCGGCGGCGAGTTCGGATCTCCTGACTGCGCCACCCCCCAGGCTCCCTCGCTGTCCGGCCAAGCTCAACCGATGCCGGAATGGAGCCGTTGCCGTTTCCGGGTGAAACTTCCCAGGGCCATGCCCTTCGAGGGGCTTGACTTTGCTCTTGGTTTGGAAATAATGGGGGCGTCTCCAATCCAAACTTTTAGACCTCTTTCGGCCTACGCGGGGCCCAAGGGGAAATCTCCGGGAAAGGAATACCAGTCATGCGAAAAATAAAGGGGCCTGCCGTTCTGCTGGCGCAATTTTTACGGGATGAAGAACCCTTCAACAACCTCAAGAACATCGCCAAGTGGTTTGCGGGGATGGGATACAAGGGGCTGCAGATCCCCGGTTGGGACCCCCGGACCATTGATCTCAACCAGGCCGCAGAATCGAAGACCTATTGTGATGAATATAAAGGAATACTCCAGGAGCTGGGATTGGAGGTGACCGAGGTGGCAGGCCACTTGCAAGGCCAAGTTCTGGCGATCCACCCGGCCTACGAAGTCATGTTCGAGGCATTCCACCCGGAGGGTCTGAAGGGAGAGGCGAGAACCGACTGGGCCGCCGGGGAACTGAAAAAAGTCATCCAGGCTTCGGCCAATCTGGGCACTACCAACCTTCCGGTTATGTCGGGCGGCTTTGCCTGGCACACGATCTACCCTTGGCCTCAGCGCCCGCAGGGAATTGTTGACGAAGCCTTCAAAGAACTTGCCAAGCGCTGGAAGCCCATACTGGACGCCGCCCACGAAAAGGGACTCTACGTCACCTACGAGCTTCACCCGGGCTCGGACGTTTACGACGGGGCGACCTTCGAGATGTTCCTGAACTACACGCAGAATCATCCCGCCGCCGGTATCAACTACGATCCCAGCCACTTCGTTCTCCAGCAACTGGATTATTTGGATTTCATCCGGCTCTATGGGGACCGCATCAAAGGCTTCCACGTCAAGGATGCCGAGTTCCGACCCAGCGGACGCGTCGGGGTCTATGGGGGCTACCAATCCTGGGCCGGACGCGCGGGGCGATTCCGCTCCTTGGGAGACGGGCAGGTGGACTTCCACCGTGTTTTTACCCTATTGACCGAGGCGGGCTTCGACGGCTGGGCCGTTCTGGAATGGGAGTGCTGTGTCAAAAGTCCCGAGCAAGGAGCCCGGGAAGGCGCCCCGTTCATCGCCCAGCACCTGATCGAAGCCACCGAGGTTGCCTTCGACGACTTCGCCGCGGGCAAGGCGGACCCGGAACGGAACCGAAAAATTCTCGGCTTAACTTAAATGAAGCAGGATGAAATCCAGATCAAAGGGAGAGGAAAGGACCTGGTATGAATTCCCGGCAACGTAAACTGCGGATGGGGATGGTAGGGGGAGGGCAAGGCGCCTTCATCGGCGCAGTCCACCGGATTGCTGCCACGCTGGATCAACAGGTGGAGCTGGTGACCGGCTGCTTCTCCCGCGACCCCGAAAATACAAGGGTGACGGGAGAGCAGCTCTATTTGGATCCCGGGCGCTGCTATAAGACCTATGAAGAGATGGCTGCTGCCGAGGCGAAACTGTCCGCCGATAAGCGCATCGACTTTGTCGCCGTCGTCACGCCGAATGTCTCGCACTACGCTATTTCCAAGACGTTTCTGGAGACGGGTTTCCATGTGGTCTGCGACAAGCCCGTCACCCACAGCCTGGACGAGGCGAAGAAGCTGCGCGACGTGGTGAAAAAGACGGGGCTCGTCTTTACTCTCACGCACAACTACACGGGGCATCCTCTGGTCCGGCACGCCCGGCATCTGTTCGGTTCCAAGCAGATGGGCACGGTGCGGAAAGCGATTGTCGAATACCTGCAAGAGTTCCTGATGACGCCGCTCGAGAAACAGGGCATGAAGCAGGCCGTCTGGCGCGTCGATCCGGCGCAGGCAGGAATAGGCGGAACCCTGGGCGACGTCGGGACGCATTGCGTGAACCTTCTGGAATACGTAACCGGAGACCCGATCAGCGAGCTCTGCGCCGACAAAAGCACCTTCCTGCCCGACCGCAAACTCGACGAGGATGCCAACATTCTGCTGCGATTTCGGGGCGGCGGGAAGGGTGTATTGACGATCAGTCAGATCGCCGCGGGAGAGGAGAACGGCCTGAAGTTACGCGTATATGCTACCGAAGGGGCCATCCGCTGGGAGCAAGAGAATCCCAACTACCTTGACGTTTATCGCCCGGGCCAACCTCGGCAGACCCTCACTCGAGGCCATGCAGAATACCTTTCCGATCCGGCAACCTCCAGCACACGAATCCCGGTGGGGCATCCTGAAGGTTACCTGGAAGCCTTCGCGACGATTTACGCGGGAGCCGTGGAAGCCATTCGCCGCCACCTCGAGGGCAAGCCCATGAATCCCGAAGAGTACAACTTCCCTACCATCGACGACGGCGTTCGGGGCATGGAGTTCATCACCAAAGCCGTTGCATCCGCTGAGAAGGGATCCGTTTGGGTGAAGATGTGAGATAGCAGCAGGCCCAAGAAGGTTCGGCTTTAGGGGGAGCGATGTCACCCTGCAGGCGAGGATTCTCTCCTTTCGGGTCCAGAAGGACTTTCAGATCTCCCTGAGCTTTTGAAGTTGCTCGACAATCTGCCGGTCTCGTTTTTCGATCAGTTCAGTGGGATTGCGAACCGTCCAATCGTAGAATCCCCGTCCGGTCTTCATCCCCAACTGCTTCTGCTCGACCCGCTGCGAAAGGACGTTTCCGGCCGCATGATTGTCGGCAAGGTCCGTGAGCAGATAGTCCTGGATCGTTTTGATCAGGTCCAGTCCCACCAAGTCCATGTTCTCCAGAGGACCCACCGCCGGCATCCGCAAGCCGAAGGTAAGTTTAGCGACTAAATCGACCTCCTGCGGGCCGGCAACACCTTGCTCGACCAGAGCAATAGCCTCCCGCCACAGGGCGTGCAACATCCGGTTGCCGACAAACCCGGGCACGTCCTTGTTGACCCTCACCGGCACCTTTCCCAGCGCTTCCACCAGCCCCACCACTCGATCCATAGCCTCAGCGCGCGTATTTCCTCCCCGCACCACTTCTACCAGCGGCATCAGATGGGCCGGATTCCAGAAATGAGTGCCCACAAGCTGCCCGTCACATCCAGCCAGGCGGTCCATTTCCGAGATGCTGAGTCCGGAAGTGATGGTCGCCACGACACCGCCGCGGCGTATGCAGCCGGCCAACCGGCGAAAGAGCTTCACTTTCTCGGAGAGGTCCTCGGTGATCGCCTCGAAAACAATCTCAGCCTCGGAGTTGATCGGATCCACCTGGGGACAAGGAACAACTTCCCCGGGCGGTTTCTCAGACGTGCCTAGATGTTCGCCCATCCAGGTGTCCATCTCTCCGAGGCGCTCTTTCACCCGTCGGAGTTTCTCAGGGTCCCGATCGTGGACGAGCACCTGAAATCCGGCTCGCCGAGCCGATAGCGTCACCCCCAACCCCATCTGTCCCAGCCCGCAAACTCCCAGGGTCATGGCTCTTCACTCCGCTTGGGTTTTTTGGGCGGGGCCGCAGAAACTCCGCTCAAGCCTCCCTGCACTCGTAAAACCTCACCCGTGATCCAGGCGGCCTTCTCGCTCAACAGGAAACAGACTCCCTGGGCTATATCCAGCGCTTCGCCCCACCGGCCCAACGGGATAGACTGACGAATCTTTTCGATCATTTGATCCTCGGAAATGCCGAGACTCTGGGAACGTTGCGCCATCACCTTGCGATTGAAATCCGTATAAACGGGTCCCGGACTCACCGCGTTCACACGGACAGAATAGGGCGCAAGCTCCAGCGCCAGGGTGCGCGTCAAGCTGGTCACACCCGCTTTGGCCACGTTGTAGGCGGCCACCAGCGCGGCCGGGTTTTCCCCATTGAGCGAGGAGATGTTTACAATGGCTCCCGACTCCCGCTCGCGCATTCGAGAACCCACTTCCCGGCAGCAGAGGAAACATCCGGTGAGGTTGACGTCCAATACTTTACGCCACTCCTCAAGAGCCAGCCGGGTGGTCTCGCCGACGTTCTGGCCGAGACCCGCGTTGTTCACGAGAAAGTCGATCGGACCCCACTCCCGTTCAACCCTGTGTACCAGGTCTCGGACCGATGCTTCCTCGGTTACATCCGTTACCACGGCGAGTGCTTGTCCCCCCGCCGCGCGAATCTCAGCTTCGGCATTCTTGCCGGTAAGCGCGGAAATCTCCCCAATCACGACGCGGGCGCCACGCCGGGCAAGCTCGGCTGCGATTTCGCGGCCCAGCCCCTTTCCCGCACCCGTTACCACCGCTACCCGATCTTTGAATTCATGCCCACTCATAGCTGCCGCATCCTAGACGGATTTTAATAAGCCCGGAAGAAAACCCCCGGATTATGGGTTATACTTTTTCCAAATCTCAGGAGGAAGCTCATCACCATGACCAGAGACCGAGGGAAGAAGCTTGCTACTGCGGGCGACCCTGCCCAGAATCCCGTCGCGCATTGTCACCGATTTCCGGGGATGTCGTGGGTGATGCTGCTTTCCACCTTAATCTTACTGGGCGCTTTCGCAACGGCGCAAAACACGTCGCAGGTGTACAACTCCGCCGACCGGCCTTCCGCGCTGGCTCTCATCGGTGACCGCTATCATAGCCCGATTTACATTCGGGATCATCTTGCGCCCGCGTTCGTGCGGGAAAACATTCCGGTGACGTTTATTGAAAACGACCAGGCGCTCACGGCCGAGGCTCTGCGGAAATTCCGGCTGCTGGTGATTCTCCGCGATGGCATGAACTGGCCCGACGGCTACGACAAACCCCACGTCAAGTGGATGACGGATGCCCAGCAGCAGGCCATCTGGGACTTCGTCCACGGAGGCGGAGGCTTCCTGGCACTGCACAATTCCCACGGCATCTACCCTCCGGACGGCCTCTATTACAAACTTTTCGGCGGAGACTACGGCGGCCACCCGCCTCCGGCCACCTTCACCGTCCGCATCGAAGATAAAAACCACTCGATTACCGCCGGAGTCGAGGATTTTGAGATTTTCGACGAACAGCACATGAGCAAATACTACCTGGACCGCGAACACCTGTTGCTGCGCAGCATGTCACGGGGAAACGATATGGCGCCCGCCGGATGGTGGCGTGAGCTCGGCAAGGGGCGGTTCGTCTATCTGGCTCCCGGACACACGCCGGAGGCTTTGGGGCACCCCATGATGCAGAGGTTGATTCGCAACAGCTTCCGCTGGCTGCTTCGCCAGGACGAGGCCGCGCCCTAACCAATGCGACGCCTCCCGCTCAAGGCAACCGTCCAGCAAAGCCATCCGCCTGACCCCTGCATTCTTCCCTCCCCTCCGACCCGCCAACCCTTGACTGGGCAAGAAGCCATGGAGGGCGCTACCGGACCCGGGCCAGCAAAAAGGCCTTCGTAAACATGGCGAGGTCGCCATCCAGGACCCGGTCCACGTCACCGATCTCCACCTTGGTGCGATGGTCCTTGACGAGCCGGTACGGGTGGAGGACATAGGATCGAATCTGGCTGCCGAAGTCTATGTTGGCTTTGGAGGCTTCCAGCTTTTCGGTTTCGGCGCGCTTCCTTTGCAACTCGATCTCATAGAGTTTGGAACGCAGAATCTTCATGGCTATTTCGCGGTTGCGGTGCTGGGAACGTTCATTCTGGCACTGCGCCACGGTATTCGTAGGCAGGTGAGTGACGCGAACCGCCGAGTCGGTGACGTTAACGTGCTGCCCACCACTGCCTGAAGACCGATAGGTGTCAATGCGGATATCCTCGGGCCGAAGGTCGATTTCGATCTTGTCGTCGATCTCCGGGCTTACAAAAACGGAGGCAAAGGAGGTGTGGCGCCGCTTGGCGGCATCAAAAGGCGAAATACGAACCAGTCGGTGCACGCCGATTTCCGGGGTCAGCAGGCCGTAGGCTCTCTCTCCGGCGACGGTAAACGTAGCCGACTTCAATCCGGCCTCTTCCCCCGGCTGATATTCGTTCAAGGCCGCTCGAAAACCGCGCGACTCCGACCATCTTAGATACATACGCAGGAGCATTTCGGCCCAGTCCTGGGATTCGGTGCCGCCGGCACCCGGATGAATCGTGACAATGGCATTCGATCGATCATTCGGACCGCTGAGCAGGACGACACTTTCGATCTGATCCACGTCGGCTTCAGCCGCCGCCAAGCCGGCATCCAAATCGGCTGCCACTTCCTCACCTTCTCGGGCCAACTCCAAGTAGGTCTCCAGGTCGCTCAGTTTGGTTTCCAGTCGGGCTTGAGTCTCTACGTCCTGTTCCAGCGCACGGCGGGTCTGCGCGAGCCTTTGCGACCGTTCCCGGTCCGCCCAAACGTCCGGCGAGGCCAGCCGTTTCTCCACCTTTTCGAGCTCCCGCTTTTTAGCAGGAGCGTCAAAGAAAACTCCGCAGGTCTTCCATGCGCGACTTCAGTCCGTTGAATCTCTTTTGATACTCGTCAATCACGGTTTCTCCTTGTCCTACGAGTTTGTTTCCTGCAAGGGTCGAGATTGGGCGAAACCTGCCAGCAACGCGGCCAGGGATGCCAGGCAGCAAAACCAGGCAAAAATGTCACCGTGCCGAGTGTAGAGGCTCTGCTCGCCGTTGTAGTCGAACTTTCCCACCAGAAGGGTGGAGTGGAATTGGGGCGCCCGCTTTACGACCCGACCGTAGGGGTCCACCACGGCCGTAATTCCGTTATTGGCGGCTCGAAGCAGATAGCGGCGATTCTCAATGGCCCGCAAGCGAGCCATGGCCAAGTGCTGCGCGGGAGCCGACGATTCGCCGAACCAAGCATCGTTCGAAATGTTGATCAACACCTCCGCCCCCTGCAAGGCGAATTGCCGCACCAAACCGGGGAAAATGGCCTCGTAGCAGATGAACACGCCGAGGCGGCCCTGATCCGTCCGCCCGACGGGAAAATTGCGACCGGGCTGAAAATTTCCCGCTTCCGAAGTGATTTTTCCAATCTTGTCCGGGAAAGCCCAGGCAGGCACATACTCCCCGAAGGGAACCAAGTGAATCTTATCATACTCGAGCCGGAGCTCACCCCGAGGTGAGATCAAGACGGCGCTGTTGCGCGGCTTGGGAGGCGACTCATCGGTAAAGTTCACCGTGCCCAGCAGAAGGTAAGCATGGGCGTCTTGCGCCCAGGAGGTCACCCAACGACGAAACTCCACGTCGCGATGGAAGTAGAACGGAGCCGAGCTCTCCGGCCAGACCACCAGAGGAGCCTCCCGATGCGAATCCCGGCGGACCCGCTGAACGGTCATCTGGAACATTTGTCGCCAATCCTGGTATTCCGGGGCCCTTCCTGGTTGCTTGGGATCATCTCCGGGAAGAGGCACGTCCGGTTGAACCAAATAGGCCCTTGCCGTTCCCCTGGGTTCGCCTTGAGCAGGCGGCATGAACACCCCGTCGGCCAACGCCAGCACGCAAAGCCATGCTATCGCCATCCACTTCACCTTGCGGAAAGGTAACGACACTCCCGCCGCGATCCACGCATTCGTCGCCAGGGCAAGAAATGAGAGTCCATAAACACCCGTCACGGCCGCCAACTGCCGGAGCCCCAGATCCGCCACGGCGTATCCCGTCAGATTCCAGGGAAACCCGGTGATCAGGTAGGTACGCGCGAATTCCAGTGCCACCCACAAGGCGGGAGCACTCGCCAGAGCCAAAAAACGAGAGCGGCGCGCCACCCATCCCACCGCGAATCCAAAGGCACCATAAAAGCCCGCCAGTACCAGAGCCATCAATAACAGCACCCCCACGGCCCACAGTCTGGGAAGGCCTCCGTACCGGTGCACTACCCCGGTGATCCAGTAGCAACTGCTGAGAAAAAAGACCACTCCGGCCAGGTAACCCCAAAGGAAAGCCCGCGGGAGACGCGACTCCTCGAGGACCACGACGAGGAGAGGGACGATTCCCACCCAGACAAGAAAGGAAATTTCGGCATTCGGAAAGCACAGGCTCAAGACCGCACCCGAAGCGGCGCTCAAGCCTGCCCGGTACACGACGGTGCGGGGAAAAGGCATCCGTTGACTAGAAACCTCAGAATGGGATGGTTCGGGCTGGAAGCGGTGACTTACCGCTTTTGAATGACTTCTGGGTGGCTACTGGCGAATAAATGGCTCAAACCCCTCTTGGGCCAGCTTTTTGCGGAAGACTTCCGCCTTTTCCCGCGTCGCAAAGGGACCCACCTGAACCCGGAAAAGCTTGTCGCGGCCCTCCGCGTATTGCGGATGAACGATGAACACCGGATAGTCTTTGGCTTTTAAGGCATGGAGCAACACTTCCACGTCCTTCTCGGCACGAAGGGCGGCCACCTGTACGGCATAGCCGCTACGGACCGGGGTCCCCTTGGGGGGATTTTCGCGGGCCGGCGCGGAGGAGCCCGAAGGGCTTGATCCGCTTACCGAGTCCGGCTTTTCCAACCGGACGGCTGCTATCCTGGATTGTTCGGGCGCATTGAAACTCAGGGGCAACTTACCGGATTGGGAGTCCGCACCGGCCGCCGGTTCTTCCCCCAAGGTCGCTGCCTCCCCAAGAGGTGGCATCGACGGCGAGGTCCCTACCCGTTCCCAGGAAGGCAACAGCTCGCGCTCTTTGAGCCCCACCAGAAAACCCAGCGAGAAGAAGACTGCACACAGAGCTATGCCGCCGAGAAACACGAAGATCATTTCCCGGCTGGAAAGCCCTCGCGCCGACCGGAAAGTCGTCCTCTCTTTGCTCATCTTATTTCCTTTCACGGCCTCGTCCGAGTCCGTCCCGGGTCGCGGGCGGCATCCACCCGATCGAGGACCGTTTTCTATGGGCTGCCGGACCCCTCCTTCACTCCAAACAGGTGTCCCAATAAGTCAACGGGGAGTGGGAAGACGATGGTCGTATTCTTCTCGGTGCCAATCTCGGTCAGAGTCTGCAAATAGCGAAGCTGAACCGCGATGGGCTCTGCGGCAATGTTCCCGGCCGCCTGGGCCAGCCTCGCAGAGGCCTGGAATTCGCCCTCGGCGTGGATGACCTTAGCACGGCGTTCGCGCTCGGCCTCGGCCTGCTTGGAGATGGCGCGGACCATTTCCTGGGGCAAATCGACGGTTTTTACCTCCACCGATGTCACCTTGATGCCCCACGCGTCGGTTCGTTGATCCAGGATGGACTGGAGGCGGGAGTTGAGCTTTTCCCTTTGGGAAAGCAATTCATCGAGATCGGACTCGCCCAGCACCGACCGCAAGGTCGTTTGGGCGGCCTGGGAAGTCGCATAGAGATACCGCTCGACCTGGATGATGGCGCTCTGCGCATCCATCACCCGGTAGAATACCACCGCGTTGACCTTTACCGTGACGTTGTCCCGCGTGATGATGTCCTGAGGAGGAACATCCAGGGTGATAATCCGAAGATCGACTCTGACGATCTTATCAATCGGCCAAAGGACCAGGATCAATCCGGGACCTTTGGGATTGGGCAACACCTTTCCCAGCCGAAAAATGACGCCCCGCTCGTATTCGCGGAGAATCTTTACCGAATTGTAAAACCAAATCACGAATAATATGATCCCGACAATCATCTGTGGACTCATTTTGTCTCTCCTCCTGAGGGCGACTCGATTGGGAGCCGCGAATCCGCGATGGGCTCCACAACCAGAATCAATCCCTCCATGGATTTCACCCGGACGCGGGTGTCTTGCGAAATCTTCTCCTCACTTCGCGCGCTCCAGAGTTCTCCCCGAATGAAAACCGTGCCGGTCAGGTCCAGATCGCTCTGAGCGGTGCCGGTCGCATCCAGCATCTGCGCATCTCCGGTCATGGCCTTCCGACGATGGGCCGTTATGGCCGCGCGCAAGAGGATGACCGTAATAATACCCAAGGGAATCGCCACCCCCAAAGCGGTGGAGAGATGAATTCGGGCCTCGGGCCAAGGCGAATCCACCAGGATGAGCGAACCGATCACCATAGACAGGACCCCTCCGGCGGCCAGGATGCCATGGGAAGCAATCTGGGCTTCCAAAACGAAGAGAACCACGGCCAGAAACAGCAGCAAAACTCCGGTCCAATTGATCGGCAGGAAATTGAAGGCGAACAAGGAAAGAACCAGCGATATCGCCCCGGCCACCCCCGGCACAATCAGACCCGGATTGGTGAATTCGACATACAGCCCGATAACCCCCAGAGCCGCCAATAGGAACGCAATGTTGGGCTCAATGATATTCGAAAGGAACCGTTCCCGGCGCGTCATGGGATAGGGGTCCACCTTGACTCCGGCCAGTTGCAGTACGACGGTCTCGTCGTTGAATCGGCGGATGGTCTTGCCATCGAAATTCCGGAAGATTTCCTGAGTTGAAGTCGCAACGGCATTGATCAGATTGCCTTCCAGAGCCTCCTTTTCCGTGTAAGAACGGCTCTCGCGGACACCCTTTTCGGCCAACTCCACATTGCGACCCCGCTTGGCCGCCAAACTGCGAATATAAGCCGCCGCGTCGTTGCGAATTTTTTCCTCCATGGTCTTGCCGATTTGCCGGCCTCCCATGAGTACCGGGTGTGCGGCACCGGTGTTGGTGCCCGGAGCCATCACCGCCACGTCGGCGGCGATGAGAAGGAAAAAGCCCGCCGAAGCCGCCCGGCTGCCGCTCGGGGATACATAAACGATCACTGGAACCTGAGAATCCACCATTCCCTTGACGATTTCTCTGAGCGACTTTTCCAGTCCGCCCGGGGTGCTGAGGACAATGAGAACGGCCTCGGCCTGGATTTCATTGGCATGTTCAATTCCCCGCAGCGCGTATTCCGCGCTGACGGGCTGGATCATCTCGTCGAGATCAATCCGGACCACGGTGCCCGCTCCGGGCTGGTCGGGAGACACCGCTCCAACCCCCACCCCTGCCGCCAGCAACAGAAGCGCGCCGTAATGGGTGGCTCGCTTGCGTATGCGAAATGAAATCATAGCCGGTTCGTCAGCCCTGTCCCAAAGAGTGGAATCTTCCCGGCGAGAAACCTCTGCCCGGGCGGAGGCGGGCCGGCACCTCCGGGAAGAAGGATCGCCCGGGGTGGGTTGGAGTCCTCTTCCCACCGATGAAAACTGCGCGGGTCGTACTCCACCTTGATCCGCAACTGAAAATCGGGCCGCTCTCCGGGGAGAGCTTTGTCGCCCTTGTCTTCGATGATCCCGGTTCCCACGGTTGTTTCCCGACTCTCCCCTACCGGCTTAACGTGGTTATTTCTAGCGTGGATCCGGGCTGCCAAATTCCGGGCTTCCGTATCATCTTCACGAAGGCGCACCGATTCTTGCGCAAAGTGGGCAGCTCGTTCGAAATCCCCCAGTTGCCAAAACATCACGGCCAAGTTGAAAGAAAGGTCCGGGTCACTCGAGTCAAGCTCGTAAGCTCTCCCAAGGAGTTCCAAAGCCTCCTGAGGGTGGCCGCTTCGGGCCCGCAACAGGCCCAGATTATTGGATACTTCCGGCGCCTGGATCTCCTCAGCCAGTGCACGGAATGTAGATTCGGCCTTTCCGTAGTCTTCCAAAAGAAAATGGTCGATGCCCCGCAGGAAGAACGCTTCCCAGTATCGGCCATGCCCCGGCTTCAGTTTGCGGAGCCATTCGAGCGAAGGGGAGTATTTCTTGTCGCCAAAGTAAACACGCCCCAACTCGAAAGCGGAACGGTAGTCATGCGGATCCAACTGGTAGGCCCGGGTGAAATAGCTTACCTGTTCATCCCAGTCGTCCGCCAGTAAGCCGCGAATGAAATTTTCAAAGGCATCCAGCTTGACCCGAGGAGCTCGCCGGACAAATTCTTTCTTTGCCATAGCGAACCCGGGATCGAGCTCGCGCCACAGGGCCCACGCGAGACGGAGCTGAATTTCCAGCAACTCTTCGAGTCTTCCTTGTTCTCGGAGAGCCGGCCTGAGCCGGCGGGCCTTCACGTCCACCAGCCGAGCCTGAGCCGAGAGAGTTTGTCCGTCCCATTGGAAACTTCCCGTTACGATCCAGTCCGCTTCGGTACTGCGAGCCATCTTGTAAAGGCTGGCCAGGGTCAATCCCGGAACCGCGGGCAGACCCAACGCTTGGTAGGCTTGCATGCGCTCTTCCCGCGAAATGGCATAACGGCGCGGCGAGATTAATCGGGATTGCAAGGTCTCCGAAAAGCTTTCCGAAATCCATACAAGGTCCGAGCGACCACTCCGATTCTCGAAGGGGAAGACCACCACCGTCTCCGTTGCAGAAACAGAAAACAGGGGACCCGTCAGGAGGAGAACAACAGCAAGGCGAAGGATCATGTGAATTTCAACCCAACCTCGAGCGCAAATCCCATTATAGCAGACCCCAACCATGAAAGATGGGCGATTCCACCTCCGGCAACGCGGAAAGAGTTTCATTCCCCCGCATTCTCCGTTGCAGGGGGCCGCCGGGAAGTGAGATCAAGAAACATCGCGAGCCGACGAGCGGCGTCAGCCTAATTCCGAATCGCAGTGGGCGGGTTGCTCAGGAGCTCCCCGAAGGGCGGGTAGTCGGCCATCCGCTGCAAGTCCGGGTCCTTCCGAATCTTTTCGAAATCGTCAAAGCCATCTTCGAGAGCCCGCCGGAGGTATCGGATGGCTTGCCCGAATCGGTCCAGGGAGGCAAAAATCTTGGCGACCCGGAAGTACATTTTTTCATCCCAGCTCCGAGTCTGCAGGGTGCTTCCGAAGGTGCCTGTCCGGCTCAGGATCTCGGGGTCAAGCTGCAGTGCAGCGCGGTATTCCTGGGCCGCCTGGTCAATCATTTTTCTGTGGAAGTAGGCAACCCCCAAATTCAGATGCAAGGTCGCATTGTCCGGGTCCAGCGCCAATGCCCGGAGATAAAGTTTGGTAGATTTCTTGTACTTGTTTTGCATGTAGAAAGTGGTGCCGAGGTTGTTGAGGGCCTGCGAGGACTTGCGGTCGATCCGATAAGCCCGTTTGTAAGCCTTGCGGGCCTTTCGGAAATTTCCGAAGGCCTGCCAAGCAATGCCGATCCGGTTCCACAAGGAAGCGTTGGAGCGATCCTTTTCCAAGGCCCGTTGATAGAAGGCGATGGCCTCCCGATACATCTTGCGGGCCATGTAAAGATTGGCTCTTTGTTCAAGCGTGATAGCGCGAGGCGGAGGAGGAACGCCTTGCCGCACGGGCCGAGCGGACAATTCCGGTGCCAGGGACAGGAAAGAGGCAGCGATGGGCTGCCCGCCGGGAGCCGCACCGGCCCCCAACACCAGGAAGAGAAGGATTCGGTATCCGACACTCATTTCTCTTCCTCCAAAAAGCCCTAGGGTTCTTGTGAGGAAGCTTTGGGAATTTCTCCGTCCGAGGGTCGCTTCTGCTTCTTACCCTTGTTGTGAAACAGACCCAAAAACTTGCGGAATACACCTCGTCGCGACGGTGGTTTGGAGACTTCCAAGTCGGGAAGTACTTCCTCGCCCTCCCATCTTTCCATCTCATCGGCCCCAGCGGCAACCGGAACCGGCGGAAGATTCTCCTCGGAGGGTGACATCGTGGTTTGATCCTCGGCCAGAAGTCGGTCCAGGGCCGACCGAACCGGCAATGCATCCGGTTCCACCTCCGGTTCGGTACCTTCGACGAAGACCTCCAAGACGTTGCGAGGCTCGTTTTCGCTGAGAAATACCTCCTCAGGAACCTCGAACTTTTGATAGGAAATGCCGGGGGGAGGCCGGAAAGGCCCCGCATTCTTATAAGCGGGAAGTTCGGCGGCCCTTTTCATGAACATCGTCCAGATGGGCAAGGCGGAACTGGCTCCGCTAAGGCCCAATTCGCGGTCGTCGTCATATCCCACCCATACCGCGCAGAGCAGGTTGCTGGTGTAACCCACAAACCATCCGTCCCGCGAGGTTCCCGTCTTCCCGGCAGCGGGCAATTCGAAGCCCCTCCTGCGAACCCCGCCGCCGGTACCACGATTGATCACGGTCTGCAGTAGATGGGTCATGAGAAAGCTGATGCGCGGATCCAGCACTTGGCGGCTTTCGCGGGGACTTTGCCAAACGCTCACACCCTCCGCATTGCGAACCTCGGCGATGGGGAAAGGGCTCCGGTACTCGCCTTGGTTGGCAAAGATCGTGTACGCTCCAATAATCTCCAGCGGCGTCGCCACGTACGCGCCCAAAGCAATCGCGGGCGTGGCCTCGACCTCGCGGTTAAACCCGGCCAGCGTGGCCAACTCCTCCACCTTCCAGTAGCCGATCGTTTCAGCCAGCTTGACCGTGGCCACGTTCAACGAAAGAGCCAGCGCCTTTCTCAGGGTGACCAAGCCGTGATATTGCTGCTTATAGTTCTCGGGTTCGTAAATCGCCTCCCCAAATTCAAACCGGGTAGGCTCATCCACAACCGTGCTGGCCGTAGTAATCAGGGGGTTCGAGCCGTCCACAGCCGAGTTCAGCGCGGCAGCGTAAACGAAAGGCTTGAAGGAGGATCCGGGTTGCCGCTTCGCCAGGGTATGGTTCAACTGGCTACTCCCATAATCGCGCCCTCCAACCAACGCCTTCACAGCCCCGGTATGGGGATCAATGGCCACCAGACACACCTGCGGCTGAAGCGGATCCTCGGGTCTCTCCAAGATACCCTTGGCAGCCAGGGCATTCAGGCGCTCGTTTATCGATTCTGTGCCCCCTTGGACGGCCTCCGAGGCAGCCCTCTGCAGGCCTAAATCGAGCGTCGTGTAAACCTGAAAATCTCCGGAGAGAATCTCCTCCTCAGGAAATCGTCCAAGCAATTGCTTACGAACCATATCGACGAAGTAGGGAGCCTGGCTGGCCTCCACATTGCGCGCCGCCACCTCCAGCCCGGTCCCTATGGCCTGTTCCGCTTCGACCTGGCTGAGAGCCTCGATCTCCACCATCTGGCGGATCACCGTATCGCGCCGCTCGGTGGCCCGCTCGGGATATTTATAAGGGTAGTAAATATTCGGGGCCCGGATCATTCCGGCTAACAGGGCCGCCTCCGGCACCGTCAGATCCCACACCTCTTTGTTGAAATAAGCCCGGGCTGCCTCTCCGAAGCCGTGGACCGCGAAGCTGCCGCGGTGACCCAGATAAGTCTGATTGCCGTAAAGCTCAAAGATTTCCTCTTTGGTCAGTCGAGCTTCCAAAATCAGCGCAATATAAATCTCCGCCATTTTTCGCCTGTAGGTCCGGGCCGGCGTAAGGAAGAAATTCCGGGCCAACTGCATCGTGATGGTGCTCGCGCCCTGGATGGCCTGTGGCCTCCTCAGGTTGTTGATGGCCGCCGCCAGGATGCGATAAAAATTGATCCCAATGTGGCTGAAAAACTGCCGGTCTTCGGTGGCGATCACCGCATCCCGGACAACCGTCGGGATATCCGCATAGCGGAGCAACCGTCGCTTGGTTCGACTGCGACCGAACAGAGTGGTAATGGGTTCCGGTTCCAGAAGGTAAGAATAAAGGGGAAGCTTCTCTTGGCCGGCAACCATCGACTCAATCAGGCCGTCCTGGAAATAGAGCGTGATCGCCTTCCCGTCGCGGTGCAGGGAACGTTTCCCGGGGTGGATCTGGATAAACTTTTCGCCCACCCGATAGTAGCCCACCGGGGAACGATCCACTTCCTCCGCATAGCCCGACCGCCTCAGTCGGCGCGCCACCTCCGCGGCGGAGAGTTCTTGTCCCCGGGTTATCTGCAGGGGGGCCGCGTAAACCGTCCCCGTCCGATTAAACACGTCCCCGCTGAAACGGCTGTCGATGATACCCGAGAAGAGCACGTAGTAATGCAGGAGAACTCCACCGGCGGCCAGAAAGATCACCACGCCGGCCGAAAAGGCCACCCGCAGGAACTTTTTCCGCAGGGGCAGCTTCGACCAAGGTTTGCGGATGCGGACTCGAATCGGAAACTTTTTTGATGCCACGGGCTACAAACCCCGATTCACGCTGGAGGGATTCAAAGGGAGTTGAAAAGAGAAAAACATCATTTCGATGGGGGCCGTGTAGTGGACGTTTAGCGAAACCATCTTGAAGCCGGCCTCAACTTGAACCTGTGCGCGGGTGATCGGCCATTCCAGCGCGCGAGCCTCCTCGACAACCCGATGGAAACGGGCGTTGACCCTCGCGGATTTCCCAACCCACCGGGGACCCTCGGCCGCTACACCCTCACTGGGACTCGAGTGCCTTCACCACCTCCTCAATTCTAACATCGGCAGTTTTTCCTGTCGAGCGATCCAGAATTTCCGCCAACCCTTGGCCGAACTTCTTTCGTCCCAGGGTCACCCTGCGGGGGATACCCGTCAGGTCCGCGTCCTTGAACTTGACCCCCGGGCGTTCGGCTCGGTCGTCGAATAGCACCTCCACCCCGCCGGCTTGCATCTGCCGATAAAGTTCCTCACCCGCTTGGCGGAGCCCCTCCTGATCCATATTGGCCACCGTGAGGACGACTTCAAAGGGCGCAATGGGTTGCGGGAGGGCCGTCCCGTCAGCGTCCATATTCTGCTCAACGGCAGCCGTCAGGATCCTCTCAAGCCCAATGCCGTAGGACCCCATAAGAAGGTGGACCTGTTTACCGGAGGGGTCGAGTACGGTAGCACCCATGGGCTCCGAGTAGCGCCGACCGAGCTGGAATACATGGCCGACTTCAATGGCCTTCGCAAGGGACACCGGGCGGCCGCAGCGCACGCAGAGGTCACCTTCCCCCACCTCCCTAAGATCGACATATTCAGCCTGAAAGTCTTGGCCAGGAGTAACATAGCGCAGGTGTGCATCTTTGCGGTTGGCGCCGGTGATCATGTTTCGGCGACCCTGGAGGGCTTCATCGGCGAGGATACGCACCCCCTCCACGCCTACGGGGCCCAAGTACCCGAGCGGCGCGCTCAGCCATGTTTCCGACTCCTGGGGCGATGCCGGCCGGAAAACGTCCGTTCCCAATGCGCTGCAAAGCTTGGACTCGCTGAGCTGATGGTCACCCCGCAGCAGCACCAGCACAGGTCGGCTCTCCACGTTGTAAATAAGCGACTTCATCAACCGCGCGGCGGGCTGCCGGGTAAAAGCTACCAGATCCTCGATGGTGCGCTTCTCAGGGGTGGAAAACGGTTCCGGCACGCGCTCGGCTGAGTCATCCTCAATCGGGGAGGGCCGCGAGGTGGCCATTTCCCGATTCGCTGCATACCCGCACGGACACTGCACGACTACATCCTCCCCGGCATCGCTGAACACCACGAATTCGTGCGAAACCGTGCCCCCCATGGGTCCGGAAGCGGCTTCTACCGCATGGTACTTCAGCCCACAGCGCTCGAAGATACGGCAATAGGCGTCGTAGTGCTTGCGATAGCTGACCTCCATGCCGGCCTGATCCAGGTCGAAGGAGTAGGAATCCTTCATCGTGAACTGCCGCATACGCAGAAGGCCCGACTTGGGACGCGGCTCATCGCGGAATTTCTCCTGAATCTGATACCAGAGCTGGGGCAATTGGCGGTAGGAGCGGATCTCACGGCGCGCGATGTCCGTCATGCCCTCCTCATGCGTCAGGGCCAGGCAGAGGGAGCGTTGATTGCGGTCGTTGAGTCGGAACATGGTGTCGCCCATCACGTCCCACCGCCCGCTTTCCTGCCATAACTCCGCTGGATTGAGCGCCGGCAGGTAGAACTCCTGCGCCCCGATGGCATCCATCTCCTCGCGGATGATCCGTGCGATCTTTAACAGCGACCTCTGCGCCAGGTAGAGATAGGCATAGACGCCGGCGGCCAACTGGCGTACGTAACCCGCCCGTAGGAGCAACCGGTGACTGGGCGCCTCGGCCTCCGCCGGTTCCTCGCGGAGAGTCGGTATGAAGATTTTGCTCCAGCGCATGCGGATTCCTTTCCGGGAAGCGGAAAATGGCATTGTTCAGGACAACTCCGCCCGTTGTCAAGCTGGCGATCACTCCTGCAGACAGGCGGTATGCAAAATAACCGGATCACCGCGCAGCCGGGGTTCCCTGCGCGGCAAACACGCTGTACACGTTCAGACATATATATTAATGCGTGACCCCTCACCCAGCGCTGTCTGCCGGCCAGGCGGACGGCCACTTGTCTATCCCGCCTGTACGGGCAGGCGAGCAGGGAGAGGCAGGCGGGGAAAGGTTTTCGATGGCAAGCCAACGGAGATGCGCGATTGTGCCGCCGTCTAAACCTTCAGGATGCTTCCGGGTGAGCCGATTCGGCGGGAGATCGACAAGATGTCGGAAGCAGGTCCCTAATGTAAAGGCGCCGGACCGATGCCGTTCGAAACGGAAAAGAACCGTCTGGAGGTGTCGTCGCGCGCGCCGAACACGGCTCGAATGCAGAAAAAGTACTAGATGTTGTGCACGTCTTGGTTTTCTGTCGTTTTTGCTTGACAGCCGTGTGAGGGTCTTGCGCATACTGGCATCGTAGTAAGAAGCAAGTCGCCGTAGCAGATGTTTTTAGATGAGGGAGCGGCGGCTAAAAAACTGATCGGGCGCTGCGGACCTCCCCGCTCCGTGGCGTGACGGAGGGCAGCGGTTGGGCGGGGACACCCGCTGCTGCCCCATGAGAAATCGTACTACCCCACAACCCATTTCCACTCGGCGCACGGGCCTGTCTGCGTGCGACGTACAGGCAGGCGCCGATCATTCCTGAACCCAACCCCAGGCTCTGCCGCCTCGCAGTACCTTCTCGACTTAGCGCCGGTAGTTTCCCCGGATTTCATCCGGCGGGAGTCGATGCAGGTCCAGACTGCTTGGCCAGAGCCAAACTACAAAAAAAAGGAGTTAGCCATGAGAAAATTCTGTTTCAGTCTGTTGTTTCTGACCTTTGTAACTGCCACCATCACCGACGTTCTTCTGGCTCAATACGGTGAAGAGTATTGCGTCATCGTCTTGACAGGACAAAACCGCAACCGGACGGTTGCCGGGGCGGTCAATACAGAATGCGAGGGCATCCATAGTAAACCTTTTGGGAATTGGGGCGTGGCCTCAAATTACGGTCGCATACGAGACAAGGATCAGTTCCGAGGATGGTGGCCCCGGCACACTACAAGCACGAAGAAGCAATGGAATTCCTGCACCACAAAAAAAGCAAAATATCGGGCGCCAAACTGCACATACTACAGACGCTCTGTCCCTCCCACTCCGCCATATCGTTGCGATAAGCAATACTCAAACGACGTCGTCACGCATGGCACGCTGCGATACCGAACTGCGGTTCAGCCCTGCCCTCCGCCCTGGTGGCCGGCGGGTTCTTCCAGCAGCGGCTGTCGGTGGGTTGGGACCGTGGGTCAGGCCAGCAACCACATGTCCCTCTACGAGCTCGACCCCGGGGGCGGTAACCAGTTGGTCGAAACGCTCTATTTCCCCGGCACCTCCGTCACGCTCACGGGCTGCACCAAGGAGGAGTGTCCCGAAAAAACAACGGGTTGGGTCCGGATGACGAGTTCCACTTCTTCAACTGCCAAGGTCGAAGCCGAGTTGCGCATGAAGGCAAGAGCCTACTTTCAGGCTTGCGACTGGTCCTGGACCGAGGGCGGGGGTAGTGGCAACTAACTAGCCGAGAAAAAGGAGAAAAACAGATGCGAAACACAAAGCTTATTACCATCCTTGGAAGTGTCGTTTTCCTGAGCCTGACCGTCTCTGCGGTGGCCGCACCGCTGGAGATCGTGGGCACGCTGCGCAACGTGGACGAGGTGCCGCTCAGTGGAAGGATTACGGTGATCCAGGAGACCTCCAGCGGCGTGACCTTCACTCATCACGAGGTCGATAAGACCGGCCTGTTCAAAATGGCCATCGACTCCGAGGGAGAACTGGTGCTTCATGCATCAGCCCCGCAACACCCTGCGGGCGAGCGAGTGATCCCCGCCGGGACCACCGGGGTGGTGAACGTGGACTTCATCCTGCCCTTGGGCCAGGACGTGCAGGTGCGGGTGGTCGATGACCTGGGACAGGGCGTACCGGGAGCCGCCCTGCGGGTCCGCTACCACGAGCCCGGCAAACCCCTGCGGCGGGTCGGGTTCGATCACAAGGAGGTCACCGATGGGGATGGGCGTCTGACGCTGCGAGACATGGGCATCGAGGTTCCCTTCGTGGTGGACGTTCTGGCCCCTCACTACCCGCCGATCTCTTCCAATCGCACCAAGCTGGGCGAGGGGAAGACCGAAATGGAGGACATCGTGTTAGGGAAGCCGGGAGCGACGGTGGTGGTGGAACTGGTCGATAAGGCCGGGGACCCGGTTGCCGATGCTGGGATCAGGCTGCTGGCCGACCCGGCGGGATATCCCGCCGAGGCGCGGGGTTCCTGGCTGCATCCTTTGGCCTTCCGGCAGCGTGCGGTGACTTCCGCCCAGGGCAGTGCCCGGTTTACAGGGGTGCCTCCGGGGCAGGCCGGCGTCTTCCACGGTTTTCTCCCAACTCCTTCCTTTCGTTGCTATTACACGGTTTTGGGGCTTCTGCTTTCGCTCGCAACGCCTATGGTTAGCCCGCTTGAGGGGCGAGTTTTCTGACGGTTTCTTGACGGTGGTTGCTGCCACGACCATGCTCTACTGGCTGCGTAGCACTTTTTTGCAGTAATAGTTTTTAATCTGCAATGGCCCTGCTCGTCGTAAGGATGCCTCAACAAGCCGGCCGTGAGCCTAATGAATCTTTGGACCCGCTCTCGTGAACGAGCTTCGCGCTCAGGTGAACTATGGCGAGTCCAACACGGCAAATTACCCTCTTATTGCAGGTCTTCATTTTGCCGCAATTCCTCATCTTCAAACTGGACAAAATATCCGGGACCCCTCAACGGCGTATGGACTAACATAGAAAAGGGGACGATAACTAGGGGCAGATCACGGTAGCGCGCCAACGACATCGTGGCCAACCCAGGTGTCATTCGAGTATGTCGCGGCGGACCTGGTTGGTAGCTGCGCATCTTTATTAAAATAAGCCTGAGCATGAATACTCATATTCGTGAAATCTCCATCGGCGCTGGTCGCGTGTTGAAGGCAACGCCAGTTCTGGATACCTATTGGCGGTTTGCGCAGGTACGGCAGAGTATTTTTCACAGACGGGTGCTAGGCGAGGCGCCGCCTTGGACCGACGATCCAGTTCTCGCTGAGCACCGATTCACGAACGCGTACCGTGCCGCTGATCGCGTGAGCCAGTTCCTGATCCGCGACGTGATTTATTCGGAACTAGAGACACCCGAGGAAGTGTTTTTTCGCACGCTCTTCTTCAAGATCTTCAACCGGATCGAAACGTGGAACTCTGTCCGCAATGTTGTTGAGCAGATCACCTGGAATGATTTCGACTTCGAACGATACGCTCAGACTCTGGATGCGATCCGTGCGAATGGCACGAGCATTTATTCAAACGCTTACATCATGCCCTCACCACCCTTTGGGGAACAACGCAAGCACCGCAACCATCTTCGTCTTTTAGAACAGATGATGCGCGATCGGTTGCCCGATAGGATTGCATCTGCGTCATCCCTGGAGGCTGTATTCCTGGCTCTGCAGCAGTACCCGTCGTTCGGGCGATTTCTGGCTTTTCAGTTTGCTATTGACCTGAACTACAGCACAATCTGCGACCACTCTGAAATGGATTTTGTAGTTGCGGGACCCGGTGCGTCGGATGGAATCAGGAAATGTTTCGTCGACACTGCGGGCCTGACGGATGAAGAAGTCATACGGGTTGTCACTGAGCGCGCCAGCGAGGAATTCGCGCGCCTAGATATTGAGTTTGACGACCTATGGGGGCGCCCCCTTCAGCTAATCGACTGCCAGAATCTGTTTTGTGAGGTCGGCAAGTACGCAAGGGTCGTGCATCCTGAGTATCAAAGTGTTTCTGGTCGAACCCGAATCAAACAACGCTTCTCGCCGCTATCAAAGGCTCTGCCTCAGTGGTATCCGCCGAAGTGGGGAATAGAGCCCCCGATCACGCCAGCGGCAACTGAGAGTAATAGCTGCGCTATGGGAGGCGAACCGCCGTTCGGCCTCGAAATCTTCGCTGGCCCCCGTCGGAGATCCAATCATTCTCGTGAGGCGACAGCGATAACCCAGTCCTGATCCAGCAAGAGGACGGTATGGACCGCACATCCGCCGCGGGCCACCCGCGTAGCGACAGGCGTCCAAGAGTGTGGCAACGTAAAATGCTCTGGCAGTGTGGTCAGTTCGACTTGTTCGAAGTCGATAGATTGTTGATCCTCTACTCTCAAGGCCTTGTAGACCGCCTCCTTCATGGCGAAATGGGCAGTGATGAAGAGCGTAGCTCTAGCACCGTCAACCTGCTTTAGCCGCGAGCGCTCCGCAGTAGTCAGTACTCGCTCCGCTAGTGGACTGTCGCAAAGTAACTTTATCTATGGAGAGGGCGTCTATACAGTATGCCCTTTCAAAGCGAACCGTTCGTGTTGAGCCAACAGCAACGATCCGAACTCGAGGAGGTCGCCCGTTCGCAATCGCTGCCCGCCGGCTTTGTCTTACGCGCTCGAATCATCGCGTTACTCGCCGACGGCCTCTCCTACGCCGCCGTCGCCGACAAACTGGATTGCTCCACACCGACCGTCGGGAAATGGAAGAAACGCTTCCTCGAACACGGACTCGACGGACTGGAAACCCACCGTCCCGGGCAACCACCCTCGAAACTCACCGCCCGCTTGCGTGCCAAAATCCTCAATGCCACCCGCCGCCAGCCTGGCGACGGTTCGACCCACTGGTCCTGCCGCAAACTCGCCAAAGAACTCAGCATCAGCAAAGACTTGGTTCATCGTGTTTGGCGGGAAGCCGATCTCAAGCCGCATCGGTTGGAGCGCTACATGGCCTCCAACGACCCCGACTTCGAGCGCAAAGCTGCCGACATCATCGGTCTCTACCTCGATCCGCCGCGCCATGCCGCCGTGTTCTGCGTGGACGAAAAGACCGCTATGCAAGCGCTCGACCGTCGCGACCGCGTCTTGCCGCTGTCCCCTGGACGCGCCGAGCGGCATGGTTTCGAGTACAAGCGCAACGGCACTCTCTCCCTCTACGCCGCCTTAAACACCAAGACTGGGCAGGTGCATGGGAAGACCGCCGCGCGTCACACCAGCCAGGACTGCGTCGAGTTTCTCGGTGAGGTCGTCGCCCGCTGCGAGCCCGACCAGGAGATTCACCTCATCCTCGACAACCTCTCGGCTCACAAGACCAAGCAGGTGGCAGCGTTCCTCGAGCGGCACCCCAACGTCGCCTTACACTTCACGCCGACTTACTCGTCGTGGCTGAACCAGGTCGAGTTGTGGTTTTCTAAGGTGCAACGCGACGTCATTGCCCGCGGCGTGTTCCCCTCCACCACCGATCTCGCCCGCAAACTCCGCCGCTACATCAACGCCTACTCGAAAGACGCCAAGCCTTTCCGCTGGAAATACTCCAGGCCCTCCCGCCGCATCCGCCATGGTAAAACTATCTCTGCGACAGTCCACTAGTTTCTGATCGGTCTCCTCCGCACACTCAACGTCAATCCCGACCCCCTCAGCGACAGTGGCCACCGCCAGCGTCAACGGTCCCTTTCGACTGATCGAACCGGCAAAGCCTAGTGGGACGATAGGTGCACCCGAGGCCGCCGAGAGGATTGGGACGCGTGGAGCCGCAAGATGCGCGAGCGCTGTGGTCAGACACATCCGTCCGGCGATCCATCTACGACGATAGTCCGGCTCAAGTGCAGAGGCGTGTGTCAGTTCCGTTGGATGGAGTGTCTGGAGGGTTCGAGCCGTTGGGTTGTCTGGGCATATAGCGCAAATAAGCGTCCCAGCAGGACAGCCGGCAAGCTCTTCTGGGGTCCAGTACGGACGTGATCTGCCGAGAATTCCGGGAGGTGGGGGGGTAAGGGGCACAATGGATGCTACCAGATTCCAAGATGTTAGAAAACAAAAACTATTCCCTTGGCAAATGTTTGTTTATCGAACATAATGATGTTATTCGGTTCGACTGAATTGATCGGAGGTATTTAGTGAACTCGCTTCCTGTGGACAAGGTGCAGTTCGACGCTAAAGCACCTGAATTGAAGGCCCTCACGCGCGATTGGGCGGACCGGGAATGTACGCCCTTTAACGAGGCAGTCCGTCGCGCGGCCGGTCTTCCGAAAGGCAGCAGCGGTTCGATCTGGGAGATGCCTTCCATCGATTCGAAGCGCGTCGTCTCATTGCTCGTAGAACTCGAGCCGGTTTTGAGCTGCAAGCTGCCATTGACGCTAGTCAAGCGTGGTGGCTACATTAGCACGGACGACCTTGTCGCCGACTTGATGCCTAAGATTCGCGGGTATTGTTCAGAGCCGTCGGCTCCGACCGCAAACCCACAGGATGGAGGCGCTACCGCGGTAGTGACCACCAGTTCGCCCATTTTCTAGGGGGACACCATGGACACTGAAACAACGACTCTCGGTGCTCGACTTCGCGAGGCACGCGAGTATTTCCGGCTATCACAGGATGAAGTGGCCAGAGTAATCGGACTACCAAGGGCCGCGATCTCCCTAATCGAGAATGGGCGGCGCAAGGTCGCAGCGCTTGAGTTGAAGAAGTTCGCGGATTTGTACCAGCGACCCGTTACCGATTTCACTGGAGATGTCGAAGTAGCCAGTCCAGTTCGGGAGACAGTTCAGCACTTGACGCGCGTCGCTACAAAGCTGGCAGAGGCTGACCAAGCTGAGTTGGTCCGGTTCGCTGAATTCCTTGGCTCGAGAGCAGCGAAGAAGCGGGAGGCCTGACGATGGCCGCGCGCGAAGCAATTCTCGAAGGCACTCAGGCAGCGCAACGCCTTCACGCTCAACTTGGTACACGCGCAGCCGTGGAACAAGGGGGGCTTTCGTATATCGATGTGTTTGCTGTTGCGATGGAATTGGGCGCCGTGTTGCTCTTTCGCAGGCTGGAGGGAATGTTGGGAGCATACCTCGCCGATTCCGGGATACCCGGAATTATTGTTTCGACGCAGCGGAGCCTCCACATCCAGCGCTTTACAGTGGCCCACGAGATCGGCCATCTATTCATGCGTCACGACTTGAGCCTGGATCAGCAAGTTGGCCTCTGGAGGGGCTCGTCAAGAGACTTGGGAGAGGTTGCCGCTGATGCATTCGCTTCCGAGTTCATGTTGCCTCGATGGTTGTACGTTCACCACTCAGCTCGGCAGCGATGGGACAGTGCCGCTCTTCAGGATCCTCGCTTGGTTTATCAACTCTCGCTGCGCCTTGGCGCGAGCTATGACGCAACCTGCTGGGGCCTCAAAGGACATCGAATTCTAAAGCCACACGAGATGGCCAAGCTGTGGGATGTTGAGCCGAAGGAACTGAAGGTTGCTGCGCTTGCCGGCATGGCAGACCGAATAGATCCGTGGGCGGATGTCTGGGTGATTACGGAGGCTGACAACGGTTTGAGATTCCAGGGTGGCCCGAACGACATCGTTGTGTTTAGGATCCCGGAACGGGCGTCCGCTGGCTATCTCTGGGACGAATCACAACTATGGAAAGACGGATTTGAATTGCTGGCCGATGATCGCGAAGAAGGAGATGAAGAGGAGTGTGGCAGTACGCTCACACGTGTGCTGGTGACGCGCGTGAGGGAATCGTGCGAATGCCAAGTCTCACTCTCCGAGCGTCGCCCATGGCAACCGGACGAATCAGTCGGTAAGCTCGCCATCGCGTTCGACATGCAAGGTAAAGAGGATGGCCTGCCCAGGCTGGCTAGGAAGGCGATCGTCGCTGCATGAGTATCATCGTCGATGTCGACTTGCGAAGCAAGCTCGGCGACACGCGTGATCAACGACAGAGACCGACCTGCTTGGCATTCGCCGTGTCGGCCGCTCACGAGGCCAGTCGAGTGTCGAACGACTATCTCTCTACCGAGTTCCTCTTTTTTAGCGGTGCGCAGCGATCGCACCGCGATCCAAACCGTGGCCTTAGTAGAACCGCAGTCGCGGAAGCCCTGCGGGAAGATGGGCAACCTTGCGAGGCTGCGTGGCCGTATCGGGTGGAACCGCCTGCCGCCGCGAATTGGAAGGCGCCGGAGAATTGCGAGCCCCTTCACAGGGCGACGGTCACATTTACCTCCGGGACCTTGACCGAGGTTGGACAGACGCTTCGCATCGGGGTGCCGGTAGTGCTAGTAGTATCGCTCACGATGGCAATGTATGTGCCCGATGCGAACGGAATTGTTCGGTCTCGTCAGAGTGACGTCACCACGACGAGCCGCCACGCATTGTTGGCGGTCGGTTTAGGACATGACAACGACGGTGAGTACATCTTGGTGCGCAACAGCTGGGGAGCGCGCTGGGGACTGCTGGGTCATGCTTGGTGTCACGGTTCCTGTTTCGTCGGCCGACTCCATTGGACAGGTACGATTTCCTAGAGAGGCACGCAGATGAAGCTGATCGCTGCTGATACTCTGGCACAAGCCTGGCTACAGGGTTGTGGTCACCTTCGCGACCTAGCTGGATGGGTGGATACGACTGTGGTGTTGCAGATCGCTGAGCCTACACTGGTTCGTTCCCAGGACCGGGCGGTCGCGGAGAGACTTAACGAGTATCTGGTAAGCCACGGCAGGTTTAGCAATCACACTGTGGCCGAAACGATTTTCCCAGGATACGAGTACGTACACAGGGGCGTTAAAGGCGTATACGAAGTGTATCCAGACGAGATCTATCCGAGAATCAAAGGCCACAAGGATATGCGTCGGTGGGGAGCGTACGCATACAGGCTGTTGCGCCGGAGGGATGAGAGTGGAAAGGTCTACAATCCGCTGTCACAATGCATCAAAAAGATGAAGGACAAGCAACCAAAACGTGCAGCCTATGAGATGGGTTTGGGCTTTGACCTCGCGGTGTATGACGACAATGCAGACAGGGAGTCCAGGATGGGAGGGCCTTGCCTCAGCCATCTCAGTTTCAAGTTCATCGAGAAGAGAATTCAGCTGACCGCGCTCTATCGTTCGCACTACTATGTGCAGCGAGCGTACGGGAATCTGCTCGGGCTTGCTAGGTTGCAGTCGTTCGTCGCTTACCAGGTCGGTGTCGAGCCTGGACCGCTCGTGTGTCATTCGACAATGGCCGTCCTGGAGCACGGAAAGCCGTGGGGCTGGTCGAAAGGCGAGGTTTCGCCTCTTCTCAGCGAATGTGAGGCCCTTATGAAAGGCCAGACCCCGACCGCCTTTGTCGCGCAGTCAATGGGCCATCATGCCTGAACCCAAGAGCACGAGTGGTGTTGTATTGCCCTCCGATATTACGTGGGACAGTGGCGTGCACCTTCTTGAATATCAGCGGGCCGTTCGCGAAACTGACCGTCTGCCACAAGACGATTTAGGCACTCCGGTGCTAGGTCTATTCGGCGAGGTTGGCAGTTTGCTGTCTGTCGTCAAGAAGAGGAAGCGTGACGCCGTAGCCTATGTTGGCTATGACGCCGCGATCATTGAGGAACTCGGCGATGCGCTTTGGTACTTCACCTGCATTGCGAATCGCGTAGCGCTAGACCTGTCTGTCCTCGCGCAGGGGGTGTTTTGCGATGCGAGTGACCGGGATGAGTGCCAGGCGGATGAGTTTGGCACGTGGGGTGACGTCCAGTCCGCTCGTCCGCTGGCCGAAGACGAGGATCTGTTCGCCTCGATGAGCCTCCTCGCTGGCCTGACGGGGAAACTCGTTGGCGGCTTGCGCGGTGGACTTGTCGAAGGCCGGGAGCGGTTGTCTGGAGACATGAGCGCTGTTCTTCGATCGTTGATTGGGTTCGCCACCGCAGCTGACCTCGATCTGGACGTGGCAGCTCGCCAAAACCTCGAGAAGATCTTCAGTCGGTATCCTCGGGAACTCAAATACCCGCCGCTCCCGGACGATAACGTGACGTTACACGAGCGGCTTCCGCGTCGATTCGACCTGTTCGTTGGCGAACACGATGTCAATGGCAAAACCTACGTGATGCTGATCTGCAACGGCGTGATCATAGGAGACCGTGTGACCGACAACAAAGCTGAGGAAGACGACTATAGGTTCCACGATGTCTTTCACGTTGCCTATGCAGTTCATTTGAGTTGGTCTCCGATCCTGCGCGGGCTGTTCCGGGTAAAGCGAAAGAGCATGCCTGGGGTTGACGAGAACGAAGACGGGGCGCGCGCCGGTCTCATAGAGGAAGGCGTTGCTACGTTTATTTTTGGTCGTGCCCTTGAACAGAACCTGTTCGAAGATCTAGAGCACCTTGACTTCGATCTACTGAAACTAGTTAGAGGTTTCGTTCGTGGGTTCGAGGTCGAGCGCTGTGCGCTGTGGCAGTGGGAGCGAGCGATCCTTGATGGATTCAAGGTGTACCGCGAGTTCAAGAAGAACCGCCGCGGATATGTAGTTGCGGACCTAGTCGCCCACACCATCGAGTTTAGGGCAGCAGGCCGGGACGAGGACGGACTCAATTCTGTTGCAATCGTGGGTCGCCGCGAATAGCGACAAATGGTGATTATGAGGGGCTCGTTCGGCCCCGGAGGTCAACGCTTAGGATGTGTAGAAAGGCACCTCTGTGAGCTTCTGGAGTGGGGAAACTCTTGCTGCGCGGCTTCCTGGACTGGTCGAGCCGTTCAAAGAGTCAAAGATCGACTGTGCTGCGTACACGCTCCAAGTTGGCCCAGAAGTGTATGTCTCCCCCTCCATCGTCGACGATGCCTCAACAACGAAGGTGCGGCTGAGAGAGGGCCAGTCCTTCGCTATACCTGCGGGTCAGTTTGCGTTCTTACTGACAGAAGAGCGAATTCGCGTACCAAGTTCCGCGTTGGCATTCATCTCCATCAAGGCGCGCATTAAGTTTAAGGGTCTTGTGAATGTGTCGGGATTCCACGTTGATCCTGGATATGAGGGCCGACTCATCTTCTCGGTGTTCAACGCAGGTCCCGCACCTGTCCATCTTGCTCGGGGCGACGACTGTTTCCTGATGTGGTTCGCCAGCCTGGATGTGTCCTCGGAAGAGATCAAAAAGATGCCTGGTTTCGATGCCATTCCGTCTAGCCTGATCAATCCCATCGCTGGGGAGATTCAGTCTTTCGCGGGACTGCTTGAGAAGATTCGCTCGACAGAAAAACGGATAGATGTGATCGACAAGGCCCAATCGAAGATATTGGCCATTGCCACTCCCATCTTCGCGGCGTTATTGACACTGGCGATCATGCTTGGATTTCGTGCTTGTGAGGCTCCACCGACTGTTTTACAGGTTGCGCCAGTCGGCGGATCATTGCCCCAACTCTCGGACCCTGGTCCATCATCGGCTTCGCAACCTGGGGCACCGGACGCAGCACCTCCACAGGGCCAGGCTCCACCAGACCAGTCGGTGGCCGCCCCTTAGGAGCAAGAGGGACGCGACTGACGCCCAAAGTATATCTTGGCCTCGCAGGCCTCAAGGCGATCATTCAGGCTGCATCCGCCTAGTAGTACCGGCTTGTGTTATTGGTTGGCCCGGCAGGATTCTAAAAGAGCGACCTGCTCAAGGCCCCGGCCGAGGGACGTTGCCGAGTGGGCGGTGTGAAATTGGTGCTGATTAGAATGGTTGACGCCGATCGATTTGTTAAACGGCCAAGCTTTGTCAAGTTAAGATATTGTCTTCCACGATTTTCTAACAACTCCTTCCTTTCATTGCTTTTACACGGTTTTGGGGCGTCAGTTTTCGCTCGCAACGCCTACCGCCTGACCCGCTGGATGGGCGGGTTTTTTGACGGTTTATTGGCGGTGTGACCAGACCGATCTTTTGTACCAATCCTAGGGAGAGAGTTTACATCACAGCCTGGGGCTGCGAAATCGGTTCTGGGAGAAGAAATGGATTACCGGCCCCCGGCGCCGGGGGCCGGTAATCCAGCGCCGAGTGCGGTCTCCGGGTGTTGTATTCCTCCCGCCATTGCTCCATCACGATCTGGGCCTCCTGCAACGAGTAGAAGATCTCCCCGTTCAGGCATTCATCCCGCAACTTCCCATTGAAACTCTCACCATACCCGTTCTCCCATGGACTACCTGGTTCGATGTACAACCTTCCGGTCCCGAGATTCCCCAGCCATTGGCGCAACTTCCGGGCGACGAACTCCGGGCCGTTATCGGATCGAATGTGCTCCGGGATCCCTCGCCACAGCATCACCTCCGACAACGTCTCGATCACCTCCAGGCTGCCCATCCTTCGCTCCACTCGGATCGCCAGACATTCCCGCGTATACTCGTCCAGCAGCGTCAGCAACCGCAGCGTCCTTCCATCGTGGGTTCTGGCGCTAACAAAGTCATAGCTCCAGACGTGGTTGCGATGTTCCGGGCGCAGTCTCACACAGGAACCGTCGTTCCGCCAGAGTCGTCTTCGCGGCCGTTGTTTTGGCGGCCCTTTCAAACCTTCCCCACGCCAGATTCGCTGCACCCGATCCTTGCCTACCGACCAGCCTGCGTTCCGCAGCTACGCCGTGATTCGTCGATAGCCGTACCGCCCGTATTGCGCCGCCAGAGCGACCACCGCCCGGGTCAGCTCATCCTCGTCCAGTCGATGAATCGGCTGGTATCGTTGCGTCCCCCTCCATGGCCCCAGCAGCCGGCAGGCGTGCCGTTCCGACAGGCCATGCTTCCCCCGTGCCCGCTCCACCGCACAACGTCGCCGCTCAGGGCTCAGAAGTTTCCCGGGGCCACCTCCTGCAAGACTTGCTTCTCCAGCGACAACTCCGCCACCAGCCGCTTCAACCGCGTGTTTTCCTTCTCCAACTCTTTCAGCCGTTTCGCCTGATCCAGCTTCGTTAGTGGCTCAGGTTGAACTGTAAGTCTTTGTTTTCATTGGTCTGAAATTTCAAACTTAGACACTACCCCTATTTGAGGTATTGACATGACATGGGGTAGGTAATTCAGCATATAATTCCCAAATGGAAATACTGTTGATTGCGAAGGCGCTCGGAGAATTGTGGATGTCGCGCAGTGAAAATCGCTGTTTATTCGTGATGCCGAAAGGACCGAACTGGGAAGATATCAGAGCCGCGATTGAACGTCCATCGAAATGGACGCTGGCGGCTGACGACAGCTTGTTTCACTAAGACAACCGTAAGGCGATACGCGCTCTGATCCTCGTAGAGCCGACGGGAAGCCGGCGCTACGAAACCGAAGACAGAGCCGTTTTTCCATCTCCGCGATGAAAGCCGAGTTCAGATTGCGCCGTCGCCAGCACGCCCTCGTTGGCGGCAAGACGGCGGCCTGAGAAAGGGGGCGCGCATGACCTCGGAGGAATTCGCAGCCGAGAACTGGATCGACCGCCTCGCGCCGGCGCTTCGCAGCTTGGCCGACGCACAGAAACCCTACCTGCAGGGATACTACAAGGAGAATCCGCGTGTGCATGTCGTGCTCGAAAAGCGGGGCGGCAATCCGTCGGCCTTCCCGCTGGACGATTTACGCGACCTCTATGCAATGGCGTACCACAGCAAGGTGTTCGGCAAAGAGGAGTATTACGCGCCCCTGTGCGCGGTGCTGGACCCCGTTCGGAACATTCTGCGGTCGCATCCCACGCTGGCGCGGGTCGCGAGTCCGATCATCGGCCAGGACGAATTCTGGATGGAAATCCTCGGTGCCGGCAACTCGACCTCCCCGGCGGACCTGATCGCGGGACTGATGGCGCGGACCGCGGAGCTGTCCGGCGACCGCTTCCGGACGGCGGCGGGCGAACTGAACGCGCTCCTCACTCCGGCCGCGGAAAGAGGGCCGGCCAGCGTGCCGGGAGAGCTGGATGTCGGATACGATGCAGTGCTGTTCTACGGCCTGACCCTGAAGGAAAGGATCGACATTGTGGACGGAATAGTGCTCCTTCCTTTCGAACAGGCACGGGCGTTTGTGGACGAGAGCTTGGTGGAAGAGCTCGCCCCGCCGGGCGCCGGATTCCATAGATGTTGGTCGGTCGGGGCGGCGGTCAGACCGTTCCGGTGGAGGCCCGCGTTCCGCCGAACCGGCTATGAAAGCGATCCGGAACTGGAAAATCCGGGGCCGTTTTTCCGGGAGGCGTGGACCTTCCTGGAACTTCTTGCCGTGGCGCACGCGGCGCCGGTGCTGTGCCTTGCTACATTGTCCCCTTGCATCGACCGGTCTGCCGGTCGGCTCCTGGGTCGGGCGGATCATAGCGGTAGCCTCGACCGTGGCCGCTCGGCGCAAGGGTTCAATGGGTTCGAGGAGTGTCCGGAGCTAGCGCCCGAGGTGCTTGCCGAAGCGAGGGAAGCTTTCGAGAAACGAAAGAGTGAACGGTACGCTAGGGTGGCTCCGATCGTCGGTCGGCTTGCCGAAGCGCTCGCGAGGGATGGACGGTTCGCGGGCGACGACAGGATTCTGGATGTCGCAATCGCGCTGGAACGAATGTATGGACTGGACGGCGGTGAGATATCCCACAAGATGCGGACGCGGGCTGCATGGTTTCTTGGCGTTGACTCAGAAAGCAGGTTCCGGGAAATGAAGGCAGTCAAGGAGTTCTACGAAGCGCGATCGGCGATCGTCCATAACCGGAAGAAGAAGGCATCCTGGCAGAGAGATCGCGAGGCGTTCGACAAGGGATTCGACATCGCCAGAAGGACGCTGTTCAAGCTGTTGCACGAAGGCCCACCGGAGAGTTGGGACGAGTTGGTGATCGTGGGCGACTGAGCCGAACTGGTCAGGTGCGCAGCAGGTCGGAACTCACCGCGTGTCCCAGCGCCCGCAGCGCCATCGCCAGCACGCCCTCGTTGGCGGCGTAACCGGGCGTCTTCAGCCAGGATTTCCAGCACCGTCCGGCGCAGATGGGGTCGCTTGAAGCTGCTGAAATCCGTCACTTGCGACCTCCGTGCAGCAGATATTCATGGATCAGGTCCAGAGTGCTCTTCATGCCGTGCACCTCCCCTTCCAGCCGCGCCTGCGAGGCGCTGATCTGGTCGATGCGTTCATGGATGCGGCGCATTTCGCCGTTTCTCCGCGCCGGCAGGGGTGGGGCCGGTTGGGGCCTGGGCGGCGGAGCGCCATTCAGATCGGGCAGGAAGGTGCCCGCCCGTTCCTCGGCGCGCCGCTTGACGACGTAGGGGTAGGCGCGGTTTTCGCGGCAGACCCAGGCAGACGCCCAGGGCAATGAGAAGAATAGAGATCGAGTTCCATGTTCCCTCCCAGGATCATCCTACGGTGGGAACGCAGGGAAGATAATGCTGATGGCAATCAGGGTGAAGGCGGTGGGCGATGGCGGTATCGGGAAGGGATGGGGCGAGAGTCAGGGAATCCCCGTGCCATCTCGCCTTTGCGCGTCGAATACACGCCGTCAACTGCTTTCTTGATCCGGCTGATCTCCTACTTTAAGAGGTCCGGCTTCAGCAACAAGTCAAAAAGTGCTAGAGACTCCTCGGTCAGTTCTTCGCAGAATGCTCGCTTTTCTTCTCCGCTTAAGGACGCGGCCAACTTGAGCAGTTCGTCGAAGGTGCGTTCGACCGTAGCCCGGCCCTTTTCGTTGTTGTCGCGGCAGTGCTTGTCGATGGAGAATTATATACAATTTTAGCCAAGCGGATTAAGGGTGGAGGAGAACTGTTAATGACTACTGCAATCCAGAATGGTCGGGAAGGCTCCTTATGAGAACGGCCCTCGCTAAAAGATCATGAATTGATTTCAGAGATTCAATGTCTTGCTCGCTCAGCTGACCCATTCCAAGTGCGCCTTGCTAGAATCCCGAAGCAGCATCGTAGTTCAGGTGATCTACTAGTGTACTGTCCCGGAAATATATGAGCAAAGTCGTTCGACCTTAGCGAGGATGGATTCGGCCGTGGCGGTCCAGACGAAAGGACTGGTGTTGGCGTTGTAATGTTCGACGAAGCGCTCGATGTTACGGACGAGAGCCTTGACGCTGGAGAAGGAACCTCGGCGAATGGCCTTCTGGGTAATGATGCCGAACCAGCGTTCGACTTGGTTGAGCCAGGACGCATAGGTTGGGGTGAAATGAACGTGGTAGCGGGGACGCCGAGCGAGCCAAGCGCGGACTTTGGGATGTTTGTGAGTAGCGTAGTTATCGACGATGAGATGGACGTCGAGGTTGTGCGGCACACTGCCGTCGATCTGACGCAGGAAAGTGAGGAACTCCTGATGACGGTGTCGCGGTTTACAGCGGGTGATGACTCTCCCGGTGGCCACATCGAGAGCCGCGAACAGAGTGGTCGTGCCGTGACGTTTGTAATCATGGGTGACGCCTTCGACGTAGCCGAGGCCCATGGGGAGAACGGGCTGAGTTCGCTGAAGAGCTTGAACCTGGGTCTTCTCATCGACCGAGAGCACCACGGCGTGGTCCGGGGGATTGAGGTAGAGACCGACGATGTCGCGGACTTTCTCGACGAAGAACGGGTCGTTGGAAATCTTGAAATGCCGCTGGCGATGCGGCTGGACGCCGAACAGATCGAACCACCGCTGGACCGTGCTCTTTGAGACTCCCGTGTGTTCCGCCATGGAACGCACGCTCCAGTGCGAACGATCGGGAGGTTCGGTTTGCAGGGCCGTGTTGATGACTTCCGCAACACGTTCATCCTCATGCGTGCGGGGGCGTCCGGGACGCAGTTCATCGTGTAGTCCGGGGATTCCATGTTCACGATAGCGCTTTCGCCACTTGCCCACGGTCGTATTGGTGACACCCAGACGCCGGGCCACGGTAGAGCCGGGAACGCCTTCGGCGCAGGCCAGCACAATCTGGGCCCTCAGCACCAGACTATGCGGCAAGGTTCGGGAGCGGGCGAGGCTCCCCAGTTCCGATTCCTCACTCTCACTGAGAGTGAGGGGAGTAACGGGGCGACCGCGTGGCATGGGCATACCTCCAGAGGCCAAAGGTTGCCCATTAATATATCGCTTATTACCGGGACAGTACACTAGCCAGCCGGATGTCTTATTCCGATGATCTTCTTCATCAACTTCAAGAAGTACGGCTGCCAGATAGGAGAGAAATGCGGCCAGAGGTTTTGTGAGGTCTCGGGGTTCCGTTTCCATATCAAGCCAGAATATCCACGCCATAGCAGACAGTCCTGAGTGGGCCAGGCGAGCCTGGGGATGAGGCGAGCCTGTACCCCCTTGCTGGCTCACACTGGGCTGAGGTCTGCTATGGCAAGTAGTCACCTTATCCTGGCCTCAAGGGGGGTTTCCAATGAGATTCCAGCTAACACTTGTCGCAGCGCTTTTCTTCCTGTCCATTCCAAACCTGTTTGCCCAAGGGACTCCAGTGGATGTGTGGAGCGACCCATCGGCCAAATACTGGATTGTAGGTAATGACCAACTCACAGGAAAATTCAGGCTCATTTCGACCCGGAGAGTGGGCAGGAGTGGAGAAAGCTGGGCGATTCGCCTGGCCGATTGCTCCATTCCAAAGTTCGCATATCTGGGGGATGCTTCCACTTTCTCTCAGGCACAATCTCAAGCGTGGACCAAGGAAGCTTCGTGCCGACCGACGAGCGCACATCAGACAATGGAGTCTGTGTGCAAGAAAAATCGCCTCTCGACGTGCACAGTGGCTTCTTCCCATGTGATTGCTTTCTTTATGGTTTCGGCCCCGGTGCGGCCACTGACCGCGCCGCACCGGGGCACACCGAAGGTGGACGGGAGCGACCCCCGGTGTGGGTGGCAAGGGCTGTGCACATGAGCCCACCCCGCGCTGCCAATCCAGGCAGCCCAAACAGGGGGTCGCGCTCCCGTCCAAATCAATCCTTGCGGGAAGGAAGTCAAAGCGATGAGTAGGTCGGCCACGATGATGCTGGTGGGTTTCGGCGCTACGGGAGTGCTTCGCCCCGCCGCCTGAGCGCGCTTTCCCTGCCCCGGCGGAAATCCCGTGCTGGACCTCTCACTCGCCGTACGACCTCCTCCACGATCCGCGGTGCTTCTTCCCTCACTTCACATTCCCAGTAGCGAAGCACATTCCACCCTGCTGCCACCAGCTTTTGGTCATCTCTTCGGTCGCGAGCTTGGTTCTTTCGGAGCTTCTCGTTCCAGAAGGAAAAATTGTGCACTGGCGTGGAGTAGCGATCGGGACAGCCGTGCCAGAAACATCCGTCGACGAATACCTCGACTTTCGGGCCAACGAAGCAAAGATCCGGCCGGGTTCCGGCAATCCTGCGATGCAGACGGTGTCGCAGACCTGCACTCCAAAGAGCCCGCCGAAGCCTAATTTCCGGTTCGGTGTCGTTCCTTCCGACGGCCTGCATGACCTGTCGGCGTTCTTCGGGAGGGAACGGGTCCAGCTCCCACCGGGGTCACAAGACGGCACTGACAGCCTCCCGTTTCCGAGCCGCGTTCGATACGCGTCGGTCTGTGCGAAGGAGAAGCCCCTGTGGTCGCCCGTCATCCAACAAGTCGGCCAGAACCTTCCCGTGAGCCTCCGTCTGTGAAATGGAGCAACCGTCAGCCGACCGTCACCTTGCCCAACTCTTTTTCATCGAACTCGACCCCCAGGCCGGGAGCGGTCGGCACTTCGACATAGCCCCCCCGATAGCCCAGCGGCTGTTTGAGCAGCCGGTTTCCCAGGGGTCCGAGATGGTACTCGCCACCTTCGAGAATCACGGCGTTCGGTGTAGCAGCGCACAAATGGATCGCCGCCGCACGGTAGGGCGCAGACCCCATGCTCGAATGCGGTGCGTGCAGGACGTTGTGTGCGTGGGCCATGATCGCGATGCGTTTGTATTCCGTGAGGCCGACGCGCGAAACGTCGGGGTTGATGATGTCCACGGCGCGTTTGTGGAACAGGTCGCGGAACTGGAAGCGGTTGCTGTATTGCTCGCCCGCGCAGATCGGGACATCTAGCGCGTCGGCAAGGCGGGCGTAGCCGTCGATATCTTCAGGCATCAACACGTCCTCCCACCAGCCGACGTTGCCGATTCGGTCCAGCTCGCGCCCGACCCGGGTCGCTTCGTGTAGGGTGTAGGAGCCCAACGAGTCCACCAGAATCTCTCCCTTGCCTTTGAGGACTTCAGCCACGGCAGCGACACGCTCCACGTACCCCGCGCCGCCCCCCTTGGCCAATCCCATCTTCAACACCGTGTAGCCCTTGCCGGTCAAGCGTTTCACATTCTCAACCAGTTTGGCCATCGTGGCACCGCCCACGCCCTGATAAGTTGGGATTGTGTCGCGGAACTTGCCTCCCAGCAACAGATGAACGGGCATGTTTGCAGCCTTGCCAAGAATGTCCCACAAAGCGATGTCGATGCCCGCCATGGCACGTTTGAAGAACCCGCTGTTGTATCCGCGCAGCCGTTGTGTCGAGTACATCTTTTCCCACAGCACTTCGATGTCCAGCGCATTCTCCCCTAACAGGATCGGGCGGAAGAGGTCGCTGATGACGGTTTTGACGACGCGGGGCGTCATTACGGCATGCGACTCGCCCCAGCCAACCAGCCCTTCATCAGTGGTCACCTTGACAAGCAGCGTTTGCCACTGCTCTGTCTCCCCCTGCCGCACCACCTCAGCGTGCTCAAGTCGCTGCCGCAGGCCCTTGCCACCGGTCATGCGGCCGACCGGTGTCATGGATACGAAGTAGTCCTCCGGATGCTTGTCAAGATCCGGGGGGTCGCGTAGGATGAAGGCTTCGATTTCAGCGATTCTCTGCGGAGGGTGGGCGGCGGCAACGCCCTGGGCTCTTAGAAATCCAAGCCCCGCCGGGATCACCCCCGCGGTCATCTTCAGCATTTCCCGTCTCGTCATGGCCGGGAGAACCTCCTTGGAAGAAGATAGCCGGTTTGAGAAGAGTGACGTAAGACTCCAGGCTTGCCGGGAACCAATTCCACGGTTCGCAGGCTCGAGAGCCGCCCTTCTTTTCCCGAATGACGGAAACCAGAAGCTCCTGGATCTTATCCGCGAAGCGTTTCACCTCTGCTTCAGGCGCGCCCCGAGGCAGCAGATCGTCCCATTTGTCCAGGAGAGGGTGTTCCCTGGGAGAGTTCCCAAGATACTTCACCCAGCGTTCAAGGGTCTCTGGATCCAACGATGCCTGCTGGGCGATCTGCTTGAGGTCGCCCTTTGTCGGCCCCAGTACTCGCCACGCGGCAACCATGTAAGAGGAGGTTCGCAGGGCTAGGATGTCCACGAACTGACGACTCTGCGTCCTGAGAAATTCTTTGAGGGCAGCCTCCTCGGAGTTCACACCGAATTTTCCCCATTGGCAACCTCCGGCCTCAATCCGATAGAGGCTCCTGAGAGGTTTACACTGCCGTAGCAGCGGGGCTCAGGAATGTCAGCAATTATCGAAATACTCAGAAATCACGCTTAATAGGACTTTCGATATAACCATCTTAGACCGTGACCGAGGGCAAGTCAACGCTCCGAATGTCTCAGTGTAGCAATTTCCCTGCCGTTGGATTCTCTCCGCCCGTATTGGAGCGATGCACCGGTATCCCAAAACATTGTTGGGGAAATTTTGTTATGATAATACACGCCACCAAAGGAGGATCGAGAAAATGAACCCAACGACTTCTCGTACTTCGTTCGTCCATGGGTGCCAGGCTTCGCTTCTTGCAGCGAGTATTCTTTTCGTGCTCGCGCCGGTACTTTGGGCGCAATCCGGCTCAAGCAGTTTAAGCGGGCTGGTTACCGACGCCACCGGCGGCGTCATGCCCGGAGCCAAGATCACCGTTTCGAACATTGAGAATGGACTGGAAAGGGTTGCTTCGGTCGATGCCGAAGGGCGTTACACCTTCGCCCAGCTCCCGGCCGGCACCTACTCCTTGGCGGCGAAAAGCGTGGGCTTCGCGGATGTTGTCGTCGAAGGCATCAAGGTCCGGGTCGCCACCAATTCGACATTCAACGTCGTATTCGAATCCTTGCAAGCCGTGGCGGAGACGGTCACCATCTCCGCGGATGCCGTTCAATTGAACACCACTGTGCGCGGTTTGTTCAAGTCAGAAGTTACACTATGACGCAACCGATGGATCCGAACCCACGAGGGCCTGCCCATCAGGTAAACAACCCCTCAAATCGCTTCCTGACCGAGGTCGGCCACGATCTGGGGCGGCGTGATTTTTTGCGAATCTCCATGGCGGCTGGACTGGGTTCGATTTTCTTCTGCAATCTGGCCAGAGCCCTGCCCGATAGTGGTGACAAGAAATTCCGGGGAATTTTCCCGATCGTCCAAACTCCGTACACGGAGTCCAACCGAGTTGACTTCGCCACACTTCAGAAAGAAGTAGAATTCCTGGATCGCGCCGGCGTTCACGGCATCGTCTGGCCACAGCGTGCCAGCCAGTACAACCACCTCTCCTTCGAAGAACGTATTGAGGGCGCAGAGGTTATCGTGTCCGCCAGCAAATGGCTAAAACCCGTGGTGGTCATCGGGGTGCAGGGGCCCGATACGGCGACGGCCATCAAGTACGCCAAGCACGCCGAAAAGCTCCAACCGGACGCCATCATCGCACTGCCCGAGCGTGACCGCGTCAAGCTTGATCTGGACCAGGTCGCTCGCTACTATGCCGCCATCGCGAAAACCTGTAGCCTCCCGCTGTTCGTCCAGACCACCGGCAATATGAGCGTGGAATTCGTGGTGAAGATGGCTCGGGAAATTCCTACCTTACGCTTCATTAAGGACGAGGCCGGACACACCCTCTCTCGCATTGGTGAGTTTCGCCGTGCAGGCGCTGATCTGGGCCTGTCAGTGTTCACGGGTAGCCACGGACGAACGTTGATCGATGAGATGATCCGGGGTGTCGCGGGGAACATGCCAGCGGCTGGCTGGGTAGATCTGTACGTCAAGGTCTGGGATTCCTGGCATGCCGGCAAGCAAACCGAGGCCCTCGCGACGTTCTCGAAGATCATGCTCTTCGTCACCCAATCAATGGCCTACGGAATACCTGCCCTGCACTACGTCCTGCATCTGCGCGGCGTCTTTCCGAATGGGAAGGTTCGTGGCACGGATTACCCTCCGCTGGACCCACCCGCGAAACAGTCGTTGGAAAAGACTTTTGAGTTTGTGAAGCCATATTTCACGGGCTGATCCAGTCGGGCCCAGATCCGCTCGATCTCGTTATGGACCTGAACCAAGCGAAGGATTGCGCCCGCATCGGCTGTGCTCCGCTCCGCCGGCCTCGGTGAGTGTAAACGTTTGCGACAGGGCAAGGCGATTGGAGACGTCGACGCGGAAATAATCGGCGGTCAGCGTGAAGGATCCTGTGTCGACCACCAGCCCGGCGGTGGTGTTGACGGACGTCTCGGGCTCGAGCGGCTTGCCGCCCTTCAGCTCAGCCGCCAGGAAGGTGGAGGGCACGTTGGCGCTGTCGACCAACTGCAGCGTTTTCGGGTCGATGGTGGTCTGCACGTTGAGCGTGTTCTGCTGGCCAGGCGTCGGAGCGCGGAATCCGGTGCTGATGCCGCCGCGCACTGAGATCGCGTCAGTCAGCTCCAAACGGGCCGACAGTTTACCGTTCGTCGTGGGGCCGAAGAGGTCGAAGTGCTCGAATCGGAGGGCGCCGCCCACCGTCCACCGGTCATTCGGATCCTGCAACTCCAGGTCGCCGTAGAGCGCCACGTTACTGCGATTCCAGGCACCGGCCGTATAGTCGGGAAATCCGGGAAATCCGTTGGAGCCGGAGACGAAGCCCTGCGCGGCGTACGGTCCCACCTCCCACGACGGTTTGCCACCAGTGACCTTCCCCCCTTAAGACGGTCCAGTTGATAAGTTAGAGTAAAGGGTTTCAACTGGACTTGAAAAAGGGGGAAGGATGGCTAAGAAGCGGTATACGGCCGAACAGATCATCCGACATCTACGAGAGGCAGAAGTGGAACTGGCCAAAGGCCAGACAACCGGAGAGGTCTGTCGGAAGTTGGGAATCACGGAACAGACATATTATCGATGGCGGAAGGAGTACGGGAGCTTACGGGTTGATCAGGTGAGGCGACTGAAGGAACTGGAACGGGAGAATGGCCGACTGAAGAAGTTGGTAGCGGATCAGGCGTTGGACCTTGCGATTCTGAAGGAGGCATCCTCGGGAAACTTCTGAGCCCGCGTCGACGGAGGAGGCAGTGGAGCGTGTCTGCCAGACCTTGGGAGTGTCGGAGTGTCGGGCGTGTCGAGTGCTGAGGCAGTACCGATCCACCCAGCGGCATCGAACCTTGACACCACAGGATGAACCGCGACTGGTGACCCGGACGCTGCAGTTAGCCGGCGAGTACGGTCGATACGGCTACCGGCGGATCACGGCGCTGTTGCGACGGGAGGGGTGGAGGGTGAACCATAAGCGGGTGGAGAGAATCTGGAGGCAGGAGGGACTGAAAGTGCCGCAGAAACAACCCCGGAAAGGCCGCCTGTGGTGGAACGATGGGTCGTGTCTTCGGTTAAGACCGTGCTGGCGGGATCATGTCTGGGCGTACGATTTTGTGGCAGATCGAACCCGGGACGGTCGTCCCCTGAAGATGTTGACGGTGGTGGATGAGTACACGCGAGAATGTTTGGCCATCGACGTAGAACGGCGAGCTGATTCGATACGTGTCTTGGAACGGCTGGCAGCCTTGTTTGTGGAGCGAGGAGTTCCCGATTACCTTCGCTCGGATAATGGATCCGAGTTCACAGCACGCTTGGTTCGGAACTGGCTGGAGCGGGTAGGGGTAAAGACCTTGTTCGTCGAGCCGGGGAGCCCATGGGAAAACGGGTATGTAGAATCGTTGAACGGGAAGTTTCGAGACGAGTTTCTCAATAGAGAGATCTTCTACACCTTGCGGGAAGCGAAGGTGTTGATGGAGGGATGGCGACGGGAGTATAACAAAGTTCACCCGCACAGCGCGTTGGGCTACCGGCCGCCAGCCCCGGAAACGATCCTGCCGTTACCGCCGGGTTCCGCTCCGCTCCACCCGGCTGCAACGGCTTATGGACTAACATAACAAAGTGGACCAACAACCGGGGGCAGGTCACACCAGGGGAATGAAATAGAGGGACTTCAATGGGAAACCTTCGCACGGGGGAGCATGCCCCCTTTTTCCGTGACTGACCCAGTGCTGTTCTCGGCGATGTTCAGGGTGTTACCCAGGCCCATACTAACTGACTTGCTACGCCATAATCAGACACTCAGTAACCGTTACTTTTACTTCAAAGGCTATCGAATAACCGAATTCAGTACCGACGCTCGAACAACTTCGCGGCAGCGGCTTGTTAGGGGTCCGCGCTGACACGGCCCGAATCGGTCTAGCGAGCTTAAGCATCGAATTTCTCCAGCGTCTCCGATTCCGGCTCCGGCACCCCGTAACGGCCGTTCGAGAAGTGCCGGTCAACTCCGCTTGCCGCCTTCCTAGAGGTCGATATCGACACCGGTCGGGCAGTGGTCGGAGCCCCGCTCGTTGAGCCAGATGAAGGCGTCGTTCAATCGTTTCATCGCGGTCGGCGACGCGAGGATGTAGTCGATCCGCCACCCGACGTTCCGCTCGCGCGCGCCGCCCCATTGCCGCCACCAAGTGTAATGGCCGGGCTCGTCGGGATGCAGGGCGCGAAAGGTGTCCACCCAGCCCGCTTCGAGCCAGCGGTCGAGTTCGGCCCGCTCCTCGGGGAGAAACCCGCTGTTCTTGACATTGGATTTCGGGCGAGCGAGGTCGATCTCCCGGTGCGCGGTGTTGTAATCCCCGATCACGAGCACCGGGCACCGGCGCCGTAGCCGCTGCGCACGGTCGAATACCGCCCGATAGAAGTCGAGTTTGTAGCCGACCCGGCTGTTGTCCCGGTCCTTCCCGCTCCCCTTGGGGAAGTAGCCGTTTACAACCGCGAACCGCCCGCGGTCGGTCCGGAAGTGAGCGGCGATGAACCGGCCCTCGATGTCAAACCGAGGCTCTCCGAGGGAGGTCTCCATCCGGTCGGGCTGGAGCTTCGAGTAGATGCCGACACCACTGTATCCCCGGCGCTCGGCTACCGTGAACGCAGCGTGCCAGTCGGGCACCGTGCGTGCGGCGGGAGGGATCTCCTCGTGTAGCGCGCGGACCTCCTGGACGCCGAGGATGTCGGCTCCGGACCGATCCAAAAAGTCCACGAACCCGCGCCGTACGCAAGCGCGAATCCCGTTTACGTTCCAACTCACAACCCGCATCGGTTCCCCCTCCGCCACGCCGACCACTAGGCGTCCGCCGTTGGTGGAGCGTCTCTCCGAGGACGCGCCCGCGCTGGTCAGCATCGACCACGGCGGAGGCGAGAGCGGTCAAGCCAGGGCTCTGCCGAGGCGAAGACGTTGGACAGCCATAGTTCAGCAAAGTGCTGGTGCATTTCACACCTGATCCGCAACGCTTAGAGGATGCTCCCAGACCGAATGGAACGGGACTCGCTCCCCTCTCCCGGCCCAGGGCATCATCCCGAAGTGCCGGAACGTTGCGAAGATCAGTTCGCGCTTCTCGTGCGAACAGGGCACCAATTTATCGCCTTGACGATTCCAAGCATCTCTGACCTGCCATCGAGAGCACCGATCTAGCCATGGCGGCCGCTACGATTGGTCGAATAGGCCCAGCTACACGAAATTCAGGTTGAGTGTAGTGACGTAGTACGGCCGCAATTCGACCGTGATCACAAGCTTTGCAGTCTTGTCGTCTGCTTGCGGATCAAGCAGAGTGTCCGTCTCCACGGAGAAATCACTCACTTGTGTGTCATCCTCTAGCAAACAAAAGAACGGGTACTCACCCGGTCCAGGTTTGGAATCATCGTCAACAAGCTCATTTGGGCTCTTAGGCATGCGAAGCGCGTCAATCAGTGTCTTGACGCGATTGTCGATATCCCCCGCACTAATCACCTGGCCGGGGATATCTCGGCGCAGAAACAGAATCTTCAATGAGCACAGAAGTGAGAATGGTTTCAGCACGAGAGGAACAAAACGGTATCCGTACTGGTGGTATTCGGCTGCCGCTTCTATTGCTTTCCTGAGTGGGACCATCTCAGCGGGATCTGGTGCCCACTGCGCATATATGCTATCTGCTGCGGGCACTTGTTCCCTCCAGTGTTTGGGAGAAACCTTGTACTCGCTAAGAAACCTGTCAGTTTCCCATAGGCACTTTAGCTGCTTGTGGAAGTGACGCCTAATTCCGTGCTTGTGATTCGCTAGACGGTTTGTTTCCGTTTTGGGCTCGTTCCCAGTGGGCCTTAATTTACCCTCATAGGTGAGACGGAACTTCATAAGATTCCATGATACCGCGAAGGCCCCCTGGCGCGCTCAATGACGGGACTTGAGGACCTCTCAGGATTACCCAGGAGCCACGCACAATGGCCGGGCCGGCTCTAACCCTGTCCGAACCTCAAATTGTTCTCAACTTCCCGTAAATAGGTCAGATACCTTTCGCGGAAATCGTCAGGATTTTGGACGGTCCTCGCATTGAGTTCCCGACACTTAATTGCTACTTTCTCGTGGTCGAATTCCATCGGTTCAGGTGAGTGGGCAAATTTGTTACGAATCTTTGCGACAGTACGCAGGCCATCTCGAATCTCCTTATCATAAAGTCCGAGGGCATAAGCAATTTCTATCTTGACCCGGAGTCGTAGCTCGCGAGAATCCTTGAATGTTTTGTCACGGGATTCTATAGCTTTTTGTAGCCGGTCTTCGAAAAGGGCTACAGCAAGAACAGCGGCACCTCTATCGCTCTCTCCGTCAAACAACTGGTAGTAGTTATAGGACTCGGCGTAAGCCTCTTCGAGGCTTTCTTTGACCGTCCTTTTCTCGCTCATCTAGTTTCCTCCTCGACGCGCCCGATCCGAAGATTCCGGCGCGGCGTGGCGCTCCGAATGGTCGATAAAGGTCCCCTGGGATTGTCGATCTCGGATTTACTTACAGCCCCAGCTTGGCGGCGCGCATCGACCAGCATCTTCGATGACCAGACCGATTTTTGTACCAGTCGTTGTGAGTGATTAGATGAAGGCGTTGGCTTCTTGAGACCGAGTAGCCTGGGTCGTGATGCAACGACCCAGTCTTGGAAGGGAGGAGCTGAGCGATGCACCTAATCGGATGCGATTTTCACACACGTTTTCAGCAGATGGCAATGACGGATTGCCGGAGCGGCGAGATCATCGAGCGCCGACTGGACCACGAGACAGGTGAAGCACGGAAGTTTTACGCAGCACTTCCGGGTCCGGCGCGCATCGGGATGGAAGCCACCGGGCGAACCAACTGGTTTGAGCGGATGCTCGCCGAGCAGGGACACGAACTCTGGGTAGGAGACGCAGCACAGATCCGTGCGGGGGTGGTCCGGAAACAAAAGATCGATCGCCGATTACTGCAACAAGTTGCTGTCACGGCCATGCTCTACTGGCTGCGCAGCTTGTTGTCGAGCGCGATCCAGTCGTTGCGATACCAGCGTTTGATGGCCTCCACCTGCTCCTGCAACTCGCTCCCCGGCGTCGGACCTGAGGTTCTTCCTCGATCAATTGTTGTTGGGAAAATTCTAACCAGTCCTTGTGGTATGCCTGCGTAGGTCCAATCCCTTATGCGCTCGTTTTGTCGAGCGGGATCTCATAGGCGGTTCGCGGAACTCATCGTGAACAGAGAGTTGCATTGGCCGCTCCTGGACGCCCGAGCAGCCGTGGGAAGCAGCGCTGTTAGTCTCGGGCCGTCGTTTGGTTCTTGGCCTGCGGCGGCGCATAGGTCAGTCCGAAAACGTTATCCGTCAGCCATCGCCGGAACGACTCGTTGTCTGTGAACTGCTTGAAGAGTTGCATGTCGTCGTTCAGCACGGCAGTCATCACACGCCTCAGGGCTTCGTCATGCTCGATCCGGGCGTTCTGCCTGTCGGAGTTCTCCCGTGCGTTGCGGTAGGCGGTGTCCTCGGCAACCCTGGCTGGAATCTCATTCGTAATGAGGCGGCGAACCCGGTCTTGGTCCTCCCAGGGGATATCCCCGAACTGGTCGTTGAAGGTCTTGAGGATTTTCGAGAGGCGATCGAGTTCGGGTTCCGGCCTGGAGCCGCCGCCGCTGGTCGGCACCGGCTCGATCTCGACATCCGCGTCCGCTAGTTGGACGTGTATCGCCGCCTTCTTCTCGACCCGGTAGCTGTCCATGTCGATGGACTCAAGGATGCCTTTGGACAGATCCTCTTCCACGGGCGCGGGGAGCTTCGGCACGAGGAAGTTCAGGAAGATCGAGAGCTTCTCCCACTCGGCGTTCGTGTAGGGCAGGATCGAGGCGAGGAACCCGTACGCGCGCACAAACGCCTTGGCTTTGCCCTTGAAGTCCACCTGCCCGTCCTCGTCGAGCTGCTCCTTGTAGACCGCGACGCAGGCATCGAGGATGGGATCGAGCCGGTCGCGGTCGGCCCCTCCTAGATAGAGCGTCACGAGCTGCTCGATCTCCGCGTCGGAATACACCTGACAGCCGTCGAGTTCAGCCTTGAGGTCATGCAGCTTGTTGGGGTCCGTCTCCTCGCTGAGGATCGTCGTCCGGTAGTAGTCGGCGAACGCCTCCCGGATGGTATCGGCACCGTTCATGAAGTCGAGCACAAACGCGTCGTGTTTCTGCGGGTGCGCCCGATTGAGACGCGACAGCGTCTGGACCGCCTTGATCCCGGACAAGATCTTGTCTACGTACATCGTGTGCAACAGCGGCTCGTCGTACCCGGTCTGGAACTTGTCGGCACAAATGAGGAACCGATACGGGTCCTGCTGGATCTCGTCGGCGATCCGCCCGGACGGGAAGCTATTGAGGGACACCTCACTGACCTGCACCCCGCCATGCTCGTGCTCGCCCGAGAAGGCGACGATGGCCCGATACGGACTCTTGCGCTCCAGCAGGTACTGCCGGATCGCGTGGTAATACTGGATCGCGCGCTCGATGCCGCCGGTCACCACCATCGCGCGGGCCTTGCCACCGATCTTGTTGAGCGCCAGCACCTGTTCGTGGAAGTGGTCCACCATGATCTCGGCCTTGATCTGGATGGCATGTTCGTGGCTCTCCACGTAGCGGCGCAGCTTCTTCCGGGCGCGTTTGGTGTCGAACTCGGGATCCCCCTCGATCTTCTTGATGAGCTTGTAGTAGCTCGCGACCGGTGTGTAGTGCCGCAGCACGTCCAGGATGAAGCCCTCCTGAATCGCCTGCTTCATGGTGTAGCTGTGGAAGGGGCGGTGCCTGGTCTGCCCGTCCGCCTCGCCGAAGATCTCCAGCGTCTTGTTCTTGGGCGTGGCGGTGAAGGCGAAGTAACTCGCGTTTGGTAGGAGCTTCCGCGCCGCCATGATGCGGTTGATCGTGTCCTCGGTGGTCTCGTCGTCCTCCTCTGCGCCCGCCTCGGATAGCGCCATGTTGACCGCAGCTGCGGTCCTGCCGCCCTGGCTCGAATGCGCCTCGTCGATGATGATGGCGAAACGCCGGCCCCGCTGCTCGTTCCCGATTTCGTCGAGGATGAATGGGAACTTCTGCACCGTCGAGATGATGATCTTCTTGCCGCTCTCGATAAACCTGCGGAGGTCACCCGATCGGTCGGCATGGCCGACGGTGGCCCCGACTTGGGCGAACTGCTTGATCGTGTCGCGGATCTGCTTGTCGAGGAGGCGTCGGTCGGTGACCACGATGATGGAGTCGAACACCCCTGCGTCGTTCTTCCTGAGTCCGATCAACTGGTGGGCGAGCCAGGCGATGGAGTTGGACTTCCCGCTGCCGGCCGAATGCTGGATGAGATATCGCTTCCCGGCGCCGTGCCGGCGCGTATCAGCCAAGAGCCGCCGTACTACGTCGAGTTGGTGGTAGCGCGGCCAGATCTGCTCCTTCCTCTTCTTGCCCGTCTTCTCATCCTTGGTCTCGACGACCTGCGCGTAGTTCTCCAGGATGTTGGTCAGCCCGTCACGGGTGAGCAGGCGCGTCCAGAGGTAGTCGGTCTTGAGGCCATCCGGGTTAGGCGGGTTCCCGGCGCCGTCATTCCAGCCCTGATTGAAGGGCAGGAACCACGAGGTCTTTCCCTTGAGGTGCGTGCAGAACCGCACTTCGTGGTCGTCCACCGCGAAGTGCGCCACCGAGCGGCCGAACTCGAAGAGCTTCTCGCGGGGGGCGCGGTCACGCTTGTACTGCTCCACTGCGTCCTCGACCGTCTGCTTGGTAAGACTGTTCTTCAGCTCGAACGTAGCGATCGGTAGGCCGTTGATGAACAGACCGAGGTCAAGCGCTCGCTGGGTTTCGTCGCGGTTGTAGCGGAGCTGGCGTGTGACGGAGAAGCGGTTCTGCGCGTAGCGTTCAGTGGCAACGGGGTTTCCGGGAGACGGCGTGCCGTAGAAGAGTTCGACATGATGTGGTCCGTCCTTGACTCCCTTGCGGAGTACGTCGATCACGCCGCGTTTGCTGACCTCGCCCTGGAGGCGCGCCAGAAACTTGCGCCGGGTCGGGCTATCCTGACCCAGGTCCAGTGATTCGGCAGCGTTCGTCTGGGTGGTGCAGAGGAAGGCGGAAAGCTGAGCGAGGTCCACGCAGTACTCCCGGTCGTAGTCCTGCGGGTCCCCGCAGACCCAGCCAGAGCCGTAGCTGGATGGCCGCTCCCGCACGACGCCCTCCTGAGTCGTGTCGCAGGGTTGGCCCGTCAGGGCCGTGCAAGATGAGGCGCTCAAGCCCCCTCTCGCTGGTGTCGGTGGTCACGTCACTCCTCGGCTCTCTTCAAATGACGATCTCCTTCGCCTCCCCAGAACCCATCTCGTTTACCGCAGCGCGGATCTCGTCGACCCGCAACTGGATGAGGGGCCAAGCGGTTGAGAGCAGCACCATGATGGAAATACTCCTATCGGCGAGGTTTTGCTGGTGCCGGATATTCTGGTCTGTGGTAATCAGGAGGTCATAGCCTTCGTCTTCCGCGGCTTCGAGTAGATCCCCGTTATCGAGGTCGGACCAGCCCCGTTCAGAAGCGGTGTCCACCGAGTGTTCGGCGAGGTAGTGCTGGAGGGGTCTCGGAGTACCTTGATCGAATAGAATATTCACACGACAGCCGAATCTGCCAAGGCTTTCATTTCGTGCTCAAGAACCGCCCTGACTTGCCATTCCCCTACACCTGGAAACCAGTCCAGGAATTGCTCTATTGATGCTCCTTCCTTGAGATTTTCAAATAGAGCGGATACGGGCACACGAGTTCCTTGAAAGACCCAGGCTCCACTGAGCTTTTCCGGGCGGCGTTCTACCGCCGGGCACGTCTCCCAGTTCGTCATACGGTTACCTCACTTTCCATTGCTAGTTCCCCTGCCGACTCGTTGGCGTCATAGGGGTTGTGGTCCATATCATCCGCCAATGGGACGTCCCCGTCTATATGGTCACGGTCCTTCGCATCCTCCGGCAGCCGGGCGGCCGCCTCGCGCACATCGAGCTTCCCGGTGACCACGTCTGCGATGAGGCGGGTGCGGTATTCCCGGAGAAGGGCTATCTCAATCTCTGTGCGTTCCACCGCACGATCAATATTCGCTGTGGACTCATCCAAGAAGCGCAGTAGAAGCTCTTGTTCAGAGAGTGGAGGAAGGGGCACTGGCAGGTCAGCGTATCTGTCAGCTCCGATGTTTTGGATCGTGGCGATGATGAAGGTGGCATCCTTCCACATGGCGAACCGCGCGCTTTGAGTGAACGCAAAGAAGAAGGACGGGTGAAGGATCGAACGGTTAGGCCGAGCTCGGATCAGGTAGCCAGCATGGCACGCAATCCCGGTCTCCTCGTCTACCAGGAACGCCTTGCCCACAGTCGCCCCGCTTCGTGCGAGTAACACATCACCTGGCTCCACAAGATAGTCCTTCGCTGTTTGCAGCGGGAGGGAACGGAAGGTATCTTTCCGTAGCGTCCCGTTCTTTGAGAAGTCAGTTATCCGCAGGTAACGGGGCCACGCTGGGTCGGTGTGTTCTGCGGCAGCGTTGGCACCATAAGTCAGCTTCCTCCTGATCAGATAACGGAGCCGCCGCACCTCCCAATGCTCCGGCACGTCCCCGAGCCACTCCACGCCGGAGGGCTTGTAGGCCGGGTAGGGCTTGAGATCGGCGATCATGCTTCGGCCTCCCCGTTACCCATCTGCTTCTCGAAGGCTTGGCGCACGAGGCCCATCACGTAGGGTAGCTCGTCAGGTGTGCTCAGGAATACCTCCACGTCGCCGTTGCCCCAGCGGCCGAGGTTCGTTACATCCTTGGCGAGCCCCCTCGGGTCGTGCAGCTCGTGGAAGTGCAGGTTGAGCAAGAGGCGCAGACGGCTCTTTTGCGGCACCACGTCTACGAAGTTGGTCTCGGCCTTGTAGGCGACGTAGAGCTTCAGCATCTCCTCGCTGACGCAGGAGTCGAGCGCCATGACCTCCTTGCGGAACGTCTCGAACAGCGGCCGCATGGGACTGTCCTCGGCGAGATACAGGTGGTCGTCTAGGGTGTACCCGGTGGGGCGTTCCGCCTTCGGGTGATAGGCCTCCAGCACCTCGGGTGGCAGCGCGGGTGGCGGCACCCACACCTGCACGGCCTGCTCCGCGAGCCGCTTTGCGCGCATCTTGATAGTGGCTTCGTTCCAGGTGTTCAAGGCGCCTAAACCCTCGTTGAGTCGTAGCGGGCTCTCTTTAAAGCCGCCTTGCATGTCGCGCTTCTCCCCAAATGGCCGGTCGCTGTACTCGGCGTTGTAGCCGGTGAGCGTAAGGTTGCCGAGGGTGTGCAGCCAGGTCTCCTGTACGCGCCGCCACTTCGGGCCAAGTGCCTCACACCACGTCGCCGAGAGGTTCTCGTTCTGGGGCAGGATGTGCTCGATGGTGTACTCGTCCACCGGCACGCGCTCCTTGCGGTCGTGGTTTTCCAGCCGCCGCAGCCAGTAGCTCCGACGCGGGAAGTTGTAGAGGTCGCGCACGGACATCTCACGCTTGAACTCCTCGTCACCGGGAAAGCGTCGGTAGGACGACAGGGTGAAGAAGTGCGCCTGGATACTCTCGATGTAGCGGTCTTTCTGGAGCACACGTCCGAAGGTGGCGAAGGTCTTGTTGAGCGAGTTGGTGGGAATGGCACACACCGCCCGGCGGAATACGTAGGCCTCGACCAGCCGTACGGCCCGGACGAAATCCTTCGTCGGGAGCCGGCCCTGAACGTGGTCATCATAGAGCTCCAGGAGGAAGGGAAAGGCCACATCTACCTTCAGCGCGCGGAGATCCTGGAACGCCGACGCGAGGGCTTTGTCAGGTTCCTTGTCGAGAGCCATCGCACAGTAATACCCAGCGTAGGCATGGATGTCGGCAACGAGGGCGTCCACGCCAGCCGCTTTCACCTCGGGCAAGCGTGCGTGGCCCTTGAAGGCCTCGTAGACTGCCCGGACGTTCGGGATCACGCCGCCGGTCTTGAGCGTCAAGTAGTGACGTATGAAGCTGTCGAAGTGCGTGCCGTAGGCCTCCTGCCCGAAGGCGACCTCCATCGGCCGCCAGTGCTCCTCGTAGAGACGCGTCTGCTGGGCGGTGTCCAGACCCATCAGGATGAAATTGCGGATCAGGTCGGCCTGACTCAACTCGCGGCCAGTCGAGTTCATGCTCTCGAAGATGAGCTGAGGGTTGTCCTGATCACGACTGAGGGCGATATCCACGATCATGAGCTTTGCGAGTCCCTTGCATAGCGGAGTGAGATCGGCCCCAACCGCCTGCACCCATTCCTCGAAGAAGGTGAAGTTCTCCCTGATGCGGAGCGAGGGCTCGGCCGGCTGCGGTTTCTGCTGCATCAGGGCGAGCAGGCTCTGCTTGTCCGTCTGGGTGAGCAGAAGCTTGAAGCCGCGCTCGCCCTTTTCCAGGGTGTTGAGGAGGTAGTAGCTGCGTATCTTCTCTGCCGAGAAACCGTCCAGGGGCTCCCTGTCACTCACGCGCCTCGCCAAGGCTTCGAGAATGAGCATCACGGTCGTGAGGCGCTGCTGACCGTCGATGACGAGCAGTGGCGACTGGCTGGAGACCTGATAGAGCCCCTTTTCGATGTAGACGATGGAGCCAACGAAGTGGGCCGCGATGGCGTCGTTACTGCCCGTCCGCAGGATGTCGTTCCATAGCTGGCGGCACTCGCGCTCCGTCCAGCTATAGGTGCGCTGGTAGATCGGGATCACGAACTGGGGCGACTTCTGCAGGAACTCGACGAACTTGGCTTCGGTGGCCTTCACGACGCGCTCCCGCCGATGATCTCGCCGAGCAGACCCTCGGTCTCCTTCTCCAGCGCCAAAATATCGGCGCGGATTTCCTCCAGCGGGCGCAACGGCTGGGGCTTGTAGAAGTACCGCGTAAAGCTGATCTCGTAGCCGGTCTTGACGCTCGCCGGGTCATACCAAGCGTCCTCTGCGTAGGGCAGCACCTCCCGGCGCAAGAATGCCTCGATGCCACCTTCTTCCAGGAGCGGTATCTGCTCGGTGTCACGCAGTTCGCTGTCGGGTTCGTACTCAACCACGCGGCACTTGCCTTTTACTGTGGATTCGACCAGACCCCGGATCGGGTCCGGCTCCATCCTGCCCGGTTTGTGGATCTTCTTGATAATGGGTTCGGCTACCTCGGCCCGCGCGGCCAATGACGTCTGAAGCAGCTTGCTTCGCTTGGCCGTCAACTTGACGCCATGCTCGGAGATGTCCGTCTCGACGGCAGCCATGAAGCGATTGAAGTCGAGGTGAGGTCCGGCGCCGAATGCCTCTGCCACCCGGTCGACGACGTTGGCAATCGGCTCTTCCTGCGCTTCCCGGCATGCGGCGCGGAAGCGGAGGCGTTGTTCGGGCGACAGATCGACGGCGAGCCGCAATGGCCGTTCGACGGTCACCCTCCAATAACCGAAGGCCCGGTTCGGGAAGATCTTGGATTGCTCGGTTTCCTCAAACGCCAGGAACGTATCGCAGATGCGTTGGATGTCCTCCTCCGACAGCTCGCAGTTCTTCTTGCCGAGGTTCTTGCGCAGCGGCTCGAACCACTGCGTGGCGTCGATGAGCTGCACCTTCCCGCGTCGATGGGAGGGTTTACGGTTGGTCAGCACCCAAATGTAGGTGGCAATGCCGGTGTTGTAGAACATGTTGAGCGGCAGGGCGACGATGGCTTCCAGCCAATCGTTCTCGATGATCCAGCGGCGGATGTTGCTCTCCCCCTGCCCGGCGTCGCCGGTGAAGAGCGAGCTGCCGTTGTGTACCTCGGCGATGCGGCTGCCGAGCGGGGTATCCTGCTTCATCTTGGAGAGCTTGTTGGCGAGGAAGAGCATCTGGCCGTCGCTGGAGCGGGTCACCAGAGAGTACTCGGGATCGCCCGCATGCTCGATCACGAAGCGCGGGTCGCGCATGTCCTTCTTGCCGCCCATACGCTCGAGATCGCTCTTCCAGCTCTTGCCGTAGGGCGGGTTGGAGAGCATGAAGTCGAACTCGCGCGACGGGAAGGCGTCGTTGGCGAGCGTGGAGTGCTCCGGGCCACCCACGATGTTGTCGGCTGCCTCGCCCTCTCCCTTAAGCAGCAGGTCGGCCTTGCAGATGGCGTAGGTCTCGGAATTGATCTCCTGACCGTAGAGATGGGTAGCGACCTGCTTGCCACGCTGTCCGGCGATCTGCGTCAACGCCTCCTCGGCCACCGTCAACATGCCGCCCGTGCCGCAGGCGCCGTCGTAGAGCAGGTAAGTGCCCGACTGGATCTCGTTGGCGACGGGCAAGAAGACGAGCTTCGCCATCAGCCGCACGGCGTCCCGTGGCGTCCAGTGTTCGCCCGCTTCCTCGTTGTTCTCCTCGTTGAACCGCCGAACCAGCTCCTCGAAGATCGACCCCATGCCGTGGTTGTCGAGGCCCGGATGCCGGATGGAGCCATCGGTGTTCTTCACCGGATGCGGACTGAGGTTGATGTCGGGCGAGGTCAGTTTCTCGATCAACGTTCCGAGGGCATCGGCCTTGGAGAGCCGAGGAATCTGGTTGCGGAACTCGAAGTTCTCAAGAATATCCTGCACGTTGGAGGAGAACCCGTCGTGGTAGGTCTCGAAGTCGGCCTTGAGCTGCTGTTGGCCGGCGCGGGCCTTGAGGTCGCGCAGCGTGAACTTCGACGTGTTGTAGAACGCCTGGCCGGCGGCCTGACGCAGTGCCTGGTCCTGGTGGATGATCTTCGCCTTGTCGAGCGAGGTCTTCATCTCCAGCACCGCCGGCTTGCTCGGCTCCAGGAGCGAGTCGAGCCGCCGCAGCACGGTCATGGGCAAGATCACATCCCGGTACTTGCCACGGACGTAGAGGTCGCGTAGCACATCGTCCGCGACGCCCCAGATGAAGTTGGCAATCCAGCTGAGTTGGCTTCCCTCCAAGCTCAGATCCTCCCGATATTCTTGGGCTTGAACATAGGGCTCCTCGCTTCCCTCACTCCAATGTCTGGCGATTGGGCGGGGCTCAATTCTCCCACACCCTTCAACCAGATTCAAAAACGGCCTTCCAGACAACTAAATAAGATTATGATTCTTAGCAAGCTTCACGGTGTTCGTCATCGTGATTGCCCCAACCGCTCCACCGTCTCATCCACGAACAAGAGGCCACCGGGCACGTACTCACGTACGCGGACCCGGCTCAGCGGCTGGGTCCATAGTCCCGCTCCGGCCCGCGCTGACGCCGCCGGATATGATTCAGACCCTCCTCAACACTGCGGCGATCTCCTTGTAGTCCGCTGTGATGAGTGCGTATTGCCTCGTCAAGATATCCACCTGCTTTTCGAGCTGCTGCACCTGCTCCTGCAAGGCGCTCGATCGTTGCTCGGCTTGCCTCGCGAAGTCTTTGACCAACTGCCTGAGATCCTTCATCCAGGCGTGCATAGAATCGGCGCTTTCGAGTTGCTGCTCCTGATCCGCTTCCCACAGCGCCGATAGCTCCTTCAAGGCGTCCATCAAGCGTTTCTCTAGCTCGGTCATATAGCTCCTTCACTCGCTGGATAGCCTGATGGCAGGCTGCCCTTGCACGGTCCAGGGCCAATCCTCGAATGTCCCTTGGGGCAGAACTACGTGCCTCTCTCCGTCCTCCGCCTCGTGCAGCCACACGCCCCACGTCTGCGCCCGAAGCTGATCCAGGGTCCGTTGTTCCTGCTCGATCTCCAGACGGATCGCGGTCCGCGCCTCGATGTGGCTCTCGACGCTGCTCGACAACCACTGCGTCAACCCCCAGCTCCCGACGAAGATGCCCAGAAAGATCAACAGGCCGACCCCGATCGGGCGCGACCAGGCTTTCAGCGTCGCCACGCTCAGCCGTTTGCTCCAGACTTTGGTATCTCTCTCGATGGTAAGCAACTCGCGCTTTACGATGCGCTTCAAGTTCTCGGAGAGCTTCTTGAGCTCGCTCTGGATCACCGCCTCGATTTGTTGCCGGTCCTGCTCGGCCTTCTTCTGAAGGCGTCTTTGTAAGTCGCTCATGCTGGAAGTCTCGTTCATAGATCGCTCCTTTCAACCGCCAGCGTCCCCCGCTGTCGGGGTCTGCCGCAGTGATGTAGTTCTTGCCTTGGCGCGTCACCTCCAGCCCGGCCTCCTGCAGCGCCTCGACGACTCCGGCGCGGTCGCGAACCTCTCCCTGCTCGACCCGCTGGAGGAGGTAGTCGCGAATCGCGCTTCGGGGATCAGCCTCCACAGCCAGACCCGCCCTCAGCCGCCCCGCCTCGATGTAGGCGCGATGGCCCGGCTGCTGCAGCCGCGCGCGGGCCGGATCGTCCGGCCGGCTCCAGTTGTTTCCATGGTTCTGCCAATCTCGTAACGCCCCATAGATCTTCTCCCAACCGGGTGGAGCGATATTCAGGCTCTTGCCGCTCTCCAGGTCGCACCTCGCCGCCAGCACATGCACGTGAACGCCGCCCCTCGCATCGCGGTGCTCGACAGCCGACCAGGCGTAGCGGTCCGGCTCCAGTCCGGCCCAGGCGGTCTTCTCGAACTCTTCCAACACCCTGTCGATTTGCCAGTCGCTTGGCTGGTCTTCCGGCGCCCAGGCGAACAACCCGGCGGTGTACTTGTGCTCGAACTCCAGCGAGTCGGCCACCGCCGCAACCTGATGCGGGTCCCCTCTCAGAACCTGCACCTCCTCGCGCTCCTTCCCCTTGGCATCCAGATCAGCCGTCAGGTAGTCGGCCGCCGCCCGCGCCGACCCCGTCCCGCGATCCAGAAACTTAACCATCATGGCGATCTCCCCGTACGGCCAACGCTCCCACCTCCCGCTCGATAGCCATCAGATGCGCCATGATCTCGACCGCATCGGCGCCTTCCCGGTAAGTATTCACCCAGCGGGCGATCTGGTTCAGGTTCGAGCCGATCCGAGCCAGCTCACGGGTGCGCTCCCGCTCCACTGTTGCGGCGGCGACGGTCCAGGTTCGCACCTTCCCGATCGATCGCCGCAACAGATCGGAGAGCGACAACCCGGCCGCACCGGCCTTGGCGTGCCAACTGGCGCGTTCAGCTTCGCTGGCCCGAATCTTTACCCACACGGGGCGTGGCGGTCGGCTCATCTGCGCTCCTCTTTCCGGGCCGGGGGTCTTAGGGGGCGGCAAGCCCCCTCACCAGCCCCTGCCGGGGCCAGCGCGGAGCGTGGCCCCAAAGGGTATGCTGGCTACTGTCTTTGGGTTGCTCTGTGCAGTACAGTAGCATCAACCGTGCCTGCAGAGCAAGGCGCCACCGCATCCCCTCGGGCGCGAGGGATTCCGGCCAGCTCCTAGCCGTTCTACCGCGAAACACGTGCCCTGGACGGCTACGGGCCGCTCCAACGGTGAAGGACGCCGCCCGTTTCTTGGGCGTCAGCCCCTCCCTGGTGTATGCTTACGTCGAGCGAAAGCAGATTCCCCATTACCGCATGATGGGCCGCTCGATCCGCTTCCGATTGTCGGAACTGGTCGAGTGGCGCCAGCAATTTCATGTGAATGATGGAGGAATCGATGAACAACAAGATAGGTAGACCCAGAAATACATCCGGTAGCCTCTACCGCCGGCGCGATTCACGCGTCTGGTGGATGAGCTATCGGGACCACGACGGAAAGTTCAGGCAGGAGTCGACCGGCGAGAGGGAAAGAGGCGAAGCCGAGAAGGTGATGCGTAAGCGGTTGGTGGCTCGCGATGAGGGGCTGCCGCCGAGTGCCGTGCCGGACGGTGGGATCAGCTTCAACCAATGGGCGGACTGGTTCCTTGCGAACCGCTCCCAACCGCCCTTCCGGAGAGAGATAACCCATCGGCACAACCTCGGCGCGCTGAAGTTCCTGAGGCCTCGGTTCGGTGGGAACCGACTCTCGGACATCACACCGGAGGAGATCGAATCGTATCTGATGACCAGATTGAACACCGGCAAACGGGTGCATACCAAGTTGGGGCTGCAGTTGCGCGGCAAGCTCAAACCGGCCACCGTGCATCAGGAGTTCCGCATCCTGCGCCGCATCCTGAACGTGGCGGTGAAGAAGCGGCGGCTGGCGGTCAATCCGTGCAGTGGGGTGGAGTTTCCGGTGCCGTTGGCGGGCACGACGCGCAAGCCGCACTATCTGAGCGCCTCGGAGCAGGTCCGGCTGGAAGCCTTTGCATCTCCATATTTGCGCAACATCATCGTGATCATGGTGGAGATGGGGCTGCGGCCCTATCGCGAGTTGATCCCGATGCGCAAGGGACAGGTGGATCTGGAGAACGGGATCGTGCACCTGCCGGATTCCAAGACGGTGAATGGCATCGCGGACATGCCGATGACAGACAGAGTCCGCGAAGCGTTCGTCTCGCAGATGAAGCAGAGCGGCGGTTCCGACTACCTGTTCCCGAGCCCGCGGATGGGGTCGCGCCAGCCCCACATCGCGACGGTGAGCGGGCTGTGGGACCGGACACTGCAGCGTGCCGGGCTGCCCCATTTTTCGTTATACGAGTTGCGTCACACGTTTGCCACCCGGTTGAGCGCCGGGGGGGTGGCGGATCATTTCGTGACGCAGATGCTGCGGCAAGGGGACGCGGCGGTGTTCAAGCGCTACAGCCAGGCGAAGCTGAACATGATGCGGGAAGCGCTATGCAAGCTCGACCGGCAGGCGAACGAGCACGGCGCGACTTGCTTGACGGCGCTGGCCGGATAGGGCCAGTTTACTGACGGTTTCTTTACGTTTCCGTCTTTGGCAACGAGAGGAAAGGAAGACGACTGTTGAAAACAAGGAAGTTAAGTGGAGACCCAGGCCGGATTCGAACCGGCGGCCTACTGCTGCGGTAGCATAATGGCTGAATCTTAAAGGTGTATCCCCGCAGGGCGTACCATTGAGCGCTCGTATCCTGGACGGCAAAAAGATCCGCGAGGAGGTAACGGGTGAACTCCGCGAGGAGATGAAAGCGCTGCAGCGGCTGGGCATCCGGCCCGGTCTGGCTGCCGTGCTCGTGGGAGAAAATCCGGCCTCCAAGATATACGTTCGGAGCAAAATCAGGGCCTGCGAGGCGCTCAATATCTACAGTGAATCCATTGAGCTTCCCGACGAGACCTCGACGGAAGACCTGCTCCATTACGTGGCCGATCTGAACGTTCGGGATGAGATCGACGGTATCCTGGTTCAGCTTCCCCTGCCGGCTCAAATCGATGCCAAGCGCGTGCTCGAATCCATCGAGCCCGCCAAGGACGTGGACGGACTCCATCCGGTCAGCATCGGCAATCTGGTGAGCGGGCGGGAAGGGTTATTGCCGTGCACACCGGCAGGAATCATAGAAATTCTGCGGCGCAGCCGGATCCCGATTCTCGGCCAAAGGGCCGTCGTGGTGGGACGGAGCGACATGGTGGGCAAGCCCATCGCCATGTTGTTACTCCACAATCACGCCACGGTCACCCTTTGCCACTCGAAAACAACCGACCTGGCGGGGGTGGCGCGCACGGCTGACATCCTGGTGGCGGCCATCGGGAAACCCGCTCTGGTCACGAGCGACTTCATTCAACCCGGTGCAACCGTGATCGACGTGGGAATCAACCGCTTGACCGAAGTCCAGCAGATCAGGAAAATCTTCCCCAGTCCTGATCGGTGGCTTGCAAAACTGGAAGCGAAGGGGAGCCTTCTGATCGGGGACGTCCACCCGGAAGAAGTTCTTGCAAAGGCAGGAGCTTACACGCCGGTTCCCGGCGGCGTCGGCCCTCTTACCATCGCCATGCTCATGGCCAATACGGTCCATGCCGCCCGGATGAGACGGAGCCTCCGGCTGGCCGCTGCCCGGCATTAGATCATGCTGCGCGTCGGCCTCACCGGGGGGATTGCCTGTGGCAAGACCACCGTAGCGCGTATCTTCGGGGCATTGGGCTGCAAGCTCATCAACGCGGACGCGGTGGGCCACGAGGTCATCCGCAAACCCCAACCCGCCCACCAGGAAATCCTGCAAATCTTCGGCACGGAAATCCTCGCGCCGGACGGGGAAATCGACCGCGCGCGCCTGGGAAAACGGGTCTTTGCCAGCCCTGAGGACTTGGCCCGGCTCAATTCCATTGTCCACCCTCGACTGATCGAGCGGCTCCAATACCACACCAACAAAATCTCGGAACTCGATCCGGACAGTATCCTGGTGGTCGAAGCGGCTCTCATCTACGAGGTGGGGGTCGAGAGCTGGTTTGAAAAAATTGTCGCGGCTTGGTGCAGGCCTGAGCAACAGGTCGAAAGACTGAAGCAGGACTTGGGACTCTCCGAGGAGGAGGCCCGGCAGCGCATTTCCAGCCAAATGCCGAGCCAAGAAAAGCGTCGGCGGGCCGATTACCTGATTGATTGCTCGGGAAACTTGGACCAGACCCGGCACCAAGTGGAAAAGTTGCACCGGACCCTCACCGGGCTGATTCGGCCCCGGCGGCAGCCCTAGCCTCTGCCCGTCTTTTTTCCCACCAGGAGTCTCCCTCCATCCGAATTCGATCCAGCGTCTCTTGCATTACCCGATGCCTCCGCTCCATTTCGGATCCATCTGCATCCGCCGGCACATAAAGAGGAGGCGCCATCAGGATCACGACGCGGGAAAAAGGGTAGGGAATCTGGAACTGGTCCCAACTTTTTTTGAAGGTATAGCACTTCTCAGGCGAAACGTGGAAGCAAAAGATGGGCTGGCCGGTCTTTTTGGCCAGCAGTACCGGGCCCGGCTTGGCCACGAATCGGGGTCCCCGGGGACCGTCAATGGTAAAGGCCACGTCCACCCCTCGGCGCAGATGCCGCGCGAGCTCGATCAACGCGCGCGTGGCTCCCCGGGAGCTGGACCCCCGCGCGGCTCGGTAACCGTGAAGCTGAATAATGCGCGCAATGTATTCGCCGTCGAAATTGCGGCTGGTCATCACAACAATGCCTCGCCGGCGCCAGAACCAGGTGGCGGAAAAGATCGCACGGTGCCAGAAGGTGTAGAGAGCTCGGTGGCCGTTCGCGAAGATGCTTTGCCAATTCTCCTCGCCTACGACCTCCCACCGCAGGGTGCGCCCAATGAGCGCAACGAGCCCATAGCCCACCCAGGTAGCCAGGAAAATCAAAAGCCGCTGCTTCCGACTGAAACCCGGTGGGGCCTCGCCCGAGGGCTTTGGGGCCGAGGCCGACACCGCCCCGGCTGGCTCCTCGGTCCCGTTTCTTGTTGATACATCCGGACTTGTCAGCATCAACTCGTTATAGCACAGCCGGTTCGGACTCGAAACCCGCGGCGGGGTTGTGGGAGGATTCGGAAGCCCCGTATGGACTCCGGTAGGGAACCGACCCAACCGAGCGCCGTCGGCGCCGGCACGGGCGCGGCCGCCGGACCTTGGGTCGGCATGGTTCACAGACCGTCGTAGCGCGGCCCGCCGCCACCCTCGGGACAGACCCAGTCGATGATCTGGTAGGGGTCCATAATGTCGCACGTCTTGCAGTGGACACAGTTCGAGGGATTGAGCTTCAGACGCTTGCCTGAACCCTCCCCGGTGGATTCCATCTCATAGACGGACGCCGGGCAGAAGTGTTGACAAGGGTTGCCGTACTCTCGGGTGCAACGGTCGTTGCAGATATCGAAGTCGGCGATGCGGAGGTGAGACGGCTGGTCCTCCTCGTGCCCGGTCGCAGAGTGGTAAACGTTCTTCAGCCGGTCGAAAGTGACTCGATTGTCCGGCTTCGTTCGGGAAGGAGCCGGGCCGGAAATCTCCGCAACCTTCTTCATTCGCTCATGTCCCGCTCGGGCCGGATAGCGGCTGCGCAGACCGCGACCGCCGGTAAGGGTCTGCAAGGCCGTATGGAAGACGCCGCTCCAGAATCCGTGCTCGAAGCCCTGGTGGTAGTTTCGTACCTTCCACAGTTCCTGATGGACCCAACTGGACCGCCACCGGGTCTCCAACTTACCGAGCTGCGAGGCCGAAACGTCTCCCGCTACGAGGGCCGCAAGGATCGTTCCCGCGGCGAGCATGCCCGTCTTGAGGGCCAGATGGATCCCTTTCAGCCGCTGTGAATTCAAAAACCCCGCCGCGTCACCGATGATCACCGCGCCTTCTACCGCCGTAGGAAGCAAAGAAAAATAACCGCCCTCGGGAATTGTTTTGGCACCGTACCGGATCATCTGTCCGCCCCCTAAAAGACGTCTTACGAAGGGATGAGTCTTGAATCTTTGAAAAGTTTCGTGGGGGTCGAAGCGGGGATTCTCATAATCGAGCCCCACCACCAGTCCCAAGGAGAGTTCCGTCTCGGAGAGCCCGTAAGCAAAGCCGCCGCCGAATTCTCGACTCGTAAGGGGCCACCCTGCCGTGTGGATCACTTGGCCCGCATTCAGGCGTCCTGGAGGGATCTCCCATAGCTCTTTGATCCCCAGCGTATAGACCTGCGGATTTCTTCCCTCCTCCAGAGCATACCGTTTGGCCAGTTGTTTGGTCAGGGAGCCGCGGACACCTTCGGCCAGCACCACCACCTTGGCGCGCAGGTCATAGCCGGGCTGGAAATTGCTCTTCGGCTTTCCCCGGCGATCGACTCCCTTGTCGTCGGTACGCACGCCGACCACCCGCCCGTCCTCCACCAGCAGGTCCACCGCGGCGAATCCGGGAAACAGACTGACACCCGCCTGCTCCGCCCGTTGTCCCAACCACTTCACCAGCCGGTTCAAGGACACCAAGTAGTTCCCGCGATTGCGCAAGAAGGGGGGCGTAAGAGGAAGGCGGAGCGCACGGCGTTGGGTAAAGAAATAGACGGAGTCCTTGGTTACGGACGTGATCGGCGCGTCGGAGTTTTCCAGATCCGGTATCAACTCGCGCAGAGCCCGAGGGTCCAGCACGGCACCCGAAAGGTTGTGCGCCCCGATCTCACTGGCCTTTTCCAGAACGTAGATATTTTCCGGCTTGAAGCAAGCCGATGACCCTCCCTGTCTCGCTGGCCGATCCGCTTGTTCCCGATAGAGCCGAGCCAGTTGGATAGCACAGGCCAGCCCGGCGGGTCCTGCGCCGACGATCACCACATCGGCTTCCATGGTTTCACGGGTAACGTTCATAGGGGAATCCATCCGGAAAGCGAGAGCCGTGCTGTTCAATTCCTACGCGACGGGTCAGCCGGCGGCTTTCAACTTTTGGATTTCTGCGGTCAGAGACGGGACCACTTCAAACAGGTTGCCGACGATTCCATAGGCGGCAATCTCGAAGATAGGAGCTTCGGCATCTTTGTTGACGGCTACGATGGTCCGTGACCCCTTCATCCCCACCTGATGCTGGATCGCCCCGGAGATGCCCAGGGCCAGGTAAAGCTTCGGAGCGACCGTCTGCCCCGAACTGCCTACCTGCCGGTCCATCGGCAGCCAGCCGTTGTCACAAACCGGCCGCGAGGCGGCGATCTCCGCTCCCAGGGCCTTGGCCAGCTTGCCCACCATCTCGAGCGCCTCCGGTCCCTTGATCCCCCGCCCCACCGCCACAATGATTTCCGCTTGGCCTAAATCCACCGACTGCTTGGCTTCCCGGAAGGGTGCCTCGGGGCGGGAGCGGATTCGGTCAGCCGGCAAGCCGATCCGGACCGATTGGACGGGTGCCGATGCCGATTGGCGCTCGGCGGCGTCCTCTCGGAAGACCCCCGCTTGAAAGGTCACCAAATAGGGAGGACGCCCCGTCAACTCCACGTCACAGGCGAACCGGCCCTGAAAGGCCTGCCGGACCAGGATGACCCGCCCTTGCTCGACCCGGTACCCGATACAGTCACTCGCCAGCCCGCTATCGAGCGAGGCGGCCAGCTTGGGAACAAAATCCCGCACCTGATAGGTATGATTGAAAACCACCCACGCAGGGTTCACCGCTGCGATGATTTCTTGGAGCGCAGTCGCGTAACCGTCGGCCGTGTAGAAACGCAAGGCATCCGCTTCGGCAACGCGGGATGCGGACACCTTCGTTCCCGCCAGTTGCTTTCCTGCCGTCGAGGCTCCCTTTCCCATCGCAACCCAGGAAACCCCACAGCCCAAATCCCCCGCCAGCTTCTGTCCCGCGGCAAGAGCTTCCCAGGCGACGCGGTCGAGCGCGCCCTCGCGGTGTTCCACAAAAACCAGCACGCCGTCTTTCACGAAATGAAATTCCTCCCCGGGAGCTTTCGCCTCGATTCGCACCGGACCCGGACCGGACCGGCGTCTTTTTCCGGCGCTATAAGACCCGAGCTTCGTTCCTGAGCTTGTCGATCAGTTGGGTGACAACCCCGCGGGTGGTTCCCTGCAGAAATTCGGTCTTGGCCGTTCTTTCCGGCACATAGAGTCGAAGTATCTTTTGCCTCGGCGCCAACAGATCCGCCGAAAGGCCCAGGGCTTCGGCTCCCATCTTGCGAATGGGCTTGTTTTTCGCCCGCATGATGCCCGGAAGACTGGCATAACGCGGCTTGTTGATGCCCGACTGAATGGTGAGCACCGCCGGCAAGGGCATTTCCACCCATTGGAACCAACCCGCTTCCAGCTCACGCTTGACCCGGAGCTTTTGCCCCTCCAACTGGATTTCCATCACAATCGAGGCATGCGGAAAGCCCAACATCTCAGCCAGAACCACGCCCGTCTGAGCATAGCCGGCGTCATCGGACTGCAGACCGGTCAGGATCAGGTCGGGACTTTCCGAGGCCAGCGCCTTGCTCAAGGCCCGTGCCGTCCCCTGGGCGTCGAGTTGGGCAAACTTATCATCCTCAAGATGGATGGCACGCTCGGCGCCCTTGGCGAGTGCCTCCTTGATGGCCTGCTGCACCCGCGCGGGCCCCAGAGAACAGACCACCACCTCTCCGCCCTGCTTCTCCTTCAGGCGCAGAGCCTCCTCCAGCGCGTAGGTGTCGGGTTCGTTGACCTCGAAACTTACGTCTTTCTCATCGATCCAGGTCCGGGAGGCATTGAGACGGAGAATGGAATCCCGTGCGGGAACCTGCTTGAGCGCCACAACTATTTTCATGCTCTCCTCGGGCGAGTGCCTTGGGGGATACCTCGCTTTCCGGCTCGTGGGGTCCGGACACCTTGACGGGCCAATCCTTCCTGACTCGCCCGCCGGCAGCGCGTTGGCATCCTACAACCTACTCGTCGAGGTGTCAACGAGACCGGGGCTTGCCCCCTGTTTCGCACCCCATCGGTTCAAGAAGGGATTCACCCTGTCTCAGGTCTGTGTTAAACTGCATCTCCTTTTGCAGGAAACCTTATATTCATCTATTTCCTATGGACCCGATTCAGCACGTCGTCACACGGATTCTATCGTCCCAAATCAAGGACTCCCATTCCGACGTGATCCCGATTCTGCAATCTCTTTGGCCGTTGGTGACGGGAACCGCCATGGCAGCCCATACCCGCCCGGTAAGTTGCCAACGGGGTGTGCTGAAACTCGAAGTCAACAGCGTGTCTTGGAATTTGGAGCTTCATAATATGGTGGGAGAAATCCGCGGGGCCGTCAATTCATTCTTCGACCACGATCTGGTGCAAAAGGTGACCTTTGATTTTCGGCCTTTTCCCCAGATCCGGCAGACGGTGCCATCGCCGGCAACCCCAGCCCGTCCACCCGGTGAGCTTCCCCCGGTTGCCGACGAGCCGGACCCGTCCGCATTGGACCCTGAGCTTCGCGTACTGTTTCGACGATCCATGAGGAAATATTTCGCCCGCAACGAGTGGAGCTGACCTGAATGCCCCTAACTGAGAAAGACGCACGATATGTAGCAGCTCTGGCCCACCTGGAGCTGACCGACGAGGAGCTCAGCCAATTTGTACCTCAGTTGGACGCCGTCCTGAAATATATGGAGAAACTGAACGAGCTGGACACAAGCCGGATCGAGCCGATGGCGCAGGTGACGTATTCGGCCCAGGAAAACCTCTCCATACGTCCTGATTCGGCGCGCAAAACCTTCGATTCCGAGGTGGCCTTGCAGAACGCTCCGGAAACCGGGCCCGGCTACTTCAAGGTTCCGCGCGTCATTGAGAAGGAGTAACTCCGTTGTCGGTTTCTCCCCGCCGTGATGGAACACCCACCCAGGTCTCGACGCCGGACTGACCTGTGAACCCCACGACGCTTACCATCGACGAAATCTCCGGCCTGCTGCGGGCGAGAAAAATCTCCGCCGTCGAGCTCGCACAAGCCCACTTCGACCACATCCGTCAGAAGGACACCGACGTCCGAGCCTATATCACGCTGGGCGAGGAGCGCGCTCTCGCGCAAGCCCGACGGGTCGATGAAGGGGTCGCCTCCGGCAAAGACTTGTCTCCCCTGGCCGGGGTTCCGGTGGCGATCAAAGACGAAATCATCACCCGGGGCATGCGGACCACCTGCGCTTCGAAGATGCTCGAAAATTACAGGCCTCCCTATGACGCGACCACCGTCGAGCGTCTGGACAGAGCCGGAGCGGTGTTTCTGGGCAAGGCCAACTGCGACGAATTTGCGATGGGTTCTTCCACTGAAAATTCCGCCTTCTTCAACACTCGCAACCCACACGATCGGGAGCGAGTCCCCGGCGGGTCGAGCGGCGGGTCGGCGGCGGCGGTGGCCGCCCATATGGCGGTGGCCGCCCTGGGGTCCGACACCGGAGGCTCCATCCGCCAACCCGCGGCCTTCTGCGGCGTGCCCGGAATGATGGGAACCTACGGCCGGGTCTCGCGGTACGGGTTGGTGGCCTTCGCCTCCTCTCTGGACCACATCGGGCCGTTGGGGCGCAGTGTAAGGGACCTGGCACACGTCCTGCAGGTGATCGCCGGTCCGGACCCGTTGGATTCCACCGCCGCCGATGTCCCCGTGCCGGATTACCTGGCCGCCATCGAAGACGACGTTTCCTCGTTTCGAGTGGGAATCCCCAAGGAGTGTTGGGAAGGGTTGGAGGCCCGTGTCGGGGACAACATCCAGCAAGGCATGGACCGGCTGGCGAAGCTGGGCTGCAAGGTGGTTCCCATCACGCTGCCGCATACCGAGTACGCCGTCGCCTGCTACTACATCATCTGCACGGCGGAGGCCAGCTCGAACCTGGCGCGATACGACGGCATTCGCTACGGGTTCCGCTCGCCGGAATTTGCAGACCTGCGCGACATGTACAGAAAAACTCGCGACGGCGGCTTCGGCGCGGAGGTGAAACGACGCATCATGCTGGGGACCTACGCCCTCAGTTCCGGCTACTATGAGGCCTACTACTTGAAAGCCCAGAAGGTGCGGACGCTGATTACCCACGATTTCCTGGAAGCCTTCCAGGAAGTGGACGTGGTCCTTATGCCCACCACCCCTCTACCTGCCTTCAAGATCGGGGAAAAAATCGACGACCCGCTTTCGATGTATCTGGCCGACATCTATACGGTGATGGCCAGTCTGGCGGGCCTGCCGGGAATCTCGGTTCCCTGCGGCAAGACGGCTGATTCTCCCTCCCTTCCGGTGGGGATGCAACTCATCGGGCGGCACTTCGAAGAAGCACCCCTGCTTCAACTGGCCCGCGCCTTCGAGAAATCCGGCGGCTTCGAGCTCTCTTAACCCTCGGCACGATACTGGACCCATCAAAAACGCGGACCCTACCCTGATTGCGTGCCTTTCGTGGAGAAAATTCGCGCTCCGCCATAGGGATGCAGGCGTAGAGCCGCGATCGGTCCCCTTCGCAGCCGGTCAGATTTTGAAGAGGTCGTTGAATCTTTTCTTCACCTCGTCGGAGGAAGTACGGGACCTTCGAGGGGAGCCGACGGCTTCGACGGGCTGGAAATAGTCGCAGTAATTGGCGCGGTCCTTCTCCTTGACCCATTCGGCTTGCGTCTCGCGGCACTGGTTGTGGACCGAAGGGTCATAAAAGCGGCAGTTGCGGCAGCAATGAAGGTCGGAGTCGCACCGGGGGCAGGTCTCGCGAGTGGTGACGCGGTCTGCGCCCAGCCGCTGAACGGATACCCCGCACTGCCAACAACTGAAACGCATCGGCTCTTTCTCAGAGGCATCCCGCCCGGCGAGGGCGTTTCCGGTCGGGAAACGCTATCGCTATACCCATCAGGTCTGGACTCGGGCCTCGTCCTCGTCGGCCAACTCGACGGCCGGCAAGCCGGCAGCGGCTTCCACGCCCTCGGTCAGCGCTTCGGGCACCTCGGGAATCTCCGGCTCGGTGAGTAATTTGAAGTTGCGGTAGTATTCCATGCCGGTCCCCGCCGGAATCAACCGTCCCATGATCACGTTTTCCTTCAATCCCCGCAGGTGATCCACCAGACCGCGGATCGAGGCTTCCGTGAGAACTCGCGTCGTTTCCTGGAAGGACGCAGCCGAAATGAAGGAATCGGTCGAAAGCGAGGCCTTCGTGATGCCCAGCAGCAGAGGACGGACCGTTGCCGGCTTGCCACCCTGCGCGCGGACCCGTTCGTTTTCCTCCCGGAAAGCGAACTTGTCCACTTGCTCTTCGAGCAGGAAAGTCGTATCGCCGACGTCCTCCACCTTGACCCAGCGCATCATCTGGCGGACGATCACCTCAATGTGCTTGTCGTTAATGTTGACGCCCTGGAGTCGATAGACCTCCTGAATCTCGTCCACCAGGTAAGCCTGCAACTCCTTTTCTCCGAGCACCGCGAGAATGTCGTGGGGATTCCGCGGGCCGTCCATGAGAGGTTCACCGGCCTTGACTCGTTCACCCTCCTGAACCGCGACGTGGACACCTCGCGGCAACAGGTACTCTTTGGGTTCCCCGACCTCCGGGGTGACGATGATCTTGCGTTGTCCCTTCGAGAGGTCCCCATAGTGAACGGTCCCGTCTATCTCGGTGATGACAGCCGTCTCATGCGGGCGCCGGGCTTCAAACAACTCGCCCACACGCGGCAACCCGCCCGTGATGTCCTTGGTTTTGGTGGTCTCCCGAGGGATCTTAGCCAGCACGTCTCCGGGCTGGACCCCCTGTCCGTCACTGACCATCAGGTGGGCCCGAGAGGGCATCAGGTAGGCCTTCGATTTTCCCCCTGTCCGCCCGTCGGGTTTAATGAGAATCTGCGGCTGATGCTTCTCATCGGTCGATTCGGTGACGACCCAACGGGAAAGACCGGTCACTTCGTCCACCTCCTCGTGCAAGGTGGTTCCCTCGTGCAGGTCTTTGAATTTGATGGTTCCGCCTACTTCGGTAAGAATCGAGAAAGTAAACGGATCCCATTCGGCGACCACCTGACCCAACTGCACCGGTTCTCCGTCCTTTAGCTTGATCTTCGCACCATAAATCACCACATAGCGTTCGCGTTCACGTCCCTTTTCGTCCACTACCGCGACGGTCCCATTCCGGTTCATGGCAACGAAGTGGCCTTCTTTGTTCTTCACCGTGACGAGGTTTTGATATTTGAAGAAGCCGGAATTTTTGACTTCCAACGTCGTCTGCTCGGCGATCCGGCTGGCCGTTCCGCCGATGTGGAAGGTCCTCATGGTAAGCTGCGTGCCGGGCTCACCGATCGACTGCGCGGCGATGACACCGACGGCCTCACCCAATTCCACCATACGCCCCGTGGCCAGGTTTCGGCCGTAGCAGCTCACACACACACCGCGCCGGGACTCACAGCTCAGCACGGAGCGGATCTTCACCCGCTCGATACCGGCCGCCTGCACCGCATTGGCCAAGTCCTCGTTGATCTCCTGATTGACGTTCACGATCGCGTTGCCCTCGTAGTCCTTGATCTGCTCGAGAGAGACGCGACCCACAATGCGGTCTCGCAACGGCTCGATCACTTCTCCGCTTTCCACAATCGGCCCCACATAGATGCCATCCACCGTTCCGCAATCCAATTCGGTCAAGATGACATCCTGGGCCACATCCACCAGGCGTCGGGTCAGATAGCCGGAATCGGCGGTTTTGAGCGCCGTATCGGCCAGCCCCTTGCGCGCGCCGTGCGTGGAGATAAAGTATTGCAGCACGTTCAGCCCTTCCCGGAAGTTCGCCGTAATGGGCGCCTCGATAATCTCTCCCGAGGGCTTCGCCATCAGGCCGCGCATACCCGCGAGCTGGCGGATCTGCTGCTTGGAGCCTCGGGCACCCGAATCGGCCATCATGTAGATGGGATTAAAGTGCTCGCCTTCCTTATCCTCCTTGCGCATCGCGCGGAACATCTCATCCGAGACCCGGTCGGTGACGTTCGACCAGATGGCGATCACCTTGTTGTAGCGTTCCCCATGCGTGATGGCGCCCTCCTGGTATTGCTTTTCCACGTCCATCACCTCTTTTTCGGCCCGATGGACAAGGGTCTGCTTGTCCAGAGGGACAATCAGATCATCCACCCCAATGGAGATGCCCGCTTTGGTCGCATAAAGGAAACCGAGTTCCTTGACGGCATCCAACATCTGGACGGTGGTTTCCAACCCGAACCGCAGGTAACAATAGTGGACCAGTTGCGTCTGGCCTTTCTTGCGCAGCAATCCGTTCGCAAAGGGCATGGTCTCGGGCAGCCGAGAGTTGAACAACACCCGGCCTACGGTTGTATCGATGAACTGGTTGTTGACCGTAATGGGTTCGGTGTGCAAAACGTCCTGATCGTCGAACGCCGTGGTGAGATCGATGACCCGTCCGGTGTAGCGGAGCTTAATGGCCGACTGCGTCTCGACGCTGCCGCCCTCCAGCGCCATGACAACCTCCTCGGGCGAGGCGAACAGCCTTCCTTCTCCTTTGGCTCCGTGCTTTTCCTTGGTCAAATAGTAGATGCCCAGCACGATATCCTGACTCGGCACCGTGACCGGCTGTCCGTTGGCCGGCGAAAGGATGTTCTGGGAACTGAGCATCAAGACGGAGGCTTCCGTCTGCGCCTCGGGAGAAAGTGGAATATGCACGGCCATCTGGTCTCCATCGAAATCGGCATTGAAGGCCGTGCAGACCAGCGGGTGAATCTTGATGGCCTTTCCTTCGACCAGGATCGGCTCAAAGGCCTGTATGCCGAGCCGGTGGAGCGTGGGCGCGCGATTGAGCAGAATGGGGTGGTCCTTGATCACCTCCTCCAGGATGTCCCACACCAGAGGGTCCTGGCGCTCCACGATCTCTTTGGCGGCCTTGATGGTGCTGCACTGCCCGCTGAGCTCGAGACGATGATAGATGAAGGGCTTGAACAACTCCAAAGCCATCTTCTTCGGCAGCCCGCACTGATGGAGTTTCAACTCCGGCCCCACGACGATCACCGATCGGCCGGAGTAGTCCACCCGTTTTCCCAACAGATTTTGCCGGAAACGCCCCTGCTTGCCTTTCAAGGTATCCGAGAGAGACTTCAGCGGCCGGTTGTTGGCGCCCCGCAGGATTCTGCCGCGACGTCCGTTGTCGAACAATGCATCCACGGCTTCCTGAAGCATGCGCTTCTCGTTACGGATGATGACCTCGGGCGCACGCAGCTCGAGCAGCTTTTTCAATCGGTTATTCCGATTGATAACTCTCCGATAAAGATCGTTGAGGTCGGAGGTCGCAAAGCGCCCGCCGTCCAAAGGAACCAGCGGACGCAACTCGGGTGGAATGACCGGGAGCACGTCGAGGATCATCCACTCGGGCCGGTTGCCTGACCTGCGAAAGGCTTCCAAGACCTTCAGCCGTTTGGTGTATTTGGTTCGTTTTTGCTGGGAGGGGTCCGTTCGCATCTTTTCGCGCAACTCCTGAGCCAACTCGTTGCAATCAACTTGCTTGAGGAGTTCCTTGATGGCTTCAGCACCCATGCCCGCGCGGAACTTGGGGTAATTTTCATCGACCAACTCCCGATATTGCTCTTCGGTCAGAAGCTCTTTATCCTTGACGGGAGCTTCTCCGGGCTCCACCACCACATATTTTTCGAAGTAGAGGATAGCCTCGAGATCCCGCAAAGACAGGTCCAGCAGGTGGCCGATCCGGCTGGGAAGTCCCTTGAAAAACCAGACGTGAGAGCAGGGCGAAGCCAGCTCGATATGCCCCATCCGCTCCCGGCGCACCTTCGAAAGGGTCACTTCAACGCCGCATTTGTCGCAGATCACACCGCGATGCTTCATGCGCTTGTATTTGCCGCACAGGCATTCCCAGTCGGTCACAGGGCCGAAAATACGCGCGCAGAACAGGCCCTCCCTCTCGGGTTTGAAGGTTCGGTAATTGATGGTCTCCGGTTTGGTAACCTGGCCGTGGGACCACGAACGGATCTTCTCCGGCGCGGCGAGACTGATGCGGATACTGTCGAAATCAACAACCGGGCTTACACGATCATAGGGACTGCTGCGATACAAGGTCTCCTCCTTGAGGGAAAATACTTTGTAGATTCAGGCCTTTGCGTCTCCGGGGGGGGAATTCCCCAGGCCGGCAGAACGGGCCGGCCCGGCTTCGATGCCGTTATCAGGGGCAACCGAATCCATCAGAGCGTCCTTCGGCTTCCTCATCAGTTCCACGTCCAGGCAGAGGCTCTGGAGCTCCCGCACGAGCACGTTGAAGGATTCGGGGACCCCCGGCTCATGGGCCGACTCCCCCTTGACGATCGCTTCGTAGATCTTGGCGCGGCCATAGACGTCATCCGACTTCGCGGTGAGCAACTCCTGGAGAATGTGAGCCGCTCCATACGCTTCCAAGGCCCACACTTCCATTTCGCCGAACCGTTGACCGCCGAACTGCGCCTTGCCACCCAGCGGCTGTTGCGTAATCAGCGAATACGGGCCGATGGAGCGAGCGTGTATCTTGTCATCGACCAGGTGGGAAAGTTTCAGCATGTAGATATAGCCCACCGTCACCTCCTGCTCGAAAACCTCACCCGTCATGCCGTCATACAGGCGGGTCTTGCCGGATCCGGGCAGGCCGCCCTTCTCGAGGAAGCTCTTGATCTCCCGTTCCGAGGCCCCGTCGAAGACCGGGGTAGAGAAAAACACTCCGTCGCTGAATTTCCGGCCGAGGGCCCCGATTTGCTCGTCACCGGCATCCAGCAAATCTTTCGCAAGGTAGCTTTCGCGAAAGATTCCCCGGAGCTCGTTGCGCAACGTCTCGGGCTCGCCATTTTTCTCCAACAGCTCCCGGACCCTTGCCCCCAGCGCATGGGAGGCCCAGCCGAGGTGGGTCTCCAGAATCTGCCCGACATTCATGCGCGAAGGTACGCCGAGGGGATTCAGCACGATCTCTACCGGTGTACCGTTCGGCAGGTAAGGCATGTCTTCTTCGGGAAGAATGCGGGCAATCACCCCCTTGTTTCCGTGGCGGCCCGCCATCTTATCACCCACCGAGAGCTTCCGCTTCATCGCGATATAGACTTTCACGAGCCGGATAACTCCCGGCGGCAACTCATCGCCCTTCTTCAGCTTCTGAATCTTTTCATCGGTGATCTTGCGCAGGATGTCGATCTGCCGGGAGGTCATCTCCTCGATATCGTCAATCTTCTCGAAGAGGGTGGGGTCCTTTCGGCCGACCTTAGCTCGCTTGAGATTGCGCGCCGAGAGCTTCTCAAGTGCCGCGCGATCCAAACCCGTACCCTTGAACAGCAGCCTCTTGTTGGTCTTTTCATCGTGGAGATCGGACGAGAGTTTCTCATTTTCGAGCAGGGCAACGAGACGCTTCAGACGTTCATCGTTGAGGATGCGGACCTCATCGGAGAGATTCTTCTCCAAACGAGTCACCTCGGCCGCTTCGATGGTCTGCGCGCGTTCGTCCTTTTCCGCACCTTTGCGGGAAAAGACCTTCGCATCCACCACGATGCCCTCCACGCCCGGAGGGCAGGCCAGCGAGGCATCGCGAACGTCACCGGCTTTCTCTCCGAAAATAGCGCGAAGCAGCTTTTCCTCCGGCGTGAGCTGAGTCTCTCCTTTCGGCGTGACCTTTCCCACCAGAATGTCGCCCGGTTTCACATAAGCACCCACGCGGACGATGCCGCTATCGTCCAAATCCTTCAGCATGGATTCGGCGATATTGGGGATGTCGCGGGTGACCTCCTCGGGCCCCAGCTTGGTGTCGCGAGCTTCAATCTCATACTCCTCGATGTGAATGGAGGTGTAGGAATCCTCCCGCACCAGCTTTTCGCTGACCAGCATGGCGTCCTCGAAGTTGTAGCCGCGCCAAGGCATAAAGGCCACCAGAATGTTGCGCCCCAGAGCCAACTCGCCCCGGTGGGTGCAAGACCCGTCAGCCAGGACCTGACCCGCTTCGACCGAGTCACCCTTTCGGACCACCGGCCTTTGGTTGATGCATGTGTTCTGGTTGGAACGGCGGAACTTGGTCAATTGATAGATGTCGGAACCGATTTCTCGGGACAATTGCCCGGCATGGCCGTTGCCTTCGACGCGCACGATAATCCGTTCGCTGTCCACGCCATCCACCACTCCGCTGCGCTTGCAAAGGACCACCGCCCCGGAATCCCGCGCCGTCACCTCCTCCATCCCGGTGCCCACCCAAGGAGCCTCCGCCCGCAGCAGAGGTACCGATTGGCGCTGCATGTTGGAACCCATCAGGGCCCGGTTGGCGTCGTCATTCTCCAGAAAGGGAATCAGGGAGGCCGCCACACTCACCAGTTGCTTGGGACTGACATCGATGTAGTCGATCTCCTCGCGGCTCCTTAAGACGAAGTTGCCGGCCTGGCGGGCGTTGACGAGCTCGGGAACAATCCGCCCCTTCTCATCCAACTCCACGTTAGCCTGAGCGACGACGTACTGATCCTCCTCCCAGGCGGAGAGGTAGAACGAATGGGGGACATACTCGACCCGCTTGCGCTTCTTCTCGCGCAACTCGGCATTCACTTTTTCCACAGCCGCCTTTTCCACCTGCTCATTCACGGCCCACCGGCCGTCCCCGCTGTGGGTGATGGCGACGTGTTCCACCACCCGTCCGTTGCGAACCTTCCGGTAGGGACTCTCAATGAATCCAAACTCGTTGATCCGGCCGTAACAGGAGAGCGAGCTGATAAGGCCGATATTGGGCCCCTCGGGCGTCTCAATGGGGCAAATACGCCCGTAGTGAGTGGGGTGAACGTCGCGGACCTCAAATCCCGCCCGCTCGCGTGACAGCCCCCCCGGCCCCAGAGCCGACAGCCGCCGTTTGTGGGTGATCTCGGAAAGCGGGTTCGTCTGATCCAAAAATTGGGAAAGCTGGGAGGACCCGAAAAACTCACGGATGGAGGCCATCACCGGCTTGGCATTGATCAGATCGTGGGGCATGGCCGTGGACATCTCCTGGTACACGGACATACGTTCCTTGATGGCCCGCTCCATCCGCACCAGCCCGATCCGAAACTGATTCTCCAACAACTCGCCGACGGCCCGCACTCGACGGTTGCCCAGGTGATCGATGTCGTCGGTGGTATAAAAGCCGCCGGGATTCTTCCTCAGCCTCAGCAGATATTGAATGGCCGAAAAGAAATCCTCCGGGTCCAGCGTGCGCCGATCCATAGGAGCTTGCACGACGGCTCCTTCCGGATGGTCGGCAGGGCGGGTTCCCTCATAGCCTCGGGTCAACTGAGTAAACTCATCCCCTTCGCGCTTCCCGACCCGGATTTTTTCCTGCCCAACGAGGACCACGAAGTCATCCTGGGGAAATCTGTTCCCCCTTCCCACCCGCAGCGTTGAGGTTTTGCCCTCCAGTCGCTCCTTGAGCTTGGTGTAGTAGCCTAGCTTGAGGTTGAACTTCATGCGGCCGACACGGGAAAAGTCGTACTTGCGAGCATCGAAGAACATGCCCTGGAACAGCTTTGTGGCTGCATCCACGGTAGGCGGGTCACCGGGCCGCATCTTTCGATAAATTTCAATCAAGGCCTCCTGCGAGGATTTGACGCTATCCTTCCCCAGGGTCTGGCTCAGCACGATGCCCACATCATCCCGTTCCGGAAAGAACACACTGAGACTTTTGATCTTCGCCTCCTGCAATGAGGCGAGGATATCCAAGGTGACTTCCGCGTTGGCCTCCACCAGAACCTCTCCGGTCGCCGGCTCCACCACATCGGCGGCGGACAGGGCGCCCTCCAGGTCCCGGGCGGAGACTTCGACGTCGGTGATGCGGGCTTTTTCCAGCCCTTTCAGGCCTTGCGAGGTGATCTTCTTTCCGCCGTGAACCAGCACGTCCCCGCTTCGAGGGTGGGAAACATCCTGGGCTGCCTTCAAGCCCACCAAGCCTTTCGAAAGCGCCCAAAAGAATTTCCCGCCGCGAAGGCGGAGGTTTTCGATGCTATAAAACGTACGCAGGATTTCTTCGTCATTGGCCAGCCCCAAGGCTCGCAGGAAAACACTTCCCAGGAATTTCCGTTTCCGGTCGATACGGACATAAAGGATGTTCTTGGTGTCATACTCGAATTCCACCCAGGAGCCCCGATAGGGAATAATCTTCCCCAGGAAGTAGGTCTTGGCGGGAGTCGCTTCAAAGAAGACGCCGGGAGAACGGTGTAGCTGACTGACGATGACCCGCTCGGTCCCATTGATGACAAAGGTGCCGTTTTCAGTCATCAAGGGAATTTCCCCGAAGTAAACTTCCTGCTCTTTGATGTCCCGAATATTCCGGGTATTCGTATCCTCATCTTTATCGAAAATGGTAAGACGGATGGTCACCTTCAAAGGAGCCGAGAAAGTCATGCCTCGCTCCTGGCACTCCTGCACGTCATATTTGAGCCGCAAGCCCACCGGACCCCCGCACTTATTACAGAACGTCACCACATTCTGGTTGTACGTGCCGCACTTGGTGCAGAGGACATCGCCCACTTTGAAGGGGTCGGTGATGACCGAATTTCCGCAGCTTTTGCAGGTGCTGCGCAGGTGGTACAACCCTCGGAGGTTGCCGCATTTGCATTCCCAGTTCCCGATGGAGTAGTCCACAAAGTCGAGTTGGGAAACACCCCGGAAGTCCGTAATGGGAAATACGGAGCTGAAGACCGATTGCAGCCCGACGTCCTCACGTTCCGAGGGGAGCAAGTTCATTTGCAGGAATCGTTCGTACGATTTCTTCTGAACCTCAATCAGGTTGGGAATCTGGATGCCCGATTGGATTTTTCCAAAATCTACCCGGAGGGGGGACCCGCTCTGGTTGCCATTCAACATGCTGGATACGCCTCACTTTCGATGGTGGAACTTCCTGAAGCCCTGACATCCGGTCCGGCTGGCCGACTCGGCCTGAGCGGCGTCCGGACAGCGGATGAAGGGGATCCCCTGAGCGTCATAGCTCTAAGGGAAACGATGTGTGCCAGTAGAGGTGAGATTTTCTTCAACCTCGGACCTGTCTTCCCGGCAGGGGGAAAACGCTTAGAGAAAAGAGACGATTTATTGAATCTCGACGGTGGCGCCCACTTCAGAGAATTTCTTCTTCACGTTCTCGGCTTCCTCTTTGGGGACATCTTCCTTGATGGGCTTGGGCGCACCATCCACCAGGTCCTTGGCCTCCTTCAAGCCCAAGCTGGTAACTTCGCGGACGGCTTTGATGACGTTGATCTTGTTGGAACCCACCGCCGTCAAGACCACGGTAAATTCCGTCTTTTCCTCTTCCGCTCCCGCGGCCTCTCCTCCCGGGGAAGCCCCGGCAGGCACCATACCCGCCACGGCAGCGGTCGCGGTAACTCCAAACTCTTCCTCGAACTTCTTGACGAACTCCGCGGCTTCGAGCAGGGTCCAACTCTTCATTTCTTCTACGGTCTTTTCCACTCTTTCCGACATCTTATTGGGTCTCCTCCATTCGATGGTGAATCAATCCTACGCCCTCGGCCTGTACGGCTCTACTTTTCTCCCGCTTTGAATTTTTCCTTCTGCTGCGCCTCCCGAACCAGAATGACCATCTGCCGGGGAAGACTGGTGGCTGCCGACAGGGTCCTCTGCAGCGCCGCTTTTACCACCCCGGCGATCTGTGCGAACAGGGCTTCCCGGGAAGGGAGAGCTGCGAGCTGGCGCAGCACCTCGAGCGAGATCACCCGTCCCTCGACCATTCCCGCCTTAAAGGTAAAAACCGGATTCTCCCTGGCGTAATGGACGACTAATTTGGCTAAGGCAATCGGGTCCTTGTCGGTGTAGCTCATCGAGGTCGTGCCCCGCAAACCTTGGGCCACCTGCTCGGCGGGAGTCCCCTGAGCGGCGCGCTCCAGAAGGCTATTTTTTACGACACGATAGGTGGCTCCGGCGGAAGCCATCTTTCTGCGCAATTCCACGTCCTGAGTCACTTTGAGCCCTTCGAAACCGGTCAACATAAGCGTCTGGGAATCTTTGAGCTTCTCACGAAGGACTTCGGCCTGTTTCTCTTTTTCCCGATGATCCATGTTGATATCCCTCGCCGGCTTTACGCAGGTCCTCGCAATGCGCCGGTCCTAATCCGCCGCAACCGATTCCGGGTCGATGGAAATGCCCGGACCCATCGTGGAAGAAACCGTGACGCTCTCGACATAGCGCCCCTTGGCCGCGGAAGGCTTCGCACGGATTACGCTGGAAATCAGCGCCAAGGCATTTTCCGCAAGCCGGTCCGATGCAAAGGAAGCCTTGCCGACGGGTGCGTGGATGTTCCCGCCTTTATCCACTCGAAACTCGACTTTACCGGCCTTCACCTCCTTCACGGCTCGGGCCACGTCCTGGGTCACGGTTCCCGCTTTCGGGTTGGGCATCAGCCCCCTCGGACCCAACACCCTCCCCAGTTTTCCCACCGACCGCATCATGTCCGGGGTGGAGATGACGCCGTCGAAATCCATCCATCCCCCTCGTATCTTCTGGATAATGTCTTCTCCGCCCGCCTGGTCGGCTCCAGCTTCGCGTGCTTCTCGAATCTTCTCTCCCCCCGCGATCACTATGACGCGCTTGGTTTTGCCCAATCCATGGGGCAACAACACGGTTCCGCGAACCATCTGGTCCGCGTGCTTGGGATCTACGCCCAGCCGCAGGGAAACTTCCACGGTTTCATCAAATTTGGCGAACGATGCCTTTTTCAGAAGACTCATCGCCTCCGGCACGGTGTACGACTTGGGCTCTATCTGTTGCACCGCCTGCCGAAATTTTTTTCCTTTTTTCATATTGACTTCCCAGCCCGAGCGGTTCCACTCGCCTCGCCGTGGAACTTTCCGGACCGCGGCTTCGGACACCGGCCCGAGTTTCAACTTGCGATTTCAATACCCATACTCCGGGCCGTTCCCTCCACGGTCCGGATGGCCGAACTCAGGTCCAAACAGTTCAGGTCGGGCAACTTGGCCCGGGCAATTTCTTCCACCTGCCGCGGCGTAACCTTGCCGACCTTGTTTTTGTTCGGCTCTCCCGAGCCCTTGGCCAAACCGGCAGCCCTCTTCAACAGCACCGGGGCCGGCGGCGTCTTGGTAATGAACGTAAAGGACCGATCGTGATAGACGGTGATCACCACCGGGATGATCATGCCCTCCTGGTCCCGGGACGAGGTCTTGGCGTTATAGGCCTTGCAGAACTCCATGATATTCAAGCCGTGTTGGCCCAAGGCCGGCCCCACCGGAGGCGCCGGCGTTGCCTTCCCGGCAGGAATTTGCAGCTTTACGAGCGCCGTGACTCT